>NZ_JBNPWD010000001.1:3425000-3430000 GCF_050434005.1 Chitinophaga sp. W2I13 | reverse complement strand
AACCACCGGATCACTTTAGCCTGCTTTCGCACCTGCTCGGCTTGTTTGCCTCACAGTCAAGCACCCTTATACTAATGCGCTCTGCGTACGATTACCAACCGTACTGAGGGTACCTTTGCGAGCCTCCGTTACCTTTTAGGAGGCGACCACCCCAGTCAAACTACCCACCAAACAATGTCTCCCTTTGCAGGGATTAGACTCTAAATAACAGAAGGTTGGTATTTCAACGATGACTCCACAACTCCTGGCGAAGCTGCTTCATAGTCTCCCAACTATCCTACACATCTGGCATTCAAAATCAATGTTAAGTTGTAGTGAAGGTTCACGGGGTCTTTCCGTCCCGTTGCGATTAACCGGCATCTTCACCGATACTACAATTTCACCGAGCTCGTGGTAGAGACAGTGTACAACTCATTAGACCATTCGTGCAGGTCGGAACTTACCCGACAAGGAATTTCGCTACCTTAGGACCGTTATAGTTACGGCCGCCGTTTACTGGGGCTTCAGTCAGAAGCTTTGGATTGCTCCGAACATCCTTCCTTAACCTTCCAGCACCGGGCAGGTATCAGGCTCTATACGTCATCTTTCGATTTTGCAGGGCCCTGTGTTTTTGTTAAACAGTTGGTTGTACCATTTTACTGAGGCCGCATCACTGCGGCACGCCTTATCCCGAAGTTACAGCGTCAATTTGCCTAGTTCCTTTACCACGGATCACTCGAGCGCCTGAGAATACTCATCTCGACTACCTGTGTCGGTTTACGGTACGGGCTGCTATAAACGAACCTTAGAAGTTTTTCTTGGAAGTCTGATTAGGGATACTATCAGCGCGGCCGAAGCTTTGCTGTACTATCAGGCTTCAGCAAGTCTGGCGGATTTTCCTACCAAACCTATACCTACACCCTTTAACGCACTATTCCGTAAGTGCGCGATCCTTTCACTACTCCGTTACTCCATCGAATTTATAGCAGGTACTGGAATATTCACCAGTTTGCCATCAGCTACACCTTTCGGCTTTGCCTAAGGACCCGACTAACCCTGATCCGATTAGCGTTGATCAGGAACCCTTAGTCTTACGGCGATAAGATTTTTCATCTTATTTATCGTTACTTATGCCTACATTTTCTTTTCTAAACGCTCCAGCATGTTTCGCAACACACCTTCGATGCAGTTTAGAATGCTCCCCTACCGTCTAGTACATTCATACTAGGCCTAAAGCTTCGGTTATATGTTTGATGCCCGATTATTTTCCGTGCCCAAACCCTCGACCAGTGAGCTGTTACGCACTCTTTAAATGAATGGCTGCTTCCAAGCCAACATCCTGGCTGTTTTAGGATTTGAACCGCGTTTGATCAACTTAACATATCATTAGGGACCTTAGCTGTTAGTCTGGGTTATTTCCCTCTCGGCCATGGACCTTAGCGCCCACAGCCTCACTCCTGGAGATTATATTATAGCATTCGGAGTTTATTAGGGTTTGGTAGGCGGTGAAGCCCCCTAGCCCAATTAGTAGCTCTACCTCTATAATACGTCTATATCCAAGGCTGTTCCTAAAAACATTTCGGGGAGAACGAGCTATCTCTCAGTTTGATTGGCCTTTCACCCCTATCCACAGGTCATCCCATAGCTTTTCAACGCTAATGAGTTCGGGCCTCCAGTTAGTTTTACCTAACCTTCACCCTGCCCATGGATAGATCACAAAGTTTCGCGTCTACCCCCACTGACTGATTCGCTCTGTTAGAACTTGCTTTCGCTACGGCTCCGGTACTGAAGACCTTAACCTTGCCAGTGAGGAGTAACTCGTAGGCTCATTATGCAAAAGGCACGCCGTCACTCATTGCTGAGCTCCGACCGCTTGTAAGCGCACGGTTTCAGGAACTATTTCACTCTCCTGTTCGGAGTACTTTTCACCTTTCCCTTACGGTACTGGTTCACTATCGGTATCTAAGGAGTATTTAGCCTTACCAGATGGTGCTGGCAGTTTCATACAGGATTCCTCCGGTCCCGCACTACTCAGGATACTACACGTCCATCAGAATTTCTGTCTACAGGGCTATCACCTGCTACGGCTCATCTTTCCAGATGATTCAACTTGATCTGACTTTCTAAAAGTAGTCCTACAACCCCGGACAGAATTGCTTCGATCCGGTTTGGGCTCTTCCCCGTTCGCTCGCCACTACTTAGGGAATCATTATTTATTTTCTTTTCCTGCAGGTACTTAGATGTTTCAGTTCCCTGCGTTGGCCCTCCTTGCGGAGTAATACACCTTCAGTGTACTGGGTTGTCCCATTCGGAAATCTACGGATGTAACGATCGTTTGCATCTCCCCGTAGCTTATCGCAGCTTACCACGTCCTTCGTCGCCTCTTAGATCCTAGGCATCCACCATGCGCTCTTATTCGCTTTAAAAAATTTAGTATTTAGATATTACTATCTTGAATACAACTTGCATTTCCCAATATGTCAAAGAACTTTTAATCACTGACTGCTCTTACGAGCTTTCATTTGCGTGATTATTGACGATGTGTGAGATCCGATCTCCGTGACTCTTTAGTCAAACATCTTCTTGTTATTATTATAAGAACTTATACTCTGTATTGTATTGTTTGTGTTGGGGTTGCAAAGGTAGTGATCTTATATTTAATCACCAAAACTTTCTTGAAGTATTTTGCATCTTTAATTATCTTAGTATCAATGACTTGTCTATTGGGAAAGTGCTATTAATATCTCCGATAATCAAACCCCTATTTTACAAAGAACACTAGCTTTTTTGAAGCGGATGGCAAAGATATGCCCTTTATCATTCGCAAACAAAACTATTTGAGTTTTCTCTCAAACTATTTTTCAATCTTATTTCAAATTGTTTTCAACCTTATGGCTGAGTGTAATTTTATAATCCGTGTGAGGATCATTGCTTTAGAGTAAAAATGTACTGACGCTTTATGAAATTATCTGCTCTTTAGCAGATGCGTCTACTCTTAAAGAAAGAAAAAGCCTCAGTGCAAATGCACCAAGGCTTCTCTTAATAAGTATGGCAGCTACCTACTCTCCCGCATGATATTGCAGTACCATCGGCCATGAGGGGCTTAACTTCTCTGTTCGGAATGGGAAGAGGTGAACACCCTCGGCATAACCACCATAAGATCTTTTTTGCTTTACAGCAAACTAATAAGATAACATATCGGGAAAGTTGTATTCTAAGACTCTTTTGCGTAATATTTAAAAAATTAAAGCTTACGGGCAATTAGTATTACTCGGCTGCGATGTTACCACCCTTACACCTGTAACCTATCAACGTCGTAGTCTCCGACGGCCCTTAAAAGTAAACTCATCTTGAAGCAGGTTTCACGCTTAGATGCTTTCAGCGTTTATCCTATCCATACATAGCTACTCTGCACTGCACCTGGCGGCACAACAGATACACCAGCGGTATGTACGACCCGGTCCTCTCGTACTAAGGTCATGTCCTCTCAATTTACTAACGATCACAACAGATAGGGACCGAACTGTCTTGCGACGTTCTGAACCCAGTTCACGTGCCACTTTAATCGGCGAACAGCCGAACCCTTGGGACCTTCTCCAGCCCCAGGATGTGACGAACCGACATCGAGGTGCCAAACCTCACCGTCGATATGAGCTCTTGGGTGAGATCAGCCTGTTATCCCCGGAGTACCTTTTATCCTTTGAGCGATGGCCCTTCCATACAGAACCACCGGATCACTTTAGCCTGCTTTCGCACCTGCTCGGCTTGTTTGCCTCACAGTCAAGCACCCTTATACTAATGCGCTCTGCGTACGATTACCAACCGTACTGAGGGTACCTTTGCGAGCCTCCGTTACCTTTTAGGAGGCGACCACCCCAGTCAAACTACCCACCAAACAATGTCTCCCATTACTGGGATTAGACTCTAAATAACAGAAGGTTGGTATTTCAACGATGACTCCACAACTCCTGGCGAAGCTGCTTCATAGTCTCCCAACTATCCTACACATCTGGCATTCAAAATCAATGTTAAGTTGTAGTGAAGGTTCACGGGGTCTTTCCGTCCCGTTGCGATTAACCGGCATCTTCACCGATACTACAATTTCACCGAGCTCGTGGTAGAGACAGTGTACAACTCATTAGACCATTCGTGCAGGTCGGAACTTACCCGACAAGGAATTTCGCTACCTTAGGACCGTTATAGTTACGGCCGCCGTTTACTGGGGCTTCAGTCAGAAGCTTTGGATTGCTCCGAACATCCTTCCTTAACCTTCCAGCACCGGGCAGGTATCAGGCTCTATACGTCATCTTTCGATTTTGCAGGGCCCTGTGTTTTTGTTAAACAGTTGGTTGTACCATTTTACTGAGGCCACATCACTGTGGCACGCCTTATCCCGAAGTTACAGCGTCAATTTGCCTAGTTCCTTTACCACGGATCACTCGAGCGCCTGAGAATACTCATCTCGACTACCTGTGTCGGTTTACGGTACGGGCTGCTATAAACGAACCTTAGAAGTTTTTCTTGGAAGTCTGATTAGGGACACTATCAGCGCGGCCGAAGCTTTGCTGTACTATCAGGCTTCAGCAAGTCTGGCGGATTTTCCTACCAAACCTATACCTACACCCTTTAACGCACTATTCCGTAAGTGCGCGATCCTTTCACTACTCCGTTACTCCATCGAATTTATAGCAGGTACTGGAATATTCACCAGTTTGCCATCAGCTACACCTTTCGGCTTTGCCTAAGGACCCGACTAACCCTGATCCGATTAGCGTTGATCAGGAACCCTTAGTCTTACGGCGATAAGATTTTTCATCTTATTTATCGTTACTTATGCCTACATTTTCTTTTCTAAACGCTCCAGCATGTTTCGCAACACACCTTCGATGCAGTTTAGAATGCTCCCCTACCGTCTAGTACATTCATACTAGGCCTAAAGCTTCGGTTATATGTTTGATGCCCGATTATTTTCCGTGCCCAAACCCTCGACCAGTGAGCTGTTACGCACTCTTTAAATGAAT
>NZ_JBNPWD010000001.1:0-3415000 GCF_050434005.1 Chitinophaga sp. W2I13 | reverse complement strand
GCGCGTGGTCTATTTCCGCCTGCACGGTATGTGCATTTTCCTGTACCTGGAAACCGCTGTACTGCGCCCCTTTATATCCAACTTCAATAAAGTACCTGTTCATATGGGGGCGAAAATAAAGAATTACGGACTATCCGGAATGAATTACGGAGTTATAGTCAGATGATCCTGTGATCCATCTTCCTATAACTCCGTAATAATGAAGGTTATATTATTTATGCAACATGGCTTTGAACCGGCCCCTGTAATAGTCATCTATTAAAAGGGTTTCCAGGGAGCCATATTTCTCGGTATCCACTGTTTTGGAATAGGCTGTATCCAGCAGGCGATAGCGCGTATCATCCGCCGTGAGCAACTGTACCAGGGTTTTCACCTGAACTGTTTGCAGGCAATAGTTGCGGGTTTGTTTCTTAAATACTTCGATCATACTGTTATCCGTTCTGGCAGCTACGAATTTGCGTAACACCTTGCGGAAAGTATCATCGTCCATTACATTGGTGCAATCCGAGTTGATCAGGCGTGCATCGGCTTTCTTCTTTTCAGCGGTCGTCATTTCCGGCGCCACTTCTGCTCCCACCGGTGCTCCTGCTGCATCTGCAGTCGCCACTTCTTCTTCATTACGTTTCTTCTTCTTTTTGCTTCTTACCGGTTCTTCTTCTGTAACAGCAATGCCATAGCCACTGGAATCGGTGATGATATTTGCCGGATGCTCTGTATCATCAAAGATCTTTTTCTTCTTCTTTTTGGCGCGCACCGGCGCTTCTTCTGTAGCGGTTACCGGCACTTCCACCACTACCGGCGCAGCAGCTTCCGTAGTAGTAGCAGCAGCTGCTGCAGGTGCCGCATCATCCTGGAATTCTATAAAGTCAGGATCTCCTTCTTTTGCTTTATGTTTCTTTGATCTCTTTTTCACCGGCTCTCCGGCAGGAGCGGTGGTGGATTCAGCTGCCACAGCAGCTTCGCTGGCGGCGGTTTTACCTTCTTCTGCCAATACATTGCTCAAAATCGCCTGTTCCTCTTCTGTTAAAGGTTCTCTTTCTCCTTTATTACGCTTCTTCCGGGGTTTCTTCACCTCTGCTTCGGCAGCCACCGGCGCCTCTTCCGCAGGAGCTGCTTCTTTTTTTACTTCCGGCTCCGGCTCCGGCTCATTCCTGTCGTCGCCGCCTACCACTACCTTATCCAGCGCAGAAGCAAAAGGATTGCCTGATTTAGCGGGAGCCGTTTTAGCAGGACCGGTTACAATTGCTTTATCGGCGAAAGTAGTTTCCAGGTCTTTCTGCAGGTTGGTCATCATTTCCTTTTTGGCCGTGTCCAGCTCCGGCACAATGGAATCTGCGGCGGGAGGCGCTGCTGCCAGTGCCGTTTCGCCGGCATCCGATTTCAGTTCCCGGAAAGTTTGGAGGTTATATAAAGAATAACCGGCTTCGCCGGACTGTTTCAGCAGAAAGCCCTGATCACCTTTTGTTATTCTAAGGTTAAACTGTGCTTCCTTGGATTCTTTGTTTGGAAAACCCACCGTAATGGGCGCCGTACCTGTTTCCAACCGCGGGATAATGATGTAGCCCCTTTCGGTGGAACTCAGCACTTTGCCGTTATGTTTTACATAAAACGGCTGTCCCTTCTCGCTCTGAATATACACGTAGTGGAGTTGTTCCTGCGCCCACAGCCGGCCGCATAGTAACAGACATGCCCATACGAATATTACTGTCCTGTATTTGAGATGCATACTATATATTGGTATAAAACTGTCCTTGTGCAAATATTATTCCAGCACGATCAGCACCTCACCTTTTTCCACGGCGGTGCGCTCTTTTACCTTGATTTCTTTTACGATAGCATCTGAGCCGGCCTTGAACACGTTCTCCATTTTCATGGCTTCCAGGATCAGCACCGGATCGCCCTTTTTGATGGCCTGACCTGCGGTTACCAGCACTTTTAGCACCAGTCCGGGCATCGGCGCCTTGATGTCATTCACCTTTTTGGTCATCGCATCCTTGATCCCCATGGAGGCCAGCAGCTGGTCGATCGGTTCTTCTATCACCACTTCAAACTGTTGCTGATTTACCTGTAATACCACGGTTTTAGTATCTTTCTCTATCCTCAACACCTGCGCCTGGTAGCTGCGGCCGTCCATTATAACGCTGTAATCGCCGGTAGGCAGCTTCACTGCCGACCAGTCCACTTCCTGGTTATCGCAGGTAAGTTTGGTATCGTTATTAACGGCAAATGTAGATTTACCATTCACTATTGCTTTGATCATAATGCTGTTTTATTGGCCTGTAAGCTCAACAAAAATAGCATTTTTAACCACTTACCTCATATTTGGCCCATTTGTTTAAATTTGACTCTTTTTAATTGGCGCAAGCCGATACATTTGTTTAAAACAGTCTTTTACATGAATCTACATCTGAAGCAATCCCTGATGGGGATGCTGATCGGAGGAATAGCCGGACTCGGGATGAGCACTTCCCTGATGGCCCAATCTGACAAAGCTGCCCAGGAAGACCCGCCCCCCGCACTAAAGATATACCGCGCATCCGCCACTAAAGTGAACGATCTGGTACACACTAAGCTGGACGTACGTTTCGACTACGCCAAGCGGTACCTCTATGGCAAAGCCTGGATAACCCTCAAGCCGCATTTTTATGCCACCGACTCCCTCACCCTGGACGCCAAAGGCATGGATATTAAAGAAGTGGCCGTAGTTAAAGCAGGTAAAAGCAGTCCGCTGAAATACAGCTACGACGACCTCCAACTGCACATCGCTTTGGATAAAAGCTACAAAGCCACCGAATCATATATCATCTATATCAGCTATACAGCAAAACCCGATGAACTCAAAGTAAAGGGAAGCGCCGCTATTTCTGATGCCAAAGGACTCTATTTTATCAATCCCGATGGCAAAGATCCTAAAAAGCCCACCCAGATATGGACGCAGGGCGAAACAGAAAGTTCTTCTGCCTGGTTTCCTACTATCGATAAAACCAACCAGAAGTGCACCGAGGAAATCAGCATGACCGTTGAAAAGAAATATGTTACCCTTTCCAATGGTAAGCTGGTAAGCCAGAAAAATAATGCCGACGGTACCCGTACAGATACCTGGAAGATGGATCTCCCCCACTCCCCTTACCTGTTTATGATGGCGGTAGGTGAATATGCCATTGTAAAAGATACCTGGCGCGGCAAAGAAGTAAGCTATTATGTGGAAAAGCCTTTTGAGAAATATGCCAGAAACATTTTTGGTAATACGCCTGAAATGCTCACCTTCTACTCTAAAATACTGGGATATGATTATCCCTGGGTGAAGTACTCCCAGATCACCGGCCGCGACTACGTTTCCGGCGCTATGGAAAACACCACCGCCACTCTTCACGGGGAGTTTATACAGAAAACGGACCGGGAGCTGCTGGACAATAACAACTACAATGAAGGCGTAATTGCGCATGAACTGTTCCACCACTGGTTTGGCGACCTGGCCACCGCAGAGTCGTGGAGCAATCTTACTGTGAATGAATCCTTCGCAGACTACAGCGAATACCTGTGGCTGGAACATAAATATGGTAAGGACGCTGCCGATGAACACAGCCTGGAAGCGGCACAGTCGTATATGTCGATGGTGCAGTATGCCGGCGATAAAGACCTGGTACGCTTCCATTATCACGACAAGGAAGATATGTTTGACCAGATCACCTATCAGAAAGGTGGCCGTATCCTGCATATGCTCCGCAATGCCATAGGAGATTCTGCCTTCTTCAAATCCCTGAACGTTTACCTGAAAGCAAACGCCTTTAAAGCTACCGAAGCGCATCAGCTGCGTTTAGCCGTAGAAGAAGTAACCGGCAGGGATATGAACTGGTTCTTCAACGAATGGTATTTTGGTAAAGGCTTCCCACAGCTGGATATCAGCTATAAGTATAATGATGCCGCCAACACGGTGACCGTTATATTACAGCAGATCCAGAAAGAAGATAAAGTATGGCACATCCCCATGGCCATTGACATCTATGAAGGCGGCAAAGCAAACAGGCATAACATCTTCATGGAACACCGGGTTGATTCCTTTACCTTCTCTTACACGGCTAAACCAGACCTGGTAAATGTAGATGCAGATAAGGTAGTTTTAGCCAAGATAGACGACCACCGGGCGTTTAGCACTTATGCTTATCAATATGCCCACGCGCCTAATTATATGGACCGCCATATTGCTATAGATGAAGCAGCAGATGCACAGGCCACCAATCCTGAAGCAGTGAAACTGTTGCAGCTGGCGTTGAAAGATAAATATCACGGCTTAAGAACGTATGCCATCGGAAAGCTGAACCTGAGCAATGCAGCTGTGAAAACAGCCGCCCTGCCTGTTTTGACGGACCTTGCCAAACAAGATCCCAGCTCCCTGGTACGTGCAGCAGCACTGCTGCAACTGGGTGAACTAAAAGATCCGCAGTACGCCGCTTTGTTTGAAGCAGCAACAAAAGACAAATCCTATGCTGTAGAAGCCGCCGGCCTGGAAGGCTTAGCCACCCTGGATCTGGAAAAAGCATACACCATCGCCAAACAGCTGGAAAGCGACACCAAAGGCAAGCTGGTAAATGCTATCGCAGGTGTATATGCCAGGAAAGGCAACGCTTCCGATGTTACTTTTGTGGCAACAAAATTTGATGAAACCTCCGGCCAGGACAAGCTGAATGCAGCTTTCGACTACCTGGGCTTCTTATCCAAGATCAACAACACCCCTGCTGTAACAAAAGGTGTGGACCAGGTAAAAGCCATGACCGCCCAATTTAATAACTCACAGGTAAGCACCTACATCAGTAACTGGATGCAGGAAATCAGCAAAAGCAAATCGCAGGAAGCCACTGCCGTAACTGGCGCTAACCGCGACGAGCTGCTGAAACAGGCGGACTATCTGCGCAAGGCATCGGAGGAGATTAAAGCGAGTATTAAGTAACGCGTAGGTTGTCTTGCTCAGGATTACGCTGATTTTACTGATTTTACTTTTTGGATTTGCTTTATGATTTTTAATTGATTTATTTTTTTTAACTGATATCTATAACTGATAATGGGAGATAGAAGCCGGACATCGCTTTTATCTCCCATTATCTTTTAATCTTAAAAAAATCAAAAAAAGTAAATCAGTAAAATCAGCGTAATCCTGAGAAAGACAACCTACGCTTCAATCTCCACGAGGGCGTTGAGTTGCGGGTCCCAGCGCCAGGGAGTGTTGGCGAGTTTTACGCCTCCGAGCCAGCGGTGTTCGAGCGATATGTAGTCGAGGTAGTTTTCTTCTTCTTCCAGTATTTCCTTTCCCAGGCTGGTGATTTTCAGCATTTGGTCGTGTTCTTCGATGACGCCGGCATTGGCCATGCGGTGGATGAGAACATCGAGCTGGAAGTTGGTGAAGCCGTATATTTCGAGTTCGTTCCAGAAAAGCATGTAGAGGTCGTACCAGCGGTAGCTTCCGAGCACGAGGCGGAGCAGGAAATAGTTTTCAATGGTGTTCAGGCCGGTATTGATATCGGGGAAGCGTTTGAGATGTGCAGTGATAGCTTCGGGCAGGTATTTAAGATTTCCGGCGGGCAGCTTACTGATGGTTTCCAGCGCTTGTGGGGTGCTAAGGCACCAGGCGTCCCATACGTCGGCGGCCCAAAGCAGGTCTTCAGCCTGAAGCTGTGTCCGTTGTTCAAATATCTGCGGGAATTCATCCGCAGTGGGGTGATGGTGCAGATCTACCAGGGTGATGGGGGGAAGGATAGTAAGCCGGCTGCTGAGATAGTAAAGGATGAACAGCATATTGATCTGGCAAAACAGATCATATTCAAACCACAATACGATTTCCTCTGCAGCGGAGCCGGAGAGTGCTAATTTCTCCAGCTCCTGTACTACATTGGTATAATAGGTTTGCTTATCGATCCCGTAATGGAATTCGAGATGCTTAGCGCGGCTTTCAAAGAATTCTGTGAGGTCTTTGGTATATTTTACTTTGCCTTCGCACATCATTTCCCGGCACACCACTATCTCTCCCGGCACCTTGCTTTGCCGGAACAGGGCAAGGGTAGCATCTCCATTTAACACATGCAAATATGACATAAAATAGTTTTCCTGCTCTTACCAGCTGCCACTGGCGCCACCGCCACCACCGGAACCTCCTCCGAAGCCACCGAAGCCGCCACCTCCTCCACCACCGGACCATCCGCCTCCGCTGCTGCCACTGCCGAAGCCTCCCATACCGCCGATTACCGGCCATATCCATCCGCCCCGTCTGTTATAGGTGGTACCGCCACCTCTGCCTCCGCCACCGCCACGGCCGATGATGGAAACAATGATTACAATTACCATGATGATCAGGAAAACGGCTCCCGGGCTGACGCCGGGTTTGCTTTGCCGCGGGTCTGCACGGTACTCGCCGGCGGCTGCTTTCTGAATGGCTTCCACAGCGCCGTCGAGGCCCTGGTAGTAGTGTCCTTCACGGAAAGCTGGCTTTATGATCTGTGAAATGATCTGGTTGGCGGTAGCGTCGGGTACTACGCCTTCCATGCCATAGCCTGTTTCAATCCTGATCTTCCTGTCTTCCACTGAAACAAGAATAAGTATACCATTGTTCTTGCCTTTGGTACCTATTCCCCAGTCGCGCAATATTTTTAATGATACCTGACTGATATCGTAGTCACCGATGGACTTGAGTGTAACAATTGCTATTTGCGTGGAGGTACTGTCGAAATAGGCCACTACTTTTTGTTCGAGGGCATCATCTTCCGTTTTCAGCAACACGCCTGCAAAGTCATTGACTAAAGTGGGAGGATTAGGCCGGGGCGGTATATTCTGGGCATTTGCCAGCAAACCCGCCATCATTAATAATCCCGGTAAAAACCAGCGTAGTATCCTCATTGTATCAAAGCTAAAATCGTTTTAAAAAGAGTGGCTTTTATTTGCCGAAGACGATATCGTCGGGCAGTTCATTCGCATCATTACCGGCTTCATGCGGGAAAAAGGTACGGAGTGAGGCGCCTATTTCCGCTATACATGCTTCGATGCCATCGATAATACGATTGCGCTGAAAGTGGTCGATTAACAATGCTGCTTCCTTCACCCAGAATTCGTCGCCTACTTTTTCATGTATGCCCTGGTCGCCCAGGATAGCAAACTGCCGGTCTTTGATGGCCACATATACCAAAACGCCGTTGCGCAATTTTGTTTTTCCCATATCGAGTGACACGAAAGCTTCTTTCGCCCTGTCCATAGGATCCACATAGCTGCAATGGCTTTCTACAAACAACCTGATTTCTCCGGAAGTAAGCCGTTCTGCTACCCGGATAGCCTGCACGAGTCTTTCTTTCTCCGTTTCTGAAAAAATCTCTTTTCGTTTAAAAGGGAAAATGCGCATGCTGAATATAATTTTTGGATTGCTGTTCCGGGGGATGCCGGTATTGCACCAGCATCCCGGAGACAGCTTATCTTGTAAGGGTTGTTTTAGAATTTAACCTCGGGAGCATTTTGGGCACCTGCGGCTGCTTCGAAATAACCTTTTTGTTTAAAGCCAGTGATACCGGCTATAATGTTGTTTGGGAAAGTACGAACGGAGCTGTTGTAAGCATTTACCGCTTCGTTGAAGTCATTTCGGGCTACGTTAATCCTGTTTTCCGTTCCTTCAAGTTGAGCCTGGAGGTTCTGGAAATTAGCATTTGCTTTCAGGTCGGGGTAGGCTTCAGATACGGCGAGTAAGCGGCCCAGTGCCTGGCTTAACTGTCCTTGTGCAGCCTGGTATTGTTGAATTTTCTCAGGGCTGAGATCATTCACGTCTACTTTGATCTGGGTAGCGCTGGCGCGTGCCTGGATCACTTTTTCGAGGGTTTCAGTTTCGAAATTAGCGGCGCCTTTCACGGTGGCCACCAGGTTAGGGATCAGATCAGCACGGCGTTGATAGCTACTTTGTACCACTCCCCATTTATTTTTCACATTTTCGTCTTTAGTAACGAGGCCGTTGTATTTACCACAACCTAACATGACCAATAACGCGAGTACTACAATAACAATAATTCCTGTTTTCATCTGAATTTAAATTTAAGTTTTAAGTGCCGGCAAATGTGCAAAAGGTATTCCCGATTTTACGCTTGCCGGTGTAAGTAGTTTTTTCACCGGTGAACGCTATAAAAAAAGCGGTTAACGCACGCTTTTCATAACTACACGAAAATATGGAAACTCCCCCACTAAATCGCTATTGGATAAGGAAACGGCTATTTTTTAAAAAAGTTCATTCATCCTTGAAATATTCATCATAAAACAGTATGTTTATATGTACCTTTGTTGAGCGTAAAACATTGAACGTTTTACCGTAAGATTTAAGGTGAATGGGGCAGAATGGATACAAAATCGATATCGAAAGTTTCATTGTTTCTAACTCATTTATTATCAATAACTTGGAACTAAGTCTGCTTAAATGAGTGCACAACACATCCATATTCTCTATATTGATGATGAAATACACAATCTGAATGCTTTCAAAGCTTCATTCAGAAGGCTGTACAACGTGGTTACAGCCAGTTCTGCGGAGGACGCGGAAAAGCTGCTGGCAGAACAGGAATTTCACATCATTATCTCGGACCAGCGGATGCCAAAGACAACCGGGATAGAGTTTTTTGAATCAATACTGGGAAAGTACCCCGAGCCTATACGCATGCTGCTGACCGGCTATGCCGATATCAACGCGGTAGTAGATGCCATTAACAAAGGACAGGTATATAAATATTTCTCCAAACCCTGGAATGAAGAGGAGTTGAAACACAATATCGAAAAGGCATATGAAGTGTACGCCCTCCGCAAAGAGAATAAAGAGTTAACCGCCAAATTGCTCGATGTAAACCAGAAACTGGAGTTCCTGGTAAGACAGAAACTAATTTCCTGATCATTATTAGAGGCAGTGAAGATAACGAGGCGTTCCTGGAAAATGGGGACAGGCCCGCTTATGCCTTACTTTTGCCTTGCACGCGGCGGTTTGCCGCACCGTTTCGGGCATGGTGCGGACAAAGTATTGCCCGTTCCTCCGGTAACCGATCAGGTTACCCAGCTTGCCCGTGAAGCTGATTATTCCGACTTGTTTTCCCATAATAGATTAATTTTTTTACTGAAAATAAGATAAAAGCTTAGCAGGGTATCCGGTCAGAATTTTGAGATTGACAAACGGGAGAGTATCGTGTATTGGATGTTATTCAAACGGGAAGGGATAACGGTTCACTTCTCTCTAAAACGGCATGGACTACCATTCGAAACTATCTAAATCTGTAAATGTTGATTTTCCTTTAACTTGCACCACATTGTGAACTTAATTTCCTAGAATCATGCAAGTTTGGAAAGATTACCAGGCAGAGAACAAAGATCGTTTCCTGGATGAATTACTGGCGCTGTTACGCATTCCTTCTGTGAGTGCGGATTCCCGTCACAATAAAGATACCCAGCAATGTGCGGAAGCGGTAAAAGTACGTTTGGAAGAAGCCGGCGCAGATAAAGTAGAAGTATGTCAGACTGCTGGTCACCCGATCGTTTATGGCGAAAAGATCATAGATCCTTCCTTACCCACCGTACTGGTATACGGCCACTATGATGTACAGCCTGCAGATCCGCTGGAGCTGTGGCACAGCGGTCCGTTTGAACCTGTAATTAAAGATGGCAATATATATGCCCGTGGCAGTGCAGATGACAAAGGCCAGTTTTACATGCATGTAAAGGCTTTTGAAACCATGAACAAAACCAACACGATTCCCTGCAACATCAAATTTATGATTGAAGGGGAAGAAGAAGTAGGTTCTGCTAACCTGGGCATCTTCCTGAAAGATAACAAGGAACGCCTGAAAGCGGATGTGGTATTGATTTCAGATACTTCCATGATTAGCCTGGAAAACCCTTCCATTGATACGGGCCTGCGCGGACTGGCTTATATGGAAGTGGAAGTAACCGGTCCTAACCGCGACCTGCACAGTGGTGTATACGGTGGCGCTGTAGCTAACCCGGCTACTATCCTTGCGAAAATGATTGCTTCCCTGCATGATGAAAATAATCACATCACCATTCCCGGCTTCTATGATAAAGTGCAGGAACTAAGTACAGAAGAGAGGACCGCGCTGAATGCCGCTCCTTTTGATGAAGAAGAATATAAAAAAGACCTGGGTGTAGCGGATGTTTGGGGAGAGAAAGGATTTACGACGATCGAAAGAACCGGTATCCGGCCAACGCTGGAAGTAAATGGTATCTGGGGTGGTTATACCGGCGAAGGTTCCAAGACCGTATTGCCATCAAAAGCATTTGCCAAGATTTCCATGCGCCTTGTCCCTAACCAGGACTGGCACGAAATATCAGATCTGTTCACCAAACATATTGAAGCCATTGCACCTAAGAGTGTGAAGGTGAAAGTAACCAAGCATCATGGCGGCAGCCCGTATGTTACGCCAATCGACTCGGTGGCATTTAAGGCAGCGCACAAAGCTATCCACGCTACTTTTGGCAAAGATCCTATCCCGGTGCGCGGTGGCGGTAGTATTCCTATCGTGGCACTGTTTGAAAAGGAACTGGGGCTGAAAACAGTACTGATGGGCTTTGGATTGGACAGCGACAACCTGCATTCTCCCAACGAGAAGTATGGTTTAGCCAATTATTACAAAGGCATTGAAACCATTCCTTATTTCCACAAATTTTTTGCGGAGATGAGTAAATAGCCAAACTGGCGGCAGCTCCGGTTGCCGCCGGCTTAAAGTTTTTGAATATGAGTAATACCGAAAAAGTACGCGTAGATAAATATCTCTGGTCTATCAGGGTGTTTAAAACCCGCAGCCAGGCTGCAGATGCCTGCGACGGCGGTAAAGTGAAGATGAACGGCTCCTCTGTGAAAGCCGCTAAGCCCGTAAATCCGGGGGATAAATTTGAGATCAGGAGCGAAGCCCGTAAGTGGGTGATTGAAGTGGTGAGCGTTATCTCCAACCGGGTGCCGTATAGTGAAGCCATTAAACATTATATAGACACCACTCCTGATGAGGATAAACTGGCGCCCGCTTTTGTTGCGTCTGTGTTTCAGACAGGTAAGCGACAGAGTAAGATTGGCCGGCCCACGAAGAAAGACCGGAGGAGTATTGAAGGGTTTATGGAAGGGGATGAAGAGGAGTAGTGTAATTAGTGAAGGTCATCTTTCAAAAAGTTTCTGTGCAAAGTGAATAGCAAGTTATTCTTAATCAGGCTGATAAAGGATAGTAAGATTTATCGGACCTGGCTAAAAATTAGTAAGAGCTAAAAAGGTCAAACCAGCTGGTTTGACCTTTTTAATAGTGGTATCTACATTGTAGAATGTAGATAGAATCTTCTATTACTTTGTACACTAATCTGTGTTCCTGGTCAATTCTTCGGGACCAGCATCCAGCCAGATTCTCTTTGAGCAATTCAGGTTTTCCCAAACCTTCAAAAGGTTGTCTCATTGTGTCTTTCAGTAATTCATTAATCTTTTTCATGATCCTACGATCATGGTGTTGCCAATATAAGTAATCCTCCCAGGCATTACTATCCCATGTAAGCGTCATTTAATCTTCAATTAGGTCATGTTTCTCACTAATACCTTTATCTGCCCTTTCCAGAGCCTCCATCAAACGAGTTCTATTCTTCTCTGACCTCATGAGGTGCAATGTTTCCTGGATAGAATTGTATTCTTCCAGAGAAATGATTACAACACTTTTTTCATTACCACGCGGCACAATGAGAACATCATGATTATCCGAAACGTTATCAAGATGTGCTTTCATTTTATGCCTGAACTCACTATAATTTACTACTTGCATATGATGCTATTTATGTAATAGGTACTTTTAAACGTACCTAATATTGTACTCATTCTTGTAAAATTAGTTCGTTTATATGAACCTTCCAAATATATTTGCGAGGCTGAATTGCTAAGACCTCACACCGGTAAAGCTTTAGCAATTTATTTTTCATAACCGGTCTTTCAGCTCCTGCTGTACTTCCCAGGCGAGGTCTTTTATTTTTTCCATTTCGGCAATACTGAAAACCGCTGTATGATGGCGTGTTTCGCGCGCTTTTTTGTAAAAGGTGCTTTCGCTCCAGCCACATTCTTCACAAACTTTTTCACGAAACTTAACGGCGCTGCCGGCGAAGCCTTCGAAGAGAGAACGGAGCGGATTGGTTTTGTACAGTTTTTGTCGGTTGCATGATATGTATGGTTTTGGTTAACATGGTTGAATTATAACAAGACTTTTAGCCTGTTAATATGCCTTAAAGATAATGCTTTTTATATTACTGTGTGTTTATTCGCACACATATTTTCTATTCATTTTGTTCATATTCGACTTGAATATGGATATCAATAAGCAAGAGGAATTAAAACAATTTGGCAATAAATTACGCCAGTTGCGAGAGCAAAAGGGATGGAGTTTGCGCCAGATGGCGACAAATTGCAGTATTGATTTTTCTAATCTGGGACAGATGGAGAAGGGCAGAGTAGATGTAAGATTTTCTACAATTATTGAACTCGCTAAAGTATTAGAAGTTACCCCGTGTGATCTATTTGATTGTTAGACCCATATATAAACAGATCAATTTCGTGCTTCCAATTTATCAATGTCATCCAGGTCTTTATGGCGACCAGCGGCTCTCTTAGCCTGTATGAGATTATTTAAATGCAAATACTTTATCTCCAGATCTCCATCAATAAATATTTGAACTGAAGCAGCGGCTTCTTCGAAATCCACGCCTTTTAGTTTCGTCAGGATATCTATTCCTACGGGAGAACGACCAAATGAAAATACATCAGCCTTCTCTACGTCTAAAAATTTACTTTCTGTCATATCAAAAACAGGTAGTCCAAAATCAGCAAACGCTCTGGTCAGCTTTAAATAATTCTCTTTGGTCCTATTTACTCAAATATCATATCGCCTGTTACCCTTCTATAGCCATTGGCGAATAACGGCATAGCCACCTGCCAGAATATATTCAACCTGATTGTTATTCAAAGCTCTGATGAAATCCCTAAAACCGTCATTAAATATCGACCGCATTATTATTTCTGTTTTCTACATGAAAATACAGTCTTATCCATCCGTGGCGGGTTGTCCAAATCAAAACCATAAGCTTTTGAAATAAGATACCATGCCTGACGGACCCGTTCTTCCAGCGAAAGGCTTAAATCAACATTATCCGCATCCGACTCAGCAAATGTCTTGATTTTGAAGGCTGTTCTGTCAAATCTGTATGGTTCCATAAATATGTGAATTTACTAATAACAAAGATACTTATCCCGCCACTACTGACATTCTCCCTTTTTTCTACAATTTCTCACTTTTGCGTAGTAATTTTGCATCCTCATTCTTAAACTAAGGATTTTCAATGCCTAAACAAAGCGACGTACTTACTGCCGATTTCCTTGTGAAAGTAGCAGAAGAATTTGGTACCCCGGTATATATATACCATGCAGAAAAGATTAAAACCCAGTATGAAAAGCTGCAAAAGGCCTTTCATAAGTCTGACACCCGCTTTTTCTACGCCTGTAAGGCATTGACCAACATCAATATCCTTAAGTACATCAATTCTATTGGTTGCGGCCTGGACACGGTGTCGATCCAGGAAGTACAACTGGGCCTGAGAGCTGGCTTTGATCCGAAGAATATCATCTTTACGCCTAACTGTGTGGACCTGCAGGAAATTATTGCAGCGAAAGACCTGGGCGTAATCATTAATATAGACAACCTCTCCATCCTGGAGCAGTTTGGCAACAAGTTCGGTGGCAGTTATCCGATCTGTATCCGCCTGAACCCGCATATTATGGCGGGCGGAAACTTCAAGATTTCTACCGGGCATATCGATAGTAAGTTTGGTATTTCCATCCACCAGATGCGGCATATCGAACGCATTATCAATTCCACTAAACTGAAAGTGACCGGGTTACACATGCACACCGGCTCTGAAATTAAGGATGTAGACGTGTTCCTGCGGGGCGTGGAAGTGATGTTTGAAATGGTGCAACACTTCCCCTGACCTGGAATCTATTGACCTGGGCAGCGGCTTTAAGGTAGCTTACCAGCAGGGAGATCCTGAAACAGACATCGACCTGCTCGGCAAAAAACTGAGCGAAGCGTTCAATAACTTTGCTAAATCATACGTGCGCCCGCTGCAGCTGTGGTTTGAACCAGGAAAATTCCTCGTAAGCCAGAGCGGTTACTTTGTAGTAAAGGCCAACGTGATCAAGCAAACTACCGCTAACGTATTTGTAGGGGTGAATTCAGGCTTCAACCACCTGATCCGGCCGATGTTTTACGAGGCATTCCACCTGATCCGTAATATTTCCAACCCGAAGGGCACGGAGCGGATCTATACAGTGGTAGGTAATATCTGTGAAACAGATACCTTTGGATGGGACCGTAAGATCAATGAGGTAAGGGAAGGCGATTACCTGGTGTTTTATAACGCCGGCGCCTATGGTTTTGAAATGTCCTCTAACTTTAACTCCCGCCTGAAACCGGCGGAAGTACTGGTAAAAGAAGGCAAACCACACCTGATCCGCAAGCGTGATACTTTGGAAGATCTGCTTAAAAACCAGATCGAATTGCAATAAATCTTCCGGATTTCCGCGGATTCAGGTATTTGATTATCAGGTGTATACCAGATTTGACAAATACCTGAATCCCGGAATTCAATATTGATACAATATTTCCCCTACCTTTGCGTCTACATTAGTACCCTCCTCTGTTATTCCTGCAATGTTTTACTGTAAATTGTAATAAGAATTTATTACTGGCACTAAAAGGACAGCCTTTGGTTATAATTGTACGATAATATGAAAGTTTTAACTGCACACCCCGGTATATTTAACGATGATAAAGTAATTGAATCCAATATATCATTCGTACCCTTCCTCAATTATCTGAAGGAAAAGGTAACACATGAAGGAGAAGCCCGTTCGTCTTTCTATAAACTGATCATTGATAAATTTGAAAGTAACCCGGAAATACTCAAACCCATTCCTGGCAATGGTGATCTGAGCGCTTATAAGGAATACCTGGATCTATTGATAGCCGCCATTTTCCCGGTGACCACGGATTCCAGCAAAGACATCTATGGCATAGGTGTTCCGTTTAAGTTCGCCATCTTCCATTATTCTGATCTCTTTAAACAGCTATTTGCAGAAAACGGCTCCGAGTTATCGGCCGTTCCGGACGGCATTTCCATTGCACAGGTAAAAAAAGACAAGATCACCTGGTTATATAAACTGATCCTGGAAAAGGTATTCCACTTTCCCATGAACTATAAGAACGATATCATCCATACGCTGGAAACGCCGGATGGTGGTAAACGTTATGTGAAAGTAAATATTGATCCCAGGTTTGTGGATGTAAAGGTAAACGGTGAACTGCCGCATCTGAACTATGATATGTTCTGTTCCAAGCAGATCACGCCGGATGCCCTGCAGGAGTTGTTGCCTACCAGTATGTTTTCTTTGGAAGGCTTTGTTATCTGGACCGTGAAAGATGTAACCCAATCGGAAACGCTCAATAATATCAAGAGCCTGGTGATGAACATGCGCGCCAGCAACGAGGTAGAGAGCTACCGTACCCTGGAAAAAATGATCCCGGTTATTTTGGGCATACCTGATGTAACCGCCCACCTGGTACCTTTCCCTAAAGTGAATGGCAAGAATGTGCTGGAAGAACAATTTTCCAATACTGATCCGATCCTGGGGGTTGGCAACAAAAAACAACAGCAACACTTTTTCCAGCTGCTGCTGGAGCATTCGCAGCAAAACCCTGCGCCGCTGATTGTTCCGGATGTAAATGAGGCGTCTATTGCGCCCCACGCATTCCTGAAATATTTGCCGATCAAGAACATCCGGAGTTTTCTGATACTCCCGATCACCCATAAAAAGGAAATACTGGGCGTGTTGGAGCTGGCCTCTTCCACTCCCAACCGCTTGTCGGCTGACCCGCTGTGGAAGCTGCAAAACACCTATCCCCTGCTGGTGCTCATGCTGAACCGCAGCATGAACATCCTCGAGAACCGGCTGAATGAAGTGATCAAAGACCAGTTTACCGCATTACAGCCTTCCGTAGAATGGAAGTTTGTAGACGCTGCCTGGAGTTACCTGCTGACACCCGAAGAAGAAAGGAAAGATATTGAAAGCATCAGCTTTGATGAGGTATACCCGCTTTATGGCGCTGTGGATATCCGCAACTCATCTGTACAGCAAGGCACTGCCATCCGCGAGGATTTGCAGGAACAGCTGGAGCTGATCCGTGATACCCTTGAAACCATCGGTAAAACCATTCACCTGCCTTTACTGGAAGAGCTGCAGTTTAAAACAAATGACCTGCTCGACAATCTCAGTAACAGCCTGCAGGCGGGCGAAGACCTGAAAGTGAATGAATTCATGGACCAGGAGATACAGCCTGTACTGGAACATCTCTGTGAAGATAATGAAGATCTGAAACCCTTACTGGCCAGCTATTTTGCCCAGATGGACAAATCAGAAGGACATGTTTATCATCACCGGAGGGAGTACGAAGACAGTTTAGCCAGCATCAACACAGCCATCAGCCAGTACCTGGAGAAAGAACGCCAGTATATCCAGCATTCTTTCCCCTGCTACTTTGAAAAGTACCGTACCGATGGCGTGGAGTATACTATTTATATTGGGCAGTCGATTGCCCAGGAAAAGAAGTTTGACCAGTTATACCTGCGCAACCTGCGCCTGTGGCAGCTTTCCTCCATGGCGCATATCGCAAGACTTACACATAAACTGGGGCCTAAATTAAAAGTGCCGCTGCAAACCACCCAGATGATCCTGATGCACAGCGCTCCTATTACCATCAGCTTCCGCAGCGATGAACGCCGGTTTGATGTGGAAGGCGCTTACAATGTGCGTTATGAGATCATCAAAAAACGCATTGATAAAGTACACATAAAAGATACCGGCGAGCGGTTAACGCAGCCTGGTACCATTGCAATGGTATACTCTTATGTGAGGGAAATGGAGGAACTGAAAAAGTATATCACTTTCCTGCAAAGCAAGAAAATACTGCTGCCGGAAATTGAAATGCTGGACCTGGAAGAGTTACAAGGTGTGAGTGGATTGAAAGCGCTCCGCGTGAAAGTAAATATGGAAGCTCCGCTGTGAAGCGAGGATACGTTGCCCATTGGGTGACACAAAAAAAGAGGCTGGCTCAAATGAGCCGGCCTCTTTTTTTATTTAGAATTTAAACCCAAAGGTTATGTAGGGTACTGTTTCTTCTTTGGAATGCCCTACCACTGCGGTGATGATGAGCGCGTTGATGGGCGCAATATAAACGCCGCCGCCATATCCATCGTGCCATACGTGGGAGGTTTCATTTTCCCGCCATATGCGGCCTATATCATTGAAGGCTATCAGTCCTACGCCTGCGGGCAGCAGATATGTTTTCAGGTCGAATAACTTCACGCGTATTTCTGTATTGTTATACACGCTGGCGTCGCCGGCAAAGCGGAAATTGCGGTACCCGCGCAGGTTTTGAACGCCGCCTACGGTGAGTGCCTGGAAGTACTCGTAGTTCCCCCAAAGTTTACCACCACCAAAACGGCTGACGATTACAAAATTTGCCGGGATGCGGAAGCTCATGTATAAGCTCAGATCCGATTGCAGCGAAGTAGTATTGTGACTGTTATCATTTACACCAAAGTTACCTGCGTAGGTGGTAGTCCACAGGATACCGCGGGTAGGAATGATCTTGTTGTTACGGGTATCGATAGTAGCCACTATTTTACCACCGGCATATGCTTTATTGGCGTAGATACCAGCAGAATCCAGGCCGTTGTCTTTGAAGTCGGTAATGAAACGGTCGTGGTTTTCATCCTTATTAAAAGCGTAGTTATTGAATGTAGGACCATACGCAATGGTCATATGATTTCCTATGCTGGTACGCAGCAATGCTTCTGCTGTATAAAAGTTATACCGTGCGCGATAGTAGGAAATGGTTTTATTATCCGACTTATCGAATACGGTTTCATTTCCATACCCGAAGAAGTTGATGGTATTGTTGGGCGCTTTTGCTCTTGCAAACAGCAGCAGGTCAGATTTCCCGATGACGTCTGTATATTCTCCTTCATAGCGGAAGTTCCAGGCGCGGGTGGCTACTGCGTGGGTGGCGGTGAACAGGTGTTTAGTGGAGAACGGCTCCCGGCGCCATGCGTGGCGGGTAATAGACAAGCCTACACCGAGCAGCAAACCATCGTCGCGGTTGTAGCCACCGGCCAGTAACGGCATTGTTTTTTCGTATTGGAAGGCGCTGCGGTTATATTTGATATTAGCAGGATCGTTGGACAGGCGGCGTTGTTCATTGCCGGTGAGGGCGAAACTATCTTTGCCGGATCGCTGATCGTATATACGTACCCGTTTGCCCGCCCTGCTGGTGGTGCTGTCGATATAGGCATCTGCCTCCTTGCCGCCGATGAGACGTATGCGTATGGGCGTTGCGTTATCGCCTTTTATCACAAAGCGATCGTTGCCACCCATGCCATATACATTTACTTCTTTGGTTACAGTGGGGTCGAAGGTGCGAGAGTAGATGTTTTGCTGAACGGCTCCTTTCTTGCTGATCTTGAATATATCCAGGGCTACTTTACCACCCGGTTGTTTTTCCACGGAGATGAGTTCATTCTTTTCTGTGGCCGGCACGTCAACGCCTTTGGCGAGGAAGCGGTAGTATTTCAGTGTATTTTTTTCCAGGATGTTACGGCGGGCAGATAATTTTTCTATCATCATGGGCCCTACCAGCGACTGGATAGTATCTGGAAAAGCTTTTACAGCAGCGTTGATCACGCTGTCGGTCATCTTCCTTAAAAGCTTATCTGTTTGTTTCTTCCAATCTTCTTCATCCATTTCGTTGAGGAAAGAGCGATCGAAGTAACGGGTGCTGAAGTTGAAGCCATTGATATCCGGGATGTTTTTCCGGAAGCCCTGGATAGCCGGCATGAACCATGGGCGGGCAGCCTGGCGGGGAATAAAACCTCCGTTCAGGAAAAACGCCTGGTCGCGGTCACGGGGTACCGGGTAATAAAATTCTTCTCCTTTGTGCTTTTCCTTATACCAGCGCCACTGGTCATCGTGGCGATCGAAATCCATGATGTACATATCAAAGATGCGGGCGCGGAGCACGGATTTCTGATCTATATGTTCATCATTATCTCCCCAGATCTTTGCCAGTACCTTTGGTGTGTTGTAAGTTTTATCGTTGCTGCCGGTAACGGGTTCCCTTTCTTCAAAGAGGAATACTTCGTTTCCGTAGTCGTTTGCATAGATGCCGAGCGAGCTATCGGCGGGGAGGTATACAAAAGTAGGATTGGTGTGCGGCACGCCGGCGGCTTCTGCCAATACGCTTACTGCCAGCGGGGCATAGGGGTTGGCGGCGGAGATCTGGTCCTGTACTACTTCGCGGGCAATGGTTTCGCGCAGCTGTTCAGGAATAGCTGCCAGCGGGAACTTTTTCAGGGAGCGCATGGACCATTCGGTGCCGGTGCTGTCTTCCAGGCGGAGGGAGTGTGTTTGTTTTCCACCGCCGCGTTGCAGGATCTTCAGGCCGCCTTTAGCGATTTTAAGGTCCAGTACCGGGAAGTTCAACGGCGTGGCCCATACTTTCCGGTAATTTTCTCCCAGCAATTTTTTATGAAAGTTAGAGACCTGTACATACTGTGTATCGGCAGCTACCCTGATAAAGGGAGGCAGTGATGCCGGCGGAGTATAGGTAAGCGCCTGTTGCGGAATGTCCTGCAGGCGGAACAGGTTATTACTGAAAACGGGTTGTGCGCCGTTATCAGCCGTATAATACTGGACGCGCACAGTGCTGTCGGACATTAATTCGATGGTGCTAAAACCGTTATCTGTACTGGCAAAAAGGGATTTAACGCCTTTTTTTACGCGGTTATTTTTTGCGCCGCTGCCACTTACCACATAGGCGTTCTGCTGATCTTTTATAAGCTGTAGGGTGTGATCATGACCGGACACAAATACAACGGGGCCATGTGGCTTCAGGGCAGCTTCCACTCCTTTGATCATCTGCTGGTACTTTGGATTGGGAATATCTTCCGGGGTACCAAAAACGCCGCGGGCAATGGGATAGATAGAACCTATCACCGGCAGAGGCACATACAGTGCGGGGCGCAGGTCTGTTAGCGGGAAAATATGTTGCTTGATCGTATAATATCCTCCGTGGATGCCGTAGCTGCGGAAAGGGTGATGGGTAGCAAATATGATCAGTTTGTTGCGGTTGGTAGCCACTATTTCCGACAGCCGGGTAAGGATCTCGTCGTTGTCTTTACAATCGCAGGAGGATTCCAGTCCGGGTTTCTGATAAGGGAACACCCACCATTCGCTATCCATAATGATGAGGGTAATATTATCAGAGATCTTTACTTCTATGGGGCCGGGGCATCCTTCTTTGGGTTCAAACTGTACGTTATCGAGGTGTTGGGAATCCACATACTGTTGTTGGTTGCGGATAATATCCCATCCATCGGGTTTGCTTTTGTCCCAGTCGTGGTTACCGGGAATAATATACCCCTGGGCTTTGGTACCGCGTACCAGGTTGATCTGGTAGTCGATGATTTCTTTGGCTACCTGGAACTTGCTGCTGGCGGAGTCGGGTAACCCGTGCGGATATACGTTATCGCCCAGGAAGAGGATGGTATTGCGGCTGTCCTGGAGGTCGAAGGTATTGCGTACGGCATCCACTACGGAGTTTTTGCCGTTGTCGTGCAGTTCCCCGGCGTCGCCGATAAGGATTACACGTTTCACTACCTGCGGCGACTGGGCGTAGGTGGCAGTACCTGTGAAGATTAGCAGGGCAATATAGATGATGGTTGATCTGATCATTTGGTCTTGTAGGTAAATTTAAGAATATTGGCGGTACCGTCGTATCCGCCTTCATTGGAAATATACATATCGCCGTTTGGCGCGAAGGCCAGTCCTTCCGGTTGAAGGAACAGGCGGTGTTTAAGGTTGTAGGCTTCCTGCACGTGACCCTGAAGATCGGCAATTACGAGCAGTCCGTTTACTGAGGCGATGATGTACAATCGCTTTTCAATGGGATGAATGGCTGCTGCAGATGGTTTGAAGAACCGCATATCAGAACCGGCCAGGCGGGCAATTTCCTGGTTATTGAATTTATAGACAGCTGTGGTATCAAATGTTTTGGTAGCCAGATCGAAGCGGTAGGCGCTGGTTACGCCAAGGCGTTTATCATCTTCACAGTTCTTACAGATCATCACAATCCCGTTATGAGCCGAATCGTAGTAGGTGGTTTCAAACTCCTTCTTCCCGGTTTTGGGCATTTTGTGATGATCGCTGTAAACGCTGTCGGTGAACAGGCCGTGGACCTGGAACAGGGAGCCGTTGCTTTTCAACACAAACCAGCCGCTATCTGTATGACAGATATCTTCATAATCCCCGTCTTTTGCAAATTTAAAATGGGGATAAGGTTCTTTTGCCAATACATCCAGCTGGTAGATGCGGCCTTCCTCATCGTTAATGGCCATGATCTTGTGCTCATCGGGGAATAATTCTATACCCGAGATTTCCTGCATAGATTCCCTGACCCGGTAGCGTACCGGCTCTTTTAAATCGTAACCACGGGGAGAGGCGTATACTTTTTGTTCCCTGTCGCTCAGATTACATGACAGTAAGAAAAGGAGAAATATTAACCCGATGCGGACATCCATAGTGTAACTTTATGGCATAAATTTAACTCAAAAATGCAGTAACTTAGGCTCAATTTGCGATTTGTAATACGCGAAATAGCGAACATACCGTTATTAGTACGATAAAAAGTACAAAGTATAAAGCGTATTTCGCAGTTCCTTATCTTAATTTTCGTCTTCCTTATGCAAAAGAATGCTATTATAGATGCAGCCCGGGACTATGTTTTAGCCCAGTATCAGCAACACCCGCGCCCTAACCTGGTTTATCATAATCTCGTACATACGCAACAGGTAGTACAGGCTGCCGGGCAAATTGCGGCTCATTACCGCCTGCAGGACGACGAATTAGCGGCAGTATATGTGGCTGCCTGGTTTCATGACGCCGGGTATCTCCTGGGCGAAGGCAGCGCCCACGAAGAAAACGGCGCCAAAGAGGCCCTGCAATTCTTACAGCAACAACAGGCGCCTGAAAATGTTCAGTCGATGGTGCAGGGCGCTATCCTGGCTACCAAAATGCCCCAGTCGCCGCACAACCTGGTGGAACAGATTGTTTGTGACGCCGACCTCTCTCACCTGGGGTCCAAAGAGTTCCCCGACCGGAACAAACTGCTCCGGCACGAAATGGAGCTCACCTACCAAACCGATATTCCCGCCATCAAATGGCTGAATACAAATATTACCTTTTTAACGGACCATCATTACTGGACCGACTATGCCCAAACTTTGTTTAAACAACAGAAAGAAGAGAACCTGGAGAAGCTGAAAAAGAAGCTGGAGAAAAAAACAAAAGAAGCAGCTGAAAATAATATCCCTGCTGTCACCGCCATTCCCGGTACAGACGTTTCCGGCGAGGCGCCTGCTACCGCCACTGAAAAAAAGAAAAAAGACAAGGGCAAGGACAAAGCCGGCAAATCGGAACGTGGCGTGGAAACGATGTTCAGAACCACTTCCACCAATCATATCCGCCTCAGCTCCATGGCCGACAGCAAAGCGCATATCATGATTTCGGTGAATTCCATTATCATTTCGGTGATATTGAGCGTGCTGGTAAGGCGACTGGAAGATTATCCGAATATGGTGATCCCGTCTATTATTTTCCTTTTCACGGCAGTACTCACGGTCATCTTTTCGGTGCTGGCCACCCGCCCGAATGTAACCAGTGGCATCTTCACCAAAGCGGATATCGAAAAGAAAGATGCCAACCTCCTGTTCTTTGGCAACTTTTATAAGATGCACCTGGAAGAATACCAGTGGGGAATAAAACAGATGATGGATGACTCTGAATTCCTGTACAGCAGCATGACAAGAGACATTTATTACCTCGGCGTAGTGCTGGGTCATAAATACAAACTGCTGCGTATTTCCTATAATATTTTCATGTTTGGTCTTATCATTTCTGTATTCGCTTTCCTGATTGCAGCAATTTTCTTCCCGGTAAAAGCATAATGATTCATGGGTGTTCCTTTATATAACCGCGATCTCAGCTGGTTATCCTTTAATTACCGGGTGTTGTTGATGGCGGCAGACCAACAGGTACCACTATACGAAAGGATTAAATTCCTTTCCATCTTTTCTTCCAACCTCGATGAATTTTTCCGGGTGAGAATGCCGGCTATACTTACAATTAACCGGGTACTGGAAAATGATCCGGCAGCCGGTGAAAATGAATCCATCAGCAGCGATACCTTACAACAGGTGCTGCAGGAAATAAACCGGCAGCAACAGGAATACGGCCAGATCTTCACCGGCAGCGTGTTGCCGGACCTGCAGGCACAGGGCGTACAATTGTATTATAATCAACCCTTCCAAACTGCTCATCTCTCCTTTACAAAATATTATTTCCTTACTACTGTACTGGCCTATTTGCAGCCAGTATGGCTCAATGGGAAACATAAAAAATTATTTCTTGAAAACAATCAGCTGTACCTGGCGGTAACGCTGGTACCTGAAAATAATACGGGCATACAGGAATTTGTAATTGTGAATATTCCTGCCGACCTGCCGCGTTTTCAGCAGCTGCCATCGCTGGATGGTATTCATTACATTGCTTTTCTCGACGATATTATCCGTGCTCATTTGTCCTACCTTTTCCCGGGCTATACGGTGGAAAGTTGTCATAGTGTGAAGCTTACCCGCAATGCTGAAATGGATATGGACGAAATGAAAGGCGATATCCTGGAAGAAGTGGAAACGTTGATCCGTAAACGTGAGTTAGGCGTACCTACCCGTTTCCTGTATGACGCCGCCATTTCCCGGTCACTGCTGCATTTCCTGGCCATCCAGTTTGATGTACAGGAGGATGAACAGGTAATGGGCGGACGTTATCATAACCTGAAAGACCTGGCTAACCTGCCCGCACCGGCAGGATTACAACAGGTGGATTATCCCAAAGTAATACCTGCCGAAAACAAAGCCATTGTGGCTACCGACCGGTTGCTGGACCTCGTATTACAACAGGACCTGCTGGTACATCTCCCCTATCAGCGATATGATTACATCCTGCGCTTCTTTAACGAAGCCGCCGCAGACCCGGATGTGGCGGAAATATATGTAACGCTGTACCGCATTGCTTCCGGTTCACAGATCGCACAGGCGCTTATCAGCGCGGCTAAGAACGGGAAAAAGGTAACGGTGTTTGTGGAATTGAAAGCGCGCTTTGACGAAGCCAATAATATCCGCTGGGCAAAGAAAATGAAGGATGCCGGCGTAAAACTTATTTATAGTATTCCGGGCATGAAAGTACACGCCAAAACAGCACTGGTAAAACGTAACCGTGGATACCAGTGGGATTATTGCGGCCTTATTGCTACCGGTAATTTTAATGAAAGCACCGCACGTTTTTATACTGATCATGTTTTGTTTACCGGGCATAAGGAAATTACCCGGGAGATGGAACTGCTGTTCCTCTATCTTCAAAGCAGGGAGCAACCAGCCGGTTACCAGTTTTTACAGTTCCAGCATTTGCTGGTAGCGCAGTTTAATATGACAACGCGTTTTTCCGGGTTGATAGACCGGGAAATTGTTCACGTAAAAGAAGGGAAACCCGGCAGGATCATCATCAAAATAAATAACCTGCAGGAAAGAGGGATGATCAGTAAACTGTATGAAGCCAGCGAAGCAGGCGTACAGATAGACCTGATTGTGCGCAGTATCAATTGTCTGGTACCGGATATCCCGGAAAGTAAAAATATCCGCATTACGCGTATTGTAGACCGGTACCTGGAACATGCGCGGGTATTCATCTTCCATAATAATAACCAGGAAGAAGTATATATGGGTTCGGCCGACTGGATGAACCGTAACCTCCATCGCAGGATAGAGGTATGTGTGCCGGTATATGATCCGGCGTTGCAGCAACAGCTGAAAGATATTGTTCTTTTGCAGTTGCAGGACCCTGCCAAAGCCCAGCTGGCCATCCAGCAGTATGTGCAAAATATAGTGTAAATTAGATATCCTGATTAATTGTTTTTTATGAAGAAGTTTGTTTGGACGTTGTTATTGAGTATGGCATTTGCGATTCCTGCCACACAGGCGCAAACACATGACCTGGAGCATATTTACAATCCTGCTGCTGATGCCAAGGCAGATATGGCCGCTGCTGTAAAAAAGGCAGCGAAGGAACAGAAACATGTGTTGCTGCAAATTGGTGGTAACTGGTGTATCTGGTGTAAACGATTATATAAATTTATAGAAGATGATGCCGAGCTGAAAGCGGCACTGAATGATAATTATGTAGTGTATCATCTTAACTACAGCAAGGAAAACAAGAACCTGCCTGTGCTGAAAGAGCTGGGTTATCCGCAGCGCTTTGGTTTCCCGGTGCTGGTAATACTGGATGCGAAAGGTAACCGGCTGCATACGCAGAATTCCGGTTTGCTGGAATCGGCAGATACCTATGATAAAAAGAAAGTGCAGGAGTTCCTGAAACAATGGTCACCCGCTGCGTTGCAGCCTTCCCATTATATCAACGAATAGCATCGTCATGGATAACGGCATTACCACTTTTAATACGGATGCTGTGCAATCTTTTCAGAAGTTTGCACAGCATCCGTTTAAGTTTTCGGCCTACCTGTTCTGGAAGCTGCCGGCAGCCTGGCTTTCAGGGGTGCGGTTAAAATCGCTGGCAACCAATAGCTGTGTAACCACGGTTCCTTTCCGGTGGTTGTCGCAAAACCCGTTCAGGTCTACCTACTTTGCCTGCCTGGCGATGGCTGCAGAACTCAGCACCGGTTTACCCGCCATGATGTATGTGCGCAGCGCTCCGCGGCGTGTATCCATGCTCGTTACCGGCATGGAATCCACTTTTGTAAAAAAAGGCCACGGGCCTTACCACCTTTACCTGCTCCGAACTGCCGCTGCTGAGGGCTACTATAGAGCGGGCGTTAAATGATAATTCCGCAGAAACGGTAACCCTGCACAGTGAAGGCAGGGATAAAGACGGCATATTAATTGCCTCCTTCGCGATCACCTGGTCGTTTAAATGTAAATCGTAAAATGTTGAACTCCGTTCACGCTAAATTTCAGATATGAAAATTGCATTTCATGGTGCTGCACGCACTGTTACGGGATCAAAGCACCTGATCACACTTAAGAATGGCAAAAAGATTTTATTGGATTGTGGTATGTTCCAAGGCATGGGTCATGAAACAGATGCTCTTAACAGGGACTTTGGTTTTGATCCGCAGGAAGTAACGTATATGGTGTTGTCGCATGCACATATCGACCATTCCGGACTTATACCGCGACTGGTGAAACTTGGATTCAGAGGGAATATTTTCTGCACACCGGCCACCCGTGACCTGGCGGAAATATTGTTACTCGACTCTGCCGAAATACAACGCGATGATGCGAAATACACCAATAAAAAAATGGCGAAAGAAGGACTTCCTTTTATAGAGCCGTTGTATAGTGTAGATGATGCCAAACTGGCCATTGACCGGTTGAAGCCCATGGATTACCGTACCTGGACGAACATTGATAAGGACATACAGCTGATGTTCACCGACGCCGGGCATATTGTGGGCGCCGCGTCTGTACACCTGCGTATCACGGAAAACGGTAAAACAGAGCAGATCTCTTTCAGCGGCGATATTGGCCGCTATAACGATGCGATACTGAAATCGCCGGAGATGTTTCCACAGGCAGATTACATCCTGATAGAATCTACCTATGGCAGCACGCTGCATGCAGACGCCGCTCCCGCTGATGCTGAGCTGCTGCGGCATATCCGGGAAACCTGTATGGAAAAAAGAGGGAAGCTGATCATTCCGGCTTTCAGTGTAGGCCGTACACAGGAATTGCTGTACGCGTTGAACAATGCGCAACTGGCGGGCAAGCTGCCAAAGGTTGACATTTTTGTTGACAGCCCGCTGTCGACAGAAGCAACTGCGGTTACCAAAGCGCATCCCGAAGTATTTAACAGGGAGGTGGCTGCTATTCTGAAAAAGGATGATGATCCGTTTGACTTCCCCGGGCTGCATTACATTAAAACGGTAGATGAATCCAAAGCGTTGAATTTCCGCCAGGAACCTTGCGTGATCATTTCCGCATCGGGCATGGCAGAAGCCGGGCGTGTGAAGCATCATATCGCCAATAACATCGACAATGCCCGTAATACCATCCTGATTGTGGGTTATTGTGAGCCGCAATCGCTCGGTGGTAAGCTGATGCGCGGGGCCAAGGAGGTATCTATTTATGGTACCCGTTTCCATGTAAATGCGGCGGTAGGCGTGATCCGTTCTATGAGTGCGCACGGCGACTATGAAGATCTAAGCCAGTGGCTGGCGTGTCAGCAACCGAAAGAGGTGAAAAAACTTTTCCTGGTACATGGAGAGTATGATGTGCAGCAAATCTTCAAGGCATGGTTGTTTAAAAAAGGCTTCCTGGATATTGAAATTCCGGAACGGCATTATGAAACCGGTCTTGCCTAAAATATTCCGGCAAATGGGAAGGCTTGCTACTTTCCCATTTGCTATTCTTCCACAAACGGGAACCACAGGTTCACCCTTGTTCCCAGTGCTTTCCCTTCTTCATCTGTCAGGTCTTCTATATCGAAGCTGGCATCCACATTAAAGCGGCTGTTATACAGAGAGAGGCGGTCGCGGGTAATTTGCAGTCCGCGGGATTGGTGACGGGGTTTGCTCAGGCGCTTCATGGCTGCAGATTTTTCTCTTCCGATACCGTTATCTTCTATGGTACATAAAATGCGGTCATCTACCTTTTTAAAGGTGATGGTTACTTTGCCTTTCCCTTTATCGTGCAGTAACCCGTGCCAGATGGCATTTTCCACGAATGGCTGAATGATCATGGTGGGTACATCCACCATGTTGGCGTCGAGAGTGGGGTCGACGATGATTTCGTATTCAAACTCGTCGCTGAAGCGGAGTTTCTCCAATTCCATATAATTTTCCAGCACACTGATTTCCTGGGCTACGGTGGTATTATTGAGTTGTGAATTATCGAGTACGTTGCGGATCAGTTTTGCGAAGCGGCTCAGGTAGGCCAGGGCCTGTTCTGTTTCGCTTTTCATCATAAAGGTTTGGATAGAGTTCAGCGCATTAAAAATAAAGTGCGGGTTCATCTGGGCGCGCAGCGCTTTCATTTCCAGCTGGGCAATTTGTTGTTGAATAGCTTCGCGTTGTTTTGCTTCTCTTTTAATACCTGCAATGCGAAGGCGGTAGTAGAGGTATACCAGTGAAGCTGCCAGCAGCAGGCATAATAGCCGGAACCAGGAGGTTTGCCAGAAGGCGGGTTTAATAAAGATCTGTAATGCAGTGATATGTTCAGAGAAGGTGCCCGCGGTATTTACAGCACGTACGCGGAAGGTATAATTACCGGGAGGCAGGTTGGTATATTTTGCTACCAGTAAATTATCGGTAAGCACCCAGTTTTCATCTACGCCTTCCAGCTGATAGTAATAGCGGATCTTTTCTTGGTGGTATTGCAGGCTTTTAAACTCTATGCTGATAAAGTTTTGTTTATAGCTGAGTGTAACCGGCACGCTGTCCTGCAGTGCGGCATGGATCAGTACAATACTGTCGAGTGCTTTAAGGTTTACAATAGTAACATCCGGTGGTGGCGGCGCTACGCGCAGGCTGGTGGGGTCGAAGGTAACAATATGATCAGATGCGCCTACGAGCAGGTTGCCATCATCCAGTTTTACGATGCGGCGTCTTACTTTGCGGGTGTTATCGATGATATCATCACCCTCGATGAAGGTTTCCACCCGGTTGTCTGCCACATGATAGCGATAAAATCCGTATTGGGTGGTAAACCATATTTTGCCTGGCCCATCTTCTTCCATGCTCAGTACCCACTGATCAAACAGCTTAGTGTTAATGAGGAGCGGTTTATAAGTATGGCGCAGCGTGTTATAAACCCAGAGTCCGTGATCGGTGCCGGCCAGTAATGTGGTGTCGTTAAAACGGCGGAGGGAGGTAATATTGCTGTATACTTTTGCATCCAGTTCAAATGTTTGCCGGTGGGTGATGCGGCGTGAGCGGGTATTGAACTGTATAAGACCTGCACTGCTGGAGCCGAGCCACAGGAGGGAATCTCCATCCGGAACGATATCCGTTACAGAAACGGGTCTTTTCAGGGAATCTGTTATTTCATGATAGTGTTGAAAAGTATTTTGTTGAGGGTTCCAGCTGGCGAGTCCGCGTTTGTATAATCCTATCCAAACGGTGGAATCGTGTTGTGGTTTCAGGTTGAGTATTGTTTGTTCGTAGAGTACGGGCGACGTGAGGTGTTTTATGAATTTCCCGGTGGCGGGATTAAACAGCGAGACGAATGCATTTTCCTGTCCGACGAGGATGGTCCCGTCTTTCAGTTCTGCGAAAGTCCATACCAGTCCCCGTTCCTCCGGGAGTGTGTATGCGGGGTCGCCATTATCGTGTACATAGTTGCGGATCAGTTCCAGGTTGGCATTTAAGCGGCTGAAGCCTTTTCCCCAGTATCCTATGTACACATCGCCGTTGGAAGCCTGGAAAACGCCGGTTACTTCCGTTGCCGGCAGGTGTTGTTGGGTGTTGGCGAAAGTGGTTCTGTTGTCGAGGATACGGAATGTTTTGTTGTGCAGGCTAAGGATATTTATTCCCAGGTCGGTACCGATCCAGAGGTGGCCTTCGCGGTCGCTGAGAAAGCAATTCGCTTCGTAGGTATAATGAAATCCTTTTTCGTCTGCATTGTCGGCGGCGATGTTCAGATCAAAGCGTTTCAGTTCGCGGTTATAGCGGAATATGCCTCCTTTTTCGGTGGCTATCCAGAGGTTTTTATCGCTGTCGGTTACCAGGTCGAAGATGGCATCATAAGCTTCATTATATTTTTTGCCTTCCGGAGCATCGAAGGTATAATGCGAGAGTTGGCGGGAAGCAGGATCGTAGTTATACAAAAGTCCGTGTCTGCCGGCCAGCCATACCTGGTGATAGGGATCGGTAAATATTTTCTTGAAGGTGTTATCGATGTTGAGTACCGGCAGTTGCTGCGGGTTATTGGCCGCATTGTATAAATTTTTCCGTTGGCGGTCAAGGATATATACACCGTGTTTTCCGCTGATCCAGAGGTTACCGCTTTCGTCTTCCATGATGGCATCCATCATCTGGATGCGGTCTTCTTCAGGGATGATAGACGCTTTCTGAAAGTGAAATAACTTTTCATCGAAGCGTAGCAGTCCGTCGTGCGTGGTGGCCCATATTACGCCATCATGATCTTCCAGGATCTGGCTGCATTGCAGTCCTTCCGGCCGGACGTCCCTGCCGGCTACCAGGAGGGCTCTTACCTGGTCGGTAGCGGGGTCATATAACCGGATGTTATCGGGTGTTCCCATCCAGATGCGGCCTTTTTTATCTTCACAAAGGCAAATGTCGTCGTAATAGATAGAGCCGGGTACCCTGTCGAAACTGGCCACTGTTACCAGGTTAGTGCCGTCGTAACGTTGTAATGCGGTGCTGGCAATCCAAATAAACCCTTTCCGGTCCTGCATTACTGCGGAAACGTGGTTGCTGGCCAGGCCGTTGCTGATATCGAGGTGGGTGAAGTTGTAGGTAGCATTTCCCCGTTTCTGGGCATTGGCGTTGGTGAGGGACAATATCATCCACAGCAGGTAAAAGCTATACCTGACTACAGTTTGCCATCGTTGGTCGTGTGCCTTTATAGGACCATTAATCATTTCAGTTTCAGGGAAAGGAGTGCTGTTGGAATAAATGTACTAAATGTTGTTGTGAATTTGTTGCAGGAGGCAACTTTGTAGCAAAACTTTCGCGGGGGAATGAGCATAAAATGTCTGAAATAAAAGAAGGACTTCTTTGCAGAAGTCCTTCTTTTTTGTACCACGTACGGGATTCGAACCCGTGATTCCTCCGTGAAAGGGAGGCGTCTTAACCCCTTGACCAACGCGGCATTTTCGTTTGGGATTGCAAAGATAGGAAAATGTTTTACAAACCAAAACTTTTTTTCGATTCTTTATCAAAGGTAAGAAGATTATGAAGAAAACACGGTAGCCAGGCTGACTTATTGTTTCAATCCTGCAATTAAATTTATCGTTAATGCTACTACAAACGTGTTCAGCAAAAAGGACAATAAACCATGCGCCAATGCCGTGCGCCGGATCACTCTGCCGGTGATTTCCACATCGGAAACCTGGAAGGTCATACCGATCACGAAAGCGAAATAAGCGAAGTCGATATAGTCCGGTTTTTTTTCTTTGGGAAACTCCAGTCCTTCTGCCTGTTTGGTATTGTCATCTTCTGCATCGTCGTAATACAAATGGGTATAATGAAAAGTGAGCGTAGTATGTACCATTGTCCATGAAGCCAGCATGCCGGAAACGGCCACCGGGAGATACAGGATCTTTGAAAGACCGGTCAGCTCTTTTGACAACATCATTAACAATACCAGTACCAGGCTCGCTACAGATGCTACTACCACTGTTAATGTAACGAAAGTGCGGCTGCCATCATCTATCCTCGCCCAGGTGCGGATCTCTTCAATGGTACGGTTGAAAAAAACAATCCACCCGGTGGTGATATAGGAAATGGCGAAGATATTCCATAACAATGCAGTCAGCACCAACGGATGCATTGTTATCTTCAGTAATAAAAACGCAATAAACACCAGGAGCGTGAATCCCAAACTTACCAGCACCCGTTGTAACGGATGCATACTCACCAACAGGGAAGCGACTTTCTTTTTTTTCATAGCAGACAACTTGATCTCTAAAGATACCTAAAAATAAGAGCATCTTACCTGCCGCAAGGAAGTTCGCTTGGCATTATCCATTCTCTTAAAATAATATCCAACAGATATTTCGTAGCATATAAAATGACTGAACGGGTAAGATCTTTGTTAAACACTTTGGAAGAAATCTGAGAAACCCGGCATTAGAAACAACTGCTTCCTGCAACCTTTTTTTGTTTATGACGTCTGATATATACGATGTACCCAGGACGCCTTCCTATTCTTTCGGATGAAGACATGATAAAAAAAATCATGGAGGGCGACCCTCATGCGGCTACCCTATTGCTCCGCAGCACCGAAAAACTGGTAGCAAATATTATCTTTAAGATGATCAGTAACCCGTCGGACAGAAAAGACATAATGCAGGATATCTATCTCAAGGTATTCAGGTATCTTCCGAAATTCCGTTTTCAATCCCGGCTGTCTACCTGGGTTGCGCAAATCAGCTACACCACCTGTTTAGACCATTTGCAAAAATACAGGCCGGAACTGACCGACATTCCTGATGATGATAAATTGCTTTTACGCGAAAGCGCCTGGCAGGAAATCAACAAGGATACATTAGATGCCAGCCAGCTACTTTCCCTGAAAGAAAGAGCAGAGATCCTGGAAAAGCTTAGTGCTGCGTTACCACCTGTCTACCGTACACTTATTACTTTATTTCATAAAGAAGAGCTCAGTATTGATGAGATCATGAACATCACAGGACTTCCTGCCGGAACAGTTAAAAACTATTTGTTCCGCGCAAGAAAAGTATTGAAGGAACGATTACTTGATTATTACTCAAAAGAGCATTTATGAGCAAGATACATTTAAGTGAAGAACAGCTCCAGCGCTATGCACTTGAAGAGTTCGCGGACCCGGCGGCCGCCAGACACATTGCGGATTGCCTCCACTGTCAAATGCAGATCAGGACTTACCAAATGCTGTATAACCATATCAAAGAAAGCGAAGTTCCCTTACCGGATTTCGAAACAGCGCATCTCATTCCTGATCTGTTGTCTGCAGCTAGTGCGCCCGACAGAAAAGAGGCCTGGTATCTATATGGCTTGCTGTTTGGCGCCATCGGCCTGGTGACCGCAGGGTTAATAGCGTGTTGGAGTACGATCAGCTGGATCTTTTCGGGCATCGCTGCGGTGGGCCTTGTACCGGGATTGTTGCTGTTATCCGGCGTATTGATCATGCAGTTTATGGAACTATATAACACTTACCGGAAAAAGATCAGGACATTAAATCTTGAGTAAAACTGCAACCTGAAAACCGGTATGAAGGTCTAATGATAAATAACACATCAGGGGCATGCCGGCTTCATCATTACTAAACAATTTACGCAGATGAAGAAAATAATTTTAGTCCGTTTTTTAAATGCGCACACGGCTTCCGGAAGTGCTGATGGCGGTTTCACGCTTGCCAATGGCACCTATGTTCCCGATGTAATTATCCGTACCGTCATCATCATCCTGCTGTTCTATGTAGTAACGGGTTTTTTGCTAACGCTGATCCGAATGCTGCTTAATTATCGTCTTAAAAGCAAGATGATCAGCCGGGGGATTGATGTCACTGAAGTAGAAAAGATGCTGCGGATTGGTGTGGAAAGTAAAGACTATGCAGCGAAATATTTTTTCCTGTTACTGAGTGCCGGTATCGGTTGCGCAGTAGTGAACAGCTTTCCATCCGGATGGCTTTCAGCAGGCATGCTGGCCTTCAGCTTGTCGTTAGGTTTCGCCGGGTATTATTATTATCTGAAAAAGAGAAAAGAAACATGGTAAGCCCGTTATGAAAAAAGATCTGCTACTTGCTTTATTATTCCTGCTTTTGCTGCCCGCTATCCAGGCCTGTAACAGTAAACCTGAAAAGGTTGCTACGCTGCCACAGCGAAAAAGCAGCTACGTTTTCTCTGTTTTAACGGAGGTTCCTGCATTACCGGTTATCAGCCAGAACGCCTCGGGTACCTGTTGGAGTTTCTCCACCACTTCCTTCCTGGAGTCCGAGATCATCCGGTTGAAAGGAGAAAAAATTGATCTTTCGGAAATGTATTTTGTGAGATGCGCCTATTTACTGAAAGCCAGGAATTATATCCTGCGGCAAGGCACTGCGCGCTTTACTGAAGGCGGCCTTAATCATGATCCCATCATCAGCTCAGTTGAATTCGGGGTATTACCGCAAACGGTATATACCGGTCTGCTAAACGGACATACGGAACATAACCATTCCGTGATGTTTAAAGAGCTGGAAAGCACCGTAAAAAAATATGCTGACCCTGCCAATAAGCTGGGCACCGGATGGAAAAAGGAAGTACCTGCCAAACTGGATAGTTTTTTAGGAAAGGCGCCGGATGAATTCCCGTATGAAGGAAAGACATACACCTCTATGAGCTTTCTTGCCTATACGCAGTTAAACCCGGGTAATTACCTCACCATTACATCTTTTACGCATGTTCCTTTCTATAAACCCTTTGTGCTGAGTATCCCGGCGAACTGGGCCAATGAACGGTTTTACAACCTGCCCCTCGATGAATTTATGGAAAACATAGATCACGCGATCGAAGCAGGGTTTTCCCTCGCCCTCGACCTGGACGGGACCGAGCCTACGTTTACTGCAGAATTAGCTGTATTACCTGAAAAGCAGGAAGATAAGGAGCTGATACTTACGGAAGCCCGGCCGGAAAAGAAAGTGACCCAGGAAATGCGGCAATCTTCCTTTGAGGATTTCAGCACTACAGACGACCACCTTGTGCATATTACCGGCAAGCTGAAAGACCAGTACGGCAATACCTATTATAAAGCAAAAAATTCGTGGGGACCTGAAGCAGGGAGACATGGATTCATTTACCTGAGCGTTCCTTATATGAAAATGAAAGGAATCTCTGTGCTGCTTCACAAAGATGGACTGACGGATTCAACCAGGCGTAAGCTTTTTTAAGAGTGAGAAAGCGTAAATAAAAAAGGGTTCTTCCAAACAGAAGAACCCTTTTTATTTGTACCACGTACGGGAATCGAACCCGTGACTCCTCCGTGAAAGGGAGGCGTCTTAACCCCTTGACCAACGCGGCGCATCATTTTCGGATTGCAAATGTAGGATGTTATTCTAAATTTCCAAAAAATATTTTCATAACCTAAAATTATATTGATTAATAAGGGTATTGATTGTAAATTCGCTCTCGATTTTTTCATACTCAAATCACGATGTAAAATGGGAACTACTCTCAAAATTGGTATTAATGGTTTCGGTCGTATCGGCCGTTTGGTATACCGCCAGATTTACAAAATGCCCGGCATTGATGTGGTAGCTATCAATGACCTCACCAGCCCCAACGTGCTGGCGCATTTGCTGAAATACGATTCAGCACAGGGTAGATTCGATGCAGACGTTAAGCATTCTGAAAGCGCAATCAATGTGAACGGTGAAGATGTGAAGATATATGCACAGAGAGATCCGTCTCAAATTCCCTGGAAAGAACATAACATCGATGTAGTGATCGAATGTACCGGTTTCTTTGCTGACAGGGATAAAGCGGCCGCTCACCTTACTGCCGGCGCTAAACGTGTTGTTATTTCTGCTCCTGCTACAGGTGATCTGAAAACGATTGTTTTCAACGTAAACCACGAAATCCTGGACGGCAGCGAAACAGTTATTTCCTGCGCATCCTGCACCACCAACTGTCTCGCTCCTATGGCGAAAGTACTGCAGGACAGCTACGGTATTGCTACCGGTTTAATGACCACCGTTCACGCTTACACCAACGACCAGAACACCCTGGATGCGCCGCATCCGAAAGGTGACCTGCGCCGTGCCCGTGCTGCTGCGGCCAACATCGTACCTAACAGTACCGGTGCTGCAAAAGCTATCGGCCTGGTATTACCGGAACTGAAAGGCAAACTGGACGGTAGTGCACAACGCGTTCCTACCATCACCGGTTCTTTAACTGAGCTGACTACCATCCTCAATAAAAAAGTAACGGTTGACGAAGTTAACGCTGCTATGAAAGCTGCTTCCAACGAATCTTTCGGTTATACCGAAGATGAAATTGTAAGCTCTGACATCATCGGTATCCACTTCGGTTCCCTGTTTGATGCTACACAAACCAGGGTACTGACTGTAGGTGAGCACCAGATGGTTAAAACCGTTTCCTGGTACGATAACGAAATGAGCTATGTATCTCAGCTGGTGCGTACTGTGAAGTACTTCGCCGGTTTGATCAGCAAATAATAATTATAACAGGTACTCCCGGTGCAAACCGGGAGCCTTTAAATTCCGCGGAACTACACCATAGCAGCAATTGGCCAGCATTACCTGGTTATATACTCGCTTTGCGCTGTTGGTACCGCGGTTTTTTAATTTACCCCTTCTCGTTATCTTAAATTGATACATTATGAGCAAATTTTCTGACTATAACTTCAACGGCCGCAAAGCCTTGATCCGCGTGGACTTCAACGTGCCCCTGAATGATAAATTCGAGATCACGGATGACAACCGTATGCGCGCAGCAGTTCCTACCATCCAGAAAATCCTGAAAGATGGCGGCGCCGTTATCCTGATGTCTCACCTGGGTCGCCCGAAAGATGGTCCTACTGATAAATACTCTTTGAAACACCTGGTATACCACCTCATTTCCTTACTTGGTGGCGCAACCGTGAAATTCGCGGAAGACTGCGTAGGTCCTGTGGCAGAAAAGGCGGCAGCCGACCTGCAAATGGGCGAAGTACTGCTGCTGGAAAACCTGCGTTTCCACAAAGCCGAAGAAAAAGGTGATGCCGCATTCGCTGAACAGCTCTCTAAACTGGGCGACGTATACGTAAACGACGCATTTGGTACCGCTCACCGTGCACATGCGTCCACGGCAGTGATTGCACAATACTTTGCACCAGAGAACCGTATGTTCGGTTTGCTGATGGAAGCAGAAGTAAACAGTGCACAAAAAGTACTCAACGACGCAGCATCTCCCTTTACTGCAATCCTGGGCGGCGCTAAAGTGAGCGATAAAATCCTGATCATCGAAACCCTGATGGACCGTGCCAACAACCTGATCATTGGCGGCGGTATGGCCTACACTTTCCTGAAAGCCCAGGGCAAAGAAATTGGCAGCTCCCTCTGCGAAAATGATAAACTGGACCTGGCGAATGAACTGGTAGCCAAAGCAAAGGAAAAAGGCGTACAACTGTTACTGCCGGTAGATTCCATTGCAGCGGATAAGTTTGCAGCAGATGCAAATACCCAGGAAGTTTCCAACGATAATATTCCTGCGGGATGGATGGGCCTCGACATAGGACCTAAGTCTGTAGCCCTTTTCAGCGAAACCATTGCTGCCTCCAATACTATTTTATGGAATGGACCAATGGGCGTATTTGAAATGGCTGCTTTCCAGGCTGGTACCAAAGGCGTGGCCGAAGCCATTGTAACGGCTACTGCCAAAGGAGCTTTCTCCCTGGTGGGTGGCGGTGACTCTGTTGCTGCAGTAAACCAGTTCGGGATTGCAGATAAAGTAAGTTATGTTTCCACCGGTGGTGGCGCATTACTGGAGTTCTTTGAAGGAAAAGAACTGCCGGGAATTGCCGCTATCAGCTAAACTGCCGGCTAATTATATCCACAAAAAGCTATTACAGCGATAACCGTATGCAAAGATTTAACTTGCTGCAGCGGTCTATCCCCGTAATAGCTTTTTGCTTTTTTATATCTTGCAGCTAACCATTAATAATTTCCTGTCATGACTAAACGCTTTCTCTGGTACCCCGTGATTATTGGCATTTTTGCGGCGCTGATCTGGGTAATCCTTCAGAAGGGACAATCTTTACCGGTGAATGCGCACACGGTTATCACTCCTGCACCGGCAGCGGCGGCTATGGCCACCGGCGGCTGGTGGCGCTACCTGGAAAACCTGAAACACCCGCTGGGACTGTTACTGTTGCAAATCATCCTGATCATGCTGGCAGCGCGGGTATTCGGACTGATCGCCAATAAACTGAAACAACCGGCAGTGGTAGGTGAAATCATCGCGGGTGTGTTGCTGGGTCCTTCCCTGCTGGGTTGGGTGGCGCCGTCATTTTCCGGCTTTTTATTTCCGGCAGATTCGTTGAAAAACCTCCAGTTCCTCAGCCAGATAGGACTTGCCTTCTTTATGTTTATTGTTGGGATGGAGCTGGATATCAGTAAAATCAGGAATAAAGCGCATGACGCGGTGATGATCAGTCATGCCAGTATTATTATTCCTTTTTTCCTCGGCGTTTGGCTGGCATATTTCCTTTTTACACAGTTTGCTCCTGCCAATGTCAGCTTTTTATCTTTCGCGCTGTTTATGGGCATCGCCATGAGCATTACCGCTTTCCCGGTGCTGGCGCGGATTGTACAGGAACGGAAACTAACCAACACGCCCCTGGGCATCATGGCCATTACCTGCGCTGCCGCAGATGATATTACCGCCTGGTGTATCCTGGCGGTAGTGGTGGCCATTGTGAACGCTGGCGGGATAGTGAGCGCCCTCGTGACCATTTTACTGGCAATTGCATTTGTAGCCGTGATGTTACTGCTCGTCCGCCCCTGGCTGAACAGAACCATGCAGGCACAAATGGCGAAAGACCATCAGAAAGCAGCAGTATCCCTGATATTTTTTATGCTGCTGATATCTGCATGGGTGGCAGAAGTGATTGGGATACATGCCTTGTTTGGCGCGTTCCTGGCGGGTGTGATCATGCCGCATGGCACCAATATCAGGCAACTGCTGACAGATAAGCTGGAAGATGTAAGCGTATTACTACTACTTCCTATCTTCTTTGTGTATACCGGGTTAAGAACGCATATTGGTTTATTGAACCAGGGTGATCTCTGGGTAGTATTTGGGATGATCATGCTGGTGGCTGTAGCGGGAAAATTTGGGGGCAGTACCATTACAGCGCGTTTAATGGGTCAAAGCTGGCGGCAGTCGGTTTCTATTGGCGCATTAATGAATACCCGGGGATTAATGGAGCTGGTGGTATTGAATATCGGGTTTGACCTCGGCATCTTATCGCCGGAGATATTTGCCATGATGGTGCTGATGGCGCTGGCCACCACCTTTATGACCGGACCGTTACTGGACCTGGTAGCCTTTAGTGAAAAACGTAAAGGCCTGCTTACTACCTGATATGAGATTATTGATAATAAAAAAAAGAGACCAGTGATGATCACCGGTCTCTTTTTTATTTCGTATACCCTTGCGGGTGATTATTTCTTTGTGGTAGTTTTCTTTTTAGCAGTAGTCTTCTTTTTAGCGGTATAATGATGCTTTTTGGAAGAATAATGTTTTTTGCTGCTGGTAGCAGTTGCTTTTTTAGCGGTGGTATTCTTTTCTGCCATTTTCACCGGCGGCGGGAATTTGGATTTATCTACCCCAACTGCTTTATCGTCCAGGGTCATCTGAACAGATTCTTTCAGCATTTCATTTTTTTCTGCCATGAACTGCTTCATCTTTTCTTTAGGGATGCGCAGGTCGTAGTTATTTTCGGCGCTGGCCATTGCTTTGGAGAAGCCCGGGTTGAAGCGGTCTAATTCGGCCACGTTCATATCCAGTTTCTTTGCAATTGCTTCCAGGCGGTATTTACCGGTTACATTGATTTCCACCGTATTGAAGATCTCCTCTTCTGTTAACGGGCCTCTCGCAACGGGAGCAGACAGGTTATCTGCTACAGGCACATTTACAGTGATGGTGTTATCTTCACTTACACCGAAGAAGTTATTGAACTTATCGAGAATATAACCGGTAGCAATGAATTTGTAAACATGGTTACGCGATTCTGCAGGCAGGAAGTACTGCATGCCCCAGAAATCGGTACGTCCGCTGGCTTTGATAGCGCGTTGAACGCCACCTGCGCCGCAGTTGTAAGCGGCAACTACCAGTAACCAGTCGTCGAACTGTGCATACAGCTGATTAAGGAACTGGGCAGCGGCCAGGGTAGATTTATAGAAATCTTTTCTTTCGTCTATTTTCTTACCTACGCTCAAACCAAAGATTCGGGCGGTTCCGGCCATAAACTGCCAGGCGCCTACCGCTCCTACCCTGGAACGGGCATTGGTGTTAAAGCTGGATTCGATTACTGCGAGGTATTTCATTTCCTCAGGGATACCATTATCGCGGAACACCTTTTCAATCATATTGAAATAAGGCTGTCCTTTATCGATCATGATTTGCAGATGCTGACTATACCGGGTGGCATAGTTACTTACGTAACCGGCAACCAGGTTATTGTTGATCTGTTCATACACTTTCGCACTGCGAATGGTGTTAGGCAGGCTTTGAGCAGCTTTCTTCACTGCCACGGATGTTGGCGATGGCAATAAAGCAGTATCTTTTGGTAAACGTACCTTGTGATTCAGCTTTACTACAGAGGTATCGGGTGAAAATACCGGATACGCCATCTCTTTAGGATTGCTATTGCCTCCCATTGCACTCACACTCACTAAACTTATTGCTGGCAACAGCAGTAGTAAAAAGATTTTTCTCATACAATTTATTTTAAACAACAGTAACCTGCTCCTTAGCCATCAATTGATGCGCTATATGTAACAAGTTTGCTTCGCTAAACTTCTTTGTGATGATCTGTACACCGTAAGGCATTCCGTTTGAATGCCGGTACAAAGGAACGGATATAGCCGGAACCCCTGCCAGATTTGCCAGTACCGTATAAATATCAGCCAGGTACATAGCTATAGGGTCATCAGTCTTCTCCCCTAATTTAAATGCTGTGGATGGCACAGTTGGCATTAAAATGGCGTCGTATTCTTCTAATATATCGTTGAGTTTTTCTGTTACAAGACGCCTAACCTGTTGTGCCTTAGTATAATATGCGTCATAATAGCCTGCACTCAGCACAAAAGTCCCCAGTAATATACGACGTTTTACCTCTTTTCCGAACCCTTCGGATCTACTTTTTTTGTAAAATTCTGTCAGATCCAGGTTCTTTTCAGCGGTTCTGTGTCCATATTTCACCCCATCAAACCGGGATAAGTTGGAGGATGCTTCCGCTGTAGTCAGTACATAATATGCCGGAACTACATGGTCAAGGTATTCAAAACTTTTTCCTGCTACCGTATGACCTAAAGACTGCAAACTTTCAAAGAAATCAATATAGCCGTTCTTCATTTCCGCGTCCAGCCCATCATGGTACTGTGCATCCCTTAAATACGCGAATTTGAATGTTTTATTGTTTTCCAGGTCTGCTTTATAATCCGGAACTTCTTTTTGGGAAGCAGTACTGTCAAACTCATCCGGACCGGCAATCACCTGTAGAACTGACGCCACATCGGCAATATTCTTGCCAAAAATGCCTATTTGGTCAAATGACGAGGCGTAAGCGATGAGTCCGTAGCGCGAAATACGTCCATAGGTGGGTTTCAGGCCAACTATACCGCAGAAGTCGGCCGGTTGCCGAACAGAGCCACCGGTATCACTACCAAGACTTACCTGGCATAAGTCTGCCTGTACTGCTACGGCAGAGCCTCCGGAAGAGCCGCCTGGTACGCGGGTATTATCCAGGGCATTCAGCGTGGGGCCATAGGCAGAGTTTTCATTGGTAGACCCCATGGCGAATTCATCGCAGTTGAGATTACCGATGATAATAGCATCTTCTGCCAGCAATCTTTCGACGGCGGTAGCAGAGAACAGGGAAGTGAACCCTTCCAGTATTCGGGAAGCGGCGCTTACATTATGGCCTTTATAGCAGATCACATCTTTAATACCTACCACCACACCCGCGAGTACGCCCAGCTTTTCCCCGTTTTTGAGGCGGGTATCAAGCTCGCGTGCTTTCTCCAGGGCTTCCTCTTCATAAACTTCCAGGAAGGCATTCAAGTGTTTTAACTGAGCTATACGGTCGAGGTAATAACGCACCCTCTCCGCACAGCTTGTGCTGCCGGCGTATAATGCTTTATGGAAAGTGATTATACTGCTGAATTCAGACAAGACTAAACCAGTTAAATTAAATTAACAGAAAAATACTCCTTTTAGGGAGTTGGCTACAATATTATACTTTTGGCAGTGGAGCTTCTTCAGTGCTGGTATGTGGTGCATCTGTAGTGGCCGGTGCTGCAGCCTGAACGGGCTTTTCCCTCATTCCTTCTTCGATTTCCTGGCGCACATTGTTCTTTGCGTCATTAAACTCGCGGATACCTTTACCGAGGCCACGCATTAATTCGGGAATTTTTTTACCTCCGAAGAGCAGCAATACTACCACAGCAATCAACAGCAGCTCGGACATTCCAATGTCCTGAAGGATCAAAAATGATGAATTTAAAAAAACAGCAGTCATCTTCTCAAATGTTTAAAAGTTCAGTCAACAAAGATAGCAGATATAATCGGCTTTTTTACCGTTATGGGCAATCCTGCGCTAGTTTTAATACCATTTTAAGCACACGAAAAAAGCGGCACCGGTAATGGTCCCGCTTTTAACAAATTTCCCTGTATTTATACTAAACCCTTTTTTCTTTGATACGGGCTTTCTTACCAGCACGTTCGCGCAGATAGTAAAGCTTAGCTCTTCTTACTTTACCTACCTTGTTCAACACGATACCATCGATATGAGGAGAGTAAAGCGGAAACAGTCTTTCCACACCAATGCCATCAGAAATTTTTCTAACAGTGAAAGACATTGTTGATCCCGTACCCTGGATTTTCAACACATCACCTTTAAAGGACTGAATCCTTTCTTTATTACCTTCCACGATTTTATAGTTGACAGTGACGTTGTCGCCTGCTTTAAACTTCGGGTACTGTTTGTTAGCTGTCAGTTGTTCGTGAACAAACGAAATTGCGTTCATCTTTCAAATATTTATGGGAGTGCAAAAGTAAGTCAAGAAATAGCATTTACCAAATTAAAAATCAAGAAATTATCCCTGTCAAATGGTAAAGCGCTCTATATGACCTATGTATCATTAAGTTATAACAGGTCGGGCCTGCGTTGTTTTGTTCTTTCTACTGATTCCTGGTGTCTCCATTCGTCGATCTTTTTGTGATCTCCGCTCAGGAGGATTTCCGGCACCTTCCAGCCACGGAACTCTTCCGGGCGGGTGTATACCGGCGGCGCCAGTAAATTGTCCTGGAAGGAGTCTGTAAGGGCGCTGGTTTCATTATTCAGCACACCGGGCAGGAGGCGTCCGATGGCATCCACCAGTACGGCGGCGCCCAGCTCTCCCCCGCTCAGCACGTAATCGCCGATCGAGATTTCCTTGGTGATAAAGTGATCGCGGATGCGCTGATCGATACCTTTATAGTGCCCGCAAAGCATGAGCAGATTGCCTTTGAGCGACAGCTGGTTGGCCATTTTCTGGTTCAGCGTTTCGCCATCGGGGGTGAGATAGATTACCTCATCGTACTGCACTTTTGCCTGGAGCGACTCAATCGCATTTACAATAGGCTCCAGCATCATTACCATTCCTGCGCCACCACCAAACTGGTAATCGTCTACCTGGTTGTGTTTCAGGTTGGAATAGTGCCTGAGCGGATGTACATGTACTTCCAGTAAGCCTTTTGCCTGTGCCCTCTTCATGATAGAGTGTGACAGCGGGCTTTCGAGCAATTCCGGTAATACGGTGATTATATCTATTCGCATGATTGTGTGCCCTTTATAACAGTTGAATCCATCAGATCAACCAGTGTATAATTCAATTAAACCATCCGGAAGGTTGAGATGTACCGTCTGGTTCTTCTTGTCTACTTTCACCAGCGACTGTTCATTAACCGGCAGCAGGGCTTCTTTGCCCTTGATGAATACTTTTACGAGTACCTGCATAGGCATTTCAATGACTTCCTCAATAGTGCCCAGGGGGCCATATTGCTGGTCTTCCACGGCAAATCCCAGCAAAGCAAGGGGTGCAGAGGAAGCGGTTTGTTGTTTGAAGTCTTCTTCCTGCAGGTATACCTGAGCGGGCATCAGTTTGTGTGCGGCTTCCTTGGTATCTATACCTTCCAGCTTGATGTATACGCTTTCTGTATCCTTTACGGTTACCTGCTGTATAAAGTAGGGAATAAAGCTGTTTTTCCGCTCTTCCAGGAATATAACGGTTACACCTTTCAGCGCGGATCTTTTGCCGAGGCTGTGCCTTAAAACCAGGTCGCCCTGCAAACCGTGCGCGGAGGCCAGTTTACCTATACTGAAATAATTACTCATAATTTTTTGCTGTCGGACTTTAGCGGATCAGGTAACTGATTGCTGATGAGGCTATTAACAAAAATTAAAAAAGGAAACATTTGCGGTTGCAAATATTTCCTTTTTCAGGTATTGTTAAAACGTTGCCGTTTTATGCTTCGTTACCTTCTTCTGCTGCTGGTGCTTCAGTCGCTGGAGCAGCCGGAGTGTCTTCTACCTTTCTTACGATTGGAGCAGCAATCCTTGCTTTCTTGTGACCGTCGCGGCGGGCAGAAACTTTCTGTTCGTGTTCAGCTTGCCATTGTGCGAACTTCTGGTAAGCAGTAGGCTCGTCGAACAGGTTCAAAGTAACACCTCTTAACAGGTGTTTCAAATACAATACACCTTTGAATGACAAGATTCTTCTAACAGTGTCGGTAGGTTGTGCACCTTTCTGCAACCAACGCAATGCCTTTTCGGTATCGATGTTGATGGAAGCCGGAACTGTTAAAGGATTGTAAGTACCAATTTTCTGGATGAATTTACCATCTCTTGGTGCGCGGGCGTCGGCTACTACGATAAAATAGAAAGGCCTTTTTTTCGCGCCATGTCTCTGCAGTCTGATTTTTACTGGCATAAATAAGTCGAGTTATTTTTTGCGAGTTAGGAAATATTGTTTAATTAGGGATGCAAATGTAATCAGTAAGTTGGTATTTGCAAAAAAAATTTATATCAATCTGATCCGTTTATCTCACCATTCCTTTCAAACCCTTACCACCACCGCCAAATTTATTCATCATTTTCATCATCTGGCGCATCTGTTCAAACTGTTTCATGAACTGGTTGACGTCCTGGATGTTTTTTCCGGCGCCTTTTGCGATGCGTTTGCGGCGGCTTCCGTCGATCATATCCGGGTCGGCACGCTCCGCCTTCGTCATGGAGTTGATCATGGCCTCAATGCCCTTAAAAGCGTCATCGCTGATGTCCAGGTCCTTCACTGCCTTCCCGACGCCGGGGATCATGCCCATCAGATCTTTCAGGTTACCCATTTTTTTGATCTGCTGGAGTTGTTCCTTGAAATCGTCGAAATCGAACTGGTTCTGGCGGATTTTCTTTTCCAGCTTTTTGGCCTGTTCTTCGTTGAACTGTTCCTGGGCGCGTTCTACCAGGGTGGTGATATCCCCCATTCCGAGGATACGCTGGGCCATACGTTCGGGGTAGAAAACATCGAGGGTATCGAGTTTTTCACCCATACTTACGAACTTAATAGGCTTTTCCACCGTGTATTTGATGGTCAGTGCCGCACCACCGCGGGTATCGCCATCCAGTTTGGTGAGCACTACGCCGGTAAAGTCGAGGCGTTCGTTGAACGCTTTGGCGGTATTTACCGCATCCTGGCCGGTCATGGAATCCACCACGAACAGGATTTCCTGTGGTTTCACCGCAGCTTTTACGGCGGCTACTTCGTTCATCATCACTTCGTCCACCGCCAAACGGCCGGCAGTATCGATGATGATAACGTTGAAGTTATTGGCTTTCGCGTGTTTGATGGCGTTTTCAGCGATCTGAACGGCATTTTTATTTTCCGGTTCGCTGTAAACTTCCACCCCTATCTGCTCGCCCAGTACTTTCAGCTGGTCTATCGCCGCAGGGCGGTAGATATCGGCTGCTACCAGCAAGGGTTTCTTATTTCTCTTTGTTTTCAGGAAGTTGCCCAGTTTACCGGAGAAGGTGGTTTTACCCGAACCCTGCAAACCTGCGATCAGTACAACGGTAGGATTGGATTTGAGGTCGAATTCTGCTTCGGTGCCGCCCATAAGTTCGGCCAGTTCGTCCTTTACGATCTTCACCATGAGCTGTCCGGGCGAAATAGCTGTTAACACCTTTTCTCCCAGCGCTTTATCCTTTACTTTATCTGTAAATTCCTTGGCAATTTTATAGTTCACATCCGCATCCACCAATGCACGACGGATCTCTTTAACGGTAGAGGCGATATTTATTTCTGAAATCCGGCCTTCCCCTTTAAGCTGTTTAAACGCGGAGTCTAGTCTCTCTGATAATGATTCAAACATTGTTGGTATTTTAAACGGACTGCAAAAGTATATTTTTTTGCGGATTCTCGCGGATTTTGTCTTACTCAGGATTACGCTGATTATACTGATTACCCGGATTTGATCATTTGGGATTAAAAAAGATTAGCGAAGAATGTTGTGGTTATTATCTACCGCAACAAGCTTCGCTAATCTTTAAAAATCTTTACAAAATCAACTAAAAACTCAAGGTAATCAGCCTAATCAGCGTAATCCTGAGTAAGACAACATCCGCGTTATCCGAGGTAGTTGCGCAGCAACTTGCTCCTGGAGGTAGTTCTTAATTTGGTGATGGCTTTGTCTTTGATCTGGCGTACGCGCTCGCGGGTCAGGCCAAATTTTTCGCCAATATCTTCGAGTGACATGGGATGTTCAACGGCGATGCCGAAGTACAGCATGATCACATCTTTCTGACGGTCTGTTAAAGTAGAGAGTGAGCGCTCGATTTCGCGGCGGAGGGAATCGTGATGATCCAATTCCTCGTCTGCACTAACTGCATTCGGGTTTTCGAGTACATCCAGCAGGGAGTTATCTTCCCCGTCGATAAAAGGCGCGTCCATAGATACGTGGCGGGCAGCAACACCGAGGGTTGCTTCCACTTCTTCCGTATTGATTTCGAGGATGGTAGCCAGTTCATCGGGAGATGGTTCTCTTTCATATTCCTGTTCCAGCTGGGAGTACGCTTTGCTGATCTTGTTGCTCAGGCCCACTTTGTTAAGCGGGAGGCGAACAATCCTGGATTGTTCTGCCAAAGCCTGCAGGATAGACTGACGGATCCACCAAACGGCGTAGGAAATGAATTTAAAACCGCGCGTTTCATCAAAACGTTGAGCAGCTTTAATTAACCCGAGGTTCCCCTCGTTGATCAGGTCACTGAGCGACAGGCCCTGGTTCTGGTACTGTTTCGCAACGGATACCACAAAGCGGAGGTTTGCTTTTGTAAGCTTCTCCAACGCTCTCTGATCGCCCTGCTTGATCCGGATAGCCAGGTTTACCTCTTCTTCCGGCGTAATTAAATCCACTTTCCCAATCTCCTGCAGATACTTCTCCAGGGATTGTGATTCCCTGTTGGTAATGGATTTAGTGATTTTAAGTTGGCGCATTGACATAGAGTCGGAACAGTTACAGGTTAATAAAAAGTTAAGATTTGATGAATGCCTGACAAAAATAACTTTTTTTAGATAGCCACCAAAAAAAATCTATTGTTTTTAAATCATTTCCAAATAAAATCGATTGATCATTAAGGGCTTGCAAATGTCGCGGAAATTCGCCACTATAGAGGCGAAGCAGACAGCGCTATCATATGTGGTTGTTTTATATTTATTATAAATGTAATATATATAGTTTTATTAAGACGTGTAAAGTTTTTATGTATTCTATAAAAAAAAACCGTAAATTATTTTGACAGAGTAAAATATTTTCTATAATTGCAACTGGATGATATTGATTTACTAATTATTTGAGAGATGTCTAAGAAAGTGCTTTATGAGTTAGAATTTCCGGTAAGGTGCTCACCCGGTATCCTGTATGAATTCTTATCGACCCCTGCCGGTTTGCAGGAATGGTTCGCCGATAGGGTTGATTTCAGGGATAATGTTTTTTCCTTTTCATGGAACGGTACTGCTGAAGAAGCGGAAGTACTGGAACAGGAAGAGGATGAGTACATCCGGCTGCACTGGACGCATGCTCCCAAAGAGGAATATTTTGAGTTCCGCATACAAATTTCTGAAGTAACGAATGAAACTATCCTGGTAGTAAAAGATTTCGCAGAGAAGAAAGAAGTGAAGGACCAAAGTCAACTATGGGAATACCAGGTGAAAGATCTCTTCCACCGCATCGGCAGTTAAGCCCCTTTATTTTCAAGTATATTGAGTAGCGCAGCATAGGCCTCCACTACATCAGTAATTATTTTGCCCCAATGACCGATCACGAAAGGTTTAGCCACTTTGATGAAATCGTTCCGGCTAATCAGCGTCTTCCACTCATCTAAACTTAAGGTGTTTATGAAACAGTAATTTCCGTTTTCGAAATCATGCTCCCAGGGATCTTCCTGAACATATACCTGAAATCCGGCTTCCGCCAGTTTTGTGTAACTGCTTTCAAGAACAGGACTGTAATAGCGCTTCACGTTACCTGCCAGGTGCAGGGTAGCGCTAAAATAATGCCCCCACCAGAACATGGTGCGAAACGCAAAAACTTCCGTTTTACTGAAATAACGCGGGTAGTCCAGCATTACCCAGGGCAGCCCCTTGTACTGCTCCCCCTTTGAAATTTTACCGCCTTGCAGCAGCCACTCAGGCTTAAACGGGAAACTACTGTTACGGTCGTACGCTGCCAGCGCTTCCTGCAGCTTCCCCATCAATACCATTACCTTCCCTATTGCACTGTTTTTCAGAAGAATAAAGTGCGTGCTTTCTATAACGGCTGCTTCTTCCGGTGTTAATTCAAAACTTTCCATATAAATTTTAACGGTATTTTCAGGTTCTCCCTAACACTCCTTTGTGAATTCGTGCTAACTTTACCGTTTAGGAGTATCCTGACCAGTAGAATACGAAGATCGGGATTCCATCTTTTTAATACCGCATTATCAGTGAAAAAACTCGACAAACTAATTATAAAAACCTTTTTGGGTCCCTTTGTAGCTACCTTCTTTGTTACCTTATTCGTACTGGTAATGCAGTTCCTCTGGAAATATGTGGACGACCTGGTAGGTAAAGGCCTGGATACGGGTGTGATCATACAACTCATTGCCTATACCAGCGCCACGCTGGTAACCCTGGCCCTTCCCCTTGCAGTGTTGCTGTCTTCCATTATGACCTTTGGTAACCTGGGAGAAAGCTTCGAGCTGGTGGCGTTAAAATCTTCCGGCATTTCCCTGTTGCGCTTTATCCGCCCGCTGCTGCTGGTGTGCTCCGTAATCGCTTTCCTGGCCTTTTTGTTTGCCAACTATGTGATCCCCGTTGCCAACCTCCAGGCCAAATCACTGCTCTACGACATTACCAACTCCAAGCCAGCCTTTAATATCAAGGCTGGCGTATTTTATAAAGATATTCCCGGCTATACCATTAAGGTAGCCCAAAAGGATAAAGACAACCAAACCATCCACCAGGTGATGATCTTCGACCACCAGAGTGGTGGCGGCGACCGCATCATCCTCGCGGAAAAAGGACAGATGGTACTTACGGCCAACAAGCGTTTCCTGTATTTCATCCTGGACAATGGCTGGCGTTATGAAGAGCGGAACAACCGCGGATACACGGTTCCCGGCGACATGATCAGGCTGGGCTTTAAAAAATACAGCAAAGCATTTGACCTGAGTTCATTTGCTTTTAACCGCCTCAACATGGATCTTTTTGCCTCCAACCAGCAAATGCTGAACGTAAGGCAACTGGATGTAGCGATAGATTCCCTGCAGAAAATAGAGAACCAGTACAGTAAGACCGTAAATTCGTATGTTACTGTACGTTACCCTTTCTTCAAATGGAAGGATTCCGCCTGGGCTGCCAGCGCCCCACCGTTGAAAGCAAAAGAATTTGAAGATATTATACCGGAGAAGAGCCTCCGTACCGTGTTGGAAAGAGCAGAGCAGAATGTCCGTGAAACGCAGAGCGCCCTCGAACAGCCTACCCAGGAGTTTGAAGACAAGCATGGTGTAATCCTGATGCACAAAGTAGAATGGCAGCGTAAATTCACGCTTGCTGCTGCCTGTATCGTGATGTTCCTGATAGGCGCTCCGCTGGGGTCCATTATCAGAAAAGGAGGATTGGGCACACCACTGGTGTTTGCCGTGATCTTCTTTGTGATTTTTAACGTATTTTTCATGATAGGTGAAAAGATGGCGAGAAATGGCGTGATGTTCACCTGGTCGGGCATGTGGCTATCAAATATGGTGTTACTCCCCATTGCAGGTTTCCTTATTGTTAAGGCTATGAATGACTCACAGCTTTTTAATAAAGAGTACTATTTTCGCGTTATTCAACAAATAAAAAAGTTCTTACAAAGATTTAGAAAGAAAGAAGTTCTTAAAGAGATTTAAAGCAACCTACAATTTAAAACCTACAGACTTGAAAACGCTGTTTACACTGTTCAGAAAGAACTCCTGGTTCTTTCTGCCCTTCCTGCTATGGCTAATAGTGGGCGGAGTGATGTTAGCCACTTACAGCCAACGGGACCTGTTTCTCAGTATTAACAGAGAACATTCCGGCTGGGGCGATGTTATTGTTACCGGGCTTACCTACCTCGGTGACGGAATTATGTTTGGAATAGTGCTGTTCCTGATGCTGGTAACCCAGCGGTTCCGGCTATTCTTTATCGGGCTGGCAGTGCTGCTGCTGGTCACCATCGTAGTACAGATGGCCAAACATTATTATAATGCACCACGCCCCATCTCCTATTTCGGAGATGAAACGGCTACGCTGGTGCATACGGTCAGATGGGTTAATGTGCACAGCAGTTGCAGTTTTCCTTCTGGTCACTCCGCAGCGGCTTTTGGCATGTTCAGTTTTCTGGCCGTAATTGTGCGCAATAAAAAGCTGGGATTGCTGTTATTAATAATGGCGCTTGGCGCCGGTTATTCCCGCATTTACCTGGCGCAGCATTTCTTTATAGATGTATATGTTGGCAGCATTGTGGGAACTTTAAGTACTGTCATCGTGTATGGACTTTTCAGTTTCCGGGACACCAGGTCGTCGCCGGAAGTATGTGCAGAGGCGCTTTTACAGGCCAATGCCACTACATAGCAAGGCATCATTACGAACGGTCACAAGCTGACCGTTCGTAATCCAATTTTTTAAATACTTTCAATGAAATACCTATTGATTGCCCTGGTGGCCGCTTTACTATTTATACCTTTTCTTGGGGCCGTACATTTATTCGACTGGGATGAAATCAACTTTGCGGAAGCAGCACGCGAAATGATTGTAAGCCACAACTACAGCCAGGTGCAGATCGATTTTCGTCCTTTCTGGGAAAAACCACCCTTATTTATATGGATGCAGGCGGGAAGTATGCACCTTTTTGGGGTAAATGATTTTGCTGCCCGTTTTCCTAATGCTATCATCGGCATTGCCACACTGATCAGTTTATTTGCCATCGGTAAAAAAACAGTGGATGAAAGATTCGGTTTCTGGTGGGCGCTGGTATATGCGGGCTCCTGGTTACCGCATTTTTATTTTAAGTCAGGTATCATAGATCCTACATTCAATTTCTTCATCTTCCTTTCTATTTACTTTGCCTATCGCATCGGGTATAACCATAAACCTTTCCGTATGGCCATTCTCAGTGGCTTATTCCTCGGACTGGCTGTATTGACCAAAGGACCGGTAGCCATACTGGTAGCTTTATTGTGCCTGTTGATATACTGGATCTGGAATAAAGGAAAGATCAGCATCCGGTTTTCCCACCTTGGTTTAATTGCCTTGTTTGCCTGTATTACCACGCTGTTGTGGTTTGGATATGAGATTGCAGCGCATGGCTGGTGGTTTGTCAATGAATTTGTGGCTTACCAGATCCGCCTGCTTACTACGGAAGATGCCGGTCATGGCGGCCCTTTCTATTATCACTGGATTGTATTGCTGATAGGCTGTTTTCCGGCGAGCACGTTTCTTTTCACCTATTTACAAAGCAGGAAAAAAACGATCTACTCCACTCCTGCCGCCATTGAACTGAAGGATTTCAAAGTATGGATGTGGGTGTTATTCTGGGTAGTACTGATCCTTTTCTCTATTGTAAAAACAAAGATTGTACATTATTCTTCGCTGTGTTATTTCCCACTGTCTTTTCTTGCGGCCTGGCAGGTATACCTGCTCTCCGAAGGAAAGCAGCGGCTGCGTGGCTGGAATATTGCCCTGATACTTTTCATCGGTATTGTGCTCGGATTGGCAATTGCAGTATTGCCACTGGTAGGTGTTTACAAAGACATGCTGATCCCGTACATCGGTGATAAATTCGCGGTAGCCAACCTGCAGGCAGCCGTGCCCTGGTCGGTAGCAGAAGCCGGATATGGCGCGGGTTATATTATACTTGTTATTATAAGCAGTGTATTACTGATACGCCGGAAGATCAGCAAAGGATTGATGTGTTTGTTTATCAGTTCCATATTGGTGATACAGGTAACAGTAGTACATTTTGTGCCCAAGATAGAAGCCTATTCACAACGCGCTGCCATAGACTATTTCATTTCCCTGCAAGGGAAAGACGTATATGTGAAAGCGTTGGGATACCACAGTTATGCGCAGCATTACTATTCAAGAGAGTTGCCACATTCCAATAAAAACTATTACAACGAAGACTGGCTCCTGAATGGCCGGATCGATAAGCCCGCCTACTTCATTTGCCGTATTACGGACAGTGAGCCTTACCGGCGCCACCCTAACCTGGAGGTGATTGGTGAGAAGAACGGCTTCGTGTTCCTGAAGCGGAAATAGCGGATTTTGTCTTGGCTCAGGATTACGCTGATTATACTGATTACTTTGATTTTTTACTTTTGATTTTATAAAGGATTAAGGGAGATAGAAGCGGATATACTCGCTTTTATCTCCCTTAATTATTATTTTAAGAAAATCAAAAAAAATCAAAAAGTAAAAATCCAGCTAATCAGCGTAATCCTGAGCTAAGACAAAATCCGCGCCGGAGGCGATTACACCGCTGCTTTATAGCGTTTCTCCACCTCATCCCAGTTTACGGCATTCCAGAAAGCGTCAATGTATTCCGGGCGTTTGTTCTGATGTTTCAGGTAGTAGGCGTGTTCCCATACGTCGAGCGCCAGGATGGGGGTGCCCTTATCTTTCACAATATTATGCATCAGCGGATTGTCCTGGTTAGGTGTATTGATGACAGCCAGTTTCTTATCCGGGGTTACGATGAGCCATGCCCAGCCGGAGCCGAAAACAGTTTTTGCGGCATCATTGAATTTTGTCTGGAATGCTTCCCAGCTGCCGAAAGCGCTGGTGATGGCTGATTTCAGCTTATCAGAAGGCGTCTTTTTTGTGGGAGACAATAATGTCCAGAAGAGGGAGTGATTATAATGTCCGCCACCGTTATTGCGAATGGCTTTATCTTTGTCCGTCACTTTGTTCATGATTTCTTCGAGCGACAGTGTTGCAAACGCTGTACCGGCGAGGTTATCATTCAGGTTCTTCACATAGGCAGCGTGGTGCTTATCGTGGTGAATTTCCATAGTGAGCTTGTCGATATGAGGCTCAAGGGCGTCATATGCGTAAGGCAACGCAGGTAGAGCAAAGGGGGCTTTAGGATCGGCAAAGGCCGGCTGGCCGGATACAGAAGAAGTAGCCAGGCTGCTCAATGGCCCGCTCAGGATGGCGGCGCCTGCAAGACTGGTAAGCTTGAGAAATTCTCTCTTATCCATGTTTTATTATTTAAATATATTATTGAGTAATAAAGATCGAGTCAGGCCGGGAATGCCGCAAATATTAAACCAAATCTCGTTGGTGGAGAGAGATGAAAACTAATATTAAAACTAAGGTAAAAGTATAAAAACGATGATTTAATATCAAAATAAAGGGAAACTTTTACTTTGTTTTCATATTAAATTACTATTTTACCTTACATTCATATCATTTTTGTAATGAAAAGTTGCAATTAATTGTGTGATTGCCAGATATATTTATCCCGGGCCTGGCAGGCAAACAAAGGAACCTGTTCATTAACCCGCCAATGCGCCAACGTAATAACCGATCAGATATAATTAATATTTTAAGCGAATACTAAAGAGCAACAGGAATTGCTTTACACACGATAATTTAGCGTCATTCAGTGCAAGCAATCCTGGTCCAACCTCGATAAAGCAGGAAACATGATACAAGAGTACCTCAGGAAACAACAGGATAAGAGCAATGACTACAAGCCTGTTTTTTATGATTTGAAGCGCGCACAAGACCTTCAGTCCTTCGAGACCCTTCTGGAAACCCATCCGCACCTACGCATCAACGATCATATCGACTCTCAGTTAAAGGAGCTGATGAAAATCAGGAATCCTACCAAACGCTTGACTGCAGAGGAATACGAGGAAAAAGTACAGGCACATCTTGGTGGTATTTCCCCCGAAAAATATGGCGTGTGGGTATACTATCCCTGGAATGACCAGCTGGTGCACCTGGTAAATGAAGCGGAGTTTATTGAGTTACGTACCAGCAGGAACCAGCATAAAATTACTGCGGAAGAAATTGCGGTATTGTCAAAAAAGAAGATCGGCATTGTCGGCTTATCCGTTGGGCAATCGATCGCATTAACGCTGGTCATGGAGCGTATCTGTGGCGAACTGCGGCTGGCGGACTTCGACCGGCTGGAGCTGACCAACATGAACAGGATCCGTTGTGGTGTGCACAATATACAGTTGCCGAAAGTGGTGATAGCCGCCCGTGAAATTGCGGAGCTGGATCCGTTTATTAAAGTGAGCATTTACCAGGATGGCATGACAGAAGCCAATATGGATGACTTCTTTACCGGCGGTGGCGTGCTGGATATTTTTGTGGAGGAATGTGATGGCGTTGATATTAAGATATTAAGCAGAATAAAGGCAAAAGCGCTGAAAATACCGGTTGTTATGGAAATGAACGACAGGGGCATGATAGATATTGAGCGGTTTGATCTTGAACCAGACCGGCCGCTTATGCACGGTTTGATACCGGAGGTGAATATTGATACCTTAAAGGGTTTAACGGATGCCGAGAAGCTGCCCATCTTCAGTCCCATGCTGGCGCTGGACAAAGCATCTGACAGGATGAAATTCTCCCTGGGTGAGATTGGTAAAACTATTACCACGTGGCCCCAGCTGGCCTCTTCAGTTGTACTGGGAGGAGCCCTGGTTGCCGACACCTGCCGTCGTATCGCCCTGGATCAGTTAAAGAGTTCAGGCAGGTATTACATAGATTTTGAGCAGTTGATTGTTTAACATACTTATGCCTTGTATAAGCGCTATTCCGCAATGTCATGATTAATGTAAGGGTATTTAGGGCTCCAGATGATCCTGAGGCTTGCATGAGATTTTATACCGGTCACCTCAAGTTGCTGGAAATTTATTTTGGTATTGCCCAGGTAACATCCGGCAGCGCTGACTGGATGCAACATGAAAATACAATAGTGATCATAGTGGAGGACGATACTCGTACCAAAACATATGGTGGGGCACGTGTGCAGATTGCTGACGGCGTGTTACCACTGCCCATTGAAACGGCGATAGGCAAATACGATCCGAAAATATATTCATATGTAAAAAAAGGCAGTGCGGAGATCTGTGGAATGTGGAATTCCAAAGAAGTGGCCGGGATGGGAATCGGCAGCCAGGTACTGGCAAGAGTAGGTGTTGTATTGGGTGCACAGTTACCGATAGACACCTATCACGTGTTATGCGCACCCATCACCACCCGGGTAGGGAAACGTGTAGGTTTTGTTATAGATGAATCACTGGGGAATAACGGTACGTTCTTTTATCCGAAAGACGACTTCCTGGCCACCGCTATGGTGATCAACGATTGCTACGAGCTGCCACATGCCGATCCCAAGGAGAAATTACTGATTTCAGATCTGCGTGAAAATCCAATGCAATCTAAAATAGAAGTGGGCCCAAAGGGTTCCTACGAGGTAAACTACAGCCTCCGGATCCCTACACACGCCCACTTTACCCCTTAAAACAATTAATCGGGGCCGGTATTTCTGAAAAAAACATATAAATTCAAGCCTGATACTAATCTATTTTCGTGATGCTGTCCAAGATTGTTGGTTTATGGTCAATCTTTACCCTGTTAGTCCTGTTTCATGTAACGGCACAACCTGTTGTGTTTAAAAACGGCAAATCGCTGTTACAGATAGGTGGTTATCTAGAGCTATACACTGATAAGGCAGACACGCTCACTATTGCCTCGGCTCCCATGCAGGCATTCAAGGCTTCCGGGCAGGACGTACCCAACCTGCAGATCACGCCATATACCCAATGGGCAAGGTTTTCCATCAATAACCAGTCGAAAGCGGAGAAGCTGCTGCTGGAGGTGGAATATCCTATTATAGATGACATCACGCTATACGAACTGTTGCCGGATGGCACTATCAGGCAAACCCGGCTGGGGGAGTTTACCGCTTACAAAAACCGGGGATATGACCATCAGAATTATCATTTCCCTATACGGCTGCTACCGAATGAAACCCGCCAGTTCTATCTGAAAGTAAAGGCAGGAGAACAGCTACAGCTGCCGATTTACCTGGGCACCCCGGAAAGCATCTTTGAAAAGAACAACAAACGGGAGCTGATTTTTGGTATATACGTGGGCGTTATCCTGGCCATGGCTTTTTATAATCTCTTTATTTACATATCTACCCGTGACAACAGCTATCTCATCTACGTGAGTTATATTATATGCGTAGGGCTTACCCAGGTAACGCTGCAGGGTTATTCCTTCCGTTTCCTGTATCCCAACAGTCCATGGCTGGCTATGCACGCCACGGTGCTGGTGCCGGTGTTCAACGGGCTTACGGCGCTGGTGTTTATCCAGCAGTTCCTGTCTACCAAGGTAAACTACCCGCTGGGACATAAGCTGATGAATGCCGTGATTGTACTGTACATGCTTTGCTTTATACCTACCTTCCTGGATATGTATAATTATGCGCAGATACTTGTGCAGCTGGATGCTTTCCTCGCCGCGGTGATGGCCTTTGTTGTTGCCTACCGTATCAGTATGAAGGGAGTGAACGCGGCCCGTTTCTTCCTGTTGGCATGGTCAATATTCCTCATCAGTATTTTCGTTTTTGTACTGCGCAATTTCAATATCCTGCCGTATAACAACTTTACCTACTATGCGCTGCAGATTGGTTCCGGCGTGGAAGTACTGCTGCTGTCGTTTGCACTGGCCCATAAGATCAATGTGTTCAAGGCGGAAAAAGAAGCATCGCAGCAGATGGCCCTGGCTATTTCCCAGGAAAATGAAAGACTGGTAAGGGAACAAAACATCATACTGGAAAGTAAAGTAAAGGACAGAACTGAAGACCTGCAGGCTACCAACCTGGAACTGAACATGGCCTTAACTAACCTGAAAGATGCACAAACCCGGCTGGTGGAAAAAGAGAAAATGGCATCGCTTGGTCAGCTGACGGCCGGTATCGCGCATGAAATCAATAACCCGATCAACTTTGTTACATCCAATATCAAACCGTTGAAACTGGATATCGCTGATCTGAGGGAGCTGTTAAACCGCTATGATGAATTACCTGTGAGCACAGATATATCCAAATCGCTGGCGGATATTGCCCTGTTCAAGAAAGAAATTGATATTGACTACATCCACGAAGAAATTTCCTCGCTTATCAAGGGTATAGAAGACGGCGCTTCACGCACCGCCGAAATTGTGAAGGGGTTACGTACTTTCAGCCGGCTCGATGAAAGCGAGGTAAAATCCATTGACATCCACGAGGGACTGGACTCCACGCTGGTACTGCTTCGTAATGCCATACCGCCTTATGTGAACATCATAAAGGATTATGCAGGCTTGCCGAAGATTGAATGTTACGCCGGTAAAATAAACCAGGTGTTCATGAACATTTTCAGCAATGCGCTGAATGCTATCAAAAGCAAGAAGGAGCATCACAATGAATTCATCTCCATTACCACCAGGCAGGAGAACAGCTTCATTGTTATTACCATTAAAGATACCGGTATTGGCATGTCGGAAGCCGTGCGGGAAAAGATCTTTGATCCGTTTTTCACCACCAAAGATGTGGGGGAAGGTACCGGGCTGGGGTTATCTATCGTATTCAGTATCATTGAGAAGCATAAAGGGAAGATTGTTGTGAACTCGGCGCCGGGTGAAGGAGCGGAATTTATTATATATTTACCTCTTAGTATCGCAAATCATTTATCCTAATAACCATAAGGCCCTTCAATGAAAGAAAACCGCATAAGAATATTATACATAGATGATGAGATTCATAACCTGAACGCGTTTAAAGCGAGCTTTCGGAGAAGTTATGAAATTTACACGGCTACTTCAGCGCAGGAGGGCAAACTGCTGCTGAAGGAGATCATGGTGCATATTATCATTGCCGATCAGAAAATGCCGGTAGCCACGGGTGTGGAATTCTTCAATGAAATAAAGGATATCTTGCCTGACCCGATGCGCATTTTGCTGACCGGTTATACGGATGTGGAAGATATTATTGATGCCATTAACAAGGGCCACATCTACTCCTATATCAAGAAGCCCTGGGATGAGCATGAGCTGCACAAAACCATTAACAATGCCTACGAAATATACCGCACACGAAAGCAACTCCGGGAGAAGATAGAAGAGCTGGAAAAAACGAATGATGAACTCAACCGGTTTATTTATTCCACTTCCCATGATTTGCGTTCACCATTGATGTCTGTGCTGGGAATTATCAATCTGTCCAGGCTGGATAATTCTGTGGTAGATCCCAATGGTTATATAAACATGGTAGAAACCTGTGTGTTAAAGCTGGATGATTTTATCCAGAAGATCATTGAGTATTACCGTAATTCCCGCCTGGAGATAGAATATGAGAGAATTGACTTCAATACCCTGCTGAACGATTGTATCACTGCGTTTAAACCGCAGAACACCCAGATCCGCTTTCAAACCAATGTGGACCAGGCCGTTGATTTCAGGGGGGATACCTTCAGGATCAGTGTTATTTTGAACAATCTTATTTCAAATGCTGTTAAATACCAGAAGCCGGAGGAAACAAACCCGATGGTTAACCTGGCGGTTAAAGTAGAGCCACACAAAGCAACTATCTGTATACGTGATAACGGGATCGGCATTTTAAGCGAGCATCTGAACAATATTTTCAAGATGTTCTTCCGGTCCAAGAACAATAATAAACCGGGCAGTGGTATTGGCTTGTATATTGTAAAGGAAGCATTGAGTAAAATAGGCGGTACCATTAATGTGGAGTCCAAATATGGCGAGGGCACCCAATTTGAAATTACCATCCCCAACAGAAATGAATTCGATACCTGACCTGCGAGTCATATTGATTGATGACAATGAAATTGATTTGTTGCTGCATGAGAAGTTGATCGGATTTCAACAAATCAGCAGAACGGTGATTTCGTTTGCAAATGCCAATAAGGCACTGGAATTCCTGTCTTCCAATATTGCCTTGCCTAAAATTCCGCCCACTGTTATCCTGCTGGATATCCAGATGCCGGAAATGGATGGCTTTGAATTTCTCCAGGCATTTGATTCTTACCCCAGTAAGATTAAGTCCCAATGTCATATCGTAATGGTGTCTTCTTCCCTTGATTATGGGGATATTACCCGTACCAACGCGAATCCCATGGTAATTAAATTACTCCGGAAACCCTTGCTGTTAAAAGATCTGAAAGAAACCGTGGAAGGAATTTTCAAAGATTTTTTATAAAATGTTGGTGTTTACAGGAAAAAATATATTTTTGCATCCCGAAGAAAGCAATAAACGGGGGATTAGCTCATCTGGTAGAGCGCAAGCATGGCATGTTTGAGGTGAACGGTTCGAGCCCGTTATCCTCCACCCGTAAAGCCTGACACAATGTGTCGGGCTTTTTTTATGGCTGTAGCCGGCGATCAGGCCAGTACATCAGTTAAGCCAGCTGCCACAGGCCTGGTTTGTTTCAGGGGTAATACGATGATGAAGGTAGCGCCCTCTCCTTCCCTGCTCCTGGCGGTGATAACTCCGCCGTGTTTATCAATCACTTTTTTGGCAATAGCCAGCCCGATGCCGGTGCCCTCATAGAGTTCCGAAGTGTGGAGGCGCTGGAAGATGGTAAATATTTTAGAAAGATATTTTTCATTGAACCCGATTCCATTATCGCGGATAATAATGCGGCAGTAATGCCCGCCTTCAAAGCTGGCACTGTCGGGGTTTAGATCCGTTACAACATCTGCGGTAATATGTATCTGAGGAGGTATATCTTTCCGTGAAAACTTCAACGCGTTGCTGATGATGTTTTGGAACACCTGGCGTATTTGCCCCGGCACAGCTTCAATTTGAGGCATTTTCTCCACAGTAATGACCGCATCCCGTTCAACGATCATCAGCTCCAGGTCGACCAGGATCTCCTGGATGATTTTATTGAAATCGGTAACTTCGTTTATGCTTGCCCCGGATAAACGGGAATAGTTCAACAGGTCGTTGATGAGCCTTGCCATTCGTTCTGAGGAGCCTACAATCCTTTCCATATAGGAAAGGGCGTTAGGGTCTGTATGCAGAAACTTATCTCTTAAAATAGCGCCGAAAAGCTGAATTTTCCGCAGGGGTTCTTTCAGGTCATGGGAAGCGACGGATGCAAACTGTTGCAGATCGTGGTTGCTGGCTTCCAGCGATTTATTAATCTCTCTCAGTTCTTCTGTCCTTTCCCTTACTTTCTGTTCCAGCATATCATTTACCTGTTGCTGGTGTGCTATCAATGCTTCCTGTGCGAGTTTTCTTACCTCTACTTCTTCTTTGAGCGACTGATGCATTTGCTTCAGTTCCTGCGATTGCTGATAAAGGCGGGAGAATGTCTTTACTTTCATCAGGAGGATATCCGGGTCTACCGGCTTGGTGATATAGTCGATACCGCCGGAATCATATCCTTTTACAATAAACCGTTTGTCTTTATTCACGGCAGAGAGGAATATAATCGGAATGTCTTTCGCTTTACTGTGCCCCGACAGTGCTTCCGCCACTTCAAAGCCGTCCATGCTGGGCATTTGCACATCCAGGATGATGAGCGTGTAGCTGTGTTTGAGTATTTTCTTCAGGGCCTCTTCCCCGGATAGCGCGGTATCCACTTCGAACTGGTATAGTTCGAGGGTTTTCCTGATAGACAGTATATTTTCCGGCTTATCATCTACAATTAAGATCATACGACATACTCGTTATAACAGGTGGGCAACGGGTGGAAAGCGGCCCAATGTTATTCTTTTAAACTTTTAAACAATGACAGCTCAATAATCATACCTCTGCCATTCGGTTTATGAAGGCAGCCATTTCCTGTGGCTGCAGTATAGCGTCAACAGGCGCCTGGAGGATGGCTTGCCTTGGCATGTAATCCACATCTGCTGTAGCCGGGTCCTGCACGGCGGTGGTGCCTCCCGCCTCGTGTACATCTTTCAGTCCTTCGGTGCCATCTGTGTTGGCGCCGGAAAGCAGTATGGCAGTCATTTTACTGCCATAGGCCAGCGCCGCGGAAGTAAAGGTAACGTCAATACTTGGTCGGCTGAAATTCACTTTCTCCGAATCATCCAGGGAAAAAGTATGGTCCGATTCTATCAGTAAATGGTAATCCGCCGGCGCGATGTAGATGGTGGCCGGTAGCAGGGGTTCTTTTTCACCAGCTTCTCTGACCGGCAGGATGGATTTACCAGACAATAACTCCGTTAATACCGACTCATAATGGCTTTGGCGGTGCAACACAATTAAAATGGCTGCAGGAAGTGAAGCAACAAGTCCTGGTAACAATGTCAGGATAGGTTGCAATCCCCCGGCAGAACCGCCTATTACAATTAAATACGGTGCTGTAGTCATATGCCTCTTATTTTGTTATTACAGCTGCACCTTCCGCCAGATCTTCTCCCGGTTTTCCAGTTGTTTAAATTTACCGGTCACGCTGGTAAAGTTAAGTGTTTCCTTACTTCCCAGTGCCAGGAAGCCCAGCTGCTCCAAACTGTCACTGAATAACGTTAATACCCTGTCCTGTAGTTTTTTATTAAAGTAGATCAATACATTGCGGCAGATGATCAACTGGAATTCATTAAATGAGCCATCTGTTACCAGGTTATGCGGGGAAAAAATGATTTTTTCCCCGAGGTCTTCCCGGAACTTGGCATATTCATAATTGGCAGTATAATAGGAAGAGAAATCTTCCCGGCCACCGGCCTCCATATAGTTGCGGGAATACTGCTGCATTTGTGAAAGCCGGAACATTCCTTTGCGTCCCTTTTCCAATACGCCTGCATTGATATCGGTAGCATAGATCACTGCCTTGTGCAGCAGTTTCGCTTCTTTGAGCAGGATGGCAAAGGAATATACTTCCTCCCCGGTGGAGCAGCCGGCATGCCATACCCGGATAGACGGATAGGTGGCCAGCACCGGCAATACCTGGGTACGCAATGCCTGGTAGAAAGACGGGTCCCTGAACATCTCCGTTACATTTACCGTTATTTCTTCCACAAAACGTAATGCGTATGCCGGATCGGAAATAATACGGTAGCGGTATTCGGCAAAACTGGGAAAACGGTCTACCTGGTACAGATGGTTTACCCGCCGGTTAATAGAGGCGGGCGCATACTCTGTGAAATCATACCCATACCTTTCCAGTATGTCATTCAGTAACAGCAACACTTCCTGTTCACTTATCGGGTTCCTGCTCACGTTTGCTCAGATAAATATTGTTGTAGCTGCAACAGTAGCTCATCTACATCAATTGGTTTGGAAATATAATTATCGGCGCCTGCTTCCAGGCATTTTTCACGATCGCCTACCATTGCTTTTGCAGTAACGGCGATTAGCGGCAGGCGGCTGTTCCAGGGCATGGCGCGGATGGCGGAAATCGTTTCATAGCCATCCATATCCGGCATCATGATATCCATCAACACAGCGCCGATTGCATGCTCCGGCGATAATACCCGTAATGCTTCCGCACCGGTGCCAACAGCCACGCATGGGATATTCCTGGATCGCAATACTGCCTTTAACGCAAAGATATTGCGTGCATCATCATCTACAATTAATACCTGTTTCTGTTCCATAAAAGTTATTTCATGGCTTTATCGTATAACCATACCCGTAATAAGGATAGCAACTGATCTATATCCACTGGTTTGGAAATATAATCAGAGGCCCCCGCCTGCAGGCATTTTTCCCGGTCGCCCATCATCGCTTTGGCGGTAACGGCAATCACTGGCAACCCTTTGAGTCCCGGTTGTTTGCGGATAGCCGCAATGGCATCATAGCCGTCCATTTCCGGCATCATCATGTCCATCAGCACTACGTCTACCGGGTGCTCTTTCAGCTGCTGCAGCGCTTCGTTACCGTCGATAGCAGACAGTACTTTCATCTGGTGTTTTTCCAGTGCTTTTGTTAAAGAGAAAATATTGCGTACATCATCATCTGCTACCAACACGGTTTTATCTTTCAGCACTTCATTCAATACGCCCATCTTCCCACTTCCACCCTGTGCAGCTGGCGCGTTTTCAGATACCAGGTGCAGGAACAGGGATACTTCGTCCAGCATACGCTGATAGGAATGCGCCGTTTTTACCACGATGGAATCAGCATACTGCCGGATCCGTTGTTCTTCTGCCTTTGATAAACTTTTACCGGTAAAAATGATAATAGGAAGATTTTCCAGTCCCTTTATTTCTTTCACCATTTCCAGCGCCTGATAAGCCCGCTGGTCAGGAATACCCATATCGAGGATCACACAGTCCACGTCGTGCTGTTGCAGCAGCGATACGCCATCTTCCACGGTATTGCTGATTTCGGAGCTTACGTGGTAGTTACTGAGGAAATAGGCCAGCGCTTTGGCGTGCTTCGCATTTTCTTCCAGGATCAGTACTTTTTTGGTAGACCGTTGCAATACAAACTCCATCTTTTCAAAGATCAGTTGCATGCTTTGCACGTCTACCGGCTTGCTGATAAAGTCGACCGCACCTTTCAGCAGGCTTTCTTTTTTTGCTTCCATGGAAGACATGATATGTACCGGTATCGGCCTGGTGGCCGGATCGCTTTTCAGTTCTTCCATTACCTGCCAGCCATCTTTTATGGGCAGCTGGATATCCAGCAGGATACCCAGCGGTTTGTAGATGCGTGCCAGTTCTGCGGCTTCATCACCGCGTACTGACACAATTCCTTTATATCCTCTTGCATGCGTGAAATCGAGCAACGCCTTCGCAAAATGCGTGTCATCTTCCACGATGAGTATTACGGAATCGCCGTTCTCAATAAGGCCACGATCGTCGTAAACGTCTTCCGGAACGGTGGGCGACAGGAATCGCTGTTTCGGACCGGCGGCTGTTTCTACCACTACCGGTGACTGCAGTACGAAAGGTTGGCTTACGGGTGCTCCCGTTTTACGAACCACCGGGATCGTAATGACGAATTCACTTCCCTCATTGTTGGTACTGCTCACCGAAATATGTCCGCCGAGCAGCTTGGCCAGTTCCCGGCTGATAGACAGCCCCAGACCGGTGCCGCCGTATTTCCTCCGGGTAGATCCATCAGCCTGCTGGAAAGCTTCAAAAATCACCTGTTGCTTTTCCGCCGGTATACCGATGCCGGTATCTTTTACTGCAAAGCGGATCGTTTCGGGTGTTTCTCCTTCCAGTATTTCCATGCGGACAAATCCCCTGGCGGTAAATTTCAGGGCATTGGACAACAGGTTTTTGAGGATCTGTTCCAGTCTCAACTGATCTGTTTCAATACTGGCCGGCACCGCAGCGTCTTTATGTATCAACAGCTGCAATCCTTTTTCTTTAGCCATTGGTTCAAACAACGCCTGCATATTGGAACTGATATCGGCAATGGATACCTGGCTGAATTCCAGTTCCATTTTGCCGGATTCTATTTTCGAGAGGTCGAGTATTTCGTCTATCAGCGTGAGCAGCCCTTTTCCGGAGCTATTGATCACCTGTGCATATTCGATCTGGTCGCCGTTAAGGTTGGCATCGTGATTTTCTGAGAGCAACCTTGATAACAATAAGATAGAATTCAGTGGCGTACGCAGTTCGTGCGACATATTAGCCAGGAACTCTGATTTGTAGCGGGTGCTGAGTGCCAGCTCTTCTGCTTTTTTATGGATATCCAGGTTCCGTTCCACGATGATCTGGTTTTTTTCTTCGAGGAGGCGGCTTCTTTCTTCCAGTTCAGCGTTCGACTGCATCAGTTCTTCCTGTTGTACTTTCAGTTCTTCTTCAGACACCTGGAGCCTTTGTGTTTGGGCTTCCAGTTCTACGTTCAGGCTTTCGAGTTCGGTGTGTTGTGTTTGCAGTTCTTCTGCCTGCGCCTGCGTTTCCTCCAGCAGTTCCTGCAGGCGGGTGCGGCTCCGGGTACTTTGCAGGGCAATGGCGATTTTCACAGCAGCTTGCTGGGCAAAGTCGATCACATTTTCTTTAAAAGGGAACAGGGAACCTAGTTCTACTACGCCCTCCGTAACACCTGCATGGATCAGCGGGATAATGAGCACGTGACCAGGTTGTGCAGAGGCTGCAGCGCCGGCGATATGCAGGAAATCATCCGGCGCTTCGCGGAGATATAATGTCTCTTTTTGTAACACGCTCTGCCCAAGTAAGGTTTTCCCTACTTCAACTACCTGCGGCGCCGGATGGGCCGGCGACAGTGCGTATTCAGCGGATAAACGAAGTTCACCGGAGTACCGGATGTACAGCACACCTGTTTGTGCGCCGATGTATTGTATCACATCTGTTAATGCATCTTTACTCAGTACCTCCATGTCCTTTTCACCCAGCAACGTTTCGGTAAGGCGGTTAATCCCTGTTTGTATCCATATTTTCTGATCGGCATGATAGCGGAATGTTTTCAGGTCTGCGGCCATCTGCACTATTGCATGGCCAAGTACATCATTTTCGCTGCGGGGTTTTACATCAATATTAAAATTGCCTTTGCCGATGCTGTCGGCCGCAGTGGCCAGTTCCTGGCTGGTTTGGTCAATAACTGTAAAAGAACGCCCCAGGCTTCCGATAGCATCTTTTGTGTGTACTTCGGGCGCCGATCCGGGTACCCCTTTCGCGATATTTACAGCCGCTGCCTGCAGCAGTTCCAGGCTGTCGGTGATGCCTTTAATAGTAAAGGAAATAAATATCACCACCAACACTATGATACCTACCAATACAAGCAGGTAGCGGGTTTTCAGATCATTTTCTTTTTTGGAGATAATTTTTGCGTCCCTGCCTACTTTATCCATTACGGCGCGCTGCAGCAGTTTCAGCTGATCAACGGCCAGGGTGGAATTGTCCCACCAGGAGTCTGCATTAAACAGGGTATCAATTTTACGGGAGGCGATGGTGCTTTTAATAAAATCGTTCGTGATAACCATTTCATTGGAGGATTCCGTTTTAAGATAATCCTTTGACACGGCGGGAGAAGCTTTGTCTACCAGTTCTGCACGCAGGGCTGCAAACATGTCGGCATTATTTTCTATGCGGGCAAAATCTTCCGGCCACACTTCTTTTTTCAGCATGAAATAGTAAATATCCATGCGGATCATTCCCTGGTAAGCTGCCATTTGCGCCAGCAGGTATTGCGCGTTCATATCCTGCTGAACGGCTTTTAATACCGGAATATCCGGGGTATTGGTGTTGGCCAGGTTGTTCAGGCGGAAAATAAGGTTGGAATAGTAGTCCAGCACCTCCCGTTGCGGCATGCTTTTACTATCAATATCTTTTCTCTTTTTAGGGAGTGTATTTAACAGTGAATATTGGAAGAAGCGGCTGTCGCTGGCCAGCAACCTGCCTTTCACCGCATCGATGGCCAGATCGGTTTTGGCGCGTTGGGTGAGCAGGTCGTTCAGGCTTCCGGTTTGCAGCACATAGTTTACGCTGTTCCTGCGTTCCATATGAATTTCATCGGCCACTTTCATGATAGTGGTGGCAGCAGTAATTTTCTGCACCAGGTTATCAATAGTATCTATATCTTCACTCTGTTTATTGAATACGGCTATACCAAAATATACGAGACACGCCAGCGGTATTACAGCAACTAACATCAGCTTCCTGGGAAGAGGGAGCTGCATAAAGTATTTCTTCATTTGCCTGAGCTTGTTTATTTTTTACAGGGGCACCATTCTGCAAACTGTGCTTCCAACGGGTTTTAACACATTTCATTCCAAACAGTACCACTAAAACTAATTATATGATAATAAAATAACAACAAAATCTTAGATTTGTCTCTATTCCAAAACGATATATGCCCGATAGTTGTAAATATACCTCAGTACTTTTAATTGACGATGATATAGATGACAGAATGATATTTGGTGAAGTATTAAAGGAGCTGGCACCGGATATTATTTACCATGAAGCTATCAACGGAGAAGACGCACTACTTAAGCTGAATAATAACCTGGCGCCGGATCTTATCTTCCTGGACCTGAATATGCCCAGGGTAGACGGGAAACAGTTTCTTGCAGAAATACGGCAGCAGGAGCATTTAAAACACATCCCTGTGGTGATCTATTCAACGTCTTCACATGAATCGGATAAAAAAGAAACCCGTGAACTGGGGGCCTCTTATTTCCTGACGAAACCTAACAGTCTTCATGAGCTGACACATATACTGGGTCGTCTTTTACAGCAAAAATTATTTTAATGAAAAAGCCTCACAAAGAATTGTGAGGCAGCTTTTCTACCATTGTTACTATTTTTAAACCCTTATATGCTCACGCATATGCTTATACCTCAAAGGTGGGTTTTAAATTATGTTCAAGTGTTAACCGGATCTTAACGACTCCTGCATTAAAATTGTTTCACTACTTCTTCGAGCCATCCTGCCGAATGGAAATTTACTTTCACCGCTGGCTGAATGCCTTTATTGTCAATACCCTGCCCTGCAGCAATCCTGCGGGAGCGGGTAACGGGATAGTCTATTGAAAAATCAGGCGCTGAAAACCTTACCCTGGCTATATTAGAGTAATCCAGCGCCCCTGCCGTGTGAGCTCCCATGAGCTTCACTTTCTGACTTTGTACCGCTTCCAGTAAAAACTGTTCTGCGGTATTGCTGCACCGGCCATTAATGAGCACCGCTACTTTTGCCGGAGCTGGCAAAGGAGCCGGCAGGATCATGTTTTCATCCGGCCCCATACTTACCAGCCGGCCTTGCAAACCACTACCCTGTTCAATTACAGTGCGGATCTGCTCTACATATTCGCCGGGTAGTTTTCCGGTTTGTTCGTCCAGGGTATGGCGCCATGCAGCAATGTTATCCGGTGTAGCATAAAAGTCGGCCCCGGTAATCCTTACAGGTTGGGTATACAGCAAGGGCCGCAGGCGTTCAATCAGTTTATCAGCGCCCGCGCCGTTGTTGCGTACATCAATGACCAGGTTGGGGTTTCTCCGCAGGTACTCGTCGCTGGCATTCAGCACAGAATCGGCGGCCGGATAGGACACCGCGTCAAAGCTGCTTATACGCAGATAACCGGTGCTGTCGTTTATTTGCCGGAAAAAGAAAGGCGCCGTCATATCGGCGAAGGCGGGTATTTCCGCCGGTGCATTGTCACTCTTCTTCACGCCCGTGAATTGCTGCGGCGATGCCGCAGCGGGTTTCTGCCAACCCAATGCAGACAGGCCATCGCGTTGTTTTCCGATGGTGAGGGTATCAAAGTTCACTTCCTGCGCGGCGTAGCTGATCATATCAAATTTATCCGGCCCGGTAGCGGCCAGTTCAAACAATACGTCTCCGGGTTTCCAATCCGGCGAGGCTGATTCCATGATTACGCCGGCGTAAGTGCGCAATCCCCGCAGGTTCTTTACCAGGGCCACTTTATAGAGGGAGTCGGCCTGGTAAATACCAGCCACACCGCTTACGGGCTGTTTCTGTAGCAAATCCAGCTGCTGTGGGGTGAGGGTGATTTTTTCTCTGAGGGGCGTGTAGCCAATGTGCAGGGCGAGATGCTGGTCTTTGAAGAAGCGCAGGTAGCGGTTTACCAGCAGGAGACAATGCGTGGCGCCCTTGATGGTAGCCGCCTGTAACCGTAGTTTTGCCAGCATGGCAGTATAAGCCTGCTCCGTAACCGGGGTTACTTTGTCGATAAACCCTGCATAATTCTTCCTCAGATAGACCTGTACGCTGTCAAATTTCTTCCTGCAATCACACTCCTGCGCGTTTACAACTGTATTACACAGGAGTAATAACAATACTGCTATTGCTTTCATGGCAAAGGATTTGAATGTTTCTGGCTGATAATAAATGATCTTTAAATATATATATTCGGGAGGAAACTACCAGAAAATATTTATCATCCTCCACCAATATTAATAAATTACATGTCCTAATAAAGCGCATATGCATTTTGACGAACTGGAAAGGCTGTATAATGAACAGGCATATACTGAAGCAATTACCAAACTGGAAATATACCTGCAGGATAACCCCGGCGAGGCCCGGGGCTGGCAACTACTGGGCTTATCCCAGCTGGAAAACGCCAAGGCCACTGATAACCGCGACCTGGCCACCGCTATGTACAACGAGGCTTACGAGGCATTCAGCCAGGTGCTGACCATTGACCCCGCACATGTGCAGGCCCGTGTACACCGCGCCTATATGGGCGCCAATGTGATGGCAGACAAAGGAGATGAAACGATCGGCGATTGTGATATCCTCATTGCCGGCGGCGATGAAGAACTGACTACCAAAGCATTACTGTACCGTTTCCAGGTATGGGTGCTGAAAAATGAAACCGAAAAGGCCCTGGCAGATATGCACCGCAACCTCCAGGTATATGAATCACTGTACGCCGACGATCTGCCACAGCTGAATGTGGCGCGGTTCCAGTGTTTTACCCGTATCGGCGATGTATATTATCACACGGAAAACAGGCCCGCCGCCCTGGAATACTACAAACAGGCCTTTGAATGTACGGTGTTTAACAACCGCCTGCTCTCTACCACCTGGTTCGCACTGGATATGGCGGATTATGATTTTGCGGCCAGCATGCTGCAGATCATGATCACGGCAGGAGAAAATACACAGGAAGACATGCTGCGTTTGCTCCGGCATATCCAGCAACTGCTTGCGGATGGCGTGCGGAATGCTGCACTGGCAAGGGAGTTCTGCAAAGGCACTACCGAATTCTGGCAGCAGTTTTTTGGAGATGATGATGACGAAGGTACCCTGGAACAGATTTCCACCGGCAAACACTTTATTGCTGAGTACCCCGACGAAGCCTACTTCTATCATTATACCGCTACGGCGTTCTTCAACATTGGCAGTTACCAGGAGGCATTGCCCTGGTATGAAAAGTCGATGGCCATAAAACCTTATCCGTTCAGCATGGTGAGGTGGTATTTCACGAGCTATAAAGTGAACGGGCAATTCCCCGAAAGCTGGCCGGATGTGGAGCATCACATTCCGTACGACTGGTACGCAGCGGGTGTTATCTTCAGTGAAATTATTCAACTGGAAAAAGACAACGGCGTAAAACAGGCGTCCACCGCGCTGAAGCGCTTCCTGTATAAAAATGCATTTGATATCTATCATGCCTACTGGTATGAAAATTCAGGTAACTCTTATGCAGGCCATCCTCATCATTTTGCCATGTGCTGTAACAACTATGGCATTGCCTTGTATGAAGGCGGCATCTTTGTGGAAGCAGCGCATGTACACACCATCGGTTACAATATGTCGCCCTTCTGGGAACAGCTGGAATCCAGGGCTGATGCGTATCACAGCATGGGTAAGCTGGCCGAGGCCATCGCCGACCGCCATACCATCCTGGAAAATTTCACAGAAGTATTGCCGCTGATGTACTATGTGTCTATCCATGAACGAATGATCGACGACCTGTGTACACTGGAGAAACATGCCGAAGCATTGGATCTCTATGAAAAAATACTGGCGGAATACAATACCTGGATTGCAAAGGATATGCAGGAACTGGAAGATTACGACCGGGAAACCATTACGTATAACATTGACCGTATTAAAACCGGCCGCGCCTTTATCCGTACCAACAGCGCCGATGATTTGTCTGAACGCATACTGGCGCTGGAAACGCACCTGGTGGAAAAACCGGATGACAGTGACGCCTATTTCAACCTGATGTACCTGTATTTTGATAATGCCCAGTATGAACATTGTATTGGCGCTATCAACAACCGCATTTCCATTGGCGGCATCACCAAACTGCCGGTGATTTCGCAAATGAAGATCTATTACTTCCGTGGAAAGGCTGCGTTAAAGCTTGGCCGCTACAAAGCCGCGATTACTGATCTGCTGCATACGCTGCAGATTATGTCTAACGGCGACGCTGCAGACAATGCCCCCAACTACCGGTTTGGGGTATACGCTTTTCTTGCAGAGGCATATTTGGGAGAGAAAGAATATGACGAGTGCCTGGCATATGCCACGCAGTGTTTGAATATTTATGCCGGCAACAACTGGGCATGGGATACAGAGGCGTCTGCCGTAAGATATACGATGGCGCTGGCTTATGAAGCAAAAGATGACCCCGGTACCTGCAAAAAAATCATTGACCTGATTGTGGCGAATGATCCGGAATTCAGGCCTGCGGCAGAGAAAAAAAATGAACTGAGAGGAGGAGGATTATTTTCTTTTTTCAGGAAGAAGAAATAATAATTCAGCTGTTTACTTTCTGCACAAACTGCAGCAGGTAAACAGCTGAAAAAGATCTTGGTCCTTTTACATGGGCTTGTTAAAGCTCACCATCCAGGGGAAACCATATTTATCGGTTAACATGCCAAAGCGGTACGCCCAGAAGGTTTCTGCCAGGGGCATCGTAACTTTCCCTCCGGCGGATAACGCATTGAATAATTTTTCTGATTCTTCGTTTGATTCAGTGCCCAGCGTCAGTGTAACGTTGTCACCATTTTTGGGCGCCTGGCCTCCCATGCCATCAGAGGCCATGAGCTCGAAAGAAGATGTTTTCAAAAACGCATGCATCACCAGGTCTTTGGACGCAGCGGGTACGTTTTCGCTTTCAGGCGCCTCGCCCATTGTCATGATAAACAATTCTCCTCCGAAGATGTCTTTGTAAAAGTTCATGGCTTCGCGGCAATTAGTTCCAAAAGTGAGATAAGGTGTTAATGTGGTGGACATAACAATCTTTTTAGGGTAAGAAAATGGAATTTGGGTAGCTCCTAAAGTTAGGCAAAAACTAACTTATCAACACCTTATTTCTTACCAGCAGGCAGGCGCCGATGATACCGGCGCTTTCACCGAGCCTCGACATTTTCAGTTTGGAATCGTTGCTTACCAGGCTGAGGGAATATTTTTTCATAGCGCTTTTTATGGGCAGGCGGATGTGGTCCTGTGTAGCAGCCAGGGCGCCACCAAGTATGACGAGTTCGGGGTTGAAGATGTTCATGAGCAGGGCAACGCCGCGACCCAGGTTCTCTCCTACTTTGGCAATAAGTTCTATGGCCAGCATATCGTCGTTGTTGGCTGCATCTATAATATCGTGCAGGTGGATATCTTCGGGGGATTGATGCGTGCGGCTCAGCATAGAGGAAGAACCTGCGGCGAGCTTTTGCCGGAACATATTCACCAGCGCCCATCCGGAGGCTTCTGTTTCCAGGCATCCTTTTTTCCCGCAGTGGCAGATGATTTCATTGTCGAACATCGGGATATGCCCTACCTCGCCGCTGTAGCCGGATTTACCGTAGTATAGCTCCCCGTTGATGAGTACGCCCATACCTATACCATAGTCGAGGTTGAGGAACAGCACGTTACGTTCGCCATTTACCAGGTCCGAGCAAAATTCTCCGTAAGCCATTGCCCGTGAGTCATTTTCCAGGAAAACGCGGATGCCTACTTTGGCGGCGATAACTTTGCTGAGGGGTTCATCGTCGAAATAGAAAAGGCTGTAGTTGTAGCCGGTGGCGTAATTGATGCGTCCCTGGATATTGATACCGATGCCGAGGATCTTTTCTTTGGGAACGGTGAGGCCGTCAATAAAGTTGTTGATCAGGAGGCACAACTGTTCCAGGGAAGCTTTGGTATTATCCAGTTCGTAGGGGAGTCCTTCCACGGTGGTGACCAGGTTTTTGTGGAGGTCCGACAGGCCCAGGTTGAGATGATCCTGTTTTACATCCACCCCGATGAAGAAGGCGGAATCCGGTACCAGTCCGTACAGGTTGGGTTTACGGCCGCCGGTGGATTCTATTTTGCCATAGTCCATTACGAGGCCGTCGACAATAAGGTCATTCACCAGGTTGGTAACTTTGGGTGTGCTGAGGTTGAGCTCTTTGCACAGATCGGCGATAGTGGCGTTGCCGGTATTGGCAAAATAGGCCAGCGCCGCCTTTTTCAGGTTGATATTCTTATAGGCTACACCGGTAGCGTTTGCGCTGTTGAGTTCTTCAAAAAAGGTTTTAGCCATAGCCATCAGATAGACTTTTACAGTAATTGCTCACCAATTTAACAGCTTAATTCTGATTTTTTAAAATTTAGGGGTAGAAACAGGGGAATGTTTCTCTATATAAATGATTTTGTTAATTCGCAAAAAATAATACCTTTGCAATCCTTTTTGAGTCAAAAAGGGGCTCTTGTCATGTATAGCCGGATAGGGTTTCCGGGCCGGTTGAACACTGGGAAGAGTAAGTTCTTTTTATTTATTGCGGATGTGATGAAATTGGTAGACATGCCAGACTTAGGATCTGGTGCCGCGAGGCATGGGGGTTCGAGTCCCTTCATCCGCACATATAATATTATGTGGCAATGCGTCAATATGGCAACGTGATAATGCTATGCTCTCCCTCACTTTCATTGTCACTCCTGTCTTATTCAGACACAGTTTCACCTGATTTTATTCAAAAATAGTTTCCTGCCATTCCTACTTGCCGTTGTGACTTCATGGCAGAAAAATAAACAAGGAATCATTATTGCTTCTTAAAGAACACTTTATACAATTCAATTATGGCAACCGTTACGAGAGAAAACATTGGTTTATTGAACGATAAGATCACTGTGAAAGTGAACCAGGAAGATTACCTTCCTAATTTTGACAAAGCAGTAAAGCAATTCAGCAAAAATGCGAACATACCAGGCTTCCGTAAAGGAATGGTACCTGCAGGTATGGTTAAGAAGATGCACGGTCAGGCTATCTTTGGCGACGAAATTCTGAAAACTGTTGAGAGAGAATTAATGGGTTATGTGCAGGCAGAAAAACTGGAGATCTTCGGCCAGCCACTGTCCCTGGAAAAACAGGCAAAAGACCTGGATTTCAACAAGCCTGCTGATTATGCCTTCGAATTTGAAGTGGGGCTGAAACCCAGCTTCAGCGTTACTCCCCTGGAAGATAACAAAACCACCCTTACAAAATATAAAGTAACCGTTACCGACGAAATGGTGAACGATGAAGTACAGCGTTTACAGCTGAAAGGTGGAAAAACAACAGAACCTGAAACAATTACTTCAGAAGATAACGTGATTAACGTTAAATTCGAAGAGTCTGACGAGAAAGGTAATGTAGTGGAAGGCGGTATCGTAAAAGAAAACGCCTTACTGGTTAAATACTTTGCACCGGCTATCCAGGCTGAGCTGCAGGGTAAAAAGAATGAAGACAGCATTGTATTCCAACTGGCTACTTCCTTTGACGAGCAGCGTTTGGGCTGGATCCTGAAAGATCTGGGCTTTGAAGCAGGCGACAAGGAAGCAGCAAACAAATATTTCAAACTGACCATCACGAAAGTTGGTTTGATTGAGAAAAGAGAACTGAATGAAGAGTTCTTCAAAGAAGTTTATCCGGGAGAAGAAATCACTACTGAAGAAGCTTTCCGCGCTAAACTGAAAGAAGAAATCGGCAAATACTGGGATTCTGAAAGCCGCAACCACCTTCACAACGACCTGTTTGAAGTACTGGTACACGAAACGCCGATTGAATTGCCAAAGGATTTCCTCAAACGCTGGCTGCAGGTAGGCGGTGAAAAGCCAAAAACTGCGGAAGAAGCGGAAAAAGAATTCCCTAGTTTTGATCATCAATTACGTTGGACACTCATCAGCGATAAACTGGTTAAAGAAAATAAACTGGAAGTTTCTTTCGAAGATCTGAAGGAAAATGCCAAACAAAAAGTATTAGGCTACTATGGCGGCGCCGCTGCTGATGGAGCAGAATGGTTAGACAGCTACCTGGATCGCCTGTTACAGGATGAGAAATTTGTAGACCAGACTTACCGTGAAATGATCACTGCCAAGTTATTTGACTGGGCTGAGGCTAAGGTGAACGTGAAAGAAGAGGAAATCAAAGCAGAAGATTTTGTTAATTTACCTCATAAACATCACCATCATGAACATTAATAATGAATTCAGAAAATATGCCATCCAGCATCGGGGAATCAGCAGCCTGGTAGTAGACAGTTACACCAAAAGCCACCAGATCAACAGTCTGACTCCTTATATCCTTGAAGAACGCCAGATGAATATGACCCAGATGGACGTTTTCTCCAGGTTGATGGCTGATCGTATTATTTTCCTGGGAGATCCCGTGAACGACTACGTAGCAAACGTGATTACTGCGCAGCTGTTGTTCCTTGAGTCTTCCGACCGTAACCGTGATATACAGATGTACATCAATAGCCCGGGAGGAAGCGTTTACGCCGGCCTGGGTATTTATGATACTATGCAGATCATTTCTCCTGACGTAGCTACTATCTGTACCGGTATGGCGGCCTCTTTCGGCGCTGTACTGCTGGTAGCAGGTACAAAAGGAAAACGTACCGCGCTGAAACATGCACGTGTAATGATTCACCAGCCTCATGGCGGTGCAGAAGGCCAGACTTCAGACATCGAAATCACTGCACGTGAGTTCGTGAAACTGAAAAAGGAACTCAACGAAATCATTGCCGGCCATTGCGGACAGCCACTCAAAAAAGTGGAAAAAGATTCTGACCGTGACTACTGGCTGACTGCGGATGAAGCAAAAGAATACGGCATCATTGATGACGTACTCCAGAAAAATCCAAAGAAAAACCTGGAAACACCTCAGTAAAGCTTAAAGCACCAGGCATAAATAAGCTATTGTAGCGAAGATTACAGCGATACATATTAAAAAACGCTATTATCTTCGCTACAATAGCTTTTGTTTTGTGAGATGATAAGCTTTACTCTATTAAGACTTACGCTTTCGGCTATTTAGTGTAAATTTGTAACCCTGCAATAACAGTGCAGGCAATGATAGTTTCGTAGAAAAATAATCTATTCCGAAATGAAAGAAATCTAAAATCCGATGCTCCTTTTGCAGCCGCTCCAAAGAAGAAGTGCAGATACTGATTGCAGGCGCTGAAGGACACATCTGTGAAAACTGTGTAGCCAACGCACAGGAGATAATTGACCAGGAGTTATTCACCCCCGGCAAAAAAGCAGCTGCAGCCGTAGCCCCCAACTTTGCACCCAAAGTGTCTAAACCAATTGACATGAAGAAATTCCTGGACGAATATGTAATTGGCCAGGATGATGCAAAGAAAATACTGGCAGTAGCTGTATACAACCACTATAAAAGACTTAACCAGCAGATTGGTGATGACGAAGTAGAGATTGAAAAATCCAACATCATCATGGTGGGCGAAACCGGTACGGGTAAAACCTTGCTGGCTAAATCCATCGCCAAACAATTAAACGTTCCCTTTGCTATTGTGGATGCGACCGTATTCACAGAAGCGGGCTACGTGGGTGAAGACGTGGAAAGTATCCTCAGCCGCCTGTTACAGGTATGTAACTACGACGTGGAAGCTGCTGAACGTGGCATTGTTTACATCGATGAGATCGATAAAATTGCCCGTAAAAATGATAACCCGTCCATTACCCGCGATGTAAGCGGCGAAGGCGTTCAACAAGGTCTCCTGAAATTACTGGAAGGCACCGAAGTACTGGTACCTCCGCAGGGCGGCCGTAAACATCCTGAACAGAAACTGATCAAGCTGAACACGCAGAATATTCTCTTTATCTGCGGTGGTGCATTTGACGGCGTGGAAAGAATCATCAGCAGAAGGGTACAGACCCACTCTATCGGTTTTACCGTAAACAAGGAAAAAGAAGAGGAAAACAGAAAACAGATCCTGCGTTATATCAACTCCCAGGACCTGAAATCCTTTGGTCTGATTCCTGAATTACTGGGCCGTTTACCAGTGGTTACCTATCTCAACTCGCTCGACAGAGATACCCTGAAACTGATCCTTACTGAGCCTAAAAACGCGCTGGTAAAGCAATACAAGAAACTTTTCAAGGTAGAAAATATCGATTTACAGATAGAAGAAGAAGCAATAGATTATATCGTGGACAAAGCGATGGAATACAAACTGGGTGCGCGTGGTTTACGCTCCATCTGTGAGGTGGTACTGAGCGATGCGATGTATGAACTGCCGTCTGCCAATGAAACACACTTTCATCTTACCAGGGAATATGCACAGGCAAAACTGGAGCAGTCGACCCTCATTAAACTGAAAGTGGCATAACTGTTCCGGTAATCCGTTAACAGCAATACTATCGCTAACTATAAAACGCTATTTATGCAGGAACTCATTCAGCAATTACAGGAAAAAGCCGGACTTACCGCCGAACAGGCCGCACAGTCCATCGATGTGATCAAAGAATATGTGAAGGGCAAATTACCTCCGTTTATTGCCGGTACAGTTGATAACTGGTTTGCAGGCATGTCGGATAAAGCCGAAGGAAAAAAGGCTGGTCTGATGGATCAGGCAGGTGATTTTCTGGATAACGTGAAAGATAAAGCGGAGGATTGGGCCGAAGAAGCAAAGGATAAAGTGTCCGATTTCTTCAACAAAGATAAAAAGTAGTTTAAAATACAGTGAAGAAGGGCTTTCCGGAGGTATTTCCCCGGAAAGCCCTTCTTCTTTTTTAGAGGCTTCTGAGATAAAGATACAACGCGGTTAACTCTTCATCCGTGTACTGTGCAGTCATATTCCACGGCATATCTTTTACCAGCAGCTGCTTTCCTTCCGGCGTTTTACCGGTACGCAGCGTGGCAATAAAATCATTTTGGCTCCATTTTCCGAGGTTCCCGGTAGAGGTGATATTGGCTACCGGCACAGCGCCCGGAACCGGGTTATCGCCGCCGGTCAATGTAGGCTTGTGGCAACCAGTGCAGGAAACCGCCAGGTACTGGCCGTACTCTTTTGTTGCCGCCTTTGCCACCTGGTTAGGCTGTTCCCGGTGATGATCTATTTTTTCCACGGGGAACAAGGGTATTTTACCCATTACAGACAGGACTTTTCCCATCGGTCCTATTTTTATAGGAATGGAAGGCGCATCTACTTTTGGCTGTGCCCTGCAAAACGCAATTATAGCCGCAATATCGTGATCATCCATTCGGGTGAACTCCTCTGAAGGCATCAGCAATAATGGCTTATTTGCGGTGTTTAAACCGTGCCGCAATGCCTTTAGCCAGTCGGTGTTATCATAGCTTTCCGGCAACCCTCCCAGGCCATAGGTGATATTATTACCCGCAATACGGCCGATAGCCGGGTCATCCACCACCATTTTTCCGCGCAGGTCTGTCCCGTGGCATTCGCCGCAACCCTTTATTTCATAGAGGTGCCGGCCCTCCGCAATAGTAGCTGAATCGGTGGGGATGGGAATGTTTCTTACTGTAACTGTATATTTTTTGCTGGCATGCTGATGGAAGAGAAAAGTAAAAACGCCGTATGCCGTTAATACGATCACTACCAGGCCCAACACGATACGTGTGGCCCACTTAAGACTTTTGGAGAACATAACAATTAAGGAATATTTCAGCTGTAAAAGTAATAGGGATAAATATTACAGGTATCAGTAGAACTACTGAATTAAAGAAGAATCATAACGTGGATTACAGGCTTCACATTTTTACTAAGCATCTTTATACGGGATAAACCAGTTCAGACCCGGTATAGAAAAGCACCCGTATTACAGGGTGCTTTTCATTGCGTAAAAGTGTTTCAAATCTTTCTTGATTTTGTGTGTTAAGGTTGATAAACGGTAAAGAGTGATGAATTAACCCAAATTTAACGTTCCTTTTGCAATATTCAATAACACTAAAGGGGTAATATTCAATTATTTTGAAAAAATGATGAACGGCTTATAAATACTCTTTTCATAAATTATAAAAATCCTGCTATCTCAATAGAATCAGTATCAATTGCAAAATCGTTATTCTATCTCAGGGCTTCCCGGGCAATTACAATCTTTTGGATCTCTGAAGTTCCCTCCCCGATGGTACATAATTTTGCATCTCGATAAAATTTTTCCACCGGGAAGTCCTTTGTATAGCCATAACCGCCAAAAATCTGTACGGCATCGTTGGCAACCCGCACGGCCACTTCCGACGCATAATATTTAGCCATAGCTGCCTGCTGGGTCATTTTTACCTTGCGGTTTTTCATATCTGCCGCCTGCATGGTGAGCAATTCTGCAGCAGCTATTTCTGTGGCCATATCCGCCAGTTTAAAGGACACGCCCTGGAAATTAGAGATGGGCTGGTCGAACTGGTACCGTTCCTTTGAGTATTTCAGGGCAGCGTCCATAGCGCCTTTGGCAATGCCAAGCGATAATGCGGCAATGGAAATCCGGCCCCCGTCCAATACTTTCATGGACTGGATAAAGCCGTCGCCTTCTGCGCCCAGCATATTATCTGCAGGAATGCGGCAATTGTCGAATACCATTTCCGCAGTTTCGGAGGCCCGCATGCCCAGTTTGTTTTCTTTCTTGCCTCCACTGAAGCCGGGAGTACCCTTTTCCACAATGAAAGCGCTCATACCATGACTGTCGCGCACGTCGCCGGTACGGACTATTACTACCGCCACATCGCAGCTTTTCCCGTGGGTAATCCAGCACTTGGTGCCATTCAGCACCCAGTCGTTGCCGTCTTTTTTAGCCACGCATTTCATATTCATGGCATCGGAACCGGTGTTAGGCTCCGTGAGCCCCCAGGCGCCGATCCATTCACCGGTAGCCAGCTTAGGCAGGTAACGCTGTTTTTGCGCTTCATTGGCAAACTGCATCGTATGACCGGTACACAACGAGTTATGGGCCGCCACGCTTAGCCCGATCGCCCCGCAGATGCGTGAAATTTCACTCACCACGGTTACATATTCCAGGTATCCCAACCCGCTGCCACCGTACTCCTGGGGCACCAGTACGCCCATCAATCCCAGTTCCCCGAGCTGTTTGAATATATGTACCGGGAACTCCTGCTGCTCGTCCCATTCCATCACGTGAGGCTGAATATGTGTTTTCCCGAAATCCCGGATCATTTGTGCAATCTGTTGTTGCATCTCCGTAGGCGCAAAGTTCATAAACGTGTGGCTTTAATATTTGATCTCAATGTAATGTTCAATTTTACGATAAATAATCTCATCCACCAACGGCAGGTTGCGGAGGTCCGATACTGCCCTGAAACCCGCGTGGCTACTGCGGTACTGCACAATGAGACGGGCCAGTTTATAGCGTATGTATGGGTGAGCTGCCAAAGATTTTTCATCTGTGAGGTTGAGGTCTAGTTTTTTTAGAGAACTGCTACCTATCTGTAAGAACGGTTGAATTTTTTGAAATGTGGAGTCGGGTAAGCCATAACATTCCGCCACCTGTTCCACGGCATAAAAACCTCCCAGCCGCTCACGGAAGGCAATAATCCGCCGCGCGAAGCCCGCTCCGATGCCCGGCAGCGACTGCCAAACGATGCTGTCTGCTGTGTTAATATCAATAGGTGCAGCCGGGGCTTTCTTACGATAACGGGTAAACGACGTATCATACCTGGCAAATGTGCTGTCCCGGTAATAGTGACGTCCTTTTTTAAATCTTTCATGCAGGGCAACGCTGTCCCCGTAGTATGATTCCCTGCCATAGTTTTTATTTCCGGGTCCGCTCCGCGGACCATATCTCCCGGAAAACCGGTTATTTTCCTTACCCGCAATGCGCACATAAGGTATCAGCTGTGTGCATAAGACGGGAGGCAACCCATATATCTTGCCCAGATCAGCCGGCGTCCTGAAATACCCGCCCCTGGCCAGGTACTTACCAATAGTAACAGCGGTGCGTTCGCTTACACCCAGCTGCTGCCAGCCACTTGCCGGCAACGTGTTGGGATCGAAGTAAAACAGGCTATCTGTGTGTGCATTACTCCGCCGGGTAAAAGCCGGTTCTTTCTCCACTGCTGCCAGCCTGGCTTCAAAGGCCGTTACGGCCGCTTTCAGGTTATCACTACCGGCAACGGGCGTACGCTGAAAATAAAAAACCAGGTCGGGGATATAGCTGGTTAATATCATGAGCAACGCCAGCGTTAATATGCCTAGCCGCTCTTTCCGGGAAAACCGCAGATATTCGCGGACAAATGATTTCCACATGGGTCAACAACAATTTTTGACCAAGCTAGGATTATGTATACAGTGTTTTGTTAACAGAAATAAAACGCCTCTAAATTTCGAGGCTAAGGCCGTCGTAGGCTAGGTGGGTACCCGCAGGCAGCTCTGCTGATACCGCTTCATGCAGCCCGAGCTGATGGCTGATATGGGTGAGGTATACTTCCGGCACTTCCAGCTCTTTTCCCAGCGCGATGGCTTCTTCCAGGGTAAAATGAGAAATGTGCTTTTCGCGGCGCAGGGCGTTCAGTACGAGGATCTTAGAACCACGGATCTTTTCTTTTTCCTCCGGCGCAATGTAGTTGGCGTCGGTGATATAGGTGAAATCATGGATGCGGAAGCCCAGCACGGGCATCTGATGATGCATGACATGTACCGGTGTAATCGTTAGTCCGTTTACATCGAAAGGATCGGCGGCAATGGTCTGCAGGTTTATTTCCGGGATGCCAGGGTATTTAAAATCAGAAAAAGCATAGGCAAACTCACGTTTGATCACACTTTGCGAGAACTCGGTGGCGTATATATTAATGGCGCTTTTCTGAAAATAGTTAAAGGCGCGGATATCGTCCATGCCGGCGATATGATCTTTATGGGAGTGGGTGATGAGTACTGCCTCCAGGTGCCCGACTTTTTCGCGCAGCATCTGGTAGCGAAAATCCGGGGTGGTATCTACTACGATATTACCGGCGGGCGCCGAGATCATAATACTGCTGCGTAAGCGTTTATTTTTTTTATCGGCCGAGGTGCAAACTTCGCAACCACAAGCTATAACCGGAACTCCCTGCGACGTACCTGTACCTAAGAATGTAACTTTCATCCCAACATCATTTGTCTGTTTTTGCCTATTCTGCTGCGTGTTCTTCCGAAGCCCCGCCTTCTTCCTCCCCCGCTTCCGGGATCGGTTTGCTGGCCTGTATCTGTTTATAGAGCTTATGCGACTCTGCCGTCAGCGCTTCTTCATCCAACGGCAGCGTCGTTAAAATATCGATCAGCGTATTGATACGCCCTTCGAGGTTCAGGAATTTGTTGATCACTACCACCTTCTTGTGTTCCAGGATGCAGTAACCGGACAGGAAACTACCTTTTTCGAAGCGCAATACATATTTGGCCTCGTCGAAGATCTTTTCCAGTTTAGTCAGGTTATTAGGTGTGATTTTGATATTCATGTCGCAAAAATAGCAAAAAGCTGTTGTTACTTTGTTACCATCCTGGCAAAAGGCACAATCATTTCTTCCAGGGAAATACCGCCGTGCTGGAAGGTATTCCGGTAATAGTTCACAAAATAGTTATAGTTGTTGGGATAACAGAGATACCCATCTCCTTTTGCAAAGATGTAGGAAGAGTTGACGTTGGGCTTTGGCAATCCGGCATCACGGGGATCGCGGAAGGCCAGCACTTCTTTCGGCTCATAGTTCAGGTTACGGCCGTGTTTGTAGCGCAGGTTGGTAGTGGTTTGTTTATCTCCGATCACCTTTACAGGTGTTTTTACCCTTACGCTGCCATGGTCTGTGGCGATGATCAGGTTTATTTTTTTATCGCTGATACGTTTCAGGGCCTGGTGCAGCGGGCTGTGTTCAAACCAGCTGGCAGTGATAGAGCGGTAAGAGGCTTCATCGCCGGCCAGTTCCTTCAGCACTTCCATTTCGGTGCGGGCATGGCTGAGCATATCCACGAAGTTGTATACAATTACGCTCAGCGGGTAATCCAGCATGTTATGGATATTATTGAGCATGGTTTGGGCATCGGCGTGATTGGTCACCTTGGTGTATGAAAACCGGGGATCCATTTTCATCTGCTTCAGCTGGGCTGCAAAAAAATGCTCTTCATACAGGTTTTTCCCGCCTTCTTCATCGTCGTTCTTCCATTCCTGGGGAAACCGGTGTTCAATATCTATGGGCAGCATGCCGGCAAAAATGGCATTACGGCTGTATTGTGTGCTGGTAGGCAAAATGCTGTAAAAAGACTCTTCCTCCACCAGCCGGAACGATTCCTGGAAAATAGGCTGGATCGCCTTCCACTGGTCGTACCGCAGGTTATCGATGAGCAGGAATACGTTGGGCACGTTGGGGTCCAGGTTAGGCACTACCTTATCGCGGAACAGGGTATGGGACATCACCGGGGCTTCTTTTGTTTTTGGATGGAGCCAGTCGCTGTAATTACGGCTGATGAACTTGGAAAACTCGTTGTTGGCCTCGGTTTTCTGGGCATTGAACACTTCCAGCATTTCCGGGCTGTTGGTTTTTGTCATTTCCATTTCCCAATACACCAGTTTCTTGTAAATGTCCATCCACTCATTAAAGTCGGGGTTGGAGCTCAGCGCCATAAACAGGCTGCGGAATTCCTGCTGGTAGGCGGTAGTGGTTTTTTCGGCCACCAGTCTTTTGTTATCAATTATTTTTTTGAGAGATAATAATACCTGGTTTGGATTTACCGGTTTGATAAGGTAGTCGGTGATCTGGGAGCCGATAGCATCGTCCATGACATTTTCCGCTTCATTTTTGGTAATCATTACCACGGGAATCTGCTGATCAATTTCCTTGATTTTACCGAGTGTTTCCAGTCCGGTGATGCCTGGCATGGATTCGTCCAGTAATACTACATCTACCACCTGTTCTTTCAAAAATTCGAGTGCGTCATATCCGTTGGTAAGGGCCGAAACTTTGTAGCCTTTGCTTTCCAGGAAGATAATCTGCGATTTCAGGGACTCTATTTCATCATCTACCCATAGTATATTTATCTGACTCATAATAAGATTTAAGGTTCCGGTAAAAAAAGGAATTTACCCCTAATTTTTTGCAAATATCATTCCCCGTCTATCATTTGCCGGTAATTATATGTTAAAAAGGGCTGAACACGGTAAAATCATAGCAGGAAAAAGTGAACAGGCTGATAAAGTTATTTACCTTCGCATCCATAACTTTAATTACCTGTAACCTACCAATTGTTTTGAACTGTCATAGGGGTATCGTGGATGCCGCGCGTCATTATAAGTAAAAAAATTACATATAATTAATTTCGGGTGTAGTTTTGCATACAGGCACCAGGGATTCAGACGCGGACGCCCCCGTCTGAAATCGTATAATTAAATGCAATGACCGAACGCAAGCGAAAAATTGTTAATGATCCGGTGTATGGCTTTATTACCATAGATCACCCGTTGATTCTTAACCTCATTTCACATCCATATTACCAGCGGCTCCGCCGCATACACCAGATGGCTTTGGCGCACCTGGTGTATCCTGGTGCTATGCATACGCGGTTTCATCATAGCATGGGCGCCTATCACCTCATCAGTATGGCGCTGCTGGAACTCCGGAGCAAGGGGGCAGACATTACCCCGGAAGAGGAAGTAGCGGCCAAAATGGCCATTTTACTGCATGACATAGGGCATGGGCCTTATTCCCACGCTTTAGAGAATGGCATTATTGAAGGGGTATCTCATGAAGAGATTTCCCAGTGGCTGATGGAGGCATTGAACAAGGAGATGGATGGCGCCCTGTCCCTTACACTGGATATTTTCAATGGACGTTATCATAAAAAATTCCTGCATCAGCTGGTGTCGAGCCAGCTGGATGTAGACAGAATGGACTACCTGAACCGCGACAGCTTCTATACCGGGGTGGCCGAGGGCACCATCGGGTACGACCGCATTATCAAGATGCTGATTGTACATAAGGGGGAGCTGATGGTAGAGGAAAAGGGAATTTATTCTATTGAGAAGTTTATCATAGCCCGGCGGCTGATGTACTGGCAGGTATACCTGCATAAAACGGTGCTCAGCGCCGAAAACATGCTGGTAAAAATCCTGATCAGGGCTAAAGCGCTGGCACAGGAGGGAAAGGAGCTGTTTTGCTCTCCTGCCCTGTCATATTTCCTGTACAATACCATTACAAAGAACAATTTTGAATGCGGACCGGAATGCCTGGAGTTATTTTGCCAACTGGACGACTATGATATTATGGGGGCGATTAAAGTTTGGACAACACACGAGGACAAGGTTTTGTCCCTTTTATGCAAGTGGCTGATAGACAGGAACTTATTCAAGGTTGTGTTAAGTAATCAGGCGTTTGACGGAAGTGCAGCACTATTATTGAAGGAACAGGTCAGACAAAAATGGGGGATTGAAGGAGCGGATCTGGACTACTTCGTTTTTTCCGGTGCGGCCTCGTTAAGGGCTTATAACGTTAATGACGAGAAGATCAATATCCTATTTAAAGATGGAACTGTAAAAGACATTTCCTCCATCGACAATGCACTGATTAGCCATACACTGGCGATACCGGTAAAAAAATTCTACATTTGTCATCCAAAAATTCAGGCTAACAACGTTTTATAAGGAATAAAATGTTAAATAAATAAGTTCATACTATCCGGTGTAGCCTGGAAAACATTACAATTTTAAACTATGCAGTTTAGCGCATTACAATTAGCTACCATGTTAGATGGTAAGCTGGAGGGAAATCCGGACGTAAAGGTGAGCAACATCGCCAAGATTGAAGAAGCTGGCGAGGGCATGCTCAGTTTCATTGCCAATCCTAAGTATGAAGAATTCATATATACCACCAATGCCTCCATTCTGATCGTGAATGAGAGCCTGGTGATTGAGCGTCCGATCAAATCGACCCTGATCCGGGTGAAGGATGCCTATAGCAGCTTTGCGTTGTTATTGGAGCAGTACAGGTACCTGACCGGCAATAAATCCGGTATTCAGCAGCCATCTTACATTCCTGCATCTGTGAAGATGGGGGAAAACGTGTTTGTGGGTGCTTTTGCGTACCTCGGTGAAAATGTGGTGCTGGGCAACAACGTAAAAATATACCCTGGCGTATATCTGGGTGATAATGTGATCGTTAATAACGATTCCATCCTGTATCCGGGCGTAAAAGTATACGACAACTGTATTGTGGGTAGCCGCGTAATGCTGCATGCAGGTTGTGTGATAGGCGGCGATGGCTTTGGATTTGCTCCTCAGCCGGATAGTTCCTATAAAAAAGTACCCCAGATTGGCAACGTGGTGATCCACGATGATGTGGAAATCGGCGCAAACACTACTATCGACCGCGCTACCATGGGTAGTACGGTGATCCGTAAGGGTGTGAAGCTGGATAACCTGATCCAGGTGGCACATAATGTGGACATCGGCATTAATACGGTGATTGCGGCACAAACCGGGGTTTCCGGCAGCACCAAAATCGGCCAGAACTGCGTGATCGGTGGCCAGGTAGGGATGGTTGGTCATATCCACATAGCCGACAATACCAAAATCAATGCACAGAGCGGCTTATCCAAGTCGATTACAGTACCCAATACCTCTCTGACAGGCTCTCCGGCGTATGATTATAAAAGTTCGCTGAAAAGTCAGGCAATTTTTAGAAATTTGCCGGACCTTGAAAAGCGCGTAAAGGAGCTGGAAGAGATGGTTAAACAACTGCTGCAAGAGCGGGCAGGTGTATAAATGATTACTGGTTAAATAGTTATATATTAGTTACCTTATTATGGAAAATCAACAGTTGCAATACCAGCATACCTTAAAGGGTGAGATCACCTTGTCGGGTATTGGCTTGCATACAGGCGCCTATGTTAATATGACCCTTAAACCGGCTACGCCGGGGCATGGGATTAAGTTTCAACGTGTAGACCTGCCGGGACAACCCATCGTGAAAGCAGATGTGGATTATGTGGTAGAAACAACCCGCAGCACCACGCTCGAGCACAACGGCGCCAGAGTGAGTACCGTAGAACACATTATGGCTGCTTTGGCAGGAACCGGTGTGGACAACGTACTGGTGGAACTGGATGGTGGCGAAATTCCTATCATGGACGGAAGCGCCTACGCGTTTATTGAAGCGATAGAAAAAACCGGTCTGCAAAACCAGGATGCCAAGAAAGTATACTATACTATTGATACCAACATCACTTACTATGATGAGAAGAAAAAGGTAGAAATGGTGGCGATGCCGGCCCTGGATTACCGCATTACCTGTCTTATCGACTTCAACTCACCGGTATTAGGTACCCAGCACGCGAAAATGAAGGGTATCGAAGAGTTCAAAACAGAGATTGCACCCTGCCGTACCTTCTGCTTCCTGCATGAACTGGAATACCAGCTGTCGCTGAACCTCATTAAAGGCGGGGATATCAACAACGCGATTGTGGTAGTGGACAAGCCGGTTACCGAAGAGGAGCTGGAACGTTTAGCAAAGGTATTTAACCGGGAAACCATTTCTGTACAGAAAGAAGGTATCCTGAACAATATAGAATTACGTTTCCCGAACGAACCGGCACGTCACAAACTGCTGGACGTGGTGGGTGATCTGGCCCTGATCGGATATCCGATCAATGCGCATATCATTGCCAACCGTCCCGGACATGCCTCCAACGTGGAGTTTGCCCGTGCGATCAAAGCGTATATCAAAAAGAACAAACATAATAAAGACGTACCTGTTTACGATCCTAATCAGCCACCTGTATTTGATACACCACGTATTGAAAGAACATTGCCGCACCGTTACCCGATGCTGCTGGTTGATAAGATCATTGAACTGGGAGAAGAAAAAGTGGTAGGTATCAAGAATGTTACCTTCAACGAGCATTTCTTCCAGGGACATTTCCCTTCAAATCCTGTAATGCCGGGCGTTCTGCAATTGGAAGCGCTGGCGCAGGTAGGCGGTATTCTTGCATTGAACCGCGTACCTGATCCTGAAAACTATGATACCTATTTCCTGAAGATAGATAATTGTAAATTCAAACAGAAAGTAGTTCCGGGCGACACCATGATATTAAAAATGGAGTTGCTGAGTCCTATCAGAAGAGGACTTGTGGAAATGCGGGGGACAGTATTCATCGGCAACAAAGTAGCTACTGAGGCCGACATGATCGCACAAATTATAAAAACAAGAGAAGGCAAATAATAGCAATGATCCACCCGCTTACATACATACATCCGGACGCCAAAGTTGCGCCTAATGTAAAAATTGATCCATTTACCGTTATACATAAAAACGTAGAAATCGGTGATGGTACCTGGATAGGTTCCAACGTAACTATTATGGAAGGAGCCCGCATCGGCAAAAACTGCCGTATTTTTCCAGGCGCTGTTATTTCTGCCATCCCCCAGGATTTGAAATTTGCGGGTGAAGAAACTACCGTTGAAATCGGCGACAACACCACTATCCGTGAATATGTGACGATCAACCGCGGTACCAAAGACAAATGGAAAACCACCATCGGGAATAACTGCCTGATCATGGCATATAGCCACATTGCACACGATTGCGAAGTAGGCAACTACTGCGTATTTTCAAATAATACTACCCTTGCCGGTCACATTACCGTGGGCGACCACGTGGTACTGGCTGGAATGGTAGCCATTCAACAATTCTGTAAAGTAGGCGATCACGCATTTGTAACCGGCGGTTCCATGGTGCGTAAAGATGTGCCTCCTTTCGTAAAAGCAGCACGTGAACCACTTTCCTATGTGGGCGTAAATTCCGTAGGGTTAAAGAGAAGAGGCTTTTCCCTGGAAAAGATCAACTCTATCCTGGACATTTACCGTGTCATCTTTGTAAAAGGTTATAAATTATCAAAAGCCGTGAATATCATCGAAGCAGAATTTCCTGCTACCGATGAAAGAGATGAAATCCTGTCGTTCATCCGTGAATCAGGACGTGGCATCATGAGAGGCTATACTTCCAGGACCAATGACGATATCTCTTAACCAGACAGGTAAGCGTTTTAACTACGACTGGATTTTCCGTCGGGTAACCCTCACCTTTAGTGAAGGACAACGTTATGCCATACTGGGTCCCAATGGTTCAGGGAAATCCACTTTATTACAGGTAATCAGCGGCGCCATTCAACACAATGAAGGCGCCGTTACCTATAGCACGCCGGAAAAACCCATCGCTCCCGATGCGTTTTTCCAGTATTGCGCCATCGCTGCTCCTTATCTTGAACTCATCGAAGAGTTCACCCTCACAGAAATCATCCAGTTCCATCAACAGTTCAAAAGCTTCCTGCCGGGAATCACTCCCGCCATTGCCATGCAGCTGGTAGGACTGGAAAAAGCCGCCAACAAACAACTCCGTAACTTTTCTTCCGGGATGAAACAGCGTATCAAGCTGGCCCTCGCCATCCTGTCTGATGTCCCCGTTCTTTTGCTGGATGAACCCTGTACTAACCTGGATGCCGCCGGTATCGCCGTATACCAGCAACTCATCAATGAATATGGCGGCAACCGCCTGATTATTGTAAGCTCCAACGATGAACAGGAATACTTCATGTGCCGCGAACATATCCATATCCTGGATTATAAATAAGATAAAATCACCGGGAATATTATCTTCGTGAAAAGCTAAAAGCTATATGAAGACTGCCAGTAAGAAAGTGATTAATGGCTGGGCCATGTACGACTGGGCTAATTCCGTGTACAACCTCGTTATCACCACTACTTTTTTCCCTATCTATTTTTTAGCGGTTACAGGCGAACATGTTTCCTTTCTCGGGATGAACTTTGTAAACTCCGCACTGTACAATTATTCTATGGCAGCCGCTTACCTGCTGGTAGCCCTTGCCTCTCCTATCCTGTCGTCTATTGCGGATACCAGGGGTAATAAAAAGAATTTCCTGCGCTTCTTTACCATACTGGGGGCACTTTCCTGCTGCGCCCTCTACTTTTTCGACGGGGATCATCTCCTGCTGGGCGTGATTTGCTTTATCCTTTCTACGATCGGGTATTGCGGTGGGCTCGTATTTTACAACTCCTACCTGCCTGAAATTGCAGCGCCGGAAGACCGGGACCGTATCAGCGCCCGGGGTTACAGCATGGGCTATGTAGGCAGCGTGATTTTACAACTGCTGGGGTTTTGGCCTGGTGGTATTGGGTCCCAAAATGGGCATGGGTAAAAGTCAGCCGGTGCAGCTTACCTTCCTGCTGGTAGGTATCTGGTGGTTTGGCTTTGCACAGATCACCTTTGCCCGCCTACCCAAAAGCACCGCGGTCACCAAACACACAGTTAACGCATTCACAGAAGGATTTACGGAATTACGAAAAGTATATGCCCAGGTAAAACAACTGCCGGTGCTGAAAAGATTCCTGCGTGGATTTTTCTTTTACAGTATGGGGGTACAAACCGTGATGATGGCCGCCACCATCTTTGGTGGCAAGGTGCTGAAGCTTCCGGATGAAATGCTGATCGTTACCGTGGTGATTATCCAGATTGTGGCTATTGCCGGTGCATGGAGCATGGCCAGGCTTTCCACAAGGTTTGGTAATTTACGTGTATTGATTGCCGTTGTCATATTCTGGATAGGCATCTGTATTGCCGGTTACAAAATGCAAACGGCTATGCATTTTTATTTACTGGCCACTGCGGTAGGATTGGTAATGGGCGGTATCCAATCCCTCAGCCGGTCTACTTATGCCAAGCTGATGCCCGAAACAGAGGACACTACGTCCTTCTTCAGCTATTATGATGTTACTGAAAAACTGTCCATAGTAATTGGTATGTTTTCGTTTGCCTATATAGATGATCTCACGGAAGACATGCGGAATTCCGTGCTGGCACTGGTGGTATTTTTTGTGATCGGACTGATATGGATCATTTCCGCATTGCGCAAACAAAAGCAGCTATCGCAGAATTAGGTATCTTTCAAAATAGAACTATCCAACAAAATTCAAGGATAATGAAATTATACACCATAGAAACAGGATTCTTTAAACTGGATGGCGGCGCGATGTTTGGCGTAGTGCCTAAAACCATCTGGAATAAACTGAATCCGGCAGATGAAAACAATTTATGCAGCTGGGCCATGCGTTGCCTGCTGATCGAAGACGGCAACCGCCTCATCCTGGTAGACAACGGCATTGGCGATAAGCAGGATGCAAAATTCTTTAGTCATTATTATCTGCACGGAGATGCGACCCTGGATAAATCGTTGGCGGCACATGGTTTCCACCGGGATGATATCACCGATATGTTCCTCACCCACCTGCACTTCGATCACTGTGGCGGCAGTATTATCCGCCAGGGCGAACAGCTGGCGCCTGCTTTTAAAAATGCGACCTACTGGAGTAATGAAGATCACTGGAAATGGGCTACACAACCCAACGACCGGGAGAAGGCATCTTTCCTGAAAGAGAATATCCTTCCCATCCAGGAAAGCGGTCAACTGAAATTTATTAATCATCTTGAAGGCGTCAACTTCACTGATAACATTTCCATCCGGTTTGCCAACGGGCACACCGATGCCATGATGCTGCCGCAGATCAGCTATAAGGGCAAAACCATTATATACATGGCCGACCTGTTGCCATCCACTGGTCATATACCACTCCCCTATGTAATGGCGTATGACATGTTTCCACTGAAAACATTGCAGGAAAAGAAGAGCTTTCTACAGGAGGCTGCAGATAAAGAATACATCCTTTACTTCGAGCACGACCCGGTAAATGAATGCTGTGTGTTGCAACAAACCGAAAAAGGCATCCGTGCAGGTGAAACTTTTTCACTCAGCAGTATTTAAATTACTGTCAGTCTGTCACAATTATGGCTGCTGCATTATATTTGATAGCAATCCTGTATGGCTATACACATAACAACAGATAATAAATTGAAAAAACTGATCGTTGTGGGCGACCGCGTGCTGATAAAGCCAGCTACACCCCACGAGCGCACCAGCAGTGGATTATACCTGCCTCCCGGGGTTCAGGAAAAAGAAAAGGTTCAACGCGGCTATGTTATTAAAACGGGGCCGGGGTATGCTATACCTGTGCCTGTGGACAATGACGAGGCCTGGAAGCCTGAAGAAGAGAAAGTAAAATATATTCCGTTACAGGTGAAAGAAGGCGACCTGGCTATTTTCCTGGTCAGTGGTTCCACCGCGGTAGTGTACGAGGAAGAAACCTATTATATCGTACCACAGGCTGCTATCCTGATGCTGGAAAGAGAAGAAGATCTGTAGATCATCTTCTGTTATCTTATAAATAAAAAAATCTGCTAACGAATAGCAGATTTTTTTTTGTCTATCATGTATGAAAAAGCAATCTATTCTTTGTATTCCAGTATATCGCCCGGCTGGCATTCCAGTACCCGGCAGATCTCTTCCAGTGTGGAAAACCGGATGGCCTTTGCTTTGCCACTTTTTAGTATACTGAGATTTGCCATCGTAATACCCACCTGTACACTCAGCTCCGTCAGCGACATCTTCCTTTTTGCCAGCATCACGTCCAGATTGACGATTATCCCCATTGTATATTGTTATTTAGATCATTAAATGGTCAACGCCTGTTCTTCCTTCAGGCTCACCGCCCTTTCGAAAACGATGGCCAGCGCCAGGATCACCATGAAAGCCATCAGCAGTTCCCAGGAAGCGCCCAATACGCTCAGCAGCCGGAAATAAAGCCGGTTGTTGTACACCTTTATGCTGTCGCCCGCTATCCAGGCAAAAACGATTTTAGTGAGCAGCAGTCCCGATAATACCAGCAGGATCCCTTTTACCGCGCTAAGATTTTTACGGGAGATAATATCTTCACTCCCGGCGCCGATCAATAACCTGAAAAGATACCAGGTCATTACCAGGTACAATAAACCCAGTATGGTATTTTGAAGAACGGCTGCTTTTAAACCGGGGGTATCAGGACTGAAACGTGATTGAAAAAAAGCAACACCATTAAAGATCGTGATGTAAACACTGATCAATACAGAAATGAGCAGCACGATTTTCAACGGGAGAAGATACTTACTGATTTTCATGTTACGCCCTGTTTAATACCTCAAAGGTATTTTCATTTTATCGAAAATCAAAATAATTTTATCGTTTATCAATAATTAATGATCGATAATCGGTATGTACAGACGGATAATAATTTGAAGCTCAACCGCTTGTTGCTTTTTATTATCTTCATAAAAAAAATTACGTCATGCCCAATCAGGATGCATTTCTGGAATATATTAAAAGCGGCTATACTTTTAAAGGCGAGCATTTCAAGCTGGGATGTGCCATGCTGAACGGCGAAGTAGTAACCGGGGCGGATGTTTTCCTGCCACTCAAAACACTTAACCGTCATGGTTTGATTGCCGGCGCCACCGGTACCGGTAAAACCAAAACGCTGCAGGTGATCGCCGAAGGACTCAGCGATGCCAGCGTGCCGGTATTGTTGATGGACATCAAAGGAGATCTGAGCGGCATTGCAGCCGCCGGCAGCGACAACCCGAAAATTGCGGAGCGTTATCAGAAAATAGGTGGCAGCTGGAGTGCAGCGGCCTATCCATCAGAACTGTTATCCCTCAGCCAGGAAAAGGGCGTGCGCTTACGGGCTACCGTCAGCGAGTTTGGTCCCATCCTCCTGTCGAAGATCCTGGAACTGAACGATACGCAGGCTGGCCTTGTAGCCATGCTTTTCAAATATTGCGATGATAACAAACTGCCTTTACTGGATCTGAAAGACTTTAAAAAAGTATTGCAATTTGCCGGCGATGAAGGCAAAGTAGCGCTGGAAAAGGATTACGGAAAGATATCCACTACCTCGACAGGCACGATCCTGCGCAAAGTGATTGAACTGGAGCAACAGGGCGCTGCATTGTTTTTTGGAGAGAAATCTTTTGAAGTAGATGACCTGATGCGCATCAGCGACGATGGCCGCGGTATCATATCCATACTGCGCGTAAATGATATACAGGATCGTCCGAAACTGTTTTCTACCTTCATGCTCAGCCTGCTGGCAGAATTATACGCGACCCTTCCGGAAGAAGGCGACCTGGATAAACCCAAGCTGGTGATGTTCATTGATGAAGCACATCTTATTTTCAATGAAGCCAGCGACGCCTTGCTGAAACAGATAGACACCATCATTAAACTGATCCGTTCAAAAGGCGTCGGCATTTTCTTCTGTACCCAAAACCCGATGGATGTACCTCCTTCCGTGCTGGGACAACTGGGTCTTAAAGTACAACATGCCCTGCGCGCCTTTACCGCCAACGACCGCAAAACAATCAAGCAAACGGCGGAGAACTACCCGTTATCAGATTTCTATAAAACAGATGAGTTGCTAACCCAGATAGGTATTGGTGAAGCGCTCATTACCTGCCTGAATGAAAAAGGTGTTCCTACCCCGTTAGCCGCTACCATGCTGGTATCTCCACGGTCACGTATGGATGTATTAACATCGGCGGAAATTGACGGACTGGTGAACAATTCTAAACTGGTAAAGAAATACGGGCAGGAAATTGACAGCGAAAGCGCGTATGAAATCCTCACCGCCAAGCTGCAGGAAGCCGCCGAGAAAACAGCTGCTACTGAAGCTGCGCCAAAATCTTCCGGGAAACAAAAACAGGAAAAAGGCGTTCTTGAGCAGGTGATGGATAGCTCTGTAGCGCGGCAGGTGGGTCGTACCGCTGCCAACATCATCACCCGTAGCCTACTGGGCGCATTGGGCCTGGGTGGAAAAAGCAGTAAAAGTAAAAGCTGGTTTTAATTATGCAACGACAGCCACGCTGTCAGTTTACATCAATATATCAAAAGTATGAGTAGAATTATTAAAACGGGCGTATGCTCGTACGGCATGTCTGGACAGATATTTCATGCCCCGTTCCTGCACGTAAACCCGGGATTTGAATTTACAGCGGTAGTAGAAAGAAGTAAAAACCTGGCGCAGCAACGCTATCCTAACGTTAAAGTATATACGAGCGTAGAGGATATGCTGGCAGACAAAGACCTGGAACTGATCGTAGTAAACACTCCTAACTACACGCACTTCGACTTTGTAAAAGCAGCACTGGAGGCAGGAAAGAATGTGATTGTGGAAAAGCCTTTCACCGTACACGCCAAAGAGGGTGAAACACTTGCAGCCTTAGCGGCCGAGAAAGGTTTATTGCTCAGTGTTTACCACAACCGCCGGTACGACAGCGACTATAAAGTAGTAAGAGAGGTATTGCAGTCCGGTCAGCTGGGTGATGTACTGGAAGCAGAAATACACTACGACCGCTTCAAGGAAGAGCTGAGTTATAAAAAACATAAAGAACTGGGAGGCCCCGGCACCGGCGCTTTGTACGACCTGGGTTCACACCTGATCGATCAGGCCATTACCTTGTTTGGCATGCCCAAACGCATCTGGGCAGACATCCGCGTGATCCGCCGCGACTCCATTGTAGACGATTATTTTGAACTGGTACTTTACTATGATCATCTGCGGGCGCGTGTAAAATGCAACTACCTGGTACGCGAAGCCCTGCCAGCCTACCAGCTGCATGGCCGTATCGGCTCCTTTATCAAAACAAAATCTGATATACAGGAAGCGCAGCTGCAAAGAGGGCTTTTCCCCAACAGCCCCGACTGGGGCGCCGAACAGCCGCATGAATGGGGCCTGCTCCACACGGAAATTGATGGCAAAGTAGTAAAGAAATATGTTCCCGGTGGAAGCGGCAACTATATGGACTACTACCAGGGCATCTACGAAGCCTTAGTAAATAAAGCTGCCAACCCGGTACCACCGCAGGACGCCATTAAAGTGATCAAAGTAATCGAAGCTGCTTTCGAGAGCAGTAAGGAGGGCAGGGTGATTGATCTTTAACGCGGAGTTTGTCTTACTCGCTGATTACGCTGATTATACTGATTACTTTGATTTTACTTTTTGGATTTTCAAAGGATTTGGGGAGATATAAGCGATTAACTGGGATTGAGCACATTGATTTTAAAAAAGGTTTGGGGAGATACAAGCGGTTACATTCGCTTATATCTCCCCAAATCTTTTTAAAAATCATATAAAAATCCAAAAAGTAAAATCAAAGTAATCAGTATAATCAGCGAGTAAGACAAACTCCGCTCTCACCGTGCGCAAGATAGCCGCCCCGCCTCATCCCGCACCACGATGCCTTCTTCGTTCAGGAACTGGAGGACTTCCATCAGGTCGCTTCTTTTTACATCGGGTAGTTTGGTTTGCAGCATGTTAAACAGCAGTGGTTCTTCTTTCAGCATGGTGATAACGTGGTCGGATATACGCTTGAATCCGGCGGCGTCCATAGGCTGTGATTTCTTTTTTAAGCAGATGTCGCATACGCCGCACGGAGTGGCATCCTTTTCGCCGAAATAGGCTACCAGTTGCTGCGTACGGCACATATCACGGTTACGTACATACGCAAACATGGCGGCGAGCCTGTCCGCATAAACTTTCTTGCGTACTTCCACCCTGGCCATATTGATGCGCAGGTTTTGTGAGGATACCCGTTCCTGGAGGAAACACAGCTGGGGTTCGTCGCGGCGGGGCTGATAATGCAGGATGCCGTATTGGTGCAGCTGGTGCAGCTGTGCGGCAATATCATCATCTTCCATCAGCATGATGCGGCCTATCTGCCGTTCGTAAATGGGTACGGCATTATCGAAGATCCCTTCGTAGGTACGCAATAAAGTTTTGATAATTTCTTCCAATGCAGGATACGCATTTTCAAACTCGTACAGTGATTCTTTATTGGTAACGAATTCCGCCCGGGAAGGGAGGAATACGCTTTCGCTGAGCTGCAGCACGCCTTCCTGTTCCAGCACGCGCACCGCGCTGTAGGCAATGGTGAGGTTCAGGTGGAAGGTGCGGGCAAAATCGTTGATGTCAAAATCGAAGTACATGCCTTCCGCGCTGCCTACCGGCACCTGGAGGTAGTTAACAATGCCCTGGTATACTTCACGGATCTGCTCCAGCGAGGGAAACTGCAACGCAATCCGTTCATGCATATCCGTTAGTTCCTCTTCGTTATAGAGCAACACGGCATATGCTTTCTGTTCGTCCCTGCCGGCGCGGCCTGCCTCCTGGTAGTAGGCTTCCAGTCCGTCGGGCATATCGTAATGCACTACTATGCGTACATCCGGTTTATCGATTCCCATGCCGAAGGCATTGGTACAAACCATGATGCGTGTTTCATTATTGATCCAGGCTTCCTGCCGGGCCGCCCTTTCTGCCTGTGGTAAACCGGCATGGTAATAACTGGCAGGGATGCCCTGTAGTTCCAGCAGGGAAGCAATTTCCTTGGTGCGTTTACGGTTACGGCAATAAACGATGCCGCAGCCGGGTACGCGGTCCAGTATATGTTTTACCTTATCAATTTTGGTAGATTCTTCCAGCACGCTATAAGAAAGGTTGGAGCGGGCAAAGCTTTTTGTAAAAACTTTGGCGTCCTTCATCAGCAGTTTCTCACAGATATCCGTTTGTACCCTTGGTGTAGCCGAGGCCGTGAGTGCCAGTACCGGCGCTTCCGGGAAGAAGCTGCGGATATCTGCGATCTGCAGGTATGCCGGACGGAAATCGTATCCCCACTGCGAGATGCAATGCGCCTCATCAATCGCCAGCAGGCTTACCGGGAGGCCATCACAATAGGTTTGAAAAAGTTTGCTTTGTAATCTTTCGGGAGATACATATAAAAACTTGCATCCACCGCGGCGGGCGGCTTCCAGGACCCTTTCCACCTCCTGGTAAGGCATACCGGAATAGATGGAGTATGCAGTGATCCCTCTTTTTTTGAGATTGGCCACCTGGTCTTTCATCAACGCAATGAGCGGAGTGATGACCAGGCATAGCCCTGGCTTCATCATGGCCGGCACCTGAAAACAAATGGACTTACCACCACCTGTGGGCAGCAGGGCCAGTGTATCCTGTCCTTCCAGTACAGCATTCACGATATCTTCCTGTAACGGGCGAAACTGTTCGTATCCCCAGTATTGCTGTAATATGGCTACGGGCGTACTCAAATAAAAATTTAATGGTTAGTGCGAAGATACGCGATTAGAGCGGATTTTGTCTTACTCACTGATTACGCTGATTATACTGATTACTTTGATTTTATCTTTTGGATTTTGAAAGGATTTTAAAGGATTTGCGAAGATATAAGCGAATGGTATACCCGCTTATATCTTCACAAATCATTAAAAATCCAAAAAGTAAAATCAAAGTAATCAGTATAATCAGCGTAATCAGTGAGTAAGACAACATTCGCTTAGATCACGTTTTTGTAGCGCAGGCGTATAGAGTTTACTGCCAGCACCACATCGGAGAGGCCCATTATGCCGGCGCCTACGATGGGATTGAGGAATCCGAGGGCGGCTACCGGTATCGCCACTACGTTATAGATGAATGCCCAGAAAAGATTCTGTTTGATGGTGAGATAGGTATGTTTTCCCAGTCCCAGCGCCAGTGGCAGCGAGCCTAGGTTGTTATTGAGCAATACTACGTTAGCGCTTTGCATGGCTACCTGGGTGGCATCGCTGAGAGAGATACCGATGGTAGCTTTAGCCAGTGCAGGCGCATCATTGATACCGTCGCCCACCATAGCGGTGGGGGCGGTTTTCATGAGGGCATCTATCTTTTGTAATTTTTGTTCGGGCGACTGCTCCGCGTACACTTCCGTAATACCCAGTTTGGCGGCGAGTTCCCGGCACTTGCGGGTAGTGTCGCCACTTAGTAAGATGGATTTGATACCGGATTGCTGCAGTTGTATAATTACCTGTGCGGCTTCTGGTCTTATTTCATCTGTAAAATCGATCCATCCTGCCAGCAGGCCGTTTTTCAGGAGATACAGGTTATGGCTGTCATCTTCTGTAATACCATTTGTCATGCGGAAAGAGCCTAACTGCCACTGGTTACCTGCTTTATCGCTGGCACGCATGCCAAGACCCTTGTGTTCGCGGACCTGCTGCAGCGGCACTTCTCCGGCAGATTTCCAGAGCGAAGCAATAGAGCGGGCAATGGGATGGGAAGAATATTTTTCCAGGCTGTATACTATCTGTTTAAAATCTTCTTCCGGCATATCAAAAAAGCGGTATTCGCCCAATTGTAATTTACCGGTGGTGAGGGTACCTGTTTTATCAAATACTACCTGCCTGATATCCTTAAACATTTCCAGGGTGTGACCTCCTTTGATCAGGATACCGTTGCGTGCGGCGCGTCCCAGTCCTACCATCACGGCGGCGGGTGTGGCCAGGCCCATAGCGCAGGGGCAGGAAATAACCAATACGGCTACACTGCGCATCATGGCAGTGGCCAGCGTGGTATGCCCTATAAAATACCATCCAAGGAAGGTAACCAGGGCTATGCCGAGTACCAGTGGCACAAATATGGCGCTGATGCGGTCGGCCAGTTTCTGCATCGGCGGTTTGTCCGACTGCGCCTGTTTTACCAGTTCTATGATATAGGACAACACGGTGTCTTTACCGGTGGCCGTGATATATACTTTGATGCTGCCGTCTTCCAGTATGGTACCGCCAATTACTTTGTCCTTTTCTTTTTTGCTGACAGGCGCGCTTTCGCCGGTGATCATGGCTTCGTTGGCATGGCCGCTGCCCCAGTAGATGGTACCGTCCATGGGTATTTTATCACCTGTATTCACCAGTACGCAGTCGCCCGTACGCAGGGTACGGTTATCCACTTCATGGATATGTTCGTGGCCGTGATCGGTGTTAATAAGCCGGGCTGTAGTGACCTGCATGCGTGCCAGTTCGGCAATCGCGGAAGTGGTTTGTTTCACGGACCTTTCCTCCAGCATATTTCCCAGGAATACCAGGGTGATAATGGCTGCCGTAGTTTCGTAGAACATATAATCGGGGTTGCCGTACACAACGGTTCCTACAAAACTGTATGCGAAGGCTGCGGTGGCGCCGATCGATACCAGCACGTCCATATTGGCCATGCGGTTGATGACGGAACGCATCGCGCTACGGCCGAAGTGCCACATTCCCACGAGGTATACTGGCAGCGTAAGCCAGAACTGTACCCAGGGATGGTGTAACCACGACCAGCTGACCCACATATGCAGGAGCAGGGGCAACGTAAATATGAGACAAAAAACAAATTTGAATGTAAGGGTGGTATATATTTTCTTTTCTGCGGGTTTGTCTTCCGGCAACACTACGCGATATCCCATTTGGGTAATACCGTTGAGTATTTCCGTTGAGTTGGCGCCTTCCGGTGCGTTGAAACTAACTTCTTCCGTGGCAAAGCTGACGTTAACGTCCTGCATTCCCTTTTTCTCCAGGTATTTGGAAACGCCGAGTGCACAACTGGTGCAATGCATTCCTTCCACCTTGCAATTAATGGCTGTCATCTGACATCTTTCCTCCTGCATACAAAGTTAGCAGCGGATGAAATAGGCAGGTAAAATATTAATGCAACGAAGCGGCAGAAGTGCCGTACGGGTAGCCCGAAACAGGCCGGACAAGGGCCTTACCCGATTTTTGACGCAGTGCTGCAACTTTTGCAAAATCTGGTGACAATCGCTTTTGCTTTCCGCTTTCTCCTTATTTTTGGGGATGCAATGGACATTTACGCTGGATCAACTGCCGGAAACAGCCCGGCAGTTCTGGGATCATTTCACCGGTAAACAGGTTTTTCACCCTTAAAGGCCCGATGGGGGCCGGGAAAACTACCCTGGTAAAGGCTTTATGCGCCGCCAAAGGCGTGCAGGATGCTACTGCCAGCCCTACGTTTTCAATCATAAATGAATATGCCTACACCGACGCAGCGGGAACACCCCGCCGCATTTTCCACCTGGACCTGTACCGGCTCCGGGATGAAGACGACGCCATCAGCGCCGGCGTGGAAGACACACTTTACCAGGATGCCATTTGTTTTGTGGAGTGGCCGGAAATAATAGCGCATATGCTACCACCGGATACCATTCACCTCCAGCTGGAGGTACAACCGGATCAAAAAAGGGTCCTGCGCGAAATCGCTTCATCTCTCAAATGATGTATCTTTGGATACTTCGATTTAAAAAAACTGAACACGCATATGGAGCAGAGGCAAAAACCTGTAGTAAGTGCTGGGTTTACCTATTCACCGCTGGAAGAAACGTTGGATATTCCGCAGAAAAATTCCCGTTTGTTTATAGGTATCCCGAAAGAAACATCTTTCCAGGAAAACCGGATTGCCCTTACGCCCGATGCAGTCAGCATTCTAGCGGCACACGGACATCACATAGTGGTAGAGCATAAAGCCGGCGACGGGTCGCATTATTATGACACCGACTATTCGGAAGCCGGGGCGGAAATTGTATACGACAAAAAGGAGGTCTTTAAAGCAGAGATCATTGTAAAATCCGCACCGCTGAACGATGAAGAGATAGAGCTGCTGCACCCGCACCAGATCGTTATTTCTCCCATCCACCTGGCTGCCCTGAAAGCGCCACAGGTAGAAAAAATGATGGATAAGCGTATTACGCTGTTATCTTTTGAGAACCTGAAAGACGATGCAGGCACCTACCCTATTGTAAGGGCCATGAGCGAAATTGCCGGGGGCGCCTGTATGCTGATTGCGGGACAGTACCTGAGCAACGACAACAAAGGAAAAGGTATCCTCCTGGGAGGTATTACCGGCATTCCTCCTACGAAAGTAGTGATCATAGGCGCTGGTATCGTGGGTGAGTTTGCAGCCCGTACGGCACTCGCATTGGGATCTTCCGTAAAAGTATTTGATAATAACATTTATAAGCTGAAAAGGCTGCAGAACAATATCGGGGTACGTGTATTCACCTCCGTTATCCAGCCTAAAGTGCTGGCAGAGCAGCTGCGCAATGCCGATGTAGCAGTAGGCGCATTGTCGTCACAAAGCGGGCGGACGCCGATTGTTGTCAGCGAATCGATGGTGAGCAACATGAAAGCGGGTTCCGTTATTGTGGATGTGAGCATCGACCGGGGCGGCTGTTTTGAAACCTCGGAAATCACTACACACGAAAACCCGGTATTTAAAAAGTACGATGTGGTACATTACTGCGTACCCAATATTCCATCCGGTTTTGCCCGCACCGCCTCTGAGGCCATCAGCAATGTGCTGATGCCCTTACTCGTGGAAGCTGCCGACGACGGCGGATTCGAAAACCTTGTATGGATTAAACGCGGTGTACGTAACGGCATCTATCTTTATAAAGGCGCATTAACGAACTACCACCTGAGCGAAAAGTTCAAGCTTAAATACACCGATTTGGAGTTATTGCTGGCGGTAAAAGGATAGAGCGGATTTTGTCTTTCTCGCTGATTACGCTGATTATACTGATTTTTTTGATTTTTACTTTTGGATTTTATAAAGGATTAAGGGAGATAAAAGCGGATATTCGCTCTTATCTCCCTTAATTATTATTAATCAAAAAATCAGTATAATCAGCGTAATCAGCGAGAAAGACAACATCCGCTCTACACTTCGAGTTGGTAGCCCATCAATATGGCCGCTATGATGATAATGCCCACCACGATGCGATAGTATCCCCACATTTTAAATCCGTACTTTTTTACCGCCCCTATAAAGAATTTGATGGCGCCCAGGGCTACTACAAAGGCCACGATGTTGCCGATTAGCAGGAGCTTCAGGTTTTCGGGATGCGCGGTTAACAACTCCCGTCCTTTCAGCAGTTTGTAGCCGGTGGCTGCTGCCATGGTAGGTACTGCCAGGAAAAAAGAGAATTCGGCTGCTACACTGCGGGACAGCTTTTGCTGCATACCACCGATGATAGAGGCGGCACTGCGGCTGGTGCCGGGAATAAGCGCCAGGCACTGGTAAAAACCTATGCGTAAAGCGGTAAAAACGTCTATTTTTTCTTCTGTGGTAATAGTGGGTTCTTTAAAATAGTCGTCTACAAACAGGAGGATGATACCACCTACCAGCAGCGTAATTCCTACTGTTAGCGGGCTTTCCAGCATGGCATCGATCTTGTCGCTGAAGAGGAAACCGAGGATCAGCGCCGGAATTACGGCGACGGCCAGTTTCAGGTAAAAGCTAAACCGGTTTTTATCAAATACCAGGAACTTTCTCCAATAAAATACCACCACTGCCAGGATCGCTCCCAGCTGGATCACTACTTCGAATAACTTGGTAAATTCGTCTTTACCAATACCCAGCAGCGCGCTCACAATGATCATATGCCCGGTGGAGGAAACCGGCAGAAACTCCGTTAGGCCTTCCACGATGGCAATAATGATAGCCTGAAAAACATTCATCGAATTTAATATGGTTAAAAGTTAAAAAAAAAGCGATGAGGGATCATCGCTGTTAAAATACTTTTATAGAAGCAATTATGCCTTTGGTTTCGGACGGTGCATAATAGCATATACTTCTATCACCAGGCCCAGTACAATAACGATAGGCGCCAGGGTGATTCTGCGGAAGCTATATACCTGTTCCGGTTTGAAGCTGTTGGGATCGCTGGAATCTCCTCCCATCATGAAGAGGAAGCCCAGGATAATCACCACAATACCAGCCAGCATAAATTTGTAGTTTTCTTTTGGGAAAATAGGGCGGCTGTCGGCTAATGTGTTTTCTGCCTCCTTATTTAAAGCTGTTTTAGCCATAGTGTTTGGTATTATATCTTCGTTAAAGATTTAAAGTTAATACAGATCGTCCAGTTTCAGGCGCAGGTATTTCATTACGGAGCGGTGTGTGCTCACCAGGGAAATACTGATCCCGATGAGGATCATGCCTATAAAGAGGAACGCTATCATCAGGTTATCACGCAATCCTGCCAGTTCCGGCAATAATTTATCGGATACTGACATAATACCGATCAGGCCTGCGATGGCGATTACCGCGGCGATAGCGCCATTGGCAATGCTGCGAAGGTCAAAGGGCTTGGCAATAAACCAGCGGGTAGCTCCCACCATTTGCATGGTTTTGATCAGGAACCGGTTGCTGAACATGGCCAAACGAATGGTATTGTCGATCAGGAAAATCACCACCAGGCATAATAATCCGCTGATGATCAGGATAATTAATCCAATCCTGTTAACGTTTTCGTTCAGTTTGCTCACCAGCATACGTTGATAGGATATTTCCCTTACGATGCTTTGCTGTGACAGGTTATTTTCAATGATCTTCAAACTATCATTGTTTACATAATTGGCGTTTGCCTTTATGTTAATGCTGCTGTACAGCGGGTTATATTGCAGAAGGGTGATAAAGTCCTCCCCGAAATCCTTTTTGAACCGCTGTGCCGCCATATCTTTCGACACATATTCAATTGACTTAATATATGGCCTGTGTGCCATTGAATCGCGCAGGGCCGTGGCCTGTGCTTCTTTCACGTTATCCCGGAGGATGACCTGTATTTCTATGCTTTCCTTAAAATACACACTCAGCTTGTTAGCATGTATTACCACCAGACCCAATGTGCCCAGTAAAAACAATACCAGTGCTACACCAATGATGGAGTACAGGTAGGATGGTTTCGACTTCTTTGCTGATGATTTCCCGGATTGCGCCATTAATCTGCAGTTTATCGGCGAAAATAATAAAAATTAGTAGTTATGTGTTTAATTTTGCCAACCCGGTCAGGTAATAGACCCTTTCCGGCCAATAGAATGGCAATATATAGAGATGTTGGGGAATGACATTGGAGTATTAATGAATTTAACATTATTTTGCTGAACAGGCATTATAGCAACTTTTTAAATTATAACTGATAACGCCTTAATGACCGGACGTATTGTTTATATCCGGACAATTAAGGTTCATCTACAACAGATATGGAATACAATTTCAGGGCAATCGAAAAAAAATGGCAGCAACAATGGGAGCAATCGCATGCTTACCGTGTGAGCAATAACAGTCCAAAGCCCAAATGTTATGTACTGGACATGTTCCCCTATCCTTCCGGGGCTGGTTTACACGTAGGCCACCCGCTGGGATACATTGCAACGGACATCTACTCCCGCTATAAAAGACTAAAAGGCTTTAATGTACTCCATGCCATGGGGTACGATGCATTCGGCTTGCCAACAGAACAATATGCCCTCGAAACAGGTCAGCATCCCGCAGTAACCACCGAACAGAATATCAAGGCTTTCCGTGAACAACTGGATAACATCGGCTTTTGCTACGACTGGGACCGCCAGGTAACTACCAGCGATCCCTCCTACTATAAATGGACGCAGTGGATTTTCCTGCAGATCTTTGAAAGCTGGTACAACCGCAGCACAAAGAAAGCAGAACCCATCACTTCCCTGGTAGCTATTTTTGAGAAAGAAGGTAACGCCGGTCATATCTGCCCCGGCGACCGGAGTATACAATTCACGGCGGCCAACTGGAAAAGCTATAGTGAGCCGGAACAGCGCAACATATTGATGCAGTATCGCCTCGCCTACCTGGCGCATGCGGAAGTTAACTGGTGCGCAGCACTGGGCACCGTACTCGCCAACGACGAAGTAGTGAACGGCGTAAGTGAACGCGGCGGTTACCCTGTAGTAAAGAAGAAGATGAGCCAGTGGTTCCTGCGTATCACCGAATACGCTAACCGTCTCCTGGAAGGACTGGAAACAGTATCCTTCAGCGATGCCATGAAAGAAATGCAGCGCAACTGGATCGGCAAAAGCCAGGGAGCCGAAATTAAGTTCGCCCTGAAAAACTCCACCGAACATGTGGAGGTATATACCACCCGCCCCGATACCATCTTCGGCGTGGACTTCATGGTGATAGCGCCTGAACATGAGCTGGTATCCCGGATCACCACCCCGGATCAGCAAGCTGAAATTGATAAGTACCTCGAATACGTGCAAAGCCGCTCCGAGCGGGAGCGCATGGCCGATGTAAAACAAATTACCGGCTGCTTTACCGGCGCCTACGCCATCAACCCGTTTGATGGCCGCGAAATACCGGTGTGGATTGCGGAATACGTACTGGCCGGCTATGGTACCGGCGCCATTATGGCGGTCCCCTGCGGCGATCAACGCGACTTTGGCTTTGCCAAACATTTCAATATCCCTATCACCAACATCATTGGCGACGCCTTCAACGGGCAGGAAGCCAATCCAACCAAAGAAGCCAAACTGCAAAACAGCGGCTTCCTCAATGGCATGGACATGAAACCTGCTATGGATGTGGTGATCACCAAACTGGAAGAACTGGGTATCGGTAAACGCCAGATCAATTATAAAATGCGTGACGCCGGCTTTAGTCGTCAGCGCTACTGGGGCGAGCCTTTCCCGATCATTTATAAAAACGGTATTCCTTACGCGATGGACGAAAAAGACCTGCCGCTGGAATTACCGCATGTGGAAAACTATAAACCCGGTGAAGAAGGTGAAGGCCCGCTGGCCAACATCACCGATTGGGTGAACGTAGCCCCCGGCGTAAAGCGCGAAACCAACACCATGCCCGGCTATGCCGGCAGCAGCTGGTATTTCCTGCGCTATATGGATCCACATAATAACACCACCTTTGCAGACCGTAAAGCCACCGATTACTGGAACCAGGTAGATGTGTATGTAGGCGGCACCGAACATGCCGTAGGACACCTGCTCTACTCCCGCATGTGGACGAAAGTGCTGTACGACCTGGGACATATCGGTTTTGATGAGCCGTTTAAATCGCTGATTAACCAGGGGATGATTCAGGGCTCATCCCGCTTCGTATATCGTATTCATGGAACAAATGAATTTGTTTCTGCAGGCTTAAAAGACAATTATCAAACCGACAGACTTCATGTAGATGTGAGTTTCGTTGATGGAGTAATATTAGATACAGAAGCCTTCAGTAAATGGAAACCTGATTATCATGCTGCCACCTTCATTCTCGAAGACGGACAGTACATCTGTGGAGCGGAAGTAGAGAAAATGAGCAAAAGCAAGTACAACACCGTTAATCCAAACCAATTGGTGGAAAAATACGGCGCTGATACTTTCCGTATGTACGAAATGTTCCTGGGACCAGTAGAGCAATCCAAACCCTGGGATACCAAAGGTATTGAAGGCGTACACCGCTTCCTGAAAAAACTGTGGCGCCTGTTTGCCGATGAGCAAAAAGGCATCCTGGTAAATGAACAACCAGCTACGCCGGAAGAACTGAAAATATTGCATAAAACGATCCAGAAAATAGATCACGATACATCCAGCTTCTCCTACAATACAGCTGTAAGCCAGTTTATGATCTGCGTAAATGAACTCGCTACCCTGCGTTGTCACAAACGCAGCATCCTGGAACCATTGCTGATCCTGCTCACCCCCTATGCACCTCACCTGTGTGAAGAACTGTGGCAGTATATAGGCAATAATGAAAGCATTCTGAATGCACTTTACCCGGTGTATGAAGAACAATACACAAAAGAAAGCGCTTTCAATTACCCTATTGCGATCAACGGTAAAACCCGCTCTGAAATGGGCTTCTCACTGGACGCCGCTATTCCTGACATCGAAAAAGAAGTACTGGCCAGCGAAGTAGTGCAGAAATGGCTGGAAGGGAAGGCGCCTAAAAAAGTGATTATCGTAAAAGGGAAGATGATCAATGTGGTGATATAATGCCGCGCGGAGGTTGTCTTTCTCAGGATTACGCTGATTTAATGGATTAGACCTTTTGTGATTTGCGGAGATCGGAGCGGAGGTCGTCTTGGACGCTGATTACGCTGATTTTATTGATTAGCTTTTTGGGATTTGGGAAGATAAGAGCGGAGGTCGTCTTGGACGCTGATTACGCTGATTTTACTGATTAATCTTTTTGTGATTTTGGGAGATTGATGGAGGAGTTGGGGATGAATAAAGATTACTTAAAGATTGACCGGGAAATACTTCGTTCATACTTAGCATATGCTTAATACATGCAGATGACCCGGAGGTGATGTGGAAGTGACGTGGACTTGAATCTAAGATCGTTTATCACAGGGCGTTACAGACGAAAAAGTGCAGGGTGTTTAGACGCGGCACTTCCTTATTAATGAAATGTATACCCGATATAGTGTGAGCGGCATTTAATAGCAATAGCTTATTAAATGCCGCTCAACTTTTTTAATTATTTAAGGAATACTGTTGGTAAGAGCTGCTGAATTTCACGGAATTTTCCAAAAATTCAATGAAAAGCCAAATTTAAATCAATTTTCAATAGAGAATATCAGCTACTGAATTAAAATCCGGCCAATGCACTCATCTCCAAAAATCCCAAAAATTAATCAGTAAAATCAGCGTAATCAGCGTCCAAGACAACCTCCTTACCGTATACTCAACCCGCTTAAAATAATCCCACACGTGGACAACCCCACCAGCAAAATAATCCCCGACGATAATAATAATACTTTCCCTATGTGGTTCTTATTAGCAATGATCAGTATCAGTCCGATTATAAAATAACCCCCTACCAAAAACATTGCTATCAGTCCCGCAGCAATGATCCCTTCATCGCCGGCTACGCACATCAGCAGGAAAATGCCCAGTGGTATCAGGGTAAACAAGAGTACATCTTTGAAAAATTTATTCATATACAATTATTTAAACAATAGGAATAAAGGTCCGTTCTTCCTGGAGTTGTTTTAAATAGGCTTCTTTATCATCACGGTAAAAAAGGTTCATGGTTTCAAATGGGATAATGCGGCCATCTTTATGCACAATATGCACGCACGATTTTTTAATGGCGCGCACATCAAAATCATAAGCATCGAGGAAGCGCATGATCACAATGCGGAACAGGTTCGTATAGTCGAGACCGGGAGCCTGTACCTGTGGCAGGCAGCAAAGCAGCGACTGCATATCATTTACCGCAGCATCGGTGGAGATGCCGGTACTGAATATTTTCAGGATGTGCTGATGCAGTCTTTCGTCCTGTTCATACACGATGGTGTTTTTTGAATTATTCAGCAGCACAGCAGGATCCACGTAGCGGGTGAGCGGGTATACCTGTCCTTCTATTTTGAGGGCATAGGCCATTGCTAAAGCGTCCGGGTTGCAGGGAACGGGAATAATGTCGTGATCGTTCCAGATGGGTGATTGCTCCAGGATACGTTGCCGCACTTCTGTAAGGGTAATACGATCCGTAGCGGGATCGAAGCCATCGGTGCGGCCGGCCACCTGTACCGGCTGAAACGTAACACCGCGAACGCAGGGTTGTTTCAGGGCATAGTCGATGATAGCGCCCATTTCTTCTTCATTCACGCCGCGTTGCAGGGTTACTACTAAGGTAGTACTTAGATTTACTTCATTAAGATTTTCCAGCGCCTGTTTTCTCACATCGGTCAGATCCTTTCCCCGCATACGTTCCAGCGCTTCCGGCTTAAAGCTGTCGAACTGAAGATATACCTCAAAATCCGGCATGTAGGTAGCAAGGCGTGCGGTGAATTCTTTATCTTTTGCAATGCGCACACCATTGGTGTTGATCATGAGATGCCGGATCGGCTTTGTTTTGGCGATATCCAGTATTTCGAAGAACTGCGGATGGATAGTAGGTTCTCCCCCGCTGAGTTGCACTACATCGGGCTGACCTTCGTTTTCCACGATGATATCCAGCATCTGCTCTATTTCTTCCAGGGTACGGTGCCGGCCATAGTGCGGTGACGACATGGCGTAACACGTGGGGCAGGTAAGATTGCAGCGGTCTGTTACTTCAATGACGCTCAGGCAGGAATGCTGCTCATGATCTTTACAGAGGCCGCAATCATAAGGACAGCCATAGTGTGTGCTGGTATTGGTTTTAAGCGGCGCTTCAGATGGTTTGTTATAGTTGCGGGTATTTTTGTAATAGTCGATGTCGGTAGCGATTAACACCTTTTCTTTTCCATGATGCGGGCAATGCTTGATCATGAAAACCTTTTCATCTTCAAATATCACCTTCGCGTCTACACGGCGCAAACAGGTACTGCAGATGCTGAGTGTAAAATCGTAGTAGGTGTAATTTTTTTCAGGCATATTGTTTTTGTGTTAGTCGTGACGGAAAAATAATCACCGGTGAATAATAGAGTAACCCGGCCAAACAGGCCAGCTGTATAGATCCCAGCCCGAAAGCGAAGCGATATCCTGGTTTGATAAAATCCAGCCCGAAACGGAACAGCAGGTAGGCAATCATGAAAAGTTTAAACCGTGCGCCGTTTGCCAGGGAATAGCGGCGGCTGATGCCGGCTAACATTTGCCATAATAATATTAAAAAAACAATTTCATAGAGAGATACCGGGTGCCGGGGAATGCCATCGCCCAGATCCATGCCCCAGGGCAATGAAGTGGGCAGCCCATAGGTTTCTTCATAAATACCCATCGTAAAACAACCTATACGGCCTATGATCATGGCCAGTATCAGCGGATAAACAAACAGGTCGCCGGTAGAATCTTTTTCGCCGATCACCTTCTTGATCAGTTCTACTCCGGCAAGACCTCCCAGCAGTCCTCCCACGATGGTTTTATTCTGATAGATATAAAACAGCAGGTTATGGGCATGATACAGCCCCGGCGGGTTCTCCAGCGCCCCTAACAGCCGGCTGCCGAACAAAGCGCCGAAAATGGCGCCTATAATGGCCCAGAGACGGTTACTGCTTTCTATCCGGTCGCCCTGCTGCTTCCGCAGGTATAAAAAATACCGGAAGCCAATAAACATACCCAGGGTTTCCATTACTGCGTGCAGCGGAAAATGTAAGGAAAACAAATTGATATAAACGGGGAACTGCAAAGGACCAGCATTATTTAATACACAAATTAATATTTATATTTAGACGAAAGTCAAGCACTACAAAATATGTTACAGGAGGTATTAAAGAAATATCAGTCCACCTTTAAGCCGGTTATTCCGCTTCTGGGAGATCATGAGCCCCTGCTGGTAATGGATTTCACCGCCAATAACACGACCCTCACCAAAAACATACTGCAGGACATTAACCGCTTCAGCCGGTATATCGACAATACGCTGGAACAAAGTGGCTGCCGGCTGGGAATTGGCGGCTATGCAGAGCATCGTACTATTTATGCGGTAAGTCCTCATTTTGACGCCGGGGAAGAACCACGCCGGCTGCACCTTGGCATCGACGTATGGGGAGAAACGGGCACCCGGCTGTATGCCCCTATGAATGCGCATGTACATAGCTTCCGTTTTAATGATCATTTCGGTGATTATGGCGCCACCATCATTTTGCAGCACCAGCTGGACGGATATACCTTTTACACGCTGTACGGTCATCTCAGCATTTCCAACCTGCAGGGGTTGTATGAAAATATGCCCATCACTGCCGGTCAGGCGCTGGCCCATTTCGGCACACCTGCCGAAAACGGCGGATGGCCGCCACATCTGCATTTCCAGGTAATTGAAGATATGCAGGGTTTCCGCGGCGATTATCCCGGCGTATGCCGCTACAGCGAAAAAGAGAAATACCTACAAAACTGCCCCGACCCCGATATAATCCTCCAGCTCAACCAGTACACCCATTAAATAAAAAAGGCTGCCGGCAATATACCGGCAACCTGATGGTAATGGTTGGTTTTAATATCTTACTTTGAATTCTGTATCAGCCCTTCGCCATACGCCATCGCATTCAGCGAAAACGGCATAATCCATAAATGGGAATCAGGCGTAATGGAATAGGTTTTATCACCTTCCTGCTTCGTGATGGTGGCCCTGAATTGCGGATCGTTGTTAAACCTGCGCAAATCAAGATATACCAGCCCGGTGCCCCTGTATTCACACTTCAGCTCCCTGCGGATCAGCGCAATGGCGCCAGCCAGGTCAGTGGCAGTTACATCTGCATAAAACTCCGGCAGGATCCGTTTACGGCGCACGGTATTTAGTACGTTCATGGCTTCTGCAATTTTCCCGGCACGGGCCAGGCATTCAGCCTTTACATAGTACATTTCCGGCGTGCGAAGCCCTGCGGCATTTACATCATCCCTTCTGCGGTAGGTCCAGATGGTTTCCAAACCAAGGGCCCGCTTTGTGAAATTAACTTTAAACCGGGCGTCTCCTTTATCATACTGCGCTGAATCGGATTCCCGCAGCATAGAAATATACATGCCCTGTACCTGCATATAAGAGCTGCCGTAGTGAAAGTTATAATTCTCCGGGTTCCTGAATTCATACTTCGGGATATTGATAGAAGGGCTCGTACCATCTGCCAATACTTTATTCTCGTTATAATAATTCACATAGTCAAACAGTTCGCTGTTCTGTTTTAAGGCTTCCTCCGCAAAGGAAGCGGCGGAGGCATAGTCTTTCATAAATAAATGTATCCTCGACAGCAATGCGTACCCCGCGCCTTTACCTGAGAAGTAAGGATTGTCCGGACGTACAGGCAAATAAGGCATCGCCGCATTCAGATCTTTCAGGATAAATTCATACATCTCTTTTACCGATACCTGTTTCATGGATGCTTCCATATTATCCGATGTATTCAGGAATACGCCCGGATCCGTGGCGGCAGTGGCCGGATCATACATTTTAGCATAGCTGGTGATCAGGTAGAAGTACAACATACTTCTGCCTACCCTCGCCTGCGCTATTAAACGGTCTTTATCCGCCTGGGTACCGGTAGTGGCGTTCTGTACATTATTCACCAGCACATTATAAATAAAGATGCCGGTGTAGGCACCATTATACCCTGCATCATCAGAAGTATATTGCAACCGGTCCTGGGTTTCCTGCCAGTTGAAATTAATACTGGTTAAATTAAGCGTAGCCTGCCCGTTGGCGATTAAATAGAAATCATTGGCTACCTGGTTCTGATTATCGTAATCGAAAGAATGCGCTTTGGCATTTTCCACCAATGCTTTGTAATCTTCAAAACTCTGCGGGATCTTTTGTCCCTTCGGCACAATCTCCAGGTACTTCTTACAACTGATCGTTCCGGTAATCACCAATCCGCATAATATAAAATGAATGATCCTTTTCATATACAAATCTTTACAACCTCATGAATTAAAGTGAAATATTAAATCCAACATTATAGGTTGGCATGATGGGCAGCGTAAGCCCTGAACCATTGTAGCCGGTCGCTTCCGGATCAATATCTTCTCCGTTGAACCCAATGTAGAACAGGTTATCGGCCTGTAAACGGATCCTGGCATCTGCAATTTTCAACCGGTGTAACCAGCTTTTCGGAAGGGAATAACTCACGGAGAGATTTCTCGCCTTGATGTAAGCAGCACTTACGATTGTCTGATCGCCATAGATATAATAACTGTTCCTGTAATTGTTGCCATTTTTATCATAGTCCCATGTAATACGCGGCTCATTGGTGATCAGTTCATCACCCGGTTTCTTCCACGCATTGGTATTGCCTGCCGGCATCACTGCGTTCGGGAACCTGCCATTGATATAAGGCACATTCATTCTCATTACATGCCCTGCGTTATATACAAACAGGAAAGAGAACTGGAAACTTCTATACCGGAAATTATTGATTAACGCACCGCTGTAAACAGGTACATAGGTACCACTGTAACGCACTGCATCCGGCGTAGTGATCAGCTTATCCGTCAGCTCATTCTTTTGGTTGTAGATCTGTGGTTCACCGATGCTGTTTAAGCCGCCATATGCGTAGCTGTAAAGACTTCTGTACGGATCGCCCTGCACATAGTATCCGTTTGCATTCGGCACCAGTTCACTGGCCGTTCTGGGCTTATAGTCTACCCTGGTAACTTTGTTTTTATTGAAAGATGAATTTATGGTAACATCCCAGTCGAAGCTACGACGGCGGACGATCAGTCCCTTGAGCATCAGTTCCACTCCCCTGTTCTGCATAGCGCCGTTGTTCACATAAGCAGTGGCAAAGCCCAGCGCGGGGTTAATGGTCACGGTACTCAGAAGGTCATTACTTTTCTTATTATATACATCTACTGATCCGGACAGCCTGCTTTTCAATACGCTGAAATCAATACCCACATTTGTGGTAGCAGTTTTTTCCCAACGCAGGTTAGGGTTCGGCGGATTATTAATAGAGCCGGTGGTGTTGCCTGTCATAGTATTGATGCCATACGATGCCACCATAAAAGGACCGGCGTTCCTTGCCACGTTGCCATTAATTCCGTAAGATGCCCTCAGCTTGAGGATATCCAGCCAGGAGATACCTTCCATAAACTGTTCCCGGCTCATAATCCAGCTGGCGCCAACAGACCATAAAGGGCGGTACTGGTAGGTAGGATTGGTTCCAAACAGGTTCGACAAATCATACCTTACGCTACCATTCACCATGTATTTGTCGTTATAGGTATAGGCTGCATTTCCATAGAAAGAAAAATAACGGTTGGTTACTTCATTCAAATACGCCAGTTCAGAAGGGCTTAAAGATGCTGGTCTTCCATTGAGGCCAATGAAGCGGTTACTGAGCTCCAGTGCATTAACCGGCATGTAGCTCAGCGTGAGCGGATCATACCCGAACATGCCACTGAAGTCGCGGTTGTTCTTCACTTCCCTGGTTTCAGAACCGGCAATCGCTATTATTTCGTGACGTTCATTAAATGTTTTGCTGAAGTTTAACTGGTTACGGAATGTATAAGCCCGCAAATAATCGCCCGTGTTGCGGAATGCGTTTCCCACCGGTAATTTATAGGTAGTATTTCCCCTTGTATCCAATGCGGAAAATGTGTTGAGTTTATCGCGCATGTAATAGGAAGTAACATCCATTAGCTGCTCCGTTTTGCCACTGTTCTTTTCATACTGGAACATGATATCATAGTTGAGCCACGAAGTAATCTTTGCGTTTAGTTTACCATAGGCCCGGGTTTTAATGGAACGGGTATAGAGCAGGTTTTTGTTCATTTCCTGTTCCGGAATTCTATCGATAGAATAGAGACCATATTTGTCATAAATAGCCTTGTCATCTGCAGTTTGGGTGTTCCTTAACGGCAATGCATTTCCCTGTGCATCATAAATGGATTCAAAGGGCATCATGCTATTAAATAAACCGGTAGCAGACATTCCATCGGCGCCCGTACGTTTATTATCACCATAATTCAGGTATATGCCCGCGGTAGCCGTGAGCCATTTGTTGATGGTGAGCGTGTTGGTAAAATTCAATCCCAGTGATTTATTTACATCCTGTTTGTTGTACCCCTGGTCATTTCTGAAAGTGGCAGAGAAACTGAAAGCGTTGCCTGCGGAGGCTTTGGATACCGACAGGTTGTATTGCTGATTAGCTGCGGGGCGCACCAGGTGATCCAGGATCTGTTGATTGAATACGTTTTGATGACGCATTTCGTTCAGCTTTGCATCTGCTTCTGCACGGGTAATTTTTCCTTCTGCCACCTGTAGCAGGTAGTCGAGCGCAGGCGTTACTATTCCTGCGCCGGCGCGGAGGCGTGCGGCTTCCGTGAGCGGTGTTGTTTTAAATGCAGGGTCATTATCAAAGTAATCGTAAGTAAGGTCTATTATTTCGTTGGCGTCAGCTCTCTTCAGGTAAGAGAGATCGTACTTTGGCGTCATGGCAAAATCACCGGAAAAGCTGATGCGTGCCGGGCCGGATTTCGCTTTTTTAGTGGTGATAACAATTACCCCATTAGCCGCCCTGGCGCCGTAGATGGAGGCTGCCGCCGCATCTTTCAGTACGGTGATGTTTTCTATATCTTCCGGGTTAATATCCGGCACATAATCCCTCAGTCTCCTGTTATCGTCGTAGGCGATGTTTTCTACCGGGAAACCATCAATCACATACAGCGGTGCGCTGGTAGCGTTAAAGGTGCTGGTTCCCCTCACATTGATATCGCCTTTATAACTTACTACGCCGGGAAGTGTACCTTCCAGTACCTGCGCGAGACTGGAAATGCGGCGTTTCTCCAGGTCAGCAGCTTTTACAGTGGCGAATGCGCCGGTGGCGCGTTCTTTCGACAGGGTTTGATAACCTGTTACCACCACTTCATTGAGCACTTTGTTTTCCATTACTACCTGCAGCGTATTACTTCTTCCCAATGCAACCTTCTTTGCTTCCATACCGGAGTAAGAAAATAACAGGACGCCGGCATCTGCGGGAATGGTGATCAGGAAGTAGCCATTGTTATCGGTTACTGTCCATTTTCTTTGTCCTTCCAGTTGGATGGTAACGCCCGGGAGGACGCTACCACGCTGGTCTTTCACTGTTCCATTCACCGTGCGGGTTCCTGTTTCCTCAAAGGAATCGGCGCTTGCAGCCGGTGATGACTGTACCAGGTTACTGGTCTGCATATCTTTTCTTTGACGGGGTACAATGGTGTAGTGATTTTTATCTACATACAAAAACAACAAATCACGGGGATACAGGATACTTTTCAGTACATCCTCCACCGGCCTGCCCTTCATGGCAGCTACATTTACCGTGGTGGTTTTGTTTTTCAGCAGCACGCCTTCATACATAAAGGTAGTTCCGTATAATGCCGTTACCTTATCCAGGGCTTCTTTAACAGAAACAACAGGCGAACGTTTACCGGCTGGTTGTTGCGCTATTGCCCGGGAACTGCCCAGTGACAACACGCATAGGTACAGGAAGCCATACAGGCTTTGTTTGATACAAATCCTCATCGATCTTGGTTTTTGATAATATGTGTTTAAAAGCCGCGCTGACCGGCGCTCTTAAAGGTCAGCGTATCATTGTTCTTTTCAATTTTCATGTTCAGTATGGCTGACAATTCAAACAATACATTGTTCACGTTATTCAGCGGTAACACGCCATCTATTGTACGGTTGGCCACAGTAGTATCTTCTATTATAATAGTAAATCCATATGTATCCTGCAGTGTATTGATAATATCTTTTACAGCGGTTTGTTGTAGCTGCATTTTGCTTTCTGTCCATGCCAGCGCTACTTCTTTTTTAGCAACAGCTTTCCGCAGCAGTCCTTTACCGGCATCATAATCCGCTTGTTCTTCCGGTTGCAGGATCAGTGAGGCGGTACCTTTTGCAGCTGATACTTTTACCTTTCCTTCTTTCAGGAATACTTCCACTTTATCCCTTCTTTCCTTCACGTTGAATATGGTACCCAGCACTTCCACCTGTACTTTTCCCGCATGCACTGTAAAGGAGGGTGTGGCCCTGCGGGAAACGTTGAACAGTGCTTCTCCCTGTAACCATACTTCCCGTTTCCCATCTTTCCAGTTATAATAACTCAGCTCCGAATGAGCATTTAAGATGACTACAGAAGAATCCGGTAATGTTACCCGGAGTTGTTGACCATAGGCACTGACCACCTTATTCATTTTCTCCGGACGAAGCAGGAACCAGGCGGTGACGATCAGCAGCGGCAGTAACACTGCTGCTGCCAGCCGGTACCAGCGGCGGTTCCGGGTAATGGGCACTACCTGTTGTTGCTGCAGTTGTTGCTGTATCCTTTCCCATACGATGGCTTTTGCGGCTGCTGCCGGCGTAATTCTTTGCAGGCTAAGGATAGCTTCCAGTGCAACCACTGCCTGCTCAAACGCTTTCCTATTCGGAGGCGCACTGTCCCGGAAGCCCGTCCAGAAAGCCGTTGCGGCCGGTGTGGCATGCTTCACCCATTCCCGGAAGAACGCATCTTCCAGGAAATCTTCTTTTGTAAATAAATGATAACCGGTCTCCAATTAAATATCCATTAGCTCCTCAAAAATCATCACAGGAAAGTAAAAAGGAACTTTGCTGCTCCAGTACAGAACACAAAGAATCCGCAAAACACCCCACTTTTTTTCAATTATTTTATAATTTTTTTATTAAACCTTATAGAAGTATTGATTTTAGTGACTTTATATGCAGATAAATTTTTCATATTTGGTAATACCCCTACGTAGGAGGAGTTTGCCCCGGCGCTGTACTATTTTTTTGTACATTTAGCCGATCAACTGGGAGATGGATTTTTCTGCAACTACCGACGCCACAATCTGGGAAGCACTTCAACAGGGCAGTCAACAGGCCTTTGCTACAATTTATGACCGTTACTTTGAGCGGTTATATGAGTATGGTATGCGGTTACACCCTGATGATGACCTGGTAAAAGATGCGATACAGGAACTTTTTATAAAATTATGGACTAATAAGGATACATTGAGCACCAATGTAAATCCGCGTCCCTACCTGCTTGTAGCGCTCCGAAGTACTATTTATAACCGGTTACGTCCACATAAGAACAGAATTGTGATCTCCCTGGACCAGGAGCAACACGACTTCCTCGCCCACTTTTCTCCTGAATCGGCCTATATAAAGAAAGAGCAATTACAGGCGCAACACCAGCAGCTGCTGAATGCACTTAACCAGTTAAATGCAAGGCAAAAGGAGATATTGTATCTCCGCTTTTTTGAAGAACTGGATTACGAGAGTATTGCCACCATCATGAATATTTCTGTAAAAGGCGCCTATAAGCTCTCTGCGCGTGCGCTTCAGAATATGAGAGACATCCTCCAGGTATCTTCCGCAGTGCTTATTACGCTGCTTACCAATTTGCGTTTGGAGATGATGAAATAGTAAATTATCTCCGCTTCAGTAGGATTTACGCTTCACCGTATTATTTTTACAGGCTAAAATTGAATTGGTATGAGAAGCATATGGCTAACAGTTTTTTGCTGCCTGCTTGCAGGCGCACTGGCTGCACAGGTTCCATTGAAGGTAATGACTTTCAATATCCGGTATAATAACCCGGACGACAGCGCCAATGCGTGGCCGCACCGGAAAGATAAAGCGGCCTCCGAAATCCTGTTCCTGGGCGCCCATACACTGGGTGTACAGGAAGCGCTGTATGACCAGATGCAGGACCTTCAGCAAAGGTTACCACAATATAAAACGATTGGTGTGGGCAGGGATGATGGAAAAACAAAAGGAGAATTCTCCGCTATATTTTACGATACCACCCGTTTGCAGTTGTTAAACAGCGAAACTTTCTGGCTGTCGGAAACGCCTTCCGTGGCGGGTCATATCGGATGGGACGGCGCCTGCGCCCGTATTGTGACCTGGGGAAAATTCAGGGATAAAAAAACAAACAAGTTTTTTTATCACTTCAATACTCACTTTGATCATATGGGGAAAATTGCGCGCAGGGAAAGTGCGAAGTTATTGCTGCAACGGGTACATGATATTGCGGGAAAAGATGCCGCCATTATTACCGGCGACTTCAACGCTGTTCCGTCAGATGAACCTATTCAGATTGTTATGAATCCAAATGATCCGCTGCATTTAACCGATAGTAAAGCCATCAGCAAAACGGCGCACTTTGGCCCTGCCGGTACTTTCAACGGATGGAATATCGCAGAAATGGATAACCAGCCCATTGATTATATCTTTCTGAAAGGGAAGATGGATGTTTTAAAACATGCCAGCATTTCTGAAACGTGGGAAGGAAGATATGCTTCCGATCATTTTGCGGTGTATTCGGAGATCAATATCAGGTAATAAAAATAAACAACGGATCTGTGGGGAGATACTAACAGTGTATCTCCTACAGATCCGTTACGTTAAAAGCCGTTGCTACTTAGTCGTGGGTATGTTCCACTGACATGCTGTTTTCCAGTGCATTCACCACCTTGTTATGGAGGTTGCCGTTAATGTCTATGCTGATCTTTAACTTGCCATCAGCAAAGGAGCCGGTGAAGTCGCCGATCTGCAGTTTGGTGAGGATGAGGTCCATAGAAATTTTGAGGGAACCTTTCCAATCAATTTTGGTGTCGGTTACCACTACATCTTTTCCGTGTGCCTGCAGTTCAATCTTGCCGGAGAGCAGGATTTCAACGGGAATTTTCTTGCTTTCCCAGGTAATAAAACCTTTCAGTCTTACTGCCGGATCTTTCTTATCCCCTTCCACTCTCGCATACACTTTTACCTGCTGGTAAGTTCCTTTGGGAATTTTAATGGCGCCAATTACAGCAGGTACTTGCTTAAGGTCAATTTGCCTGTCTGTTTTTAATTTGAATTCCACTTCATCTTTACCACGTCTGGCATCGAAGCGGATTTCTCTTAAACGGGCGGTTGCTGTGTCCCAGGTGATGTCGAAACCACCAGACGCTGCTTTTGCCATGGATGCATCACCTGTGATAGCAGATAAGCGTCCTGAGGCATCAGGAGATAACGTGGCAGTTGGATTGATGGCTGAGATTTCGTAGTTCACGCTGGCAGCGTCCGCGTCGTCGATTGGTTGATTAGTATCTGGTCCTGCCATGTCCGTATTGGAGCAGGAGGATAGTAAGATACTGGCAATGCCTATGGCACCGCAGAAATGTAGGATTCCGGTTTTCATTATCGATATGGTTTTAAATGACTAATTGGGGAAATTCGTGGGGTAAATTTAACAAAGAATTTGGAGAAAAAAATAGGTTCACTGTTAATTTAAAAAGAATGATCCGGCTGAGCTTCGCTTCAACCGGATCAATATATGAGGTTACTTCTTCAGCAACGCCTTCTCAATTCGTGTAGGCGTGTCCGTACCATTCACAATAGTACCGGCGCTGATGGCAATTGCCTTAATAATATCTGTGATATTTTTAATATCCAGTGTCGATAATTCATCTCTCACTGTATGATAGAAATGATCTTTATCTATTTGCGTGGTGGAAATGGTATGCGCCGGAACCCCTTGCCTGGCAAGGGTAGCATTGTCTGACCGGTAAAACAGGTTTTGCTCCGGATACGGGTCCGGATGGAAAGTAAAGCTGGATCCTTTCAGGTTGCGCTGGAGGATAGGGCCAAAGCTGGATCTTTCATACCCCGTAATGAAGGCGCTGTTCTTACCGAATTTGGATTCCTTACCAATCATCTCGATATTAAACATTGCTACCACTTTATCGGGATCCTGGTGTTCTGAAAAATAACGGGACCCATGTCCGCCGGATTCTTCCGCTGTAAAGGCCACAAAAATTACGGAGCGTTGAGGTGGATGTTTTTTAAAATACTTCGACAGCATGATCACTGCTGTGGTGCCGGAGGCATCATCATCTGCACCATTGGCGATACTGTCGCCTGCTTCTGAAGGCAATATACCCAGGTGATCATAGTGACCGGAGAAGATCACGAACTCATCCGGTTTGGTACTTCCTTTAATCATACCGGCTACGTTGGCAAAGTGCTGGCTGGTAACTTCACGGCGGAGATGAATGCTCCACGAGGCGGTATCTGCTACCGGCTCTTTTCCGAATACCAGTATGATTTGTTTTTCAGCAGGCGGTACTGCTTCCAGTTCACTTTTTGTATCATAGCTCCGTTCTGAAAACGAGGCGGCAATATTGCTGATGTAACCGGCCATATCAGCGCCTACCCATATACGAGGGTATTCTTTTGCACGGCGGCAGGGTCACGCAATATTTTCATGAGTTCAGCAGGTTCATTTGCATAAGCAACATTGTAGCTGCTGTCTTTTTCCCAATCGAAGCTGCGACCGGTGCCTACGGCAACAACGGGCCAGTCTTTCAGTTCTCCACTAACGGTGAGGGATACACTGGAAGTTTTTAAACTGAACTTGCCGAATTCCTGCAGAAAGCTTTTTTCGCCGGGCAGCGGCTGAATGCCTGCTTTCTCAAACTCGCTGCTGATAAACTGTGCAGCCTTTTCAATACCGGGTGTGCCGGGGTAACGTCCTTGCATGTCGTCCGCAGCCAGGGTAGCGATAACACGTGCCACTTCTTTCTCTTTAATATCCTGGGCGTAGCCGGTAGCAGCAAGACTGCCGGCAGCCAATAATAATAACAGTGATTTCTTCATATAAGCGGTTAATCCTTTTTCTTGTTGTCTATTTTGATGGTTGACGGTTGTTCTTTTTCCTGTGTGAAATAGGCATTGCTATATGTCTGCAGGATAGCAGCATAATCTGCTCCGAACTGCAAGTCTAGCATTTTCCCATCAGGCGAAACTAACACTTTGGTAGGATAACCTTTTATTTTGTAAGATTTTTCGATCTTATCATCGGCATGGGCGGCCGGGAAAACGTATTTATTGGCGGTTATAAAGTTCCGTGATGTTTCCATCGGCTCCTGGCAGGAAATGGCCAGGACAGCGTTTCCCGGGTACTTCCCGGCGTTTATATCCTGGGCCAGTGTATTAAGGTGAGGCAGATCTTTCCGGCAGGGTGAGCACCATGTACCCCAGAAGTCCAGCAGCAACCATTTTCCCCGGTAATCTGCCAGGCGGATGTTCTCATTGTTCATTCCTTTCAGTGTGAAATCCGGTGCATCCTCCCATTCTTTCAATAATACATCGCGGAAGTAAGCATTGAAAGATTTGCCGGGGAAGTGTGCATTAAAGAAGGCCCGTGTACTATCCAGCATATCCGGCTGGGCGGCAAGTTGCCGCGACAGCACTTTCATTGCTTCTTCGGGCTTGCCGAGTGCGTCCAGTTCTTTGGCAAAACGGGCGCTGTAATTTTCTTCCGAGTGAAGAAAAGCGCGATCATAAAAACTCTCATACGCTTTGTCCGCATTGCTTTTCGGGGCAGTGCCAGCGGCCAGTGCCAGGTAGTTCAGCGCCGCTTTTTTATCCGTTGTCTTTGTCTGTTCGTATTTAAGGTAATAAGCGTGTGAAAGGATGTTTTTATTTGCTATTTTCTTGCTTTGCAATTCCGGGTGTGCTGTCCAGAAGGCGGTGTCGGCCTGGTTATTTTTAAGATCGCTCAATGCCTTATCCAGCAAAGCATCCGCGGCAGCCGGCATATTGGATTTGCGAAGGATGTCCTGTACCAGCAATTCATAACGGGCCGCCTTACCCAGTGTCATTTCTGCCGGGCTTATTTGCCCGAAATCTGCTGCAATACTTTTTAATATAGCCGTATCCGTTGTATGCATTGCTTTATTCCATAACGACATCGGCCTTACAGATACCTGGAAAATACTGTCGTTCTCCGCCAATATCCTGGTCAGCAGCAACTGGGCGCCGGCAGGGGCTTTCCTGCTTTCTTCAAATATTTCTGCAATGCGTGCTTCACTGACGCCTCTGCCGCGAAACTCCTTACGTGCTTCTATAGTATCAAAGTCATGCTGTGGTAGATATTGTGCGAAGGATTGATCCAGCCAGGAGTCGAGTGACCTTCTGTCGGCCGACAGGAGTTTCAGCAATACCATTGCACTATCTGGGTTTTCATAATAAGTATGCTGTAATTTATTAAACAGATGGGAGGATGATCCGGCCAGTGCTGCTGAAGGAACCTCTTTCAGTGCATTCTGGTATTGCTCATACATGTATTCCGAACCGCTGCCATAGATACTCAGCTTTGCCAGTTTAAAGGCCAGGCGGTTACCATACAGAGGAGCACTCATTGCCAGGAACCGGGCAATTTTTGCTGAATCAGGTTCTCCGTTTACTTCCAGCCAGTTACTCATTCTGCTCATACGCATCAGCGTATTGAACCAGGCCGTGTCGGCCGGTAATACTTTAGCGGTGGCGGGTGATACGGTGACTTCCCGCGCTGTTAAAGCGGTACCATTTGACTGTACTTGCCGGCTCAGCGACTTAAAGGTTTGTACATTTCCCTTATTACGGATCAGGCTATACGAAATTTCACCGGCTACCCGTACACTATCTGTCTTATTTTCTTCCGGCGTGCCGGTTACTTCCACCAGTTCTTTATCGCCGCTTGTAACCCGGAAGTTCCAGGGACTTTCCTTCCATTCGTTATTTGCAGTAAGTGCCTTGGGCGCAGCCGGGAAAAAGCACTTCAGTTCAAAGTTCAGGTAATTCCAGTTGTTCGTTATGGCAGCCAGTGCATCGTCAGTCAGGGCGAGGGAGGCGCCGGCCTCGCTGGCAATGGCTGCAATATTCACGGGAGCGCTGATACTATCATTGGAATATATTTTAAACACCACCGGCCGGTGCATCAGCAGCATGAGACTCATCATTTGCCAATCCTGCAGATAGGTATCAGGATCTGCTGAATTAAATCGGGCATCTGGCCTCCGTGCGGCCGCACTTTCCAGCTCGTAAACAAGGTTGGCGCTACCATCCGGGTTTACGCCGGTGATGGTGATCCTCATTGTTTTGTTTATCTCCATCTGGTAGCCACCCTGAAGACTATCCTTTAATATTAACTGGTAGCGCCAGGAATCATTCTTTTTAAACTTTAACTGGGCTATGGTGGCAAGGGGGCTGCAAGCAACGGTCAGGTAAACAAGGAGCAACAGGAACTTACGCATATGACGGGGTGATTTTAATCTATTAAAGTAAACATATAAAAACGAACAAACAATAGCTGCCTGCTACCTTTGAATATTTGTGTATTTTTGGCATATACAATTATGTCCAATCAGCCTTTAAGACCAGAAGATAATAAGCTCAGTGCCGCTGAGAAAGAGTTCGAGAACAGTATACGTCCGCGGGAGATCGTTGAATTTTCCGGCCAGGACCAAATTATCGAGAACCTGAAGATATTCATTAAAGCGGCAAAAATGCGTGGGGAAGCGCTTGACCACGTGTTGTTCCATGGCCCTCCGGGGCTTGGCAAAACCACGCTGTCGCGTATTGTAGCGAATGAACTGGGTGTAAATATCCGCGAAACTTCCGGGCCGGTGATTGAAAAGCCCGGCGACCTCGCCGGTCTGCTCACCAACCTGGAAGATAAAGACGTGTTGTTTATTGATGAAATTCACCGGTTAAGCACCGTGGTGGAGGAATACCTGTATTCCGCCATGGAAGATTACCGTATTGATATTATGATTGATACGGGTCCGAGTGCGCGCGCCATACAGATTAACCTGCAACCGTTTACGCTGATAGGCGCTACTACCCGGTCGGGGTTGCTTACTGCCCCGCTGCTGTCGCGGTTTGGGATCAAGTCGAGGCTGGAATACTACAATGCCGCCACCCTGCATAAGATCATCTGGCGGGCAGCCGGTTTGCTGAATACGAAGATCACTTCTGACGCCGCCACCGAAATAGCGCGCCGGTCGCGCGGAACGCCACGTATTGCCAACGGGTTGCTGCGCCGCGTACGCGACTTTGCCCAGGTAATAGGCAACGGGGTTATTGATATGGAAATAGCGCTTTTGAGCCTGAAAGCGTTAAATGTAGATGAATATGGGTTGGATGAGATGGACAACCGTATTCTCAATACGATCATTGAAAACTTCAAGGGAGGGCCGGTTGGCATCACTACTATTGCCACCGCCGTAGGAGAAGAAGCAGGCACCCTGGAGGAAGTATACGAACCGTTCCTGATCCAGGAAGGTTTTATTAAACGTACCCCGCGGGGCAGGGAAGTAACGGAGAAAGCTTATATCCACCTGGGGAAAACTCCCTTCAGGGGCGGGTCCAATATGTTGTTTTAATGCCGCGGATTTTGTCTTTCTCGCTGATTACGCTGATTTTACTGATTACCTGGATTTTTACTTTTGGATTTTTAGATTAATAACTAAGGGAGATAAAAGCGAATCTATCCGCTTCTATCTCCCTTAATCCTTTATAAAATCCAAAAGTAAAAATCCAGGTAATCAGTAAAATCAGCGTAATCAGCGAGAAAGACAAAATCCGCTATTCTTTCACTACCAGCCTGAAGCCGTTACCATGAATGTTCACGATTTCGATATTGCTATCGTCTTTCAGGTATTTGCGCAGTTTGGCGATGTATACGTCCATGCTGCGGCCGTTGAAGTAGGTATCGCTGCCCCATATTTTCTTCAGTGCCAGTTCGCGTGGCAAGAGATCGTTTTTATGTTCGCACAACATGTGGAGCAATTCGTTTTCTTTAGGGGATAACGTATGTGTTTCACCGTTATGGGCCAGGGTGCGCAGGCGGGAATTGAAGGAGTAGGAGCCGATCACGAATTCGTGAATTTCTTCTTCCTTATTGTTCAGTTCCTGGTTGCGTTTCAGGATGGCTTTTATTTTCAGCAGCAGCAGTTCGCTGTCGAATGGCTTGGAGATATAATCATCCGCGCCCAGTTTGTAGCCCTGGATGATATCTTCCTTCATGGTTTTGGCGGACAGGAAGAAGAGGGGAATATCGGGGTCTACGTCCCTGATTTCTTCCGCCAGTTTAAATCCGTCCATATTGGGCATCATAATGTCCAGCAGACAGATGTCAAATTTTTCGCGGCGGAAGGCTGCCAGGGCCAGGATACCATCGCGGCATAATTCCACATCATAGTCATTCAGCTCCAGGTAATTTTTCAGCACCATACCCAGATTGGTATCATCCTCAGCCAATAATATTTTCGGTTTACGTTCTTCCATAATCATAAAGGGTTGATTACAACAAATATAAAGTTTTTCTGCGGCACGAAAGGTCGGTAAAATTTGGGCGCCGGCTCTCAAATGATTTGTTAAACTTACGGTGGCTGGTTGGGCTAAAGTCTTATTATTTCTTGTTTAACAGCGAAGTGAAGGGATAACGGAGATTGGTATAATTGATCATATCTACCACGATATTCCCTACAGATATGGGGCTTTCGATGCGTAGCGGTACTTTGTTGGCGTCGTCGCTTACCCACACGGTCATTTTTTCGCCGCCTTCGAAGATGGTGCCTTTAATGAGGAGGGGCTTGAATTTAATGGCCCGGAACTTCCCGAACTTGGTATTTACTTCTTCTTTCCCCATGTACCTGATGTAGATGTTATATACCTGGTCGTCGAGGAACATGGCGAAGGGGATTTTATCGCCTGCGTTGTATTTGTTGAAGTCGATGTTACGGGCATAATAGATAGCGCTGATCACGTCCTGTACGCAGGGGGGTACGGTAAAGGTGCCATTTGTGCTGATAGCCTGGTGGCCGGCCTGGTTAAACACTACGTTATTAAAGATCTTGTACCCGCCTTCGTTTACATTCCTGACAAATTTGAGGGGTTGCAGGGTGGCGGTATCTATGTAGCTTTCGTATTTGTCGCGTACTTTAAAGATCCAGTCGTATGCACGGTAGGTTTTGCCATCGCCTACCACATGATAAACATCGCGGTTGGCGAAGCGTTCCAGTGCCACGTTAAAAGTGGCTTCCCCGGCGCCTACGTACATTTTACCAAGATTATAGAATACTTTCAGGGTAATACTTTCACCAGCATTGAAGCTGCTGTTACGGATGGAGCAGAAATCGGATTGTGCTTCAACGGGTTGAATACAGGAAAGTCCTAAAATTATGAGTAGCAAATACTTCATTGATGGAAGCTATTTTTCCTTAAAAATTTTTACTCCTAACAACAGCACACTTCCCAAAACGGCCGGTATTACCAGGTTAATCAGCCAGATACCTGCAGTGGCAGCTACGATGGCCACGGTATTGGAGCTAAGCAACCCAAGAAAAAAGATACTCACTTTCCCCCTGACTCCTAATTCTGCGATAGCGATGGTAGGAACTCCTGCCATTACCAGGTAGATGACGCTGTTCAGTAAGAAGGCCTGCCACCATAGGAATTCCATGCCAAGTGCGTCCAACAAAATCAAATACTGTGCCGAGAAGACCACGTACCGCAGGGCTGAAAGCAGCAACAGGTAACGTAAATCGCCGGATGAGTACTTAACAATGATCTGCACAAACACCTTCGCTTTACGAAGGAAAGGTATCTTTTCAAATACAGACAGAATGATTTGTAACCGAAAATATAACAATATCGTCAGGCCACAAATTACTGTGCCGGTAATCAGGACTAATTTCTGCCATAAAGAAGGTGTAAGGAAGCCGCTTTCTTTTGCCAGCGCATAGTTGTTGATATAATAGAGCAAACCAATTAACCCAAAAATAATAGTGACGATCAGCTGGCTGAAACTTCCTACTATCGTTGCCGCAATGGCTTTCAGCTTATTATGGTTTTTCAGGTAAAGTATGCGTCCACCGTATTCGCCTACACGATTGGGGGTGTTTATAGACAGGGATACGCCGGAAAGGATTGCACTGAACGACCGGAGGAACGACACTTCTTCGAGGGGTTTCACCAGCTTCTGCCACTTACGGGCTTCCAGTCCCCAGTTGAACAGCATCAGTACCGTAACGAGGAAAATGCCCACCCAGCCTTTCTCCTGCAAGGCTCCCCACATGTGCCGCACGGATTGTTGCAGGTTATCACGGTGGATGAGTTGCGAGTAGATAGAGTATGCCAGCCAAGTAAAAAGCCCTGCCCCTAATAAGTAATTGAGAATTATTTTGGTACTTTTGTTCAGACAGTCAAATTTTGGCAAAAATAAACTCCTGTTGGCAAACAAGTCAAAAATAATTCTCGGCATTGACCCTGGCACCCTTGTAATGGGCTATGGGCTTATACTTATCGAAGGAAAAAAGGCCAGCCTCCTGGAGATGAACGTATTGAAACTCTCTAAATTCAAAGATCACTACGAAAGACTACAGCTGATTCATTGCAGGGTACAGGAACTTATTCAAGAGCACCAACCAACCAGTTTTGCCATTGAAGCGCCCTTTTTTGGCAAGAATGTGCAAAGTATGCTGAAACTGGGCCGTGCCCAGGGCGTGGCTATTGCAGCGGCTATCCAGGCCGGTCTGGAGGTCACCGAATATTCCCCCAAAAAAGTAAAACAATCTGTTACAGGCAATGGTAATGCTGATAAAGAACAGGTTTGGCTGATGCTGCAACGCATCCTCAGTATCTCTGAACGCCCTGATTACCTTGATGCTACAGACGCTCTCGCAGTGGCAGTATGCCACTTTTACCAGGAAGGTAATCCGCTCGCAGGACCAGGCAAAGCAAAAGGCTGGGAGAAATTCCTGCAGCAGCACCCGGAAAGGATTTCCAGATAAAAGTTACCGGGTTAAAAGGTTATTTCATAAATCCGTAAATTGTAGTTACTTTGGTTTAAATTCAATAACCCAATTAAAGCTAACGGCCATGCGTCCGGACAACAGCTTAACTATGAAAAGTGACCATCATTTGTTATATGGAAATTGTATAACAAGCTTTTTTATATTAATCAGCATCAGGCAGATATGAAAGCAAGAATCCTATTGGTGGAAGATGATCAAAATATTGGTGCGGTTACGAAGAAACGATTGGAAGAAGCGGGCTATGATGTAGTGCACAGTATAGACGGCCAGGCGGCCTGGGAACAGTTCCAGTTACGCTCATTCGATATTTGCCTGCTGGACGTGGTAATGCCCAAAAAAGACGGCCTACAACTTGCGCAGCAGATCCGCGAACTCAATGACCATGTTCCTATATTATTCCTCACTTCTAAAAATGAAAAAGAAGACAGAATAGCCGGACTCCAAACCGGTGCGGATGATTATATCAGCAAACCTTTCAGTATGCAGGAACTGATCCTGCGCATAGAAGTTTTCCTGAAACGGACCATGAGCCGCGGGAAAGACAAATTGAACCTCTATACAATAGGCCAGCTTACCTTTGATTATGAAGATCTCCGCCTCTATACTTCCAATGGAGATATATCCATATCCGTTACACAAAAAGAAGCGGACCTGCTGAAATACTTCTGTAATAATCCCAATAAAACACTCAAAAGAGAAGATATACTTTCCAATGTATGGGGGAAAGACGACTATTTCCTCGGACGCAGTATGGATGTATTTATCACCAAACTGCGGAAACACTTCAAATCAGATCCTCAAATCAAACTGGAAACCGTGCACGGTGTGGGATTCCGGTTTAATATCCCTTCCAAATAACCGTTACATTGCGGCAATAATCTGCGCCTGTATTGCCTTAAATTCTTCTACAGACAGCTTCAGCTTACTGCGGGAAAAATTCATATCATCTGCCGAATTAATCGGGATCAGGTGCATATGCGCATGCGGCACTTCCAGTCCTACCACGCTAATGCCTATACGATTACAGGGAATCACTTTTTCTATGGCCTGTGCAATCGGCTTGGCAAACAATAACCACTCCCGCAACAGGTTATCTGCGACGTCAAAGAACTTATCCGTTTCTGTTTTGGGTATCACCAGGGTATGCCCTTTTACCAGCGGGAAAACATCCAGGAAAGCATAAAAATGTTCGTTCTCTGCTATCTTATAGCTCGGAATCTCGCCTTTGATAATTTTCGTGAAGATGGTCATAGTATGTAGTTCTTAGTAACATGATAAAAAAAACAGGGGCTGCAAATGAATGCAACCCCTGCAAATATCATGAAAAAGTGGGCTTATGCAGTTATATTATCGATCTTAAATTTAATCTGTCCGTTTGGCGCCTGTACTTCAGCTACCTCACCTACCTGCTTACCCAACAAGCCCTTGCCTATGGGGGAGGTTACCGAAATTTTGCCAGCCTTCAGATCTGCTTCGGTTTCAGAAACGATCTGGTAAGTAACAGTCTTCTTATTAGCTACATTTGTAATAGTTACCTTACAAAGGATAGACACTTTTGATGTATCAATAGCATCTGCACTCACTATCCGGGAAGCTGCAATCGCATTTTCCAGTGTGGCAATCCTCGCTTCATGCAAACCCTGTGCTTCTTTAGCGGCATCATATTCGGCATTTTCCTTTAAGTCACCCTTTTCCCTTGCTTCTGAAATAGCACGTGCAATCTCTGCCCTTCCTTTGGTTTTAAGCTGGGTCAGTTCGCTCATCATTTGATCAAGGGTTTCTTTCGTAACGTAATTTATGCCAGACATAACCTGTTGTGTTTTTTTGGTTATAAGAAAAAAAAATCAACGCCTCCATTTGCACAGAAGCGTTGTTTACTGGTATTATTGCAAATATAATGAAATTTGTATAAAGAAAAAAGCCCCTTATTTCGGTTATAAATAAATTGATAATCAATCATTTATATCCGAAAAACACACCTGTTTGACCAGGTTTAAAGTATATTTAATTTCTCTAATACAATACGGGCCATTTTAATGCTTGCCTGATGAGAGTAACCGGCAATATGCGGGGTTACTACTACATTATCAGCCTTCAGCAACCAGGCCAGTTGTTCTTTTTCTTCTTCGTTATAAGCAGATAGTTTTTCATTTTCCAGCACATCCAGGCAGGCCCCTGCCAGCACGCCATTATTGAGTGCGGCAATCAGGTCGCGGTTACTCACCAGCTTGCCCCTGGCCACATTCATGAACCACACCGGCCGGGCAAAAGAAGCAAAAAACGCCGCATTGCCCAGGTATTTCGTTTCGGTGGTCAGTGGCAGGTGTAAGCTTACCACGTCTGCCTCCCGGAATATTTCTTCCATGGTCGACTCCTTTACCGCAGCCGTACCAAAGCCTGTTTTATATTTATCGTACGCCAGTATGTTAACGTCGAACCCCTGCAACTTATGCGCAAAGGTGCTGCCTGTATTACCATAGCCAATGATGGCCACCGTTTTGCCGTTCAGCTCATAACCCCGGTTGCCGTCGCGCTCCCAGATACCCTGCCGTAACTCCAGGCTGCTTTTCAGCACATTGTTCAACAGGCACAACAACATGCCCACCGCCTGCTCTCCTACCGCATCCCGGTTACCTTCGGGGCTGCTCACACAACGGATGCCCTTACTTTCTGCATAAGGTACGTCGATCAGCTCCATTCCCGAACCCAGGCGGCCGATCCACTGCAGGCGTTTAGCCTGGTCGATCAACTGCTTGTCCACATGAATACGCGTGGTAACGATCAGCCCTGTGCATTCACCGATCTCACGATATACTTCATCATACGTAACAGCCGGCAGGTAGGTGACTTCGTACCCTTTGCTTTCCAGCTGTTCAATCAAATACGGATGTGTTTTTGCCGTAACTAATACTTTCCTGGTCATATCATCTTATGGGATAATGCTGCAAAATCAGCCACACTCAGCTCCTCGGCTCTTTTTGTAAAGATGGGGTCCTGTGCCAGCAGTTCCTTGTCAAACATCGTTTTCAGCGGATTGCGCAATTGCTTGCGCCGTTGTCCGAAAGCTGTTTTCACCAATACAAGAAATTTACGCTCAGAGGCAATATCTACCGGTTGTTCCATCCGGGTGAGGCGGATGACGGCAGATTTTACTTTTGGCGGCGGATTGAAGCAGTTTTCATGTACTTCAAACAAATATTCAATCTTATAATAAGCCTGTAACAGCACGCTCAGGATACCATATTCCTTATTTCCATGCGGAGCGGCAATACGTTGTGCCACTTCTTTCTGGAACATGCCCACTACCACATCCACCTGCTGACGCCAATCGAGCAGCTTAAACATGATCTGGGTAGAAATATTATAGGGAAAGTTGCCGATGAGGCGGAACGGGCCTTCAAAAGGCAGGGCGGCATCCAGGATGCTTTCGTTGATCAGCTTCCCCCTGATAGCGGGGTACGTTTTTTCCAGGAACTCCACCTTTTCCCTGTCCAGCTCAATAGCTTTGAAATGAATGCCTGGTAGCTGCAACAGGTATTTTGTGATGGCGCCCCCGCCGGGACCCACTTCCAGCACTTGCTGGCCTTCGATTACAGGTAGCGACTCCACAATTTTCCTCGAGATGTTCTCATCTGTGAGGAAATGCTGGCCGAGTGATTTTTTTAGTGTATACATTGTGAAGCGCAAAGATAAAGCATTTATTAGCTTTTAGCTTTTGAAAATGCCCCCGGCTAAAAGCGAAAAGCTAACCGCTAAATACTTTATATTTGCCATTCATTGAGGCAATTCAGCATGAGTACTATTCAGATCAACAAACCGGTAATCGGCATCACCATCGGTGATATCAACAGCATTGGCGCCGAAATTATCATCAAAACGTTTATGGACGCGCGTATGATGGAATTTTGTACGCCGGTGATTTTTGCATCCAACAAAACCATCAACTTTTACCGGAAGCTGATGAATGAAAATAATTTTAACTACCAGAGCATCAAGGACTTTACCCGCCTTAACCATAAGCAGGTAAACGTGTATAACTGCTGGGAAGAAGAAGTGCAAATCACCCCCGGAGTACTGAATGAAACAGGTGGCAAATACGCCGCACGGGCACTGGAAGCTGCCATCAACTGTTTGAAAGACGGGTATATCACCGGCCTGGTGACAGCCCCCATCCATAAAAACAATATTCAAAGCGAAACTTTTAACTATACCGGCCACACGCCTTACCTGAGGGATTCCTTCAATGCAAAGGATGTGCTCATGTTCATGACCGCCGACAATATGCGTGTGGGCCTGCTCACAGAACATGTACCCCTGGCGGACGTAGCAAAATATGTTACCAAAGAAAATATCCTGGGCAAGCTGCACCTGATGAGAGACAGCCTGGTAAAAGACTTTGGTGTGGACCAGCCGCGTATTGCCGTATTGGGACTTAACCCGCACGCCGGCGACGAAGGACTGATTGGCCGCGAAGAAATTGAACACATTGCCCCTGCCATCAGGCACGCGAAAGGCAATGGTATCCTGTGTTTCGGACCGTATAGTGCAGACGCCTTCTTTGCAAGGGAAATGTTTAAGCAATTTGATGGTGTGCTGGCTATGTATCACGACCAGGGCCTGATACCGTTTAAGTCGCTGGCCAGCGGCAACGGTATTAACTATACTGCCGGACTGGGCATTGTGCGTACTTCACCGGATCACGGCACGGCATTCGATATTGCCGGCAAAAACCTGGCGGACCCGGATTCTTTCAGACAAGCGATTTTTGCCTGCCTGGAAATACTGGAACAACGGGAACGCTATGCCGAGAACACCCGGAACCCACTCAAGAAAACAGAACTGGCATCGGAATAGCTCAGGGCCTTCCGGCTTTCAGGTAAGATTGTATGGAAGTAACGTAGTTTTCAAAGGCTTTCCTGCCGGTGGAGGTTATCTTGCAGATGGTTTGCGGATAATTATCCTTAAACTGTTTTACTACGGAAATATATTCCGCATCGCGTAATTTATTAATCTGTACACTCAGATTACCTGCTGTGGCATTTGTTTTTTCTTTCAGCAGCGTAAACTCTGCTTCTTTTTCACTGATCAACACGGACATAATAGCCAGCCTCAACTGTGAATGTAATACCGGGTCCAGATCTTTAAAATCCATGAGCTTAATTTTCTTATACAGCTATTTTAATATTTAGCTATTTTGTTTCAATGGTTTTATCACGGAAACAAAATAACTAAATATCTGAATAAATACTACCTGATTATTGCTGGCTTTGTTCCAGCAGCTTGCGGGTATATGGTTCTCCCCAATGCGGTGCTATACTGCTTTCCGGCTTGAAGGCCGCGAACTTTTCCAACGCCAGCTCCAAGGTTGTTTTAGCTTTTGATTTACTGCCACCCCATTGTTCAGGTGTAAATAATAATGATTGTCCCTGTAACATGTAGATTCTCGGGTTCTCCGGATTAAAGCTCTTCGCCTGTTCCAGCAGGGAAGCTGCTTCAGGGCCATACTTCATGCCACGGCTCATAGGATCCACTGTTAACCGGGCGGTGGCCACCAGTGAACGGATACAGGCAATTTCAGAGTTCTTTGGACTCAGCGCTTCGGCCTTGTCGAGGTTGGCCTCTGCCTTGTCGGCCAGCGGATCTATCTGGCTTTTATCTTTCAACGTAAGTGCCTGCATTACCTCCATATAGGCAGCATAATAGTAAGGCAACCACTGGCTTTTTTCTGCATCCGCAATACGCTCAAAAGTATTGGCCTTTTGTTGCAATCCATCAGGCGTGAAAATGCTGCTGCTGTCCAGGTCAGACGTTTGCTTCGTCATGGCCTCTGTGTATTGGGCGCTTTGCGCCATGAGGGCAGTAGTTATGCTACCGGTAAATAAAAAAGCAAGAAATAATCGTTTCATATTTATTATGATTAGAGGTTATTAATAACATCCTGTCTTCTGTCGATACCAAAATTCATAAACATGCCGAGGTAAATAAATCTCGGTACGTTGGGTACTACTTCATCCCTGCGCAATCCATCGGTAGAATAATGGTATCCGAACACCTGTTTATTGCCCAATACGTTGCTCACCGACAACACAAAAATGGTGAATGCCTTCCGGATACTGGTGAGGTAACTGGCACTCACGCCTACGGAGTTGTAGGTCATTGTTCTGTCGGACATGAACTTGTCAGTGGGCTGATTGGGATTGTAATAAGGACGGCCTGTGGCAAACGAATACGTTAACCCCAGGTTGGTGCTGAGCTTTGGCAGAAAATGCTTGTATACAATGCTGGCAGTATGATTGGCCGCAAAGTCGGGCTGTACCCGGAACGGATAGTTCAGGTAGTCGCGTTTGGTATCAAGGTAAGAGTACGACACCCAGTAATCCACGTTCTTAAACGTTTTCCGGTCGCGCCAGAAAAGCTCCACTCCCTGCGCATACCCGCTGCCATTGTTGTTATACGCCGGCGTTGTTTTCACCAGGTCGGTATACTTCTTATAAAACACCTCAGTACGGAACGTATAATCCGTTGCCACCCGCTGATAGCTGAGGATATAATGGGTGGCCTTCATATAGCCCAGGTTGCGGTTGAAGCGGATATACTGCGGCTCCGGCGTCTGGTAATAATCGCCATAGGCTACGGAAAACTGGCTGTAGTTATTCATTTTATATGCCAGCGATACACGGGGTGCAAAATTCATTTCCCCCAATACAGAACTGTATTCCGCACGACCTCCTACACGCCCTACGAAACTTGGGGTAAAGTAAATATCTCCCTCTGCAAAAGCAGCGGTGTAGTTGTCTGAGAAATTAGCTTTATTTTCATTAAAGGCCGATCTTTCTTCCGCATACTGATACTCTCCTCCCAGCCGCAATACAGAGAAGCGCCCGAGGTTTTTGTAAAACATCACCCGCGTCTGGCTCAGGTCCGATCGCACTTTAATCAGTGAGGGCGCCGGATTCTTTAACAGGGTATCTGCATTGATATTGTCCGTGTTGCTGCTGAAAGAAGCGCCGATATATAAGTGCCAGTCGTGACCAATATTTTCCCGGTAGGTAAGATTCGTATATACGTTATTGTTATGCAGCTTAAACGACTCTGTATAACCCGGGTACTCCAGGCTGTTGGAGTTAAATCCCATTTTGGTCCAGTTGCCATACCCGTAAAATTTGAGCATGCCTGTACGGGAGGTTTTATGCCGGAAGTTTACGGAGGTGCCGATGATTTCCGGTCCCAGGTTCGGTGCGTTTTTAGGCTTAACGATATTAAAGTAGGGCGACAGATTGGTATAATCTGCTTCTATACCGTAGGAAGTTTTTTTATCTTTTGAGAGATTGTCCAGCCCCGCGCTCACACCTATTACCGATACCCCGACAGAAGAAGACGAGCGCTCCGGCAGATCGATGGATTCAAGGATCAGTGCAGAGGACAGTCCCTGGCCATATTGCGCGGAGTAGCCGCCACTGCTGAAAGTGGTTCCTTTAAACAGGAAGGGAGAAAAGCGGCCGCGTCCCGGGATATCGGGGAGGCTGCTGTAAAAAGGATTCCTTACGAGCATGCCATCGATGAGGGTTTGTGCTTCATAGCCGGTACCACCGCGTACAAACAGGCCCTCGCGGTCGTTGGTTTGCTGGGCGCCCGGCAATGTTTTAATGGCATTGGCAATATCGGCGCCGGCGCCAGCTGTGGTTACGATATCCAGCGGCTTCAGCACTGTACCTTTCTTATCATCGCTGGCTTCAAAGCTGCCGGCAGAAATGGTTACAACTCTTAGTGCATTCACCGCACTTTTCAGCACAATGTTCAGTTGTTCTCCTGCGGCGGTATTTATTTTCAGTTCCAGTGCCTGGTAATTGGTGAGCGTGGCCGATAACAGCTGGTCGCCTGTGGCGGTGGTGGTAAAGGAAAAAGAACCATCTGCTGCGGTGGTGGCGCCATCGTAGGAGCCTTTCACTGCTATGTTCACACCGGGTAAAGGATGCTTCTTTGTATCAGTTACTTTGCCGCTGATTTTATGCTGCGCCAAAGAGAACAGGGGTGTAAAGATGAAGAGACACAGATAGCGGTTGATATTCGACATATTCAGGGATTAATTACATAACAAATGTAAACTAGTTTATTTTATAAACCAAATAATCCAAAGGAAACGGATAAACGCTGGTTTCTCCGGTATTGACCTTTGATTAATTTATTACAGTACATGCACAAAAAAACACCCTTTACCTGACGGTAAAAGGTGCTTATATTTTTAGCGATGAACGCTGTTATTTATGCGAATCTTGGCTTCAGTTCATTTGCCAGTGTAACCATTTTCTTCAGGCCATCTTCCGGCAGGTTACCTTTCTTGAATTCTCCGAGTACTTCCGGTAAGCGCACCTGCATTTCATTCAGGAAAGCTTCTTCAAAAGCACGTACCTGTTTAACAGGAACATCACGCAGTAAACCGTTTGTACCCAGGTAAATCATAGCTACCTGTTTTTCTACGGCGTACGGGCTGAACTGTGCCTGTTTCAGGATTTCCACGTTACGGGCTCCTTTATCGATAACTGCTTTGGTAGCAGCATCCAGGTCACCACCGAATTTGGAGAAAGCCTCCATTTCACGGTATTGTGCCTGATCGAGTTTCAGGGTACCAGATACTTTCTTCATGGATTTGATCTGCGCGTTACCACCCACGCGGCTTACAGAGATACCTACGTTGATAGCAGGACGGATACCGGCGTTGAACAGGTTACCTTCCAGGAAGATCTGGCCATCGGTGATGGAGATTACGTTGGTAGGGATGTAAGCAGATACGTCACTTGCCTGTGTTTCGATGATAGGCAATGCGGTCAGGGAACCACCACCTTTTACCAGGTGTCTGATAGATTCAGGTAAGTCGTTCATCTGTTTTGCGATGGCATCATTGCTGATGATTTTCGCAGCACGCTCGAGTAAGCGGCTATGCAGGTAGAATACGTCACCAGGATATGCTTCACGGCCTGGAGGACGTTTCAGCAACAGGGATACCTCACGGTAAGCAACTGCCTGTTTGGACAGATCATCATAAACGATCAGTGCAGGGCGACCTGAGTCACGGAAGAATTCACCGATAGCAGCGCCGGCAAATGGAGCGTAGAACTGCAGCGGTGCAGGATCAGCAGCGTTGGCAGCTACGATGGTAGTGTAAGCCATAGCGCCTGCTTCCTGTAATGTTTTCATTACACCGGCAACAGTAGATGCTTTCTGGCCAATTGCTACGTATATGCAATAAACAGGTTTACCTGCTTCATAAAATTCTTTCTGGTTGATGATCGTATCAATACAGATAGCTGTTTTACCTGTCTGACGGTCACCAATTACCAGCTCACGCTGACCACGACCAACAGGGATCATCGCATCAATTGCTTTTACACCTGTTTGCAGTGGTTCTTTTACTGGTTCACGGTACAGAACACCTGGTGCTTTACGCTCCAGCGGCATTTCATACAATTCACCTTTGATAGGGCCTTTACCATCGATAGGTTCACCCAGTGTATTGATTACGCGGCCAACAACACCTTCTCCCACGTTAATGGAAGCGATCTTTTTGGTACGACGTACTTTATCACCTTCTTTAATACCTGCTGACTGACCCATCAATACCACACCCACGTTGTCTTCTTCCAGGTTCAGTGCAATTGCTTTTACGCCATTGCTGAATTCAACCAGTTCACCATAACCTACATTGCCCAATCCGTATATGCGGGCAATACCATCACCCACCTGTAATACAGTACCTACCTCTTCCAGGTCGGCAGAAGCATTGAAGTTGCTTAACTGCTGGCGTAAAATCGCCGAAATTTCATCAGGTTTAATATCAACCATAATTATGATTTTAAAAAAAGTCGTTAGAGAAAATTAGTATAACGACAACAGCTTTGCGTGTACGCAGCGGCTGCTGTATAGATTAACGTAAGTCAGATACGTAAATATTCTTGTTAAACTGTTGTTTAATATCTTTCAGATCACGCAGGATAGAAGCATCGAACAACTGGTCATTTGCTTCCAGTACAAAACCTCCGATCAGGTCAGCATTCACGGCTGTTTCCAGCTGGATCTGCTGCGTTGTTTCGCTGGCAATTTTCTGTTTGATCACGTCCAGGGTAGCATTATCCAAAGCAACAGCCGTGGTGATCTTCACCGGGCTGATGTTTTTCAGTACCATGTACTGGCGTGCAAACTCAGTGGTCATTTCAGCCAGTGCGCTTTCACGACCTTTGGTCACCAACAGGTTGATAAAGGAAATGGTAGTAGCACTGATGCGGCTTTCAAATATGGCAGCCAGTATCTTCTGCTTTTTATCGGCCTTTATGATAGGGCTTTTAAGCAAACTCACCACATCGGGGTTGCTTTTCATCACCTGTTGTAAGAACAGCATGTCTGTATGCACCACTTCCAGCTGGTTCAGTTCCTGAGCCAGACCTATCAATGATTTTGCATACCGGGATGCTAAACGGGGATTCTGCATATTAAAAAAGCTTTTAGCTTTTAGCTGTTAGCCTTTAGAGCTAATGGCTAATATCTTAGTTCAATTTGATTTCTCCTGCCAGTTGTTTCACGTAACCTTCCTGTGCTGTTTTATCAGCCAGTTCTCTTCTCAGCACTTTTTCAGCCACTTCAATCACGAGGTTACCTACCTGGTTCTTTACATCCGTTAACGCAGCCATTTTCTGGTTTTCGATAGCGGTGTAAGCTTCACTGATGATCTTCTTTGCTTCTGCCTGCGCTTGTGTTTTGGCTTCGCTGATGATCATATCCTTCGCGTCTTTCGCTTCTTTCAGGATCTTGCTTCTTTCAGCTTTAGCTTCCGCCAGCACATGTTCATGTTCAGCTTTCATCTGGGCCATTTCTTCCTTTACTCTTTCTGCAGTGGCGATAGAGTCAGTGATGGAACCTTCCCTTTCCTTCAGGGTAGCGAGGATGGGAGTCCAGGCGAATTTTTTCAGAATCAGGAAAACGACGATGAAAATGAATAATGAAATAAGAAACAAGCCTAACGCGGGTTGCAACAGATCCATATAATTAGAATTTTATTATTTTTTTGATGTTGATATTTTCTGATTTCAGGTAGTTTGATGGTTTGTCTGTAACAAAAGATTACTGCATCCATTGCCCTGTGCGCCGGATGCAGTAAAAAGTTTGGCTTACAGAACTACCGCCAACAGACCAGCGATTACACCGAAGAGAGCAACACCCTCAACCAGCGCAGCAGCCAGGATCATGTTCGCACGGATGTCGTTAGCAGCTTCCGGTTGACGAGCGATAGACTCCAGCGCGCTCTTACCGATGTTACCAACACCAATACCAGCAGCGATAGCCGCGATACCAGCACCAACAGCACCACCAGCTTTAGCCAGACCAGATGCAGCAGCAGCCTGCAATAAAATAGACAAAAGTGCCATAATGAATATGTATTTGAATTATAAAAAATTTCGATTTAATAAAGCGGTTGGCATTTAACTTTTGGCAAAGGCTAAAAGCTAATTCCCGTATGCTTAGTGATGTGCTTCGTCATGCGCACCTTCCATTGCCTGGCCAATAAATACGGCTGTCAGGTTAGCAAAGATGAACGCCTGGATAAATGCTACCAGCAATTCCAGCATCATCATTACAATGTTGAACAGAACAGTGATAGGCAGGAAGCCGTAACCAGCTACCTTATTTAAAGATCCGAAGATGAACACCAGGGATATAATACTCAGGATGATAATGTGACCTGCCAGGATATTGGCAAATAACCTGATCATCAGTGATACTGGCTTGGTAAATACGCCGATCAACTCTACCGGCGCGAGGATAAACTTAACCCCAAACGGAACCGGAGGATTGAAAATGTGACCCCAGAAATGTTTGTTAGTGCTGAACATGGTAGCAATAAAGCTGATGATGGCCAGTGCTGCCGTTACCGCCAGGTTACCCGTTACGTTGGCAGAACCAGGCAACAGACCTAACAGGTTGTTTATCAGGATAAAAAAGAATATAGTCAGAATAAAAGGCGTATACCTTTCTGCATGTTTACCGGGAATATTAGGCTTTACCACTTCATCACGCATAAAGATGATCACCGGTTCCATCAGGCTCTGGAAACCTTTAGGGGCTTTCTTGGAACCACGTACCCTGTAAGCCTTCGCTACATTCAGCATCAGGATTACCAGCAATACGGCGGCAATGATCATGGAAGTGATGTTCTTCGTCATGGAGAAATCATAGATTGGCTCATCTGTAGGATTGCCATTGGCGTCTACTGCGATCACTTTGCCATCCATGTATTTGGCCGGATCCAGTCCTTTTTCGTGCAGGTAGTGCGCGTTTACCAGCTGGTAACCATCGTACGCTGCATGACCATGCTCAAATTTAGAAGACGAAAATACTGACGTGCCCCGTGCAGGATTGTAAATGATCACCGGTAACGGAACAGTTACATGGTTATCTCCAATGCTGAACAGGTGCCAGTCGTGGGCATCCTTTACGTGTCCCAGAATAACTTCCTTAGCATCAAATTTTTTAGGCTCACCTTCTTCTCCCCCCTTACCTTCTTCTCCTTCATGAGGTGCAGCTGCTGCCGTTTCATGGTGGGAAACTTCCTGTGCAAAGGAAAAATTACTAAAACTGTGAAGGCCTAAAACCAACACAAGTGCTACCATTCTATGTTTGAACCAATTGAAAGAAATCACCGTTTTCTGAAATTTTGCGCAAAGATACTCGTTTTTATCTTCAAAATTAAGCGACTACGGAAAAAAAGTAAGATATATCGTAATTATACTGATAACCAGTTGCTTGTAATTAAAAAACGCCCGTTTTTTTCCATAAAAAAAGGCCGTTGAAATCAACAGCCCGTTAAAGTATTTCATATTAATATTTTTCTAATTCATTTTGCCCTTCTTATACCTTACTCACATTAAACTGCATACTATGCAGTTTGAAATAAAACCCTTCCAGCTTCAGTAACTCTTCGTGGGTACCCATCTCCTTAATTTCCCCTTTGTCCAGCACGATAATTTTATCGGCCTTGCTAATCGTAGAAAGGCGGTGGGCAATGATGATGGCGGTACGGTCGGCTATCAGCTTGTCGATCGCCTGCTGGATCATCATTTCCGACTCGGTATCCACAGAAGATGTAGCCTCATCCAGCACCAGGATAGCCGGATCGTACAGCAAAGCCCGTACAAACGAAATCAGCTGCCGCTGCCCCAGGGAAAGGGTGCTTCCCCGCTCCATCACCTGGTAATCATAGCCGCCGGGCAGCTGCATAATGAAATCGTGGATCCCGATCAGCCGGGAAGCCTCCTCTACCTTCGCCCTGCTGATATTGCTGTTATGCAACGTAATGTTATCATAAATGGACCCGGCAAACAGGAACACATCCTGCAATACCACGCCTATTTTGCTGCGTAACGACTCCAGGGAGTAAGCCGGCAGATCAATATCATCGATCTTAATACTTCCTTTCTGAATTTCATACAACCTGTTCAGGATACTGATAATAGTGGTTTTACCGGACCCGGTATGCCCTACAATGGCCACTGTATCGCCCGGGTTTGCATGAAAGCTGATATTCTTCAGCACATAACGATCATCTATGTACGCAAAGCTTACATTATCAAAAGTAATGGCGCCTTTCATCTTCTCAGCGCTCTGGTGACCTCTGTCCGGGATATAATCCTGGTTATCAATTACCTTAAACACCCGTTCACTGGCTACCATACCCATCTGCAGCGTATTGAACTTATCTGCCAGCATCCGCAGCGGGCGAAACAACATATTCAGGTACATGATAAAAGCGATCATCACCCCCTGAGTAACCTCGTAGTTCAGCACTTTATTAGCGCCCCACCATACCATTAACCCCAATGAAATGGCCAGGATAATTTCCACAACCGGGAAGAAAACAGAATAGGCAAAAATAGCGTCAATATTCGCTTTACGGTGTTCCTTGTTAATATGTTTGAAACGGGCAAACTCCCTTTTCTCCGCTGTAAATGCCTGCACCACCACCATTCCTGTAAGGTGTTCCTGCACAAAGGCGTTGAGCGCCGACACCGCATTACGGACCCGGTAAAAACGACTTATTCACACTTTCCTTAAAAATATAAGTAGCAAAGATCAGTATAGGGAAAGGCGAAAGGCTGATGAGCGTCAGACGCCAGTCTTCCATAAACATCACCGCCAGTATGGCGATGATCATCAGCAGATCCGCCACTATAGAAATAATCCCTTCGGAAAACACATCATTGATCGCCTCAATATCATTGATGGTCCTGGTGGTAAGCGTACCAATGGGGGTTTTGTCGAAAAATGCCAGGTTCAGGTGTACGATCTTTTTATAGACAGTTACACGCAGGTCCTTTACTACTGACTGCCCCAGCCAGTTGGTGAGGTAGGAAAAATAGAAGCGGACCACTGTTTCCAGCAATAACAACCCTATCTGTACAATGGTCACCAGGATCAGCATCTGCATCAGCTGCCCCGCTATATACTTATCTACCGTTACCTGGATCAGGTACGGGCGCAACGGGGAAATAGCGGCCAGTACAACCGTTAATATCATGGAGATGTAAAAGGATCGTTTGTAAGGGGCCGCGAATGAGAATATGCGCCGTAATAAACTGAAATCAAATACTTTCTTTACCGCAAGATTTTCCAATGTGCCAGGTTTAAACTACTCAACAAACCTACGATAAAAAATAATTACGCCGGAGGTTTGCAGGCAACACCGGAATACAAAAAAAGAAAGGCGCAGGGGTCCTGCGCCTTCCGGAAATATGCTGATAAATAACTTACTTCTTTTCGTCCTTCATAATTTGCTTGTAAGCCTTAATGAATATAGCTCCAAGGTTTTTATGAGGTGGTACATAATCGCTGAAAAGGTCCTTGTTGCGGGCATCTCCTGCAAATTTCTTTGTCAGCTGGGCCCACATGATCACCCAATCCACATTTTTACCGGAACGTACCTGATCTTCCAGGCTGTGGATGATCGGTTCATTTACAAACCGGGTACCTACCTGTTTGGAAGAAATGATATGCGCTTCGGGTGACTTTTCCAGTACAGTAGCCAGGTTATGATAACCGCCGCAGGAACCGAGCACGACTATCTTAGCGGAGCTCTGGAGGTTTTCCAGGGTGGTATTGATATGATAACTGTGGCCACGGTGAATGAAAATGGTAGGGTGAATATCGTTTTCATCCAGGTATTCCGACAGTTTGGATATTGCTTCTTTATCCGCAGGTTCATCGGTGGGCAGGTTCGCATAAATAGTAGTGGCTTTCCCTTTTAGCGAAGTAATGGTGGCCCAGTATTTATTTTTGCTCACTTTCCAGTCGGACGAAGGGAAGTTAGTCATGAAGCTGGCGAAAGATTCCTGCCCGTCCTTATCTCCATAAAAAAATACCTGCTGATATACCCTGCCACTGTCGCTTTCCAATGTGTTATAGGTAACGTAGTTGATAGGCGGCAGCTGGAGCTTGGCAGCCATATCGGTGGCTTTGGAAGAATCGTTTTCTGATTTTGACTCCGTTTCAAACAGGCTGCTGAGCAGTTGATAAATCACTGTACCGCGTTTATCACTGTGTTTTTTTACATAGTTCAGGTTCTTCTTTACTTCTACACGGAGGAATTCCAGCAGTTTCTCATCGCGGATACTACCAAAGGAGTTGGCCACGTCTACCGCATCTTCCAGGTCTTCGGTTTTTTCCAGGTTCTGCACATATTTCTGCATGAGATAATTGGAATTTTCCGGCGCCATGGATTTCAGGAAATGATCCAGGGTATTGAAACCGGCCGCCATGGCAATAAACTTTTTGAAGCGGTCGAAATTCACTACCATCAGTAAGCTGTCGCCGCGCGGAGGTTTCATGCGAAGCATCATCTGGTCGTATAAACCCGCGTTGCTGTGATTGGTGTAGCTGGAGGTATACAGTTCTTCCTGGCCGTTGATGATCAGGTAGTAGAGTTCTTCCGGTGTGAAATTTTTAACGATGGCAAACCTCACTGGGGCAGGTTCTTCATGCAGGTCGTTTACCGTACGGATATACAGTAATGATTTTGCCTGCATGTTTTCCATCATGGCTTTCAGGCCGAATGGGTTTTGTCCATCAGCTTTCAGCTTCTGCAGGGCGATATTGGACTTCACCATTTGCTTGAAATACTGGTAGTCGTTATCCACAACGGCCTCCAGCTTCTCAACGGTAGTGGTGCCTGCCAGAAGCTCATCTATGAAGGGTAATATCTTGGTGCTTTGGGACGACTGCCCAATGCGTACGATCTGCTGTACAATAGGATCCTGGTTACGCTTGACGGCATTAGCCATTGGCGTATAGGAGGTGGCGTAGGTAAGTACCTGGTTGGGGTATTTACGGGCTACGGCGGCTACAATGGAATCGGTGCCCGGATAGTTGAGATAGTCTCCCAGCTTAGGCATTACAGTTTCCAGGTTATTGAAGGCATATTTAGTGAATACCTGTCCCCTGGCTTCTTTGTAGCCGGGATTATCCTGGAAGGATTCGATGATCTTTTCGGATGCCTCGAAGGAAAGATTGCTGATGTAGGGCAAAATGCTCTGACCTTTGATATCTGCACGCATCATATTGCGGAAAGCCGCTATCATAGCAGGCGCTTCTTCCGGATCGATGTTACGGCGCGACCGTTTCTGATTATAATCTTTCAACGTTACGTAGATAGCAGAAAGGTATTTTACTTTCAGCCGGTGATCCAGTGAATCGTTATCCTCTATCTCCTGCTGCATATCGTCCACTTCCTTGATCAGGGCGTTGGTTACCTGCAAGTTGGTGGTTTGATCATCAGATACTTTTACGAGATCATCTGCTTTACCATCGAACTTGGCGGCAGCGGCCTGTTCTTTATCGATGTTATCATGAAATCCCTGTCTGCTGATTGGAATCGGATGGTGGCTGCTTTGTGCCTGTATTTGGCTGACTGCCAGGACCGTCAGCGTCACTATTAATAAAAATCTTCTCATACTAAATGGATCTTTTCGCAAGGACCAGATAGCAAATTTACAACCAAATACAGAGTTTGCCAGCACTTCGTTGCTATCTTTTGTTTTTTAGCGGGAAATATATCTTAATTATTCTATCTATAACTAAAACTGTTATCCATGACCAACATCTGATTTAAAATAAACACGAAAAAGAAGGCCGTTGTTCAGCATGATCATAATCACCTTCCTATGGATGGCGGATAATTGACATATTAATGCAGCATTGTTATTTGACGTACCTTGCCGTGGAGCGCGGAAAACCAGTCTGATATTGAATTAACAATTTCATAATGTTAATTTTCCATTAATCACGGAGATGGCTTTATAATTTTGTCCCGTCTTTTTAAAAGCAAAATTTATGATAGACCAAGCGGTTGCAGGAAAAATTCTGGTAGTAGATGACGAATTGGATATTCTCGAAATCATCAGTTACAATCTCAAAACAGCGGGTTACGATACCGTAACGGCGAAAGACGGCAGCGAGGCTATCCAGAAAGCAAAAATATTCAGACCGGATCTGATTATGCTGGATATCATGATGCCGAACAAGAACGGGATTGATACCTGCCGCGAAATCAGGAAAATCCCTGAGTTCAAAGATACAATGGTATTGTTTTTAACTGCGCTCAACGATGAGAAATCCGAAGTAGACGGATTGAACATGGGAGCCGACGATTACATCGCCAAGCCCATTAAACCCAAATTGCTGGTAAGCCGCATCAACGCGCTTTTCCGCCGTTTGCACAAACCCGAGGAAACCCGCGTAACACTGGGCGACCTGATCATCGACCGGGAAAAATTCACGGTTACTTACAAAGGACAGGAAATCATCCTGGCAAAAAAAGAATTTGAATTGCTGCAGTTGCTGGCATCTAAACCCGGCCGTGTATTCCTGCGCAACGAAATCCTTAACCAGGTATGGGGTACCGAAGTGATTGTAGGCGACCGTACCATCGATGTGCATATCCGCAAAATACGCCAGAAAATAGGCATCGACCTGATCACTACCGTAAAAGGCGTTGGCTATAAATTTGAGATGTAGTCATCCGCCCTGTTAGCCTTTGGCTGTTGGCCTTTCAGTGCCGGCAGCCTGTCCAGATCCCACCAAACATTGTTCTCCGGCAGCTGAATGCTGGCGGTCAAAAGCCATTACTGTTGTCAAGTAAAAAATTTAAAGTAATTTCCCATTATTACCTTAATTACTCACTTTGGAGTATGTTTAAAGCAAAAAACCTGTCCCCCCAGAAGTTAGCGGGATTTACAGCCCTTGTGATATCAGCCGTCATCGCATTGGGCAGCCTGGTGATAGATGGCAATTGGAAAGTAGTAGTGGGAGCCTTTGTGCTGACTTTCCTGGTATCCTATTACCTCTATCTTTATACCCTGCAGAATTTTATTTACAGGAAGATAAAGCTGATCTATAAATTCATCTACCAAACAAAAGCGTCCAAGAGAGAGGAGTTTTTCCAAAAGAATATTCTTCCCCTGAAAACCATTGAAGAAGTAAGTGAAGATGTGGAAAAATGGGCCAGCCAGAAAAAAGAAGAACTGGACAACCTGCGCCGGAATGAAGAGTTCCGTAAGGAGTTCCTGCTGAACCTTTCCCATGAGCTCAAAACGCCTATTTTTGCCGTTCAGGGCTATATTCACACCCTCCTCGACGGCGCATTGGAAGATCCCAATGTAAATAAGCTGTTCCTGAAAAACGCCACCAAGAACATCGACCGCCTTTGCCGGCTGATCGACGACCTGGACGAAATATCCAAGCTGGAAAGCGGCGAAATGACCGTGAACGCAGAAGTATTTGTGATCCAGGACCTGATCAAAGATGTATTTGATACCCTGTCGCTGAAAGCCAATACCAAAGGCATTAAGTTCAGTATCAAAAAGGGCTGTGAAGCGCCGCAGCCGGTATACGCCGATAAAGAAAAGATCCGCCAGGTACTCATTAACCTGGTAGATAACTCCATAAAATATGGCAAACCCGACGGACATACCATTGCCAGCGTTTACAGCATGGATGGAAAGAGGGTGCTGATAGAAATTTCCGATGATGGCATCGGGATGGCGGAAGAACACCTGCCGCGTGTATTTGAGCGGTTTTACCGTACCGACAGGGCGCGCAGCCGCGATATTGGCGGCACCGGGCTTGGTCTTGCCATCGTAAAACACATTGTGGAAGCCCACGACCAGTCCATTACCGTACGCAGCAAACCTGAAATAGGCAGTACGTTTGGATTTACCATGGAATCCGGAAGAGAATAAAATAATCAGAAACGGTATTGCATCCTGCAGGTAAGCACATTATCCTTTAGGTCGTCCCTGTACCCTTCCAGTTCAGTGCTTTCGTTGGTCACCCAATCGTAATACACCATGAACTTCAGGTGTTCGTTTGCATAATACAGGTAGCCGATGCCTACGGTATTGTAGCGTATATCCGCGGGGGTGAGTCCTGCGCCCGGAGCGCCGATATCTTTACCTTTTACTTTTGTATTGGGATCGTACCAGTCATACTTCAATACGGCCTGGTGTTTTGCGTTGCCGAGGTTTTGAATATAATAGAGATAGGCCCCGTCGAAATTGCGGATATAAAGGGGCAGCAGTCTTCCTTCCGGTCCAACCGGTATAACGCCCGGCGTTTCCGTGGTAAGTGCAGTAGCTGTTTGCCGTCCGCGGAGATACTCCGCCCGGAACTGGGTGAATCCCTTCCCTTCCCCGTTGGAAATTTTCCATTGCACATCTGCGCCGTAGTAATGCCGGGGCGCAATTTTTCCTACATTGGATACGGACGAATCCACTGTAAAGACGGGCTGCCCATTGGCGGTACCCATGGTATGGATCTGTTTTGTAAACTGCTGCATGCCGCCGTACAGTACAGATGCACCGCCCGATAACTGGCTTTTGGTGCCCTTTATTTTCCGTGGCTTAATAGATATGCGGCCTATAAAGTCTTTATGACTGTCGAAATCAGTGGTAGCTGTAAGCCCCTGCCCGTTGAAAGCACCCGCATCTATTTTCAGGAAGCGCAGCGGATGATCCTTGCGGCGGGGTTCAAAAGATATCATGGCGCCAAGATCGCGCTCCGTTCTCATCAGGATCTGTGACATCCGCCCACGCTCAGGGGTTTCACGATCCGCCGATGACAGGTTCACCTCATAACCAAAAGGACGGGCAAACATCCCTCCCACCAGCGAGAATAAATTGAATTTCGTCTCAAAAAAACGACCATAGAAATCACGGATGTTCACTCCCCGCTCTGTTCCATCAAACTGGAAAGCAAACTGCACTACCGGCATATCCTGTTTGTTGTAGCGCTCATAATCCACCCGGATACGCCCCCGTCGCAGGGTAAAGCGATTATCCACTGCCGCGGGGAAATTTCCCGCCGCATACCCCTGGGCACCCCTCGACTGCGCCATCTGGAATTCGGGCTGGATATAGCCGCTAAAACGCAGTGCATCGTACTTCATGTACATGGATATCATCCCCTTTCCCATTTCAGTGGTAGTGTCTATCATATCCATCAGGAATTGCGCACGGGCAGTTCCCGTGAAACATAACATCAAAATAACGATCGGAATAATTCTGGCAGTGCGCATCAGGTTCTGAAATTATTGCGCAAAAGTATAGAATTAGCCTTTATTTAATCCAGTTGTTTAAACCGGAAGGGCTTAAATCGTTAATAGCTCGTTAATCCGCTCCCGTTCCGGCCGGCTCACCTGCTGCCGGCAGACTTTCGTGTAAATTAGTTTACTCCAAAAATATGCGTCCATGAAAACATCAACTTTTAACCATTGGGAGAAGAAAATACAACAGGCGATTGCCCTTTCCCATGACGATCCGCAGGGGGATCGCGGATTGAAAGAAGTAGCTGCGCTGATCAGCGAATCTGTTGGCAACTTCTCGCACAAGTTTGTAGAAATGTATGGGATGTCTTATATCCATTTTACTAAGCTAAGAAGATTGGAAGCGGGCGCAGGGTACCTGCGTCACAGCGATTACAGTGTAGGAATGATCAGTGAATTGTGCGGATACACGCAATCCAGCTTTACCAAAGCTTTCCGGGAATTCTTTGACGAAGCGCCCATCAGCTTCCGCAACAGGCTTTACCTGATAAATGAAAAGAATACCCTGGCACGCACAAAAATTGCTTCTACTCCGCATGATGATCCGCAGCATGTTATTTTCACCCCGGACCGGACCGAGGACATAAAACTGCAGGATTACCAGCTGTATTATAATATCCTCCCACGGACCGGCGATCCGGTGAAAACAATGGTGGACTACCTCGGCAACTACCAAAAGCAGCTGTATGCTATTAAAACTTCCCTGGAACTGCCCGGCGCCATGATCATCACCGGCACACTGGATATCGTACCTGTTACCGACTATTCAAGGATGTTGATGTATGTAGGTATTATGATTCCCCTGCAAAATGAATACGATAAAGCGCATAACCAGGTACGGAGTTCATTCCAGGAGCCCTTCAGTCTTTTTACGAAACGTGTTCCGGCAGGCAACTACAAAAAGCTACCGGTGCCCATGAGCTTTGCAGCCGCAGGGTTGCCCATGTACGAGTTCATTAACAACAGCTGCCGGGCAGGATATTTCAAAATGAGCGGTAACCATTTCTTTATTTCACTCACCGGCGAAAACGAATCTGAAATCTACATCCCCTGGCAAAAAAGATAAATCATATTAAAACTGGAAGTAAATCGGGATCATAGGTTGCGTGCTTTTCACCTGCACCAGCAACCAGATGAAAGCTACCATGATAGCTATGCTCCCGGCTACAGGGATGCGTCCCAGTATTTTCTCTACAGAAAATTCCACTTTTGAAGGCAGGAAGTGCAGGATGAAGCCCAGTACCATTACCCAGAATACAGCGGTATAACCATTGTATAACTCCAGGGCAATTTCAGGCTGGAAGTCGTATACCACCTGGTGGATCAGCGACCATGCATCGTGGAAGGTAGATGCCTTAAAGAACACCCAGCAGAAACACACAAAGTGGAACGTGATGAGCACTCCCATAACCTTCAGGAAACTGGCTTTCCATCCGGTGATCACTGTTTTACTTTTCTTCAGATAGTCGATACGCACTTTATCCAGTGCCAGCGCACCGCCGTGCATCGCCCCCCAGAAAATGAAGTTCCAGCTGGCGCCATGCCAGAAGCCACCAATCAGCATCGTCAACGCCAGGTTAACATACTGGCGCACCCTGCCTTTGCGGTTACCACCCAGTGGTATATACAGGTAGTCTCTCAACCAGCTGGACAGCGAGATATGCCAGCGGCGCCAGAACTCTGTAATGGAAGAACTCTGGTAAGGAGAATCGAAGTTAGGCGGAATCTTAAAGCCGGTCCACCGGGCAATACCCAGCGCCATATCGGAATAACCGGAGAAGTCGCAATAAATCACCAGCGCATAACCATACACACCTATCAAACATTCCAAACCCGTATGCTTGCTGGGATCATCAAATATGTATTGTACGAAGTTCTGGTAAATGAAATCTGAGATCACAATCTTTTTGAACAATCCCCCCATGATCAGGTACATCCCCTTGCCAATGTCTTCAGAACTGAGACGGTAAGGCATAGAGATCTGCGGGATAAAATCTGCCGCACGCACAATAGGCCCCATCATCAGTTTCGGGAAGAAAGACAGGAAGAAAAGATAATCCATGAAATTATCCACCGGCTTAATTTCATCCCGGTAAACATCTATGGTATAGCTCAGGTTCTCGAAAGTATAAAAGGAGATACCAATGGGCAGGATCAGCTTCAGCGTGGAAATATGCCCCGCTGTAACGTCGTTGATCATCCCTATAAAGAAGTTGGTGTATTTGAAATAAAACAGCAACCCTATATTCAAAAAGATGCTCAGTATGAGCAACGATTTCTTCACTTTTTTGTCGGGGCTTTCATGGATCCATCTCGACAAATTAAAATCCACAATCGCTGAAAGTATGACCAGTCCTACATAATAGCCGCAGGCTTTATAAAAGAAGTAAAGCGAGAATACTGTATACACCCATACCCTTGCGGTTTTACTCCTGCTTACCAGCAGGTAACACATCAGGAATAGCGCAAAATAATAAAAGAAGAACCCACTGTTAAAAAGGACCGGGTCTGACTCATGGTACGACAGTTCGTATAACAGTTTATTAATGTCGATCATCGGAGGTTACTGGATTTTTCTTTGTTTGCTGTAGATAATGTGTATAAGAACGTTGCAGGGCTTCATACAATAGTTGTCCCTGTAACTGATATCCCCGTGCATTAAAATGAATATGGTCGGGCGCCCATGTTCCTGCAAATCTACCTTTCTGTGCTTTATTCATCGCATTAAAATTCCAGCAGGCAATACCATGTTGACGGGCATAGCCCATGATTTGCTGCGTCACCATAGAGATATATGGATTGGGATAATACGCGGTATGATATATTGTTCTGTATTTCTTTTTGCCTATTTTCTTCCGGGTGGCTTTCCGCACTGCGCGCATACAATCCGGTGGTGTGGTCAGCAGGATATTTACGGAAGGATCTTGTTCGCGGATGAGTGTTACCGTTTTATCTATTTCATCCCTGAAGGCCAGCGGGTCCATTCTGCCGCCATAGGCTTCATTGGTACCCAGGGAAATGATGACCAGTTTTGGTTTCAGCACGGCCATTTGTGCCACCAGGATGTTGCTGATTTCGTTGTAATGTTGAAACATCGCACCGTTGATGCCAACGCTGTGATACAGCACTCCGTTGCGGCTGTTTTCCATAATGGCGCCATAAAACCGGAAAGGACCGCTCCCCGTGCCTTCCCATCTTGCCTGGAAAGATTGCGACGTTTGTAAAAAATCGAGGGTGGCTTTGCTTAGAGTGGAAGAGCCGGGAAAAGGTGCAGGCGTTACCGTTACAGTAGCATCCGGTACTACCAATGTGTTGTTGGTATTTCCGGCATCATACAGCAGGGTTACTTTACGGAAGTTATTGTCCATAGATCCGTCCGTTTTGCCGGAGAAAGACAAGGTAGGCGCATCGTTCTGGGAAATAATGGTAATAGCGCCAGGACCCAGCACATCAGATTTATTGCGGTCTACCACCCGCTCCGATGCCCATCTCGCAGTGCTGTTCCACTTGAAATCCTCTGGGCCATTGGTGCCGGCCAGGTTATATGGAAAAACAAATCCCCTGCCCGCATAACCAAACTGGTTCTGCAACAGGGACGCCACCGTTAGTGAAAAAAATCCTGCCTGCACGTGGGAATCGCCCAGATGCAGAATGGATATCACGTTACTATCTGCCTCATGGAGCAGGGAAAATACATTGTACAAGGCAGTGTCCTGCTGGATAGCCCCGGCATCTGCTGATTGTTGCGCATAAGTTCTAAACCCGCTGAGTATCAGTAAAAGCACTGCCACCCATTTTGTGCTAAGGTTGTTGTGCCTGACTGTATTCATTCATAATAGCTTTGTAAAGCAGCGATCCTACTTTGGCTGCTCCCGTCCTGTTAAAGTGTGTATAGTCCTTGTTGGCCATCACCGTGTCTCCCTCTACCCACTTTACCATGGCGCCTTCTCCGCCCATAGCGGCAAAAAGGTTCCAGTAGGCTGTACCATGACCGGCGGCCAGGTTATGCTGTACTTTCAGCAATGCTTCCACACCGGGTGCGGTAATATATTTATCAGCTTTTCTGTAAGATTTATCGGCAGTACCAATGATCAGGAATGAAGTTGCCGGCAGGTCCTGGCGAAGTGAGTCCATTACTTTCTTCATCGGTCGCTCATACCAGCTGTAGTCAGTGAGCTCCGGGCGGAACAATACATTGGCGCCGTAATGCATTACTACCAGGTCGTAAGGACGTTCCTGCTGCATGCGGCGGACCATACTGGCGGACAAGCGGCCCAGTTCCACGCCGCTGATACCTCTGAACGAATAATTATCCACATAAACACCATCCCCGTTTTCAAAACAAACGCCATAAAAAGGCATAGCGCTTCCGGCGTTGCGGAGCGTTACCGAAGTAGCGCCGGTATCCTGTTGCAGGTCCAGCCGATTCACCGGTGCTGCACCAGAAAGCGTGTAGGCTTTGTCGTTAATAGTAACCGCGCCGGCTTCAGCAGGGCCGTACAGTATGGAGACCTCCCGGAATTTGTCGAGCAACGGTTTTTTCACAGGAGAATACTTCACCCAGCTGTTTCCGCCCGGATAAAAGGTATGCCCCGATAAACCCAGGGTAACGTTGGATGGTGGTGAATTCTTGTAGTGATAATCTTTCCAGTCGGTTGAAAAGGTATGTGTAATGGTAGTTCTGAAAGATGCTACCACAGAGGTTACGGGAACAAACCCCACGCCGCCGCCGCCGAAGTAATGTTGCAAGCTGTCGCGCAGGTCGCCGGTAATCAGGTCGCCTTCAATCATGGAATCGCCGAAATAGGCGATCCTTACTTTGCGGCGTTTACCGGCTTTCAGTTCTTTGAGGGCAGCGAGGAATTGTTTCATTCCTACAATGGAGTCGCCAGGTACGGGGGAAGCGTATTCCATGATACCGGTATACGACATAAAGTCGTGGGTATGATCCGGATTAGGCACATGCGGATTAGCGCCGGTGCTGTCTAAACCAGAAAGCTTACTGCTGTCGTTGCCGGCTGCAGTAAGCTTTTGTTGGTCCGGGGAAGTAGCATTTGTTCTCAGATCTGACAACATATCCAGCTTCCGGAATTGAAAGTCTTTGTATGAAAAGGTGTAATTGAGCTGTGACAGCCCTACTACGCAAACTAAAGTTCCAAGAATAATATAGAACGGATAGGCAGACTTATTTTTGCCGGACATAGTTTATGATCTGTTGCACATCACTGATCGCCTGCTGCCGGCATGCCTACGGTTAACCATTTTTCTGATTCCGTTGCCACGCTATCCATACCTGCGTCCAGCTTATACAATTTATAGCGGTTAATAATATTTGTCACTCGTCTGATCCATTCATGGCCGGCAGATGAATAACCGCTATGGTTCATTTTCTTGAGCCACAGTGTAAATTCGGGGTTTCCCTTCATTTCGCCGAACCACTTTTTGCGTGCCAGTACTTCCACAAAATGCTCATAGGAAGCCATGTCTGACACATATTGTTTGTACACGGACCGTGCTCCTGGTTTTGCCTTGGAAATGCTATTTTTCCCTACAATTCCAAAATGGTTGTGCAACAACTTTGCGTTTCTACTTGTTCCGGTGCCTGATTCCAGCATCGCTATTCCGAGGATAACGCTTGCCGGAATACCAGTTTCCTGCATTAATTCTACAGAAACCGGTTTAAATTTCTTTAAATAACTGTTTGTGGATTGTTGTGCAAACCCAACATTGCTGAGCATTAGCAATAATAACACCGCACATAACCATACTGTCCTCTTAAAGAATGTTGAAATTCTCATGGTAGTATTTTTTGATACAGGTGATAGTTCCTTCTTTGTTTTCAGCATCATTTCTTACCTCACATATCAACGATGATCACACCGCAATATTACTTTAAAAATTTAAATAATACGTCGTTCTCTTTTTCTTATCTAACCCGTTAATCTCTTGTTAAAAAAAATTGTACCTCATATTTGTGTCAATCCCCTTTGATGCAGCAGTTGGCCATATCAAAGGGGATTTTAGCGACAAAAAGCATTCTCTTTTGCAAAGACCATGCCGGCAATAGCAGCTTCTGCCATTTAATCAGTGCCTTATTGCTTTACCAGGCTGATCTTCAATTCGTTAAGCTGTACCTGGTCTATCGCAGCAGGCGCATCCAGCATTACATCGCGTCCGGAATTATTCTTCGGGAAGGCGATAAAGTCACGGATACTTTCACTGCCACCCAGCAGCGAACAGAGGCGGTCGAATCCGAAAGCGATGCCTCCATGCGGCGGTGCGCCATATTCAAAGGCGCCTAACAGGAAGCCAAATTTATGTTCTGCCTCTTCCCGGCTCATTCCCAGAGCTGCAAACATTTTCTGCTGCAGGTCGCGCTGGAAAATACGGATGGAGCCACCACCTACTTCTGTGCCATTTAAAACTATATCGTAGGCGTTAGCCTTAATTTTAGCGTATTGTGAAGGATCATCCATCAGCGAGATATGTTCCGGCTTTGGTGATGTAAACGGATGGTGACGGGCCACCCAGCGGTTTTCCTCTTCGGCGTATTCAAATAACGGAAAGTCTATTACCCACAACGGTTTAAAGTCGTTTTTGTTGCGTAAACCGAGGCGTTCACCCATTTCCAGGCGGAGTTCGCTGGCTGCTTTACGGGTACGCTCCTCCTTGCCAGCCAGCACCAGGATAAGGTCTCCGGGTTGCGCCTGACATTTTTGCGCCCATAATTTCAGTTGTTCTTCGTCAAAAAACTTATCCACAGAGCTCTTCAATGTACCATCCGCGTTATAACGGACATAGATGAGCCCGCTCATGCCTATCTGCGGGCGTTTTACCCAGTCGGTCAGTTCATCCAGCTGTTTGCGGGTGTACTCGGCACAACCTTTAGCTGCAATCGCTACCACCAGTTCCGCGTCGTCAAATACTTTAAAGCCTTTATCCTTAGCCGTATCGTTCAGGTTTACCAGCTTCATTTCAAAGCGGATATCCGGTTTATCGTTACCATAATATTCCATGGCATCATCGAATGTCATCCTTGGGAAAGCATCCGGGAATTCGATTCCTTTTATTTCCCTGAAGATATGCTTCAGCATATGCTCAAAGGTAGCCAGGATATCTTCCTGGTCCACAAAGCTCATTTCACAGTCGATCTGTGTGAACTCCGGCTGGCGATCTGCACGCAGATCCTCATCCCTGAAGCATTTCACGATCTGGTAGTAGCGATCGTATCCACTCACCATCAGCAGTTGCTTAAAGGTTTGCGGCGACTGTGGCAGTGCATAGAACTCATTGGCGTTCATGCGGCTCGGTACTACGAAATCGCGGGCGCCTTCCGGGGTAGATTTGATCAGGAAAGGCGTTTCTATATCCATAAAACCAGCAGTGTGCAGGTAGTTACGTGCAGCACGTCCTACCTGGTAGCGCAGTTCCAGGTTTTGTCTTACGATGTTACGGCGCAGATCGAGGAAGCGGTATTTCATCCGCAGCTCATCACCTCCGTCGGTATCATCCTGCAAAGTAAACGGCGGTGTTTTAGCCGCATTGAGGATGGTAAAATCGCTCACGGTGATTTCAATATCACCAGTGGGAATGTTTTTATTTTTACTGGAGCGCTCGGTTACGGTACCTTTTACCTGGATCACAAATTCACGGCCAAGTGGCTGTGCATCCAGTTTTGCGTTCAGGCTTTCACCGAACAGCAGTTGAGTAATACCATAACGGTCCCGCAGGTCAAAAAAATTGATGCTGCCAAACTTTCTTACTGTCTGTATCCATCCGGCCAAAGTTACTTCCTGGCCCACCTGTTCCATTCGTAATTCCCCGCAAGTGTGCGTCCTATACATGCGTAAATAGTTGATTTAGTTAGTTTTATGGTTGAATTACGGGATAAGTAATCATCAATTGGCGACCACTATCCAGTTGTTCACTTATACCCATAAGGGGGGCAAAGATACGGTTTGGATCGGGCATTTTATGCCCGATGTATGTTAAAAATATCGTACGAGGTCTATTTCCGGCATCAGTGGCGCATCAGCAACAAGCACATCCCTGAAATGCGCCGCCATAAAAGGCGCCAGCGAGCATCCCTTTGTGCCTAGCCCGTTAAATAAGCCCACAGACGGTAACGCAGGGTGAAAACCCGCTATTGGTCGCCGGTCGTTTCCCGATGGCCGCACCGACGATAACTGGTCCACTATTTCATAAGGGACCTTCAGCAGCTGTGCGAGGCTTTTTTCCAGCACTTCCCGCTGCTTTGCCGTTGGGTGGTCATCCTCGTAATCCCATACGAAAGAAGACCCCGCCCAGAACAATCCATTGTCCTGCGGTACCAGCGTAATGCCTTTCTTTATAATGTCCCCGGTTTCCAGCCCAGGTATCTTCACCAGTAATACTTCTCCCTTATTGGGTAAAAATTTTATCTCCTTAAAAAAAGAAAGCCCGGTAGTACCTACTCCATCGCAGAAGATAACTTTGGCGGCGGCAATATCTCTATAGGTAACCCCATCTTCCGTAATTTCCAGGTCCGCCACATCCAGGTGAGTTTCCAGCAGCGCCTCCTGTGCCTTTAAATACTGCCGGTAAGCCGGCAACAATGCACGGAGGTTCACCGTAGCGCCATGTACAATGGCTGCACCATGGGGCTGATCCAGGAAGGCTTCATATTTCAGTGCCGCTGGCAGCTCCGTATATTCATTGCCGGTAGTTTTGTTTAGGAAAGCTTCCCGCATTTGCAGCGAAGGGAAAACCGTCCACAGCTGACGTTCCGTGAAAACCGGCACCTGCAGCAGATCCGACAACGCTGTGTACGTGGCTTTTGCGAAAGGATAAATGGTATCATACATCCAGGCCGGTTCAAACCTGCGGCCCGATACCGGGTTCATGATCCCGGCAGCTACCCTGGAAGCGCTGTTTGGCTTTGCATCATCAATAACAATTACTTTTTTCCCTGCCTGCAAGAGGAACCAGCTTAACATGGTTCCCGCAATTCCCTGCCCTATGATAAGGTAATCTGCTTTCCTCATAGCCTCAAAATTAGCAATAAAAAAAGGGCTGATGGAGATGTCCACCAGCCCTTCTGAACTATATTACTGTTATTACTCGGTTACTTTTACATTAAGGCCGCTGCTATGTGCGGAAAATTCCGGCGCATACATACACTGGGCGGTGCTGATACCGTTGGAAAATTTACCCTGATGGGTAACAAACAATGTATATTCAAACACATAAGTTCCCTTGGGCAGATAACTGAAAAAGAAATCTGTGGAGGCATCCCGGGTGCTTTCATAATAGCTCAATCCATCCTGCCACTTGCTGGCACTGATTACATTGGTAGGCTCAAAACAAGCCGCCCGCATGTCTTTCAGGTGGATGTATTCCATCTGCCTGTCGGCGCGCAGCACAATCCGCACTTTTACTTTGTCTCCTACTTTCAGTTCGTTGCCATCGGTGATTTTAGTAAGTACCGGTCCTTTGTCGCTGTTCACTTCTTTGAACAGTTCTTTTTCCAGTACCAGCGGCGTGGCAGCAGCAGTAATTTTATCCAGGTCTTCAAAGTACTGCCAGTACACGGCGCCCCAGGAAGGTTGACCTTTACTGCCGCTAACAGTTACGCTGATGTTGCCCATATCCGGTTTCACGGCTTTGGCGTCTATCCTTTCTTTAAAATAGCCGGTACCGGCTTCTTTGGCAGCGGGTTTCACCGTAGTATTTCCAAGTTGAATGGATACTTCGGGAGAAGCAGCCAGCCAGTTAGCGCCCTGCAGCAGCATGGCGTAGCAGGCGTCTGCGGTCGCTTTGGTGGTATGCCAGTTATTAGTTTGCTTGTTTTTCAGCAACCAGGTTTTCATATCTGCCACTGCCCCCGCGTCTTTTCCTGCTACCTGGAAGGCTTCAATCAGTAATGCCTGTGTTTCAATAGGCGCCTGGTACCAGTTGTAACCACCGGTTACATCTTTCCAGTACATACCCAGTTCTTTACTGTTCATGGCATTTTCCTTCAGCGATTTTAATATAGCCGCCGGCGTTACCTGGTCATTCTTTTTGAACTGCGATAATGCAATCATGCCTTGTGCATACCGGCTTTGCTTCGTCCAGTATTTCTGCTGCTGGGCGTAGTAAAAGTCAAACGACTTCTTCATGGCAGCCGGTACGGGTTTGTCGAAGAAGCTGCGGGCGTACAGGTAGTGGATCTGCACCTGGTTGATCTGTTCTTCTTTCAGGTTAGCCTTTGCTTTGATCAATCTATAGTAATCTGCATCGAGCTCTTTATCGAGGTAGTCGATGGCCTTCATGGCCATTGCGGTAGCTGCCGGATCTTTTTCTGAAGTCAGCTGCTGCAAATGACCTAAGCCTGCAACAATATATTGTGTAAGGAAACGGTCTTTCCACATACCGGTAAACCATGGGAAAGCGCCATCCGGCAATTGTTTCGCTGCCAGCTGATCCAGTGCTGATTTTCTTTCCTTCTGCATCCGTTGCAGGTCGAACAGCAGCGCGATATTCTTTTTCTGCTGCGCTTCATTTTTTGCTTCCAGTACCCACGGCGTTTGTTGCAGCAACACTGATTTCAGCTCTTCGTTCTTCGCCAAGTTGCTCTGCAATGCGGCCGTATCGGTGATCTTCCATTTATCAAAGATGTCCTTTAAACCGGGAGTGGCATTGGTAATATGTGTAGCCAATGCGTTGGCATAATAGCGGTTAAATACCTGCTCGGCGCATTCATACGGAAATTCCATCAGGTAGGGCAACGCCTGTACCGCATACCAGGCGGGATTGCTGGTATACTCCACGGTAACGCCGTGTTGTACAATGGTTTGGGAAGAATCGCTGTGCAGTAATTTACCGAAGGTAAAGTCGTGTTTGCCATCACCGCGAACCGGTAATGGAAGCGATTCTGTGACCAGCATCCGGTTGGTTAACACGGGCAATGCATTTTCTTCTCCATCGCTGAAATTCCCTGCCTGGGCAGTAACCCGGTAAATGAGCGCGCTCTGGAACCCGTGCGGGATCTGGATCGGGAAGCTTACCACGGTACTTTGTCCTGCTTTGGCCGTAAAATGTTGCAGCGGGAAAATGTTCTGGAACCATCCATCCACCGGTTGCATGGTAGTAGCATCCAGCAGTTCCAGGTGTGCCTGGCCTATCAACTGGGAGTCCGACAGGTTGCTCACCTTAGCGGTGAATTCCATTTTATCTCCTTCGCGTACAAACCGGGGTGTATTGGGCTGGATCATCAGCACTTTCTGTGTAACAATACTGGCGTTGGTATAACCGAAAGCCAGATCCTTTGTATGTGCCAGACCCTGGAAGTTCCATTTGGTGAGGGCTTCCGGAACAGTAAACTCAAAGGTGATATTGCCGTCTTTATCCGTGCGGAGATCCGGGAAGAAGAAGGCAGTTTCCTGGAAGTTTTTACGGATAGCAGGAGCGGTTGGCTCCTCGCCGCCTGCCGGCGCTTTTTCTTTGGCCGATTGGGTGTCAACGGCTTTATAACCCATGGCGTCATTGGCCACTGCTGCTGCCGGAGCTGGCGCCATTTCCTGCAGGGCTACACCGGGTGCGAAGCCACCTACCGGGGCAGATGCTTTCATTCTTTTTGTAGTGGCAGCCCCCCGTATCATGATCCGTTCTCCGCCGGCGCCATCCATCATGTTCCAGTCGAACAGGTTCAGCATTTCATAGTTCTTTTCCTCCGCCGGATGTACTTTTCCATCACGGTCATACAGTCCTGTAGACACATCCATTTTGAAATTCTCCCCCCCGTTAAACCTCAATATATTATTTACATAAGGGTAGATAGCTGGCTGGTACCATTTGTGTGGCACAAACTCATCCAGGGATGCATCATACATGGAAGCAAGCATTTCAGCGGCGGCTTTTTCGTTTTTATATCCGGATATCTGTGCGGTCCATTTTTCTTTTTCTCCCGGTAATAATTTATCGCGATGGGTGCCCAGTTTTATCTGCAGGTCTTTATTGTCCCAGGCGACTGTTACGGTTGGCTCAACGGTAAACACCCGGTTATCTTTTACAAACACATAGGCCAGCGATATATTTCCCCGGTCATTTTCTGTAACGGGAAAATCCAGCTGCTTTACACCGGAGAGTTCCAATGTGGAAAGTACTTCCGGTGCAATTACCGTTTTCTTTGTTTGAATCAGGTGCACGCTACCTGCAGAAGAACCCAGCAGGATGGTGGCCGTTTTACCCGGCGACACTACTGCAGCAGCAGGATAGGACCACAAATATACCGGCGCTGGTAACGTTTTCGGATGAGCGTCTATCAACTCGAAGGTTGTTTTCTGAACAACCAGTTCGTTGTTTTTATCTTTTGCACTTACTTCCAGTTCATAAAATCCAGGGGCCAGCTTTTTGATATCCAGCACTGCTTTCCCTTCGGGGTTACTTTTAACCGTTTCCTGGATCACTGCCGCCTGGCGGGGCCAGTTTTTATGATCATCTTCCGATTTATAGATATCTACCGGGAACGCCTGCACGTAGCTGGCTTCGTCCATTACAAACTGATCGGGCGCTTCCCAGTAGCGGGGACGCAACAGGCGCTTGTTGGGAGTGAGCGGTTTTATCTGCACCGTAAGGTTAGCTGGTTCAAATGCGCCGTTCAGGTTGCGGGAATAAATCCTTACGTCTTTGAAATCATCCCGTTGCAGGCGAGCCGGCGCGTTTACCACAATTTCCATCGACTGGTAGCCCACACTTATTGTTTGGTCGCCACTGCGGGTTTCGCCGTTAAGATCTGTTATATCGGCATGTACTACGTAGGTAAATACCGGTTTGGTGGCCGGGTCTACAGATTTATCGCTGAGTGCTGGAAACTGTACATGGAAAGCGCCGTTGGCGTCTGTAGTTGTTTCTCCATGAGCAATTTCACGGGAAGAACCGTACGGGGCGGCTATCTTATAAAATAACCATGGGTAAGGATAACGCACCCGCCGCTCCACGCGGTAGGTTACTTTGGCGCCGTCGATATTGTTACCTGCAAAGGCCAGGGCTTTTGCATTGGCAGTAACGGTATCCCCTATACGATAAGTACTTTTTATGGTATCAAACTGCACATAGAATTTTGGGCGTTTGTATTCTTCTACCTGGAAAGCGAGGTACCCGTTGCCGACCTCGTCTCTCAGGCTATAACCGCCGTTCATACGTCCTTCTGGCAATATAAATTTCCCGGAATATGCGCCGAATTCATTGGTGGTTACTTTAATGGAATCTGCTTTATCGCCATTGGCATCGAACAACGACAAGGTAGTTTTGTAATCCGTGAGTATGTCACTGCCGGTTTCGTTGGTGCGTTTCTTTAAAACAATTCCTTTAAAGTAGATGGTTTGCCCGGGGCGGTAAATGCTCCTATCGGCAAACAGGAATGTTTGGGCCTTGGGTTCCTCTTTCCGCTCATTATTGGTATAATAGTAACGATGTGAGTCGATATACAGCTCATCCTGACCATTTTTCCAATGCAACCGCAGGTTATTATTTTGCTTTATGGGAGCTGGCTTTACGCGGCCATCGTTGCCGGTAGTAAGGTTTTCCACCAGCGTCCATTCTTCCGTATTGTTGTTCTTATTCCGCAGCAATTGCAGGTTGATACCAGCCAGTGGCTTACCGGTGGTACGATGCAAGGCATAATAGGTAGTACCGTTTTCCACATAGCTGATATTGGATACCCAGGTCATTTGCATGGCCATAGGATTATTTTTCAGTGCAAACTTCGGATCAGCGCTGGACAACAGCATATAATGGCCGGTTGGCAGCGCATCTATTTTGATTTCCGCCTTGTGAGTGATATAATCCTCCGGATCGGGCAGGGCCTGTTCCCAGGATTTGATGACCGGGCGCGACAGCATCAGCTGCCAGTAAGTATTGCCCTGGTCGCGGTAGTTACTCTGCGCCTTGCGTAACAGCTTCAGGAAGGTTTCATCTATTTTAAAAACACGCAGGTAGATCTTATTAATATTCTTATACCTCACCAGTGTTCTGAACGGCAGCTCCGGTACATTCACCGTTTCTGTTGCCAGTTCCAGGAATTGCTCGTTAATCTGGTCCAGCATATAAGCGCAGGATGCGCCACCGCCCGATTCAGGCGCCAACGCCACCGCCTTTTCACAGATAGCTTTCGCTTTCTGCATATTATCTCCTTTCCCGTTTTCCGTGTCATCTGCCTTTTGCATATAATAAGATGCCTGCATTACCATTACAGTGGTCACCTCTTTTTGCCCCTCGTAGGCTAATGCCATCTGGTCGAGCGCCTGGAGATAAAGCGCCTCTTTATTTTCCATTACTGCCACCAGGTTTATCCAGGCCATTCTTTCCACATCCACATCCAGTAAGGCGGCTTTATCGCCGGCATGCAAACGGATCAGTTCCTGCAGGATCAGCAGGGCTTGATATTGCAGGGAAGTGCTGTCGGCGCTGGTGAAGTGATGTACTGCAAAGGTGGCGGCGGGCGCAAAGGCAGCAGGGTCCGTAAGTTCAAACTGGTTGGCAGGGTTGGTAATGGTAGCTTCCCCGGATTTAAAATAATCCAGGGCGCGGTGAGCCAGCAGATCGTACAGGGTTGGCCGCAGTGGCCGGGTATTTCCTTTAACGATAACGGGTTCAAAGGAAGTGAGGCTTGTTTTTTCCAGTAATTCCCGGTCAGACAGCGACGCCTGGTAGGCGGCGGTAATTTCCTGGTGCAGCCGGCCGGCTCCCCAGGTGCTTACATCTGTTCCTTCATCGCCGGCAATGGCGGTGCGGTTGTAGAACCGGTAGCGGTTATTCTGAAAATACCGGTACAGCATTTCTGCTTTGATGCTTTGCAGGATAGCTTTCTGCGCGCCGGAAGCAGTAGTAATTTCCCCGTCGATTTTCTGCATATTGAGCAGGGTGCTGCTGTCGTTGATCTGCGCGTTGTACTTCATCTGGTAGATGAGCGCTTTGATTTGCTGTGCCGTTGCCTTGTCTTTTACTGCGTGGGCATAAATATCGTTGACTACTTCCAGGGCTGATTTAGGTAATCCCTTATCTTCCAGTGTTGTAATTTTCTTCCAGGAGTTATCGTAGTTGAACTGGGCCATCATCTTATTGTTGCTAAAGATTAAAACAATGAATATTCCGATGAATAAACGCATATGGGATCGTTATTTACAGTAAGTTAATTCTTTTACTGAAGGATGCCGGTGCAGGCATGGTTTCCATAAAGGGGAACAAAAAAGGTGAAAAGTGTTGGAATAAATCCCCTTCACTTTTCACCTTATATATTTTTACCGGCAGATAATTATGCCAGGGCTGCAGTTTTGCTTAATACTTCTGCCATTGTTTTACCAATGTTAGCAGGACTTTCCACTACGTGAACACCACATTCTGCCATGATCTTCATTTTCGCAGCAGCGGTATCTTCAGCACCACCGATGATAGCACCGGCGTGCCCCATACGGCGTCCCGGAGGCGCGGTTTGACCAGCGATGAAACCAACTACGGGTTTAGTACCGTTTGCTTTGATCCACTGGGCAGCTTCCGCTTCCATGCTTCCGCCAATTTCACCGATCATGATGATACCTTCTGTTTCAGGATCATTCATCAGCAGTTCTACCGCATCTTTGGTAGGTGTACCGATGATGGGATCGCCGCCAATACCGATGGCAGTAGAAACGCCTAAGCCGGCTTTTACTACCTGGTCGGCTGCTTCATAGGTCAAAGTACCGGATTTGGATACAATACCGATTTTACCTTTTTTGAAGATAAAGCCAGGCATGATACCTACTTTAGCTTCATCTGCCGTGATAACGCCAGGGCAGTTTGGCCCGATGAGGCGGGTAGTTGTACCCTGCAGGAAATTCTTCGCCTTGATCATATCCTGTACAGGAATACCCTCTGTGATACATACCACCAGAGCAATACCTGCTTCGGTAGCTTCCATGATTGCGTCAGCTGCAAATGCAGGAGGTACAAAAATGATAGAAACATTCGCTCCGGTTGCCTTTACTGCATCGGCTACCGTATTGAACACCGGGCGTTCCAGGTGTGTGCTGCCACCTTTACCGGGTGTAACACCACCCACTACCTGGGTACCGTATTCGATCATCTGTGTAGCGTGGAAAGTACCTTCAGTACCGGTAAATCCCTGAACAATCACTTTGCTATCCTTATTAACTAAAACACTCATCGCGCTTGTTTTATTGGTTTAATATTATATGTCTGATTCTTCTGGACGGCAAAAATAAGCCGATTTCCATAATTCTGCAATTTAGTGCCTTTAAGATAAAGCTACCAATTGGTTTGGAAAATAATTGGCAATAAATGAGGAGAATACCCGGGCCGGCAGTGCCAATAACAACAGATTTAAATACTATATATTATCTTTTTTATTGATAATCATATACATATAAACATTACTGTCCTCCCTGTTCCTTTTTCAGCTGATCCCGCCACTTTCCATCTTTAAATAATTCCAGCTGCCGCATTTCTTTTGCCTCCCGCAGGAATTCGGAGGCGAAAATGAAGTCGTTTAATTTCTGGTCCTTGCTGAACACGATATCTTTATTGCTACCCTCCCACTGTTTCTGGCCCTGGTACATATATACAATATGGTCGCCGCTTTCCATTACGGTGTTCATGTCGTGGGTATTAATTACAGTAGTAATATTGTATTCCTGGGTGAGTTCTGTAATGAGCTTATCAATAAGCAGGGAGGTTTGCGGGTCCAGACCGGAGTTGGGCTCATCGCAGAAAAGGTATTTCGGGTTGAGCACAATGGCGCGGGCGATGCCTACCCTTTTTTTCATCCCGCCGCTGATTTCAGCGGGGAATTTCTTTGCGGCTTCTTTCAGCTGTACCCTTTCGAGGCATTCTGCTACCCTGGCCTTCTTTTCTTTCAGCGTGCCTTTTCCAAACATTTCCAGGGGAAACATCACATTTTGTTCAACGGTCATACTGTCGAACAGGGCGGAACCCTGGAACAGCATGCCTATTTCCTGGCGTATTACCTTTTTCTCTTTTTCATCCATGGCGGTAAAGTCCTGCTTATCGTACAGTATCTTTCCATCATCCACTCCCATCAGTCCTACGATGCACTTCATCATCACGGTTTTACCGCTACCGCTGGCGCCAATGATGAGATTTACCTTACCGGGTTCCATTATGGTTGATACGCCCTTCAGTATTTCCTTGTCCCCAAAACCCTTTCTTATGTCTTGCAGTTCAATCATGATTACAGTAATATGGCCGTTAATGCGTAGTCCATGAATAATATCAGCACGCAGCTTACCACCACGGCAGTAGTGCTGGCTTTACCTATTTCCAGTGCGCCGCCGGTTACGTTATAGCCGTAATAAGCTGATACGCTGGCAATAATAAACCCGAAAGTATAGGATTTGGCCATCGCAAAAAATACGTTGTATGCCTTGAACTCCTGGCGGAGCCCCTGCATAAACTGCTCGGAAGATATAATGCCCGAAAGCACGCCTGCTTCCTTGCCACCCCAGATACCCAGGAAACCCGCAATGGCTACCAGTACCGGTATCATCAGTATGGCGGCCATAATTTTAGGCGCTATCAGGTATCCTTTGGTATTGATCCCCATAATTTCCAGGGCATCAATCTGTTCGGATATCCGCATGTTACCCAGTTCCGAAGCTATTTTTGATCCGATTACGCCGGCCAGTACAATACAGGTAAGCGTTGGCGCAAATTCCAGGATAATAGTATCTCTTACCACCTGTGCGATGGTACTTTTTGGAATGATAGGACTTACCAGCTGATAGGCGGTTTGCAAGGTAGTTACCCCTCCCATAAACAGGGAAATAATAAATACTATCCCAAACGACCCTACGCCGATATCCACACATTGCTGCATAAATTGCTTCCAGTACATCTTCATGTTTTCCGGGCGGGAAAACATGCCTTTGAGCATGAGCAGGAAGTTTCCGAAATGATAGAAGAATTTGAACTCCATAACTGATCAAAGATAGGAAGGATTTTTTCAATCATATCCTAATTTAAGATTTAATGCAGGGCTTAGCGTAAACTACTTACCAGCAAACGCTTCAAACTGCGTTCAATGATCTCTCCCATCGTTTTGCAACGGGAAAATACGGCATCATGATAATATTCTGCCAGCTCATCGCCCAGTTGCTGGATCTTTTCGGGGAAAGAAACGCGGTCTGTCATGATTACATCCCTGAGGTCTTTGATGCGATGCCGCTGCACTTTAATGCGGCGGGCAATTACCGCACGTTCTTCCTGCTGGTACTGTTTTACCACTTCTGCATTGAGATGTTTAATGGCAAGGTCCACGAATATCCGGTTCTCTTTGAAGTACTGCGGCATATATAAAGTACGCCGGCCTTCGTAAAACTGCTGATCAAAATCAATGGCACGGATACGGAACTGTACATCATCAAAATCCGGGGTAATATCAAAAATGAAATTATAGGAACGCATGTCGCCCAGCAACCGGACAAAGCACCGTTCATTGAACTTTACAAATTCCTTGGCAATACGCTTCGGGTTAAATTCGGGCCTGTTCAGGTAGTGAAGAATAAACTGATCGCCAGGCACCCCGGCAATATGTTCTTCCACGAGGGTATTACCATCGATCAGAAAGTTCATCCAGTAGGGGGATAAAATATGCTCCAGTTCCAATCCATAAATACGGGAGGCATCGGCGATCTTGATATAAAAATAATCGTATACCTCGTTGTAATTATTAACAATCTTAATCCGGAAAGGATGGGAATTCCCAAAGGTGCAGTAGTCGATCCGCTCAATATGCAGGTGCTCTTCCGCCGTTTGGTCGCCACCGGCCTTCAGAATGGAGTACACCCGTTTTAACCCTGCATGAATGGACCCTACCATACTCTGTGGATAAAAAACGGTTTCCCACAAAGTATCTTTCCCTTCCTTGTCGTACACCGATATCGCCTGATCGTAATACCGCAGTTCCTCGTAAGATATCGGCAGCTTCACTTCCCGCTCATACATTTTAAGGTAATTGCGGAAAGCAGAGTTAATCGGAAAAAATATCTTCTTTCGGGAGATGGTTTGCATGGGATAAATATAGCGGATTTTGTCTTTCCCGCTGATTACGCTGATTAAACTGATTAGTTTGATTTTACTTTTTTTGATTTTTTTAAGATTTTTAGATTTAATAATTAAGGGAGATAAAAGCGAATCTCCGCTTCCATCTCCCTTAATCCTTTATAAAATCCAAAAGTAAAAATCAGTATAATCAGCGTAATCAGCGGGAAAGACAAAACCCGCTGCATTTTACTTCTTTTTCTTCTTATCCTTCCCGTTCTTCTCGTCTCTGCAGCATTTCTCCTGGGCGTCTACCACGGCGATGTTTACCATGTTTACGATTTGCCGTACGGTGCTGCCCAGCTGGAGAATATGTACCGGCTTCTTCATTCCCAACAGGATGGGACCGATGGCATCAAATCCGGCCACTTCCTGCAACAGGTTGTAAGCGATATTACCGGCGGCCAGGTTAGGGAAGATGAGTGTGTTTACTTCTTCTTCCAGTAATTCCGTAAACGGATAATTATCTTTCAGAATTTCCTTATTGAAAGCCATGGCGGCCTGGATTTCTCCATCTACAATGAGGGAAGGATCACGTTGCTTCACTATTTCGCGGGCTTTGCTCATGGTTTGCGCTTCCGGCGTCTGGCTGCTGCCAAAGTTGGAATACGACAGCATGGCAATACGCGGTGTCATATTAAAATGCTTCACTTCCTTTGCTACCATCATGGTGATATCCGCCAGTTCTTCCGCCGTGGGGTTGAAGTTTACGGTGGTATCGGCGAGGAATAGCGGTCCGCGTTTGGTTTGGATGATATACATGCCGGCTACACGCTTTGCGCCGTCTTCCATACCAATTACCTGCAGCGCCGGGCGGATGGTATCAGGATACTTACGGGTGAGGCCGGAAATGAGGGCATCTGCTTCCCCGGTTTCTACCATCATACAGCCGAAGTAGTTACGTTCCCGCATAATTTTACGCGCCTCGTAGAGGTTCAGTCCTTTGCGCTGACGTTTCTTGAAAAACAGGTCACCGAAGCGGTGACGCATTTCCTTCATCTGTTCGCTCTTCGGATCTATGATCACCACATCATCAATTTCGATGGCGTTTTCCAGCATCAGTTCACGGATGCGGGCTTCGTTACCCAACAGGATCGGGTAGGCGATACCTTCGTCGTTCACTACCTGTGCGGCTTTCAGCACTTTCAGGTTATCTGCTTCCGCAAAAACAACCTTTCTCGGGTCGCGGCGGGCTTTGGTACCAATGATCCTGAAAAGCTGATTGTCCAGTCCCAGGCGGTGATTCAGTTCATTCCGGTATGCTTCCCAGTCGGTGATGGGCTGGTGCGCTACACCGCTTTCCATTGCCGCTTTGGCGACGGCAGGCGCTACTGTGCTGAGCAGGCGTGGATCCAGTGGCTTGGGAATGATATATTTCGGTCCGAAGAAAATATTTCTTTCATTATAGGCCAGGTTTACGATATCTGGCACCGGCGACTTTGCCATATCGGCCAAAGCCCTTACTGCTGCCAGTTTCATGGCCTCGTTAATTTGTGTGGCTCTCACGTCGAGGGCCCCACGGAAAATGTAAGGGAAGCCCAGTACGTTGTTCACCTGGTTGGGATAATCGGAGCGGCCGGTAGCCATGATAATATCCGGGCGGGCTGCGATCGCTGCTTCGTAGGCAATTTCCGGATCCGGATTTGCCATGGCAAATACGATCGGGTTTTTAGCCATGCTCCTGATCATTTCGGGTGTTACCACATTTCCTACAGACAATCCCAGGAACACGTCCGCGCCTTTCATGGCTTCTGCCAGCGATTTAACTTTCGTGTTGGTAGTGAATTGTTTATGCCTGTCGGAAAGATCCTGGCGGTCTTTGTTCAATACACCGTCTTTATCAAACATGATAAAGTTTTCCGGTTTGGCGCCCAGTGCCACATACAGCTTTACACAAGCCATGGCAGCGGCTCCTGCGCCATTCACCACTATTTTTACTTTCTCTATTTTCTTTTTAACCAGTTCCAGTGCATTCAGCAGGGCGGCAGAGGAAATGATGGCCGTACCGTGCTGATCATCGTGCATGATCGGAATTTTCAGCTCTTTCCTGAGCCTGTCTTCGATTTCAAAACACTCCGGGCTTTTAATATCTTCCAGGTTAATACCCCCGAAAGTTGGCTCCAGTGCCTTTACAGCGGCCACAAAGGTATCCGGATCTTTTGCATTCAGCTCTATATCAAATACGTCAATGTCAGCGAATATCTTAAACAATACTGCTTTCCCTTCCATCACCGGTTTACCGGCTTCAGGGCCAATATCTCCTAAACCCAATACAGCGGTACCATTGCTGATAACGCCCACCAGGTTGCCTTTAGCGGTATATTTGTAAACGTTTTCTACATCATTGAAAATTTCTTTGCATGGCTCTGCCACTCCGGGAGAGTATGCGAGGGAGAGATCCCACTGTGATTTTGTGTCTTTCGTAGGTATGACTTCTATTTTGCCCGGCCTGCCCTTTGCATGATAATCCAACGCATCCTGCTTATTCAGTTTCTTTGCCATATAAATATAAGATTGTTATTGGGCGTGCAATATACGAAGTATTGAATTAAGGGCAGCCACCCAAATAGTGGGATATCCTCTCATAATTAAGCATGCTAACCATTAAAATTACTTACTTTTACAGCGTTAAACATTCGTAAATATCATGATACAACGCATCCAGAGTCTCTATCTGCTATTGGCTGCCGCCGCAGGCGCTGCTGCTCTGTCTTTCGATTTGTGGAGAGCTACCCTTTCCAATGGTGTAAAACAATCTGTAAACGCCTCCAGCAACTATCTCCTGTTTGTACTGTATATTATTATTATCCTGCTGGCCCTCGTTACCATTTTTCTTTTTAAGAAACGTAAACTGCAGTTCCGGCTGACAATATTTAATATTCTTTTTGGTTTTGGAGCACTGGCCTATCAATATTATGTAGTGCAGCAAACGGCTAATAAACTGAATACCGGCGGCATTACTATTACCTCTGCATCTTATTTGCCTGCCTCCTTCTTACCGATTGTTGTCATCATACTTTTATTCCTCGCCGCCAGGGGAATTTATAAAGATGAGAAACTGATCAAGTCACTGGACAGGCTCAGATAACACAACATTATTCCCACAAAAAAGCCATTGCCTTTACACACGTAAAGACAATGGCTTTTTTATGTACATCATTATTTCAGGAACTTCCCGGTATAACTTTCTTTTACTTTCTTCAGTCCTTCCGGCACGCCGGCATACAGCAGGTTACCGCCACCAGCACCACCTTCAGGCCCAAGATCTATTACCCAGTCGGCACTCCTGATCACATCAAGGTTATGTTCAATCACCAGTACCGTATGTCCCTGTTCGATGAGGGCATTAAAGGAGTCCAGTAATTTTTTAATATCATGAAAATGCAGACCGGTAGTAGGCTCATCGAAAATAAACATGATATGCCCCTGTGCCTTTCCCTTACCCAGGAAGGAAGCCAGCTTTACACGCTGTGCCTCGCCGCCGCTCAGGGTATCACTGCTTTGTCCGAGTTTTACGTATCCTAATCCCACACTGCTCAACGGGCGTATTTTGTTGCACACATCTTTTTCATCCTTGAAAAAGTCGAGTGCCTCGTCTACGCCCATATCCAGTACTTCGTAAATATTCTTCCCTTTATAGGTCACTTCAAGTACTTCGTCTTTAAAGCGTTTACCACCGCAGCTTTCACAGGTAAGATGTACATCTGCCAGGAACTGCATTTCCACAATCACTTCCCCTTCGCCTTTGCATGCGTCGCAGCGGCCGCCATCTACGTTAAAGGAGAAATGTTTTGGCTGGAAGCCGCGCATCTTGCTCAGCGGCTGTTTGGCGTACAAATCCCTGATCTCATCATACGCTTTGATGTAAGTTACCGGGTTGGAACGCGACGATTTACCAATTGGATTCTGATCAATCATTTCCACCTGTGTAACATCATCCAGTGCCCCTTTGAGCGCTTTGTGATTGCCTACCCTTTCTGCAAATTCGCCTTTCAGCTTCATCAGCGCAGGATACAGGATCTGCTTAACCAGCGTGGTTTTACCCGATCCGCTCACGCCACTGATCACTGTTAGTACCTGTAACGGAAAATCAACTGTGATGTCTTTCAGGTTATGCTGACGGGCGCCTTCAATGGTAATCGCTTTTTTCCATTTGCGTACTTTCGCCGGCGGATCAATGGTAAACTGACCGCTGAGGTATTTACCGGTGAGGCTTTTACTATCTTTTAAGATCTGCGGATAAGTACCTTCAAAAATAACTTCACCACCCAAATGACTGGCCAGTGGCCCCATATCGATGATATAATCGGCTTCCTCCATCATCTGCTCATCATGTTCCACTACCACTACCGTATTACCGAGATCGCGCAATTCTTTCAATACGGCAATCAAGCGGTGTGTATCCCTTGCATGCAATCCTATGCTCGGCTCATCAAGAATATACATGGAATTGGTGAGGTTACTTCCCAGTGTGCGGGTAAGCTGAATGCGCTGACTTTCGCCACCACTGAGGGTATTGGCCACCCGGTTCAGGGTAAGGTATCCCAAACCTACATCCAGTAGGGTTTTAATCCGGTGGTTAATTTCAAGCAGGATACGTTTCCCGATCTGTTGTTCAAACTCATTGAGTTGCAGGTTATCAAACCATTCTTTCAGGTTGGATACCGGCATATCTACCAGTTCGGCGATACTGCGGTCGCCTACTTTTATATAAAGCGCTTCTTTGCGTAACCGTCCGCCACCGCAATCCGGGCACACGGTGCGTCCGCGGTAGCGGGCCTGTAACACGCGGTATTGTACCTTATATAGGTTCTGTTCCACCATTTTAAAGAACTCGTTGAGTCCATAAAAGTGTTCGTTACCAGTCCAGAGTAATTTCACCTGTTCATCGGTGAGCTCTGCGATGGGCTTATGCACCGGGAAACCAAATTTCCGCGCAGTTTTGATCAGCGCTTCTTTGTATTCTCCCATCTTTTCTCCGCGCCACGGGGCTACAGCGCCTTCAAATACGCTTAACCGTTTATCGGGGATCACGAGGTCGGCATCAATGCCCAGCACCTGTCCGAATCCTTCACAGGTAGGACATGCACCGTACGGATTGTTGAAAGAGAAGAGGTTGGGAACCGGTTCTTCAAACTGAATACCATCCAGTTCAAAGCGGTTCGCGAAATGCTGCATCTCTTTACCATCAATTTCCACGTAGCAATCGCCTTCACTTTCATAAAAAGCGGTTTGCACGCTATCGGCTATACGATGTTTATCATCTTCCTCAAAATCCTTTGCTACCAAACGATCTATGAGCACCCAGGCGTCGGCGGGAACAGTGATTTTTTTCTGTTCCAGCAGTTCCTCTATGCGTACCAACCCGGTGCCTTCACTACCGGGCATATATAAACGGGAGAAGCCTTTCTGCACCAGTATGTTCAGTTCTTCTTTCACCTCTCTTTTGGCATGCCTGCGGAAGGGAGCGAGCAGTAACACTTTTGTGCCATTTTTCAGTTTAGTGATATAATCTACCACATCACTTACTTCATGTTTTTTTACCAGTTTTCCGGAGATGGGGGAATAGGTTTTACCCACTCTTCCATACAACAGCCGCAGATAGTCATATATTTCCGTCATCGACCCTACAGTGGAGCGGGGCGTGCGTGTAATTACTTTCTGCTCAATTGCGATCGCGGGACAAATTCCCTTAATGTAATCTACATCCGGTTTGTTCATCCGCATCAGGAACTGGCGGGCATAAGAACTTAAGCTTTCGGCATACCTGCGCTGTCCTTCCGCGTACAGGGTATCCATGGTGAGGGAGGATTTCCCGGAACCGGACACACCGGTAACAACTACCAGTTTACTGCGGGGAATGGAGACGCTTACATTCTTAAGATTATGTACCCTGGCTCCTTTTATGAAAATCTGGTCCTGTGGGCTAACTTCCTGAGGATCAATTATGCTTGTTTGTTTCTTTACTTTTGTTGCCATGACAGAACAAATTTAAGGGAAAAGATGTTAGCTCGGTCGCTTGCTTTTTACACGCGTCTGCAATACGCTAAAAGCTAATACCTAAGCCCGGAAAGCTATTTTTATTATTTGTTTTATTGAACTAATCTTCTATATTTGCATAGGACCAGATCTATCTCGCTGGATATTCCAAAAATCATCATTAACTAAAAACTGTTCGTATCGCCTAAACTCTACTTAATTAAAACAACCAAACTGGCTGTAAAGTCTGTAATTTATTTACTAACCCGCCTAGTTGTAGAAGTTTATGCAAGTAATGTACAAATTGTGCGATGAGCAGTTGATTACCCTCTTTAAAAAGGGGCATTCTTCCGCATTAGAAGAGTTGGTTCACCGTCATAAAGATAAGGTGTTCACCTCTATCCTGTTACTGGTTAAAGATTCATTCCTTGCGGAAGATATTTTCCAGGACACTTTCATTAAGATTATTGACACCATCAGAGCTGAACGTTATACTGAAAAGGGAAAGTTTTTACCCTGGGCAATGCGTATTGCGCATAACCTGTGTGTGGATCATTTCCGGAAGATCAAGCGTACGCCAATGATCAGGACCGGAGATGACAAAGACATCTTTGATGTACTGGGCTTCAGCGACAGCTGTGCAGAGGAGAAGCTGATTACCCGTCAGAGTCACGACCGCGTTCGCAGAATGCTGGACATGCTGCCGGAAGAGCAGCGGGAAGTGATTATCCTGCGACACTATGCAGAATTAAGTTTTAAAGAAATTGCTGATCTCACGCAAGTGAGTATCAATACCGCACTGGGTCGGATGCGTTATGGTCTGATCAATCTCCGGAAAATGATGACGGAGAAGCAAATCTGTCTATGAGGAACCCTTTTTTTTTTGCTTGCCAGCAACGAGCGGCCGGATGTAATGTCCGACCGCTCGCTATTTTAGGGGGGTGCGGATTTTGTCTTTCTCGCTGATTACGCTGATTATACTGATTAGTTTGATTTTTACTTTTGGATTTTATAAAGGATTAAGGGAGATAGAAGCGGATATATTCGCTTTTATCTCCCTTAATCATATCAATTTTTAAGAAAATCAGAAAAAAATCCAAAAGTAAAAATCAAACTAATCAGTATAATCAGCGTAATCAGCGAGAAAGACAACATCCGCGTTAAACGCGTTCGAACACCATTGCCGCGCCCTGTCCTACTCCCACGCACATGGTGGCCAAACCATATTTGGCGCCGCTTCTCCGTTTCATTTCATGCAGCAGGGTGGCTGTGATACGTGCACCACTGCATCCCAGCGGGTGGCCAATGGCAATGGCGCCGCCATTTACATTTACGATGTCGGGATTCAATGCCAGGTCACGCATGCAGGCGAGCGACTGGGCAGCAAAGGCTTCGTTCAGTTCTGCCAGGTGCAGCTGGGCAGCTGTGATACCGGCACGCTGCAAAGCCTTTCTGGAGGCCGGCACCGGGCCTATCCCCATAATGGAAGGATCCACGCCGGCTACCGCCATACTTTTTATTTGGGCCAGCGGCTGAAGATTAAATTGCTTCAACGCTTTCTCAGATACAATTAATACTGCTGCGGCTCCATCATTGATGCCGGAAGAATTACCGGCGGTAACCGAGCCGCCTTTTGCAAATGCAGGGCGTAATCCTGAAAGCTTTTCCAGCGTAGTATCGCGGGGATGTTCATCTTTTGAAAAAATAACCTGCTCTTCTTTATTAGGCGTGATGGGCACTGCGATAATTTCATCCTGCCATTTGCCGGCATCCAGGGCTTGCCTGTAAAGGGTTTGACTCCGTAAGGCAAAAAGATCCTGCTCCTCCCGGCCAATATTCCATTGGTTCGCCACATTTTCCGCAGTTTCTCCCATAGAAAAAGGATAGTACATATCAGCCAGTTTTTTATTGGTAAAACGCCAGCCGATGGTGGAGTCATACATCTCTGTTTTGCGGCTGAAAGCACCATCCGATTTACTCATTACAAAAGGCGCGCGCGTCATGCTTTCCACGCCGCCGGCCAGGTATACATCTCCTTCACCACACATCACTGCACGGGCGGCATCCATGATGGCCTGCATACCGGAAGCGCATAAACGATTCACCGTATTGCCGGCAACCGTTACCGGCAAACCAGCCAGCAACGCAGCCATACGCGCCACATTCCGGTTATCTTCCCCGGCTTGGTTGGCAGCGCCGGCAATTACATCTTCTATTACAGCAGGATCGAGAGAAGGATTTCTTTCCATCAGCGCCTTCAACAGATGAGCCAGCAGGTCATCCGGGCGGACAGTACTCAATGCGCCCCCGTAACGGCCTATCGGCGTACGCACCGCATCTACAATGTATGCAACTTGCATGTGGTTGTTTTGGTTTATATGCAAATAAAACACATCCCGCCAACTCAACCAATAAAACATCATCCCCCTTTTGTACAGAAATTCACAAAAACCGCCAGATATAACCCTATTCCCGCCTTCCAGTAATTGTCGCTTGACTCATCACCCTGCCGGGCCTAGTTTTGCCGCTGTCATTAATTCTATCAAAAAATAACCCCAAAAATGAAACACCTTAGTAGCGTGGTGTGGCTGGCAGCCTGTATGCTCAGCACTACACCTGTAATTGTGAAAGCCCAACAACCCGCGGGCGAAAATGAGACAAACCTCTCCGAACTTTTGTACAGACCGATTAAACCCACTGCCAAAATCATGGAAGGCACGGAACCTTCCCGGCAGGTAGCAACTCCCCGTGGCGCCGTAAACGTGAGAAACCTACGCGCCGCCCCTAAGTGGAACCTGGTTACCAATAACACGGCACAACAAATCAATATCGACAACCTCCAGTTGCTGCCGGAAAAAGTGATTACTGTTAAGAAAGTGAATGCACCTCTGTATTGCACGCCTCCAACAGTAACCATCGGCTGCTGCAGCTATTCCATCAAAGACGAAGTAGCCAATAAAAACCTGATGTATGCCTCTCCTGCAGCAGTGTTCAGCAACGAAACCGATGCCCGCACTTTTGCCAGCAGCCTGTCGCCAAAAGTTCCGTTCTTCCTGCCGTATACCAACAGCAAAGTATACCCGGCCGGCGCATGGAAATATGATAACGGCAGCGGTCACGGCTCTGTAGACTTCCTTAAAACCAGCGACGCCTACGGCGCCGGCATCGATCCTACTTTTGGCGTATATGCTTCCGCCTCCGGAAAAGTGGTGACCGCCATGTGGGATCCCTTCTTCGGCAACGTGGTGATCATTGAACACAAAGCGGCAGACGGAACATCTTACCGCACCGGTTACTTCCATCTCCGTGGCGGCTTTGATCATGATGTGGCCAATGCGAAAGTTATTAAAGTGAATGACCCCAATGATAAAGATGCCCGCGATACCAAGTATAAAAAATTTGCCAACCTGCCCAACCCGTCGCAGTTACTATGGGGTACCAACGCCCAAAAGCTGAAGGTAAAAGCAGGAGATAATGTATACGCCGGCCAGCAAATTGCCTGGGCGGGCAATACAGGCTTTGGTGGCGCCGGCTGGGGACTTAACCAGGATGGTACCCCTACCAATCCCAATACCGGCAACAACCACCTTCATTTTATGCTGTGGGTGAAAAGCCCGGGTACCGGCGCCGACTGGATGGAAGTAGACCCTTATGGCGTGTATGCTACCTCAGAAAGCAGCAACAGCTCCTGCTATGAAATAGGCGCCAACGGCGGATTCAACCGCTTCTTTGCACCTTTCTATCCTTCTTTTCATAATGTACCAGTGCAGTATATTACCCAATACTGGGGCTATTATACCGGCATGGGCATGGCGCTGCAAACCCTGAGCGTACATAAATCCGGTAACCAGTACCTGGCATCCGGCTCTTTCCAGCAGGGACTTCCCGGCGCCTGGTATTGCCGCATTAACATGAACAGCACCCAGTACCAGCAATACTTCGACGAGTATTACGGAAAAGGATATATTCCCCGCCAGATCTCCGTTACCAACGATAATGCTGGTAATCCGCTGTTTACCGCCATCTGGCAGAAAAGAGGCAATGAAAACTTCGCCGCCGTACACAATGCTACAGACGAAGTATATGCCGCTAAATGGAAAACATACGTAGAACAGCAGAAAATGCGCGTAACCGAACACGTAGTATACTACGCAGGCGGTAAACGCTACCATGCAGGGGTATTTGGCAGCAGCAACCCCGGAGGATTTTACATGTATTATGGCATGAATACCACCGACTTCACCAAGAAGTTCGAGGAATTAAATAAAGCAGGTCTGATGACCGTAAACGTAAACATCGAGGAAAACGGGAGCCAGAATAACGTAGGTGGGCTCTGGTGGCCGAAAAGCAAGGCGTACTATTCTTACATGAATATGACCCCATCCGACTACCAGGCTAAATTCACCGACCTCTCTGCACAGGGATACCGCCTGTTCAGGGTACAGGGATATGACAATTCCTCCCATTTTGCCGCTATCTGGATGAAATAAGCCGAATACATCATATATAAGCGGATGCCACAGCTGGAAACGGCTGTGGCATTCAGTTTTAAGGGACATTCTGTCAGTACGCCAATATTACGTATCTTTGCAGTTACTTTCCGACTGCCGTAAGGCAGCCAACTGCTCAATTAATGATAATGAAGTCTGACAATAAAAATATCCGGCATTTAAGTTTACCGGCTTTACAGGAATATTTCGGGTCAATAGGCGAAAAGCCTTTCCGTGCAAAACAGGTATACGAGTGGCTTTGGCTGCGGCATGCCGATAGTTTTGAAGCGATGACCAACCTCTCCAAAGAATTACGACAAAAATTAACGGAGCATTTTTCCCTTCCTGCTGTAAAGGTAGACGCCGTACAGCAAAGCAATGATGGTACCATAAAGAGCCGTTTCCGCCTACATGATAATCACCTGGTAGAAGGCGTGCTGATTCCGACAGACAGCCGCCAAACCGCTTGTGTGTCCTCACAGGTAGGCTGCAGCCTGAGCTGTAAGTTTTGTGCTACCGGTTATATGGAGCGCAAACGTAACCTCGACTACGATGAAATTTATGATGAAGTGGCGCTGCTTAATAAACAGGCCCTGGAATCATCCGGCAAAAAGCTGAGCAACATTGTATTCATGGGCATGGGCGAACCCCTGCTCAACTACAAGAACGTATTACAGGCCATCGAACGCATTACTTCCCCCGACGGCCTGGGCATGTCGCCAAAACGTATTACTGTTTCAACCGCCGGCGTGGCTAAAATGATCCGCCAGCTGGGCGACGATAAAGTACGTTTTAACCTGGCATTGTCTTTACACGCCGCCAACGATAAGAAACGCAGCGAAATTATGCCTATCAACGATTCCAACAACCTGAAGGAACTGATAGACGCGCTGAATTACTTCTACAAGGCTACTGAGAACGAAATTTCTTTCGAATATATCCTCTTCAAAGATTTTAACGACTCAAAAGAAGATGCTGATGAGCTGATTAAAATATACAGGCAGGTCCCTGCTGATCTGGTAAACATCATCGAATACAACCCGATTGATATGGCCCGGTTCCAGAAACCGGACGCCAAAAAAGCAGAAGAGTTCATGGAATATCTTGCCAAAAACCGGGTGAATGCAAGGTTGCGTCGCAGCCGTGGTAAAGATATTGATGCTGCATGCGGACAACTCGCCAATAAAGGCTGATTCTATAATAATATATCTACTGGTCATGTACGCATGATCATCAATCAATAATAATTTATGAAGAAAAAACAACCTGCTAAAAAAGGGTTTGGTCCATCAAGGGATAACAAATTTGGTAAAAGCGACAAACCAGCAGGCAACCGCAATCGCTCCTCCGCTGATGGCGAAAGGCCAGGAAGAGCATCTGCAAAAGATAACCGCAGCGCTGACGACAGTTCCTCATCCCGCAAGCCCCGCTTTGGTGGCGAAAGCGCTGGTGACGAAAAACCTGCTTTCCGCAAACGTACGTTCGACAGCAACGGCAGACCTGCCCGTAAAAAAGGCCCGGCTACCGATAGCTTTGGAAATGATAAACCTCAACGCGGCAAACGCAGCACCGGCAGCAGCGAAGAGAAACCTCCGTTCAAACGCAGCTTCGGCGAAAAAGGCGAAGAAAAACGCTCCTTCGGCAGAAGTGATGATAAACGTTCCTTTGGTAAAAGCGACGATAAACGTTCGTTTGGAAAAAGTGACGACAAGCGTTCTTTCGGTAAAAGCGACGACAAACGTTCCTTTGGCCGCGATGAGAAACCAGGCGCACGCAAACGTTTCGACAAAGACGAAAAGCCTTTCCACAAACGCAGCAACGACAACGACTTTAAAGACCGGAAAGATAAACCAGATGGCGATCGCGCTTTCAGCGCTTTCAGAAGAGACGGAGAACGCCCGGAACGCGTACGCAGCTTCGATAAAGAAGAAGGCAGTGAAAGAGCTCCCCGCAAACGTACTTACGGTGCAGGAGCAGCTAAGAAAACTGACGACAGCAGCGCTTTTCATTTCCACGGAGAAAAGAAAAAAGGTGGAAAAGAAACTCCCAGTGGCTTCAACCGCAAGAAATTCTTTGATAAAACCAACGAACGCTTCGCCGATAAACAAGATAAAAAAAAAGGCACAAAAGTAAGAGGCGCTAACGACCACGAACATACGAACGAAGGCAAAGAAAGCATATTTGGCCCCGGTGAAATGCCGCTGAACAAATTTGTGGCCCATTGTGGTCTTTGCTCCCGCAGAAAAGCAGTAGACCTGATCAAAGAAGGCAAGGTAACGGTGAATGGCAAAGTGGTTACAGAACCCGCTACCAAAGTAACCAGCAGCGATGTGGTAACTATGCAGGATAAAAAAATTACCCCGACTAAAAACCTGGTGTACATTCTCCTGAATAAACCCAAAGGCTACATTACCACCACCGATGATCCGGAAGGCCGCAAAACTGTAATGGACCTGATCCAGGACGCTACAGAAAATGAAAGGGTATATCCCGTAGGACGCCTCGACCGCAATACTTCCGGTTTATTGCTGCTCACCAATGATGGTGAACTGGCGCAACGCCTGGCGCATCCTAAACACAATATCAAAAAGATTTACCAGGTAGAACTGGATAAACCATTGACTAAAACCGACTTCGAGCAAATCATTGCAGGCGTAACCCTGGAAGATGGCGTAGCACTGGTAGATGCACTGGGTTATGTAGATCCGAAAGATAAAAAGCAAGTAGGCATCGAAATTCACAGTGGTAAAAACCGTATTGTCCGCCGTATCTTTGAACACCTGGAGTATACAGTGGAAAAGCTGGACCGTGTAATGTATGCCGGTCTAACCAAAAAAACACTGAACCGTGGCCAGTGGCGCTTCCTCAATGAGAAAGAAGTAATCCTGCTGAAACACTTTAAAAAATAACTGCCGAATTACGGAATGCGATTATCTGAACATATTATACTAGAAACGCCTGATTTTGTTGTAGTAAACAAGCCTTCAGGAATGCTTACGCTGCCCGACCGTCATGATAATGAGCTAACCTCCCTGATAGCGATCATGAAAAAGGCTTACGGCGAAATATTCACGGTACACCGGCTCGACCGCGAAACCAGTGGCATTATCCTGTTTGCCCGCAACGAAGCAGCGCATAAATATTTCTCGCAGCTTTTTGAAAGCCGGGATGTAAAAAAGTTTTACCTCGGACTGGTGAGCGGCCAGCCGATGCCTAAGCAGGGAAATGTAAGCGAAGGAATCATGGAGCATCCGGTACAGAAGGGAAAGATGGTTACTAACCGTAAAGGGAAACCATCTTCTACAGATTATGAAGTGCTGGAGGAATTTGGTCTTTACAGCCTGGTGAGGATGCAGATCCATACCGGCCGTACCCACCAGATCAGGGTGCACATGAAGTACCTGGGGCATCCCATTGCGGTAGATGAATTTTATGGCAGCGCACAACCGGTGCTGTTATCTTCTATCAAGAAAAAATTCAAATTAGGCAAGCACACGGAAGAAGAGCGGCCATTACTCAGCAGGCTTGCCCTGCATGCGTCCATGCTGATCTTCAAAGATCCTTCCGGTAAAGAATATACAATAGAGGCGCCGCTGCCCAAAGACATGAGCGCCCTGCTCACGCAACTGCGGAAACACCGTGGTAAGCAGCCAGCAGGCGAAGAATAAAAAAGAAAGGGACGTGTAATGTACACGGCCCTTTCTTTTTATATTTTATTTTACCAGCTCTCCGGCCTTACCCAGATTAGCTGCTATTGTATTCCCGTTTTCAAGATAGATCTTACCATCCCTGTAAACAGCCGTGCATGTTTTCCCATCCCTGAAATAGTTTCCCGGAACGGGAATATCTCCTTCCCTTCCCAGCTTGACCGGTGCTTTAAACCTGTCAATAATCCATTCACCGGTTGAAGGTCGGAATACAGCCATTTCAGCCCTGCCATCACCATCATAATCACCGGGAACGGGGATATCACCCGGCACATGTTTTACCTGCAACGGGATATTTCCCAAACTTGTTTGCCACAATGAATTGTCTGTACGAAATATGCCTACATCCAGCATACCATCTCCATCATAGTCTGCCGGAACGGGAATCCCGTTTTTATGTCCGAACCGGATACTGTCCATGCCATCAAAATACCAGGTAAGCGTAGATGGACGATACACTGCCGCCTCTGCAAAACCATCGCCGTCATAATCTCCGCACACCGGGATATCACCCGGCTGACCAAGCGCAACTACTTCCCCGCCCTGCATATAAAACTTACCTTCTGAAGGCCGGAATACTGCAAGCTCCGTTTTGCCGTCCCCGTTATAATCAGCTGGTGCTGGAATATCTCCCGCCTTGCCAAACTCAATATCTTTCTGTCCTGCTATCTTCCATAAGCCACCGGAAAAGAAGGCGATATCCGTAAGCTGGTCATTGTCATAATCGTGGTAGCGGGCTACCGTGGTATGATGCAACCAGGGAAGTGTAAACTCACTATCCGCATCCTTTTCCTCTTCGCCGGTATAAGGCGAAAATGTGCGGACACTGATCAGGTCTTTTGATTTCGAAAACTTCATCAAACGCATTAATCCATGACCACCACCTGGCCGGCTTTGGTAGTCCGATAAAAACGACCGGATAACATTCCCTGCGTAACCATCCTGGCGATACCCTTCGCCGTTATCCCCCACATGTCCTGATAAGGTTAACATCACGTTGGGATAACTTTTTAACCGGTCGAACATACGTTGGGCTTGTTTTGAAAACTTCGGGAATCCCTTCCTGTTGGTACCTGGCGTCTTATTAAAATGAAGGATAGAATGACTCACCAATATCGCCTTCCTGTCGCTGTATTTTTCGAGTACCTGGCTGGCCCACCTGTTCATTCCTTCAATATCTTCCCCATAAGAATCGTACTCTATAAAGATGCTGATAAATGGAATGCCGCCGGCTTCAAAAAGATCATAGTGACTGTCGTTGTTATCGCCATAGTGACCACCATACCATTTTTTATCTTTAAAATGCCCGATGCCGAAATACTTATTGTACTGATCTGTTTTACCGCTTAGCGGATACTGACTTTTCGTTTGATCATGATTTCCTACGGCCATGCCATACGGAATCCCTTGCGGATAACCGGGTTGCGGTTTTTCCAGCACATACATGGATGCAGCTGCATTTACCCATTGTTGCGGAAACTTTTCACCGTCGTCAGATATATCTCCCAGGTGAATCACATATTTGATGTTTTCCTTTGCTGCATTTTTTACGATCCATTCTGTTTGTGCAGTAAACATTTCTTTCTTCCCACCGTTCTTCTCCGCGGTGTAATACTGGGTATCAGGGAGTATGGCAATTGAAAACTCGTCTTCCTCTTTTTGTTGTGTATTGCTAAAGCTACTGGTAGTTAACAGTAGCAGTATACAAAAGCCTCTTTTCATCATCATAATATGCTGGTTTGAAAACTATTAAAAATACCCGGGGTTCTGGATGATCTTTGGATTGAGCCCGACCTCGTTTTGTGGTATTGGGAACAGCAGGTGATGCTGATCGATCACGTATGCATCTGATGAAAGATAGGGAAGTTGTTCCCTGATTTTTATGCCAAAGGTGTTGATCACAGATATTGCCTTACCACTTCTGAGCAGGTCTGTCCAGCGATGGTTTTCAAATGCCAGTTCCACCCTGCGTTCGTGAAAAATAGCGGCACGCAGCTGAGTTGGATCTGTATTCGTGTAGTCGGCCAGTCCCGCTCTTCTCCTTACTTTGTTCAGTGGCGCCAGTGCGTCGGACGATTTACCCTGTTCATTTAAGGCCTCTGCCAGTAACAATAATGCGTCGGAAAAACGATAAATTGGGAAGTCGTCACCAGATCCGGTAGGTGATTCCAACGGAGCATGCAAATACTTTTTTATGTAGGGAACACCAATTTTCCCCGTTGCAGGCACGTAATTGATGATGCTTTTGGCAGCTGAATAATTGAAATACCTGCTGGCATCGTAAGTACCTTCTGCAATACCGATAGATGCATCCAGGCGTTTGTCGCCGGATTCAAAATCATTGATCAGATCATCGCTGGGCGTATTCCATCCACCTGTGCCCGTATTGTCAATAGAGATACCTGTTAACAGTTTGGTATCCTTACTTCTTGGTAAAAAATTAAAAGGCAGCACATTAGGCGTAGCTCCTGTTAGTGTACCGCCGAGAAACTGGATTTCAAAAACAGATTCCTTACCATTCTTATTGGCTGGCATAAATGCATCTGCATAGTTGGCGTTAAGGTCATAACCCATAGCCAGCATACTGTTTAACAGCTTCTCCGCGTCCGACCATTTTTTCTGTAAGGCATACACTTCCGCAAGCAACAGGGTAGCCGAACCTTTTGTAGCCTCTCCTGTTTGCGGAAACTTTGAAGGCGGCGCCAACTCGGCGATAGCGTCCTGTGCATCAGCAATGATCTGGGCATATACTTCTGCTTCAGTTGAGCGGGCCTTAAATGCGTCTTCCGCCGTGGTTACTTCTTTTATAAACAGTGGAACTCCACCATATAACCGTACGAGTTTAAAATAATTCAGGGCCCTTAAAAATTTGGCCTGTCCATCCAGGGTGGCCTTTACTTCATCTTTAAGATCCGCGCCTTTTAATCTTTCAATAATGATATTACAACGGGAGATTCCGGTGTAACTATGCTGCCAGGTGGCGGCAACATAAGCGTTGGTAGAAGTATTGGTAAAATCGGAGATATTTTCACGTTCCACGATGGAAGTACCCCTGTTACCAGGTATAGCCTGGTAAATGGTATTATCCGAGTGCATCTCTGAAGTAAAGTAATCATTCACAAGCACATCTCTGAGCGGCGCATAAGCAGCCACTACGGCCGATCTGAACTGTTGTTCTGTTTTATAGAATACGCCGTCGGTATACGTATCTTCCGGCGCCCGTTCAATAAAGTCCTTGGTGCAGGATGTTGTTGCTGCACACAAAAGGGCAATCACTGCATATAGCTTTTTCATATTTTGTCAGCGTTAAATGATTATTTAAATGTGGTGGTGAATCCAAGAGAAAAGGTTCTTGGTATAGGGTAGGCATTTTCATCTACACCAACACCTGAGGTAGGATCAGCTCCGCCCACATTTATTTCCGGATTCATCCCTGAATATCCTGTTAATACAAACGCCTGCTGCACAGAAGCAAACACCCGCAGGTTCTTTATCATTGCATTTCGTAAAGGCACGGTGTATCCGAGTGTTATATTTTTAGCGGTCAGGTAAGATCCGTCTTCAATCCACTGGCTGTTTACCTGCCGTCCCATGGCCGTGGTACCTGATTTGGTACGCGGATAAATACCGGAACCTGGATTCTCTTCTGAGCGCCAGCGGTCGGCCGCTGCGGCTAACAGAAGACGTGAACCGTCCATGTTGGTCTGATACGCCCATTTAGCGGCGTTCAGGATCTTTTCGCCAACAGAAAAGGTCATGTCAATATTCAGGTCAAAGTTTTTATACCGGAAGTTGTTGACGATGCCACCGGTAAATGCAGGTGTGGGATCGCCAATAAAAGTGCGGTCGTTCACGTCGTCAATTACGCCGTCGCCGTTGATGTCCTTTACTTTTATAGTGCCGATATCCGAGTTACCATTGGGCTTGGCGGTGGTACTTAAATACTTGGGGGAGTTGGCCAGGTCGGCAGCATCTTTATACAATCCTTCAAAAACAAATCCATAAAATTCACCCAGATGGTGCCCTACCTGCTGACGGTAATAATCAGAACTCACCGTTACATTTCTCCTGATATAACCGGGATCCACGAGGTTGGTGATCAGGTTCCTGTCGAAAGACAGCACCAGGTTAGTGTTCCATTTCAGGTTGCCTGTGAGGTTTTTAGAACTTACAGAGAATTCATGTCCCCACATTTTGAGTTCGCCCACATTAAAAATGATCTGGCTAAACCCGGACGATGTAGGTATGGAACGTTGCTGAATGAGGCCGTCGGTTAATTTGCGGTAGTAATCGTAAGTAAAGGTGAGGCGGTTATCTAATACGCCCAATTCCAGGCCAATGTCAAACTGTTTGTTGCGCTCCCATCTCAGGTCTTTATTGGGAAGCCGGTTGATGGTTTGCCCCTGGGTAACCACGTTATTAAAGTTGTAGTAATAAGTACCAATAGTGGCCTGCGGATCATAGTTACCGGCAAAGAAGTTATTACCGGTGATCCCGTAACTCGCGCGGAGCTTGAGGAAGTTAACGCCTTTGATATTCTTCATAAATGATTCATCGCTAACAACCCAACCCGCAGCTACTGACGGGAAGCTGCCCCACTGTGTATTCATTCCGAATTTTGAAGATCCATCGCGCCGGAGTGCTGCCGACAAAAGATATTTCCCTTTATAATTATAATTCAGCCGGCCTATTGTTGACAGCAATGAATAAGATCCCGTACTACTGCTACCGGTAACACTTGTGGCAGCGCTGAGGTATTCGATATCATCGCTGGTAAACCCCAAACCTGTAAGGGTATTGCTATAGCTGCTGAATTCCTGCGCAGAATAGCCTACCAATGCTTCTATATTATGATCTTTAAAGAAGGTTTTATTATATACGAGGTTTCCTTCTGCGGTCCATGAACCGTTATCAACCGCCGAGCTGGTTCCGGTGGTTTGCCCTTGTGTACCTGTCACCAACCCTGACTGGAAATACTTACGGGTTTCAGCTCCTTTATCTGCCGCCAGATTAGCCTTGACACTTAGTCCCGGCAAGAATTCATAGTTCAGGTAAACGTTGCCCAGTATCCGCGTTGTTTTGTAATCGTCGTTGGTTAATTCATAGGTAGCCAGTGGGTTGATATAGGCCACCATACCGGGAGAAGAAACGTTGCGTGTGTAGGTACCATCTGCATTGTAAGGACTTGCCAGCGGGCTGGCCTCGAAGAACCTTTCAAAGTATCCTCCCACGCCATCACTATTCAGCCGGTTATTATGATCCAACCTGTAGCTGGGCGCCAGGTTAAAACCTAATTTTAGTTTATTGTTTTCAGTAGTAAAATCCTGGTTAAAACGCATGGAATATAACCTGGTGCCGGTATTGATCAACACGCCCTGTTGCTCCTGGTAGCCGGCTATTACGGTGGAGGAAGAGTGTTCACGGGCCGACCGTACCGTGAGGTCATAACTTTGAATGGGGGCTGTTCTGGTTAACAATTTAAACCAGTTCGTTCCTTCTCCATACTGCTCAGGGTTGTCGTAAGCCGCATGATAATCGGCAGATACTGAATAGCCAGGTTCATACTTCAATCCATCTTCTGCACGTTCCTTCATGAATGTTGCAAACTCTCTTGCCGTCATCATCTTCGGCAACTTACCTGTTGGAATTTTCTGTAACCCATAGTAGCTTGAAAATTCAATTTTCGCATCGCCTGGTTTTGCATGTTTGGTAGTAATGAGTACCACACCGTTTGCGGCTCTTGATCCATACAATGCGGTAGCGGAGGCGTCTTTAAGAAAACTATAGCTTTCTATTTCTGCAGGGTTGATGTTGTTGATACTTCCTGTGATGGGGTTGCCATCAATTACAAAAAGCGGCTGGTTGCTTGAGTAAAAGGAGGCTGCACCGCGGATAATAAAGCCCATACCACGTCCGGGCTGGCCGCTGGTTTGTGACACCTGCACGCCTGCTACTTTTCCCTGCAACTGCTGGGCAAACTGTGTTACCGGCATATCCTGCAGGGAGGCTGCTTCTACTGTTGCAATGGAACCTGTGATCTCGCGGCTTTTCTGTTTACCATAACTAACCACCACTTCTGTGAGCTTGTTATCAGCCAGCTGCATGGAAAAATCAAGCGAGGTGGTTTTTCCTTCTTTTATAACAATGCTGTTCGATTTCTGAGACCTGAACGAAACATAAGATACTTCCAGTGTATAGTTGCCGGGTTTAAGATTGAACGTATAATCGCCGTTAGCATTGCTTTGAACAACCTGGCCGGTTTCCAACGCCCTGATGGTTGCACCAGGCAATGGTGCTCCTTTTTCATCCACCACTCTTCCTGATAATTTACCCGGCTCCTGCGGAACAGGTTTGGTATCAATCACAACATAGCCTTCTACCAATTTATAATCGAGGCTGGTAGATTCCAATACTTTTTCGATCAGGTATTTTACGGTGGAATGATCCGAATCAATACTGATTTTTTGCTTGAGACCTGCCATCAGTTTTTCCGGCAGTACAAACCGGATCCCGCTCTTTGCCTGGATAGCCAACAGGCTTTCTTTCACGCTGGCACGATCCAGCTTAACAGCAATTACTTTGTCCAGTTGCTGGGCACGGGCATTTCCAGCCAGCAGCACGCCAATAAATGTGAGCTGTGCGATTAAAAGTATACATGAACATCTCATCATAAACTTAATTGTGGGATGTAATCCTTTTTGCATTAATTTTTGTATTAGTAGTTGGCCCGGCGTCAGCCGGAATCGTTGTTAATTCCTTTCGCTTTATTCTTGTGTTGCCCTGGGCAGGCATACTGTTTTCACAACAGCGCATACGATGTCCGTATCCAATTATGGACAGTTTTTTTTAATACATATCGTTTGTATATTTTAAAGTTTAGCGAATAACGACTTCCCCGTTTTTCATTTCATAGCTGAAATGGCCTGCTACGGCCAGCACGTTCAATATTTTATCTATTGGTACTTTGGCATCCAGTGTCAGCGTCATTCTTTCCGCTGATTTTGTGTGTTGCTTAAATGTGATCTTCACATTGTACCACCGCTGTAATACTTCTGAAATATCATTGAGTGAAGTGTTGTTAAATGTTAACCTGGCTTCCTTCAGATCCTGTACTTCTTCCGGATCAACTGTTTCTCTTTTTATCTCACCGTGATCAAACAACACTTTTTGTCCGGGTGTTAAAACTGCCAGTGATCTTGAAAAGTCATGGTGTATCTGGTCTACCTTTACTTTACCAGTGGCCACTTCCACCAGTAGTGGTTTGTTTTTAAATGCTTCTATTTTAAAAGAGGTGCCCAATACTTTGGTTTGCACATCGCCGGTATGAACGGTGAATGGTTTATGTTTCTCTTTCGTTACTTCAAAAAAAGCTTCTCCATACAAATAGATATCCCTGGTATCCCCGGAAAAATTCTCCGGATACTTCAGGCGACTGCCCGCACCGAGGTATACCACGCTGCTATCAGCAAGAATTATTTTTGACCGCTGTCCATTCGGGTTATAGCTTTCCACGAAAGCCATCTGACGCCCTCCTTTATTACTTAAATGACTGATGGTATAAATTCCCATACAAGTCAGGATCAGTCCAATCCAGATGGCAGCATTCCTTAGAGATAGTAAGCCTGTTCGCCTGGTATTCACATATCCTATTCTTTCCTGCATTGATTTTTTTAAATCCTCTTGCCGGGGATGAACAGATTTGTTATTTTCAAATACCGCCCAATCTTTAGCGGCATTTGCCGACAGGATCTCGTCCAGCAGTTTTTCTGATGCGGGATCTTTCAGCAACAGGTTTACCAGCCGCTCCTCTTCAGCGGAACATTCACCCGCTAAAAATTTCTCAATTAATTCCCGGTTTATTTGTCTCGACATTCTGGTTTAACAGCGTACAAAAGGTCCCTGTTAATCATATAGGGACAAAAAAAATGACAAGGGGCTATTCGATGTGGAAGAAAAAACAGAAACATAATTTATCGGGGATATTATTATATAGATAAAAAATATCATGGACGGAGACATAATCTGTAACCCAAATCCAGGATTATTTACCTGGCTGTATAGCTATTTCAGGACGGAACAGTGTATTGGAAGTGCATCAGGAGTGCATTGGAAGTGCATCAGGAGTGCATGGAGAGTGCATAGATGCTCCATGGTATACGCAGGTTCAGGCATGGGAGAAGTAACCGTGAAATATTGGCCGCATTATCCCGAGGGCTAACCTAACCTGGCATTATGGTTACTAAGCTGCTTTCTGAAATGATTCAGGGAAAACTTAATATGGTTCTTCACGGTATTAACAGAGATCTTGAGGTCATTGGCTATTTCAGCGTGGGTTAAATCTCCTTCCCGGCTCATTTGAAATACAATTTTGCGCTGGGGGCTCAGTGAGTCGAGATGGAAATGATACTTCTCTTCCAGTTCCCTGGAGTCCAGTTCGTGATCGGCAGGGGTAGCCACAAAGGAAAGATTATTTTCAATAAACGCTATCGGCGCTATTGAAACCGCTTTCTTACGGATGGCTTTAATCGTAGCGTTTTTGGCGGCTCTGAATATGTATGGCTTAAATTCGCCCGCTATTTGTAACGTATGTCTCTTGTCCCATACCCACATCATCAGGTCCATTATTGCTTCTTCTGCAAAGTATTCATCCTTCACATAACCAAGCGCGTAATTATACAGTCGTCCGAAATAACGATCAAATAAAGTATTAAATGCTTTGAGATTGTCGTTGGTACATTCTTCCAGTAGCTGCTTATCTGATAGTAAACGATATTCCATAAAAATGGATTGAATGTATTTTTCAGCAAAACTAGCGTCCGGCGGTTGTTTTTATACTACGTGGGATGTTAACTGTGCATTAATAAACTGTTACCTCCATATAAACTTTGATGGGAGAAGTGCAGGGGTGTTCCGGAACTGAAAGCACCGGCGGGTACAGGGCATAAAAAAAACGGGGAGAAATCCCCGTTTCGTAAAAATCAAAAACCAACCATTAAAAAATCTTTATAGAAGCAGCCTTCCGGCTCTTTAAGTATTATTTGTTGGGCTGTGGTGTTGTTCTCAGGTAAGGCTTGATAATTTTATGGCCTTTCGGAAAACGTGCAGGAATGTCTGCTGTTGGCACCGCTGCCGTAACGATTACGTCTTCACCATCTTTCCAGTCGGCCGGTGTAGCCACGCTGTATTTAGCGGTCAGCTGCAGGGAGTCCAATACGCGGAGCACTTCGATGAAGTTTCTGCCGGTAGAGGCCGGATAGGTGATGATAAGTTTTATCTTCTTGTCGGGTCCTATGATAAACAAGGATCTTACCGTAAATGTTTCAGAGGCATTTGGATGAATCATATCATACAGGTTTGCCACTGTTTTGTTTTCATCTGCAATAATAGGAAAAGTTACGTCACACTGTTGTGTTTCATTAATATCATTTATCCAGCTCAGGTGTTTATCCAATGGATCTACGCTGACAGCCAGTACTTTAGTATTACGTTTTGCAAACTCGTCCTTTAACAAAGCTGTTTTACCCAGTTCGGTTGTACATACTGGTGTAAAATCTGCAGGGTGGGAAAACAAGATACCCCAACCTTCACCCAGGTAATCGTAAAAATCTATTTCCCCTAAAGTGGTATTGGCTTTGAAATTAGGAGCAGCGTCTCCCAGTCTTAAACTCATAGCTTACGATTTTAATTGACCAAAAATAGCATTTTCCTACAAAATTTATAGACTTTAAGGGATTTTTTTCAGAATTTTGCGGTTTTTTTTTCCGGGGCAAAGGATTTGGGGGCTAACAAACAATGGAAATCAGGGGTTAATCCAAACGGGATACCAGGGCTAACACCAATGGATATCAGGGGTTAACATAAATGGATGCAAGGCATGGCGGTTAACGTAAATGGATACCGGGGTTAACATAAACAGATGTCCGGGAATTAACATACATGGACACCGGGGCTAACATAAAGGGATGCTTTTTCATCAATGTGCGTCTTTCAGGGTTAACGTAAACGGATTATCAGGGTTTTCAACAGATAAAAAATATGGCTAATAATTATTTAAGTATTTGAGGTATACAGCTGCCAGGCATAATATGCCATACTGAACTTATTATCATCTTCCAGTGCGGCCATTACCCGGGCAGCGTTTTCCCCCAATTCTAATTCGATAAAACCGAGATACAGGTTATATGCGTCATGAAGCATCTGGATACAATACTCCATTTTCTCATTGGCATCGTTTGAATCGCACCGGGCTGCAGGCGGTAAGGTAGGCAGGGTGGGTACCGGCATCTGGATCACACGTTCTATATAATAGCACTCTTCATCGGCATAGGCCTCCCAGTTATCATCCTGCTGCAAACAGGGCCTCCTCATGTGAAATACGAGGTGGTCGAATACCACGGCTCCACCCAGCTCTGCTTCCAGGTCAATGATGTCCGGTGTGCGGCGCATGTCTTCCAGTTTCTTTACAATCGTCATCTGCACCGCATCGTGCTTGTCCTGGCTGAAACGCAGCATGGTGTTCATTACTTCGTAAGTAGTTACAAAATCGCAGGGATACCACACCTCATCCAGTAGCGCCTGGCCCCAGAGCGTCAGGTAATTGGAATCATCCATAATGATCTGCCCAATTGAAATGGCCTGTACCTGCGTAATTGCTGTAGTTGTATTTACCTTATTCATAACCATCAGGTTTTAATAACACTACAAATTTATCGGCGCCGCACGCAAGGGATTTGCGTAGTGATCTTTTAATGATATTTTTTTTAATCCTCGTCGCAAAAGCGGGAATTGTTTATTTTTATTATCTAAATTTTATCTTTTGCCAAAGAACAAAGACGCGGTGTCGCGCTACCGCTGGATCGACGAGCGGTTGCGCAACAAGCAGAAGCCCAAACCTACCCTGGATAACCTGATTGAATATGTATCGGACAAGATGGGCACTGCAATTTCTACCCGCACTATCCAGAAAGACATCCAGGATATGCGCCAGGACCCTGAACTGAACTATATGGCGCCTATCGTTTACGAACGCAGCAGCGGCACCTACCGCTACTCAGACGATAGCTTTTCCATCAGTAATTCCCCTATTGAAGAAGCAGATCTCCAGGGGCTGGAAATTGCCATTGGTATACTGGAACAATTCCGGAGCCTCCCGGTGGTACAGCAGTTTGAAGATGCCATCCTGAAAATTGCCGCCAGCCTCAAAATGAACCGGGAAGCCCTCCAGCATAAAGGACTCATCAAATTTACCCGGGCATCCCACTACAAAGGCGCAGAACATATCCCCGAAATAGTAGACGCCATCAAAAACCTGGAAATAATCCGCATCGCTTATCAGAGCTTCGACCGCGATGAACCCAAGGAGCACTGGGTGGAACCCTATCACCTCCGCGAATACCAGCACCGCTTTTACCTCATCGGGAAAAGCCAGCAAACCCGCGGTGGCGCAGTGGTTACCTTTGCGCTCGACAGGGTGGTGAAACTCTGGCCCACCAATAAGCATTTTGATGAAAAGAATTTTGATGAAGCCAGCTACTTCCAGCATGCAGTAGGCATCACCGTACACGACGGAGATCCCGAACATGTACTGCTGAGCTTTACACCACGGCAGGGAAAATATATCAAGTCGCAGCCCATCCATACTTCCCAGGAAATAGTGGAAGACAACAGTGATGAATGCCGTATATCCCTTAACGTTGTTATTAACCCGGAACTTACCATGACGCTGCTCAGCTATGGCGCCCAGGTAAAAGTGCTGAAACCCGCACACCTGGCTAAGAAAATGGCTGAAGAAGCCAAAGCCATGGCGGTGTTGTATAAATAATACTGTAGCCCGCTATTGCGCCCGCGGGCGCAATAGCGAAACAACCTCTTAAGGATTTGGTTTGGTAAACAAACTATCTGCTACCGGCTGATTCGTTTCAATTTTCAGGATATTGATTTTAACCCCGCCAGGATCCTGCTCTGTAACACCCGGATAAGTAAGCCCCTCCGGCGTTTTCTTGTAATCAGACAACAACGTTACCAGCTCCATATCCTGTCCCTGTACATTCATATGATTGGTAGCCTTTACCAGCAGATAAGTTTTCGCATCCAGGTAGGCAATACCCGATGTTCCATCCGCTGCCGTGATCTTCAGCTTATATGCCGGCGACCCGTTCACCGAATCCTTCCCCAATAACTCTATCTTTTTACCTTTGTTCTTGTAATCATACAGCTCTCCTCTCACATCCAGCTGGGTTTTCATCAGCTTCAGCATTTCTGGATTCATCTCCTGCGGCGTTGTTTGCTGCATCACCGGCATCAGGCTCCAGCCCGCATTACGGGTTACTACCTGCACATTGCTGGTGCCATTCACCGTAAACTCCAGCCGCATGGCTTCATCCTGCTTCACCCACCGCTTTATAGGAACGGATTGCCCCTGTACTTCCATATTTCCTTCTACATACTGCGACTTAATTCCTTTTAACTTCGCCTCACCTCCCATCGCCACAATATTCTTTGCGATCAATTCATCTGCAGATTGCGCGCTGGTGCAATAACCAGCGATCAGTAAAGCTGCTAACAATGTATAAAACCTGGTTCCTGTCATCATAAAAATTTGTTTTTCCCTGATAAATAAAAATATCCTAAAACACATCCGGCATCTCTTTCCAAAAAATACGCCAGCATTGAAAATACGACCTATTCCTTAGCTTTGCAACATGAATACATTCCAGATCTCAGGCAACCTGGTAGATATACTGCAACAGGAAATATATCCGGCTACTATACATATTACGGATGGTTATATCAGCAGCATTGAACGCAACAATAACCAATACACCACTTACCTGCTCCCCGGATTTACCGATGCGCATGTACACGTGGAAAGCTCTATGCTGATCCCTTCCGAATTCGCCAGGCTGGCCGTTGTGCACGGCACTGTGGCCACCGTAAGCGACCCCCATGAAATAGCCAATGTGATGGGCGTAAAAGGTGTGGAATACATGCTCGAAAATGGCAAGAAAGTTCCCTTCCGGTTTAACTTCGGCGCCCCTTCCTGCGTACCGGCCACCATTTTTGAAACCGCCGGAGCGGTAGTCACCGTGGCCGATATCGAAGCTTTACTTCAGAGAGATGATATCAGGTACCTGACGGAAATGATGAACTTCCCCGGAGTACTGCATAAAGACCCGGAAGTACTCGCTAAAATAGCCGCCGCCAAAAAAGCCGGTAAACCCGTGGATGGCCACGCTCCCGGCCTCCGGGGCGAAACCGCGGCAGCATATATTGCCGCTGGTATCAGCACCGATCACGAATGCTTTACCATTGAAGAAGCGAAAGACAAACTGCAATACGGCATGCATATCCTCATCCGCGAAGGAAGCGCTGCCAAAAACTTTGAAGCATTGTACCCGCTGCTGCACGACCACGCCTCACATATTATGTTTTGCAGCGATGATAAGCACCCCGACAACCTTGTAGAAGGCCATATTAATCTGCTGGTAAAGCGTGCATTAGCTTATGGCGTTGATCTTTTCAAAGTATTAAGAGCCGCCTGTATTAACCCGGTACTGCATTACAAATTAGACAATGGTTTGCTCCGCGTGAACGACCCTGCAGATTTTATTGTAACAGATGACCTCCAAAACTTTAACATTCTCGCCACTTATATCAATGGCGTGAAAGTCGCGGAAAACGGACAAACGCTGATACCTTCCATCCCTTCATCTCCCGTAAATAATTTTATAGCAGACCCGGTAACCGCTGCCGATTTTCGTATGCCCGTTAACGATAGCAATGCAAAAGAAGTAACGGTGAAAGTAATCGGCGCTATGGATGGGCAGCTGATCACCAATGCCCTTACAGCGGTATTGCCGGTTACCAACGGCGCAATAGCAAGTAATACCCAACAGGATGTCCTCAAACTCGTAGTAGTAAACCGCTATAAAAAAGCGCCTCCGGCCATGGCATTTATCCAGGGCTTCGGCCTGCAAGAGGGCGCCATCGCCTCTTCTGTGGCACACGACAGTCACAACATTATTGCGGTGGGCACCACCGATGAAGGCCTTGCTGCGGCTATTAATACCGTTATTGCAGCGCAGGGCGGCATCAGCGCGGTGGGGAATAATGCGACACATGGACTTCCCCTACCCGTAGCAGGGCTGATGAGTAACCTCGACGGATATACGGTGGCGGCCCAATACAGTGCGCTCGACAAAGCCGCAAAAGACCTGGGATCTACGCTGGCATCACCTTTTATGACCTTATCATTTATGGCGTTACTGGTAATACCGCATTTAAAACTGAGTGACCTCGGACTCTTCGACGGAGATAGTTTTCAATTTACAGCAACGCACTAGCGCATAAAAAAAAGCAGCGGAAGCAACCGCTGCTTTTTTTTATAGCAATAATATGAGGTTAATGGGTGGTCCACAGCGCGCCGTTAATAGAGTCGCGGGAAGCCCCGGTAACCCCGCTCAGCACATTATCTTCCTGCCTCCAGCGTAATGTTCCGATAAGCGCCATGATCAGTGCCTCTTTGAAACTAACGGTTTGCTCATCCGGCACTTCCACGGTAACTCCCAATGGCTCCAGCTGTTCCCGGATCGTATTCACCAGGAAAGTATTAAACGCACCGCCACCGGTCACCAGCATCTTGCCTGGTCCTTCCGGCATTTGTGCCTTCAGCGCTTTTACCGCCCCGGTGATCTGTACCGCGATATGCTCTACATAAGTGCGCAGCTTACCCTGCACAGAAATGCGCAAAGGCGCTATCAGCGGCAATATGGCATGGGTACCAAAATCGTTCGCCAGTGATTTTGGCCACGGTTTGGTGTAATAATCAAGTTGATTCAACTGTTCCAACAGACTGTTGTCGGCCACACCACCGGCAGCCAGTGCGCCGCCATCATCGTAGGGTTTATTCAGCGCTGCCGCCAATGCATTTAGTACCCTGTTGGCCGGGCAAATATCAAACGCCACAAACTGTTCGGGCAACTGCGCCGAAATATTGGCAATGCCGCCCAGGTTAAGCCAGTACTGATATCCCGGTAACAGGTATTTTTCGCCAATGGGGACAATGGGAGCTCCCTGGCCACCCAGGGCTACGTCTACCGCACGGAGGTCGTTGATAACAGGTAACCCTGTTACTGCTGCAATGGCCGCACCATCTCCCAGCTGGGCAGTCATTTGCTGCGCAGGCATATGAAATGTAGTATGACCATGTGATGCGATAAAATGAATTTTATGATCCAGCTGGTTCTTTTCAATGAAATCCAGGATACGCCGGCCGGTATAATGGCCGTATGCAGTATGTAACAGCAGGTAATCCTTTGCCGGCAGGGAAGTGGCCTGTGCCAGCTGCTCTACCCATTCCGGCTCATACGGCAGGCTTTCGGAAGCCTTGATAACATAGGTCCATTGTCCGCGTATCTCGGTCAGTTCTGCAAAAACTATATCTAATCCGTCTAATGAGCTACCAGACATGGTGCCAATCACGTTATATACCATCGACAAAAAATTTCAGCAAAGGTAGTTTTAAAATATTTTTTTAACGATTTATGGAAACAGGATCTCCCGGCACATCCTACAGGTAGAAAAACTACTTTGTTATGAAAAAATATCTCTCTTTACTATTGCTCAGCTGCCTGATGGCATTTACTGCCTCCGCCCAACAGGTGCGGGTTATCACGGGTATTGTAACAGACAGTTTGCTTAAAAGCCCCCTCGCCAATGTAGTGGTACGGGTAAAAGGCACAGATGTATTGACGGCCACAGATAAAAAAGGGCAATTCAGCCTGAAAACCGCCACGGGTGCGCTAATACTCGAAATAAACGCTACTGGCTATCCATCGGTGGACGTAGCCGTGAATGGCGGGCAAAATAAATTAACCGTACAATTGACCAGGCCACAGGTGTCCGATAGTCAACACTTAACGGAAGACAGGGTAATCGGGGCACTGCAGGGCAAACTTGCCGGAGTTACCAACTCGGCCATGTCGGAAGTAGTAGTGATAGGCTATGGTGCGCAGCGCCGGAAGTCCGTAACCGGTTCTGTTACCAGGATCAGGGGAAACAAAATGAACTACGCCCCTTCTCCGGTTTACAACACAGAGGACTACAGCCCCATTAACGAAAACATTTTCCACTCCGCCACAGACCAACCGCTGAGTACTTTCAGTATTGATGTGGACAGGGCCTCCTACAGCAACGTTCGCCGTTTTCTGAACCAGGGCATGATGCCCGAACCGGATGCGGTGAGAGTGGAAGAAATGATCAATTATTTTGACTATCAATACCAGGCGCCGGAAGGAAAAGACCCGGTAGCTATTTATACCGACATGGCAATTTGTCCCTGGAACGCCGCGCATCAACTCATACGGGTGGCCCTCAAAAGCAAACAGGTAGATACCCGCGAGCTTCCCCCTTCCAACCTGGTTTTCCTGATAGATGTTTCAGGTTCCATGTCGGGTGAAAACCGGTTGCCGCTTGTTAAGCGCGCCTTTGCGGTTTTAACGGAGCAGCTTCGCCCGGAAGACAAGGTAGCGATAGTGGTATACGCCGGCGCCGCAGGAGTAGTGCTCCCGGCCACCAGTGGCCGCGATAAGAAAAGGATCCTGGCCGCGCTGGATCAGTTGGAGGCAGGCGGCTCCACTGCCGGCGGCGCAGGCATACAACTGGCCTACGACATTGCCGGTGAACTGTATTCCAAAAACAGCAATACCCGCGTAATACTGGCCACCGACGGCGACTTCAATGTAGGGGTTTCCAGCGATGGTGAACTTACCCGTATGATCGAAGAGAAAAGAGAAAATGGTATCTCTCTTTCTGTGCTGGGTTTTGGTATGGGTAACTATAAAGATAATAAACTGGAACTGCTGGCAGATAAAGGCAATGGTAACTATGCTTATATTGATAACTTTGAAGAAGCCCGCAGAACCTTTGTGACCGAATTTGGTGGCACGCTTTTTACCGTTGCAAAAGATGTAAAACTGCAGATAGAATTTAACCCGCAATTCGTGCAGTCATACCGGTTAGTTGGCTACGAAAACCGCGTGCTGGCCAATGAAGATTTCAACAACGACAAAAAAGACGCCGGAGATATGGGCGTCGGTCATACCGTAACTGCCCTCTATGAGATTATCCCCACCGGCACAAAGGGAACGGCCGTTAACTGGGTAGATCCGCTCAAATACCAGGAAGGCAAAGTGATTGGTAATAAATCCGAAGTGCTTACTGTAAAGCTGCGCTACAAACAACCTGATGCCAAAAAGAGCATATTGATGGAGAAGGTGTTGCCCTACAGCAACCAGGAGATTACTGACGCGCCGGAAGATTTCCGGATGGCCGCTTCCGTAGCCGCTTTCGGGCAGTTATTGCGCAACTCCGCGTTCAAAGGCACCGCCACCTACAACCAGGTATTATCCTGGGCAGGCAATTCCAAAGGAACAGATACCGAAGGCTATCGCGCTGAATTCATCCAGCTGGTAAAAAAAGCGATGCTGCTGGACAAACAGTAGTTCCACTATTTTTCGGTAATTTGCGGCCTCAAAGGGATAGCTCATGATTATCAATTTAAGTGAAACCAATTCATTGGTGGGAGAATGGTTAAGCGAGATCAGGAATATAGATGTTCAGCAGGACCGTATGCGCTTCCGGCGTAATATGGAACGGCTGGGAGAAGTAGCTGCATATGAGATCAGTAAAACACTGAGCTACGAAGAAAAGGAAGTAACTACCCCCATGGGAATTGCTACCTGCCGGGTGCTGAAATCACAACCGGTATTGGCTACTATCTTACGCGCAGGGCTGGCATTACACCAGGGATTGCTGCACTATTTCGATAAGGCGGACCATGCGTTTGTTTCTGCTTACCGCAAGCATAATCACGACGGCACTTTTGATATCAGCCTGGAATATGTGAGTACTCCTTCTATCGATGGACAGGTACTCATCCTTTCCGACCCGATGCTGGCCACCGGCTCTTCATTGGTAAAAACGATAGAACACCTTGAGGAAATAGGTAAACCCAGTCATATCCACCTGGTGGTCGCTATTGCCTGTACCGTAGGAATCGAATATGTATTACGCAATACCAAAGCAAGTTTAACCATCTGGGCTGGTGATATTGATGACGAATTAACCGCTAAAGGCTATATAGTACCGGGGCTGGGAGATGCCGGCGATCTGGCTTTCGGAAATAAATTACAACAATAACCTCGAATAATCGTTTTACGAATAGCAGTTTTGTATCTTTAAAAGTACAAAGCTGCTATTTGTTTTTTGCAGGACCGGATCGCTTATACATGAATTTAATTTGATATATGATTTAATTAGTGTACCTTCACCCGTATTGCATAATACCCTATGCTTTAAGCTTAATGATATGAAAAGAGCTTTACTATTCCTGGCCATATTACTTTATTTTAATCCTTTGCGGGGGCAGGACCCGCACTTTTCGCAGTTTTTTGCGTCGCCGCTAACCCTTAACCCAGCGTTTACAGGTTTATTTTCAGGAGATTATCGATTATCCGGTAACTACCGGTCACAATGGAGGAGCATTTCCACTCCCTTTGTAACAGGTACTGCCGCCATTGATTTCGGCATTTTGAAAAACGTTATTTCTTATACCGATATCTGGGGCGTGGGCCTGATGGCGATGTACGACAGAAGCGGCGGTGGTGCGCTCACCTCCAGCTACCTTTCCTTCAGCACAGCCTATCACAAAGGCCTGGATCCGGAAGGCAATCATACCCTGGCCATCGGCTTACAGGGTACACTGGTGCAGAAAAGAATAGACAATACCAAACTGCAGTTTGAAAACCAGATCGACAACAACGGGTATAACCCTATGATTCCCAGCAATGAAACGCTGGTAAATCCAAAAATTTCCTACTTCGATCCCAACATCGGGATCCTCTACAATGGCTTAATCGGCGAAGCATCCAATATTTACATGGGCGCTTCCTATTATCATATTACCCAACCTACCGAATCATTCATGAACCTTACCCAGAACAGGCTCAGCTACCGCTGGACCTTACACGGGGGCGGTTCTGTTCCGGTAAACGGGCAAGACAGGTTTCATGCCAGTATCCTGTACATGAAACAAAGTACTGCGTCTGAATTCACCTTTGGTGGCGCCTATGGCTTCATGCTTAACGACATGGACGATAATCCCACCACTTTTTACCTGGGTAGCTGGTATCGCCTGAAAGATGCCGTTATCCCCTATGTGGGCCTCGAAATAAAAGGCTTCCAGATAGGCCTTACCTACGACACCAACGTATCCAGCCTGAAACCAGCCTCCAATTACCGCGGTGGCCTCGAAATTTCACTGATCTATATCCACACCCGGAACGAAAATAATAAATACAAAACGCTCTGTCCACGTTTCTAGGACAATGGCTTTCCTGATAAAATAATTATCCTGATTTGGGAGATCATAGCAACAAAATTGACATGCTATAATCTCCCAAATCAGGATAATCATTTAAAATCATGATAATCATTGTTAATTTTGCGTTAGTTTCGTTACTCTTTCATAAAAACCAGGAAAAACCAATTCAGTTACAATAAAATATCAGGCGTTGTTTTCATTCAGAGAAGTACTGTCGGCGATCCAGTCTTACGGGAAAGCCCATCAATTCATATTACAGCATAAATTGTGGAAATGGATCCTGATTCCGGGCGTGATCTATTGCCTGTTATTTTTTGCAGGCTTTTACTTTGTGTGGGGCTACTCGGGCGACTTTGTAGAATATCTCACCCGCCTGCTGCATATCACAGAATGGGTACAGGACCTGGAAAGCAGCTGGGTAAGTTTTCTTTTTATACTTGTCGCGTTTTCTGTCCGCATTGTATTCGTATTCTGGTACTTCTCCTACTTTAAATACCTGTTCCTGATAGTAGCTTCTCCCGTGTTTTCTTATTTATCTGAGAAGACAGAAGCCATACTGGATCATAAAGACTTCCCTTTCAGCTGGTCGCAGCTGGGCCAGGATATCCTGCGCGGGATCAAAATGTCGTGCCGCAATATTGTTTATCAAACAGCCGCTATACTCATCCTGCTGCTGATCTCCTTTATACCCGTGATCGGCTGGCTCACCCCGATGCTGGGCTTCTTTATCGAATCCTATTTTTATGGCTTCTCCATGATGGATTACAGCTGTGAACGGCATCGTTTGAATATGTCGCAAAGCATCAACTTTATCCGCCAGCACCGTGGCATGGCCATCGGTAATGGAATGGTATTTTACCTGTTTATGCTCATCCCCGTATTGGGCTGGATGCTGGCGCCCTCCTATGCTGTAATTGCAGCTACTATTGACTTACAAACAAAAAGACTGAAATAATGAATACCACCGGCAAAGTGTACCTGGTTCCTACTGTTTTGAGCGCCGACGCCCTATTCAGCATTCCCGCTTATGTAACCGCTATCGTGCAGCAATTATCTGTTTTTTATGTAGAGAATGAAAGAACAGCCCGCAGGTATCTGAAGTCGCTGGACAGAAACATCGTGATAGATAACCTGCAACTCCTGCTGATGAATGAAAACCAGGCGCCCGACCTGGTACTGGCAAAAAAATTACTGCTCGAAGGAAAAGATATTGGCATCCTCAGCGAAGCCGGATGCCCTGCTATCGCTGATCCCGGCCACCTCATCGTAAAACTGGCACAAAGCATCGATGCCAGGGTAATCCCGATGATTGGCCCCAACTCCATGCTGTTGGCCCTCATGGCCTCCGGTATGAACGGACAAAACTTCCAGTTTGTAGGATACCTTCCCATCAAACCACCCGAAAGAACAAAGATGATCCGGGAACTGGAACAGGAATCGGAAAAGAAAAAACAAACACAATTGTTTATTGAAACACCTTACCGCAACAACCAGTTGCTGAAAGATATACTGGATAACTGTAAGGACTATACGCAGATTTGTATCGCGGCAGATATCACCGCGCCAACGGAGTATATTAAAACCAAAACGGTAAAGGAGTGGAAGAAACAATTACCTGATCTTCATAAACGACCGGCTATTTTCCTGCTGTATGCGGGCAACGAATAAAAAAAGGGGAATTACGAAACCGTAATTCCCCTTTATATTTTTAAGGCAGTTCCGACTTCACCGGCTCCTTGATAGAAATAATACTGTCTACAATAAATGCGCTGTATCCCCTCCATGGAATGGCTCCCAGGTACTCTTTGTAGTGCAGTTCCACCATTTTCCCGCTGGCCGTCATCAGCTGCTGCGCAATCCGTTCGCTGCTCACGGAAAACTCAAATTCGTTCGACTGGATAGTACCGGCTACCTTGCCCCGGTAGCCCGACTGGATCACTTTGCCTTCATAGGTTTTAAAGATGTATCCCTTCTGCACAAAATAATTCAGCTCCCCGGCTTTAACGCCCTGTCCGAAAACAAAATAGTATTTATAGAAGAAAATACCTCCCAGTACCAGTATAATAACAGATACAATGATAAAGACAAACCGACCCATAGTTAGTTTTTAGTGATGGATGATCAGAAATTCTGATCTACAAGATAAATGAAACCCGCCATACCAAACGCACCCAATTCCAGTTCTCTTTTATTCACCGCTTCAAACACATCGTTCGCCGCATGATGGATATCAAAATAACGCTGCGAATCAGGAGAAAGTTCAGCCATTGGCGTACCAATTGCTTCATGCAGCTGGCCTACATCCACCCCGCCTCCCGGTTCTTCAAAATCATAAATACCATACGGCTCAAAAAGTGGCTTCCAGCTATTCATTTTTGCCTTTAGGGGCGCGTCCATAGTGGTAGTGAAGCCGCGTGGCGTAAAGCCGCCGGCATCGCTTTCCAGGGCGAAAACGTGTTTCTCCTGGCGGGCTTTGGCTAGTTCCGCATATTTCTTACCTCCACGGGTACCATTTTCTTCATTGGCAAACAGTACTACGCGCAGCGTATGTTCCGGTTTCATGCCCAGTGCTTTAAAGGCGCGCAGCACTTCGATGGATTGTACACAACCGGTACCGTCATCGTGCGCACCTTCTGCTACATCCCATGAATCGAGGTGGCCGCCAACCGTGATGTACTGATCCGGGTATTTGCTGCCTTTCAGTTCCCCGATCACATTATGCCCGATGGTATCCTTCTTCATTTCGCAATTGGTACGCAGAAACACGCTGGCACTGTTATCATCTTTCAGGCGCTGGCTCAAACGGTCTGCATCTTCCAACCCGATAGCCACCGCCGGAATTTTAGGATAGGCGCTGTCGTACTGCATCGCCCCGGTATGCGGGAAATTATTGGCGCCATGCGTCATAGATCTTACAATCACTGCCACCGCACCGTATTTAGCGGCCCGGCTGGCGCCCTGGCCACGATACTTTACGGCATCGCCATAAGAATGAAATGTTTTTATGAAGGTAGGGTTGAAATGATAGTTATAGAAAACGATCTTCCCCTTTACCTGGTCTTTCTTTGCTTCCAGGTCGTCGAAAGAAGCCACTTCCAGTACCGGCGCGGTTACGCCATCCGGTCCGCTGCCCACTGAGTTACCCAGGGCCAGTACTTCCAGCGGTGGTATGAAATCCCGGCGTTTGGAGATGATACGGGCTTCTTCCTTTGCGCCCCGGATCCAATGCGGCACCATACACTCCTGGAGATACACGGTGTCTGCACCGGCCGCTTTTAGCGCCTTTACGCCCCAGTCTTCGGCTTTCACCATTTGTGGAGACCCGGCCAAACGGCCGCCTATCTGCTTCGTGAGGATCCGCAGGTTTTCGTAGGCAGTGCTGTGGGTTAATACTTCATCCGCTAATTTCCTCAACGTCACTGAATCCTTCTCCTGCGCCACTGCCAGGGCCGGCAGGGTACAGGCTAACAAAATTGGCATTATAGATTTTCTCATTGCAGCAGGTTAATTTATGGTTAAAACTACTAAAAAAGCTGAAGGAGCAAAGCATAAAGGTATCTAGTTGTCAACTCTTTTGTTTAACTCCCCTCCGGCTACCGCTCATCCCACTCCCCTATGCATTATGTGATATCGTTCTGCTTTTTAGTACCTTTGCAGAATGCAAAAAATTAACTCATGCGCATAGGAATAGTATGTTACCCTACTTACGGTGGTAGTGGGGTGCTGGCCACAGAGCTGGGGAAAGCCCTGGCAGACAAAGGCCATATGGTCCACTTTATTACATATCAACAGCCGGTAAGGCTTAATGCATTTCACGCTAATATATATTATCACGAGGTTCAGGTTCCTACATATCCACTTTTTGATTTCCCTCCTTATGAATCTGCCCTCAGCAGTACGATGGTGGACGTTATCATTAATCAGAAACTGGACCTGTTGCACGTTCACTATGCCATTCCTCACGCTTCTACTGCCTATATGGCCAAACAGATCGTGAAGAAACATGGCAGAACCGTGCCTTTTATCACTACGCTTCACGGTACAGATATCACCCTGGTGGGTAAGGATAAAACCTACGAACCGGTGGTTACCTTCTCCATCAACGAGTCGGACGCTATTACGGCGGTTTCTGAGAACCTGCGGGAAGAAACCTATAAATCGTTCCCGATAGAAAAGGATATCACGGTAATCTACAACTTTGTGGATACCCAGCGCTTCAGCCGCCGGGAACTGCCTCATTTCAGGCAGGCCATAGCTCCCAACGGCGAAAAGATCCTGCTGCACGTATCCAACTTCCGTAAGGTAAAGAGAGTACCTGATGTGGTAAAGATCTTCGCCCAGGTACGTAAAGAACTGCCGGCCAAACTTTTGCTGGTAGGCGATGGCCCCGACAGGCCGTCTATCGAATGTCTTTGCCGGGAATTGGGGATTTGTGATGATGTAAGATTTGTAGGTAAACAGGAGCAACTGGAAGATGTAATGTCGATCAGTGACCTGTTCCTGCTGCCGTCAGAATATGAAAGTTTTGGATTGGCGGCACTGGAAGCAATGGCTGCCCGGGTGCCTGTGATCTCCTCCAACGCGGGCGGTTTACCGGAAATCAATATTCCCGGGCAAACCGGTTACATGAGCCATGTAGGCGATGTGGACGGAATGGCTGCCCATGCGATCAAACTGCTGAAAGATGAAAAATTACTGGAGCAGGTAAGACAGGGAGCATGGGAACAGGCGCAACGCTTCCATATCGATAATATCATTCCACAATACGAAGCTTTATACGAAGAAGTACTGCAAAAACAGGTGCAGCTGCTTTAACGGGCACGTATCCATTTTTCCGGATTCTGTTTCACCATGTTGCGATATATCTGTAATTCTATTTCCCCGGTATTGCTACCTGCACCCGGTGCGGCCACACCCAATGTTTGACCACGTTTTACAGATGCTCCTTTGCTGACACGGATATCCAGTAATCTCACATAGTTGGTAAAATATTTTCCATGGCGCAGGGTTACCATATACCCTGCGCCTGGTACCATAAATACCATAATTACTTCCCCGTCAAAAATGGCTTTCACTGCGGCGCCCCTAGCCGTTGCGATGATGGTGCCATTGTGATCCACATCAATTTTACCAACCCTGCCGGCGCCGAAATGACCTGTAACACGGCCAGCATCTACGGGCCAGGGCAGGCGGCCACGGTTTGCCTCGAAATCGCGCGACAAGTTGAGTGCTTCCGGAGTGGCTACCAGCGCATCTTCACTGGAAGTTTTAGCTACCGGCGCATCGTCTTCTTCCTCTTCTTCTTTCTCTACTTTTACCGGTGCTTTCTTACCCGCTTTCTTTGCCGCAGCAATAGCGGCTCTTCTGCGGGCGGCAGCCTGTTCGCGCCGCCGGGCATCAGCCGCCTTTTTACGGGCCAGCGCCTGGGCCGCCGCTTTTTTCTGCGCAGCAGCTATTTCCCGCCGGATGGCATCCTGGATAGCCCTGTCTACCTGCCGGGCTTCAGCTTTATTTTTATTGATGCGCTGCTGTAGTTCCTGTTCCTGGTCTTTCAGCTGGGCAATGGTTTTATCTGCTTCCTTTTTATCCTCCAGCAAATCTATCCGCTGCCGTTGTTCTGTTTTCAACGCACCTGTTTTCTGTGCCCGTTGCTGCTGTAATGCAGTCAGCTTTTCTCCCAGCAACGCTTTGGTGGATAGCAGGCTTTCCGCTTCCCGGCGCCTGTTTTCACGGTATTGCTGCAGGTATTGATACCTGCGGATGGCATCATTAAAACTGGTGGCAGAAAAAAAGAAATTCAGCACATCATACGAATCACGGGTTTTGTAGGCGTACACCACCAGCTGCGCATACCTTGCCCTGAGAGAATCCACTTCCCTCTCCAGCGTTTGTACGTTACTGTTAGTATTGCTGATGTCTCCTTCTATTGAACTGATTTCCTTGTTAATATTAACTATCTGCGCATTGCGGGTGGAGATTTTTTGCAGCAGCTCGCGCTGCAGGGCTACATTTTGCCGGGTGGATTTCTTTGTTTGCTGCAGGGATTTATTTGCTTCTTCTATTTCTTTCAATAGCTCCTGTTTACGGCTTTCAAGTGCCGCGCGCGATTGCCTGCTGCCCCGCTGAGCATACAACAGCGCAGGCAATAGCCACAGAGCCATCAAAAGAGGGATCAACTTTCTCAAAAAAAAATGCATTTGGTTAGTAAGCGCAAAGCTGAAAGCACCCTTAAATGCTTTCAGCTTTATCTCGTATAGTTTCAGCTATGTTTAAATTATCTTCTCCTGATCCATTGCTCAGGATTCTGCTTGGTAATGCCTTTCCAGATCTGCAGCTCCACTTCACCGGTATTTTCAATATCGTTGGTGCTGGCAGTACCAATTACCTGCCCCGTTTTCACATTATCGCCTTTCTTCACACGGGTAGTTTGCAAACGTACATACGTAGTAAAGTATTGTCCGTGACGAATAATAATTACATATCCTGATCCCGGCATTACTACTACTGATTTCACTTCCCCGTCGAAAATAGATTTCACGGCGCCGCCCTTATTAGTGGCAATCACAATTCCATCGGATGGCACCTGGATATGTTCCATTACCGCATGCTGGTGTATACCAAAATGCTCGATGATATTACCGGCATCAACGGGCCACGGTAATTTACCCCTGTTGGCTTCAAAACTTTCTGACAATGCCAGTGCTTCGGGAGTGGCTTCCAGCACGTTTTCTGTACGGGTGGTCGCTGTTTTTTCAGGTTCCGGTGCAGGCTCCGGCGCTTTCACCGGGGGAGGCGGTGGCGGCGGTGGCGTATTGGCAGCATTGCTATTGTTATTATTGGCAGCCGCAGCTTTTGCTCTCTCGGCAGCAGCCAGTGCGGCGGCCTTGCGGGCTTCTTCTTCACGGCGGCGTTTTTCTTCCGCGGCTTTGCGGCGGGCCGTTTCTTCCTCTATCGCTTTACGGCGCGCCTCTTCTATTTCCCGGCGGATTACCGCTCTAATCGCCAGCTGTACTTTCTGGGCATCTTTCTTACGCTGGTTAATATCGGTTACCAGCTCCTTCTCACGGCCCTTCAGCTTATTCAGCACTTCATCTTTCTCTTTCTTATCTATTTCCAGCGTGCTGCGTTGTTCCTGCTCCGTTTTAAGTGCATCAGAACGCCTCACGCGCTGCGACTCCAGGTTCTGGATCTTCTGATTCAGCTGATCCTGTGTAGACACAATATTATCTGCCTGCCGGCGGCGGTATTCACGGTACTGCTTTAAATACTGAAAACGCTTTACTGCATCGTTAAAATTCTCCGCGGAAAACACGAAGTTCAGCATATCATAAGAGGACCGGTTTTTATATGCGTAGATCACCAGCTGGGCATACTGGGCCTTCAGGGTATCGAGGTCTTTCTGCAGGGTTTTTACATCCCGTGCAGCAGTATTGATATCTCCATTGATAAAGTTAATCTCTTCGTTGATGTTATTGATCAAACGGCTGCGCAGCGTGATCTTGTCGCGCAATGCACGGAGTTGACCAAGACTCTCTTTCGTAGACTTCTTGGTTTCCTTCAGTTGTTCGTTTGCCTCATCTATTTCTCTTTGCAGCTCTTTCTTTCTTCGCTCCAGTTCTTCCCGCGATTGTTGCTGCTGCCCAGTATTCTGAGCAACCAACATGGCTGGCATTAACCATAGCACCAACATAAACGGGATAATCTTCTTCAAATACAACATGACTTAATTTAGTAACTGCAAATTAAATAAATATACAACGTTTATTAGTTTAATGAAGACGACATTTACGCAATTAACATTTTACATACGTTTATAGCTGGCAGGCGTGCTGAATGGGAAGGTGAGCGGCACATCAAAATCATAACGTGTAAAGTCCAGTGCAACTTTAGTCACGTTCTTTTCTTCGATGTAAATACGGCGCGTAGTGGGGAATTTACGGCCGGCCACTTTTGTGTAGTCTCCGTAGGTCAGCTCACAGGAACGTTTCACTGTACCGGTACTGTCTTTATCCATCACTTTGCTTTGCTGCAATCCGTAGTCATCCGCAAAGACGTTAAAGAGACTGATAAACTTTGCATGATCGCAGCTGAAAGAAATAATAGCCGGCGTTTTCACTACCTGGTATACGGAATCCGTAAGATATACCGGGTTGCCGATCAACATATCCTGGAGGGTATTAAAATCAAACGGGATATTCAGCAATTGCTCCGCGTCCGACATCTTCCGTAAAAATAATTGTTTATCCAGGCGGTTATACATCTTCAGACTGTCTGGTGTGATGACTGCCCTGATCACTTCGTCTACAATCGGCGCGGAAACAGATATCCATATGATGCTGTCTTTCTTTATACGGAAAGTAGCATTCAGGTTATTATGGCTCTTCTTGTCTGTTTCAAATGCCAGCTTCATTTTAGCGGAAAAAGTATTAAACTCAATATGATTGGCATGAATACCTTTCAGCATTTCGCTGGTAAAACGGGTGAGTTCTTCATTCGTTGAACTATCTTTTCCCAGGGTTACCCGATTGGTATCGGCGGCGGGGAATGTAGTACGGGCCAGCTTTTTAGGATGGCGGCAGGCCATCATTCCCAAACCGATCGTTATAATTAAAAGTGTGACTTCTATTTTTCTCTTCATTGAGCGATGACTTATAGCAAATGCTTATTGAATATATCTTTTTTCAGCGATCTTACGGGCAAGGTCTACAGAGGATGCTCCCTTATCTTTAGCCATTTGCCAGTATTCCACTGCTTTGGTAACTTCTTTCAGATTAAACAGGATATCACCGTAATGCTCCAGCACGTTCGGGTTTTTCTGTGCTTCGGGGTATTGCAAAGCTTTCTCGATCCACTCTTTTGCTTCTGCAAATTTTTCCTGGCGGAAAAGGATCCAGGCGTAGGTGTCCATGTAGGTTGGACTTTCCGGTTCCAGTTCCAGTGATTGTTTCGACATTTCTGCTGCCCTTTCGAGGTTCTCTCCTCTTAACGAAAGATAGTAGCTATAATTGTTCATGATCAGCGCATCTTTCGGGCGGAGCAGTAAGGCGCGTTCGTAGCTGCTGTCCGACTGCCGGTGCTGCCCGGTAGCATGGTAGGAATCGCCGAGCAGGGAGTAAATATCTCCCAGGAATTTCTTCTCCCCGTTACCTATATCCAATGCGGTATTCAACGAATTGATCGCAGCGGGATACTGTTGCAGCAGGAAGCTGGCTACTCCTTTAAAGTAGTAGCCCATAAATTCTTTCGGAAACTTACCGGTTACACTGTTGCTGAGTGCCAGCAAGGCGGTGGGATCATCCTTGCGGGAATAGATCCACATCAGCTGATACCACACTGAAAAACGGCTGTCATCCAGACTCAGGGCTTTTTTATAGCTTGCCTCCGCACTGTCCAGCATGTCGGCCTGTGAAAACATATCACCGCGGAGCGCATATGCTTTGGCATCCGCCGGGTGCGCTTTAATGATGAGGGAAGTGAGGTGCAACCCTTCTTCCAGCTTGGTGGTATCCGTGTTCATCATTTGCAGGTACGGATATACGTAAGCTACTTTTTCATCGATGCTGTAACCCGGATTGGCAAATGCCTTGGTAAGATTGTTCCAATAAGTAACGGTGTCGTTATTTTTCTTCGCGTAAGAAGCCAGTGCTATCAGGGCTCTTGGATTATCAGGATCTTTAGAGAGAATGGTATGATACACTTCCGCGGCTTCCGGCACACGGTCGTTAGCATCGTATATTTCTGCCAGCAGGTAATAATACCTGATTTCCTCTGGCTCCTGAGTAATCAGCTTCTTTATTTCTGTGGCTGCATCATCCACCATGCTCATTTTCAGCAGCAGCTTCTGTTTCTGGTAAATGAGTTCTTCCACTATGCCCACCTTCTTTTCCAGCTCATTAAATGCAGCCAGTGCAGAGGCGGGCTTATTGGCTTTTGCCAGTAAAATTCCTTTGTTATAAAGATAATCTTCGTTATCAGGGTATCTGCTGGTAAGGCCCTCAAAAACATAGGCCGCGCTGTCAAATTTTTCATTCACCGCGTAAGCGTCCGCGAGGGTTACCTGGAACCAATGGTTCTGCGGGTCCAGCGCCGCAGCGCGACGGGCAAAGATGAGCGCATTACCGGCGTTTTGTACTTCTATAAAAAGACGGGCTAATTCATAATTAACGGTGGGATTATTTTTATTCAGCCGCAGATAGTCGGCATACTGGGTAATAGCCGTACGGTAGTCACCCAGCATTTTAGAGCGCTGGGCGGCAAAAAAGAGGCTATCAGCCCGCTGTGACAGCACAGCGGCGTTATTAACGGAAGTGTCTTTACGTGATGCTGATGATTTGGCACCACTACAGGCTCCCATTAATAAAATACCAGCCAGCCCTATAACGGTGAAGTATATCCGCATTTATCAGGATTTACCGGTATGTCCAAATCCTCCCACACCTCTAACGGTTTCTGTCAGCACGGTTACCGGTTCAATGACCGCCTGAACAAAGGGAGCAATGATCATCTGAGCAATACGGTCGCCGGGTTGTATGGTTTGCGGTTCGTTGGATAAGTTGATCATTATAATTTTAATCTCTCCCCGGTAATCTGCATCTATCGTGCCAGGCGTATTCAGGAGCGTAAGTCCCTGTTTAATGGCTAAACCGCTACGGGGGCGGATTTGCGCTTCATATCCGGTCGGCAGTTCCATGAATAAACCAGTAGGGATCAGCATCCTTTCCAGCGACTGCAAGGTAACTGCTGTTTCCAAATGTGCGCGGAGGTCCATTCCTGCCGCATCTGCCGTTGCATAAGCTGGTAATTCATTACCCGACTTATTGATTATTTTCACAATGATATCCGCCATTGAACAAAGATATTTTAAAATAATTATGAATGAAGAATTACTGGGTGATATGCTCCAGCAGTACTACCGCATGGGCTGTGACCCCTTCTTCACGACCAACAAAGCCCAGTTTTTCCGTAGTAGTTGCCTTTACAGACACGTCCTCTGTACTCACATGCAGGATTTTGGCAATCACGGCCTGCATTTCCGGCACGTATGCCTTTATTTTAGGCGCCTGCAAACACAGGGTACTGTCTACGTTAACCACCTGGTATCCCTTTTCCCCGATCAGCTGCGCGCAGCGTGCTAATAATATTTTACTGTCGATATTCTTGTAAGTGTTATCGGTATCCGGGAAATGCACCCCGATATCTCCCAGGGAAAGCGCTCCCAGCATGGCATCACAAATAGCATGTAACAATACATCGGCATCGCTGTGCCCCAGCGCTCCTTTATGATGTGGTACCAATACGCCTCCAAGCCAGAATTCACGTCCTTCTGTCAGCTGATGGAAATCTACTCCCAATCCTATACGTATCCTACTCATATTTGTAATAATTTAATCATTTTGCCAATCCGCAAGGTAAGTCAATAAATATAAAAATCCCCCCGTTTTGCGGAGGGATTAAAGCGGATAATTATTTTATATCATTAAACGACTAAATATGTGTTACCATCCTGTCCGGCTTTCCTCATCTCTTGGCCCCAGGTCGAATGTGAGCGTGAAGCGCAGTGTGTTGGAAAGCGGGTTACGTTGTATTCCTGATCCTGAAGGAACCAGGTAAGAAAAATTAAGGCCGAAGATATCGTACTTAACACCGATACCCGCCGTAAAATATTTGCGGTTTCCTTTGTTCTTGTTTTCGTTGAAATAGCCTGCCCTTACTGCAAACTGCTGGTTGTACCAGTACTCCATACCAATAGAATACATCAGTTCCTGCATTTCTTCCTTGATGGGGGCATCGCCAAAGGAACTGAATATTCCCTCGAGTGTACCTTTCTCTTTATATAGTCCGGCAGAATCCGGGGTAGGCACCAGTAATTTATTGATATCCAAGGCAAAGGTCAGCTGATTCGCTTCGTCCAGTGCCACCGTATAGGCGGTACCGATACCCAGGTTAGTGGGCAGGAAGTCTTTATTGGCGGCAGAACTGGTGTAGGAAATCTTGGTACCTATGTTCGTAATGGCCATACCAATGTTCAACCTGTTCACCAGGCCGTCATCTTTCTCAAAATCTTTGGTATAAAATCCTGATAAATCGGCTGCAAAGGCTTTACCCGGCTTAATGCTAACGCTACCGTTGCTTTGTCCGCCGGCCAGGTTGGAGTAAATATAACGGGCGGTTAAGCCAATACCAAAATGATCCGACAGCTTACGGGCATAACCTGCATCCAGTGCAAATTCACGCGGGCGAAAATCACCGGTAGGCGTACCTGTAACATCCGTAAAATTGATTGTTCCAAGAGAAAAATATCTTAAGGAACCGGAAATGGCCTGTTGTTCGTCCAGCTTGGTATAGCCGGATACGGTAGCCAGGAAAACGTCGTTTACCAGTTCTTTTAACCAGGGGGTATAAGTTACTGCCAAACCGCCATTTTTTTCCGCAAATGGAAGTTTGGAGAGATTGTTATAAATAGAAGATGCATCCGGCGATATTGCCACTCCCACGTCGCCCATGGCTCCACTGCGTGCATCCGGTGTAATTCTCAGAAAAGGAACCGCGGTATTGATGGTGTTGGTACGACCATCTGTTTGCCCGGGATTAGGAATTTGAGCTGAGGTTTGTAAACTTATGAAAGTACCGTAAATGAACACAAGGCCCATTGTTACCTTTCGGATCATGCAGATTTTGTATTTGATAAGGATGTAAAAATAATCTTATTTATTAATATAACATAGAAAGGGGTTTATTTGGGATAATGGTAAAAATTATTTTCCTGCATAGGCTATAATAACACCAGCTTACCACCCTTTATCTTCATTCCCGTGGAAGTCTTGATTGTTATCCTGTACACGTACAATCCTGAGGACAGTTTTGCTCCCGAATCATTTCGACCATCCCAGGGCATGCCCTCAAAACGGCCTGCTGTGGAAATTATTGTGCTACGCATAGTTTTTACCAGTTTTCCTCCTAACGTAAACACCTGTAACGTGAGTTCAAGCTCTTCTCCCTGCCGGTTGTGTAAAAAAGAAAACCGTGTTACATCATGAAAAGGATTCGGAAAGTTCCTCACTTCATCTACAGTCAGTACTCCCTGGTCTGCTACTTTGAAATAAATGGTGGTAGCAGCACCATTGTTCCGGGAATCCCATGCTTTGATTGTAATCCGGTGTTCTCCTGTTGACAATCCCTTTAACGGGAAAAGTACGTTACCCTTTTTATAGCTATCCAAAGATGCCCCAAAATAATCATTTAACACAATATATTCTGTACTATCCAGAATTGCGGTCAGCAGGTAAAGTTCGTTATTCCCTGAAATATTAATGCCGCTGCTGTCTGCCAGGTCCACTATCAATAAAGGATCATGGCCTGTAATATCTCCACTCCGGAAACTGCGGCTATCGAGCCAGGCATTTATCGTTGGACCGCTGACATCAGCTACTGGCGGAACCACCTGGCCACCGGTGGTGAAATTATCAAAATAACCATTGCCATCCTGCTGGTCGTTGCTGGTATAATAACTGATTTTCCCTCTGCCGTCGCCTTCCCTGATATCTCCGGGGGCCACAAATGTAAAAGAAAATCTGCCACCATTTACTGTTTGTGTACCCTGGAACAACAGATTGCGCTGCAATTTATAACCCGCCACCTGGCTGCCGGCATCGTTGCCACGGGTTTTCAACAGGGCCGGCTGGTCATACACCGTTGTATACATAATGCCATTATAAGCCGGTACCGGGTTGCCCTGCGCATCTTCTATATGGCCTTTTACCGTATACAGGCCGAGTCCTTTCACCGTGTCGGGTTGTCCCGTAGCAGCCCTGCCGTTAATGGAATCAGTGATCACCCGGTAAGCTGGGAATGCCAGGGAAAGCGCCGGATCGCCCAGTAACTGGAACTTCCGGTTATTCACCGCATCGCCGGAACTGCTGTAGGTAAGGTTCTTGGCCAGCATGGCAGCGGCGCCCAACGCAGGCATACGCCCATCTGCCAGTGGTGTGAAGGCCACTTTTAAATAATTAGCGTTCATCAACTGGTTGGAAGCAGAAAAAACCGCGCGGGTGGTGGTCATCAGCGCAATGGCGCCGCCGGTATGCTGCAGTAATATCTTATGTCCCAATGACGTGATACCCGGATCATCATACGGCGCAAAATCGCAGGTAGCGGTAATAAACAGCGGTAACTTATTCTCATTATGCCAGTCGGCTATACTACCTGCATCCATGATGTTTTCTGCGGCCAGACGGGAGTTACTGCCATGACCGGTATAGTTCAACACCAGCGTTCCTTTATTGATCTTTAAGGCTATAGCCTTGTTTACCTCCGGGTACACCGGGCCGGAACTGCCTGTTTCCTGCGGATAAGCGTCTGCATAGATCTTATCTGTATTCAGCAGTTTCGCGTCGCCGGAAAGGATGGTCCCCATTTTTTCCGCATCATCGAAATGAAGGTTATCGTCTTCATCATCGGCCAGTAAAGTTACCTGGTTACGCCAGGCGCCAAACGCTTCCGGCTGCCGGTAGCGCAGGATCTTATCCACCGCCAGGCGGGCTTCCGCTTCGTTGCGCGCAGGAATACGGCCAATGCCGATATCCAGCAGATCCGGTTTAGCCGTTCCCGTGATATCCCCTTCATCTTTCAGTATCCCAAAGTAATCGTCGGATACATACGACCGGATGGCATCGAGCGAGGCTTCGCTTTGCCAGGAAGGGATATTGTTCGTATTATTTTTTACACGTTGCCGGTAATCATAGGAGGCGGCGCCGAACAACAACAGGTAACGGGGTGCGGGTCCGCGGTCGTAAAACATTTTTACATAGTCCCTCACCGCGGTGGGATCGGGTGTTCCGGAGGCAAACTCCTGGTATACCTGATCGATGATGGCTACCTGCACCGACAGCTGATCGGCGGCCCTGTGCATGGCTGCCAGCCGCTCCGCCTGCGGCAGGAGCGCGCGTGTGGTGATAATGAGCATATCTGCCGGCCCTTGGCCATGCAGATCCTGATTGGGCACCGTTCCTGCGAAATCAGGCTTCCCGGCGGCAGCGGCGCGGAAAGCAATGTATTCATGCAACTGGTCGTTTTTACCCGTAAACAGCAGGGAATCCCCTTGCAGGGTTGTTTTCATCACCACCGGGTTCAACGGGTCCGTAACATTCCAGATATACGTTTGCGTGTTGGCGTTATGTACCGCGAACCGGCTGGGTTGCCCGCTGCCGGCATAACGGGTACTGCGAAAATCCAGCATACCGGTAGCTGGTATCACCGGCTTACAGCGGGCCTGCACTTCCAGGTAATCCAGCCAGCCTTTATCGTTGATATTTCCCGGCAAAAATTCCACGCCTATTTCCAGTTCCGGCTGACCGGCATCTGCCCCGCCTGTTGCGGCAGCGGCAGTAGCTACCCCTGCAAAAATATTACCTGTTACCGGCAGCAGGTACATATTGGTTACAGCCGGCAATTTATTTATGGTGGCATTGAAGTTGCTCCCAACGCTGCTTCGTGCAGATGCCCGCATGCTTACCCATACTTTTCCTTCTCCGGGGGAAGGCAGGTTAAACCGGTAGCTGCGCGTTAAGCCCACTACCTTACTGAACTCCTGCCCCCACCACTGTTTGCCGCTATTGAGGAAATTTAGGCTGTCTCTTTCATAAAAGTCGTGATAATCAAAGGTATATTCAGGCGTGGCTCCCGCCGGCTCATCCCCTGCGGCGACCCGGAGCCCTGTTCCGCCCGTGGTGATATAATACCAGGCGGTATCCGCATACAGGTTCCGCTGATGGGTAAAGGTTTTAGTGCTGCTGTTATACAGCCAGCGATGTGGTCCGGGGGCGTAAAAAAGGGCATAGTCGCTGCCATTGAGCATGCCGTCCCCGCCGTCTTCCACGTGCAGGGCCACTTCCGGCAGATCGTCGTACCGCGGGGCCGGATTGGGTTCGGCCAGCATCTGCCCTCCGGTTCCAAAAAGCCGCAACCCGGCAGATGACAACCCGGTGATCCCCATACTCTGGAGAAAGGTTACATCTATTTTATAGATACCGGGGGCGCTGATACCTATCTTGTACCAGTTGCCTGAGGCCAGTACAGAATTTTTTTTATACTGCCGAAGGCTGCTTTGGGCATATATTTCCCGTTTCCCTAAAAAAGAAAGCAGGAAAAGACCTATAAAAATATAATTGAGTTTCATTACCTTAATCGCAGTTTTTCGGCCGGTTGATGTAGAAAGACCCTTATCAGCGGGAACGATTGGCAGCAAATTACAAATTAATTTTTTTCGCCATAAAATAAAAAAGAGTACATTTGCGTTTACTGTAAATATACTAGACTAAAGCTGTATCGCATGCGTAGATTAACCTCTTTATCATTGCTCGTAGGTACCAGCGTAATGCTATCCATGAGTGCCTGTCATAAAGACGGCGGGGGACTTTTCGGTAAGAAGAAGGAATCTTCTTCCGCTACGGGCTGGAACTATAACGACCAGAAAATGGGCGGTTTCAGCGTAGCAAAAAACGTGAACCAGCAAACTGGTCCGGGCCTTGTTTTTGTACAGGGTGGTACTTTCGCCATGGGAGCTACGGAACAGGATGTAATGGGCGACTGGAATAATATTCCGCGCCGTATTACTGTTTCCTCCTTCTATATCGATGAATCTGAAGTAGCCAACGTACATTACCGCGAATATCTCTATTGGCTGAACCGCGTATACGGGGAATCATTCCCGGACGTATACCGCAACGCAATGCCGGACACCCTGGTATGGCGTAGTGAGCTGGCCTACAATGAGCCACTGGTAGAATATTATTTCCGTCACCCGGCTTACAACGACTATCCCGTAGTAGGTGTTACCTGGAAACAGGCAACCGACTATTGTAAATGGCGTTCCAACCGTGTAAACGAGAAACTGCTGATGGACAAAGGTCTCCTCTCCAAAGCGGATGTAGGCAACCAGTCAGACGACAACACCTTTGACACTAAGTCTTACACCGCCGGTTTATACGAAGGTACACCCGGTAAAATGTCGAAGGGTACGAAAGACCAGTTCAAAAATTCCGATGGTACGCCCCGCAATGCTGCCTTTGAAGATGGTATCATGTTACCCAACTACCGTCTTCCAACAGAAGCAGAATGGGAATACGCCGCACTGGGTTATATAGGTCAGAACCCCGGTCCTTCCAAAAAAGAAGGCAAACACGGGGAAGAGCTGATCATGAACAAACAGGTTTACTCCTGGGGAACCAATACCAGCGGCTTACGTGATATCCGCCGCGGTACCATGCAGGGTCAGTTCCTGGCCAACTTCAAGCGTGGTTCCGGTGATAACATGGGTGTGGCCGGCGGCTTGAACGACCGTGCTTCCATCCCTGGTCCTATCCGCTCCTTCTACCCTAACACATTCGGCATCTATAACATGTCCGGTAACGTAGCAGAATGGGTACTGGACGTATACAGACCACTGAACCCGATCGATGGGGAAGACTTCAACTACTTCCGTGGTAATAAATTCCAGACTGTTTACCAGAACGAAAATAAAGAGTTCGAAAAAGACAGTCTTGGTCACCTGAAAATGCGTGATGTAACTGATGAAGAAAGTGCCAACCGTCTTAACTACCAGAAGGGTGATGTAATCAACTACCTCGATGGTGACTCCCTTTCACAGGTGGAATATGGTTATGGTGTCACTACCCTGATCAATGACAAATCACACGTGATTAAAGGTGGTAGCTGGAACGACCGTGCTTACTGGCTTTCACCAGGTACACGCCGTTACATGCAGGAAGATATGGCCACTAACACCGTTGGCTTCCGTTGCGCAATGGACCGTGTAGGTAGCCCTGAAGGCAACAAGTTCAAAACAGGTAACCTGTTCAAGAAACAACGCCAGAAACGATAGATGCGGAGGTTGTCTTTCTCAGGATTACACTGATTTTACTGATTACCCGGATTTTTACTTTTTGATTTATAAATGATTAAGGGAGATATAAGCGGATATTCGCTTTTATCTCCCTTAATTTTTATCCATAAAATCTTAAAAAATCCAAAAAGTAAAAATCCGGGTAATCAGTATAATCAGCGTGAAAGACAACCTTCGCTTACTTCCATAACTCCAGGATCTCCTCTGTGTGGTTCTTTGTGTCAGGCTTTTTGATAATATGCGCAATCACACCATTTTCATCGATGAGGAAAGTAGTACGGTGAATACCATCATATGTTTTGCCCATCATTTGTTTTTCGCCATACACACCATACTGGTGTACGATCTTTTTATCTTCATCTGCCAGTAAAGTAAATGGCAGTTCATATTTCTCTATAAATTTCTGGTGACTCTGCTCGCTGTCGGTACTTACACCTACCACGGCGTATCCCTTTTTCAGCAGGGTACTATAGTTGTCGCGCAGGTTACAGGCCTGGGCCGTACATCCAGGAGTCATATCTTTCGGATAAAAATACAGCACTACCCGTTTGCCTTTAAAATCGGTGAGGGATACGGTTTTGCCATGCTGATCTTTTCCTTTGAAAACGGGCGCTTTATCGCCTTCTTTTAAGTTTCCCATATTTACGGTTTTAGCTGTTTGAAATGATATTTTAACGTTTGAATGATAATCTGTAGCTGCCTTCATTTCCGGCTACATCGGTTACCTTCAGTACCAGGATATGCGATCCCGGCTCACAATGTTCATCAAACGTATAGGTAAGTACGTTACTTCTCCGCGACAACAACAACCATTTGCCATCCAGTTCTGCACGGTAGCTTTTAATACCGCTGGCATCATTCATAGCAAAAGATACTTTGGCAGCTTTTGAAAGAACAGCGCCCGGCTTCACGCCCAGCGGGGTTACCTTTGGCGCCACGGTATCTACTTCCAGGTGGAAGTTGCCGAAGTCGCGAAAAGTGCCTTTATACCAGCCGTTTTCCAGCGTGGTGGCGGAAGTGCTGCTGCCCTGTCCTTCTCTCACCATCACTATTTTCGATTGCAGGTTTTCCGGAACATTACGGGTGGCGCGAAGGCGTACATCAAAGAAGTCGTGCACAGGCACCAGCGCATTGTGCAGGTGGTATACATTGGAATATGCTTTGGTGCTTACAGACGCTGTTTCCAGGTAATTGAAACATACCTGGTCGTAGAGCGCTGTCTCATCCAGGTAAAATTCCACCTGGTTATTTTCAAAGATATTACGTGAATCGGGGTACATGGTGTTGGCGCATGCTTTCTGTGCATCGTCTGTACCTGACTGCTGCAGGGCCAGTTTCACCGTAGAAGTATTGCCGTAGGCATCCTTTACCAGCAGCTTTACATTATGTACAGCGCCGTCCGACAGGTGAATGGTACCATCACCTTTCAGGTCGTGGTAAATATCCAGTTTATTTCCGGGCAGGGAAAACACCAGCTGGTAGTAGGGTCCGCCGCCTTTCTTTGTTTTATAATCGATGTGTGCGTTCAGGTAACGGGTTTCCTCATACCCGATGTTATCCAGCTGGAAATCGATATCTGGTTCATTATTCTGGAACAGGGTCACTTCATAAATGCCATAGATATTACCGGTATTCATCCGGTCGATGGCGCTTAGGCCAATGCCCGCCTGCGCTGCATTAATTTTAACAACCGGCTGGGTGGTTACATATTCGCCGCCCACTTTCTTCACTGGTATTATGAGTGGCTTTTGCTCGTAAATACTTTTCTCCCGGTCATATATCGCCAGGCGGTATACATCCGGGGCTTTGGTATCTGCGATATCGAAACCAAAGAGCAAGGGGTTCAGTGGTTTTTCTGTTGTTGTGTTCCTGATTTCAAAGTGCAGGTGCGGGCCTGCAGATCCGCCTGTATTACCGCTCCAGGCTACAAAGTCGCCCTTTTTTACGGGGAACATGCCGGCGGGAATGGCAAGGTCGCTGGCCCAGCTTTCCGCCTGGTATTGCTGCTTTTTCACATATTGCTGCAGGGCAGGAAAAAAGGCGTTGAGATGGGCGTATACTGTCGTATAGCCGTTAGGGTGAGTAATATAAAGTACGTTCCCGAAGCCGGTATGTGATACGCCGATGCGGCTTACATAGCCATCCGCAGCTGCGTGTACCGGCAGATTTTCCTTTTGCTGGGTTTTAATATCCATCCCCGAATGGAAGTGGTTGGGCCGCAGCTCCCCGAAGTTACCGGCCAGTATGATCGGAATATTTAATGGATTCCTGAAATAGCCTTGCGGATAGTCCTTTACCGGGATGGATTGCGCCTGTAACAGTTGCGGAAGCAAACAAAGTAGACCGATGACTCTCTTCATAATATGCAAATGTAGGGAAAAGCGGATTTATGCGGATTTTGTCTTTTTCGCTGATTACACTGATTATGCTGATTACTTTGATTTTGCTTTTTTGTGTTTTGCTTTTGTGTTTTGCTTTTGTGTTTTGAGAGATGGGAACAGGTTCATGCCAGTGGCTGGCAATTCCATTTTCGTATGCCCGTATACGTGTTAAACACAGCCGTTTAAAAGCCCGAAATTCAATAGTAGTATATCCGTTATTCATCTGCCCAAAAATTAAAAACAACATCAAAATAATCAGCATAATCAGTGTAATCAGCGAAAAAGACAAAATCCGCGTAAATCCGCTTTTTTAAGTACATTAGTTCCCGCAAAACGTGCAAGCATACATGTCTATCCAGGTATCAGAACTCAGTAAAGTATACGGCGAACAACGGGCGGTGGATGCTATTTCCTTCGAGCTAAAAAAGGGAGAGATCACTGGTTTCCTGGGGCCAAACGGCGCGGGGAAATCCACTACCATGAAGATGATCACCGGTTTCTTACCGCCTACCAGCGGGAAGGCCAGTGTATGCGGGTTTGATATTGTGTCGCAATCGCTGGAGGTACGGAAAAGGGTAGGATATCTGCCCGAGTCCAATCCCCTGTATTATGATATGTATATCCGGGAGTTCCTGGAATTTGTGGCGGGCATCCATCAATTGGGAAAGGCAGGCGCACAGCGGATTACATCCGTAATTGAGCTAACGGGGCTTCAACCGGAGCGGCACAAAAAGATCGGCGCATTGTCTAATGGTTATAAACAACGGGTTGGACTGGCACAGGCCCTGCTGCATGATCCGGAAGTACTGATCCTCGACGAGCCCACTACCGGGCTGGACCCCAATCAGCTGGCGGATATCCGGCGGTTGATCAGGGAACTGGGGGCCAATAAAACGGTGATCCTTTCCACGCATATTATGCAGGAAGTAGAGGCGCTCTGCGACCGGGTAATCATCATTAACAAAGGAAAAATCATCGCCGACGATAAATTATCGTTAATCCAGCAAAACAACACCGGGAATGGTTATTTACAGGTTACCTTTGCGGAGCCGGTAAGCGAAGCCGAATTACTGGCAATCACCGGCATAAGCCGTGTGGTGGCCCGGGAAGACCATAGCTGGCAGTTATTTACCAGTCAGGTAGATGAAGTGCGAAAAAACCTCTTACAATTTGCTTTGATTAATAACAGGAACATACTTTCTTTGCAGAGCAATTCACAGAGCCTGGAAACAATTTTCCGGGAACTGACAAAAGCCTCCGGCAACTAACTGTAGCCTTTAGCAACCCGGGAGTGGTGAAGGGACTAACAGCCGCAGCTAACGCCAGATGCTAAATAAATAGCTAACAATAATAACTTTTCGAATTATGAGTATCATTTCAGAAATCCATGCCAGGCAGATCCTCGACAGCCGTGGTAATCCTACAATTGAGGTTGATGTAACCACAGAAGACGGACATTTTGGCCGCGCAGCAGTTCCATCCGGTGCTTCTACCGGTAAACACGAAGCAGTAGAACTGCGTGATAATGATAAGGCTGTTTACATGGGCAAAGGCGTACTGCAGGCCGTAAGTAATGTAAACGATATCATCGCTGAAGAACTGATTGGCTGGGAAGTAACGGACCAGGCCGGTATTGATAAGATGCTGATTCAATTAGATGGTACTCCTAATAAAGCTAAACTGGGCGCTAACGCTACCCTGGCAGTGAGCATGGCGGTAGCCAAAGCTGCTGCTGAAGAAAGCAACCAGCCACTGTACCGCTACCTCGGCGGTGTAAACGCTTTCACCCTCCCAATTCCTTTAATGAACATCATCAATGGTGGTGCGCATGCGGATAATAAAATCGACTTCCAGGAATTCATGATCGTACCAGTAGGTGCTCCTTCTTTCTCTGAAGGCCTGCGCTGGGGCGTGGAAATTTTCCACCACCTGAAATCCGTACTGAAAAAGAAAGGATACAGCACCAATGTAGGTGACGAAGGCGGCTTTGCTCCTGAAATCCAGAGCAATGAAGAAGCTATCGAAACTGTACTGGAAGCCATCAAAGCAGCCGGCTACGAACCAGGTACCCAGGTAGCTATTGCCCTGGATGCCGCCAGCAGCGAAATGTATGACGACGCTACCAAGAGCTACAAATTCTACAAAAGCTCCCAGAAAGTAATCAGCAGCGACGAAATGGTAGCTTACTGGACTGAATGGGTAAATAAATATCCGATCGTTTCCATCGAAGATGGGATGGCAGAAGATGACTGGGATGGCTGGAAAAAACTGACCGAATCAGTAGGCAACCGCGTACAGCTGGTAGGCGACGACTTGTTCGTAACCAACGTACTCCGCCTGAAAGAAGGTATCGATAAAGGTATCGCCAACAGCATCCTCGTAAAAGTAAACCAGATCGGTACCGTAACAGAAACCATCGATGCAGTGAACATGGCGCACAAAGCCGGTTACACTTCCATCATGAGCCACCGTTCCGGCGAAACAGAAGATACTACCATCGCTGATCTCGCTGTAGCACTGAACTGCGGTCAGATCAAAACCGGTTCCGCTTCCCGTACCGACCGTATGGCGAAATACAACCAGTTACTCCGTATTGAAGAAGCACTGGGCGAAGTAGCGATCTATCCTACCAACTCTATCAGTGTTAAAAAATAATCCTTCGGGAAAAAACTTTTGGATCTCGGATATCCGGCAACATCACCGCCGGATATCTGAAATCCAAAAATGATTTGTAAATTGCTGTATGTCCGGATTAAAATTTATAAAAGTGCCAAAGGTCCTGAAGAATAAGTTCTTCATAGCTTTTGCTGCCTTTGTAATCTGGATCGCCTTCCTGGACAAAACCAACCTCATGTACCAATACCAGTTTCAGTCAGAGGTAAACAAACTCGAAAACCAGAAGGAATTCTTTATCCAGCAAATCAAACAAACCCGCGAAGAACAACAGGAACTGCTTTCCAGCCCCGAAAAACTGGAAAAATTTGCCCGCGAAAAATACTATATGAAAAAAGATAATGAAGACCTGTTCATTATCACCCCTGCACCCGCCCAATAACTCCGCCTCCTTTCCCCTTGTGCATCTTAAAAATTTATCTTAAATTAACAATAGATTCCGGGCAAAATCCGTTATAAAAGAGAACCTATTATTAGTATTAAAATAATAATGCATGAGTAATTTTACACTTTCTGTACTTTCAACCCTGTGTCTTGTTACTAAAAGCGATATAAAACATCACCAGGAGGATCTTTCTTTAACCCGGGAAGAGCAAGCCAGCTTTGACAACACCAAAGCAGCCCTGAACACCGTACGTTATGCGCCAAGAGTAGCCACCCTCCAGTTGATTTTCGACTACGCCGCCAATAAACAAAAAGCGGAAGAACAGTAACAGCGACCATACTTTTTTCATTTTTCCTATCTTTATGGCATGACTCAAAAAGAGCGTTATGCATTTGTTCTCAAATACTTTGAGGAACATGCTCCCAATGCCGAAACGGAACTCATCTACGACAATCCATACCAACTGCTGGTAGCCGTTATCCTGTCTGCACAATGCACCGATAAAAGGGTGAACATGACCACCCCTGCTATCTTTGCGCAGTACCCGGACGTATATGCCCTCAGCACAGCCACCTTCGACGACCTGTTTCCCCTCATCCGGAGCATCAGCTATCCCAATAATAAAACCAAACACCTTATCGGGATGGCACAAATGGTGGTGGAAGACTTTAACGGCGAAATACCCGCTACCGTACCAGAACTGATAAAACTGCCCGGCGTAGGCCGCAAAACAGCCAATGTAATCACCTCCGTAGTACATCAGCAACCCAACATGGCCGTAGATACCCACGTATTCAGGGTGTCTGCCAGGATAGGACTCACCACCAACGCCAAAACACCGCTGCAAACTGAACTGCAGCTGCTGAAAAATATTCCGAAAGAAAAAGTACACATCGCCCATCACTGGCTCATTTTGCATGGCCGCTATATCTGCGTGGCCCGGAGCCCGAAGTGCGGCGAATGCGGACTAAGGCCCGCCTGTAAATATTACGCAAAACTTGTAAAGGCCAGCTGATATGCGTCCATTCCTCACCGCCGACTGGAAAAACCTGCTGATGATCAACTTTGAAGCAGATCCCGCCGTACTCAAGGCGTATGTACCGGCGCATACAGAACTCGATACCTGGAACAATACCACTTACATAAGCCTCGTTGGCTTTCTTTTCCAGGACACACGGGTGAAAGGATTCTCTTTTCCCGGTCACCGCACTTTTGAAGAAGTAAACCTCCGCTTCTACGTACGATACAAACAGGCCGGTGAATGGAAACGTGGAGTTGTGTTTGTAAAGGAACTGGTGCCCAAGGCGCTCATCACCTTTGTGGCCAATAACCTGTACGGTGAGAAGTATGCCACCCACATCATGAGCCACTCCTGGGAAAACCCCGATGAGGCCACCCTGAAAGTAGCTTACCGCTGGAAAGTGAAAAACGAATGGAATCATTTGTCGGCTACCGCCATGCAGGCGCGTCAGCCAATCATTGCCGGCAGTGAAGAACAATTTATTACAGACCATTACTGGGGCTATACCCGCCTTGATCACCAAACCACCGGTGAATACCAGGTAACGCATCCGCAATGGGACATTCACCCGGTCACCGGATTTGATTATCATTGCAGTACCCGGCTATTATACGGCGCCGCGTTTGAAAACATGCTGCAACAAACACCCACAAGTGCTTTACTCGCCGCCGGCTCCGGCATTACGGTAATGCCCGGTAAAAAGATCAGGAACAGTACTTTGTGAACCGCAGAAGTTTCTGTTATCCATCAATAATTTCACGCCGCAATTACGAAATTTTATTATCTTAAGCGGTTCATCAAGATTCAATCAATAAAGCATTAGTCGCTATGAGATCAGCTGTTAGGGTACAACTATCATTTATGATGTTCCTGGAATTTTTTATCTGGGGCGCATGGTTTGTGACATTGGGCACATTCGTATTAAAAAATCTGCAGGGCGCCACCGATACCCAGGTAGGCTATGCCTTTCTTACGCAGTCCATCGGCGCCGTAATTGCGCCTTTTATTGTGGGTATTATTGCCGACCGGTTTATTTCTGCACAAGTCATCCTCGGGGTAATACACCTCGCCGGCGCAGCGCTGTTATGGACCTGCTCGGGCATGACCAGCTACGACAGCTTCTACCCGGTGTTGCTCATTTATATGATCCTTTACATGCCCACCCTGGCGTTGGTTAATTCCATCTCCTTCCGGCAGATGAGTGATCCCAGTAAAGAGTTTTCTTTTATTCGTGTATTCGGCACCGTGGGCTGGATTATCGCGGGCTTACTCATCGGGTGGCTGCAGTGGGAAAAAACCAATTCGCTCGATCTTACCTTTAAAATGGCCGCAGGCGCCTCCCTCCTGTTGGGATTGTTCAGCTTCACGCTGCCTAAAACACCGCCGGCAAAAAAAGGCACACAGATCTCTGTAAAAGAAATCCTCGGCCTGGATGCCATCCGGATGCTGAAAAACCGCTCTTACCTGCTGTTCTTCCTCGCCTCTATTGCCATCTGTATTCCGCTGGCATTTTATTATAACTTCACCAATCCATTCCTGAACGAAATAGGCATGAACGCTGCCGCCGGCAAGCAATCCATGGGTCAGATGTCGGAGTTCCTGTTCATGCTGGTAATGCCGCTGTTCTTCGCCAGGTTAGGCGTAAAGAAAATGCTGGCATTAGGTATGCTCGCCTGGGTGGTGCGCTACGCATTGTTCTCCTTCGGCGACATCGACGCCAACTACTGGATGCTGATCGTAGGTATCATCTTACACGGTATCTGTTACGATTTCTTCTTTGTAACCGGGCAGATCTATACCGATAAAATTGCAGGTGAGGAATTCAAAAGCTCCGCACAGGGCTTTGTAACACTGGCTACCTATGGCGTAGGAATGTTAATTGGTTTTATCATCTCCGGCCCTATTGTAGACGCATATAAAACAGGCGCCAACAGCCACAACTGGCATACCATCTGGCTGATCCCCGCGGGTATTGCCGCAGTAGTATTAGTATTGTTTATGTTGTTTTTCAGAGATAGTAATAAGAATACGGTTGTTAAACATTAATCATCGGCAAAACGATTATTATGGCAAAAATAGCAATGCTTGGTTCAGGTTTTATTGCGCGGTTCTATGCCGACTCCCTGCAGGGACAGCGTAGCCGTGATAAAATTGTAAGTGTGTATTCCCGCCGGGAAGAAAGCGCGCAAAAGTTCGCCACAGATTACGATGTTGCTTTTCAGACCACGGAAATGGAAGCTGCCATTGCCCGTCCGGAAGTAGACGTAGTTTGTGTATCTCTTCCCAATAACCTGCATGAAACAGCAGTCAACCTTTGTTGCAAGCACAAAAAAGCAGTGATCTGCACCAAACCGCTGGGACGTAATGCAGCGGAAGCGAAGCGCATGCTGGAAGCGGTAGAAAAAGCGGGCATCTTCCATGGTTACCTGGAAGACCTGGTGTACACTCCCAAATTCCTGAAAGCACTGCAAAGCGTGAAAGAGGGTGCGCTGGGAAGGATCCTCTGGGCCAAGTCCAGGGAAACGCATCCTGGTCCCCACAGCGAATGGTTCTGGGATAAAGAACAGGCCGGCGGCGGCTGCATCCTGGACCTGGGCTGCCACTGCGTGGAAATTGGCCGCAACTTTATCGGGAAGGATATTAAGCCGGTAGAAGTGATGTGCTGGGCAGATACGCAGGTAAAACCGATTGATGCGGAAGACCATGCTATTGGCCTCGTTAAATATGAGAACGGCGCTATCGGCCAGTTTGAAGTAAGCTGGACTTTTCGCGGCGGCCTCGATCTGCGCGATGAAGTAATGGGCACGGAAGGAACCATCTGGCTCAACAGCTTCCTGCGCACCGGCTTTGATATGTTTACCACCGGCAAAGGCGCCGATTACGTAGCAGAGAAAGCCGAAAGTAATTCCGGCTGGTTGTTTCCTGTAGGCGATGAACTGAATGAACTGGGCTATAATCACATGTTCACCAATATGTTTGATGCCATGGAAGCCGGTAAGGAAGCCAATGAAACGTTTTACGACGGCTATGTGGTAAATGCTATCCTTGATGCGGCCTATAAAAGCGCTGCCACCAAACAGTGGGAACCGGTGCAACTGGAAATCTGGCGCGGACAGGAAGGAGTTACCAAAGCAAAAACCTTAACAGAATATAATGATCAGTATTACCTCGTAAAAGAAGAAATGACACATTTCGGGGCTAAAAAACTGATCCTGAAAGATAAAGTGAGCGGGCAGATCATTGAACAGGTATTGTGATCTTTATGATAGATGTGATTGTCCTGGTAGGCTATCAGGATAATCACATCCCCGCTGTTAGCTTATTTTTACAAACAAGGCTTTGCCCAGTGCATGATTTACCTCTACCTGTTTTAAGATCCCGTTTTCATATTTGAATATGTTCTTTTTCCCTTCCGGTAGTATCAGCTCATACACACCTCCACCCAGGGGTTTCACGGGCAGGAAGCGGCCCAGCGTTTCAGAAAACACACGGTTCAGCTGCCGGGGTTCAATAAAATAAAGATCGGCAACACACTCCTCTATTTCCGTATCTATGACGGATTTTTCTCCGTTCACTATTATCGTATATTCTTTACCGTTACGACGGATAATCGTTTGTTTATCTTCTCCTGATTTACCGGATACACGTGAAACCTTTGCATTGGTGAGTACATTGTTATTGTATTCATTTGCGATGTCGCTGTTGATTTTCGACAGCATGATCTGGATCCGTGTTTTTATAATGATGCTTTTAGCGCTTCCGGTGAGCTTGCGGTTAGCCTCAATAGTCCCTACTGCGTGATTGGCAATACGCACTTCGAAAGTATTGGTTTGCGCATTTACCTGCAAAAACAATACAGCTACTGTGAAAGTGATAAACAAAATCCTAAAAAGACTATTCATAATAGTTGACTTAAACTAACAATATATTCGGGGGAAGTAGTAGCTGTAAGTGTTCCTCCCATCAAGGAAAATACAAAAAATCCTGTCACGACGGACAGGATTTTTTATTGTGTACTTTAAAATAATATGTAGCCGTAGTTTATGCCAGCATTTCCCTGATTTTGGTAATCAGTTCACCTTTGGTAATAGGTACGCCCATAATTTTATGATAGCCTTGTGCGTCAATAAGGAACTGATCACGGATAATTTTGATCAGCTGGCCGTTATTGATTTCAGGAATCAGCACTTTATCATAGCTGTGCAGTATTTCGCCCAGGTTTTTAGGGAAAGGACGGATATAGCGGATATGTGCATGCGCTACTTCGTGTCCTTCTGCCAGCAGGTCCAGCACGGCACTTTTAATGGCGCCATAGGTGGAGCCCCAGCCCAATACGAGGACCTTGCCTTTCTCCGGACCAAGTTCTATTTGCTGTAATGGAATATGATCTGCGATCTTATCTACTTTTTCCTGGCGGATCTTCACCATTAGCTGGTGATTTTCCGGATCGTAGCTTACGTTACCGGTGATGTTCTGTTTTTCCAGGCCACCAATCCGGTGTTCCAGGCCAGGCGTGCCGGGTACTGCCCAGGGGCGTACCAGGTTTTCATCACGGTGGTATGGCAGGAATTGTTCCTCTCCTTCTTCCAGACCTTTCTTGAATTTTACTTCAATGGCGGGCAGGTCGGCGGCTTTAGGGAAGCGCCAGGGTTCAGAACCATTGGCGATGTAGCCATCACTGAGGAAAATAACCGGTGTCATATGTTTTACAGAGATACGGAACGCTTCAAATACCGCGTCAAAACAATCTGCCGGTGTGGATGCAGAAACTATTGGCATCGGGCACTCTCCGTTACGGCCATAATAGGCCTGTAACAGGTCGGACTGTTCCGTTTTGGTAGGCAGCCCGGTAGAGGGGCCACCGCGTTGAATATCAACGATTATCAAAGGTATTTCCAGCATTACTGCCAGTCCCATGGCTTCACCTTTCAGTGCCATACCGGGGCCGGAAGTAGTGGTTACGCCCATATGACCGCCATAGGACGCGCCGATGGCGGAGGTGATACCGGCAATTTCGTCTTCTGCCTGGAAGGTACGGATACCAAAATTCTTGAAGCGGCTCAGTTCATGCAGGATATCGGAAGCTGGTGTGATCGGGTAGGTACCGAGGAACAGGGGCAGGTTTGCCTTCTGTGAGGCTGCCACCAGGCCGTAAGCCAGGGCTGTGTTACCGGTGATGCTGCGGTAGGTACCTGGTTCCATCCGGGCCTTTTCCACGCGATAGCGGGTGGTAAAGGCTTCTACGGTATCGGCAAAGTTGTAGCCGGCATGCAGTACTTTCAGGTTACTGTCCAGGATTTCCGGTTTTTTGCCGAATTTCTCTTTCAGGAACACTTCTGTATTTTCCATATTACGGTCGTACAGCCAGTACAGGAATCCCAGTACAAACATATTTTTTGCGCGGTCTTTCTCTTTCATACCCAGGGTAGTATCCTTCAGCGCTTCGCGCGTCATTTTGGTTACATCCATGGTATGCAGCTGGTATGGCGCCAGGGAACCATCTTCCAGCGGGTTTACGCCTTCCGGGTAGTTGGCCAGGCGAAGGTTCTTAGCATCAAAACCATCTGTATTGGCGAGGATAATGCCGCCTTTTTTAAGTCCTTTCAGGTTGGCCTTCAATGCTGCCGCGTTCATCACTACCAGCACATCGCAGGCATCGCCGGGGGTGAATATTCTGTTAGAAGAAAAGTGTAGCTGGAAACCGCTCACGCCGGGTAACGTACCTATTGGGGCACGGATTTCTGCCGGAAAATCCGGGAATGTGCTCAGGTCATTACCGAATAATGCGGTGTTGTTTGAAAACTGGGTACCTGTTAACTGCATCCCGTCTCCACTGTCGCCCGCAAATTTTATCACTACATCCTCCAGCTGTTGAATCGAAGTATTAGGCATCTATTTATTCGTTTAAGATATTCTTTTTAAAGATGTAAATTTAGGTAATCGGGAGGTAGGAACCCACTGCCCTGCAATATTATTCCTGATCCGATCACAAAAGTACACAACTTTGGTAGACTATTCTTACCTGAATAAAGCATTCCCATTACTTATAGTTATGGCTGATAACGGGAAGTTATGGTTATAGAAATGCTAATTTTGCCCTTTTTCAGCAGTATAACTACGCCTGATATCAAATCAAATCGTATTTTTAACCCATAAAATTAAACTATACTTTATGGCACTCTTTGAATCGAACAACCCTGTACTGAAGCAAAGTATATTTGATAAAGCGCCTCACATCGCAGGGGAGACCATGACCATCCGTGGCACCGTTAACAAAATGTCTTTTATGCTCCTGATGTTAATGGCGGCAGCGATTTTTTCATGGGGAGAATTTTACAGGAATAGCGGCATGGTAATGCCATTGGCCTTTGGTGGCGCCATCGGTGGATTTATACTGGCACTGGTAATTATCTTCAAAAAAGAATGGTCGGCTTACCTCGCCCCCGCATATGCTATAGCAGAAGGTTTATTTCTCGGAGCTATTTCCGCTATGTTTGAGGCCAAATGGCCGGGCATTGTAATGCAATCAGTAGGTTTAACCTTTGGTACTTTCATTGCCATGCTGATCCTCTATCGCACAGGGGTGATCCGGGCAACTGAGCGTTTTAAATCCATCGTGATGACTGCTACGCTGGGTATCGGTATCTTTTACCTGATTGCCATTGTACTGCGCATGTTTAACATTGAAATGCCGCTGATTCACAGCAGTGGTACTTTCGGTATCATATTTTCCCTGGTGGTGGTAGCTATTGCAGCCCTGAACCTGATCATGGATTTTGATATGATTGAACAAGGCGCGCTGCAGGGTGCACCCAAATATTTTGAGTGGTATGCTTCGTTTGGTTTGATGGTAACCCTGGTATGGTTATACCTGGAAATACTGCGCCTCATGAGCAAATTAAACAGAAGATAAGTTACAGATATAAGCACCTTAAAAAGGCCGCCACAGCGAATGTGGCGGCCTTTTCTTTTTAAATATACCGGCCATTGTTTTTGTTAATGTCTTCCAAAAGATATGTTAAATGGCATCACTTCAAAATATTATGGCATCGTAATTGCAAAATCGGGTTATAACAACAAGTTCTTTTACATCTTAAAACAGTAGTAAAAAATGCTAACACCTTTACTTACCATGTAACCTTTATTGTTAAACCGTTTAAAATTGTAAGCTATGAAGAAGATAAAAGTAAGCATGTTAGCACTTGCAGCTGTAGCGTTTGGAGCCTTCGCATTTAAGGGCGTTGATGGTGGAACCATAGCAGGTAAAGTAACACCGGCTGAAGGAGCTACCGAAGCCTGGGCCATTCAGGGAACAGATACGTTGACATCGCCTGTTACGGATGGCGCATTTAATTTTCAGAATGCGAAAGCTGGTGCATATACCGTTATAATAGGAGCGAAAGCGCCATATAAGCCTGCAACTGTTACAGATGTTAAAGTGGATGATGGAAAATCCACTGATTTAGGAGAAATTAAATTAGCACATTAAACAAGAGCAATAGTTTGTTTTCATAGGGGTTAATCAAAAAGCCGGTTCCGTACGTCTGTACGGCCGGCTTCTTTCATTTATACCCTCTCCCAGAAAATATTATCTTTTCTCCCCTCATAGGGGTAAGCCTTTCTCTAAACGTCATTTCTTAAAGTACCCCTTTTTTAAAATGATGTTTATGAAAAAGCAGTTTATTATAACGTATACAAGTTTGAGTATTGGATGGTTGCTGCTGATGATTGCCATCTTTAGTATTATCTTATCCGGCTGTACCAAAGAAAACATTTCCGGCTCTGGCAACGTAGTAACGGAAGTCCGTACCACAGGTCATTTCACGGATGTGGAAATATCAGGACCATTTGAGGTACACCTGTTACAGGAAAACAACGCGAAGGTGGAAATAAAAGCAGAAGATAATATTATGGGTGTGATAGAAACGGGAATGCGCAGCAATACCTTATTTATCCGGGTAAAAAACCAGGTTAACATCCGGCATCATCAGCCTATGAAAATATATGTACACAATCCTCTCTTTCAACGAATAAAGTTCGATGGTTCGGGATCCTTAGATAATCAGGATACCATACATACTTCCTTATTTAAGTACGAACTCAATGGCAGCGCCAATGCCGCGCTTATACTGGATGCCGCTACGCTTAACACAACTATCAACGGCTCGGGCAATATTAACATGCGTGGATTTGCGGGCTTACTAAACAGCGATATTAACGGCAGCGGCAATATCGCCGCCATGAACCTGGAAGTGCAGCATGCCAGTATTACCATCCGTGGTTCCGGTGAGCATCGCGTGTATGTAAGGAAGAACCTGGATGCCCGGATCTATGGCAGCGGAAACATTTTTTATACCGGTGAAGCGAAGGTAGTGGCGGAGGTAAAGGGTTCCGGTAAGATAGTGAAGCAGTAATGATATGAACTTCGTTTAACCTACACTGTTATACTGTCTGTGTTTAAAATGAAAAGGCCCCTGCAAGTGCGGGGGCCTTTATTATTTTAAAGATGGTGCATTTATCAGGCGCCACCTAATTTGCATTTCTGCAGCACTTCCCATGATTTACCGTTGTGACGGAGGAAGTAGAGGTTGTTTACTTTAAAAGTAGCCTCGTAGTCCTTGTTTTCATATTCAGGCCATGCTTTGTTGAACTGATCATCTTCCAGGTCTTTAAAAGCCACGGTAACGTGAGGCGTAAATCCTGTACGTGCCAGCATGGTGCTGAATCCAAATTCCTTACGCAGGAAGTTGATCAGCTGACGGTGCATAGCAGACATGGTTTCACTTTTTTCCACGTTGATGAACAGTACACGGTTCTGTTTATTCGGGAAAGTACCGAAGCCTTTCAGGGAAACTTCGAAAGGAGCCTGAGTTTTGGCAAATTCCGTCAGTTCATCACAGAAAGCTTTTTCCAATGCCGGATCAGCAGTGAAAGGTACCTGCAGGGTAATATGCGGCAGCACTTTCAGTGCGTACATAGGACCGTATTGTTCAGCAAATTCCTGTTTGATCTTTATAATTTCTTTACCTACTTCTGCAGTTGGCAGCAGTGCGATAAAGTATATTTTGTTATCTGGTTTTGGTTCGAAGCGTTGAGGTCTTCCACCTTGTCTTGGAGCGCCGCCGCCACGGTATCCACCACCGCCGCCACCGCCGCGATTGTATCCACCGCCACCGCCGCCGCGATCGTATCCACCGCCGCCACCGCCGCGATTGTAACCACCGCCGCCACCGCCACGGTCGTAACCACCGCCGCCACCGCCGCGATTGTAACCACCACCGCCGCCGCCACGATCGTATCCACCACCGCCGCTTCCGCCGCGATCGTATCCTCCGCCGCCACCGCCGCGATTATAACCACCGCCGCCACTGCCGCCCCGGTCGTATCCACCACCGCCGCTTCCGCCGCGATCGTATCCACCACCGCCACTGCCGTAGCCACCACCACCACGGTTGTAGCCTCCGCCACCGCCGCCGCGATCGTATCCACCGCCGCCACTGCCGCCGCTGTAACCACCACCACCGCGGTTGTAGCCACCACCGCCGCTTCCGCCGCGATCGTATCCACCACCACCGTTGTAGCCGCCACCTGCGCCATCACGGTTGTAATTGCCGCCACCACCATCACGGTTGTAGCCACCACTACCGCCATCACGGTTGTAACCACCACTACCGCCTTCACGGTTGTAGCCGCCACCTGTGCCGCCATCACGATTGTAGTCTGTGCGCGGACGATATCCGCCTTCTCGATTGTAACCAGTGCGCCCTTCTGAGCCACCACTGTTGTAGTCGGGTTTGCCGCCTTCCCGCTCGTTATTTAAATTGGGTTTGTCATCGCCTTTCTCCTTATTGGGATCATTCTCTTTGTTGGTATCAGAAGAATAAGGCCTGCGGGGGCGTTCGTTTCTCTCAAAAGTCATCTTACTTAATTAAGCGTTTGAAGCAATATTAGCTATGATTTCATAAAAATGAAATACGTCCTGATAGGAGTTATATAAGGGTGCCGGTGATACCCTGATAACTCCGGGCTCTCTCCAGTCAACGATTATACCGGCATCGGTCATCCGTTGATGTATCTCTTTACCTTTGTCTAGGAACAACAAAGATAACTGAGCGCCACGTTCATTACAATTTTTCGGTGTTATAATCTGGAAATTTATGCCTTTTAACTGTTGCAAAAGAAATTCAAGATAATTGGTCATTCCTTCGCTTTTGCTACGTAAAGCGCCGATACCGGCCGCTTCAAATAATTCCAGGGATGCTTTCAGGCTAACCATGTTAAACACCTGAGCGGTGCTCTGTTGCCATCCTTCAGCTTCTTTTTTAGGCACAAACCCTTTTTCCATTTTAAAACGTGCACTCTCTTCATTGCCCCACCAGCCGCCCAGTCTAAGAAAATTACGGTCGCTGGCGTGTTTCTCATGTACAAATGCGCCTCCTACTGCGCCGGGTCCACCATTCAGGTACTTATATGAGCACCAAACGGCAAAATCTACTTCCCAATTGTGCAATTCTACCGGTATATTTCCTGCTACGTGTGCCAGGTCGAAACCTGCATAAGCGCCGGCCTTATGCGCAGCTGCCGTTATAGCGGGTATATCAAAAAACTGTCCGGTATAATAATTTATACCTCCAAACAAAACCAATGCTAAGCTATCACTTTCTGTGTTAATAATCTCTAAAATATCTTCTAATCTTATCAAATGTTCTCCGGGTCGCGGGGAAACTTCTATGATTGCACTTTCCGGATCGTAACCATGGAACTTTACCTGGGTTTCAACTGCGTACTGGTCGCTCGGAAAAGCCCCTGCCTCCATTAACACTTTAAACCGCTGTTTGTTTGGCCGGTAAAAACTAAGCATCATTAAATGCAGATTCACCGTCAGCGTATTCATCACCGTCAACTCCTGCTGACTCGCACCCAATATCGCTGTTAAAGGCTTACTGCAATACTGCTGATAATATAACCATGGATTCTTAGCCGCCCAATACCCCTCTACTGCACATTGTTGCCAATCCGCCAACTCCTGCTCTATCGCCGCTTTCACATTCTTTGGCTGTAATCCCAGTGAGTTGCCACATAAATAAATAGCATCCTTCCCGTTACGTTGTGGAAAATAAAACTGTGCTCTGAATTTATTTAAGGTATCCTGTTGGTCCTTCTCTTTAGCAAATGCTAATGATGCTACATACTCCATGGTCTTCCAATCTTGTCTGCGCCTTAGTTATCTTTTAATGGCGGTGCTGCTATTGTCAAGAAAGCTGTGCTGATTATCTTATTTCTCTACTTACTGATTATTACAGGCTAATGGCCTAACTGAACTGTTCAAAACAGGCGTCTTTATTTATATTATCTCTTATTTTATCATATGGCATATAAGGCTAAGGCTGTATATGGCTAGTAACGTGTCAACAACTGTCTGAGGGGTCAAAAGTAATAAAGGCTTTTCAAATGCCACTCATTCCAAATGTTAAAATTTGTTAATGAAAGAAAAAAAGTCGTTCCGGCTGTAATATACAAAAAAAATCCGTCCCGAAGAATCGGGACGGAGACTGTTAACCTACAACTGTTACACTGTATTGAAAAAAAACTTAATTAACGGAGATACCATCCACTTTCTTCTTCCCCAGCACCGGCTCTTCAGTAGCCTCCGGCTCCGGGAAAAAGTCATATGGCTTGGGCGACAGGTACTTTGGATCATGCAGCTTCCTCACTTCATCCCGCTTCATGAACACCGCTTTGATAATCAGCACCAGGAAAGGCACGTACTTCAGCCACCGTGGCATATTGAACCGGTCCAGCACATCAATGGAACGCTTGTTCATGGCGTACATCACCGGCACCAGTACCAGGGTCAGGAAAGTCGCGAAAATCAACCCGTATACCATTGTCCAGGCCAGCGGCCCCCAGAAGGCCACGTTATCCCCACCAAAGAATATATGCGGTTTGAACTCACTGAACAGCGCGGCAAAGTCGATGTTAAAGCCCACTGCCAGCGGAATCAGACCCAAAATAGCAGCAATTGCGGTTAATATTACCGGCGTCATACGGGTACGACCCGCTTCCACCACCGCTTCATATACCGGCATCTTCTGCTGGATCAACAGGTCCGTAAACTCTACCAGTACGATACCATTACGCACCACAATACCTGCCAGGGCCATAATACCCACACCCGTCATTACAATGGAAATATCCATTTTAAAGATGGAGAAGCCCAGGAACACACCAATGATACTAAACAGGATCTCCATAAAGATGATCATCGGGCGGCCGATAGAGTTGAACTGGGTTACCATAATCATCAGGATCAACCCAAATGCTCCAAGCATCGCCATCATCAGGAAGTTCATGGTTTCCTGCTGGTCTTCCTGCTCACCGGTCATTTTAATAGTCACGGAGTTCGGATGGGTAAAGTCCTTCAGCGATGATTCAATATGCTGTACCACTTCATTCGCATTCGCACCTGTTAAGATGTTGGAATACAGCGTAATTACACGTTTCTGGTCTATACGCTTAATACCTGCAAAAGTGTTGGAATAATGAATATCCGCTACCGCCGATAACGGCACCTGGCGTATTGCTCCGCCCATATTCATGTCGCGGTATACCAGGTTGAGGTTCATCAGGTTATTAATATTGTTCCGCTGATCCTCATTTAATCTTACCATAATCTTATACTCATCTTTTGCATCACGGATCTTGGAGGCTTCAGCTCCGAATAGCGCTGTACGAAGAGCTCCACCGATCTGGCCGGTAGAAATACCTTCCGCATTCGCCCGCTCCCGGTCTATATCTACTACTATCTCCGGCTTATTGTCCTCGAAATCGCTCTTCAGTTCCTCCACACCCGCAATCTGCAGGGAATCGAGATAACGTTTAAGTCTGAACGAACTGCTGGTCAGCTCATCAAAATTATCGCCGCTGATTTCAATATTGATAGGCTTACCGGTTGGCGGACCACCCTGCTCCTGCTCTACCGTGATATTGGTTCCCGGGATACCTTTAACGGCATTACGGATTTTATCGAGATATTGTACGGTCGACTGCCCATCCCTCGCACCAAATTCCACAAAGGCGACCGTTACCTTACCCTTCTGCGGCTGCGTGCTGAGATCCATCTGCGAAGGATCGCCGGCGCCTTTGGCCACATTGGAAATAATAGATTCCACTATCGGGTTCTTTTCACCCACTACCTTGGTGATACGTTTTTCCACCAGGTTAGTGATAGAATCGGTATACTTCTGGTCGGTACCATTGGGTAATTCTATGTAAGTATAGATGAAGTTGGGATCTGCCTGCGGGAAGAACACCACTTTCGGATTTCGTATAGCCGTTAGCATAATACTGAAGATCAGTAGCCCAAACGTAGCCACCACGATCCATACCGGGCGCCATCCCAGCAAACACCACTGCAATATGCGTTTGTAACGGTCCTGTACTTTCGGCCAGAATCCATGCTGGAAGCGGCGAGCCACGCCACCTAACCAGAAACGTTCCAATACGATCAACAGGTAAAGGAATACCACAAAATTGCCCACCCCTATGCTGCCATTGGCATAACCTACGAGCGCCAGCAAGGCAAACACACCGGAGAGGATCGTAAATTTCTTATCAAACTTAGGCTTCGGATGGTTTTCACCTTCGTGCCTGTCCATGAAATCCACCGCAAACACCGGGTTAATGATATACGCCACCACCAGCGATGCGCCGAGTGTTGTGATCAGCGTAACCGGCAGATAGAACATGAACTTACCGATCACACCAGGCCAGAACAGCAGCGGCACAAACGGCGCCAGCACTGTAAGGGTACCGGAGAATACCGGCAGGAACACTTCTCCCGCAGCTATTTTAGCTGCCTTCACAATGCCCAGGTCCTTTCGCTGGTTATAAATACGGTGTACGTTTTCTATCACCACAATGGCATCATCCACTACAATACCCAATGCCAGCAGGAAGGAGAACAGCACCATCATGTTTAACGTAAACCCGTACATCGGCATCAGTAAAAATGCGATAAACATGGAAATTGGCACCGATAATGCCACGAAGATCGCGTTAACCGCTCCCATGAAAAACATCAGGATAACAGTTACCAGCAGGAAGCCGATAATAATGGTGTTGATCAGGTCGTGCAGGGTTACGCGGGTAGATTTCGACTGGTCTGCCGTGATAGTTACTTCCAGGTTTTTAGGGAAGTAGTTTTCCTTCATGTCCTTTGTAATCGCCTGGATCTTATCGGATGCATCGATCAGGTTTTTACCACTTTGCTTAATAACGTTGAGCGTGATTACGTTCTTTCCGCCAAGCCGCGCATAGCTTTCCTGTTCCAGGAAACCATCTACCACGTTGGCAATATCTTTCAGGTATACTGTTGCACCAGACTGGCCGCGTACAATGATGTTACCTATTCTTCCCGGATCTTTATATTCTCCTTTTACGCTCAGGCTACGTTTCTGACCGTCCATCGCAACAAGACCACCGGAGATGGTGATGTTTTCTCCCTGGATGGCGCCGATGATATCTTCAAAGCTGATCTTGGCCGCATCCATTTTGTATTTGTCCACGTTGATCTGGATTTCGCGTTCCAGTTCACCTACCAGGTCCACACGGGTAATTTCATTCAGCGCCTCAATCCGGTCTTTCATATCATCCGCATACTTTTTCAGTGTTTGCAGGTCAAAGTCGCCGGAAAGGTTTACGTTCATGATAGGAATCTGCGACACATCTATCTTCACAATCTGCGGTTCCTGGGTCAGGTCCTTCGGCAGATCTTTCTTTGCATCGTCTACTTTTTCCCGCACCTGCTGACGCGCAGCTTCAATATCTTCATTGGCATTGAACTCAATGGTGATCGCAGAGAAATCCTGCATGGAAGTACTCTTGATCTTCTTTACGCCAGAGATGCCGTTCAGTTGTTTTTCTATCGGTTTGGTCACCGTTGTTTCCATATCTTCCGGGGAAGTACCAGCATTGACGGTGTTGATATAGAACTGCGGGAACACTACCTCGGGAAACTGTTCCTTCGGCAGGTTAATATAGGAAAGTATACCTGCCAATGCAATGATAATGGTAGCCACGTATACGCTTACCTTATTATCAATGGACCAGCTGGTAGGCTTAAATTCTTTATGGAGATTGTCTTGCATACACTTGGTTTTAGCTGTTTGAATCAGCTTTATAATTTAATCAGGTCGTTATCGTTCAACCCCTGAAAACCGGTGGTGATAACTTTATCACCTGTTGTCAAACCACTCTTTATTTCAGCCTTATCATTGTAGGTGCGGCCCATATCTATTGTTTTGCGTTGTGCCACCATTTTACCGTTGGCATTTTGCGCGACCATTACATAAGGCTTTCCGGAGGTATACTGGATCACGCTTACCGGAACTACCACTGCGTTCTTAGCGACATAATCCACGATCCTGATGCGGGCGATCATGTTAGGACGCAGACCGGCATCCGGTTTCAGCGGCACTTCAATTTTGATGGTGCGGCTCAGCGGATCAATGGTCCTGGATGCAAACCCGATAGTGCTGCGTATTTCGCGGTTAATATCAGGGAAAGATAAGATCACTGCATCTCCTGATTTCAGCAAACCGGCGTAAGCTTCCGCTACGTTGGCAGTTACCTTCAGGTTGTTGGCGTTTACCACGCGGAAGGCTGGTGCGCCCGGGGCTGCATTGTCTCCCACCTTGGCGATTACTGCATCTACGGTACCGCTGATAGGTGCAATGATGCGGGTTTGCGACTGCTGATCCTGCAGGGTGGCCATCTTCCTTTCCAGGCTTTCCTTCTGGTTTTTGGCGTTGAGATATTGTACTTCGGAACCTATTTTCTGTGACCACAGGTTTTTCTGTTTTTCAAACAGGGTGTTAGCCAGGTCCATCTGGGTACGGAGTTCCGCCATGTTGGCTCTCAGCACCTGGTCATCCACCTGGGCCAGTGTTTGTCCCTGTTTTACTGCCTGTCCTTCTCTTACAAAAATGTTGGTAATTACTCCCGGTACGCGGGCGGAAACGTTTACGTTTTCGCGGGCGTCCACACTTCCCTGCACATCTATATAATGTTCAAATATGGTATCCGTGATAGCAGTTACGGTAACATCTTTCATTTTCTGCTGCGTCGTATCTTTCACACCCGCTTCCTTTTCCAGCGCTGCTATTTTTTTGTCGATGTCTTCGTTATATTTTACTTTCTCCTGTTTCAGCTTCTCCAGCTGTTCAGCTTTATTTCCACCACCACCGCAGGATGCGAGCATCAGGGCGACAAAAGGGATCAGGAAAGAATATTTTTTGATCATATAGTTAGTAGTAAATAGTGATTGAAATAATGAAGCTTATAGTTTGCCGTACGATTTCAGCAGGTCTACCTTAGCAACAATAGCGTTAAACAATGCAGTGAAATAATTATTCTGTGCAGTGAGCAAATCGTTTTCAGCAGTGGTCATTTCCAGGCTGGAACCTACGCCCTCCCTGTATTTGATCTGGGTGGTGTTATATACGTCCTGTGCCAGTTCCATGTTTTTCTCCTGTGCTTCCAGCGTGAGTACGTTGTTGCGGAAAGTAGAATAGGATTGCTCTCTTTCCAGGTCGATGCCCAGCTTCGCATTTTCGATGGCCACTTCACTTTTCTTTACTGCCAGCCACGCCTGGTCTACCTGCCGTTTGCGCTGCATACCACTAAAGATGGGAACAGAGAGGTTCAGTCCTGTGTTTACATAACCGTACCACATCTGGTTCTGGAGGTAATCAAATTTATCACTTCCCCTTAATGCGCCGGTAGAACCGAATAGTTGCAGGGAGGGTAGACCTTTCAGCTTATATCTTTTCAGATCATATTCATTTGCTTTCTTTTGCGTTTGCAGCAACTGGTATTCAATCCGCTGTGAGTAGTCGAATTTATCCATATCCAGCACATCTGCTGCAATCCTTTCTGTAGAAAGTGTATCCGTTAACGTTATAGCCTGTTTCAGTGGCATGCCCATCTGGTATTTCAGTGAAGCAGTACCCAGTTCAATCAGGTTACGGAGTTTGGTTTGCTCCGTTTGCAGGTTGGTATATTGCACTACCAGGCGGTCTACGTCCAGTTTTTCCGCAAGACCGTTTTTGTAGATCTCTTTGGTTTCGTTGAGGATCTTTTCCAGGGAACGGATGTTTTCGGAAAGGATGGTCAATGCTTTGTTGGCAGACAGTACATTGTAATAGGCTTTGTACACGGTGGATTTCACGTCTATTTCCGCCTTTTCCACGCCCTGTGATACCAGGTCTTCCAGTGTTTTACGTGCCTGTAAAGCTACGAGTACGCTGGGATCGAAGAGTACCTGTGTAAGTTTCACCTCCCCGAGCAGGTTATGCGGCAGCTGGAAAGAAACTACGGTAAAGGAGTCTTTGGGCAATCCAAAGTTCCTCATGTTAAACATCTGTTTCTGAGTGATCGGGTTGTACTGGTAAGAGCCGGTACCAGCGACATTGGGCAGTGCCAGGCCGCTAACCTCCTTGTTCTTGGCTAGCTGGATGAGTTCGTCCAGTTTGGCGGTTTTAACGGTGCTCTGATTAGCCAGTGCGTAGTCTACCGCTTCTTTGGCAGACAAACGGATGGGTTCAGGCGTAACCTGCTGCTGGGCGCCGGCGATGGTCGCCAGGGACAGCAGCCACACCATAAAAGCCATACTGGTGAGCCTTTTGATTGATAGCATAGTGTTATTTATTTTGCGATAGTTGTTTATATTCTTCAATAAGCCGGTATCCTTTTACAGAAGCCACCCCATATAAAAAATTCTCCAGCAACACTTTCTGCACTTTGTTCATATCATTGGCGCCAGGGAACACTTCCGGTTGAAAACAGATCATGCAGGCGTATATCCTGTATTGGGTCAGTATTTTAATGTCGATATCTGGCCGGTATACTTTTTCACTGATGCCTCTTTCCATATTTTCACGGATCATGGTAGCCAGGGTGTTGTTCCGGTAATCGAGGAACAGCTGGTAGGCTTTCGAGTGAAATTTCTGCAGGTCCAGGATAATGACAGGGTTCATATTGCGCAGGCGGCGGTCCAGCATGTCCATTACGAGGAATAACTCGTCAATGGCGTCTTTCGATTTTTTCCGGTCTTCGATACAGTCTTCGGTAACGATATTTATGAACCGGCCGATGGTTTGGCAAACCATATCGTCCTTATCGGTGAAGTGGGCGTAAAGCGTTTTCTTCGAAATCCCCATTCTCACAGCGATGTCATCCATCGTGATGGAGCGGGTACCAAATTGACGAAAAAGGCCAAAAGCCGTGTCCATAATGCGTTCCTGTACTTCCATAGATTTTATCGCATTAACCCTGTTGTTATGCTGGACAAAACTATGGAAACTTTCCAAACTTCCAAAGTTTCCAGTACTATTTTTTTACATGTGGCAACATTCAATTAACCGTCCCTGCTTCCTGCTTTGCGCTTTATTGTCTAATTTGCAGCCCTAATCACAAACCATGTCGCCAAAGCTTAGATTAAAAGTATTTGCATCAAGATTGCTGCGTTACTTCTTTCAGGGATTGCTCATTCTGGCGCCCATTGGTATTACTGCGCTTACCTTGTACTGGGCCTTTATTACTATTGATAATCTTATTCCGAAAGAGCTGATTCCGGAAGGCGCTTCTTTTGGTTTTCTGAGGTACAAAGGAGTAGGGTTTGCATTGGTGCTGCTGCTGATCATCGGGGTAGGTTACCTCAGCTCCTCCTTTATTATCGGGCGGATCTTTGATTTGTTTGACCACCTGCTGGAGCGCACGCCTTTTATCAAATATATTTACACCTCTATTAAGGATGTTTTTGATGCGTTTGTAGGTGAAAAGAAAAAATTCGATCACCCGGTGCTGGTGCAGGTATACGGGGTGGATGTGTGGGAGATGGGATTCATTACGCAGACGGATGTCAGCAACCTGGGCCTCGAAGGATACATGGCAGTATACGTACCCCATGCGTATGCCATTACCGGTAAGGTGTTTATGGTGCCAAAAGAGCGGGTTAAACCGCTGACCAACGTTTCTGCCGGCGAAGCCATGAAGTTTGCCGTAAGTGGTGGCGTTACCCATATCTGATCCGGGGATGCTTCATAGATGAAGCGTAAATACCTCGTGGTTAAAGCATGCTTACATTTTCCGTTGCTGTAACAATGCTGATATTTTATTATCCCTGGAGATAAAATATCAGCATACTTTTTTTCGCTATATTCGTCTTCCCAAAAATATAGTGACATGTTAACCCACACCTGGCTACGGATTCCCGTATTATTTACTGTAATCATATTTTCCTGTACAGATGTTTGTGCATGGGGATTTTTTGCGCATCAGCGGATTAACCGGCTGGCGGTATTTTGCCTGCCGCCGGAAATGATGGTCCTCTATAAGCCGCAACTGGAGTACATTACGGCACATGCGACAGATCCGGACAAGCGGCGCTACGCTGTTGCTGCAGAAGGCGCCAGGCATTACATTGATATCGACCTGTTCGACAAGCCGCCCTACGCGCAGATTCCCCGTAACTGGGCAGATGCAGTCGCCAGATACACGGCAGATTCCCTGAACCGCAACGGCATTCTGCCCTGGCATCTTGAAAAGATGCTGGCCATGCTCACCGCCGCATTCCGGGAAAAGGACCAGCAGCGCATCCTCCGGCTGTCTGCCGAACTGGGACATTATATGGCAGATGCACACGTGCCCCTGCATGCCTGTTCCAATCATAACGGCCAGTTTACCGGCCAGCAGGGTATTCATGGCTTGTGGGAATCCCGCATCCCTGAATTACTGGCAGATAAAACGTTCGATTACTGGGCCGGGAAAGCCGTGTATATATCCGAACCCCGTAAATATATATGGGACATTATCAGGATAAGCGGAATGGCCGCAGATACAGTACTGGCCTACGAAAAGCGGCTTAGTGAAAAATTTCCGCCCGGCAGGCGTTACGGTTATGAAAACCGGAATGGGGTATTAATTCGTACTTACGCAGAAGACTATACGAAAGCATACGCACTTTCGATGGGCGACATGGTGGAACGAAGGATGAAAAATGCGATAGCAGCCGTGGCAGCAGCCTGGTATACCGCCTGGGTAAATGCAGGACAGCCCTCTTTACAGGAGCTCACCCATACTACCCTTACCCCCGAGGAGGTACAGGAGATGGAACAGCTACAACGTCAATGGCTGGAAGGTAAGCTACCGGTGAGGGAGGAATGAGCCGGTTAAAATATTTATGGTAATACTTAATAATTAGAAAAGAAATTTTATCTTTGCCCATACCATCTTTTAGCCTGTCCTACACCACGCGCCTTACTGGTTTTAAAACACCCGTGCCGTTTTTTTTCCGTTTCCTTAGAAAAACCAAAACAAAGTGGAAAGATCAAAAAATGAATTTAATCTGAATCGCAACATGAAGGTGCATAATTTTAACGCAGGTCCTTCTGTATTACCCAACGAGGTATTGTACAAGGCCAGTAAAGCTCTGATTGACTTTGAAGGGTCAGGGATGTCTATACTGGAAATTGGCCACAGAACGCAACCGTTTATAGCGGTGATGGACGAGGCGCGCAACCTGGTGAGGGAACTGATGCAGCTTGATGATGACTTTGAAGTACTCTTTTTACATGGCGGAGCCACCACGCAGTTTATGCAGGTGCCAATGAACCTGCTGGAAAGCAGCGAATCTGCCGCATATGTGGATACCGGAGTATGGTCCAACAAGGCCATCAAAGAAGCAAAATTGTTTGGCTTCACCGACGTTGTGGCGAGCTCCAAAGAAAGCAACTACAATCACATTCCCAAACAGTTCACCATCCCCCAAAAGGCAAGTTATCTGCACATTACCACTAACAATACCATCTATGGTACACAGTGGCAAATGACACCTGTTACCGATGTACCCCTGGTAGCAGATATGAGCAGTGACATCATGAGCCGCAGCATGGACTTTAACAAGTACTCGCTGATATATGCCGGCGTACAAAAAAATATGGGCGCCGCAGGCGCTACCATGGTAGCAGTACGCAAAAGCATGTTGGGCAAGGTAACGCGCAAAATACCAGCCATACTGGATTACAGGAACCACATAGAAAATGGTTCTATGCTAAACACCCCTCCCGTATTCGCTGTGTACATTTCCATGCTCACACTCCGCTGGCTCAAAGAACAGGGCGGCATTCCTGCCATTGAAAAGATCAATGATAAAAAAGCAGCACTCCTTTACGATGAAATCGACCACAACCCGCTGTTCCGCGGTACTGTTGTGAAAGAAGACCGCAGTAAAATGAATGCCTGCTTCATCATGGATAAACCGGAAATGGAAGAAGAATTCCTCAAATTCTGTAAGAAAGAAGATATCGTTGGTATCAAAGGACACCGTCTCTCCGGCGGATTCCGCGTATCTATGTATAACGCATTGCCATATGAAAGCGTAGAAGTAATGGTGGAAGCCATGAAATACTTCTCCCTGAAAAAGGCATAAGAAAATATCCTTATTGTATTACGGAGTTGCAGGTAGATCAGCTATCTGCAACTCCGTAATTCGTTAGCGGTAATCCGTATTTTTTTTATTATTACATTTACCACTCACACATATCTACATCATGGCTATTATCAGACCCTTTAACGGATTAAGGCCTACAGCAGATCTCGCAGCAAAAGTAGCTGCAAGGCCGTACGACGTACTCAGCTCGGAAGAAGCCAAAGCAGCGGCATCCGGTAACCCTTACTCATATTATCATGTTTCAAAATCTGAAATAGATCTGCCCGACGGAACAGACACCCACAGTCAGCCCGTATATGATAAGGCAGCGGAAAACCTGCACCGCATGGTACAGGAAGGCACCCTCTTCCTGGAACCACAGGCCGCCTATTATATCTACAAACTGGTGATGAACGGCCGCGCTCAAACCGGACTGGTATGCGTTTCCGCCATATCAGACTATAACAACGGCATCATTAAAAAACACGAATTTACCCGGCCCGATAAAGAACTGGACCGCATTAATCATATTAAAACCACCAAAGCGCAAACCGGCAATGTATTCCTCGCTTACAACGACGTACCGGAAGTAAACGCCCTGGTAGACCACTGGCAGGAACACAACCAACCAGTGTATGATTTCACCGCCGAAGATGGTATCCGGCACACCGTATGGGTAATCAACACCCCCGCTGCCATCCAGGACATCACTACCCTGTTCGCCGAAAGGGTGCCCTGCACCTACATCGCCGACGGCCATCACCGCGCCGCCTCCGCCAGCCTCGTACAGGCCGCGTTTGAGAAAGAAGGAAAGATCACCTCGGTAGACAATCCCGTCAACTATTTCCTCACCACCATTTTCCCGGCCAGCCAATTGGCCATCCTGGATTATAACCGCGTGGTGAAAGACCTTAACGGCCTGAGTAAGGAAGCGCTCCTCTCCCGTCTGGACTACGACTTCACCGTGGAAGAAATCGGGCACCTGCCCCAGCAACCCTCCATGCTGCATGAATTCAGCATGTACCTCGATGGCCGGTGGTACCGCCTGGTGGCAAAAGAAGGCACCTATACCACCGATCCCATAGGCATCCTCGATGTAACCATTCTTTCCAATAACATACTGGATAAACTGCTGGGCATCAAAGACCAGCGCACCGATAAACGCATCGACTTTGTTGGCGGCATCCGCGGGTTGAACGAACTGGTAAAACGGGTAGACAGCGGCGAAATGAAAGTAGCATTTGCCCTTTACCCCGTCACCATCCAGCAGCTGTTTGACATTGCCGACAGCGGAAACGTAATGCCCCCGAAGAGCACCTGGTTTGAGCCGAAGCTGCGCGACGGACTGATCACGCATATTATTTAAACATACTATACGCTTTCCCGGCGATATCCATCCGCCGGGAAAGCCCGTTATTTCATTGTCTCCCTTTATACCCGCATCCATGAAAACAACTGATGATACCCGCTCTATTTTTGATGATGATCCCTTACTGGCAGAAAAGAAAAAGTTTTATCCCACACTCGGCCACGCCTGGCTGATACCCGTGTATAGCCTGGTAATATTCCTCGCTTTTTATATTGCCGCCGCCGGCGCCTACCCGGGCATTACAAACGACAAAGTACTAAGCAGCTTAATCACAATACCCATTTATTGCAGCCTGTTGCTGGTGGTCCCGATTTACAGCTACAACCGGAAAAAGAAAGTGGAACCGGATTATCGTCTCTTTTTCCCTGATGTTGTCGTGGATATATATGAAAACGGGCAACCTCGGCAATACCCTTTACATGCAGGTATTATGCGGCCTCATACCCGCCCTGCTGGTATTTACCCTGCAGGATCAATTTGATACATCTGTACCGCAGGTGCTAAATTCGCCTGTTTGGGTGGGTGCGAGTGGTGTTATTGCCATCATCTGCTTAATTATATTACAAAACAGTTTTCCATCAACAAATAAAGTAATAAAATAATATAACAAAGATATCCCTTCTATCTCCCTTCCCATAGATTGATCTGTGGGACATTACCCCATTTTCCTTACTTTTACAGCAAACGACAGACAGGGATGAACATACGGTCTTCTTTATTGAAAGCACTTTTTGTTGCGGGAGTTTTATTTTCACAGGTTGCAATTGCACAAGACGCCAAAGAGCTGTATAATACAGCCACAGGCTTTATCCGCGGAGGAGATTATTCCAATGCCATACTGGTATTAAACCAGGCATTGCAGCTGGAACCGGATAATTTTGAATTAAAGAAACAGCTGGGATTTACCTATTATCTGAAGGGAGACCTTGTAAAGGCAAAAAGCATTATTGAACCTTTACTTGGCAGCAGGGAAGCAGACGTACAGGTATTTCAGATTGCAGGCAATATTTATGTGGGAAGGGAAGAGTGGAAAACCGCGCAGCGCATGTTTGAGCGGGCCATCAAAAAGTTCCCCAACAGCGGCGAGTTATACAATGATAACGGTACCCTGCTGATGAACTTCAAAATGTATGACGGCGCCCTCCGGAGCTGGATCAAAGGCATTGAACAGGACCCCGGTTTTCCCGGCAACTATTACAACGCCACCAAAACATACGACTTCAGCAATAATCCGCTGTGGTGCATCCTCTACGGCGAAACCTTCATGAATATGGAAAGTTTCACCACACGCACGGCTGAAATCAGGAATATTGTACTGGAATCTTATAAAAAATTATTCAATGACCCTTCGCTGTTTGAAAGCGCCATACCAGAGGATAAGAAGGGCAGGAAAAGCAGCAACGAATTCGTAGAAGCATATAAAGCCTGTATGGGCAAGCAAATCAGTGTAGTAACCGGAGGAATAGATCCGGATGTGTTAATTATGGTGCGTACCCGCTTTTTATTGGATTGGTACAACTTTTACGGTATGAAATATCCGTACGCCCTTTTCGATTATCAGCGCAGGCTGCTACAGGAAGGAATGTTTGAATCGTATAACCAATGGCTGTTTGGCCCGTCGGCCAACCAGGCCAGCTACAAAGCGTGGGTGGGATTACATAAAACCGATTATGATGCTTTCCTGAAATTTCAGCGCAGCAATCCATTAAAGCCGAAACCTGATGAATATTACAATGATGGAAGGTTTACGCTGATCAATTCCGGGTATTAGTATTTAGATAATTTTTGATTTACGCGTTTAGTCAATTAGTTGCTGTAGCAACTGAATGACTAAATCCGTAAATTGTAAATCTCAAAATCTGAATATGCTCGTTAACAAACACCAAAACATTATCGACAATGCTGTAAAGGCGAACCACGAACGAACTTTCTATTCGCAATACCCGGAGCATCCCAAAGCTTACGGGGAAGAAGCCCATGCCAAAGGCGTACAGAGTTATCAGCAATTACTGGGAAAACCTTTCAAACAGTTACTGCAAACCGGCGAAACCAGCTGGGCCGGAGAGGAAGTATCACCCTACACCCGCGAGGTACTGGGAGTTACCTATCCCGTTTTTCCTGTTGGCGACCTGATAAAGAAAGCCACAGAAGCCGGCAAAAGCTGGGCGAAAGTACCGGTATCCGAAAGAGCAGGTATGCTCACCGAAACCCTGGAAAGAATAAAAGACTACTTTTTTGATATCGCCAACGCTACCATGCATACTACCGGCCAGAGCTTTATGATGAGCTTCCAGGCTTCCGGCCCGCATGCCAACGACCGCGCCCTCGAAGCAGTAGCCACGGGCTATCACGAACTCCAGCGGTACCCGCCATCATTAACCTGGGAGAAGCCAATGGGTAAAGCCAGTATCAAACTGTACAAAACTTTTAAACCGGTACCCAAAGGTCCCGGTGTTGTGATTGGCTGCTCCACCTTCCCGGTATGGAACACACTCCCCGGCGTTTATGCCGACCTCATCACCGGCAACCCCGTGATTGTGAAACCGCATCCGAAAGCAGTGCTGCCGATCGCCATTGCCGTAAGCACCATCCAGCAATCACTTCAGGACAACGGCTATGATCCCAACCTCTGCCAGCTGGCTGCCGACAGCTCAGACCACCTCATTGCAAAAGAACTTTGCGGACACCCCGACGTAAAACTGATCGATTATACCGGCGGCAGTGCATTTGGTAACTATGTGGAATCACTCCCGGGCAAAACGGTATTTACGGAAAAAGCAGGCGTTAATTCGGTAATCCTCGACAGCGTAACCGACCTCGATGCGGTGATTCAGAACCTCGCCTTTTCTGTTAGCTTATATTCCGGGCAGATGTGTACTGCGCCACAAAACTTTTTCATTCCCGAACAGGGCGTCAAAACAGCCAATGGCCAGGTATCTTTCAATGAGGTAGTGCAAAAGTTCAAGGAAGCGGTAGTAGGCCTCGTAAACCATCCGAAAATGGGCGCAGGTACGCTCGGCGCTATACAAAACGACAGCACCCTCTCCCGCGCACAGGAAGCCCGTCACCTCGGAGGGAAAGTGATCCTCGAAGGCACCCCGGTAGTGAATGAAGAATTTTCCAATGCCAGGGTATGCGCTCCCACCATCCTGGAAGTAACCAGCGCGGATACAGCCATCTATGAAAAAGAACTTTTCGGACCGGTGATCCTGATCATCAAAACCAGGGACACGACACATAGTATACAACTGGCCAAACAAATGGCATCGAAATACGGCGCCATTACCTGCGGGGCTTATACCACAGATCCATCTGCCAAAGAAAAAATAGCAGAAGAAATGAACAGCGTTTTCACACCTGTATCTTTTAACCTTACAGGATTTATCTGGGTAAACCAGCATGCTGCGTTTTCCGATTTCCATGTTACGGGCGGTAATCCGGCAGGTAATGCCAGCTTTACCAACCAGGAATTTATTGTGAAAAGGTTTGTGTGGGTAGGCAACCGGGAACTGGCGGAATAGCGAAATTTTCTGACAAGCGCCCGCTTAAACAGGGCGCTTGTTTTAAAGCATACCAGTAATTATGAAGAAACTCTTATGTATAGTATTCGTTATTACCTGCGGCATCGTGGCATGCGAACAGGCGCCCAAAGCTGATAAAGCCCGGATCACCGATGCGCAGACCGTGCAAACCGGCACCGGTAACGCTTATCTTCCGGATACCGCTTCAAGTGTAGTACAATGGATTGGTACAAAACCTACCGGTAAACATTATGGCGCACTGAAACTGGCCGGTGGCGCACTGTATGTAAAAGACAGCCTTATCACCGGCGGCCAGTTCATTATTGATATGAAATCCCTCCAGGATGTAGACCTCGCAGCCGATTCCGCCATGAAACGCAAGCTGGAAAACGAATTGAAAGGAGAGATGTTCTTCGACGTAAAAAAATATCCCGCCGCCACCTTTGAAATAACCGAGGTAACGGCATTCCATCCCACTGATGGCGATGAACTCACCCTTAGAAACGCTACCCATATTGTCAAAGGAAACCTGACGCTGAAAGCTGTTACCAAAAATATATCCTTCCCTGCCAGGATAACGCTTAAAGACAACACCATCATCGCAATAGCCAATTTTAACATCGACCGTACCGAATGGGGTATCAGCTATCGCGCCGACAAATCATTACAGGACAAACTCATCAATTCACAGGTAAATATCTCCTTCGATATAAAGGCTACCCGTTAAGCCCGCTTTTTTCGTTTTTTTTCTGCGTGAAGCCAATAAAATATTTTAAATTTAGTACAACCTCTGGTACCTAAAACTGACTTCCATGGAAACAAATCAAGAAAGAGATAACCGACTTTGGCGCATCGCAAAAGCCAGGGCAGGATTTAAGTCCCACCTGATCATCTATCTCGTGATTAACCTGGGATTATGGGCAGTATGGTTTCTGACAGACAGTAACAAAACAAGCGGTACTCCCTGGCCGGTATGGCCCGCATTAGGATGGGGCATTGCATTGGCTTTCCAGTATTTCAACGCATACCACAAAGATCCTTTCGGTGATGCATTAGGAGAATATGAAAAGCTGAAAGAACAACAGCACACACGTATCTGATATTTGAGCCAAAACAAAATTACAACAGCATGGACCAACCGCAACGACTATTCGATGTGATTTCTTACCAATTAGCCAACTTTCCCAAAGAGGATATGCTGGCGGGGAAAGAAAACGGGCAATGGAAAAAGTACAGCACAAAAGAAATAGCGGACCTCACACTCAGATTCAGCTCCGGCCTGCTCAAACTAGGCATCAGACCGGGAATTAAACAAAATGAGGAGAAAGATAAAATAGCCATCATTTCACCCAACAGACCGGAATGGATCATTACCGACCTGGCATGTCAGCAACTGGGCGCCGTGCTCACCCCCATTTACCCCACCATCAGCGAAACGGAGCTCGCCTACGTACTGAATGATGCGGAAGCACGTATTCTCTTTGTAAGCGACAAAGACCTGCTGGATAAGGTAACTGCCATGAGGGATAAATTTCCTTCCATCCGCGAAATATTCACCTTCAATAAAGTAGAAGGCGCCCGCCACTGGACGGAAGTTCCCGCACTGGCCGACCCCGCCGATTTTGAAAAGATAGAGGAAGTAAAAAAGAATATTTCCCCGGAAGAACTGGTCACCATTATTTACACTTCCGGTACCACCGGCACACCAAAAGGCGTAATGCTCAGTCACCACAATATTATGAGCAACGTACTGGCCTGCCAGCCTTACCTCCCCGTTAATAAAGAAGCAAAAGCCCTTAGCTTTCTGCCACTGAACCATATATTTGAAAGAATGGTCACCTACCTGTATCTCCGGGCCGGTGTACCGGTTTATTATGCGGAGAACATGGAAACCATTGGTGATAACCTGAAAGAGGTGAAGCCTACCATTTTTACCACGGTACCCCGCCTGCTGGAAAAAGTGTACGAAAAGATCATGACTACCGGCCTGGAACTCAAAGGCATTAAAAGGGCCTTGTTCTTTTGGGCAGTAGACATCGGTAAACGGTATGAAATCAATAAAGACCTAGGGCGCCTGGTATAACCTGCAGCTCAAACTGGCTAATAAGCTGGTCTTCAGTAAATGGCGCGCAGCCCTGGGTGGCAATATCGAGTGCATTGTAAATGGTGCAGCAGCCTGCCAGGTCCGTTTGTTGAAGATATTCACCGCCGGCGGCATTCCCATCATGGAAGGCTACGGCCTTACGGAAACCTCCCCGGTAATCAGCGTAAACCGCATCAACGTGGAAGACCGCATGTTTGGCACCGTAGGTCCCGTTATCAGCGGTGTGGAGGTAAAACTTGCGGAAGATGGCGAAATCCTCTGTAAAGGCCCCAATGTAACCATTGGTTACTATAAACGCCCCGATCTCACTGCCGATGCCATCAAAGATGGTTGGTTCCATACCGGCGATATCGGCGTAATGATCGACAACAAGTTCCTGAAGATAACCGACCGGAAAAAAGAACTCTTTAAAACCTCCGGCGGCAAATTCGTGGCGCCACAGCCCATCGAAAACAAGTTTAAGGAGTCGCCCTACATTGAACAGATCATGATCGTCGGGGAAGACCGTAAATTCACGGCAGCACTGATCATACCTTCCTTCAGTAACCTCCGCAACTGGGCGCAGAAACGCGGTATCACCGCTACCTCCAACGAAGAACTCGTGAAAAACCCGGATGTACAGGACCTGTACAAACAGGCGGTAGACAAATACAACCAGTTTTTCAGCCATATTGAACAGGTGAAAAAATATATCCTTCTCCCCCGTGAATGGACGGTAGATGGCGGCGAACTCACCCCCACCCTCAAGGCAAAACGGAAGGTAATCCTGGAGAAATTCAAAAAAGAAATCGATAGTATCTATGCCCCCGCCGGTGGAAAAGTAGATATAGAAAGTCTTTAAATATTAATTTAAAACCCTTACTTTTGCCACCCGATCCCAGGATTGGGGTAAAAAGTGATGGCCTCATAGTTCAATGGATAGAATAGAAGTTTCCTAAACTTTAGATACAGGTTCGATCCCTGTTGAGGCTACAAGGAGGTACATTTCAGGGCTGTACCCTAATGGTGTACCGGACAAAAACAATGAGACCAGCCATTATAGCCAGTCTCATGTCTAATCTAAGATCTGTAGTAGGTATACACCTGGTTGCCTTCATGGCCGGCAATCACTTCATAAACGCCGGGCGAAGTCTCTACCACATCATTTATGTTGTAAACTTTACCACAAAGGGTATTGCCAAATTTACATCCGGATAAACGGGGATCTTCACCTGTTCCGGCATATGTTACGGGGTTACCATTCGCATCAACATAAAACTTGTAGTAATCCACTAAGGGCCGGGTATTTGCTTTAGTAACAAATACACAAATAACAGAAATTCCAATAGCCAACAGGCCTAAACGGTACTTTTTCATGAGGATATATTTTTTTTTGAATAATAAAAACGCCTGGTAAAATCACGCTGTGAAATAAGCCCCCCTTCTTCTTTTTGAGGCCCAGATGCCCGTTATGGCCAAAAGCATGAATATGATATTTAACCACAAATGCCATATCCATGACATAAAGTTTATCACACCACTACAGGCACAGGGAATAACATAATCTCCGGTTAGCATCATTACGATATAAACACTTATAGACAGGAGTAGTAGAAAAGCAGTATATAAGGCTATCAGGCGGGACCTTGGCCAGAGCAGGAAATAAGACAGCACCAGTTCCAATACAGGCAGCTGCCAGGCCATACCGGCAGCATAACCACTTATTAATGGAAAGCTGCTGAGCTGATTCCTGAATACCTGATAATCCAATAATTTTATCAATCCTGCGTAAACAAATAAAACAATCAACAATGCAGCAATAATGTTAGCAGCGTATTCTCTTTTCATGAGTATAGTCATTTTGTTTGCAGACGGAATTCCAGTGTATCCACCACATCTCCCTCTTCATTTCCTGTAATATAGAAGGGAATAAATGCAGGCGATGCGGTCATCCCCAGGGTAAGTAATTGTGCATGTTCTATCCGGGCTATATAGTTTCCGGGAGCAAGTCCATTAAAGCTGAAGAAACCATCGCTTTCTGACAGCAGGCGGGCGGCCAGACTGCCATCTTCACTGTAGATACATACTACGATGCGCCCCAGGCCTTTCCCATTCAGGTATACCTCACCCGACACTTCTCCGACCACCACTACAGGCACCTCCACGGGTTTTACACGATTGGGATCTATTATCACGCTGACCGTAGGATGTTTTAACCGCCATGCTATATTATCAAAACTGCTGCGGCGCATATCAATTAAATAATTCGAGTACGGTTCCAGTTCCAGTATACGGATAGTAGTATCCCGTTTGTTATGTATGATACGGCCGCCGTTCACCATTATCTGCAGTCCTGCAACTTTAGGTTCTCCTTTGTCACGGTGGCCATTGCCGTTCAGATCCAGAAAAGGCTGGATAACAATGCCGCCTGTACCAACACTGGTCCGGCTGGTTAGATCCATAAAGTCACCCAGTATCAAACTTCCTCTTGCGGATTGCACAAACGTACTGGTCGCATTACTGCGCGAAGCGGAAAAGCCTACCTGAGAGAAAGAAAAATCATAGCGGATACCAATACTCACATTACTGAAGTTGCTTCTATAGTTCCGCTCATACGACATATTCAGGTAGCCATTTCTGAAAAAATACTTCCCCAGTTCACAGCGAGTGCCAATAATCTTTTTCTGCATATACTCATACTGCACCTGCGGCGTGATCATCAGTTGCTTTGGTAACCGGAAAGACAGGGCAAGGTTACTGTACAGATATGGATCTGATTGGCCAGCTAACACTGCATAGGTGGTAAAATTAGCTCCTACACCCAGTATTGCACCAGACATCAGCCATTCAGTAGCAGTGTATTTGGCTCCGGGTAATATGAACTGGTTGAGGGTAAGCCTGGAAAATACGGCAAGTTTGCGACCAACAAAAGTGCGGGACACTGCCAGCTTGCGTTCTTCCAGGTAATTGAAAATAATAGCCTTCTGCCCTTTTTTATACCGTGTGTAGTTTGCTTCTATAAGGAGATTGGCAGGCAGGCGCCAGGTCATCATCCCCTGTGCCCTTACACCATAAGTATAATCTCCCGAGAATAGCAGGTTGGAAGCCAGGCGCATGGAAGCACTCACAAAAGGCATGGTTTCCCCGGTGGTAACAGAAGAAAGATATTCAACACCGCCGCCAATGGTAATAAGGCGTGTAGCGCCATAGTTAAAACTTACACGGCCCAACCGGCTGTTCACACTATCTTCCACCACACCCGCGCTGGCGGTATATTCAAATTCACCATGCGGCAGAAAATTGAAAGGCACACTGATATTCTCCTCACGGAACCGCTCCTCGCCCCATGGACCGTAAAAACGAAGTTTTACAATTGTTGTTCCATATACCAATGGTACCTGGAAAGTAAAAAACCCGGACGCATCTGCTTTCGCATAATCTACCAGTTCATTGTTCACATATAATTCAACAGTCCAGTTGGGTTCTGTAAAATTACTCAGGGTATAGAAACCAAAAGTACGCCTGTTTGTAGTAGGTGTATTGGTAACCTGTACACCTACCACCGGATCGTAAACAGAAGCAGTGGATTGCGCAAATATTTTCCCGGCTATCACCTGCCGCAGGCCTTTGTGATCATTATTTACAAAACGCCAGCGGTAATATTGCTGCCTTCTCTCAAAAGGCCTGAACCTGTAATCGCTGCTATCATGCATAACGGATTGTTGTGCGCCATAGTTGTTGTAATTGAGGGCTACATTCGTTTCGCCTCCCGCAAGCGTACCTCCCAGGGACAGGCTTGCCCTTGTGTCATTTCCACCCTTTCCTCTCTGCGTGGTAACAACAGACCAGTCTGCCATACCCAATTGAAAGAGCGGATAATCCCTGCCAATCACAGTATCCGCTTTTACTTGGCCTTTCAGACGATTGATATTCTGATGCATCTGCTGCTGCCGCATTTCCCGGATAACCGGCAACTCATGTTTTGTATCCATACTAACGGACAGGTTGCGGAAGTTGAACTTACAATTCAATCCAAATACACGTCCGAAAAGTTCTGTACTCAAATAAAGACCAACAGGTGTGCTGATCAGTTCATTTTCTTGCAGTACAAATGTTTTTCCCTCATACTGGATACAGTTATGGGTTTTATCAATGAGATAAATAGCCTGTTCCGTAATAAAGGTGCCGGATACAGTATCTGCGCTCCCGGATAACGTGTTCCTGATCTGTAAGAAACTGAATACATCAGAAACAGACAGATAGGCAATATCATCAACTATCAGGGCCGGCAGTTCTATTCCACCTATGCCTTGCACCATAAAGAAAATAGATGTTTCATAATACGGAGATACCTCCTGCCTGGCAAAAGCAGGGGAGGTCATACCAATAGTTTGTAGCAAAATGAAAATAGTGATACGGGATAGCACTCCTGTTATTCCTGTATAAAGGTGATCGAAAATAAACCACTATATGCGCCAGGTGGATTAGCCAGGGGACTCCCAATTGTAAGCGTACCTCCTATCCTTACCTGTGTACGGCCGGGTGATATAGCTGTGGCAATGAAAGGCGATCCTGTACTCGCGGTACCGATGTGTAACATCATAGATCCCCCGTTACTTCCGGTGAGCATAACGTCTGGTCCGTTCATAATAGTGATAAGCGTACCGGCGTTAGCATCCACTTCAATAATGCCAGGCGAAAAAGGAAAACCCAGGCCAGCCTGTACAACACTGCCTGTAACAGACCGGGAACCATCCGGATATATAATCACCGTACCACCTGAAATACCCTGATAAAAAGCACCAAAAACAAGTCCCTGTAAAGGGTTCACATAAATAGCGATTGGGCGTGGAGGCTGTTGCTGCGCCTGCATTACCTGCCAGGTGAAAAACAGCAGGATCATTACACTCACGGTTAATTTATTACACAGGATCATAGATCTCTTAATTAATTGCTGATCAATATTTTTTTTGAAAACTTCTGTTGCTGGACAAAAAAGGTAACAATGTACACGCCATTCCTAAACTCTGAACCCAGGTCATGATAGCCATTACCATAAAGCTGCTTCCGTAATATTACCTGCCCCAGCATATTCGTGATCATCACATCACATACTTCTCCCCGCATCTCTCCAATATGCGCAAGCAATTTGCCGCCAGCCGTATAAGCATTGAAAATAGCCGTGGGCGCTTCTGGTAAAATATCCGGGTCTTTCACACGGAACACCAGGAAAAACCGGTTCTCATATCCGCCGGCATTCAGGTAAAGACGGTAACCGGGATGTTCTTCCAGATCCTGTCTTATACCGGTTTTTGAGTCATAGAGGTATATGTGCTGTCCGTAGGGAATACGTTCCAGGTCAGATGCATTAAAGGTGATCCATCCGGCCCGTTCGGTTTTAAGACCCAGCTGTATTACATCTGCACTGTCTTTCATACCAGGCCAGGAACAAATAGAAAGCCGCGCGGCATCCGGACTAATCACATATAAACTTGGTACTTCCCCATCTGTATTCATCAGCTTGAGGGCATCCATTTCTGTATCAAAAGCCTTCGTGGCATTATCATCAAAATAAACAACCATAGGATCTGCTGCTGTTACATCATCCTTGAATCCTGCTGTTAACCTCAGCAATGGAGATGTTAGCGGAATAAGCCGGTGAAAATCAGGCAGCAGGTTATTAAGGCGTGCGTTATTATTAACTGACAACGTTGCAGCAACAGGAAATGTCCCTATGGAAACATGCACAAAAAATCCCTGCATGGCAGCAATAACATGACCGGCAATTCCATCACTGGAAACGCCATTGATATAAGAACTGTAGGTTCCCGTATATTGATTACCAGCGCCCGTATTAAAGTAGTATAACGCGTTGTCAATATTAGTGCGGCTCCATCCTGATGCCGTATTCCAGTCTATAGGTGACGGATACGGATTACCTGCCAGGTTAAAGCCCAAGGTGTAGGGTTGATTATGATTGTATAACGTAGCCGAGGTAATTGTATGGTTATTCACCACTCCTGTAATATCCGCCGTTTTAGCTGTGGAAGATGCGCCCATGTTAGCGGCGTATCCCTGCATAGGTGTGAGCGTATTGGAAGTATTGGTATAACGCACCCAGCCGGAAGAAGGCAGGTTTTCATCATAGCGGTAAAATGCAGGGAAGGTCGCGTTAAGATTTACATCATCCGAAAACTCATTGACGGTAGCTGCCTGAAATGGTGAGCTGAAATATCTGTATCCGAAACCAGATGACAGGTATCGTTGCATGTCGATGTTTCCCAGCACCTCTCCGGTTCCACTGCCATCAATCAAGGCTGTTTGTGCAGCAGTAGATAATAAGGTCAGATTTCCATTTGCCTGAAGGGTGCCGTTGCTTAAAAGAATGGCCTTCAGGGAATGCCCGGTTGAGCTGATAGTAGTTGTACTGCCCGTTGCGATAGTTATATTATTAAAGGTAGTCGCCGATGTTCCTGCAATGACCTGCGTTGTTCCTGCGAAAACTATTACTCCATTGTTATGAACAAACGTTCCATTGTTTGCCCAATTAGCTCTTAGCACGATGCTGCCATCACCGGCAATAACATAGGTATTCGACGCAATTATAATTCCCTGGCTGTAGGCCATTACAGGTAGGAACAGGAATAAAATATAGTAAAGCTCCAGTCGCATACATCTTATTGTATAAGCGTTATATCAAAGATTACAGTACCCAGGAATTGGATTCCGCTAATACCTGCGCCCGAGTTAGTAAAGTTGATCAGCATGGTGTTTGTTGCACTTATCCTCGACCACGAAATAGCAACACCATCCGGCAATGAGGTGCGCGGATTTACAATAACAGTACTATTTAGTACTGCGCCCGTAACGGTTACGGTTTTAGTTACACTGGCGGAGTAAGTGATGGGAGAGGTAATATCTGTAATGGTTACGGATTTTCTGGATATGTTATTCAGCACACTACCTGCTGCACCCAGCTTAAAATTTCCTGCTACATCCAATTTGGCCGTTGGCGCAATGGTAGCAATACCTACCAATTCTCCGGCCATTATCCGCATCGCTTCATTAGCTGGCGCCGTTCCTCCTACCAGGAAAATAATATCTTTTGTTGCATTATTATTAACCATGTATAGATCATTCCCTGAAGAAATAATGTAACCATCATTAGCCTTACCGGTTTCAATGGGATTACCGGTTTGATACAGGTATCCTGAACCATTAATACCCAGGTCGATGAAGTTGGTGGTTTCCGTTCCATTATCCGCAGTAGCCACATAGTCAGAACTGCTTTGGGTTCCCGGAGAAAGATTCTGGATATTCATCTGCATGTAACTATTGATACTGCCTTTGGCGTAAAAGGCATTAACAGAAGTAGTAACGCCCATATCTACCAGGAGTTTTTCCGGATTGACAAGATCAAATGTACTCGTCCCTATACCAACGCCACCTGTTTCGCTGATACGCATCCTTTCCGTATTACTGGTAAAAAGCCGCAAATCCGATAGGTCGTTGATGCCGGAACCCATGTAAAAGGCGTTTATCCCCGAACCGGTATTAAGAGAAAAAGCTGAATTTATACGGGCCGAAAAACGCAACGAGCCCATTAGATCTCCCTTCAGAAGATTGAGTGGTGCAGCCAGGGTACCCCTTGCCTTCCGCATATGTAATCCGGCGGTGGTGGTGGTGCCATAATCATCAAACAGGTAATCATTTCCGGACTCTGAATTATCTGTTACTTTATGAATGCCTCCAAGCGGAATAGCTATTCCCAATCCTAAAGATCCGTTGGCAGTGATCCGCATTTTTTCTGTGTTATTCGTTATAAACGGCAGATCAATATTATCGATGGTACCCAGGCTCTTTGCAGTTGTTACCGTATTGCCGTTCAATGACCAGCCGGTACCGGTACCACCGGAGGAGAGATTTATCCAGGCACTTACAGAATAGTAGTAAAACCCTTTGGTATTATCTGTCTGGTAAACCAGCAGGCCGTCTGCAGGTGAGGTAATAGCCAATCTTTGCACCTGCGTCATTCTTGGAGCCAGTAAACCTTTTGTAGTTGATTTAATATCCAGCACTGCGGTTGCCTGTCCTGTTGTATAGGCAGCATCATCTGTTACGATCACTGTTTGGGTATATCCCTTCACCCCGGTTAACATGAATACAAACAGGATGTATAGCGGTCTTATCATCATAGGAATGGTTTTAGATCCTGACTATTTCAATTGCAATTCTGCCTTTGCCAGTTGCGTGGATACAGTGCCTTTCTTTGTAGTGTAAACCACCCGGAGCATTCCCTTGTGATAATCCACACCCTGCTTGTCATCCAGATTTATATTAAACTGACGGAAGAGATTAGGTGTATAAACTGCCAGGCCGTTAACCACGCCAACCTCGCTTACTTTCCCTTTCTCTGAAATATGTATTACTGTTATGCCACCGTATATAGAAGCATTACCCGTACGGTTAAATGTCATGCTAAGGCGGTTTTCAGGGGTAAGCGTCAGCCCGGAAATATTTGCCGCAGCCCTGGTATCACCCACACGAATAATAACCGGGATGCTAATCCCAAAAACCGGGATTAATTTTACGGACAGACCAAATGAATCTTTTAAAGCACTCCTGTCCGCCAATGGTTTCTCCATCGATTCCGCCCTGAAGTATATATGAGAGCGGTATTCTCCGGGGGCAAGCTGACTGGTTTTTACAAGTTGTATCTTAATTGTTTGGGCCTCATTGGGGGCAAGTATTACACTTCGTGGAAAATAACGCAGGTTACCACTGGCAAATTGCTGTCCGGAATCCGGTTGGCTGATCTGCTTAAACGTGCCGTCTTCGTTCATTTTGATCTCGATGAAAGAGATCAGGTACCTCGCCGTATCCTTTCCGGTATTAGCCAGATTCAATTCCTGCATTCTGCTCTGACCTTCGAATACCACTCTGGCAGGTGCTATTAACAGATTGCCCTGCGCTGTAGTATTTATAGAAAAAAAAATCATGCATAGCATGATCAGGTACTGTTTCATTGGATATGTTTAGTGAAAATCTGCTAAAAAACGGATACGATGCACGCGCATCGCATCCGGAAAGAATAACTAATTATAATTTACGGTCACATCAAAAGGTGTGGCAGATACGTATACACCAGAGGGTTGAGCCGCTGCTATATTTAATGTGGCGCCTACGTTAAGGGTTTGTTCTCCTGCTGTAAGCACGCCGCCGGCTCCGGACGGTGTACTTGTAAATGTAGTTACCGTCATGGTATTAGCACCACTCGCAATAGTGACGGCAGAAACAGGTAACGTGATCGTGTAATGATAACTGCCTGTGCCAGTCACTGTAAATGAAGCGGCACTTATAGTTCCACTGGTTGAGGGCAGTGTTACCCCACCGGTTGCTGTACGCGATCCTGCCGGGGATAATACAACCGTACCGCCAGCGGTAGATTGAACGGCGACATTGCCGAAATTCATATCAACATCTTTGGTGATGCTGATAGGTGTTACAATAGTAGCAGTGGCGGTGGCGGAAGCCGTTTCCTGTGCAGATGCACGAGTGGTAAGGCCTGTGAGCGTAACCACTGCCACGCATAAAAAAAGTGTTCTTTTCATGAATGAAATTTTAAGTAGATGTTCTTGATCAATAGGAAATAAGCATTCTAGTCTCGCATGGTTACCTCCTGTGTTTTACGTGGTTCTTCGGTTTTTTGGTTTTTTGGTTTTCTTATAGGATACGACAAAATAAATAAGGTATACAAGTATAAGGATAGGACTGGTATAGGTTATTCTTATTCCTCCTTTCTTTCACATCAAAAGTAGGTGTATGCAAAACCCTGCGCAATGATCATGATCCATTTTAAAATGATCCTGATCATCGGTTAACACAGAAGACAACATAAATAGCCTATATTACATCTATACCGTAGATCATGACTTACGCTTAAAGTGCAGGAATAAGCGGTATATAATAACGTTAACCCTCATAAGACATTATCTGCATATATGTACCATAGCCACAATATTGATTTCGATGTGCTCTTTAATTATGCCACTATGGGTATCATTATAGCAGACGGCGGTGGTTGTATCCTGATGGCTAATCCTTTCATCCTAAAGGAATTTGGATATCTTAAAGCAGAGATTGTTGGCCAGAAAGTAGAGAAGCTGATACCTCACCGTTTCAGGTCGCATCATGAACAACACAGGGAAGTATACAGTGTAAATCCACGCAGCCGGCCAATGGGTGCCGGACGAGATCTTTTTGCTGTCAGGAAAGATGGAAGTGAGGTTCCTGTAGAAGTGAGCCTGGGTACTTACAAAACGGAAGATGGACAATTTGCTATTGCTTTTGTCAGTTTTATTTCCGACAGAAAGGATGCAGAAAACGCATTGAAACAATTAAATACTGATCTGGAAAAGAAGGTGGAAGAGCGAACAGAATCCTTAACGGAAACAGTCCGGCAACTGGGAGAACAGATCAAAGAAGCAAAAGCAAAGGACGTAGAATTACAACGGGTGAATAATTTTCTGAATGTAGCGCTTGAAAAAGAAATAGAGCTGAACGAGTTGAAGTCCCGTTTTGTTTCCCTCGCTTCTCATGAATTCAGAACACCGCTCAGTACAATCCTGTCTTCCGCCTACCTGACCAGTAAGTATGAAGAGCTGGCTGAACAGCCCAAACGGGAAAAACATATCCAGCGGATCATCTCCTCCGCAAATCTGCTGACAGGCATTCTCAACGACTTCCTTTCCGTAGGGAAGATCGAGGAAGGGAAAACAAGCGGGAAGAAAATCAGGTTCAACATAGAAAAGCACATCGATACCATTATAAGTGAAATGGACGGCCTCAGGAAAAAGAATCAAAAGATCGTATACCGTCACACGGGTAATGTTTTTGTACTAACGGACCCTTCCCTGTTAAAACACATTATGCTGAACCTGGTATCCAATGCTATTAAATTCTCTCCTGCGGATGGAGAGGTCGTTATACAAACAACTATCTCAAAAAAACTGCTGGTGATATCTGTCAGCGACAATGGCATGGGCATCCCCACATCAGATATGCAACATTTGTTTGAGCGGTTCTTCAGGGGAAGTAATGTATCTAATATACAGGGTACCGGTTTGGGTTTGCATATTGTAAGGAAATACGCTGAGATCATGAATGGCACTATCAGCTGCAGAAGTGAAATAAATAAAGGAACTGAATTTACGATCACTATCCATCTTTAAATTGGTTTCTACGTGAAAAAGATATTAATTATAGAAGATAATATTGAAATCCGTGAAAATATCGCGGAGATACTTGAACTGGCCAGTTATTCCACCCTTACCGCAGAGAACGGAAAGGAAGGCATGGAAATGGCCATTACGCAATTACCAGACCTGATCATCTGCGATATTATGATGCCGGTACTGGACGGATATGGGGTATTGCACATGCTTCATAAAAATAAACGCTTAAGGAATACACCTTTCATTTTCCTTTTCCGCGAAGTCAGAAAAGCCGGAAATCCGGAAAGGGATGGAAATGGGAGGAGATGATTACATCACTAAACCCTTTAATACTACAGAGCTTCTAAAAGCCGTAGCCTGCCGGTTGAAAAAAGCGGAACAGATCAGCAAGGAATTACCTCCTACCCCCAAAGGCCTGAATACGCTTATTCAAACAGCTGCCAATAAAGACAGCCAGGAATCCATAAAAGAGGATAGTAATGTGCAGAAGTATAAAAAGAAACAGGAGGTGTACCTGGAAGGTCATCGTCCCTCTTCCCTTTATTATATCATAAAGGGGAAAATCCGCACCTACAAACGAAATGACGAAGGAAAAGAACTGGTGATCGGTTTATATAATGAAGGTGATTTCCTGGGATATACTGCCTTACTGGAACAGCGGGTTTATAATGAAAACGCAGAAGTGCTGGAAGATGCGGAGCTGGTGATCATTCCCCGGGAAGACTTTGAATCCCTTCTTTTTAATAATTTAGGCATCCTGCACAAGTTCATACAATTGCTTTCCCGAAACGTTACAGAAAAGGAAGAACAATTACTGGGGATCGCATATAACTCTCTTAGAAAAAAAGTTTCTACCGCTTTATTATCCTTATATAAGAAATATAATTCTTCTGAAAATGCCAATTACAGTATTGATATGAGCAGGGATAGTCTCGCAGCCCTGACGGGTGTAGCTAAGGAATCATTGATCCGTACACTGGGTGATTTCAGGGATGAAAAACTCATTTCTATTAAAGAAGGGCTCATTTTTGTCCTTAACAGGAAGAAACTGGAGTTAATTTTAAACTGACGACTTTTCATTTATTTTGCTCTCAATAGCAAACTCCAATGCTTGCCAAACCAAACCCGCACCTATTTTGTTATTAAGTTATGCCACGTCGCCATAACCCTGATCAACTGACCTTATTTCCGCTGAATGTCGTTCCTACCACGATGGTATCCTACGCAGTTATTATTTCGCCACCCCGTAACATAATGGATCATGTCAAATTCCTGGAGAATAAAGTTTATGATCTGCTCCCGGAGGTAAAACACGGACAATATTCAAAAGCACATATCTCCCTGCTGAAATTAACATCAGAAGAGAATGACACCTCGATCATCAACCTCGTCAAAAATGCCGTATCAGCTTTATCTTCCTTTGAAGTTCAGTTGAATGGATGCAACATTTTTCCACATGGATACACTTCCGACTCACTGGTTTTACAGATCGGTAATCCCCAGCCAATAATTGATGTCCATAAATCCTTGTTTAAAGCGCTTAAGCGGAAAACACCAAAGATGACACCACACATGACTATAGTAAAAGAAGTACCGCATAATAAGCTCCGCAAAACAGATCTCTCCGCATTCGATTATCACAATTCCTTTCTATGCACAAAAATTACTATTCTAAAGAAAACGGCTGGTGATAAACAGTATGATAAACTCTTTGAAGTATTTCTATCCGATTAATAATTCGCTTGCCCAATATCCAGCCGGTTAATTCTCCCGTCCTTATCGATATGAAACTTAAAATAAGTTTTAAAATCTCCCCATTGATCGCTGTGAAACAGGCCATACACATCCATTCCGTTATTCTCTACTTTATCGATACTTGTAAAGCGTTCATGTCCAATGGCTTTCTGCCAGAAGGATTTAAAATCCATTTTATTTCCATCGTCAAACAGTTCTGCTTTATCAGCAAATAAGGCAAACCATGTTTTACTGTCGTTTGTTTGCAGGGCGTTGATCGCCTGTTTCACCGTGGCATGCGTGAGTTTATCTGTATTCATGGTACGACTTTTTTGCTGCGCAAAGAGTACTGGTGGCAGAAAGCCGATAATGGCCAATAACAACATCTTCATTTTGCGAGCGGATGCTGCAAATAAATGATAACAAGATTCAGGAGGAAGAAAGGCACCTCGATAGCAGCACCTTTCACATCACGGCCATACAAAGAAAAGCAGATAATCATCAGGATCGTTGCGGCCATGAGGAAGTTACCCAACAAAAATGTTCTGGGAAACAGGATCATTAAAGCACTCAACACCGTTACCACTCCATTGACGATGATGGCTGTTTTACTAAAGTGCCACCGGCTGAACATTGTAATCATTTCCGGCCTCTGGCCAATCATTGCCAGGCCTTGTTTCAGGCCCATGAATACAGTAAAAATGATCAGGACGGCATTGAGTACTTTAAGTACCATAATAATAGATTTTAGTTGGTGGCGCCTCCGTTCACCAACAGGTGCTGACCGGAAACAAAAGAGGATAAATCGCTGGCAAAAAACTCAGCCAGGTTAGCTACGTCTTCCACTTCTGCGAGTCTTCCCATCGGACAACTATCCAGTAATTGTTTTCTTAGTGCAGGATAAGCCGCCGGGTCGGCAAAAATGCCGGAATGATCTACCGCAAAAGGGATAATCGAATTTACGGTAATTCCTTTATGTCCTATTTCTTTCGACAAAATATCTACCAGGTATCTCGGAGTGGTTTTACTTCCGCCATAAACGGCCATACCGGGTACCGGGAAGGAGGTAGTACTGGATGCGATATAAATGATACGGCCATTATTTTCAACATGTTTTGCTGCCTGCTGCATGGTAAAGTAAGTTCCTTTTGTGTTGATGGAAAATACTTTATCAAACTGCTCTTCTGTAAACTCTGTTACCGGCACTTCCACCATTTCAATACCTGCATTGGCCACCACGATATCTATCTTACCAAAAGCCTCTTTTGCTGTTGCAAACAGTTTTTCCAGATCAGCTACTTTGCTCACATCTGCCTGTACAGCAATTACGCGGGCGCCCATAGCGGTAATGTTGCTTACCACTTCATCTGCAGACGCTTTGTCTTTTGAGTAGTTAACCACTACATCCGCACCTAAAGCGGCATACCGTTCTGCAATGGCTTTACCTAATCCCCTGGCTGATCCTGTAATCAGCGCTACTTTATTTTTTAAGCTGTTCATGATATTATATTTAATACTTTTTTAGAAAGAAGGACACTTTATCCTCAGGCCATACCGCCATTTACACCAATATTCTGGGCGTTGATCCATTTGGCGTCGTCACCTGCGAGGAATACTACTACCTGTGCAATATCATCCGGTTCGCCAATACGGTTAAAGGCGGAAAGGGAAGCCAGTCGCGCAATCACTTCTTCTGATTTGCCATTCGTAAATAATTCGGTATTGGTAGGGCCGGGAGAAACGGAGTTTACATTGATACCCCTGGCGCCTACTTCTTTGGAGAACACGCGGGTGAGCTGTTCCACTGCTGCTTTGGTGGCCACATAGGTGCCATATGCAGGCAGCATAATACGGTTTACAGAAGTGGAGAAGTTAATGATACTGCCTTTGTCGGCCAGGCGGGTAGCGGCCTCCCTCATGGTATTGAAGGTGCCTCTTACATTAATGTCAAACTGACGGGTAAAATCTTCATCGGTGGTATCTTTAATCAGTTTGGTGATCATGATGCCGGCGTTATTCACCAGTACATCGATACGGCCATAATACGCAATAGCGGCGTCAAACAGGGCTTTTACCTCGTCGCTTTTGCTTACATCTGCCTGCAGTGCGATGGCATCGCCACCCTGTTGCCTGATGTGTTCCACTACCTGCTGCGCGGCATCTTTACTACCGGCATAGTTAACGATTACTTTTGCGCCTGCGGCCGCCAGTTGGCGGGCCATTGTAGCGCCAATACCTCTTGAAGAACCGGTAACCAGGATGATCTTATCTTTTAGCGTGCTCATATTTTTGTGTTTTATTTTGATAACACAAAGATGAGCCAACCGTTGCCCTGAAAAGTATAAGAATTACACTAATAGTTACAAATATCTAAGATGCATGTTGCTTTCTGTATGAAACGGGAGAAATACCGGTTTGCTTCTTAAAATAATTACTGAAATGAGTGGATTCTGTAAAGCCCAGTTGAGCGGCGATTTGTTTGATAGACGCAGGGGAATGTTGCAGCAATGTACGGGCTTCGGTGATCGTTTTCTCTGTAATCCAGGTGCCTATGGGCTTTCCGGTTTTACTTTTAATCACATTGCTCAGGTAATTGGGATGCAGGTGCTGTGCATCGGCATAATCCTGTACCCTGAATACCTTATCTGCCTTCCCGCTTACCAGGTCGCGGTAGTGCTGCTCCAGGGTTCTCTTAAACTGTTTTACAATCTGTGAGCTGCGGTTGCCTTCATATATAGGGTTATAATCTTCCCAGAAATATTCTTTGATCTTCAGCAGCAGCACCACAAACAGGTTCCCTATCATCCGCGTTCTGTACGTAGACGAGGAAAAATACTCCTTTTCTATCTGCAGATATAATTGTTCAAACTCCGCAAACACTTCCGGCTGCAATGTCCTGGGCGGTACGGTTTCCGCCAGGAGAAAAGGAAATTCCTCAAAAATCTTCTGGTGTACATTTTCCTTCAGAAAAGATTCACTGAGTGTAATCAGGTGTACATCGTTAATTTCCTGCCATTCAAAAGATTTGAAATGACCCGGATTAGTGAAATAAATAGTTCCGGGACACGTGTTAAAAGTTTCATCATCGGTGGTGTACCTGCCCACAGCATCTTTCACAAAAACAAAAGAAAAGAAATTAGTCCGGTATACGATGGAAGTATAAGGCAGCTCAAAATGGATGTCCTTCAGGTTATGAATGGTAAAGGCGGTTTTGGCGTCGATGCTGTCCACCGGTAAACCCTGGTAAATATACTGATCCAGCAGGGTATTGAATATAATCCTTTCCTCCTGGCGTGCTTTCTTTTCTGGCATTCGATGTTAGGTTGCTTTATGTGAAATTAAATAAAAAGACAGGCATCACCCGCCTGTCTTTTATTTAATTTCACACCTTGCTACTCCCTGATCGTATTCTTGTCCGCCAGTGCCATCTTGGCAATATCATCTTTCCTTTTAAACGTCACGCCGGCGTGCTTTTTCATATAGGCAAACAACTCGCTGGTAGCTTTTACCATTTGCGGGGTACCGCCTATCCTGTCGTGAAAACTGATAGACATCATGCGTTTGCGCCGGGCAGATTCTTCGTACAACTGATCGAATTCCATCTTTATCTGTTGCAGGAACTGATCGGTAGAAAACCACTGGCCTGCTACCAGCTGGATATCATTACAACGTAAGGTATATGGTACTACTACAAAGTCGCTGCCGTTCACTTCAGTGATAAAGGGTTCATCACGGCTCAGGTCATCGATATGATACAGGAAGCCCAGTTCCTGCAGGATATTGAGGGTATTATCGCCCCGGCGCAGCCAGTTGGCGTTGTAGCCTACCGGCGTTACGCCGGTGGCCTTTCTTACTGCTTCCACGCCATCGCTGATAAACTGTTTTTCTTCTTCATAGGGCAGCATGTATTGCGACGACCAGTCGCGGCCATGTGCGGCTGCCTCATGCCCGCGCTGCACAATCTCTTTCGCAAGGGCCGGATGCTTTTCCACCGCGCTGCCAACCATATGGGAGGTTACTTTTATGCCGTGTTTGTCCCAGTTATCCAGCATGCGGGGAATACCTTCCTTGAAGCCATACTCGTACCATGTAGTGGCAGGAAGGTCTTTATAGCCTTTGAGCATATTCTGAGGAAAAGGGCTTTCGGGTCTGTCTGGCTGGCCGCCGGCTTCAAACTGCATAGATACTGATACTACGAGGCGCGAGCCATCTGCCCATCCGGCGCCGGATTTGGCCGTGGGTATGGCTTTTGCCTGTGCCAATACCGTTCCGGGCAGTACCATACCGGCTAAACCTGCGAGGCCGGCTGTTTTCAGGAATTCTTTTCTTGTAGCCATTATTTTTTAATGAGATGATCAACTGCAATGGTGTTGTATTGGATAAAAGCCAGCAGTACGGCGAAGAAGGCGGCATGGATCAACTGGGAGGGCAATGCTTCCCAGTTTTCTATCATAGCAGTGCCAAATATCAGGATCACCATTACTATACCCCCGCCAATAAGGGAAGCACGGGTAAATAACCCCAGCAGAAGCAGCAGCCCGATTATAAATTCGGCGATAGGCAAAGCATAGCTGAAAGGCACTACCAGCAAGTCGGGCATCATGGATTTTTCAAAGCTTTTTACCATCCAGGCGCTGAAGCCATTTAATTTAGGGAGCCTTACCAGGCCGTGACCGAACATGCTGGCAGCTACCGCCAGCCGGAGCAACAGAAATACGATAGGGTTGTTTTCCATTTGTTTGATTTTTTGTGACACAAAGATCAGCCGGAACCCGGGAAATAATTTGTACTTTTTTAGGATCATTCTGTACTTTTGCAGGTATGCTACAAGAGAATTTATATCAGCCTTTTGAGATAGAATACCGGGAATGTACAGAATGCCCGATAGATCCGCATAAACATAACTTTTTTGAACTGGTGTATATTGTGGAAGGCAGTGGAATGCAGTGTGTGAATAAGAACCAGCTGCCATACAGCCCGGGGAAACTGTTCCTGGTAATGCCGCAGGACTGCCACTCATTTGACGTGCAGGAATCTACTAAATTCTTCTTTATCCGCTTTAATAACATCTACCTTCAAAATCAGCATAAAGACTGGATACAGCAACTGGAATTTATTTTTCAGAATCACAACCATATGCCGGGATGTATCTTAAAAAATAAAAATGATAAACCGCTGGTAAAAGCATTGGTAGAGGCGCTGATCCGCGAGCTGGTAAACCAGCAGCCCTATCACCGGGAAATGGCCCAGCAAATTGTAAATACCATGATCATGGTGATTGCACGGAATATACTGCTGCAAATGCCGGAACAGCCCAAACATCCTGCGAAACAGGATGCTTCCATGAATATATTGCACTATATACACGAAAATATTTACACGCCTGAAAAGCTGCGGGCAGAGCAGATTGCAGCCCACTTTAATATCTCGCCCACTTATCTGAGTGAATATTTTAAGCGTAACAATGGCCACAGCCTCCAGCAATACATTACCCAGTACAAACTGAAGCTGGTGGAAACACGGCTGCAGTACAGCAGTATGCGGGTAGGGGAAATTGCGGATGAACTGGGCTTTACAGATGAAAGTCACCTGAACAGGATGTTTAAAAAATATAAAGGTGTAAATCCTTCTGCTTACCGGAAAGAACTGCAGCTGCACGCTAACTGACGGGCATAAAAAAGCGCCCGCAGTATGCGGACGCCTTTTTACAATACCTTTTCCTGTTACTATTCTTCGTCCTCTTCTTCTTCTCCATCATCTTCCAGCCACTCCATGTAAGAGTAGTACCAGTCTTCCAGCTGTTCTAGCAGTTCCTGTTTCTTTTCCGGAGCGCTTTTATAGAATTCCTCTACATTATCGATTTCATGAATGATATCGATGTAGGCAGTTTCTTCATCTTCTTCTACCCGTTTGGCAAAGAAGCGGGGTTTCTCGGTATGAAAAATATATTCATTTTCCGGATCTGTTACAGGATCGTCTGCAATCAGAAATTTAGGTAGCTGTGCCATAAAGGAGTTATTTACTTTTAATGATGTTGTACTCTTTTCAAGAGCTACAAAATTATTGATAATTAGCTTATAAAAAACATGCAGTGGGAATGAATAAATTTATTGATTAAATTTCACATCTTTATAGTCGTTAAAACCCATACCATATGCAGCAATATTGGCTAAGATGGGAGAACTGGATGCAGCAGCACGCCCCCAGACTGCTTAACATCCTCCATCCCGGCGTTACTTTTGAGGCGGTGGAATCTCTTGAAAAACTAATAGGAACGGCCATGCCGGCCTCTTTTAAAGCATTTTATGCCATTCACAACGGGCAGCAGAAAGCCAGGGCCGGACTCGTAGATGCAGATCAGTTGTTAAGCGTGGAAGACATCACCACCCAATGGCATCACTGGAAAGACCTGCTGGATGCCGGAACTTTCAATTATCACGATGAACCCGTGCTCTCCACACCTGATACCGGCATAAAAAACGACTGGTGGAATCCTTTATGGATCCCTTTTACCGGTGACGGCTTTGGTAACCACCTGTGTATCGACCTGGACCCCGCACCGGAAGGCAAGCACGGACAAGTGATCACGTTCTGGCATGACGACAGTCACCGCGCCATTGTAGCCGGTTCTTTTGAAGAATGGCTGCAGGATTATCTCACTGCCCTCGAAAAGGGAGAATATATTTTTGTGAAGAAATGGGGAATCGTGCACAAAGACACCTTCCTGAACTACAACGATTGATGATATTGTACCGGCGAACTGCCCGTCCACCGCTTAAAAGCCCTTGTAAAAGCACTTAACTCATTATAACCAAGCATCCAGGAAACATCTTTCAAAGGGTAATTACCGGACGAAATATAATACACCGCCAGTGAATGCCGCACCGCATCTGCAATATCCTGGTATTTTACACCCTCCTCTTTCAGCTTACGCTGCAAACTCCGGGGACTCATATTGAAATTGGCCGCCATGTCGTTCAGCGACGACACGCCTAGGTATGAATTCGCCAGCAGGTAATTATAGATCCTGTTTTGTAAAGTTTTGTGCTGACCTGCTGTTTGGGGTAAACTGCTTACCTTCTGCAACAACAGGTTCTGAAGCTCATAATTAGCCGTTAACAGTGGCTCATCCCAATACCTGCTGTCAAATACCAATGCATACTCTCCTGCCCGTTTCGACGGCTTACAACGAAAAACACGCTCATATTCAGCAGGGTCCGGAACCGTGTAGGCCAGCCGCGCTGCCTGCGGGACTATTTTTTCCAGCAGCAGGCCATCCAGTTCATGAATCACCATCATCAATAAAAGATCTATCAATTGCCGGAAAGCATAGGGTGGCGCTGCGCCATAATCAACCGCCGGCAGCAGCCGCACCGTAAAGTTTTTAGCGGTACGCGTTACTTCCATCCGGCACTCGTCCGTTACCAGGTGCGTTAGCGCTGCAGCGTGAGTTAAGGCCTCCCCAACGGTAGCGCTGCTCCGGATTATTTCTCCCACCACCCCCAGGGCAGCAGGTTGCAGGGACTCGCCAAAGTGCAACCCGAACAACGGATCGTTGGTTAACCGGCCCGCATTCAGCCACAAATCCTGCAGCTGTTGTACAGTTACCGGCACTGCATGACTCCTTTTCAATGCCGCCAGGTCAATACCCGCCAGCTTACAAAGCTGTGCAGCATCTACATCCCGCTGTACAGCATACGCGATAATACTCAATACCAGCTGTTTCATATAGCAAAGGTATTTCGTCCGGTGTTTACAAAAATCATTATGTCGCTAATTGGTAAGTAATTGTCGTGTAAAGGTAAATGATAAAGAGCCGCCGGGGACTAGCTTTGCATTATCAATTCATCAACAATAAAAAAAATAAAATGGAACAACAAACCCTACAGGTAGTAACCGATTTTGTAAACGCCGTGCAACAGGTAAATCTTGAAAAATTAGGCGCACTGCTACATCCCGAAATACACTGGGAACAACCGGGCAACAACCGCTTCTCCGGTATTAAAAAATCCAGCGGGGAAGTATTCCAGATGGTAAGCGGTATGTTTGAGGTATCACAGAATACCATGTCACTCGCTGCCATCAAAACCATTGCAGTACACGGCGACCAGGCATCTGTAGTACTTACCTGGAAAGCATCTCGGCCGGGAGCGGAACTGCATACAGATAACGTAGACGTATATACGGTGAAAGATGGTAAAATTGTGGCAGCGAAAATATATGCGGAAGATATCCAACAGGAAAATATTTTCTGGGGCAATTAAATTACAATTCAACACGGGCAACACCTTCCGGACCACGGGCAGTCTGGAGGGTGTTTTTTTGTGCAAATAATTCTCCCGCTGTTACGGATAACAGTCATTTTTTAGCATCAACTAATAAGGAGAAATCAACTATCGTTTAGATAATAGCTACGCGTTACTTTAATTCTCCCCGTGAGGTGTAGGAACAGATAGATACAGACCTTCGACTACTTCACAGGCAGAGGGTTTACCGTAAATGAATATACGAAATTTAAATGATCCCGCCACGGGAAATTCCCCGGTATGTACCAGCAATGCGGTAAAAAACACATTTATAAAAAACTGTATTACAATAACAAACCAAGTGGCACTATTGTTGAATAATAACCAGCGTCAGGCAATCATTTTTAAAAATAAAAAAGTAATAACATGAAAACTCCAAAACTTCTGATAGCTGCGGCCATCGGTGTAGCAGTAACACTGGCCGGTCAGCATGCATTTGCACAGGGAATCGACAGCACTGCAAAAAAAGTGGGAAATAAAACAGCCTCTATCGCTGTTAAAGGAGCCTCCACCATTACAGATAAAACCTTTAAAGGCAAGGAAGGCCCCAACGGGGAAACCGTTTATATTGACAGAAAAGACAGGAAATACATTGTAGATGGAAAAGGTAAGAAAGTGTATCTGAAGAAATCACAGATACATGATAAGAAAAAAGACTAAATCTACACTGCCATAAAGTAAGCCGGCCAGGGAAACCTGCCGGCTTTTTTATTGCCACAAAAAACAGTAATGGAAGATAATTCCATGACAACAAGCCCGATATTTGTTATGTATATTCATATTGCCATTAAATACCCACTTATGCAACTGAAACCAGGCACCTGTTACAAGGTAAATACCAGGACCATTGCAGCGCTGCAGCAATTTGGTGAATACGAGTTTGTAGTAGCCGTTATTCACGCCAACGATACCTCCGACAGCGTGGTTTTTGAACTTAAAAAACTGCTGGGACACTACAGCACCGAACAGGAAATAGCCACCCGCCAGGCCATTGAAACTCATGCCGATGGTTTCTCACTGGAAGATATCACCGGGCATTAACTTAACCTGCTACAATTTGAAAGGGAAAGCGCTTTTATAAAATGGATCGCAGAAGGCATTGCGGTGCCGTACGACTGTAACGCGTAAATAATTACTCGTAACGCAATGCTTCAATAGGATCCAGCCGGGAGGCCGCCTGTGCCGGATAGTAGCCAAAAAACACCCCCGTAAAGGCGCATACCACAAAGGAAAGTATAATAGAAGACTCCGACACCAGCGTAGGCCAGCCAAGCGTGAGCGTAATTACCTTGGCAGAAGTAATCCCCAACACCACCCCTATTAAACCACCCGTTACGCTGATAATAATTGCCTCCACCAGGAATTGCAATAAAATGTCAATGCCCCGTGCGCCGATAGACATGCGCAGCCCTATTTCCCGGGTGCGTTCCGTTACTGATACATACATGATGTTCATGATACCAATGCCCCCAATCACCAGTGAAATACCGGCAATAGCGGTCAACAGGATAGTAAGCAGGCTGGTAGTGGAACTCAGCGTTTTTATCAGTTCCTCCATGGTCCTCACCTGGAAATTATTTTCATCGGCAGGACGCAAACGGTGTGTTGTTCTGAGTATATCTATAATTTCGTTGGTAGCCTGCTCTGAAGCGCCTTCGCTTACCGCGGAAGCATAAATACTCTGGAAATAAATGGTCGCCAGGATACGTTTTTGCACAGTGGTGTAAGGCGTCAGGATGATATCATCCTGGTCCTGCCCGAAAGAGCTCTGTCCTTTCGGCGCCAGTGTGCCTATTACCTGCAATGGAATGGAACCCAGGCGGATTACTTTTCCTACAGGGCTTTCTCCACTGGGAAACAGGTTCTTGATCACCGTTTGGCCTAATACGCACACCTTCGCAGCAGTAGCCACATCTGCATCGGAAAAGCTGATGCCATCATTCACCGTGAGCTTGCGGATATCAAAATAAGAAGGAGCCACGCCCTGCAGGGACGTAGGCCAGTTCAGCGCCCCGTAAATAGCCTGCCCTTTGGTAGACGCCACCGGCGACACCGCGCTTACATATTCCGCATTCTTTTGTATCGCTAATACGTCTGTGATAGTAAGCGACTGAAAGCTTTCTCCTCCTATCCTCACCCCACCGGCTACGTTGCTGCTTGGCAAAATGGTGATCATGTTAGAGCCCATGCTGCTCAACTGCGACTGGATACTTTCTTTCGAGCCCTGCCCGATGGCCACCATCGCAATAACAGCGGCCACACCGATGATGATTCCCAGCATCGTGAGGAATGCCCGCAGCTTATTGCGCTGCAATGCCTTTAACGCTATCATTATGAGATTGACTGCACTCATGCTTTCGCTGAATTAATAATCTTCGGCCGGAGGCAATGATGCCAGTGCTTCCTTCGCCGAGCGTATGTTTTCATTCTTGCTGTCTTTCACCACTTTTCCATCCCGCAACATCACCGTTCTGCTGCTGAAGGCCGCTATATCCGGTTCATGTGTAACAAATACAATCGTTTTGCCTTCCTGGTTAAGGTCCTGCATCAGGGCCATAATTTCGTAAGAAGTACGGGTATCCAGGTTGCCGGTGGCCTCATCTGCCAGGATCATGACCGGCTGATTGACCAACGCCCTGGCAATGGCTACCCTTTGTTGCTGCCCGCCGGAAAGCTGGCTGGGCGTATGATCTTCCCTGTCGGCCAGTTTCACCGCCTGGAGCGCCCCCAGCGCCCTGTTACGCCGCTCCTGCACAGATAACTCGGGGTTGTAAAACAACGGCAGCTCCACATTTTCCAATGCAGAGGTACGCGGTAACAGGTTGTATGCCTGGAACACAAATCCAATTTTATGATTCCGTAACCGGGCCAGTTCATTGCGCGACAGGTTACTCACATTCACGCCATCCAGCAGGTAACTCCCCGACGTAGGTTTATCGAGGCAGCCGAGAATATTCAGCAACGTGGTTTTCCCCGAACCGCTGCTTCCCATAATCGTCACAAATTCGCCTGCAAACACATCAAAAGACACGCCTTTCAATGCGCGTACGGTTTCAGTCCCCATCACAAACTCACGCTTGATCTGCTGTAGCTCCAATATTTTGCTGCTGCTCATCGTCTTCGCCCTCCCATTTTTGGTAAAAACGGACTGGTATTTCCTCCCGCGGCCGCCACGGCTCCCCCGGCGCTGACGCCCGTTATCACCACATCATTTTCGTTTAGCCCTGAGAGTACCTCAATATGCGTATTGTCGTTTAGTCCTGTTCTTACATGTTTTTGCACCAGCGTATCACCGCGTAATATCCATACATAATTGGAGGAACCTATACGCGTGGTGCTTTTAAACTTACCACCCGTAGTATCCTTTGTTTGAGCGGGGTTACGGGTTCTCCTCACTGCGCTTTGTATCACATAATCCTTTAGCTGTACAGAGTCGGGAATAAACTTAAGTGCCTTTACCGGCAACAGCAGCGCGGAATCTTTCTCCGCGGTATAAATCGTAACATTGGCGGTCATTCCCGGTTTCAGCTTCCTGTTATCATTCGGCGCATTAATAATGGTATTGTAGGTAACCACATTGGAAGACACCGAGGGCTGCAGCCTGATTTCCTGGACGCTCCCTGCAAAAATATCTTCCAGGTAAGCATCTACGGTGAAGGTTACACGAAGTGAGTCTTTTACATTGCCGATATCTGCTTCGTCTACACTGGCTTCCACCTGCATCTTGGTAATATCTTTGGCAATTACAAATAAGGTAGGCGTATTAAAACTGGCGGCTACTGTTTGTCCTACGCTTACATTCCGGTTCAGTACCACCCCGTCGATCGGTGAATGAATTTCTGTAAAAGAGAAATTCTTTAATGCCGAATTCAGCTGGGCGGTTACGCTGGCCACGTTTGCTTTGGCCTGCCCTATCTGGTTGGCGGCAATATCGTAGTCGGCTTTGCTGATGGCGCCGGTTTTATACAACAATTCCTGCCGCTGGAAATTATTCTTTTGGTATTCCAGGTTGGTTTGCGCTACCTGTACATTGGCCCGCAGCTGATCTACCTGTGCCTGGAAAAGATCTTTATCCAGTTCCGCCAGCAGTTGTCCTTTTTTCACCTGGGTGTTAAAGTCCACGTATAAATATTTGAGCGTGCCGGACACCTGGGTACCCACCGCTACCGTATCTACCGGCTGTATAGTACCGGTAGCGGTTACGGTAGTGGCGATGTGCCCGTATTCCGGTTTGGCGGTATCAAACCTGACCGGTTCTTTTTTCTTCCTGATAAAGAAAAACCAGATCGCCACCAGCAGCAGTACGATCACCACCGTTATGATAACACCTTTATATTTTCTCATACCTCAATTACATTTATAGTTTTACCGGTATGCCCCTGTAAAAATCATATATCCTGATGTTCAGAGCAGCATTGTATTTCGCCTGTATATAAGATTGTAATGCCTGTATATATAAATTCTTCTGCTGAAGAAAAACCACGATATTGGCAGCGCCCACTTTTAATTGTTCGCTGGCAATCCGGTAACCTTCCTGTGAATATTTTAACTGCTCCACCGCAGCATCGTACTGCGACTGCGCATTGAGCACATCTATATATGACTGTTCTATCGTTTGGGTAAGATTTGTTTTGGTATCCTGCAACACCAGCTTCGACTGATCCACCTCTATTTTTGCTTTTTCCACATTGGTTTTCACGACCCGCCGGGTGAAGATGGGAACAGATAAAGTGAGCCCTATCTGCTGATAAAAATTATTATCCATTTGCTTGAAATAAGCGCTGTTGGCTCCTCCGCTAACATAAGAAGATCCTAATGCGCCTCCGGCTGTAAGCGTGGGCAAATACCCGGCCCTCGCCTTTGCCAGGTCCAGGTCCGATACCTGGATGCCGAGTTCACTGCTTTTAATTTCCGGCCTGTTGGCCAGTGCAGAGTCCTGTACTTCCTGTAAGGCATACAGCCGCGTGTTGGTGATCAGTGTATCCGGCTCCTGGATTTCAAAATCATAGCTGCTGGGCAGTTGCAACAGTTGTTTCAGCACCAGCTTGTTCTGCCTGTGCTGGTTTTCGGCGGTTACCAGCAGGTAACGGTCGTTCGACAGCTGCGCCTTTAACTGCACCAGTCCTATCAGGGCAATGCTGCCCACATCATATTGTTGTTGTCCCTGCTTCACCTGCGCTTCAGAGGTGGCTACCACGTCCTGCACATATACAATGTTTTCCTTTGCCAGCAGGATATTCAGATAGGCTTGTGTAATCAGTACCGTGATATCATTTACCTGCTGGGCAATATTCAGTCCTGCCATCTGCGTGAGCAGGTTCTTCTGCTTAATATCATTATTAAGATATCCGCCCTGGAAAAGGGTAACGTTGGAATTAACGCCATAATTACCGGTGGTATTTACCCGGTAAGAAGAATTGCCGGTAGCGGTAACAGATTTGCCGCCATTAAGATCCTGGGAAACGGACCCCGTAAGATTAGGCAGCTTGGCCGCACGCGACAGCAGCAGATCCTGGTCACTGCTCATTTTGCTCAGGCGCAGGCTGTTTAACTGGATATTGTTTTTCAGCGCATAGTCGAAACACTGTTGTAAAGTCCACTGTGCGGGGAGCTGCTGCACGGTGCTATCCTGTGCGTTCAGCCTGGGCGTCACTGACAACAAAAAAATAAAAATGAATAGAAATCTTCCGGGCTGTCTGAAAAACATCATCGTATAATCATTGATGTTAGTAAAGGCTACAACTGGAATAAGGGGCCAAATAGTAATACAAGATAACGAATTATGATGGTATTAATAAACGAAAAACGGACCCATAGAAAGATAATAACGGATAACTCGTCCGTTTGTTCTCTCCATAGATCCGTAAATTACCATCTCCGTCCTATCGGTTTCTTTGCCTGGTTTGCCGGCCTGTTATATAGCGTTCTTAAAAGTTGCGTTTGAGCGGCCCGTTCCCTGCGGAGGGCCCTGGTGCCAGTTTTCATCGTAGTATACAAAAAAGGCCATCCAGATGGTACGGGACCATCGCATCAGCAGGGGTTGCAGGATTAGCAGCAACAGGGCGTTTACCCCAAGCCACCAGAAAATCCGGTTATCGTAAATGGAGAAGCCGATGAACAGCCACCAGGCAATGAGGCTGGCCACGCACACCGCAATGGACAGTGCATAGCTCACATAGCCGGTACCGTAGTAAAAGCCAACTTCCACTTCCACCGGCTGACCGCATACCGGGCAAACATCGGGCATCTTTAAGCAGTTTTTAAGGTCGTAGGGATTTGGGGTAGTATAGATAGATCCCCTTCTGCAACGGGCGCACTTGTTTCCCAGCAGGCTTTTCAGCAGGCTGGGTTTTACATTGTTTTTATCTGCACACATATAATGAAAGATTTATCAGGAAATATGTTTCCGGAACTCTTCCGGTGTTGTTCCTGCGTATTTTTTAAAAAACTTCGTGAAGTAAGAATTGTCCGCAAAATTGAGCTGGTAGGCAATAGTGGCAATACTCATATCGGCATTGATCAATAACCTTTTTGCTTCCAGCAGTACGCGGTCGCGGATAATTTCCCCCGCCGATTTCCCCAGCATATGCCGGCAAAAGGCATTGAGATAATTAGGTGTTACATACAGGAGGGCGGCATATTCTTTCGGCAACCGCAACTGCATATAATGCTGTTCCACCAGCTTGCGGAAATTGCGCAGCAGCACATAATTATGCGGCAATTCCTGCCGGGTTTCCCCCTGCCTGCTGGCGCGGCTTACGGCTATAAACATTCCCAGTACCTGCAACCGCAGCATATCCTGGCTATAAGCCTGATCACCTTTCATTTCTTTGAGCATGCCTTCAAACTGCGCGGTTACAACGGGAATAGCGGCTTTAGGCAGCTGTACTACTCCTTCTGCACTTACCCCGCTGAAAAAAGGGAACCGTTCCACGTAGTCAGCATCCTGCAGGAAGGCATTAAAAAAACCGGCAGATACATTCATTACGTAACCTTCTATCCCGCCGGAAAAGAACCAGCTGTGTACCTGGCCGGGCACCATAAAATATAATTGTCCGGGCTTTACCGGGAATTTTTCAAAGTCGATCGTATGGCTTCCACCCCCGGCAGTAAAAAATGCCAGGTGATAAAATGAATGCCGGTGAGGAAAATGAATATCCCGGTGTGCCGCCAGGTACTCAGAAAACCTGGCCACCAGTATATCCTCAGATGCCGGCTTTCCCATAGCCAGGGAACAGATATCGTATGTTGGAATGAGTGCCTTTGACATGATGCAACAAAGGTACAAAGGAAGTAAGAACGGGGGTTGTGGTATTAGGGGCTTTAATGGTACTTTTTACTTATTGTAATAATTTCTGTGATGATCCGGGCGGATCATCACAGAAATTACGGGGCTGTCTTTATTATTTTACATATTTCATCAGCCATTCGTCCATTTCCCACAGCATATGCAGGATACTTTCTTTAGCAGCATAGCCGTGGCTTTCCTGTGGCAGGAATACCAGGCGCGCAGTACCGCCATTGCCTTTAATGGCGTTGTACAGTCGCTCGCTTTGGATAGGGAATGTGCCGGAGTTATTATCGGCTTCCCCGTGAATCAGGAGGATGGGCGTTTTCAGCTTATCTGCATAAGAGAAAGGCGACATTTTATAATACACCTCCGGCGCCTGCCAGTAGGTGCGTTGTTCGTTCTGGAATCCGAATGGCGTTAATGTACGGTTATAGGCGCCGCTGCGGGAAATCCCTGCTTTAAACAGGTTCGTATGTGCGAGCAGGTTAGATGTCATAAAGGCGCCGTAAGAATGGCCACCTACTGCTATACGGTCCTTATCACCCACGCCTATTTCCGTGATCTTGTTCACGGCGGCTTCCGCATTCATCACCAGCTGATCGATAAAAGTATCATTTGGTTCTTTATCTCCTTCACCCACAATAGGCATTTCGGTAGCATCCATTACCGCAAAACCGCGGGTTACCCAAAAAATAGGTGAGCCATAGTTTACGCGGGTAAACCTGTAGGCAGAACCACGTACCTGGGCGGCATCGCTGGCAGATTTGTATTCACGTGGATAAGCCCACATCAGCACCGGCAGGCGGCCATCTTTGGCAGGGTCGTAACCTTCCGGCAGGTATAACATAGCGGTGAGGTCCACTCCATCTTTGCGTTTGTATTTCAGCAGTTGTTTCTGCACGCCTTTCAGTTGTGGCTGTGGATGCGGAAATGCAGTAAGCGCCACGGATGATTTCTTTTTCAGGTTTTGCAGGTAGTAGTTTACGGGAGATGAAACTGATTCGCGTGCTATCACTACCACGAGTTTGGCAGGGTCAATCACATCGGCCACCTGTTCGTAATAAGGTGCAGCGGAGCGCCACAGGATACTTCGTTTGCTGTTATTTAAATTAAAGGAAGACAGAAATGGGCGGTCTCCTTCAGGGGAAGCCCCTGGCGCCGTCATCAGCAATTCATGTGAAGGCGACACGTATAAAACAGCCCTGTTGTATTGGTTCTTTATTGTTACAGGTGTGCCCGGATCGTTATACCGGTCGTTTTCAGAACGATCAATCAGCGTAACCGGCGCCTGCGAAGGGCTTGCAGGGTTTATGCGGCTTACCTTTATTTTCTGTTGCGTGCTGTTGGCGTCATACACCAGTGCCAGCTGGTCGTTTGCCCAGCTGATACCCGCGAAGCGGTTCACGGTTTTCACCAGTTCCTGCGGTGCTGCGCTGAACGGGGCAGCCAGGGTATTTACCACATCGCGGAAAGGCACTTCCTTTTTAGGATCGCCGCCATCGAGGGCCTGTACCCACCAGATAGTGGCTGGTGCGTCGTTACGCCAGGAGAAGAAACGGGGGTAATTGCTGGTAGCATCAAAACCTTTGGGCCGTACCTCATCCAGCGGGTTGCTGGCGAGTTTCTTTACCAGTTCGCCATTCATTTTCCATATTTCCACTTCCGTGGGAAAACGGTGGGCGCCTACCAGGTAAGAATATGGGCGGTGCAGGCTTTCCATCAGCAGGTATTGATTATCCGGCGATGGAGCGGCGGTGATGTAAATAGCGGGTTTACCGATTACCTGTTCGCCGCCGGCGCCTATAATCACCGGTTCGGATTGAAAGTAATAATCGAACAGCTGTTCGTCGTATGGATTTTTCAGCATGTCCTGGTAAGTGGCTGCCGGCGCTGCTTTACCGGAAGTTTGTTGTACGGTGGGGCCTGCGGGCGCAAGGGGTTTTTCCGGTGCTTTGCCAATAGCGGCGGGTACTGCCAGCGCCAGGATGCGGTTATCATCGATCCAGGTAAATGCCGGGCCTGCAATGTCGTTGAGGGCACGTGTACTTTGCTGTTTGGCGGCGCCGGTAGCAACATCCGCTTTCCATAAGGTAATGCGGTTGTTGTCTGTAATGGTGAAGGCAATACTTTTCTGCGATGGCGACCAGCTGATATTGCCAATACGCGCATTGGCAGGCAGGCCGGTGACGGCGTATTCGCTGTTGCCCTTAATATTTTTAATACGGATAGCTGTAATGTAACCTGCGCGGCTTGGCCCAAAGTTAGCAGGGTTAATACGTGTTCCTGCCAGCTTGTATTCCGGTTGCGATAATTCTTCAATAGTTGGGTAACTGGTTCGTTCCATGATCAGCATCACATCTCCTTTGCTGCTAAAGTCTGTTGATGGCGAAGGAGCTGCCATCGCCAGTTCCAGGATACTCTTGGAGGGAGTCTGGTACTTCAGCGCATCCTGCGCATAGGCATGGAAGGTGATGAATAAGGATAATGACAGTATTAATTTTCTCATATAGCAGATAATGTTTATAAGCAATCCGGGCAAAATAAACTTATTGCCACAGTTTGCAAAGCAGAAAATGATGAATGAAAGTAGGGTAAACTTTAACCAGGATTAACGGGCAGGCGTGTAAACCTTTTTCAGGACTTAGCCGTAACTGAGAAGTATCCGAGAAGTAACCAAGAAGTATCCGGGAAGTAATAGCTGCTCAATTCATCATGCCATCCATCTTCTCTTCTCCCAAAAAAATTGAAAAAAGTAAAAAGTTCTATTACCTTTGCAAACATCAGATGATATGATGAATACAAATACTTCTCCTTTAAAACGACTCAGCCTGGCTGAAGAGGTAGCGGACCACCTGCAGGAACTGATCGCTTCCGGTAAATACACCGTGGGGCAACAGTTGCCTACAGAACCTGAGCTGATGTTACAGTTTTCCGTAGGGCGTTCCAGCATCCGGGAAGCAGTAAAAATACTGGCGCACCGGGGGCTGGTGCGGGTACAACAGGGGTTGGGTACCTTTGTGTTATCACAATCAGGCACGGGAGAAGCGCTATCGCAGCGGCTGCAGCGGGCCGATTTCAAAGACCTGAATGAAGTGCGCTTCCTGCTGGAAGTAAAGATTGCGGAAAAAGCCGCCCTACACCGCAACAACAAGGATATTGAAAAGATGAAAGGCTTCCTGAAAAAACGTTTTGAATATGCATCCGGCAACCAGCTGGAACTTTGTATCCAGGCGGATATCAACTTTCATAACGCTATAGCGGAAGCAGGTAAAAATGAAATTATGCGGGACCTGTACAAAACAGTGGCAGAGCACCTGAAAAAGTCGTTCCTGCTGCGGTATGCCAACACGGATTCCTTTGTTGACACACAGCATTATCACGATGCACTGCTGCAAAGCATTATAGATAAAGATCCAAAAAAGGCGCTGGTTTGGGCAACGAAAATCAGTGACCAGAATAAATAATTTTTTACCCTCAAACATCAGATGATCTGATCTTAAAAGAACAGAAATGGAAACAACATTACCAGAACAGCCCCAGGCGGCCGCTCAACAGGCAGCACAACAAACGGTGCTGTCGATCCTATTGGCGTTAAGTTTTACCCACTTCCTGAATGACACCCTGCAATCGCTCATTCCTGCGATGTACCCGGTACTCAAAAATTCATTGAAATTAAATTTTACACAGGTAGGGCTTATTACCCTCACCTTCCAGATGTCGGCATCACTGCTGCAACCGCTGGTGGGCCTGTACACCGATAAAAAGCCACAGCCCTATTCCCTGGCCATTGGCATGAGTTTCTCCCTGCTTGGACTGGTATGTTTATCCTTGTCGCACAGCTTCCCGATGGTGCTGGTATCAGTAGGACTGGTAGGCGTTGGCTCTGCGGTGTTTCACCCCGAAGCCTCCCGGCTGGCGCATATGGCCTCCGGCGGGAAACACGGCATGGCGCAATCGCTGTTCCAGGTGGGCGGTAACGCCGGTAGTTCGCTTGGACCGCTACTCGCAGCAATGGTGATTGTTCCTTTCGGACAGTTTCATGTGATCTGGTTTTCCATCGCCGCCTTGCTCGCGATTGTGGTAATGCTGAACATCAGCAAATGGTATCTTTCCAATACACACCGCATCAAACCGAAAAAAGCTGCACTGGACCTGAACAAGCCGAAACTATCCAATTCCACTGTGATATTTTCACTGGGCATCCTGCTGGTGCTGATCTTCTCCAAATACTTTTACATGGCCAGTATGACCAGCTACTATACTTTTTACCTGATGGACCGCTTCCATATTTCCACGCAGGCTTCGCAGGTGTACCTGTTCATCTTCCTGTTTGCCGTAGCGGCAGGCACCTTTATCGGCGGCCCTGTTGGCGACCGGATCGGGCGTAAATATGTGATCTGGATCTCCATCCTGGGTGTGGCGCCATTTTCATTATTGCTGCCACATGCCACCCTGTTCTGGACAGCAGTACTTAGTGTATTCATTGGCGTTATACTCTCTTCTGCTTTCTCTGCCATCCTTGTTTATGCACAGGAACTGGTACCGGGTAAAGTGGGCATGATTGCAGGATTATTTTTTGGTCTCGCCTTTGGTATGGCCGGCGTAGGCTCCGCCCTGCTGGGCCGCCTGGCAGATGCCACCAGTATTTCTTACGTATACCAGGTTTGCGCCTATCTTCCTTTAATAGGGCTCCTGACCGGTTTGTTACCGAATCTTGAAAAAAAGAAATAGCCTCGTTTAGCGGAGGCAATTGCCTCCGCTAAATTCACATACATTCGCAGCACTAAAACAATTCTTATGTGGAAAGGCATACTGCTTGTGCTGCTTGGCGCATGCAGCTTTGGGATATTATCAACGATCGTTAAATCAGGCTATCAGCAAGGATATACACTAGGCGAATTATGCAGCGTGCAGGCGGGCTTCGGGATGCTCGTGTTATGGATCATCCAGGCATTTTCCGGCAAAAAAACAGTGGGCTTAGCTAACAGAGATGCCCGTACCTGCTTTATCCTGGGCAGTTCCACAGGATTGGTAAGCATTACTTATTATCAGAGTGTACAATATATTCCGGCGAGCATCGCTATCATATTACTGATGCAGTTCACCTGGATGAGTATGCTGGCGGAATGGATCATTTATAAGAAGCGGCCTTCTCCGGTACAATGGCTGGCGGTATTTTTTATTCTTGGCGGCACTCTCCTGGCAGGAGGCGTATTTAACCACACGGAAACCGCGCTGAACTGGAAAGGTATTGGCTTCGGTTTGCTGGCGGCCATGTGTTACACGGTATTTATAGTAGTAAGCGGCCGGGTAGCGGCATCGCTGGGACCAGTGCTGAAAAGCGCCTGGATCGTTACCGGCGCATTTGTACTCATCAGCCTGATCTTCCCCCCTGTGTACCTGTTTAACGGCCGGTTTACCGGCACCAGCCTGTGGATCTGGGGCATTCCCCTTTCGCTTTTTGGTACCGTGCTGCCGCCTTTCCTTTTTTCAAAGGGGATGCCGCAAACGGGGGTATCGCTGGGCGCCATTCTCAGCGCTGCTGAGTTGCCCGTGGCCATGCTGGCCGCCACCATTTTCCTCCATGAATCCGTATCCCCCCTGCAGATACTGGGGGTGGCCATCATATTAAGCGCCATCGCCATGGCGAATCTGAAACGCCGGAAATGAAAACCCATGAGGTGTTTTTTTTATTTATCTTTGCACCCTCTATTAGTGATTTACGAACTGTTTTTTCATGAAAGCATTTAATTTTTTTATTCTATATCGCCTCCCGATCGGTATTATTTTACTGGCAGGTGGTATTGCGCTGGGCCTTACTGTTGGCTGGTGGGAAGCCACCATTGTGCTGGTGCTGGCACTGGTATGCTTGGTAACACATGTGATGTTTGGTCCCATGAGAATGGTACAGGAAGCCGTGGAAGCCGGCGACATTGAAAGGGCCACCGCCCTGATGAACCAGGTAAAGTTCCCGAAACTGTTGTACAAACCCATCCGCTCTGTGTACTATTTTATGCAAAGCAACATGGCCATGTATTCCAATGATCTTGATAAAGCTGAATCCACCATCCGCCAGAGCATTAACTCCGGCAGCCCGATGAAAGAATACGAGGGGATGCAGTATTTTCAGCTGGGCACTATCGCCTATCAGAAAAATGACCTGAAAACAGCCGATCAGAACCTGAAAATTGCGATGCGGAAAGGCTTGCCGGATAAGGAAAACACGGCAGCAGCCCTGTTAACACTGGCTTCTATTGCCATGAGCCGCCGCGACTTCAAATCTGCCAAGGAATATTTCCGCAGGGCCAAAGCTCAAAAGCCTACCACTGCGCAGATTGTAAGCCAGATCAAAGAAATGGATAAATATATTTCCCGGATGCCGGGATAAGTAAATTGCCCCAGGCAATTTACCTTTGAAAATGCAGCGGAGATAAAGTAACCTAACCTTTGTCCCAGCTGCATTTTTATTTTGATAAACCTTCAACTAATATTTCGCGGATGCAATTAAAACTTTACACTTCCTTATTTTTATCTACCGCGCTGTATACTGCTGCTGCCGCACAGGATACCAGCCGTATCAGCCAGCTGAATGAAATTACCGTTACCGCCGCTAAAGGTCCGCAAAAGGCCGGGGAAACCGGCAAGGTGGTTACCATCCTTTCACACGAATACCTGGAGCGCAATAGCGGCAGAAGCATTGCCGGCATCCTCAACCAGCAAACCGGCCTGATCATCAACGGTGCTGAAAACAACCCGGGTACAGTACCCAATGTGTATATGCGTGGGGCCTCCAACGGTAATACCCTGATCCTTGTGGACGGGCTGCCGGTAAGCGACGCCTCCCAGATCAATAATACCTTTGATCTCAACTTCATTTCCCCCGACCAGGTAGAACGGATAGAAATACTCCGGGGCAGCCAGTCCACCCTGTACGGCTCCAATGCAGTAGCAGGCGTGATCAACATCATTACCCGCAAAACCGGCAGTAAAAAGTTTGGTGTAGGCGCCAGTGCCAGCTATGGCAGCTATCACGATTTCCAGGGCAATGTAAATGTGCATGGCAATGTTAACCGCTTCTCTTACCTGGTAAGCTATAAACACGAAAAAACCAGGGGCTTCTCCGATGCTTATGACTCTACCTATAAAGCCGGATTTGATAAAGACGGCTTCCGGCAAAACAGCGTTTTTGCCAAACTGGGTCTGGCAGCAGGAAAACGCTGGAACTTCGGCTACCTGCTGAATTACAGCAATTACCGCCACGACCTCGATGAAGGCGGCTATAAAGACGAAACGGATTATAACGGCAAATCAAAGTACCTGCTCAACGGGTTTAACAGTGAATACCGCTTTAAAAACGGCTCCTGGCATGTATTATACAGCTACCAGCATACCAAACGGGATATTTTAAACGATTCCGGCTACGTAGGCGTGGGCGCTTATGCCCGGTACGACAGCTCCCTGTTTACCGCCAACACCCACCAGGTGGAAAGTTATGTGAACCTGGACCTGAGCAGCCGGATCAGGCTGATCGGAGGCGCCGCCTATAACCGTTCCGCCACCGATCAAAAAGACTTCCTGGAAAGCACCTTCATGCCGGGGATCGTTAACACCACGTTATCGCCGGATAGCTCGCACACCAGCCAGATCAGCGTATACGCCTCGTTCCTGCTGCGTAACATGGGTGGCTTTAATCTCGAAGTGGGCGGCCGGTTTAATCATCACAACCTGTATGGTAATAACGAAACCTTCTCCATTAATCCATCTTACCTGATTAATCCGAATCATAAGGTATTTATCAATATATCTTCTGCCTACAGCGTTCCAACTTTATACCAGCTGTATGCAAATGGCTATGGCAACCGGGATCTGAAGCCGGAAACCACTACCAATTACGAAGCCGGCTACCAGGCCAATGTGGCTGATGGCAAAATAGATTTCCGGGTAACCGGTTTTGCCCGTAATACCCGCGACCTGGTGATCTTTTATTTTGATCCTGTCACCTTTTTCAGCCAGTACCGTAATGCCAATAAACAAAAGGCATATGGCGCTGAAGTGGAAGCTACCTGGAGAATTACCAGGACCCTGCAGCTAACCGCCAATTACGCCTATGTGGATGGCCGTGTTACGGTGAACCAGAACGGCAAGGATTCTTCCTACTACAACCTGTACCGGATACCCAAACACGCGGTGAACGCCACTTTAGGCTACCAGGCAACCCGGTCGCTGTACGTGGCGGCCACTGGTAAATACATAGATAAGCGGTTTGAAGGCGCCAAACCGATGGGGGATTATTATACCCTGGATTTATATGGTGAATATAAATTTGGTAACTTGCTTAAAATTTTCGCCGGTTTCAGAAATATTACAGATTATCAGTATTTTGATATCTCGGGTTATAATTCACGCCGGTTCAATTTTAATACCGGTATTGTATTTAATTTGTAAACATTAAAACCAACATAATGTCTTTAAAGAATCTTAATCCACGGTTTGGCGTACTGCTGCTGTTTATACTGGCAGCTGGTGTAATACGTATCGTGTTGGGATCAGATGCCACCATGCAACCAATCGCCATGTTTACGCCGGTAGGCGCAATGGCTTTATTTGGCGGCGCTTCTTTTTCGCAGAAGTGGAAATCATACGCCTTTCCTTTATTGACGCTGTTTGTGAGCGACATTATCCTGATGCAGGTTTTCCATAAGCAATATGCAGAAGGCTTGCTGTACAGAGGCTGGGTATGGAACTACGCCAGCTTTGTGCTGATCGTATTACTGGGTCAGCTTTTAATCAAGAAAGCAAGCGTGGCCAACATCCTGATGGGTTCTGCAGGCGCAGCGCTGCTGCACTTCCTGGTGTCCAACTTCGGCGTGTGGGTAAGCGGTTCTACCAACCTGCTCACCGGATTACCGTACACCAAAGATGCCGCCGGATTAGCCAGCTGCTATATCCAGGCGATCCCTTACATGTGGTATGTGCTGGTAGGCAATATCGTTTACAGCAGCATTTTCTTTGGCAGCTTCGAACTGGTTAAACGCAGATTGCGTTTTGCTCAATAATATTTTTACATTTGTTTTTTAGAGATTTGGGCTCAGGCAGATGAACATTTGTCTGACTCTAAATCTCTAAATTATTATAGGGATTCACTATTTCTCTCTTCTGCATAGCATTTCTGTATTAGCACCCTGGCTACAGTTTAACTGTAATACCCATACGAAAACAAGACATACGAAAATAAATCACAACACATGCGCAGCATTTCACGCAAATTTCAGGTTTCCTTTATTGCAGCAGTATTCGCTATTGCAGGATTAGCCTCCTGTTCCAAAGATAATGAGGCAGAAGTAATTGTACCACAGATTGTAGCTCCGGGCTTAAAAGACGGCAAAGACACCATCTATATTGGCGACACCCGGGTGTTAAGCCCGCAACTGGCAGAGGTGAAGAACCCTACTTTTCTCTGGCTGGTAAATGGCGTACAGGTAAGCACCGATTCTACCTATACTTTCACCGCAGCAGAAAGGGGTGATTATACCATCTCTTATAAAATAATTTCCGGTAACGCACTCGCCACCTACTATTACCGCATCAAGGTGCTGGGCAAATTTGAAAATGGTTTTTTCCTGGTAAATGAAGGTCAGTATGGTAAGGAAAGCGGCGATGTGAATTTTTACCGCAACGGAGAAGATTCCGTTTACCAGTACGTATTTAAGCGTAATAACCCCGGCAAGCAACTCGGTGGCACCACCGACTACGGCGCCATTTACAACAATAAAATGTACCTCGTATCCAAAGAAGGCGCCTTCGTGGTAGCAGATCCCGGCACCATGAAAGAAACCGGCCGCATTGATCAGCTGCCGGCTTTTGCCAACGCCTTCTGCGGCGTGAACAGCAATACCGGTTTAATAAGCACTGCTGATGGTGTATACCCCGTAAATCTGCAAACACTGGCCCTGGGCAGTAAACTGGCCGGCGTAACCGGACAGGTAGGTGGTATGGTAGCAGCAGAAGGCTACATCATCGTTATGTCGGAATCACAGGGTATGGTGGCATTGAACAAAACCGATTTAAGCGTGTCAAAAGTATTAGGTCCTGCCGATGTAGGTTTCACCCGCACACCGGATGGTACCGTTTGGGCCGCCCGCAATAACATGCTGTTTGCTATTAATGCCAACAACCTGAAAATAGATACCGTTACCGTTCCGTTCCCCGTATATGGCGCATGGGGCGCATGGAATGCAGGTATGCTCAGCGCATCAACTATTGAAAACGCCGTATTCATTGGCAAAACCAATGCCTGGGGCGCCGGTGGCACGGAAGTATACAAATATGCAGTAGGGAACCCTAACTCCCTGAATACGCCATTTGTAACCATTCCGGCCGGCCGTGAAATGTATGGCGCAGGTGTAAGATATAATCCAGGTAACAATACCATCATAGTAACTGACGTAAAATCCGGTTACGGCGATAACTATAAAGATAATACGGTGTACATCTATGATGCCAGCAGCGGCAGCCTGAAGAAAAGCGTGAACTTCATGGGCTTCTTCTTTCCGGCAATGCCGTTATTTAACTAATAACTTCTGGTGGCTGGCTTTTATAGAAAGCCAGCCCCGGGAAAGGCTAAAAGCTTTTCTATGCTTCACTTAATTACAGGCGGCGCCCGTTCGGGTAAAAGCAGGTACGCACAGGAGCTGGCCTTATCACAAAGCGCTCACCCGGTATATGTGGCTACCGCCAAAGTATGGGACGATGACTTTGCACAGCGCATACAACGGCATAAAGCAGAAAGAGGATCCGCATGGGTGAACTATGAAGAAGAGCTGTATGTAAGCCGGCTCCCGCTGGACGGCCATACCGTAGTGATCGACTGTATTACCCTGTGGCTCACCAACTTCTTTACTGAACATCATTACCATACCGATAATACCCTCCAGGCCATCCAGGCAGAAATACACGCACTTCACCAGAAAGCAGGTACTTTTATTATTGTGACCAATGAAATTGGAATGGGCGTGCATGCCGAAACGGAAGCGGGGCGCAAGTTTACAGACTTACAGGGCTGGGTGAACCAGTACATTGCCCGTATAGCCGGCACCGTTACCCTGATGGTTTCCGGCATTCCGGTTGTAATTAAAAAAGACGCGTAAAAAAATTCCTCATGATGAATGATATCCGGATAACACCTGTATCACCCGAGCTGAGAACTGCCTTACAGGACAAGATAGATCAGAAGACCAAGCCGCCCGGATCACTCGGCAGACTGGAACAAATTGCCTTGCAGGCCGGCCTGGTGCAAAATACGCTGGCGCCTTCCGTGAAGAACCCGGCTATCATTGTATTTGCAGGCGATCATGGCATCGCTGCAGATGGACAGGTAAATCCTTTTCCACAAGCCGTTACCGCGCAGATGGTGTATAATTTTCTGAATGGCGGCGCAGCCATCAACGTGTTTTGCAGGCAGCATCAGCTAGACCTGACAGTAGTAGATGCCGGGGTAAACCATGAGTTTGCGCCGCATCCGCAATTGAAAGACCGTAAGATGGGTATGGGTACGCAAAACTTTTTGCATATGCCGGCCATGTCGCTGGACCAATGTAAACTGGCCATGCAGGCAGGCGCCGCCGAGGTAAAGCTGCTCCATGAAAAAGGTTGCAATGTGGTTGGTTTTGGAGAAATGGGCATCGGTAATACCTCCGCGGCATCGTTGCTGATGAGCCACTTTACCGGGATAGCGGTGGCCGAATGTACCGGCGCCGGCACCGGCAGCAACACGCAGCAACTGGCGCAAAAAAGAGCTATTCTGCAACAGGTAATGGCTAAACATGCCTCGCCGGCATCGCCGGAGCAGGCCCTCGCTACATTTGGCGGCTTTGAAATTGCCATGATCTGCGGCGCCATCCAGCAGGCTGCTGCCTTGAAAATGCTGATAGTAATAGATGGCTTTATTGTAACCGCCGCTTTGCTGGCAGCCGTAAAAATGCAACCTGCGGTGAAAGACTATTGCATCTTCGCCCATTGCTCCGAAGAAAAAGGGCATAAAGCCATGCTGCAGCATCTTGAAGTAACGCCGTTATTACAAATGGACATGCGTTTGGGAGAAGGCACCGGCGCGGCCCTGGCAATCCCGCTGATTCGAAGTGCGGTCGCTTTTTTGGAAGAAATGGCCAGTTTTAACAGTGCGCAGGTATCAAACCGTACGATATGAAAAAACAGTGGCAGCTATTGCTAACCGCTATCATGTATTATACGCGTATACACGTTCCCGTTAATATCCCCTACTCCCCGGAGATGCTCAGCAAAGCTACCCGCTATCTCCCGTTGATAGGATGGATAACCGGCGCAATTATGATAGGCGTATTGTACATCCTGGGGGGCATTGCTCCGCCAATGGTGAGCATTTTGCTGGCGATCATTGTGGGCGTATGGGTAACCGGCGCTTTTCATGAAGACGGTTTTGCCGACATGTGTGATGGTTTTGGCGGCGGTTGGACCAAAGAGAAGATCCTGGAGATCATGAAAGACAGCCGCATTGGCACTTACGGGATGCTGGGGCTGTTGCTGATCATGACTCTTAAATACCTGTCGCTCCGCGAACTGTCGCTTTATAAAGTAATGCTCACGATTGCAAGTGCGCAGCCACTGAGCCGCTTTGTTGCGGTAACGGTGGTGTATACCCACAAATATGTCCGTGAAAACGAGGACAGCAAAGCGAAGCCCATTGCCCAGGGCATTTCTTTACCGGACCTGGGAATAGCCGCCATATGGGGTTTTATTCCTTTTATTGCAGCCATGATTTACCTGCATAACTATACCCTGCTGCTTACCCTCCCCACCCTGCTACTGGCCCGCTGGTATATGGTGCGGCTCATGCAGAAATGGATAGGCGGCTATACCGGCGATTGCCTGGGCGCCGTACAGCAGGTATCGGAAACTGTTATTTATTTATGCTTTTGTATTCTTACATGGAAATATATCTGATCCGGCATACCACACCGGCAATAGAAAGTGGTATTTGTTATGGCGCCTCGGACGTGGATGTAGCAGGCAGTTTTGATACCGAAGCAGCCCGTATAAAGCCACTCCTGCCGGCCGGCCCTGTAGATGTATACACCAGCCCTTTGCAGCGTTGTGAAAAGCTGGCAGCCGCCTTGTATGGCAGCCATTACATTAAAGACGACCGGCTAAAGGAAATGAATTTTGGCAACTGGGAAATGTTGCCCTGGGATAACATCAGCAAAAATGCGTTAAGCAAGTGGGCCGATAACGTAGTATTTGAGCACATTCCGGGCGGGGAAAGCTATGAAGAATTATATAACCGTAGTATACAGGTTTTGGAAGAAATAACCGCCACCGGAAGGGATACCGTGTTAATTACACACGGCGGGGTGATCCGCTGTATAGTGGCGCATGTGACCGATACGCCGCTCGTGGATGCGTTCGATATTTCGGTGGATTATGGGCATATTTCGCATTTGCAAGTGGAGAACGGGGAGGTAAAAGTGATATTTTCTAATCTGTAAACAACTGTCTTTAAGCCAATTATATTAATATTTTTAAATATCTTCCTAAAAAACAAAAAAACTGGTAATTCGTGCTAACTTTATGTTTGCATATACCGTATATAAAAGCACATAATAAAATCTGTTATAATGACAACATCTTTTCTGAACATCCCGCTTTTGTTTTTGCAGGAAATAGGTATCAAAGAATTACTGCTGATAGCATTAGTAGTATTGTTATTGTTTGGTGGTAAGAAGATACCTGAGCTGATGCGTGGTTTGGGTAGCGGCATACGTGAATTTAAAGATGCCAAAGATGAACCAGGCAAAAAAGGAACTAAAGCTGACGCGACAGACGCCAAAGCGAATTAAATTCCTGTTATAAAAACGAACGGCAAATTGCGCATTCAGCATGCACGATTTGCCGTTTTTTTATGCATCCCCGCCATTGGTCAGGCTGCAATCTGTACTTCTCCCCCGAGGTTTGAAGTACCTTTATTGTTCACTGATTCATATCTTTTTTTAAAATACCAGGCAGAGGCTATCATCATTACTATGCCGGTAACGGATACACCCAGTACTGCATCCATAAAAAACTGGCTCCACGACAAAGCCATGCCGCTGAAGTTTTTAAACAGCATCACCAGCACACTTCCCAGGTAGCCAAAAGAATCGGCCACATAAATGATAAAGCCCACATTGCTGACGTATTTAAACACTGCGATAAGGCGTTCAAAGAAAATACAGTTAAACGGAATATAACCCATATACAGACCCAATCCGGTTAAAGTCATCCACCATACCGGGTCAAGCCGGTGCTGCTTGTATAACAGGGTACTGATCAATGCCACCAGAAATCCCGTGATCACAATAAAGTGATTCAGCATAAAGGCATGGAAATTATTCTTCACAAATACCAGCAACCCCATAATCACAATGATAGCCACTGACACAGGAATTTCGGTTTGGGTGAAGATGCCCGCCTGGGCCCCATAACCAAGATCTTTCCAGATATCTGCCGCAAAATTATCCCGCATATCCCTTAATACGGTGAGCAACACATAGCTGGCAATCAATAGCACCAGCCCCGGTAAAAAAGCCTGGAGAAACGCCTTTCTCTCCGGTTTATTCATAGGCGCGCGGCGTGTTCTCAATTGCTCATCTGCTGCTGTAGGAGACGGTATCTGTTCCAGCAGCAATATGCAGATCATGATAGGCACTATAAAAATAAGGCCCGTGATAAAAGGCATCCAATACTCTGTTACATGCCAGTTCACCACCGTCATTTTACCTACCGACTTTACAAATCCGGAAGAAAAAATAAAGCTGACAGACAACACCGCACCCATAAACTCTGTGCTGCGCCGGCCTTCCAGGTAACTGAACACCAGCCCCCAGATCATGCCCAGCGGAAACCCATTGAGAAAAAGAAATACGATATTATAAGGCGCCGGTACCACCGCAAAACAAAACAGCGCTATCCACGCTATCCCTATCAACACCATAATACTCTGCGCGCGCTTGTTCCCCTTCATTTCCGCAATAAAACGGATACCATAAAATTTACTGCAGGCATAACCAATTGTTTGGGTAATTACCAACCAGATCTTGTAATCAATACCCAGGAAAGTAACGCCCTCGAAAATCCCCGCCGTAAAAGGCTTACGGAAAGCATACATGCAGGAATAAGTACCAAAGGCCACCAGGGCTGCATACAATGAAAATGTAAGATGATGCGCCTGTTGCAACCGCTTCTGTATCCAGGTAATATTCAACATCGTAAACAAATGGTTTGGGACAAAGGTGCGGGTCCAATGTAAACCCATTGTTAACAAATGCTAACCTTAATGTTAAGTATTATTAAACACAGGTGCGAATTTTGTCTTTCTCGCTGATTACGCTGATTATACTGATTAGTTTGATTTTTACTTTTGGATTTTAAAGGATTAAGGGAAATAGAAGCGAATATATTCGCTTTCATCTCCCTAAATTATTAATCTAAAAATCTAAAAAAATCCAAAAGTAAAAATCAAACTAATCAGTATAATCAGCGTAATCAGCGAGAAAGACAAAATCCGCGTCACACTCCTATTTCAGCAGCCACATATCCGCGTTGATGTCATCTGTGGTACCGCCAAACTGGTTTTTCAGGGAGGCGGTCCAGTTGATGGTATTGGAAGAGCGGTCGGAATCAGGATACTTGAAACGTTTGGGGATAATGCCGCTGTTGCCCGTACCGGAGCCTACGCTGAAAGTGGGGATACCGGTTCTTCTCCAGTTGATATAAGCTTCCCAGCCGGAGTTTTCAAAAAAGGCGAGGTATTTCTGGGTCAGGATTTGCGCAAGTCCCTGTGCATTGTTGCCTTTGTATTGCACGTTCGCTTGTTTATAATAGCTATTTTCAAAATCGAATGGCACTTCATAACGTTGACCACCATACGTTTTAATGATGGAGCCGGCAGCTTCGGCCGGAATGCCATAAAAGCTGAGAGAAGCTTTGATTCCTTTTTTATACCAGGCTTCTGCATCTGCCTGAATCCAGCCACGGTTGGCCGCTTCGGCCAGGTTAAAGCATAACTCCGGAAAACCAAGCAATACGCCCGGCTCAGCGGCATAGCTGCTGTAATAGCGGCTGCGGCTTCGAACGGAATATACTGCATTATTTACATCAGACATTTTTGAAGACATGTTATCCAGGCTTTCACCGGAAGCGGCGCCCACATAAGCAGTGATATCAGCTGGTGACTTACCCAGCTTATTCACCTGTTCTGTGGCTGGTTCTGCGGTTATATATGCCCGCGGATCATTGAGCGCTACCAGTGTATTCAGGTAGGTGGCAGACATATTATACCTCGTAGCATCAAAACCCAGGTTATCCGGGTTGGATGGATACTTGTTGATGTTGTTGTAGATAAATTGCAGGTTCTGATCGGCCGATTCCATCAGCGGATATTTAGCAGGATTGCTAACAATATCTTTAAACTGCTGGGCTACTTTCAGATCAGCATCGGCTGTTTTCTTACTTAAAGTGATGAGCACCCGTAAACGGAAAGTGTTTACAGCGCGCTGCCATTTGCCGAGGTCATTGCCATAATAAAAATCACCTTTCAGCAACTGTCCTTCGGCGGTATTGCTTTTATCCGGGTTGGCAATCTGCTGTCCCAGCTGTGTGTTGGCTTCATCGAGCCATTGCAGGATCTGAACAAACACTTTCTTCTGTTCATCATATGCCGGCGTCAGGTTATCTTTCCCCTGTAGGGCATCTTTCATTGGTAAATCCCCTACCAGGTTGGTCATACGATAAAAGAACCAGGCCCGGAAAAACTTACCCAAAGCAGAATATGGATTCACTGCCTGTCCGCCTAAACGGGTAGCTTCCACTTCCATTTTCTGCACGTTGGTCATGCTGTAATAACTGTTGAGGTCTGCACCACCCCAGTCGTAACGCTGATCGCCGTAATAGTTGTAATTACAGCAATCGAACTGGTTCCAGCGCATCACATTGCTCCATGGTTTATCTGTATTCATATCTGCCAGTACACCGCCCAATACCAGGCTGGGAGGCGTTTGTGCAGGCTTGTTGCTGTTGATGGCATAGTCATCGTACTTCTTGTTACAGCTGCTGAGTACAGCACCTGTTAAAGCAAGGAAGGTTAATATTTTGAAAGATTTCATACAATACATTGTTTTAAAGTGACAGATCAGAAGCTGAGATTGATATTAAAGCCATATCTCTTCGTAGTAGGTGTTTGCAGGGTAGAAGCACCCTGGTCCGCACCCGGATACTGATCGAGATCCACATCTTTGTTCTTTGCAAAATAGAGCAGGTTCCTGCCTACAAAAGATATATTGGCTGATCTGATAAAAGTGCCTCTCAGTATGGTTTGCGGCAGTGCATAACCGATGGTTACCTCACGGAGTTTTGCAAATGTTTTGCTGATCAGGTTAGCTTCGTTGGTTCTGTAGTATACGCTGATATAATCCTGCAGGAATGTTTTGGTGGTATTGCCTTCATACTGCAGCTTATCGTAGTTGGTAACATTACCGTTGTTATCATACTGGATAGGTACGTTGTTGCTCACCACTACGCCCTGGCCCAGGTAAGATTTTACACCTTTATAATCCTGGTAGCGAGCCTCTCCCATTGCGCCTTCTGTGGTAAGGATATTACGTCCGCCACGGAAAGTTTGCTGCTGGATATAATCGATCATGTTTCCACCTACGCGGCCATCGAACTGGAAGCTGAGGCTGATGCCCTTATAACTGAAACTATTGTTGATACCCCAAACCCAATCGGCGCTGGCGTTACCGAGGAACTGCTGTGTTGGATTCACCACCGGGCGGCCATCCGAACCGTTAATGATTTGTCCGTCGGCTGCTCTCACGAAAGTGGTACCGTAGATTTTATCTACCCGGTCGCCCACGCCTACAAAGGCGTTCAGCTTATCTTCCCCGTCGTAGATCTTGGTATACTTTTCCTGAAAGGTAGACCAGTTGGCGGTTACGTTCCAGTTAAGACCATTCGGGTTTCTGAGCGGACTGCCATTCAGTGATACCTCGTAGCCTGTTTTACGGGTGTTTACGCCATTGATACGGTTCTTTGCATAGCCGGTTGCACTTGGAATAATTACATCGTAGATCTGCGGGCCATTCTCACTGGTGAAATAGGTACCGTCTACGCCTATACGATTTTTCAGGAAACGGATATCCACGCCTGTTTCCACCACCTTGCTGGCAAATGGTTTCAGGTCGGGATTAGCGATCGTTTGTGAAATATAGGCGCCTGCCTGGTTCTGGTAAACCGGGGCCACATTATAGAAAGAAGTATTGTAGATAGGGCCGTCATAAGACGACTGGTATTCAGAACCATATCCGAGCGGGTAGGTAGCCAGCGGTGTAGCGCCGATGGTGGCCTGCGTAAAGCCGCCTTTTACGTTAGCATAGGAGCCGCGCAGCTTCAGGAAGGAAACCACTTCCGGCAGCTGGATATAATCCGACAATACGGTGCTGACTGCAACAGATGGATAAGAGTATACGTTATTTTGTATGGGCAGGTTAGAGGCTTTATCGATACGGTCTGTGAGGGAGATGGTAGCATATTTCCCCAGGTCTATATCTATATAACCATAAGCGCTCAATACCAGCATAGGTGCGTAGTAGTTGGTAGCAAACAATGGATCGCGGCTGTTGGCAAATCCGTACCATCCCGGCGCATTGAGGTAACCGGTAGACACGTAGCTGGAGTTATACCTGTAAGAACGTGCATTACCGCCTACAGAAGCGTGGATGCCTATTTTATGGGGAAAGGCATTGGTGTAAGACAACAGTACATCGGTGTTGTTTTCAAACATGCTGCGTTTGTCTTCCCGGTAATCGCCTTTTCCTTCTTCACGACCATAAGGGTGTGCGGAGAAAGGCACTTTTTCATTCCTCATCAGGTCGTAGGTAGTGATTTGTGTGCGGGCGAGCAGTTCCAGCTTATCGCTGAACTTATAGTTCAGTTTTGCATACCCGTTTACGTCTGTTTTATAGTGGCCGCGTAACCATTCGTAGGTCATGAACCAGGGGTTATGATAACGTTGATATTCCGCGTAAATAGATTGGATACCTTCTTTGCCTGGCTGCCAGTAGTTGCGCATATCGTCCATGCTCCAGTCGGCGCCCGCCCATATCAGGGTGTTATAGATGATACTGTTGGGGCCATAGGTTACATCCGGGAAATTGTTGGAATACTGGCGGTTATAGTTCATGTAGGCATCCAGTCGTAACCGGGGGTTGAAGTTATAACCTGCGGAGATATTGAAATTGGTAATGTTCAATGAGGTGTTGGGAACAATTCCTTTCTGATAGGAATGCGACAGGGAGAAGCGCAGATCGGCTTTTTCTGTGTGGGAAGATACCGCGATGTTGTTGGTGCTCAGCATACCTGTTTGCAGGAAGCGTTGCAGGTTGTTTTTACCGCGGGCAATCCATGGTGTGCCGGTACGTTTACCTGTTGCCGGGTCTACCGGGCTATCGTACTGAGGGATGAGCTGCCCTTCGAATTTAGGGCCCCATACGTCGTAGTCGCCATCGTTGGTTCCACCACCTTTACCATCTACAAAAGCATATTTACCATGATCGCCGGGACCGTATTCATCCTGTACTTTTGGGATGGCATTGAATCCTTTTTCGAACATGGTACTGGAGTTAAAATCAATAGAAAGGCCGCGCTTATCTTTTGTTCCTTTTTTGGTGGTGATCATGATGGCGCCATTGAGGCCACGGGAGCCATATAATGCGGAAGCAGTTACCCCTTTCAGTACGGTATAGCTTTCAATATCATCGGGAGAAATATTCCAGGTATCAGAATTAATGGGTACGCCATCTACTACATACAAACCTATATTATTACCGCGGAGCAATACCAGCGGGGCCGACAGCAATTCAGCAGAAGCGCCTACGGTGAGACCGGCTACCTTACCAGCCAAACCATTTACCGGGTTGGGTTCTCTGGCTTTGATCAGGTCCGCTCCTTTTACTTCCTGTACAGCATAACCTACCCGTTTTACTTCTTTTCGTATACCCAGGGCCGTTACCACCACTTCGTCGAGGGCCTTTTTATCCGGCTGAAGGATGATAGTTACATCTGAAGCGCCTTTCAGTGCGTACTGTTCAGGGAGGAAGCCAATAAAGCTGACCTGGAGTACATCGGTGCTGGTGGCGGAGATAGTGAAGCTGCCGGAGGCGTCGGTAACAGCGCCGCGGTTGGCGCCTTTTACTTTAACGGTAGCTCCTATTACCGGCTGGCGGTCGTCGCCTGCAATAACTTTTCCTGTAACTGCCTGCTGGGCATGTACAGATAGGGTGATAAACAGCAGCAATAACATGGCGCATAGCTGCCTTTTGAGCGCCCGATGTAGATTTGATTGCATGTAAATGTAGGTTTGGATAATTTTATTTTACATGCAAAGCTCAAAATCCTATGTGACCGGAATGTTAACCTATACTAAATTTAATGTTAAGTATTTGTAATCCTTATTTGTCGTTGTCGAGGAAGAAATATACGACCAGGATCTGTGCATTGTCCTGGCCTATGTTGCGGGGTTTGTGTCCGAGGCGGCCGTCGAAGAAGAGGGAGTCGCCTTCTTCCAGCACGTATTTTTCGTTATCGATGAGGTATTCAACGGTGCCTTTGATAATATATTTATACTCATAGGCATCAGTTTTTACTGTCTGTGAGCGGTGGGCGCCTTTTTTCAGTTCCAGCAGCACGATATCTACCGGGAAATTCTTTACATTTTTGGTGAGCACCCTTTTATAAACAAATCCTTTGGCGGGTTCTTTTTCAAACTCCTGGTAGGCGGCTTTTTGTTTGATGATGACTTTTGCGCTTTGGGTTTGCTGATCGATTTCGTTGAAGAACTCGTTCATATCCAGCCGGAGGGCCTTGATAATATTAATGAGTACCAGCAGGGAGGGTACTGTTCTGTTATTCTCTATCTGGGATATCAGCCCTTTACTCACCTCGGCCCTGTCGGCCAGCTCCTGGATGGTAATTCCTTTTGCCTTTCTCTTTTCTTTGATCTTATTACTGATCTGAATGATGATATCCTCTGTCATACTAAACGTAATTAAAACAAATATAAGCAGAAAGCGGCCAGGATAAAAACGTTCATCAATCTCCCTATATTTACACAAAATAGCATTCATGTTCAGCATCGACCAAATTCTGGCCATTACCTTTACGTTATTTGCAGTGATTGATATTGTTGGCTCTATCCCGGTACTGGTGTCCCTGAAGGAAAAGCTCGGACATATAGATGCCGGCAAAGCCACGCTGGCATCGGGTTTCCTGATGATTCTATTCCTGCTGGTAGGGGAACCTTTCCTTAAACTTTTGAGCGTAGACGTACACTCCTTTGCTGTAGCGGGTTCTATCGTAATATTTGTAATCGGGCTGGAAATGATCCTGGGGCTGGAGTTTTTTAAAACAGACCCTGATGCCAAAGCCGGCAGCGTGGTACCTATAGCCTTTCCGCTGATCGCCGGATCCGGTACCCTGACCACGATTATGTCGCTCAAGGCCAACTTCGGACAATATAATATCCTGGCAGGCATCTGCCTCAACCTGGTGATCATATACCTCGTGCTCCGTAGCCTGAACTATATAGAACGCTTGCTGGGCAAGGCCGGGCTGATGGTCCTCCGTAAATTTTTCGGGGTGATCCTGCTGGCTATTGCCGTAAAAATCTTTAAAAGTAATATCAATCTTTAATGCAATTTGGGATTCTACATTAGAAAATGTAGATTTGCGCGAGTTTTATGGCCTCGTAGTACAATGGATAGTATAAGAGTTTCCGAAGCTCCAGATTCAAGTTCGATTCTTGACGAGGCTACCACATCAACGCCCAATTGCAGTATAACTGGAATTGGGCGTTTTTCATTTGATCCCAGCAGCTTTTTGAAGTTTGCAATATCTGAATCATTTATTAACTTCGGACGACACCGGTCACCTGAAAAATTAAAGTACCGGATTTAACGATTAACCCATCCCTGATTTAATCTATGAAAACATTATCATCGCTGTTATTGCTAACAGGTATCGTGTCTATAGGTCACGCGCAAACCTATATTAACAATCAGACTACGCTGCAGCCTTCGTCAAATTTTTACATTTCCGGAACAGCGCAATCTAACACCTTGAAAACAACGGCGGGTACAAGTGCCACAGGAACGGCCCACTTCCATATGTTCACCGGCGACGGCAATACGCCTGCTAATCTCAGATGGACCCAAGCCTTTATTGGGGCTGAGGGAGCTTCTGATGCGGGGGCCGACTTCAGAATATTCCGGTATTCAAACACCGGTGCTTTCCTGGGAACCGGATTGGCTATAGAAAGGGCAACCGGAAATGTAACCATCCCTGGTTTTCTCGCCACCAACATTATTAATACGAATAATAGTGCCGGGGCGTTAAGCATTTTCGCCGGCGCGGCCAGCGTTAACAGCCTTCGCGGCGCAGAAATAGATCTTCGTGGTGGCGGATACAGCACCACTCCCGGTGAAATGTCATTCCATACAGGGATAGGCGGTGGTGGTACATCACAGCCGGAGAGAATGCGTATTAATGCCAATGGATTAGTTACGATGGGATACGGCTTGTTGTTGAATAATGCAACTTCCAATAATATAAGCTTCAATGCAGTGGGCTTGGCCGGACCCTCTTTTACCACGAGGAGCATTGGCAGTAAAGTTATTTTGTGGAATTCCCCATTGAATGCTACTACTTCCGGCTGGGACATCGGGATGGAAAATAGTCATATGTGGTTTGGCATCCCTGCAGCTTTAAACACCCAGGGCTTTAAATTTTATGGAGGTATTACGCAGATTGGCAGAATTGATGGCATGGGAGCAACCGATTGGGAAGGACAAGGCAGGTTTAAAGGTTGGTATACCGCCAACGGAACCGGCCCTGCTGCAGAAATAGGGATGTCTGGCGGACGGGCATCCTTCATTGGATTTGACCGGACACCCGGAGCCACGAAATATCTACCCGTGCTGCTTGTTGGAGGTACCACAGCAAATAATCAAAAAACGCTCATTATTACCGATGTTGGCGTTGGCATCGGAACATATACTCCACAGTCGGAGCTTTCCGTTAAAGGCACCATTACCGCCCAGCGGGTAAAAGTAACCCAGGCTGGTTGGGCAGATTATGTATTCCATCAAAGTTATCAGCTTCCTTCTTTAGCGGAAGTAGAACGCTATGTGCGCTCTAACCAGCACCTGGAAGGCATTCCTTCTGCAGCCGAAGTAGAAAAAGAAGGTATAGATGTAGGAGAGATGAATAAGAAGTTACTGGCGAAAGTAGAGGAATTAACGTTGTACCTGATAGAACAGAATAAGAAGATCACGGCGTTGGAAGAATGGAAGAAGCAGCAGGAAAAACTCCCTGTTCATCCATAATTACCAGGACATACTATTAATCTGTAAGCTACCGGCAACTTCCAGGATTGCCGGTAGTTTATTTTTATAACCCTTCCATAACGGAAAGTCTTACCTCTCTATGCCCGGTGCTGAAAATCGAGACTTGCCACTGCATTCGTGAAGCATTGCATATAATAAAAAACATATTCAACAAAGCGATTTTTACAGCAGGAAAGCGTTTATTTGTATGTTAATGTTTAGCTTTGCAAGCGATTTTCAGGGGATTTTTAGAAGTAAATGTATATCCTGAATTTCATTAAGCCGCGGAAATCCATAAAGCGCTAATTGGGCGCTGAATGCCGGTTAAAATCATTCATCCTGATAATAATTATCCATGAATAATTATAAAATACCTGTTTACCGACCTTCTTTAGGAGAACTGGAAAAGAAAAATGTGCTCGAGTGTTTGGACTCTACCTGGATTTCATCAAAAGGAAAATTCATCACCGAATTTGAAAAGGGGTTTGCTGACTATTTAGGTATGGATCATGCAGCAGCTGTTTGTAACGGCACCGTTGCGCTGCACCTGGCATTGGTAGCATTGGGTATTGGCAGCGGAGATGAAGTGATAGTACCTACTTTAACCTACATCGCATCTGTAAACGCCATCGCCTATACCGGCGCCACACCCGTTTTCGTTGATTCAGTAGCGGAAACCTGGCAGATCAGCCCGGCAGACGTGAAGAAAAAGATCACCAGCAAAACCAAAGCAGTGATTGCGGTTCATTTGTACGGACATCCCTGTGAAATGGATACACTGGCTGCTATATGTAAAGCGCATGACCTTTTTCTCATAGAAGACTGCGCAGAAGCCATTGGCAGTAAATACAAAAACAAGTATGCCGGCACCTTTGGCGATATTTCTACCTTCAGTTTCTTCGGTAATAAAACAATCACGACAGGCGAAGGTGGCATGGTAGTAACAAACGACCAGACCCTTTACGACCGCATGGTGCATTTCAAAGGGCAAGGGCTGGCTAAGCACCGGGAGTATTGGCACGATGTGATCGGCTATAATTACCGCATGACAAACATCTGTGCGGCTATCGGAGTGGCACAGCTATCAAGGGTGGAAGAAATCATCACCCGAAAAAGAGAAATTGCAAAAGCATACCAAAATGTCTTTAACGGCAGCAGTGTTACTTTTCATGCCGAAGCTGAAAATGCTTTTCATTCCTATTGGATGTGCTCCATCCTGGTAAAAAATGCCGATGAACGGGACGAATTGCGGGACGTCCTTAAAAAGGCCGGCGTTGAAACAAGACCACTCTTTTATCCCGCCCACACCATGCCGATGTACTCCGGTAAATATGAACGACATATCATAGCCGAAGACTTAGGCTGGAGAGGTATCAATCTTCCAAGCTTCCCTGAACTGACTTTTGAAGAGATCACCTACATCTCTAATCTCATTCTTGACTATTATAAAAACAGGGAAACCGTTTGAGGTTATGCAGAAAAGGAAAATAGGCATACATGCTGCAGGCTTTATCGGATGGGGAGGTGGAATTGATTTTCTCAGGATGATCATTCGAAGTATTCTTGCTACAAAGAAATATGAGGTAGTCATATTACTACCTGATCATTTAAGCTTCAGGGATAGAGTAAGAAGAAGTTTGTCACATTTCAGTTTAACCGCAAATAAAAAAAATAATGCCCCCAGGCAATTCAGCGATCACCGGAATTTATTTAAGGAGTTTAGCCAGGAAGCGAAAAGTGTTACCTATAAGAAAAGCTTAAAGAAAGCCGTAAAGCAACACCGTATTGACCTGCTCATTCCCTGCATAGAGGCTGTAAACCCGGATATTGATATTCCCTGGGTGGGCTACATCTACGATTTCCAGCATGAATATCTTACACAGTTTTTCACCCCTGAAGAAATTAAACACCGGCAAGTACAATTTGGCAACACTGTACACACCGCCAAAAATGTAATTGTAAACTCATACGCAGTAAAAAAAGATATTGAAAAGTTTTATCCGGACAGTACTGCCAAAGTCACCAATCTTCCTTTTACGCCTTTGTTCAACAGGCAATTACTTAGCAGTGATTTTACGGAGATAAAGCAACGGTATGCCTTACCTGATAAGTATTTCATCATCTCCAACCAGTTCTGGATACACAAATCACATATTACAGCTTTCCGTGCCCTGCACATTTTACATTCCATATCGAATGACCGGATTGCTATTGTCTGCACAGGTGATACCGGTGATTCCAGGCGCGCTGATTATTTTGACTCGCTGAAAAAAGAAATCCGGGATTTAGGAATTGAAGACAACGTATTTTTCCTGGGGTACATTTCAAAGCCCGATCAGATCCAGCTGTTATTGCATTCAGTAGCGCTGATACAGCCCACTCTTTTCGAAGGTGGACCCGGTGGCGGAGCTACCTATGACGCTATTGCCTTTTCAAAGCCAGCCATCATCTCTGATATAGATATTAATAAAGAAATCAATGATCCGCTGGTAACTTTTTTCCAGGTAAATAATCATGCTGACCTCGCAGATAAAATGAAAACGGTGCTTGAACAACATAAAAGCAGCCATTGGAAATTAGACGTTAATAAACTGGAAGAAGAAACAGCACAAAGGATAAGCATATTGGGAGATGTTCTTTCAGCACTTATTGATTCGATCTGATGACCTTTATTTTATCTATAGAGGAAGATATCAGTCCTCCTCTATAGATAATGGCGCTATTATCCATTTATTTCACTCAGCTCCAGCCAACGCATTCCCTTCTCATCCAGTAATTGAATAATTTCACCAATCCGGTGGGTCAGGGGTTCCATCTTATCAAAGGGCAATTCTCCACTTGACAAAGAGGCTTCAATTCTTTTCTTTTCTGTTTCCAGTTGCTCCATCTCTTTCTCCAGCAGCTCCAGTTCCCGTCTCTCCTTAAAAGACATCTTGCGGCCTTTGTTCTCTACAACAGGAGTCACTGTTACCATGGGTTCTGGTACCGCTTCTTTTTTAGGTACAATGGTCTTTTTCTTGTCTTCTTCCTTCTGCCATTCACGGTACTGAGTATAGTTGCCAGGATAATCGCGGATTTCGCCATCTCCTTCAAAAACAAACAAGTGCTCCACCAGTTTATCCATAAAATACCGGTCGTGGCTCACAATGATTACACAACCCTGAAATTCCTGTAAGAAACTTTCCAGGATGCTAAGGGTTGGTAAATCGAGATCATTGGTAGGTTCATCCAATACCAGGAAGTTTGGATTGCGGAATAAGATCGATAACAGGTGCAACCTTCTTTTCTCACCACCGCTCAGTTTTGAGATGTAGGTGTATTGCTTTTCCGCCGGGAACAGAAATAGCTCCAGGAATTGTGCGGCGCTTACTTTAGTGCCATCTGCTAATGGGAAGTTCTCGGCAATATTCTTTACGAACTCTATCACCCGCATATCTTCTTTTACCACCAGACCCGTTTGGGAATAATTACCAAACACAATGGTTTCCCCGATATTGATCTTCCCGGAATCGGGCTGTTCTGTACCCAACAACATATTCAGGAAGGTAGATTTACCAACTCCGTTTTTACCAACAATGCCTACCCGTTCTCCTTTTTTGAAGGTATAATCCATCCCTTTCAGGATCTTCAGATCTCCAAAAGATTTATAGACTTTCTTTAGCTCCAGGATTTTTCCGCCCAGGCGGGTCATCTTCACATTTAGTTCCAGTTGCTGGTCAGCTACTTTGGTGCTGGCTTTTTCCTTTACCTCATAAAAAGCATCCTGGCGGGATTTGGATTTGGTGGTACGGGCTTTAGGCTGTTTACGCATCCATTCCAGTTCCTTACGGTAAAGGTTACGGGCTTTGTCCACACTTGATTTTTCGCTTTCTTCCCTGGCAGCCTTCTTTTCGAGATAATTTTCATAATCTCCTTTGTAGATAAAAAGCTGTTCCTGGTCCAGTTCCATGACTTCGTTACAAACGCTATCCAGGAAGTACCGGTCGTGCGTAACAAGCAGCAGCGTTACCTTTTCCTGATCCAGGTAATTCTCCAGCCACTCAATCATAGATACGTCCAGGTGGTTGGTGGGCTCATCCATGATAAGCAATACGTGTTTATGCTCGAAGCCAATCTCGATCAACACCTTAGCCAGTGCTACCCTTTTTTGCTGGCCGCCTGAAAGGGAGCCGACTGGTTGATCCAGGTTATGGATATTAAGTTTTCCTAATATCTGTTTCACTTTGGTATCGAAATGCCAGGCGTTCAACTCGTCCATTTTAGCAATGGAGTCGGTCAACTTATCCAGATCAGGCTCGTGTCCTTCCTCTGTAAGCAGTTCATACTCTTTGATAGCGTTTAGTACCGGGTTATTATGATTGAAGATGTTTTCGATTACGGTTTTGGAGAGATCAAAGTCGGATTGTTGCTCCAACATTACAACGGTTACGTCTTTATGAATCCAGACTTTCCCACTGTCGGGCACATCCTTTCCGCATAAAATGCGGAGCAAGGTGGATTTTCCTGTTCCGTTAAGCGCCACCAGCGCTATTTTATCTCCTTCTTCGATATGAAAAGAAATATCCCTGAATAATGGTTTGGTTCCAAAAGATTTGGTAAGCCCTTCTACTGTAACGTAATGCATGGTGCGAAGTTATAAATTATCGGCAACACTGGAAGGGAACAGGGATTATGTATTTGATATTATGATTTTTTTCGTATATTCATTACAGGATAATCAGGGTTTCCTGTACCTGACATTTTTTTCGACAAATTGTTATTTCGGCCTTTGTCCATTATTATCCTCCCCTCTTTGCGATGAAAAATAAAAAAAGCCCTTGCGCTGGTGCGGAAGGGCTTGTGTCTGTATATAATTTCATCAGAAGTCGTAATAAAGTTGTCTGAAGCTACTGCGTAGGCCAAACTGAAATATCAGCTCTTTGTTGTCGTACAGGCTATTTTTTTCTCTTCGACCTGTTACAGACAGTTCCAAACGCAAGTTATATTTTGGATTGAGCAAAAAGGCTACTGAGCCCTGAACATACGTTAAATTAGTTTTCAAGCCCTGACCAATATGGTTTCCGTAATCTTCGTTACGTGTATTATAAGACTTAAAAATATCTTTCCCATAATTTATACCCGCAGTATCCAGGCCATATTTTGCCACCATTAATTCGCCTTTAAAGAACCATCTACGGTATTGATAGTCTGCGATATTAACCCACTCGATGAAATTAGCGCCCATTGGGTGTGCCAGTGGTTGATTATAATGTCCGTAGTTGTTTAACGTAGACCGCTGTGAGTAAGTATATGGTCGTGCTGCATTTACTTCAGTCAGAACATTCAGCCTGGGCACCTTAAAGATATTGTTTGAACGGAACCCTATTTGTCCTCCAAATTTATTTGCCCACCAGCCTTTTCCACTGGTCATTTCACTGAATTTAAATTCATCAAGCAAAAACTGCCCATATATGGTAGAATTAACCGAAGGTGCATATTTTACATTCAGCCCCATGAGTGCATTATCCGGAGAGCCTACTGAGAATTCCACCGGGCGCAGAAAAACAATAGGATTGAGATAACTCATATCAAACCCTCTTTTTCCTGTTGAATCGGAGTCCTGCCAAATAACAGCCTCGAAAAAGCCAATCGTAACTTTCTTTGATACATTCCAGTCGAGGTAGTTAAACACCCCCCACTTTTTCCGATAGCCATTGTCGTATGAGGCCCTCGGATATTTCATATCAATAAACTGTGCCCACATTGTGGTATACTGTACTCTTCCTACATTAGCTATTACCTTAAGGAAGGGATAGTTAAACGAATTATCAGAAAGGAGCATGGACCTGTATCCGTCGCCTATGAAATTTTTGTCATATCCCAATTGGAAATCGAGAAATTTCCCCGCCTTATAACTGAGTAAGGCAGATGAATACGCAAAGTCAAAAGCTTTCCCATTGCTATAGTCTTTCCATTGCCCCTGCCCCGGAACAATCATCGTTTGACGACCGTAGCGATCAATGTACTCTGGAAACTTGCCCTGGTTCTCGTAAAACTCTGTACGAAATGTAAAGTTTTTCCCCAAACGTCCTCCGGCAATCACACCTCGTGTATTCAACCACGTAGTGCCATTATCAGAACTATTCCCAATAAGCAGATCAGGTAAAAAACTGGCATAAAAATCATAGTCTGCCGTACTATACTGGAGCAGGTGTTCGTTGAAGAGCTTACGGTGAAACCAGCTTCTCTTCTTGGTGGAATCTTCCTGGGGGAGTTGAAACTCTGGTTGTATCATGTAGTCCCGTTGGGAAGAATGATAGCTGAAACTATTGGTATCAGCGGTGGCTTTATAAAAGCCTAAGGAAAACTGTCTGCCGGCACTCTGCGCAAATGATCCAAAACTAATAGCGAGACAACTTAAAGTGAAAAGGGCTTTAACAATCTTTGTATGTAACATGTATTAATGTGTGCTTGCAAGACGCAAATATATGCTTTTAAGCACATTAGTATCACTACTATAAATGAGAATTAAGTTAGCAGCCACCTTTCTGAAAAGCAAAGACAGCCGGAAGCGCTAATGGACCCGGCTGTCTTTGTTCATAAATCCGATACAGGAAAACTACCTTGAAAACATGTTTTGGTCTTTTAGTAACCCATTTATGGCATTGGTAGTGATTTGCGGTATCCGTGGCAGTGTAAAGGAATACATGGTACACCAGTCGGTGGTCGGTATATTGATAACCGTTCCGGATGCGGGCGTTTTTTTAAACACAATAGCCGTAGGCACCGTTTTTATTGTTCTGAAAGCAAAATCATATCCCAATAATTCTACTTTTTCAAATTTGAGCAGTTTAGTATTAAGAATCGGTGTGCCATCCGCCTCGAAACCAGTCAGAGGGGCGCCATCATACTCTCTGCTGGGACATCTGATAATATCCCCCTTTTTAAGACCCAAACCGGCAAAAAGAGGGGAATTGGGACTGGTTACCTTAAATCCTTCCCAACCATCATTCTTAGCAATAGTGCCATAGCCACCTCCGTCAAAATCGCATCCAATACTTGCGATAATAGGATATTTTAATTTTGATTCTTTCCAGTAAATTGTCTTCAGACTATCGGCAATAGGGGGTTCACCCAATCCTTTATAACAAACAAGCTGATGTTGCAGGCTGTCCACTCTAACCTGCCACCACATTACATTACCGGAAAGTACCAACGCATGCTTCCCTTCGGCTACAAACCTGTCAAAGTTCCGTCTGGCTGGCCTTGACCAGTATTCACTGTGCCCAATAATGATCAGGATTTTGCCTTTTATGTTATCGAAGTTTTCCAGATCCTGGTCGCAGATAACCGTGTATTTATAGTTTTGCGTTAACATCCATTTAAGGAAGCCGGGGCCACCATATTCGGAAAAACGGATAGGTCGAAGAAAGGAAACTTTCTTTGCTACAGGAAGCGTGTAAAGACTTCTCCTGCCGGATTCCGAGTAGGCGTTCTCGGTGTTGGATGGGTATACTACTGTAAAGTCCGCAGCATCTTTTGATTTAATTACAAAGGGAATTTTCTTACCAACCAGGTAGACGCCCGTCTTCGCGTTGGCTGGAATCCTGAAGCGAATGGGATGTTCATATTGGAAACCATCTTCTGATGGGAGTTCTCCCTTAGGACTTTGGTGATATGACTGCTCAACTTTTACAACAAAACTCACGTCACCAGCCATGTCATATACGTTAACTGATTTCTTTTTATGTACACTATCTGTGGATATAAAGAGCGCAGCGCTATCTCCGGGGAAATAAGACATCTTATCGGGATAACCATTTAGTATAGCACCGTCACTAATAACTGAATCTGCGCCGGGTTGTATTGGTGGCGCTACTGATTCGTTGTTGGAAGACTTTTTACAGGAATAAATAACAGCAGTAACAGTAAGTAGAGCCAGCACGGCTACCTGCTTAATTTTCAGATGATACATGAAGCAACAATTGCTTGGGTTAGGAAATTTGATTACTAATAGCTAAACTTAAAATCGGACATCAAAGGATATCAATTATACAGATTTACTTTTCTGAATACAGCCTGTTCACTATCCAGGGGAGGCAACGCGACTGGTAACTTATGGGCTGCAGTGGTATCTGTTAATTTCTTTAGAAAAGAGATTATACTTTGTTTTTCTTCCTCTGTAAGATTTAACTTTTCCGGAGGGAGCGTCTGATTTACTAACGCAATACCCTGTCCAATCCCTCCACCATCATTATAAAAATCCAGTACTTCTTTCAAAGTATAATAGATTCCGTTATGCATGTATGGTGCAGTAAGCGCAATATTTCTAAGTGTTGGTGTACGGAAGGCATATAGGTATGGGGCCGCCGGGTAAAGGTTGTAGCGTCCCCGGTCTTCGTCAACCTCTCTTGATCCCGGAAACCGGGGAACACCTATGACTTCCACCTCTGCCTTGGCAAAATCAGGAGGAAGCGAGCCATTAAATAAAGGTGCAAAATGGCATGTGCCACATTTAGCTTTCCCCATAAAGAGATTAAAACCATGTATTTCCTCAGGGTTTAACTGCGAATGATCACCGCGCATATATTTGTCAAATGGCGAATTAAAGCTGGTCAGGGATCTAATATAAGTGGCAATTACATTTTGCAGATGATATGGCGTAAGTGCCTCTGCCGACCGGGGAAAAGCTTTCTTAAAAAGTGCGGTATATGCCTTACTTCCACGTATTACATCCATTGTTTTTGCAATAGAACCGTGCATTTCGTTGGGGTTGGACAACACGTCGGAGATCTGGTCCTCCAGGTAAGTTACCCGTGCATCATAGAATAGTGCCGGTTGTATACCTGCATTCAACAAGGTAATGGTGTTTCTGTTTATGAAAACCTGGCCACTGATAGCCGGGCTTTTTGCAAAGCCATCTGTAAATGCTTTCCCCGGCTGATGGCAGGTGGCGCATGAACGTTTGCCATTTCCGGAAAGAGCCGGGTCAAAAAACAGATAGCGCCCAAGCGCCTCTTTTTCTTCACCGGGATATTCTTCTTCATCACTGATATAAAAATCAAAAGAGAAAGCATTCTTATCAAAGAGACTCCCTGCTGAGGTACTCACAAGTTCTTTTGAACCGCTTATCACTATCCCTGCCTGCTTTAACACACCTACAAGCATTGTCCCCAGAGGGTTTGCATACGTCGTAAAAAAATGCAGCCGATCGAATGAATCAAAATCCTGGTTATGCTGTAAATAAGCAATGCCACTGTCTACAAGATTATTCATCTTCTTACACGCCGCAGGATCAGATTTACCTAACTCGTCGTTGTAAATAGCAATAATATCATGGAATGACGACCAAACCGAAGCAACTTCCTGTATAGCATTTCCGCTCAACGGAGTGTCATATCCAGCAAGTCCAAGTACAGAAGACCGGAATAATTCCTTTCTAAGTGCCTTAAAAACTATAGTGTCTGTGAGTTGCTTTTTTTCAGAAATATAAATAGCTTGTCGTAAGCTTATAATAAGTTCTTTTGTCAGCCCCGACAATTCAGTGCTATCCTTACTGTTATATTCAGGGTACAATAATGCTTCTATCACCTGAAAACCCTCAGGGGGCTGAATGGTATTGGCATTATCTTCTTCTTCCACTTCAGGAACTGGAGCGCCATTAATTACTTTGGCCAATTCAGGATTTAAGTACGCTGTTAGAAACTCCACCTTTTTATAGTGCAGCCTGGCTTGTCTGAATAGTTCCCGGATCTGAGGAAGGGAAGCCTTATTTCTGACTGCTCTATCCAATTCCTTTACTTTTGCATCTGTACCCTTAAGGTGTTCGAGGTAATAATATTGTACCTCTTCAGTTTTTACAATGGTGCCGGTACCGCAGTTACACGCCTGCAAAAAAGAAAACAGCAACAGGCAGCTTACTTTTAGGGATAAATTCATAAATATTGGATTCCTGAAATAACAATACAACCCTCAGGATAAAGGATATATTAAACCAGACCCCGCTTTTTTCACGGCATAGCGTCTCAGCTAAAATTTAAAACGCCCTGGGAAAGGAAAAGTTACAGGTATAGGTAACATATTTTAGCGGGAAGGAAGATGGTGGTCATAAACTGTTGTCAAAATTTAACAGGGAATACTTTTTAAGCAAAAAAAATCCCGTTAAAGCCGCCGGTCAGGACCAGCCGGTTTCTAATAATTGTCTGTAAACATTCTTTATACCTGTTTCCAGCTCTATATTTGCCTTCCAGCCATAAGAATGAAGTTTACTTACATCCATCAATTTACGTGGAGTGCCGTCAGGTTTGGTATGGTCAAATTTCAGTTGACCTTCGTAGCCAACAATCCCGCAAATCAGCTTTGCCAGATCTACAATACTGATATCTTCTCCAACACCAATATTAACCAATCCTTTTTCATCATAGTTCTCCATAAGGTAGAAACAAGCATCCGCCATATCATCCGCGTGAAGAAACTCCCGTCTCGGTGTTCCGGTTCCCCATATAACTACTTCCGGTACGCTCTTAACGTGTGCTTCATGAATTTTTCGAAGCAGCGCAGGTAAAACATGTGAATTATTCAAATCGTAATTATCATTGGGGCCGTATAGGTTGGTCGGCATTACCGAGATAAAATTGCATCCATATTGCGCCCTGTATGCGTCACACATCTCAATGCCTGCAATCTTGGCTATGGCATAAGGCTCGTTGGTTGGTTCCAACGGACCGGTTAGCAAATATTCTTCCTTTAATGGCTGCGGTGCCATTTTTGGGTAAATACAGGAAGATCCCAGGAACATCAGCTTCTTTACCCCTGCCTTAAAAGAATGATGGATCACGTTGTTCTGGATCATCAGATTTTCATAAATAAAATCTCCCCGGTAGGTGTTATTAGCTACGATACCACCGACCTTTGCTGCTGCAAGAAATACGTATTCGGGCTTCTCGTTTTCAAAAAATGTGGCTACAGCCTGCTGATTACGAAGATCCAATTCAGAAGACGTTCGTGTAATAAAATGGTGAAATCCGGCAGCTGCCAATCTTCTCATGATTGCTGAGCCTACCATACCACGATGTCCTGCAACATATATTTTACTATCCTTTTGCATCTTCTTACTCAAACTGGTTTAATACTTTATAACCCGAATCTTTTAATAATTTCTCACGTTTGAACAGCTCAACATCCGCTTCCACCATTTCTTTTACCAGTGCAGCCAGGTTATATTTGGGCTCCCAATTAAGCTGTCTTTTCGCTTTTGCCGGATCTCCTATTAACAGCTCCACTTCTGTGGGTCTGAAATAGCGCTCGTCAATGGCAATAACTTCCTGGCCAGGTTTAAGCAGTGAACCGGATGAGTTAACATGTTTCACTATTCCCTTCTCATCAACACCTGCACCTTTAAATTCCACTTCTATCCCTACTTCTAAAAAGGCCATTTTAATAAAATCACGCACTGTATTAGTAACTCCTGTAGCTATCACAAAATCTTCCGGTCTGTCTTGCTGAAGGATTAAGTACATCGCTTCCACATAATCCTTAGCGTGTCCCCAATCTCTTTTAGCATCCAGATTTCCCATATACAACTTCTCCTGCATACCGAGAGATATTTTGGCAACGCCTCTGGTTATTTTCCTGGTCACAAAAGTTTCCCCTCTCAAAGGGCTTTCATGATTAAACAATATACCGTTACAGGCAAACATATCATAAGCCTCGCGGTAATTGACAGTAATCCAATATGCATACATTTTAGCTACGGCGTAGGGAGAACGGGGATAGAAGGGTGTTCTCTCAGATTGCGGTACTTCCTGAACCAGCCCGTATAATTCTGAGGTGGATGCCTGGTATACCCTTGTCTTTTTAGTAAGGCCGAGCAAACGAACAGCCTCAAGTACCCGCAGTGTACCAATCCCATCTGCATCTGCCGTATATTCGGGTGATTCAAAACTAACCTGTACATGGCTCATGGCGCCGAGGTTGTAAATTTCATCAGGTTGTACTTCCTGGATGATACGGATAAGATTGGTGGAATCGGTAAGATCCCCATAATGCAGTTTAAGCCTGACCCCTCTTTCATGTGGGTCCTGATAGATATGGTCGATCCTGTCTGTATTAAAAAGGGAACTCCTTCTTTTAATACCATGAACCTCATATCCCTTATCCAAAAGTAACTGTGCCAGGTAGGCTCCATCCTGGCCAGTAATTCCAGTTATAATAGCTTTTTTCATTATTGATATTAATTCTCCGCAAAAATACTCACAAGATATGGTTATTGTTATTGAATAACCTTCATATTTTTACTTTTATTAATTTGTGAGCTTGGTTTACTTTTGGTCTCCTCTTTCATGGCCCTGATGAGTGAAGTTTTGTCATCGTCGGTGTCACCATTTATCTCCCATATCATAATCCCACCCACATTTCTCATGGCAAGATCAACTTTCTTCTTGATGGTGTTTATGCCATTATAATAGACTCCATTAAAAGAATCTGCGTTGGGATCAGCACCTTTACTTATCAGGTCTTTGTAATACGGCGGCACTACCTTAGGGTTACGGCCGTAAGTAGGTAAACCTAGATTCGCCTTCTCCCGGGGAAGCTTGCGGTCAATAATCCAATAGTTCAGGCAATTTACAGCGAAATCATAGCTTGAGTGCGAAGCTTGTTCCATATCATCGTAAGCCATAATATTAAAATAGTCTACCACCGGATATAGTTCATCTGGCGCTAAAGCGCCCCACTTAGGCTTACCTGATACAGCCATGGTTAATAATTTCCCCTTCTGGTGAAGCCTCACAGAAAACTTTTTAGCTAACTGTACCAACTTCTGAGGCTCATCTGAATTAAATTTTGGATATTCCCAGTCTAAATCGATACCATCCAGTTGATATTTGTCCACGATAGCCATTACATTATCAACAAACTTATCCATCAGCGCGTCACTTTCGGCAATCTTTGAGAATGTCTTATCTGTGTATTGTCCGCCAAGCGCCGCAATTACTTTCACTTTTTTAGGCCTTGCATTGGCTACAATATCATATAGCTTGTCATAGGTCTTATCATTGGCAATTGTACCATCTGGCATTGGCTTTAGGAAAGCAAAATTTACGCAGGTAATGTTATCATATTTAATTTTTGTTACCGGTCCCCAATTTGAGAAATACCCAATGATTCTAAACGGGGCAGTAGCCGCAGACTTAGTAGTTTGGGTTATTTTCTTTTTCTTTTTTGTTCTTTGGCCTGAAACAGGAATGGCGACTATCGCACTCATCAAAAGCAGGAGCAGCTGAAAAGATCTAATTTTCATATGATTCATTTTTCTAACTTTTACGCCGGGAAAAAGTTTTTCTATTTCCCGCTATTACATCAGCAAAAACTTCTTCATGAAGCTTAATAACACGTTTCCAATTATAATAGTTGTTAATCTTGCTATTATTACCCGACAGAAAACCATCTTTATTTTTTGCAGCGAGCATATCTACTTCTGAAATACATACTGCAAGCTCGCGGCTATTAGTAAAATAAAGCGCGTTTGCGCCCAATACCCCTCTGTTAAAGTTATTACCATGCGCAAAAATAAAAGCATTTGAAGCCATTGCTTCTAATAATGAAGGATTGGTTCCTCCCACGGTATGCCCATGCAGATAGGCCTTACAATAACACCTGAGCGAATCCAGCTTTTGTTTATCATATACCCCTCCGAGAAATCTTATATTCTTATTTTTATATTTTTCTTTCAGATAATTTCCATATTTGTTCTGATGGTTTCCGATAACAATAAATGGAGAAGAATGCCCTGATTCAAGGTATCCATCCAATATCATAGCAATACTGTTTTCAGGCTCGAGCCTGGCAACCAGAAGGAAGTATTCATTAGCCTTGAGATCATACTCTGTCAACAGTTTCTCCTCAAAATCATAAACTGCATCTGCACCGTATGGCAAATAAATCGTATCCGTATTATGAAACTCCTTATAATATTGCTGAATTCCCAGATTATCGGAAATCAGGTAATGAGATTTTTTTATAGCCAACGTCTCAAAATACCGCATCAGCCGGCGGGTAATAAAATTCCATTTAGAACGCTTCCATTCCAGTCCATCCATATTGGTTAACACCGGAATTTTACTGTTCTTCAGTAGAAAGTAAGATGGAGATGCCGTACCATATCCTGCCTCATAAATGAGATCAAAGTCTTTTGTCAGCGCATGCTTAAGGGATCTGTAATCATAAATAAAGTTCCCAACAGCTCCGATACTCTGCTCGGGGCTTTTCACTTTCTCAATCTTTACCCCTTTAAAAGTATCTTCCTGATAACCGTGAAAATGCGGATTATATACAGTTACATCGTGTCCTAACTCAACAAGGCCCACAGAAATATACTCGGCAAACTGTTCAAATCCTCCGTAATTATTGGGAATCCCCCTTGTGCCTAATATGGCTATTTTCATCTTACTCTACTATTTATCATTTCTTAATTTTAAAATCATTAATCGCGGCTAATAAATACACCACTGGCAGTGCACTCACAATATTGTTAATCCCTACCTTAAAGACAGGGTAATGCGACAACGTAAAAATGAAATAAACAAAAATGATTAAACCCAGAAAATATTTTTTATTCCTATTAAAAAGCAACACAATTAAAGGTGACAAATATAAAAGAAGTCCCGCCAATCCAATGAAGTACATAGTAGTGATCAGATATACTTCTGAATAGATTTTTTCAACAAGTCCCGGGTTTCCCCCCAGAAAAAAAACCAGCGGATAGTCATTAAACAAACGGATAGGGTTGTGATAAATATGCTCCACCAAAATATCCATATCATGCGTGAAGATCATTACAACCATATTCACTATCATTTCATTAAAAAACAACATGACCGCAATACTGAGCACAATCAATGCCAGAAAAAAATTAATAGCGGCTTTAACATTGGTTCTCATCAATATAATAAGCCACATCAGCAGCATGATAAGATAGGCAGTTTTTACTCCCGACAGTAAGATAGACACAACGATCAGGGCAATCTTCCATCCCTTCATTTTAACGGGGAATTTCTCTATCTGCAGGATAATAAGTGTGGCAAGAGGGATATAAAACTGGCTGTGCGTATCCAGAAAATACCCTGCATGCCTCAAAAAACCATTAGTTCCTTCCATATCCAGGTAATCAGCGAGATTCTGGTTCAGTATTTCCAGGTATGATTTTACAGCCGCATAATTACCCAATATCGTATTGAAGAAAAAGTGAATAATATTTACTGCTGCTATAAAAAGTCCTGCACTGATAATCCACCTGAGCAAAACTTCCATTCTACCGGTTCTGTAAAACGTGAAATAGCAGGCATAACCGAGATACCAGTAAAAATAAAAATTAGAAATTGTTCTCAGGCCTTCCAGTGCACCATCGGCAACTCCTAAAGCTGCAATATGACCGAGCACTGTAACCGCCTGCAACAACAAAAAGCCAATGAAATGAGTATAAATTGCGGGACTCGCCGCTCTTGAAATGCAAATAAATGTAAATACAAGAACGGATACCGAAATAAGAAAATATGCCCCGAACGGGTTTAAAAATTTGCCCAGATAAATAAATACTAAAAGACAGATGACCGGCAGTAATAATTGAAAAGTCAATAAAGAGAGCAGGATCTTTTCCCGGAGCTTTTGCTTCGACCACACTATTCCGCCAGAGAGCTCCTTATTGATCTGTATTGTATTCATTTACCGATTACTTTTTTTACCCGCAACTTTGCAAGATCCTTAACTGCTCTAAAAAACACCCTCATCAATATCCAGTTGGTATACTTGAAATCAACTACCAGTCTGGATACGACATAATTGGCCTTCAGAATTGAAATAAATTCATTTTTATGTATCAGCGAGTTGGCTGTTACCCTGTATTTGACTAATGGCTCCGTAATGATCCTGACTTTATATCCTTTAAAAAACAAAGTTAGCCAGAGATAATAATCTTCTACACTGATAAGCCTTTTCTCTTCTTCAAATACAACATCCGGCGTTTTTCGTACCATTACCGATGAGGTACAGATTTTATTATGCAGCAACATCTCCTCAAGTGTAGGTAATGCCGGCAACTTTGGAGACCAGGTTTTAACACGATCTCCGAAAAAGAAAATGTTAGTAGACACCAGGTCCACATTCTCTGTAGTAATTACCTGATACTGGCGTTCCAGTTTATCGCTAAGCCAAATGTCGTCTGCATCTAAAAAAGCCAGATAAGTGCCGGCTGACGCTCTGATTCCCATGTTACGCGGTCCGGCGGGGCCTCCAAAGTTCTGTGCAGGTTTAAAGTACTTAATCCTGTTATCCTTTTCCACGTATGCCCTGATAATTGATGCGCTATAATCAGTAGAACAATCATCCACTAATAACAATTCCCAGTTAGTATATGTTTGTTGCAATACTGAATCAATAGTATCAGCAATATATGCCTCCGCGTTATAAACAGGTATTATGACTGAAATTAGATGCTGCATACTTTTAACTTACTTGTTACTGGCGTTTTATTCTAGCCACTAATTTAGCCGGATTAAGGCTAATTGCCAGGAAAAGATACCACATCCGTTTCAAAAGATTTTTCTGAAAGAGAAACCTGCGATAAAATTTCAGATGATAATATGTAAGCTTTGATCTCAACGGCCCATAGCTGGTGTGAAACAATTCATTACAAATAGCATAAGGTTCGCGGATTGCTTTGTATTTAAGGTCGTTTGAAACGCTTCCTGCGTGTATGCGAACAAATGTAAGTGGTGCTGTCAGGTTTTGCATAACAGCACCATCTGCAATCATCCTGGCAAAGATAGCATAATCCTCGGCAGGGACATATTCCTGTTGATAACCATATTTTTGGAAAAGCGCCGTTTTACCCATTACGGTTCCATGCAATACTCCATGCATAGCAGTATGGTAGCGTTTTTTTATTTCTTCGTAAGTAGCTGGAAAGTTGGTTTTGAAAATAATTTTACCTGTATCACTATCAAAATAAGCAGCATTGCTACCCACCACATCCAGTTCCCGGTTACGCTCCAACAACTCATATTGTAACCTGATGCGATCTTCGTGTACGAAATCATCCGGATCAAGCCTTAATATATAATCACCAGAGGCTATTTTTAATCCTGCATTAAGTGCATTGGCAAAACCCTGGTTTTTGTTCAGGAATACCGGTTTTAGTATCTCAGTTTCTTCTGCAATTTCTGTCAGGATCCTTACAGAATCATCTTTAGATCCATCGTCAACTACTATGATCTCCCTCGGTAGCAACGAGGAGTTCATCAATGAGTCAATAAACTGACGGAGATATTTTCCATTATTGTAATTAGCCGATACTACTGATATATTCGCCTGCTGACGGTTCATAAAAATATTTGGATTAACCAATTATAAAAGGTCGGAAAGCCCTGTGCCCCTGGCACAAACTGCTGATATCCAATCGATAATGGCAAAAGGCCTTGAAAACCGTTCCGTACCTCAGCTTTTCTTAGCTGCATCTTCCAGCGATTTTATTACTTTGGCAGGAATTCCCCCGGCAACCACTCTATCGGGTACAGATCTGGTTACAACTGATCCGGCCCCAATCACGCTGTTTTCCCCGACAGTTACCCCGGGAAGAATAATTGCATTAGCTCCTATCCAACATCCTTTTTTCAGCACTACAGGCCTGGACGGATAATGTCCCTGGTAATAAATTGGTATTTCAGGATTGTCAAAATTATGATTTGTTACATAAATATGAACACCACTCCCTATCAGCACATCATCTTCAATAGTGATACTAACGTCAAGATTGGCAGACGCCCCATGTAAGTGTGAACATGGCCGGATAACCACCCGCTTCCCTATCGATATCTGTGAACAACCCACAGCATATGCTCCGGCCCGGAACTGGGCGGTTTTATCAAAATGATAAAACTTTTTCTGGCAAAGTTTCAACATGGTCGACTGAAAATGTAGCTTCCAATGTGTAGAAGGTATGTCAGGCCCTATCCTGTCGGCTAGCCTCCAAAATTTCAGTTTATCGCTCAATTCTTTGATGAACATGATAAATATCTAAGCGTGCTTGTTTTGATGATTTTAAAGCTTGACGTCCTTCCCATACCTTGTGCAACTAGTCCGGCAACTATACTGAGAATTCCGGATTCCGTTCCTTAAAAGGAAACAAGTCAGGGTGAAATTGTTTACAATTAATAAAACGCTCTCAGCAGAGACAAAATACCTTGCTAGCGCAAGTTTACAGCAAAAAACAGGGATAAACAAGAAGAGATCATTTTTTTTCAATATCTTTAAATCTTATGAAAACGATATCTCTGTATATTATATCGTTGAGGTTCCCGTCGAAAGGATGAGCAACGTCTGCCAAAGATAATTAGATGCCCGGAAATCGAGATGTGCTGACAAATATAGGCCATTGCATTTATACAACTATTTTAATAAGCATATAGTACATAAAACCGGCTTAAAGCCAATTTATGTTTCATTATTTCAGCATATAATATTTGTTTACGACTATGATAAAGAAAATCTATCGAAAAATTATTAACCGTCTTGATTCTTCACCGAAGTTTCCAGCAGATTTTGAAGCTGAGCACCAACGTATCTGCGCCAAGGTTGCCCCATTTACAATGACCAGCCAGGAAAGGGTTTTTAGTCTTATTGAAGCAGTAAAGTATATACATAAATATAAAATTCAGGGGGATATTGTGGAGTGTGGTGTCTGGAAAGGTGGCAGTATGTTGGCTATTGCTGAGACACTGAAGGCCGTAAATGATACCGACAGGGAATTGTTTCTGTACGATACGTTTGAAGGAATGTCTGCCCCCTCAGCCGAAGACGAAACCTTTAATGGAGAAGATGCCTCTGACCTTTTGCAACAGGATCAGGCGAAAAAAGGACTTATATGGGCTTACTCTGCATTGGACACCGTAAAGCAAACTATGGCCCTGAGCCAATACAACCCTGAAAAAATAAACTATATAGCCGGAAAGGTAGAAGACACTATTCCTGCCAGGATGCCTCAAAAAATTGCCTTACTCCGGTTGGATACAGATTGGTATGAATCAACCAAGCATGAATTAATTCACCTTTTCCCTCTTCTTCAAAGAGGGGGAATTCTTATTATTGACGACTACGGCTTTTGGAAGGGCGCCAGAAAAGCTGTAGACGAGTATTTCGATGAATATCAATTTCCTGTTTTCCTGAGTCGTATTGATGATACCGGAAGAATCGCCATTAAGCAATAATAACTTCGCTATATTATGTCTGCTGATAAAGTACCGTATAATTTTAATCCGGATATCCGTTACCCTATTTATCTTGTCCGTAATGGCATCCTAAAGGCTGTAAAGAAATACTGCCCGCAATTGAAAGGCACCTTAATGGATTTTGGTTGCGGATCCAAACCATATCGAAGCTTATTCGATGTAAAAGAATATGTTGGTGTTGACCTGTACAACCCCGCACACTTGCATGATGACGAGCCGGTAGACGTATTCTATGACGGGAAAACCATTCCTTTTCCTGATGAGCATTTTGATGCAGTGTTCAGTAGTGAGGTTTTTGAACATGTTTTCAACCTGGATGATATACTTAAAGAGATTAACCGGGTGATGAAAAAAGGTGGAAAAATGCTGATCACCTGTCCTTTTGCCTTCCCCGAACACGAAGAGCCTTATGACTATGCCCGTTACACTGTTTTCGCACTAAAGGAGCTGCTGGGTAAACATGGTTTTAATGTGTTATCTATTGAGAAAACCGGTGACAGTATTCAGGCCATCATGCAACTTCAGATTATCCATATGGTTTCCTACAAATCCAGGATAAGAATCATCAATGGTATCTACTGGAGGGTGGTGGTTATCTGGATGAATCTTTCTGCCCTGCTGCTCAGTAAGATCCTGCCTAAGCGGAAAACCCTATATCTGAACAACATTGTTTTATGCGAAAAAAACGGCTAACCGCCAGTAAAGTTTAAATTGATCGAAAAACTTCCAGATAACGTTTCATTATCAGACGATTGCTGAATTTTTCGAAATATCGCTCCCGACTGCTACGCCCCATGGTTGCTATTTTTTCTTTGTCCAACATCTTTTGAATAGCATTTACCAATTCGTCCGGAGCATCGGGAGCAACAACATAGCCAGTCACCCCGTTATCAATCTGCTCCGGGATACCGGCTACCCTTGAGCCAACTACTGGTTTACCCATCATCATTGCTTCTATGATGACATACGGGAAGTCCTCATTGGCAATTGAAGGCGTTATGAATATATCCATATCCCTCACATACTCCATCACATTTGGCCTGAAGCCCGGCAAAATAACGACATCATCCAGATTATAATCCTTTATGAGCTTCTCGAGTGCTGACCTTTCCTCTCCTTCACCAAATATTACCAGCTTATACCTGGCCAATGGTTGTTTTTGTCTTAACATGGCCACTGCTGTAATTAAAACGTGATAGCCTTTTCTACGGGTCAACAGCCCCACGGCCCCCATTACGATACTATCATCATCAACACCAAACTCACGCCTTAAAATCCCTGATCCGGCAATACTCGTTTCTTCTGTCTGGGTTAATAAAGTATTGGGAATATTGAAGCACTTTTGCTGATCAAAATTCCTGGCCTCAGCCAGCCGGTCACTCGCAGCTTTTGAAGCTGTTATAAAGTAACTGACATACTTGTTAATATATCTGTCCTTCCATTTATCCCAAATATTCTTTTGCGGATATGCCATATTATTGACTACAAAAAGCACACTTCTGATCCCTGCCATCCTGGCGGCAATTGCAGCTATCCTGCATGTTTCAGCTGCGGGATACCCCCCATTATTGATCAATAATATATCAGGCCGTTCCCTTTTGAAAAGCCTGAATAACACTAGGCCGTTATGCAACTGAAGAAGCCCTATCTTATTAAAAACCAGTCCTAATGTATATAACACCCTCGTATAAACGCGCTTTGCCTTTCCTTTTATTTCTCCGGATTGCAATGGATGTCCCCATTGCGGATACGGATTGATAAGTTTTTTTACTGACTTTACATTTTCGGCTCCGCCAAACTTTCTTTTGATCCCCTTCTCGTATTCCTTATTATAGGCATAATAGAAATTCAACAAGAACTCCTCCTGGATTTCTTCTGAGCGCAAAATGTTTTCAATGACATTTTCACTTCCACTATAAACAAAACAATCACTGTAAATCAGAACTTTTCTCATTGGAATACTTCTTCTGTGTTAAATAGTCAGGTGAACAGATTAGTTATTTTCCTTTCTGTTCTTACTCAAAAATCTGTTGATAAACTGAAGATTTCTGTCAAGGTTTTTTCCATCAAGCTTACCAATATATTTCTCAAGAACTGATTTCTTAAGAAAAACATCATAAATCGGGTCTTTTTTATAGAACGCAATGATCTTCTCTTTAAGGGACGTTTTATCAAACGCCGTTACAAGTTCTGATTTACCATCAAATGGTTTGTTGATGATATGCTGGTCTTTCTTATAGTACAATGCTGGTATTCCAAGGATAGATGCCTCAAACAATGTTTGTGAATAAAAAGAAAGATAAAAGTCAGCTTCTGCTATTACCTCTTTAAATGGTTTTTGCTGTTCAATCCGCACTTTCATATGTGGGAAGTACTCATCCAAAAAACGACTATACTGTGAAACATAGCCATTCTCCCTGACTTTCAACACAATACTATGTTTGTAGCCCTCCCCTTCAAGATCCGATAAAACCTCCAGTAAATCATATAGGAAGTCAAATTCGTAGGCTAAATAGGAGTTCATATCAATAAGATTATAACCTCCCGCACCAATAATAATAACAGGATTCTCCCTGTCAATAACCTTAGGCTGCTGATTGCTATAATGGTCCATTCTCGGGTCGCCAAGACAGATTGCATTATCCATTCCTCCAAAGTAATCTTCCTTAATCGCCTCACTATAACTATTTACCCAATCGACTCTTCTCGCATCATAGGAAAAGTTATTCACCAATAAGCCATTGATGATCATATAAACCGGGATACCTTTTAACTTACAATAATTGATAATGAGGTTATTCTCAAGCCACAGCTCTGTTACAGGTACCATTAGCCGCACATCTTGCGGACCAAAATAATTCTCAATATCCTCAATCCGCGAAAAAGCACTTTGCAGAAGTTTGGGCAATTTGGGAACAATCAATTCCAGCAAATTGGCGCCTATATCAAAGCCATCAATTTTCCAGTCGTAAAATGACCTGTTTTTGAAAGCGGTCAGGCTGGATTCTATTATATCAGCGGGTATCGTTCTGTTACGGTAAAATACCCTCCGTTCTTTCAACGCGTTAACCGGGCTCGAATAATTTGCCATGATGACTTTGACATCACGATTCTTTTTTAATTCATCAATGATAGGAAAAGTTGGATGATAATTTTGCAGGTAAATGGCGGGAGCGTCGTTTCTCATTAAGGTTTCTCTTACCCTGCCTATATACTCGAATAGGCCTACCCCCCAACGCTTTATTTTTTTTACAAATGTGTCCGTTTTCATTTTCTCCTCCATCCAGGCAGATATCGGGAAATAATAAGCTGGCACTTCGCTGCCATCCACTTCTTCTATAAATCTTGCCGCGGGGAGAAGTATCTTCACCCACTTTTTGATTACTTCATCCGTTACCGCACAAATGATTTCCCTGCATGATACAACCTTGACTGCACTCAAATAAATAAAGAAGTGAAAGTTATAGGTCACATCATTAAGTATGTTTAAAAGATAAGCGCTTCCAACCGGCACTCCTTTATAAACAATAATGTCATTTCCATCTTTGTCGAGATACCACTTATTCAGAAAATGATGCAATTCATAGTTTCTCTCTTCAAGGTAATTTCTGTCAAGTATATTATCTAAATAAAAAACTTCTATTTTTTCCTTTTCCAGCATTTTCATCAAGCCCAGATCTATTACCAACACGAGATCTGTTTCTTCATTAAACAATGGTTTACAAGAATTCCAGTGGTTCCTGTCTTCCACAATAAAGACCCTGTTAAAATCCCTTTCAGGAATACCAACAAATGCACGTTCCATTTAGTCCTATTTAAAAAAAAGTTTTGGTTTTAGCTGGCTTATCATCTCTAATACATACTTTCTGAAAATACGGGAACAGATGTAATATAAAAATAATCCCATCAGACAAATAGTACCAATGATAAGTAAATACCAGAACAGGTTTAACCTGTTATGTCCTATCGGTATGTACGATTTAACAAATATACATGATATTATTACCGCCAGAGCTGGTAAAACTGCCGGTAATAATACGGTTCTTATTGTATCCTTCACATTGAATTGTAATAATTTACAACTCATAAAAAAATACGCCAGTGCCGACAAAACAAACGACAACAACTTGAATATCGCAAAGGAAGTAAGTCCCCAGAATGAATAGGTAACGGCGATACCAACCCAGAAAATAACTGGCAACATAGCACTTGTAACATATATCATCTTCACCTTTTCATACGCCATAATGAGGATACCCGCCGGAGACGAGATAAAACTTAAACTATAACAAAGTATCAGCAATTGTGTGATAAATACAGAGGAAGCATAGCCATGTCCTACCCAGTTAATAACTAACGCCTCAGAAGTGATGGAAAGGCAAATAACGGGAAAAAGCGTTAATGGTAGGGTTATTACCAGGACATTCACAAAAACCCGCTTCAGCCCCTCAATATCATTGGCTCCGAGATAGTGATTAAATCTTGCTGTAAATGGCGAAAACAAGATCCCATACAACGACCTGATATAGGTCAGCATAGTAAGACCAATTGCATACACCGCTACCGCATCCGCGCCTATCATTTTCCCAATTACAAAAGGATCAAGCTGATAATAAAGTATCCAGCAGACTGTGAGAAAAACGGAGCTAAAGGCTAGCTTCTTTGTTTTATCAAATAACTCCCTGGAATATTTAAACGAGCGAAGTAAAAAAAACAGATCATAATTCAGTCGCTTTTTCACCTGCCACAATCCGGCTATCATTGCTACCGCATTACATATTTGGGTAAATAGAAAATACCCCACCAGCGAATATTCTCCTCTTCCAAAGAAATAAAAAGTAGACAATATTTTGCACAAATTGGATACTATCAGCAGGCGCTGAAAATGATAATCCTCCATCCTTACCGAAAAAATGACCTGCAACATACGCTGCAGGATAAAGGTTGGAGAAAACAAAGCCAATAAAACCAGTAAGGTACTGGCAGTTTTTGTTTCGTCAGGTTTCAGACCATTAACAATTAAATCAGGACGAAAAGAAATGCCCAGCATAATAACCAGGAATAATCCCACAAATACGGTGAAGATAAATGCAACAAATCCCACAATCTTTATTTCTCCTTTCCTGTCGTTTCTGGCGTATGATTCACTTGCATATTTTAACCCGGCGGAAATGAAGCCAAAATCCGCGTAAGACAGGAAAATGTTCAATGAAACTATAATGGTATAGATACCAAATAACGATTTATTTGAAGACAAAAAAGGTGTTACTACGAATAAAGTTCCGAAATTCAGCAGGATAGAAATAAACTGCCACAAATATATTTTGATGTACTTACCCAACATTACGCGGATCGTTTGAATTACGTTTTTAGTATTAGGTCATTAAATGACAGTCCACCCGCCATCAACAACCAGATTATGCCCCGTGATATATACGGCATCATCACTTAGCAAAAATCCAACAGAAGGCGAAATATCTGCAGGTGTGCCAAGTCTTCTTAGAGGAACTTTATGTTCATATTGTTCAATGAATTTCTCTGGCTGATGATTAAATATGCCGCCCGGGGAAATACAGTTTACCCTAACATTATGAGGACCATAAAAGGCTGCAAGATATCTGGTAAAATTAATGACCCCACCTTTTATAGCTGCATATGCAGAAGGGTTTATTATTGGTGTTCCTTCATATATGGTAAAATCCGGTCCGGTAATACCATAAATAGATGCAACATTTACCAGGGAGCCCTTTTTTTGCTTCATCATCTGATTCAGTACAATCTGGCAGCATTTTACGTAGCCGACTAAATGCCAGTTAACATTCTTCTCAAACGATTCCATTGATTCCTCGTTAAAAGGAAGTCTACCCCAATCGTCGGTTCTTGGATAAGCATTATTCACCCATCCATCAATAGCGCCAAACCTGTCCAGAATTATCTGCAAAGCCTGTTTGATGGATTGCTCATCTGTCACGTCAGCGCACAGGTTAAAGTCATCTTCAGTGGTAATTACCTTATCAATAGCAATTACCTTTGCACCATGGCCACGCAGATATGTAACAAAATTGCTGCCCAATTGCCCGTTTCCTCCTGTAACAGCAATCACCTTATCTTTTAACTTGCTCATCATTCAAACAAATTTTTAAAACATTAAAAGCAGATTGGATATCATTCATTATATAACCGTTATCCTCTTTTATAGCTGAAATGAAATACTTCATCTGTTCTTTATATGTATATAGTGGATCTATGTCTGATGAAAATATCAATTCCTCATTACACCAGACCTTTTGCTTTATCAAATCTATAGAAACAGTATTGTCTTCAAATAATATTTCACAGGTCCTTTTTGTATCTCTTCTATAATAATTCAGTACAATATTAACGGTGAATTGCTCATACTGAAGGAGATAATTAGCGTAATCAACGGCATCGATATTCAATGAAGAAGTGCTTCTAAGGGTAGCGGCTGATGAATTAGGTGTTCCCCAAAGCCAGGTCACATAGTCGAGTTCATGGATCAGGTCAAGATGTACTCCGCCTCCCATTTTTTCATTTGCGCTGTAAACCTGTCTGTAATCAATTCCCGGCCTCCAGTCTGGTAAATACGAACCAGCATAGATGTTCACTTCGTTTATCCGTTGACTCTTTTGGCGGAGCAGATCTTTAATAAATACAATACATGGATGGAATCGCAGATTGCAGGCTATATAAGTTTTTTACTTTACTACTAATGATCTGGTCAACCAACTGCTGCCCACCCTCAAGTGTATGAAAAAGTGGTTTTTCAATAAAAAGCGGAATGTTGTAATCCAGTAATTTGCGGAGCGTATCGTAATGAGAAAAAGTAGGATTGGAAACTATAACAAAATCGAAAGAGACTCCCGCCTCCCCGATAGAAGAAATATTGGTAATGTTAGGAACTTGATTGGGTAACGCGCTACTACGAAGGGCATATAACGAAATTTCACCGCTACTGATGTTTGTTAATGCCTGAATATGCTTTTGAGCAATTGATCCGAGGCCAATGATCAGTACTTTCATAATATGAAATCCAGTTTATTATTGACCAACAAGTATTCCATAAAGTCAAAGTCAACCTCATCATCAAGATCAAAGCACATATGAGGAATTTCATATACAAGCGATCTATTCGTAACAGCCGTATGAAACCCGCCATCAAAAAATCTTCTCTTATAGATATAGAATGAAGCGTTCATGTCGTAAACCTTGGGTGCTGACTGCCTCGTTACAAATTCTCCCTTTTTTGCCAGTTCAAAATACCCGTTTTTATTCGCTTCTACCATGTTGAAATACGGATTCCGTTTAGCTGGACTAACAGAAAAAATATTCACTGCTTCCTCATCAGCCGTCAGCATCCGCAGCGCTATGTCGAGATCGTTGGCTGTTCTGAAAGGAGAAGTTATATCAAGATCAATCAGATAGTCAAATGTTACTCCCCTTTTCTTCTCCTCAAAATGCATCAAATCGATAATCACCGGCATTTTACCAATAGTATCTGTTGCAAGTTCAGCGCTCCTTTTATAATCGGTAGCCAGTCCGAAACCCGCCGCGGTACTAATAATCTCCTCCGAGTCCGTAGAAAGAGCTATTACACAGTTCTTTGTTGATGCAAAATTCTTCGCCATCTCAATGGTATAACCGATCAAGGGTTTACCTGCCATGGAACGTATATTCTTTCCTGGTATTCCTTTGGACCCTCCCCTGGCACATATGGTAATTAATATACTCATTTTAGAATTTGATATGTTTAATGTCATTCTGGGCCTTCTCAAAATCCTCATGTCTTCCTATATCCAACCAATAGCCAAGAATTGGATAATGAACCACTTTCCGTTTTTTTGAAATCAGCATTTCCATAAAATCGGTAGCATTATAGAAAGAACCTACTGGCAGGAACTCAAGCAGGCTTCTTTTAAATAGATAGATTCCCCCATTCGAGTAATAGCTGTAGGTAGGCTTTTCATCAAATGAAATTACCTGGCCATTATCTATTTCTAATACGGCATAAGGAACTTTCACCTGGTATGGAATGCTCGCCACCATTAAATCTGCGTCGGCATCAATAAACGATTTGTAAAAATCAGCAAAATCAATGTTGGTCAGAATGTCAGAGTTCATTAATAAAATATTCTCTGTATTGAACGACTCGACCAGGCTTAGCGCCCCAAAGGTGCCTAAAGGAACATCTTCCTCAACATATTGAATATTCACATCTTTGGAAGAGCCATCATTGAAATACTCTTTTATCTGATCACCCAGATACCTGATACTTATGATGATACGGTTTATTCCGTAACTGGCTAATCTGTCTATATTGTGTTCAATAATAGGTTTATTCCCAACTTTCAACAACGGCTTGGGACATTTGTCTGTCAGCGGGATCAAACGTTCTCCTCTTCCCCCTGCCATCAATACAGTATCCAGCGGCAACAACGATGACTTAATACGCAGGTTCAGAATGTCAATAATCCTACGGCTGTTATCTATTATCGGGATTATTTTTAAATTCTTTTTTGCGAATATTTCCAGTTGATCAATAGAATAGTTATCCTTATAAATGAATATAGGATCTGGTTGGATATACTCCATTATGGGAGTATCAAATGTAAGGCCCTTGATAAATCCTCTCCTGATGTCACCATCAGTAAGTGATCCGATCAGTCTATTGCTATCATCTACGACAAACAGTACAGCATCAATCGCCAATAAATTCAGTTTATTAAGCGCATCTTTAATACTGGCATTCCCTGATATAAGATGTTTAGTAAATTCCATTAGACCTTATCAATAAATTTGATCAATTGAAAAGCTTCCGCGTATCTTACACCCACACTCGCACCCCGAAAATGCGCTAGTGCTCTGATATTTTCCAGACTTCTGGGAAACGGATGTTCTCCTAATTCTGATTCATATATTTCCATTATGGAGAGTTTATCTTCTATAAATGCAGAAATATCCACATAATAATTAGGCATAAATACTTTCTCTGGCAAGGCAGGTGCAAACTCTGTTTCCGAGAGACACTCATACATTAGCACTCTTTTGATTCCGGGATACCGGAATGATTTAGTACATGCCACAACCGCGTCAAAAACAACCCTGTGATCACTATGTGCATCCGACCGATTCATAACATATACATATTCCGGGTCCACCTGTTTAAAAATATCTGAGATCTTCGGAACCATTTCTATTAGCGAGGCGCCATGTAAATGCATTGTAGGATAGTCGAGTTGAAAGGTCTCCTTTATCCCCAATAAGCTGGCAACTTTTTCAATCTCCTGTTGACGGCTATGAATTCTTTCCTGACTGAATCCATACTCTTCAAACAGTTTGGTAACAATCAGCCAAAAAATGTTATCGCCATTCTTCGTATGCTTCAGTAATGTACCTCCAGCACCTATTACCTCGTCATCAGGATGTGCAGATATAATAATAATATTTGCCATAATACTATAGATATTAAAATATAACCAATTGGCTATATCAGATAAAATCACTAAACCTTATAAGTGATATTTTTATATATCAACTTATCATTTATAGAAATACTTCTCAGCACATCACTTATTTTCTTTGCACTATTGCCATCTCCGTAAGGATTCACTATGCCTTTTACGGCAGCACGGTAAACAGGGTTATAAATCGATTCCCGGATGGCTGTTGCAATTTCCACTCTGTTATAGTCAACATAAATTACATTTCCGGCACTAAACCGTTCGCGTTGACGGCTACCAATATTTACAACCGGCAGGCCAATGGAAGGCGCTTCCAATATACCGGAACTTGAATTTCCAATCAGCACAGCGGCATTTCTGAGTAAGTTAATATAATTGACCCGGTCCAGATTTTTAAACAGGTAAAAAATTTCAGGATACTCACCGGCATATTTACCTATCATCTCTATGATGGCGAAGTTCCCTGCATCAGAATTGGGATAATTAATAAAACACTTTATGCCCAGATCAACGACTGCCTCCAATGTTTCCACTATCTGCTTACCCGCATCAGTGGCTTCGGTTATAATTGGGTGCTGTATTAAAACCAAATATGGCTCGTCGCCTGTTTTCAATACCTTTAGCGGCGCAATTTCATTTTTTGGAATCACCGGGCAATGAACAAATTTATCCAATGCAGGATTCCCTGTATTAAAAATCCTGAAGTCATCTTCTCCCAGCAATCTTAATACCTGGGCATGCTGTTCAAGAAAAGTAAAATGGATGTGCGCAAACTTGGAAGTTGCATATCGGACAGCGTTATCGATATTGCCATCATTAGCAATATCGCCACCAGCCAGGTGAGCTACCGGAATACTTAAATACGCAGCTGTCATAGACACGGTAATAGCCTCCTCACGGTCACCAACCACCACAATAATGTCCGGTTGCTCCCGTGCAAAAGCATGAGCCAGGCCCGTAATCTGGGTACCTATTCCTACCACTCTTCCTACTTTATCTTCACTACTAACTAGATTATAGATCCTGTCAGCAATTTCATATCCATCGTTTTCTATATTCTTAACTGTTTTGCCAAATGTCTCGGAAAGATGAGCTCCCGTTACTATTAACTTCAGTTCAATATCATTACAGTTATTTAACTGTTCAAGTACCGGCTGCATAATATCATACTCCGATCTTGCGCCTGTGACAAATAATATTTTACGTTTTTGAATCATTTGCAGTGGGGGTTATTAATAAACATCTGAATCTCCAAGCTGGAACCACCAATTATCTGCGGATTCCACCGTCTGGGAAGCAAAGCTCCGGATTCCGAAATAAGTTACCGGCAGACCGTTGCTAAATCCTAGCTTCTCAAAAGATAAATGCCTGCCATCTTTCAGCGGTATCCAAATATTAAATTTTTCATACTCTTCCGCAGGAAATAATGCTGCAAGATGCTGAAGTACTACTTTTGTAATTCTCTCATTATCTGCGAAGCACCATTCGACAATATCTAATTGCTTTTTCTTACCGGAAAGCTGGAATTCTTTTAGCACCACAAATCCTTCATCCCCGGAAGTGTTTTCCAGAATCACATATTTATTGGAGGGATTATTAATATATCTCCAGTTCAAATATTCCGTGCTTCTCTTCACTTTTACACTGTAGTTATTAAATATTCCTGTGTGCAAATCTTCATGCTGAGTTGTAAACTTAGTAACGATACTAAGCGATGCCGACTTTTTAGCTGTTATAACGGCTACATCGCAAGACATCATTGGTATGGTTGTTATATCTTTCCAGTCCAGATTTTTAATAAATCCTCTATGGGAATTATTGTTAGGAAATCCCCATACTGCCGTCATCCCGTGAATCTGCATCATATCCTTGTATAGTGCCTCAGATAATTGCTGGAATATTCCTAATCCTGTGTACTCCGGATGTGTCATGGTGGTCATGGAAAGACCTGTTAGCTGTTGTTTTCCTGCGACATCCAATAACACGGGGGAAACAGCATAATGACCAATCAGTTTCTGTTCATTCCACATCAATTTTATTGCGTACTTATTACATGGATTATCTTTAAACCGCCAGCGCCAGTATGCTATAGGCATTGGTTTCCCAAAAACCAGTTCGAACAGTTTTATTATCTCATTCTCATCTCCACCTGTATAATCACGGATTTCCATAGTTATCTTATTTAAAGTGTGATCAGTTCATCTGCTTCAAAATCCTTCACGGCTATTTTGCCAATAACATGATCCCATTCCATGGGGCTGATACCATTCCCCGGTCGTTTAACAGTGAGGTTTTTTTCGGAAAACAGTTCCCCTTTCTTTATATCAGCAGCGGCCACAATACTTTTTCTTGCCACCAATTTGTTCTTCTCTTCGATAGCAGTAGGAGCCTTATTTCCTGTACCAAGTGCTTTTTCAATATTCCGGATGGCAGCTACCATCTGCTTCAACTCAGTAGGATCGAGCGAGGCTGCATGATCTGGTCCCTCCATAGTCTTATCCAACGTGAAGTGTTTTTCCACAAGAGTGGCACCTAATGCAACAGCAGCAACAGGCACTTCTATTCCCAGGGTATGATCAGAATATCCAACAGCAATATCAAATTTCTCTTTCATTTGAAGCATAGCTTTAAGATTGATATCTTCAACCGGTGCCGGATATTCGCTGGTACAATGCAGTACAGTAACTTCTTTCGCGGTTTTACCTTCGGCAAATATAACATCCAATGCCGCTGCTACTTCCTCTATCGTGGCCATACCCGTAGAGAGAATAAGCTCCTTAAAACTTTGCGCCATTTTTCTCAGATATGGCAAATTGGTAATTTCTCCTGATGGGATCTTTCCTAACTTAATTCCCATTGACTTGAGTAAATCAATGCTTTCGAGATCAAATGGGGTAGAAAGGAAACTGATATTCTTTTCGTTGCAGTATAAAATAAGCTCGTCATGGGCTTCGGGGGTCAGTTCAAGCTTCTTTAACATACTCACCTGATCTTCGGCCTGTATTCCGGTATTTCTCAGTTGGTAATCCGCTTTACGTGCATGCTTACTGGCTATATTTTCCGCTTTAAATGTTTGAAACTTCACGTAATCAACTCCTGCATCGGAAGCCGCATCGATGAGCGCCTTTGCCAGTTCAATGCTGCCATTGTGATTAACACCTGCTTCTGCAATTATAATCGTACTATTCATGCTCATGCAATTCTTGTAAATGGAACACCTATGTAAGTGCCCGGTTCTTTAATATTTTTATGGACTAATGAGCCGGAACCTATCCTGACATCATTGACAATATTTACACCATGGTTAATTGTTGCACCACTTCCCACAAATACTTCTTCGCCGATTTTACAACTCCCATTCACCAATACACCGGTAGAAATATGACAATGATCACCGATGGTGGAGTCATGCTCAATCACAGCCCTTGTATTGATGATAGCATTGCATCCGATTACTGCTCCCGCATTGATATAAGCTCCATGCATGATGATACTGCCTTTGTTTACAATAGCATATTTTGAAACATGCGACAATGGAGAAATCACAGTAGCTATATTTGCATTATTTGATGACAATAATTGCCACGTCTTTGTTCGTGGCAGTGCTGATTTAATCTGGCCAATGGTTATGAGAAACCAGTAGCCCTGCTTTATCAGTCCGGCAATATCATTGTCATTTCCAATAACCCTGTAACCCAATACCTGCGAATCCAATTTATCCGGAACATCAATAATTCCTTCAATTGTAAAGTTCCCTGATTCCTCAATTACATCGATACATGATTTTGCATGTCCTCCTCCTCCTATTAAAATCAGTGGTTTCCCCATATCATTATTTTTTCCGACAAAGGACTATTTAAGCTGTTAATACTGTATAATTCCTGCGCCCCAGGAATATCCCACACCGAAACCAGCCACCAATACCTTCATACCTGATTTAATCTTCTTCTGCTCCTCCGCCTGTTTAAGGGCTATGGGAATGGTAGATGAGACCGTATTTCCACAATTGGCCATGCTAACAAAAAACTTCTCTTCCGGGATTCCAAGTTTAAGTCGTAAATGATCAAGCATATACTTGTTGGCCTGGTGAAAAACAAACAGATCAATATCCTCTTGTTCCAGACTATTCTTTTGTAATACCTGTTTCACCATCACCGGCACAGATCTGAGGGTAAACGAAAATATCTCGGCGCCATTCATGAATAAGGTGGTACCAGATAAGCCATTAGGACTGGGAATGGTACCTTCAGAATCTGAGACACGGGGATAGCGCATACCACCTCCTTTCACTATGAGGTTTTCCGCACCGCTACCGTCAGTACCAAAAGTAATAGCCCGTATGTCTGCCCCGTGACCGTTTCTTTTAATGAAAGTTGCACTGGCAGCATCTCCAAAAATAGTTCTTACACTTTTATCGTGATCATGAATATGCTTACTGTATGTTTCTGAAGTTATCAATAAAACGTTCTCCACGTCTCCGGAACAAATTAATCCTTTAGCGAGGCTCAAGCCATATACGTAGCCGGAACAACCAAGATTAAAATCGAGGGCACCTGCCGTGGTTGGAATACCTAAAGCGTGCTGCACAATACAAGCCGTTGTAGGTAAAAAATAATCCGGGCTTTGCGTGCACAGTAAAATAAATTGTATCTCCGAAGGAGTTATTTTATGTTCCTCAAACAACTTGCTTGCTGCCTTGATAGCCATCGACGAAGCAAACTCATCTTTTGCTGCAATCCGACGCTCTATCACACCGGTTTTGGCAGCTATTTTATTTACTGACCAATCAGGAAATAATTCATGAAGGTCATCATTGGTCAATGTTTCCTCCGGTAAATAATATGAAATTGCATCAAGTGTTATCATCTTTAACCTCATATAATTGTTAAACCTCCATCCACAACCAAAGTTGTTCCGGTAATCCATTTGCTGGCAGCTGAAAGCAGAAAGATAGCTGCATTCGCAACATCTTCCGGCTCACCATAATCGCCTAAAGGATACTTCAATTTATCTTCTTTCACGCTCTCGTCAGACACTTGTTTTATCATCTCATGATACATCTCTGTTTTTATCATGCCAGGAGCGATGGTATTAAACCTGATCTTCCGGGAGGCATATTCCAGCGCCATTACTTTACTTATGCTGTTAAGTGCACTTTTTGAACCGGCATAGGCTCCAAAACCTTTAACTGCAGTATAGACTCCATTCACAGAAGTCAGAAAAACCACCGAGGCGGCTGATTGAATCTTTTTTTTATTCAACAAAAGGCGTGTAAGATTAACAGGAGCCAGGTAATTGGTTTCAGTAATCTGCTTTAACTGATCGAAGTCCAGTATTTTTATTGGAGCAAGCTTCAATATACCAGCTGCATGAACAATTCCATCTAGAGGAGGTATCTTATCAACAGCCGCAGCAATTGCAATTTCATCTGTAATATCTAATGATAACACAATATGGCCGGACCCATCAAGCAGCTCCTTAACGTTCGTTAGTTTCTCAGCGTTTCTTGCCGCTAAAATAACTTTCGCGCCCATCGACGCAATCGAGATCGCAATTTGCTTACCGATACCGGACGATGCTCCGGTAATAAGTATTGTTTTCTCTTGAAGATTAAACGGGGATTCTGGCATCAATCAAACTATTATTATGCAATTACTATATAGTTGAAAACTATCTTCTATTTCGCAATGATATTATACAACTCCTCAACAGTAGCAGCATTCATAATATCATTTCCCGAGATCTGTTTATTATATTCCCTGTCGACCATAGCAATTATAACGAGACTGGTCATTGAATCCCACTCCTCTAATTCACGATAGTTAGTGGCGGCTGTGATTGTGCCTGGCTCAACATCTTCAAGCTGCTGCTCAAATTTTGTAATAAACTCTTGTATTCCCATTTATTAGTATTTAATATAATTATCTAACACTGCTTGGCAGATTAACGACTCTTTCTTCCAGCCATAAAGCATTTGTGAGATCTGTAGATTGGCATGCAGCATACATCTGCAATTTATTCATCAATCTCCAGATTGGCCTTGTCATTACCTTCTGCTCGTTCGTTTCTTTAAGAAACAAATGCTGGGCCGTATGATCCGGCAAAATGATTGCATTTAACCAGTAATTAGCCTTTGTGTTCTCAATTTCCCTTACAAACTTTATGTCCGTTCCCGTAAAGAATTCAGCATATAAATCAGCGAGTTCCCGTTTGTTCTGCAACATCATTTCCAGTTGTTCCAGCTGTGCACAGGCCAAAGCTGCATTAAGATTCGACATTCGGTAGTTATAGCCTACCTCATCGTGTACAAACTCCCAGGCATGGGGCTGCTTTGCTGTTGTGGATAAATGCTTCGCATGCAATGCTATGGATTCATCATCAGTAACAATTGCTCCTCCCGCACCACAGGTTACGGTTTTATTGCCATTAAAACTGAAGGTGCCTATTTTTCCGATTGTACCTGTATGCTTGCCATTATAATAGCTACCGAGTGACTCCGCAGCATCTTCAACCAAAGCAATATTGTATTTCCTGCAAATATTTGAAATATCCTGGATCCTCAATGGAAACCCAAAAGTGTGCATCGGCACGCACGCTGCGATCCGCTTCCCGGATACTTTGTTGATGCAATTTCCGCTACTATCAATATAAGTGTGATCGTGTAAAAACTGTTCCAGGCTTATTGGCGACATCCCCATTGTATCCCTGTCCACATCTACAAATACAGGTATTCCACCTGCGTGAACAATGGCATTGGCCGTAGCTACAAATGTAAGCGGCTGCGTAATCACCTCATCTCCATTTTTCACACCAGCCAGCAAAAGTGCCAGATGCAGGGCTGTTGTGCCATTTACGGTAGCAACAGCATATTTTGCGCCTGTAATCTCAGTCATCATCTTCTCAAACTGCGTAACATAAGCACCTACAGAGGAAACAAAAGTGGAATCTATTGTATCTAAAACATACTTTTTCTCGTTACCTGTAAAACGGGGAGCATGTAATGGTATAAAAGTATCTTGCTGGTTAAAAACTGTCCTGATGAAATTTATAATGGGCTCAAAATCCATAACCATTCTTTAAATGTTGTATATGTTTGCCTTATAGCTACTGAGGTTACCAGGGATAGAAAACCATTCGATCGTTTCTTTTAGCCCTTCTTCCAATGTATACTTTTGCTTCCAGGCTGTATGCTGACTAATCTTCTCTCTGGATCCATACAAGCGAAACACTTCACTTTTTTCAGGTCTCAATCTGTTTTCATCCTGAACGATTCTTGCAGCTGGATTCAGGAGTTTCACCAGATTGGCAGCAAGATCACCGATGCTCACTTCAGATTGAGTTGCAATATTACAATCCTGTCCGATCAGGGAATCCGCTTTAGCAATCTCAATAAATCCATTTGCGGTATCTTTCACGTATAAAAGATCCCTGGTAGGCGTAAGGTCTCCCAGACTTATTTCAGTTTTACCATTTAGTAATTGTGAAATAATAGTTGGTATTACTGCTCTTGCCGATTGCCGCGGCCCAAAAGTATTGAAGGGTCTTACAATTGTTACCGGTAAATTAAAGCTCCTGTAAAACGATTCTGCAATACAGTCAGCACCAATCTTTGAGGCGGAATACGGTGATTGCGGCTGCCTCGGATGCTTTTCATCAATAGGAATATATTGGGCAGTACCATACACCTCCGAGGTAGAGGTGACAAGTACCCTCTCTATATTGAGATCTTTAGCCGCCTGTATAATATTTAATGTTCCTTTGATGTTCGTGTCAATATAAGAGTCAGGAGAATGATAACTAAAGGGAATTGCAATTAATGCCGCCAGGTGAAACACCACATCAATGTCTTTCATGGCGGTTCTTACACCGTTAGGATCCCGGATATCTCCTGAAAATATTTCGAGTTGGGACAGCTGATCCTGCGATAATGTATCGAGCCAACCCCAACTATTAAAAGAGTTATAATATACAAAAGCCTTCACTTTACAACCCTCTTCTAGTAAACGTTCTGTCAAATGACTTCCTATAAAGCCATCTGCACCTGTTATTAAAACCCTTTTATTCTTTAGTTCCATGATTATTCTAAATTATTTCCTGATTTCAATCCACTCTGAATAGTATAATTATGCCAGTATATCTTTGAGTACCTTCCTCAGCGTAAGAAAAATAACAATGAAGAAACCACCCATCAAACCTCCAATAATCACACCCTTCGTTTTTCCCAGTTTTTCTTTTTTCAACGGCAGAATGGGCGTATCAATAACCTGGATGATCGGAGTTTCCTGCGCCATAGCAATTTTACCTAACTCAAGATTTTTGACAACTTCACCATACATTGTTTCAAGTACCATTTTATCTCTACTCGCCAGTTGTGTATTTATACTCGCTACCTGACGGGCCGGATTCATATTAATATCCTGGGCAAGTGCTACGGAATACGTTTTCCGATTCAACATTTTTTCCAACGAATCCGCTTCTGCCTGTAAACGGTCAACATTCGTTTTGGACCGCTGTGTCCTTGTGTCAATATAAAAATTGGTTGCCTCAGTCATTAAACGCTCTGTGAATGCTTTCGCGAAAAGCTCATCTCTGGTTGTACTCCTGACTACAATAAAGTTAAGTTTCTTGTCAACCTTTTCTACTTTCAATACCGACTTTCCAATTGACTCCTGCAATGTTTGCAGAATACTGTCCTGAAGCAGGGAAAATCGTCTTCTATCGCCACCCGGTGGGAAAGAAATGCCTTTCAACGAAGGTTTGGCGGCCCACCCTAAACGAAGCTCATTAAAATCTATATATCTCTCAGCGAGCGTTTGCTTTTTACCATTTATCATCACAGTAGAAAGCAAAGCCTTTTCAATCATTAACCTTGACTTAAGAAAAGTCATGATATTATCACCCTGAAAAACACCATTACTCCCCGAACCACCAAGATCAATCCCAAACTGGCTGGCAAGTCCGGCATAAGCTCCTAACGGACTGCCGCTATTGTCCTCCACAACGAAGGTAAGTTCAGCGACGTATTTGGTTTTTAAAATAAACGATAATATTAATCCCGTAGCTCCACCTAAAATACCAAACAGCAAAATAATATACCAGTTCTTAAGGAAGTATTTCCACCAAATGCCCAATTTTATAACAAGTTCTCTGACAGAAATTTCATCATTATTTTTATCACTAACATTCGTATTTATATTAGAAATCTCCATTTGGTTATATTTAATTGCAATTCCTGTTTTTTATACGGTGTTTATTTAACTCTTGTCAGGATTGTAACAATTATTAATGCAATAGACGCAATACCACTACTTAGTCCAACTACTTCCTGTCCTGATAAACCTTTCCTCTCTCTCTTGCTCGGAACATATACTTCTGCACCTGGCTTTACTTTGGGATACTTATTAAAGAAGAATATCTTCCTGGTACTTTTTACTTCCCCATTTGCGTATACAACGTAACTTCTTCTTTTCAAAGCCGCCGATGTATACCCACCTGCTCCTCTTATATAATCCCTAAATGCATAAGCTTTATCGAAACGAATTTTCTTCGGAAAATAAATCTCTCCAAATAATTGAACAGTTTGTAATTTTTTAGGAATTTTTAATACATCCCCCTCTTCTAACAGAATATCATATTTCGATCCCGGCTTCTTTATGATATCTGCCAGATTAATCCCTAATAGTTGATACTTCCGCTCCATCATACTCTTAACGCTATTAATACTTGAGCTGTCTTCCAGCTTATTGTAGAATAAAGCAAGCTTGTTCGTAAGCAGAGCCGAATCTGAACCATTTATGTAGGTTTTACGCAACAATACCGCTCCTTCAGGAAAAGCTTCCGGCTTAAGGCCTCCAGATCTCTCAATAAGATTAGAAATATGTTCTCCTTTATTAACAATGGAATATTGTCCTGGATAAACTACTTCTCCATCAATTAAAATATTAGCCTGCTCACTGTAAACCGGAGATTTACGAATACTAACCTCGTCAAACGGCTCCAGTAATACTTGTTCACCCGCAATAGCATTCAAATCTGCATTGATATCAAATTGTTTAATGATAGCCTTTGCACTGTCCTTGCCATTGTAATCGCCCTTCCTGATTCTCCTTGATATTTCTACACGTTTCAATGATGCTGCATCCCTGAGCCCTCCGGATAACAAAATCAGATCTTCCAGCCGCATACTATCAGCATAAGGAAACGCCCCTGGTTTGTTAACCTCACCTCCTATTGATACAAAATATTGCTGTCTCAGATCTAGCTTAGAGAATACAATTACACTGTCTTCTTTCTTAATAGGAATGCTGGATTTGCCACTGACAATATCCTGTACATTAAAGCTAATGATAGCTGGCGTAAAGTCATCCTGCAAACGCCGTATAATACCTCTGTTCAAAGAAGCCTCTTCTCTTATGCCATCTGCTTTTTTAATCAAATCGGCCACCGTCATTCCTGGCTCCAAACCATAATTTCCCGGATGAAAAACAGCACCGCTGATAGTCACGCGGTTACTAAACCGGTTCAAAATAGAATCTACAAAAAACTGATCTCCCGACTTGAGCTTAAACGTGGCAATCTGATCAGCAGGGACATTGATGACCTCTCTTTCCTTATTATTAATGCGATACCCTGTTATGTTCTCCTTAAATGAACCATCTGTATATCCGCCCGCATAATCCAGTATATTCTGCAATGTCTCATTTTCCTTTGCCTCAAAAATTGCGGGCCGCTTAACTTCCCCGACTAATTCAACACGGGTCTTATACGGATTCACTTTCACAATATCCTGATCCTGTAACACAATGTTATTGGTGAGATCACCTTGCGTAAGAAAATCATACAAATCAAATGTTGCAGCTACATGACCATTACGGATCACCTGAATACTTCGAAAGGAACCATTTTCATCCGGACCTCCCGACACATACAAGGCATTGGCTACAGTAGCCAATGACGGCAAGGTGTACGTTCCCGGCCGCTGAATCTCACCTATAAGCAACACCCTTATACTACGAATGTTACCCAGTGATACCTGTACAAAGGTTTTACCACTGGAAATAGTAGAGTATATTGTAGACAACTGCTTTGTTATTCTGTTCTTAGCCTCATCCATTGTCAGGCCATTCACATATACCGGTCCCAGATTAGGAACACGGATATACCCCTCCGAAGTGACCGTCAATTTATACTGCACCTCAGAGTAGCCATACACATCTATCATTACCTGATCATCTGCAGCTAGTCTGTAATTAGAGGGAGTTGGTATTCTCAGGTTAGGTTCAAAAGTCAGATTCTTATTTGTAAACAATTCAGCGCCAAATATCTTCTTTCGTTTAATTTCCGACGGACTCGCATTTTGCCTGAATAAATCAACCTGAGTGGTATCCGAATCATTGAATGACCTTCCTGAATATTGCGTGTCCTGCTGAAAAATCTCACCGCTTTTCTTTTTTTCCAGTGATTTATCCAGTCCCATTGCCTGTATCCTCGTTTTCAATTTCGCCGCCTCGGCCGGAGGCACCCCTTTCTGCTCCGCATACGAGTCAATATCATCCATAGACATATTATTCTGTTTCATCTCAGCAACGATACGCCTGATCTGATCATCTGATAAATTATCTACGTTTACTTGTTTTATCTGAGCTGGGGACGGTACCTGTGCCATTACACAAAACCCTACAAACAGGAACAGTTGGACCAACAGTATTTTTCTTAACATGTATAATAGGATCTAAAACTTTCTCGAATACCTTTTTTGGAAACAATCTTATCCGGCGCCGGCCAAATAAGGTGCAAATCTATTAAAAATAACATATAAATGTTAGTTCCTAACACTTTTAACCTGAAAACCTTATGTGCTGTCTGATATACGTTTAAACATCTTCCCGGGTGTTGGGCACACCCCGCTGCAAATATGCATCCAAATATCACCTATCTATTAATTTTAAGTTATTTATAATATGTAAATATTGTTAATACAATAAATCAAATCCTTTTCCCTCTCTTTTACGTTAATGCATATAGAGAGTCACCTGTATTTACCTGTTTGAGAAAATTTGGATCACTACTTAAACTACCAGCTGTTTTACCGATCTAAATATTAGGCATAAGACAAATTGCTTGATAATCAATAAAATATAACGGAAAAATCATGTATTAACCGCCCCGCGGTATCCTTTGAAAACTATTTACCCTGTTTTCTTGTTTAAATTAGTTAAGGCAAAACTTAAACATTATGTCGTCTGTTGAATTTAACACCTTGCTTGTCGGAAACGCTGATTTCCTGAAACCCTTTGCTTTTACCCTCACCAAAGATGCCGAACAGGCAAAAGATCTTTACCAGGAAACGCTTTTCAGAGCCCTGTCCAACCGGGAAAAATACCTGGAAGGCACAAACATCCGCGCCTGGCTATTCACCATCATGCGGAATATCTTTATAAATCATTACCGGAAAAAATTAAAACATCGCACCGTCGCAGAACCAAGTGCCAGTGAATTCTTTATAAACCATCATGAGAACATCGTCAGCAATAAAGCGGCCTCTAACTTACAGATGAAAGATATCCATGTGGCAGTTTACCATCTGCCGGGCATCTTCAAAAAACCCTTTATGCTTTACTACGAGGGTTACAAATATTTCGAGATTGCAAATATGCTGCAAGAACCATTGGGCACCATTAAAAGCAGAATACATTTCGCCCGCAAAATTCTCAAATCACAGGTTCCAAGACAATAATCCCTTACCCTTACCGAAAATCCCACACGCATCCGTCCGGCCCAAACGCCGGATAAGCATTGCTATGAACGGGGATAACCGTACACCAGGCGCAGGTAATGCTCCTTGAGGTGCGACTGGAAATAAAAAGCAGTAATCATAATAATAGCAGCTGCACAGAGAAATGCAGGATGAGGCCAGCAATAATAACCTGCCAGGCACAATACCAGGTAACGCGCATACTCCAGGTAAAACACCCATTTCTTCTGCTCCATAATAGCGCCGCAGTTAATCAGCGTAAGCAGGATGAGCAGCGCTACACATACCTGTATAAATACCGGCACATAGTGCTCCAGCAACAGAAAGGAAAACAATACAACCAATGTGGCCACAATTTGCCACAAAACATAATTAAACAGTTTAGGCGCCTCCGTGATATGGGGATTACGCAGCAGGAACTTTTCCTCCAGGATCTTCCGCGCCCCCGGATCTACATTGTCCGGTTTACCAAAAACCACGCGCAGCTTATTCCGCCAGCCCTTGGCCTCCCGGGCAGAATACAACATCTCCAGGATAAAATGGAAATGCTGCCACAAAAAACTATTGCTTTCCAGTGGCTTGGTTAAACCATACACCGGCTCTTCTTCTTCTTTTACAAAAGTGCCAAATAACTTATCCCATATTATAAATACATCACCATAATTTTTATCAAGATACTGGGGGTTACTCGCGTGATGCACCCGGTGATGCGAAGGCGTTACCAATATATATTCCAGTATCCCCAACTTCCCAATGGTACGCGTGTGAATAAAAAATGGATACAGTCCATGCACCAGGAGCATACTGGTAATCATAGCCGGAGGAAAACCGATTACAGGAAGTATAGCCCAGAAACCCGTACGTATGAACGCCTGGAACACTGTAATCCGCGCAGATACCGTATAATTAAACTCTTCACTCTGGTGATGCACCACATGCGCGCACCAGAACACGGTAACTTCATGCGCCAACCGGTGATACCAGTACCAGATAAAATCTGTACAGATCAACAACGCCACCCATAACAACACACTGGATTTAATATCAAAAATGGCAAAATGACGATACAAGTAGTCGTATACAAAATAAAAAAGCCCTACTGTAAAAGTATCCAGTAAGCGCTCCGCAATACCCACACTCAAGTTGGTAATAGAATCATTAAACTTGAAATAAGTCTTTCCGTTTTTTCGCGCCACCAGGTATTCTAACCCAATAAAAGTCAGGAAAAAAGGAACTGCCAATGCCAGGTAGTTTAAATGCACTTGATATAATTTTAAATCCGGAAATCCAAATAGTAAGACATAGGCTAATACACGGTGCCAGCCCATGCATAGGTTTAACTGGTAAAACTGGTGGTGGTAAATTACCACAATGATAAGGAATAAAATTTAATTATCCTACTATTTTAATAGACTAATAAAAACGAAAGGCGGAAACAACTTTCGTCGTTATCCGCCTTCGCTTCATTGCATATATTTTTATCAGTCCTCCGGAGGTCCGCCATCAGCCATCCTTACCACCTTCGGTACAAACCGGCCAATTACTTCCACCAGCGCTGTTTGCGCCGCCATCACCGTATCAATATTCTTATACGCACCCGGCGCCTCATCCAAACCACCTCCAATCAGTGTTACACCATGTTCCTGCAATTGTTGCCTTAACACCTGTTCAGTGATAGATGACTTTGCCCGTGTACGCGACATGAGCCTTCCGGCGCCATGCGATGCAGATTGTAAACTTTCCTCTTCACCCTTTCCACGCACAATAAATCCGGGCGCTGTCATGGATCCCGGGATTACACCCAGTACTCCTTTACCTGCCGGCGTAGCCCCTTTCCGGTGCACAATCACCTCTTTTCCCCGGTATATTTCTTTCCAGGCAAAATTATGATGATTCTCCACCCTCGCCAGCAAAGTGGCGCCCGTAGCGGCAATCAACCGCTTATGAATTAGGTGGTGACAGGCAGACGCATAGTCACCCGCCAGGTTCATCGCCAGCCAATACTCCTGCCCTTCCGCTGTATCCAGGTCCAGGTAAGCCAGGTGCTTTGCATGTTCGGGCAACGGGCAGATCTCTTTGGCAAGCTGGGTGTAGTGCCCCGCTATCTGCGCACCCATTCCACGTGAACCGGAGTGCGACAGCAATGCCACATACTCACCAGGCGCCAGCTGCCATTCATTCTCCGGATCCGTAATTGTGGCAATTCCCCATTCCACGAAATGGTTACCGGATCCGGAGGTTCCAAGCTGCCCCGCCGCTTTATCAAACAGGTTTCTGACAAACTTTATCTCCTTAAATTCACTTCTCTCCAGCACCGGGTCCGCCTCCCGCTTTTTCCACTCTGCACCGGCTCCGAATTTTGTGAAAGTCATCAGCTGCTTAGCATACGATGTTTCATTCATTAACAACGTTTGCACCGGCAAATCCAATACACTCAAACACATACGGCAACCAATATCCACGCCCACTCCATACGGTATCACTGCATTATCCGCCGCCAACACACCACCTATCGGTAACCCGTATCCCTGGTGGGCATCAGGCATCAACGAACCGGCAACGGCAACGGGCAAACGAACCGCGTTATTTAATTGCTTCACCGCGCCCTCCTCTATATAGGACTCCCCGTAAACGGAATAAGGTACCGGCGTTTCACGCAAGGCAATCACCGCCGGCGCTGCTGGCACCAGTAGTTCACGGGCTATTTCGCCCAGTGCCGCATCCTCTGCATAGGCAGCAGGATCCGCCAATACCTTGGTTAATAATTCAATTGCTGCTTCTTCCGTTAAGTGTCCATAATGTTGTTCTATAACATTCATGGCTATACGGAAAACAGGAGTTTGGGGGTAACCTATCTCCAGTAATTTTTTACCATTGATTTTTAAACTTGACATAAAGGGTTAATTTATTCGTACCATTCTTCCTGTAACAGCTGCTGCAGGGTAAATTGCTTAAATTGATATTTCTTCTTATACTCCGGTAACCATTTTCTCCGGCTGGATTGCTGGCTCCTCGTAAGGCTCCATATCCTGTGTTCCAATTGATGCTGCTTCAGAAAGTCATCCAACCGGTCCATCTCTGATTGCAGTTCGGGCGCTGCTACCCGCTGTTTGGTGATCATATTGGGGCGTACCTGCAACACAAATCGCCAGGGTTCTTTTACAACAAAATACTTTATCTGATCAATACCGTTCTTACAATAACGGACCCGTTCTTCAAAACAGTTGATCTCTTTTGGGGAGAGTTTCATCTTCTTAAAATGATAAGCCACCGGTTGCAGTAAATGTTGCTCCCTCAGCACATGTATCTTCCTTCCTCTCTGTCGCTTCTTTACTTTAAAATCTTTCCGGTGACTATAATCATACGTATTGATCTTTTTCAACAGCTCCTGGAAAAACTCACCATCGCGGCTCCTGGCCACATCTTCCCGTAAAACAAAGTACCGCTTGTAACCTTTCATTACCGGCGGATCCAGCTCCGTATAACCACGTTGATTCCATGCCTGCCGCAATTCCTTCCGCCTTCTGCTGTATTGCAATAACTGCTTGTCGTATTGTTTAAGCGCATCGCGCTTCCTGCGCCTGCACGTTCTTATCCGTGAGGCTGCCATATAATTTTCGATTTCCTGATTGTCCATCATCAGTCATTAAATGTTCAATATTGTTTACTCCGCTGATATATATGGACAATTGATTTTTTTTCATTTTTATTAATTTTTCAAGATGAATAAATACTATTTACGCGATCTCTTCCAGCATTTCCCGCCTGAACCCGATCACATGTTGTTTTGTTTCAAAAGAGGGTTCATGCTGATTGGCAATTTCTGCAATAGTCATTGCCTTATTGATCACCGTATCAAAACCCATGTGCTTTGATAATGCCTGTGCCTTAGCCACCGGCAGCCGTTTGAACTCGTACTTTGCAATCAGTCTGCCTTTACGCAGCAACGCATTGTCGATAGCGGATAAGTCGCTGTTGAAAGAACAAACCAGCTGTATATTCAAACAATCTGCCAATAATCCATCCGACAGGTTCAACAAATTTGAAACAGATGAGTTACCGGAAAACTTACGATCCATAATTACATTTTCAGCATCTTCAATGATCACTACACAATTAGGATTATCGATCAGCAGTTCCATGAACTCAGGATTCATAATGTTGTTTGCCAGGTCCGGCGAAACAAAAAGCACCCGCTTCTTTATCCGGCCAATCAGGTAACGCAGATAAGTAGTTTTACCTGTTCCCGGCAAGCCATGCAGCAATACGATCCCCTTGTCTTTATCCTTCTTCAGCCGCTGCTGGATTACCTTATCTATCTCTTTAAAATCATCTTCATAAAACATACCTATATCCAGCTTGGTACGTTTTATTTCCAGGCTTTTCAGCTCCAGTCCTTTACGTCCGCTGGTGATCAGGTTAATTTCATGCGGTTCCCTGCGTTGCTTTTCTTTATATCGTGTAACCGTTTCCGTTACTTCCGATACAAAGGCTGGGATAGTACCATTATGCAATATCTCGCACCACGATTGCCAGAACGCTACCACGCTGTTATTACTTAATACAAACAGCGTTTGATTATGCTTATACTTTTTCTTCTTGTTGTCATAATCGGTATAGCGGTGCGTATGAACAATAATACTTTCATATTTCTTGGCAAAGGCTGCGGCGGCTTTATCACCATCTACTTCGTAAATGTTATTGATATCGGGGATAGCACTAAAATGAACGGTATACACTCCCTTCGGATCAAAATGTTCACCATCTGTGATATCTATATTATTATTAACTATCTGCTTCATAGCTGCTTGTTCTCTTTAATGTGATGTTGTCCTGATGATAAAGATTTCCCGGGACCAGGCCGGGCCCGGGTAAATCGTATTTATCATGGGGTAAATTACAGGTTATCCTTCTGATAACCTGATGATAAGGGGTTAAAAATGCAAACAGAGACGAAAAAAAATATCTTAAAAAGGAGATGAAAGCGGAGCAGGATTACTCCGCCTGCCTGTTTTTTATGTACCTCCTCAAATAATCTTTATACTGCCGCATAAAAAAACCCGGTCTGTTTAGAACGGACCGGGTCATATAACGTTAACGTATACACTACGTCAAGACATACCTCGTCCGTTTAGCATTAATTGAATTAATGCTATCTCTAAACCATTTACTGCGGCGGATTTGAATCCGTTCTGTCATTCCCGGTAAATTCATCATTCCAATAAATCGATAACAAAAAAGCCCGGATCCAAGGACCCGGGATGCTGTTATACTTACAAATATTTTTTATCTACCTGTAATCATAAAACGCCCGGAATCCGCTGCCATCTTGCTCTGAGCAAGGTGTTGCGTTGTCCATATATAGATTAATGCGTTTCATGTTTATAAGTTTCTTTTATTATCAATTTTAATGACGCAAAGATAACAGGATATATTTTGAATTTGCAAATTTTTAACAAAATATTTTCAACTATTTTATTTATGCTTTCTTAAACAGCACTTTCTGATTTTCAAAATCTGAGGCTGCATCAATGACCTGGAGCAGGTTTCCCCATTTGGCCACTGGTACAAAACTATTCTTGTACACTTTCCTGATATGCAACTTCAATTTATCTGCTTCCACCGCGGCCTTCACGGTAAAAGAACCACATTCGTTATCAACCTTCCTGTTCAGTTTATCTGCACCTTCCAGGCTGTATCCTTCCGGAATAGCCAGCTCTATATCATATTCAAAGCTGCGTGCAAACGGCTGGTAGATGTCCACTTTTCTGTCGCGCTGTTCAGGCTTCACTTTCAATTGGCTGCCAATCAGCTTGCCGGCCTCCAGGATGTAGTTGTTACCCGCCCGCTTCACCAGGCCTTCCAGCGTAAACTTCGTGTTATACACGAAGTCGGGGTCGGTGTGGTGCAAGCCCATCTTCTCAATATTGTAAAACTGCAGTTCTTTAGCGGCAACATCAAACTGGTCTTTGATCTCTTCATTAAAATGATCCTTCTGCTCTTCACGGGCTTTAGCAAAAGCATTCTTATATTCATTGGGTAATGTATTTTTACCACGGGTATCGCTAAACTGCTCAAAAATAGATTTACGAACGCCCAGCGCTTTTCTCTCTTCTTCATAATAATCTTCAAACAGCAATAAGCGCTTCTGCTCGCCCTGGCGCAGGTTGCCTTTCAGTACCGTGTGCCGGTTAATATTTACGAGCTGCATATCTTCATTCAGGGAAATCTTCATCTGCTCTATCTGCGTATTTTCATCTGCTGTAGTTTCTTTCAGCTTTACTTCAACGCCGGGAGGCACGTCCCTTTTACCTTTAAACTGACCATAGTTTTTCAGATCAACGATCGGCGCGTCCTGTCCTTCATATTCCGCCGGCACATAATTACAGTTCGTAAATACGCCGTCGGCACTCATAAACAATGGTTTAGCGGATTGTGTTCTCAGCATATATTCATAATCCTCCGAATTAAGCAACTCTGCCTGCCCCGGACCATAACGGGAGGTTACCAATACAAATTCAGCACGAACATCCAGACCACGGAATACTTCATGCAGAAATTGCAGAAATTTTTTATTATCGGGTATTGCATTGTTCCGGTCCTGTCCGACTACAATTTTATCCTTCTCTTCCACTTTATAGAAGGCGAGATAACGGAAGGCATAATATATATAACTGGCAAGACTGTCTTCCGGTACCTTCTTCCCATTTTCACTCTTGTATTGCTTCATCAGATCTTTCACCCCATTCTTCAAACCGCCGCTGGCCATCCAGAACGGCATAACATCCGCTACCAGTTTTTTTATGGCCACATCTTTCGCTTCCGCGGGAACAGGATTATGTCTTATTTCACCTGCTTTTTGTCCTTCTTCCAAACGGGTGCCAAACAGGATATCCATACGGATCATAGGAATCTGGCGGTAAGGCGACATCCAGAGATCTACCGGCAAACTTGGAATATTTTTTACCAGGAGATCGAACACGGCTCCATCGTCATCTTTCTTTACTTTAAAATCAGGTGCGCCATTGGCCGTGCGGTATCTCACAAAGTACTTATCGCTGATCTCACAGTGTACAGAATACTGCATAATGGGCTTATCATCTCCCAGTACGAATGTTTGTGCATCTACGGGGCTATTGATGTCTTTCAGTTCTTCCACTCTTACAAAATAATCAATCACATCACCTACCTGAAGATCAGGGATCGCCAATTTGCTTTTCTGTTGTTTGCCTTCCTCTTCATTTACCTGCTCTTCATCCACGTTCACTTCTTTGATGGCGCCATCCGGTTTTATAATACGCACCCCAACAATGGTAGTGGCTAATCCTTTATGGAAATACGAATTAAGGCTGCGGAACTTTGAAAAGCTAAACTGCGAATATTCGTCCAGCGCTGCTTTATCATTCAGCTTTACCATTTCACGCGCGGTACTGCTATAAAAAATATCTTTCTGTACTTTGAATCCAATACCAATATATTTAATTTTCCTGCTGCTGGAGGCTTTCAGGTCCATGTGGCGCGCAATTACAACGGCAGATGATTTATCATCTGCCGGTAAAGCCGGCACTTTTTTAAAAGCGGGAATATCCCAGTTCCATACTTCCTGCCTTACTGCGTCCGCACGTTCTTTATACTCGCGTATATCTTTGGCCTTCTGGGCAAAAACACATGGATGAAATAAGAAGGCAATTAGTGTATAAAATAAAAATTTTACTCTCATGGTATAAGGAATGAATGTTACTTTTTATTGAAGGTGATTTGTTGGAGATAGGCTTTATCAAGCGCCTTTATATCCACGTTCCACTGACGGAACCCTGATTTGGGCAACCAGGTATTTTTGATAATTAATTCTTTATGGTAAGTGATTTTCCCTCCCGCCAGTTTGTAAGAAATATCAAAGGAATATCCCTCGCGGTCTATTTTCAGATCTCCGGGAAGATCGCCCACTTTGTAGCCGGCCGGCACGTCCAGGATGGTTTCATTGACTACATGCTGTTTGAATGGAAACAGCATGTCCTGTTGCCTTTTGGCGGTATCGATGGTATACCCGGAAAACTCCTTCCTGAAATCCAGTTCTGCGTATAAATCGTCCCCAAAGCCTGTAATGGCTTCCTTGTATTGCAGTTCATACTGAATATCCATTTGTTTATCCCAACTCCGGATATCTGATGTTTTGAGATGATTGATCTGATATTTGCCGTTATCTTCGGCGAGATACATTACCAGGGCATTCTGCAATTTTTCTTTCTTAATGCCATGCACCTGGGAAAGCAGGAACTCTTTACTTTCGCCATCCCACTGCTGCTGTACTTTACCTGCTAAGGCGGTACCATCGATATGCAGTAACCGTTTTTCCACGGCAGAATTTTGCTGCCAGGTACGTTGCGGCACACGGTCAATGATATACGCGTCCCCATCTTCAATCATCACTTCCCGGCCCTGAATGCGTTGTGCATACTGGTCCACTCCAATATAAGTTTCGGTGGCATCCAGGAAGTACCGTTTCCCTTTATAGTTCAGTGCGCAAATCATGTGATTATCTACCGCGAGAGAAGGGATAGCGTAGTCGTAGGCAATATGATCTGTACCGATCCAGCACAGGCGGGCATCGAAACCAAGTGATTTTAATAACCCGCGGGTAAGGTTGGCCATTCCTTTACAATCGCCGTATTTATGCTGCAGCACGTTCTGGGCCTTTTCAGGTTTGAAGCCGGCAATACCATCTTCAAAAGCGATATACCGGATATTATCCTGCACCCAGTAATAAACAGCATTTATTTTGCCGGTGTCTGTTGAAATACCTTGCGTAATTTCCAGTGCTTTGGCTTTCAATATGGTTTCATCATCCCCAATCTCTTTCACCAAACTGCGGTACCAGGCATAGAGGTCTGCGGTTTTATTAAAATAATTCACCCTGCCCGTTTTCAGGTCGGCATATTTGCTGAGTACCAACAGGTGTGGATATACGTAGGAAGGGCCAGGGGCGTTTTTCTCGCCCACCCTTGCCGGCAGATGCAGTGCGGTATAACTGTATACATCCGCATCCCGTTTGGCGTCGTATGTCACCTCTTTTTTTATCGTGAAGTGATCAAAGTTCATTTCCCTGATTTCAGCCTTCATCCAGCGGGGAATCACCACTTCTATCTCTTTGAAGTCTGTTGGATATGAATTGGAGAAATAGATAGCAGAGAAATAGCGGGGGTCGAGGATTGTTTTTTCCAGTTCCACGCTGCTTTCTGCGTTGCTTTTTTCCAACGGCACCACCATTGTACACACCTTTGCGTCAGAATAAAATATATCATCGATGGTATAGTTCTGAAAGGTGGGTTTGAGCAGCTTGGCGCGTTTACCATTTACAAAGGCGCGTACTTCGTCGATCCGGCTTCGGTCGTCGTAAAACTCCACAAATGGAACGGTGGTACGGAACTGATTGCAGCGCCAGGTGATAGCAGCCGTTTGCCGGATGTTAACAGGATTCTCTTTATCTCCTGTTTCAAATTCATAGCGTTCTTTCTGGCTGGTGATGGTAACGTTCTTATCTTCTTCAGAGAATGCATAAGACGTGTATGCAGTGCATAGCAATGCTATCAGCAGGCATAGGTATCGGGGATTCCGGGTCATAAAAGGTTACTGGTTAGCAGTAATATATAAATGTAAAATATATTTTTAATAAATAAGCACTAAAAAGCCGGAAGTGATAAACTTCCGGCTGTAGTTATGATCAGGATTAACAAAAACAGATGGTGGTGGTCGACCTAAGTTATATTAACACCGCGCTTTCTTCGAATTCCTTCTGAAGGCGCTGCATCTGACGGATATGCCGTTCGATATGCTTGGTGAGGAAATAGATATACTGATAGATGTCCAGCTTGCCCAGTTGATTTACAGACATGTTAGTGAACACCAGCACTCCTTCACCGTTTTTCAGTAAAGACAGGTTGTACATGCACTGTGCATACTGTTGCTTCAGGAGGGCTTTTACTTCCTGCATATTTTTAAGTCCGGTAGGTTCCATATGTTCAGGTCTTACCCAACCAAAGGATTTGCTGCCGATGACATCTATTTGTTCTAATTTATTGGCATAATCTGCCGGGAGTATCACGGAGTGGCCGGTTTTCTTACGTTCCAGCGCCCGGCGGGTACTCTTATTGATGATCAGCAGCAAAAAGTAATTGGTGAGCGTAATATGCTCCAGTACTTCCCGTATGCTCCATTGATCACGGTCTGGTTTGAAATCCAGTAATGCCGGTTCTTTCTCAAACCACTGATCCAACTCCCTGAAATTGGTGAGTAAGGCCTCTCTTACAACTTGAATAACGTTTCTCATCATCTAACGTTTTTGGGATTATGCACTTTACTTCTTTGCTAATCAAACGGGTTAGCGCATAACATCTTTGAATAAATATTTTGTTTGCCATTTTTATGCCGGATTTGGCCACAAAAAAACCCGGCCGTATTTACGGACCGGGATAAATAATGTAGAGGGGTTATCTCACATTATCGCATACCTTGTCCGTATGGCTTTTTTAAGGCAAAGCCATTCCGTTTACGCCATGAGGCGCATTTTTCTTGCATTACAGTTATCGCTTGAAATTCTTTCAATGTCGTCATTTCATTACTGCTTCAAAAGCAAAAAGTCCCACACTTTTCTCTAGTGCGGGACTCTTGTTTATATCGTTTGATAACTTTTCGTTCGTTAACAATCGGTGCAACATGCCCGCATTCTGGCCTTGACCTGCTTGTGTTGGCAGGCCATCGCTGAAATCTCGTATGTTGATATAAGTTGCACAGTTATTTTTGTTCTTGAAGCAAAGGTAATTTTTATTTTTTTTATTACACAAAAAAACACCCTACTTTTTTCCCAGACTTAACAATTAGTTTAAAGTGCAACTACATATCATTGATAATCAGAACAGGCTTAATTGTGAATTCGGCCGGCGGAAGGCTGCTGTATTGAATTCGAAGCGTTCCTGGTTCAAGCCATTCTTCTTTGTATGAATTTTAAACTGCTGCTTTATGAGGTCCGCAATGTTGCCTTCTCCCCTCATTCTCCGTCCAAAGTCGCTGTCATTCACCTTTCCCCCGTGCATACTTTCTATATGGTGCCATACTTTATCTGCCCGGTCGGGGAAGTTTTTATAGAGCCAGTCGTTGAAAATGATCTTCACCGCATCGTTGAGCCGCACTACCGTATACCCTGCATATTTAGCGCCATTGGCTGCTGCAGCTTCCAGCAGGCGGGGAATTTCATGGTCATTGAGTCCCGGGATGAGCGGGGCCGTCATAACGCCAACGGGTATCCCAAGATCACTCAGCTCCTTCACCACCTTTAGCCGTTGCGCCGCCGTAGCGGTACGGGGCTCCATTTTCTGCCGCAGGTCTTCCTGCAACGTGGTGATAGACAGGTACACGCATACCAGGTTATCCTGTGCCAGCTGCTGTAACAGGTAACGATCCCGTAATACCAGCGAGTTTTTAGTAATGATCCCTATGGGCTGTTTGTATTCCAGCGCCACCTCCAGCAACTGCCGGGTAAGCCACATCTTGCGTTCTACCGGCTGATAGCAGTCCGTATTCCCCGAAAGGGAAATCGGCTTGGGGTCCCACTTTTTATTATCCAGGAACCTGCGCAGCAGTTCCGGGGCGTTATGTTTTACAATAATCTTTCTTTCAAAATCCAAACCCGCGCTCAAACCCCAATACTGGTGGGAGTTACGGGCATAACAGTAAATGCAGCCATGTTCGCAGCCCTGGTAGGGGTTCATGGAATACCACATCCCCACATCCGGACTGTCCACCTTATTCACGAGATTTTTCGCATGTTCCTCGAACACCTGGGTAGGTACATCTGCCTGCCACCATTCATCAATGCCTTCGGCATGCTCCTGCGCATATTCATCTGCCAGGTATTTATTCTTGGGATTAATCTGTGCTCCGCGCCCTTTATAGTATGGATTTTCCGGTGCGCCCTCCTGGAATGGCAAAGTCATAGACTAAATATTTTAGTAAAAATACTAAAATATTTAGGATTTAAATAATTTCCATTTGCTTCATCAGGAAAGTGGCATTTTTATTCCTTGCAATACCCTCCCGGATGCGGTAGTCGAAAAACAAACGGTTGTCCTGTATAGTGCTTTCAAAACAATAATTCCTGATCTGGTGCGGATAAGCCGATTCCAGCTGCCCCAGTTCCAGGTCGTGCGTAGCAATCATGCCCAGGCAGTTATATTGCAGGAAATGCTCAATCAGGCTGCGCGAGCCCGATAATTTATCTTCAGAATTGGTGCCTTTGAGAATTTCATCTAACAAAATAAAAACCCGCGCACCGGTTTTCAGGTGATGGATAATATGCTGTAACCGCAGCAACTCTGCCTGGAAATAGGAAGTATGACTGGCAATCGAATCCTTGATTCGCATGGAAGTCATAATACGCATAGGGCTGAATACAAAACGGTCCGCACACACTGGAGCGCCGCACATAGCCAGCAACAGGTTGGAGCCTACGCTCCGCAGGAAGGTACTTTTACCGGACATATTGGACCCGGTAATGATCAGGAAATGATCTTTACGGCCAGTGGCGCCGTCATTCTTTACGCATTCATTGGCCGGGATCAACGGATGCCCCAGTGCCGTAGCCTCCAGGACACGACCTTCCGCCTGCGGCGCCGGCCACGAAAACTCCGGATGATTAAAGGCGTAGGTAGCCAGGCTGTTCCACACTTCCAGCTGGGTAATCACATCAAACCACCCGGTAATGTGCTGCTTATGCTGTTTCTTCCACCGTTCCAAACGCAGGATGCAATGGAGGTCGTACAGCATCAGGGAGTTAAGCCCCAGCGCAACCAAAAGGTTCAGCCGCTGATCAAAGGCATTACATATTTTGGATAGCTGCCGCAATGCTACATCGGCCTCTTTCGCCTTATCCTGCTGTTGCTGCAGTAAAGCGGATTTCCTGAAACTGCCGTTTTTTATAAGATGTAATAAGACAGAAAACTTATCCAGTATCCTTTCCTTATGCGAAATCAATACATATTGCGTCATGATCTTTTTCTGACTAGCGCCCAGCAGCAACCAGTTTAACATGATCAGTATCAACAACAGGTAATATTTCCCGGTGATAGCATAATACACAATGGAGCCGGTTACCAGCAAAGGACTCAGCCAGATAACCACATTTATAAATTTGTTGTGCAGAAAGTGGAAAGGCATTTCCAGCCATGCGCGGATCTCGCGACGATCGCTTTCCTCTTCTTTCGCCAGCATGGCATTGGCAGTAAGCAGCTGCCGGAACTCCAGTTCCGGTGTAAGTACCTGCAAAGCCTCCTGTGTGGCCAGAATAGCCGGGGCATCTTCAAGCGGGTCACGCAGCGCAGCCGCCAGCTGGCGTCTGCCGGACAATGTACCCGTGCGGTTAATATGCTGAAAAACAGAAGATGGCCCAAAAACATCGAGGTCGCTGCTGAAATCATGGCTGTCGTCCACGAACTCATTCCCGTCGTCAAAAGCCGATTGCCCGGTAGTGACCAACTGCCACTCCTTCTCATTCAACTCCAGCAGGGATTTAAAAAGCTGCAGCTTCTGCTGCGCTTTGGAATACCATATCAGCAACACTATAAACGCAAGCATACCGGCAGCTGTTACCAGCAGCCATGGCGCTTCCCAGCCGCTCCGGATAAAAAACACGATGCCGGCTACCATCACCAGGAAACTGGCCAGCCGGGCCCATGAAAGGCTGGCGGTTGATCGCTTCTCTTTTTTTATCGCTTCCCGGAACTGGTGAATCCTTTGCTGGTAAATATCTGCTGGCGTCATTTATCTGGTATTAATAACTAAAAAAATCAGGGATTTCATGATGTATGTTCGCAATATATTGAACATAAACCACAAAATCCCTGGTAGAAATAACTGGATTATTTATGCGTATTGTCTCTTCAGCAGATCAGGATACTCCTGGCTTACCTTCAGGATCAGTTCACCAAAGAGTGTATTCACCCAGGCAAACCACGGACGGGTAAATTTAGAGGGATCATCCTTGTGATAAGATTCATGAATAAAGCCGGTTTCACCGTCGGTATTGCGCAAGGTTTTAATACAGGAAGCTATTTCCTCCTTATCATGACTGGTCAACGCCCGCATGATAATACTCATTGGCCAGATATAGTCGTTGCCGGTATGCGGGCTGCCTACCCCATCGCCATATTTACCCCTGTAAAACCAGGGCTGGAAATTACTCCATACAAAGTGCCGGGATGCCTGGTACAACGGATCGTCAATGCCGGTATATCCCAGGTAAGGAATAGACAGGAGACTGGGCACATTGGTATCATCGAGGAATAAACGGTTTCCGAAACCATCTACCTCAAAACCATACATCATACCTAACTTAGGATGCTCCACAATGGCATGCGCCTTAATAGCACGGTCTACCTCATCAGCCAGCGCCGTACATTCGTGCGCAAAGGCCGCATCTTTATATATTGTTTCACTGATTTCCGCCAGCTGACGCAGGGATACCACGGCAAACATGTTGGACGGAATCAGGAAAGGAAATACTGTAGCATCGTCTGAAGGACGGAATATAGAAACGATCAGTCCCACCGGAGAAATAGGATTCCCCCAGCCTCCGTTGGCAACAGTATCTGATTGTACAGGTGAATTACGCTGAAATTTGTAAGGACCGTGGCCGTCTTTACGCTGCTGCTCCTTAAATGTTTTCACGATGAGCTGCGCCGCCTGTTTGTATTTATCATCGAAGGGGGTATTATCCCCGCTGATTTTCCAGTAATTATAAGACAATCGCACCGGGTAACACAGGGAATCAATCTCCCATTTGCGTTCATGCAGCTCCGGCTTCATGGTGGTCAGATCTTTATCCCATTCGCTGCCGGTAGGGCCTTCATTAAAGGCGTTGGCATACGGATCAATGAGGATACATTTCGTTTGACGGTTGATAACGCCCACCACCATTTCTTTCAGTTTCGCATCATCCTTTACCAGTGGCAGGTAAGGCCATACCTGGGCAGAAGAGTCGCGCAGCCACATGGCGTTGATATCACCGGTGATCACGAAAGTATCGGGCCGGCCGTTTTCTTTCTTAAAGTTAACCGTTGTATCGAGCGTGTTAGGGAAACAGTTTTCGAACAGCCATCCCAATTTGGTATCCGCAATCTGGGACTTTACCTTGATAATTGTCTTTTCCACCGCTTCGCTGGTGAATTTCCGCTTTGCCAGGGGCGGACGTTGGGAGGTATACCCATTCCAGCCAAATACGGTTTTGGGCAATCCAAGCCCAACAACGCCTGCTACCAGGGCGCCGTTCTTAAGAAAATCTCTCCTTGCAACCATAACGTTTTTGAATTTAGGAAACCCTAAAATAGAAAAGTTTTGCGGATTTGCTTAATCGATTTATCAATCGTCCTCATCTTCGGCAGCCGGCAACTCAAAAAAGCGCTCTTCCCGGCGCCGGCATCCGTATTACATATTTCTTCTGTACTGCCCTCCTACTTCATACAGTGCATGCGTGATTTGCCCCAATGAGCAATGCTTCACTGTTTCCATCAGCTCTGCAAAGAGGTTGCCATTGCTGACCGCTACCTGCTGCAATTGCTTAAGTGCAGCAGCGCTCTTATGCTGGTGCCTTTGCTGGAAAGCTTCGAGGGTATGGATCTGGAATTCCTTTTCTTCTGTAGTAGAGCGGATCACTTCTGCCGGAATAATGGTAGGGGAGCCGTTTTTATTCAGGAAGGTATTTACGCCGACGATCGGGAATTCGCCGGTATGCTTCAGCGATTCATAGTACAGGCTTTCTTCCTGTATTTTGTTGCGCTGGTACATTCTTTCCATGGCGCCTAATACGCCGCCACGTTCGGTGATGCGGTTGAATTCCGTTAGCACGGCTTCTTCCACCAGATCGGTGAGTTCCTCAATAAAAAATGCTCCCTGTACGGGGTTTTCGTTTTTAGCAGTACCTAGTTCACGGTTAATGATGAGCTGTATAGCCATTGCCCTTCTCACACTTTCTTCTGTAGGTGTGGTGATGGCTTCATCATAGGCGTTGGTATGCAGGGAATTACAGTTATCGTAAATCGCGTACAGCGCCTGCAAGGTGGTACGGATATCGTTAAAATCAATTTCCTGCGCGTGTAAACTGCGACCGGAAGTTTGAATGTGATACTTCAGTTTCTGGGAGCGGTCGTTTCCTTTGTATTTATACTTGATAGCCTTAGCCCAGATACGGCGGGCCACACGGCCAATCACCGCATACTCGGGGTCCATCCCATTGCTGAAGAAGAACGACAGATTAGGCGCGAAGTCATCGATGTTCATGCCGCGGCTCAGGTAATACTCCACATAGGTAAAACCGTTTGCCAGGGTAAACGCCAGCTGGGTGATAGGATTGGCGCCGGCTTCTGCAATGTGGTAGCCGGAAATGCTGACGGAATAGAAGTTGCGTACCTTTTGGGTAATAAAATATTCCTGTACATCGCCCATCAGTTTTAATGCAAATTCTGTAGAGAAGATACAGGTGTTTTGTGCCTGGTCTTCCTTCAGGATATCCGCCTGCACGGTGCCACGAACAGTGCTGAGGGCATGTGCCCTGATCTTTTCATACACGTCTTTATCCAGTACCTCTTCTCCCGAAATTCCCAACAGCTGCAAACCCAAACCATCGTTACCGGCGGGCAGGTCGCCGCTGTAATGCGGCAGCGGATGATCTTTGAATTTAGTTTTAATGAGGGCCTTTACTTTTTCTGTAAGCCCCTGCTCCTTGATATATTTTTCACATTGCTGATCAATGGCGGCATTCATGAAAAACGCCAGCAGTATGGGTGCCGGGCCGTTGATGGTCATGGATACCGACGTTTTCGGATCGCAGAGATCGAAACCGCTGTATAATTTTTTAGCGTCGTCTACTGTGGCAATGCTCACACCGGAGTTACCCACTTTACCATAAATATCGGGGCGTATTGCCGGATCTTCACCGTAAAGGGTAACGCTGTCGAATGCAGTAGACAGCCGCTTTGCCGGCTGGTCGAGTGATACGTAATGGAATCGTTTATTCGTCCTTTCCGGACCGCCTTCCCCGGCAAACATGCGCGTAGGATCCTCTCCTTCGCGTTTCAGCGGGAACACACCCGCTGCGTATGGAAATTCACCAGGCAGGTTTTCTGTGAGCTGCCAGCGGAGAATATCGCCCCAGTCTTTATATTTAGGCAGCGACACCTTCGGAATACGGCTGTGGCTGAGGCTTTCGCTGTACAGCGGCAGTTTGATTACTTTGTCCCTTACCTGGAATTCGTAAAAATCGGCGGTATATTTCTCTACCAGCGCAGGCCATTCCTCCACGAGTTTTTTACACCCGGGATGTAATGATTTTTCCAGGTGGGCTTTAATGTCGGCCAGTGCAGCGGCTGATGCCGGCTGCAGCGCCATCACGCCTTGTACCTGGTATAGTTGTGTAGCGAGTGTACATTGTTCATCCACCCATTTGCTGTAATCGCCGATGGCTTCTGAAATCTCTGCCAGGTAGCGTACCCTGGCCGGGGGGATGATCTGTGATTTGGTAGAAGTGGATTTAATGCTTTCATGCGCCATAGGGCCAAAGCTGGCCCCGGTTTTCTCTTCCACTTTTTCCATTACTTTTTCAAACAGCAGGTTGATGCCTGCGTCGTTGAACTGGGAAGCAATAGAGCCTACTACCGGCAATTCTTCTTCCTTGGCGTTCCAGAGGTTATGGTTACGCTTATATTGTTTACGCACATCGTGCAGGGCATCCAGTGCGCCGGCTTTATCAAATTTGTTGATGGCAATCACGTCGGCATAGTCCAGCATGTTGATCTTCTCCAGCTGGGAAGCGGCGCCGTACTCTGGTGTCATCACATACAGCGATACATCGCAGTAATCGGTGATAGCCGTATCGCTCTGGCCAATACCGGATGTTTCGAGGATAATAAAATCGTAGGCGGCCAGTTTGCAGATATCGATGGCTTCCTGGATATGTTCGCTGATGGCTTTATCGCTTTCACGGGTTGCCAGTGAGCGCATATAGGCACGCGGATGGTGGATGGCATTCATCCGGATCCTGTCGCCCAGCAATGCGCCGCCGGTCTTCTTCTTGGAAGGGTCTACGGAAATTACAGCCACCGTTTTATCGGTAGTGTGATTCAGGTAGCGGCGCACCAGTTCATCTGTTACGCTACTTTTCCCGGCGCCACCTGTTCCGGTGATACCGAGTACAGGAGATTTTTCCGGATCTGCCGCTGTGTGGGTAATGTGTGTGCCGGCAGTTTCATCTACAGTAACAGCGGTTCTTGTTTTTTGCCCGGTGAGCATAGCTACCGGCATATCGTTTTCTGCCAGGCTGATGGCCCTGGCGATGATCTTAGGATTTTTATCTGCCTGCAGCTGCGGGATATCTTCCACACCGGCGCCGGCAGTTAATGGCTTGATAGCGAAATCGCACTGACTGATCAGATCCTCAATCATACCTTCCAATCCCATTTGCCGGCCATCGTCCGGTGAATAAAGGCGTGCAATGCCATAGGCATGCAGTTCGGCTATTTCTACCGGGAGAATGGTACCACCGCCGCCGCCAAAGATTTTGATATGGCCGCAACCTTTTTCCTGGAGCAGGTCGTACATGTATTTAAAAAATTCCACGTGGCCTCCCTGGTAGGAGGTGACGGCGATTCCCTGCGCGTCTTCCTGGATGGCACAGTCTACAATTTCAGCTGCAGAACGGTTATGCCCCAGGTGAATTACCTCGGCTCCCTTTGCCTGCATAATGCGCCGCATAATATTAATGGCCGCATCATGCCCGTCGAATAAAGCTGCCGCTGTTACAATGCGAACCTTATGTTGTGGTGTATAAGACATATCAATTACCGGATTTTTGACCAGGGTTTCATGCTTCCTGCATGAAATCCACGAAGAATGCAAGTTACGGAAAAAGCAGCTGAACTGCCGGTATAGCGCGGGTTTTACCCAGAATTAGAATTGATTGAACAGCTACCGGATCTTATTGCAAAATATTTAACCGATCCCCGATCGGGTTAGTATTTCCCTAAAACAACTTTCCCCTGTACATTACCTGTACAAGGGAAAGCATAAAGTAAGACACAAGGCATTAATGCTTAGCGGTCTTCTGTTTCATAACGTGGAACTATAAAATCAAACTAATGATAAATGATTTATAGCTTTTCAAACTTATTAAATGGAACTTCTACATACGGAAATAAACAAACGAAAAATTGCTTTTGGCGAACAAGTTAAATTTTGGTTTTATAACGATTATTGTTTGCTTCTAAGATGTGTATATCTTACACAATCTTACTTAAAGTTTTGTTAAAAACCAACTTTTTTTTCTATTTAGATAGAAAATTAACCTGGCTGTTTTTTGACAGACACAGGCCATCGCAAATCCTTCGTGACAAAGGATTTCAACCTCATTCAAATTAACAGGAATACAAGAGAATGCAAAAGTGAAGGAGAAAAAAATACCAGATCGTCATCATTAGAAGCCTATTCCTAGATAGCGCTTCTTTCTTTGGTCATATTTGTCGAAATTGAATTTATAGAGCTTTGCCGGACGATGAGGCACATCTTCCTCTTCTTCATTCAAATCCATCAGTAAGTCCATCGACAAAAATTTCTTTCTGAAATTACGGCGGTCCAGTTCCATATCCAGGATCGCCTCGTACAGGTTCTGCAATTCGCGGAGGGAAAACTTGCGGGGCAACAGGTTAAAGCCGATAGGCTGCACCAGCACCTGCTGCTTCAGCCGCTCATGGCAGGTATCCAGGATCTGCTTATGATCAAAGGCCATTTCACGCAGTTCCTTTACACTGTGCCAGTGCAATTCGTTATTACTCATCTTCAATTCCACATGCTCAATATTCACCAGTGAATAGTAGGCGACAGTAATCACCCTGCCTGCAGGATGACGCTCCACCGCCCCAAAGGTTTGTACCTGCTCCATGTATACGTTATCCAGCCCGGTGCGCGCCTTAAGCACCCGGTAAGCTGCTTCATCCAGCTCTTCCTCCGGCCGTACAATGTCGCCCAGCAACGACCACTTACCCTTAAACTCTTTGAGATCCGATTCTATCAACAGTACTTTCAACTCGTCGTTGTTGAACCCGAAAATGACGCAGTCGACAGAAATGGCTACCTTGAAATAATCCTTTATTTCAACAAGGTGCGTGTTGATGTTCTTGGTGTACATAGACATCATAAAGACGTGGAATTACAGTAAAACTCAGTTTATCAATAACACGCGGAACTATATCCAAATGAAAGAAAAAAATATCACATTTAAAACAAAAGTGCCCGGATTTTTTTCAACAGATATCTCTAACCTGAAAGATAAGTTTAAATTTACGGCTCAGTTATATCAATTATGTACACAAAGGAGATAGAAATAACCCTGACGCAGCTGGCCAAACAACTGCTCAGCCATTTAAAGCAGGAACAACTGCTGCAATCCATTGATGAAACCCTGGATGCCCTTCGCCGTGTAATCAGTTATAACGACTGGCGTTACTACGTGGAAAGTGAACCCGTGATCAGCGACTATGAATACGACCAGTTGTACGCCTGGCTGAAAAAACTCGAACTGGAAAATCCTGACCTCGTTACATCAGACTCCCCCACCCAGCGGGTAGCACAAGGCCTCACCAAAGAATTCATTACGGTACCTCACCTGGTACCCATGCTCAGCCTCGAAAACTCCTACAATGCAGACGACCTGCTGGACTGGGACCGTAAAGCTCGTGAAAGCGCCCGCCTTACCGAAATTGAATATTGCGTTGAACCCAAGTTCGATGGCGCCAGTATTTCACTCATTTATGAAGACGACCGGCTGACACGTGGCGCCACCCGCGGCGATGGCGTAGCAGGAGAAGACATCACCACCAATATCAAACAGATCCGCTCCATCCCGTTGTCTGCCTCCTTCTCAAAATATGGCATTCACCAGATAGAAATACGCGGGGAAGTACTCATTAATAAAAACACTTTCAAAGCCTTTAACGATAAACGTATTGCTGACAACCTCCCCCCGCTGGCCAACCCGCGCAATGCGGCCTCCGGCTCACTGCGGATGGTAGATCCCAATGAAGTGGCCAAACGCGGACTGGAAGCCTTCCTGTATCACATGAGCTATCATAACATGAATACCGGGACAACAGAACCGGATGCGCTCAAAACACATAGCGGCACACTGGAGCTGTTATCCACACTCGGTTTCCGCAGTCCTGCCAAAGAAAAGAAAGTGATAAAAGGCATACAAGGTGTTATCGACTACGTATTAAAATTTGAAACCGAACGGGATAACCTGCCTTATGAAATAGATGGCATGGTGATCAAAGTAAATGACTATGACCTGCAGGACAGGCTGGGTATGACCACCCATCACCCGCGTTGGGCCATCGCCTATAAATTTAAAGCACGGCAGGCCACCAGTAAGCTCCGCAGCGTGGAGTTCCAGGTAGGCCGTACCGGCTCTGTTACTCCCGTGGCAAAAATTGACCCCGTACCCATTGGTGGGGTAACCGTTGGATCTATTTCCCTTTTCAATGAGGAAGTAATTAAAGAGAAAGATCTCAAACTCGGGGATACCGTGCTGGTAGAAAGAGCCGGAGACGTAATTCCTTACATCGTGAAGTCCGTAGCCGACCTGCGCGACGGCAGCGAACAGGAAATCATTTTCCCTACCCGCTGCCCCGTATGTCATGATAAACTCGTAAAGCCGGAAGGGGAAGCCGTTTGGCGCTGCACCAATATCAACTGCGAAGCACAGGTGGTAGAAAGAATGATCCACTTTGTGAGCAAAGACGCCATGGATATTAAAAGCTTCGGCGAAAGTAATGTGCGCAAATTCTTTTTATTAGGACTCCTGAAAGATATACCCGGTATTTATGAATTGGATTTTGAGAAGATAGGCGCGCTGGAAGGCTTTGGTAAAAAGTCACTGACCAACCTCCAATCCGCTATTGAGCAATCCAAAACACAGCCGCTGCACCGCCTGATATTCGGGCTCGGCATCCGGTACGTTGGAGAAACAACCGCTAAAACACTGGCCAATGCAGTGAACCATATCATGGACCTCCAAAACTGGACAGAAGAACAGATCCTGGCGCTGGAAGATATAGGACCTAAAGTAGCGGGCTCCATCCGGTTGTTCTTCGCCAACAATGATAACATCGAAATGCTGAACAGGCTGGCAGCGTTGGGTATCAGCATGACCAATACGAAAAAGGAAGCGCATGCGCCGGGTCACCTCAACGGACAAACGTTTTTGTTTACCGGCACCCTTCATAAGCTGAAACGCACCGAGGCAGAGGAAATGGTAGAACAGGAAGGCGGTAAAATAGTGAGCGGCGTGAGCAGCAAACTCAACTACCTGGTAGTAGGCGATGATGCCGGCAGTAAACTGGAAAAGGCCAAGAAAATTAATACGATTAAGATCCTGTCGGAAGATGAGTTCCTGGCAATGATCAACAAATAATTATCAGCCTTTGGTTGCTTTGCAATTAAAGGCTGAATACCAACAGCGGTTATGACAGACGAACATTTTATGCGGCAGGCGATGCAGGAAGCACGCAAAGCCTTTGAAGACGGAGAAGTGCCTATTGGCGCCGTAGTGGTATTAAACAACCGCATTATTGGCCGTGGCTATAATCATGTAGAAAGATTGAACGACTGTACCGCGCACGCAGAAATGATTGCGTTAACAGCTGCGTTCAATACGCTCGGCAGTAAGTACCTGATGGAAGCTACTTTATATGTAACCGTAGAACCTTGCCTGATGTGTGCGGGAGCACTGTATTGGAGTAAGATAGGCAGGATTGTTTATGCAGCGGCAGATGACAAGAACAGCTACCGGAGAGCCACCGGTGACCGGTCCCCGTTTCATCCCAAAACAAAACTGGAGGCCGGTCCGTGCAGCGAAGAAAGTTTACAGCTGATGAAAACCTTCTTTGAACAAAGGAGATAATTATTTTTTGGTGGAATCCATCAGCTTATTCATACCCATCATTTGTTTCATGGTATGATCCATCCCTTCGGAAGAACCATCCAGGAAGATGACGTTTCCTTTTGAGTTTTCAGCAAAGTGCTTAATGGCTTCGGTCCACATGGAGAAGAGGATCACGGAGGTATCCAGGTTGGCCTGCTGCATTTCTTTGGCGGCCATACTCATACCCTTGGCTACTTCTTCACGGAACAGGGCTACACCCATACCACGCAGCTGGGCAGCCTGGCGCTCAGCTTCTGCTGCAATTTTAATAGCATTACCATCTGCTTCCGCCGCTTTGGTTTTAGTGATCAGTAATGCCTGACCTTCATTTTCAGCAGCCGCTTTCAGGTTATTGGAAGCCACTACCTGCGCCATAGACTTCATGATCACTTCATCAAAAGTGATATCATTCATCTGCAGATCCAACAGGTGGAAACCCCATTCTTCCAGGGTTTTGTCGATCTGTTCTTTTACGTGTTCCGTAATATCTTTACGCAGACCTAATACCTCCGCCTGTCTTTTAGTAGCTACAAATCCACGGATAGAGCCTTCAATGGTGCGTACCAGCGCCTGCATGAAGCTTCTTTCATCCATAAATTTGAACGCTACGTTCTTAAGCGTTTCTTCTTCCTGGTTCCATACGGCATACAGCAGCATGGCTTTAAAGTACACATTCGCCTGGTCAATGGTAATAGCCTGGAATTCCAGTTCCACAGACCTGTTCTGGATGGATACCCTTTTAAATACCTTTTCAATGATGGGTATTTTCCAGTTCAGCCCGGGAAAAAGTACCCGGTTGTATTTCCCGAATATAGTGGTAACAGCAATGTTTCCCTGCTGCACCGTTACAAACGATGATAGTATGACGACTAAAGCCAGTACTATCAAAACGATCAAGATAACATTCATAGAATGATTGTTTAGGTAGGGTTTAGGCTGGTAAATATAATGAATTAAAGCCAACGGCAGATGTGGACGAAAACTGCGATTAGTCGCAGTCTCTATATTCTTTGTTTTCTTCTGAAATATATAAATACGTCGTCCAGCTCTATTTGTTTCAACTGGTACGCCAACCGTGTTCTCAGGTCCTCGGTTTCATCTTTTATCCTTCTGTATTGATCTTTAAGGATTTCGTAGCGGGCAACAATTTCTTCTGCAGTGGCAGATTCCTCCAGTTGTAAGATGTCAAATGCTCTTTCCTCGGTTATCATAGTAGTTATAGGGGTGTTTCAGATAGTAATCATCCCGGATGTTTAAAAAACACACGTAATATTTAATCCACTAAATTAGTCGAGTTTGAAAAACGAGCAAATACCCAATGTTGGGTATTTTTATTCAAATCCTATCTTACGGGCAATGGCCACCAATTCTGAGGTGTTACGTACTTTCAGTTTCAGCCGGATATTTTTCCGGTGGGTTTCCACTGTATAACGGCTAAGGTTCAACGATTGGGCTATTTCCTTGTTGTTCAGTCCTTTTACGGCCATCCCCAACACATCTTTCTCCCGCGGGGTCAGTTTGTTGAAAAGGGTTTCATTTTGCCGGCGCATAATAGCAGCCAGCGCTTCAGACAGTTGGGCATTGGTATCAACAGCATTGGTAAGATCCAGGAAGGCACAGATAATTTCCACCACCCTTCCGTTTTTATCGTGCGTAAACGGCACTTCCAGCCCAAGCAACCACCGGTAATCAATTTCTCCTTTTTTACGGATGCGGGCCAATCCGCCAAATTGTGCCTTGTTATTAATAAACGATTGCTGCGCTACCGCAGCCAGCTTAAAGTCGTCAGGATGCATGATGTGCCGGAAAAATTCAATGCCCATACCCGTCATCTCATCAGCAGAAAAACCAACGGTTTCTGCGAGACGGTCGTTGCACCACGTCACAGATTTATTATTGTTATCGTAACTGTAAATCATGGCGGGTACATGATGTAAAACGCTCTCCAACCAATGGATACGATTTTTTAAATGCTCATTTTCCTTCTGTAAGGCATTGAGGGAAAAATGTAGCCCCGAGTCCGAGCCTGTCTGCATACTATAAGTTTTAAACAAACAATAGGTAACCAACTGCCAGGCGCAGCTGAAAAAATATGCCTGACGTTATGTTCTGTTAAACCGAGTATCCGTAAATATAAAATAATTTTCCATATGACCAAGCCCTGGCGTTGATTGATTTCACCTAATTAACAAGGTTGCCCGTTGATCACTAAACCGGTTATCTCATTAACTTAATAATTAAATGTCTAAATTTTAACGGATTGGCAGTAAATTTGGCGACTATCAAGAAATCATATTTTAAAACCCATAAAACTTTGAGTTATGGCATTTACACTTCCGAGCTTACCCTACGCACCAGACGCGTTAGAGCCGAATTTCGATAAACTGACAATGGAAATTCATCATGGTAAGCACCACCAGGCTTATGTAGACAATCTGAACAAAGCGGTAGCAGGCACAGAAAACGAGAACAAATCGCTGGAAGAACTGGTAGCTAATGCCGGTAAAATCAGCCCGGCTGTAAGAAACAATGGCGGTGGTCACTGGAATCACAGTTTCTTCTGGACCAGCCTGGCACCAAATGCCGGCGGCGCTCCAACCGGTAAACTGGCAGATGCTATCAACAGCACTTTTGGTTCTTTTGAAGCCTTCCAGGAAAAATTCAACACCGCCGGCGCTACCCGCTTCGGCTCCGGTTGGGCATGGTTAACCGTAAAAGATGGTAAACTGGAAGTTTCTTCCACGCCTAACCAGGACAATCCACTGATGGATGTTGCTGAAGTAAAAGGCACACCTATCCTCGGTGTAGACGTATGGGAACATGCTTACTACCTGAAATACCAGAACCGCCGTCCGGAATACCTGAAAGCATTCTGGAATGTGGTAGACTGGAACGCCATCAGCAAACGCTACGAAGCAGCTGTATAAGCTATCACCAGTTCATGGAACTGCATAAAAAAATCCCGTCAGGTAAACCTTGACGGGATTTTTTATATGCTTGACCAATTGTTTATAGTTCTCTGATCTTTAAATTTTTGAACCATATTTCACTGCCATGGTCCTGCAATGCAATATGGCCTTTTTTAGACATCCCGTAGCCTTTGGCATCCTTCCATTTGCCGTCCTCCTTGTGCTTCTTCCATTCAGGCGTCCACAGTTCGTAATCGGCCGTTTTCTTTCCATTCAGCCAATGCTCTACATGACCCTTGTTTACAATGATCTTGGTAGTGTTCCATTCGCCGATGGGATTCGCAGCATCTGCCAAAGGAGGATTCATGGCATAATTGGCGCCTGTTTTCTGCCAGGGCTCCAGCTTCTCCGGGAAATTTTTATCATCAATGATCTGGTATTCCGGCCCACTCAACTGAGGCGTTTCAAATTCTTCCGATACCATATACATGATGCCGCTGTTGCCTTGCGGCGACAGCTTCCAGTCGGCCGTCAGCTCAAAATTCTCAAACTGCTTATCTGTGATCAGGTTCCCCCGTTTATCAGACTTGTCTGTTTTATTACCCAGGCAATGCAGGATCCCTTTCTCCGCTACCCAGGAGTCGGCCGGTTTATTTTTGTAAGTCCGCCAGCCCTCCATTGTATGGCCGTTAAATAACAGTTGCCAGCCTGCTGCCTTTTCCGCTTCACTTAACACAGCTCCCGTAGAATCTGCAAGCGCAGTGCTTACAAGAGAATCCGCCACCGCAATGGCATTCTTGTTCTCGTTATTTACCGTATTACCTCCGCAAGACGCCACCACAATAGTTATCACGGACAACGCAGGAACCAAAAGGTGCTTCATATGTACACGTGTTTAATTACTTGTTCACTACTTTCAGATTCTTAGGATCCCAGTGGATGATCTTATTATCGAAATAGCTTTCGTTGCACAACAGCGCCGGCGCCGCTGCACGGAAACCGAATGTAGGATCTTCCGCTACTTTACCGTTGGTACGCATGGCGTTAAACAGGTTGTAGAAGTGATCGAAGTGCGCTCCTTTGTATCCTTTCTCTGCCTCATAGATCATCTTTTCAGGATCCAGCATGTTCGCACGGTGATAGGCATACGATTTTCCGTTATTGGATGCAGCAGCATTGGCAGCAGCCAGCGGATCGTTTTCATCTACCTGTACATTATTGCGGAACAGCGTTACCTTATCCCATTCTACGGTCATAGAGCCCTCACTGCCCACCATGCGCAGGTAGTTGGTGCCACCGGTACCATCCACGAAGTTCACGCGGAGCGACAGGTTAAACGCAGGGTGTATTTCGGTTTCAGGATAATCAAACATGCCCAGCATAATATCGGGTACTTCCCTGCCATCTTTCCAGTAACGTAATCCGCCGGTGGCCATTACTTTATTGGGACCGAGTGAACCGGTTACCAGGTGCAGACTGGAAAACAGGTGAACGAACAGGTCGCCGGAAACGCCGGTGCCATAATCTTTATAATTACGCCAGCGGAAGAAACGCAATGGGTCAAAATCGCGCTTGGGCGCGTTTTTGAGGTAAGTGGTCCAATCAACTGTTTTAGTGGAGGCATCCGCAGGAATAGGGTATTGCCATGCGCCGGTGGGCGACATACGTGCCCAGAAGCCTTCGGCATAATTAAGTTTACCGATAGCGCCATCTTTCAGGAGCTGCCTGGCTTTTTCATTACCCAGGGAACTCATACCCTGGCTACCTACCTGGTATACTACTTTTCCGTTGCGTTGCTGGGCTTCCACTACTGCGGGTCCTTCGCTGATATCATGTACCATTGGTTTTTCGCAATACACGGATTTGCCTTTATTCATGGCTGCCACGGAAATATCTTTATGCCAGAAATCCGGCACAGCGATGATCACGGCATCAATGTCTTTTCTCTCCAGGATTTCCTGGTAACTGCGGGTAGTGTAAATATCATTCCCCCATTTGTTTTTTGCATCTGCCAAACGGCCATCATACAAATCACAGGCGGCTATCAGCTTTACACCGGGCACGGTGATTGCCGTATTGGCATCTGCTGTTCCCATACCACCCGCGCCTATCAGCGCTATCTGTATCTGGTCGTTTGCACTGTATTTTTCTTTCAGGCGGGAAAGTGACTGAATGTTTCTTTGCTTATCAGCTGCGGTCAGGATACTTGGCAGCAGCGATGCTCCTACTACTCCTTTGGCAAATTTACTGATGAAACTCCGGCGAGAGTCTTCATTGGAATTTACTGGCATGATAACCCTTTTAGATTGAGAAATGATATAAGTTTATTATTCACTGGACTCTCAAAATATAATTATTCTACCGGAATTCATAATTTATATGAGAATTGGAAAAGGAGGAATAATGAAGCCTGCAAACAAACTCCGGTGACAACCGGGGCTTATTTGCAGGCTTCATTATTACCAGGGCTAAAAGCGGTTACTTCGCTGCGGTAAGCAGCTGCTTATATTTTGATGGGCTATGTAATAAATCGATGGCGGCATTTACATCATTATCCCACTCGAGCGACCTGATAATACGGCCTCTCTGCAAATAATAACGGTTCACGATTTCTTCTTCCAGTAACCGTTTTATTTCTGTTTTATTTTTCAGCAGATCCTGCTTTTTATCGTGCTTCATTTTCGTTTCAAGCGTTTCCAGTTCTTTAGCGATCGCATCATAGTACTTTTCTTTTCTTGCGGTGCTTTTGAAAGAATCCAGGGCTTCTTCACTGCGTGTTTTGTAGCTGTAATCTTTGTTATCGAGATAGCGCTCAAAATCTTCGAAGTCGCTTTCAGACAGTGCAAAAGAGCCTGCAGCGGCTATTTTAGGATGGCTGTAGTAATAATTGGTAGCGTAGTCGAAAATAAATTGTTTACGGATAAGGGTAATGGCCACCTGGCTGATATAGGTGGGATCGACCTTTGCATCGGGTTCAATACCGCCGCCATCTTTTACGGCACGGCCGCCTGTGGTGGTAAATGATTTACGCAGGGAATCCGGTACATAATCCACGCTGCCGTCGTCGTTACGGTGGGAGTAGTCGATGGCCTGGATACAGCGGCCACTTGGCGTATAATATTTAGCGGTGGTTACTTTCAGTTTGGTATTATAAGGCAGCTGGCGGGTGGTTTGCACCAGGCCTTTGCCGTAGGAGCGTTGTCCTATCACCAGGCCTCGGTCGAGATCCTGTATGCTGCCGGCCACTATTTCAGCAGCAGAAGCGGAGGAGTGGTTGGTGAGCACGGTTAACGGGAGATGCAGGTCTACCGGCTGTTCGGATGTTTCGTAGTTGCGGTCCCAGTTCTTTACTTTTCCTTTGGTGCTGACGATGAGTTTATTTTTATCTACAAAAATGTTGGCAACTACAACGGCTTCATCCAATAATCCGCCGGGGTTGCCGCGCAGGTCGAGGATCAATCCTTTCAGCGCGGGGTTGGTTTGTTTCAGTTGTTGTACTGCCGTGCGTACCATGGCGCCGCTGTTCTCTGTGAACTGGGTCATTTTGATATAGCCGATATCATTTTTCAGGATGCCGGCATAGCTCACCGCTTTTACATTAATTTCTTCGCGGATGATTTTTTTCGGAGTTTCCACGCCGGTTACCGGGTTGCGGAACACCATATCCAACGGGGTACCGGCAGCGCCTTTAAGCTGTCTGCTGATTTCTTCCTGGGCTACATTTTTACTGGACTTGCCATCCATGCTCACGATGATATCGCCTGGTTTCACGCCGGCCCTGTCCATCGGGCTGCCTTCATATACATCGGTGATGGCGGTCCATTCGCCGCTGGTATTGATGGAGGCGCCTACCCCGCCGTATTTGCCGGTAGCCATGAATTTAAGATCGTCCAGGTTTTCTTCGGAAACGAAATCAGTAAAAGGATCGGTTTCCTCCAGCATGGCTTCAATGCCTTTTCGCATCACCTTTTCAGGAGGAAGGTCATCTACGTAATACGTATTCAGTTCCCGGTAGAAAGCGGCGAATATGTCCAGGTTTTTGGCAATCTGGAAATATTTATCGTTTTCATTGAAAGCGAAGATCCCTGCTGTAGTAATAACCAGGAGCAGGGCTGCTGTCAGTTTCCTTCTTTTATTAAAAAACGCACGCATGCAACGAGTGTATAAGATGAAAGATATTAGTTGGCAACCGGTGGTGACTATTTATGGCACCGGATCATATCCGTGTCCGCCCCAGGGGTGACACGACAAGATACGCTTTATGGTGAGATAGCCACCTTTGAAAGGGCCATATTTTTTAAATGCTTCCAGCCCGTATTGTGAGCAGGTGGGGGTATAACGGCATTTACTGCCCAGGAGGGGCGAGATAAACCATTGATAAATTTTTATCAGGAAGATAAAAGGAAAACTAAGCCAGCGCACAACACGATTCATAAGCAGCTTTTAGCAGTAAAAAATAAGCAGAGCATTTAACAGCATGTTGAATGCCGGGTTTGCTGCAATCAGCTAAAAGCTAACCATTGAGTGCTAAATACTGGTTTGCAGCTTCTTTAAAATTACCGAAATTTTGTCTTTCAGGGTAGAAAAACCGGCGATTTTTTTGTCGGTGTAGATGAGGAAAACGGCGATCTGCCTTGATTCGGACCGGAGATGGTCGTAGAGTTCCTGCTTTTGCAGACGCCAGGCCTCCCGGCCCAGGCGTTTGATGCGGTTACGGTCCACCGCATGGGGAAACCGGCGGGTAGCGGCGCTAAAGCCTACCTGCACGGGGTATTTACCCGGTTCTTTCAACGGCATGTAAACAACCCGGTAGGGAAAAACAGAAAACGCTTTTCCTTCACGAAAAAGCGTTTCAATAAGTTTTCTGCTTTTTAACCTTTCTTCCTTTGTAAAAGAATAAGTTTTTATGGCAAATAGTATTTAGCTACTATAATTATTTCAGCTTACGCTCGTCAGAAACAGTCAGCTTCTTACGACCTTTTGCTCTACGGGAAGCCAATACCTTACGGCCATTAGCAGTTTCCATTCTCTTTCTGAAGCCGTGAACGCTCTTTCTGCGTCTGTTATGCGGTTGAAAAGTACGTTTCATTTCTTTTTTTTGTTTTTACCTGTACTATACTAAAACTCCCGTGTTAAAGGATTGTGGTTTTTAAAACGGAAGGCAAAGGTAGCAGAAAATATTTGAAAAGTAAAATTAAAATACGAATTCTTAAATGTAAAGGTGGAATGCAGTTTTCACCACATTCCACCTTTAAGTATTAAACTTATTAACTATTTAACTCCCAGTTTAGTCTTTACAGCAGTCAGGATATCGTCTGCAGCAGGAGAAACCAGCAGCATACCGGCAGAGCTGTCGATTACGTAGTTGTAACCTTTTTCCTTTGCTACATCTTCAATTGCCTTACGGGCTTTATCGTAGATGGGTTTCAGCAGCTCCTGTTGTTTAGCCTGTACTTTCTGTTCAGCGCCTTCACGGTAGTCCTGGATACGTTTCTGTGCGTCCTGGATTTCACGGCCTTTGATTTCTTTCATGTTGTCGGTCATAGTGGCCGCTTTATCATCGAATTCCTTCATTTTCTTCGTATACTCATCTACCAGTGCTTTACCATCACCTTCCAGTCCTTGTGCAAAAGTTTGCAGATCAGTTTCTGCCTTTTTAGCTTCTGGCATGCTTGCTACCAGTGCCTGTGCATTGATATGCGCTACTTTGGATTGTGCCATTGCATTCACGCTGAACAAACCGGTAACCGCCACAAAAGCAATAATTACGTACTTCTTCATGATGTTGTCTGTGTTTAAAAAAATTTAAATACTTATAGTTAAAAAATAGGTACGGGTTTATTTCTTGACTCCCAAAGATTTCAGGATTTCTTCGCTTTTATCCAGCTTTGGATCAGAAAATATAACGGTGGCGCCTGCAGCCTTATCCAGTACAAAATCATACATCCTGCCGGCAGAAAGCTTCTGCACTGCATTATAGATCTTATCCTGAATGGGCTTTACCAGTTCTTCCCTTTTTTTGAAAAGATCACCTTCGTAACCGAAACGCTTCTTCTGCAAATCCTTTGCCTCTTTTTCCCGGGCTACGATTTCATCTTCCCGCTTACGTTTCAATTCCTCGGTGAGCATTACCTGTTCTGCCTGGTAAGACTTATACATCTTATCCACTTCCTGGAACTTAGCGTCAATTTCCTTCTGCCATTGCTCTGCAACTGCATCCAGCTTTTTCTGTGACTCCTTGTATTCCGGAATGCTTTCCAGGATATATTTTGTATCTATCACGCAATAGCGCTGTGCACTTGCTGCACCGCCCATAGCCAGCACAATGGCGGCTGTAATAAATAATTTTTTCATGCTACAATAATTTTTCGCAAAACCAAATGACGGTTAAACTTGCAATATATAATTATTTTCCACATTATTCTGGTTCGAAGCCGAGCATAAATGTAAACTTAGCAGCGTCTTTCAAACCACCCCCTGGCTGGAGACGGTCAAACCCGATACCATAGTCAAATCCAAGCAATCCAAACATCGGCAGGTAGAAACGCATACCGATACCGGCAGAACGGCGTAATCTGAACGGGTTGTATTCATTCAGGTCTTTATAACCGTTAGCTGCTTCCAGGAACGCCAAACCAAAGATGGTGGAGCTGGGATTCAAACTGAACGGATACCGCAGTTCCATCACGTACTTATTAAATACGGTGAAGCCGGAATAGTTGGCAGGCTGACCGTTTTCAGGATTGATGCTCGGATCGGAAGTATAATACACCGGGTAACCTCTCTGGGAGATGATATCACGGTCGTAGATCGCGAAGTTACTCAAACCATCACCCCCCATTTCAAACCTGCCGAAAGGCGACAGGGTTGTACGGTTGTTGTAACGGCCGATATAACCAAATTTCGCGGCTACCTTCAATACAAATGTTTTGTTATCGCTACCCATCGGACGGCTCAAAGGCACGTACCATTCTGCGTTAAAGCGGTATTTCTGGTACTCAATAAATTTAAACTGTTCAGAAGCCGGCTCTTTGGAGTAATCCTTGTCGGGATTAAACAGGGAGTATGGCGGCGTATACTGCGCAGATACCATGAAGTTGGAACCACTGCGCGGGAAGATCTGCTGATCCACAGAAGAACGCGACAACGTCAGCTTGATGTTAACGTTATTGGACGTACCGCTTTCAAATCCGGGAATACCAAAGTAGTTGTAGTTCTTCAGCTTATACTGCTGATAGTTCACGGAATAGATCAGGGTGAAATAGTCATCCGGCCATTTCAGCTGTTTACCCAGTGATACAGAGGCTCCCAACACTTTAAAGTGACCATTTGTAGAAGTAGTGGTATCACCCGGCAGCTTATAATAATCGTTGTATGCGTATGGGTTCTGGTAACTGCTGTAAAGACTTACAGAAAACTGGTTCCTTTTTTTACCTCCCAGCCACGGCTCCGTGAAGGAGAAGTTATAGGAACGGTAAGCTTTACCATTGGAAGATACACGTACAGACAATTTCTGTCCGTCGCCACTTGGCAATGGATCCCAGGTTTCTTTTTTGAAGATATTACGCAGGGAGAAGTTGTTGAAGGTAACGCCGAGGGTACCGGTTAAACCGATATAACCACCCCAACCTGCCGACAGTTCCAGCTGGTCATTGGCTTTTTCTTCCACGGTATAATCAATATCCACGGTACCATCCTGTACGTTCGGCACCGGGTTCATGCCGATCTTTTCCGGGTTGAAGAAGCCGAGGTTGGCGATTTCACGGTTAGAACGGATCAGATCCTGGCGGCTGAATTTTTCACCCGGGATCGTGCGCAGTTCACGGCGGATAACGTGTTCATTGGTTTTTTCGTTACCGGCTATACGTACTTCCTTGATGGTTGCCTGCGGTCCCTCACGTAAACGGATTTCGTAATCGATAGTATCGCCGCGGATACCAACTTCCACCGGGTCAATCTGGAAGAAGAGGTAGCCATAGTCCATGTAGTAGCCGCTGATATCGCCCCCTTCCTGTGACATTTGTTTACCGATTCTTTTTTCCAGCAGTTCCAGGTTATAGATATCTCCTTTTTTGATACCGAGAATACGGGTCAGTACGGAGTCGGAATAACGGGTATTTCCTTTCCAGGTAATATCCCCGAAATAATATTTTTTACCCTCAGAGATCTGCATATCCACATTCAGATTCTGTGAGTGGGTTTTATAGGTGGTATCTCTTACAATCACCGCATCACGATAACCTTTGGAGTTATAGAGCCCGATCACTTTACCTTTATCCTCGAAGTATTTGTTTTCGTTGAATTTAGCAGAGCTGAACAGTTTAAAGCGGAAATAAGGGTCTAGTTTCTCAAATGCGCGGGTGGGTTGCAGGAAGCCATAGGTTTGCCAGAAATCATCCGGTTGGGCCAGGGAATCCACGTACACCTGTTCCAGATCCGGGTGAAGCGTGAAGCGGGAACGCTCTTTGGTTCCTTTCATCTTCTTCTTGATCTTGGAGTCGGCTATACTTTCATTACCTACGATGTTGATATCCTGGATACGTACCTTACTCCCCTTTGGTAACATTAAAGATCAGGTGTTTGGAGTTTACCTGGCCGGTATCCCCTCTTTCCTCGATTTTAACGGTAGCATTTCCGAATCCTTTATCTGCATAAAATTTATGTACTACCCCGATTACGTTTTGTTTCAGGGCCTGTGTGATCACATTTCCTTTACGTAAACCGGCTTTGGTGGTAATATCGTCTGCTTCTGTTTTTTTGATTCCCCTGAAAACGAAGGAGGACATGCGGGGCATTTCCGTTAATCCTATTTCCAGCCAGATTTTATTATCTTCTATCTTGGTTACATAAATGGTTACGTCGGCAAACAGTCTTTGTGACCAGAGACTCTGGATTGCTTTTGTAAACTGGTCACCGCCGGGATAAGTAACCTTATCGCCCACAGTGAGGCCGGAAAGCGACAGCAGCAGTGATTTATCCAGGTATTGGGTACCGGCAACGGTGATATCGGCAATTTCATACTGTTGCGGAATACCTGTGTTGATAGGAGAAACGGCCGGCGGATTAGCAGGGGGCTGCGTAGGAGGCACGGTATCTTTTTGCTGAGCGGATACACGAATGCCTGCACTGCAACATAATGCTATAGCCAGAAGGCCCTTAGGAAATAATTTCTTCATTCTGCTGAATTTGTTCGCTTGTTTTGCCAAAGCGCCGTTCTCTGGTTTGGTAATTTAAGATGGCTTGGTAAAGATGTTCATTGCGGAAGTCCGGCCAGCGGGTATCTGTAAAATACAGTTCCGCATAGGCCAGTTGATATAGTAGGAAGTTACTGATCCTGCATTCTCCACTGGTACGAATCATTAATTCAGGGTCCGGCAGGCCGGCGGTACAGAGATATTTTTCCCATACCTCTGGCGTCACAGCTACCGGGTCCAGGGCTCCACTTTTCACATCCAGGGCTATTTTCCTGGCTGCATTCACGATTTCCCACCTTGCACTGTAGCTAAGAGCCATAATGAGATTGAGGCCGGTATTTTGGCTGGTGAGGGCAATGGCCTCCTCCATTTCCCGCTGGCATTGGGGAGGTAACATTCCCATGTCACCTATTACGCTCAGCCGGATATTATTTTTCGATAACGTATTCACTTCCATGCGGATAGTGTTTACGAGTAGTTCCATAATGCCATTAACTTCATAAACCGGGCGGTCCCAGTTTTCAGTAGAAAACGCGTATAGGGTCAGATAACCTATTCCCAGTTCTGCACAGGTCGTCACTATATTACGCACACTTTCTACCCCTTCGTGGTGCCCGTACAGCCTGTCTTGTCCCCGCTCCTTTGCCCAACGGCCGTTCCCGTCCATAATAATGGCTATATGGCGCGGCAACCGTTGTAAGTCCAATTTTTCCTTCAAGCTCATTTGTGTCAGGCGTATTATAACAGATTATAACAGATTTACTAAAAGGGTGCAAAGATACAAAAATAGAGTAATGACTTTTTTGGCAAAGCCTAAGAAGGTGTTTTAACGTAGTTTTAACAGCGAATTCAATACCAGTGGGGATTTTAGCAAATTGGGAGGCTTATCGGGGCGGTTGGCAGGTACGGAAAGCCCACCCGCAGAAAGTATTTTTTATTGTAAATTAAAATTTACAATTGTAAGAAGTGAAAAGAATACTAATGGTTAATTCGATTGTTACGAACTGATCCTTATCCCTGCTGTTTCCTCTTTGCCTCCCTATCACCCCGATAGGACTGCCTTTCACCGCCGACCTGTCCTGCAACTGGGCCGCCACCGTAGGCTGACCGTCAGGAAGCGCCGGGAATGCGGCAGGGCCGGCATATGTAGTGCTTACATCATCCAGGTAATCCGTTTGAGTGAACCGGTATAGCGCTTCCAGGCCCACATTTACTTTTTTGGAAATATTATATTTAAAACCTCCCCCGATCAACCAGGCATAAGAAACCAGGCTATAGGGCTTGCGCTCCGGATAAAGGGCGGTACCCTGCCCTTCCGTACCCAGGGGTTGTAAAAAATATTTGACGCCGTTAAGGTAAGCATATGGATTGTAATAAAAAATACTGGCGCCACCAGTCAGATAGGGGGAAAAACGCTCATATAAGCTGCCCGGTTCAAACCGGAAAAAATTAAAGTCCCCCTGGAGGGACAACTCCCATAAATTAGTATTGAAGCTGAGGTTCCGGCGGTTCTGGAATTCATTTTTATTGTAGGTATCCGAATAGCCGAGTTGCATAAACCGGCCATGGGCGCGGAGGCCCACGTAGTCGTTCATATATTTACGGTAGTAAATGCCAACTGCAGGCTTCAGGGTATTTAATGCTCCCCGGGTGTTCAGATCCCCGAAATACTGCGCGCCTCCCACAGAAAAACCCAACTCTCCTACATATTCCAGCTCATTTTGCGCCGAAGCACGTTCCGCGAACAAACAACCGGCCGATACCAGCCATATAAAAACGATGTATTTGGAATATAGAAAAGGTTTCAGCATAAATCAGTTCTACTTAAACGCTAAAATGCCGGATTTATTTAATGTATGGCTGATGATTATGCTTACTTATTTGGCGTTTGCTTTCCTCACGGGGCATAATTTCTATTACAATCAGCATGGAATGTATTTGTAAATGTAACAATATATTTTACATTTCTATATTTTAATCGTATTCCGGGCGTCAATTCCCCAGAGCAATTTATTCCGGAGCGTATGCAGGAAATTGCTGTCGTCCAGCCGAAGCAGGCTCAGCTTGAACTCCTCTTTCTTAATAGCCAGCTGCACCCGGTTATCGATGGTTTCCATACGGCTGTCGAGGGTACAAAGGAACTGGTCGCTGCGGCCTTCCACTTCAAAGGAAATGATATTATTGTTGGGCACAATGATGGGCCGTACGTTCAGGTTATGCGGCGCCACAGGCGTAATCACGAAGTTGCCGGCGTCAGGGAACACAATGGGACCGCCGCAGCTCAGGGAATAACCGGTGGAGCCGGTGGGGGTGGCTACAATTAATCCATCGGCCCAGTAAGTGTTCAGGAATTCGCCGTTCAGGTAAGTATGTATTTTCACCATCGCGGAAGTATCCTTCTTATGGATGGTGAATTCGTTGAGTGCGTATGGAACATCACCAAATAAGGGGATGTTGGCATCCAGGTGAAGCAGCGACCGCTGGTCTACCACGTAGGTGCGGTTCAGCAGCGCCTCCACCAGTGCATGAATCTCGTTTTTACCGATGCTGGCCAGGAACCCGAGGCGGCCAAAATTGATCCCTATTACCGGGATGTTGGTATCACGCACATAACAAACGGTATCCAGCAGGGTACCGTCTCCACCAAGACTTACCAGGAAGTCGATTTTTCCCGGCAGATCTTCCGCACAGGAAAACAGCGTTGGTACGTTATCGAAAGGAATGTGTTGCTGCAGCGTATGAAAAAAAGGTTCATAGATGATGGCCTCTATCTCTGCCCGCTTTAATTCCTCCAGCAATAAGCGGATGTTTGAAATATCTTCTGTAATAAATCCCCTGCTATAAAGTGCTACCTGCATAATTTTTAAGCTTTTAACGATCGGCTCTGAAGTGCTACATATCCACGCTCGTGTGTAAAAATAGTCCTTTTTGCCCTAACTGGTTAAAGCTGTATTCAATCCTGAGGCAGGTATCATAGAAGGAAACGATGTCCAGTCCTATGCCGCCGGTATACAGGAAACGGTTATTCAGGAAGCTGTTGCCGGGGAATTTATTGTAGGCGTAACCGGCGTCGCCAAAGGCTTTGGCGAAGATGCGCACCGGAACGGTATTAAATTTCTTTGGAACAATAGGCAACTTTACTTTAAAGGAAAGGAGTTCCTGCCGGAGGGTTGATTTCAGGATGGCGAAGCTGGTGCCATCTATCACGTAATATTCCAGTCCGCGCAGGTAATCATCCCGGTAACCCAGCGCCTGCTGATTGATATATGGCTGTTCATTGGAGAGCTTGGCCGCGCTGCGGATACCTAATGCAGCATAGGTTTTGGGCCGTAGCTGCCAGTATTTGGCCATGTTAAGCCGGAAGTGAACATCATCCACATCATTGAGAGGACCTATCCCCTTTTTGCCAACTTCTGCCAGTAACCGGAATCCTTTGAGAGGATATACCCAGCTATCTGCCTTAATATAAGTGAGACGGTAGGTGATATCTATGTAACGTACATTGGTGCGGCCTTTCCCCAGGTAGTTGGGGTTGATGATAGCCACCGAATCCGCCACTTTTTCATAATTATAATTTACAAATACCTGGTGCCGGGTGTTAATGGCCTTACGGTAGCTGTAGTTAAGCCCGATCATATATACCTGGCGCAGAAAATCGTCTTTCCGGAAAAACTGCTGTTTATTATTGCTGGTGCTGTCGTTCACCTCACGGTTACGGTTATAGGAAGCGATGATACCCAGGCCGTGACGGAAACGTTTATCGATATACGGTATATTATACTGTAATGCGAATCGCTGGGTATAGCCGAACTGCAGCGCGGCGTTCAGCGCATCATTGCGGCCGGTGAGGTTTTCCTGGGTACCGCTTACACCGAGGTTGATACGGCTAAGGCTATGGTTCTTTTCCACCCACCACTGGTTAAAGTTACGGTCTGCCAGCTTGAAAATGGGATAAGCGAAGGTGTACCAGCGTTCCCATACTTCAAATACCACGTCGGCTTCGTTACCGGTCCAGTTTTTCACATTGGCGGTAACGTTGAGAAAGAGGGAGGTATTGAGTAATTGTTTTCGTCTTTCTTCCAGGGTATTGGAGAGATCGCGGAGATAGATGGTATCTCCGGGTACAGTGCTTATTTCCCGGAGAATGATGGAGGTCCGGGTTTTCTTGTTACCGGAAACCAGGATGTTGCGCACTACCAGGTAGTTGGTATCCGTTGCAGGCGCCGACTGTCCTTCCGCATTTTCCGGTATCACCATTCCAAACAGGCAGACTAAGGCCAGCAGGTAGTAACAGCATCTCAGCATGTAGGTCCCTAAAACATTTTAAAAGTTGACAATAGCGCGGATTTTGTCTTTACTCAGGATTACGCTGATTATATTGATTTAAAGGATTTGAACCTTTTTGATTTTTTTGATTTTAAAAGATAAAAGCAATTCACCTTTTGTTTTTTTGATTTTGAGTGATAAAATCAGAAAAATCAAAAAGGTTCAAATCCTTTAAATCAATATAATCAGCGTAATCCTGAGTAAAGACAAAATCCGCTTACATGCCGATATAATTCATCAGCAGGTCGTAGTTTTTCTTCAGCAGCTCTTCTTCCGGTTCTTCCGCAAAGATGTATTTGATTACATAATTGAAGCGTTCGAAAGTAGCTACCAGACCTTGCAGTTCCTGCCGGTTTGTTTTGAGTACCACCTCGAGTTTACCGGTAACGGGGTTGGTGATGGTGTTTACGCTCAGGAGCGTAACATCATTTGATTCAGCGATACGGGCAATTTCGCTGAGGGCGTAATCGCGCGGGTCTACTTCAAACGCGATGATACCGCCGGGTTCCTTTACCCCGTTATATCTTGCTAAAGCTGCCAGCAGGTTATCTTTGGTAATGATACCGAGGTATTCATTTTCCTTTGTTACTACCGGGAGGGCAGACAATTTAAAGTCGTAAAAAAGTTTGAGTGCTTCGAATAGATGAGCGTATTCCATGACAGCCGGGCGGGTACTGCTGTACTCCATAGATTCCAGGGGTACATCCGGATCTTCGAGATCCATGATATCGTCTTCTTCCACCAGGGCCAGGTATTTGCTATCTACTACCATCGGGAGCTGCGTGAGATGATATTCGTTCATCAGGCGCAGTGCCTTTGTTCCTGAATCCGAGGGATGCAGAACAGGTACTGAAGATATGAGTTCTCTGGCGATCATGTTAGCGTATTCTGATACAATAATAGTAAAGAATATGCCAACAGAAAAAGAAATTACATGTACGCGAAATCGCTGCACCGGTTGGTACAGTCGTCGGGCTGCCGGTAAAGTGCCGGTTTAAGTGGCAGGTTGAAACTTCAGTTTCTCCAGGAAAGCGTGCAGAATTTTGTTGAATTCTTCCGGCACCTCCATCATGGGAGCGTGTCCGCATTTATCAATAAACTGCAGTTCAGAATTAGGTATCAGCTTTTTAAATTCTTCGCCCACCATAGGAGGAGTAACGGTATCGTTCTGGCCCCAGATCAGTAAGGTTGGTTGCTGGATATCTTTCAGTTCATCTCCCAGGTTGTGGCGGATGGCTGATTTTGCCAGCGTAATGATCTTGATCACTTTCAGGCGGTTGTTCACTATCTCAAACATTTCATCTACCAGTTCTTTGGTAGCTATTTTCGGATCATAGAAAGTAAGTTCTGCTTTTTTGCGGATGTATTCATAGTCGCCGCGTTTAGGATAGGTTTCGCCCATTCCATTCTCAAACAAGCCGGAGCTGCCGGTTAGGATCAGGGATTTTACGGGTGCTTCAGGGTGTTTTAACAGGTATACGATGGCTACGTGACCTCCGAGCGAATTGCCCAGCAGGTGTACATTTTTGTACCCCCTGGCTTCAATAAACTTGTGCACATATTTGGCCAAACCGCCTACCGATGTTTCCAGGATGTTTAAATCGTACAGGGGTAACATCGGGATCACAACCTTGTTATACTGCCGGAAATATTCGATCATGTGCGAGAAATTGCTCAAAGCACCAAAAAGTCCATGCAATAATACCAGTGGTTCTCCTTCTCCTTCTTCTATAAAATTAAACTTACCCTGTGTTTTGATTTCGTAATCCATTGCCAAATCTTGAAAGTCAATTTTACGCTAAAATAATTCTTTTTATTAATCTAAATAATCTTTGGAACGAGTTATCCAGGTTGAATATGCCGGGCTGCCTGCTCAAAAAAAGACTGTAACTCGGTGAACATATTCTTAAAAACCGGGATCACACTTCCCATATGATCCAATACCCACGGGCCAATATTCTCTATATAAGGATATACCACAGATTGCAGCTTTGTTTCAGGACTCAGCCAGTATACCTGGTTAGCCATCCACAGCACTACACTGTAAATTATTATAAATATAACGCTATACAACAGTATTCCGCCCAGTTTATTCAGCCAGCCCAACATTACCAGCTCCACCAACTTCTGCAAAGCTCCTGCTCCCAACCTCACGAGCAATATTACTCCCAGGAAAAGGCACACGAAACAGATTACAGGCACCCAGCGGGAATGCATATCCCAGTGTTCCTGTACATATAATGCAGTAATGGCTGTTAATTTCAGGGCTGCCGCTAATCCCAATATGGCGGCTACCAAAGAAAATAAGGCTACTATCAGACCCCGGGTGTATCCCCGGTAGATGGCAAAAACCATGATGATAGCAAAAATAATGTCTATAGGCATGGTTGAAATATAGGGAATCCGGTATTTAACTCGCTGATTTTTTTTGTTTCCGGGAGATGTTATCTGCCCGGTTTCCGCTTATCAGCCGGTTAAATACCAGACAGCACTATTTAGTAAGCAATTCTTTCACCAGGGCGGAAATTGCCCTTCCCATCAGCTTTACCGGCCAGTTGTTTGGTGGCAACGCCCATTACTTTACCCATATCAGCGGGTGAGCTGGCGCCGGTGGAAGCGATGATATCAGTAATGGCTGTACGTAATTCTGCTTCATCCATTTGTTTAGGCAGGAAGCGTTCAATCACCACCAGTTCCTCTTCTTCTTTCACGGCAAGGTCTTCACGGTTCTGGGCGCGGAAAATTTCAAGGGAATCCTTTCTTTGCTTGGCGAGCTTCTGCAACAATTTGGACTCATCCGCTTCTGTGAGCTCTCCGCTGGCGCCTTCTGCTGTTTTGGCCACCAGGATAGCCGCTTTGATAGCACGCAGCGCACGCAGGTCAGCTTCCTTTTTACCCAGCATCGCAGCTTTGATTTCTGCGTTGATATTTAGTTCTAATGACATATGGTTAGGTTTAATGGATTATTTTCCTGCTTCTTCGGCAGCCTGCCTGTCCTGGAATTTCTTAAAGAAATCCTTTGCAAAAGCGCGCATGTCGTCTGCCTGGTCTTTATAAGGAGTGGCTCTTCCGTAAGTGTCAGCCATGGTCATCATGGTCTGGAAAAAGAAGTCCGCCATTTCATCCACCATCATGTCCTTTGTCCACAGGTCGATGCGCAGCGCCACCTTTTCAGCCGGATCCCAGAAAGATACGATCATGCCCTTGGCCTTAATCATTCTTTCTTCCTTGTTATCTGTAGCGCTCCACTCTATCGACTCGGGCACCTTTTGATCATCCAGTCCAACCTGGATCTTTATGGTAGATACTTTACTCATGATTTTCAATTAAAGCGCAAAAATAGCCATCATTTGCTGATTTTGGAAAAACCCGTCCCGGTGAGATGACTCCACAGCTGCTCCGCAGCATGCTCCCAGCTGCTGAAAGGCTTTGCCGCAGGGATCTTGGCCAGCAAACGGGATCTTAATTGTTCATCTTTATATAAAAGACTCATTTTTTCTGATAAATCGTCCAAACTCGCCGGATCAGCATATAATACCGCGTCTCCACCTGCCTCCCTGGCAGCAGCGCTGTCCAGCGCAATCACCGGCACCTCACACCGCTGCGCCGCGTATACCGGCAATGCAAGCCCTTCCAACCTCGACGGATATACGAGGGCATAAGCGCCCCCGGTGAGCCGGGCAAGGGTATCTTCATCGGCATCTTCTATACACACCACATCCTGCCGGAACTTGTAGCTCTGCAGGGCCGTGGCAATATCCGCTCCCGCCGGGGTTACACTCCCAGCCAGCACCAGCTTGATATTGCTCCGCTGCCGCTTCTTCAATGCTGAAAAAGCTTTCAGCACCGGTATAATATTGTTCCGGGGATGCATACTGCCTGTTACCAGGAAATACTCCGCCCCACCGGAAAAAGCCCGCTTCACCGTTTCGCGCTGCTCCCACTCCAGGGGTTTGTACTGCTCACTGATACCGGTTTCCAGGCGGATCAGCTTATCTTTTACGCCCGGTGCATAACGCAGCAATTCTTCCTGTGCGGCATCAGACAGCACGGCTATACGCCGCGCCCGGTCGAGGTATTTCGTAATGTTATTTTTAAGCGACCGCTGTTGCACACCTGGCTGCAGGCCGGCATTGCGCAAAAACGAAAGGTCTCTCAGCAACAGTCCCGCAGGAATTTTGCTACGCAACGGCAGCGTGCCATCCAGCCCCAGGAACAGGTCCGGGCGGAAAGGCTTCATGGCCCGTACCAGCTGCCACTCCTGCCACCAGTACAAATGCCAGGGTTTATTGCCTTTCAGGGGCAACACCACATTGGTCACATTGGCCGGTACTTTCAGGCCGGCGGGTACCTTTCCGTCAAAAAAAAATGTGAACTGATGGCCTGGCTGCTGCCGGCACATCGCCAGTATTATCTCCGTTGCCACATTCCCGGTATCGGCAGGCATGTCCTGTCGTAAACAAGCGGCATTAACAGCAATTTGCATAAACGATTCCTTTGTCTGCGAGCTTGCAAACCTACACAATTTTAGATTCGGGACTGCCGGATTTTAATGACCCGGCTATTCTCCGGACTTATTGGTAAGGAAAAATACCTGCGGAGGAGTTACATTGCCGGTATTGCCAAGGGACGCCAGCCTGACAGTTACCTCGTATGTTTTCAACGGCTTCAGGTGACGGAGCGTAATGGTAAAGGGGCTTGCTTTAATATCTGCTATATCGTCCTGGGGCAGCGGAATAAGCCCCGTTTCTGTGGCTACGTTCAGCGTAACTTTCACGCCTTTATCAGGCAACTTGCTGGTGATGTTCACCTTCAGGGCATAGGTGCTGTCCTGCGCCATATTATATTTTCCCACCTGTACTTCAGGCAGCGCGAAAGCCAGTGTTTCTTCCTGCGTACTGGGTGCAGGATTATCTTTCTTCTTCTTTTTACAGGAAGAAAAAGTAAGCAATGCAATAGCTAAGAAGGCAGGGAGAAAGGTTTTCAATAACATATTTCCAGTTATATAGGAGCATGAAATTAGCTTTTTTTAAATATGCAAATCAAATTTTACTTCTTACATCCAGCGCATCCCGTAATCCGTTACCTAACAGGTTGAAAGCCAGTACCAGTAGCATGATGGCCACTCCGGGCGCCAACGCCAGTAAAGGATTATGGGTGATGATGAAGTTGTAGTTTTCTTTGATCATCAGTCCCCACGACGGCTGCGGCGGTTGTACCCCCACGCCCAGGAAGCTGAGTCCCGCCTCCACCACAATAGCGGTGGCAAAATTGCCGGCGGCTACTACCATCACCGGTCCCATGATATTGGGCAAAATATGTTTTACTATAATCCGCACATGCCCGTAGCCCAGCGCCCTCGCGGCTTCCACATATTCCAGCTCCCGGATGCCCAGTACCTGCCCACGGATAATGCGGGCAACGCCCACCCACATCGTGAGCCCCACGGCAATAAACACCTGCCAGAATCCCTTGCCCAGCGCCAGGGTAAGCGCAAACACCAACAGCAGCGTAGGCATGGACCATACCACGTTTACCAGCCACATCACCAAATCATCCGTCCGGCCCTTGAAGAAACCCGCTATGGCGCCCAGCAATACGCCGATGCTCAGCGAAATAACTACGGCAATACAACCCACACCTAAGCTCACGCGGGTGCCAATCAGCAGCCGGCTCAGGATATCCCTGCCAAATTTGTCGGTGCCCAGCCAGTAAGTGCGGGAGAAAATCCGTTCTGCCAATATCTTTTCATGTAACGATTTCGATGACATCGGGCGGTCCGGCGGATGGCCGTACCACACCTGCTCCAGGGAGTAGGTTTCCTCCCTGCTGGTAGATTCATCCACGTACCGTTGTACCACCAGCACGCTGTCCCTGAATTGCCACGACCGGACAGGGATCCAGTTTACATCAGACTCCTGGCCGTATAACAACCGGTGAAAAACAGACACCTTTTGGATGGGCTGTTCTTTCCGCATGGCCAGCATATTGATGCGGAAGCCGGGATGCTGCCCCTCTATTTCCAGCACCATCCTGTTGGCGTTGGGTGTATGATCCGGCGCAATAAAATAAGCGGTTATGCTGATAAACACCGCCACGGCAATCACCAGCAAACCGGCCACCGCACCTTTATTCCGGTATAACTTTTTCCAATAAGGCTGCATATCTGACAAAAGAACCAGGATTTAATTTACCTGCCGGCCTTTCCACTGATAACTGCCAAACTTCCCAAGCCACCCGGCAACAACAATATAAGGAATATGAAATATCTGTCCCGGAATAAACCATAGCAAGAGTTCTGTTTTATTAAAAAACCTGGCTACAGGAAGCAGGAAATAAAGTTCCAGGGTTATTTTAAACAGTAAAATGATGAGGAACCAGGGCCACCATACCGGCAGGAACAAGGCCATTACCGCCAGCGCCAGCAAGCCGGCATTGAACAGGTAAACCAGCAGTAATACCCAGGTCAGTCGTTTATCTTCATACTTATCTGCTTTCGATGACCACCGGATCCGCTGGTTCATAAAGTCCCTGAGCGTATCTACCGCGAGTGTACGCACTACGGCTTCTTCACATTTCAGGTAGCTGACCTTATCCGGGTATGCGCTGTAAATTTTGTACATCAGCAGCATATCGTCGCCGGAGGCGATATTATCGATGCCATTAAAACCGCCCACTTCCAGGAAGGCCTTTTTTTCATAGGCCAGGTTAGCACCGTTACACATGGTACCGGAGGCCAGTTGGGCTGCAGCGCCGGTAATGCCCTGCATGGTCATGAAATCGAGCGACTGTAACCGCTTAAAAAAATTATGTTCTTTATAGAAGCTGACTGGTGCGGCTATAAATTTAGGTTGATGATGTTCGTAAAACTGCACCAGCGTTTCAATCCAGCGCGGCCCCATTACGCAATCAGCGTCTGTGGTTACAATAAGGTCGCCCGCAGCTTTTGAAATAGCAATTTCTATTGCTTTCTTCTTGAAAGAATTCAGCCGCTCCTCTTCATTGAGATACTGCTTTAACTCCAGCAGGTGAATATTTGCTGCTGCGAAATTGCGCACCACTGCGGCTGTTTCATCTGTAGAAAAATCATCTATTACAATCACTTCCAGTAAGGCCGGGTTGTACGTTTGCTTCTTCAATGCCTCCAGCAAGGCGGGCAAATTGGCGGCTTCATTCCTGGCAGGAATGATCACGGTAACCGCAGTATGACCAACCGATGGCGCTGCCGGTGAAAAACTCTTCAGGCGCTTCCAGCCCAGGCTATACCATAACATCAGTATACCATATCCTAAAGCCAGCACCAATAATATAATTACAAAAAGATACATCCGGGTTAAAGGTTTGTTTTGATGATAAGCCCCAGTTGGGCGGAAATCAACTGGTGGCCTTTTTCCATTACCAGTATTTTGCAGGGAAAAGACCCATCTGCAAAGCGGGTACCCAGCACAGGTGGAATTACACGGTCGTATTTCCCGAATATCAGGAGTGTTAAAACGTTATATCTGCCTAATAATTGTTTACACCGCTTTTTATCCGGCATCATCCGGCGTAAATTGGTCCATACGTTGTATACCAGTTCCCTTTTCTCCGTTTCATTCATACGGTGCAGCGCAAATTTGTATACGCTCTGGTTCAGCAGTCCTAGTCTTCTCCAGGTATGCAATAACGTAAAAAACAGCCTTGGGTGGTAAGTATTATATTTAAACAGCCTGTTTCCGGCAGTGGTTTGGGTTACAAACATATGCCAGGGGTTATTTCTCAGGCCATCCCCGGCGGCGATGACCAGGTGGTTTATCCGGCTGGCCATCTTTTCCACGAGGCAAAGCGACAGGCGTCCGCCCATGCTGTAGCCCAGCAGGGAAAAACGCTCCTTCCCGTGCTGCTGTAGTATCAGTTCCACCAGCGCTACCAGGTCGTCTTTCTCCAGCACCCGGTTTTCCTCCCATTGGGTACCTCCGTGCAGGGGCATGTCCAGCGCCACTAAAGTGAAAGTATCGCCCAATGTGGCGGTTAACGGCTGAAAATGAGCCGCACTTTCGCCAAACCCGTGTAAACAGATCAATAGTTCCTCCCCGGCACCTTCTACGGTGCCATGAAACCGGCTTTTCAAATATGACAGATAAAAATCAGGCATAAAGGGCAACAATGATACAGAATAAATGCCTAATGACGATGGATATGATTATTGGGGAGGCGGTGACCTGGGGATAAGGGAGCATATCTTCAACCAGGACCAGGTAATCTACTCCGGCAGTCCTATTTATTTTTTGTTAAAAATAGCGGCCTCTCAACAGGAGTGCCGCATTTAACTTACATTCAGTAAGTTAATATGGCAGGTAGCAGGGAAATCAGTTTAGCCCCCCGGTGACCGGTTTTGCCTAATGCTTTTTTCAGTAAATTACAGAACTACCAAAAATACAGTAACATGGACGCAACAGTTGAAAATAAGACTGCGTTAAAAGGCGCAGAGTTCCTGGTTAAGGAGAGTGCTCCTGAGGAAGTGTTTACTCCCGAAGATTTTTCGGAAGAGCAGCTGATGATTAAAGACATGGCAGATCAGTTCATCAGTAAGGAAATAACACCGATAGTAGAGCGGATAGATAAGCTGGAAGAAGGATTGATGCCCTCATTGCTGGAAAAAGCGGGCGAGCAGGGACTGCTGGGCGCTTCCTTCCCGGAGGAGTATGGTGGTTTAGGTAAAGATTTTGTGACAGCAACGATCATCAACGAGGGACTGGGTGCAGGTCACTCTTTCTCCGTTGCCATGGCCGCCCATACGGGCATTGGCTCTTTACCTATCCTTTATTTTGGTACCGCAGAACAAAAACAAAAATATATACCCAAACTGGCTACCGGTGAAATGAAAGGCGCTTATGCCCTTACAGAGCCTGATTCCGGCTCCGATGCACTGGGCGCTAAAACCACCGCCAAATTAACCGACGATGGTAAGTACTATATCTTAAACGGGCAAAAAAGCTGGATCACCAACTCCGGTTTCGCTGATGTGTTTACTGTATTTGCAAAAATTGACGGGGATAAATTCACCGCTTTTATTGTGGACAAAGGCACACCCGGATTTACACTGGGTGCGGAAGAACACAAAATGGGAATCAAAGGATCCTCTACCCGCCAGATCTATTTCCAGGACGCCAAAGTACCGGCAGAAAATGTACTCGGCGTAATTGGCAAAGGCCACCTCATTGCCTTCAACATCCTGAACATAGGTCGCTTGAAACTTTGTGCGGCTGCACTGGGCGCCTCCAAAAAATGTATCAATACCTCCGTACAATACGCCAATACCCGCACACAGTTTAAACAACCAATCGCCAACTTTGGCGCCATCAAACATAAACTGGCGGAAATGGCTATCCGCACCTGGACATCGGAATCAGCCCTGTTCCGTACAGCTCAGCTGATCGATGACAAGGAAAGAGAACTGCTGGCAGAAGGCAAGCCTTTCAACGAAGCCTTACTGGGCGCCGCGGAAGAATATGCCGTGGAATGTGCCATCCTGAAAGTAAATGGCTCCGAAGTACTGGACTATGTAGTGGATGAAGGTGTACAAATTCACGGTGGCAACGGCTTCAGCGATGAATACATCATTTCAAAAGCTTACCGCGATTCCCGCATCAACCGCATCTTTGAAGGTACCAATGAAATCAACCGGTTGCTGACACTGGACATGACACTGAAACGTGCCCTGAAAGGTAAACTGGACCTGATGACACCGGCCATGAATGTAATGAAGGAGCTGATGAGCATTCCCGACTTCGGCAACGATGATGAAAGTGCCTTCAGCAAGGAAAGGAAAATGATCGTTAACTTCAAAAAAGCCATCTTGATGGCTGCCGGCGCTGCCGCGCAGAAGCTGATGGTGAAGCTGGAAAACGAACAGGAAATCCTGATGGATATTGCCGATATGGCCATTGAAACCTTTGTGGCTGAAAGCGCCCTGCTGCGCTTAATTAAACTCACCAACAACAAAGGTGAAAGCGCCGCTTCCCTGCAGGCAGATATTGTACGCACCTTCATTTATGATGCGGCCGACCGTATCAATAAATCCGGGAAAGACGCCATCAATGCCTTTGCAGAAGGCGATGAACAACGTATGATGCTGTTAGGCCTCAAACGCTTTACCAAAGCAGAACCATTTAATGCTAAAGATGCCCGCAGAAGAATTGCGGACAAACTGATTGCAGATAATAAATACAGCTGGTAACAACCAGCGCCTGGCATTTAGAAAAAATACAGCAGGTACACTATCCCGCTGCATTTTTTCTAAATGCTTTTTTTCCTATTCCCCTCACCTGCTTATCTTTACCATCTTTCAAAGATATTGATGACAGGGTATGACGCTAACAGCAAAGTTTTTTTCTACGTTTCTTATTACTATTTGTGTCCCCTTTTTTGCAATCAGTCAGGCAACACTGCGTATCAGTCAGCCTTCAAGGGATCAGAATAATGTGAACACCTCCCGGCAATTTATCGCCGGCCGCACCTGTACCGGCTGTACGGTAAGGATCAATAACGATACTATACACGTTTATAACACCGGCACTTTTGCTGCAAAATATGAACTGACCACCGGCAGGAATTCCTTTTCCGTTACCGCTACCACACCTAACGGAGAAACATACACGAAGAACATCACCTACTACTATAACCAACCGCCAGCGCCGGTTGCTACTACTGTTTTCCGGATAGATTATATGGAAATATCCCCCTCGGGGAATGTTCAACTCTCGGAAGGCGACACGCTGCGGATAAAGATGAAAGGTTATCCCGGTCAAAGCGCCAGCTGGTTCAATGATGTACCACTGAAGGAAATGCCTGTTTCGCAAACAGGTGGCGTACCTGGCTTTTACAGCGGCAGCTATATTATACAACCACGCGACTCCCTGCTGAATGGAAAAATTATGGTACGCCTCCGCAAACAAAGCGGCGAAACCGCTATCCTCGGCAGCACCTACCGCTACAGCATGATGCACAATGAAATACCATTCACCGGCCGCACGATCGATAATATGACCTACCTCACTGCCAGTCCGCATGGCGACCGGCTGGGCCCCGATAAAATCGGTTACCTGGATAAAGATGTGCTTTTACATATTGTAGGCAGACAGGGCGACTATTACAAAGTAAGGCTGTCGTCCCGCACCACCGCCTTTATTCCGGAGCCGCTGGTAGACACCGACATTCCACAGGAAGAGCTTCCCGTAAGCATTGCAGACGATGCCAAAATATGGGGAGATGAAAAATATGATTACGTGTCGGTGGCCTTGTCGGATAAAATGCCATACACTTCCACGCAACTGGTTTCTTCCAAAAAGATCATCATCGACATACATGGCGCCTATGCAGAGAAAGGATTGAACTCCCTGCTGCAAAACACCAAAGAAATCACGTCTGTAGCCTGGGGGCAGCCATCGCCCGATGTATGCCGCATGGTAATTTCCCTGCAACATGCGCCATGGGGCTACCAGGTGTACTACGACAATAACCGTATAACGGTGAAGGTTAAACGTGTACCACAAAACTTATCGCTGAAAAATATGGTGATTGGCCTGGACCCGGGCCATGGCGGCAGTAACCCGGGCGCTACCGGTCTTACCGGCGCCGTGGAAAAAAACATGACCCTGGTACTTTCGCTGCAACTGAAAGCGTTGCTGGAAAAAGAAGGCGCTACAGTGATCATGTCGCGCACAACCGAGAAATTTGTTGCCAACGAAGACCGTTTGTCTTTTTTCCGCAGGGCCGATCCTGATCTGCTGCTGAGTATCCACCTCAATGCTTCCGGCAATCCTGTAGATGTATACGGCACCGCCACCTATTACAAACAGCCTTTCTGCGAACCGCTCAATGCAGCCATCCATGAACGTTTGCTGCAAACCGGCCTTTACGATTTCGGCAATAACTCCGGCTTCAACTTCATCCTCAACAACCCCACCGAATTCCCTGACGCACTGGTGGAAACACTTTTCCTAAGCAATCCCGGCGACGAAGAAAAGGTGCTGGACCCCGCGTTTCAGCGGGAACTGGTAACCGGCATCGTGGAAGGCGTGAAGGATTACCTTCGCGAGGCGGTGAAGACGCGGTGAGTGGAGGACCGCCTTCGGCGGTGGAAATTGTCTTGGAGCACTGATTACGCTGATTATACTGATTAGCTTGATTTGATCATTTTTGATTTTAATAGATTAAGGGAGATATAAGCGGATATATTCGCTCGTATCTCCCTTCATCTTTTCTAAAATCTTAATAAAATCCAAAGAATAAAAATCAAGCTAATCAGTATAATCAGCGTAATCAGTGCTCCAAGACAATTTCCGCCGCCAAAGGCGGCCCATACTAATGAATGTTCCCTAAGTAAGCAGACAGCCGGTTGATGGCAGCTGCCGCCACCGTTATCTGTTCCTGGGCTTCCTTCCAGCGGCGTTGCTCGATGGCTTCTCTTACGCCGGGAATGGTTTTAACGCCATAGCCGGTATAAAATCCGGGAGCATACAGGGTATGTTTATACCAGTTGCGGGCCGGCAGGCCGGCATCGTTCAGCAGTTGTTGCTCGCCCTGGTACAGCGCTTTGTTGGCTGTGGAGGAGAGTTTCCTGGTGGCGAGCGATGCGGTAACGGTGTCTAAACCGGTGAGGGCGTTCTGCAATGGAGAAAAGTCGAGATACGGCACTTCTGTTTTGGGAAGTGGAGGCGACAAATGTTTGGCGGTATCTGTGGTGAGCTGGTATTTACGATCGCGGATCAGTTGATTGTCGATGGCAGTAGACTCGCGCAGGCTGCTGGTGAGCTCCGTTAACTCATTCACATAACCGTTTACTGTTTCATAGAGTTTGCGGTAATCGAATGGCAGTGTAACGGTGTTGGCTACACGCAAAGCGGTATGACCGGCAGTTTGAGAAAGTGCTACGCCGTAATTAAATCCGGGGTCTTTAAACCGGGTATAATCGTCGTAGGAATCGTAGATGGAGTGGTATTCACCGCCTGCATCTTCTCCCCCAAAACCAAAATCAAGAGAGGGCACGCCCAGGTGCTGAAGGAAGGAAGAGTAATCGGAACCGGAACCCATAGCCCCGATAGCGATGCCTTGTTTGGCCAGCTTTTCCTTTTTCAGCTTGGGAGTAGTTGCCTTCAATACCTCTGCCGCCTGTTTACGGGCAAGGATGCTGACCTGCGTTTGCGGGTCGGTAATATCACGGGCTACTTCATTCACGAGGGTTTCCAGGGCATGGGAACCGCTGGCATTGAGGAATCCGCGGCCATTGTTATCTGAGTTGATATACACCACTGCTTTTTCTTTCAATTCGGCAGCGTGATCTTCCACCCATTCGGTAGAACCGAGTAAGCCGGGTTCTTCACCATCCCAGGCGCAGTACACCAGTGTGCGTTTTGGCTGGTAGCCTTGCTTATGCAGCGCGCCGATGGCTTTGGCTTCTTCCAGGAGGGCTGCCAGTCCGCTGATGGGATCGGCGGCGCCGTTCACCCACGCATCGTGGTGATTGCCGCGGATCACCCATTGGTCGGGTTGCTCACTGCCTTTCAGTTTGGCGATCACGTTATAGCAGGGGCGTATCTGCCAGTCGAACGACAGCTTCAGGTGTACCCTCGCTTTGCCGCTACCGATATGATAAGTAAACGGTAGTGCGCCCTTCCATTCGTCCGGTGCTACGGGACCTTCCAGGGCCTGCAGCAGTGGCGTGGCATCGTGGTAGCTGATGGGCAATACCGGTATTTTCAGGAGATTGGGCGCCTGCAGGCGATCGAGCCGTTGGGCATTGGCGGTAGCGCCGGTGTTAGGGGTAAGCGGGTCGCCGGGATAGATGACGATATCCATCACGGAGCCGCGCTGTACGCCATACTCATTTTTGAACGCTCCTTTAGGGTATACATCGCCGCTGTAGTAGCCATCATCTTTCGGATCGGAGTAGATGATGCAACCGGCGGCGCCGTGTTCCTGTGCTACTTTCGGCTTGCTGCCGCGCCAGGAGCGGCCGTATTTGGCGATTACAATTTTACCTTTTACGTTGATGCCTGCCCGGTCGAGGTACTCGTAATCTTCCGGGAGACCGTAATTCACGTATACCAGTTCCCCTTCCACGTCGCCATCGGCGCTCCAGGCGTTATAAGTAGGCAACTGGCCTTCCTGGCCGGAGGTAGCGTCTTCCTTCAGGGCAGGTTCTTTCAGCAGTGCTTTATAGGTGGTAGGACCTGTAAGTTCCACGAGGCGTTCTTTGGGAGTGGGAAAAAGTACCTGGTAGGTCACTATTTCCGCGTCCCAGCCGTAACTTTTGAAGCGTTGCAGGATGTCTTCCGCTACTGCTTTGCCGCGGGCGGAGCCAATGTGATGTGGTTGGGAAGAGAGTGCTTTGATAGTTTCACCAATGTGACTGCTGCTTAACTGCTTATCGAAGCGGCTTTCCAGTTCCAGCTGCTGGGCGGCGGCGTTCCCGGCATACCCGGTGAGCTTTTTATCCTGCGCCCGTGCTGCCCCGCCTGTGCACAATAGCAGTGCTATGAGCAGGGAGAAGTTGGTTGTTGTCATAATTTCGATCCAGATCTTGTTGAAAAAGAGGGTTTATCTGCTCAATATACAAATAGTCTATTATATCAATAGACTAATTTAACGGATGTTTTTGATGCAATAACTTTTGGTTATGATCCATAAATATAGGTTATAGGCCAAATAGTCTACTTAACCAGTAGATTAATCTATATTTGTAAATCCTTTCATAGCTTTATTGGGTGAAACGATAAACAAAACACATAAACAGCAGTTATATGGCCAATGCGATTCAGGAGTTTAACGACTACCGGGCTAAGATGAACGAGGTAATACTTGGAAAGCAGAACAAAGTGATTAACAGGCTTTTCAACCTGGACACCAATACCTATGCAGAGGGGGCGCTGAGCACCAAAACGAAGGAAATGCTTGGACTGGTGGCTTCAATGGTACTCCGTTGCGACGATTGTATCAAATATCACCTGGAGAAATCGTTTCAGCAGGGCGTTACCACCGAAGAAATGTATGAAATTTTTGCGGTAGCCAATATAGTAGGTGGCACGATTGTGATCCCGCATACCCGCCGGGCGGCAGAATTTTGGGAAGAATTACAGGCACAGTGAGCTGAGAATTACAGCTATCTATCGTAACTTTACGGACTCTATAATATATTATTTTAACTCATACTAATGTCAACAGCAACTATAGCCCCGCAGGCGCCACTTACGTCAAAAGACTTTACAACGGACCAGGAAGTCCGCTGGTGTCCTGGCTGCGGCGACTACTCTATACTTAAGCAGGTACAAACTATTATGCCTACGCTGGGCGTGCCCCGCGAAAACATTGTGATCGTTTCCGGTATCGGTTGTTCTTCGCGCTTTCCATACTATATGAATACCTATGGTATGCACTCTATCCACGGCCGTGCTACGGCGATTGCGTCCGGTTTGAAAGCAGCCCGCCCGGAGCTGAGCGTGTGGATCGTAACAGGCGACGGCGATGGCTTATCCATTGGCGGTAACCATACTATTCACCTGCTGCGCCGTAACTTTGATGTGAACATCATGTTGTTCAACAACCAGATCTACGGTTTAACAAAAGGACAGTACTCTCCTACTTCAGAAGAAAATAAAGTGACCAAATCTACCCCAATGGGTAGTATTGACCATCCGTTTAACCCAATGGCCCTGGCCCTGGGCGCTGATGCTACTTTTATTGCCCGCAGTATGGACCGCGACCCGAAACACCTGCAGGAAATGCTGAAACGCAGCCATGCACATAAAGGCGCTTCCTTCCTGGAAATATACCAGAACTGTAACATCTTCAATGATGGCGCCTTTGAAGCTTTTACCGAAAAAAGCAGCAAAGCCGATGAAACCATTTTTGTGGAGCACGGTAAACCGCTGGTATTTGGCGCCACCAAAAACAAAGGAATCCGCCTCGATGGTTTAAGACCGGTAGTAGTGGAACTGGGCAGTGAGTATGCAGAAAGCGACCTGTGGATCCATGATGAAAATGATTTCTACAAGGCACAGCTGCTCACCCGTATGTTTGATGATGTACGTATTGAAGGGCATTTACCCCGTCCGTTCGGCCTCTTCTACGAGGCTTTCCGCCCTACTTATGAAGATATCATGGGCTTCCAGTTAACAGAAGCGCTGGCTAAAAAAGGCCCCGGCGACCTGGATAAATTGCTGGCTGGCAGCGAAACCTGGACTATCAAAGGATAATAAACACCTCCAATAAAAGAAAAAGCCTTCCGTGTATGACGGAAGGCTTTTTTATATCCAACTATTTTTAATGTCCCATGGCGCCTACGTCGAACAATACTTTATAAAGCAACACCACGCCAAAAATGATCATGCTGGCACCGGCAATACGGTTCAGCCACTCTACATTGGCAAGCGTTAATTTGTGACGGATCTTATCAGATACAAATACCTTCAGGATATCCGCCGATAACACCAGGCTTAGGCAAACTGTATACATAATAATCCGGTGACCAGCTGTGGTGGCGCTGTTCGCCACACAAACCCCTAACCAGAAGATAATAACACCGGGATTGAGGGTATTCATCAAAAAACCCGCAAGCCATATTTTAAGATAGTCATGGGTGCGGAACATTTCCGGTTTTTCTTCTCCCGTACTGATCTTTACTTTTTTAAACAACAGTCCGTATACTCCCATGCATATCAGTAACGCTCCTCCTACAATACCTATCGACCTTTTATATTCTTCCAGGCCACTGATAAAAGAGGTAGTCAGGTTACCTGTCAACACAAAAATAATATCGCTGAAAGACACGCCCAGTGCGAAACTGATCCCTGCCTTAAAGCCGTTATTGATGCTGTATTTTATAATTGCGAATATTACCGGGCCTACTGATAAAGAAAGAAATAATCCCAGTCCCAGTCCCGCTACAATTGATGCTATCATGCGTATAATTTCCGTGTCACAGGTGCAACTTAACTCTTAACGGTTTTTCCCGCAAGAAATTTCTCCCAGTCTTTCAGTTTCTCTCCTTTCATTACACGGGGAAATTTATTCATGGCGCCTTCCTTGCCTTTGCAACGGAGGTAATCTATAAACGCATCATTCGGTAATATCTCTACAAATACTTCCTTCAGTGCTGCAGAGCGTTCTACGGCATAATCATCATTTACCTCCGCGAGGGTTTGATCGATGATTTCGCGCACTTTTTCCGCATCCACACCAGGTGTATCCGTGCCCACATACCAGCGGTGTGCAAACAGGTTCTGATAAGGGAACCCCGCTACCGTAAACTCACGGACGTTAATACCCAGTTTCTTCTGCACATTATCTATCGCCTTGTTCATGTTGTCGATACTCATGTGCTCCCCGCAGAGGCTGAGGAACTGTTTGGTACGGCCAACAATCACTATTTCATGTTCTTTTACTGAAGTAAATTTCACCACATCGCCGATCAGGTAACGCCAGGCTCCTGCACAGGTCGACAACATCACCGCATATTCCACATCTTCCACCACCTCGTGGATCATGTAAGATTTAGGATTCGGTTTTACTTCTCCTTCTGCATCAAAGTTTTCTTCATTAAAAGGAATGAATTCATAGAAGATCCCTGCATTCAGGACCAGCTTAATGCCCTTTGTACCCGGACGGGCCTGGAAGCCAAAAGAACCTTCAGAAGCCATATAGGTTTCAATGAACGCAATGGGCTTTCCGAGCAGCTTCTGGAAGCTATCGCGGTACGGCTCAAAAGATACCCCGCCGTGAATATATACCGCCAGGTTGGGCCATATTTCATGAATATTTTTAACGCCGTGATATTTGATGATTTCTTCCAGTACGATCTGTACCCAGGCAGGTACACCGCAAACAGTACCTACATCCCACTCCTTCGCTTTGCGCACGATTAACTTGATACGCTGCTCCCAGTTGGGTTTGCGGGATATTTTGCCTCCCGGCTTATAAAAACGGCGGAACCATTTCGGGATATTTTTGGCTTGAATGCCGCTCATATCACCTTCATAATAGTCGCCTTTTTCATACAACGAGGTAGTGCCGCCCAGCATCAGGATGCCTTTTTCAAAAGAGCGTGGCGGGATGTTAAAGTTAGCCATGGAATACAGCTGCTTCACCCCCACTTTCTTCACCGTTCTCAGCATGGCTTTGGTAACAGGTATATGTTTGCTCGCAGATTCCGAAGTACCTGAACTCAGCGCAAAGTACTTGATCTTCTCAGGCCAGCTCACGTTTGCTTCACCTTCCAGGCAGCGGTACCACCACTCCGCATGCATTTTAGTGTAGTTATGCACGGGGACTTTATCGCGGTAATGACTAATAAAATTAGCGCTATCCAATACTTCCTGAAATTGGTAGTGGCGGCCAAACTCTGTATCCTTGGCCTTTTCCAGCAAACGATGCAGCACCTGCAGCTGGTATTGGCGCGGTGTTCCTAATTTAAATGTGAACTTCTTCCTGATGCGTAGTGACCTGGAAATAAGATTACCTATGATGGCCATTAACTTTCCCTCTCTTTAATTGAACTACAAAAATAAGTGGAATATTGAATATAAGTTGACTGATAATTCGGAATTACAGATTATGTAGTATCATTAAGTCATCTATACATATAAAATATCCAAAACATGTAGGTTATAATTCGCAATTCATAATTCGTAATTCGTAATTACCTTTGCGGCATGTTAAAAACAACTTTACTCAAAGCTACTGAAGCCAGCGGAAAAATACTGCAACAATATTTCAACGGTCCTTTCGAGGTGAGCAGTAAAAGTACGGTTAACGACCTGGTAACAGAAGTGGATAAAAAGTCTGAAACCGCTATCATCAATATTATCAGGGAAACTTATCCTGATCATTTTATCCTGAGTGAAGAAGTGGGCGAGATGAAGACGGATTCTTCCGTGAAATGGATCATTGACCCGATCGACGGTACCGTTAACTACGCCAATGGTATTCCCATTTGTTGTGTATCCATAGGCGTGGAAAAAGACGGGGAAATGATACTGGGAGCGGTATACAACCCTTTTATGAACGAGTTTTTCCTGGCAGAAAAAGGGCAGGGAGCTACGCTGAATGGTAAACCGATCCAGGTTTCTACCAAAGCCGATGTGTCAACCTCCTGCCTGGTAACAGGTTTTGCCTATCAATGGCAGGATAGTGCCAACAATCCCTTACAGGTACTTGAGCGCGTTATTAAGGAGGGCATTCCTGTTCGCAGGCTGGGGTCTGCAGCCATAGATCTCTGCTGGGTGGCCTGCGGCCGCTTTGATGGATTTTATGAACACCATCTCCAGGCATGGGATTCTGCCGCCGGCTATCTCATTGTAGAAGAAGCGGGTGGAAAGGTAACAGACTTTTCAGGCAACCGTTACTCCCCCTATCAGAAAGAAATACTGGCCACCAACGGTCATATCCATAGCGCATTACAAGATCTTGTTAACGGTAAATAAGTATTGGGAAGATGGAACAGGAAAGAACTGAAATACAGGACCTGGGAGAATTCGGATTAATCGAGTATCTCACCAGGAACATAGAAATACAAAACGCCAGCACCGTATTAGGTGTGGGCGATGATGCCGCCGTGATCGATCACTTCGGCAAACAAACGGTAATCAGCACCGATATGCTGGTGGAAGGCATTCACTTCGACCTGATGTATACGCCACTGAAACATCTCGGGTATAAATCGGTAGTAGTGAACCTGTCGGACATCTACGCGATGAACGCCACGCCTACGCAGATCACGGTGAGCATTGCTTTCTCCAACCGTTTCTCCCTGGAAGCGCTCAATGAATTCTACGAAGGCGTGTATGCTGCCTGCGAAAAATACGGCGTAGACCTGGTTGGCGGCGATACCAGCAACTCCCAAAAAGGTTTTATTATCAGCGTTACCGCCATCGGCGAAGTAACCCCCGACCAGTTCGTAAAACGGTCGACCGCAGAAAAGGGCGACCTGCTCTGCGTTACCGGCGACCTTGGCGCGGCCTACCTCGGTCTTACACTCCTGGAAAGAGAGAAGAAGATATACCTGGAAAGCCCGGAAGTAAAGCCCGACCTGGAAGACCAGACCTACATCATTGGCCGCCAGCTGAAGCCGGAAGCCCGTAAGGATATTATCGAATTCCTGCAGCAGGAAGACATTAAGCCTTCTTCCATGATGGATGTAAGCGATGGTCTCAGCTCTGAAATACTGCATATCGCCAAACAGAGTAACCTTGGCGTTATCGTGTATGAAGAAAAGATCCCTATCGCCCAGGAAAGCAAGGAAATAGCCATGAAATTTGGCCTGGACCCCACTGCCTGCGCGCTAAGTGGTGGCGAAGATTACGAACTGCTCTTTACCATGAAGCAAGCAGACTACGACAAAATTGTACTCAATGAGCAGATCAGTGTGATCGGCTACATGACCGATATCACCGAAGGAGCGCACATCCTCACCAAAGGAGGCAACAAGTACAAACTGGTGGCACAGGGCTGGAACGCGTTCCAGCAGTAAGCGGAGGGACCGCCTTCGGCGGTTGTAAATTGTCTTGGAGCAGGATTACGCTGATTTTACTGATTAGCTTGATTTTTATTCTTTGGATTTTATTAGATTTTAGAAATAATTAAGGGAGATACGAGCGAATATATCCGCTTATATCTCCCTTAATCTATTAAAATCAAAAGTGATCAAATCAAGTTAATCAGTAAAATCAGCGTAATCCTGCTCCAAGACAATTTACAACCGCCGAAGGCGGTCCCTCCGCTGCATTACTTCTCAACAATCACGGGTATCACCGGGCTGTTGTGTGTGGGCGGCATGTCGCCGGCAAACACGGAGAACTTCAGCTGGTATTTGCCCGGTTTATCGGGCATCACCACTTCCAGGTTGATGAGGCGGCGCAGCACAGCCCGTTCCAGGGTCATGGAGGATTTCACCGGTGGCAGGGATTCGTCTTTGGCCATGAACCCGTAGCCCAGTACCGGTTCGTTGGTCCTGTCGAGCCGGATGGGCTGGTGGTAGCCATTGGTAGGTTGCAGGATCACATTTACATGTTCCCCACGTTTTGCCCGGATACTTTTTAGTGCGGGTTTCAACTGTATCAGTGAGTAAGAATAATAATCAGATTGAATGTAGTAGTCCCAGGTGCCATGAATAGTTTTAAGGCTATCTGTGATAGGGATTCCTGTGCCGGGATCAGATACCACCATTACGGGCTTACCCCATAGTTGTGTTTCAGTGTCCCAGAAATTATACTGGCTCCTGCGGGCATAGCGGCTGTTTAGGCTGTAGGAAAGCTGCCCGGTATAAAACATGTACTTCGACGGGCGCTGGTAGCTGTTCACAAAAACCACTGGTCTACCTTGTGCGCGGGCGGCTACCTGTGCCGTCCATTCCTTGTTATGATGGATTTCAGGTCTTATCTCCACTCCCGGCATAAAATCCCAGACCATGTATACCCGCACCACGAGTACCAGCAGCAACGTAACCGGCAAAGTATACAACAACCATTTCTGCGACCAGCCTTTCCGTACAATGGCCTGATGCGCTAGTATTACTACCGGGGTAAAGAGCATCACCGTCCAGTTGGCTTCCACCCTGCCTTTGAAGGTGCTGAGCAGGAAAAAGGACAATACGCCGATCACGCAAAATTTCAGGGCGCGTTCGAAGGAGTTGGTGATGGGGCTGCGGAAGGCATAATACAGTATAAGCCAGCCCAGTAAAGGACCGAATAATAAGAGTTGCCCGCCGAGATAATCGAGCGAGTAACTAATATCATAGGAAGATGCGTTCCTGTCTACCAGGTGATATTGCAGCGAAGGGAAACCGTGGGTATATTGCCAGTAAATATGCGGCAGGAACAACACCGTGGTGAGCACGCAGGCCACATAAAACTTGAATACTTTTAACAGGTTTACGTTGGATAAAACAGTGAAGAACACCAGCAGGATGCCGTGGTATTTACTGTAAAACATCAGTGTCATGGAAATGCCCAGCAGCAGGGTGTTTCTCCAGGTTTGCTCATTTACAAAATTGCGGTATACCCAGAAAAATACTGCGGCAAAAAAGATCAGGGGAACATCCGGCACTGCCAGTATGCCGCCGATCTGCATGGCGCCCATAGATCCGATGAGCAGGTAAAAGAGTTTATTGTCTTTTGAAGCAATCAGTTTGGCGGTAATCCAGAGGGTGAGTGTGTTTACCACAACAATGAGCAGCCTCACTCCCAGTTCATTATGAAAGATCCCGTACCCGATTTTGATCAGCAGCGCAATCATAGGCGGATGATCAAAGTAGCCCCAGTCCATGTGGCGTGAATACACCCAGTAATAGGCTTCATCATCCCACAGCTCAGAAAAGCAGGCCTGTAACAGGCCCAGTACCAGCCAGGAGAGCAGGAACAAATTTTTATACCGGTCTTTTTTCAGAAAGCGAGTTAGTGCGCTCATGCGGATATACAGTATTATTAATCCTGCGAAGATAGGGCTATTAACAGTATACTGTAGTTTCCCAGTTAGAGTCGATGGCTACCAATGCCGCGTCATAGCCTACCGCAATACGGCCCAATGCTTGTTCACGGCCAATTGCGCGGGCCGGATACAGTGATGCCATGCGTAAAGCTTCCTCCAGCGGAATGCCCACCTGTTCCACACAATTGCGGACAGCTTTGGTCATGGTGAGCCGTGAGCCGGACAAAACACCCGAGGCGCTTACATAGCGATCCGTCTCCTTAATATATACATACCCGCCTTCTTTATTCTCCTCCACTGCATCTGTAATCAGGAACAGGCGTTCTTTCATGATCTTTTTGCTGATCCTGATGGAGGCAAAGTCCACATGCACACCGTCTGCGACGATGCTGGCGGATACCTGCGGGTGATCATAAATGGCGCCCACCAGGCCGGGAGCACGGCTTTCCAGCGGCGACATGGCATTAAAAAGATGCGTAGCATGATGAATACCGCTGTCAAACGACGTATAGGCCTGCACGTAAGTAGCGTTACTATGCCCGGCAAATATCACGATACCGGCTGCCTCCAGCTGCCTTACCAGTTCGGGATCACAGCATTCCGGCGCCAGGGTCATGATCTTCACCACATCACGGCCGTTTTCCAGGATCCAGTTAATATCTTCCTGGGTAGGGGAATGAATATATTGTTCGAGGTGCGCGCCTTTTTTCTTCGGGTTGATAAAAGGCCCTTCCAGGTGCAGTCCCAGCACGCCTTGCCCGCCCTGCTCCCAATACGCCTTCACTGCATTCATGGCCTCCAGCATAATTTCGGGGCTGATGGTTGCCACGGTGGGCATGATCCAGGCGGCGCCGCCACCTTTGCTGTAAGCCACAGTGGCCGCCAGGGAGGTAACCGAAGGATACATGGAAAACACGTGGCTGTTGCCTCCGTAGATCTGCAGATCTATAAAAGCCGGAGCCAGCAGGCCTCCTTTCAGGTCTGTTTCGCTGCCGGTTGTTTTCCATTCTGAAGCAGGAACAATGCTGGTAATTTTCCCTCCTTGTGTAATCACTGCATGATCATCCAATATCTCTTCCCCGGTAAAGATCCGGGCATTGATGTAGGCAACAGACATAGCAATAAAATTTTACGGGTGTTAAATGACTTCGTATAACTCTAAAGGCAAACCGTCGGGGTCTGCAAAAAAGGTGAATCGTTGTTGGGTATGCGGATCAATGCGTAGTGGTTCGGTAGTCACGCCTTTCTGCTGCAGTTGTGCAACGGCGGCTTCGATGTCGGCCACTGCGAAAGCGAGGTGGCGAAGCCCGCATGCCTCCGGGTGGCTTGGCCGTGGCGGCGGGTCCGGGAAAGAAAACAGCTCAATAATGTACTGGTTGCCCAGTGCCAGGTCCAGCTTCCAGGAATCCCGTTCTTCCCGGTATACTTCGCGTATTACCTGCAGGCCCAGCACATCGGTATAAAATGTTTTACTCCGGGAGTAATCTGCACAAATAACCGCGATGTGATGGACTGCCTGTAACAACATATAAAAATATCTTTAGTTAGAACGTTGCTATTATCCTTTTGGGAGAATAGTAAATGCGTCGGCATCTTTCAGGAAAGGAATGTTCTTCCTCACTTCTTCCAGCCGCTCACGTTTAAGGGTATACGTAAATATGTCTTCATCGTGCGATTTGCGGTAAATGATTTCTCCCATTGGATCAATCAAACTGGTTTCCCCGCTGTGATAAATATTGTTGCCGTCGTTGCCTACCCGGTTTACACCGATGGCAAAAGCCTGGTTTTCAATAGCGCGGGCCTGCAACAGGGTAGTCCAGGCAGTTTTACGTCTTTCCGGCCAGTTGGCTACATACACCAGCAGATCGTAAGCTGGTTCGTTAGTATCCGGCTGGATGGTATTGCGCGACCATACCGGGAAACGCATATCAAAACAGATGTTCAGATTTATTTTCCAGCCCTTCACCTGCGCAATAAGGCGCTTATCTCCGGGCGTGTAGTGTTCGTGTTCACCTGCATAACCAAACAGGTGGCGCTTATCATAAGTGCCGTAAGTGCCATTGGGCAGCATCCAGACCAGGCGGTTCAGATACTCTCCGTTTTCCTCGATAATCAGGCTGCCGGTGATGATGATATTCTTCTCCGCCGCCTTCTTCTTCATCCACTGTACCGCGGTTCCATCCATTGTTTCAGCCAGCTGCGCTGACTGCATACTGAAGCCGGTGCTGAACATTTCGGGTAAAAATACCACTTCGGTCCTCTCCTTTATGCTGTTGATTTTCTCATCAAACATACGCAGGTTGGCTTCCTTGTCTTCCCAATGCAATTGGGCTTGTATGAGTGTTACTATCAGATCTGACATTATCGGTTATTGTGATCACAAAATTACGGCCTGACGGGTTAGAAACTTTTCAAATTATTGCCCGCTTAAGCCTCGTTCTTTGCAATTTGTTCAAGTGCTTCGTTGATGAGGTCTGGTTCAAAACCTCTTTGAAGAAGATATTGCATGGCCTTATACCTGCGCTTCATGGCTGTTTCTCCTTTAAGCGACTGGTATTTTTTCTCTGCCAGCTTGTGGAGTACTGCGATGTAATCATCGTCATCAATTTCCTCCATTCCTTTTTTGATGCAGTAGGCAGATACCTGTTTCTGCTTCAGCTCCATCATAATTTTTTTGCGCCCCCATTGCTTGATCCGGAATTTGCCGCCGGCGTAGGCTTTGGCAAACCTTTCCTCGTTGAGAAAATTTTCAGCGATGAGCTCAGCAATGGCTTCGTCTACTTCCTCTCCCCTCAGGCCCAGCTCCAGGCATTTGTATTTTGTTTCCTGGTGGCTCCGTTCCTGGTAGGCACAAAACTGCCGGAGTTTTAACATCGCGGTTTTCATGTCCGTTATCTTACTATTCTCAGCTTGGCGTAGTTCAGCATAATTTTCTTTTCACCGCCGCCTTTAGGGAAGTTGATGGTAGCAATCCTGTTGTTAGGCGCTCCTTCCATTGCTGCGATGATACCAAATCCAAATTTCTGATGCTCTACCTGCATGCCGGGCTCCATGCCGGCCGGATCGTCCGGGGCAAAATCAGCGGAAGGTACGTGGGTAGTGGCGGGAGAAAAGGTGGGTTTGGCAGCGGGCTTCTGTGCCACCGGCTGCGACGGTTGCGACGGCGCCTTTTTCCGGTCGAACATATTATTGCTGTTGCTCCATCCGGAGGTGCTGCCACTGCCGAAAGCGTTGCGTACGCTGCCTCCGCCGGCATAGCTGCGGTCAATGAATTTCTCCGGCATTTCTTCAAGGAACCGGCTCGGTTCATTCTGCACCAGGTTACCAAAGCGGTAACGGCTGTTGGCGTATGTGAGCCATAAGCGTGCCTTTGCGCGGGTAATGGCTACATAAAACAGTCTTCTTTCCTCTTCCAGTTCTTCCCGGGTGTTGATAGACATGCCACTGGGGAACAATGTTTCTTCCAGCCCCACGGTGAATACCACCGGGAATTCCAGTCCTTTTGCGGCGTGGATGGTCATCAGTTTCACCACATCGCTGTTTTCATCGCTGCCCTGGTCGGCATCTGTGAGGAGGGTGATTTGCTGAAGATAAGAACCCATGCTTTTATCAAGCAGTTCTCCTTCTTCATCGGGGGTTTCTGTAAACTCTTTGATGGAGTTTAAGAGTTCCTGCACGTTTTCATAACGGGCAAGCCCCTCCGTAGTTTTATCGTTAAACAGTTCTTTTACAATGTTGGTAGATTTACCCACCGCAACAGCCACATCATAGGCGTTGTGCGAGGTGAGCATTGCCTGGAAGCTTTTGATCATGATCACAAATGCTTCTATGGCTTCTACGGTACCGCCTTTAAAGCCGAACTCCCTGGCCCTTTCCAGTACTTCCCACATGGTGATATTGTGTTCATTGCTGAGCACAATGGTTTTTTCGATGGTGGTTTTACCAATACCGCGAACGGGGTAATTGATGATCCTTTTCAGGCTTTCTTCATCGCGGGTATTCATGGTAATGCGCAGGTAAGCCACGTAGTCTTTGATTTCCTTACGCTGGTAGAAAGACAGGCCCCCAAAGATGCGGTATGGAATGGCTTTACGGCGAAGGCTTTCTTCAAAGGAGCGGCTCTGGGCGTTGGTGCGGTACAGGATAACGAAGTCGCGGTTATCATAATGATTCCGCAGTTTCTGTTCCGAAATAGTATCCGCAACAAATTTACCTTCTTCGTTGTCGGTCATGGTGCGTACCAGTTTGATGGTATCGCCTTCGGTGTTATCTGTCCAGAGGTTTTTTTCTATCTGTCCTTTGTTATGTGCAATTACTTCATTGGCTACATTGAGGATGGACTTGGTACTGCGGTAGTTTTGTTCCAGTTTTACCACTTTCACATCATCATAATCCTTTTCAAACTGGAGGATATTTTCGATGGTAGCGCCGCGGAAGGAATAGATACTCTGGGCATCATCTCCCACTACGCAAATATTTTCATTAACAGCGCCGAGTAATTTGATGATTTCGTACTGGGCAGGGTTGGTATCCTGGTACTCATCGATCATGATGTATTTGAACTTGTGCTGGTATTTATGCAGTACTTCCGGGAATGTTTTGAGGAGGATATACATTTTAAACAACAGGTCGTCGAAGTCCATTGCGCCGTTTTTAAACGTGCGTTTGGCGTACATGTCGTAAATTTTGCCGATCAGCGGCCTGTTGGCGCGCATATCTTCCTGTTGTACCAGGTTATCCAACTGGTATTCGTCCGGTCCCATGAGGCTGTTTTTGGCAGCTGAGATGCGGTTATAAACGAAGTTGGGCTTATAGTGTTTATCATCGAGATTCAGCTCGTTGATAATGGTTTTGATAACGCTTTTGGCGTCGTCGGTATCGTAGATGGTAAAGTCGTTGGGATAGCCGAGCCGGTGTGCTTCTGCACGCAGGAGGCGGGCAAATACGGAGTGGAAGGTACCGATGTAAAGGTTACGGGCTTCGCTGCCGCCGAGGATCTTTTCCACACGTTCCTTCATTTCCCGGGCAGCCTTATTGGTAAAGGTGAGGGATAAAATATTAAACGCATCCACGCCATTCCGCATCAGGTGTGCGATACGGGTGGTGAGCACCTTCGTTTTTCCCGAACCGGCGCCCGCTACAATCATCAAAGGGCCGTTGATATGTATTACTGCTTCCCGCTGTTGTTCGTTAAGCTCGTCTAAATAATTTGCCTTCATCACGACTGCTGTTTATATTTTATATGTAGAAAAGATATAGTATTTCTGAAGGGTGTAAAAGTACGAAAAAGGCGGAGAATAGAATCGCCTCCGGTGATGCGTATTTTGTCTTTCTCGCTGATTACGCTGATTATACTGATTAGTTTGATTTTATCTTTTGGATTTTATAAAGGATTAAGGGAGATAGAAGCGGATAATTCGCTTTTATCTCCCTTAATTATATTAATCAAAAAAAATCAGAAAGTAAAAATCAGTATAATCAGCGTAATCAGCGGGAAAGACAAAATCCGCGCTATGGTTTCGCTCCGAGCGCTTTCATGAAGCGGAAGTGCGATACTATTGCTCCCTGCATAGTAGGGATGGAATTGTAAGTAAGGTTATGTTCTGCGCATTTGGCGGCCACAATCTTGCTGAGGGCCGGGTAATGCACATGGCTGATCCTTGGGAACAGGTGATGTTCTACCTGGTAATTCAGACCACCTACAAACCAGGAAATGACTTTATGCCCCGGTGCGAAGTTGGCGGTGGTTTTGATCTGGTGAATAGCCCATTCGTTTTCGATCAGTTTGGCATCCTCGCCTACTGCTTCAAATTCGGTTTCTTCTACTACGTGAGCCAGTTGGAATACGATGGCGAGGGTGAAGCCCATTACCACGTGCATTACGGCGAAGCCGATGGCCCAGGCCTGCCAGCCTACCAATACGATGGGTAAAGCGATATAAAACGCCAGGTATAATACCTTGCTTCCCCAGAACACCATGTGATCGGTTAATTTCATGGGTTGCAGCGGGGTAGTATATACTTTCCGGCTCAGGTATTTCACAAAATCCATGATAAATACCCATGCGAAAGAAGAGATAGCGTATACCAGTACTACGTAAATGTGCTGGATCCGGTGCATGGGCACCCATTTCTGGGAGCTGCACTGTCTCATGAGCGGGCTTTTGGCGATATCGTCATCCAGGCCGTCTACGTTGGTGTAAGTATGGTGAATGATATTGTGTTTCTGTTTCCAGATGAAAGCGTTGCCGCCCAATGCGTTAAGGGTAAGACCAAGGGTATCGTTTACTTTGCTGTTGGTAGAATAACTGCCATGACATGCGTCATGCATTACATTAAACCCGATACTTGCCAGTACAAACCCCAGCAAAGCGCATAAAGTTACCGAGAGCATGGCCGGCATCGATATAAATAATACCGAAAGGTACAGCCCCACCGCCACCGGAATAAGGACAGCGGTTTTTATATATAGTTTCCAGTTACCTGTTTTCTGAATGTTGTTTGATTTAAAATAGTCCTCTACAGCGGATTTGAGTGCTGGAAAGAATAAGGCATTCTTGTTGTTGAAAGTTACTTTAGGCATAAAAAAATAAGCATTGTTGTTGCCGGGCGTACAGTTTAGTTGTAGAGAAACCGGAAAAAAATTGAAAAGTCTACGCTAATAAACGGCTTTTAAACCGGTTTTTATATATTTCCCCCGATAATAAATGGTTATTTAACAAAGATTTGTGCTTATAGAGGGGATTAGAAGCAGCGGGATGACAATCGGAGGAAAAATGGGGATAACAGAAGTTCACAAACAGGTATACAGCAATAACCGGTTATCTGCCGGAGCAGACAATAAAACACACAAACAACAACACCTGCTACGAGGTATTAGCAGCGTCTTCAATGGTCACACTGAGGGTTTGCAGACTTCTGTTATCCAGAGTCTGATGATACTATTGTAAGATTAACGAGCGGCTAATGCCTTGTGATACGCGTCTTCAGCATTTTCCGGGCAAAGTGGATACGGCTTTTTACCGTACCCAATGGTTCATTGAGTATAGCTGCAATTTCATAATACTTATAGCCTTCAAAATACAACAGGAATGGTTGCTTAAAAATAACCGGCAGATTATACACTGCCATCTGCACGTCTTTCACCCGCAGGTCTGATTCTGCAAAGTTTCCGATGGCAGAAGGCTGGTGGCTCAACAGGTAATCTCCTACTGCATTATCCAGCAACCGGTATTGGCGGTTACCGCGACGATAGTTATTAATGAAGATATTTCTCATGATCGTATATAGCCAGGCGCGGATGTTAGTGCCGGCGAGATATTTATCACGATTAGACAGTGCTCTGAATAAGGTTTCCTGGTAAAGATCTTTTGCGGATTCAGAGTCTTTAGTCAATGTTACAGCATATGGCCGCAGGAAATCGGCATTTCCGAGTAATAAGTTATTAAATTCGGTGGATGACATAACGGTTAACTTTAAAGTATTCACAATTAGCTAGAACAACAGCCTGTAAATGGGCCGGGAGAAATAGCATCTGGGGTACCGCGGGTCTCCTTCCGGCGGATACTGCCGGCACCTGCCACGCTAATTTAAAAGAGAGGTATCAACACCCTGATAAACGGCAGCAACAGGTGCCCTAGTCAGGTGTTGTGACAATCATAAAGAACGGTTTTAGTTAAAGAATAAGCTTGCATAATGGGGTGCTTTAAAAAATAGTAAATCAGGGTATTGTATCCTTCAATTATATAGCTATCGTTTAATGCTTCGCAGTCTGAATGATAGTAAAATGAGCATGATTCCTGTGAAAATTGCGTATATCCCAAAGATCCAGGTAAGTGTAACGGCGGCAGCCACGGGGTTTGCGACGAGGAGAATTCCAAAGATAATGGTCAGCAAACCGCCCGCAATATACCAGCCCTCACCTGTTATCACTTTCCTTAACCTGATGGCAATGATCAGCTCAAACAGGCCTGCCAGCGCAGCCCAGAAAGCAACCAGGTAAATGAGTGCAGCGCCGGTAGCAAAAGGATTGTAAAAAGTGAGGATACCTAATATAACGCCCAGCAGGCCCGAAAGCAGGAAAATACCCCAGTTCTCGTTCGTTTTTCTGGCTGCTATTGCACCTGCCACAGCAAAAAGGCCGGCAATAAAAAGATATGCGCCTAAGAAAACGATCAATGTGGTAAAAGTAACACCAGGCCAACCTACGGCCAGTACTCCCAATACGAGGGCGAAAGTTCCTCTTAATAAAAAGAGCCACCAGTAAGCGTTATAAAAATCAGGCATGCATTCTCAGTTTTAGGTTTCCACTACGAGTGCTGTATTATGGCAGGGTGTACCATTGCGCGCTATGAGCATTTCCGTTTCTCAACATTCTGAACAACCAGGATTATTAGCTACAAATACTTCAATGCATTAACTAGGTGTTTCCGTCGTAAACAATCAGGGGCACAAGGGTGCTCGCCTTGTGGGATAGCATTTTATCTAAAACAGAAAAAGGTGGCAGGTGTTTCCATACTGGTAAGTTTATATGGTAAATAATCGCCTCAACTACTTGTAACTTGATTCACCTGTTCATTTTTTTTAAAAAGAGACTCTATACACAATTTAAAAAAATTTGTTAAAAAAAACAAAAAGGATTTAGCCGGTACATCCATACCGGAATCAGGGATTTTTTGGAAGATTTAAGCTTATTGGTTATTTTTCGTGCCGGTCAACCACCAGTTTCTGCTCGCGGTTGGCAATTTCCCAGGCGGTGTAGAAAACCAGGCGGGCTCTTTTCGCCAGGAGGTCGTAGCTGATCTTCTCTACAGTATCTGTTGGGGCATGATAATCAGCATGTGTGCCATTAAAATAAAAAATGATGGGAATGCCATGTTGTGCAAACATATAGTGATCTGAGCGGTAGTAGAATCCTTCCGGATCGTTGGGATCGTTATATTTATAGTCCAGTTTAAGATGAGTATAGGTGTCATTGGCTTTCTCATTAACCGGCCGCAATTCAGAGCTGAGTTTGTTATCGCCGATTATATACACATAATTGGTATCCTTTTCATGTGCAGGATCAATGCGTCCTATCATGTCAATGTTCAGATCGGTTACGGTGTTGGCCAACGGGTAAACAGGATGCTCGGTATAATATTGGGAGCCCAGCAATCCCTTTTCTTCGCCAGACACGGTCATAAATACCATACTTCTCCGCGGACCGTTGCCGGCTTTTTTGGCGCGTGCAAAAGCAGCAGCAATTTCTATCACAGCGCTGGTACCTGATCCGTCGTCGTCTGCGCCATAAAAAATTTCGTCGTCTTTTTTACCAAGATGATCATAGTGGGCAGTCACAAAAACAACTTCCTCTTTTTTATCGGTGCCTTCCAGGTAAGCCAGTACATTGGAGGGTTGCAAAACGGTAGCTGCTTTATCAAAAACAAGATGAACCGGTATTTGCGTAACCGGCGATGGCTTCCAGCCCCTGTTTATTTCTTCGAGGAGATTATCGCCTTTATCGGTACGGAGTATATCGGCGGCCAGAGCCGGGGTGATATAATAAATATTTGGATTCCAGGAGGTATCTTTTTGCCAGTAAAGTCCGGTGGTATGGAGCTTTTTCTGCTCCAGGGAGCGGTATCTGCCGGCAGCGGGGCTGATGATCAGTAAGGCAGCCACGCCTTTATTTTTCGCGGTGCTGATCCTCTCGTCGAGGCTGCGGCGGTCCCGTTGCAATCCTTTCCTGACATCATCCCTGATCATCACTACCTGGCCTTTTACGTCCATGTTTTCATAATCATTGTGATCTGCCGTAACTACACCTGCATCTGCATAAAATACGCGGGATACGCGTAGATCCTGTTTGTTGCCGGAGCGGAGATCCGCGAGAAAGTCCTGTGCAAATAAATATGTTTTATTACCTACGGTGATAGTGCTTTTGAGCAAACTATCTGAATAGATGGGATAATATTGTTCCCATTTCCCATGGGCGCCGGGCTGAAGTCCTGCGGCTGAGAACTGGCTGATGATATAGGCCGCAGCCCTCTCCTGTCCTCTTGTGGCGGTTTCCCTTCCTTCCATTTCCGGGCCTGCTATAATGTGCAGTTGCCGGCTAAGACCGGCGGCGGTAATGGTTTCACCATATTCTGCAGCCACCCCGTTATTGGTTTGTGCCTGCGCAATATTCATCAGCAACAGTAAGGCGACAGCAAACAGAACTCTCATGGAGTAATTTTTTATAGTCAGATTCACATGAATATTAAATAAAAAGAGCCGGTTGGAAGCCGGCTCTTTAATATTACTACAATTTCGTGTATTCGTTACAGTAAAAAATGATATATGGCTTTAAACCGTTACAGGCAAACCATTTTACGTACGCGGTCCTGGTGGCGGCCACCTTCAAACGGCGTACCCATAAACACTTCCACCATTTGATTGGCTGCAGGAATATCCACAAAACGGGCAGGGATACACAACACATTTGCGTTGTTGTGTGAACGTGCCAACCGGGCCAGTTCTTCTCCCCAGCAGATGGCAGCACGGATACCCTGGTGTTTGTTGGCGGTAATAGCCACCCCGTTGGCGCTGCCGCAAATAAGAATACCGAAGGCCGCTTGTTCCCTTTCTACTGCTGTAGACACCGGGTGCGCATAATCAGGATAATCCACAGAATCTTTCGAGTGGGTGCCGTAATCCTTTACCTGCAGGCCTTTCGACTCCAGGAAAGAAATTACTTCTTCTTTATATTCATATCCTGCATGATCAGAACCGATAGCCACGGGCAATGTCAGGTTAAATATATTTTCCATTTTCAATATCTTATTAACTGTTAGAGATAATTAAGACCACTCTTCCACATCTGTTTTAGCCATCTTGTCTTCACGATCTTTCAGCGCCTTTTTCGATATAAAGATACTGATTTCATACAGACAGTATAAGGGTACAAATACGATCAGCTGATCTATCAGATCCGGCGGCGTAATTACTGCAGCCAGGATCAGGATCACCACGATGGCATGACGCCTGTAAGCTTTGAGGAAATCCGGTGTGAGGATGCCCAGTTTGGTGAGGAAAAATACGAGGATAGGCCAATTCAAAGAGGATCCCCATACCCAGTACGATCTGTGTCATCAGATCAAAGTAATCATCTATAAAAAACTGGTTTACAGCTTTTGCCGTAACCGTATAGGAAGCGAGGAAGTTGATGGTGAAGGGCGCCATCAGGAAATAGGCGAATCCGATACCGAGGAAAAACTGAAAAGATACCCAGAAGATCACGCCTCTTGCTCCTTTCAGTTCTCTTTCTTTCAGCGCTGGTTTTACGAAGCGCCAGAACTCCCAGAAAATGTACGGAAAGGCGCAAATAAAGCCGATCATGAACGCCAGTTTAAATTGCAGCATAATCTGCCCCACCATCTTATAATTCAAAAACTGGACCTTTACAGGCGTAATACAGAGCCGGTCGCCCATGCCTATCCAATGGCTGATTTTACATAGTATCACGTAAGAAGGGAAGTCGGCGTTGGTAGGTCCAAAAATTACGTTGTCCAGAATTTCCTCTGTATATAAAAAGCCGAATACGCTGAATGCAACAAGTGCCAGGGCCGATCTGACAAGGTGCCACCGGAGATCTTCGAGGTGGTCGAAAAAAGACATCTCTGCCTTATCCTCATTGCTTGCGAATAATTTCTTTAACATACTTTATACGGTCGAACGATGTTGAATACAGTTTCTTATTAAGGATCACAAATATAGCTGTTGCATACTACAAATTACAGTGTGCAGCCATAAAGTGCCCTATTTTAATATTGCTTTAATCGAAGGTGGTGACTATGCCAATGGCATGTACGTAAAAAGAAAAAATCAGGAAGAAGAAAAAGAAGAAAAGCGTAGGAGCAGTTGGGAGAAAAAAAAGAGCCAGCCCGAGAAGAATCAAGAGCCGGCCTTTCATCCATTGTTTGTTAACCCCAAAAAAGTTGAATTCGAGAATGTCTTTAGCTTCCAGTTATGCTACTTACCTAATTGATGGCAAGCGTTCAGAATAAGTAAGAATCCCTGGTTGCGTTTTATATTGTAATACAAAAATAACAAGAATTATTTTATTATCAATGTTGGAACACTTTTTTTACAACCTTTTAACAAAAATCAAATCATTGTGTTACATCATCTGGAGCAAATGTATACAATCCGTGTTAAATTCCTACTACTTTTTTTAAAAACGTTTTAGCAAAATTGTTATTGTATCGTTAACCATTACATTACGGAAATAATTATATCATATTAATATCAGATAAGTCAACCGATTTAACGGTAACCCTTATACTAACATCTTCATCTTCACCATTTCGATCCTGGTATCCGTAACATTCAGAATATCAAACTCATAATCATCGATTATAATGCGTTCCTTGATCTTTGGAATGGTTTCGTGATGGTTGATAATGTATCCGGACAATGTTTCACTTTCATCTTCCGGAAAGTCCAGTCCATATCTCTCATTCAAGTAATCAAGCTCTAATCTTCCGGAAAAAATATATTCTTTTTCAGCGATCTGCTTTTCTACAAATTCTTCTTCATCGTGTTCATCCTTGATTTCTCCGAAAATTTCTTCCAGTACATCTTCAATGGTTACGATACCTGCCGTTCCTCCGAACTCATCTACTACCCAGGCAATACTCTTACGTTCTTTGTTGAACTTACTGAGCAGGTCAATAGCGCTCATTGTTTCCGGTACCGCCAATATGGGATGAATGATGCTTTTAATATCAGGCGGGCTCTTAAACATATCCAACTGGTGGATGTAGCCCAGGATGTTATCAATGGAACCTTCGTAAATAATGATCTTAGATAGTTTGGTGTCCATAAATTTACTCCGGGCATCACTGAGTGGCCGGTGTATTTCGAGCGCTTCTATTTCCTTGCGGGGAATCAGGCAGCCACGGATTTTTACATGTGCAAGTGACAAAGCATTTTCAAACAGCTCTGTATTCAGCTCCTGGTTATTTTCCCCGAAGTGCTGTTGCGACTGCCGGATAAAATGTTCTACATCCACGCGGGTGAAGGATTCACCATTTTCCACGATACGGACGTTGAACAAATATTTCAGCATCCATTCGGAGATCGAAGCGAGTACATTACCGATCACATACAATGGTTTGGCCACTAAGGAAACGGGCAGTGCAAAGAAACTGAGCAGTGCTTCGGGTCTTGACCGGAAAATTGCCCGTGGAATAAAAAAGCCAAGGAATAATACCAGCAGGGTGGCCAGTATTATTTCAACGAAAATAATAAAGGGTTGAATGCTGGCGGAATCAGGCGTCCGCATAATAGTGTCCAGCGCCGGCTGAAATACGCCTGCCACGAGGATCCCATAAACAACTATGGTGATCGTGAATCCTACCAGGCTGGTAGCCAGGAAGCGACTGGGGTTTTCATTCAGACTGGCCAGTATTTTGCCAGTAGCCCTGCCTTGCTTTTTTTTGAGCTCAATGCTAAGTTTGTTAACATTGGCAAAGGCAGCTTCGATACCTGAAAAGAAGCCTGCCAGCAATACCAGGAAAACCAAAATAATTATTGTGTATCCGTCCATCCTAACAAAAATAACGAATTAGGAAAACCAACGATCACGTCGCTATTTTATATTTAAAAAATCTGTCACCAGTTTTTTTACTTCTTCATAGGCGTGCTCCAGTTCGTCGTTCACCACAATCTGGTCAAATTCATGGGAAAACGACAGCTCATAGCGTGCTTTGGCGAGCCGTTCGTCCAGTGAGGACTGTGATTCCGTTCCTCTTTCACTGAGCCGGACGCGCAAGGCATCTAACGAGGGGGGCTGTATGAAAATAGTGAGTGCGTTGTCGTGATATTTTTCTTTGATAGATAATGCGCCCTTTACATCGATGTCCACCATCGGGATCTGGTTGTTGTTCCAGATACGCTCCAGTTCACTTTTCAGGGTTCCGTAATATTTACCGGCATACACCATTTCATATTCTGCGAAGGCGTTTTCTTCAATCCGCTGATGAAATTCATCGGAGGACAGGAAGTAGTAGTCCTTTCCGTGTACTTCGCTGGCACGCGGGGTGCGGGTGCTGGCGGAAATAGAAAAGGACAGTACCGGCATGTTAGCCAGCAGTTTTTTCACGATGGTGGTTTTACCGGCGCCTGAAGGAGCGGTAACGATGATGATCTTTCTTTCCATTATTAATTACAATCAAGGTAGCGGTTACTTCAAATGCAAAACCCAAAAACCAGTAAAATGTTTTGCTGGTATTTGGGTTTGATGAAGTATCAACAACTGTTTATACTCTCTTTATGTCTGCTCCCAGCTTTCTCAACCTTTCGTCGATGTATTGGTAGCCACGGTCTATCTGGTCAATGTTCTGAATGGTGCTCTTTCCTTCTGCGCTGAGTGCAGCGATCAGCAGGGATACCCCGGCGCGGATATCGGGAGATGACATGGTGATTCCGCGCAGGTTGTGCTGGCGGCCCAAACCGATTACCACTGCACGGTGCGGATCGCATAATACGATCTGTGCGCCCATGTCTATCAGTTTATCCACGAAAAACAGGCGGCTTTCAAACATCTTCTGATGGATCATCACGCTGCCTTTTGCCTGTGTAGCAACTACCAGCACAATACTGAGCAGGTCCGGCGTAAACCCCGGCCAGGGATGATCAGAAATGGTAAGAATGGAGCCATCGAGAAATGTCTGGATTTCGTAGGAGTCCTGCGAAGGAATATAAATATCGTTTCCCCTGATTTCCAGTTGGATACCTAACTGACGGAATTTTTCCGGGATGATACCCAGGTTATCTACACCTGCATTCTTAATAGTGATTTCGCTTTGCGTCATGGCGGCCAGGCCAATGAAGGAGCCTATTTCGATCATATCCGGGAGCATGCTGTGTTCGCAGCCGCCAAGATATTTCACGCCTTCAATGGTGAGGAGGTTGGAGCCTACTCCGCTGATGCGGGCGCCCATGCGGTTCAGCATTTTACACAGCTGCTGGAGATATGGTTCACAGGCAGCGTTGTAAATAGTGGTGGTTCCTTCGGCCATTACCGCTGCCATTACAATATTGGCAGTACCGGTAACGCTTGGCTCATCCAGCAGCATATAAGTGCCTTTGAGCCCTCCGGAAGATTCCAGGCGGAAGTAGTTATCATCCGCATCATATACAAACCTGGCTCCCAGTTTCTCGAACCCGATGATATGGGTATCCAGTCTGCGGCGGCCTATTTTATCACCACCGGGTTTTGGGATGAAGGCGCGTCCGAACCTTGCCAGCAGCGGACCTGCAATCATCACCGAGCCACGGAGACGGCCGGATTTCTTTTTAAACTCAGGGCTTTCCAGGTATTTCAGGTCTACTGCATCTGCCTGAAACTCGCAGGTATCCCTGCTAATACGATTCAATTTTACGCCAGCATCTCCTAACAGCTCTATCAGCAGATTTACATCTACTATATCCGGAATATTGGTGATAGTAACCTTTTCGGGGGTTAGCATCACAGCACTGATGATTTGTAAAGCTTCGTTTTTGGCACCCTGGGGTATAATTTCTCCCTTTAAGCGGTTGCCGCCTCTTACTTCAAAAGCACTACTCACTTGTTCCTGTTTTTGTTGTATTTGTTATTGTGCTTATTGTTATTATCCCGGCTTTTGCTGCCGCCACTGCCGCTATTGCTGCTTTTGAACTTGTTTTGCTGGAAGTTTTTGCGTTTACTGGAGCGGAACTGGTCGGCTGCGCCTGCTACGTTGCCGCTTGGTACAAAGCTTACAGGGGCTGGAATATGGGCAGTATGGCCCGGGTGGAATTCCAGCTGGTTGTCTGTAATAGCCAGTAATTCTGCCTTGATGGCATCATCGTGTACACTTTCCTTGTGCCAGTTACTGTAGGCCAGTTTCATATAGTTACCGATGCATTGGGTAAATCCTTCCTTTTTTTCGGGATTATCTTCGTGTACGGCTTTGTCAATGATCATTTCCAGGTTTTTACCGAAGTGACGGTTCCTGGGATATTTTTTTGGATAAGGAAGTCTGTCGGGTTTGGCCCTGAGCTTTTCAATAGTGGGGATTGGATAGGGTGATTCCACCTTCAGGTTAAAGCCGGAGATATTAAAAATATGATCCCATAATTTATGCCTGAAGTCTTCCACATTGCGTAAATGCGGGTTCAGCGTACCCATCAGCTCTATTACAGCCATAGCATTACGCTGGCGCTCTTCGTCGTCTTCTATGGTTACCAGGTACTCCACCATTTTCTGGATATTCCTGCCATATTCCTTCATTATCAGGTAATTGCGCGTGGTATTGTATTCCATTACTAGTATTTAAAAAAACATGATTTGATGATGGGACATCTTAAGTGAAGAAAATTAATCGGCAACATCTATGCAAACATAATAAAAAAATATGAGGAACATTTCATTGGGCTGTATTGTTTATTAGAGCAAAAACATTGTTATGGACCAATTGAAAAACAAGGTAGCGCTGGTTACTGGCGCGGGTTCCGGCATTGGTAAATGTGTAGCGGAGCTGTATGCCGCCAATGGCGCGGCTGTGGTGATCAGTGATATTGATGAAAAGGGTGGAAAAGCCGTGGCAGACGGGATCAGCAGCAAAGGAGGCAGGGCCATCTTTGTAAAATCGGATAGCAGTAGCCCGGCCGACTGTGAGCAACTGGTGTCCAAAACCCTGGCGGAGTTCAAACAGCTGGATATTGCCTGTAATAATGCCGGTATTGGCGGAGCAGCAGCGCCCACGGGTGAGTATAAGCTGGAGGAGTGGCAAAAAGTTATTAACATAAATCTCAATGGCGTTTTTTATGGCATGCGCTATCAGTTGCCAGTGATGGAAAAGGCCGGTAGCGGTGTAATTGTGAACATGGCCTCCATACTTGGAGCGGTAGGTTTCGCAGGGTCCTGTGCTTATGTGGCGGCCAAACATGGCGTGGTAGGGCTTACCCAGGCGGCGGCAGTGGAATATTCCGCCAAAGGCGTCCGGGTAAATGCGGTAGGGCCGGGATTTATTGAAACCCCATTATTAACCAAACATCTGAGCCAGCAGGAGATGCAGGCACTTGTGGGTTTGCATCCCATAGGCCGGCTGGGCAAGCCGGAAGAGGTTGCAGAACTGGTATTATGGCTCAGTTCTCCGCAATCCTCTTTCGTAACCGGCAGCTACTATCCCATCGATGGAGCATACCTGGCCAGATGATTTGGTTATGTTGTTTTTTGGGTATTTCAGGGAGATAAAAAATAGCTGTCTCCCTGAAAAATTCAAATAATCAAACAGGCAAATCCAAAATGTTTGCTAGTTTTAGTCAATGCAAACACATAAACTCCCCATACTTTTTTTACATGGCGCACTGGGCGCCTCTTCCCAATTTGAACCGCTGGCTAAGGAAATGTCTGACCATTACGATGTGCACCTGATTAATTTCAGCGGGCACGGCGATGTGCCTTTTTCGGAGCAGGGGTTCAGCATCCAGGTATTTGCGGCGGAAGTATTATCCTATCTTGAAACCCATCAACTCGACTTTGTACACATTTTCGGATACAGCATGGGTGGTTATGTAGCCATGTACCTGGCGCGGCATTACCCGGAAAAGACCGGGCGCGTGATTACGCTGGCCACCAAGTTTAACTGGAACGAGGCTACTGCCGGAAAAGAGATACGGCAGCTGAATCCGGATTTAATTGAAGAGAAGGTGCCGGCTTTTGCCAGAGTGCTGGAAGCCCGGCATACTGCCAGCGACTGGAAAACCGTGGTGACGCGCACGGCACAGCTGATAGAGGAACTGGGGCATCAGTCGCTGCTGAAGCCAGCCGATTATGCCCGGGTAGTAACCCCTTGTATGCTGATGATGGGTGACCGGGACAACATGGTGTCTTTCCATGAAACCATTGAGGTGTACAGTGGCCTTCCGCTGGCGCAGTTAACGGTGATGCCGGATACGGCACATCCACTGGAAAAAGCGGATGTACCGTTACTGGCTTATTATTTAAGAAGATTTACCACGCAGGATATCTGACGGCGTTTTACTCGCCCATAGCAATTTTACCCCAGTTGTTGAGTTCTTCTTCCGTCCATAGTTCGGGGAAGAAAACGATGCGTTTATTTTTTGGAGGCAGGAATTGCTGCCAGTTGGTGCCTCCGGTGGCGGCAATGTCTTCCGGCCTTTTATGCAGGTATCTTACCGCGGATTTGTAGTGCATCAGCGGCCAGCGTACGTTTACATTGAGATCGTACTCCTTTAACAGGGGGATTAATTCCGTTTGTTCCGCGGGGGAGAGCTTTTTATAGCTGGCCAGCAGGTTACTGTCTTTGTACTCAGTGGCCAGTTTCAGGAAGGTATCCATATATTTCAGTTCAAACTGGCGGAGGGTAAGTGTTTTTTTACCTGTAGCCAGTTCGGTGGCGCCGCTTCTCCAGTAGATTTTGTCCAGCACGTCTTTCAGTTCCAGCCCTTCCACTTCCGGGCGCTGGGGTTCGTATACCAGGTTGTTTAGCCGGGTAGAGCAGATCTCGATCATGCGGAATTGTCCGCTCTGGAAGCCACTGGCAGGTAACAGCGCCATGCGGAATTGCAGGAACTGTTCCTTGTCCATCCCATCTACCATTATTTCAAATGAGCTGATAAGACTGTGGAAATAGTTGTTGATCCTTTTAAGCTGGGTTTTAAATATCTCAGCTGACAGTACAGGTGCAAGGCTGATTTGTTCGACTGCCTGCAACGATAATTTCAAATACAATTCCGTGATCTGGTGATAGATGATGAATATTCTTTCATCAGGAATTGGTGTGCGTGGATGTTGCAGATTAAGCAATACATCAAGCTGAATATAATCCCAATAAGTGAGGTAGTCCGCGTACAGAAGGCCATCCAGGTAGGATGACAGGTTCTGGCCCATGGCGGCATACTTTTCTTCCAGCCGTTGAATTTTTTCGGCGATTTCTGTTGTAACCATGGCGAAAATTAATAATTAAGAATGAAATAGCAACAGGGTAAGCCTTTCATCCTTAAAAACTAATTATTCTACCACGTTAATTGTTCTGTAAAAGCTTTCTTCCAGGGAAATCAGGGTTTCAGTTCTCTCAATGCCTTTAATTTTCTGCAGTTCATCGTGGAGGATACGGCGGAGCTGGGTGATATCTTTACAGATAATTTCTGCAAACATGCTGTAACTGCCCGTTGTATAGTTAAGGCGTACCATTTCGGGTATTTTTCTTAATTCCTTGGCTACCGTGTCGTACATGGAGCTTTTTTCCAGATAAATGCCGATAAAAGCGATCACATCATAGCCGATCATTTTTAAATCTACATGTAATTTAGTACCTTTAACTACACCCAGTTCTTGTAATTTCTTCATTCTCACGTGGATAGTCCCGCCGGAAACGAACAATTTCTTCCCCAGGTCGGCGTAGGAGATCTCAGCATTAGACATCATCTCGCTGATAATCTGCAAATCTAGTTTGTCAATATTCAAATTGTGGCTCATTTTTACAATTTGTTTTTGATTGTTTTAAAGTTATATGCAAATATTTAAAAAATATCGAAAATTCCAAAATTCTTCTTAAAAAATTTGCAAGAAAGTCACCTTCTCTTTAGATTTGCATCATAATCATTACGAAAACGGCTCACGGAAAGCAACAGCTGGTAACGATTCAAACACATTGTGGGATGATGAAATTGGCAGACATGCCCTCTTGTCTCGAGGGTGGGGATCACAGGATAAACGTAGTATAATTGGGTTGACCACTAATCTTACTTGTGCTACAGCTAACTGCCCCGTGGAGGTTCGACTCCTCCTCCTACAGCTTAATTGGTTTAAAGAGCTCGTAAGTTATCATGCTTACGGGCTTTTTTTATTGGGGGAATGCGCAGCATTATTACAATTAACTGATTATCAATAAATTAGCAAAAGCAAATAAAGGCCTCAGCGAATTGAAAGAGTTCCCGGGAAAGTAAACTTCTTCCGCTCCCCTCCTGATCCCATTTATATTTTCTTCTTTCGGCTTACTTTTGCGGCAAATGGGACAAAAAAAATTACAACGATTTGCTGAAATCGAAACCTTCCCTAATGTATTGATATACCCGGGAGGTATGCAGGGAAAATGGAATGAATTCTTCAAAAACAGCCACCCTGTTACATTAGAGCTGGCCTGTGGCAAAGGAGATTATACCCTGGGCATGGCCCGGCTGTTTCCTGATCAGAATTTTCTGGGTGTGGACCTCAAGGGCAATCGCATCTGGAGAGGCGCCAAAACGGCACTTGAAGAACCACTGCCAAACGCGGCCTTCTTACGTACACAAATAGATAAGCTCCCTAATTATTTTGCGCCGGGAGAAATAAAGGACATCTGGATTACCTTCCCCGACCCCTTCCTGCGCAATTCCAAGTCGAAGAAAAGGTTAACGCATCCTAAATTCCTGCAGCTGTTCCAGCCGTTGCTGGCGCCGGGAGCCACCATCAACCTGAAAACGGACTCCCCGCAGCTGTATGCTTTCACGCAGGAAGTAATTGCCGCGGCCGGATGCACCCTGATAGAAGATATTCCTGATGTATATGCATTACCGGAAGTACCGCCGTTGCTGAAGATACAGACCTTTTATGAAGGCATGCACCTCGCCGATGGCAGAACGATCCGTTATCTCAAATTTCAATTGCCTGCTGCACCGTTGAACTGGCAAAGCATTAAACTGCCTTCCGATGAAGCAACCGTTGGTGGAGAAGATTGATTTTTACTATAATGCCCAGGGCTATATGGTATTTACCGAAAAATTCCACCTCGACCGGGGCTTCTGTTGTGGCAATGGCTGTAAGCACTGTCCTTTTAATTATGAAAAAGTACCCGAACCCGAAAGATCAGCACTCCTTGCCCGTCGCAGGGACGAAGGAAAAGAAAGCCGCTGAGCCGGTTTCTTTTTTTGAAACGGTTTTTAAAATTGCACGTACCATACCGCGCGGCAGGGTAACCTCTTATGGCGCCATTGCCGACGCTTCCGGTTTAAAACTCACCGGCCGCATGGTAGGCTGGGCAATGAATGCAGCCGGCAGCGCCAAACCGGCTGTTCCCGCGCATCGTGTGGTAAACAGCAAAGGAGAACTCAGCGGCCGGAGTCATTTTGCCACCCCTACCCTGATGCAGGAACTACTGGAACAGGAAGGCGTAGTTGTAAAAGAAGATAAAATAGAAAATTTTAAAGCCGTATTTTGGGACCCGGGACAACCTTTAAAAAAGGGCAGTAAAAAGAAAGGATAAATTTTTATTCAACATCCGGACCGGGTGCAGCGCTACTTTTCTATATGACAATACTCAAGCTTAAACTGGATAACGACCAATTGGTAGAGGACTTCTTTGAAAGTACCTACGTAATAGGCATTGCTTCCACCACGCGGGATTATCAGTTGTGCTGGCATATTAACCGGCAGTTGCATACCAATTTCAGGGTAAATAACAACCTGGAAATCGCCCTGTCTAAAAAAACAAGATCCTTTCATTTTCCCGTATTTGAGTTTCACGAACCTACCAACTCGGTAGCGCACTATTTTTACAACAATCGCTGCCAGGCAGAATTCCTGTTGCCGGAACTTAAACAGATCAATTTTCTGTGGATGATAAAGGGTGATTACTATCAACCCGGCGATGTAAAAAAATTATTAGAAGAATTACGCCTTGTTCCGCTTGTACAATTAGTATCTTTACTTGATATCAGAGATATCAAAAATAAGATGAACCTTATTTTTTAGAAGAGGCACAACGCATCAGCGGTAGTATTTTGACCAGATTCCATGACAGACCCGATGTTTTTTTACTTTTTAAATTCCTGATTTTTTATGTGGGAAGAAAGAAATAAACAGCTTTACCGGGCTTTTGAATTCAAAGATTTTCGGGATGCATTTGCATTTATGACCAAGGTTGCACTGATTGCAGAGAAAATGGACCACCATCCTAACTGGAGCAACGTTTATAATAAAGTGGAAATATTCCTGAGCACACATGATGCCGGTGATATCATCACCGCTAAGGATGAAGCAATGGCAAAAGCTATTGACAAATTGCTATAACCAAACTTATATTACACTTTGTGAAGCGCATTATTCTAATGCTGCTGTTGTATTGTTACACTGCAGAATCCTTTGCCACTGTAGATCGTACCCCAGTAGACACCCTGATCACTGATACTGCTTTCGCCCCCGCGAATCTGGACCTGCGGCCTTATATGTACGTGCTGACAGCCGGCGAGCAGCACCTGAGCCCGGAGCAGGCTGCCAACATGCCTTTTACCCGGCAGGAAAGCATCTTTCATAGTAATACCCAAAATAACGGACGGGTTAATAACTGCTGGCTGCGACTTACCGTAAAAAATAAAAGCAATAAACCACTCTCTTATCAGCTGTTTTCAGGCTGGCACGACTATATGTACTGGTATGTGCAAACGCCGGGTGATAAGCCCCGGCTATTGATGGAAACCGGTTTAATGCTGGATAAGGGAGGGGTGGAAAGATGGAACCACTACGCGTTTGCCGTACAGGTACCGGCAGGAGCGCTTCGCACGTTTTACCTTCACATCATCAATAAGTCGTACAACGAAGGCGCCCTGATGCCGGCACTCTTCAACACTGAAGCCTATGGCGTTTTCCGGGATAAACAACTGGATGGCTTCCGTAAGGAGGCCGTGGTAATCCAGGTATTGCTGGGTATGCTGCTGGTATTTTTCAGCATTTCCATTATTAATTATATCCAATTACCCGACAAATCGTATATCTATTTTGCGACCTATATACTTGGGTTGATCCTCTTTTTTGCCTTACGGCTGGACGATAAGCCTTACCAATTGTCTTTTTTCCACCGCTGGCCCATGTTGAAATACTATTGGGACATTCCGGGCCTGCTGTTTTGCTTTTACCTGATGTACCTGCTATTTGGCAATGCCTTTCTTAACCTGACCGAGCGGTATCCTTTTATGGAACGGGCATTTACATGGGTAGCGGCAATAGTAGGGGGACTGATCATCCTATGCGTGTATTTCATCAGGATAGGCCAATACCATATGCCTACCATCATATACAGTTATGTATATTTTGTAACGCTGGTACCATTGCTGGCAGTATTTGTGGCACTGGCGCGGCGCTCCCGCCATCATCCGCTGGTGCGATTCTTTTTGTATGGATCCGTATGTTTATACCTGGCCTGCCTGGGCTCTTTCCTGATGCATGTGCGGCCACTGGGGCTGCTCGGCGCCCTGGGAGAACTGGCGGCGCCCACTATCCTGCTGATAGGCGGCGTATTGTTACAGGCCATGTTTTTCCTTGCGGGGCTGAGTTACCGCAATAAACTGGTACACCTGGAAAGAACCCGTACACAGGAACTCCTGATTAAGCAACTGAATAAAAATAAAGAGCTGCAGCGGAAGCTGAATGAGCAGCTGGAAGAGCTGGTAAAAGAACAAACCACAGAAATCCTGCGCAAAAAGCAGGAACTGGAGGAGCAGCGGAAAAAGCAACTGGAAACAGAATACGATAAGAAACTTACAGAAATTGAGCTCAAAGCCATCCGGGCCCAGATCAATCCGCACTTCATTTTCAACTGCCTGAATTCCATACAATTGTTTGTAATGCAGCGGGATTATGAGTATGCGCAGAAATATCTCTCCGATTTTTCTTACCTGATCCGTAAAACCCTGGACTTTTCCCGGCGTAATTTTATATCGCTGGCAGATGAAATTACCTATTTGAATACTTATCTTGGGTTAGAAAAGATGCGGTTTGAAAACCGGATGGAGTATGAAATAGTAGTAGACCCCGTGATTGCCACCGCCGAACTGGAAATCCCCGCAATGCTGTTGCAACCTTATGTAGAAAATGCCGTAAAGCATGGTATGACTAATCCCAAACAGCCAACAGGAAAGCTTTCCATTTACTTTAACCAGGTGGCGTCGGATATGCTGGAATGTGTGATCGCAGATAACGGAATTGGCATTGCACGTTCCAAATCATTGCGCATGCTGCCAAAGCATCATCAGTCGTCCGGTATGGAAATAAGCCAGAACCGTGCAGAGTTGCTGAACAAAATGTATAATACTGAAATCCATATAGAAATTATTGACAGATCATCTGAAGATGAATCGGACAGCGGCACGATCGTTAAAATACTGATCCCCCAGTTATAATTTAGTGTATCCGTTAATGTTACTTTTTTATGATAAAGGCTATTATAATTGATGACGAGAGAAACAGCCGGGACATCATTGCGTTAATGCTCGGTAAATACTGCCCCGAAATTACGATTGCCGACATGGCCTCCGACTGTGCGGATGGCATCGAAAAGATTAAAGCGCACCGCCCCGAACTGGTATTTCTTGACCTGGAAATGCCTGATGGCACCGGCTTCGACGTACTGGCCGGCACCCTACCCGACATTCCTTTTGAAGCAGTATTTGTAACCGCATTTGAAAAAAAGTTCCTGCATGTGATCCGCTTCAGCGATGTGGAACTGATATTGAAGCCTATTGACAAAGAAAGCCTGTTGCAGGCAGTGGCGCTCATAACAGAACGGATTAACACCGGCAGCAGCAAAGACCGCTACCGTGTATTACTGGAAAATTTCAATAACAGCAAACCAGTGGCCTGGCAGCTGTTGATCCCTGCTACTAACGGGGAGGCCTATACTATTAATATTCCCGCTATCGAATACCTGGAGGTAAAAGGCGATAACTGTATATTCCGTTTAAACTCCGGTAAGCTGATTACGGCAGTACAGTCGTTCCGCTACTATGCTGATCTTTTTACGTCCCTCCACTTCTACCAGATCAATAACAACCAGATGATCCAGATATCCAACATCAGTCACCTGGATGGCCCCTCGGGGAAGGTAGTGCTGAAAGGCGGTACCACATTAGATATCACTGAAAAAAGACAACGTGATCTGCTACACAAAATGGCACATCATTAGTCGTTCCGCTTCGTATATCCCTTCCCGGTAATTATACAATTTCAATTTTTCCGGGGTCATACTTTCGATTTAGTTAACGATTTGCCAACGTTTTTGTGAACGTGTAAGTATTTCGATGGGTTTTTTCTTTCGTTTTAATGTGTTGCGTGAAGGGTACGTAACAATTTCTTAACAAAAAAATTTGGTGGTTTTAGTTTTGGTCGTACATTTGACCCGCAAAACGAAATAGTCAAACAGTCAGTTTTGGTTTGCATCATACTATGGCGGAACAGGACCTGAAACGAACGATGATTCTGGAAGCGGCGTTAAAGCGCTTCAAGCGGTTTGGGTTGTCGAAAACCACCATGGAGGAGATAGCCAGAGATCTGGAAATTTCAAAAGGCTCTTTGTATTATTATTTTTCAGATAAAGAATCCATTTATGTGGCGGTGGTAGAGCGTATGATAGCCGATTGTTTTATTGACATGTCGGCATATGTGGAAGAAGCACGATGCACCGCGGATATCATGGATCGCTACCTCGCATTGAAGGAAAAAATGTTGCTGGAGTATCATTTTCTGTTTGGTGTAAACGAATGGATCAAGGATGTTCCTTCCAGTCGGATGCGGCAAACGATTGAGTTGCTGCAGCAGGTGGAAATATCTTTTCTCTCAGCTACCATTTCGAAAGGGGTGAGCAGCGGGGAACTCAACAAAGACACGGATACGGAGCTCACGGCGCAGCTGCTGGTAAATGTATTATTCGGTTTATGGGTAATATGGTGCAAGTGGCAGGCAGCAGGTTTTGATCCGCACGACCGGGAAGCGCTGAAATGCTTTATGGCTCGTGAAAAACAAGTACTGACCATTTTTTTTAATGGCTTAAGATATCGACCAAACATCAACCAGGGTTGCTAGAACGTATGTAGAAGAACCAATAACACAGGAATAGTTTTAATGAATATTTAAATTTAACGACAGATGAAAAAGTTGATTGTATTGGCCGCAGTAGCACTGTTCGGCACACAAGTAGCAAAGGCTCAGTTTTCGAAAGGCGATGTAATTTTAGGAGGTAATCTGAATGTTACGACCAGCTCACAGAAAGTAAAAGACACAGACAACAAAACCACCAGCACTTCCTTCGGTATCAGCCCGAAAGTTGGTGTGGCACTGACTCCTAACTGGGTTATCGGTGTATTTGCAAGATCAGAATTCAGCAACGACAAAAATGTTGCAGGTGTTAAAACCAAATCATCCGATATCACTCCGGGCGTTTTTGTTCGTAACTACCACATGATCGGTGAAAGCAAATTTGCATTCTTCGCTGAAGCCAATGCCGGCTACCACTTTGGTACAGACAAAACTGATGATACAAAAACAGCTACTTACAACGGTTTCTCCGTGAGAGTATTGCCTGGTATCACTTACTTCGTAAGCAAACATTTCATGCTGGAAGGTGCATTCGGTGGTCTGAGCTACGCTTACGATCAGAAGAAAGCAGAACCAACAGGTGTTAAAACCAACACCAGCACTTTTAACTTCGATTTCCCTAAAGAATTTCAGGTTGGTGTAAACTGGATATTCTAAGCATCATATGATGTTTTATGTAAGATAGTTATAAGGTTAGATAGATTGGATAATCCCGCCGCAGTAATACTGTGGCGGGATTTTTGCATTTGTATGGATATTCTCTTAAAACAACCTGTCATGCGAAACCTAAAACTTGTACTGTCGCTTTTTGCAGCTGCCATCATTTACAGTGGCTGTGTAACTACTCATCCCGGAGGCAATCCGCATGGACTACCACCCGGTCAGCAAAAAAAGATCTATGGCACTAAATCCGCCAAACCATTTGCACCCGGCCAGCAGAAAAAACAATAGCCAGTATCTTATAAAAGCAAAACCCGTTACGGTTGTCCGTAACGGGTTTTTACTTTTATAAGATAACCTGTTTCTAGCTGTTCATAGAGATCAGGAATTCTTCGTTGTTTTTGGTTCCGCGCATATGTTGCAGCATGAAGTGCATAGACTCATCTGTGTTCATATCACCAAGGTGGTTGCGCAGGATGTGGATACGTTTCAGGGAATCTTTATCCAGCAACAGGTCATCACGACGGGTAGAAGATGCAGAAACATCGATCGCCGGGAAGATACGTTTGTTAGCCAGTTTACGATCCAGCAACAGTTCCATGTTACCGGTACCTTTAAATTCTTCGAAGATCACCTCGTCCATTTTAGAACCGGTGTCGATCAATGCGGTAGCCAGGATGGTCAGTGAACCACCATGTTCTATTTTACGTGCCGCACCGAAGAACTGTTTTGGTTTCTGCATGGCGTTAGCTTCCACACCACCGCTCAGTACTTTACCGGAAGCAGGTGCCACGGTATTGTGCGCTCTGGCGAGACGGGTAATGGAATCCAGGAGGATTACTACATCATGACCACATTCTACCAGGCGTTTTGCTTTTTGCAGCGCGATGGCAGATACTTTCACGTGTTTTTCAGCTGGTTCATCGAAGGTAGAGGCAATCACTTCTGCCTTTACGCTGCGCTCCATATCTGTTACCTCTTCCGGACGCTCATCGATCAGTACCACCATCAGGTAAATTTCCGGGTGGTTGGTAGCGATGGCGTTGGCTACTTCCTTCAGTAACATGGTTTTACCTACTTTAGGCTGCGCTACAATCAGTCCGCGTTGTCCTTTACCAATAGGCGTAAACATATCCATGATACGCGTGGAGTAGTTATTCGAAGTAGTGGTTAATCTCAGTTTTTCGAAAGGAAACAGTGGTGTCAGGTAATCGAAAGGTACACGGTCGCGTACTTCTTCCGGCGACTTGTTGTTAATTGTTTCCACTTTCAACAAAGCAAAGTACTTTTCCCCTTCTTTAGGCGGACGTACAGAGCCTTTCACGGTATCGCCGGTTTTGAGGCCGAAGAGTTTAATCTGCGACGGAGATACGTAAATATCATCCGGGGAACTGAGGTAGTTATAATCGGAAGAGCGGAGGAAACCGTAGCCATCGGGCATCATTTCCAGTACGCCTTCACTTACAATAACACCATCAAATTCTATATTGAAAACTGGTTCTTTCTTGTTAGGGAAGCGGTTCTTCTGTGCTGCAGGCGCTACCGGGATTTCTCCGGGTACTACAAAATCGTCGTCTTCATCCAGCTCATCTTCTGCCGGAGGAATCACTACCACTTCTTCTTCCTCTTCCGGATCTTCGTCTTCTGTAAAAGAAGGGATAATGATATCATCATCATCATCGAAAGTGAGAGAAGGAATGCTGTCCAGGTCTATTTCAAAATCTTTTATTTTAGGTTTGGCAGAAGATACCGGTTTCTCGTCTTCTTCATTATCTTTTGATTTCGTTCCGGTAGCTTTTTTTGCTGCTGGTTTCTTAGCAGCCGGTTTTTCTTCAGCGTGAGCAGGTTCTTCAGCAGCGTTGTTTGCTTCGTCTTTCTTTACAGGTTTGCGTTTGCGTGCTTTCTTTTCGTCTCCGTTGGATTGGTTATCTTCTGAGGCTAATACTGCTTGTTTATCAAGAATTTTGTAGATGAGGTCCTGTTTGTTCAGTTTTTTTGCGTTGGGAACGTCCAGTTTCTCTGCAATATCAAGCAGCTCAGGAACGAGCATGTCGTTCAGTTGTAAGATGTCGTACATCATCTGTGTTGTCAAATTTTAGAAGTGTTGTGAGGCGGGTACCACTGCATACCAACATACACCAATTACAAATAATTGTTTTTGAGTCAATAAATTTAATTAGCTTATTAAATTTGATAGGGAATGATTGAGTTTAGGAACTGCCGATGAAGATGGAAAAATGAACTTAATCAGGCAGAATATACCGCAAGATTAAAACAAGTTTTACTATTATCCAAAAATATTTAAGTGCAAATTGCCCCAAAGTGGCCCCTAAAACCGCTCTTCCCCGGGCTGTATCGTACTGTTAGCCGGGCGCCCAAACCCTTGTTTATACTGGGGTAGCGCCTGTTTAACCCCTCTTTTTTAACATTTCCTTTGCAGTGGCATCCCGGAAAAAGGCCGGAACCCGTACTACCTACTATGAAGTTTTCCACTTATTTTTGCAGTCCTAAAATTATATATATTATGAGCCAAAGGGTGAAAGTCAAGCAAATCTTGTCAGACGACAAGGCGCATTACGAAGTTACAGTTAAGGGTTGGGTGCGTTCATTCCGCAACAACCAGTTTATAGCTTTGAACGATGGCTCCACCAATAATAATTTACAAATTGTAATTAATACTGAGGATACGGACCCCGCGCTGCTGAAGCGTATCACTACCGGCGCGGCTATTAGCGCCACCGGCGAAATTATACCATCCCTGGGTAAAGGGCAGAAAGTAGAATTAAAAGCTACCACCCTGGAAATACTGGGCGATTGTGATCCGGAAAAATACCCGCTGCAGCTGAAGAACAAGCCCAGCCTGGAATACCTGCGTGAAATAGCGCATCTGCGTTTCCGTACTAATACCTTCGGCGCCATCTTCCGGGTACGTCATGCACTGGCATTTGCAGTACACCGCTTCTTTAACGATCGCGGATTCGTATACCTGCACACGCCTATTATCACCGCTTCCGACGCAGAAGGCGCCGGTGAAATGTTCCGTGTAACCACGCTGGACATGAAAAACCCGCCCCTGACCGAAAACGGCGATATTGATTACAAAGAAGATTTCTTCGGTAAATCCACCAACCTCACGGTTTCCGGGCAACTGGAAGGCGAACTGGGTGCTATGGCATTTGGTGATATCTACACCTTTGGCCCAACTTTCCGTGCTGAAAATTCCAACACAGCCCGCCACCTGGCGGAGTTCTGGATGATTGAACCGGAAATGGCCTTCTATGAGCTGGAAGATAATATGGACCTGGCGGAAGCATTTATCAAGTCTGTTATCGGATATGTACTTGATAACAATCGTGATGACCTCGACTTCCTGGCTAACCGCCTCACCGAAGAAGATAAACAAAAACCACAGCAGGAACGCAGTGAGATGGGCCTGATTGAAAAGCTCGAATTTGTACTGCATAACGAGTTTGTACGTATTACCTACACAGAAGCCATCGACATCCTGAAAAACAGCAAGCATAACAGGAACAAGAAGTTCCAGTACCTGATCGAGGACTGGGGCGCCGACCTGCAGAGCGAGCACGAACGCTACCTGGTAGAAAAACACTTTAAGAAACCGGTGATCTTAACCGATTATCCTAAAGAGATCAAGTCTTTCTACATGAAGCTCAACGACGACAATAAAACCGTACGGGCAATGGATATCCTGTTCCCCGGCATCGGTGAAATGGTAGGCGGTTCACAGCGTGAAGAGAACTACGACAAACTGGTAAAACGTATGGAAGAAATGCACGTACCAGTAGAAGAACTAAGCTGGTACCTGGATACCCGCCGTTTTGGTACCGCACCACACGCAGGCTTTGGCTTAGGCTTCGAACGCCTGATGCTGTTTGTTACCGGCATGACGAACATCCGCGATGTAATCGCCTTTCCGCGGACCCCGAAGAGTGCGGAGTTCTAGCGGATTTTGTCTTTCTCGCTGATTACGCTGATTATACTGATTACTTTGATTTTACTTTTTGATTTTTTAAAGGATTTTATAGATGATTAAGGGAGATAGAAGCGTTCTGCTTTTGTCTCCCTTCTTCATTTTTCTCATCTTATTAATCATCTTAAAAAAATCAAAAAGTAAAATCAAAGTAATCAGTATAATCAGCGAGAAAGACAAAACCCGATCTTATCTCCCCGAAATACCTTACAACAAATGGTTGGAAAATCAGTGTAATCAACATAATCAGCGTAATCCTGAGCCAAGACAATTTAAAAGCGCCGAAGGCGCCCCGTATTTATGGAAACCCGCCGCCGCCGCATCTATAACAATGAAAGCGCTTTCAACCAATTTCGTTTAACCTAAACCGTTATATATGGCTGAAATGAACACTGCTCCGCAACAGGGTAAAAGGGGAACCCGCAGCAATAAAAAATCCACACGTGTAGATATGATACCTATGGTAGATCTGGGCTTCCTGCTGATCACCTTTTTTATGCTCACCACCACCATGGCCAAACCCAAAACAATGGATTTGATTATGCCAAAAGACGATGGGGATCCGATGTCGTTGCCGGCAAAAAAAGCGCCGACTGTAATCCTTGGTCCGGACAACCGTATTGCCTGGTATGAAGGTATTGGCGACGATCCCGCTATGCCGCCACAGGTACACTATAGCAGCTATGCCAATCACAATGGTATCCGGGAGGTGATCATGGCAAAGAAGGCTGCCGTGTATGAAGCTTTCCATAAAAACGAACTGATGGTACTGATCAAAGCACACCAGGCGTCGAACTATAAAAATGTGGTGGATATGATGGATGAAATGCTCATCAATAAAGTAGACCGCTACGCCGTGGTGGATATTAACGATAAAGAGGCCGGCTACTTCAAATGAGCTATTTTTCCCTACCTTTATCGCTCCAAAACAACAATTCAAAATATGGCAACTACCCACTCTATCCCCTCAGTGGACCTTGCAGACTTCACTTCCGGAGATGCAGGGCGAAAAGCAGCCTTTGTGCAGCAGTTAGGTAAGGCTTATGAAGAAGTTGGTTTTGTAGCGGTAAAGAATCATGGGATTCCTGACGATCTGATTGCAGACCTCTACAAATACGTACAACAATTCTTCCAGCTCCCCGCTGACACCAAACATCAGTATGAAATTCCGGAGCTCGCCGGGCAACGCGGTTATACCTCCTTTGGTAAGGAACACGCCAAAGGTTATGACGCGCCGGACCTGAAGGAATTTTTCCAGTTTGGGCAAACGGTAGAGGACAACGATCCTATCAGCTCCGAATACCCTGCCAACGTACAGGTGGCGGAAGTGCCGGAGTTTACGCCTACCTTCTTTAAAGCATACCGGGGATTTGAGAAATCCGGCAGGTACCTGTTACAGGCTATCGCCCTGTTCCTGGGACTGGAGGAAAACTATTTTGATGATAAAATCCATAACGGTAATTCTATCCTGAGAGCCATCCATTATCCTCCTATTACGCAGGAGCCGAAATCGGCTATCCGTGCGGAGCAACATGAGGATATCAATCTCATCACTTTACTGGTGGGCGCTTCTGCCGATGGCTTGCAGATCCTGGATAAACAAGATAACTGGGTACCGGTTACCTCGCTGCCGGAACAGATTGTAGTAAATGTGGGAGATATGCTGCAGCGGTTAACGAATAACCGTTTGAAATCAACCACACACCGGGTGGTAAATCCTCCCCGCGAAATGTGGAATACTTCCCGCTATTCGATTCCCTTCTTCCTGCATCCTAAATCCAATATGAAACTGGACAGCCTGGAAAGCTGCGTTACTGCAGAGCACCCGCTGGCATATGAGCCCATCACCGCCGGCGAGTACCTGGATGAACGCTTACGCGAAATAGGTTTGAAAAAATAAAGCTATTACATAGCAAAGTCCCGGTAAAATTGTTTACCGGGACTTTATAAATATCCTGCGTATAAGCAAGTTTCTTCTTTAACGGTTCTTCCTGATATGGTTATTCTTTAGATCCGAACATTTTTCATGCCGGTGGGTGATTAACCTGTCTGACAAACTGATACAACGGACAAAAGGCCATATTCGTTATAATAGTCACCGATATTACAAGTATTGTGCCTTTATTGTTTTGGGGATTTCCGATATTAGCAGCACCGTTGTATTTTGTCCGGATATTTGATTACCTTATAACCTGTCCAATCGGCATACACTAAAATAAACTGTGCTTCTACGTCATATACCTTTTCTTAAAGCTGTGCTATTACATAGCATCACTGCCTACGGAGGCCCGCAGGGTCATCTGGCCATGATGATGAAAACATTTGTACAGCAACGGAAGGATGTAACGGAACAGGAGCTAATGGAATACAATGCTTTCTGCCAGCTGCTTCCCGGTGCTTCTTCTTCCCAAACCCTTACCTTAATCGGCTATAAGCGCGGTGGCGCGATACTGGCTATTATTACCCTGCTGATATGGATTTCTCCGGCCTGTTTGATCATGGGCTCCCTGAGTTTCCTGTTACAATATTTCGGCAAAAATGCCCTTCATACTGATATCTTTAAGTACGTACAGCCGATGGCGGTAGGCTTCCTTGCTTATGGCGGCATCCGTGCTTTCCGGATCAGTATTAACAGTATGGCAACATTTGCCATCATGGTGGTATCCATGTTCACCGCTTTCTTCCTGAAATCGCCATGGACCTTTCCTGCACTGATTATACTGGGCGGTATAGTTTCCAACTTCAGTAACAAGCGTATTCCCGGGGTGGCAGAAAAACCACGTAAAATACAGTGGGGCAATATCTGGTTATTTGTGTCGCTGTTTATACTCGCCGGGGTCCTGTCTGAGCTGGCGCGTACCCATGAATGGATAACGCGGCGTCCTTTTAACCTCTTTGAAAACTTTTACCGTTTCGGCAGCCTCGTATTTGGCGGTGGCGATATCCTGATTGCCATGATGCTGGAACAGTATGTAACGCGCGCAAAATCGCAATACCTTTCTGCGGAGGAACTGCTTACCGGCGCCGGTATTATGCGGGCGCTCCCTGGTCCTACCTTTTCCATTTCCGCCTATGTTGGCGGTATGGCCATGCGTAACCTGGGTATGGGATACCAGTTCCTGGGATGTATTATAGCGCCTATCGCTATCTTCCTGCCCAGCCTGTTGCTGGTATTGTTTTTCTTCCCGATCTGGAACAACCTGAAAAGATACGTGGTGATATACCGTGCCCTGGAGGGGATCAATGCGGTGGTAGTAGGCATTATGTGGGCAGCCACTTTTATTCTCTTCTTTGTAATCCCGGTCAACTGGTACAACCTGCTGATCATGGCCAGTACGCTGGCACTGCTGTGCCTTACCAAGGTGCCCTCGCCCTTTATCGTACTGGCGTGCCTGTTATTAGGCTGGCTGTTATGATGCGCTGATATTGTATTCCTTAATTTTGTTGTAAAGGGTGGTTAAACCGATGCCCATCAGTTCTGCCGCCCTGGTTTTATTGCCTTTGGCGTGGGCCAGCACACGGATAATATGTGCTTTTTCCATATCTGCCAGTTTAAGGGAAGATGCATCTTCCGCGTTCCCCTGCTGGAAATCGAACGGCAGCACGGGCGTATCCAGGATATCCGTATCCGTTAGGATGGCCGCTCTCTCAATTACATTACGCAGTTCGCGGATATTTCCCTTCCAGCTGTGTTGTTGCAGCGCGTGCAGGAAGGCGGGCGTCATCCCGGTGATACGTTTATTCATCTTTGGCGCTATCTGCTGAAGAAACCAGGTAGCCAGCAGGGGTATATCTTTCCGCCGCTCGTTCAGTGAGGGCAGGGATATCTGGAAAGCAGACAACCGGTAGTAGAGATCGGAACGGAAATGCCCGGCAGCGATTTCCTGCTCCAGCTGCCGGTTGGTAGCGGCGATGATCCGCACATCCGTTTTAGTGGGTTTTGTTTCCCCTACTTTATAAAACTCCTGTGTTTCCAGTACGCGGAGCATTTTAGCCTGCAGTTCTATGGCCATCTCCCCTATTTCATCCAGGAAAATGGTGCCCCCGCGGGCTTCTTCAAAAAAGCCTTTTTTGTCTTTTACTGCGCCGGTAAAGGCGCCGGCTACATGCCCGAATAATTCGCTTTCGAGGATTTCTTTACCAAAGGCGCTGCAGTTAACGGCTACAAAGGGTTGTTGCTTCCTTTGGCTTCCCTGGTGTATGGCCTGTGCAAATACTTCCTTACCGGCGCCGGTTTCACCCAGCAGAAGTACCGTCATATCCGATGGCGCTACTTTTTCCGCTAAAGCAATAGCGGCGTGTATTTCAGGGGACTCCCCCAGGATGCTGCCGAAATTATATTTACCTCCGATTTTCTTTTCCAGGTCGCGGATGCGGAATTGCAGGTGCGCTTTATCCATTGCTTTGCTCACCAGCGGGAGGATCCGGTTGTTATCGTCTCCTTTGGTGATATAATCGAAAGCGCCGTTTTTAATGGCCTGTACCCCATCGGCGATGTTGCCATATGCCGTAAGTACAATGGTTTCAATTTCGGGGTACCTGGCGCGTATCTGCTGTACCAGTTCCACCCCGTTGCCATCCGGCAGCTTTACATCAGACAGGATCACCTGTACTTCCTCTTTCTCCAGGATTTTTAAGGCGGACCTTATATTGCCCGCCTCATGAAGTGTATATCCTTCTAGGGCCAGCAGGCGGCTTAAAAGCTTGCGGAGCTGGTCCTCATCATCGATTATTAAAATATGGCCTTTAAACATAGCCATGCAAAGATAATAGTTCCTATGGCTTCCGTGATTTATCTGTTTTCTGGTTTGCCTTAAACACCAGCCCGCCGAGTAAGGCGGCTACCACACCCACAAAAAGATTTACAAACAATACATTTCCCAGGAAATAGATCCAGAAATTTCCTTTCACCGTATCTTCTTCCACCAGCGTGTGCGAAGGATTACCACCCACCACCAGGTGAAATATGAGCAAAAAAACAGCATATATAATGGTGGCAATAAGCGTAGTACGCCACCCCATCGTAAAGGCCGACGTGGCAGATGTTTTATCCTTATGCACCCTGTTGTAATGGATAATGGAAATCAGCACACCGAGGAACATGATAAGGTTACCAAAATATCCCATCCATAAATTACCGTATAACTTTGTTACATAAAAAATCAGGGTAAAAACGATGCATATTGCTCCAAGAATGAAACCATATGCCGGTAATGATTTTGAAGATAAAGGCTTTTCCATGACATCAGTTTTAAATGAACAAAATGATCAGGCGTGCGCATTGCTTTCTATTTCACGGATCACTTTACGCAGGTCATTTTTAACACTTTTAATATCGTGCCACAAGTCGCCAACTTCGTTTATACGTTCCAGTGAGTTGTGGATGTTAAAATCGCTGATACGGAGCTTTTCATTTACCTCTTCCCACAGGAGCGGCATAGACACGGTAGCACCGGGTTTGGGACGGGCAGAATAAGGAGACGCTACAGTTTGTCCCTTGCTGTTCTGCAAAAAATCGATATACACTTTTTTATTCCGGGCAGATTTGGCGCGAACCACACTGGTGCTTTTCGGCAACTCCTCATTAACATGCCGTGCAATATATTCCGCAAACAGCCGGGTAGCTTCATAAGGATGCCTGGCCGATGTGGGCACATAAATATGTAAACCGGTAGAACCGGAGGTTTTACAGAAAGAAGTGATATTGAAACTGTCCAGCATGTTTTTGATATGCAAGGCCGTTTCCACTACATATTTAAAGTCAATATCTTCCGGATCAAGGTCCAGTATCATAAAATCCGGTTTGTCGAGGCTAAGCAGCCTCGACAGCCAGGGATTTATTTCTATACACCCGAGGTTAACCATATAGGCCAGCGTAGCTTCGTTGTTACACACCAGGTAATCTACATCTTTTCCGGTGGAATCTGCCCGCAGCGGCACGCTCTTTATCCATGCCGGGGCCTGCCCCAGGTCGAGATCTTTCTGGTAAAAAGAAGGTCCCTTGATGCCGTTGGGAAAACGATGCAGCGACAGGGGCCTGTCTTTCAGGTGCGGCAGAATATATTTTGCCACCGACAGGTAGTAATCGATCAGTTGTCCCTTTGAGATCTGCTCATCCGGCCAGTATAATTTTGTTTGATTGGTGAGGGATACTTTCTTGCTGTTGAGCGTGAGGGTGCGTTCTTTTTCAATAGTAGTAGCCATATTTATCTTTTTTGCTGTTTCAGGATGTACTTCTTTTGCCGGCTTGTCTTCCCGCAGGCCGAGGAAAACCGGTTGCCGCAGATGTCCGTCGCCGGTCCATTCCTGGAATTTTACTTCACACACCAGTTCCGGCTTTACCCAGGTAACGGGCATATTGGTACCCACCTTTTCGGAGAAGGGTGACGTTTTAGTGATTAACGGCTGCAGCTGCGTGTATAGCTGCGCGATAGTGGCTTCATTTAATCCACCTCCACAGTGCCCGATATATTTTAGTTTTTTGTTTTCATACATTCCCAGCACCAGGGCGCCTATTTGTTTCCGGCTGCCGCGGGGCGCGGTATAGCCGCAGATCAAGGCTTCCTGCTCGTTCACAATTTTTATTTTCAGCCATGCCATTCCTCTTCTGCCCTCTTCATACACACTGTCTGCTTTTTTCGCGATGATGCCCTCCCACTCTCGTGTACGGGCTTTCTCAAAAAAGTTTATTCCTTTTTTAAGCACGTGCGGGGAAAAACGGATGGTTTTATCATTTAACTCCGTTATCACATCTTTCAGCAGGCTTTTCCGTTCCAGCAGGCTCAGGTGCTGCAAGTCGTTCCCATCCAGATGAAGCAGGTCGAATACCACATATGCCAGTTTTCCCTTACCTGTAGTCCTGTAGTTTTGCAGCGTTTGAAAATGGGATTTGCCCTTATTATCCAGTACAATAATTTCTCCGTCCAGCACCACATTATGCGAAATTTTCTCCACGGCAGCCACTACCGCGGGATAGTCTTCATTAAAGGACTTCTCATTGCGGGAGTACAAATTTGCCTGATGGTTTTCCACACTGGCAATGGCCCGGTAGCCATCCCACTTGGTTTCAAAGAGCCAGTCGTTGCCATCAAACGGTTCACTGACAAGGGTTGTCAGCATTGGTTTATATACTTTTTTTATTTTCCGGGCGGCGCGGGGTGTTTTATTTTTCACTTCAACGCCGGCTACTGCTGATTTTTTTTTTGCCACCTTCGTGGCAGCTTTGTTTTTTTCACCCTGTGCTTTTATTCTTTCCGGCGTATAGTCTTCGCTGTTATATTCATCAACGGCGTATTTATCTTTGTGTTTGATCAGCAGCCAGGCATTTTCTTCGCGGCCTTTCATCTTTACCAGTGCAAATTCTCCTTTTAGCTTCTTTCCCTTCATTACAATTTTCAGATCGCCGGATTTCAGCTCCCGGAGGGCTTCTTTATCAAAACTTTTCCCATCGGGATTCATCAGCTCAAAGGTGCCTTTGTCCCAGATGTACACGGTACCTGCACCGTAATTCCCTGCGGGAATGGTGCCTTCAAAATCCTTGTAATCGTAGGGATGATCTTCCACTTCCATTGCCAGCCGTTTATCTGCCGGATTCATGGATGGTCCTTTTGGTATTGCCCAGCTTTTTAGCACGCCATCCACTTCCAGCCTGAAATCATAGTGCAGCCGGGAAGCATGATGCCGCTGTACCACGAAAATGTGTTTCCCTGCCACCGGCTTACCTGTAGCAGGTTCAGTAGTTTCCGTGAAGTTTCGTTTCTTTTTATATTCCGACAAACTCATGATGCGCGTTTTTTGGTGGCCGGTTTACCTCCGAGGCTGGCTTTTAGCTGATCGAACAGGTTATCGCTCTTGGTGTGCACCACGCGCATTTTCTTCACCACCGGCTTTTTACCACCGGCTTTGGCCTTTATAATTTTCAGGAGTTCCGCCTTGTATTCATCTTTATACTGGCTGATATCAAATTCGGTGGTGTATTGTTTTACCAGTTCTATGGCCATATCCAGCTCTTTCTTAGCCAGTTTTACATGCGTTGGCAGGGTAAGGTCCTCAGCGGAACGGATTTCTTTCCGCAAAGCGGAGTTGTTGCAACAGCAGGTAATTTTCCCGTGGCCGGATCACCGCCAGGTGTTCCTGGCTGCGCAGTACAAACCGGCTGATGCCTGCTTTACCCGTTTTCTCGAGGGTTTGCTGCAGCAGGGCGTATGCTTTTTCGCCTCCTTTGGCGGGTTCAATGAAATAAGGATTTTCAAAATAGATGTCGTCGATCTCTGTTTCTTCCACAAAAGACTCTATTTCGATGATTTTACTTTTCTTAGGACTGGCTGCTTCAAAATCTTCATCTTCCAGGATAACATACTCATCTTTATACAGATAGCCCTTTACGATCTGCTCCCAGGGCACTTCCTTGCCTGTATTTTCATTGATGCGCTGGTATTTGATGTGCGCCCCGTTTTTGCTGTCCAGCATGTCCAGGTCCAGGCGGCTGTCCTGGGTAGCGCTGAATAGTTTTACCGGGATGTTTACCAACCCGAATCCTATGGATCCTGACCATATAGCTCGCATAAATTTGATAGTTTTGGTATTAAATAAAAGTTAACACAAATGGTACCATGATCTTAAAACATCGCGGCATAACTTTTGGTTTTTTAAGTTTAACTAAAACCTTTATTTATGGAAAAGCCAGGCGAAATGACAACTTTATCAAGGGTATTGGAGAAGCTGCATGAAAAAGGATTTGATCACGAGTTAAAGATGAGTGATCATGGCAGGTTGCAGAATACGGATGAGCAGAAAATCTATAACCCGGAAGACCTGACTATCATTAAAACCTATCGTTTTGAGGGAGAGTCAGATCCTTCAGATTCCTCGATTTTATATGTAATGGAAGACCAGGAAGGCAATAAGGGCTATATACTGGATGCGTATGGCGCTTACAGTTCACACGAAGAGGCAGGTTTTGACGAATTTATCCAGAAGATCAAAGTAGAAGACAGAGAAGATCAGCTGATATTTGGGTAGCCCGCTATGCAGGCGCCTTTACCTGCTGCCGGCTTCCTTCAGAAATTGCATGAGTAACTTTTCATCCGCATGTAACCCGCCACTGGCGGGTTTATTGCGTTTAGCCCGCAGCTGTTGCAGCCAGGGTTCCAGTTCCCCGGTTTCGTAGCTGTTAAGAACCTGCGGATGAATGTAATACTTTTTGCACACGGCGCGGGTATTCCCCAATTTGCCCGCCACACCGTCTATTATCGCTACAATGTTCCGGCGGCATTCTGTAATGGATTCAAAGGGTGTAAGGTCTGCCAGCAAATTTAATGCGTTTACGGTACCTGCCCAGGTACGGAAGTCTTTACAGGTAAATTCATTGTCGGCGCAGCACTGTTTTATATACTCATTTACCTCCCCTGAATCGAGGGCTTTATGCTCACCGTTTTCATCGTAATACTGAAACAATACCTGGCCGGGAATATCCTGCACTTTTTTCAGCAATTTTGCGAGCGCGGCGTCATGGAGTTCTATTTTATGCTCCACTCCTTTTTTTCCGCGGAACCGGAAAAAAGCGGTGTTGCCATTGATCCTGACATGCTTATCCCGCAGGGTGGTAAGACCATGCGAGCCATATAACCTTTCATAGGAGGCGTTGCCCACCCGGATAAGCGTTTCCTCCATCACAGATAAAGCAATTGCAATGACTTTGTCTTTATCCAGCGAGGGCCGTTTCAAATCTTCGTGTATACGTTTCCGTATCCCCGGCAACTTTTCACCAAATTGGAGGAGGCGATAGTATTTGGTTTCATTACGGGCTTTGGCCCAGTCGAGATGATACCGGTACTGTTTACGTCCTTTTACATCCGTGCCGGTGGCCTGCAGGTGGCCATTGGCCCAGGTACAGATCCATACATTTTCCCAGGCGGGCGGCAGCACCAGTTTCCGGATGCGGTCCAGCACTTCGGGATCTTTCACTGTTTTGCCGTTGGGGTCGAGGTAGACGAAGTCTGTCCCTTTACGAACACGTGTATACCCTGGTGCGTCTGCTTTCACGTACCGGAGCTTCACTGATCTGGCTACGGCCACGGGGTCTGTTATCAGATCTATGCTAACCATTTACGATCTCCCCTCCATTGGGATGCAGGATCTGACCGGTGAGGTAACTGGCGTCATCGCTGGCCAGGAATACGTAGCAGGGGGCTACTTCCACGGGTTGGCCGGCGCGTTTCAGGGGTACGTCTGTCCCAAACTTTGCCACTTCCTCCGGGGTAAAAGTGGCGGGAATGAGCGGGGTCCAGATGGGGCCGGGCGCCACGCCGTTTACCCGGATGCCTTTTTCAGACAGGGAAGCGGATAAAGACCTTACAAAAGAAACGATGGCTCCTTTGGTGGAACTGTAATCGATAAGATGGCTGCTGCCGCGGTAAGCCGTTACGGAGGTGGTACAAATGATACTTCCGCCTTTGGGAATATACGGCAGCGCTGCTTTTGTAAGATAAAAGTGCGGATAAATGTTAGTTTCAAAAGTTTTATGCAGCTGGGCGGCACTGATATCTTCGATACTTTTCTGCGGGTATTGTACAGCCGCGTTGTTTACCAGGATATCTATCTTCTTAAACTTCTTTATCACTTTCTTAATAATATCGTTGCAATGCTTTTCATTGCTGATATCGCCGGCAATGAGCATGCATTCGCGGCCTGCGAGAGTAATGTGTTCGCAGGTGGTTTCAGCGTCTGTATGTTCGTTAAAATAGGCAATGGCTACATCTGCGCCTTCTTTGGCAAAAGCTACGGCTACTGCCCGGCCAATGCCGCTGTCGCCGCCGGTGATAAGGGCCACCTTATTGTACAGTTTGCCTTTTTTCACGTGGTCTTTTTCGAACACCGGTGCGGGGCTCATGACCTCTTCCAGTCCGGGTTGTACGGATTGTTTCCGGGCGGGCCTCACTGGTTTTTTGGGATTGGATTTTTGCATAGTATCAGGTTAAAAAAAGTCCCTGCGTAAACAGGGACTTCCGCAGTTTTCATTTAACAATTATACAGGTTATCGTTAACCTATTCTGCCGCAGCTTCCTCGTTTACAGTAGATTCAGCTACTTCTGTGAGCAGGCTGTCAGCGTTCTTTTCTTCTTTTAAAGTTTGCTCCAGTAATTTAGCTACCTGTGAGTGCCCCATTACATTGGCCAGCGTACGTAAGCTGCCATAGGCAGAAATTTCGTAGTGTTCAATTTTCTGCGAGGCAATGATAATACCGGCGTCTCTTACGGCAGTATCGGCATCGGTATCTGCTACCACTTCCTGTCCTTCAGCTATCAGGCCTTCCATGGCCTCACATTTTTTTGCCTGTGGTTTTTTACCAAGTAATTCAAATACCTGTTCCAGGCGGGCTACATGTTCTTTGGTTTCTTCCAAATGGTTGCCGATACATTCGCTCAATTCTTCCGAGGTAGCAGCTTTCTGCATTTTGGGCAGTGCTTTTACCAGGTTTTTTTCTGCCCAATAGATGTCTTTCAGTTCATCCATAAACAGTTCATGGAATTTGGATTCCGGCATTTTTTCACTGCCTGCTTTTCTTGCGGTGCCGTTGCCGGCGGATTTAGTGGTAGGCATTGTAACAGATTTTTTTTTAGATGAAAGAATAGTTAATGTTTATCAGGTGATTGTCTTCTAAAAGCTTCTTCTTTTTCCTCTATAGCCTGCGGATTAGCTGGGGTATGAGGTGTATCCCTGTCCGGTATTTCCTGTGGGATGGGTTCAATTTCCGGCTTGTCTGGCGGCGGTTGAACCGGTGTCGGGTTTTCTTTTCCCGGCTGTTGTTTATCTGGAGTTGGATCAGGGATCGGCTGTTTATTTCTATCCGGATTATTCATAACTCACAATTTTATTGATGAAGAACTATTGTTAGTTATCCAAAGTTCATTCCACTAACTGAACAGGCTATTTTCATTGCGGAAGCAACTTCCTAAAACCCGCTACAGAACGGCGTTTAAAGGCATCCGCGTCTCTGCGGTAACATTGAGGCAGGTGTGCTTACATTGCTTGTAGAATTTACCGGCATTCTGTGGAATATGTTGCTCAGAAAGACCTTCACGGAAAAAGGATATTTTTTAGTAGCGAAATTCAGGCAGAAATAGTAACTTGAAATGCTTTCTCAAGATCTCATACATACAGATGCATTTTTCAGTACACAAGAAAATCCGACTCGGGTTTTTCATTGCATTTACCGTTATCGTGGCGGCCTCGGTATTTTCGTACCTGGTGGCAAAGAACCTGCTGGACAATGCCGGCAGGCTTAATCACGCCATTGAAGTTTCCAAACGGCTGGAGGTAATTACCCGGCAACTCAAGGAGGCGGAAGCCGCCATCAGGGGATATGCCCTTACAAAAGACAGCGCCTTCCTGGATCCCAGTATGCAGGAACGCAGCAACAGGATTGAGCGGGAATATCTCCTGCTCCGGCAAATAACCAACGATAACCCGGTTCAGCAAAGACACCTGGATACCCTCCGTAGGCTGCTGGCCATCAAATACCAGCAACTGCAACTTGGCGGAGAAAATTCCACCCAGCCGAAACAGCTTTCCAATGTTAAGGAAGGCGAAAAGTCCATGGATCTCATCGATAATAAGGTGCGCGATATGATCCGGATTGAAGAAAGCCTGGTACAGGAGAAATCGGAACTGTTTCATTTCTTTGCGGTGATGTGGGTGCCCATGATCCTTATTTCCTCGCTGGTAGCCATCCTGATAGGCATCTATTCTTATATCACCCTCACCAGGGAATTCAAATTGCAGCTGCATATTGAAAGCCGGATGAAATCCTATCAGCGTGATCTGCAACAAAATATCTCCCTCCTGAATAAAACCAACCAGGAGCTGGAGCAGTTTGCCTATGTAGCCTCGCATGACCTCCAGGAGCCGTTACGCAAGATATCGACCTTCAGTGACAGGCTGCAGATGAAATATAAAGACCAGCTGCCGCCGGATGCCACACAACTGATAGACCGTATGGTGTCGGCCGTTTCCCGGATGCGGGTACTGATCAATGATCTGCTCATCTTTTCCAGGGCTGGCCGCATTACCCCGGAAAGCATCACTCCAGTGGATATGACCAAACTGCTGCAGGAAGTGATCAGCGACCTGGAGGTTACTCTTGAAGAGAAGAACGTGCAGATCAAATATGACCAGCTGCCGGTAATAGAAGGCAGCGACACTTCTTTTCACCAGCTGTTCCAGAACCTGCTGGCCAATTCCATTAAGTTTGCCAGCCCGGACAGGCGCCTCGAAATCAATATCCATCACGAGGTGGTAACCGGGAAGGAATTGGGCATCGTAAAAGAAAGCCGGTGGAACGATTCTTACTGCCGTATCAGCCTGGACGACAATGGTATTGGATTTGAGCAGGCTTATGCCGACCGGATTTTTCTCATTTTCCAACGGCTACATGGCATCAGCGAGTATTCCGGCACAGGAATCGGACTGGCCATCTGCAAAAAAATTGTAGACAGCCACAATGGCTTCATACAAGCCCACGGAGACCCGGGGAAAGGCGCGTCTTTTGTTATTATCCTGCCCCTGCAACAGAGAAACCGGAATGATGAACCTGCGGAGCAATAAAGGTTAGCACCTTTATTGCTGTGAATTTTGTCACAAATTGCAAAACTCCTAATCTATTGCGATGAGCGAGCGCCCGATACACATTTTAATGATAGACGATGATGAAGACGATTTCTTTCTCGTAACAGAATTACTGCATGATATTTCACCCGGCCAATATGTGCTTGAATGGGCTTCTACCTATCAGAAGGGACTGGCTGCCATAGAAGACAATACGCACGACGTATTCCTGGTAGATTACCGGCTGGGGCCCAATACGGGTATTGATATCCTTCGAAGGCTGCATCAGATGCATCATCAGCCGCCGGTAATTATGCTTACGGGTAAAGGCGATTATAACATCGACCGGGAAGCAATGCAGGCCGGCGCCTACGATTACCTGGTGAAAGGAGAAATGACCGCCGACCTCCTGGAAAGGTCCATCCGGTACGCGCTCGATGAATTCAACCATCGCCGGTCTATTGAGGAAAGTGAGAAAAAATACTATGGCATTTTCGAAAAGGCACATGACCTGATTGTGCTGGCCGATTGCGACCGGAATATTATCGACGCCAATCCCGCAGCATTAAGAACGCTTCAATACAACCGGGAAGAAATACTAAAACTGCACCTGCGGGATCTCTTTATCTCCAAAGATCAGAGTGAAAATTTTCTGAATAACATCTGCAACAGCGGCATTGCCAATTTACAGGAATATGATTTCAAAACTGCCGACAACAAAAAACTGGTGGTGCTGATCAATGCCGTAATGCTGGACGAAGCGGCACAGATATTCCTTTGTGTGATCCAGGATATTACTGAGAAAAAGAGAGAAGAACAGGAGAAACAACACCAGGAAAAATTTGTAATCACCGGGCGTATTGCCAGGGTGATAGCACATGAAGTAAGAAACCCGCTCACCAATATACTGCTGGCCGTAAGCCAGTTCAAAGAAGAAGAAGCGGTGGTGGCAAACGATGATACACTGATGTATACAGATATCATTGAGCGCAACTGCACACGTATCAACCAGCTGATTACAGAACTGCTGCACAGCACCCGTATGATTGAACTGCATATGGAACCGGTGGGGATCAACAACCTGATAGAGAAAGCGCTGCTGCTATCCGGCGACCGGTTACAACTGAATGAAATCCGTGTGGAAAAAAACCTGGTATCACCGGATGTGATCATTAATGCCGATGAAGAAAAAGTTGTGATTGCCTTACTGAACATTGTTATCAACGCCATTGAGGCGATGGTGCCGGGGAAAGGTGTACTCACCATCACCACTATGCTTAACCAGGATAAGGCAAAGCTGATGATCCGCGACAATGGCGCTGGCATACCGGAAGACAAGCTGGCGCGTTTGTTTGATCCTTTCTATACCAGTAAGTCGAAAGGCACTGGTCTTGGCTTAACCAGCACGCAGAACATTTTACTAAATCACAAAGGAACTATACATGTAGATAGTGAGCCTGGAAAGGGAGCGGTATTTACGATTGCAATACCCGCTATCGGATAATTTATTCCCCGGGAGACGGCTGTTTCCCGGGGAATAAACATTTATTTGATCAATAATTTATATTCAGCAACCGTAATTTGTTATACAGGGTTTTACGGTCGATATTCAACACCTGCGCTGCTTTTGTTTTATTATACTTCACTTCTTTCAGCACATTTATAATCTTATTGTATTCTGCCTGGAGGGCTACTGTTTTAAGGTCATTGTCGTTGGAAAGAAGCGCCAGTTCACCGGAAACATGTACTTCTTCCGGGATCTGGTTAAAAGATTCTTTCATTTCCAGCGGCAATGCAATCATGGTAATATCTTCCGTTTCAGGTGTAAGCAAACAGGCTCTCCTGATCACATTTTTCAGTTCGCGGATATTACCGGGCCAGTTGTATTGCTGGAAGCAGTCCCATACTTCAGAAGAAATTTTACCGCATGACTTATCCAGTTCCCTTTCCACCTGGTCTACAAAGGCGGTAGTGAACAGTGGCAGATCTTCGCGGCGTTCCCTCAAAGGCGGAATATAAATGGTGAACTCATTGAGGCGATGGAACAGGTCTTCCCTGAACTTACCGCGCTGCACGGATTCAGAGAGCTTTTCGTTGGAGGCTACAATGATACGTACATCGATCGGTATTTCTTTCAGGCTTCCCACCCGGCGAATTACCTTTTCCTGTAACACGCGTAACAGGGCCACCTGTATATCGTACGATAAATTGGAGATTTCATCCAGGAACAGGGTGCCGCCCTGTGCCTGTTCAAAAGCGCCTATTTTGGTATTGATAGCGCCGGTAAAAGAGCCTTTTTCATGGCCGAACAATTCACTTGCGGCCAGTTCTTTGGAGAGGCTACCGCAATCCAGCGCAACAAACGGCTGCTGGTTTCTTTTACTGTGATGGTGAATAAGATGCGCCACGGATTCCTTACCGGTACCGGTTTCCCCGAAAATGATGACGCTGTAATCGGTGGGCGCCACCAGTTTGATTTGTCTTATTAATTCCTTCGCACCTTCGCTTTCACCGTATACATATTTATTGTTCTTGTCGTCCTGGTTACGGGACAGTAATGTTTCCCGGACTTCTTCGGGTTCACTGCCCGACTCCACTGGTCTGGATGCGCGCCTTTCCTGTTCCGCCTCTTTATGGGCGAAGGCCTTATGTACGAGGTTGAGAATTTCATCCGGGTACAACGGTTTGGAAAGATAATCATATGCACCATTTTTCACCATTTCCACAGCTACTCTTACATCTGTGTAACCTGTAATAATGATAACAATGGTTGAAGGATTGATCTGATGGATATCCTGCAGCAGTTGTGCACCATCGGTGTCTTTCAGCCTGTAATCACAGAGTACAAGGTCATAGGTTTTTTCTTTCATCATTTTAAGTGCAGCACCACCCGTCATGGTGGTGTCTACATCAAAACCATGTTTCCCGAGAAATTTACTCAGGAGTGTACAGATATTAATTTCGTCGTCTATTATTAGAATATTTTTCATACTTCTTTAATATGTGGTAATTGGCAACAGAATAGCTGGTTAAAATTACTGATTATAACCAAGAGGGCCTTATCAGCTTTTTATTTTGATACTATCGATCAGTTCATCAACGTTTTTGAGACTGAAAGGTTTAGCCAGGAAAAAGGCGGCTCCGGCTTTCAGTGCTGTTTGCTTTTCCATCGCATTGTCATAGGCGCTGATGGTGATTACAGGTAACGTGGGACAACGTTCCTTGATCACCGGCAAAGCCTCAAGGCCCGATCCGTCGGGCAGGTGGATGTCCAGAAAAAGGAGATCAGGCTGATGTTTGAAAATTGACTTCATTCCTGCCTCCAGTTCATGCACATACTTCACATTATATCCATGACGTACAAGCGTAAGTTGCAATAATCTGCATATATCAGGCTCATCATCTATAATCAATATGCTGGGATACTTCATGTTATTCTCAGTTGTAGCCAAGTCTGACTGGTGCCAGGCTGTTTTGTTTCGGTGTAACATACTTATGTTTATTCCATTGTTCCATTAATAATCTGGCAATCAGGTAACATACAGTCGACTCGGCGCCCTGATTCTGGTTTATATTATTTTTCTCCAGTCCGTCGTAGCAACCGTAAGTTAATGGATTATAAACAAGTTGTTTCAGGTGATTATTCCCTAAATACCAACTGAATGCCAAACGCATCTTTTCCAAATATGATTTATTTTTTGTGGTGTTATAAAACGTATTTAAAGCCAGCATAGTATAGGCTACTTCTATAGATTGTTCGCCACCATCTTCCTGTTGCTGGGTGTTATTCCTGTGGTACCATGTTTTATTGCTGATCACCTTCATATGACTGTCTGTAAAGGTTTTGCTGCAAAGGAAGGTCAGGCTGTTTTCCGCGGTTCTGCGGTAAGCATCAATCCCGCTTACCTGGTAGGCCATCATCATTGCCTCAGGCAATACGGCGTTACCGTAGGTGAGATAGGATTCGTACCAATGCCAGGTTTCATCTGCTTCCTGTTTGTAATGATCATACAATTTTGCAGCCAGATGTTGCAAAATTTCCACTGCCTTGCCACCGGGTTTATAAGAAAGGAAATAATACAGTCCTTTGATGGTGAATGCCATCGCCCTGGGTGATTTCAGTGATTCCATCCAGTTGAAGCATTTGTTGAATATGGCTGATACATCCTGCACTGCATCAAAGGGCAGGTGATGATGCGATGCAAGGGCATACCCCAGCGCCCATACAGCACGCCCATTGGCGTCTTCCAGGTTTACTTCCTCATTCATTTTATTAAACTGACGGTCGATATCCACATAATTAAGGAATTTCCCCGAAGGCTGCTGACAGTAAGCGATAAAGTCGATGTACTTACGGGTCAGGGAGTTGACGAAGCTGCTGGAATTTAATTCGCTGCTGTACATGCAGGTAGCAATAAGCGCCCTTGCGTTGTCGTCCAGGGTATATCCGAAAGCAGGGTCCGGGATGTCATGCTTGGAAAACTGCAGCATACCGATTTCGTCGGTCATACGATCGATGTGATCGAGGTATGGCGGCGGCAGGTTGGGCAGGATCTTGTCTTCTGCCAGTGCTTCGCTGATCACGCTCATGTGTGCAATGGCCACGTTTTCCCAGATGGAGTTGCGTGTTTTTTCAATGGCCGACTGGCTCATCTGCGCACGTAGCTCCGGATTGCCGAGCAGCGGTATCGCGCATGCAGCAATTTGTTCCGGGTTATTGAAATCTACCAGGCAACCGGCGCCATCTTCCAGCATTTCGCGTGCCTGCACAAATGATGTGGAGATCACCGCGCAACCGGCGCTCATGGCGTAAACGAAAGTTCCGCTTACTGCCTGATGCGGATCTTTTGACGTAAAAAGGTAAATATCTGTAAGAGATAAATAATCGAGTAATGTTTTCAGGGAAAGATAATTATTTACGAATCGTACATTGTTTTCCAGGCCGAGTTCCTGTACCAGTTGTTCCAGTGACTCGCGGTATTTTTCTCCTTCACGGGAGCATACTACGGGATGGGTTTTCCCTAGCACCAGGTAAATGGCGCCGGGATATTGTTTTACAATATCCTTCATGGCCCTGATGCCTGTTTCGATGCCTTTGTTTTCGCTGAGCAAACCAAATGTGCTCAGTACCATCCTTCCTTCCACATTGTATTGTTTCTTCAGCGCATCCACATCTTCCACGATATGCGCGTGTGTACCGTGTGGTATATGCACAATCTTTTCAGCCGGCACATGATATACCTGCTGCAGTAAGGTGGCAGACGAGCGTGTCATTACAATCACTTTTGCGGCGAGTGCGCTGATCAGGCTTACTACCTTAGTGCATTTATGATCGGGATAAGGCAGCACGGTATGGAAACGTACCACGAAAGGTTTATCCAGTAAGGAAAGCATGGCCAGGAGGTTATGACCGTATTCTCCACCATACAGGCCAAATTCGTGTTCAAAACAAACCAGGTCTATTTTTGTCGTTCTCATTTATTTTCTGTGCAAAATCAATGCACTCGTCAATATCAAACGGGTTCACTGAATAAGTAACTGGTATTTCTTTCATATTGGCAGGTTTGCCTGCTTCTTCCAGTGCTGCCACCTCAATATTCAGATTACCGGCAAAATTCTTATTCATTGCGTTTACCAGGTCCTGTGCAAAAGTTGCAATTCCACATTCCCGGGGCGGGTAAGAAGTAACAAAAAGCAAGGTTCTAATCTTCATGGTAAAAATTTTATACTACGCAGTTAACAAGTAACCAAGTCCTCAATTTTCCGGATCGGGACATAGGATGTTTCAAATATCAATCCAATGCCTGCTGTATTAGGTTTCAGGGGATTGGGCTATCAGAAAGTGTAGAAATAATTCTACACATATTGTCCCGTATCCACAGGTAGAAGGCGTGAATAAAATAAAGTCGGGCCATTTACATTTGATTAACAGTCAATGTAATCATAATTATTTATAATTGTATTACAATTTGCCCGAAATAGTGGTAATTCGGGATACATATAGCAACATTATTATCGTAATTGGTAATCAATAATGTTTCTTTGTCCATTTCAGCTTATTTTAGCTGAAGTAAGCACCCAAGCTACCATGTGAAGCGCAAATTTTAACCATTCCATTTTCTCATTTAAACCCAATCGCCGTTATGCGAAACATTGCATGTACATTTAATGTAGATGGTGTTCCAACCAAAATCAGTTTGAGGAAACTCCCACGGCAAAGGCGCTTTCAAGCCATTATTGACCGTAATATCACGGAATATATCATCTCGGACGAGACCAATGAGATTGAGTATTACGAGGGACCGGTGTTAAGCGAGTATCTTTTCACCCGGATTGCCAGTCTTATTAAGCAGTATTTCCCGAATGTGCGGGCAATTATGAAGATCGGGGAAGATAATTATGAGGACTACGATGATTTTTAAGCGACTGGCAAACGGCTGTTAGCCCGGGAAGACTAACAGCCGGCCATTTTATATAAACCCTTTTTCAAGGGACAGGAACGCCTCTGAAGGATGCACCTGCTGCCATAAGATAGCATATACAGCCTGGGCAACCGGCATATATGCCCCTATATTCCTGTTCATTTCATGCATACATTTGCTGGCGTAATAACCTTCTGCGATCATATTCAGTTCCAGCTGGGCCGCTTTTACGCTGTACCCTTTCCCGATCATATTGCCAAAAGTACGGTTACGGCTATGCAGTGAATAGCAGGTAACCAACAGATCGCCCAGGTAAGCGCTGGCGCTGTAATTATGCACTACCGGCTCCGTTCCGGCCACCGCCGCTTTCTGTTCTTCATATTTTTCGAGGAAACTTTGCATTTCCCGGAAACAGTTGGTAATAAATACGCTGAGGAAGTTATCTCCATACTCCTGCCCGTGTGCAATACCGGCGCCCATGGCGTAAATATTTTTAAGTACCGCCGCCAGCTGTACGCCAATCACATCGGTGTTTACAATTGTTTGCAGGTAGCTGCCGGTAAATTTATCGGCGATAGACTGGGTAGTGTCCAGCTGAGCGCCGGAGAAGGTAAGGTAAGACAGCTTTTCGCTGGCTACTTCTTCCGCATGGCAGGGGCCTGTAATCGTAAAATACCGGCTTGCCGGTAAATTGAATTGTTTGAGAAGATATTCTCCTATCAGGTCGTTGGTACTTGGTACCAGCCCTTTAATCGCAGAAATGACCTCTTTATTGATCAGTGCATCGGCGGGTAACATGCCTAACACATCTTCCAGAAAAGCACTGGGCACAGCCAGCACCAGCTCATCGCAGGCCGCCACTACTGCTTTTACATCACTACTGAGGCTTAGCAGGCTGGTATCGAAATATACGGAGGTGAGATAATGTTTATTATGATGACGCAGCTGCATATGACGTATGGTGACTTCATTCCTTATCCACCAATGTATATGATGTCCGTTATCTGTCAGGATCTTAGCCAGTGCAGTAGCCCAGCTGCCACTGCCTATAATTCCAATGCTCTTGCTCACAATGCAAATTTTTATGCAATGTAATTAAAAAGCAATAAAGCATTTTTGCTGAAGCGGAGGTTGTCTTTCCCGCTGATTACGCTGATTTTGCTGATTACCACGATTTTTATTCTTTTTCTTTTGGAGATGGGGTAATTAAAGAAGTGGGGGAAGATGATGTACGTGATGCTTTGCAGTTGCTTTTACCATGCTTTGGAGATACTTTGAACATGCCTTTGATGTGGAGATAACATGGAGCTGAGGTGGAGGTGAGGTGGACTTGATCGGTAAGATGGTGGTAGTCAGTTTGTTGCACAGGGTTTTGGTGCGCTGCTTAGACGCGCTTCGAGGAAACTCGTATTGTATATCAATGTTTTATACATTTTTCAAAGAAAAAACTGATCAGCGAAAACACCAAAAAAGAGGTCGTTTTTCTTTGTTGAAAAACGACCTCTTTTTTTATATGAAAGTTGTGTAACTGCGTTATTTTGCCTGCCCTTCAAACAGTTCGGCCTTTGGTACTACTTTTACTTTTTTGCCATTTTCGAGGGTACGGGAGATGGCGGTATAAGGAGCGCTGATCACCTGGTCGCCGGCTTTCAGGCCGGAAGTGATCTGGATCCAGGCGTCGTCCTGTACGCCGGTTTTAACGGGTACCATTTTAACGGTACCATCTTTCTGCAGTATAAATACCACCTCGTTCAGCACGGGTTTGGTATCGGCAGAAGAGCCGGGGGTAGTATTATCCTGTACCGGCGCCGCTTTCTTTTTGTCGTCCTTTCCTTTGGTAGAATCGGCGTCGCGGGTAGTTACGGAGTTAATTGGGATGGCCAGTACATTATTTACATGCCTGGTTTGAATATCCACACTGGCACTCATACCAGGGCGGAAGGGATACGTTTTCTTGTTCTTATCAAGAAGATCCTGGTAGCTTTCCTGCAGGATGCGGATATGTACAATGTAGCTGGTTACCTGCTCTGCGGAGGATGCGGTGCTTACCGTAGCTGTGGCGGCGCCTTTGCTGGAGCTGGCAATTTGTGTTACAATACCTTTAAATTCCCGGCTGTTATATGCATCCACTTCAATAATGGCAGTATCGCCGTATTTTACTTTTGGAATATCGTTTTCGCCCACGTCTACCTGTACTTCCATGGTGTTCATATCAGCGATACGCAGCATTTCGGTACCGGTCATTTGTGCAGTACCCACCACGCGTTCTCCTTTCTTTACAGACAGCAGGGAAACGATACCGCCCATGGGAGCGGAAATGGTGGTACGACCCAGGTTTTTATTGGCTTCATTCAGGTTGGCCTGCGCACTGGCAACGGCAAACTTGTTTCCGTTGATCTGTTGCACAGCCGCGTTATAATCTGCCAGGGAGGCGAGATAAGTTGCTTCGGCTGTTTCAAACTCTGATTTGGAGATTACTTTCTGGGCAAGGAGTTCTTTGTTCCTGTTGTAGGCAGCCTTGTTTTGATCAAGACGGGCCTTAAAGGAGTTCAGCGCCGCAGCGGAGTTGGCCAGCTGCGCCTGCGACTGGCTCATGGAGGCCGCCGCTTTATCTACCATCGATCCGTAGATATCTGCGTATATACGTGCCAGTACCTGCCCTTTTTTTACGGAGTCGCCTTCCAGGATGGGAAGGTCTGTGATTTCGCCGGAAACGTCGGAGCTTACTTTTACTTCTATTTCAGGATAAATTTTACCGCTGGCGGTAACCACTTCTATAATATTTCTATTAGAAGCATTGTCTACAGCAACTTTAAGTCCTTCTTCCTTACCAATTACCCCGGCCGCTTTAAGCACCAGGAACAAAATAACGAGTGAACAAAGTATGCCTATGAACCAGTAAAGTTGTTTCTTCTTCATAAAGCAATTTAATTTCCCGGAACGGCTACAGTGATATTTTCTGATCCCGGTAGAATTCCAGCAATTTCATTTTAAATATGTAATCGTATTGAGCAAGCACCTTGTTTACCTGCGCATTATACAATTTACTTTGCGTTGTGATATAATCAATGGTGTTCATTAATCCGAGGTTGAAGCGTTTGGTGGCAAAATCATACGCTTTCTGGGCCGCCATTACGCCTGTGGCAGATGCATTATATTTCTGTAAGGCCGCTATTGCATTGGCATGGGCGGTATAAATATCCTGCCGGAGTTTCTGGTGATCCAGGTCGCGGATCAGTTCCTGGCTGTATACATTTATTTTAGCCCTGGCTACAGTGGTACGTTGCTGCCAGCCATTAAAAATAGGTATGTTAAGCGTTAATCCAATATTTTTCCGGTAGGTGTTGCTGATCTGATCATGAAACGGCAGCACCTTTGTTTGCGCAATATCCTCATAATAGTTATTGGCGTAGTAGGTACTGAGGCCGCCGCTTATGCTCAGGTTGGGATACAACTGCGCTTTGGCCGCCTGGTATGCTTTGGCGGCGCTCTGGATCTTCAGTTCATCCGATTTTACCAGCGGATAGTTGGTTAAAGCGGCGCTGTACACCATTTCCGGCGCCATTTCCTGCAAGGCAGATAATGGCAGGGAAGAAATATTTTCAGGTACATCCGGTTTAAAGGGGATCTCAAATCCGAGGTTGAGATAAGCCTTCATCTGGAGAATGGCCAGGGTCACGTTGTTCTGGGCGGTTACCAGGTTACTGCTGTCCAGTGCCAGTTGCGCTTCCAGGTCGGCCTGGTTGCTTTCGGGTACGGAACCTGCAATAACCAGTTTCTTGGTATTATCCAGGTTGGAATTGGTCAGCCGGACGTTTTCTTCGTTTACTTTCTCTGTTTGAATATTGAGCAGTATCTGCAGGAAAGCAGTGGCCACGTTAAACGCGAGGTCATTCCTGGCTTTTTCCAGCAGGAAGCTATTGGCCTGTGCATCCAGTTTGTTGGCGGCAATTGTTTTTTGCTGATAAAACCAGCTAAAAAGGTTCGCCTGCATATTCAGGTTACCACTGGAGTTAAACACGGTTTGGTTAACATACTGGTTATCTCCCAGGCTGGCGCTTCTACCATCCGTATACCCTCCTGTTACTGACCCGCTGAAACCGGGGATCATTTGCAGGCGGCTTTGCTGTAAAGTGAGATCTGCCAGGCGTTTTTGTACTTCCTGTTGTTTAACTGTCAGGTTATTTTGCAAGGCATAATCCACACAACGTTGTAAACTCCACGTATCCTGCGCATCAGCGGATGTTATGTTAGCAAACAATAAAATCAGGATTACTCCTGCTATTCGGGATATTCTCATAACATTCCAAAAATATAATAATTGTGATGATACTTTTCCACCCTTCTTGATAGAAGGCAAAAATTTAGTAGGTATGGCAGTATACCTCACTAATTGAGTGTACAACATAATCTTTTTTTTACAAATTCTTAAAACTGATCCGCCTTTCTTATGGCTGAATATGTCCATCGCGGATCTGGATAACGCGGTTGCCGTAGGTGGCATTCACGTCTGAGTGGGTTACCTGCACGATTGTAATTTTATCTTGTTCATTCAGGTGTTTAAACAGCTGCATGATCACTTTCGCCTGATCGGAGTGCAGGTTACCGGTGGGTTCATCGGCCAGGATCACCCGGGGTTCGGCCACAATAGCGCGGGCAATACCTACCAGTTGCTGCTGTCCGCCGGATAGCTGGTTGGGAAACAGGTCTTTTTTAGCTACCATATTAAAGCGGTCCAGTACATCTGCCACCCGGCTCTTTCTTTCTGAAGCTGGAATGTTCTTGTACAGTAACGGCGTTTCAATATTTTCGTACACGGTTAATTCGTCAATCAGGTGATAGGCCTGGAACACAAATCCAATGGAACCCCGGTGCAACTGGGTCCTTTTTTTCTCGTTCATCCTGTCCACACGCTCTCCTTCAAACAGGTATTGTCCTTCGGATGGTTCTTCCAGTAAACCCATAATATGCAGCAAGGTAGATTTCCCGGAACCGGAAGGCCCCATAATAGATACAAACTCGCCTTCATTGATAGTGAGGTCGATATCTTTCAGGATATAATTTTTTCCGAATCCAACCGGGTAATGCCTGGAAATTTTCTGCAATTGTATCATGATCGGTAATTTGTTTTTAATTTATGTTGATATTTTCTGCATATCGGCTCAGCAATATAATTAAAAGTAGCTGCTCCGGTTATCCAGATTAGTTTATTCTGATCTCAGGCTTTTAACCGGGTTCATTAATGCCGCCTTCACCGACTGCAAACTCACGGTGAGCAAAGCGATTACAATGGCGATAGTGCCTGCCAGGAGAAAGGTGCCTGCATGTAAACGGGTGTGATAGGCAAAGCCTTCCAGCCATTGATGCATAGCATACCAGGCAAACGGGGAAGCAATACAAAGCGATATCAGCACCAGCTTAATAAAATCTTTCGACAGCAACGCCACCACACTGGTGGCCGAAGCGCCCAACACCTTGCGGATACCCACTTCGCGGGTACGCTGTTCTGCAGTAAACGCAGCCAGCCCCAGTAAACCAAGGCAGGAAACAAGGATAATAACAATAGAAAAGGTTGATAAAATGGTACCGGTTCTGAATTCCGATTTATATAATCCGTTAAAGTCTTCGTCCATAAAATGATATCCGAAAGGCACAGCGGGCAGGTATTCCTTCCAGATCCTTTCTATCCCTGCTATCACCTGCTGCTGGTTATCTCCTGAAGTTTTGATGAGCACTTCCCCGAACCATTCATATTCCGGGAAAACAACGATGGGTTCAATTTTGCTTTTCATGGAGGCGAAGTGGAAATCCTTCATCACCCCTTTGATGGTTCCTGCGCGGCCATTCATCACCATGCGTTTTCCAACTGCCGTTTCAGCCGTCCAGCCCAACTGCTTTATGGCGGTTTCGTTAAGCAGGAAATGATATACCCGGTCTTTATCTTCCTTTAAAATATCCTGTACATCCGCGTCGGTTAAGTTTGCACCGGCCAGCAATGAAATTCCCATTGTTTGCAGGTAATCTTTCTCCACGGGGATCGCGGTAATATTCATACTGTAATCCGCCGGTTTTCCTTCCAGGTTACCAATAGTGTAGCCACCGCCCACTGATACCGGTGAGTCGTACGAGGCGCTGACGTATTTGATACCCGACTGTTGCAACAGCCTGCCCTTGAAGGCTTCCAGCATCTGCCGGTTAAAATTTTCTCCTGATAATACCAACACCTGCGACCTGTCCAGTCCTAATTTCTTTTGCTGAATATATTTTAGCTGGTTGCTCACCACCAATGTGCAGATGATAAAGAACACGGAAGCGGCAAACTGGAATACGACGAGGCTTTTACGGATGCTGCCACCTGAAGTGTGCATAACCCGTCCCTTTAATACCTGTACCGGCCGGAAGCCCGACAGGAACAAGGCCGGATAGGTACCTGCAAAAAAGGTGGTACAAAGAAAGACACCCGCCAGCCACAGGTAGATGTGATAGCTGTCCAGTCCGAGCTTCAGGGTGACGCCGGCCATATTGTTAAATACCGGCAATAATACCAACGCAATCATTATTCCCAGTACCACAGCGCAAAAGCTGATCAGCGTAGACTCGGCAATGAACTGCCAGAACAGCTGCCTGCGCACGGCGCCCAGGGCTTTCCGCACACCGATTTCACGGCCTCTTTCCGCGGAACGGGCCGTGGCGAGGTTCATAAAGTTGATACATGCAATCAGCAGCAATAGCGCGGCTATGATGGTAAGAATATAATTATAGCGGATATCCCCGCCAGCTTCTGTTGAATTAAGGGCAATAGAATGGAGATGAATTCCCGGTACGGACTCCGGCACAAAATCAAGCGTAACGCCACTCCTGGTAACACTCCCCATCTGTTCTTTTATCAGGTTCTGTAACCTCCCGTGCAGCGCGCCGGCAGTGGCTTTGCCGGCCATCTGTACGTAGGTGTAATCATTGGCTGAATTCCAGGTGTCTTGCCTACCCAGCGAGGCATAACTGGCTACAAAATCAAATTTCAGGTGGGTGTTCGCAGGAGCATCTATGGCTACACCGGTTACCTGGTATTCATTTTTGTTATTAATCTTCAGTGTTTTACCTACTATATCCGTGGTGCCAAAATACTTCCTGGCCATTGTTTCAGATAGTACCACCATATTGGGCCCGCTCAAAACAGTGGCTGCATTTCCTGCTATCAGCGGGAAAGAAAACATGTTGAAAAAAGCAGGATCTGCATAAAGAAACCCCTTCTCGTTCATTACCTTGTCGCCATAAGCCACCGTAGTAGCTGAAGGATAGGCCCTGGAGATGTATTTCACCTCCGGAAAATCCTTCATCACCGGCGCCAGTCCGCTCGGGGTGAGGGCGGTGTGGGTTACTTCCTGGTCTTTCTCGCCATAGTCGAAGCGGATACGATATAATTCCGTGGCATGTGCATGGAAGTTATCGTAGGTCCATTCATTCCTTAAATACAGCGCCAGCAGTATGAAACAGGCAATGCCCGCAGACAGACCGGTGATATTGATCGCCGAATACAGTTTACGTTTCTTCAGATTTCTTAAAGCTGTTTTCAGATAATTACGCCACATCATAGGTGATATTTTAATATTAATCCCTTGTTAAACTGTTTACCGGGTTTGCCAGCGCGGCTTTCACGGATTGCAGGCTCACGGTTAAGAATGCGATACATACCGCCATCAGCCCTGCTGCCCCGAATACCCACCAGTGAATGGTGGTATGGTATTCAAAGCCTTCCAGCCATTGATGCATGAAGTACCAGGCTGCCGGGGCGGCTATTAATACGGCTACGAGTACCAGGCGAAGAAAATCTTTCGATAACAGCATCACAATTCCACTCACTGATGCGCCCAATACTTTACGGATCCCGATTTCTTTTTTGCGGTGTGCCATCACCAGTACTGCAATAGCAAATAATCCCATGCAGGAAATGATAACGGCGAGTACCGCCCCGCTCATAAATATCTTTGAAAACCGTTGTTCCTGTGTATATAGCCGTTGTGCATTTTCATCGAGGAAAGAAGGATCACTTTCCGACAGCTCATTAATTCCCTTCCAGAGTGCAGTGATCTTTTTCAGTGATGCCACCGGGTTGGATGTTTCTACTTTAACGAAGATATAATTCAGGGGAGCGTTCATGATCATCACCAGCGGACTGATTTTCTTATGTAATGATTCAAAGTGATAATCTTTCACCATGCCGATCACGTGTAACGGCGGCTCGTCCTCGCTCATGCGGAAGCTTACGCCTATAGGATCAGTTACGCCTAATTGTTTCGCCATCAGTTCATTGATCACCACGGCGTTACTGTCTGTTCCATACTCCCGGGAGAAATCGCGGCCGGATAATATTTTCAGGTCCAGTGTTTTGGCGTAGTCGTAATCTACTGCGAGGCATTGCGTGGAAACATGGCGATCTTTATACATAAAGCCCCTGGTCCAGTTGCCGGAAGACCCGTCCTTTCCCAGCCCGAGGTTTAACATGCTGCCACTCACGCTTCTTACTTCGCTCAGCTCTGTGAGCCTGTTTTTCATGGAAGTGATATCAGACGGCGTAGCATTATCAAGCGGGATGCTGATCACCTGGGATGAGTTGTATCCTAACGGGGCCGACTGTATGAAATTAAGCTGTTGCCAGATGATGGAGGTACAGCTGATCAGCACCACTGCTACCATAAACTGTACTATAATAAGCACGTTGCGCACCCCGCTGCTTTTACCCATACCCAGCTTGCCTTTCAGCACCTCCAGGATATTGAGTCGCGCTACTTTCCAGGCGGGATAACCACCTGCCAGTAATGTGATCACGAAGAAACCGGCAATGGCGCCGGCTAACACCCAAATATTACGGAAGATGCCCAATGCAATATGATGCCCAAACACCTGGTTGTAATAAGGCAGCAGCAGGATCATCAGGCCAAGGCTCAGTACCAGTGCAAAGCAGCACAGGAGAAAAGCTTCTGCCCAGAACTGCAGCAGCAGCTGGCCATTTTGTGCACCCAGCGATTTCCGCAATCCTATTTCACCGCTGCGGGCAAAGGATCTGGCAATGGAAAGGTTTATAAAATTGATAGCGGCTATACTGATGATCAGCGTAGCAAGGATGATCATCAGCCAGGGATAAAATTTATTCAGGCCACTGTAAAAAGTACTCTCTGCATTGAGGTGAAAATCTTTCAGCGGCAATCCTTTCAGGTAAAATACATTTTTAACGCCACCCGCATTCTTTTGAAGGTCTTCTATCTTCCCTTTATAATATTTGTTCACCACCACACTCATATTTTTCTCGAAAGAAGTTTTACTGACGCCAGGTTCCAACTGAACAAACAGTGGAAAATTAGAGGCGCTCCAATCGTTTTTGGTGATGTTATACTCCGGTTCATTCTCAAACCGTGTGAGTAATTCGAAGCCCATTCCAGAATTATCGGGGATATCTGCTGCTATTGCGCTTACAATGAAAGGCTGCCATTTACCGCCCAGGTTCAGTTCCACCGTTTGGCCTACCGGATCGGTATCTTTAAACAGTATGCCGGAAGCGCGTTTTGTGAGCACCACCTGGTTCAGCTGCTGCAGTGCGCTATTCTTATCTCCCTTTAGCAGTGGAAAGGTGAACATCTTCAGAAAATCCTTGTCTACCATTTGCGCACCCAGGTAATAGTGGTTGGTACCATATCTTACAGGCACGTTATACCCGGCTATAAAAGTGGTATACTTTACTCCCGGTACTTCTTTCTGCAAAGCTACTGCCAGTGGCTTCGACATACTGGCGCCTGTTTTTACCTGGCCTCCGGTATCTTGCACGCCAATCAGCTGGTATATATCTTCTCCATTTTTATGAAAATTATCGTAGGTCCATTCCCGGTATGCGGTAAGAGACAAAAGCAATGCAGCACATAATGCGGTACTCATTCCCACGATGTTAACCGCAGCAAACACTTTCTGTTTCCGCAAATTCCTCCAGGCAATTTTTAAATAGCTCTTTAACATACGGTTATATTTAAAGTGATAAAAATAAAAGCAGGGCGTGTAGACACACACTCTGATTTGCTGTTCACTTGTTATTCAATTTTTAATGCGTTTACCGGGTTCCCGACGGCGGCTTTTACGGTTTGCAGGCCGATGGCCAGTAACGCTGTTGTTACGGCGATAATGGCAGCCAATATAAACATCCAGGGTTGCAGATCGATGCGGAAAGCAAATTGCTGTAACCATTGCCGCATCAGGTACCACGCCACCGGTGAGGCAATCACTAATGCGATCACTACTAACCGGATAAATTCTTTCGACAGTAAGGTGGTAATCTGCGCCACACTGGCGCCCAATACTTTACGCACGCCAATTTCGCGTGTACGCTGCTCAGCCGAAAAGGCTGCCAGTCCCAGTAATCCCAGTGCCGATATCAGCACGGTGAGTACCGTAAACCAGCCAAAGATCCCGGCCAGCCGGTCTTCCGCAGTATACAACCTGCCAAATGCTTCATCCAGGAAGGTATATTCAAAAGGTTCCTGCATATCATACGCAGCATATATCTTTTGTATTTTCGCCATCAGGGCAGGCATATTCTGTTTTGGCGCCACTTTTACAAACATGCATCCTGGGCTGTTAGCGCCCCATAAAGCGGTATTATCCTTCTCCACATTTATGCCCAGCGGGGTGATGGCTGAATGCAATGATTTATAGTGAAAGTTTTTTACTACGCCAATCACCTCTACCTTCTTATCTCCTAAATTTATATACTTCCCCAACGGATATCCCGAAAAACCAAAGCTTTCCACGGCAGATTCATTCAGCACTATTTTATCCGGCATGCCCAGCTGTGTGGAATCTGCCGGCGGAAATTTCCATTGCAGTCCTGTTAACCCAAACAGGGAATGATCCATGCTGAGCATAGACAACGCCATTGGCGGACGGTTACCTTCTCCCATCACAAACCACATATCGTAACCGCCATACAACGGATAACGGGCTGTAGCCGTTTGCTGCACACCATTCAAAGCAGCCACCTGCTGCCGGTAAGCCTGGTAGTGATTCCCCATAGAGCCCTGAAATGGCAGCATTACCACGTTCTCTTTATTGATGCCGGTTGCAGCATGACGGAAGAAATACAGCTGCCGGTTAATAACAATGCTGCAAATGATGAGCACTGCTGCGGTTCCAAACTGCAATACCGTTAATACTTTCCTTACGGAGGCGCCGCCGCTTACGCGACTCATCTTCCCCGACAAAATGTAAACAGGATTATAACGGGAAAGAACAAACGAAGGATAACTGCCTGCCAGTAAAATAGTGATCAGCAATAACAGCACATAAATCATGAGTACTACCGGGTGGTAAAGAAAGCTTACATCCACCTTCAGCTGCAGCAGGTTGAAGAACCAGGGGCGTAATAACTGGCACAACAACAGCGCCAGGCAAAATGCCAGGAAAGCATAGAGGGCCGATTCTACATAAAATTGTTTGGCAATGTTTTTATGATCGGCGCCCAGCGATTTCCGCACCCCTATTTCACGGGCGCGCATCGTTGCCCGGGCGGTGGAAAGACTCATATAGTTAATCAATGCCATCAGCAGGATCAGCGCTGCTACCAGGGGAAACAACTTCAGATATCGAAGATTAAACCCCGGGCTGAAATTAGCATCAGTATGCATCCGGGTGATGGGTACCATCACCGCTCTCCCCTGATCCAACTGAGCAGCTATCAGCCGGTCGATATTTTGTACTACGGCGGCTGCGTGAGCGGGATCATCCAGCTTTAGGAACACTTTAAAAAAGACGCCGGCAAATCCACGTTCGCCGGAAATAATTTCCCTCATTGATTCGATGCCGGCCATACTGGAATACGACAACAGTATATTAGCCTGGATACTGGAATTGGAAGGTGCATCGGCCATTACTCCTGATACCTGGAAAATGTACTTGCCATTATATCGCAGCTGTTTTCCTATTACATCTGTACTTCCAAAATATTTCCTGGCAGTGGAAGCCGAAATTACCGCTGTAAAAGGCTGCTTCAATACCTCATTCTTATCACCGAACAGCAAGGGGAAAGAGAAAAAGCTGAAGTAGTTGGCGTCTGTAAACCAGGTGTCACGCTCCTCGCTTTTAATATTGGGATTGGCCACACTCTGCATGATAATGGATTCGCTGGCGAGGTTGCCCATGCGGATATAACTCTCCACGGCCGCGTTCTGTTGCTGGATAGAGGCTGCCGTTGTTGCGTTAAAACGCTCCAGCTGCATCGTATCTTTCTCCAGTTTAATCTTCTCAAACAGTGAATAAATCCTGGAACTATCTTTATGAAAACGATCATAGCTCAGCTCATGCACTACATACAACATAATCAGCATGCAGGCGCACAAACCCGCTGCCAGCCCACCGATATTGATGAAGCTGTACAGCTTTCTTTTTGCAAGATTGCGCCAGGCAAGTTTTATGTAGTTGAATAGCAGCATAGTCAATCATTTCTCAGGTTATCTGCCGGATTCACTTCAATAGCTCTCCAGGTTTGTGAAAAAATGGTAATCAGTGCCAGGAATACCAGGAACAGGAAACTTCCCAGCATTGCCAAAATGCCCGTGCTTACCCGGTAAGCAAATATCTGCAGGAAAAGCAGGCTGCCTATATATCCCAGTGGCAGGGCAATACAGCCTGCTATGACGATTAATTTTATATAGCTTTTAGACAACAGCATTAATAGCCCCGCTGCACTGGCGCCCAGTACTTTGCGGATAGCGATTTCCTTTCTGCGGGTAAAAGAGGTGTAGGCTACAATGCCCAGCAACCCTAATGCAGCTATCAAGGTGGTAATGAATACCAGGAAACCCAGCATGGAAATTACTTCTCTCCCATTCCGGCTTCGGAGTTGTTCATCCATCCATTCCGACGTGAATACTTCTCCGGGATGCATGGCTGTCCATACTTTTTTTACGTCCGCTACCTGCTGCTCTTTATCTCCTTTCAGCATCGCTAATTGCAGCTGACGGAATTCGTTGGGAGCAAAACGGATCGCCATCGGGCGGATATTTACTTCTATCGGCTGGAAGTTGAAATCTTTCACTACACCAACAATGCTTACGGGAAGGGAATCCGACAGGAACAGTGTTCTTCCGATAGCATCTGCCGGTGATTTTATACCCATTATACTAACCGCCTTTTCGTTGACGATAATATATTGTTCTTTTTCAGCAGAAGCGGATTCAGGGAAAGTAGTGCCCGCCAATAGTTTCAGGTGCATTACTTTGAGGAAGTCCGCATCTCCGGCATAATAGCCAAACTCCATCCTGTCTTTGCTGTCGCCGGTACGGATAACGCAGAAGTTACAATGTCTTGGCATGCCTAACGTTCCGGAGCTGGCTGTTGCCGTTGTCACTTCCTTCAATTGCATCATGCGTTCCTTCATCCGTTGAAAGTCCACATCTGCCAGCGGAACATTGAGGATATCTTCACGGTAGAAGCCCATGTCCTTAATGGCTTTGTAATGGAACTGACGATAAACGGTGACCAGGAAGATGATCGCGGTTAACGATAAGGAAAACTGGATGACGATAAGTGTTTTCCGCAATCCCAATCCGCCAAAAAGTTTAATGTCGATAAGGTTCTTTAACACCTTAGCCGGCTGAAAGGCGGATAAAGCCCATGCCGGGATAGCCCCGGCTACTATGCCAATAACGATGCTAAATAACAGGAACAACAGGAGCAGCCTGGGTTCGAGGAGGTTGTTATCAGGAACAGGTAATCCGCTGAAATGAGTGGACTGCATCAGCATCAGCAGTAAAACCGCCATGATCAGCGACAATATGCACATGATCACAGATTCTGTAATAAACTGTAGGAATATCTGCCAGCGCTGGGCACCGTTTACCTTTCGCACGCCTACTTCTTTAGCCCGCTGCAGGGAACGTACAATAGATAAATTGGTATAGTTAAAGCAGGCGCAGATAATCAGTCCCAGCGCTACGCCTATTTCCGCGAGTAATTTGCCCCAGGGCGGTGTACCGCCGATATCGTCCATCAGCTCCTGCGACGGTGTGATTTTGCCGAGTGCCTGTGGTTCGAAAGCCATGCTGCCCTGCCCTTTCTGCACCAGCCCGTCGTAGCGATGGGCCTGGTCCTTCAGCGCCGACTCCAGGGCGGATACCTTTTCGCCGCGGCGCAGCACCACATAGGTGTAGCTGCTCTGTACCTGGTCCCAGTTATTCAGCTTATCCGGCAATACTTTGCTTTGTTCCAGTAAAGGCACGGACGACATTGCCGCAAAGGCTTCGTAATCGATATGGGATTTGGAGGGAGCAGGTTCCATTACGCCACTAACGATAAAGCTGCCAAAGCGATCGAACAGGATTACCTTTCCCATTGGATCAGTGGTCCCAAAAAACCGTTGGGCGGTTTCTGCGGTAAGCACAATGCTGTTGGGCGTAAGCAGAGCCGTGCGGGGATTACCCGCAGCCAGTTTAAAGCCAAACACCTCAAAGAAGGAAGGTGTGGCAAATGCACCATAGATATGGATCTTCTTCTTATCTATTTTCCCGTCTCCATTTAAAGCACCATATAAGGTGGCCTCATTTTCAACGGCAGCATAATTATTTTTTAATGCCGCTCCCATTGGTAATGGCACACTGGCCATATGATATTTTCTGCCATCCGGCGTTTGTGCATGGGTAGTGATTCTCCAGGTACGCGAAGCAGCAGGATGAAAATTATCATAACTGAAATTTTCCCTGACAGATATCAATACGATCAAGCATACTGTCATGCTCACAGCCAGCCCGGCGATGTTGATAAAGGTAAACAACCTTTGCCGCTGCAGATTTCTGAATGTTATGACGATATAACGCTTAAACATATACGTTAAATTATTCGGCTTTTAAAGACTTTACAGGGTTGGCCATGGCGGCTTTCACCGACTGGAAACTCACAGTTGCCAGGGCTATCACCACTGCCAGTAAGCCAGCAATGATAAAGATCCAGGCAGATAAATTTGTATGATATGCAAATCCGGATAACCAGTTATTCATCATGTACCAGCTGATAGGCGTGGCCAGTAAGATACCAATGATCACCAGGGTCAGGAATTCTTTTGAAAGCAAACGGGTAACGTTCATTACGGAAGCACCTAATACTTTCCGGATACCAATTTCCTTCCTGCGCTGTTCCGCAGTAAAAACAGATAGTCCGAACAGCCCCAGGCAGGAAATCATTACCGCTACTACCGCAAATACCTGCGCCAGTTTACGTAGCATCGTTTCCGACCTGTACATGTTATCAAAAGTTTCATCGAGGAAGTGATAGGCTACCGGGTAGCCGGCATTCAGCGTAGTGAATACTTTTTCCACTGCGGCCACCTGGCTGGAAACTTCTCCTTTTGCCAGGCGGATCATCATGTAATTATTATCTTTCGGCTCCAGCATCATCACCATCGACGAAATATTTTCCCTCATAGAGGCAAAATGATAATCTTTTACCACGCCGATGATGGTGCCTTTCCCCTTCCAGAAACTGATTTGTTTTCCTACAGGGTCCTTCATTCCCATTACACGGGCGGCGGTTTCATTGATGATATAGGCAGCGGAGTCCGAAGCAAAGTCCCGGGAGAAATCACGGCCTTCCTTCATCGTCATTCCCATGGTGGAAACATAGTCGTATCCTACCTGCTGCGGCGCGGTATTTACAATCAGCTTATCCGGCTTTCCTTCCCAGCTCAGGTCGGCACTTGAGCCGCCAATAGACAATGGCAGGAAACTGTTGTAGGTAAATGACTTCACCTGCGGCAGCTGCGACATTGATTGCTCAATCGCCTGTTGGTTTGCGGCAAAGCCTTCGCCCAATTCCACATACATTACATTTTCCTTGTCAACCCCCAGGTTACGGTGGTAGATGTACTGCATCTGGTTGTAGATCACTACGCTGCTCACAATAAAAATGAAAGAGAGCACGAACTGCAATACCACCAGGTTTTTCCGGAACAGGGAAGCTCCGCTCCCGCTGCTCAAATCACCTTTCAATACCTTCACCGGGAGGAAACGCGATAACACAAAAGCAGGATAGCTGCCTGCCAGCAAGCCAGTGATCAATATTACACCTAACAGCCCCACCAGGTACTTAACAGTAACAGACAGCGTAAACGTAATATGCTTGCCGGTAAAATTATTGAATACCGGCATCAGTAAGTACACCACTACTGCTGCGGCAACAGCCGCTATAGCGCACATCAGGATTGCTTCGCCGGTAAACTGCAACATCAGCGAAAGCCTGGAAGCGCCCATCGATTTACGCACGCCTACTTCACGGGCTCTTTTAGATGCCTGTGCAGTGGAAAGGTTCATGAAATTGATACAGGCAATGGCCAGTACAATAAGCGCCGTGATGAAAAACAAACGTACATATTCAATTCTTCCACCGGCTACTTTTCCATTTTCATATTTTTCATGCAGATAGGTATCTTCAAAAGGTTGCAGCCATACTTCATTCTTATTACCAGGGTTGAGTTTAGCGTAATGTTGCTGCATCTTTGCGGTGAGGCGGGGAATATCTGTTCCGGCTTTCACCACCATGTAATTAGAAATACTGTAGCTGCCCGGCCTCAACAGCCAGGGATCCTGCTTCAGGGAAAGCGCAAAGGGCAGTATAAAGTCGAACTGAATGGACGATGCAGCGGGCACATCTTTCACGATAGCTGTTACCTGCAGCGCTTTGTTCTTTTCCACGTTAATGATCTTTCCTACAAGATCGGTGGTACCGTAATATTTTTTTGCAAATGATTCCGTCAGTACAATAGATTCCGGCTGCGTCAATGCGGTATGCTTATCTCCTGCTACTACCGGGAAGTCCATCTCTTCCAGCAGGTTAGAGGTAGCGAATATGTAATTTTTTTCCAGCGCGGATCGCTGCGCTGTTTTAAACAGCAGATTGCTGTTGGTCACCCGGACTTTCACATTCGCCATGATCTCCGGGAAATTACTTTTCAGATCATCCGCCAGTACAGTTGGTGTGACAGTCATGGTGCGTATACCGCCCCAGTCCACATTCGCCTGCAGCCGGTAAATATTCTTGCCATTTGAATGGAACTTATCAATACTATATTCGTCTAAAACCCAGCAGAGGATAAACATGCACACCGCCATGCCAAAGGCCAATCCTGCAATATTCACAGCAGCGAAAAACTGGCTTCTTTTCAGATTCCTCCAGGCAATTTGGAAATAGTTTTTAATCATGTTTATTCGGATCTAAGTGATTTAACCGGGTTCATTAACGCCGCTTTTATGGATTGCAAACTAACGGTACACAATGCAATCAGCACCACCATTCCAGCGGTGAGTAAAAACACCCACCATTCCACGTGCACCCTGAAAGCAAAGTTTTGCAGCCATTTTTCCATTCCGTACCAGGCTATGGGAGAAGCGATACAGATCCCTATCAAAACCAGTTTGAGAAAGTCTTTAGATAACAACAGTGAAATATTGGCAATAGAAGCACCCAGCACTTTGCGGATACCGATTTCTTTTGTACGCTGCCGGGAAATGAGCATAGACAATCCCAGGAGGCCCATACAGGCTATAAAGATGGCGAGGCCGGAGAAGATACCGAATAATTTGCCCAGTGTACGTTCAGATGCATACTGTGCCTGTATATCATCTTCCACAAAAGTGAAATTAAATGGCACATCGGGAATCATACTGTTCCATGCGGCTTCCACACGTTTTAATATAGCCTTTTGATCGCCTGCTGCAAGCCGCAGGGTAATGATCGCTACTTCATCCTGCCTTACCAGGTAGACGATAGGCTCTACCGGCATTTGCAGGGAGCGGAGATTGAAATCTTCTACCACTCCTATAATGGTACCATGTCTTTCCATATACCCGGGTCGCCACTCAATCCGTTTGCCTACTGCATCATCCTTAAAGCCTAACTGTCGTGCAGCGGCCTGGTTAACGATATAGGCATCGGAAGAATCAGTAGCCAGCGCAGGGTCAAAATCACGTCCGGCCACCAGTTTGATGCCGGTTGTTTTGAGCAGGTCGAAATCCGATTGAATGATTCCTGCAACAAAGCCGTCTTTATCATCTCCCCCTTCACGTACTATCGGGTTGTTATTAAACACACCACTGCCCATTAAAAAATTATGCATGGAAGCCTGCTGCACACCCGATTGGTTTAAGAAGGCGGATTTCAGCAAGGCAACTTTGGCGCCATCCACGCCGGAGAGGTATATATTTACGAGGTGTTCTTTATCGAATCCGAGGTTTTTTGTTTGCCAGTAGCGGAGCTGGGAAAATACCACCACCGTGGAAATGATCAATGCCACGGCTACCGCAAATTGCGCCACCACTAATCCACGGCGTACCAGCACACGGGAGCCGGAGGTAACAAAATTCCCTTTCAATACGCGTACGGGTATCAGCCCGGACAGGTAGAGCGCAGGATAGCTACCGGCCACCAGGCCCACCAATAATACCAGCAATAATAAGCCGGCATATAAAAAACTATCTGCGGAAGAAAGCAACAGCAATTGTTTGCCGGTAATAGTATTAAACAATGGCATCGCCAATCCTACCAGCAAAATAGCCAGCACAAAAGAGATAAGGCTGATCACCAGTGATTCTGTAAGAAATTGCAGGATAAGGCTTTTTCTTTCAGCGCCCAGTACTTTACGCAGCCCCACTTCTTTTGCTCTTTCATGTGCCCGCGCAGTGGTGAGATTCATAAAGTTGATACAGGCAATCAGGATCAGGAAAACCGCGATAGCAATGTATAACCAGATCAACGGGGAATTATCTATTCCTTTATCGCCCTGCGGGTGCAGATGTACATGCTGAATGGGTTGTAATTCCAGCGCAAACTGTATGTTATGCTTTTTCAGTATTCGACCAATATGAGTAGATACAAAAGTGGCCAGTTCTTTGGTAAGTTTAGCAGGATCTGCGTGGTCTGCCAGCTGCACATAAGTAACATTATTGCCAAACATGAACCACTGTTTTTCCATATCGGTGCCCGCTTTTAATGCTTCTTTCAGCATGGTGGGGTACGATATGATCATGGTCATGCGGAGATCTGTATTGGATGGAAAGTCCTTAGCCACACCGGTTACCGTGCAGCTGTAACCATTGCCTACCTTTATCAGTTTTCCAATGGGCGATTCATTTCCAAAGTATTTTTTTGCAGCAGATGCAGTTAATACGATGGAGTATGGTTCTTTTAAAACGGTAGCCGGATTTCCTTCCAGCAGCGGATAATTGAAAAACCGGAAGAAAGGTTCATCGGCAAAGCCTGTATTTTCTTCCCATATTCTTTTATCTCCTGCAGTATAGAGGGTATTTCCCGGTGCGTAAATACGTACTGCTTCTTTGATGCTGCTGATATCTTTTTTCAGATTGGGGCCAACAGGAAACTGGGTAGCCGCGTCATGTTCGGTATTACCTGTGGGACGGGTAGTTTGAGTTGTAACGCGGTAGAGACGGTCCGCATTATGGTGGAACCTGTCAAAACCCAGCTCATCGCGCACATACAGCGTAATCAGTATGCAGCAGGCCATGCCTACAGCCAGCCCGGAGATATTGATCACCGTAATGAACTTATGACGCTGTAAATGACGAACAGCAATTTTGAAATAGTTCCGAAACATCATGATGTGGTTTTAGAATGGCGGAAAAAAAATCACACATGAAACTGCTCCTTGATATTCTCTGTCACCACGCGTCCATCAAACAGGTTGATAATACGGTGTGCAAACCCTGCATCATATGGGGAGTGTGTTACCATGATCAGGGTGGTGCCGGAGTTATTCAACTCCTGCAATAACTTCATTACTTCTTCCCCGTTGGTGGAGTCCAGGTTACCTGTAGGCTCATCTGCCAATATCAGGTTAGGTTTGGCCACCACGGCGCGGGCAATAGCTACTCTTTGTTGCTGACCACCGGACAGCTGCTGCGGGAAGTGGTTGCGGCGGTGCATAATGTTCATGCGTTCCAGCACCTCTTCTACCTTCACCTTTCTTTCAGCGGCAGGAACTTTCAGATAAAGTAAGGGTAACTCCACGTTCTCGAAAACGGTGAGTTCATCGATCAGGTTAAAGCTCTGGAACACGAAACCAATAGAGCCTTTGCGGAGCTGTGCCCTTTGTCTTTCACTCATACGCGCTACTTCCTTATCCCAGAAGTGATACTCGCCATCGCTGGGGTTATCCAGCAAACCCAATATGTTCAGCAAAGTGGATTTGCCGCAACCGGAGGGCCCCATGATCGCCACAAATTCTCCATCCTGCACTTCCATGTTAATACCATTGAGAGCAGTGGTTTCTACCTCTTCTGTTGTAAACAGCTTCTGTAAGTTAACAGTGCGTATCATATGTGTTTTTAATTTTAAATGCTAGTTTATATAAAAAAATGGATGAACTAAAAGGATAAAACATCTTTGTTTCCGAAATTCTCATAGGAAGAAGTAATTACCTGGTCGCCTGGCTGCAGGCCCTCCAGTACTTCAAAATATAGTGGATTTTTACGGCCCAGCGAAATATTACGTTTTACTGCGCGGTTGCCGCTTTTATCTACTACGTATACCCAGTTACCACCGGTGTCGGAGAAAAATCCGCCGAGCGGTAAAAGGATAGCTTCTGCGGACTTACCCAATACAAGGCGGATAGGAGAGGATTGTCCACGGCGGATACCTTCCGGCGTATCTTTTTGAAAGGTCATATCGGCCTGGAAACGGCCGCTTTTTACTTCAGGATATACCTTTGTAACCAGCATTTCGTAAGATTTCCCATCGAATTCGAAGGTGGCTTTCAACCCGGCAAATACCTGGGAAACATAATGTTCGTCTATATCGGCGCGTAGTTTAAAACCATTCAGGTCATCGATCTGGCCAATATTCTGGCCGGCGGTGATGCTGGAACCAACTTCCACATCGATGGAAGAGAGCTGCCCGGATACCGGGGCGCGGACAATCAGGCTGTTCAGATTTTCCCGCATCAGGTCCAGGTTGCGCTGGGTTCTGGCCAGGGTGCCTTCCAGCTGGGTAATCTGCATTTTGGCATTGTCCTGCTGGTACTTCTGGGATTGCAGCTGGATATCTTTCTGACGCAGGAGTCCTTCCAGTTCAAACTTGTTTTTGTTGAATTCCTGGCGGGCCACGATCTTTTCTTCCACCAGTTGCTTGTTCCGGTCGTACAGGTCCTGTGCAGCGGCTATCTTGGCGTCAATGTCTGAAATGGTTTGCTGCATGGTAAATTCCTGCTGGCGGATGCTCAGGCGGGTATTCTGCAGTTCGTTGCGTAAACGGTAGATCTCTGTTTCATGGTTTACGAAGTCCATCATCATGTGCTGGTTGTCCAGCCGCAGGATAGAGTCGCCTTCCTTTACCATACTACCGCCATCCAGGTACTTGCGGCTTACATATCCGCCTTCAATGGCATCCAGGCGGATGGTTTTCAGGGGCATTACCACTGCGGTAACGGCAATATATACGTCAAAGGTTCCTTTCTTTACTGTAGAGATAGTGATCTTGTCTTTTTCTACATTCAGGGTGGCCCTATGATCTGCAAAAAGCAACGTGTACAACAGCAGCATTACTACTACTGCTCCGCCACCTATCATCAGGATGCGCTTTTTATTCCAAAACTTCTTTTCTAATTTTCTATCCATGTTCTTTAGCGAAAAGTTTGCTGACCGGAGAAAGTCAATCCACATGCCAAAGCTGAAAACCTTTTACCAGCAATACTTTCAAGGAAAAATGGTTTAAAAAAACGTCCTTTGCCGGACAAGCGGTGTCCATAATCGGACACTTTTAAAAGTTCCTGAAATTAGCTGTGGGTTTGAAAGAATCTTTGTTTAATATTGTCACCTATTCACCATTCGCATATGACTACCATGCAACCAGGAAAGATTTTAATTGTTGATGATGATGTAGATGTTTTACGTGCGGCCCGCCTGTTACTCAAAAGACATTTCGAACAGGTTGATTTTGAGAAGAATCCGCAAAAAATCCCTTATCTCGTATCCAACTTCGATTACGATGTAATCCTGCTGGATATGAACTTTACCCGCGACCTGAGCAGCGGAAAAGAAGGCTTTGAATGGCTGGACCGGATCCTGGATATAAAACCGGAAACGGCCGTTGTATTGTTCACTGCTTATGGCGACGTGGAAATGGCGGTAAGGGCCATCAAGGCCGGTGCGGTTGACTTTGTGCTCAAACCCTGGGAAAACGAAAAGCTCCTGGCCACTATTCAAACTGCCTATAACAAACGTGCAGCCCAACAGGATAAACCTCCCGCTGCCGTACATCATCCGGGCAACCAGGTAATCGGCAAAAGCCCCGGCATGCTGGCCGTATTTGATACCGTATCCAGGGTAGCTGCCACGGATGCCAATATCCTCATCCTCGGCGAAAACGGTACCGGTAAGGATATGCTGGCCCGCCAGATACATGCACAGTCGAACCGGAGCAGCAAACCCTTCGTAAGCGTAGACCTCGGCGCCATCAGCGAAACACTGTTTGAAAGTGAACTGTTTGGCCACGTAAAAGGCGCCTTCACTGATGCCCGCGAAGACCGCGCCGGCCGCTTTGAAGAAGCCAACGGCGGCACCATCTTCCTGGATGAAATAGGAAACATCTCCATCCCCTTCCAGGCAAAACTGCTTACCGTGTTGCAAAACAGGTCAGTTACAAAAGTAGGCTCCAATAAAAGTATACCCATCGACGTTAGACTGATCTGCGCCACCAATCGCAACATTTCGCACATGGCTTCGCAACACCTGTTCAGACAGGATCTGCTCTATCGTATCAATACCATTGAAGTACACCTGCCGCCACTGCGCGAACGTGTGGAAGATATCATCCCGCTGGCAGAACACTTCCTGCAGCTGTACCGCGATAAATATAAACGCCCGGTAAACAGCATGCACGAATCACTCATCACGCAACTGCAGCGCTACGACTGGCCCGGCAACATCCGCGAACTGCAACATGCGCTGGAAAGAGCTGTTATCCTATCACAGGGAAAAACCCTCCAGCCAAAGGATGTATTTGTAAAAAACAATAACAACGCAGATCAGGCGATGGACACCGGCTATAACCTGGAAGAAATGGAACGCAACATCATTTCCCAGGCCATGAAAAAATGCAACGGCAACATCACCGAAGCCGCCAAAGAGCTGGGACTTAGCAGGGCCGCACTTTACAGAAGACTGGAAAAATATAACATATAGCCGTTGGCTTTCAGCGGTTAATAATCACTGAAAGCCAAACAGCTAAAAGCGCTCCAATGAATCGTTTCAGCATTAATATCAGCTTCCGGGTCATCCTGCTGGCCGCCACGCTCACAGCCGCTATCTGGCTGTTCATGCACGGTATGCAGCCACTCACATTCCTGTTGATCCCGCTGGTGTTTATACAGCTGTACGGCATTTATCATTATCTCAACCGGATTAACCGGAAACTTACCCTGTTCCTCGAGTCAATCCGCTATGAAGATTTTTCTATCCGCTTCAGCGCCGATAATAAGCTCGGCAAAAGCTTCAGTATGCTCAACCACCAGTTCAACGAAGTACTGGAGGCGTTCCGGCAAACCCGCGCAGAAAAAGAAGCTAACCTGAAGTATATCGACACCATTGTGCAGCATATCAGCATCGGGGTATTGTCGTTTGATGCAGAAGGGAAAATAGAACTCATTAATCCCGCCGCTTTCCGCCTGATGGGCATCTACCGGCTGCGTAATATTCACGAACTGAAAACGGTTCATCCAGGCCTGTCCGAATTACTGATGGAATTGTCGTCGGGAAATAAAACACTGTATGCAACAAGGCAAGAACAACAACTGTCTATTCACGCTGCTACCGTGCGGTTACAGGGCCGGCTCATCAAACTTATTTCCATCCAGAATATCCACTCGGAATTACAGAAAAAAGAACTGGAAGCATGGCAAAACCTCACCAAAATATTGCGCCATGAAATTATGAATTCCGTAACGCCCATTGTGTCGCTGATTGGTACCATGCAGGAAATTGTGGACCTGGATATTGCCCCTGGCGCACAACACCAGGAAGGCATTTCCGACCTGCGCGAGGCGCTGCAAACCGTGGAAAGCCGCAGCAAAGGCATCATGAATTTTGTAAATGCATACCGCGATTATACTACCCTTCCGCAACCACAGTTTACCACGGTGAATGTAAGGACCCTGGTAAACTCCGTGAGCAGCCTGTTCCAGGCCGATATGAAGCAGGCAGGCATCCGGTTTTCCGTAGAAACGGACGCCGAAAATATGGAGATCCACGCGGATATATCGCAGTTGCAAATGGTGTTGATCAACCTCGTTAAAAATGCGATGGATGCCCTGGAACATACACCTGAGGCGACCATCAGCATGAAGCTGTATCTTAACAACATCCAGCAGATATGTATTGAAATTACCGACAATGGCCCTGGCATTGATAAAGACGCCATGAACAAAATCTTTATTCCTTTCTTTACCACCAAAAAGAAAGGGTCCGGCATTGGCCTGAGCTTGTCCCAACAGATCATACAAATGCATGGCGGGCAGCTAAAAGTGATGAGTCCGGGTATTAACGGTAACGGTACTACGTTTTATATCCTGTTGAATACTTAACAGAATATTTGTAAATTACTGGTACAATCCCTTTCCATGTTCCGCCCAAAACACCTGATCATTTATTTTCTTGTACTATTGGCTGATATCCTGTTGATTGCCTTTGGCAGCGAGGAATACCGGTATGCCACCAAGCCGCTGCTGATGATTTTACTGGCCGTGTATGTGTTGTATGCCAATGTAAAAATGCCCCGCTCCTTCCGTATTTTTTTGTTGCTGGCATTATTTTTTTCTTCCCTGGGAGATGACCTGTTGTTGTTTGAAAATCTTTTCCTGCCGGGCCTCGGCAGCTTTTTCATTGCACAGGTGATGTATTGTATCTTCTTCCTGAAAATAAGATACAGCAACCTGCCGGTGCCGTTGTGCCGGTATCCGTACATATTCCTGAACGCTGCAGTGATAATCCTGTTCATTCTCTTCCTGCTACCCTATCTGGGCGGTTTAGCCATACCCGTTATCGCGTATTCAATTACCCTTTTCTTCCTGGTGCAATGCGTACTGCATGCCTTTCATTTCCGGCGGCAACCTACGGGCTGGTATGCGCTGGTGGGCGCAATGCTATTCGTCATTTCAGATGCCATGATAGCAGTGGGCAAATTCTATCATCCGTTTCCCGGCGGCGATATCCTGGTGATGCTCACCTATGGTTTTGCACAATGGGGGCTGGTGTATGGCAGTACGGAGTACTTCCGGGTAAAAATTAGCCGGTAATTCTTACTTTTGTCTAACTATGCAGCAAACAGACTTTCTTGTCATCGGTTCAGGAATTGCAGGGCTCACTTATGCGCTCAAGGTATCACAACAATGTCCGGATAAAAAGATTACCATCATCACAAAAAGCCGGGAAGATGAAACCAATACCAAATACGCCCAGGGTGGCGTAGCGGTAGTAAATGACCTGGAGAATGACAGTTTCGAAAAACATATAGACGATACGCTCATCGCGGGCGACGGACTCTGTAACGAACAGATAGTAAAGATCGTGGTGACCGAAGGGCCGGAAAGAGTAAATGAGATCATTGAATGGGGCGCCAACTTCGACAAAAACGCCGACGGCGACTTTTCTCTTGGCCGCGAAGGCGGACACTCCGTTTTCAGGGTAATCCACCACAAGGATATTACCGGTAAAGAAATTGAACGCGCGCTGCTGGACGCCATCCACCGCCGCCCGAATATAGAACTGATCACACACTGCTTTGTGGTAGACCTCATCACCCAGCACCACCTGGGCTACCTGGTTACCAAATCCACACCTGATATAGAATGCTACGGGGTATATGTATTAAACCTCGCTACCAATAAAATTGAAAAGATCCTTTCCAAAGTAACCCTGCTGGCTACCGGTGGCAATGGCCAGGTATACCGCAGCACCACCAATCCGAACATCGCTACCGGCGATGGCGTGGCAATGGTGTACCGCGCAAAGGGCCGTATCGAAAACATGGAGTTCATCCAGTTTCACCCTACAGCCCTCTACCAGCCGGGTGTAAGCCCTTCCTTCCTCATTACCGAGGCAGTAAGAGGCGACGGCGGTATTCTCCGGAATATCCACGGAGAGGATTTTATGCAAAAATACGATCCGCGCCTGTCGCTGGCTCCGCGCGATATTGTTGCCCGCGCCATCGACAGCGAAATGAAGATCACCGGTACAGAACATGTATACCTCGATTGCCGGCACATGGACCTGGAGAAATTTATCCATCATTTCCCCAATATCTATGAAACCTGTAAAGCCGCAGGAATTGATGTGGCCCATCAGATGATCCCGGTATCGCCCGCCGCACATTACAGCTGTGGCGGTATTAAAACCAATGAATGGGGACTCACCTCTATCCGTAATTTATATGCATGCGGCGAATGCGCCAGCACCGGCCTTCATGGCGCCAACCGCCTTGCCTCCAACTCGCTGCTGGAAGCAATGGTATTTGCCCACCGCTGTTTTATGGATGCTACCAGCAAAATAGACCTGCTGGAGTTTAAGGAAAATGTGCCTGACTGGGACGCCACCGGCACCAGCGCCCCCAAAGAAATGATCCTGATCACGCAAAGCCTGAAAGAGCTGAAGCAGATCATGAGCGATTACGTAGGGATTGTACGGACCGATGTACGTTTACAACGCGCCCTCCGCAGGATGGATATCCTGCACGAAGAAACGGAAGACCTCTACGAAAAAACAATGGTATCGCCGCAATTATGTGAACTGCGCAACCTGATTACTGCAGGTTACCTGATCGTAAAAGGCGCCGCCTTCCGCAAAGAAAGCAGGGGACTTCATTTCAATACCGATTATCCGTTTAAGAGCGATCTCGTACAAAACATTGTGCTGTAAGCTAAACGGCTGTCTTTCATTACCTTTGCGTTGGATTTACAACCATCAGGAATATGTATTATCTGCTGCTTGCTTTTTGTTATAGCCTTTCCATATTGCCATTTCCGGTGCTTTACTTCATCAGCGACGTATTATACGTGCTGGTGTACCATGTGATCGGATATCGCAGGAAAGTAGTGATGGAGAACCTGACCCAGGCCTTTCCGGATAAGTCAAAGGAAGAACTCACCCTTCTTGCAAAAAAATATTATCACAACCTTACCGATATGATGGTGGAAACCATCAAACTGCTCACCATGAGTAAAGCGCAGCTGCAAAAACGCTTCCGCTGCGATCTTACGGTATTGCATGAATTATACGCACAGGGTAAAAGCTGCCAGCTGCACCTCGGGCATAACTTTAACTGGGAATGGGCTAACCTGTTTTGCATGCAGGGCGTGGCATTTCCTTTCCTGGTAGTATATATGCCGCTTACGAGCAGGCCGGCCGACCGGATGTTCCGTCATTTCAGGGAAAAATTCGGCACTATTCTCATTCCTGCCAATGATATGGGCAACAGCATGCGGGCATGGACCAACAAACAATACCTGATTGCTTTGGTGGCAGATCAGAATCCCGGTAATCCGCGCAGCTGCTACTGGTACCCGTTCCTCAATAAAATGACGCCGTTCTACAAAGGCCCGGAAATGGGCGCCAGGAGAAGTAATATCCCGGTGGTGTTTGTGGATATCCGTAAAGTAAAAAGAGGTTATTACCATGCTTCACTGAAGCTGGCCTTTGAAAATCCGCAACAGGAGCCCGAGGGCGCCATCACAGAAACCTTTGTAAAATATCTCGAGAAAAATATTCATGAACAACCTGAAGTGTGGGTATGGAGCCACCGGCGCTGGAAACATGAATATAAAGGGAATTAAAAAATAGTTTTTTACAGGAGATGGATACCTGATTATCTCCTGTGCTGCTTCAGGCTTTCACCCGGCTTTCTTACTTGACCTGTACATTATTCGTTACTTTTTTCGTGGAGTACTTTTGTGCGATTTGCAGCATATTATGAACGTTTTTCCTTTTAACGGCTCCGCTGAGGATGACTTCCCCGTCTGAAACAGTAACGGTAACGTTAGTAAACCTGCGGGCAGCGTAAACGGAGTCGAGAGAGCGTTTGAGAATAACATCGGGATCAGGTCCTGCAGGCGATGGCGGTGTTGTTGTGGGTGATGGCGGTGGCGGTGCAACCACGGCTGTTTTCACGGTGATATTATCCTGTACCGACTTCACTCCCTTCACTCCTTTCAGCGCGTCTTCAGCGGCCGATTTGGCCACTTCGTCGCCCACTTCACCACCCAGGATCACGACGCCGTTTTTCACGTCTGCAGTGATGCCGGGAATATGACTCAGCTTTTCATTTACTTCTTCCTTTAGTTCTTCATCTGAAGGTTTACAACCAAACATCAGTATGTTTATAAACATCAGCGAGGCTATTGCCAGGGTTTTGATCGTCATGCCCAAACAATTTTATAGCAAGAAGTTAACAAATACGCAGGGAATCGCCAAAAGAAAACGGGACCGATAAGAAGAAGCCAGTGCTTCTTTTTATCGATCCCGTATAAAAATATGAAGGTAATTAGTTCAATACCGTTTTTTCCTGCACAACCTGTAATCCTTTCTGGTCCTTCATTTTAGCGAAGCCTCCTTCTATGTTACGCAAATTGTGGATGCCTTCTCTTTTCATGAGAGAGCAGGCAATGATGCTGCGGTAACCACCCTGGCAATGTACATACAGGTTGTGGTTATCTTCCAGGTCAGCTAATTTTCCGGGGTCCATCATATCACCGAGGGTAATATTGAGTGCACCTTTGATATGGCCATCCGCAAATTCAATAGGCTTACGAACGTCGATGATCACCAGGTTGGGATCATGCGGAATATCCATTGCCAGTTCATCTGCTTCTACGGTGATGATCAGGTCTTTTGCTTCACCGGCGGTTTCCCATGCAGGATAGCCACCATCGAGGTAGCCTACCACATTATCAAAACCTACGCGGGCCATTCTTACCACGGTTTCCTCTTCTTTACCAACAGGGGTAACCAGGATAATGTCCTGGTCAAACGGCAGGAGGCTGCCCGCCCATTCAGCGAAACGTCCTTCCAGTCCAATGCTGATGGAGCCGGGTACATATCCGTCGCCAAATTCAGTAGCGGGACGGGTATCGAGAATCAGTGCGCCGGCTTTACCTTTTGCTTTGAATGCTGCAGGGGTAAGCGGCTGCATTGCCTTTTCCATTACGGCTTTCAGGGCATCGTATCCTTCCTTGTTTATTTTTGCGTTGATAGGAAAGTAAGATGGCGGCGTAGCTAAGCCACTGGTCACTTCTTCGATAAATTTATCTTTATCTGTAGCCAGCAATGCGTAGTTAGTGGCTTTTTCCTCACCAATGGTGCTGTAGGTGTTTGGTCCCAGGTTTTTGCCGCAGGCAGAGCCGGGGCCGTGTGCCGGGTATACGATTACGGTGTCCGGCAGTGTTTTAATTCGGTTGTTGAGCGAATCGAACAGGTATCCGGCCAACTCTTCTTTGGTGAGGTTGCCGCTGAAAAGATCCGGGCGGCCAACGTCTCCGACAAATAAGGTATCTCCTGTAAATAAGGCATACGGCTGTTGCTGTTCGTCCGATAGCAGGTAACAGGAAGATTCCATCGTATGGCCGGGTGTATGCAGCACCTTAAAGGTTACTGCGCCGATGTCGAATACTTCATTATCTTTTGCTATATAAGCATCGAAGCTTGTTTCTGCATCCGGGCCATATACGATTTTGGCGCCGGTAGCTTCTGCCAGTTCCAGGTGTCCTGAAACAAAATCAGCGTGAAAATGAGTTTCAAAGATGTATTTAATGGTGGCGTTGCGTTCTTTTGCCAGATCGAGGTATACTTCAATATCACGCAACGGGTCAATCACTGCCGCGATCCCGTTGGACTCTATGAAGTATGCCGCTTCCGACAAACAGCTGGTGTACAATTGTTTTACGTACATGGTTTTTGATTTTTACAAATTTACAACTTCTGAGGCTGTACACTTATGGATAAAATCTATACCAAAATAAAAAAGTAGCCCTGGGGCTACTTTTTTATATAATACTTTTCCGTAGTACACGGATCAATGCTTTTAACCAACAAGTTCTTCCACAAACTTCGCCACTTCAGCAATACGTTGCTTGTTGATGGTGTAGTGAATAAACTTACCATCTCTTTCTGTAATTACAATGCCAGCACGCCTTAATATGGCGAGATGTTGCGATGCTACCGATTGTTCCAGACGCAATTTCACGTAAATCTCCGTCACGGTCATTTTCTTGTGATCTTCCAGCAGCTTAATCATCTGCTGGCGCAGCTTATGGTTGATAGCACGTAAAACCATAGCAGCCTTCTTTACGGCAATGTAATCCAATTTGATCTGGTCTTTTTCATTGGTACCTCTAGAAATAATAAGAGTATTAGAAGAGGTAGTTAATAATGTTTTTTCCATCGCATAATAGTTTTAAAAAAATGATGAAATGAAAGGGATCAACGGACAGTACTCGCAAACAGTTAGACAACAACTGCGGTAATCGATTTATACAAAAATATAATATCTATCACAATAAAAAAAATTTCCATACCTTAAATTATCATATATATGCCCCGGATACTTGCAAATTAGATGTAATTTGACTCTCCCATGACAAAACTAAGATATATGTCAGGGCTTTTGAGGAGAATAAAAAGGCTTGAGGTAAAACGGACTGAAATAAGCCAGGTCAACGAATAGCTTTTTTTCATAAGCCTGGGTCGACAGCGGCGCCATATGCGCGGCACTTATCGCGTATTCTGCGAAAATAGCGTTTTTGTGTGAAGATACCATTACTTGCCACTTAGGGCTGCCGTCACCGAAAAAGTAGACCTGCTGCGCCGCCAGGGGGCCATCAAGAGAGTTTGGCTCCAGGATCATTGCCTGTGGCGGCATGATCTCCTGTAAACGGGCATCATACAAGCCCATAAACACTTCCTGCCTGCGGGCGTCCAGCATAGGACAATATAACGCCTGCTCATTTTTTACTTCGGAGATTAAACCCTGCGCCATCATCTGAAGCGTGGAAATGGCCAGCAGTGGCTTATTCCAGGCATAACATAATCCTTTGGCAGTGGCCACGCCTACACGTAGTCCCGTGTAAGAACCCGGTCCGGCACTTACCGCTACCGCATCCAGCTGCGCAGGAGTAATTCCCTGCTCCTTCAATATCTGCTGAACAAACACGATCATAGTAGCGGCGTGGTCCTGCTGCTTTTCATTTACCAGTGTTTGTATCACCTGCCCATCGCGGGAAAGGCTCACAGAGCCTATTGTTGTTGCAGTATCTATATTCAGTATAAGTGCCATGTAAGAAAAATTAAATCGCTTCGTAGGCTGTTTGCAGTGAGGCGGCCACCTGGTACCGGTCGTCTCCGGTAGCATCATGTATAGCTTTTAATACTTCATACACCTGCTTGATGCCTATCCGTTCACTCCATTCAAACGGTCCGTAAGGATAATTGGTACCCAAACGCATGGATGTATCAATATCCTCTGGTGTTGCAGTGCCCTCCTGGGCAGTGAGATAAGCCTCGTTAATAATCATGCAGATCACCCGCGGTGTTACCAGTCCCACCGCATCGGCTACCAGCAAGTACTGCCAGCCGAGCTTATACATGAGGGTATCCAATGTTTCCTTTTGCCCTTCATCCAGCACCGATACTTCCAGTACCGGCATATTCACCATCCCTGTCAAAAAATTACAGCCCATGATATTGAATCCCTGCTCAAACGCATACTGACCAATGATTTCCGTCAGGGAGGTTTTCACTATTCCTGCCAGCACCGGGATACCCGGATTTTTCGCATACACCTGCGCATGATCCGGCCGGTCATCGAAAATAAGATCCAGTACCAGGTCAAAAGGCTTAAGAGATAATACTTCCTCCAGGCTTGTTTTCCATTGTACATCATGATGCTTGGCCATTCCCTTCTCCTGCAATTCATCAAAGCGCTGCGCATCTGCTATTACCAGGATATTCATGCGTTAAATTTCGGCAAACCTAATAAAGAATCATTAATTATAGTACATCTGCTTTCCATACATTGGTGCGTTCTCAATTATTATTTACTTTCGTTTTCATGGAAAAGCAAATCATTAATACCAACAATGCGCCCGCTCCTATAGGGCCTTATAATCAATCTGTGAAGGCAGGTAACACCTTGTATGTATCCGGTCAGATAGCCCTGGACCCCGCTTCCGGCGAACTGATCAAATCAGGTATCGTGGATGAAACCCACCAGGTAATGAAGAATTTACAGGCCGTTCTCACTGCAGCCGGGCTGGGATTCCAGCACATTGTAAAAACCACCATCTTTATAACGGATATGAAAAATTTCCCGCAGGTGAACGAAGTATATGGCAGTTATTTTACCAGCGACTTTCCGGCCAGGGAAACCGTAGAGGTGTCTGGATTACCGAAAGGCGTAAACGTGGAGATCTCTGTAATCGCAGTAGGGGCTTAACTTTACAGCAATGCAGCAGAGGGAAACAGTTGTTCCCTCTGCTGCATTTCCTATTATTTACCAAATAAAGAGGCGGCCAGTTTCTTATCGTGGCCATACACATCATCCCTGAAATTCAGCCGCCCATCGCTATCTACAAAGGCGGTGAAGTATACAATGAACACGGGCACTTTCTCTTTTATCGTCACATACTTCTCTTTGTTTGCATTCAAGGCCTCATCAATTTTCTTTTCTGTCCAGGAAGAATCTCCCCGCAGCAGCCATTCCGCGAGGTGCTTAGGCTCCGCAACCCTGATGCAGCCATGGCTGAAGGAACGCTTGTTTTCTCCGAAGAGGTAACGTGCAGGCGTATCATGAAGATAAATGTTGTACTCATTAGGGAAAAGGAACTTCACTTTGCCCAGTGAGTTTTTACCGCCAGGCTTTTGCCGGACGATGTAAGGGAAATTCGCGCCTGAATACCTCGCGAAATTAATGGAGCCTGGTGAAATAACTTTACCGCTGGCGCCCACTATTTCCATATTCTGACGGGCAAGATAAGCACTGCCACTACGTTTGAGGCCAGGCAGCACTTCTCCGCCCAGGATACCCGGAGGTACATTCCAGTAAGGACTGAACACTACATAACGCAGGTCTTTTGTGAAGATAACCGTGCTGGCGCCCGGTTTGCCCACTACCACGTTACAGCTCCACGATAATTTTCCCTTATCATATACATGCATTCTAAACTGGGGGATATTGACCAGGATGTAATCTGTAGTGGGCTCTAATGGCACCCAGCGTAAACGTTCCATATTAAGCAGGATCTTTTGAATACGGTCCTGTATGGGCGTATTCAATGCATCCAGTACCCCTTTGTTAATGAGGCCATCTTCTTTCAATCCCATTCTCAGCTGAAAATTACGCACTGCAGCGTCCAGGGCAACAGTGAACCGCCGGGTGGTATCGGCTTCTTTCAGGTCGCCATAAGCTTTCAACCTTTCTTTCACGGCGGCGATAACTTCGGAGGAGTCTCCTTTTTTAAAAGCTCTTCTGCGTGGTGCGAATAGAATCCCATTTGGTGGAAGATTCAATCTGCGCCAGCTTTTTCAGCTGCTGACGCAGCATGATATAGTGCCTGTTCACCGGCTCGTCGTCTTCAAAAGCATTATTCTTTTTATTCACCATAGAGTCCAGCAGGCTCTCCATATCTATTTTTTTGCGGGGGATAAACCATTCCAGGTCCTTGGCGGAATCGGCGGTGAGTCCTCCCCATACTTTATTTCCGTAGGCAAAAAATTGCGCCGTAAGCAGCATTTCAATGCGGGGAATAGCAGTATCGCCAGGTTTCAGCCCCACATCACTCACCAGCAGGGTATCTGTGAGCCTTTGCAGGTCAGGGTTCATCAGGCTGCTATCTTTTATACCATAGGCGGCATCGTTCTTCATCATGTTGATGAAGTTGCCTGCCTGTTCGGTAAGACCATCTTTATTAATCCAGGCAAAATGGTAATCGCGTTTGCGGTAAAAGTTGCGAATATATTCGTCGTAGGCGTCATACGATGAATGTGACTGCAGGAAATTATTTACATAATTGCTGTCGAGAGCCTGATCAATATACTCTTCTTTGGTATAGTGAGTAGTATCTCTTGCTTTTGTTCTTTTCCGGGAGCCGCTCTGCTGCTGACAGGCAGCAAAAATAATTAGTGTCAGTAAGGCCAATGAGGAATAGAGACGTATAGTCATAAGCGTAATGGATGTTGAATATTTACTTAAAAACAAACATGACAATCAAACTGTTGGGATCAGAAGGGTATTATGTGGTAAATGTATGAAATATATGTACTTATCGCTTCAGACCGTTGTTAAAATCTGCTGTATCCGTTATATTTAATCTCTAAAAGATATAAAAATGAACAAACCTGCTCCTCTGGATACGATTCCTGTAAAAAATACGATTGCCGGGCATTACGGCCGGTTTGTGCATGGCAGTAAGAGTACATTGGCTTTCTGGGAGATAAAGGCGGGATTTGAATCGCCGGTACATCAGCATCCGCATGAGCAGATCACTTATATAGCCGAAGGTACTTTTGAGATGAGCCTTGACGGGCGGAAGTATACGCTGAAACAGCATGATACGCTGGTGATTCCGCCGGATACACCGCATGGCGGGCGGGCGTTGGAAGATTGTAAGATCATCGACAGTTTCAGTCCTGCCCGGGATGATTACAGATATTAAAAAGAAAAGGTCCTGATGGTATCAGGACCTTTTCTTTTATAATTTGATTTCTTCGTCGTTAGCGTCAAAGAAGCGATATTCAGTAAGATGGTAATTGGAGTCAGCTTTGAGTTTGATCCATTTTTTATATTGGAAGTACCATTTCCATTGTTTGGATGCCAGGAATCCTTTGGTAAGGAAGGCATGCAGTATGGGGTGAACGCGGATGGTGAGGCCTTTGTGTTGGTGATTAAGCAGGTATTGCAGGTTCTTTTCAATGTCTTCGAGGATCAGCATGGATGCACCGATTTTACCGGTTCCTCTGCAGGTAGGGCAATCTTCTGCCACGGAGATGGTGATCTCAGGTTTTACCCGTTGGCGGGTAATTTGCATGAGTCCAAACTTCGAGATAGGCAGGATGGTGTGTTTAGCTCTGTCCTGGGCCATGAATTTCTCCATAGCTTCAAAGATAGCTTTCTTGTTTTCCGGCAGTTTCATATCAATGAAGTCAATGATAATGATACCGCCCAGATCGCGCAGTCTTAATTGCCGGGCTATTTCAGCAGCTGCCTCCAGGTTGGATGCGAGGGCATTTTGTTCCTGGTTGTTGCTGGAGCTTTTGTATCCGCTGTTTACGTCTACAACGTGTAGTGCTTCTGTGGCTTCAATGATGAGATATACGCCGCTGTCGAGGTTCACGGTTTTACCGAAGGAGGCTTTCACCTGCCGGGTAATCCCGAAGTTGTCGAAGATGGGAGAACCGTTGTTGTAATAGTTAACGATATCAGACTTTTCCGGCGCAATCTTTTGGATATACGTTTTGGTGTCAGTGTAGATATTTTTATCGTTTACAACGATGCGGTTAAAGCTCTCATTGAGCAGATCACGGAGGATGCTGGCGGTTTTGGTTTGCTCGCTCAGGATCTTTTGCGGGGCTACGCCTCCACTGAGATTTGCCTGGATATTTTTCCAGGTTTGAACGAGGGTGGTCAGATCTTCGTGTAATTCTGCAGTTTTCTTTCCTTCAGCGGCGGTGCGTACAATAACGCCAAAGTTGGGCGTTTTGATGGCTTCCACGATTTTCTGCAATCTTTTTCTTTCTTCGGAGGAGTGGATTTTTTTAGAAACCGCAACAATATCATTAAAGGGTGTTAACACTATAAATCTTCCGGGTAAAGAAATTTCGCAGCTAAGGCGTGGGCCTTTAGAAGAAATGGGTTCTTTCAGAATTTGTACGAGGATATTGGGTTTACCGCCCAGTACATCCGTAATTTTACCGGTCTTGACTATTTCCGGTTCATTTTTAAATTTGGTAAAATCAAATCCATCGGGCGTTTTATCGCTGATGGCCATTGAAGTAAATTTAAGAATGGAGCGGATATAGGGGCTGAGATCCGTGTAATGTAAAAAGGCATCTTTTTCAAAGCCTACGTCGACAAATGCAGCATTTAAGCCGGGTATCAGCTTTTTCACCTTGCCCAGGTACAAATCGCCTACTGAGAAGTTAGGATTGCCACTTTCGTGATGTAACTCCACTAGCTTCTTATCTTCCAGTAACGCAATTTCCACCCCTGTGGGAGCCGCATTTATAATAAGTTCCTTATTCAAGCGTCCAAAATTTTAACCTTTAAAACTTCACCTTTATGCTATGCACACGGCTATTTAAGAACAGCTTACTGCATACCAAAACAATAGCTCACCTATAAAGTTAGCGTATTTCTTCACGTTCGTGATGAATGGATTGCTTAAGGGTTCAGCGATCACTGCAGGTAATGTCCGGAGAATTCAATTGCGGGATCTATGGAAACAACCTGCATGACTATAGCAATTTAAGAAGTAAATGCTAGAATCATGCAGGATATATGAAAATTTTTATCCGACCACCGCGCCGGGAGCATACCTTGTTAGTATAAATGGCGGGAAACTGGAGTAATTATTTCTTCTTACTTTTATGCCGGTTCTTTCTCAGTCTTTTTTTACGCTTGTGAGTGGCAATTTTATGTCTTTTTCTTTTCTTACCGCAAGGCATACGCTGATACTTTTTTAAATGATTGAAAAATAATATTATTGAATACTTTTAATATAACTATCTACTTCCTTCTTCAGTTCCGGATCGGTCATGAGTTGTTTGCTTTTTTCAAACAGTTCAATCGCTTTCTTTTTATCTCCCTTGCTTCTGTACGATTCTGCCAGCACAAATAACACTTTTGCGTTATCCGGGTGGTTCTTCGCAACGCCTTCCAGTCTTTCGATAGCTTTATCGTACTGACCTGATGTAATAGCCAGGTTAGCTAAAGTAACCTGTGCATCAATATTATCAGGGTGTGCTGCAACGACTTCTCTCAGCTTTGCTACGCCGGTCATAGGTTCGCCGGTGTTCATGTACACCATGGCCTGTGATATTTTCAGCGTATCGTTTGCCGGATTCAATTGTATCGCCTGGTCAAACAAAGTGATTGCCTGCTGGGCCTCCCATTTTGCTACGCGCGGATCTTCTGCATGTTGCAAGTGGGCTAAAAATAAATTGGCTGCAAAGGTGAGGCTTTTTTCGGAATTTTCCAACTTAGCGGCTTCGCCAAGATAATATGCGGCTACGGGCAGCTGGTTGAGGCTGTCCCAGGTGTTGTACAATTGATGGTACGCGGCTATCTGTTGGGTTTTCACATCCCCGCGGACAACATTTGTTTCAATAGTATTTACCTGTAAAAGTTTTTCAGCAGGAATTTTCCCTTTAGCTGTTTCCAGCAGTTCGGAGAAGGCAATAGGTGCTACATCCTGTCCACCCTGCATAGGGGCGGCAGATGACATAGGTTTCTTTTCTGACCGGGGCACAGTACGGCCAAAGGCGAATAATATCACCAATAGTGCTACCGCAGCACCCACCAGAAGAACTTGTGATTTTTGCATCGCCTAAATTATTAGGCTGCAAAACTAAGAACTTTTGAGCTTCTTTACTTCAGCAACAAATTCTTTCGAAGGTTTAAATGCCGGAATAAAGTGCTCGGGGATCTCCACAGCTACGTTCTTCTTGATGTTACGCCCAATCTTGGCGGCCCGTTTTTTTGTGATAAAACTTCCAAACCCACGGATATAAATATGTTCTCCGTTAGCAAGAGCTTCTTTCACCTCTTTAAACATGGCCTCAAGTGTGACTAATACATCAACTTTGGGGATGCCGGTTTTTTCAGCAATGTTGTTAATTAAATCAGCTTTTCTCATATGAAAGCGAGAGGATTACTTTACTCTCAAAGTTAATTTAAAAATTCTAATTGCTGAATTTTAAGCAAATAAATTTTATCATTTTTTCTTATAACTGGTATTGGCGATAAATTATATTTATTTGCAGGCCCGGAAATAGGTATCCGGTATACCTCATAGGGTTTTTGTACAGCATTTGCCATATCAATATACTAAATAATTTTATTAAAATAATATATAAATGATATCACCCCGACAATTTTTTACCGAAAAATTACTGGAATGGAACCGGGAAACGAATACCCGCAACATGCCCTGGAAGGGTGAAAAAAATCCCTACCGGATCTGGTTATCTGAAATCATTCTCCAGCAAACCCGCGTAGAACAAGGCTGGCCATACTATGAGCGGTTTATTCAACGCTACCCCACCGTTGAAAAACTGGCTGTCGCACCGGATGAAGAAGTGTTCCGTTTATGGCAGGGACTGGGATATTATGCCCGCTGTAAAAATATGCTGGCAGCCGCCAGGGAAATTTCGGCTACCTATCAAGGTAAGTTCCCCGACCAGTATGAACAGATTAAAGCGCTTAAAGGAATAGGTCCCTATACGGCCGCAGCCATCGCCTCTTTTGCCTTCAATCTTCCTTACGCCGTGCTGGATGGCAACGTTTTCAGGGTCCTCTCCCGCTATTTCGGGATTGAAACGCCGATCGACAGCACCGCGGGAAAGAAGCAGTTCGATGTGCTTGCCCAGGAACTGCTGCCGCAAGGCCACTCTGCTGAATATAACCAGAGTATCATGGACTTTGGCGCAGTGGTATGCAAGCCCCAGCAGCCCCTTTGCGGGGAATGTGTGCTCCGCAAAAAATGCGTGGCCCTGCATGAACAACTTGTTCCACTTCTCCCGGTAAAAACAAAAAAACTCCTGATCAAAAAAAGATATTTCAATTATCTCCTAGTTCATTATAAGGAAGGTATATATATCCGCAAAAGAACAGATAGCGATATCTGGCAAAACCTGCATGAGTTTGTTCTCATTGAAACAGCTGGTCCGTCGGACATCACCGCGCTGCAATCGTCCGGAGCCTTTGAACCGCTGCTGGGAAAAATGCCTTTCGAAATAGACCGGGTGTCTGCTCCATTTAAGCAACAACTCACCCATCAAACCATTCACAGCCAGTTCATTAGCATCACCGTGAAGAAGGCGCCGGCCATCCCCGGGTATACCCTGGTACCCCGCAACAGCCTGAATAGCTATGCCTTTCCCAAGACCATCACCACTTTTCTGGAAAGTAATCACCTGCAATTATTCTAGTGAACACGCATATAGAATAAAAATATACATTAAGTGTTAAGGCACTTTAGGAATAGTGCCTGGTAACAAAATCCGGCTTAACCTGCTGCCAGTAAGAAATTTTTCCCTATCGATTGGAAAAAAATATTAACTTTAAGAAGGTTGTTTATTTATTAAAAGAAGAACTTTTTAACAATAGACTAAAAAAACCTACAACTATGAGAGGTGTTAATAAAGTAATCCTGATAGGCAATTTGGGCAGAGATCCGGATGTACAGTTTCTGGAAGGGAATATTGCAGTAGCCAAATTTTCACTGGCTACCACTGAAACGTTCAAGGACAGAGCCGGCAAGCTCATTTCACAAACAGAGTGGCATACAGTGGTGCTATGGCGGGGACTGGCTGAACTGGCGCAGAAATACCTGCACAAAGGCAGTCTTGTTTATATTGAAGGCCGCTTGCGCACCCGCAGCTGGGAAGACAAAGAAGGCAATAAGAAATTTGCCACCGAAGTTGTAGGAGATAACCTGGTTATGCTGGATAAACGCATGGACCTCAACAACCAAGATCACCCCATACCTCACCATAGCAGTACAGGGTCAGGCAGTGGAGAAAGCTTTCCGGGACTGGAAATACCACCTTCACTGAACGAACCCGCAGACGATCTGCCTTTTTAGTTGCAAAAAAATATTAAGTTTTGAATGTACGTAATCCCATATAGGGACATTACTTATATTTGCGTGCAGGGAAAGCAATTCCATGAATTACTTTCCCCTATTTTTTGATTAATTACATCAAAGTTGAACATCTTGGGCATCCTTTCGGCAAGCTACGTATCCTATTTTTTACAAGCCAGCGCACCAATTGGCGCCCCTAACGTGGTGGTATTTCTGCTTGTTATTTTTATTCTGCTGCTGCTAACCTTTATTGTTTCCGGTGCGGAAGTAGCTTTCTTTTCCCTTAATCACAAGGATCTGAATGTGCTTAAAACACGCCAGAACGCCTCCGGCAAACTAATTACCCGGTTGCTGGAAAAACCTAAATCACTGCTCGCTTCCTTACAAATCGCAGGTATATTGCTCATGATCGCCTTTATTATGATCACCAATTACCTCGTTACCCAGATGGAAGACCTGCAAACACTGCCGGTAGTATCCCTCCTGGTAAGGATTTCCGCGATCTGTCTCATCTTATTGTTCTTCGGCCAGATACTCCCCAGGGTATGGGCAGCTCAAAACAATATCCGTTTTGCCACCTATTTCGCCTGGTTCGTAAGCGGTGTACATGCCACCATGGAACCGGTCAGCGATTTTTTTGTGGGCCTCAGCACCAGCATTGAAGATCGTTTCTTTCACCGTGGCAGCGGCCCGGTTAATTACCACGAAATTGATGAGGCCATCGAAATGAGCGTGGACGCCACCGCCTCCCAGGAGGAAAAAAATATCCTGAAAGGCATTCTGAAATTTGGCAATATTACCGTAAAACAGATCATGCGCGGCCGTTTGGACGTAAATGGCGTGGAATATGACAGCACTTTCGGCGATATCGTGAAAAGCGTAGCCGACCTGCATTATTCCCGCTTGCCTGTTTATAAGGATAACCTGGATAACATCGTAGGCGTTATCCATACCAAGGACCTGCTGCCTCACCTCGACAAAGGCAACACCTTCGATTGGCACGAAGTAATGCGCCAGCCTTTCTTTGTACATGGCCATAAACTGATCGAAGACCTCCTTTCTGAATTCCAGAGCCGGCGAATGCACTTTGCAGTAGTAGTGGATGAATTTGGCGGTACCTCCGGTATTGTAACCCTGGAAGATATCATGGAAGAGGTAATCGGCGATATTAAAGACGAATTTGATGAAGAAGAATTTAACTACAACAAAGTAGATAACTTCACTTACGTATTCGAAGGCAAAACCATGCTGAACGACGTTTGCCGCATCATGAACATCTCCCCTGAAACATTTGAAACCGTAAAAGGCGAAAGTGACTCTCTCGGTGGTCTTATACTGGAACTGGCCGGAAAATTTCCTGAAGAAAACAGCGTTATTAACTACAATAACTTCGATTTCACTGTACTGGAAGTCAATAAAATGAGGATCCAGAAAGTACAGGTAACCATCAGGCCGGATGCAGCTGATAAAGTGTAACTGCCTGCTAAATAAGCGTAAAATGCCAGCGATTAAAGGAAAGGCCCTCACCCTGCTCGTGGGGCTGATGTGTATATTTGCCGCCTGTGAAAACGTACCCACACCAAAGCCCAGAGGCTATTTCCAGGTGAAATTTCCGGAGAGAAAATACCGCACCTTCGATATGCCCGGATACCCCTATACATTTGAGTACCCGGCATACGCCAATATCATCAAAGACACCTCCTTTTTTGGCGCAGCACCGGAAAACCCGTACTGGATCAATATTGACTTCCCCTCCCTGAACGGGAAAATTTATATGAGCTACAAGATCATCGGCCCCGGTAACAACAGTTTCCGCAAACTGGTAGACGATGCTTTTAAAATGACCTACAAGCATACCTATAAGGCCGAATACATCGACGAAAACAAGATCCATACAGCTAATAACGTAAGCGGCACCTTCTATGAAGTAGGTGGTAATGCCGCCTCTTCAAAGCAATTCTTTGCTACCGATTCCGTAAAACACTTCCTGCGCGGCGCCCTTTATTTTGATGTTACACCCAATGCAGATTCCCTCGCACCCGTTTACCGGTTCCTGGAACAGGATATGTGGCATATGGTAGAAACCCTGCGCTGGAGATAAGCCCTGAATGCTGTAACTTTGTGGTCTTAAATAAGATTGTCTGTCTGTTATTTCAGGCAAAAGAGCATTCCAGATGATTATCATTGACGATAAATACATAAGTGACGAAGTAATTGAGGAGCAATTCGTATGCAATCTGTCCGCCTGTAAAGGCGCATGTTGCGTAGCGGGCGATTGTGGGGCTCCGCTGGATAAAACGGAAGTCAAAACCCTGAAGAAAATTTATCCGAAGATTAAATCTTACCTGCGGGAAGATGGTATCAAAGAAATTGAACACACCGGTACCAATACTACCGACGATGAGTATGGATATGTTACCCCGATTGTAAATAAAGGTATTTGTGCATACGCAACCATAGACGATCACGGCGTAGTAGGTTGTGGCATCGAGAAAGCATACAATGATGGTGTGGTTGATTTTAAAAAACCGATTTCCTGTCACCTGTACCCTATCCGTATTAAAAAGTACGAAACATTTGAAGCAGTAAATTATGACCGCTGGGAGGTTTGCAAACCCGCGTGTAAGAACGGTAAAACCCTTCAAGTGCCAGTGTATCGTTTCCTTAAAGATGCTTTGGTCAGAAAATACGGCACGGAATTTTATGAAGTGCTGGATAACATCGCAAGAAAAGAACACGGGTAAATCATTTTCGGATTTAACTATCTTTAATTAGGAATATTGCTTGCTTATGCATCAAACAGCATCTACTTTTCTGGAAGAAAGTGAAAAGAAAGCGTCTGATCTCGGCCACCGCCAGACGATCAACTTCAATATAGGCAAATACAATACAGCTGTAAAGGCCGGTAAACAACAGTTTACGGATTTACCTGGCGCAAGGGAAAGGGCCAAGAATATCAAGTGGAGAGCTATTGAGCACCTGGATAATCACCTGGAAGAATTTGAGCAAAACTTTACCCGTCGCGGCGGCAAGGTCATCTGGGCTGAAACTGCGGAACAGGTACAACAGGAAATACTGGCCATATGCCAGGCGAAACAATGCAAAAGCATTGTAAAAAGCAAGTCGATGGCCACCGAAGAAGTACACCTGAATGCCTTTATGGAAAGTAATGGCATCGAATGTGTAGAAACTGACCTCGGCGAATACATACAGCAACTCGACGGAGAGCCGCCCTACCACATCGTTACCCCGGCCATGCACAAAAGCAAGGAAGATGTGGCCCGCTTGTTTGCGGAAAAACTTGGCACTGATCCCGGTCTCACTCCGGAGCAATTAACCCTTGTTGCCCGCGAAAAACTTCGCCACAAATACCTTCAGGCCGAAATAGGTATCACCGGCGCCAACTTCATTATAGCAGATACCGGCTCCATTGCCGTTACGGAAAATGAGGGCAATGCACGTTTAACCACTGCTTTCCCCAAAACGCATATCGTACTGGTAGGTATTGAAAAAGTACTTCCTTCTATTACAGACCTCAGCCTGTTCTGGCCTTTATTGGCGACCTATGGTACCGGTCAGCAGATCACCGCTTACAACAGTATTTTCAGCGGTCCCCGGCAGGAAGGTGAAATAGACGGTCCGGAAGAAATGTATGTCATCCTGATGGACAATGGCCGTACCAACATTCTTCAGGATACTACTGCACGTGAAAGCTTATACTGCATCCGTTGCGGCTCTTGCCTCAACGCCTGCCCTGTTTATAAAAATATTGGTGGGCACTCTTATGCTGCCACTTACAGCGGCCCTATCGGCGCTGTCATTACTCCTCATCTCAAAGGGATGGATTCCTACATGCACCTGAGTTTTGCCTCATCGTTGTGTGGTAATTGTACCGAAGTATGCCCGGTGCGCATTAACCTGCATGAACTGCTGCTCCATAACCGTCAGAAAGCCGTAGAGGAAAACTATACTTCCGGTGGAGAAAAATTTGCGTGGTTTATGTGGAAACAAGGGAGTACCAGCCGTAAAATGATGAACATGGCCAGCGGCAGAATGAAAAATTTCCTGCTGCGAAGATTCTTTGCCAAAAGCTGGGGAGATAACAGGGAACTGCCTGTATTCGCGTCTAAATCCTTTAACCAGCAGTGGAAGGAGCGGAAATAACTACTTATCTTTTTGCACGGTAAACTTTACCCTCACCTTTACTTTAGCGGGCTTTCCGTCTGAAGCGGGTGTCCATGCAGGGCCTTCTTTGATTACCCGTATAGCTTCCGCATCACAGGCCTCATTCAGATGACGGATGACTTTAAAGTTTTGCAGGCTACCATCCGGCATAACGATGAAGGATACACGCACTGTACCACTGTATTTATTTTCCGGGTTAACTGTTTTGGTTTTCAGATAGTTTTCAAAGGCTGTTTCTCCTGTTATTGGAGCGGGTTCCCGGTAATCGGTGTTATCAGCATCATCGGACGAGACTTCTACCCCAGCCACTTTTCCGGCTAATGCAGTCTCTGTACCGGAGTTGGGAACAGAGTCGCGTCTGAGCACACTCACCGATCCTGTGACATTTTTCCTCTTCTGCACACCGTAACCCACTACTACTACGTCGTTTAATGCGTTATGCTGGCTGTCCGGTATATTCAGCATCTTACTTCGTCCCCTGATCATTATCTGTTTCTCTTTTTCGGCAGAAGGAGGAGGAATAAAGTTCCGCTGCTGGTCCGTGCGTTCGGCCTGAGCGGCCGGTACAGCACCAAACATATCTGCCGTGTCAGACACTCTTTTGTTTGCAAGAGAAATTGTTTTATCTGCTGCTTCGCTTTTGAAGTCGGGCTTTGTTTTATAGGCTCCTGCTGCCTGTTCTTCCTTTGCTTGCTTCTCAACTGTTAGCGGCTTAACGGGTGTTGCAGGCATAATTTTTTTAGCGGGATGATCAGCACTTACCGCCGATGGGGCGGTGTCTCCATGTTCGGAGTATACGGGTGCCGCCTCCGGTGATGGTTTCGGCGTGCTTACGTTGGCAATAGGTGCTGTTCGCTGTTGGTTCCAAAGGAACCAGCCTGCAGAAAACATCAACAATAAAATAGCTGCCGCTGCTGCGGCCCGGTAAATCATGGGACGGATGCGGCCTCTGGGCGCGACCCTTTCCGACAGCCTGGAGGCAAGATCTTCCTGGTGGACCGTTTGTTCCGGAGCATGCAGTGCATAGCCTTCCAGCGCGTCTGCCAGGAACGGATCGTCCAGGGCCTGGCGTTCCAGGGCATGCATGGCTTTATCGTCCAGCTCTCCCGCCAGGTATTGGCGGATGAGCCCGGCGAGTTCTTCCGGTTTTATATGTGGCCGCTTGTCAGTCATCTTGTTGTTCCATACATATTTTCAGGTTACGCTTTCCGTTCTGGATGTAGCTTTTTACTTTATTCATTTCATATCCTGTAATAACGCTCACTTCCCGGTAGCTCTTCTCTTTCAGGTAAAACAAGTCTACACTGCGTTTTTGTTCTTCCGGTAAAGTTTCCAGGCATTTTTCCATACTCTGCAGGTTATCTTCCAGTGATACGCCGTTTTCATGATGCCCGTTTTCACCGTTTTCCACAACGAGGTGATCATCAATAGATACCTGCCGGGATTCCTTATTTTTCATTGCCCGCAGCTTCATTAAGCAATGATTACGGGCAAGCACATGCAACCAGCTTTTAAAATTCTGGACTTCGTGTTGCTTTACCTTGATAATTAATTCCTCAAAGATCTGCATTACGGCATCTTTGCTGGCTTCTTCATCAAAATATCTCAGGCATACCCCATATGCCAGGTTCATGTAACGCTGGTAAAGGGCGGCAAGAAAATCCAGTTTACCGGTGGTTTTAAACTCCCCGATCAACCAGGCATCATCTGCATCCTGCATGATATTTTGTTGAATAAAAGACATTTGTAGCAGCTATTCGCTTATGGCCTTGGCTTTTAGGATGATATTGATTTACAAGTCGACAATACTATTATTTTTTTTGAATATTATAAGATGAAAATAAGAAAGCACCGGGAATTCCGGTGCTTTCTCTTATAAATTCCATGAATTACGATTAGTGTCTGAAGTGGCGCATGCCGGTCATTACCATTACCATATCATGCTCTTTACAGAATTCAATGGAGTCGTTATCCCTCATAGAGCCACCAGGCTGGATTACTGCTGTAATACCATGTTCGTGGGCAATGCTTACACAATCATTGAAGGGGAAGAAAGCATCGGAAGCCATTGCTGCACCTTTCAGATCGAAACTAAACTGGCCGGCCTTTTCAATGGCGTGGCGCAGTGCATCGATGCGGGAGGTTTGGCCACATCCTTTACCAATCAGTTGTTGATCTTTTACTAATGCGATCGCATTGGATTTCAGGTGTTTGCAAACGATGTTGGCAAACTCCAGGTCAGATTTTTCAGCGGGTGTAGCAGGACGGGCGCCTACTTCGTTCCATTCTTTGTAGTTACCATTATCGCTGTCCTGCAGTAAAACGCCGTTCAATACATTTTTAAACATGTATTTGCTCTTTACCGGTTGTTTCTGTTCCAGGAGGATGCGGTTCTTTTTGGCCTGCAGCACGGTCAGTGCATCGGCATCAAAACCAGGAGCGATGAGGATTTCGAAGAAAATTTCACTGATGGATTCGGCAGTGGTTTTGTCGATTACCCTGTTGGTTACCAGTACGCCGCCAAAAGCGCTTTCCTTGTCGCCTGCCAGTGCTGCATCCCAGGCTTCTTTCAGTGTGCCACGGGAAGCAATGCCGCAAACGTTCGTATGCTTGATCACAGCGAAGGTAGTCGCTTCAAATTCCTGGATCAGCTGGCACGCAGCGTCTACATCCACCAGGTTGTTGAAGGATAATTCCTTACCATGTAATTTGTTAAAGATTTCATCCAGGTTACCATAGAAAACACCACGCTGATGTGGGTTTTCGCCATAGCGGTTCACTTGTCCTTCCGGAATAGAGAGCTGGAAATTTACGCCGGGCTCATTATTCAGGAAATACTGGGAGATCGCCACATCATAGTGAGCGCATACTTCAAACGCTTTGGCAGCAAAGCTTCTGCGATCTTCAATGGTGGTAGCGCCGTTGTTATCGGTCAGTACCTTTTCGAGGTCGGCGTATTGATCTTTCGAAGCAACAATCACCACATCTTTGTAGTTCTTGCCGGCCGCGCGGATCAGTGACACCCCGCCTATATCAATTTTTTCGATGATGGTTTGTTCTACCGTCGTGCTTTTTACGGTTTCCTCAAACGGATACAGGTCAACGATTACCAGGTCTATTTCCGGAATCTGGTATTCCTTCAGTTGTTCCAGATCCTGTGGATTATCACGGCGGGCCAGAATACCACCAAATACCTTAGGATGCAGGGTTTTAACACGTCCACCCAAAATAGACGGGTAAGCAGTCAGGTCTTCTACTGCTACACATTTCACTCCCAGGTCCTCAATAAATTTTTGGGTACCGCCGGTGGAATAGATGGTAACACCTTGTTCACCTAATTTTTTAACAATGTTCTCCAGGTTATCTTTATAGAAAACGGAGATCAGCGCTGATTTAATTTGCTTTTGCATGAATGGAAAACATTAGAAATTAATAACATAGGCTCCCTGGTCCGGAACCGAAAAGAAGCGCAAAGTTAACACGTAACAATCACTTTTCCATTTCTCAATCCTGAGAATATAAAAACGAATGTTTTTGACTGGGCGAAACAGACTGTAAATACTTGTTAAATAACTATTTAAATTTATAAAAATCGATTATTTTGCGAATTGTTAATCTGTTGTTTACCCGCTTAAATTAAATCCCTATATGAAAAGAATTATCTTGTTGTTTTCTCTGGTTTGCCTGCTTGTCAGCGCAAAAGCGCAGGTTGTTTGTGATACGGTTGTAACATTTGCCAGAAATAATACACCGGTAAATGGTACCAAAATCAAAACCAATTTACCATATGCCAATGGTGCAGAAATGCCCACAATCATAATTGAAGGTTATAATTTCGGATCTACCCAGCCAATTGGGCTCATCATCAACTTCTATATCTATAACGGTACTTTCTCCAATGTACAGGCATCTTCTTTTGGCGCCTATACGCCACAAATGTTCCTTGCAAATGAAGGGGGCAAAGTGGTTATTTTCATGAACAGTAAAGATTATTACCAGCGTTTTGCTATCAGGGCCTTTGCCAGGAGCATGCCACAGGACATTCCCGTTAACTACCAGGGATGGAGTGTAGTAGACGAAGCCATTTCTCCAAGTGCATTAAACCAAACGGAGATTACCTATTTAAATGAATTTGCTGGTACAGTAATGTTACCGGGCAATGGTATATGGCAACCCTCTGGTCGCGTGGGGATTAATTTGAATTCACCCCAGGCTCCGCTACATGTTATTGCTACAGCAAAGGATACCATTGCCGGACAAAAAATAGCGGCGATCCTGGGTAACGCCTACAATGAATGGACTGCGTTTGGCGGGGCCGTTGGCGGAAGAATCCGTGGTAGCAGCGAAGGTTATCTGGTATTGGAATCTAATCCAGCCGGCTCTGATAAAAGATTATATCTAAATTCCAATTCTCCCGGTGATATAATCATGGCAGTTGGCGGAGGAAACGTAGGTATAGGTACCGTTGATCCCAAAAGTAACAAGTTAGCTGTGGAAGGCACAATTGCCGCCAGAAGGGTAAAAGTAACCCAGGCTAATCCCTGGCCGGATTATGTGTTTGGTGACAACTATGCTATTATGCCGCTTTACGAAACCGAAAAGTTTGTGAAAGAGCATAAACATTTACCAGATATGCCTTCGGCTAAAGACGTTGCGGAAAACGGCCAGGATCTGGGTGAGATAAACAGAAAGCTGCTGGAAAAAATGGAAGAAATGACATTACATTTGATCCGGATGCAAAAGAAAATCGATCAACTGGAAAGCCAGATTAAACAATCGCGCTAAATGATCTCCCGGTCGGGCCGACTTTGCTTTGGGCCCGGGATCTGGTTCCCTTTGTCTTCTAATATATTGCTCAACTATAACAGCCCGTGGCCACCAGTATACATTATGCTGATAGCCGCGGGCTTTAAAATGAGCGGCGGCCGGTCAACGAAAAACGATATCATCCAACTGCAAGCTGTCTCCTGTACTATTCAGACACCTATCATTCCATTTTTACCTGCATGTCAAAATAAACGCCCCCTGATCTCCAATAGAATAATATTGCATTCCCAAGGTATCACAATCACTTTTCCATTTCTCAATCCTTCGTGCACTATTTGAAGCCGCAAAAATGAGTGTATCAAACGCATAAAAATCGCACAGTTGCCTGATATTCACTGGTGGATTACGTGTTAATAAAATATAATTGGTCTTAAATTTTTCAGGTGGCGCCAGACCCGGCAACGCGCTGTCTATAATCAGTATCCGCTTTCCCTCGAAGCTCAGGAAGCGGCCATATTGCTGAAAAGAAGCGGGTGTACCGGCATGCGCGCGCAGGTTTGCGCGCGTGTTCAGGAGTTGCTGTGCTACGGGTAATTGCCATACACTATCATTACCGGCAAATTGTACCAGGTTACCTTTAATACAATCAATGGCCGTATAGGCGGGCACGTTATAGATAATAATACTGCATTGTCTCTTGCAGGCGGTCACCCAACTGACACGGGCGATCAGAAACCCCCAGATACAAAGAAGTCCCATCCACAATCCAGGCCGGAACCTTACCAGCAACCATAGCGCCAGCGCCGCAATGAGCAGATAAAGCAGTACCGTTTGAGCCAGCGAACAGTGAATTTCTCTGATCACTGCACCGGGTAACTCTCCGATCCACCTGATGCAGCTGTTCATTCCGAGGATCATATATTTCAATGCACTGCCCAGCCAAACCGCTGGCGTCCCGAACGGCGCCAGGAACAGCAATATTACTTCTCCGTAAATAATTACGGTAGACAGCGGCACCGCGATCAGGTTAGCCGGTAAAAAATAATTGGGAAACTGGTGAAAGTAAAATAGGCTCACCGGTGTGGTGATCAGTTGTGCCGCCAACGACACCGCCGTCATTTGCCAAAGCCAGTCTGCCCACCGGCGTTTCCACTCGAACAGGCGGTAAATAGGTTGGTAAAAAAGCAGAATGCTGAGTACGGCGAGGTACGACAACTGAAACCCTGCATCCACTACCAGGTAGGGATTAAAGCATAGTAATATGGTTGCGGAAGCCGCCAAAGTATTGTAAATGCTGCTATACCGGTGCAATACAAAACGTCCGATAGTAATACCTGTAAACATTACCGCAGACCGGAGTACGGAGGCAGATGCACCGGTGAGTAAGGCAAATCCCCACAGCACAACGAGGATGATCACTGCTTTTGTTACATGCATCCAGGGATGGGCTGGTAGCCATTGCAGCAACCATAGCAGTGTACTGTACAGCAAGGCAAGATGCATTCCCGAAATGGCAATCACGTGCACAATCCCGGTATTACTGTAGCTCTGCACCACATCCCGGTCAAGGTCCTGGCGGTAACCAATAAGCAATGCTTCTGCCATACCGGCTTCCGGTCCGTTACCAATATACTTTTTCAGATTATACAGGCAATAATCCCTTGCCTGCAGCAATAACCTGCGTACCGGATGTCCACGATTATACGGTAACAGGTAAAAGTCTGCCGGGCCGAGATACACCTGCTGGTAAACCTGTTGTGTTACCATATATTGCTGATAGTTAAACGCCCCGGGGTTACCGCTAAATTTGATGAATTCGGGCCGTTTCCTGGCAATTAATTCGTCTCCGTAGTGAAGGGCAGGTAAAAGACTGTCCTTGCCCGTATAAAGCAATAAACAGCCTTTAACAGGCAACCATTCATCCTCTTTGCAAACGGCTATTACCTGTGCGGTGGTTTTAAAGGAACGGGGCTTTTCCTGTGGAGGTTCATTTATGCGCAACAGGTAAAATGGTGTATCGACCAGGTACCTATCGTAAAAATCTTTGCTATGGCGGATATCGGCATTATATAACAGCAAACCGCCACAACAACAGATCAACAGGGAGCATAATATTCCTGGTAGCCAGGCCGCGGCAAAACGCCATTGCAGCGGTAAAAAACGAAACGCTGATACACCTGCCATGCAACAACAGGCTGCTGTAATGTACCAAACAGGATTCACCGGTATATACAGCTGAAGGGTAATTCCAGCTACTAATGGTGCGATGATACGCAGAAAAGGTGCACGCTTCCACCATTTCACAACAAACAATGCAGATTCAAATTCCATGCAGGGTTAACTTTATCGGGTAAACAAACCTCGCATTTCTGAGTAGTAAAAGCGTTTTGGAAATGTTAAAAGGGGATGTTTCTGACTGCTAATATTTATATATGATATCTTGAAAACTTTCACTTTACCTAAATAAATCCCGGCAAACTAATAAAGCTCATCTTCTTTTTAAGTTATTAATAATCATATAGTATCATATTATACACTATCGCATCTGTTATTGATTAGTTAACATCTCTTTTAAATATAATATTATTTGTAAACTGCATTACCGGTCACGCTATATGAATTGTATCAAGATTCAATAGTCGTGTCTTTAATGGTTATTTTGAGGGAAAAGAAGGAGCCTGATTTTTATCAGGCTCTGTTCATTTTCAGATAAAACGATTTATACATAAAAAAGCCCTTCCGATGTAACGGAAGGGCTTTTAATATTTGGTTTCTTAACAGGAAACTACTTGCTCAGATACATACTCTTTTCTTTGAAAAGCTGTCTGAAATACGGGTCACGCAGATCCTTGATAAAGCGGATGGCTTCTCCTGTAGATTTCATTTCAGGTCCGAGTTCCTTGTTTACACCCGGGAACTTATTGAAAGAAAATACCGGCTCCTTGATAGCAAAACCTGTAAGATTCTTTACAATGGTAAAGTCCTTCAGCTTATTGGCGCCTATCATCACTTTAGTGGCAATGTTCAGGTAAGGTACCTGGTAAGCTTTCGCAATAAACGGTGTAGTACGCGATGCACGCGGATTAGCTTCGATCACAAACACATTACCATCTTTAATGGCAAACTGGATGTTGATCAAACCACGGATATCAAGTGCACGTGCAATCTTTTCTGCATAGTACTCCATAGTGGTTACCTCAATTGGCGACAGGTTGAAGGCCGGCAGCAACGCATGGCTGTCGCCACTGTGAATACCCGCTGGTTCAATATGTTCCATCACACCCATTACATGGAAATCAGTACCATCAAAAATACCATCTATTTCCGCCTCCTGACAACGATCCAGGAAGTGATCAATCAGAATTTTATTACCTGGCAGATGTCTGAGCAGGCTCAGTACAGATTCTTCCAGTTCTTCTTCATTGATAACAATTCTCATGCGCTGCCCGCCCAATACGTAGGAAGGACGCACCAGCACCGGGTAACCCACTTCTTTCGCCACATCAATAGCGTCATCCGTGTTGTAAGCAGTACCGTACTTTGGATAAGGAATACCAAGTTCTTTCAGCATGTCGGAGAAACGGCCGCGGTCTTCCGCAATATCCATGTTGTCAAAGGATGTACCTATGATCTTCACGCCATTTGCTTCCAGGCGCTTCGCCAGTTTCAACGCAGTTTGACCACCCAGCTGAACAATCACACCTTCCGGTTTTTCCAGTTCTATTATTTCCCAAAGGTTTTCCCAGAACACCGGCTCGAAATACAGCTTATCCGCCATATCAAAATCGGTTGATACCGTTTCAGGGTTACAGTTCACCATGATGGCCTCATATCCGCAATCCTGGATGGCTTGCAAACCATGCGTACAGCAGTAGTCGAACTCAATACCCTGTCCAATCCTGTTGGGGCCGGAACCGAGTACAATGATCTTTTTCTTATCGGTAGGAACACTTTCGTTTTCTGTATCAAAAGTAGAATAGAAGTAAGGCGTTTTTGCTTCAAACTCTGCGCTGCAGGTATCTACCATTTTAAATGTGCGGCGGATACCCAGCTCTTTACGTTTAGCGTATACTTCATCTTCATCACAATCGCCAAACAGGATAGCCAGTTGCGCGTCAGAGAAGCCCATTTTCTTGGCGTCTCTCAGCATATCAACGGAAACAGTCTGCAGGTCGAGTTCCAGCAATTGTTTTTCCAGGTTCACGATATCCTGTATCTGGTGCAGGAACCAACGATCAATAAAGGTAAGCTGATGAATATGTTTTACCGATACGCCCGCCATCAAAGCATCTTTTATACGGAAGATACGATCCCAGGTTGGACGCTTTAATTTTTCAATCAGTTGCTCGCTCTTCATGAGTGATTTACCATAGTAACCCAATCCCAGCGCATCGTTCTCGAGGCTCTGGCAGGCTTTCTGCAGGGCTTCGGGGAAAGTACGTCCGATAGACATTACCTCTCCTACCGACTTCATCTGCAATCCTAAAGTATCATCAGCTCCTTTGAATTTATCAAAGTTCCAGCGCGGCATTTTAACGATTACATAGTCCAGTGCCGGCTCGAAAAATGCGGAAGTAGTTTTGGTGATCTGGTTTTCCAGTTCATCCAGTGTATAACCAATCGCCAGTTTCGCAGCAATTTTTGCAATCGGATAACCGGTTGCTTTGGAAGCCAGTGCAGAAGAGCGGCTTACACGCGGATTGATTTCAATGGCAATCAGCTCTTCATTTTCAGGGTTGAGAGAGAACTGCACATTACAACCACCGGCAAAGTTGCCGAGGTCGCGCATCATCACCATCGCTTTGTTACGCATGTCCTGGAAAGCTGTATCGCTCAGGGTCATTGCAGGAGCTACTGTAATGGAATCACCGGTATGGATCCCCATGGGATCAAGATTTTCCACGGTACAAATGATAACAACGTTATCATTCTTATCACGCAGCAATTCCAGTTCAAATTCTTTCCATCCGAGTACGGCTTTTTCCACCAGAACCTCATGGATCGGAGAAGCTTTTAAACCACGGTCCAGTGCTTCATCCAGGTCGTCTTTGCTATGCACAAAACCACCACCGGTACCACCCAGTGTGAAAGAAGGACGGATTACCAGCGGAAATCCTATTTCCTGGGCAAACTCTTTACCTTCCAGGTAGGAGTTCGCTGTTCTGGCAGGCGCTACGGGTATTCCCAGCCGGATCATCCACTGCCGGAACTGTTCGCGATCTTCCGCCTTATCAATGGCTTTGATGTCTACTCCAATCAGGCGAACGTTATTTTTTTCCCATATTCCCAGTTCGTCTACTTCTTTACAAAGGTTCAGCGCAGTTTGGCCGCCCATCGTGGGTAATACGGCATCTATCTGGTTTTCTTCCAGAATCTGCTCAATGCTTTCCACGGTCAGCGGCAGCAAATAAACCTTATCGGCCATCATAGGATCCGTCATGATGGTAGCCGGATTGGAATTAATCAAAATCACTTTAATTCCTTCTTCCCGCAGCGAACGTGCTGCCTGGGAACCGGAATAATCAAATTCGCAAGCCTGACCAATAATAATGGGTCCAGAACCGATAATGAGTACAGATTTGATAGATGAGTCTTTTGGCATTTGTGTAATCTATTGAAAATGAAAAACCAAATTGATTTTTCCGCCGTGTGAGGGAACAAAAAAATCGTGCAAAGTTACGGGATTTGAAATTTATAAACAGAAATAAATTTTGTTTTGGGAGAAGATTTTTTGCGGAGATGGATGAATGTAGCTGAATTTATATAGAATAAATCCGTTATTTGGTAGAAATAAACAACGTGCAAGAAATCCCTGAAACACAAATCAATGATCCCCTGATCATGATCTTCCGGGAATTACCCCGTTCCTCATTTTCCCGTATAAATACTTATCATGATTTCATCTTATTCTCCTAACTTTATCATCCGCAGTTAAAAATATACTGCGCTGCAACCCCAAAAAGACTGGCACTAAATTCTACGACAGCCCTGCCCGCAGGGAATCCTTCTTTTATTTTTTATTTAAACACCCCAAAAATTAAACGTCATGCGCACAGCTGAAATTCATTACGGCGACAATGGTCACGTAGATGTTGCCGTTCCCAAAGGCACCAAAATGGAAGACATCGCCAAACTGCAATCCATGGTGATCAAACAAATCAATCCCCGCGGATGCCAGGCCTGCTTATCCGGTGTTCACTTTAACATCCGGGAAAAGCTGGAAGAAGTGATTAAAGTTGACCTGGATAAAATGGCGGTCATCAAAGACATTGCTATCAAACAACAACATTAATGCGGATACCGTCCCGGCCTTGCCGGGACGGTTCTTAAACCTCCTCACCATGTCACAAGTATTATCAACAGCCAGGGTGGGCCGTCTTTATCAGCAAACTATTCCACAACTGGGCGTAGGCCTCCTCTACAATCCTGCGCTGGAACTATACCTGGACGCATGCCCCGGCATTTGCGATTACGTGGAGATTATCCCGGATATGTTCTGGACGGATCGCGGAAACAATACTCCACAACGGTTTGAAGAAATTGAATCCTGGATGAAAGTGCTGGATAAAATAGCGGCCCAATATCCTCTAACTTCGCACAATATCTCCTATTCCCTCGGCAGTGCAGGTATCTTCGATAAAGCCTATCTGCAAAAAATGAAAGAATGGCATGAACGCTATCGCTTTAAATGGCATAGCGATCACCTTTCTTTTGTAAAAGTGCATAACGAAGAACAGGAAGAACACAATGCAGGACTTGCTGTACCGGTACCGTACGATTATGAAGTGCTGGATATGATCGGTGGCCGCATCAATGCCATCAAACGCTCCATCAGCACACCTTTCCTGGTGGAAAATAATGTATACTTTATCGACCTTCCCGAACAGGAACTCAGCGAAACCGCCTTCCTTAATGAGTTATCGCGCGATACTTCCTGTGGTTTGCTGCTGGACATCCACAATGTATATACGAATGCGGTAAATCATCACTTCGATGCAAAAGCTTTTATTGCACAACTGGAACTGGATAAAGTCATTGAAATACATATTGCAGGCGGAAACGAAATGGCCGGCATGTACACTGACTCCCACGCAGGGCCGTGTCCGCCGGAAGTATGGGAACTACTCGATTATACGTTACCGTTAGTACCCAACTTATGCGGCATCACCTTCGAGTTTCATGAATCTTATTTTCACCTGCTGCAATTCGACGGTGTTACCCGCGAACTAAACAGGGCGAAAGCAGCCTGGAACCTTTATCATACCTGAGTATTATGTCACTTCTATCTTTTCAGAAAGCACTGACGGACCTGATTGCCTCCCCGCAATTATGCCTGCAGCTGCGGAATGATGCCGCAGCAGTATTATCACGGTACGATCTTACCGGCCGTGAGCAGCGACGGCTGCAAACAGTAGTGTACCAGCAGGGCATGTCGGTAAGTTGTACCCTGTACCGGGTAAACAGGATCACGCCCATTTACACGATGCTTCCTTATACCTGTTTTTTACTGGGCGGGCAACTGATGCCGGTAATAGAAGCGTTTTGGGCCCTAGACAACCGGTCGGATCTGCAGTTTAAAAGGGAAATCAACATCTTTGGGGAATTCCTGTTGCAGAAATTATTGAGCGGGGAAATGGTGAATCCTTACCTGCGGGAAATTGTAGTAATGGAGCTCGCCATGAATGAATTGAAATTTTTACCGCGGGAATCACTGATGGAAACCGGTGACGATGAAACAAGCTTACATCCGCTGGTCAGGCTGGTGCCATTTGATCATCCGCCGGAACCCTTGCTCACAGCGCTTGCAGGCATGAAGCTACCAGAACGGGAAGAAGATACCGGTGAATACTGGCTGATGCTCGACCACCGGGAAGAAGAACTTTCTTTCCGCGCGCTGCCCCACAAAAATGGAGCAGCGGCGGTTGCAGGATTATAATTTGATCCTGGAAGACATCACGGCTATAGCAGCGCCCATAACAGCAATCATCGTAAAAGCCACGCCAAGATTCGTAGCCTGCGCTACAAACCCAATCAGCGGAGGACCAAACAGGAATCCAAAATAACCAATGGTAGATACCGTGGCCAGCGCCATTCCCGGCGGCAGCTTTGTGGATCTGCCCGCAGCACTGTATACCAGCGGCACTACTGCCGATACGCCCGCGCCCACCAGCATAAAGCCCAGCATGGCCGGAACAAAGTAAGGGAAGATAACCGCTACCAGCAAACCACTGGCAGTAAGTCCGCCGCTTATCAGCAGCATCTTTTTAACACCCAGCCGTGTAGTCAGGTAATCTGCTATGAAGCGTCCGGATGCCATGGTGCTCATAAAGGCTGCATAACCCGCGCCGGACCATCCCTCCCGTACCTGTATCACCCTGCGGAAATAAACCCCGCTCCAGTCAAACATAGTGCCCTCGCAAATCATAGAGCACATGGCGATAATTCCCAGCGTAAACAGGAAAGCATCCGGCCTGCCAAATAAAGAAGGTGCATTATTTTCATTGGTTACACGAACCACCAGCCGGTTCATTGTGATGACGATAAGGATCCAGGAAACCGCGGTAACAATTAAAAAGTGATATACCGGCGCCAGGTGCAAACCTGTCATCCAGGTACCAAAAGCCGCCCCGGTAAAACCCGCTACACTCCACAATCCGTGAAACGAAGCCATAATAGAACGGCCATACATGGCCTCCACGCCTACTGCCTGTGTGTTCACCGCAATGTTGGCAAGGTTACCGAAAAAGCCAAAGAATACCAGGAATGCACTCAGCTCCAGGGAAGTATGCGCCAGTCCGAGCACCGGCAGCACTGCGGCGTATGCTACCGCCGCAATCAGCAATACCTGGCGGCTGCCATATTTCGATACCAGTATGCCGGCCACCGGAAGGGAAATAATGGAACCTACCGGCAGCGCCAGCAGTACGCTTCCCAGCCCGGCATCATTTAATTTTAATGCCAGCTGAATATCCGGAATGCGGGAAGCCCAGCTGGAAAAGCATAGTCCGGTTAAAAAAAACAAGGCGCTCACCGCAATACGCGTGGCTCTTTTATTAATCATTACCATCGATAGATCGTGTAACATCTTCGGTCAGATAAAAGTTGAATTGATCAGATCACCTGTATTCCCAGGTTAATATAAGGTTTTAGTGATGGCAGGTCCGGATTATCTGTTATAATCGTATCCAGGCCAGTGATATCGCATACTTTAAACGGTTCCGCTGTACCCATTTTATCGCTGGTAGCCAGTGCAATGGTTTTATTGGCAGATCCCACCATTACGCTTTTCACATCTGCTTCCCCAAGATCCAGGCCTGTTACGCCCGCATCCGGATGCAAACTGCAGATGCCCAGGAAGCAGATATCCGCCCGCATTTTTTCCAGCATACGGATCGTATCCATGCCACCGGCCGTTTGGGAATCTTTACCAATCAGCCCACCCGTGAAAATCACCTCAATGACGGGGTGCTCTATTAGTTGCGCCACTATCGGTACACTGTTCGTAATAACGGTGATATGAAGATTAGCAGGAAACAGTTTTGCCAGCATTAAAGTAGAAGTCCCCCCGTCAAGAATAATAGTTTGACCATTATGCAGATACGCCAGGGCTTTGGTGGCAATATGTTTCTTATCATCTTCATGATATACAATACGCTCCTTAAAAGAATAAGGATTCGGTGAATGCGGGATCGCTCCTCCCCGTACTTTGATCAGCTGCCCGTTTTGCGCCAGCGATTCAAGGTCCCTGCGCACGGTGTCTTCCGATACCTGCAAATCGCTGCTAAGCTCTGTTTGCAGCACTTTATGATCTGTTTGCAGCTTTTTGAGGATATAATCCAATCTTTCCTCTCTCAACATGGGTCGTGCTATTTTATGCAATATTATGAAAGATTATGCAATAATTTGCAGAATATCGCATAACTTCGCATAAAATAGCAAAATATGGCAAGAATAGCAATCGACATGGACAATGTAATGGCAGACCTTACCCAACATCTGCTGGATGTATACGCAAAAGAATATGGCGAAATAATAGATCCGGAGCGTTTGAACAACATCCCCGAAGGCAGCGCATTCCCTGAAGGTGTAGCCATGAAAATACTGAGTTCCCCGGGATTTTTCAGGGGGATACCGGTAATGGCGGGCAGCCAGGAAGTAGTAAAGGCACTGGCAGACCAACACGAAGTTTTTGTAGTATCCGCGGCGCATGGAATTTCCATTGTCACTGGCGGAAAAACACGCATGGCTGAGTGAACATTTTCCTTTTATCAGCTGGAAAAATATAGTATTCTGCGGGTCCAAAACCATTGTGGAAGCGGATTACATGATTGACGACCACGATAAAAACCTGTCTGCTTTTAAAGGAACGCCACTCCTGTTTACAGCCCCGCACAATTTACCCCTTACCGATTACAAACGGGTAAACAACTGGGAAGAAGTAGCTGAATATTTTGAATTGAGTGCTGTAAAAAATGAAAACCATTTGCTGGCTGTGAGCTAACACCGGATTGATCCCGGCTTACCTGGATTCCAGGGTACTGATCCTTTTTTCGAGGGTGCTTACCTTGCGGACGTACTGTTGTACCTCCATACATTTGTCCAGGTAGGCTTCTACCCAGTTAACCTCCTGCTTTATGGCAGGTGGACCGGTAAAGTAACCGGGCGATAATTGCAGATGTTCCTGCAACAGCTCCAACTGCTTGTCGCTAAATACCGCAGTATCCAGCCATTCATGCATATTATTTAACGATATGTGCAGTTGAGCCGCCAGTTGCTCATCTGTTATTTTTTGCTTCGCAAGATATAATTGCAGCAGTTCACCCTGATGGCAGGTATTTCCTTCCAGTGAGTTCCAGTGGTAAAAATCCTCCAGCGTAACGGGAACAGCTTCCAGCAATATATCCAACTTTTCCTTTTTAATAGCTGCCTGCGAAAAATAACGATACAGGCCTTGCGGGGTTAATTTAACTTTCTTAGCATAATGCAGGATCACAATTTCCTTTTGCCTCAGTATACGCCGCAACCTGGCGCCTGCATGAACATAATATGGAACTGACATTTATACGATTCCTGTTTTGGTGAAGAATGGGGTGTGTATACAAATATAATACTTTTATATTCTCAAAACAGCGGTTGTTCTCTTGAATTTTAAAGCACACTGGCTAAAACTATCAACAAATATCATTATAACAAACTGGATGCTATTTTAACTATTTTGTTTGCGGAAAGCCGCCAGTTCTTTCTTTATCTGCAGCAACTCATCTTTCAGTGCAGCATGACTTTTCAGCAACTGCGTATATTCTTCCAGCTGCTTATAATATTTTTCCCTAAGCAACATCATTTCTTCGCTATCCGTATTACGGGCTTCCTGCACGGTACCGGGGTTAAGAAAGGCATCCACGCTCATATCCAATCCTTTCGCCACCCTGTCCAGTTCGTCCGGCGAAAAGCTTTCTTTCTCAAATAAGTTATACATGGTACGGCGGCTCATATCCAAACGGCCGGCCAGTTTGCTTTTATTCAACCCTTTCTCTGCAATGATATGCTGTAAGCGTTCTCCGTGATGTATACTTTTACCATTCGTTAGCTGCATCGCACCATTCCATCTCATAAATTCTTCCGGGGTAATACCAATAAGCGCGCAAAAGCGCTCCATCGTAGCGCGTTTCATGTCACTTTTCCGCAAGTGATAATGAGCGATCTGGTTTGTAAAACCGGCCATAGTGGCGAAATCAACAATCTTTATTTTTTTTTGCTTCAAGATCTGTTTCAACCGGTGTCCCATGTGTATCAGGCTCGACTGCATCCCTTTTCATTTTAAATTATAATGCTACATACAGGATGACCTGTCGTATTATCGTATAATTTAACAATTAATATTTCATTCTGTAAATAAAAATATCAATTTAACGAAAAAAATATAAGTCCGTAACCAGCCCTGGCAACAAATATCCGTACTAACTATAAAGGGTATACGCAAAAAAATAACAAGAAATATTTATCGATTTAATAACGATGAAATCAGAATGATAACAAACAGGATTATTGTGTAAACGATACACATCATTTATAGATTAACGAATCATAAACAAAAGCATAATAATTCTCTCAAACGCGCTACTGCAAACGGTTACATCATCACATATTTTTTTTAAAGAAAGTAAAGTTTTGTAATTATAAATTGCATGATTATAAATATATTTGCTTACACCTTAAGTAACTTTAAAACATGTTCTACTATTCCGACAATTCATTTGTTAACCATATCCAATCATTCTGAAAATAATACCCACTATGAGCAAAGAACCAATAAATGTGCTACTTGACATTCATACCAAACTTTCCAGTCTTCCTGTGCTGTTCAGGGAGAAAGTATGTGAAGAATGTAACTGGAGCACACCCACATTTTATCGCAAAATGCGCGGAAGAGATAAGCCGAATCCAAATGAGAAAGGAAAAATCATTCCTGCACTCAGTAATGCGGAAAAGCAACGAATCATTGAAATTATGGAAGAAGTATTTGCATCCGGTGAAGATGACCTGGCAAAATACCGGAAACCTTCCAAATGACCACTGTTGCCTTTCATCCGCCGTTTGTAAAAACATCTTACGTAAAAGTAATCATGCTCCGTAAAGCCTTGTTCCCCACCCCGGGTAAACAAGGCTTTACTTTTAGCTGCGGATTTTTGTCTTTTTGCCTGATTACGCTGTTATACTGATTTCACTGAGATATTTTTCGGGATTTTAACTTCTGGCTCCCGATCAACTAAGTTTTTCTTTTTAAAACTAAATTCTTAGTTTTAAAGATAAATACAATGTCTATGAACCGGATTATATATCGGATAGCCCAGTGGTTTATCAGTCTGCTGCTACTTATAAATATCACTACCGTGGCCCTGGCACAGGAATCTATCGACCGTACGCAATTGATGGAATACCTCCAGAGCCAGCAATATGATGCTGCCATCGGCTACCTGCAGCCCCGCGTACAGGAAAATAATATCGGGCAGCTTTCCCTCCTGGCATATACGTACTACCTCTCGGGAAAAACAAAAGATGCCATGACCCATTATGAAAAGGTACTGGCACTGGACAGCAACAATGTACCGGCACATCAATACCTGGCCAGCATCAGCATGCAGCTGGAAAGCCCGCTCCCCGCCATTTTTCACTACCGGCAAATTGTCCGCCTACAACCCGCCAATGCCACTGCATACAAACAACTCAGCTTCGCCTGCTTCGCAGCACAACAGCCGGATACGGCATTTTTCTACCTGCAAAAAGCATATGCGCTCAATCCGGCAGATCCAAAAGTAACCGCACGTCTCGGGGAAGAACTGATCGAAAAGCAGCAATATCCGCTGGCAGACAGCATCCTGCGAACCTTTCTGAAAACAGACTCGCTCCAGCCCACCGTTATCATGACCGCCATCAGGTCCGCCTGGTTTCTGAAAAATTATACCCGCTGTACCGATCTCGGCACGCAACTGATGCGCATGAATATCCTGTCGCCTAACACCTTCAGCATCGTTTCTGCTGCCTGGTACACGCTCAAACAATACCCGCAATGCATCAACGTATATGAATATGTGCAGGCCAATAAAGGGCAGTCTGAAACCATTACGTATTACGCAGCCCTTGCCTATACCGCATTAAAAAACTATACGGCCAGCAATGAACTGCTGCAAACCTGCATCGACATGGCTACCTCGAAAAGCCTGAACAGCTACTACAGCGGGAAGTCGGTGAACTACGAAGGCCTCCGCCAATACAAATCAGCCGTCGCCAACCTGGATACCGCCTACTACCTTTTTCACCAACCCCTGCACCAATACAGTATTGGCCGCATCTACGAGGTACATCTCCGCAACAAACCACTGGCTACCCGCTACTATAAACGCTACCTGCAACTAGGCAACCCTGCTAATCCCCAGGAAGCAGATATTTACAAATACCTCCGCTCATATGTTGAAAAATAATCTGCTTCTAATATGATTTTTTAGATTATCTCTACCAAACCATCTGGTTTTTCTTAAATTTAAAGCCCGTTAGGAAAATGCTTGTACTTAACCAATAAACAATTACGGTGCTATGTCGTACCCATACCAGATCAAGAGTATCGAAGATTATCAGCAGGCTTATCAACAGAGTGTGATTGACCCGGAAGGCTTCTGGGCCAATGTAGCAGACCATTTTTACTGGCGTCGCAAATGGGACAAGGTATTGGACTGGAACTTCAAAGACCCGGAAATCAAATGGTTTACCGGCGCTAAACTGAACATTACAGAAAACTGCCTGGATCGCCACCTGGGCACACTGGGCAATACTCCCGCCATCATCTGGGAACCCAATGACCCGGAAGAACACCACCGCATTATCACGTACCGCGACTTATACAACAAGGTTTGCCAGTTTGCGAATGTGCTCAAGAACAATGGCGTTAAAAAAGGCGACCGTGTATGTATTTACATGGGCATGATCCCGGAACTGGCTATCGCCATCCTGGCCTGCGCCCGTATCGGCGCTGTTCACTCCGTAGTATTCGGGGGTTTCAGCGCACAGTCTATTGCCGACAGGATACAGGATGCCCAGTGCAGCCTGGTAATCACCTGCGACGGCGCATATCGCGGCGCAAAGGATATCCCGCTGAAATCCGTTATGGACGACGCATTGATGGCATGTCCATCTGTAAAAAAAGTAATTGTATGTACACGTACCCGCACCCCGGTAAGCATGCTGAAAGGCAGGGACCTGTGGTGGGAAGATGAAATAAAACAGGTAGAAACAATGGGCAATCCGCCCTGCCCGGCGGAAGAAATGGATGCGGAAGATCTCCTGTTCATCCTTTATACTTCCGGCTCTACCGGCAAACCCAAAGGCGTGGTTCACACCTGCGCCGGCTACATGGTATACGCCAACTATACCTTCGTAAATACCTTCCAGTACCAACCCGGTGAAGTATATTTCTGTACAGCAGATATCGGCTGGATTACCGGTCACAGCTACATTGCCTATGGTCCGCTCAGCGCAGGCGCCACCACGCTCATGTTTGAAGGGGTGCCTACTTATCCGGACGCAGGCCGGCTGTGGGAAATTGTAGATAAATTCCGTGTCAACATCCTGTATACCGCACCAACAGCCATTCGCAGCCTAATGAGCTATGGCCTCGGCCCTGTAAATCATAAAGACCTCAGCTCCCTCAAAAAACTGGGCAGCGTAGGAGAACCGATTAACGAAGAAGCCTGGCATTGGTTTAAAGATAATATCGGCAAAGGCAAATGCCCTATCGTAGATACCTGGTGGCAAACAGAAACCGGTGGTATCATGATCACCCCTATTGCAGGCATCACCAAAGAAAAACCAGGATACGCCACCCTGCCACTGCCGGGTGTACAACCGATCCTGGTAGATGAAAATGGTAAAGAACTCAAAGGCAACGGCGTAAGCGGTAACCTCTGCATCAAGTTCCCCTGGCCCGGTATGCTGCGCAGCACCTACGGCGATCACGAACGTTTCCGTAAAACATATTTCTCTACCTACGAAAATCTCTACTTCACCGGCGACGGCTGCCTGAGAGATGAAGATGGCTACTATAGAATTACCGGCCGCGTGGACGACGTACTCAATGTAAGCGGTCACCGTATCGGTACAGCGGAAGTGGAAAACGCCATCAATATGCACGCCGGCGTTGTGGAAAGCGCCGTGGTAGGGTATCCTCACGATATTAAAGGCCAGGGCATCTATGCTTACGTGATCACCGAACGCCTCACGCATGATCCTGAACTGACTAAAAAAGATATCGCGCAAACAGTGGCCCGCATCATCGGTCCCATTGCCAAGCCGGATAAGATACAGATCGTAAGCGGTTTGCCTAAAACCCGTTCCGGTAAAATCATGCGCCGCATCCTGCGGAAAATTGCTGAAAACGATATGGATAACTTAGGCGATACCTCTACCCTGCTGGATCCTGGCGTGGTAGACGAAATCAAAAGAGGAAAACTGTAACAGCTTCAAAGCTTTTAAAAAACAAAGGGATGCAGATTAATTTGCATCCCTTTGTTGTACCTGATTATACTATGAAGCGTTTCTTCAAAAAGCTGGCCTGGACCTGCATCCTCCTTTTCGTATTACTCAATATTATCGGGGCCTTTCATGCGTGGAAGTTTACCCACTTTTATGACGATGGCGGCCGCAGGAACAAACTCCCGGAACAAATGAGTACGGGCGAAAAGATAAAAACCATTTTATTTGGTGTACGCATTGCCAAATCCGCTACCACCGGTTTCCCATCAGTACCTTACGAAACCGTATTGCTGCGCACTGCCGGCGGCCTCCGGCTGGAAGGCTGGTGGATCCCGGCCAAAGCGGCTACCGGCACAGTTATCCTGTTCCATGGTTACAATGGCAATAAAGGCTCGTTATTGCCGGAAGCAGATCGTTTCCGCTCGCTGGGCTACAATACTTTTTTACTGGATTTCCGCGCCCATGGCAACAGCGAAGGATATACCTGCAGCGTAGGCTACAAAGAAGCAGAAGATGTAAAGCTGGCGTGGGAGTATGTAAAACAGAAAAACAAGCACCCGGTGATCCTCTGGGGAGTAAGCATGGGCGCTGCCGCTATTTTAAAGGCTGTTCCTGAATACGGGCTCAAACCAAAGCAACTCATCCTCCAGTGCCCGTTTGCTACGCTTACAGACGCTGTAAAAAGCAGGATGCGCGCGGTGCATCTGCCGGCATTCCCTTTTTCACAGATTCTTACCTTCTGGGGAGGAATAGAACAAGGTTTCTGGGGCGCCGGTTTTAAGCCGGAAAGCTATGCCAGCCAAATAGATATGCCAGTATTATATTTTTACGGGAAACAGGATATCCGGGTTACGGAACAGGAAACACGGGAGGTATTTGCTCATTTAGGTACCCGGCAAAAAAAACTGTATATCTTCCCCAACGCCGGACACCAGTCGTTTTGCGGCAAAGATTCCACAACCTGGATGAAGGAAGTCACTGCTTTTCTGCAACCATAAAAAAGCGCGCACCATACGAGTGGAGCGCGCTCTTCACAGGATCTGACCCGCCGTTTATATTTGAGTCATGGTGCAGTAGTACTGCCCCACTAGATGCCGTACCGGTTTGTGGTGGATGCTAAATTACAACATGCAACTGCCACCGGGAGTCACTGCGAAATAATCAGCAAAAACCTTACCGGCGAATAACCACCGGGGTTCCCACTTTGATTACCTCGTATAATTCGTTAACATCTGAGTTCTTCATACTGATACAACCCAGTGTCCAGTTAATACGTCCTTCCACATAACTATCCCGGATACCGGAATTATATTCCACTCCGTGGATGCCGATAGCCCCGCCAATACTGGCGCTGGAGGAGACCATGCCCTGTGACTGACGGACACGGAACTTCTGCCAGGACACCTCATTGGGATAGTCCAGCAGCATGAACCTGCTCCAGCTTTTATCCACTCTTTTGGTTAAAATATGGAAAGTTCCTTCCGGTGTTCTGCGATCACCTTCAACTTGTTTATCGGTTTGGTCGCGGTTACCAAATACCACCTTGTAGATTTTTCTCAACGTCACGTCTTCGTATACATACAACCGGTAATCGCTTTTATCTATCAGCAGGAAAATTTTATCAGGATCAATGTTGGCAGCATTTAACCTTACACTATACAAATCAGATTCGTTGATAAATCCACTTAGCGGCAGCAGCAACAGAACAGCTACCAACCAGTAATGACAGCACTTCTTCATAGGAGTAATAAATATGCAGATAACGTGGCAGAATAATCATTTATTGTTTGGGAGATGGTTGAAAATACAAAGGCACAAAGCGTAAAACTTTGTGCCTTTGTATTTTATCAGATTTTTTCTTACGGTAATCAGTAGCCGAAGATCTCTTCCAGCGTGAGCTTCTTCACATCGCCATATTTTTTCAGATTGTCTGTGCTGATCTTCTTTTCAGAAGCAACAATACAATAAGTATATGGTTTGTGCGCCAGGTTCTCATCATGGAACTTCTTCACTTCGTCAAAGTTCATTTTGTCGATCGACTCGTACACCTGTTTGCGGATATCCGTATTTAATCCCAGCTTCTGTGCGGCGAGGAAACTGAAAACAATTCCATCGTTGGTGATACGTTCTGTTTCAATATCCTGCTTCATGCTTTCCTTAGCAGTTTGCAACAGTTTATCGGCACGGGGAATATCGTTCAGCAATTCGTTCATACCTGAAATGGCGTCATTCATTTTATCTGCCTGGCTACCAACATAGGCCAATACAGAATAACGGTCGTCTTTTTTATCGGGAGATGCGTAGTAGGCATAGGTGGAATAAGCCAATGCTTTGGACTCGCGGATGGTTTGGAATACAACAGATCCCATTCCGCCGCCGAAGTAGCTGTTAAACAGCGTCACCACGCCTGTGTTGGCAGGACTGTATGCCGCTGAATTCCTTACCCAGTTTACTTCTGTCTGCACCATATCATAATCTGCAAACAGCACCTGGCTTTTATCCTGGTTATCTTTCGCAAATTTTATAGCTTCCGGGGCCTGCTTAAAGGTTGCAGGCAGCGGGTGCAGTTTCTTTACTTCAGCTGCGGCAGCAGCCAGTGGCTGAGGCCCCCAGTAAATAATGGTATGCTTGTAAGCAGGCAGTTCATGCAAAATAGTAACGAGTTCTGATGCGGTAACACCATCCAGCTCAGCCTGACTTAACTGGTTATTAAACGGATTTTTTGCGCCATACATTGCATAGTTTACTACTCCTTTCATAATCGCGCCCTTATTCAGTTTGCTGTCGGAGCGGCCTTTCTGGATGCGGCCTTTCAGTGCTGCCAGCGCGTCTTCATTAGGTTTGCAGTTGGCAATCACATGTTCAAATAAGGTAACGGCCTTATCAAAATTTTCCTGCAAACCGCTGATCACCACAGTGGTGTTTTCAGCAGAAGCGGATACGCTGAAGTTACAGGCAATGTTATAAAACTCTTTGCTGATCTGTTCAGAGGTATATTTGTCGGTGCTCAGATATTGCAGGTATTGCGCTGCCAGGGCCAGTTTCTTATTGTTCCAGGTACCCATATCGAAACGGTAGTACAGGTGGAAAAGACCATTGTCTTTGTTCTGTACATACATCATATCAGTATTACCTATCGCGGTTTTCTGGATATCTTTTTCATAATCCAGCCACTGTGGCTTTACCGGTGTGGCGGGCATAGCAGCTACCTGTTGCAGGAAAGGCGACTGTGCTTCCCTGTTTACTTCCACCGGGGTGATGGCAGGTTTTTCAACCTTTTCGATGTTCTTATCTTCGCCCTTGCGTTTGTAAACAATTACATAGTTATCATTGAGGAATTTATTGGCGTAATCAACGATTTGTTTTTTGTTAACCGTGCCCATATCATCCACATAGGCTACATCATATAACCAGTTTTGACCCCTGCTCTTAATGAATCCGTCCATCAGGGCGGTAGCGCGGTTGTTATTGCTTTCCAGGCCCTGCAGTTCGCTCAGCTTGGCGTTATTAACGATGGCTTTCACCAGGGTTTCATCAAAATTTCCTTTCTTCAGGATATCCAGCTGACCCAGTAAAAGCGCTTTTACTTCTTCCAGGGTTTGGCCTTGTTTGGCTTTACCGCTAAGTGAGAAGATGGAGTAGTCTTTCAGGCCAAGTACACTTACGCTGGCGTTCAGTACTTTTTGCTGCTTGTTGATATTGAGATCCATCAAACCGGCTTTACCATTCTGGAGAATGGAAGAGAGCACACCCAGTACCAGGTTGGATTTGGTATCGAGGGCGCCGGGCATTCTGAAGGCGATATCTACGCTTTCGGCATCCGGACCCAGTACTTCTTTCATTACCGGCGATTTGATCGGCGCTTCCGGGGCAGGCTTGTATTCCTTTACCGGTTTGGCTTTCATATAGCTGAATTTCTGATCGATAGATTTAATCACATAATCCGGATCAAAATCACCCGCCATTACGATGGCCATATTATTAGGCACATAGTACTCATTGTAGAATTCGCGGATTACTTTCAGGTTTGGATTTTTGAGATGTTCAACGGTACCGATGGTAGATTGCTGGCCATAGTTATGGGTAGGAAACAGGGCTGCGAGCATGGTTTCGTACACTTTCCGGCCATCATTATCCAGTCCGCGGTTCTTTTCTTCGTATACGGCTTCCAGTTCGGTGTGGAACAGGCGGAAAACCGGGTCACGGAAACGCTCCGCCTGTACGGTCAGGTATTTGTCGATGGCATTGGAAGGAATATCTTCCTCATAAATGGTTTCTTCTACCCAGGTATGGGCGTTGGTGCCCTGTGCGCCCATGCCCGACATCATTTTGTCGTATTCATTGGCAATGGCATATTTGGCGGCTACTCCGGAAACGCTGTCTATTTCATGATAAACAGCTTTACGGGCAGCAGGGTCCACTGTTTTATTGTATTTATCATACAAATTGGAGATCTCATCGATCAGTGGTTTTTCCTTTGCCCAGTTGAGCGAACCAAATTTTTCAGTGCCTTTAAACAGGAGGTGTTCGAGGTAGTGCGCCAGGCCGGTGTGGTCTTTTGGATCGTTATCGCTGCCGGCGCGGGTACCGATCAATGTCTGGATGCGGGGATCTTTTTTATTGACACTCAGGATAACTGTCAGGCCGTTTTTCAGCGTATAAAAGCGTGCCTTCATGGGATCATCGGAAACGTACTTATAGGTATAACCGCCACCAGTAGCCTCCTTCCATTGATATTTTTCCTGGGCTCCCGCTACTTTGAGCGAGCAGGCAAACAGGAATAGTAATACGACTCTTTTAAGACTCATACAAATAGTTGGTTTTTTGAAATTAGTCTGTCAAATATACCGGAAGTCAAAATTATAAAGCGGGAAAAAAAGGGAGAATTGTATGAGCGGTAGATGCATAGGAATTGCAACCGGTTGCCTGGCCGGTGATCAAATTAACAAGAAGAGGGTTGATATCAGGGGTTCTGGTTATTATAAATGGTATACTTTCCGCGCACAAAAACCTGGTTAAGCAGCAGCGAGTCAATGGCCATGCTGTTACCGGCCTGTTTTTTCGCTTTCACCCGGCGCCTGTTATGGCTAACGGGAGCGGTTATGGTATTGGTGGCAGGAATTACCTGGGAAATGTACCTGGCAGCGGGAATGCTGGCTGGTGCAACTGCTACGGGCAACTGCTCTGGCTGATCAATAAGTAAGTTATTTTTTTCGAGTCTAACGCCTAACAAACGTTTCTCACAAGAGTGAATCCATGCAATGCAACCAATACATGTCATCAAAGCAACAAAAGAACGCATAAACACAATTTAGGACTGGCTAATAAATCTTAGAATCCGTTTAACCGGATACCTATTGAAAATGGATACTGTTGTAACCCATAGTCATGTAATGCCGTAAGGGCAAAATTTGCATACAACTTTACAGGTCCATAGCCCAGTTCACTGGTAAGGCCGAAACGCCACTTGTTAAGATTAAAGTCGTCCGTTTTTCTAACCTTGCCTCTTTCTTCACTTACCTGCTTGGTTCTGGATTTGAGGAGATAACCACCAGAGACACCGAAACTCGCCTGGAACGCACGGCTCGGGCGGGCAGGGTTAGAATTAAAATTAAGCATTACCGGGATCGATATATATTCGGCAAACAGCTTATTTTTTGAAAATTCTACGGAATCTCTGATTATTTGTGTAGGATAACCCGGTAAATACGTGATGCTCCGGGCATACCTATAGTTATTCATCTCTAATCCTAAAGCATATAACAAGTTAAGTTTGTGTTTTGTTATATTAAGTCGCTGTTGAAATAACCAGATATTAAAATTGATTGATTTTCCGGTGATTAGCTTAAATTCTGAAGGCGTCAACGGCGCACTGGCATCCCTTGGGGCAAAAGTGGCGAGGCCTACGGCAGAATAATCATATGATTTAGACACCGGGGCAGGTGCTCCATTGTAATAAGCGCTGTTATTGGGGTAGTAATTAATAAAGCTGGCTCCGTTATAGTCGCTGTGATCAATATAATTGTTGAATCCCAGGTCAAAAACGAACCATTTGGTTTGCAGGTTCTTTTTGAGCTTCTGGCGGGCATAGGCAGTATCGTTATAAAACTTATAACTGGTCCGTCCCTTATCATTCTTTCCTTTGATAATGATCAATCCTTTGATCTGTATGGTGTCCGGTGGGTGCCGGTGTAGTTTTATCTGCCTTTTGCGCATGAGCCCACCCGCCACATAATACCAGTAACAAAATGAGTAAAAATTTATGCTTCATATGCTATGACCATGATTTATTATTTATTCCTTCTCCGGGAAAAAAGCTTTGCAACATTGGTTACCTTATCTAAAATCCGGCTGTCGCTGCCACTTACAGACATGATCAACTCACCGGGAGCGCCTGGCTGTTCGGTTGCAGGAACTATTTTATTATTTAAATGATCGTTGGTATTGGTATTGGCTGCCAGTACCGCTTCCTTATTATTAACTTCCGGCCGAACCGCCACAACATGGGCGTTACCAGCCTGTTGCAGGTGCTCTTCCACTACTTCACTCATAGAATTGCGCTGCGGCGGCAACTGGGAAATAACCGGCAAATCTGCTTTGGGTGCGTCTGCGGCAGCCAGTGCAGGCTCATTTGCAGGAGCGGCAACTGTTTTGTTTTCACGTGGCGTTACGGCTTTATGGTTTTTGGCCGGTACCGGTTGGTTGCTCGGCGGCGCAGCAACAGGCGCATTTTGTGTTGCAGCTGCGGATTGGTCAGGAGCAACCGGCGTAGTTACTTCAGGAGTTACGGCTGGTGCAGGTACAGTAACCGCAGGTGGTGTGTTTACCGCAATGGCAGGTTTTTGTGCTGGTTGTTGATCGCTGGCTGGCAATAACCAGATAAGCAGACCCGCTACTACCGCGGCGGCAGCAGTTGCCCACATCATGCGGCGGTATACCGGGGTAACCCGGCGTTTACTGCTTCTGTAAAGAGATGCTTTATCAGCAAATACCAAAGTGGTATCAGGTACCAGCCTGGTGGCCTCCAATAATGCCAGTTCACGCTGCGCTGCCGGATGTTGCTGCAGGTATTCCTGCAAAGTGGCTTCCTCAGCAGCGGTCAGCTCCCCGTCGATATGGCTCAGCATTAATACTTCGTAATCAACGGCAGCTGTTTTATACAAAGCAGCTTTATTATCAAAAACAACGTGTTTATCCGGCGTCAGTTTCGCTCCTTCCAGCAGTTCCAGTTCCTGACGGAAAGGAGGATGCTTTTCCAGGAAACGTTCCAGTGCAGCCAGCTCTGTCTCATTCAGCTCACCATCAATGTAGCTGAGGAGATAGGACTCGTAGTTTGATATGTTAATTTCTATCGACAAAAATCTAATTTATTATAAAAATATTATATAACATTCTCCATTTTTACCAGGTAGTTCTTCAGATGTATCCTGGCCCTGTGCAGGTAAACCTTTACCTGGGAAGGATTCAGCTCCATCATTTCTCCTATTTCCTCGTAGGAATATCCTTCATAATCCTTGAGCATAATTAAGGAGCGCTGTACTTCACTGAGCTTGGATAATGCTTTTTCTATGACTTCCTTCGCGTTATGTATCTTATGATCCGATACTTTATCCTCGTCTTTGAACTGGTCTACAAGTGTGATCCGCTTTACCTTACGTACATGATCTATCATATTGTGGTAGCCGACTGTAAACAGGTATGACTTTGCCTTTTCAAAAGGCACATCCTGGCAGTGCTTCCACAATATTTCGAATGAATTCTGTACTACGTCTCTGGCATCTTCCGCATGCTCCAGATTCTTTACTATAAAGCGGAATAAATTGTCCGAATACAGATCCACGCATTTATTGTACTCCTTTTCCGTCATTCCGGTGGTGCGGGATTTTAGTGCTAAGTTCCGACAAATACTTTAATACCCATCATTGACCAAATCCATATTTGTTACCCACACCTACTCTAAAGCTGGTACATTCTTCCCCACAGTTGTAGTAACAGTTCCTTTCAAACTGAGCATCAACCTCTTATCAAGTATGCTCTTTTAGCATCTTTTACCAAAGGGGTGAATTATCAGTTTTCCACTTCATGGCATTAATAATCATGATAGTACTATGACGGAGGGCGGCGGGCAAATGTTACACCTGGGTCAAACTTTTTGCTTATCCGGTCGTTACTGATTTACGCGATAAATAATCGTAATACATTTATTGCCATAACTTTGGTAGATCCACTTTAAATATTGCAATTTTTATGAATGAGAAGTTTATAACCCGTTTACGGGAGGAACTCGGCGATATCAATAAAGCCGGCCTGTACAAGAGAGAGCGCATTATTACATCTGAGCAGGGAGCTGAAATACAGGTGGGTGGCAAAACCGTGCTTAACTTTTGCGCAAATAATTACCTGGGTCTGTCGTCACACCCCGCTGTGGTGAAAGCTGCCAAAGATGCAATTGATACTCATGGCTATGGCATGAGCAGCGTTCGTTTTATTTGCGGCACACAGGATATTCACCGGGAACTGGAAGAAAAGATCTCCAAATTCCTGGGTACAGAAGATACTATTTTATATGTAGCGGCATTCGACGCCAATGGTGGCGTATTTGAGCCCCTGTTCAATGAACAGGATGCCATTATTTCTGATGCCCTGAACCACGCCTCCATTATCGACGGCGTTCGTCTCTGCAAGGCACAGCGCTTCCGCTACGAGCATAACAATATGGCCGACCTGGAGGCAAAACTGCAGGAAGCCAAAGACTGCCGCAGCCGGATCATCGTTACAGACGGCTCATTCAGCATGGATGGTACCATTGCCCAGCTGGACAAGATCTGCGACCTGGCTGATAAATACAACGCCATCGTAATGTCCGATGAAAGCCACTCTTCCGGATTCCTGGGTAAAACCGGTCGCGGTACCCATGAGTACCGTGGTGTAATGGGCCGGGTAGATATCATTACCGGCACCCTCGGTAAAGCCCTGGGCGGCGCCTCCGGCGGATTCACCAGCGGACCAAAGGAAGTGATCGACATCCTGCGCCAGCGCAGCCGGCCCTACCTCTTTTCCAACTCAGTGGCTCCCAGCATTGTCGGCGCTTCCATCGCGGTACTGGATATGCTGAGCGAAACCACCACCCTGCGCGATAAACTGGAATACAATACCAAATACTTCCGCAGCAAAATGACAGAAGCCGGATTTGATATCAAACCAGGCGATCACCCGATTGTTCCGGTAATGCTTTATGATGCCGTACTGAGCGCCCAGTTTGCCGACAAACTGCTCCAGGAAGGCATCTATGTAATCGGGTTCTTCTTCCCGGTGGTACCAAAAGGCCAGGCCCGCATCCGCGTACAGCTCAGCGCCGGCCACGAACAGGAACATCTCGACAGGGCCATCGCCGCCTTTACCAAAGTAGGTAAGGAACTGGGCGTGATTAAATAAGACTTGCTGCCGTACCCGGTGCATAAAGACTGAGTATGATTAAATAAGACTGCGGGTTAGTGGGGAGATGGACGCCGGAATAATTCGGTTGCCATCTCCCTGCTAACCCGTAATCGTTTTTCTTACGCCGTAATTCTTACTTTTGCACCTCATAACTACTCAATCATTATGCAGATGAAACGATTTGGCTGGATGTTGCTGGCGATTGGCCTGTTCCTCGCTGCCTGCGCACCGAATAATGTAAAAGAAGAACAAGACTGGGAAAAATATTTTGCCGAATACAAAGTAGAAGGCACTTTCATGTTATTCAACAACAGCCAGGGCACCTTTAAAGTATATAACCTCGACAGGGCTAAAAAGCGCTTTCAGCCTGCATCTACCTTTAAAATATTCAATTCGCTCGTGGGCCTGCATACCGGCGTTATCAAAGATACCAGCATGGTAATCCGCTGGGATAGCGTAACCCGCCAGTTTCCCGCATGGAACCAGGACCTCACCATGGCCCAGGCATTTAAACAATCGGCCGTACCCTACTTTCAGGAAGTAGCCCGGCGCATCGGCCAGCCAACGATGCAACTATGGCTCGACTCCATTAAGTACGGCAATATGAAAATCAGTCGCCTGGATACTTTCTGGCTGGATAACTCCCTGCTCATTTCACCGGATGAAGAACTGGGCTTTGTAAAGAAACTCTATTTCGACCAGCTGCCTTTTGCAAAAACAACCATGAAAACCGTACGGGAAGTAATGCTCATGGAAAAAACGCCGAAATATGAACTGTCTTACAAAACAGGATGGGACTATAACGACATAAAAAAATTAGGATGGGTAGTAGGATGGATTGAAGAAAACAGGCACCCCACCTTTTTTGTGCTGAATATAGAAACAGAAGATCCTAAAGTGGATATTCCTAAAGTACGGATGGCCATCCTGAGAAACATCCTCACAGATGCCGGTTACTTTAAGGGCGAAATGTAGCAATTCGGGCTTCCCCTGCCCGGCCTGGGGACCGGGATCGTTAAAAAAACGATAAAAACCCACTCCTACAGCTTGCAATACGTGACAAAAAAATTATTTTTGATACCTTACCTGGTGTACTCCCGGTAACGGTTATCTTAAAATCGAATATGTTACGATTTCAGCATAGTGAATATTTATGGGCACTGGTGCTCCTGTTGGTTTTACAGGTGGCCTTCCTGGGTGTGTCGTGGTGGAAACGCCGCTCTATACGCCGCATCGGGGATCAGGGCACTGGTAGAAAAACTCTTTACCGGCTACTCCCGCAAACTGTTTATATTAAAGTTCCTGCTTATTTTCCTGGCTTTTTTCTTCGGCGTAGTTGGATTGGCCAACCTGCAGAAAGGCAGCCGCATGGAAAAAATCACCCGCAAAGGCGTGGATGTGATGATAGCGCTGGATGTAAGTAAAAGTATGCTGGCTACGGATGTGCAGCCGGACCGCCTTACCCGCGCCCGCCAGCTCATCAGTAAGCTGATGGATAAACTGGATAATGACCGCGTAGGCCTCGTGGTATTTGCCGGTAACGCTTACCTGCAAATGCCCCTCACCGTTGATTATTCTGCTGCCAAAATGTACCTCAGCACCGTATCCCCGGACATGATCCCTACACAGGGTACCGCCATTGGTCAGGCAATACAGGTATCCGACGACGCTTTTAACAAAAAAGAACGTAAGCATAAAGCCCTCATCATTATCTCTGATGGGGAAGATCATGATGAAACTGCTATCCAGCGTACCAAAGCCGCTTTTGAGAACGGCGCCGTTACCAATACCATCGGCATCGGTTCTGTAGCGGGTTCTCCCCTGCCGGACCCGGAAACCGGGAGCTATAAAAAAGACAGGGAAGGCAATACCGTTATTTCCAAACTGAATGAAGCGGAGCTCAGAGGCATTGCTGCCGCCGGCAAAGGCATTTATCAGCACCTGGATAATAATACCGACGACGTAGTAAATACCCTTGTCAGTAAAATAGACGGCATGGAGCAGAAAGAATTTGGAGAGAACGTATTCACCGACTACAACAGTTATTTTCAGTATTTCCTGGGTGTATGCCTGGCATTGCTGCTGATTGAATTTTTTATTCCTGAAGTTCGCTTCAAGCGCACTCCTGAATCACCGGCAGTTTAATTCATTACTCATGAAAATCATTTTTATAAAATATAGTTTCCTTATTGCAGTAATGCTCGCCAGCCTTACCGGCTTCGCGCAGAACGGCTCCAATAAGTATATCCGCAAAGGCAACGAACTGTATAAAAAACAACAATACACCGATGCGGAAGCTAATTACAAAAAAGCGCTGGAACAAAACGCCCAATCCGCCGAAGGCAGTTATAACCTAGGTAACTCCCTCTATCAGCAAAAACGTTACGATGATGCACGCGCGCAATATGCCAACAGCCTGAAACTGGGTGGCAAACCAGCCATCAAATCCGACGCTGATTATAATATCGGCAATACCTTCATGGAAGGCAAAAAATGGGAAGAAAGCATCAAATCCTACAAACAGGCATTGAAGGTCAATCCCTCCGATGAGGATGCCCGTTATAATCTCGCCTATGCCCAGGCCATGCTGAAAAAACAACAGCAAGGCGGCGGCGGCAACGATAAAAAAGATAACAAAGACAAGGACAAGAATAAAGACAAGAACAAAAACGATCAGAACAAAGACAAAAATAAAGATCAGAACAAAGACCAACAGGATAAAGACAAGGATCAAAACAAAGACCAGAACAAGGACCAGCAGAATAAAGACCAGGACAAAGGCGATAAAGACAAAGAGGATCAGCAGAAGCCGGAGCCACAACCCAGCAAGATGAGCAAGCAGGAAGCAGAACGCCTGTTGCAGGCTTTATCACAGGAAGAAAAGAAATTGCAGGACAAAGCGAAGAAAGTAAAAGGTCAGATTGTACCCAAAGACAAAGACTGGTAACATTTTCATCCTCTCCATATCAAACATCCCAAAGCTGGTAGTCCCGCTTTGGGATGTTTTATTTAGGCGCAGAAGGTACACTGCCGGTGTATTTCTTATATGCCTTAATGAAATGATTCTGATCGTAGTAGCCATTATCCAGGGCTATACCGGTTAATGGCTGCGCCGCTTTATGCACATCGCTCCACGCATGCAAAAAACGGATATTACTGATATAGTGTTTGGGAGTAACGCCGGTGGACATACGAAAATTCCGTTCCAGCCATTTGTAGTTTATTTTCAGGGCTTCACAGATATCCGCTACGGCTATTTTTCCTCCACATTGCCGGATCATCATCGCCGCCATTTGAAGCAGGTAATTACCCATGACGTTGCGGGGTATCCATCGCTCCAGGAATGCGTTCAGCACCCCGGATTGTCGCTGCGGGGATCCGGCCGCTCTTATCTCCTGTAACAATGGCCGCCATGTTGCCGGTAACGGCGCCAATGGCCCGTCCGTTTGCGGCAGCAGTGGCTTTAACCAGGCCCACCCATCTGCTGTAAATTTTACTACCAGTAACCGGGCGCCGGGGGTAATATCCTCGAGGTAAGTATTTTCCAGGATTCCGCTGCAGAAAAAACCCTCACTAATAGTAAAGTTATGCCGCCCGGTAAACTGGACGCTACGCCGGTTCAGCAAAAATACCAACGCCGGGTGCCCGTCTAACGCAGCCAATATTTTCCTGTTGTGTAGCTGTGTATACCAGCAATAGCATTCCACCACCCGCAACAGTGCAGATGATGGCGGCAAGGATCTCACCGCCGCTGATGGCTGATGACAAATAAGATGTGCAAGAATATCTACCGGCATAACCATCCAAAATTAGGAATAAACCAGCAACCCATTTTACAAGTGTCTAAAATTTACTATTACCGCTGTTTCCTTCTGAATTTCTTTGCAGAAAAGAAAGAATATGATCCTGCCGATCATCGCCTATGGCGCCGCTATATTAAGACAACGATGTGAAATAATTACGCCCGCAACAGCTGGCACAGGGGAGCTGATCCGTGATATGTGGACCACACTGGAACGGGCTAACGGAGCGGGTTTGGCCGCACCGCAGGTGAACAGGCCGGTACGCCTTTTCATTGTTTCCACAGACGATTTTAAAAATGTATTTATTAACCCCGAAATATTGTGGTACAGCGAAGACACCACCTATGATGCAGAAGGTTGTCTCAGCATTCCGGGTATCTGGGAAGATGTGCCACGCGGAGCTGCCATTACAATACAATACCAGGACGAACACTTTATAAAGCACACCGCCACTTTCAGCGGAAACATCGCGAGGGCCATACAACATGAATATGATCACATCGACGGAAAACTCTATCTCGATTATCTATCTCCCTTAAAAAAAAAGCTGCTGAAAAATAAACTACGGGCCATCACAAAAGGCAAGGTAAAAACAGCTTATCCCATGAAATTCCTTTAAAAAACTCAAAGCAATCCATCTAATCCTCCTAATCCTGAGTGAGACAACCTACGCGCATAAAAAAACCGGAATAGGAATATTCCGGCCGTTTTACCTAAACCTACAATTGTTACGCGGCGTAACAATTCTCTTCGTGTTTTAAAGCAACAGCGCCCCTTGCGAAGCGCTGTATTGCCTGATTCATCAGGGAAGTATGTTTGCCTGCTATCCGTCACTCTTTACCTTGCCGAATACAGTCTGTTAAATGATTCTTTTGTCCGTTGATTCCTGTTTTTTTCTGACGATTCATTTACCTGTTGATCCATTTTTCCTGCAAACGACTTCCCCCCTTTAAACACACATTATTTTGCAACTGCCGTTAACGGCGTTCCTTCTTTTATTTCATCACTGCCATTCTGTACCAGCTGGTCGTTGTCGGACAAATCACCAAAAACCTCCACCTGGCCGTTGGATTCATTTCCACACTTCACCGGGATCCACACGGCTTTGTTATTCACCGACTTAATCACAAATACCCTTTCTGAATTACTGATGATGGCAGATTTAGGCACGATGTACACATCTTTCTTGCCCGGCATTGGCATCAGCACTTCTGCATACATACCCGGAAGCAGGCGGGCTTCTTTGTTGGCCACATCCATTTCCAGTATTTCAGAACGCAGCTTTACGTCCAGGCTACCGGCTATACGGGTTACCTTCGCCGTAAAAGTGTCTCCCGGCAAGGACTTCACGGTAAAACGCACGTCACCGGCGTGGTGGGCATCATCTGTATAGATCTCAGGCACGGCCACGGACAAACGCAGTTTTTGCTGTTCTTCCAAACGGAACAACGGTTTATCTGAACCCTTACCTGCAGGGCCTACGTAAGTGCCTGGGTGCACATTACGCTGACTGATCACTCCGCTGAACGGAGCGCGGATCACCAGGTAGCCCAGCATTTGCTGTACTTCATGGTAAGAAGAGCGGGAGGATAACAACTCCGCGCTATCGGCGCTCATTTTCTCAAAGGCCATATCCAGGTCGTTGGGGGAAATGGTACCCGGCACTTTACTGGTTTTGAGCAAACGGTCGTACGTGGCACGACTGGCGCGAAACATCGCTTCCTTTGTATGAAGCCTGGATTGCGCCTCCAGCAATTGTGTATTCATTTCCGGCGCATCCAGCGTTGCCAGCACCTGGCCGGCAGTTACCTGGCTGCCCAGATCTACATTTACATTTTTTACATAGCTGTTCACCTTTGCATAGAGATCGGCAAATTGAAACGGCTTTATTTCTCCGGGTAATTTCAGGGATGCATCCAGCTGGCTTTTTTGCAGGTGAATAATTTTCACCTGAACACCTCCGTCTTCTTTTTCATTTTCATCGTCTGCCCGGGAACTGTGACAGGAGGTGAAATACAAACCGGCAGATAATAATGCAGCAGCTGTCATGACCCGATACGACAGGCTGTATTTATTTATATTCATGATATTGATATGTCGTTTAGTCATTATAGTTATACCTGTGTTAAACGCGTGCCGCTCCCGGAACGTAATACGGGCTGTTTTCATCTTCAGGGTCCAGTGATACCGATTTCACGGTTGACTTCTGCTGTACCCATGCGAAGATCAGCGGTAAAATAAACAGGGAAGCAAAAGTGCTGGCTATCAACCCGCCAATTACCGCGCGGCCAAGCGGCGCTGTTTGGTCGCCCGCTTCACCCAGTCCCGATGCCATCGGGATCATACCTGCTACCATGGCGATGCTCGTCATGAGGATAGGACGCAGCCGGATAGAAGTACCTTCCAGTGCAGATCTGCGGGCATCATGATTTTCCAGCCGCAGCTTCTCTGCGTTGGTGATCAGCAGGATCGCATTGGCTACCGACACGCCCACCGACATAATAATCCCCATATATGATTGCAGGTTGAGCGTAGAACCCGTGATCAGCAACATGATCAGTGACCCTGCCAGTACCGCGGGGATCGTAGACACCACCACCAACGCTACTTTGAACGATTGGAAATTAGCCGCCAGCAATAACAGGATCACAATAATGGCCACCAGTAATCCCGACTGTAAACTATCCAGTGTTTCATTCAGCAGGTTCATCAAACCGCGCTTCTCTACGGTGATGCCACGCGGTGGCTCGCCGGCGCGTTTGATGGCCGCTGCTACAGCAGCAGAGGCATTGCCCAGGTCTTTTTTGTGAATATTGGCGCCAATAGAAACAATTCTCACGGCGCCGATACGGTCATATTCTCCCACCACGGTATCCGGCTGTAACGTAGCCACATCCCCCAGTGAAGGCCGGGTGTTGTTTTTGCTGATAGGAATAGCGGCCATATCATTGATACTCGACATCTCATTTTCCGGTACGGAGATCTGAACAAAATAAGACGTTGCATTTTTCTCATCCAGCCAGTTATTTTTTTCCGTAAAACGGCTGGAGGAGGTGGAAGCTGTGAGTGATTTAGCGATGTCTGTAACGCTTACACCCAGCTGTCCGGCCCTCTCCCGGTCAATGTTTATCCGGATAGCCGGGTAATCCATCGCCTGGTTGATCTGCACGTCCCGCAGGTAGGGAATCTTCTTCATTTCTGTCAATACCTTTTTCGCATAGGGTACGCTTTCTTTGAGATTTTTACCCATGATGGCAATTTCAATCGGCGTAGAGGCGCCCTGGCTCATTACCTTATCGGTAAGATCTATTGGCTCAAAGCTCATCTTCACTTCCGGCATCTGTTCATGGATCCGCTTGCGCAGCTTTTCTTTGAACTCATCCATGTTGATCTTAAAATCCTCTTTCATGTTCACCTGCAACACGGCTTCATTAGGCGTAGCCATAAACAGGTAAATGGGGTTGGTAGAATAGGACGATGGATGAGTACCGATGAAGGAAGAAGTAATGTCGATGTTTTTGGCGCCGACCACCTCCTTCAGAATTTCCGTGGATTTAATAAGCATGGTTTCCGTCCGTTCGAGGCGCGTTCCAGTAGGTTCTTTCAGCCTTAACTGGAACTGCCCGTTATTCAGTTTAGGTAAAATATCACGGCCTATAATACTCATACATAGCGCTACTATACCAATAACCCCAATAAAGTAGGCGCCAATCACCAGCTTCCGTCTTTTCAGCAGCGTTTCCAGCCAGCCGATAAAGCGCAGCTTAAAGCGATCGAAGCCGGAAATAGTTTTGGCGTGTTGCTTTTCATCTGCAATTTCTGTTTCAATATACCCGGCTGTTTTATGCACGTCGTTGCTAGGCACATGTGGGTGGCCATGATGCTTGAATTTATTGGCATCCAGCATCCAGTTGGCGAGAATGGGCACCAGCGTTTGCGACAACAGGTAAGAAGCGATCATGGAAAAGCCGATGGCCAGCGACAGTGGCATAAACATCGCACGGGGCACGCCTTTCATGGTAAACGAAGGCGCAAACACCGCAAGGATACACAACAGGATCAGGAGTTTTGGAAAGGCGATTTCCTGGCACGCATGCCAGATTGCCTGGGCTTTTGGCTTCCCCATTTCCAGGTGTTGGTGAATGTTTTCAATGGTTACCGTCGACTCATCTACCAGGATACCTATGGCCAGCGCCAGCCCGCTCAGCGTCATGATGTTGATCGTTTGCCCGAAGAGCTTCAGCAACATCACGCCAATGATGATGGATACCGGGATGGTGATGATCACGATATAGGCACTGCGCCGGTCGCCCAGGAACAGCAGTACCATCAGCGCCGTGAGTACAGCGCCTATTACGCCTTCACTGATAAGGCTTTTCACGGCATTGATCACATACACGCTCTGGTCAAATACAAAGGAAATCTTTACATCTTCCGGTAATAATTTCTGGATATTGGGTAATGCTGTCTTCAGGTTATTTACTACCGTCCACGTGGAGGCATCTGCAGTTTTTATGATAGGTAGATATACAGAGCGCTTTCCGTTGATCACGGCGTAGCTACTGGTGATGTCTGCGGCATCTTCTACCTTCGCCACATCCCGTACAAATACGGTAGGGCCATCTCCCATTACCAGCGGAATATTCTCAAATTCCTTTACCGTGCGTATCACGGTGTTGGCGGGTGTGAGATAAGTGATATCGCCGATACGCACGTTGCCGGCCGGTGATATCTGGTTATTATCTTTTATAGCGGCTACTACCTGGTCCGCCGAAAGATGGTGACTGCGCATCAGTTGCGGATCCACATGGATCACGATAGTGCGGGAGTTACCGCCAAAAGGCGCAGGTGAAGTAAGCCCGGCAATCCGGCTGAACGACGGACGTACGACGGTCATAGCCAGATCCTGTAGTTCATTATTGGTGCGTGTGGGACTGCTCAGTGCCAGCTGACCGATTGGCAAGGTGGATGCATCAAAACGGATAATAAAGGGTGGTTGCGTACCAGACGGCATCGATGCAAAGGCACGATTGGCCATCGCTGTTACTTCCGCCGCGGCCTGGGCCATGTTTGTCCCTTCGTAAAAAGAGATCTTGATCATGGTAAGGCCCTGGATATTTTTGGCCTCAATATCTTTTACGCCGGTTACATACAGGAAGAGGTTCTGGTAGTTGGTGGCAATAAAGCCTTCCATCTGTTGTGGCGACATCCCTCCATATGGCTGTGATACGTATATAGCCGGCAGGTTAAGATCCGGAAAGATATCTATTTTAATATCCCGCGTTGCTTGAATACCAAAAAACAATAGTCCCATCACTACCACGATGATGGCTATCGGCTTTTGTAATGCGGTTTTAATCAGGTTCATACAGTTATATTCAGGAAATGATGCTTTCCGGTTAATTACAGTTGATTCAAAAACAATTGCAGATCCCCTACGGTAGCGGATTTATACAATATCGCCTGCCACACGCCATTGTATGCAATATCCCGGTCTGTTTCCGCGCGGTTAATATTGTACAGTGCCTGGGCCAGGTCGGCAATATTGGTGAGACCGTTCTCATACAGGGTGCTTTTCTGCAGGAAGGCGTCACTGGCGGCTTTCAGGCCAATGGGCGCTTCCCGGTATTTCTTCACCGCATTATCTATCTGTTGTTCCGACAGCTGCAGCTGATGTTGCAAACGGCTGTAGGTTTGATTGTATTCATTTTTTAATCCTTCTGTGGTGTAGTGTTGACGGGCAACCTGTGAATGTGTGCGCCACAGATCCGTCACCGTCCACGAAAGATTGAGGCCCACGAGGTAATTGGATACCTGCGGCTTTGCGCCCGACCAGTATGCCTGGCTGTAGTGGCTGAGATTAGCAGCGCCGTAGTCGTAGTCAAACCCGGAACCGCGTGTTTGCATCACACCCATAAAGGACAGTCGCGGCATGGCATTTTTGCTGATCAGCTTTTGATTTGCGTCACTCAATGTTACGCGTGAACTGAACAGTTTCAGCAAGGGCTGATTCTTCAGTGATACAGAATCCTGTGCAGACACCGTTTCCAGCAGCTGGTTAGGTATCTTGGTAATAAACGTGGTATCCAGTGTAAAGTCCTGCGCAGGCACGTCCATCATTTCCGCGAGCTTGTTGCTTTGTGCATTTTCGTAATTCACAGCGTCTACCAGTGTCAGTTTTGCTTTGGATACTTCTGCGTTGGCGATGGAGCTGTCTACCCCGGCACTGAGCCCGTTCAATGCGCGGGAAACAATGATATGCTGCAGATCCTGCGCTCGTTTCAGGTTCGATTCCATGGAGCCCCGCAACCGCTGTGCTGCCAGCAGGTTAAGATATGCCCCGGCGATGCGTACCTGCTGTTCAAATTTCTCCTGTTCCAGGTCGGCCTGGTTGGTATACAATTGTTCTTTCGCGGCCTGCACTTTTGCGTGCTGACGGCCAAAAGTGACTACGTCCCAGCTGATATTGGCCAGGTATAATCCACCGAAGGCGGCATTCCAGTTCTGTGATGGCAGGGCCGGCCCGGAAGCGCCGGTAGTCCAGCCTTTATATCCCCACATAGGACCATTTTCACCATTCACGGTACCATAACTATTCTGGGCGGCAAGATTCAGATCAGGTAAGTATTCTCTTTTTACTGCACTGATATTTGCTGTAGCTGCTTTAGCATAGTTTTCTTTTGCTTTGATGGACTGATAATTTTTCAATCCTGTTTGTAGTGCTTCCTGTAAGGTGAGCGGGCGGGGCTGACCCATCACGGCCACCGAACAGCAGCCTGCAATCACCAGCAGGCAAAGCGGTTTCCAGATGTTCATATATTAATCTATAACGTCTTAAAAGCCGACTGATGCGGGCTCACAAATAAGAATGCAAATATAGAACGGGGTAAGTGGCGGGTGTTAGGACAAATCAGCTATTGACTTGGACTATTTGAACATCATATCCCGGAAATCCTGGGGAGAGATACCGGTATTGTTCTTAAAAAAGCGGCTAAAGTAAGCAGGGTCCTCGAATCCAAGCTCATAACAGATCTCCTTGACACTTTTGTGACTGAAGGCCAGGTTTCGTTTTGATTCGAGCACAATCCGGTCGTGTAATAATTCGGTGACGGTACGACCGGTGGTTTCTTTGGTAATTTCGTTCAGCCTTTTGGGGGTGAGGGCAAAGGCGCCAGCATAAAAGGCTACCTGGTGTTCTGTGCGGTAATGTTGTTCCAGCAGGCGGCGCAGCTGCACAACACGTGCGTCGTGCGCCAACGGCATCATGGTTTCCGCGGCATTGCGTTTCTTTTCCCGTTCTATCAGCAACAGGAAGGCATTCAGGTAATGTTTCACAATGCCCCAGCTGCCGGCAGGCGCGCAGGATTTTTCCCTGCTCATCAGTTGTATCAGCCCCAGGAGAGACTCCGAGGTATGGCCGCTGGTACTGATGGGCCCGTATCCGTGCCAGTTATCGAAAAGCGAAGTAAAATCGTAAAGGGTTTCTTTATCGTGCTTATTGGTAAAGTAAAATTGTTCCGTGAAATACAGGAAATACCCTTCCCGCTCACAATCCAGCTGATGCACCTGTCCCGGGCGAAGCAGGAAGATCATATCATCTTCCACCTCATACCACACGAAATCCACCATGTGCCGTCCTTTCCCTTTGGTGATCCATATAATCTGAAAATGATCATGGCGGTGAGGCTGGTCCGTTAATTCATTGCGGAACATGCCCAGGGAAGCTACGTTGAACTGCCCGGAAAAGGGCAATTGCTGGTAAGGTATATCTATGCTTTTATTCAGTAACATACAGTGGCTCAAAAATACACTTTTATCCCCTATTTGTGCCCTTTGGCGCCCGCCGTTCGTGGAATTTAATGTAGCTTTAAGCTGCGGCTTTATTATACCACAGGTTTACTAACTTTGCTTCCGCAGGAAAACAAAAACAACGTATGCAGCTTTATTGCAACTCTCTGACAGAATACAAACGACTGGCCACACTGGAAGTAAAGGTGGGAGATCTTATCATCGGAAATTTTAACCCGGTCCGCATTCAAACCATGACTACCACCGATACCATGGATACCGCTGCTACCGTGGCGCAAACCATCCGTTGTATCGAAGCCGGTGCAGAACTGGTACGCATCACCGCCCCCAGTAAAAAGGAGGCCGATAACCTGCTGGTCATCAAAAACGAACTACGCAAACAAGGGTATACGACTCCCCTGGTAGCCGATATCCATTTTACGCCCAATGCAGCCGAAATAGCCGCCCGGATTGTAGAAAAAGTGCGGGTGAACCCGGGAAATTATGTAGATAAAAAGAAATTTGAACAAATCGACTATACCGACAGCGAATACCTCGAGGAAATAGACCGCATCCGCGAACGCTTCTCTCCCCTGGTAAAAATCTGTAAAGAATATGGTACCGCTATGCGGATAGGCACCAACCACGGCTCCCTGAGCGATCGGATCATGAGCCGCTACGGCGATACCCCGATGGGTATGGTGGAAAGTGCCATGGAATTTTTACGCATTGCGGAAGACCTGCAATACCGAAATATAGTGCTGAGCATGAAGGCCAGTAACCCCCAGGTAATGGTGCAGGCCTACCGCCTGCTGGTACAAACGATGGAACAGGAACTGGGCCACTGCTATCCGCTGCACCTCGGTGTAACAGAAGCCGGCGACGGGGAAGATGGCCGCATTAAATCTGCTATCGGCATAGGCACACTCCTCGAAGATGGCGTAGGTGATACCATCCGTGTTTCCCTCACAGAAGATCCTGAATTTGAACTGCCGGTTTGTAAGGATATTGTGAAAAGATATACTAACCGCAACGACTATACGGCTATTCCGCCCGTAAAAGATATCCCCTATTCCCCTTTCGAATACAAACGCCGCGAAAGCACGCCTGTAGAGAATACCGGCGAAAAGCAGGTACCGGTGGTAGTGGCAGATTTCAGCGATAACAACGGCTTACAGCCCGCCGATCTGAATGCCATCGGGTATACGTACGATGAGCCCAGCGATAAATGGAATATCGGGGATGCCGCCGCAGATTACATTTACACCGGCAAACAGTTACCAGCCTTCGGCCTGCCCGGCACCCTGCGGGTAGTGATAGATGCGGAGTATTGGCTGAGCATCGCCAATAAACAGGAACTGGTGCCTTACTTTGATGCCCGTCATTATGTAACCGCCTGCGAACAACAGGAAATCGGCCGTATCAACTTTGTACAATTCGACTGCAATCACCTGGATACCGAACATCATGAACAACTGCTGCTGCAACTGGGTAACCCCGCCGTAGCTGCCGGCACCGTACTTGTGGCCACCGCTTCCGGCAGCAATGCGATGGCGGCTATCAGGCGCCTGTTTATCTTATTGCTCAATAAAAATATTAGGGTACCTGTCATCATCCATAGTATCAGTAATCAGCCTTCGGCAGATGAACACCTGATCCACCATGCTACCGAAGCCGGCGCACTGCTGCTCGATGGCTTCGGCGATGGATTATGGCTGAGTAATCAACCCTCACAACCCGGCCAGCATGCTACGTTGAACAATATTTCATTCGGCATCCTGCAGGCTACGCGTACCCGCATTTCCAAAACGGAATATATATCCTGCCCGTCGTGCGGCCGCACGCTATTCGACCTCCAGGAAACTACTGCCCGCATCCGCGCCGTGACCCATCACCTGAAAGGCGTAAAAATCGCCATCATGGGCTGCATCGTAAACGGTCCGGGTGAAATGGCCGACGCAGACTTTGGTTATGTTGGCAGCGGCGTAGGCAAAATTACCCTTTACCGCGGTAAGGAAATTGTGAAACGTGGCCTCAACAGCGATGTAGCCGTCAACGAACTGATAAACCTGATCCGGGAAAACGGCATGTGGGTGGAAAAAAACTGATTATTAAATCTGGCTTAAAAACAGTAACAGCGGATACAGCAATGCCGGGAAAAGCTTAATTTTCATAAAACATATTTAATATGAAAAAGTTCCTCACCGGATTATTGGCCATGTTCATGGGTTTAACCTTAGCAATGGCTCAAACACCCGCCACCGCCAAAAAAGAAGCAAAACCAAAAACAGAAAAGAAAGCAGAGAAAGCAACACCTGCTACTCCCGCTCCAGCCGCTACTACTAAAACAAAAAAAGACGGCACACCGGATAAACGATATAAAGAAAACAAAACAGCCGCAGCTCCTGCAGGACCAACAAAGAAAGACGGAACGCCTGATATGCGCTACAAATCAAACAATAAAAGCGCAGGTAAGAAAAAAGCATAACCATTACCTGTTACTGAATCATAAATCTTTAAGCCCTGCACAGTCAATACTGTGCAGGGTTTTCTTTTTGAGTTATATTTTTCAACATGCAGCCTTTTACCTTTTATGCGGATCGTCAATAAGGATTGGAGCCCTGCCGGCCAGGGTATTTATAAACACTTCGGTTTTACGCCGCCTGAGTTGTAAGGTATTTTTGTATTTTTAGTGCATGTTCGATTTCAGACTCAGGGTATTTCACACCGTCGCCAAGCGTCTCAGCTTCACCAAAGCTGCAGAGGAATTATATATTTCACAACCGGCTGTTACCAAACATATTCATGAACTGGAGCAGCAACTGGGCATGGCGTTGTTCGAAAGGATCGGGAATAAAATAAAACTTACCCGCACCGGCGTGCTGGTAATGCATCACGCAGAAATCATTTTTACCGATTACCGCAACCTGGAGTATGATGTAAACCAGCTGAAACACATGCAGGGTGGCCTGCTGCCCATAGGCGCCAGCACTACCATTGCGCAATACCTGATCCCGCCGTTGTTGGCCAAATTCAACCAGCGGTACCCGGATGTAAAAACATCGCTCACCAGCGGAAATACAGAACAGATTGAACAGGCGTTGTTTGAAAAAAGTATTCAGCTGGGTATCATTGAAGGCAGCTCTAAAAATCCTTTACTGAAATATGTGGAGTTTGCGAAAGATGAAATTATATTGGTCGGCAATATGAAGCATCAGTATGGCAATGGCGAACCGCTTGGCCCGGCCGATCTTAAAACTATTCCCCTGCTGATGAGGGAACATGGTTCCGGCACGCTGGAAGTGATCACCGAGGAACTGAAACGCCTGAAATTAAAGATCACCGATCTGAACGTAGCCATGTATATGGGTAGTACTGAAAGCATTAAATCCTACCTGCATCATTCGCCCTGTGCAGCCTTTATTTCCTCACAGGCCGTGCAGCGCGAACTGGAACTGGGCGAATTCAGGATATTACCGGTAAAGAATTTCAAACTGGTGAGAAAACTTCACTTCACCTATCTCCAGGGCTTACAGGATAAGCTCTGCCAGCTCTTCATCCGTTTTGCAAAACAGAACATGGTGGAGTAACGGCCATGTACCTACGCTATTTATTCAATAGTTGCCAGTGCAGCATTTCCCCGGGCGATTTCACTTCTTCCATCCCCAGGTGTTGCAGCACCTTCATGGATGCCGTGTTGGTAACGTCGCATTCAGCAATGAGCTTTTTCACATGAGGTTGCCGGAAAGCCCATTCCACCAATGCGGTGGCGGCTTCGCGCATATAACCTTTTTTGCGCCAGGAAGGCAGCAGCGTATAGCCGATTTCCACCACGCCGTTTTTATCGGGCCGGCCTTTAAACCCAATGTCCCCGATCACGGTTCCTTCTTCTTTATTTACGATGATCCAGAGCATCCAGGGAAACGACCTGGGGTCGTGCTGGAGCAATTCAATAAAATGAGGTAATTGTTCTTTCAGGTCGGGTTGTGGCCAGCTTTCCGGGATATTTGCCTGCAGCGTTTCCCGGGCATGCGGATGCCCCAGGAATATCTCCGTAAGCAGTGGTAAACGGCAGGGATGTATGAACAGTCGGTTGGTATTGAGGGGTAACATATATCAGGATTTAAGGCATAATTGTTCACTAATGATTGCCGGCCTTCACCATGGCGGTATCCAGTATTTCGCCTGGTTTCAGTTCATGGATCTGTAAGCGGTCCAAGTCTTTTGTCAGCGCCCGCAGTTGCTCAGGCGTACCGGTGAGGGTGGGCATTGTTCCGTAATGACAGGGGATCAAATGCTTTACTTTCAGCAAACGCGCTGCGTATGCAGCTTCCAGTGGGCCCATCGTAAAACGGTCGCCGATAGGCAAAATGGCGATATCCGGTTGATATATCTCCCCAATCAATTCCATATCGCCAAACACAGACGTGTCTCCGGAATAATATACAGAGATATCGTCGCTCATCCAGACAATAAATCCATTGCTGGCATGCGGATAACCGATCTTACCATCGGGCAGGTTGATGTGCGCAAAATGAAAGGCATTGGTCATGGTCACTTTTACATTCATTACAGATAAGGTACCCCCGGCATTCAGTGGTTCAAACGCATGATCGGGCACGCCCTGTTCCTGCAAATAAAACCTCACTATGGGATTGGCAATCACTTTCGGCGACCTGGTACGGATAATGTCCACCATTTTGCTGTCGAGATGATCCCGGTGCCCGTGTGTGATAAGGATGAGGTCTATCTTATCCGGAATTGTTAAACCGGGAGGCAGGGCAGGATTATTTGTATACCAGGGATCTATCAATATCACATGACCTTCGGGGGTGGTAATCCTGAAGCTTGCATGCGCCAGGAACTGAATCTGTGACTGTTGCGTGCTCATAGTACTGCTGGTTAATGATCTAAATATACATCTTTTGAAAAAAAGACAGCGGAGATCATAGAACATGATCTCCGCTGCATTTAATGAGCTGACACGATGCGTGACAGTGGTTATTTACGTTGCAGGGTATATATAATTGCTGCACTTTTATTTTCGAAGCTGATGTTCGCTCTCCAGGTCATCACGCTACCCGCGCCGGTAATTTCCATGCGGTAACCTTCGGTTACATTCTTTGCTTTATCGCCGCTGTACAGTTTCTTGAAGCCGAACATGCTTACGCCGCCACTTTTGGTCAGCGACCAGGCAATTTTCTGGGTAACTGCGCTGCAACCATTATCTGTTGAGGTGAGCGTGTAGGAACCCATGGCATAGTTGTCCGGAAGGATCCACTGGCTACCGATAAAGCACTTGGCGTTGGCTTCATCAAATACAGTTACTTTGGCGTTTTCAGGGATTCCTTCGTATTTAATATCAGTTAAAACCCAGTTACCTTTTACGGCGCCTTTATTAATGTCTTGGGTAACACCTTGTTTGGGAGAGCAGGAAGATGCAAAAACGGCAACTATCGCCATTAATAACGCTGCAAATGAAAATTTTCTCATGGGAAGTTAGTTTGTGTGTTTAAATGCCAATGTATTCAACACGCAGCTATCGGATAAGGTTTTATAACAGCCGGAATACAGGGGCAATTTCAGCATTTGCAATAAACGTACCAAATGAAAGTATCCCCGCTTAACGGGTTACAGGAGCGGGATAGGCTGCAGGAGGGACTTTAAGCTTAAACAGGATTTCTTCGAGCCTCTGGGCGCGGTGGTAGAAGTGCCAGGTGCTGGCTGCCAGGGCCATGGCGGTTACCGCGAGGGCAATAAAGGCGCAGCGCCACCATACGCTCACCGTGATCCGGCGATTCCAGAAAGAGTCGAGGGGAATGTAGGTATGACGAAAATTCGTGTACTCATAAGGGTTATAACTGCTCCGGGAACGGTCTGTCCAGTCCTTATCCGGCTTAATCCGCTGCAAAACGGCAGCTTTTATTTTTACCGGGGGTAAGGCGCCTTCTTCCATCAGTTTATCTTCTATACGCAGTTCTGCGGCGGTGAATTCCAGGTCCAGCAACGGGTATATACGGCGCAGGTGCAGCAACTCATCCTCCTGTTCAGGAGAAGCAAGTCCCAGCAGATAACGCTCAATAATGCCGCTTTCTATATAGTTACTGATGTTCAAACCCTTCGCTTTAACCAACGGATACGAAATATAAATAATAAATACTATATCTATAGATACGTTAAACCCACTTCAGGTGGATTCTCAAAATTGTAAAATCTTTAAAATAACGATAATCCGGATAGAAAATTATAACAAGTGGCTTTGCGTTTGCTCCTGCCGGATCATCTGGTGCAGGTTGTCGCTGCGCTGCTGCTCCTGCGACATACGATACTTGAGGTAATAAAAAATGGCCAGGAAAAGAAATACCTTGGACATGATAAAGAAGATAATAAAGAAGATCTTCCACCAGCGGTGAACAGTGATATGACTGCCGTCTTTTGGCTGGATGTTGATAAAAGTATAGTTGGAAGAAGGATCTGAATAGGCATGTCCCTCCTCCCACCTGATCTTCTGCAGCACCCGTTCGCGTATTTCCACGGGCGGCATGGCGGGCTCATCAAACGCGGCTCTTTCCAGGCGGCGTTCAACGTATTCGACTTCTGTATCCAGTTCCGGATACAGCCTTCTCATGTGCTGCAGCTCTTCTACTTCCTCTTCAGAAGCCAGGCCCAACACGAAGGACTCGATAATACCGCTTTCTATGTAAAATTTTAGTTCCAAGTCTTTTTTAAGAATTGTCTGAAAGACTTTATCGCCTCTTTCAGGATTTCATTTATCTGCCCCTCCGGCAAAGCCAGCAAACGGGCTATCGTTGTGATTGATAATCCTTTAAAATAACTAAGCCGGAACACCTGTTGTTGATCGGCCGGCAGCATCAGGTAGAATTGCTGCAGTAAGCCATCTTCCTGCTTCATCAGCTCCGTGCCGGCTAACGCGGTTTCCGGCAGGGCCTCCTTGATGGCGAATTCTCTCGTTTTGCGCAATAACCAGGCAAATAAAGTATGGTGGCCCGAGGTCCGGAATGTTCCAATGTGCTGGAACGACCAGAGAAATACCTTTACAATTACTTCATTTGCTCGCTCTTTTACTGGTACCAGCTGTAATACAATGTTATAAAGGGCCCCGGCATAACGGTCATATAGCTGCTCTTTCGCCGCAGGATCCCCTATCATTAACCGCTCAATGAGCATATGCTCACTTATATTTGCCAAATCTCGCCGCAAAGAAATTGTGTACCAGGTTTAGAATGCTAATATATAGAAATAAAATAGGTGTACGTCATAACACCTATATGAATTTATCAACATGGTTAGCTAAAATGGATAACTCCTGCCCCAAATCCAGCTGGTATGGCCCCGGCAGAGGCGCCTCAGATACGGCAATTCCCCTTGGGCTTGACACTTATCAGCGCAACAAGGTTTAAATTACAACATGACAACGCTCATTTTTATTCTTTTTCCCGCACAATAATTTTGAAAAAAATAATCACCGTATGTCCTACACTTCGATCACAGCAGCCGCACAACTGATCCAGTCCGGCCAAACCGTATTTATTCACACCGCGGCAGCTACGCCGCGGGAGCTGGTGAACGCCATGACCGCCCGCAGCCATGAACTGAAAAAGGTACGGCTGGTTAGCATACATACCGAATGGGAGGCGCCTTACGCATCTCCGGAACATGCACACGCATTTGAGATAGACGCCTTCTTCGTAGGAAAAAATATCCGGCAGGCGGTAAATGAAGGCAGGGCCAACTATGTTCCCATGTTCCTCAGCGAAATACCAAGGTATTTCCGTACCTGCGAACAACCCATAGACGTGGCGCTCATTTCTGTTTCCCCACCCGATAAAAACGGCTACTGCACCCTGGGCGTTTCCTGCGACGTTTCCAAAGCCGCCGTGGACACCGCCAAAATCATCATCGCAGAAGTAAATCGCCGCATGCCGCGCGTACTCGGCGATGGGGTTATTCATATTTCAAAAATAGATGCCGCTGTAGAAGTAGACTACCCCATTTATGCCCAAACCATCCGGCCATCCACCCACACAGAATTGGAGATAGGCCGCCACGTGGCCTCCCTGATAGAGGACCGCGCCACTTTACAAATGGGCATCGGCGGTATTCCAAACGCCGTTTTGCAATGCCTCTCCGATCATAAAGATCTCGGCATCCACACGGAAATGTTTTCTGATGGCATCATCGATCTCGTGGAAAACGGCGTGATCACCGGTAAATATAAAGCCGTACACCCCAGCCTGCTTATCTCCAGCTTTGCCATCGGAAGCCAGCGGCTATACGATTTTATGGATACCAATCTCATTATGCGGCTCATGGATGTTGAATACGTGAATAACCCCACCATCATCCGCAAAAACCCCAGGGTAACAGCGATCAACAGCGCCATAGAAATAGATATCTTTGGACAGGTTTGTGCCGACTCTATTGGGTTCAGGCAGTACAGCGGCGTAGGGGGACAAATGGATTTCATGCGCGGCGCGGCCCTCGCCGAAGGAGGCAAGCCCATTATTGCCATTCCGTCTACCACCTCCAAAGGCATTTCCCGCATCGTATCCCAGCTGCAACCCGGCGCCAGCGTGGTTACCACCCGGGCGCATGTACATTATGTAGTCACGGAATACGGCATCGCCAATCTGCGGGGGAAAAATTTGCGGCAAAGGGCGCAGGCGCTCATTGGTATTGCTCATCCGGATCACCGCGAAGCGCTGGAAAGAAGCGCATTTGAGATATTCAAGGTATTCTGACACTAATACCGGTTTTATGAAGAGATTCTTTATGCGGGCGCTTTGTATGCCACCCGCGGGCTTACCTCCTACAACCCGGAAAAAAAGTACAGCTTCCACCCGGAATTTGTATTTGGTGTGCTGGGCCGTGGTCGGGCGCTAAAGAAACCCAAACCTTCTTTCATAAACTGATCGGCTACCAGCCGCCCAGGGGCTGGGAATACCAGGTGCCCAATGCCCCGCTGATGTTACCAACCGCGCCACCATCAGCTATACACAGAAAACCCGGACGGCATGGATGATCGGTACCGGGAACCATTCTGTAGGCAATATAACTCTCCTCATTCCTATCTCCCGTACAACTATTCCCGGCCATTAATGTTATTATCAAAACTATATCCCATGCATGTTAAATTAATGGTACTTGCTGTTTGTACAATGGCGGCTGTTTCCTGCGCCAGCAGCGGTACAAAAACGGGGAGCGACAGCACTGCCGCCGGCGGTGATTCCTCCATAAATGTACAGGCAAACCCCAACAGCCAGCTCGAAGTAAAACCTATCTCCGGCTATTTCCTGAAAAACACCATTATAGTAAACGACAGCCTTACCTTCTGGCTCATTGATAACCAGGCCTCTTTCGACAGCCTGTTTGGCGCGGCTAAAACCATGAACAACACCATCGATCAACCCGACTTTGGCACCCATATCGTAGTGGCAGCCACTATGCCGCCTACATTCTATGGCACACAAATTCAACTGGAATCTGCCACCTCAGACAACGTAAACAATAATGCCGCACTGCATTTCGTGGCTACTTCCAATCCCAGCAGGGGAAGTGCCAGTACAGTTCCCCTGTGGCTGGGCGCCGTTCCCAAAACCGGCAAAAGCACCTTCCAGTTTTACAGTGGTGAGCATTTAACAAAAACGATTACTACTCAGCAGTAGGCGGGCCAAATATTTTTTCAACGGCCTGAAACCGGTATCGGAACAAGTCTTCCAGCTGTTTTCTTACAAACAGCCTGTGGGCCAGCTTTCCCAGCCAGCCAAAAGGCAGCCGGTAATGAACCAGGTCTGTCATTTTCACACCACCGGGCACTTTCTGGAAATGATGTTCATGGTGCCAGATGCTGTAGGGACCCACCCGTTGCTCATCTACAAAATAATCCAGGTAGGCCACATGGGTGATTTCGGTCATCCACTCCAGCGGGATACCCGCTACCGGCGATACAAAATAGGTGATGATCTGTCCCGGGTATACCTGCCCGGTATAAGGCGGAGAAGTTACTGTGAACCGCATAGCGGGAGGCGTAATATGCGCCAGGTTATTGGGGTTGGAAAAATAGTCCCAAACCTCCTCCGGCTGGGCCGGGATCACCTGGGTGTGCTGCATCAAATAAATACTTGCCATATATAAGATTAAGGAAAAAATATGGTTCTGGTCATAAGCAGCTGCCAAATTCGTGATTCTTTGAAATGAGTTCGTAAGTTTGTGCCTGATTAATCCGATCAGGTACATGAATCAATATATCAGGGGCTGGATTTTCTGGCTGATGTTCATACTCGTTTCCATTTCATTTACGCGATGTGCCAACATTGTGCCTCCCAGCGGCGGACCGAGGGACAGCTTGCCTCCTGTATTGCTGCAGGCAACTCCCGGCGACTCTACACTTCACTTTAAAAGCAAAAAAGTGACGTTTATCTTTGATGAATATGTGGAACTGGATAATGTGAACGATAAGCTGATTGTGTCGCCAACACTGAAACGCACGCCGATTGTAACAGCCAAACTGCACACAGTAACCCTGGAAATCAAGGATACGCTGAAGCCCAATACTACCTACACGTTCAATTTTGCAGATGCCATCCGGGATATCAACGAACGCAATATTGCCGCTGATTTCCAGTATGTGGTGTCTACAGGCGATTATCTCGATAGCCTCCAGGTGTCCGGTCACCTGATAGATGCGGAAAACGGCCGGGTAGACAGTAACGTGGCTGTTATGCTGTACCGCGATCTGACCGACTCCGTTGTGACGAAGGAAAAGCCGGTATATTACGCCAAAACCAAAGGGGATGGCTCCTTCCGTTTTAAAAACATTGCACCCGGTTCTTATAAAATTTTCGCACTGAAAGAAGAAGACCGCGACCTGCAGTATAATCAGCCTACAGAAATGATTGCCTTCGTGGAAGCGCCGGTTGTATTAACTGAAAGCAACCTGGCCGATGTGAACCTGCTGTTGTTTATGGAAGCTGATAGTACCATCAAGCCACCACCGGAGCCCGTGGATTCGTCGATGCTTGAACAGGAAGAAGAAGAAAAGAAAAAGAAGAAGCTGCCTAAATTAACGGCCACCCCTACGCTCGACGGAGGGATGCAGGAATTGCCGGCGCCGTTGAGGATCACGTTTTCGCTGCCATTGAGGAACCTGGACAGTGCAAGGACCATTCTTGCGGAAGACAGCGCCTATACCCCGGTTACCTTTACCAGCACAATGGATTCCACACGCACCAAATTAACCATCGGTTATACCTGGAAAGAAGGTACGCCGTACCGGTTCATTATTCCTAAAGATGCGCCTACAGATACTGCGGGGCAGCAACTGGCCAGGCCGGATACGCTTAATTTCAGGACCAAAAAGGTGGCCGATTATGCCATTTTCACGGTTACAGAACTCAATATCAGCGATAGTACCAAAAAAGCCATCAACGATACCGCTATGAATTATGTGGTGCAACTGGTGCAGGATAAAACCATTAAATATTCCGGCACCATTGTAAACGGTAAATGGAGCCAGCGGTTTATTACACCCGGTGAATACGAAATCCGCCTGTTGCTCGATACCAATGGCAATGGCAAATGGGACCGGGGTAATTATTATACCAAGCCTAAGAAGCAGCCGGAACGGGTCATCAATGTTGAAAAAGTAAATCTGAAGGCGTACTGGACGGTACCCAAGAAGATCAGCATCTAAATAATCGCAGCGGAAGGAACAGTGCTGCTCCCTCCGCTCCAATATTCCTAACTTTGCACTATGATATTTTCCTCTGCGCTGATAGAAAACGCGGTAAATGAATTTGCCAAACTGCCGGGCATCGGTAAAAAAACCGCCCTGCGGCTGGTGCTGCACCTGCTGAAGCAGGAGACGGCCCAGGTGGAACAGTTTGGCGATGTGATAGCACGGATGCGGCAACAGATACAGTTTTGCAAGGTTTGCCATAACGTATCTGATGCGGAAGTATGCAGCATCTGCAGCAGTCATTCCAGGCAAAAGCAGGTAGTATGCGTAGTGGAGAGCATCCGTGATGTGATGGCAATTGAAAACACACAGCAGTTCAATGGTTTATATCATGTACTGGGTGGTATCATTTCTCCTATTGACGGTATTGGCCCGGACCAGTTGAATATTCATTCACTGGTGGAAAGAGTTCAGTACCAGGGTGTAGAAGAAGTGATCATGGCGGTGAGCCCTACTATTGAAGGGGATACTACCATTTACTATCTCTCTAAAAAATTAAAAGAATTCCCGGTAAAAATTACCACTATTGCCCGTGGTATTGCATTTGGGGGTGAGCTGGAGTATGCAGATGAAATGACGCTGGCCAGGTCTATCAGTAACCGGTTACCGCTGGAAAGCTATGTACAGAACAAATAAACAACTTCTCGGGGTTATATAAAAAATACGGGTGCTCAATAGCACCCGTCTTCGTTTAACCTGTAATTCCACGTTATGAAAAGTTGTCAGACAGCATCCTTTGAAGGATGGTCTGTAAATATTGTATGATTGGTTTCTGATTCCTGTTGTTGTTGCAGCTCTTTCCACCGCTGCATTTCATATTTATTCAAGAAGCATACCTTAAACACTTCAGACTGGTTTCCGTTGCCGGACTGTGGTACCGGTTGCAATCCCAGGCTAGCCAGGTGCTGATGAAGGGTATGAATATGTTCTGATATAGTCATGACTGACGTTAGTTTTGTTGTAATAAATATTTGAGAAGAACTAATGATGAATCTGTTAATTGCGGCAACGGCAACTACAATGAGTGCGGGCGGAGGGCTGGTGGGTGGCCATAACCGGGTAAATCACTATATTTCTATCACTTTGTTGCATTGTACCTTTCTATTACCCTACAAATATAGTAGACTTTGTAGACTACTTCCAAATTAAATTTATAAGTATAAACAAAATCTATACATATCTACAAAGATATATAGGCTTAAAAAGGATGGATCAAAGCCGGTCAGGTCCGGGAATCCATGCAAATCACAAAACAATAAAATAGCTGGGAAAAGGTTATATTTGTGAACTCGTTCAGGGTGGATTTGTTTATTGTTCGACCCTGTTCATTTCTTAACTGTAACTAATAAACGCCTTGATAAATATGAAATCTTTACAAGACTGCGCCAATGAGCGCATACTTATCATCGATGGTGCAATGGGCACCATGATCCAGCGATATCAACTCCAGGAATCCGACTACAGGGGCACCCGCTTTGCTGACTATCCCAGTGATCTTAAAGGCAATAACGACCTCCTTAATCTTACACAGCCTCAAATTATTGAAGCCATTCACAAGGAGTACCTGGAAGCAGGCGCTGATATTATTGAAACCAATACTTTCAGCAGCACCTCTATTGCCATGGCCGACTATGACATGCAATCGCTGGCCTATGAGCTGAATGTAGCCGCTGCACAGATAGCCAAAAGAGCTACTGCTGAGTATACCGCTAAAAACCCTGATAAGCCCCGCTTTGTGGCTGGCGCCATCGGCCCTATGAACAAAACGCTGTCGCTGTCGCCGGATGTAAATAATCCCGGGTTCCGCTCCGTATACTTCGATGAAGTGGCCGCCGCTTACGAAGAACAGGTAAGAGGCCTGTCTGAAGGCGGTGTGGATATCCTCCTGATAGAAACCATTTTTGATACGCTGAACTGCAAAGCAGCGATTTATGCCATCAAGAAATACTACCGCGAAACAGGGAAACCTGAGATCCCGGTAATGATTTCGGGTACCATCACAGATGCCTCCGGCAGAACCCTCAGCGGGCAAACCCTGGAAGCATTCTATATTTCCGTGATGCATGCCAACCCGTTCTCCATCGGTTTAAACTGTGCCTTAGGCGGTCAGCAGATGCGCCCTTATGTAGAGGAGCTTTCCAACATAGCCAGCTGCTATGTGAGCTGCTACCCCAACGCCGGCCTGCCGAATGCATTCGGGGAATATGATGAGGAACCGGAAGATACTGCCTGCATCATTGAAGACTTTGCCGCCTCCGGCTTTGTTAACATAGTAGGTGGCTGCTGCGGTACTACACCCGATCATATACGCCACATTGCAGAACATGTGAAACATATCAAACCACGCCTCAAACCCGTATTGGCCGAAACACTCGCCTGATCAACCGTGGCAGGTTTTCTATTTAAACATCACTTACAGCAGAAATGAGCGAAACAACTATAAATAATACAGATATCGTCAACGAGCCTATTGTCAGCGAAGAACGCAGGATCATCAAACCCTTTATGCGCCTGAGCGGACTGGAACCTTTGGTGGTAAGACCTGAAACCAACTTCATTAACGTAGGGGAACGTACCAACGTAACCGGCTCCAAGAAATTTGCCCGCCTCGTAAGGGAAGGACTGTTCGAAGAAGCCCTGTCTGTTGCCCGCCAACAGGTGGAAAGCGGTGCGCAGATCCTCGACGTAAACATGGACGACGCCCTGCTCGACGGGGAAACGGCCATGTCTACCTTCCTTAACCTCCTGGCAGGCGAACCGGATATTTCCCGTATCCCGGTAATGATCGACTCCAGTAAGTTTTCCGTAATTGAAGCCGGGCTGAAATGCGTACAGGGTAAATGTATTGTGAACTCCATCAGCTTAAAGGAAGGAGAAGCCAAATTCATTGAACAGGCGCATATCTGCAAAAGCTATGGCGCCGCCGTGGTTGTAATGGCCTTCGATGAACACGGCCAGGCCGACACCGAAGATAAAAGGGTCAGCTTCAGTCACCGTGCCTATAAAATACTCACGGAAATAGTAGGATACGATCCCCAGGATATCATCTTTGATCCCAACATCTTCGCCATCGCTACCGGTATCGAAGAACATAATAACTACGCGGTAGAATTCATTAACGCTACCCGCCGCATCAAACAGCTGATGCCCCTGGCAAAAATAAGCGGCGGTGTAAGTAACGTATCCTTCTCTTTCCGCGGTAACGAAACCGTGAGAGAGGCCATGCACTCCGTATTCCTGTTCCATGCCATCAAAGCAGGAATGGATATGGGTATTGTGAATGCCGGGATGCTGCAGATCTATGACGATATAGAACCAACGCTCCGTGAACTTTGTGAGGATGCCATACTAAACAGAAGGGACGATGCTACCGAACGGCTCATACAATTTGCAGAAACCGTTAAGGCCAAAGGAAAAGTAGTAGAGAAAGATGAAACCTGGCGCCTGGGCTCTGTGGAAGACCGCTTAAGCCACGCCCTGGTAAATGGTATCACCGACTATATAGATGGAGATACAGAAGAAGCCCGCCAGAAATACCCGCGCCCGCTGGATGTAATTGAAGGTCCGCTGATGGCAGGTATGAATATCGTAGGCGACTTGTTTGGCAGTGGTAAAATGTTTCTCCCGCAGGTAGTAAAAAGCGCCCGCGTGATGAAAAAATCCGTAGCCATCCTCACGCCATATATTGAAGAAGAGAAATTACGCATACAGGCCGAACACGGCGGAGAAATAAAAGCAGCCGGAAAAATCCTGCTGGCCACCGTAAAAGGCGACGTACACGATATCGGTAAAAACATTGTAGGCGTGGTACTGGCCTGCAACGGCTATGAAATCATTGACCTCGGTGTAATGGTACCGGCTGAAAAAATCCTCCAGACCGCCCGCCAGGAAAAAGTGGATATCATTGGCCTGAGTGGCCTCATCACGCCCAGCCTCGATGAAATGGTACACGTGGCCCGCGAACTGAAACGGCAGGATTTCAATATCCCGCTGATCATCGGGGGCGCCACCACCAGCCGCACACATACGGCCGTTAAAATAGCCCAGGAATATGCGCATGGCGTAGTACACGTACTGGACGCGTCCCGCAGCGTAACCGTGACCGGCAGCCTGCTCAATAAAGCACTGAAACCCGGCTTCCTCGCGGGTATACAAACAGAATATCAAAAGCTCAACGAGGCTTTCAAGAATAAAAAACAAACTAAACAATTCCTCCCGATCGCTGCTGCGCAAGCCAATAAAACCGTCATTAACTGGGATACCTTTACCCCGGTAAAACCTAAAATGACCGGCGTAATGAAGTTTGAGAATTACGATCTCGGGGAAATTGCAAAGTATATCGACTGGCAGCCTTTCTTCATTGCCTGGGAACTGCATGGTAAATTCCCGCAGATCCTTACTGATGATGTAGTAGGCGTGGAAGCCACCCGCCTGTTTAATGATGCAAAGGAATTATTAAACAAGGTGATAGAAGAAAAATGGCTGGGTGCCAACGCTGTTATTGGCCTCTTCCCTGCCAGCAGGGTGGCTGCTGACTCTGTGTTGGTAACACCAGAACAACCGGAGATCAAACCGGCACAACTGGAATTCCTCCGTCAGCAGGTAAAGAAAGCACCGGGTCAGCCGAACCTTTCCCTTGCAGATTTCATTGCTCCCGCGGAATCCGGCAAAACCGACTATATCGGCGGCTTTGCGGTAACTACCGGTGTTGGCATTGAAAAGTGGCTGGATAAATTCAAAGCGGAACACGACGACTATAACAGCATCATGCTGAAAGCACTGGCCGACAGGCTCGCAGAAGCCTTCGCAGAACTGATGCACGAACGTGTACGTAAAGAGTTCTGGGGATATGCTACCGAAGAACACCTGAGCAACGAAGACCTCATCAAGGAAGCCTATGCAGGTATCCGTCCGGCGCCGGGATATCCCGCCTGCCCCGACCATACCGAAAAATGGAAGTTGTTTGATCTGCTGAACGCTACCGAGAACACCGGTATTACCCTTACCGAATCACTGGCGATGTACCCCGCCTCCAGTGTAAGCGGTTGGTATTTTGCCAACCCGGAAGGCAAATATTTCGGCCTCGGAAAAATTGAAAAAGACCAGGTGATAGACTACGCTGCCCGCAAAAACTGGACAGTGGAAGAAGCTGAACAATGGCTCCGTCCAAACCTCGAATACGATATCTAAAAGCATTACAGCCAACATGAGAATCATATCTTACAATGTGAATGGCCTGAGGTCAGCCATGACTAAAGGCTTCACAGAATGGTTACAAACAGATCCCGCTGATATTATCTGCCTGCAGGAGATAAAGGCCCACCAGGAAAATATCGACTTTCAGCAATTCGACAACCTTGGCTATGCGCATTACTGGTATCCCGCGCAAAAGAAAGGATACAGCGGAGTAGCAGTGCTCACCCGTATTAAACCCGACTTTGTGCAGTATGGCAGTGGCCACGGACAAAGCGATCTGGAAGGCCGCTTTATAAGGCTTGATTTCGGCAATATTACCCTGATCAATACTTACTTCCCATCCGGTACCAGCGGCGAGCTGCGTCAGACCTATAAGTACCAATGGCTGGAAGAGTTTTTTCAATACCTTGAAGAGTTAAAGAAAACCCGCCCGAACCTGGTTGTATGCGGCGATTACAATATCTGCCACAAGCCAATAGATATCCATGATCCCGTGAGTAACAAGAACTCCACCGGCTTTTTGCCGGAAGAACGGGCGTGGATGGACCGCTTCTTTGAAAGCGGCTTTGTAGACAGCTTCCGTCATTTTAATACGGATCCCCATCAGTACAGCTGGTGGAGCTTCCGGGCTAATGCAAGGAACAATAACAAAGGCTGGCGTATTGATTATATCAACGTTTCCGCTCCACTGAAAGAACAGCTCAAACATGCCACTATTTACCAACAGGTAAAGCACTCGGATCATTGTCCGGTATTTGTGGAGCTGGCCGTATAAATAAAGAGGCGTATGATTATATATAATGTAACCACCAAAGTAGCCACAGATACATATTTACAGTGGATGCAATGGTTGCGGGAAGAACATATTCCGGCAATGCTGGCCACCGGATTATTCCGTGATTACCGCATCAGCCGCCTGCTGGAACAGGATGATGAAGAGGGTCCTACCTATGTTGTGCAATATTTTGCAGACAGCCTGGACGACTATCAATCCTTTGCAGACCAGCACCAACAGGCCCTGCGGCAAAGAGGATATGACCTTTTCGGCGATCGTTTTATTGCCTTTAACACCGTAATGGAGGTGCTGTAAGTAAGGGATCTTTACTAAACTTATCCACAGGAAATCCACTATTTTCGGGGCGTCAGGAGTCTGGTACAATAGTTGGTTCGATCCTGCGTTAATAGTAAAAAAGCATGCAAACATGCCACGGTACAGGGTTCTATGCGATTCTGCTAAAGGGGAGTCCTTTAGCAGATAAAAGACCAATCAGCTGTAACCGTTACCAGTAGCGTTTTTCAGCCGATAAAATTTTCTATAAAAAAGCTGTAAAAAATTTGGTAATCTGATAAAACGCGCTATATTTGCTCACATCAAACATTTTTTCACTAGTTAAATCTTACTAACTATGAACAAAGCCGAATTAATCGACAAGCTTGCTAAAGATGCAGCTATTACCAAAACCCAGGCTAACGAAGCTCTGGACTCTTTCACCAAAGCTGTTGCTGATACCCTGAAAAAAGGTGGTAAAGTAACTTTGGTTGGTTTCGGTACTTTCTCCGTTTCTAAACGTGCAGCACGTAACGGTAGAAACCCACAAACCGGTCAGATCATCAAGATCAAGGCTAAGAAAGTTGCTAAGTTCAAGGCTGGTAAAGCTTTATCCGACAAGCTCTAATCAGTTAACACAACTTATTCAAGCAAGGAACAGTTATGTTTCTTGCTTTTTTTTTATATCAAACGGCCAGTACTACGCTATTTCATCGAATTGCAGTATTTTGCAGCCTGATAACATCATATTTAACAACAACAAACTTCAAATTATTCGTTATGGGTAGAGGAGATATTAAAACCAAAAAAGGTAAGATCTTCAGTAAATCTTTCGGTAAGGTTAGATCTGCAAAGACCAGGAAAAATACTGCCGCAAAAGCTGCTGCACCAAAAGCTTAATTTTACGCTTTAGTAAAATGCCGCTAAGATTATTCACATAATCTTAGCGGCATTTTTATTTTAACACCTGGAATATCATGGAGCCAGCCGCTCAATTTTCCAGCCGCCTTCCGGCAGTAATGTATACAGGATCCTGTCGTGCAACCGGCTGCTTCTCCCCTGCCAGAATTCCATCACCTGTGGCTTCACCACATAACCTCCCCAGTAATCAGGCCTCTGGGGGGCCTCCTGCTGGTATTTTGCCGCTACCTGGTCTACCTGTTCCTCCAGGAAAGTACGGTCCGGAATGACCTTGCTTTGCGGCGAAGCGATAGCGCCAATCCGGCTGCCTTCCGGCCGGCTGTTGTAATATTCATTACTCACCGATACCGGCGCCTTACTAACGGTACCCTCTATACGAACCTGCCGTTCCAACTCCCGCCAGAAAAACAACAAACTAACATGTGGATTCTCTGCCAGCTCCTGTCCCTTACGGCTTTCGTAATTGGTAAAAAACAAAAAGCCATCCTCATCAAAGCTTTTTAATAATACAATCCTGGCAGACGGGCGGCCATCCGCCGTACTGGTGGCCAGTGTCATGGCATTGGCTTCATCAATTTCACTGGTGATCGCATCCTGCCACCATTTCCCGAACTGGGACAAGGGGTAAGGCGCCACCTCGCTTTCATCCAGGGAAGCCAGTTTATAATCTTTTCGTAAATCAGCTATTTTCTGGTTCAACATGGTCTGTTATTTTTATGATTCAAACGGGTACTCAAAGGTATGGAAGGATAATAGTAATTTTGAGGTACCTGATATAAATCATACTATGAAAAGAGTTTCTCTACTGGTACTGCTGATAGCTGTTGTACTCCTCTCCTGTAACACACAGAATAACAACAACAGCAAGGCACCGGCTAACACCGCCAACCTGGTTGTACCACTGGCTTCTACTCCCCTGTTCTATACACAGCTCAAAGGAAAACTGGGCGATAAAGAAATTACCATGCAATTGCTGAAAACCGCGCCCCACCTGTTCCGCGGTTACTATTGCGATGATAGCACCGGTCAACCCATTCCTTTGTGGGGCACCCTGGATTCAACCCTGGCAAACATCTATGAAGAAACCAATAACAGTTCGGAAGACCGCCTCTTCAGCGGCTATCTTTCTGACGACGGAAAATTCAAAGGTGTATGGCATGGCAACGGCACTTCTTATCATTTTGAGCTGCACACCGATCTGAAAAACGCCGTACCCCTGAAAGTATTCTACCAGATTGATTCTGCAAAGCTGGCGCCGTCCATGGCCCAGTCACCGGCAGGCACCGTGTCCAACAGTATCATATGGCCCGACTCCCTGGTGGATAGCACCACCGCCCGGTTTATTATCGGTCAGGTAACTGGGAACAGCCGGGCTGCCGACCCGCAGAAATTCCTGAGAAAAGGAATCGACTCCTTTATCCTGATCTACCGATATTCGGCCAAAGATGCCGACAGCACAACGTTTAATGATAACACCACTGCCGCGTCGTGGAACTGGACCACTGATAACGACATGAAAGTAGTGTATAACACCTGGCCTCTACTGGTGATAGAAAAGTATGCTTACAACTTTACCGGCGGGGCCCATGGCAACTGGGGCGCCACCTATTACACACTGGACCTGTCGAAACGTAAAGTGCTTACTCCCGACGATATTTTTAAATCAGGCTATAAAGAAACGCTGAGCGGCTTGCTGGATAAAGCTTTCAGGAAACGGTTCAATATGAGTGAAGAAGATGCACTGGATCAGCACCTGCTGGTAAAAAACATCCCTCCGAATAATAATATGATTGTTACCGGCAAGGGAGTAGCGTTTAGTTATGTGCCCTACGAGATCGGGCCATATGCACTGGGCCAGGTAACTTTATACATCCCGCTTGCGGAGATGAAGAGTATATTAAAATAGCAGCCGTTTGACGACATAAAAAAGCAGCGAAGAACAAATGCTCTTCGCTGCTTTTTTATGCGTTTACTTATCCCTTTACTAAAGTACCCACATTTTTACCCATGATCACGTTCAGGAGGTTACCCTGACGGTTCATATCAAACACGATAATAGGCAGCTTATTTTCCTGGCAAAGGGTAAAGGCTGTCATATCCATCACGTTGAGGGATTTCTGGTATACTTCTGAGAAAGTAATGGTTTCGTAGCGGGTGGCTGTTTTATCTTTTTCAGGATCCGCGGTATAGATTCCATCTACACGGGTTCCTTTGAGGATTACATCGGCCTGAATTTCTATAGCGCGTAAGGAAGCGGCGGTATCAGTGGTAAAGTACGGGTTACCGGTACCTCCTCCGAAAATTACTACACGGCCTTTTTCCACGTGGCGGATAGCGCGGCGGCGGATATAGGGTTCTGCGATCTGTTCCATTTTGATGGCAGATTGGAGACGGGTATAAAGTCCCACTCTTTCCAGGCCGCTTTGGAGCGCCATACCATTAATAACGGTAGCGAGCATTCCCATGTAATCTCCCTGGGCTCTTTCAATACCGGTATCGGCTTCGTTCATTCCGCGGTAGATATTACCTCCGCCTATAACGATGGCTACCTGAACTCCCAGATCGGTAACTGCCTTAATATCGTAGGCATACTGAGATATCACCTTCGGATCAATACCATAATTTGCATCCCCCATGAGGGCCTCACCGCTCAATTTGAGTAAAATACGCTTATACTTTGGCAACATGACGCTATAAAATATTGTAAGATTGTGATTTTCCTAATACTGATTACGGTATTCTAATATACAACTTAAATGCAGAAAGGAGGAAAGGAAGAAAAAAATGCCTTTTCTGATACCTGTTTACTGTCCTTTTATGTGTATGATTAGTTATGCGCAAAAAAAAGGAGAGAAACGAATTCTCTCCTTTTTTTTGATATGTTTTTCTTAACCTAAAGCAATTCGCTTAAAGCCAGTTACTTTCAGGTCAGCATCTACTGATTTCAGGTAATCCGCTACTGACTTGTTATTGTCCTTAACAAAAGCCTGTTGCAGCAGGGTGCTTTCTTTGAAGAATTTATTTACTTTACCGGCAGCGATCTTTTCCGCCATTTCAGCAGGTTTGCCTTCTGCTTTCACCTGTTCAACAGCGATTTCTTTTTCGCGGGCGATCAGTTCAGCAGGAACGCTGTCAGCATCTACTGCGATAGGACTCATTGCTGCGATCTGCATAGCGATATCTTTACCTACTTCTTCAGAAACAGGCTTAGAGAAAGCAACCAGTACACCCATACGGTAGTTACCGTGAATGTAAGAGGTTACGCCACCAGCTTCAACGAATTCAAATTTATTGAGGGTGATTTTTTCACCGATTTTTGCGACCTGGTCGTTTACTTTATCAGCAACGCTCGCGCCATCCAGTTGAGCGGCATTCAGGTCTTCAACGGTTTTGATACCGTTAGACAGTGCCAGGTCAACGATTGACTGTGCAAATTTTACGAAGTCTTCGTTTTTGGCAACGAAATCAGTTTCACAACCCAGACCCACGATAACACCGGATTTACCATCTGCTGATGTTTTAGCGATGATAACGCCTTCTTTGGTTTCACGATCGGAACGTAAAGCGGCCACTTTCTGACCTTTCTTACGCAGATAGTCTACTGCTTTTTCAAAATCGCCATCACTTTCTACCAGTGCCTTTCTGCAATCCATCATACCAGCACCAGTTTGCTGACGCAGTTTATTTACATCAGCTGCTGTAATTGTTGCCATGAGCTATAATTAGTTTAATTGTTGTAAAAATTATTGCAAGTACTTAATCTGCTTTCAGCTATTAGCCTTTAGCTGTTAGAGACCATCATGGTTGAACTAACTGCTAAAGGCTAATAGCTAAAAGCTTAAAATATTATCTTCCGCCGCCTGGTTTTCTAGGACCGCTGCTGCCGGCACCAGATGGACGACGTTGTCCGCCTGCTGCACCGCCACCACGGTTAGGACCGCCACCGCCACGGTTAGCGCCGCCACCCTGGCCACCAGGACCACGGCCGCCGCCACCACGGTTAGCGCCACCGGGACCGCCTGGACCACGACCACCACCTGGTGCTCCTGGTTTGCGACCTCTTTCACGGTCTTCACCACCTTCAACTTCAAATTTGCGTGCTTTATCGTCTGCTTCTTCTTCTTCCTCTACTTCTTCAGATTTCTCTGTAGCTCTTTCAGAAAGACCTTCAGCGATAGCTGCACAGATGTAGCTGGTGATGATAGCGATAGATTTAGTAGCATCGTCATTCGCAGGGATAGCGAAATCTACTTTAGTAGGATCGGAGTTGGTATCCACCATACCGAAAGTAGAAATACCCAGACGCTTAGCTTCTGCCAGTGCAATGTGTTCGTGGCTGATATCAACCATAAACAGCGCTGCCGGTACACGTGCCAGTTGGGCAATACCACCCAGCACTTTCTCCATTTTCTCTTTATCGCGGCTTAAAGTAAGACGTTCTTTCTTGGTAATGTTATCGAATGTACCGTCCTGCAGCATTTTTTCAATGCTCTGCATTTTCTTTACACTCTTACGGATCGTAGAGAAGTTAGTGAGCATACCACCTAACCATCTTTCAGTTACGAAAGGCATGTTGATGTTACGCGCAGCATCTGCCACGATTTCTTTCGCCTGCTTTTTAGTAGCAACGAACATGATCTTCTTACCGCTCTTAGCGATAGATTTCAGGGCAGCTGCTGCTTCCTGTAATCCTTCTACGGTTTTGTTCAGATCAATGATATGAATACCTTTTCTTTTCTGCGAAAATATAAGGCAGCATCTTGGGATTCCACTTTTTCTTCAGGTGACCGAAGTGAACACCTGCCTCCAGTAACTGCTGCTGCAATGAGGTATTATTTTCCATGTTTATATTGCTCAATTAAAAGGATCAAATAATGTTTAGCTTTTAGCATCCGGCGAATTAGCCCGGAGCTAACGGCCAATAGCTCAAAAATATTAGCGTTTAGAGAACTGGAAGCTTCTTCTTGCTTTCGCTTTACCTGGTTTCTTACGTTCAACTCCACGTGGATCGCGTTTCAGCAAACCTGCAGCTTTCAATGCAGGACGGAACTCAATGTTCACTTCGCATAAAGCACGGGCAATACCCAGCTTAATAGCTTCTGCCTGACCTTTGATACCACCACCCTGTGCATTCACTTTCACATCAAATTTATCGAGCGCCTCGATAGTTTTGAAAGGCAGTTCCACCTGGTTCTGCAGGTAGATCAAAGAAAAGTAGTTTTTATAATCTTTGTCGTTAACTGTAATGTTACCGGTACCCTTGTTGATATAAACACGGGCAACAGCTTCCTTACGACGACCTATTGTATTTTTTTGCTTTTCCATGTATCAGAGAAAAATTAGAAAGTTAATGGTTGTGGTTTCTGCGCAGCATGAGGATGTTCAGCACCAGCATATACAAATAATTTTTTGTACATCGCACGGCCCAGACGGTTTTTAGGCAACATACCTTTAACAGCCTTTTCGATCAACACTTCAGGACGGCGACGGATCAGGTCCTTTGCTAATTCGATTCTCTGACCACCTGGGAAACCAGTGTAGTGCATGTATTCTTTTTCCTGCATTTTATTGCCGGTCAGGGCAATCTTCTCTGCATTGATTACGATGATATAATCACCACAATCAGTATGAGGCGTATAGTATGGCTTGTTTTTACCTCTCAGGATAGCAGCCATCTTAGCAGCAACTCTTCCCAGTGTCAGGTTTGTTGCATCTACTATATGCCAGTCACGCTTTACGTAAGCGTCGTTAGCCGATTTAGTTCTGAAACTTAATGTATTCATTGTTGTATACGATAAAAATTACGTCTTGTAAACAATTCCCCGATTATGGGGAGTGCAAAGGTACATTGCCCATTCTTAATAACCATACATTTTAGGGACTTTTTTACGGGGCACCTTTGCAATAGATTGATTTTCAATAAAAAATTTGTATAAAAGTTATTAACAGCAAGTACCGGCACGGTTAATAACTGCTTTTTTTCTCATATAAATGAATAAAAAAAGGGCGCCTGAGCGCCCTTACTGTTTTATATTATATTATATAATACTTTTTAATACCCGGGGTTCTGCTGTCCGGTCAATTTACCCTGACTGGCATCTATTTCCCGCTGGGGAACAGGCAACACCAACTTATTATCATCGTAGCTCTTGTTGCCGATATTCCTCTTTAATCTTTTAAATGTCCATAACTTATCCCCCTCAAACAACAACTCGCGTACACGCTCATCCGCCACCTGGTCTGCAGTAACGGCCGCCAGCTGCGAAGCATTGGACCTCGCTCTTATTTCATTGACATCCTCCAAAGGAGGCGCACCAACAGCTGTTCCCGCACGAAGATTAGCCTCCGCACGGGTGAGCAGGATCTCCGCATAGCGTACCACCGGGATCACTTTGTACTGGCGCTGCCATTTGGTAGTATAAGTACCGCTGCCTACATTGATACCGCGGTCAAGATACGTAAAGGTTCTGCGTGCATCACCACTCTCAAAACCAGGCACAACGGTCAGGTCAACGGTAATATCACCCCTGCCTGAAAATCCCCTGCCCGCATAGAAAGTTTGCAGACCGTTATTGGAAGTACCCGCATTGCTCTGAGCAGTTTGCTGAATAGCAAAAATATCTTCAGAAGTATTAATAACACTGTTGAACGCCTTATCATAAGCATTATTCAGTGTATAGGCACCGCTCTGAATTATAGAATCAGCCATCGCTACTGCCTCGGTATATTTTGCTTCAGCCAGGTATACCCTCGACAGGAAAGCATATGCAGCATATTTGTTTGCACGGCCTTCGCTGCCATTGTCTTCCGGCAAATTAGTGGCGGCATCCTGCAAATCCGCTACCACCTGTTTGTATACAGCATCTACAGTAGCCCTGCCCTGATAGCCTTTGGGAAGATCAGCAATATCAGTGATGGCATCTGTTACCAGCGGCACCGCCAGGTTAGTAGTAATATTACCGGCAGAATATGGCTTGCCATATAAATTAACCAGGTAGAAGTAAATCATCCCCCTGATAAATTTGGCCTCGGCCAGTATTGCCGGACGCTCGTCTTCCGGCACCAGGTTGATCTTGTTTATGGCAAGATTAATATTATTAATAGTAAAGTAACTACGTCTCCAGATCTCTTCTGCGATATCACTGGTAGCGTCCTGGGTTTTGGAATCATATTGCCCGTAGTTAAAAAAGGTTCCGCGAAAACTCAACTCTCCATTACCAGCCAGCAGATCAGGAATCAATATCAATCTTTCCCCCAGGGAACTTGAATTTTGCAGGTTGGTATATGCGCCCATTAAAACGCCCCGCACATCATCTGCCGTTTTAATCTGGTCAGGAACAATGTCCTTACCAGGCGTCACGTCCAGTTTTTTATTACATGCTGAGAACGTAGCCACTGCTACCACCAACATTATTGCGCTGATATATTTGTTATAGATTTTCATCTTTTCTCTTTTAAAGCTTAAAATTTAACATTCAGTCCCACTGTGATCTGCCTGGCCTGTGCCGGTGTGTAATAATCAATACCACCACCAATATTATCAGGTTCACCGGCTGTGCTATATGAAGCACCGGAGTTCACTTCCGGATCGCCATCGAAATTGGTGATTGTCCAGAGATTGTATCCGGCTACATATACACGCAGGCTGGATATTTTAAGCGTGTTCACCACACTCTTTGGCAGTGTATAGCCCAGTGTTAATGCTTTCAGACGCACATAAGAACCATCAGAAATCCAGCGGCTGGATAAGCCCGCGGCAGAACTTCCATCAGCAAACGCTTGTGTTAACCGTGGCACATCGGTGATGTCGCCTGGCTTTTGCCATCTTTTCAGAATAGTGCTGCGTTGGTTGTCGTAACCGGCAAAACTATTGTCCTGGTATTGACCTGCACGGTTAAAGATGTCATTACCCTGCACAAAAGAGAAGAACGCACTGAGGTCAAAGCCGTAACCGGTAAAGGTATTGGTAAGACCACCCGTCCAATCAGGATTGGATTTTCCAACTACTACACGTGGCGCATTCGAATAATCGGTGGTGCCCTTACCGGTAGAATCCTGGTATAAAGCGTCTCCGGTAGCCGGATCCACACCCACAAATTTGGGCATAAAGAATACACCGATAGGTTGGCCTTCCACCGCGCGTTGTTCTTTAGCCGGACTTTCTATGATCTGTCCGTTCAGGTTTTTAACCCTGTTCTTATTATAGGCAAGGTTCAGGGTGGTGGTCCATTTAAAGTTACGGGTGTCTATATTCACACTGTTCAGGAGAATTTCAACTCCTTTATTTTCCATCTTTCCAACGTTCAGGTACTGGAACTCATAACCCGTGGAATATGGCAGATTGGCTCTCAACAGCAGGTCGGAAGTTTGCTTGTTATAATAATCCACTTCACCACTTAACCTGTTGTCAAATAATCCGAACTCAAGGCCAACATCAAACTGCGCTGTTTTTTCCCATTTCAGATTAGAGTTACCCATCTGGCTTGGTCTGTAACCAGGCAGGAAAGGATAAGCCGTTGTTTCCAGCAAAGTGAGGTACCTGTTTTCGCCGATTTCAGCGTTACCGGTATTACCATAGCTCGCGCGGAGTTTCAGGTAATTAAGGGTTTTATTTTCTTTAAGAAAATCTTCTTCAGAGATAATCCAGCCCAGGGATCCTGCAGGGAATACACCATAACGGTTATTAGGTCCGAAACGGGAAGATCCGTCTGAGCGTATGCTGAAGGAAGCAATATACTTGTTATTGAAAGCATAGTTGGCTCTCAGGAAGTAGGAAAGAAAGGTATAACGTTGTACTTCAGAAGAACCAAAAACGATAGATCCTGCTGCAGATACTGTTTTCACAAGATCAGAAGGAAGGTATTCACCTTGTACCTGGGTGCGGGATAAATCATTCTGCAGATAACTCATACCAATGGTGGTACTCAGCGAATGCTTTGTGCCGAGATTTGGTGTGAATGTAAAATAGTTGTTGGTATTAAGGCCCACATTCTGCGTAAAGTAGGATTGTGCAAAACCCTTTCCAATGGCATCTGATGCCAGCCTGCTGATAAACTGATCTTCCGTGAGGTTGGTGATATCTGTTCCAAGCTCTGAACGGAAGCTTAATGAAGGCAGGATCCTGTAGTTCAGGAACACATTGCCGAGGGTTCTGAAAGTAACCTGTTTATCCCTGTTATACTGCGCATCATACAAACCGTTTGAATAAAGCACATTGTCGTTGTTAATAGTACCATCCTCATAATAGAGTGGCGACAATGGCGATTGTGCTACCAGCTGACCTGGTGTGGAGAATATGTTATCATTCGCTACCCTGTCCAGCTGTGTACGGCTTACATTCAGGTTCATACCAAATGAAAGCTTGTCTGTAGCGCTATGTTCAAGGTTAAGGCGGCCGCCATAACGCTGGAACTTGTTGTTTATCACAATAGCTTCCTGGTTGTTATAAAATCCGGAAACGAAGAACTTTGTTTTTTCGGTTCCTCCTGTGGCAGAAAGGTCAATCTGGTTAGTGTGGGCAACATCCCGGTACGACAAGTCTTCCCAGTTAGTACCTGCACCCGGGTTGTGCCAGTCCTTTCCAACAGTCAGATAAGGGAATAAGCCATAGTCGGGGTTTTCAAGTCCGTCTTTAAACGCAGCAATTGCCTCTTCTACTGTAGCATATTCGGGATTATCGGGGTCTTGTGTAGCAAAAGCGGTTCTGCCATCATTGGTAGCTGCTTCTTCGAGCAGGTCTACATATTGCTGTGCGTTTAAGAATCCTCTTTTACGGGTTGGTTTACCCCAGCTGCTGGCTGCATTCAGCTCCAGCCTTGTTTTCTCACCTGTTTTACCTTTTTTGGTAGTGATCAGGATAACACCGTTAGAACCGCGTGCACCATAGATGGCGGATGCGGCAGCATCTTTCAGTACTTCAACGGACTCAATATCGTTGGGGTTTATGTCGGCCAGGGGATTGGTGGGGTCATTATTTACGTCAGAGCTGCTTACAGACAATACGGGCATTCCATCCACCACATACAGCGGCTGGCTGTTGGCAGAAACGGAAGAAGTACCGCGCACGCGTATTTTCATTGCCTGGCCTACTTTACCACTACCGGATTCAATGACCACGCCGGGCGATTTACCCTGGATGGCCGATTCAAAGCTCACTACCGGCTGATTCTCGATTTCCTTCGCCGCAATTTTACTTACTGCGCCGGTTACCTCCCGCTTGCTTTGCGTACCATAACCTACTACCACTACTTCAGAAAGCTCTTTGTTACCGGTTCCCAGCTCGGCATTTACCACCTGCTGATCGCCTACAACCACTTCTTTATCACCATAGCCAACAAAGGAGAAGACCAATGTGGTTCCTTTTGCGGGAACGTTCAGTTTATATGTTCCGTCGGAGGCAGTGACGGTTCCTATAGTGCCGTTTTTAATTTTGACAGTAACGCCGGGCAGGGCGCTGCCGTCTTTCTGGTCGGTAACTTTACCGGTAACTGGTTTGGACTGGGCAAACGAAAGCATGCAAAATAGCAATAGGATGCCCATAAACGAGAAGGATCGTATCATGGTTCTTAGTTTAGATTTGGTTTAATGTCAGCAGGCTGAACTATTTGATTGAATGATTTGGTTGAAATGCTACATCGGGCTCAACTCTCATATAAGCAAAAACACGGGAAACTGGTTAATCGTCATCCGTATGGTAAAACTAAAAAATATTTTCTGTTTTTCTTAACAAAATGTTAAATCGCTTATTTACAGGTTATTAAACGATAAAAGGCGACCAAAGGCCGCCTTTTATCAATATAACAATATTATTTAATTAGTCCCTGCTTCTTGCCCCGGTGTATATCAAAATATAATATACCAGCGTGGCAATGGAAGCAAGTGCCGCTACCACGTAGGTCATGGCAGCCCACCAGAGGGCGTTTTTCGCCTTATCGTGTTCCTCCTTGCGCATAATAGTGGTATTATCCAGCCAGGCCAGCGCCCTGCGGGACGCGTCGAACTCCACAGGCAGCGTTACCACCGAAAATAGCGTGGTGAGGGCAAAAAGGATAATACCCCCCAATAACAGCTGCGGGAAGGTATTTATGAGGAGGATACCGGCCAGCAATACCCATGAAACGATATTGGAGCTGAACTGAACAATCGGTACCAGCGTGGACCGGAGGCCCAGCCAGGGATAGGCTGCCGCATGCTGCACCGCGTGTCCGCACTCGTGGGCGGCCACTGCCGCAGCGGCTACATTGGCGCCATTGTACACATCGGGGCTCAGATTCACCGTTTTATCGGCCGGGTTGTAGTGATCCGACAGAAATCCGTCTGTTTCACGTACCTGAACGCCGTATATCTGATTGTCTTTCAGCATCTTCTCTGCAATTTGCTTACCGGTTAAACCGGAAGAGGTGGGTATTTCGCTGTAAGCCCGGAACTTACTTTTGAGTACGAAGCTTACCAGCAGGCTGATCCCCACAAAAATCAACGATAAAAACATGATTCCAGGTGTCATAATGATAAATGTTAGGTGGTCTTATGGCACAAATATCTCACCAGATCATCCCTTTTAAGGTTTATTTAGCACTTGACTGCCAACCCTGCTTTTTGTCTGTAAATTATAAATTTAACACTGCCATTATGGCGTTAAAATAATTTTTCTGTGCGAAAAAGCGCCTGTTTGTCATTTACAAAAATGTGTTTTATTAAATTTTATTTATATACAAAAATCATCAACATCAACCCTATTTATCAACATTTTACGAGCCCCCAATGAAAGTAATATTAGATAAAAACAACCCCTGAAACAAGCGATGGCAGCCACTTTCTTAGATCAGGCAAATACCCCAAAAGTTATTCACATCAATTAAATAAACTTTTTTATTCTGAAGCCATTTTGTAATTTAGACCTGAATTTAATGGGTTAGTAAGTAGAAAGAGTCAGCGGAATCTTCCGTTTGGCTCTTTTCTCTTTTTATACCTCTTCCTCTCCTTTTTTAACACTTCTCTTCTTATCATTTCGGTTCAATAAACGTAAAAACGTTACTTTGTAACGCATCTTTTTTATGAAAATTATGAGTAAAATTAAAACCGCTTTTTTCTGTCAGAATTGTGGATATGAATCAGCGAAATGGAATGGAAAATGTCCGAGTTGCGGAGAATGGAATACGTTTGTGGAAGAAAGAGTGCAAAAAGACATTCCACTTAAACAAGCTGAATGGAAAAACAATGATACCTCCTCTCCCCGGACACACAAAATAATTAACCTCTCGGAAGTCGTTGCGAAAGATGAAGAAAGAATATTAACACCAGATAATGAATTGAACCGTGTGCTGGGAGGCGGCATAGTAGCGGGTTCGCTGGTATTGGTTGGCGGAGAGCCCGGCATCGGGAAGTCAACACTCTTCCTTCAGAACGCATTACAGCTGAAGCATATCAAAACACTTTATATCAGCGGCGAAGAAAGTGAACAACAGATAAAAATGCGGGCCGACCGCATCCAGAATTCCAATGAACAATTCTATCTGCTTACAGAAACTTCTACGCAGACAATCTTCCAGGAAATTAAAAAATTACAACCACAACTGGTCATTGTCGATTCTATTCAAACACTGCATTCACCATTTATAGAATCTGCGCCGGGAAGCGTATCACAAATCAGGGAAACTACTGCCGAATTACAACGCTTCGCCAAAGAAAGTAATACCCCGGTTTTTCTCATCGGACACATTACCAAAGATGGCTCCATTGCAGGGCCGAAAGTGCTGGAACACATGGTGGATACGGTTTTACAGTTCGAAGGCGACCAACATTACGCCTATCGCATTCTCCGTACCATCAAAAACAGGTTCGGTTCTACCGCCGAACTGGGTATTTATGAAATGACCGGCACCGGGCTCCGGCAAGTTACCAACCCTTCAGAAATCCTCATTTCACAAAGGGAAGATCTCCTGAGCGGTGTAGCCATTTCTGCCACCATGGAAGGAATGCGCCCGCTCCTGGTAGAAGTACAGGCACTCGTTACACAATCCGTTTACGGTACCCCGCAACGTACCGCCACAGGGTTCGACCTGCGCAGGCTGCAACTGCTGCTGGCCGTACTCGAAAAACGCGGCGGATTTCACTTCGGGGTAAAAGATGTGTTCCTCAATATCGCCGGCGGCATCCGCGTGGAGGACCCCGCCATTGACCTCGCCGTGTTATGCGCCTTGCTTTCATCTTATGAAGACAATGCCATTTCACCCAAAATCTGTTTTTCGGGAGAAGTAGGCCTCAGCGGTGAAATAAGAGCCGTAAACCGCATTGAACAACGCATTGCAGAAGCAGAAAAACTTGGCTTCGAGAAAATATTTATCTCCCGTTACAACAAAAAAGGAATTGATTTCAGTAAATTCCATATCGAAGTAATTGCTGTAGGGAGAGTAGAAGAAGTATACCAGCGGTTATTCTGATTACCACATATCTTTAAAAACCATTCGATGCTCACCAGTTTGTTTTCCCCACTGGTTCATCTGTTCTATCCGCATTGCTGTGAGCTGTGCGGCACTGATCTGCATCAAACAGATGAACTGTTATGCCTGCGCTGCGTGCAGGCCCTACCCCTCACCCATTTCCAGCGTTACGCCAATAATCCCGTAGCGCAGATCTTCAACGGAAGGGTACCTGTACAACAGGCCACTGCCACTTATTATTATAACCAGTCGTCCGGTTTGCAACACCTGATCCACCGGTTTAAATACGGACAACGTCCGGATATTGCTACCTGGCTTGGTAAACAAACCGGTTACCAGCTGCAGGAAAGCGCCTGGATCAGCACCGTCGATTTTGTGGCGCCGGTTCCACTCAATCCCCGCAAGGAAAAAAAACGTGGCTATAACCAGGCCACCCTGCTGGCCAATGGCATTGCGCAGGTAATACAGCTGCCGGTACATCCGGCCACGCTCCGCAGGGAACAGTTCACCGCCACCCAAACAAAAAAGGGACGAACGGATCGCTGGGAGAACGTGGCCACCGCCTTCAGTGCCAATGGCAACCTTTCAGCCGGATCGCACGTACTACTGGTCGATGATGTTATTACCACCGGCGCCACCACCGAAGCCTGCTCCAGGGCCCTTCAACAGGCGGGCGCCCGGGTAAGCATCTGCTGCCTTGCCTATGCCTGGAAATGAGACGGCTAAATTCTTCTCTTTTTTTATTCCGGGAATGCTAACTTTACAAATACAGCCCCGCGCTGGATTTTAATCTGTCTTTAAAAAAAATCTATATGTTCAGATTAGCTATACTATCAGTTGTTATGCTTTTTGCCTCATCCCATCTTTATGATTTCAAAGTAGATGCTGTTGACGGAGGAAAAATCGATTTCTCCAAATACAAAGGAAAGAAAGTATTGATCGTGAATACCGCCTCCCTGTGTGGTAACACGCCGCAATATGAAGGCCTGGAAAAACTCTACAAGAAATACCACGACAAACTCGTTATCGTTGGTTTCCCTGCAAATAACTTTGGTTCACAGGAACCCGGCAGCAATAAGGAAATACAACAATTCTGCACAAAACAGTATGCAGTAACCTTTCCCATGGCAGCCAAAATTTCTGTAAAGGGAACAGACATTCATCCGCTGTACAAATGGCTGCTGGATGAAAGTAAAGCCAAACACATGGAGCCGGCAGAAGTTACCTGGAACTTCCAGAAATACCTGCTGGATGAAAAAGGTAACCTGGTAGCAGTATTTTCTCCCAAAACTCAACCTGAGTCAGCGGAAGTGATTGCGGCCATTGAAAAATAGTTTTTATAACTGTTACCAACTTTTGCGTAAACAAAAAATTTTGCAGATACTTGCGTAAACGTGTATCCGTTTACGTAAGTATCCTGTTATTAATATACAACGCGCAACCGTATTCATGAAACACTACTTTGTTCCTACCAATAACGCCTTGCCGCTAATGGCACTGCTGTGCTTTTTACTGATACTTTCCGCGTGCCAGCACGATGTAGATCCCCCTTCACTCTCGTGCCCCGAAATGCAAATGGTTACCAACATAGGAACCAGCAGCAACAATATGACCTTCAGCCGCAGCCTCCTGTTCCGTGAACGGACGGATACCGGCGGACTCAAATTCCTCAGTGTGGAAACTGTATCGGATTCCTGCAGGGTGGTATTTAATCTCACGGATGGTATGTACGACGAAGCGGGGTTGAAGAATGACAGCCTGCACCTGAAAACTTATACCTACACCCGGCAGGGAGTGCAAACCGGCGGACTGGTGGCCGTAGCCGTTAAAAACAACAATGGGGAATTCACCTATCTCACCACCGACTCTTCCAGTGTAACCATCCGTAAAATGAATCTCCGGACACAAACCATATCCGGCAGCTTTTATTTTACAGATAATGAGAAGAACATCAGCGGCACCGGCACCTTTGAAAATGCCTGTTATGTATCTCTTCAATAACTGATTAGCCCCCTTTTCATTATCTTGCGCCCATGCTTTTTTCTGATATTATAGGACAAGGGGATGTAAAGCAACAGCTCGTTCAATCCGTACAGCATAACCGGCTAAGTCATGCCATGATACTGCTTGCCCCGGAAGGTGCAGGTGGTCTTCCGCTCGGACTGGCCTTTACCCAATACCTGGTTTGTGAAAACAAACAAGCGCACGATGCCTGCGGACAATGCTCCGCCTGCACCAAGGCTTCACAATTTGTACACCCGGATATCCATTACTCCTACCCGGTTATTCCGCGCAAAACCGGCGATAAACCAGTAAGCACAGACTATATTACCGAATGGCGGGAGTTTGTAACAACGCATGCCTATGGCAATGCGTACGACTGGCTGCAGTTCATAGGCGCCGAAAACAAACAGGGTAACATCACTGCCACCGAGTGCCAGGACATTATCCATAAACTGAACCTGAAAAGTTTTGAGAGCGGTTATAAAATACTGGTGATGTGGATGCCCGAATACCTGGGCAATGAAGGAAACCGCCTGTTGAAACTGATCGAAGAACCCCCTCAGAATACACTGTTTATCCTGATCGCTGAAAACCAGGAACAGATACTGGCCACCATCTTATCAAGAACACATCTTATCAAAATAAACCCGCTGGCAAAAGAAGACCTGGTGACTGCGTTGGTGCAGAAAAGTAATGTTCCCCCTGCAAAGGCCCAGCAAATGGCCACCATTACAGCAGGCAATTACCGGGAAGCCTTGTACCTGTTGCAGCATTCAGACGACGACTACCACGAGTTGCTCCGCAGCTGGCTGAACCACCTGTTTACCGGCAACCGGGTAGCCCTGCAGGAATGGATAGAAGGGATTTCCAGTGCAAAAACCGGCAGGGAAAACCAAAAGCAGTTCCTCCGTTATTTCATTAACCTGCTGGAACATACGCTCCGTTTGCAATACCTGGATAAGAGCCAGCTGGCTTTTTCTACGGAGGAGATGGACTTCGCCGCCAAGCTGGCTAAACTGGCCAACCTGGACCAAATGCAGGAAATCACGGAGGCGCTGAACAACGCCAGCTACTATATAGAACGCAATGCCAACGGAAAGATGCTATTTCATGCCCTGTCCATCAAGCTGCAATATATATTTAAAAAGAAACCTATACCGGTTATGTAATAACCACCGGCTTCCTGCGGAGCTATCAGCTCCTTTTCCCTATCTTTGTTGCTTCCGGCCTTTTGTTTTTCTGAAAGGAAAAACGTATTTTGAAGAACTGGAATAACCTGAAATGCTTATTTATAAAATTTAAACTAATTAATAATATGGCTTGTGCCGGATGTGGTACGGGTGTGGAAGGGAAGCCGTCAGGATGCAAGAGTAATGGAGGATGCAGCACAGGAGGTTGTAACAGACTGAACGTGTTTGACTGGCTGTCCAATATTCCCCTTGGTGATAGCTTAGCACCATTTGACATTATAGAAGTGAGTTTTAACAATGGCAGCCGCAAGGATTTTTTCCGTAACGTAACCAAACAATTCTTTGATAAAGGAGAAATGGTTACCGTGGAAGGGGTCAGCGGTTTTGACGTTGGAACAGTGAGCCTGACGGGCGAACTGGTAAAACTACAGATGAAGAAGCGACGCGCTGAAGACACACCCGAAGTAAAAAAAGTGCTGCGCCGTTCAACGAACGACGACCTGCAGCGAATGAATGACAATAAGTCCCGCGAGAAAGAGGCGCTCATAAAATCCAGAGCCCTTGCCCGCAACCTCGGACTTGAAATGAAACTGGCAGAAGTGGAAATACAGGCCGATGGCCGTAAAGCCACCTTCTTCTATACCGCAGATGATCGCGTAGATTTCAGGGAGTTGATTAAAGTATATGCCTCTGAATTCAGGGCCAAGGTGGAAATGCGCCAGATAGGCGCCCGCCAGGAAGCCGGAAAAGTAGGTGGCATCGGCAGTTGCGGCAGGGAGTTATGCTGCTCTACGTGGCTGTCTGACTTCAAAAGCGTGAATACTACCGCTGCCCGGTACCAGAACCTGTCTATCAACCAGGCCAAGCTATCCGGACAATGCGGCCGTTTAAAATGCTGCCTTAACTATGAGCTCGATACCTACCTCGATGCCCTGAAAGATTTCCCCGACGATGCCGATAACATTGAAACTGCCGGCGGCGTTGCCCACCTGCAGAAACGGGATATCTTCAAAAGCCTCATGTGGTACTCTTATGAAGGCAGTAACAAACAGTATCCACTCACCATCTCCAGGGCTAAGGAAATACGCCTCCTGAACAAGCAGGGCGTTAAACCAGACGACCTGAAACCGGTAGAAGTAGTAACCGCCAAACCAAAAGAAGCGGATCTCGGATACGCAGATGTGGTGGGATTAATCAGTCTGAAATCTCTCGAAAAAACTGCTCAGAAGCGTAAACAGAAGGATAGAGACAAACAAAAACAACAACGCGGAGGAGAACGCAGCGAGCGTGGTGAACGCCCGGATCGTGGTGAACGTAGCGAACGTCCGGATCGTGGCGAACGCGGAGAACCTAAACAAGCCCAGGGTCAGCCAAGAACTGATTCCCCTAAGGCAGGTCAAAGGCCCGACAACCGCCAGCCTTCAGAGCGTAAACCCAAACCGGATAACCGCCAGCGGCAACAAGGCGGAGGCCAGCCAAAACAGGGACGTGAACAACAACCCCGTAACGAGCAGCCATCAAACCGGCAGGAACAGGGACAAAGACAACCTGCGCCAAAGCAGCCCGGTCAGCAACCAGCCCAACCAGGCATGCCCGGAGGACAGGGACCTACCAATCCCAAACAGGACAGGCGTCCACCACGGCATAAACACCGGCCGCCCAACCCTAACAAGAACAACAATCCTGAAAAAGGACAATAAATAAAAACAAAAAAGACAACCGGACTGGTTGTCTTTTTTGTTGCATACTGCAAGCGTTTCCTATATGTTCAAGCCGGCACACGGAGCTGACTGACCTTCATTACCCTTACTTCACGGATGCCTCTTCCATGCCGCATACCTGCGTATCCCATGGAGTATCCATACACTCTTCATGGACTCATGATGCACTATCAATGCACTCCCCATGCACTATGAATACACTACGAATACACTATGCCCCTTCCGGGACCTATTATTTTTTGAATATCAGATGGTGAGGAAAAATTGTTAGAGAAAACCAAGTAAAAGGCCGCCCAGACGAGGCAGCCTTTGTTAACAATTGGTTTTTGCTTATGAGAAAACTTAAAAAATGCTACTTTATATCTCTTCACAAAATCAACCCCACAGGCGCCTCTACTGCTTATCACACGGTCTTACGCTTCATTCTCAAACAGTAGTTTATAATAGTTCATGTTGGTGGCTTCATCAAATCCGCGCTCAATCATCTCACGGTTGCCATGAATATATACATGAAAGTTACGATCCAATTTCAGAATGCTCTTAAATACTTTCTGCTGTTTCTTTACAGCAGGTGCAGATATTTCAAACTCGTCAGGGATATCTTGTTGAAAATGATTCGCATATTCGTTTCGGTACTCCTTAAAAGAAGCAATAGCGTCGGGATGACCTAGTACCTCTTTCGCAAAATCGTCCAGTTGGAATTGTTCTTTTTCTTTGAAATAAGCGGCTGATTTATTTAACAGATCTACCTGATCTACTCTGTCCATCTCATACTCCGTTGGCAATTTGTTGTGTATAAACTGTTTACACATGTCCACCGCGGTTTCTGTCTGATGGTAACTGTCCTCCCGGCGTTGTACCTGTAAAAAGGCATCCTTCCAATACACCGCCTCGGTTTGTTTGCTGTTACTGTCTACTATACTTACTTTAAAGCCTTCTGTTTCTTCTGTATTAAATACCAGACAACCTTTATCCAGCTTATTAATATTTATACCGTCCTCGTAATTTACCTGATAATTCTCGTCTGCCAGAAATACTTTTAAATAGGTATCGCGGTTCTCCGACTTAAAAATGCCTATGGCTTCCACCTCTTCACCATCCACCTGGCACTTGCTAAAGTAGGCTATATATAGCTCTCCCCCTTTTATTTTAGGATGGGTGGAATGTTTATATAGATGTTTGGCAATATTGACCGACTGCTCCTGGAATTCATTTTGGTCAGTAAATATACGTCGACAATATTGAAATATTTCATTCAATTGCAGATCTGCGTCATGACGGAATCTGAAATACTCTGCTGCATTGGCAAACGGCTGAATAAAATAAGTCACCAATAACTGGCTGATCGTTTCATCCTCCAGCTGCAAAGGCGCTTTGGAACAGAGCAGGGCCTCATCGTTAGTGGGATTCCCTACCTTGTGTATCGTTAATTGCGCCAAATCTTTAAACTCCGAAACATGGATCATGGGCGCAAAATTAATAAATTAGTTGACAGGCAACAGATCCGTTTCTCCCGGTAATTATTTCTTGATAATTTCATTACATACCCTCCCTCCCATCCATATACGCTGAAAAATCTGGAATAGTTCCTTAATTTAAAGTTTCAAAACAAAACGAACATGAGAAAATATATCTGCCTGCTGGCAATGACGGCCGGATACGGCCTCCCGCTGATGGCGCAGCAAAAAAATACCAACAGACCCGTATTCGAAACCCGCGACCTCACGGCAGAAAATATGTTTTCCGTAAATATTGAAGGACCCAACTTTGACAAAGCAGGCAATTTTTACGTGGTAAATTTTCAACAGGATGGCACCATCGGTAAAATAAATACCAAAACCGGCGCCGGTGAAATATTCGTTACCCTCCCCGATAGCAGCGTAGCCAACGGCATTCATTTCAACAGCAAAGGAACCATGTTTCTCCCTGATTTCATCCGGCATAATGTGCTCACCATTGATATGAAAACCAAAAAAGTAGGCGTATACGTTCACTCCGATCAGTTCAACCAGCCCAATGATCTCTGTATCAACAGCAAGGACCAGATCTTCGTTACCGACCCGAAATGGGCCAGCAACACCGGCCAGATCTGGCGGATAGACCCGGGCCACCACACCCCCATCCTGCTTGAAGGCAATATGGGCACCACCAACGGCATTGAACTCAGTCCCGACGAAAAAATATTATATGTGAACGAAAGCGTGCAACGCAAGATCTGGAAATACAAGGTGGATAAAGCAGGTAACATCTCCCGTAAAACCTTATTCGCCAGCTTCCCCGACTTTGGTTTCGACGGAATGAAATGCGACAAAGTAGGCAACCTCTACGTAGCCCGGTGGGGAAAAGGCGTGATCGCCGTACTCTCGCCAACAGGAAAAACTGATCCAGGAGGTACCCCTCAAAGGAAAACAATGCAGCAACCTGGTATTCGGGGATAAAGACGGCAAAACCGTATACGTAACCCTGCAAGACCGTAAATGCGTGGAAACATTCCGGGTAAACGTACCGGGTAAACGCTTTTAACGCGGAGTTTGTCTTGCTCAGGATTACGCTGATTTTACTGATTAGTTTGATTTTTACTTTTTGGATTTTTTTGATTTTCTTAAGATATAATTAAGGGAGATAAGCGAATATATCCGCTTCTATCTCCCTTAATCCTTTATAAAATCCAGAAGTAAAAATCAAACTAATCAGTAAAATCAGCGTAATCCTGAGCAAGACAACATCCGCTGGCGATCTACTTTATAATCAGCAGCCAGCCCTTGTTCTTTTCTACGGGGATACTGGCATCTTTACCAAATACCTGCCCTTGCTGGAAGTTGCGTATGTCCGGCGCCGTTATCGTTGCCTTTGTAGGGTCTATGCCCAGTGCTTTCCAGTCGATGGTGAGTTTAATGGTGGTGTTTTCCGGCGCCCAGCTGGCGAGGGATACCAGTACTGCGCCATCCTTACGGTAAATGGTGGCCGGTACCAACGGGTTGTTGGTTTTAACCGGGTTATTTTCTACCCAGTAACCAATCATCTTTGTTCCCTGCATACCAAAATCATCCCACACTTTCCAGATAGGACGCGGATCGGAAGTAGCAGTCCACGGCATGCGGTTGGTCATACCATACACCATACCCCGCCACTGGTTACCGCCATCCTGGAGCATTTCGCCCATCAGGCCAAAAGGAATACCGCTTACTTCTGTGAGGAAGAAATCAGGATTGTTTTTTTCATAATCAAAGTACTCCCCAAACCAAAGCCTGTTCAGGTAAGGGAAGTGCTCCATATAAAGCACCGCACTGTTAATAAACCCATCGGATTTGTTATACTGGTTGGCCGAATGCAGATCAATAATGCCCGGATGATTATCCTTTGTCAGCACGCGTTTCACACGTTTCATGGTTACCCGGTCAAAAGCTACGTCGTCCAGGTAAATACCATCGATCCCTACGTTTTGCACGAGCCAGTTCATCCCTTCCACATAGTAGTTATGCCAGCGATTCATGCCACTGTTGATGATGGCGGCATCCTTAAACTCCGGTACAAACCACGCCGCGATGTAGTCTTTTCCTACATGCTCCTGCAGCCAGGAGAAGCCGCCACCCTTACCCGGACTGTATACTTCATGCCCTAAACTGCGCAGCGGGAAGGTTTCCCAGGCATGGTTCGATAACTCCCTTACGGTATTATAGATCTTAACTTTCAGTCCTTTCTGATGCGCTTCCGCAATGTAGTCCTTCATCGCCTTCCATTCAATGAACGGATAGTTGATCCAGGGGTTAATCTCGTTGCCATGGTGAATGTTTACCACCGTAGCGCCGGTAGCCTTGATGCTGTCGAGGTTATTATACCGGTGATAGAAACGGGTAGACCACTGGAAATCGGTGTTAACCGGGTGGAATGGCGTGATGATCAGGTGGAAGTTGTAATACAGTACCTCTCCCTTATGCAGCGTTCTTTCACCGCTATAGTTATTTACCAGTATAGCCTTTCCTTTTTCGCCCACGGTGATACCGCCTTTATCGCCATTACCCCATGAAGTGGGCAGCAGCAGCGGCTTCTGGAGGTAGAAGTTTGTATTCAGCGGGCGTACATAATTTTCATCCCGCAGGTTAAACTGGATGCCTGCGTTCACATCGCCAATCCAGGCGCCATCCTGGTTTTTATTTTTCACGTCCCACTTCCAGTCGATATTCTCCGGGCGTACGCCACCTTTCTGGTTCAGCCCCATCATGTACTTTGCAGCGCCTTTATCAAACGGCAGGTGCATCGTGATATCCTTCAGGGATACGTCTTCCAGCGCTGTTACTTTCACGGTATAGTCGAGGAAACCATCAAATTCCAGGGTGCCGGTTACTTCCATCTCCAGGCCGGCAGTAGTGTTCACCGCTTTCCAGCTGATTTTCCCCGGCGTTTGACTGGTAACTTTCCAGCCATTGCTTTGCCAGCGAAGATCCTTTCCTGTAGCGGCTTCAATGAAATGGAAATGTACCGGTTCGGTGAAAATATTTTTAGGTTGTGCAGACAGCGACGTCATTTCAGGCGTGAAAAAAGTCTGGATCTGCGCAGGGAAGCCATCTTTATGGATACCTACTTTACGGCCCAGTAAACTGATCACGCTGTCTTTCATTTCCAGTGGCGTGTAAGGTGCAATCACGGCATCGTCCTGTGCCAGCGTGGAGTTTAGCCATTTCAGGCGGGTTTGTTTCCAGGGCTCATTAAAGCCACTGTTCACGGCCAGTTTATTCGTTACCGTTAGTGTGATTCTTATTGGCATGGCAGGCATGCCGGCTGCCTTTATGGTGGCAATACCTTTATAGATGCCTGCTGCAGCGTTTTCCGGCACATCTATCCCGCACCACAGGGCCTGTACTTTTCCTTCGGGGATATTCACCGTTGCCGAAAAAGGTTTGGCATCGTAAGTGGTACCGGTGGTATTGATACAGTTGAGTTGCATTGCCGGGATGGTTTGTCCGCCAGTGGTTTTCAGGTCGGCAAAAGAAATCTGCACATCCTTCATTTCATGGCGGGCATAAACGCCCAGCTGAAAGGCATAGTATTCGCCTTTATCGGCTTTGCCGGAGAAGGATTGGGAAGGCCCTTTCTTTATCCAACGCTGTGGCAGGTCGTCCGTCATTTTAATAGGGAACTGCCGGTCTTCGGGAAACAGCATATAGCCGCCACCCGGATGTTTCAGCAGCAGCTGCTTTCTTTCTGCTTCCGTGGCGATTACTTCCATCGGGTAGAAAGTATTGAAGCTGTCAATAGCTTCCAGTTGCTTCACTGTGGTATTGGGCTTTATGCCCGCTGGTATGGATTGCAGCCAGTTGTTATCGGCGGTTTGTTCCGGCGCCAGGTACACGCCTTTCGGGTAGTTGTCGCGGCCTTCGTTTTTGGACGGCAGGTAATAAATATAGTAGTCGCCTTTACCGGAAGTTGGTTCAAAGCAGATATCGCCTTGCTCACGGTTAAGTGTCAACGTTTTTACATTGGTAATTTTTTGCTTTGTTTTTGCATCTTCAATAATGATACGTTTCAGCTCCGGATGCTCGTCTCTACGGCGCCAGGGGATTATAACGCGGGCTACGCCGGCGGCGCCATTAAAGGAAACTACCACACGGTGGTTACCGAGCGAGTCTGCGTTCCAGTTATTGTTGCCATTGGTATACTTCAATTCCTGGGCGAGTGCTGTGGTAAGGAAGCTGAAAGTAAGTCCTGCCAGCAGCAATCCTCTCCTGAAATTGCGGGAAGGGTGGTTTGTCTGATACATGAAGAATAAGCAATTTTTTAAATGTTCACCGGTTATAAATTTACTACTGTTGCGGTTTCTTTTCCCGATTATTTTATAAAAGCAAAAGCCCCGCAGAACGGGGCTTTCACCGGGTAATACTATTGAATCGGGTTTTGCACCAGGTTAGGATCAAGCAATATTTCCTGTTCAGGAATAAAGTGTACCACCCTTGCATCTGTATAAGAAACTGTTTGCGGATTATTTTGTACGCCGGGATAATTGCGGTATACATTCCGGTTATTGCGGAACAGGTCAAATACACGATGTGTTTCAAAGGCAAGTTCCAGGCGGCGTTCGTCCAGTACTACATCCAGCACGGAAGGATAGCCATGCAGGTCAGATACGGTAAACAGCGCCGCGCCGCTTAACCCGGCCCTTTTACGGATGGTATTCACATCATCGATGGCGGCAGCGTTGTTGTTCAGCTTCGCATTCGCTTCCGCACGGATCAGGTACATTTCAGCCAGGCGCAATACCACCGGTGAACTGAGGGTAGGCACGTTATCCTGGTTGGAATATTTCAGCACGTACCATTTTGGAACGCCATTGCGGGAAGCCATTACTTTCTGGCCGCCGGCATTCACGGAATCCCGGCCATCAGCGCCTTTCAGGTATACGGCCTGCACAAAGGAGTTACGGGCATCTGCCGGGTATTTGTGCAGCAGGTCGAGGTACGACTGGGAAGCATACATTTCGCCATAGCCCATACCACCGGGCGACATATAATACATAGAGCCGATAGAGCTCCAGGTACGGTCGTCCTGCAGGGTATGATGAATAGCGAAGATGGTTTCCTTGTTGTTTTCATTGGTTTTGGTGTAATAACCGGGAAGATCAGAAGTATTCACCAGGGAATACTGTCCCGAAGTGATAACAGAATCTGCATAAATACGGGCAGAATCATTTTTTCCCATATAGAGATACACCCTCGCCAGTAAAGCCATAGCGCCGTATTTGGTGGCATAGCTGTTGGTGTTGGAGTTGTCCATCAGGTCTTTTCCTTTCTTCAGATCTGCTACCACCTGCGCGTATACATCCTGTACAGTGCTACGTTTAGGCATGGCAGTTATATCAAATTTGGTTACCACCGGTACCCCCAGGTTGGTTGCCGGGCTTTGTGTGTAAGGGCGGCCGAAAGACCTTACCAGGCTGAAATGCACAAAGGCGCGGATGAACAGGTTTTCCCCGATCATCTTATTCACGGCGTCCGACTTACCTTCTGTCATTACCTCCAGCAGCTTATTACAGCCGTTGATCGCCTTATATCCTGCCCGCCAGATCTGCAATGCGTTGGCCTGGTTGGTCAGGTGCCCGTAAGTGTATGAATAAAAAAGCGCATCAGTAGTAGCGCCGCTCAACGCTACATCGTCACTGGGGAACTCTCCCATCTGGAAATAGTTGCGCGTAAAGTTTTCTTCTTTCAGTAACGCATAATTACCTACAGTAGCCGCCGGCCATTTGGTTTCATCTTTCAGAATATTATCATCCGGAACAGCACTGTACGGGTCTTTCTTCAATGAGCAGGAAGTGGCCACTGATAACAGCAACAGCCCTGCAAAATATTTTGACATGTGTTTCATGATCATCTCTTTTTAGCTCCTGTTAAAAATTAATTTCAAGGCCTGCAAACCACTTGGTGCTGGACGGATACTTGATGTAGTTAATACCGCGATCATCTACTTCCGGATCCAGACCGGAGAATTTGGTTAAGGTCCACAGGTTATCACCGCCAATAGAAATTCTGGCGTTTCCAATATGCGCGCGGTCCAGCCAGGCCTTCGGCAACGCATAGCTCAGGTTTACGTTTCTCAGACGCAGGTAGCTTCCGTCTTCCAGGAAACGGGAAGATGGTTTGTGTGAGTTTTTATTTCCTTTGATAGTATACTTTGGATGGGTAGCCACATCACCTGGCTTTTCCCAGCGGCTCCAGTCTTTATCCAGCGACATCATATTATAGGTATAATATGCGCCGTCATTGTCCATCAGTTCACGGGTGCTGTTATACACATCATTACCGGAAACAAACGCCAGGAAGGCACTCAGCTGGAAATTTTTATAGGAGAACGTATTACGCATACCACCAAAGAATTTCGGCGTGGCAGAACCCACAATCTGCAGGGACGCATCGTTATAGTTATTGGTAGTGGTTTTACCGGTTACGTTGCCATTGGCATCTGTCACGAGTTTTTCCCACAGCGGATCACCATTGGCAGGATCTACACCGGCCCATTTACGCATGTAGAAACTGCGCATATCCTGACCCTGTTGCAGGATGAAATAGCCGCTGATCGGATCTACGATCTGGTTCTTCCCGGTATACAGTTCGGTTACCCTGTTTTTATTGAAGCCGATGTTGAAGTCGGTGCTCCATTTGAAGGCGCCTACGAGGTTATCTGTACTCAGGTTGATTTCAAGTCCTTTGTTACGCACAGATCCTACGTTCTGTGAAATGTAGCTGTAACCGGCAGTAGCAGGCAGCGGCACATTGAACAGGAGGTCTTTGTTATCTTTCTGGTATAATTCCACGGTCAGGTTAATGCGGTTAAATAATCCCAGGTCGATACCAATGTTGGTATTGTATGCTTTTTCCCAGGAAAGGGTTCGGCACATTATACACGCTTTGGTAAGCACCGGGGAAACCGTTGTACTGCGTATTGATCGAATAGGCCCCAATAGCGCTGTAGTCGCCTATTTCCGCGTTACCGGTAGTTCCGTAGCTGGCCCTTAACTTCAGGTTGGTGATGGCTTTTATCTGTTTAATAAAATTTTCTTCAGATGCTGCCCAGGATGCGCCGAAGGCATAGAAGTTACCATACTGCTGGTTGGCGCCAAACTTGGAAGATCCATCTCTTCTAAAGGAAGAAGTGAAGTAATATTTATAATTGTAGTTATAGTTCGCCTGTACAAAATAGGAGTTAAAGGCGCGGGCTATTTTAGTACCGCCAATAGACATCGGCGAAGAAGTACCATCCAGTACCTCTACTCCCTGCAGGATACCTTTACCTTTTGCATTGATATCATTAAGATTGGCCTGCTGGAACTCAGCGCCCACCAGTCCGTCGATGTTATGCACCTTATTGATGGTATATCTTGCTTTCAACAGGTTGGAGCTGATATAGCTCGCAGAATCCTGGTAGTAATTATACAGGTTGCCACGGTCGTCGGTGCCGGAAGAAGTCCGCACATCGCCGTTGCTTTCCTGGTTGAAGTGGTAATACTGTGCGCGGTTGGTTGAGCTGAAGGACAACCATTTGGTGATGTCGTATTCCAGTTTCACCAGTGCTTCGAGCGACTGCCTTTTGTTTTTAATATAATTATACTGCTGGTCGTAGAGGAAGTTAGTCATATCCCTTCCGTACCAGGTAGCGGCGGTGAGCGGGTTTACCGGCTTGCCTTGTTCGTCGTATGCCTTGTCCCAGGGGAGATTGGTATAGTATTGATACAATGAGCCGTTTGAATTATCGTGGTCGGAAGTTTGCGTTCCGGCGAAGTTGGCGCTGATGCGGAACTTATCGGTGATGTTATGATCCAGGTTGAGGCGGGCGCTGAAACGCTCTACCCCGGTACCTTTCAGGATACCATCTTCTTTATAGTAGTTACCGCCCAGGTAGAACTTTGTTTTTTCGTTACCACCGCTGGTAGATAATTCGTAGTTCTGGTTGGTGGCATTCTGGAAGGCCAGCTTCTGCCAGTTGGTATTGATATTACGGAGAGATGGATCCAGCGTAGCGCCTGCGGCTTTCTGCAGGTCGTACAGGTCTGTTCCGTTCATGAGATGGAAATGTCCTGTATTGAGCTGGGCGGTTCCTACGTTGGTGCGGAAGTTTACCTGGGTTTTGCCGGCTTTACCTCTTTTGGTGGTAATTACCATTACGCCGTTGGCGGCGCGGGCGCCGTACAGTGTAGTAGCGGCGGCATCTTTCAGGATGGTAACGCTTTCAATATCGCTGGGGTTGGGTAATCCGCCTATGATACCATCTACAACTACCAGGGGAGAGTTGCCCGCAGTAAGGGTTCCGTTACCACGGATGCGGATCACGGGCGCCGAGGCAGGATCTCCGGAAGTATTTCCTACAAATACGCCGCTTACTTTACCCTGCAACATTTTATCCATGCTGCTGGCAGTAACGTCTTTCAGTTTAGCGCCGCTTACTGCCTGCGCTGCACCGGTGAGGTTTTTGGTGGTAGTGGTGGTGTAACCCATTACTACTACTTCTTCCAGTTTCTTGGTATCCGGTTCCAGTTTAATATTGAGTTCAGAGCGGCCGCCTATTGCTACTTTCTGTTGCAGGTAGCCGATATAGGAAAATATCAGCACGCTGTTTTCCGAAGGTGCCTGGATAGTGAACTTACCGGTAGCATCTGTTACGGCGCCGGTGCTGGCGCCTTCTACGGTGATCGTTACACCGGGCAACGGATCTTTGGTAGTGGCGTCTGTTACATATCCTGTTACTTTTACCTGTGCGGTACCGGTGGGAGTAATCACCACCAGGTTGTTTTCCAGCACGCGGAAGGTAACATTGGAGTTGTTGAAGAGTTCCTTCAGCACTTCACTGATCTTTTTATCTTTCACATCAATAGTCACTGCCTTATTCAGATCAGTAAAGTTCTCGTTGTAGAAGAAGCGATAATTGCTGTTGTTTTCGATGAGTTTAAATACATCTTTCACGCTTTTATTTTCAGCATGCAGTTCTTTTATATTATCCTGCGCGTATGCATTAGCGGATACCTGTAAAAAACCTCCGAAAATCAGCAGACCCGTCAATTTCATCATGAGCAATAATTTTCGCCCGGGGCAAAATAATGCCGCCAGGTTTGCAGTGGATTTCATAAACTTGTATAGATTTTAGTTAAACGATAATTACGGCGATTGCCCGTCGCAAAGGCAATTCGCCATTAAGTGATTTTCGTTGATTGGGGTAAGTCGCATTACCCCAATTTTTTTAGTCCTTCATGTCGGGCATGTAAGTTGGTTTTACAGGTGATTGAATGATGGTTGTCCCTTCTATCCGGCCATTACCGGCTTTTAAATGCTTTATTATATTTTTCTCTCAGCTCTTCGTCCAGCGCCAGAGTAACTACTCCTTTGTTGATGGCGTATTTCAGCGGTGCTGTGAGCTTTAGAATGTTCAGTACCTGTTCCAGCGTTTCCTGACGGAAAGTGCCACTGAAGCGGTATTCTTTCAGTTCCTGTTCTTTAAAGATCACCTTTACATTAAACCTGCGTTCCATTGTTACCGCCAGTTCTTCCATGGTTTGAGCGGCCACTATCCAGTTGCCGTCTTTCCAGGCGGTATATATTTCCGTATTGTTCACTTCCCTGCTTTCTATCGGAGCAGCGGTGGAGCTGTCTCCGCCAGATACAGGCGTTTTCAATTGTTCACTGCCGTTTGACAACGGTTTTTTATACACAACATGTTGATGTGGTTTCATCATAAGTCCGAAAGGCGTAGTGGTTTTGCTGCCGTCTATCTTCACTTCTCCGTCTACCAGCGTGGTTACTACGGTTTTATCTTCCGGGTATGCTTTTACATTGAAAGATGTACCCAGCGCGAGTATTCTCAGGTCGGAGGCTCTTACCGTAAAAGGCTTTTGTGCGTTGGTATGCACTTTAAAGAAGGCCTCTCCCTCCAGTTTTACTTCGCGGCCGCGGAGGTTGTACGACTGTGCATACTGCAGCTTGCTCCCTGCATTCAGCCATACTTCCGTACCATCAGACAATTCAATTTTGGTGGTAGCCCCTTTCGGGCTGGTTACCGTTACCAGCGCGTTACTGCTGTTATCTTTTTTACCGGAGGCCCAGGCATACACCAGGCCGCCGCCGATTAAAAAAGGCAATGTATAGGAGGCGGCCACACGGAAATAGTACCTCCATTTGTTTACCGCCAATGGCGGTTCTATGGCCGTACTATACTGCAAACTATCCCAGGCGGCGCCGGTATCATAACTCCCTTCCCGTGCCGTTGCCTGCCACGCATCCCTGATCTGAAGGAAATAAGACTGGTTCTCCGCCGAGGCATTGATCCAGTGCGTTAGCGCTGCCTGCTCATCCGGGGAAATATTACCGGATAAAAAACGTGCGATCAGGTCATCTGCCTGCTCCTGTGTATAGTTAGGACCCATCATATAGAAAACAAGTAGTAAGACAACATTTAATGCCGGGTAGGGTGACAAGCGAAGAAAATAAATGTTGTTTTTTTTAAACCCCTACTTCAAAAGAGGGAGTAGTTCGTCGCGTAACCTTTGCAGGGCGCGGGTCATCTGTGTTTTGACGGTGTTGATGGAGATGCCGAGGTGGCGGGAAATTTCGGGGTAACTCAGTTCTTCAAAGCGGCTAAGCCGGAATACATCCTGGCACTGAGGTGGTAATTTGCGGATAGCTTTTTCCGCTATCAGCTCCAGTTCGGATTGTTCGAGTTTTTCTGCCGGCGAATGACCGGAGGCAATGCTGAACAGGGAAATACGGGACTCCAGCTGCTGAAGCTCTTCGCTGCCGTATTGCGTTTTCACCTTGTTTTGCTTGATGTAGTTGAGGCAATTATTCTGAACAGCGCGGTACAGGTATGCTTTTTCAGATACCTGGATGTCCAGCTCCCTGTACTTCTCCCATATCTTCAAAAAAGTATCCTGCACAATTTCTTCTGCCAGTTCATGTCTGTTTACGAAATCAAAGGCGAATGTACAGAGCGCGGCGTAATACTCTTTGAATAATGATTCAAAAGCGGGTAGCTGACGTTGTTTTCGGTTAATATTTTTACTTACTTCCTCCAAAGTATTCCTTCGTCCACAAGATTGTTCACTGCGGCAAAAGATACGTAAAGTAGGTTCAATAAAAAAACGCGGATCATAGACCCGCGTTTTACCATCTTTAACTCGTTGAATTACATACACAAGCCGCCACAGGTGCTGATTGTCTGACCGGTTACGTAACCGCTCATATCAGACGCCAGGAACAGGCAAACGTTGGCAATATCTTCCGGTGTGCCGAAGCGGCCCAGCGGAATCTGAGCAATATAGTTGGCAGCGCCCTCTCCTTCTTTGAGGTAGCTGGTCATGTCTGTTTCTACAAAACCCGGGGCCACGGCATTACAGCGGATGTTACGGCTGCCCAGCTCCTGTGCAATGGACTTGGTAAAACCGATGATACCGGCTTTAGAAGCGGCATAGCTGCTTTGGCCGGCGTTTCCCATGATACCGATTACGGAGCTCATATTAATGATGCTACCGCTTTTTGCCTTCATCATAGGGCGTATTACATGTTTGGTCATGTTATACACGCTCTTCAGGTTGATGTTCATTACATCATCCCATTGATCAGGACTCATACGCAACAGCAGGTTATCTTTGGAGATACCGGCGTTGTTCACACAAATATCAATTTTTCCGAATTCTTTCAATACATCCGCTACCAGCGCTTCAGTTTCCTCGTAAACGCCTGCATTGGATTTATAAGCTTTTGCTTTTACACCCAAAGCGGTGAGCTTTGCTTCCAGTGCCTGGGCTTTTTCATCAGAGCTAACGTATGTAAATGCTACGTTTGCTCCCTGTGCTGCAAATTTCAAAGCAATTGCTTCCCCGATACCACGGCTGGCGCCTGTTACTATGGCTACTTTGTTCTCCAGTAATTTCATGTTATAGTTGATAGGTTTTAAGCATTCATATGATCCGCCGCAAATTGCAGAATTTCTTCGAGGTATTTGCGGTCGTTGTTCAGTCGTGGAACTTTATGTTGTCCGCCCAGCTTACCCTTGCTTTTCAGGAACTCACAAAAAGTTCCTTCCGGCAATACACGTACTACCGGCATGTGCAGGGCGATATCCTTATATCTTTTGGCCTCGTAATCTGAGTTGATGGCTTTTAAAGTACTATCCAGTACAGCAATGAAGCGGTTCAGGTCGTCCGGCGCTACTTCAAATTCCACCAGCCATTCGTGCCCGCCGTTGCCATGATCACTGAAATAAACGGGGGCTGCGGTGTAGTCATTTACCACTGCACCCGTAGCTTCGCAGGCTTTGGCCACTGCAGTATCTGAATTTTCCACGATCACCTCTTCACCGAAGGCATTAATAAACGATTTTGTTCTGCCGCTGACTTTAATACGGTAAGGAATCAGGGAGGTGAACTGGATGGTATCTCCTACCATATAGCGCCATAAGCCGCCATTGGTGCTGATCACAAGGGCATAATTTTTACCCAGCTCCACTTCCTGCAGTTGCAGGGTTTGCGGATTTTCCTTGTCCAGTTCCTCCATTGGCATAAACTCATAGAAGATGCCGTGGTTGAGGAACAGCAACAGCCCTTCTTCTCCTACCACATCCTGGGCTGCAAAAAAGCCTTCGGAAGCGTTATAAGTTTCCTGGTAATGCATTAAAGGCTTGCGGATCAGTTTTTTAAACTGCTCGCGGTAAGGGGTGAAGCTTACGCCGCCGTGCATATAAAGCTCCAGGTTAGGCCATACATCGGCCAGGTTGTCGGTACCGGTGAGTTCAAAAATACGTTTGATCAGCACAATGGTCCAGGTAGGCACCCCTGCAATAGAGGTTACATTTTCATGGATCACGGCGTTGGCCATACGTTCTATTTTCTCTTCCCATTCGTCCATGAGCGCTATTTCCAGGTCCGGAGTACGGATCATATTGCCGTAAAACGGCATATTCTGGAGCATTACAGCGCTCAGGTCACCAAAATAGGAATCGCTGTTTTCGGAAAGCTTGTTCACCTGGTGACTACCCCCTATTACCAGTGATTTACCGGTAAATACATCGGAGTCGGGGAAATTATTGTAATAAAGGGAGATCACATCCCTGCCGGAGCGATAGTGGCATTCATCCAGGCTTTCCACTGTTACAGGGATAAATTTGCTTTTATCCGCGGTGGTACCGCTGGATTTTGCAAACCATTTGATGGGTGTATTCCAGAGTACATTCTGCTGTCCCTCCATCGTGCGCTGTATATAAGGCTTGATGGTATCATAAGTATGAATAGGAACGCGCTGTTTATATTCGTCTATCTTATAAATCTTTGAAAAGCCGTACTGCTTACCGAATTCGGTATACTGGGCGGCACTGATAAGGTTTTGGAATACCTGCTGCTGCACCTGCACGGGATACTGCATGAAATACGCAATACGCCCCATTCGCAATCTTGCCAGTTGTGATATTGCAGGACTTAAAATTCTCATATAGGATGCTGTAGAATTATTTTTATTGTTTAGCTGCTTCGTCCAGGTAATCTTTACGGCGAAGAATAAAATTCTGGCCAAGATACACTTTTCTTACCTGTTCATCGGCTGCCAGCTCTTCGGCAGATCCTGATTTCAGGATTTTACCTTCAAACAATAAATAAGCCCGGTCAGTAATGGACAATGTTTCCTGAACGTTGTGGTCGGTGATCAGGATACCTATATTTTTGTATTTCAGTTTGGCTACTATTCCCTGGATATCCTCTACGGCAATGGGGTCGATACCGGCAAAAGGCTCATCCAGCAGGATAAACTTCGGGTCTACGGCCAGGGCGCGTGCGATCTCGGTACGACGGCGTTCTCCCCCGCTCAATACGTCGCCAGGGCTTTTTCTTACGTGCGTAAGCCGGAACTCAGACAAAAGACTTTCCAGCTTCTCTTTCTGCTCTGCCTTTTTCAGGGTAGTCATTTCCAGCACAGCGGAAATATTATCCTCCACGCTCAGCTTCCGGAACACGGAAGCCTCCTGCGGCAGATAACCAATGCCCATCTGCGCCCGCTTGTACATGGGCAGCTTGGTAATGTTCTGGCCATCCAGGTACACATTCCCTTCATCGGGCTTAATAAGCCCCACCACCATGTAAAAGGAGGTGGTTTTACCGGCGCCGTTTGGCCCCAGCAGCCCTACAATCTCCCCCTGAGACACTTCCACAGATACGTGGTTTACCACGGTTCTGTTGCCGTAACGCTTTACCAGCTGGTCTGTATGTATTCTTAATGTCATATGATCAAACTTAGCAAAAATAAACAATTCATTCAGTTAGCCTAGTTATAGTTATCCTAAGATTAAAAATGATCTGATAATAATAAGGGGATATCTTATTTTTGCCCGCGTAATTTTAGCAGGAAGCTGGCTTTATATCCAGCCGCCTTCCTCAAAGCTTATAACTTTATGAAAGTAACTGAACATATTGCCAAGGCCAAAGACACCCTGATTTCTTTCGAAATCCTTCCTCCGCTTAAAGGAAAGAGTATTGAGTCTATCTACGACCACCTGGATCCGCTGATGGAATTCAAGCCCGCATTTATCAATGTGACCTATCACCGCAGCGAGCATATGTTCAAGAAAAAGGCGGACGGATCCTTTGAAAAGGTGGAAATCCGTAAACGCCCCGGCACCGTGGGTATTTGCGCGGCCATTATGAACCATTATAACGTAGATGCGGTACCACACCTCATTTGCGGTGGTTTTAGCCGGGAAGAAACAGAAAATGCCCTGATAGACCTTAACTTCCTGGGTATCGACAATGTACTGGTTTTACGTGGAGATGCTCCCAAAAATGAAACTTTCTTTGAACCCGACCCGCATGGACACAGCTATGCAATTGATTTGCTGGACCAGGTGGCACATATGAATAACGGCGTTTACCTGGAAGATGATCTGCAAAGCGGTGTAAAAACCAATTTCTGCATCGGCGTAGCCGGTTACCCCGAAAAACATTTTGAAGCCCCCAATATGCAAACAGACCTGTCGCACCTGAAACGTAAGGTGGAAAACGGGGCCGATTATATCGTTACTCAAATGTTTTTCGACAACCAGAAGTTCTTCGACTTCGTAAACAAATGCCGTGAAATGGGTATCACCGTGCCTATTATCCCCGGGCTGAAGCCATTAACTTCCAGGAAGCAAATGACCATGCTGCCACGTATTTTCCATGTGGACCTTCCTACAGACCTCTCTACAGAAATCCTGAAATGCAAAACAGACAAGGATGTGGAACAAGTGGGTACTGAGTGGCTCATTGCACAGTCGAAAGAACTGAAAGCCTTTGGCGTGCCGGTATTGCACTATTACACGCTGGGTAAACCCAAGGTGGTGCGTCAGGCAGTGGAAGCAATTATGTAGCTTATCCTAACTCCTTATAAAAGCAGAAGGGAAGGACGAAAGTCTTTCCCTTTTTTGCTGTCTTTCATATAAAAAATGCCATCACGTAGATACGTAGTGGCATATCCCTATAACTGTCACACTTTTAATTATAACTGTCCAATGATCAATGTCATCTTCCGATGGCATCTTTCGCTAATAAGACGCGGTAAAAAGGAATGACCCCTATCTTCTTTTAAAAAAAATAAAAAAGACCGCCGTAAGAGGCAGTCTTTCTAAAATCATTATTCGGCAACATCATCATTTCCGGGGAAACAAGTATCCAAAGGAAATCCGGAAGCTTCGGTTCAGCTCTTCTGCATGTTCCCTGGTAGTTACATTTATAAAGCCGGAAGAATAACCTGCCGTAAGCAAAAATCCTTCATTAAACTCATAACCGAGCAGGAAATTAGCCGAAACGTCTACCGGGTTAGCATGTATTTCAGAGCCGTTTGCCGGAACCACTTTATCCCCGTCAAACTTTACCCGTTTTGTTTCTTCTTTAGTGCCTTCTTTGATATAAGTGGCCTTGCCACCAATACCATAAGACAGGCCGGGACCAAATCCTGCCACAATTTTACCTTGCCCCAATTTTTGCTTAAACAGAAAGTTGACAGGTAATTCAAGATAGTTATACCGGAACTTGACGATATAGTAATAGTTCCCGGTTGATTGCTCCGGCCGGGTTCTGTAACCAGCAACACTGTAAAGAAGTCCTGGCTGTACCGCCAACCATTTTGCCAGGGGAATATCTGCTAAAATGCCTGCATGAAAAGCAGGCAACATAAACTCGTTCCGGTCCGGAACATCAGCAGGGTCAGTCAGTTTCATACTGGCGCCGGTAAAGCCGGCCTTTAGTCCAAATCTAACTTGCGCAGTTGCCATCTGAACAACCAGCAGGGCTACAACAATCAGAATATTTCTTTTCATGCATTTTAAGTATAAATCCGCTCCCTGTTAACAAAAACCGTTCCCCGCGTAAAAAGACTACCAGTCTTCCCTGTCAAAGAAAAAACCAAGGCTTACGCCCCAATACCTGTTTTTATAATTATTATCCGCCGATTGATCGATATCCATCATGCCGCATCCATATTGTGCACTCAGTGAAAGGCAGCAATTCAACTCCAAACCCGCAATAAAGTTAACCCCGGCATCCCAGCGCTGCAGGTTCATGTTAGTGCCGAAGATATTGGGAGACCCCTTAAAATCGATCCGTTGGGATCCCGATTGCACCAGTTTATTTTCGGTGTAAGCCGCTACACTGTAATCGCCGCGGATACAATAAGCGGCATAGGGACCCGCACCTACCAGCAGCTTACCAAAGCTTACCGGCACCTTATATACCAGGTGAACCGGCAGTTCCAGGTATTGCAGTTTCAGTTTTGTTGCCCCGGATGTAAACAGGTTAACCGGATGGGATACCGCATAATCCAGTCCCGCACCTTTTTTTATGTAACTGATGCCTGGCTGCAGATAGCCATTTTTAAACAGCGGTACGTTCGTATAGAAGCTTGCCTGCCAGCTATCCGTTTTTTGGGTTCCCGGCGCATATCCACTCCCGGAAGACTCCAGCCCGGTATTGATATAGCCGCCACGAATACCCAAACTTACCTGTGCATGTGAGGTAGCTGTAACAAAAAATACTGTTACAAAAAGAAGAGTAAAAATTTTCATCAGTGGTTCGGTAATAAAAGGATTAAGAATATCACAGTGACATCATTTTGGGGGAAAAGTCTTAATGCTCAGTCGGTTATTGTAAGCGAAATTAAACAAACGTTTTCATAAAAATAAAAAACCACCCGAAATTCCCGGGTGGTTAATAAAAAGTTCATCGGAAGCAGGTTTTACCTGCCACCAAACTTATATCCAACGGACACGCCAAAAGACGTGTTCTTAAAGCTACGGTCGTTATCGGTATTATCTGCCGTATTAACCAGACCAAGGTCGGTATTCAGACCGAAATACAGTCCCACAGGCAGTTCATAACCTACATTAATACCTAAACCGGCATCGAATCTTTTCTGTTTCAGCACGGTGGCTTCATCATCATATACATCCAGATCGCCAAACCCGGTATCCTTGATCTTTCCGCCCAAACCATAAGCGAAATAAGGGCCTGCAGATAATACCAGCCTGCCGGTACCTACTTCTGGTTTAAACATAAAGTGAACAGGCAACTCCAGGTAAGACAAAGTAGTTTTCACATCTGTATCCTTGTCCTTGCCTCCTTTACCGGAATAAAGTAATCCTGTTCCAATATAAAATTCATCTGCCAGCGGAATATCTACCGTAACCCCGGCCCTTATGCCGGTAAGAATAGAGCTGGTTTCTTTTCCACTGTTTAGAACAGCATTTTTTGCAGTCATGCTGGAAAACTGCGGTCCTGCAACGATACCCCATTTAGCCTGGCCAAAAGAAAGACCAGCTACCAGTAATGCGGCTGCAGATAATAATACCTTTTTCATGTGTGATGTAATTTGAATGATTTTAAAAAAAAGCGATACCCACAGGTCAGGTATCGCTTCCCTAATTTTTTTGATTGCCAACTAATGAATGAACCTGTTTTTTTTGCTTGCTTGCAGTTATTACAATTTAGTTCCGTATTTGTTTATTAACCAGCTATTTTCCGCCGAACAAATAACCTACAGAAACACTGAATACCCGGTTCTTGCTCTTGTCATCGGTACTGTTGTCCTCTCCGGAGTTCACTTTGGCAAAACCAATACCATACTGGGCAGAGATCAGGAAGTTGCTGAGTTCCGCACCAATCTGTACGTTACCACCCCAGTCGAAACGTTTCATTTTGTTATATGCTGTATTCGGGTCGTTATTAAAAGGGGTATCATCATCCCATTTAATACTTTCTGAACCACTGGCATGCACACCGGCAATAGTGGTTTCATACTTTTGCTTACCGGCAACACCAAATGCAAAGTAAGGACCTACACCTGCAAAGAGGCTGGAACTCTCACCTATTGGCAACTTAGCCACGAAGTTCAGCGGAATTTCGATGTAAGATGGGTTGATGGTATACTTTGCGTAAGGATTGGTGGTGGAGTTATTCTTATCTCCTGTTTCAAGCTTGGTACCCTTGGTGGTATAAAATACACCGGGCTGAAATGACAAAATCTTTGGAACTAACGGTAAATCTGCAATGGCTCCCACATTAAAACCGGATAATGAACGACTATCTTTTGTATTTCCGGAGTTATCATAAGTAATGTTGGAGAGATTCCAGCCAGCCTTAATCCCAACTCTCGCCTGAGACATCGCTGCTACTGAAATCGTTAACGCTGCGAGTGATAATAACATCTTCTTCATAATCTTTGGTTTTATGGTCTGCAACCACAGAGCCAAAGACTATGCCAAAGGAATGTTAAAAGTTATGAACTATTTGGTTTTCAATGCGTATAGAGGCATATATTCTACGTTCCACACTCCTGTTTCTACAGTTTTGTGGCAGTATCTTTCGGGGCAACCCTGTCCAGGAACTCCTGCAATTGCTCCACACCCAGTCTTTTTGCCACAATTTTCTTCTTTTCATCCAGTAAGTATACCATTGGTGTGCTGTACACATCATAAAGCCTGCGGTAATTCGTTTCTCCCTGCGGATCTGAACCATGTATCCAGCCATTAAGATGATGCTCATGGATAAACTGTAGCCATTCCTCACGGGTACCTTCTGTTTTAACGCCGATCATGGCCACTCCTTTGCTCTTCCAGCTTGCATTCCAGGCAGAATCCAAACGGGGGATCTCTGTTTTGCAATGTCCGCAGGTGGGATCCCAGAAAACAAGGACCGTAAACTTCGCGGGGGTCTTATACAGGGAAAGCGGCCTGGCAGCAGTATCTTTATATTGCAGTGGAGCGGCCTGGCGGCCAATCAGGTTTGGCGCCATTGTATATGCCCTGTCCACAATTTTGTTGAGTTGCTCATCCGTCAGCCAGAACGCTTCCCCAGGAACGTAATATTTTTCCACAAGGTGTACAAAAACCGCGTCCATACCCATGTAAGGCGAGCTCTCGTAATTATAAGTAAGCCACCACAACACAAACTTAAAAACCTCTTTGCTTTTGCGGGTACGGGCAATCATGGCATCACAGTCTACAATAATAGAATCCGGATGTACCGGTACCAGCTGGGTGAAATATTTTTTCAGCTTTCCTTCCAGGATAGGCGTTCTCACCAGGCGGTCGCTTTCCAGGTCCACCTCATCCCAGTAATGATTTTTAAAATAATGATAGGCAAATAAAGAATCCGCTCCGGCTGGTGCTGGCGGAACCACCGGTTCCTTCATCGCCAGGAAAATGGTGCTGAGGATATTGCCGGGATGTTGGGCAATAAAGCTGGTCCTGAATTCCTGGATCTTCTTTCCCAGTTCCTGCTGCAATGGCTGCACTTTGGCAGAATCTGCGGTCGTGCGGGCAGTTTGCAGCTGTTGCTGGATATTGCGGCTCAGCGTTTCCTGCTGGAAAAGAAATTTATTGTAGGCCAGGAACCCCTCGTTATCGGGGCTGCCCTTGTATACTGTTTTATTAACAAGATCGCTGGTGTCGATGGCTACGCTGAAAACCTGCTGCTTATCTATCAGGGTTTCTACATACTGCTGTTTACCGGGCAGTACCAGCAGATAAATGCCTGGCAGCAGTTTTTCCTTGCCTTTCAGCACAACTTCTCCCGCAGGGCTTACTGCTGCAGAGTCGGCCAGGTAGGTAGATCTGCCCATATAATGGGCCAGGAAAAACTTCCCGCCGGTAAAGTTTTTCAGCTTCACAGTAATCTGGTAACCCTGCGCCTGCAGGCTATATTGCGCTAAAAGGGCTGCTATCAGCAGTAGAAATAGTTTACGCATAATATTTGAAAGCAATATGTAAATGTAAGCGGAAAAAAGTAAAAAAGGAAAGCGGTGTGCTGAGTGGTAATTCGTATGAATTACGATGCAGGATTCAGCATTTCAATTACCTTTGCAGCCGTGAGGAAAAAAAACGTTGTTTTAGAAAATGTACCGGTTACTGCTTATGCGGCAGAAGGTAAAGCCCTGGCCCGTCATGACGGGAAAGTGATATTTATTGAAGGCGGAGTAGTGCCCGGCGATGTGGTGGATGTTCGTCTTGGTAAAAACAAAAAAGACTGGGCAGAAGGGAAAGTAGTTCACTTTCACAGCTATTCTGATAAAAGAGTTACTCCTTTTTGCCAGCATTTTGGCACCTGCGGAGGATGTAAATGGCAAATGCTGCCTTATTCCCTCCAACTGGAGTACAAACAACAACAGGTGGCAGACCACCTGCAACGCATTGGGAAGTTGGCCCTGCCGCCAATGGACCCTATCCTGGGCAGCGCCCATACCGAACATTACCGCAATAAGCTGGAGTTTACCTTCAGCAACAAAGCATACCTTACCAACGAGGAAATCAGGGCCAACGACGGCGAAATACCTGTAAGGCCCGCATTGGGCTTTCATGTACCTAAGCTCTTCGATAAAGTACTGAATATAGATACCTGCTACCTGATGCAGGAGCCGGTAAACCTGATCCGCAACACCGTCCGTGAATATGCGGTTTCCCACGACCTTACGTTTTATGACATCCGTGCCCAACAAGGATGGCTGCGTAACCTGGTGATCCGCCTTTGCACTACCGGTGAAATCATGGTGAACCTAGTGATCCACCATGAAGACAAGCCCAACAGGATTGCCCTGCTGGACCATTTGCTGAAAACAGTACCGGCCATTACCACCCTGCTTTATACTATTAATCCGAAAGGAAACGATACCATCTTCGACCTGGAACCAAAAGTCTATTTTGGTAAAGGATATGCAGAAGAGAAACTGGAAGATTTTGTTTTCAAGATAGGTCCTAAATCTTTTTTCCAGACCAACACTTACCAGGGAGAGGTGTTATACAAGGTAACAAGGGATTTTGCAGGCTTAACCGGATCCGAGATCGTATATGACCTATATTGCGGTACCGGAAGCATTGGCATCTTTGTATCGCGTAATGCCCGCAAAGTAGTGGGTATTGAGCTGATAAAGGAAGCCATAGACGACGCAAAGGAAAACGCCGCCCGTAATAATGTGAATAATGCCACCTTTTTTGCAGGCGATGTAGTGGATATTTGCAATAACGAGTTTTTTGCACAACATGGCCAGCCGGATGTGATCATTACCGATCCCCCACGGGCAGGCATGCACGAAAAACTGGTCAATAAACTGCTGGAGATCGGTGCTCCTAAAATTGTATATGTTAGCTGCAACCCCGCTACACAAGCCAGGGATCTGGCGTTGCTGGATTCCCTCTATACAGTGGAAAAGGTACAACCGGTAGATATGTTCCCGCACACCCATCACATCGAAAATGTGGTGTTGTTGAAAAAAAGAGATAATAACTAGCAACAATGAACGAGTACAGGCCCGGAAAATTTCAGTACCTGCCGATGGTGATCAAAAATCTGATGATCATTAATGGTTTGGTTTGGTTAGTGCAGATTACGCTGCTGAGCAAATTCGATTATGATCTGAGTCGTTTGTTTGCCCTTCACTACTGGGGCTCCGAACTATTCAAACCACACCAGTTCATTACCCATCTGTTCCTGCATGATCCGAAGAACATTACGCATGTGCTCTTCAACATGTTTACGCTGTGGATGTTTGGCGCCACCCTGGAAAACCTGTGGGGACCCAAGCGTTTCCTGGTTTTCTATCTGATATGCGGACTGGGCGCTGCACTGTGCCACATGGGCGTACTCACTTATGAGAACCTGAGCCTGAACAGGTATGCAGCGCAGTTCCTGAATGATCCCAGTTTCTCGAATTTTGTGTTGCTGGATAATAAGTTCGACATCGGCAACCTCGCCAACTTCGATATGGCCAGCCTGAAAAATGCATTGGCCGCCCGCGACCCTGCAGCTATAGAAATGGCCAGCCTGTATGTCAAAAATTATGTAAGCTATTACCGCAATGGCGCTACACTGGGCGCATCCGGAGCGGTATACGGTATCCTGTTCGCATTCGGATACCTGTTCCCCAACCGGTACCTCTATTTCTTTGCAATGATCCCCATCAGGGCTAAGTTTGTGGTTGGCTTCATGATCCTGGGTGAACTGTACTCCGGTATCCAGAACTCGGCAGGAGATAATGTGGCTCACTTTGCCCACCTCGGTGGCGCACTCTTTGCCTACCTGCTGCTAAGGAACTGGAGTAAAAAGAGAACAGATTTTTATTAAGACAACTGTATTATTGACGTATTTTTGTATTGAAAAATATTTGTACCATGCATGCGTTGGAAAAAGAGAAATTGCCCCGCCTCTCTTTAGGAGAAGGAAGAAATATGGTGACACACCTGATGGTCGTTAATCTTACGATTTTCGTTTTCCTGTTTTTTACGCTTGTAATATACCAGATGGAACAAGTGGGCGAGCCCCGGTTTCACCAGGATATTATGACCTGGCTGAGGCTTCCGGCAGATCCATCCAAATTACTGACCCGTCCCTGGACGCTGGTCACCTCCCTATTTACACACATCAGCTTCTGGCAGATCTTTTCCAATATGGTGTGGCTGTGGTGCTTTGGCACCTTCATGCAGCACCTGGCAGGCCACCAGCGGATTTTACCATTATATCTCTTCGGAGGTCTCTGCGGTAACCTCTTTTATGTGGCCGGTATGCAGCTGATCCCGTCCTTTCATGCACTCGCAGGCAATGAATACACCCTGGGCGCCGCCGGAAGTATCATGGCGATTGCCGTAGGCGTTACCGCTATTGCTCCGCGTTACCGCATATTCCCTTTACTGGCAGGAGGTATTTCCCTCTGGATCATTACCCTTGTTTTCGTTGTGCTTTCTGTTGGCGCACTAATGGCGTCTTCCAGCTATGGATACACCTATATCCCGGTACTCGCCGGCGGCGGACTCGCAGGCTGGTTATATATGTACCAGTGGAAAAAAGGCAGGGACTTGGGTGCTGGATTTAACAAACTGGCCTTTAAACTTACCCACGTATTTCACCCGGCATCACAACGCATTAACCCGGACGATTTTAAAAGGAAGAATTCTCCCACAGATGCTGATCAGCAACCGTACCGGCGCATTGGCAAAGTACCAGAACAGAAACTGAACGAAATCCTCGATAAGATCAATGAAAACGGATTATCGTCGCTTTCAGCAGAAGAACGGGATACTTTATTACGGGCAAGCAAAACTGAATAAAAGTATGACGGATTAAAAATACCTCGAAATTGCTTGTTCCCCTATGCTGAAAATCATTGTACGCCGTACCTTACTTTGGAGTAACATTTGTGGTGTAGCTACGCTGCTCCTCAGCGTTTTCCTTCCCGGTGTCAACCCAGGCCAATGGTGGCCCGCGGGCTTCTCCGGATTCTTTTTTCCGTTTCTCTTCCTGCTTTGCCTTTTATATACCGCCGTATGGGCCTGGCGTAAAAACCGGAAATACGGGTGGATGAATATAATCGCCATAATCTGTGCCATGCCCGCAGCATTAACTACCTGGGGCGTTCATATCTTCCGGGAAAATATTATCAGCAAACAAACCAACAGCGGGCAATTCACACTGATGACCTATAATACCAGCAGTATGGGTTTAGAGAGATATGTAACGAATAAAGACAAAGAAGCGGCGATCTATAACACCATTGCCTCCGGCAGCCCGGACATTCTCTGCATGCAGGAATTTTACACCAATGACAAACCCGGTAACGAACAGCATCTGCAACGCATTACATCCACCGGGAACTATCCATATCATTATTTCACCCGCGACAAAACCCACTGGGAAAGCTGGCATTACGGCATTGTATTATTTTCCCGGTATCCCATTATTACTGCTTCGGCCATCCCCTCAGTAGAAAGCAGCACTGGCAGTGGCAGCACCTTTCTCCAGGCAGATATTGCCATAAACGGAGATACCATCCGGGTATTCAATGTTCACCTCATTTCGTATATGTTTAAGGGTGAGGACTATGAAAACATGAAAGCCCCGAAAGGTACAGGCCTGGTTTATAAAATGCGGCGCACTTTCCCAACAAGATCCTCACAGGCGCTCCAGCTGGCAGCACTGATTGCCGCAAGCCCTTATCCTGCTATTGTTTGCGGCGATTTCAACGACACGCCCGTTTCGTTCACCTATAAAACCATCAGCCGCAATTTGCAGGACGCCTTCCTCAAAACCGGCGCCGGCTGGGGACGCACACTCTCCTACCTGTCGCCTTCACTGCGGATCGACTACATCCTGGCACAGCCTGCGGTAAACATCCACGGAAGTAAGGTTTTCCATAACCGGCCATCAGAGCATTTCCCGGTTATGGCCTGTCTTTCATTGAAAAAAAACTAACTTTAGTACTTCAACAAAGTATGACGCGGTGCGCTTTTTAAGACTATTTACGAAAGGATTTTTTCTGATCATCAATTTCGCCGTGGTATTACTTTTCCTGGCAGCCTGTATGGCGCCGTATATATCCCCGGCCTGGTTCTGGCCCATCAGTTTTATTACGCTGGCCTTCCCGTTCCTGTTGGGGCTATTGGTGATATTCCTGATCGGGTGGCTGTTTTTTAATTATCGTTATACGTTATTGTCACTGATCGCCCTGTTGCTCGGCTGGAAATCTATCAGCGCCTTTGTGGCCTTTAAAATGCCCGCCGGGAATAAGGTAGCCACTAATGGCAATACCCTTACCGTAATGAGCTATAATGTAAGCCAGTTTGGCCTGTACCGCGAAAGGGACAGTAAATACAACCGGCAGGCCATGTTTGCCATGATCAAAAAACAAGAGCTGGATGTTGCCTGCTTCCAGGATTTTTATACCTCCGAAAAGAAAAACGACTTTAATAACCGCGAGGATATTTCCCGGGAAATGGAACTGCCATACCGCTACTTTTCCAGCGATTTTAACCGCGATGGCATGCAACACTGGGGATCTATCATCTATTCCCGCTTTCCTATTATAGCATCGGATAAAATGAAAATGAGCGATGGCCCGAGAAGTGAAAGCCTTATCTATGCCGATATTGTAAAAGATAAGGATACCTTGCGGATCATTAATATGCACCTGGAATCCTATCGTTTCAACGAAAAAGATTATTCTGCCATCAGGAAAATCAAAAACCAGGAAGACACGGGACTAAAGGCCACCAAAAGCATTATCCAGAAAATGCGGGAAGCGTATATCCGCCGCAGTCAACAAGCCGATATTGTAGGTAACTTTATCCGGCAAAGCCCATACCCTGTAATCGTTTGCGGCGACTTTAACGACACCCCGGCGTCGTATACCTACTTTACCATTAAAGGCGATCTCCAGGACGCTTTTCTGCAAAAAGGTTTCGGAATTGGCCGTACTTTTACAGGGCTGGCGCCTACCTTACGTATTGACTATGTGTTTGTCAGTAACCATTTTAAGGTAAACAGCTTCCGGAAAATAAACTCCGACCTGTCTGACCATTATCCTGTAATTGCCAATCTTAGCCTGATAGGTAGCGGAAAAACAGCAGTAGAAGTAAATAAATAACTGTAATCGATTATGAAAATGTATAATATTTTTAGGGCTGACCGATGTTGTTGCCTGCTTGTACCAGGAAAACAATTTTTATCTTTGCCATCCATCAACAAAAAATAAGATGTCAGCTATATGGCATCTGTCATTTACAGCATATGTCAGAACTAAGGATATATAATTCATTACACCGTCAGAAAGAAGTATTTACACCTTTACACCCCGGGCACGTTGGTATGTACGTGTGCGGTCCTACCGTATCCGGCGAATCACATCTCGGCCATGCCCGCCCCTATATTACGTTTGATGTAGTATTCCGCTATTTACAATACCTGGGATATAAAGTACGCTATGTACGTAATATTACCGACGCCGGCCACTTTGAAGAAGAAGGCCGCGCAGCGGAAGATAAAATTTCCAAATTTGCCATACTGGAAAAGCTGGAGCCAATGGAATTGGTACAGAAATACACCAACCTGTACCACTGGGCCATGCTGCAGTTTGGCAATCTCGAACCCAGCATTGAACCCACCGCCACCGGGCATATCATTGAGCAGATTGAAATGATCAAAACGATCATGGAAAAAGGCTATGCGTATGAAGTAGACGGCAGCGTGTACTTCGATGTTAAAAAATACGCCGCCAACTACGACTATGGCATCCTCAGCGGCCGCGTACTGGAAGACATGCTGGAAACCACCAGGGAACTGGAAGGCCAGGACGATAAACATAACAAAGCGGATTTTGCGCTCTGGAAAAAAGCGCCGCCGGAACATCTTATGCGCTGGCCAAGCCCCTGGGGCGAAGGCTTCCCCGGATGGCACATTGAGTGCTCTGCCATGAGCGCCAAATACCTGGGCGCCCAGTTCGACATTCACGGCGGCGGTATGGACCTCCAGTTTCCACACCATGAATGCGAAATTGCGCAAAGTGAAATTGCACACGGCAATATGATGGCCCGTTACTGGATGCACAATAACATGATCACCATCAACGGCCGGAAAATGGGTAAGGCTTATGGCAACACCATAAAGCTCACCGAAATGTTCACCGGTGAAAGCCCCCAGCTGGAAAAGCCATACAGCCCCATGACCATCCGCTTTTTTGTGCTGCAAACACATTACCGCGGTACCCTGGATTTCTCTAACGAGGCCCTGCAGGCCGCCGAAAAAGGACTTCAGCGTTTATGGGCTGCTTATGAAACCCTGCAGAAACTGACGTATACCCCTGGCAACGGCCAGGCCATTAATGAAGAACTGGATAAACAGGTACGTCAGTGGTGCCTGGAATGCCCGGATTTCATGAACGATGATTTCAATACCGCCAAAGTGCTCGCCAACCTGTTTGAGCTCACACCAGTGATCAACTCACTGAAAGGCGGACAAATAAAAATGCATGAAATCAGCGAAGATACCTTCCGGTTGCTGCAGCAAACCTGGAAAACTTATCTCGTGGATATCCTCGGTATACAACAGGAAGCCATCACCGGGGAAGATAATAAACTGGACGGCGTATTAAAAATGCTGATTGAAATGCGGAAGGAAGCTAAAAGCCGTAAGGATTACGCTACCTCCGATAAAATCCGTAACGAATTATTGTCTGTAGGCATTCAGCTGAAAGATGAAAAAGACGGCACCGTATCTTACAGTCTTCAATAAAATAAATATTCCGGAAGATAATGCGTAAAGCTCTTATTACACTGACAGCGCTGGCCTTAACGGCCGGCGCCTGCCAGCAGAATAGTCAGACAACCGATAACACCACCGACAGTACCGGCGAAAGCAAGGTAGCTAAAGTGGATGTACCGGTACCCGTTTTCCAGGCAGATTCTGCATATGCGTACACCGCACAGCAGGTAAGTTTCGGACCCAGGATACCCAATACGCCTGCGCAGGAGAAATGTGCCAGCTGGCTGATCAGCAGCTTACGCAATTGGGCAGATTCCGTGTATGTGCAGCGCACTACCGTTACCGGTCCCAAAAACGAAAAACTGCCCTGCATCAATATCATCGCCAGCTTCAACCCCGCCGCCAGGCAGCGTGTTTTACTGCTGGCTCACTGGGATACCCGTCCCTGGGCAGATGAAGATGCCTTTGATAAAACAAAGAAGCTGGACGGTGCCGATGATGGCGCCAGCGGCGTTGCCGTACTGATGGAAGCAGCCAGGCAGTTCCGTAAACAAAAACCGGAAGCCGGCGTGGATATCCTGCTGGTAGACGTGGAAGATTACGGCGCTAAAAATGACGAAAACTCATTTTGCTTAGGTACCCAGTACTGGGCGAAAAATCCGCATATTCCCGGCTATAAAGCAAACTACGGTATCCTGCTGGACATGGTAGGCGGCCGTGGCACCCAGTTCTATATGGAAGGCTCCTCCAAACAATATGCAGGCGCCCAGATGAAAATGTTCTGGGATGTAGCCAATAAACTCGGCTATTCTGATATATTCCGCTATGAAAATAATGGCGCATTTATCACGGACGACCATATCGCGGTAAATACCATCGCTAATATCCCAACATTCGATATCATTGCGTTACAGTCGAACAACGACTTTGCTCCTCACTGGCATACACAAAACGACAATATGGATGTGATTGACAAGAAAACGCTGCAGGCAGTCGGACAAACACTGTTGCAGGTAATCTATACACAGCCGTTTAGTTATTAATAACCGGAGGGTCCGGGGTGAAGAGTGATGTGACGTATTAACGCTAAAAATAGTTTTATGCCCAGGTCCAAAAGCACCCCGGAAGCCATTCCGGTACATTATGTAGCCCATCTCAGCAAAGATAAAAAGCTGCAGAAAATTATCAATGGCCCTTTAACGGAGCTGACTATACGAAAAAACATCTGCCTGAAACTGATTGGCTCCATTATGAGCCAGCAGCTGTCCACCAAAGTAGCAGACGTCATCTATTCCCGGTTCCTCGACCTCTACGGCGGCCGGGAGCCAACAGCACAGCAGATACTGGATACCGCGCCATTAACCCTTCGTGGTATCGGTTTATCCAATGCCAAGGTAACCTACGTCCAAAATGTGGCAGCGTTTATCATCGCCGAAAAACTGACCGACAGCAAGCTTAAAAAGATGGGGAACGACGAAGTGATTGCCTATCTCACACAAATCAAAGGCGTTGGCCGTTGGACAGTAGAAATGCTCCTGATGTTTTACCTGGGCCGCGAAGACGTATTTGCCATGGACGACTGGGGATTACAGCAGGCGATGATTAAAATCTACAAGCTGAACCGGGAAGACAAAAAAGCATTCCGGGAGAAGCTGGTCAAAATCTCTGAAAAATGGTCGCCTTACCGCACACATGCCTGTCGCTACCTTTGGGCATGGAAAGATAATACACCCGATAAATAACTAGACATATACAGTGCGTAGCACGGTTGTAAATTTGTGTTATGAATGTGCAGGGAAGTTTTTTTAACGATGAGGGTGCCGGGAAGATTGCATTACTGAATGGAGAGCTGGCTTACCATCCGCAGTTTTTTAACCTGGCGGAAAGCAACCATTTTATGCAGGTATTGCAGGAAACCATCACCTGGAAACAGGAATCCATGAAAATGTACGGCAAAGAGGTGTTATTCCCACGTTTAATGGCCTGGTATGGCGACACTGCCAGCTCCTACAAGTTCTCCGGGAACACCTTCTCCCCCCAAGCATGGACAGCAGAATTACAACAGATACGCGATCGCATAACGCCGGTGAGCGGCCAACAGTTCAACAGCGTATTGCTCAACCTCTACCGCAACGGCAACGACTCTATGGGCTGGCATGCAGATGATGAACCGGAATTGGGCCATCACCCGGTAATTGCCTCGGTGAACTTTGGCGCAGCCCGCCGCTTTCAGCTGCGCTATAAAAGTGATCACCAACGGAAGTATGAATTATTATTGCAACACGGTTCCCTGCTCATCATGAAAGGACCATTACAGCAATACTGGGAACACCAGGTCCCGAAAACCACTAAAGTATCAAACGGAAGAATTAACCTCACCTTCCGGTTTATCCACCCCTAAAAGATGGCATGTACTATGAAAAACCTTGTATTATTAATCGGAAATGACATCAACAACATCTCACGCGGCCAAAGCTGGAAAGACCTGCTGCAGGACATCATCACCTTCTGCCACGCCGGCGATTGCGTGGAACTGGATGATAAAAAACCTTTTCCGCTCCTGTATGAAGAAATCTTTCTAACCGCCAGTAAAAATCACCGTATCAGAGAAAAAGATCTCAAGTCTTTCATCGCCATCAAAGCAGCGGAAATAAAGGCCAACCCGCTGCACAGCGCTATCCGCGAACTGAAGCCGGCACATATCCTGACCACCAACTATGAATTCACGCTGGAAGGGCAAATACCATTAGAAAACACCAGCGTCATCAAGGAAAAGTTTTACAGTATTTTCAGGAGATATGAAGTAGATAATATCCATTACTGGCATATTCACGGCGATTGCCTCAACCCCATGAGCATAAATCTGGGGTTTGAACACTATGGCGGCCAGTTACAACTGATGCGCAATTACGTGGTAAGTGGCACCGTGTACTCTTCCAAAGAAGTACCCAAGCCCTCCCTGCTCCGGCGCATTCACTCCCGGGAAGTATATTTTCACTCCTGGATAGATCTTTTTTTCACAGAGGATATACACATCTTCGGACTGTCGCTCGACTTTGTGGAAACTGATCTCTGGTGGCTGCTCACCTACAGGGCACGGCAAAAGTTTCATCATAAAAACGTGCCGGTTCCCAATCACATCTTCTACTATATCCCGGAAGAATATGTGGCAACCTCTAAATTCAAACTGGACCTGCTCACCGCAAATGATGTGACCATTGTAAGCCTGCCCGGTAAAGATAAACTGGGATATTACGAATCTATCATCAAACAAATCGGGAAGACCCGTCAAACGACCCACCATAGCAGCACCAGGTAATACCAGGGCCTGAAAGTGAGACTGGCAGCGTTTTTGCAAAATACAGTACAATCCTTCAAAAGAGACAACCTCATGACTCCTTTTGTTGTTAACTATTAAAATCTATATTTTATGTTATTGGAATTAGCAATCACTCTTGCCACCACCTTTATGGCCCCGGTACAAAGCAAACAATCACCCCCCAAAACGCAGGTCATCTATGTAAAAGAATCAAAGGAACCCTGTACCGGCGTGGCTCCCATGGAATGTTTGCAGATAAAAGGAGTAAATGATGCAGACTGGTCAAACTTATATACCAATATCAGCGGCTTTAAATATACCCCTGGCTACCGTTATAAGCTTAGGGTAAAAATTACCCGGGTAAAGAACCCACCGGCAGATGGCTCTTCCCTGAAATATACCCTCGCCAAAGTGCTGGAAAAAAAGAAGATCAGCAATACCGGTTCAGCAGCTATCACCGGAAAGAAATGGGTGTTGGTAAAAATGGATAATGAAGCCATTTCCGATGGCGCCATCTGGATGGAGTTCGACGCCGGTCAGAAACGTATTCACGGTAAAAGTGGTTGCAACAGTATGATGGGCGCATATAGTACCTCCGGCAGCAATATCACTTTTTCCAAAACTGCCGGCACACTGATGGCTTGCCCCGACAGAGACATGATGCGCCGCGAAACCACCTTCATGAAACAGTTAGGCGATCAAACATTTCAATATGCCATATCAGGACAAACCCTGAACCTCGTCCAAAATGGCAATACCGTACTGCAGTTCCGCCTGGAAGAAAAAGATGGCAGCACTTCCAATAACAACCGGGCAGCTGTTGGTAATAAAAAATGGACCTTGAAAATGATCAATGAAGGAGTAATCAGCAACTCCGGTATATGGCTGCAGTTTGATGAAGGCAAAAAACGTTTCAGTGGCAAAGGCGGCTGTAACAATATTTCCGGTGGCTATACCGCCATTAAAAATAAGATCACTTTCACACAAGCCATGAGCACCCGCATGATGTGCGGCGATGCAGATGTAATGCACCGTGAAGCCGACTTCCTGAAACAACTCGGCGGACATACCTTTACCTACACCGTAAACGGTGAAACCATTGACCTCTACGAAGGCGGCAAATTAGTGATGCAGTTTACGCTGGAAAGTAATGGTAACGATCAGCAGGGAAACGCGTCAAACAATAACCAGTGGGCTTTCATTGGCAGCAAAAAATGGAACGTGATCAAACTGAATGATGCTACAATAAGTAACTCCGGGATCTGGCTGGAATTTGATATCAATCAGAAACGCTTCCACGGCAAAGGCGGCTGCAACAGCATTTCCGGCGGATACAACGCTACCGGCGATGAAATAAAATTCACACAGGGCATCAGCACCCGCATGGCCTGTGCAGATGCAGATGTAATGCGCCGCGAAGCTGAATTCCTGAAACTCATCAGTGATAACTCCTTCCGGTATGATGTGGCGGAACAAACATTAAACCTCTATAAAGACGGGAAAATTGTAGTGATGTTTGGTATGCAGGATAAAACACTGTAATATTATTTACACATAATCCATCATAGAAAAAGCAGCAAGGGGTGACCTTTGCTGCTTTTTTTGTGTTTAATATCGGTCATTAAAAATAATTCAATTACCACATGATAACATCTGCAAAAAAAACTTTCATTCATCACCGTTGCATATAGCTGGTAGGACTTTCCCCTGCAAATGACCTGAACTCACGGGTGAGATGTGCATGATCATAAAAGCCGTGGTCCAGCGCCAGCGACAATAAGTGAGGATTTGAGAGGCTTTTCAGCTGCTGCTTCAAACTTAGAAATCTTACAATACGTGCGAATGTTTTCGGAGATACGCCGGCTGTCTGCAAAAAGTGCCTTTCAAAATTACGGGGACTCATATACACCTGTGCTGCTAAAACATTTACTGCTATAACACCTTTCGATTGCCTGATCTGCGCAATACTATGTTGCATTTTTCCGGAGATGATATTTCCGGCCGGCAACCGCTGCAAGAGGAACTTTTCCAGGCATGCTAGTTTTGCGGCTATCCCCTGGGCCTTCATCAACAATGGCTCCAGTGCAACATGCCATCCGGAAGCAATATCGCGCAAGGGAACATGATCATCCGTAATCAATTGTAAAGGCAGCCCTGTAAAACTATTCAGTCCTCCCGGCTTAAAACGGACTCCTAACAAATAGGTATTTGCATGAAGGATAGTATCATGGAAGGTGGTCATGGTGCCTACTACAAAAGCATTACCTGGCATTATTTTCAGCGTTTCGTCAGCTGCAATAATGTCTTCACTAATATTAAAAATAATATCCGCACAGGTATCCGGTAATATACGCTGCTGCATAAAATGCAGTCCCCCTCCTATCCAGTAGGCGTCTACATATGCAGTCAATAGCGGATGTGGCCGGAATTCCTTATACATGCCTCTAAATTAAAACATTATTACGAATGGCGGTTTTATACACAGCTCCGCCAATGCAGGAAATTCTTCGCATTATTATCTGTGTATAAAACCGCTATCCGTAATTTTTAATTCATCACGCTTACTTCGCTGCTACGAGTTTGGGATGATATGCAAACAACATCGCGTTGGATACATTATTTCCTACCGCAACTACTACAGGCACTGTGGTGGCCTTCTGCACAGGTACCTGCACCAAAAGGGTGTTACCATCTGCACGCAGAATTTGCGCAGGTACGTTACCAAAATTCACTTTATTTTCGTGCAAATCTTCACTAAAACCGTGTCCTTTGATCAGGAGGAAATTTCCTGCATGTCCTTCTACAGTTACTACTTCAGCGGTGTTTTCTGTTGAATTCGGGGAACAAGCCGTCATGGCCATAATTAACAGCATAAGGGCTGTCACAAACAATTTAAACTGTGTCATCTTATTTTTCTTCTTTTTGGGGGGTCACAACCCTGTTACAAATAATTCACCGGGGTTAACACTATTGCAATTGCAACTCTTATCGGCAACAGTATATATTCGGTATTCAAACGGACGCAAAGGTACAATCATTCCTCCAATAAAAAAACAAGCTATCAAAAAAATACGTAGAATTACGTATACGGTTATATGATTTTACTGCTTCAAAACCTGTGCTCTATTATGTTCCATTGACTCATAAAAATATTTTTTGCGATTCGTTTACCAGATGCCGAGTACTTTCCACCAGCCGCCGCCAATGCCTATCCAGATAAGGATAAGCACGATGCTCAGAATAAACCCGCATCTCCACCAGTCTTTCAGATCTACATAAGTACTTCCGAAAAATACCGGTGCAGGTCCATGACCATAATGGGTAAGTGTTCCGAAGATGCCACCGCAGTATCCCAGCGCCAATGCAAGCAGCATACCCGGTATGCCTACAGAAATACCCACACTTAAAAACGCGGAATACATAGCCGCTACATGGGCCGTAGCGCTGGCGAAAATATAATGACTGTAAAAATATACGAGCACTATAATCGGGAAAGCTATTGTCCATTTCATACCACCTACTTTCTGTTTGATCAGGTCACTGAACCACGGAATAAAACCCAGGCTGTTCAGGAAACTGGCCATCATTACCAGCGCAGAAAACCATACAATAGTATCCCAGGCGCCTTTCTCCGACTTCACATCATCCCAGGTAAGCACCTGTGATATAAGCAGGAATACTAATCCTATCAGGGCGGTAGTGGTAGCATCTATCCCAAACAGATCTCCCGTTATCCACAGGAACAGCAGGATCACAAATGCCAGCAGCATCAACCATTCGTTCCTGTGTACCGGCCCCATTTCCTTCAGCTTTTCAGATGCCATAGCAGGCGCATCTCCTGTAGACTTCAACTCCGGCGGATAGATCTTATACAATATCCATGGCACTGCAATAATGGAAATAATCGCCGGCACCACTGCCGCTGTGAACCACGACATCCAGGTGATATCAATACCCAGGTTTTTCGCAAACTTCTGACACATGGGATTACTCGCCGTACCTGTTAAAAACAGGGAAGACGTAATAAGATTCATGTTATAACTGTTCAATGTAAGATAGCCGCCCAGCTTGCGATGGGTAGCCGGGTCTTCCGGCACGGAACCAAAGTTGATAGCCATAGATTTCATGATGGGATAAATAATACCTCCTCCCCGCGCGGTATTACTGGGCACCGCCGGCGCCAGAACCAGGTCGGCCAAACCCAGCCCGTAAGCCAATCCCAGTGGGCTGCGGCCAAATACCCGGACGAACAGGTAAGCAATACGTTTTCCTAAACCGGTTTTAATAAATCCCCGCGCAATAAAAAAAGAAATCCCTATCAGCCAGATCACTTTATCACCAAAACTGCTGAGCGCCAGCGTAATGGATTTCGCCGGATCACCCGGCGCCAGCACGCCGGTGAGGGCCACCAGCGTAATAGCCACCACCGACATAGTGCCCATGCTTGCCGCTTTCATAATAATACCGACAATGGTTGCCAGGAAAATAGCCAGCAGATGCCAGGCTTCCGGCTTCACTCCTTCCGGCGCCGGGATGAACCAGATCAGCAAACCCACCGCGAGAGTAATTAACAGTTGAGGATACTTGATTTCTTTCATATAAACTCACATTTATTAAAACCTGCATTGTACCTGCACAATCAGCAGATTGCTGTTATGCGTTTTTGTTCCGGGAATATCTTTGTTATACTGGTCTATCTGCATTCCTAACTGAATACGGCCACCGTAATCTTTCAGAAAAGCCAGGCTGATCATGGGGATATAGGATTGCCGGATAGCGCCATCATGTTTTTTGTTTTCATCAAAATATTCATACCGCATGGAAAGCTCGATAGAGGTCAGCTTATGATAGTTGATCTTGTAGCGTAAATTGGGAAGTACGTATATCCCATCCATTATATAACGGCTTACTCCTTCCCCGCTGCGGACGCTGTCTGGCAGGGCGTAGTAGAGCTGATGATTGTTACCCTGTTTGTATTCCGACTGTAACTGCAGATCCCATTTGGGTGCCAGTGGAATCACTCCGCTCACATCTACCCCCAAAGCATACACGCTTTGTCGTTTCACTGCGCCAAAGCCGCCATTCAGCCCCAGCGAAAGTTTATTCATCTCTCCGAATTCCAGCCGGGTCGTTCCCAATTTACCGTTGTCGTTGTCTGATGGCTGGTTGCGGTTGTTCCCATTCACCACGGAAACAGCATACTTCATAGGGATCTTACTGTTCTTGTTAAACGCCCCGAACATCGATATGCCGATCTGGAAGCTTTGCCAGCCGTTGCTGCCGAACGCATAATATTGGTTGGAGAAATCCATCGACTGGATAATGTCTACAGGGTACAGATCTTCTAAACCAAAAGATGGCCGGAATTGCCCCACGGTGAAGTTAACTGCATCGTTCCAACGGTAAGAGATATACGCATTTTCAAGGACCTTCCCTTTGGTATCTCCGGAAAATTCAGCCAGGTTAATCAGCACTGCCGCTGTAAAACGGTCGCTCACCTGCGCTTTGGCCTGTAAACGGGCACGCTTGATACTGAAGCTGTTTCGTACTACTTCTTCTGCATCCGGCTGATGCATTCCGTTTACATCCACATCACGTATCAACGACCCGGTATACCTGGCCTGGAAAACACCCCCGAAAGATATCTTCTTGATAAATCCGGCTATTTTTTCGATGGACGAATCCCTGGCAGTAGTGTCTCCCGGCGGCCATGCAGATGCGTTGGCAGAAAAGACACAGATAAAAAACAGGATAGCAAAGAGTAAAATTCGTTTATGCATGCACGGTTGTTATTAGATGTTGGAAACAGCCTATGGAGATAACACCATGCAACAAAAAAATGTTTTGGGTAAAACAGAATTAACCCGCAATAAAAAGTCCCGCACAGGGGCTACCTGTGCGGGACTTTCTGATCAAATGCTTACCCGCAGATTATTTCACCAGTTTCAGCTCATTGATAATATTTTTTGCACCTCCCAGTTTGTCAATACACCACAGTACATAACGTACATCTACACAGATAGTACGATTGTACTCAGAATCAAACTGAATTTTGTGACTCAGGGCTTCGTAGTTACCATCAAAAGCGAGCCCAATCAGCTCGCCGTTGGCATTGATAACAGGAGAGCCGGAGTTACCACCGGTGATATCGTTGGTAGTGATAAAGCCAACTACAATATCATTACGTTTAGCATCTTTGTACTGACCGAAATCTTTTTTATTATACAGGTCAACATAATTTTCAGGCAGGTCAAATTCATAATCGCCTGGTACATATTTCTCTATAACCCCTTTCATAGTGGTTACATAGTCGTAATGCACGGCATCACGCGGAGAATATGGTTTTACCTGGCCATAAGATAAGCGCATGGTAAAGTTTGCATCAGGATACCTGTTGGCGTTAGGACTCATCTGCATAACACCTTTCAGGTAAGCGCGGCCAAGATCGTTATTTTTAGTATTGAACTGGTCGTATAACGGCAGGTATTTACCTACATAGTTTTTGATGAATGTGCTGGCATAGGCAAATACCGGATCGTTCTGCAGGGTTACTGCATCCGGGTTTGCTACAAATGCGCTCCATTTGGCATCATCAAAAATAAATGTATTGGCCATTAAGGAAGCAGCCCAGGTATTGTATGTTTTGTCTTCATCAAGAGGGCCATATTTTGCTTTCAGCGCATCATAAAAACCAATGGGCTGTTGATCTTTAGAGATGTCGGTGTAGAACATATGACAGGTAGCTGCAAGGATTTTCTGGTCGGATGGTTTGTTTTCTCCTTCCAGGAATGTCTTACGGGCTTTATCAGCTGCATCTACTGCCTGTTTAACGGCTTCTTTGGGAGCGCCTGGTGTTACCAATGCTCTTTCCACGCCCGTTAAAGAAGCTGCGAAAGCCGCTACCGGGGAGCCCATGATACCTTCATTCAGGTAAGTGCGTTGTTTGGCGTAGGGAGTCCATGCCTTATAGGCGGCCTCGTAGTCGGAAAGGATATTGGCAAATTCAGGTTTGCCTTGTGCCCATTTGGCAAAAGCAGCTTCCTGTTTTTGTTTATCGGCCAGTACGCCGTGTTTTTGCAGTTGCTTTGTTTCGCCGTCAAAAAATTTCCAGTAGTTGGCGATCCCGGCATAAGAAGATGCCAACTGCAGTTTTACCGCAGGATCTTTCTTCATCTGCTCAAACATGGCCTTCAGTCTTACATCGCGGAGATTTACCACGGAAGGGTTTTCGATGGATGTTTTCAGCTGTATGCCGTAAGAAGTTTCATAACGGTTGGTGCCGCCGGGGTAGCCGAAGATCATGGCATAGTCATTTTCCTTTACACCCTTGATAGATACGGGGAGGAAATGTTTTGGCTTTAAAGGCACATTATCAGCGGCATAGGCAGCAGGCTTGCCGTCTTTACCGGTATATACACGGAACACGGAGAAGTCGCCGGTGTGGCGGGGCCATTCCCAGTTATCGGTATCACCGCCAAATTTACCCACGCTTTCGGGAGGCGTACCTACCAGGCGGATATCTTTATAGCGCTCGTATACAAACAGCAGGTATTGATTGCCTTTGAACATAGGCACCACCTTCGCTTCATAACCGGTGTTGGCAATAGTTTTAGCGACAATTTCTCCATATACCTGTTGTTCTTTCTGGGCTCTTGCAGCACCATCAAGTCCTTTCAGCGCATCTTCCACCTCCTTGCTCACATCTTCCACTCTTACCAGGAATTGTACAGACAGCTGGGAAGAAGCAATTTCTTCCTGTTTATTTTTTGCGTAGAAACCGTTTTTCAGGTAGTTGTGTTCTACAGAACTGGCGGCGGCAATAGCGCCGTAGCCGCAGTGGTGGTTTGTAAAAATGAGGCCCTCATTACTTACAATTTCACCGGTACAGCCGCCACCAAAAATAACGATGGCGTCTTTCAGGGATGCTTTATTAATACTGTACAACTGTTCTTTCGTTAGCTTCAGTCCTTTCTTCACCATGTCGTTGTACGTTTGCTGCCCCAGTAAATAAGGCAACCACATGCCCTCATCTGCTTTAGCCCATTTGATACTTACGCTAAGCAATAAGAGCAAAACCAGTAATTTTTTTCTCATATTAAGTCAGGTTTTGTTTTTTTAAGGACCTCAAACCTAGCTAATTTTTCGTTACCGGGCGCAGGTATAAGGACCAACGGCTGCAAACATCTGATAAATATAAAAATATGATCAGGGTCTAAACAAAAAAACTGGAATATGTTTTGATAAAGGGGTACGGCCGGAAGGCTGTGCCAGTATTTAAAAATCACAAAAAAAATCGTCGGAACATGAAAAAGGTATTCTTACTGGCGGGCATTGCCGCTCTATTTGCCTGTAACGAGAGTAGCACTCAGCAGGAAAAGAAAGAAGAAATAAAAGAAGATATTAAAGAAGCCGGGCAGGAAATAAAATCTGCCGCCAGCAGTACAGGTGATTATTTATCTGAGCAAAAGAAACAGGCGGAAGAAGCTATTCAGGAGCGTATCAAAGAAATAGACCAAACCACCCAGGAATTAAAAAAGGACGGGGACGAGAAAAGCGTGGCTGCCCGTAAAAAGCTGGAAACACTGAAAGCACAGATGAATAAAAAGCTGGACGACGTAAAAAACAGCAGCGCCGACAAATGGGACAGCACCCGGGAAGCCGCCGACCAACTGATGAAAAAATCCGATAAAGAGTGGACCGATTTCAAACAGGACTTTAAAGATCTCTTTAAAAAAGATTAAAAGAAGGTGGCCGGATTACTTCAAAAATCCACAATCCTTGTTCCTTGAACATTAATCTTGTAATTTTACCCGGCTTAATAGATTTCAATTTGCTACTGTCTTACTATCAGGAATTACTAACAGAAGCCGGCTGTGATGAAGCCGGAAGGGGATGCCTGGCGGGTCCGGTGTTTGCCGCAGCCGTTATCCTGCCGAAGAAATTCAGACATCCGTTGCTGAACGATTCCAAGCAGATGAAACAGTCCGACCGGGAAAAACTGAGAAAGGTGATTGAAAAAAAAGCAGTATGTTATGCCGTGGCAAGTGTGGATAATGTGGAAATAGACAAGATAAATATACTGAAAGCTTCTTTCAAAGCCATGCACCTGGCATTGGAGAAGTTACAGCAGCAACCTGAATTTATACTGGTAGATGGTAACCGCTTTTATGCATACGGCAATACGCCACACGCCTGTATTATACAGGGCGATGGCTTATACGCCTCCATTGCAGCAGCTTCCGTTCTGGCCAAAACCTATCGTGATGAATATATGCAGCAGTTACATGCTACATATCCACACTTTGGGTGGAATGAGAACAAAGGATACCCTACCAGGCAACACCGGGATGCTATCCGGGAATTTGGCGATACGCCATTTCACCGCAAAACATTCCGTTTGCTGCCGGAGCAGCTGGAACTGGATTTATAGCTTTTAGCCGTTAACGGGTTATCTAAAAGCTAAATGCTGACAGCGATAGCTCTGTTAACCTTATACTTATTAATTTTGCCCTGACAGGGAATAATTATGTTAAAGCAGACACAACAGCAGAAACTATTACAGAAACTTTCTCCCCAGCAAATTCAGCTCATGAAATTGCTGCAGGTCCCTACTGTGAACCTGGAAGAAAGGATCAAAGAAGAACTGGAAGAAAATCCGGCGCTGGAATATGGCGAAGAAGCAGGAGAAGACGAGTTCAAAGAACAGGAAGAGTATGAAGCTCCCGCAGAAGAAGATGAATTTGAACCCGATGGCAGTGAAAATGAATACGACAATATCGATATTTCTGAATATGTAAGTGAAGGAGATGATGATGTGGCGGATTACAAACTGCGTGACGATAACTATCCTGATCCGGACGAAAGCAATAAAACCATCCCGATCCGGGTGGAAACGTCTTTTCATGAACACTTATTGAGCCAGCTGGGTATGCTCGAGCTGGACGACCACCAGAATGCCATTGCCGAACATATCATCGGCAGTATCGACGACGACGGCTACCTGCGCAGGGAAATCAGTTCCATGGTGGATGATCTCTCCTTTTCACAGAATATTGACACCACCGAAGAAGAAATCAACTCCCTGATCAAAAAGATCCAGGACTTTGATCCGGCTGGCGTATGCGCCACCGATCTGAAAGAATGCCTCCTGCTCCAGCTGAAACGTAAGCCACAGGACGATCCCGGCGTGCACAACGCCTACTCCATCCTCGAAAACTACTTCGACGAATTTACCAAGAAGCACTACGAGAAGATCCAGAAGGCATTAGGCCTTTCCGACGAAGGACTGAAAGAAGCCATCACCCAGATCATCAAGCTCACTCCCAAGCCAGGCGGCAATTTCGCCACGCTGAATAAAGCAGAAAGCTACGTACTGCCCGACTTCTTTATTTTAAACAACGCCGGTAAACTGGAACTTACGCTGAATTCACGTAACGCTCCCGATCTGCGGATTTCCGGTGGTTACCGCGAAATGCTGAAGGAGTATGACCGGGGCGATAAAAAAGATAAGCGCCAGAAAGAAGCCGTATTGTTTATCAAACAGAAAATAGATGCCGCCAAATGGTTTATAGACGCCATCAAGCAGCGGCAACATACTTTGCTGTCTACCATGGAATCCATCATGGATTACCAGCGCGAATTTTTCCTTACGGGAGATGAAACCACCATGAAGCCTATGATCCTGAAAGATATCGCGGATCGCACGCAACTGGATATTTCTACCGTAAGCCGCGTGGCCAACAGCAAATACGTACAAACCGAGTTCGGTACCTTCAAACTGAAATTCTTCTTCTCCGAATCCCTGTCTACCGACAGCGGCGAGGAAGTATCCACCCGGGAAGTAAAGAAGATCCTGTCAGACCTCATTGAGGCGGAAAACAAACGTAAACCACTCAGTGATGAAAACCTCACGAAGATGCTGCAGGATAAAGGATATAACATTGCCCGCCGTACGGTGGCCAAATACAGGGAGCAGCTGAATATTCCGGTAGCCCGTTTACGTAAAGAATTATAAGAACCATACCATGCAAGAACAAGCTGTTTTAGACAGGAACGGAAATATACGTTTGGAGCCGGAGTTTCCAAAGGCAATGAAATCCCTGGCTTTAATCATTTCCTATCTCTCACATCCGCTGTTCATTCCCCTGCTGGTAACATTCCTGGTACTGGAATCCATTCCGGAATATATGGTCGCCTTTAAACCATTGAGCAAAAGGTTCGCCTTCGATATGCTGTATTTCAGGGTGGCTATTATCAGTATCGGGTTCCCGGTGCTCACGCTTTTACTGGCCAAGGCGCTGAAATTTGTTTCTTCCGTTCATATGAAAACCCAACGCGACAGGATCATTCCTTACGTAGCGATGATTACTTATTACTTCTGGGCATTTTATACTTTTCAACAGGAAGGCCGGGCGCCAAAATTCTATACCGCGTTTTTCCTGGGCGTGTTCCTGAGTGTTTCTATCGCTTTTGTTACCAATAATTTTATAAAAACCAGCATGCATACCGTAGGCTGGGGCGGCATAATCGGCCTTTTATTATCGCTGATGTGGGGAATGCATATGAATGTATCCATCCCACTGGTCATTACTTTTTTTGTGGCCGGTATTGTAGCTACCTCCCGCCTGGTGCTGGGAGCACATGAACCACGTGAAATCTACATCGGTTTCCTGATTGGTATTGTTTCGCAGCTGGCAGCGTGCTGGATCCTCGTAAAATAGGTGCTTCACCATTCTATCCCTGCTCCCCTGCCGGTAAATGCTGAAACAAGTCAGCCCACCAGCCAGGGATCAGGGAGAACAACATTTAGAACGGCGATAAAAATTTTTGGGGTTTAACCTTGACCACTTCACCATTTCATCTTCACATGGATGCAAGGCCGCAAGGCAGGCTAACAAACAATTTTAACAAACAGTAGGGGATTAACTTCAACAACTAAACTTGACAGTACAAAAGTGAAACTTTCTGCGCTGATACTCAAGCGTATAACTACGCTTTTTAAAAATGCAGTAGAATTCTCACTTCCGCCGGCTAATTATTTTTTTTGAGGTTTTGTTGTTACGCACATTCAATGCGTAATGGGTTCGCATCTTTGTTATGCCATTAGGGGTTAACCCTTTTAAGGTTTTAAGAAAAAAATTTTTAACAGGAAGTTCTTAACGGCACGGAAAAGGATTACTACTTTATTTAGCATTTAAAAGAAAATGCTAAAATATTTAGGAAAATAAAAAATTAGATCATAACTTAGCAGTCCAATTAATTTGCTTTCTAATTGTGATCAGCTATCTATTAAATTTGTAAAAACATTACTTATATGTCTACAGCCAATGCAGAAAAACTGAAGGCCCTGCGCCTCACAATGGACAAGATTGAGAAAGATTTCGGGAAGGGATCTGTGATGATGATGGGGGAAAAAGCAGAAGCGCCGATGGAGATCATTTCCACGGGTTCCCTGGGCCTTGATATCGCACTTGGAATTGGCGGTTTACCCAAAGGAAGAATCATAGAAATATATGGTCCTGAATCTTCCGGTAAAACAACCGTCGCCATCCATACAATCGCTGAAGCACAGAAAAAAGGCGGCATTTGCGCCATTATAGATGCGGAGCATGCTTTTGACAGCAGCTACGCCAGAAGACTGGGAGTTGACGTGGATTCCCTGTTAATTTCACAGCCGGATCACGGTGAGCAGGCGCTGGAAATAGCAGATCGCCTGATCCTCTCCGGCGCAGTAGATGTAGTAGTAATTGACTCCGTTGCTGCCCTGGTACCGAAAAGTGAACTGGAAGGTGAAATGGGTGAAAGCAAAATGGGATTACAAGCCCGTTTGATGTCACAGGCACTGCGTAAATTAACCGCCACTATCTCCAAAACAAACTGCTGCTGCATCTTTATTAACCAGCTGCGTGAAAAGATAGGTGTTATGTTCGGTAACCCTGAAACTACCACCGGTGGTAATGCGCTGAAGTTCTACGCATCCGTAAGGCTGGATATCCGCCGCATGAGCCAGATTAAAGATGGCGACGAAGCAATCGGTAACCGCGTGAAAGTGAAAGTGGTAAAGAATAAAGTAGCGCCTCCGTTCCGCCAGGCAGAATTCGATATCGTTTACGGTCAGGGTATCTCCAAAACAGGAGAAATCATCGACATGGGTGTTGAATATGGCGTTGTTCAGAAAAGTGGTAGCTGGTTCAGCTATGATACCAATAAATTAGGCCAGGGCCGTGATGCAGTGAAACAACTGCTGAATGATAACCCTGAACTGGCAGCAGAAATCGAAGCCAAGATTAAAGTGAAGATTCAGGAAAAGCAGGATGCCGCTTAATATTGGCTGCTATTGAATTGAATAAGCATTGAATTGAAACTTAGTATTAAACATACATAGAAGTTAGTTTTAGTTTTAGTAAGCATTGGGTTAGTATGCACATCCCTGCCTTATCCTGGGCGGGGATTTTTTTGCCCGGGAGTGAAGTCTCCCCTCTACTTCCCTCCAAAAACAAAAGCCGCCCCTAAACGGAGCGGCTTTGTTTTTTTTACTATTATCTTACAAACAAAAGCAATTAAGCTTCTGCTTTCATGCTCTTAGCTGATCTCTTACGCTCTTCTTCATCCAGTATTACTTTACGCATACGGATAAAGTTAGGAGTAACTTCTATACACTCGTCATGCTGGATGTACTCCATACATTCTTCCAGTGTCATCAGTATCTTAGGCGCAATGTTAGCAGCACCATCGGTTCCGCTCGCACGCATGTTGGTCAGTTTCTTACCTTCATTTGGATTCACCACCAGGTCACCTGGCTTGTTGGTTTCACCAATGATCATACCCTTGTATACTTCTTCTCCCGGATCAACGAAGAAAGATCCTCTATCCTGCAGTTTGTCCAGAGAGTAACCAGTAGTAGTACCAGCTTCTTTGGCAATCAGCACACCGTTGTTACGGCCTGGGATAGCACCTTTCCATGGTTTGTAATCATTGAAACGGTGCGCCATCACTGCTTCACCTGCAGTAGCAGTAAGCATCTGTGTACGCAAACCAATCAAACCACGGGAAGGAATCTCAAATTCCAGGTGTTGCATTTCACCCTTGGTTTCCATGATCAGCATCTCACCTTTACGACGGGTTACCAGATCAATTACCTTGCTGGCAAAATCCTGCGGAACGTCTACCACCAGGGTTTCATACGGCTCGCATTTTTTACCATCCACATGCTTCACAATTACCTGAGGCTGACCAACGGTCAACTCATAACCTTCACGACGCATGGTTTCAATTAATACCCCTAAGTGCAGGATACCACGACCATAAACCATGAAGCTATCAGCACTGTCAGAATCCATTACACGCAGTGCCAGGTTCTTTTCAGTTTCCTTCATCAAACGGTCACGCAGGTGACGGGAAGTAACAAACTTACCATCTTTACCAAAGAACGGAGAGTTGTTAATACCAAACAACATGTTCATGGTAGGCTCATCCACACTGATAATTGGCAACGCTTCCGGCTCTTCAGCATCAGCGATAGTATCACCAATGTTAAAACCTTCAATACCAACTACCGCGCAAATATCGCCGGCATATACCTTAGTTACCTTTCTCTTACCTAACGCTTCGAAGATATACAACTCACGCACTTTCTGCTTCTTGCTGGTACCATCTGTCTGCATCAAAGTAACCCACTGTCCTTCTTCAATAGAAGCACGGGCCACCTTACCTACAGCAATACGACCAAGGAAAGAAGAGTAATCCAATGAAGTGATCTGCATCTGCAGGTTACCTTCTGGAGTGGTTGGCTCCGGAACGTACTGGAGGATACCATCCATCAATGGAGAAATATCTTCACTCTGTTCTAATGAACTGTTAAACCAGCCATTTTTACCAGAGCCATAAAATGTCGGGAAGTTCAATTGATCCTCTGTTGCATCCAGATTAAAGAACAATTCAAAAACTGCATCATGTACCTCATCAGGACGACAGTTAGCCTTATCTACCTTGTTGATTACAACAATAGGTTTCAGATTCAGCTGCAAAGCCTTCTGCAACACAAAACGGGTTTGTGGCATCGGACCTTCAAAAGCATCCACCAACAGGATAACACCATCAGCCATTTTCAATACCCTTTCCACCTCACCGCCAAAGTCGGCGTGGCCTGGAGTATCAATCACATTGATCTTGGTTCCCTTATATTCAATAGATGCGTTCTTGCTGAATATGGTGATACCACGCTCTCTTTCAAGATCGTTACTATCCATGATCAGATCTCCTGATTCCTGATTAGCCCGGAATACATTAGCCTGATGAAGGATTTTGTCAACCAAAGTAGTTTTACCATGGTCTACGTGTGCAATAATTGCGATATTACGAATGTTCATATACTTAAATCTTTAGCTATCAGCCATTAACTAAATTTACGCTAATAGCTACAAAAAGAAGGCGCAAAGGTACGAAAACATAGCGAGAATGAAGGTGTCACGTTTTAAATAAATGTAATCATTTGGTCAGCCCGGAAAACGCCCTTGCAATAGGTTGGTTATCATTGATTTACAATTAATTATATCCAAATATTGTAAACAAATAGTTTTATGGCGTCAATTTTGCCCACCCCACAGCGTTTTAACCGCTTAATACCCCTCGCATGAAAAAGAAACTATATCTCCTCGCCATCGCCTGCCTCTCCCTCGTCACCTCCCGCATATACGCACAAATACCAGCCCAGGATATTAACCTCTCTGAATATAAATACCCGTTCCCGGTACATTTCCTGAAACTGCAAATACAAGGGCAAGCCCTTCAAATGGCCTACATGGACGTTCAACCCTCCCGCCCAAACGGTAAAACAATTGTACTCCTCCATGGCAAAAATTTCTGCGGCGCCTACTGGGACAGCACCGCAGCGGACCTCAGCAACAACGGCTACCGGGTCATCATCCCGGACCAGATCGGCTTTGGCAAGTCATCCAAACCCCAACACCTCCAATACAGCTTCCAACAACTGGCGCAAAACACCAAAACACTGCTCGACTCGCTGCAAATAACCAAAACAGCCGTGCTCGGTCATTCAATGGGAGGCATGCTCGCCACCAGGTTCGCATTAATGTACCCGGAGGTGACCGAAAAACTCATCCTCGAAAATCCCATCGGGCTGGAAGACTGGAAAGTGAAAGTGCCCTATCAGTCAGTAGATAAATGGTATAAAGCAGAACTGCAACAGAACTATGAGAAGATCAAACAATATATGATGGACAGCTACTACGCCGGCAAATGGTCGCCCGCCTACGATAAATGGGCGCAGCTCCAAGCCAGCTGGACCAGCAGCCCCGACTACTCCCTGGTAGCCTGGAACTCCGCCCTCACCTACGACATGATCTTTACCCAACCCGTGCTGTACGAGTTCCAGAATATTACCGTCCCCACCCTCCTTATTATCGGGCAACGCGACCGTACCGCCTTAGGAAAAGCCAACGTTCCGGAAGAAGTGCGAAAAACAATGGGGAATTATCCTGAACTGGGAAACGCTGCTGCGAAAAAAATTCCACACGCCACGCTGGTACCTATCGAAGGTGTAGGACATCTTCCCCACATTGAAGCCTATACGAAATTTATTGCGCCCCTGCTGAAGTTCCTGAAGGAATAACCCTATTCCTCCAGCAGCTTTACAACATACTCCAACGCACTCTGATTCGCAGGATTGTCCAGCGCATGCGCGATATCCAGCTTCTCCCGGGAGGTAAGATGCCAGGATAAAGCCGCCGCCTTGTCCTGCTTCTGCGGCACATACTGGAAAATTACCCGGTGAAATTTATCCGGGAAATATCCTTCCATATAATTCAGTAAATCATCCTGGTCAAAATCCTGCATGGCGCTCCAGTGCTGCTGCATGGTAAACAATGGCTCAAATAACAGGTCGCTCAGATCCTTCGTTTTTTTGATCGGGGAAATGTCATTCTTGCGGGTATCACGGATCTGGATATATATCACCCCGCTGGTATTTTCATTGATCCATTTATTAAACGTGTATAAATATCGCAACGTGGTTTGCTGACCAAAATTATCGCGGATACCGGCGTCCATCACATCCACAATAGGATTGCTGGGAAGGAACGCATTAGGCAGTACATAAGGAAACGTAGCACACATACGGATCGCGCTGGTTACTCGCAGGTCCATCGCATCCTGTGCCGCAAAGTATTGTCCGAAATCCACCCCGTCGATATCCCTGACCTGCCGTGTAGGATACTGGTACTGCGGGCTGCATAAGTAACTGACTGGCTGTGGGGAAATCATTAACCGGCGCCCGTCTGCATTAATAGTAGCATTCCATATCAGCATGGGAATGTCTGCATGGGCTTCCGGCTCCCGGTAGTCTTTCAGCGTTTTATCCAACACACTGTCAGTATGCTCATTCAGCTGCATTTCAAATGCATAACCCCTATCCTTTGCGTAATGATTTTTCCCGATACTGAAACTCCTCCACGGTGTAATAAAATCATTCACGGCCATAGCAGAAAATACAGAATTGAGTAAGTCCTGTGATACCTTCTCTGCATATATATTATCAGACAGGCGGATAGGTTTCCCCTGCTGCTGTTCGTAATACAACTCCCGGAAATAACTGGCCCCCAGCATACCCCCGGAGGCGCCGGTCATCAGCACCGTGTGCTTCATCAGCCGGCCCTGCAGCATACTGTCCAGCCGCTGTAATACGTTTACGCTCCAGGTGGCAGAACGGCTGCCGCCGCCGCTGAAATTCATTACAATTAGCGGGGGCTTTTTTCCCGCCGGGAACTTCTTTCTCCAGTTCTCTAATATCAGCAGGGTTTGTTTCTTATCCGCTTCGTATCGCTCCCGGGTAAAAAATTGTTGCAGGGCCGCCACACTGTATTCCGGACGGGCCTTCTTCTCCCGGTAATTCAACCCGTAAGCCTTATTACGGTTATCCACCCAGTTATGTTCCACCATCCAGTTCAAACCAAACAACATCACCAGCAATATGGGAATAGACCAGGTTTGCAGCATATAGGAAAAGGCGCCCGCCACCCCGATGAGAAACGCAAAAAAGATGAGCACACTGGCGCCCGCAGGAATTCTGAACACATCATAATCCATCATGTAAGCCAGTATCACCAGGAAAACCAGCGAGCACCCCACGGTGATCATCGCAGCAAAGTGATGCTGCTTGAGGATACTGTCGAGGTAATGCTTATTGTAGTGATCCACATTCCTCGCCCTTCTGATACGCCAGGGCGTAGAGAAATAATTATGTACCGGCAGCGCATTTTCATCTGGATCCTGGTTGGGTTTCAGGATCATCCGCAGGAAGTTTCGCGGATTACCGAAACGCTTTTCCAGGCGTCTGCCAATATTTTTATCTGCATTAAAAAAATAGAAAAAACAGAAGAAGAATATAAACAACACTCCGCAGATAAACCCTTCCCCCAGCAACATGATATCCGGAACGGTATTGAGCTGTTCATACCGCTGGTATTCCCATCCGCGGTAAAGCATACTGAAAATAAATACCAGCGGTATGATGGCATTATTAAGGCAATACCTGAAAAATGGCTGCGAAGTGGTGGCAAGGAACTTAAACCGGCCGGTATGCAATATAAAGGTGGTAATCTGCCAGCTCATAATAAACATGCCGGTGGCTAGTCCCAGGATAGTAGTACTGTAGAAATTTACTTTGCCCAGGTATTCCGGCGCCAGGTAAAGTGCATCTCCACCAAACACCTTGGCAAAACCACCATTGATGGTGCTGAACAGGATCACCCAAAAAATAAGTAATACCTGGTACTTCCTGAAATGCAGGAGCAGCAACTGTATAGGGAAAGAATAGTAAGTTTTTATCAGTAATAACTTCACCTTCATCAGACGATTATTACGAATAAACCTACGGAAAATTTACGGATTTATGACGGCAGGAATTTACACCGGGCAGAAAATCAATTCCCGCTTCTCACGCCCCGGCTAAGGAACAGGGTCCAGATCAGCGACAGCATCAGCAACATCCCCACACCCTGGTGTAAAATTCCATAACTGATGGGAATCTTCACCTGGCTGTTTAACAGGGTCAGCACGCCCAGCAGCACCTGCAGCAATACCAACAGCAATGGCAGGTAACGGATGGTGTGTAACAGGCTGTTAGCCGGTGTTTGTGCAGCTTTCCACCACCAGATAGCGATGAGAATAGTAATCAGGTAGGCCAGTCCGCGGTGAATGAATTGGATGGTAATCGGGTTATGCGCAATATCTGTAGCGAATCCGCCTTGCGAAAACATGCCGGCGGGTACCCAGGAGCCATTGATGTCCGGCCAGGTGTTTGCCACCAATGCCGTATGCAATCCGGCCATGAAAGCGCCGTACACCAACTGCACTACCAGTAATACCAGCAACCAGATATTCAGTTTGTATAAAGCCGGAACTTTTAATATTTCTATCGGATGCACACTCAGCTTCAACGCAAACCAGAACACATATGCCAGCAACGCCAGCGCAGATATAAAGTGAATGGCCAAACGGATATGGTTAACATACAAATTTTCCTCATTCAGGCCGCTCTTCACCATGATCCATCCTATCAAGCCCTGCAAACCACCTAACACAAACAGGATGATCATCGGGTTTATCATGCTCTTGTTAATCTTCTTCTTAATAACAAAGTAAATAAACGGAATAATAAACACAAACCCCATCAGCCTCGCCCAATCGCGATGCAGCCACTCCCAGAAGAAAATAAACTTAAAATCCGACAAGGTAAAGTGGCTATTAATATACTTATACTGCGCTATTTGTTTATAGCCATCAAATGCTTTCTGCCAGGCCGCTTCATTCATCGGCGGAAAAGCGCCCAATAACGGCTGCCATTCAGTAATGGACAGGCCCGAGCCGGTTAAACGGGTGATCCCTCCCAGCAATACCTGAACTATCAACATGCCCACGCCTATATATAACCAGATGGCCACGGGGCGGTTATTTTTTATTGTAACTGCTTCCATAAACGGTGCAAAAATAGGGAATGAATGCCTAACAAGCCGGTTAAATACTCACATTATTTTAACAAAGGCGTAATGTTCTGTTAATCCGCGCGTCGGAGCTTTGCATTGAAAATTTAAACGGCACCATTGTATTAGCTAATACCGCCCTAATTAAAAAAAAGACGAACACATTAAAAAAATAATGTCATGAAACATTTACGTTTTGTTGTTTTAGCACCCAAAGTAGCTTTGTTGGTATTTGTTACTATCCTATCTCCAATTTTACATGCTGCGGCACAGTCAAAAACATTTGCTTACAATGCAGCACGACTGGCAAAGGAAAAACCTGTACGGGAAACTCCCATCGAAGCTTTCAACGTACATATCACGCAATTGCAAAAGGACCAGCTGTTATTCCAGCTTTCTGTGGATAATCCTTCCAACGAAAAGCTGACGCTCTACATAAAAGACAATTTCAATAACACGCTGCACCGCGAAACACTGCCCGCTACCCTGCGCTTCGAAGCACGTTACAACCTCGGTTCTCTTGAGGATGGAGACTACACCTTCGAAATCAGAAGCGGAAAAAACAAACTGGCAGAAAAAGCTATTGCCATAAAAACGCAGACCATGATCAACAGGAGCGTTTCCGTATCAGAGTAGTCCCACATCGCATAATTGAAAAATGAAAAGAGGTGGTACCGTTTTACGGATACCACCTCTTCTTTTATTATTTCCTATCTCCTATTTACGTACTGATTCATACACGGCCTCAAACATTCTTTCCCGGGTATGCAGCGCCGTTATTTTCGTGTTAACGCCGCCGTTAGGATACACCCTGTTGCTCAGGAAAATAAATACCAGCCCTGATGTTGGATCCGCCCACACACACGTCCCCGTATAACCGGTATGCCCGAAGGTAGCCGCAGAAGCACTCCTGGCAGGGTACGGTTCCCGCCGGGTAGCATTGTCTTTTTCCGGCTTATCAAACCCAAGACCACGGCGGCTGATATGGCTATTATACGCCGTAAACAACTGCACCGTTTCCGGCTTAATATACTGCACGCCATTGAAAGATCCTTTGTTCAGTAACATCTGCATGATTACCGCCACATCATGAGCATCAGAAAATAATCCGGCATGACCAGCCACCCCACCAAACATAGCTGCTCCCGGGTCGTGCACATCTCCCCGCAATAACTGCATGCGGAAAGAATACTCACGCTCCGTAGGAACAATCTCCGTCAAAGGAAAACGCGTTCTCGGCAAAAAGCCCGTGGTCGCCAATCCCATCGGAACGTAAAAAGTTTCACTCACATATTCGTTCAACTTCTTACCCGTTAACTGCTCCACAATTTTCCCCAGGAAAATAAAATCACAGTCGCTGTAAACATACCCCTGCCGCGGCGATAACTTACTATCCAGTATCCGCTGCCACATGGTATCTACATAGCTGTTTTCCATGTACATCTCATCCGCCACGCGGATCCCGTGGGTAGCGTCCGGGCTGGCGTGATACAGCACCGTATCGGGCTGCGCATTGTTATAAAGGGTTTCCTTATAAAACGGTATAAAGGCTACCAGTCCTGCCTGGTGCAAAAGAATATCGCGGATGCGCAATCCTGCTTTATCTGTACCCAACACCTGCGGCAGGTATACGCCCAGCGTAGCATCCAGGTTCAGTTTCCCTTCATCATATAACCGCATCACCGATAAAGTGGTAGCGCATACTTTGGTCACCGATGCCAGGTCATAAATAGAAGTAGGCGATACCGGTTCCTGTTTGTTGTATTCGTAGTGGCCGAAGCAGCGGTTATAAATAATCTTCCCGTCCTTCAGGGCTAATACCTGCGCTCCCGGCGCTGCACCGCGCGCAATCATATCGTTGGCCAAACCATCGATCTGCAGCAGTGCCTGTTCATTGATGCCGGCTTCCAGCGCAGTAGCGGTAGGCAACAAATTAAACTTGTTCACTTCATAAGTGATGCCGGTGCCGGAAGGCAAATCCGGGCATACAGTTACCGGCAGCTTACCGGATGGGCCCAGTTGCCCGAAAAGCAGGTCTGCAGCGGCTCTCTGGGTGGTGCTGTCATCTTCATACGCGGCCACCAGGTGAGGCGCGTCGCAGAAATACTGGATCGCATAGGGGTTGCCAAAAACAACTGTCACCGAAGGCATTTCCGATTGGAGCTGGCGGATAATCAGCCGCTCCGCCATCGACAACCCGAAGTTTCCTGCGGGCCGGCGGCTGTATTCATGCAAACTGATGATAACCGCCTTATAGTCGCGCTGTATGCGGGATACAATCGGTGCGATCTGTTGTACGGACTGCCGCGAGGTGAAAATAAACGCATCCGTACCGGGTTTGTAGTTCTTCACTGATTCCACGAAAGTGTTGCTGGCATCAGCTCCTACGGCAATTACCGCCAGCTTTTGCTGGGTCATGGCCGGTGAAAAAGGCACCAGTTTCTTATCGTTGCGTACCAGGGTGATGGCTTTCTCCGCAATACGTTTACGTAAAGTATCTGTTTTGGCGTTGATGTCTTCTGCCAGATGATCAGTATCGATGTGCTGCGGCTGCCCTAGTCCGAGGTTATATTTGGCGCGCAATACTTTTTTCACGCGTCCGTCTACTTCTTCCTGGCTGATTTTACCGGCTTTGATTGCCTTCTTAATAGCCTCCACGCTGCCTTCTGCGGTAGACGGAAGAATCATCAGGTCGTTGCCGGCGAGCAGCGACTGTAAGGATTCCTGTCCGTTGGTATAAAATTTTGCGATGCCTTTCATTTCAAGTGCATCGGTAACGATCAGTCCTTTAAAACCCATTTCATTCTTCAGCAGCTTAGTAACGGCATTGTAAGAAATAGAGGTAGGTGTATTTGGTTTTTTATCGATAGAAGGAATATAAAGATGGCCAATCATTACAGATTGCACGCCGGCAGCAATAGCTTCGCGGAAAGGATACAACTCCAGGGAATCGAGCTGCGCTCTTGTTTTATTGATGGTGGGCAGGTCCAGGTGTGAATCTACATTGGTATCGCCATGGCCGGGGAAGTGTTTGGCGCAGGCCATAATGCCGGCATCCTGCATCCCCCTGATGGCAGCTACTCCCATGCGGGCCACCTGGTATTTATTTTCTCCAAAGGAACGGTCGTTGATCACCGGGTTGGAAGGATTATTATTCACATCCATGTCGGGCGCAAAATCAATATGAATACCCAGGCGACGGCATTGTTCTCCCATGAGCTTTCCGGCATCATACGCCAGGGTGGTATCCTGCATAGCGCCTATCATCATGTTCCGCGGTAATGAAATAACACTGTCGAGGCGCATGCCAAGCCCCCATTCGCCGTCAATGGCTACCAGCAAGGGTACTTTTGAAATAGACTGGTAGTAGTTAGTGAGATTGGCCTGCCGCACCGGGCCGCCCTGGAAAAAAATGACGCCTCCTACTTTGTTATCCTGTATATCTTTAACGACGGCATTAATATGATCCTGCCCGAGATTGGAATGCGCGCGGATCATGATCAGCTGGGCGATACGTTCTTCGGGGGTGAGTGATTGAAACACACTATCTGCCCATTGTGAGGCTTTGTCCTGCTGTGGCGCCACCTTTTGTGTAGTCATTTTTTTATGCCTCTTCTTTTCCTTAAATACCAGGGGCGCAGAAATGGCGCTGCCTGTCATCATTAGGCCTGTAAGTCCTGCAACCAATAATTGTTTCCTCATATCATAAACTTACAAATATTCATGCGGAAATCCAGCCCGACAGCCCTGAATATCAAAGAATTACTAATAATAATCATATGATTTTGTCAGATCCAAACTATTTCATTAAATTAGAATACCCTGTTGAAGATATTTTATGGATTCTGGTAAAAAATTGAAATGTGTTCACTATTTTGTCAGAATATTTACATTTAGTTTAATCAATCGTAATTTTAATTACCAATACATTCATCTGTTTCTTATATTTGCAACCTTGCGAGTAAAGTAGATTTTAATAAAACATGGTCAATCTCATTTTATTTGGCCCTCCCGGTAGCGGCAAGGGTACACAAAGTGCTAACATTATCCAGAAATACGGACTTATTCATCTTTCCACGGGCGATTTGCTTCGCAGCGAGATCGGTGATAAAACACCCCTGGGACTGGAAGCCAAAAAGTTTATGGATCAGGGCCAGCTGGTACCGGATGAAGTGGTGATTGGCATGATCAGCTCTAAGCTGGACGCTAATCCTGATACACGTGGTTTCATTTTCGACGGCTTTCCCCGTACCACTGCGCAGGCAGAGGCTCTGGATAAACTGCTCGCATTGAAAAAAACGTCTATCTCAACCGTTCTCTCACTGGAAGTACCGGAAGATGCGCTCATAAAACGCCTGCTGAACCGTGGATTAACCTCCGGCCGCAGCGATGATGCCTCTGAAGATGTAGTGAAAGCGCGTATCGTGGAATATCATAATAAAACGGCTCCTGTGGCTGATCACTATGCCAAATTCGGCAAATTCAAAAAAGTGAAAGGCGATGGTACAGAAGAAGAAGTATTCGAACTGCTCTCCAAAGAACTGGATGAACTGGTAGGAGAAAAAGTGCAGTAAGCGGAATCCCGCTGTGATTAAGACTTTTAGCATCTTATTATACAACGCAAAGATTGTAAGTAAAGAGCTCCTGGCACATGATGGTGCTAATTAGCTCAAACTTCACGATCTTTGCGTTTTGTTTTTCTGTGGTAATGGACCCCAGAGTATTAAAAATTGAGAACTAGTGGAAAAAGCAAACTTTGTAGATTATATCCGTGTATTTTGTAAATCCGGGAAAGGTGGCGCAGGCAGTATGCACTTTATGCGTACCAAGTTTAATGCGCAGGCCGGCCCTGATGGCGGCGATGGCGGTAGAGGCGGACATGTTATTTTAAGAGGCAATTCACAGCTGTGGACCCTCCTGCACCTCCGCTGGCATAAAAACCTGCTCGCAGAAGACGGTGAAAACGGTAGCGGCGACAACTGTACCGGCCGTTTCGGTAAAGATATTATCATCGAAGTTCCACTAGGCACCCAGGCTAAAGACGAAGAAACCGGCCAGGTGGAAGCCGAAATCCTCCACGACGGCCAGGAAGTGATCTGGATTCCCGGCGGACAAGGCGGTAAAGGTAACGCCTACTTTAAATCTGCCACCAACCAAACACCCGAATACGCTCAACCCGGTATGCCCGGCAGGGAAGGCTGGAAAGTAGTGGAGTTAAAAGTTTTGGCAGATGTTGGACTGGTAGGTTTCCCCAATGCCGGCAAATCCACCCTCCTGTCTACTATCACCGCAGCTAAACCTAAAGTGGCCGACTACGCCTTTACTACGCTAACCCCACAACTCGGAATGGTGGAATACCGCGACAATAAGTCGTTTTGTATCGCCGACCTCCCCGGTATCATCGAAGGCGCCCATGAAGGAAAAGGATTAGGCCACCGTTTTTTACGACATATTGAAAGAAACGCCGTATTATTATTCCTTATTCCAGCTGATAGTGCAGACCACCGCAAAGATTTTGAAGTATTGGTAAATGAACTGGAACAATATAATCCCGAATTACTGGATAAACAGTTTCTGCTGGCCATCAGTAAAAGCGATATGCTGGACGATGAGCTGAAAACCGCTATATCAGCCGAGCTGCCGGAAGATGTTCCACATGTATTTATTTCCTCTGTTACAAACCAGGGCCTCAGTGAATTAAAAGATATCTTGTGGGAAGCCCTTAACAGGAAAGTAGATACTACCGACGCTGTAGACGCAGAATAACTGTTCCTTCCGTAAAAGGGGACTATGCCTGACGTCAATGTTCGTACAGTATCCGTATACCATGAAGATATTTTTTCTCCCCGCAATCGCATTACTGTTGCTGCCTGCCTGCCATCGAACCGTAACATCCGTAAAGGAAAAACCGGTGCAGATCGATACCATGCAGCTGATAGCCATGCCTGCACCAACAGCGAAAGTTGCCTCCAACGAAGTATACGTAGTGTGCCGCGACTCTACTACGTATATCCGTTTCGGTGACTGCTATTTCTCCCTCGACTGGATCATACCGGATACACAACTCAACGACTTTGAACTGCATCCGGATACCCTCTACTTCCGGCTGGCACACCTCCGTACCATCGAAGGCCAGATGCTGGCCGTTACCACCGGCGAATCAAACAGGATAAAAGTATCACAGTGCTACGAAACCAGCGCCGTTATTGAGCAGCAACCACTGCTCCTGTGGAAACATTACCGATCTCCCTGGGAAACACTGTTCCCCGAAGCCAACAACTTCTTCATCTGCAGAACATATACCGCTGCCGAAAAACGCCGGTTCCCACCAGCCACCCTCCACGCATTACAGCAACATATAAAACAACATTATTCCCCTGCCGCTTATTCACGCGTTGCCCAAATGAATAACTTCCCGGAACCACCCCTGCAAATTGAAATCAGCCGGTACTATATACGGCTGGATGGTTGCTACAAACAAACAACCAACAAGATCAATAAACTACTCATCATTGATGTAAACTTTAATGGATAATACGCATGAATAACCAGCAACGCAAAAGCATCGCCGGTTATTCATTGGCTGTATTTTCACCATAAGGGTACTCTTGCTTCAACTATTGAAAAGGCTGAAACAACATGGCAGTGCACAAACAATTCCTGTAATTTTTGCTTGCCAGGATAGGATAGTTTACACAACTTTTACAGCCCTCCCAAAAAAGAGGGTCCTGCGTAATTTCATGATAGGTAACCGGCTCGAAACCCAACCGGGTATTTAGTTTCATAACAGGTAACCCCGTAGTGATACTGAATATTTTTGACGCTGGATAAAGCAGCCGGCTTAACTCAAATATTTTCTGCTTGATGGCCTGCGCCACTTTCAATCCACGGAATGCCGGCGCTACAATTAAACCGCTGTTGGATACAAACCTGTTCTCTTCCCAGGATTGTATATAGGAAAACCCTGCCCATATGCCCTTCGCCGTAAAAGCAATAACGGCCTTCCCTTCCAGGATCTTTTCCTTTATCGTAAGGGGATTTCTTTTCGCAATCCCGGTACCTCTTGCCTTCGCAGAGGCTTCCATTTCTGCCACAATAGGCAGCGCAAAATCAACGTCCATAGCCGTAGCTAACCGGACGACAATTTCCTCATCTGTTCCCATTACCAGTAAGTTGATATTGTATGTAAAGTGGATAAATTGAATCCGGTATCAGTGAATACATCCGGATCCTGCTCACGGCATCTGCCAGGGGAACCCGGCAAAGTACCGGTAAAAAAATACGGGTAATCGCTTCTTTCACAACCGTATTACCCCGTTCGTATAACCGGCCGGCCAGCTGCAAACACTTGCCTGCTGCCGAAAAATTCTGTGCCCTCAGCTGCTTATCGGTATACTTCGTAAAGCAGCCCATGGTTTCGTTAATATGATGTACGGCAGGAAACTGGTGCAGTTCTTCTTTTAGTGCAGGTATTGTGTCCTCTATGCATGCTGGCACTTCAAACTGATTAATCATGGTAACATCATTTTGCAGGTATATGCCAAATGCTATTCCATATTCTGTGTAGGAATGTTAAAACTTAACGGGAGCAAGGGTTTGCAAAGGAAACGTTAAAAGCGGGAGATAAAAACGGCGTAAAAAACCTTCCGTTTCTGAAGGGTGTTTTCAAAAATGGAAAACCGGAAGGATGATCCTTTTTATGCTACCTGTGCAGGAACCGCTTTGGATACGGCCGGAGCCACTGCTTTCTTTTTCTTCTTGCGGGTTCTGTTCAGCCACATAAGGGTACCGGTGGTAGGGAAGATAGCGCCCAGCAGTGCGAGGATTAAAGCAAATATTTTAGAAGGCGTACCAAAGATGGCGCCGGTGTGCAACGGTTTTATTGTTCCCCGGATCTGCTGCCCGAGGTTCCTTTGCGCAAAAGTTTGCGACGACAACACTTTCCCATTAAACTGATCCAGGTAGTAAGTGGTGGTGGCAGCTTCGTGCAGCGCGTCTGCCGGAAGCAGGCTTACCATAAAGGCCGCGGAGCTGTCTTTCGGCGCAGTAAACGAATAAAACAGTGCATCGGGAACGGCATGTTTGGCTACTGCCAATGCCGTTTCATAAGATATACTTTTACCATTCGCCTCCACTGCCGGAGCCGATAGCGGTGCTGCCGAAGGCTTGGGAGAGGTTCTCAGTGAAGCATACAACGCCTTGTTAAACCATTCAAACGACCAGGTTAAGCCCGTGAAAACAGATACAAAAAGGAAGATGGAAGTGTAAAAACCCAGTACAATGTGTAAATCATTGTTCACCCTTTTCCAGTTACCATCCCATTTGATTTTAATCCGCTGCCGGAAAATATTGCGCGTTTTGGGCAACCAGAGAATGATGCCCGTAACCAGGATAAACAAAAATATAAGAGTGCTGATACCGGTAATCAGTTTACCTACAGCGCCTGCCAGCAGCCAGCGGTGCAGGGAAAATACCTGGTAGTAAAATGTTTGCTGATAGCTGTATAGTTCTATGACTTTACCTGTGTAGGGATTTACAAACGCAGTACGTCCCTTTTCTTTCTTCGGGCCCGCGCCTTCTTTTTCACCAGCCTTAGCGGCCCCTTCTTTCTTTCCTATCTTACCTCTCCGCTCCCCGCCTTCTTTTGGTCCGCCTTTTTTACCTTCCTCCAGCTGCACCTGCAGCGCCCGTGTGGGGTCCGCAAACACCTGTATCCTTGCAATACCTGCACCCGGAACGGCCTGTTTTACCAGCGTAGCCACCTTGTCCAGCGGTAAACGCGCTCCTCCCGGCTCCACGAAATAACGGTCACGGTTAAACGCTTCCGTCAGCTCCTTCTCAAATACCAGTAAGGCACCTGTTAAACAGCTGATAGTGATCACCAGGCCGGCAGTAAGGCCCAGGTATAAGTGAATGCGCCGGAAAAATACTTTCATGTCAGAGTCGATCGTACCTGCAAAGAAAATCCACGCGCGGGGTATTATGGTATCGGAACCGGAATATTATTTACGTAATACAGAATTTCTTCAGTATTCCTATAAAACAAAATTGCCATATGTATGGTACGCATATGGCAATTCCCTGTATTGAAAATATCTTACATCAACCCTCCGAGCATTCCGCCGGCAGCGTTTTTCATTTCTGCTTCCCAGGAATTCTCTGCATCTTTCAGTGCACGGTTCAAAGCAGCCAGCAACAGGTCTTCCATTTCTTCCTTATGCTCCGGTGCGAAAAGACGCTCCGCAATATCAATACTTTTCACCTGGCGGTTACCATCCACGGTTACTTTTACTGCGCCATCGCCGGCCTCGCCGGATAAAGTTACGGTAGCCAGACGCTCTTTGCCTTCCTGCATTTTCTGCTTAATCTGCGTCAGCTTTCCAAATAAATCACCAAACATGTTTCTTGTGTTTTTAAGAAGAGCAAATATAGCAGATTTTTAACGGTGGCAATCCCCTCTGCTAAATCCGCACTATTCCGTATCTTACCAGCACGTAATCGTATCACTAATAATGGAAACAAAAGTTTGTATCATAGGCGCAGGGCCCGGTGGAGCCACCGCAGCATTGCAACTCGCCCAGCTTGGCATTGAATGTATCGTAGTAGATAAAGCCTTTTTCCCACGGGATAAAGTATGTGGAGACGGACTAAGCGGAAAAGTGCTCACCCTCCTGGAACGTATCGACAAAGGCATCGGACAACGCCTCCAGGAAGCAATTTTTAAAGCAGACAGCTGGGGCGTTACCTTCGTAGCACCCAACCGCATCGGGATGGATATTCCCTACCGCCTCGGATACCAGGAAGATAAGAGCAACCCAAGGGGCTTCGTTTGCAAACGTATCGACTTCGATAACTTCCTTGTTGATGAAATAAAACGCCGCCCCGAAATCCAATTATTCGAAGGCAAAAGCATCGATAAATATGAGCTCAAACCAGACGGTTACCACCTCTCCAGCAAAGACGGCTCCTTCAAAGTAAAAGCCGACGTGGTAATAGTAGCCAACGGCGCCCACTCTGGCTTCACCCGCGATGTGGCTGGTATTAAAATGGAACCCAAACACTATGTAGCCGGTATCCGCGCCTATTATAAAGGCATCACCGGTCTCCATAAAGACAACTTCATTGAACTGCACTTCCTGAAAAATATGCTCCCGGGCTACATCTGGATATTCCCCCTCCCTAATGGCGAAGCCAACGTAGGCGTGGGAATGCTCAGCAACTCCGCCCGCAACAAGAAAGTAAACCTGAAACAGCTGATGCTGGATACCATCGCTACCGACTCGGTAATGAAGGAACGCTTCAAAAACGCCGAACTCACCGGCAGCATCGACGGATATGGCCTGCCCCTCGGCAGCAAAAAAAGAAAACTGCATGGCGAACGCTACATGCTGGTGGGCGACGCCGGATTCCTGATCGACCCCTTCACCGGGGAAGGCATCGGCAACGCCCTGTACTCCGGCAGGATAGCCGCCCAGCAAGCCGCAGCAGCCATCGCTGCCAACGACTATTCCGATACCTTCTTCAACGCATACGATGAAGCGGTATACCGCATCCTCGGACCGGAATTCCAGGTAAGCACCAAATTGCAGAAACTCATCAAATACCCGTGGCTATTTAATATGCTGATGAAAATGGGCTCCCGCAATAAACAGCTGAAAGACCTGATGTCATGCATGTTCCATGAGGTGGACCTTCGAAAGAAACTGGGCCAGCCCATGTTCTACTTAAAATTGTTATTTAACAGATAAAAGCACCACTCCGTCGTGAAATTTTTAGGCCAATTATCCGTCATCCTCCTTTTCTCATTCAACATGAGCGCACAGGTACCTTCCAATCCGGAACATACGCCAGCAGCCACCCTGCTAACAAAGGACATCGCCAATAAACTGGTGGAACTGCCCCTGAAATGCCTGGACCTGGAATTCCCTTATAAAACAGGGATCGTATTCACCGACAGCTCACTGCTCACAGCGCCCAAAAATTATCACCCCGCTTTCTATGGCTGCTTCGACTGGCATAGCAGCGTGCACGGACACTGGATGCTGGTGCGCCCCCTGCTCAAGTCTTACCCCGACCTGGCCAAAGCCTCCGTCATCAGAAGTAAACTGGCAGCGCATCTATCTTCAGAAAATATAAAAATTGAACAACAACTGTTCAGCAGCGCAGAAAATAAAAGCTTTGAACGCATCTATGGCTGGAGCTGGCTCCTGCAACTGCAAAACGAACTGCTCACCTGGAACGACCCATTGGGAAAAACCATGAGCCAGAACCTGCAGCCACTGGCCTCCCAGTTCTCCATCGCCTATATCCAGTTCCTCGATAAAATCATGTACCCGATCCGCGTAGGAGAACATACCAACCTCGCCTTCGGATTATGCCTCGCCTGGGATTATGCCGTTACTGCAAAAGACGAACCCCTGCAAAAAGCCATACACAACGCCGCCATGCGCTTCTACGCCGCCGATAAAAATGCCCCCATACAATGGGAACCCGGAGGCTACGACTTCCTCTCCCCCTCCCTCGAAGAGGCCGACCTGATGCGCAGGGTAATGCCGCAGGCAGACTACCGCAAATGGCTATACGCATTTTTACCCGGCCTTTTTGAAAACAAGATAAGTATCCTGCAGGTGGCACAAGTAAAAGATAGAACAGACGGGAAACTCGTTCACCTCGATGGATTAAACCTGAGCCGCACCTGGTGCCTGGAGGCCATCGCGGAACACGGGGGCAAAAACCAGCAGGCCATTCAGCAACTGGCCCACGCACACATGGAAGCAGGACTGAAACAGGTTTTCAGCGGCAGCTATGCCGGCGAACACTGGCTCGCATCTTTTGCAGTTTATATGTTAACTATCGGAAAACAACCGTAAATTCATCAACAAAAATTTTTATTCCCCTATACCCGGCCGCCCATAAAGGGGTATCAATCAACATCACTATACTATGCACGTCATAAATTCCCGTGCCTGGAAGTTAGTATTATCCCTGCTGCTGATACTAACCCCCGCCATTGCACCCGCCCAAAAAGTAAATACCAGCCCCGCTCCGGCATGGCTCGTCCCCTTTACGCCCGATCTCTCCAAAAAACCCAACGCCAAAAATATCAGCGATGGCTATTACCTTCTGCTCCTGGAAGAACAACGGCATACAGAACTGAAAAGCAATTACCAACACTTCATCCGGCAAATTATCTCAGAAGCAGGCATCCAGAATGGCTCGGAAATTTCAGTGGAATACGATCCCCAATATGAAAAACTTACATTCCATAAAATAGTGATCCACCGCGATGGAAAAGAAATTAACCGCCTGCCTGGCGCAGCATTCAAACTGCTTCAGAAAGAAAAAGACCTCTCGCGGTTCATCTACAGTGGTACCTACACCGCATACCTGATCCTCGAAGATGTACGGAAAGGTGACCAGATAGAATACGCCTATTCCATTAACGGCGATAACCCCATCTTCAACGGGAAACTGGATAGCCGCATCTATTTCGTTGCCTACGAACCCATTGTCAATTACTATAAAAACCTGATCGTTAGCCCTCAAAGGCAGATCCACTTTAAACGGTATAACAATGCAGTCGCACCCCTCCAAAAATCATGGAACGGCCTCACCGTATACGAATGGAATAAAGTAGACATCAGGGAAACGGATAACACCAACTTTGTTCCTTCCTGGTATAATCCTTTTACCTATGTACAGGTAAGCGAATATCCCTCCTGGAAAGAAGTAGCGCAATGGGGGATGAAGGTCAATCAAAAGCCTGCACCAGGTCCGTTGCTGACCGGCAAAATCGCCGCTTTTAAAAAATCGGCCAATGGCGACCCCGCTGCCTATCTCCTGCAGGCATTACGATTTGTTCAGGACGATATCAGGTATATGGGCATCGAAATGGGAGAATACTCCCATCGTCCCAATAATCCAGACAGGGTACTGGCACAACGCTTCGGGGATTGTAAAGACAAAGCCCTGCTGCTTTGTACCATGCTGCGCGCCAATAATATTGTAGCCGACATGGCCTATGTTAATACGGATCTGAGAGGAACCGTCAGCGAATCACTCCCTTCCCCCAACGCCTTCAACCATGTTATTGTACATGCAGTACTAAACAATAAAACATACTGGCTGGATGGCACCATGTCCTACCAACGCGGAGGCCTCGTTGATTTATGCGAACCAGACTACGGGAAGGCACTCGTGGTAACCGATACCACCACGCAACTCACGTCGATCGTACCCGCAACCCGTGGCAAAATTGCCGTCCGCGAAGTTTTTACACTGCCGGACGATGAAAATAAAGATGGTAAACTGGAAGTAGTAACTACCTACCAACGTGATGATGCAGACGCACAACGCGCTGAACTGGCTGGCACCAGCATGAAGGACAAAGAAAAATCCTATCTCTCTTTTTATAAGAAGTTATATGGAGAAGTGGAGATCAGAGACTCCATCACCACCCGCGACAGCTTAGCCGGTAATACGATATATGTGAATGAAAGCTACCTGGTACACAACATCTGGCAAAGAGACAGCAGCACCAACAAGCTGAAATTCACGGCCAACGCGCAATCCTTTTATGACGTGCTTTCCTATATCTCCGACGATAAACGTAAAGTACCGGTGAGCATCCGCTATCCATACGACTTCGATTATCAAATCATCCTGCACACGCCGGTGAAGTGGTCGCTGGATCAAACACCACTGCACCTGCAGAATGATTACTACTCCTTCGATTATACGGCCAGCATCAAAGGGCAACAGGTCCTGTTATCCTATCATTTCAAAACCTTCAGCGATCATATCCCCGTAAAGTTTATACCGCAATATGCAGAGGACCTGAAGAAGATGAATGAAATAACTTCTATGGATCTTACCTGGAACCCAGGCACTGCTGCCACGCGTCATCCGGAAGGGAAAGGAAACTGGCTGGCTATCGTACTGGCAGTTTTATCTGCCGCTGCATTTGCCGCCCTCGCATTTGTTTTTTATAAGCATTCTGTTACACCCGCCGGGGAAGCACCGGAATCGCAGCCAATCGGCGGCGGACTGGTACTGCTGGCCATCGGGTTATTGTTTGCGCCAATGGGAGAAATCACCGGGATCTGCAAAATGGATGTATTTGATTACTCCTACTGGATCAGTATTTCCGACCGGCAGGACCTGGGAAATATCACCCTGGTACAGCTTTTCCTCATCATGGAAATGATGATCAATGTATTTATGCTGGCATACAGTATCCTGCTGGCCGTGTTGTTTTTTCACCGTCGTGATACCTTTCCTTTTGCACTGGCAACTTTCTATTTCATTGCTACTATTTCTATTTATGCAGATAATTCCCTGAATCACTATTTCTTCAAAACAGAAAAACCGCAGGATATTTTCAGCGTTAATTCCATCCTCTGGCCATTAGTGCGCATGGCAGTATGGGTGCCTTACCTGCTCATTTCACAAAGGGCTAAAAACACTTTTACTGTACCATACCGGCCACCACAGGGCTAAATATTATTTACATACTTCCTCACCGTGAGAAGGTTTACAATATACACGAGTCCTAATACCAGCGCGATACCTGCAAATACAGGCACTCCCGGCCAGGTGCTCACCTGCATGTCATGCTGCGCCAGTTCACCTGCCGCCCAGTATTGCAGCCCCGTTACCAGCAGCAACGACAAAATTCCGATTACAATATACAGGGGTACAAACTGCCGCAGCAGGTACCGCTGCAATTGTTTAGGGGCAGTACCCAGTATCACCAGCAATTGAATTTCCCGCTTGCAGGATGCAATCACCAGTTGTATAAACATGCTGAAAACCAGCAAGGCAAAAAACAATAAGATCAGTCCAAAAAATCCAACCACAGATACGATCGTTTGTACAATCAGCCTTGTTTTGCTGAACTTCAGTTTATCCTGGTTGGTAGTATAGCCATTGTCCTGTAAAAACTTAACCAGCTCCGGGTTAGATGGGTCCGGCGTTTTAATGATCACACGGGAAGTGCCCGCGGTGGTGGTCATTCCATACTTTTCATTGGCCCAGGACATAAAAGATGCCGGTACAAGAAAGGAAGAGATCCGGTCGGAGAAGCCAACAATATGCCCCATGTACTGATCGGATACCTGGTTGTTGGAAATATTTACCTGCAACGGCAATGCTTTTACGGTTTCCTGAGAAATCTGCGGCAGGTCCTGGCTCAGGGAAAAACCAAAGTTGTAAAGGTTCAGGAAGTCATTAGGCAAAATAATAGGAATAGTACGGTCGCCCTCACTCCATTTCCAGTCCTGCCCTTTCACATCCAGGAAGCTATCCGGTACTGCTTCAAAAAACATATCAGTAGCAAAGTGCAGGTCGCCCGGCGCCTGAACCACTACCTTATACTGGCTGGAGGTTACTAACCCAAACGACTGCACGAATGGCTGCTTTCTTATATTGGCAATTTCTTCGGGGGTAAAAATACTTTTAGCCGACTGCCCCATCATGGCGTTGGTGATGGTTTTATTGATCACGAGGAAGTCGGCGGTTTCATTCTGGTTTTTGCTGCTGTACAGCAGCTGGCTGAAGTTGGAATGCGCCTGGATAGCGATGAGGATCAGCAGCATCGCAATGCCCAAACCAACTGCCGCCATCAGGAACCGGGTTTTTCCCACACCGGTTTGAATAATTTTCTTCAGTAATTCAAAAAATGGACGCATGAAATAACATTAAAGATGATAATGCACATCATAAGGGAAGTGCTGGTCATTATCCAGGTCTGTTAAAATGAACCCGGCATTGCGGGCTTTACATTCATCGGCAATCAGTGCGGCGGCGCGCTGTGTATTGTCTTCATCCAGATGGCTGAAGGGTTCATCCATCAGGAGCCATTGGAAAGGCTGTACCAGCGCCCTGATAATGGCAATACGCTGCCTTTCGCCATACGAAAGGGTTTTGCCGCTTTGCTCCAGCACGTGCGACACATTGAGCCGGGCGGCCATTTCATCAATCTTTTCCGCGGGATAATAAGGCTTTGGCTCCATTACCCGCTTCAACGAAATGTTTTCCCTGGCACTGAGCTGCTCAAAAAGGCGAAGATCCTGGAATACAATACTGATATCCTTTTGCCGCATCACGGCTATTTCGTTCTTATTATATGCCTGCCATGGCCGACCATTCACCTGCACTTTTCCCGTATAGTCGTACCGGATATGATAGAGGTAATGGATCAGGGTAGTTTTGCCGGTGCCGGAAGGCGCCTTGATTTTCACAAAACTGCTTGGCTGGAAAGTGACGTCCTGGTTCCAGATGTCCGACGACCGTTGCCGGAGCTTATCCTGCAATGGTATGGGCATGAGCTGATTGAGCTGAATCTGCATAGTGGCATTTACTGTTAACAGTAGCGAATATAAATGATATATTTTACGCAAAAGAAAAGGGCGCAACGGATATCCGGCGCCCTTTTCCTGGTCGGGTTATAAATTACTGTGCAACGGCAGTATCTACCGGCGCAGCAAATACGCTGTCTTCATACGCTTTATCCTTGGCTTTCCTTGCCTGCATCACTTTTGCAGCTTCAGTGCCCAGGTTGATCAGCTGTACCAGGCTGTTCTGATCTTTATTTTTAAAGGTCAGCACCGCTTCTCCATGCTGTACGTCGCCGCCATCAGCTTTGCTTACAAAGGTTACGTCTTTCAACAGTTCCTTTGCTTTCTTGGCTACTGGTTTCTCGTCTTCTTCCATTTTATCTTCAGGAATTACGCTGGCTATTTTTTCAATGTCTACATAACCACCCAGCATGCTGCCTTTTACTTTTCCTTCGATACCATCAGGTAATTTGATGTGGCCTTTGCCACCCAGGTATTCCTGCAGCAGCAAGCTGTCGGAGCCCAGTGTCACAAATTTCTCGTTGATGGACATCGCCGGCATGGTAGCCGCTGCCATTGGATTTACCACTACATAATGATCTCCTTCCTTGGTAAATACTTCTTTCAGCATCGGGGAAGTCATAATTTTATTGAAGGCATCCTTGTTACCAACTTTCAGGCTGAAGATCCATTTAGCGTCTGGTTTCTCAGTGAACTCGCCGGGGAAATAAGGAGATTCCTTTTTGGTGATAGCGAAGTCAGAAGCCACGTAGGTCAACTGGCCTTCAAATGCGTTCAGCACATCGTCCATAGACAAGCCGGATTTACCCATCATCAGGTTCACCATACCATCCATACCCGTTGCTTTCACGATATCTCCGATCATGCGGAAATCAAAGGCATAAGAAATGAAACCGGTGATATTCTGGGAAGGATACTTCTTCAGCATATCCATATCGATCTCTTTCTTACCATATTTTTTATAGATCGCCGCCATTTCTTTACCCATGTAAGAGTGACCGTTGAAAACGATTTTACCGTTTTCAAAGTTAACCGTACCGGTATAGAAAGAACCTTCCATCAGTTTCTTTACGTTGGCAGGGATCATGGTAAACTGACCGCTGTTGTAAATGGCTTCCGGGTTTACAAAGATACCGGCGTCGGCATCTTCTTTCAGTAACTTAGCGAAAGGCTCAATGGAACCTGCTGTTTCATCTTTTTTCAGGTGAAAGAGATGATCCACTTCTGCTACCCAGGTTTTTATCTGCGCATCGTCTTCTGTTGTCACCAGGGCAGCAGGAACGGCTACTGCGGTGTCTATTATTGCTGTTGCAGAGTCTATTATAGGATCTCCATAATCGGGAGATGAAGAACCGCCCGGGTTATACTTTTCCAGGTTGCTTGGATCTACTGCACTGATATAGATAACGGCAGATTTGTTCCATCCGATTACGGCATGCTGCTTTTCTTCCCAGATATATTTAAAGTCATTTTGTGTTTTCAGGGAGAAGTTTGCGATGTTCTTTTTGAGATAGGCCTCAAATTTGTCGGCATCTTTCAGGCTGGCGGTAAGGCTGATGTAAGATTTATGCTCTGCCGGCTGGCCCTGGAACACAAAAGAGGCAAAGAAGTGGCTTTGCATGTCGATACCGGAGTTTTCGGCATCTTTCCAGGCCTTCATCACTTCATTGGAGGTGTCTTTACTTTGGGTGGCTTCAAACAGTTTATCCATGGTAATACCATTCGTCACCAGCTTGGTGGTCAATTGTTTGGCATTCAGGTCCACTACCACACCAGCTGTTTTCGGGATGTACCGGCTCTCGTCAGGGGCTTTAGAGCAGGAAGACAGCATAACCGCTGTCGTCGCAGCGGCTAACAAAACTTTGGAAATTGATTTTTTCATAAAAGCGTTAAAAATTAAGAAAATTATTCGGAGCAACACTATATCGAACATGACATTCCCACTATCGTGGTATTTCATTCGTGCAAAAGTACGTATATTTTTGTAGCGCATATGTCTCATTTTTCCCTGGCACATACAATATTTCCATACTGATTAAGTTTATACCTTTGCTACTAACTATGAAACTATTACTAAATACCATAGAAAAACCATTATGTTCCTGATTATGCTACAATACATACGGCCCGTTGCGGCTGTAGAACACTACATGGAGGCGCATACCGCCTTCCTGCAAAAACACTTCGACAGTGGCCGGTTCATCTTATCAGGCAGGCGAAAGCCGAAGTCGGGGTCTGTTATCTTGTGTAATGCGGCTACCCGCAGGGAGGTAGAAGAGATTATGAGCGAAGATCCGCTGGAAAGGTTCCAGCTGGCCCTTTACGAGATCATAGAGTTTGAACCAACCAAGTATGCCAACACACTGGGAAAATAATATTTCCCCCTGTAATGCCGTGCCAATCGTTTTTGCTTCTTTACTTCCGGGATAATTACTTCATAAAGTAGATGACCTTCGTGAGCCATTTGCTACTGTCCTTTTCTTTGCCCGGACCAATCACATACATCTCTATAGTGGGTGGTACAATGGTCTTCCCTTTATCGGTAATAAAGTTTCTGATCGCCACATGCGCATTGGCTACCTTGCCGTGAGGTCCCACGTAATCGGCATACGCGGCCTGTGCTGCCGGCAGGGTAATAATTTCATAGCCCGGAGCCGGTTTGCTTCCTTCCGGTACGGGGATCGCAGCGGCCATATCAGTTTGCCCCTGCTTCCGGTCCCAGCTGAAAAAAATGCCGCAGGGCACGCCTGGCTGCAACCGGGCAGCGGAAGCTGCATTAAAAATGGTCCGGAGGTTGGAATGGTAATAGTCGCTGATTTTGCTGATAGGGATGGTTTTTCGTACAGCCGCATACGTTGTTGCCGGGAAATTCATCTCTCTTACCGTCACATCAATGCCATTGGGTGCATTTGGGCCTTTTACCTCTGCTTCCGCCATACTCTTCAGGTTATTGAGCCCCTGCTCAAAGTCCTTTTCCAGCGCGCCTTTCATAAAAAGGGTCATTACATTCTGAGGCCGGTCGTAATGGGTATCAAATCCCCACACAACCTTTGTTTTCCCTGCCGCTTCCGATAACCGGAAAAACACATCTGACTCAGATGCAAACGGCGTGATAAAGGTAAGCTTCTGAGTAACCGACTTATAAGGGTCCATGGACAGGTGTTGCAGCTTTCCCTCCCCGATCTTGCTGCCTTTCCACGAGTCTACAGTGCCAATGGAGCCATCTTCACCAGTGATAGTATACCTGGCGTCGGGGTCCATCTGTTTCCAGGTGCTCCACTCATTAAACTTCTCGAATTTCACAATATCATTCCATACAATTGTCGCGGGGGCATTGATTTCCACTGAACGCTCCACATGCATGGTAGTGGGCGCAAAAAAGATCAGCGCAATTGCAATGAACAGGATGATTCCTATGATCCAGGCGAGCGTTTTAAGTACTTTCATGTCTGTCGGGGGTTGATGATAATAAAAATACATCTTTTTATTGTTCAACCGACAGATGATACTGACAATCAGGGCAGAAGAATGTTTGACTACTCCAGTTCTTTGTCACCGTTTTTTTTATCTTGCTGGTATTGTTCATCCGCTTCCTGCGCTTTTTCAAAGTCCAGGATCACCGAATTAATACAGTAACGGAGCCCGGTTGGCGGTGGTCCGTCGTCGAATACATGCCCCAGGTGGGATTTACAGCGGCCACATAATACCTCCGTCCTATGCATCCCATGACTGTTGTCCGGAGAATAAATAACACTGGTTTTGGTAAGTGGCTGAAAAAAACTTGGCCAGCCACAGCTGCTGTCAAACTTGGTATCTGAAACAAATAAAGGGTTACCACAAGCAGCACAGTAATAGGTTCCGTTCTCCCTGCTATTCCAGTATTTTCCTGTAAAGGCCCACTCTGTTCCTTTCTCCCTGGCAATATGATACACGTCTGTTGGCAGTACTTTTTTCCATTCTTCGTCTGTCAGATTTACTTTAGTGGCATCCGTATGGGAGTAAATCTCTCCCTTCTTTTTTCCATCTTCCATTGATTTCTTTTTTTCCCCATTTTTGGGGTAAGTATAGTTGGTATACCCTGATAGAGATAGTCAAAAATATCAGTTTCCATAGGTACATATGTAAAGTTTTGATTCGTTAACTTCTCATTAACACTATCATTGTGATTACTGGGTCGTTGGCCGGTTCCTTTTTTATCTCTACATAAATTACGTATGAACAAGCATAATGGATTGTTATTTCCTGCAAATCAAGGGGCTATTTAACAAAACAGTTAATTTTTTGTTTAAAACTGTCTGATAATCACCGATGAGCAACTGCATATAAATTGTTAACTTTACAGCAAAAGGCTAGTAAGTGGCGGATATCATCAATTTATTACCAGACAATATAGCGAACCAGATAGCTGCAGGGGAAGTGATACAAAGACCGGCATCAGCGGTAAAAGAATTACTGGAAAATGCAGTGGATGCAGGTGCTACCGATATTCAACTGATCATTAAAGATGCAGGCAAGGAGTTAGTGCAGGTAATTGATAACGGCGGCGGTATGAGCGAAACAGATGCCCGGATGTGCTTTGAACGACATGCCACCTCTAAAATACAATCCATAGAAGATCTCTTCCAGATCACCACCATGGGATTCAGAGGAGAAGCGCTGGCCTCCATTGCCGCAGTTTCCCAGGTAGAACTTAAAACCCGCAAAAGAGGCGCGGAAGTAGGCACCTACGTGGAAATTGACAACAGCTTTGTTAATAAACAGGAACCCTGTCAAACCGCTGAAGGTACCAGCATTGCCATGAAAAACCTGTTCTTCAATGTGCCCGCACGCAGAAACTTCCTGAAAAGTAATGCCGCGGAAATGAGACACATCGTAGACGAGTTCATCCGTGTGGCCATGTCGTTCCCGCAACTGCAGTTCTCCCTGACAAGCAATAACCAACAGCTGTTCCACCTGGACAAAGGATCGCTCAAACAGCGCATCGTGGCCATCCTGGGACAACATTATAATGCACGCCTCGTAAGCGTTAAGGAAACTACCGACTACATGAATGTGTACGGATTTGTAGGAAAACCTGAAACCGCTAAAAAAACCAGGGGCGACCAGTTCTTTTTTGTCAATAACCGCTTTATCAAGAGCTCCTACCTGAACCACGCCGTGATGAACGCATTTGCAGACATCATCCCGGCCGACAGCTTCCCGCTCTATGTATTGTTTATTGACGTAAACCCCGAACATGTCGACATCAACGTACATCCTACCAAACAGGAGATCAAGTTCGATGATGAAAAACTGATGTATGCCTTCGTGCAATCGGCGGTAAAACACTCCCTGGCCCAGTTCAGCATCACTGCCACACTGGATTTCGACCTGGACCCGAGCATTCAGGCCCTGGACGCGGTAAGTAAACCCTTCACCGCCCAGCAGCAGAATGAATCCATCCAGAGCCCCCTGTATAAATCATTTACACAGGCCAACCAGGCGCACATGATCGATAAAAGCAGCAACAGCAGCAACCTGAAGCACTGGAAAGATCTGTACGAAACAAACAGTAATAACGAAACTACTTATACCATCGCCCCGGAACCGGAAACACGGCCGGCTGTAACCTACGAAAGTCAGCCGCATGCCACCGCCTCCGTGATCGATGAACGCTGGCAGGATACCGCCACCGATCAAAAAGTACCGGTACAGGTGCACCAGCAATATATCCTGTCGCAGATAAAGTCAGGCTTTATATTAATAGACCAGCAGGCCGCCCATGAAAGAATCCTCTATGAACGCTACCAGCGTGCCTTACAGGAAGCTCCCATGGCCACCCAGCAAAGCCTTTTCCCGCAAACCCTGCAACTGCCCCCGGCAGATGCGGCCCTGGTCAGCGAAATGCTGGGCGACCTCCAAACACTGGGCTACGACCTGGAACCATTTGGCAACAATACCTTTATCGTTCGCGGTACCCCCGCCGATATCCAGAATGGTAACGATCACGCCACCATCCAGAGCCTGCTGGAACAATTCAAAAACTTCAGCCACGAACTGAAAGTAAATAACCGCGAGCAACTGATCCGCTCAATGGCACGTAATAACGCCATACCAGCCGGCAAAATACTGGCTGCCCGCGAAATGCAGAATATCATCGATGAACTCTTCGCCTGCAGCATGCCCAATGTTGCTCCCGGCGGCAAGTTCACGTTTATATCATTTAAACTCACAGACCTCGCGCGTATGTTTGAACGCGGGAACTGATGTCAGGATACTAAAAATCCGGGGAGACAGAGCAGGCATTGCCCAGCTTTACTCCCCGGATCTTTAAACAACGGCTCTGCCCGCATAAACCCGCTCTCCTGATAGCTCCCAAACCCTTTACAGCAAAGGATCTCCAGATCAAGTCCACCTCACCTCCAGCATTTCTCCGTGTTTAGTCCATGTTTAATGCAGCTCCTATCCATGTGCAACGTAGGTTTGCGCCTACCGCAAGGTTAGTGCTATACCATCATTCTGCCGTAAGGCATTCTTCTATCTGCCCGTATAACTTCAGGAACATCTTATACTTTTTACGATAAGCTTCAAACCGGGTGGCATCCGGCATAAATACCGTTTGCGCCTGTTCTGAGGACCGCTCCGGCCATCCCAGCACGTTAGCAGCCAACAGGATAGCACCAAGCGCAGAGGCGTCGCTTTCCTGCTGCAGGTGCATTTCCTGGCCAAAGATATCCGCCAGCAGCTGTATCCACCCCGGCGCATTGGTAAAACCACCGCTCACAGAGATCTTTTTCACCGGCCCGGCAGTTTCCTCCAGGGCTTCTTTAATGCTCAGCAACGCAAAACAAATCCCTTCCAACACGGCGCGGGTGAAGTGCGCCGGCGTATGCTGGGGCTGAATACCGATGAAGGCCGCGGTAGCATGACTGTTCCACACCGGCGCCCTTTCCCCCAGCAGGTAAGGTAAACAAAGGAGTTTCCCGGGGTCAGTTACCAATGCCTCTGCCACCAGGTCGTTCAGCGCATCCAGTGGCTGCCGCAGGAAATCCCTCACCAGCCATTGCAGCACCACACCCCCATTATTGGAGGCGCCACCGGTAATATAAATATCATCTGTCAGGAGATAGGTGAATAGCCGGCCACGGGCATCAGTGAGTGGTTGGGCGCTTGCCATCCTCACCGCTCCGCTGGTGCCAATGGTAAGCGTGGCATGTCCTGCATCCAGCGCACCGCTGCCCAGTTGGGCCAGGCAGCCATCGCTGCCACCAATCACAAAAGGCGTACTGGCCGGGATATCCAGCATGGCTGCCATATCCGGCAACAGCCCGCTCACCACATGATTAGCCGGTACCGGCTGTGGCAGCTGCGCAGCCCTAATACCCGCGACGCCCAAAGCCGTTTCGTTCCATTGAAGTGTGTGAATATCAAACAGGCCCGTCGCCGACGCAATGGAGTGATCCGTTAACCAGCGTCCAAAAAAATGATGAAAGATGTATTCCTTAATACCCGGGAACATAGCCGTAGCGGCAAATAAGGCAGGCTGCTGCTCCCGCAGCCACATGATTTTGCACAGGGGCGACATGGCGTGTACCGGCGTGCCGGTTTGCCGGTAAATCAGCCTCCCTTCCGGCGTATCGCGTAATGCCAATGCGTTAGGCTCACTCCGGTTATCGGCCCAGATGATCAATGGCGTGAGCGCCACCCCCTCCCGGCTCACCGCCATTATGCTGTGCATGGCGCTGCTGAAGGAAATGGCCGCCGGCGCGCCTCCTGCCTGGGCTACCGCTTCCCGGATGCCGGCTATTACCGCTTCCAGGATCACCCCAGGTTTTTGCTCGCTGTATCCCGGCTGCGGGTGACTGGTACCATATGCCTGCTGAAACACCGCCAGAATTTTTCCGTCCATTCCTTGCACAATCGATTTTGTACTGCTGGTGCCTATATCTACACCAATAATATATGCTGTATGATCACTCATAAAAAAAACCGTTCTTTTTCCGCATTTAATTTATAGATTTAAAACCGGTGTTCTTCTAAAAAGTCTAAAATATCCACGCAAATGGCTTTCGAAATCAAAAAACAGGGGAAGGTTTATGACGTTTGTATTGTTGGTTCCGGCGCCGGAGGAGGCATGGCCGCAAAAATCCTGTCGGATGCCGGCCTGAAAGTAGCCCTTCTGGAAGCGGGCCCTAAATACGATCCGGCCGACCCGGAGCAGGCAACACAGCTGAAATGGTCATATGAATCGCCCAGAAGAGGAGCCAGTACCACCCGTCCTTTCGGCGACTTCGACGCATCCTATGGCGGATGGGAACTCAACGGTGAACCTTACACGAAAAAAAACGGAACTGAATTCGACTGGTTCCGCTCCCGCATGCTGGGAGGCAGAACCAATCACTGGGGCCGCATCTCACTGCGGTTTGGGCCCCGCGACTTCAAACACAAAAGTTATGATGGCCTCGGCGACGACTGGCCCATTACCTACGATGAGGTGGCGCCCTTTTACGACCGGGTAGATAAGATGATCGGCGTGTTTGGCAGCAAAGAAAACCTGCCCAACGAACCGGATGGCTTCTTTCTGCCTCCACCTAAACCCCGGCTCCATGAGCTGATGGTGAAAAAAGCAGGCGATCGTTTAGGCATCCCCGTTATTCCGGCGCGCTTATCGATATTAACCCGCTCCGTAAATAAAGACCGCAGCCCGTGCTTCTTTTGCAGCCAGTGTAACCGCGGCTGTACCGTGTATGGCGACTTCTCTGCCTCTTCAGTGCTGGTAAAGCCAGCCATGAAAAGCGGACATGTGGACCTGTATACCAACGCCATGGTGCGGGAAGTATTAACAGACGGCAATGGCAAAGCCACCGGCGTAGCCTACGTAGATAAAACAGACCTGCAGGAATATTCCGTAAACGCACGGGTAGTTGTACTGGCCGCCAGCGCCTGCGAATCGGCCCGCTTGCTGCTGAACTCAAAATCAGCCAAACATCCTAACGGACTGGCCAACTCCAGCGGTGTAGTAGGTAAATACCTCCACGACTCAACCGGTTCTTCACGCGGAGGCTTCCTGCCCCAGCTGATGGACCGCAAACGATATAATGAAGACGGCGTAGGCGGCATGCATATGTATGTTCCCTGGTGGGGCGATAACAAGAAACTGGACTTCGCCCGCGGCTATCACATCGAATTTGGTGGCGGCATGCACATGCCGGGATATGGCTTCGGCTTCGGCATGGAAAATATGAACGGCCGGGCGCCCGGTCGTGATGGCCAAACCAAAGCAGCCGGTGGCTACGGCGCTTCACTGAAAGATGATTACCGCCGCTTTTATGGCTCCCAGATCGGCTTTGCCGGCAGGGGCGAATGTATTGCGCGGGAAGATAACTATTGCGAAATAGATCCGAACGTGGTGGATAAATTCGGGATTCCTGTACTGCGTTTCAACTACACCTGGAGCGATCATGAAATCAAACAGGCCAAACACATGCAGGATACGTTTGAACAAATCATTCATGAAATGGGCGGCATCGCCTTTGGCACCAAGCCCGGACCCGAAACCAAATACGGACTGGAAAATCCGGGCCGCATTATTCATGAAGTAGGCACCACCCGCATGGGTGACGACCCAAACAAATCCGTGCTGAATAAATTTAACCAGGCACACGAAGTAAAGAATCTCTTCGTTGTAGATGGTGGCGCGTTTGTGTCACAGGCAGATAAAAACCCTACCTGGACCATACTCGCGCTATCTATGCGGGCATCTGAATATATCGTGGATCAATTGAAAAAACAGAATCTCTAATCTTTTAAGTTTTTTTCATGGATAGAAGAGAATCACTCAAAGCGCTTGCACTGGGAACGTTATCAGTTGGTACCATTTTATCTGCCACCAGTTGTGAAGATAAAAAAACAACGGCTGATAAAAATGATCATCCCAATGTGAAAACCGCCGGCTATGGCCGTACTCCGGAAGAAGTACTGCGGGATAAATCGTTAACAGAACAAAAGTTCTTTACCGACGCCGAAATGAAAACCATCACCATCCTGGCGGATATCATTATCCCGGCAGATGAACATTCCGGCAGCGCCTCCGATGCAAAAGTGCCGGAGTTTATAGAGTTCATTGTAAAAGATATACCGGAGCATCAATTGCCTATGCGCGGCGGACTACGCTGGCTGGATATGCAATGTGCCAAACGGTATAATAAGTCATTTGCAGAAAGCAGTGCAGAACAACGTATCGCCGTAGTGGACCTGATTGCCTGGCCGGGAAAAGCGTCCCCGGAAAACAGCCAGGGCGTCGCCTTTTTCAACCGCATGCGTAATCTCACTGCCACAGGCTTTTTCACCAGTAAAATGGGCATCAAGGATCTGAACTACATCGGTAATACACCCAACGAATGGGATGGCGTACCTGACGATGTATTAAAGCAGTACGGTTATGCCTATGATGAAAAAACACTGGCTACCTGTCTGAAAATCGAAGACAGGGGCAAGCTGATGACCTGGGAATAACGATCAAACTTGCTATTTCATAATTTAAATCCAGAAAACTTCACATCAATGATTCCAGAAAAAAAGAATGAGGGAGAAAACGGTGTTTCCCGCAGATCATTCCTGAGAAACGGTGCGCTCGCCGCCGCCGGTTTCATGATAGTTCCACGTCATGTATTAGGCCGTGGCTTTGTAGCGCCAAGCGATCGCCTGCGGGTAGCAGGTATCGGCGTAGGCGGTAAAGGCTTCAGCGATATATCTGAATTTGCTAAAGGTCCGGCTGATATTACTTTCCTGTGTGATGTAGATAAACGTCGCGCAGCCGAAGCCGTGAAGAAATTCCCTAAAGCAAAGTTCTATACCGACTTCCGGGAAATGTTTGACAAGGAACACAAAAACTTCGATGCTGTGTCTGTGTCCACACCGGATCACACACACGCCGTAGCAACAATGGCCGCTATGCAGCTGAAGAAGGATGTATATGTGCAGAAACCATTAACCCACGACATCTACGAAGCACGTATGCTTACGCAGGGCGCCAACAAATACAAGGTAGTAAGCCAGATGGGTAACCAGGGCTCTTCCGGCGATGGCGTTCGTCAACTGATGGAATGGTACAATGCCGGACTTGTTGGTGATGTACACACCATCTACTGCTGGACCGACCGTCCGGTATGGCCACAGGGCGTTCCCTGGCCAACCACCCGCGAGGAAGTTCCTGCAGAACTGAACTGGGACCTGTGGTTAGGTACCGCTCCCAAAAAAGATTACGTGGGTAACCTCGTGCCTTTCAACTGGCGCGGCTGGTGGGATTACGGTACCGGCGCTATCGGCGACATGGGCTGTCATATCATTGAACCTCCTTTCCGTGTATTGGGCCTGGGCTATCCCACTTCTGTTGAGTGCAGCGTTGGTAGCGTATACGTGGGAGAATTCACCCGCGGATATTTCCCTGAAAGCTGCCCTCCTTCTTCCCATGTAATTATGAAATTCCCTGGAAAGAATGGCAAGGAAGTAACCCTTCACTGGATGGACGGTGGTATTCAACCAGAGCGTCCGGAAGAACTGGGACCCAACGAAACAATGGGCGACGGTGGTAACGGCGCCTTGTTTATCGGTGATAAAGGCAAAATGATGTGCGGTACCTACGGTATGTATCCTAAGTTGCTGCCTACTTCCCGCACTACAGAAGCAAATGTGCCGCAAACTATTGCACGCGTACCGGAAGGCCACTACGTACAATGGGTAAACGCTGCTATTGCCGGTTACGGTAGCAAACAACAGAAAGCGCTGAGCTCTCCGTTCGATATTGCCGGTCCGCTTACAGAAACGATCCTGATGGCTAACCTGGCTATCCGTAGCTTCGATATCCGTAAGGCAAAAGCAAATGGTAAAGGCTTTGATTATCCGGGCCGTTATATCAAACTGCTCTGGGATGGTAACAATATGAAGATTACCAACTTCGACGAAGCCAACCAGTTTGTAAAACGCACTTACCGCGATGGCTGGTCACTGGGCGTATAAATGATATCCATATAAAAAAGAAAATGCCGCGATAATCCGCGGCATTTTTCTTTTATGAAAAGCTGGTACATGAATCCCGCTATTGATAATCGTCTTGTTGTTTCAGGTTACTGTTCTTCCTGATTTCATTGGCAGGAATAGGCAGTAAGTAATTCTTCGCCTTATTAAATTTACGGGACTGGATACTGTATACATGGTATACAAAAGGATGTCCGGCAATCATTGACCCCAACACCTCAATGCCAAAAGCATTTTCATTAAAAGCCGTTTCGGCATCCCTCCACCTGCGGGCATCAAAGAAACGGTGTTCTTCATAAGCCAGTTCATACCGTCTTTCATATTTCAACACGGCCCATAAAGCGGCTCCGGATGCAGTAGTAGCAGGCATCCCGGCACGTTCGCGTACCTTATTCAATACAATACGGCCGTTCGCCTCATCGCCATATCCAATAGCTGCTTCTGCATAGTTCAGCAGAATTTCTGCATACCGGAAGAAGATCCAGGACTGGTCGCCTCGGAAGAACTGGGCATCCAGGTTTTTGTCCATAAACTTACGCAGGTAATAACCGGAGTAAGTACCATTCCAGTTTTCGATGGTACTGTTGCGGGTATCAAGTCCCCACACACTGTCCCTTCCATTGGCGGCTTCATATTTCCCGGTTTGTATCACTCCTACCGGGTCCGTTTTGGCGGCATCGGAAGGACGTGGTTTCCACTTAGCCCCATCGTATAAAATGGTGGCGTAAAAGCGGGGATCCCGGTTTTCATACGGCGCCTTTGCCTGGGCAGCATTGCTCCATGAAAAAGCAGTACCATCTTTCATCTGGTAGCCGGTCACAAAATTCTCAATAGGCACATTTCCGCCCCAGTTGTGATACCCGTTAGGACCATTGTACAGGTCGTGAGAAGTACCCAGTAATGCTTTATCATATTGCTTAACAAAGATCATCTCCGGGTTATCTTTATCGAGGAACACCCGGGTATAGTTCTCTACCGGGTTTGCGGTAGGCTGGTAAAGGCTGTAAGTGTTAAGGTCCATTACCGCTTTTGCTGCATCCATCGCCAGTTTGTAGCGGTCTTTTTGTAAGCCGGATTTATACCCCATTAAGTCATTGGGCACTTTCGCATCATTGAACAGGTTGCTGGCGGCGTAAAGCAGTATCCTGGATTTCAGGGCCATAGCAGCGCCCCTCGTCACTCTTCCTTTGCTTGCCACGGCATCATAGGTGGCCGGTAGTTGTTGTGTAGCCAGGTCACATTCCGCTGCAATGAACTTAATACATTCGTCGAAAGTGGCTCGCTTCACACTCAGGATCTCCTGTTCATCTCCCTTAATATTAAAAGTTTTGGTGATCAACGGAACACCGCCATAGTATCTCACCAGCATGTGATAATACCAGGCCCGCATAAAATGCACTTCGCCTGTCATGCGTGTCCGCACGGCTTCATCGGTCAAAGGCACGTCTGCAATTTTCTCCAGGAACATATTACAGTTACGGATAGCCTTGTAGTGCAAATCCCATCTGGCAAAATCGTTGATGGCGCCCACATCATCGGCGGAGGCGTTACCCTGCACCACCCTGGAGGTATTGTAGTCGTGGATAAACCGGCTTTCGTCTGTCATGGAGGAAAGCATTACTTCAAGGAAACCGGGACGCATCTGTACATACAGGTCGTTTACAAATGCCTGTACCAGGCCCACATCTTTCCACACGTCATTTTCTTCATACTCGGTTAAAGGCTTCTTTTCGAGGAAGTCTTTATTGCAACCGGCGGAAACCGCACATAGTAGAAACGCTCCCGCTATATATCTGATAATTGTTGTTTTCTTCATGGCACATTAATTAAAAGGTTACGTTTAATCCCACATTATAAATCTTGGTTTGTGGATAGAACTGTCCGCTTCCACTTGGCGCTTCGGGGTCAAAAATCTTCACTTTGTCGATGGTAACCAGGTTCTGGCCACTTACATATACCCGGAGGTTTTGCAGTCCAATCCGTTTGCAAAGGGTGGTAGGTATGTTGTAACCAAGATCCAGGGTTTTTAAACGGACATAGTTGGTATTCCAATACCAGAAAGTATTCTGACGGTTTACCCAGTACTCACGGTCACGGTCGTACGCTCTTGGCCATGATCCGTTGATATTGTCTTCTGTCCAGCGGTCTTTTACATATGCCATCGGGAAGTTCCCAATCAAAACCGGATTCTGTACGCAGGTACTGGCTTGCGCCGGTAGCGCCCTGCCACAGCATGGTGAAGTCGAAGTTTTTGAACTTGGCGGTCATGGTCAACCCGAAGATCCACGTAGGATTTTCTGTACGGTCCATGCGAATACGGTCCAGGTCATCAATGGCGCCATCGCCGTTTTTGTCCAGGAAGATAACGTCGCCGGCTCTTGCGCCGCCAACGTGCGGGCTTTTATCCACTTCATCCTGTGTTTTATAAATACCAATGGCCTGGTAATACAGTGGTGCGCCTATCTGTTTGCCGGTAGCCTGCTGATATGCGGGCAGGTTCGGCGTTTCGTCGAAGAACAGTACTTTATTTTCTGCGTGGGTAACGGTTCCTATAATTTCATAATGGAATTTTTTGATGTCGTTCTTGTGGCTCAGCACCAGTTCAAACCCTTTGTTTTCCACCTTGGCAATATTTTCCTGCGGCAGGGTCATACCGGTATAGCCGGGCATCGACTGGCTGCGGCTGGCGAGGATATTGGATCTTTTAGTCAGGAAGTAATCTCCTTCAAAGGCCAGTTTATCTCCCAGTATTTTTGCTTCGATACCGAAATCATAGTTGTTGGCTACTTCCCAGGTAATAGACTCGTTGGGCGACCGCAGCTGGTAAAGGCCTTTATTCAGGTCTCCGCCCAGCATTACACCACCGGCACTGAATCCATAGGTACTCAGGTACTGGAACGGATCGATCTGGTCATTACCCATTTGTCCCCAGGACGCGCGCACTTTAAAGTAGTCCAGTGTGCGGATGCTTTTTTTCCAGAAGGCTTCATTAGACAATACCCAACCTGCTGAAGCGCCGGGGAACAGCCCCATACGGCGGCCTTCCGGGAAATTCTGGGAGCCATCGTAACGCATGTTGTAATCAAACAGGTAGGTTTCCTTGTAGTTATAGGATATACGCCCGAAGTAATTGCGGCGAGCATATTCAAAGCCGCTGCCGGCATTATTCTTTTCTTTGTCGCCACCCAAATTCAACTGGTCCAGCTTATCACTGATAAAGTACCTGCGGTTTGCAGAGAAGCCATCATTTTTCAGTGTGGCCTGTTCAAAGGCGATGAAGCTGCTGAGATTATGCTTCCCGAAAGAACGTACATAATTCACTTTGAAGTTGACAGTGGTTTGGCGCAGCGTACTAAACTGTTCCGTTAGTTCAGGCGCGCTTACACCCCTGGAACCCGCATTTAGCTTATGCGTAGGATCATTGGCATCTGCCAGCGTGTATAATGTCCAGGGTTTAATGTACGATTTGTAGAAGTCGAAGTTCTGATCGTAGGCAAAGCTACCATCTACAAACAATCCTTCTACTCCCGGAATATTTACAACGGCCGACATGTTGGTATTGATCACATAGTTCTTATCGTTGGTGTAACCGATTGCATTTGTTCCTGTAACAACGGGGTTATCTCCGTATTCAATATCAGGTCCGGGCAGTCCGTTGGGCCAGATAGCGTTTTCTGTTGGACGGCCGCGCATCAGGGATCTGAAAATAGAACCGGCGCTGCGTGGAGGAAAGTTCCTGTTTTCCAGGCGTCCTGCCAGGTCGAAACGCAGGCGGATGTAATCACTCACTACTGCATCGAGGTTAGCCCTTACGTTCTGTTGTTTGTAATTGGTGGCACTGCTTTTATAAATACCGTCCTGAAATAAGGATCCGAGGGAAACGTAGTAAGACATTTTTTCTGTACCGCCGCTGAGCGACAGATCATGCCTGTTTTGCAAAGAGTATTTTTTAATCGCTGCATCGTACCAGTTGGTATTGGGATAGAGCCACGGATCGGAGCCGTCTCCAAATTTCTTGATCTGTTCATCTGTATACTTAGGAGCGTCTCCTCCATACTTTAAAATTTCGTTCACTACTTTGGCGTACGTAGGCGCATCCGCCATTTCCGGCAGCCTGGTAGGCGTTACAAACGACTGGTTGAAGCCGTAGCTCAGGGTCGGTTTACCTCCTTTACCGCGTTTGGTGGTAACGAGGATAACGCCATTGGCCGCGCGGGAACCATAAATGGCCGCGGCAGCATCTTTCAGAATGGACACACTTTCGATGTCGTTGGGGTTCATGCGCTCAAAACCATCGCGCGGGAAACCATCAATTACAACGAGCGGATTACTGTTACCTAAAGTACTGCGGCCACGGATAAAAATACGGGAGCCGTCGTAACCGGGCTCTCCACTGTTGTTAACGGCAATAATGCCGGGAATACGGCCAACAAGCGAGTTAGAGATATTAACGTTGGGTGACTGCTGTAACTCGGCGCCTTTTACAGAGGATACTGCGCCGGTTTTTGTAACTTTTTTCTGTGTACCATAACCTACTACTACGTACTCGTCCAGGGTTTTCTGGTTCTCTTTCAATACAACATTCTGGGTTGTCTTTCCGTCTACTTTCAGCTCCTGTGCATCAAAGCCAATGTACTGGAATACGAGTACCGCATCTTTTTTAACATCGGTTAATACATAGTTGCCTTTTTCATCGGAGGTGGCGCCTTTCTTGGTGTCTTTCACCAACACCGTAACCCCGGGCAGCGGGTTACCGTTGATGTCTTTAACCTTTCCCTTAACTGTTAGATTTCCTTGTTGCCATACACTGGGTAATGGCGCGCGCGCAGTGATGGCGCTGCTGGTGGTCGCAAACAGGCATAGCAATAGCATAGCCTTTGCATAACGTGGGTTCATGCTACAAGTGATTTTGGAAGATGATGAAAATTTGTCTGTTAACTAGCTTTTCATAACGACGAAACGGGTATTCATGTCTATGTAAGATAAACATGAAAAGTTTAATTATTTTCTAAAAATAAATGTCTCAAATACAATTATTTTAAAATTTCTTCCTTAAAAAAACGAATAAATGTAATTTCTACTCGTATGAGTATTTGAGCGGCTAACCGGAGCAGCTGGTTATTATATTATTAAAAAAACCACTAGCAAACAGCCCGGCGGTTTTTTTTGCATAATTTTATACCCTGAAGCGTTATTTAAACGTTATAGTAACATCAACCATATGGTTTTATGAAAAAACGTTACTTTCTCATAGCTATCCTTTCAATGGTTACCTTATTGTTCTCCTGCAGTAAGGAAATGAGCGATGAAGGAGAAGGTACATTACCTTCCAACAGCAATTGCGAATATGCCCCCTATACGAACGGCTCCTCCTTTTCCTATATAAACGTAAATAGCTCCGAAGACACGACCAGCTACACCCTCACGGTTTCAGAAGATACTACCATCAACGGTGTAGTGTATAAAAAAGTGGGTAACGACAGTGTATTTACCTGCTCCAACTGTAAAGATGGCATCTATACGCAGGTGGCCAGCATCCTTACTTTCCAGGGTTACAGCGCCGACAGCCTCGAGCTTACTTATCTGAAAGACAATGTCCCCGTGGGCACCAGCTGGAAAGATACCATCACCGTGAACAACGGCGGAGTGACCACATCCGGCATCCTGGAATTTACGATTACAGAAAAGGATATCACCAAAACGGTGGGTGGCAAAAACTACGCCTCCGTGATCGCTGTAAAAATGGATGCCTATGCCATTGTTTTTGGCAACCCGGTTTCTGTGGGCACCATCTCCACCAGCTATTACGGCAAAGGGGTGGGACTGATAGAAGCTGATCAGCTGCACGACACCACCACCATCGTTTCCTATACCATAAAGCCCTAATAGGCTGTGCTCACCATCGTGAGCAACCGCTCTACCGCCCTTCTCACACTGGTAGCGGATTCATGATGATTATTCACCAATACACTGAATACCAGCGTTCTCTTTTTCTTAGTTTCCAGGTAACCGCTCAAGGCTACCACGCCATTCAGCGTACCCGTTTTGGCATGTACTTTCTGTTGCTGGTAGTAGTTCTTTAATGTCCCCCTCCCGCCGGTGGGGAAAATCTGCCAGAGGCGTTCCTGCGGGAACTGTTCGCGCATCAGGGTGAGCAGGGTTACAAAGTCGCGGGGCGTAAACAGGTTATACCGGGAAAGCCCGGAGCCATCCTCCCACTGCGGCGGATGCGGCAGGCTTTTGAGGTTGCCGGTAAGCAGGTACTTAATTGTGCGGGCGCTGCTGATAGTGTCCCACAAAGCGGAAGCAGCCATCATCAGCGTTTGCTCTGCAAAAAAGTTATCACTGCGCTCCATCATCGGTATAAACAACGAATCTGCCGGGATACTATTCAGTATTTTGAAGTTGCCGGCCGGTGGTATAACGGCCAGCCCTATACGTTTATGCAGCGTGTCTTCCAGCCGCTGCCGCAGCTCCTGTACAGACCCGGTAATAAAAGGAACTTCCGCATTTTCCAATGCCTTATCCTTCGGGTTGTATTTCAGGTAGAATAAATTATTGCGTTCGTCTCTCGATGTGATCGTTTCGCTCAGGGTATCATCTTCTGCAATATCCAGATCATAGAAAGCAGGCACAATACTGTTGCTATTCCCCTGGTGACGGATACGTACCACATTACCGTACATGGGCCATTCATTCAGCTCCGGCTGATAGTCGTCGGCATAATCACCCCAGCCCCAGCCCGGGCCAAAACGTTGGTTGGTATTCACACCGGGTACCAGGTAAATCTTTTTAGTGGTTTGCTGCAACAACTGCAGCAGGGGTTGATAGTGATAGTCCGGGTGCAGAAAAGACGGATCTCCCGTTCCCTTTACAAAAAGGGCCGTATCATTTTCATAATACCGCGCCGCGGGAAGGGAATCTCCCAGCAGCTTTAATCCTGCATACAACGAGAAGATCTTGGTGTTGGACGCGGGGGTGAAAAACTTATTGTCCTGGTATTGATACCAGTATTTCCCGGTAGCCGGTTCATAAATACAGATGCCCACATGTGCCTGCTCCATTGGTATTTTATGAAGCAATTCTGCTTCCGCCCATTTCTTTATCGCTGCCACCTGGGCGGTTACACTTCCCCCGGTTATGATGGATATAATTACTACCAGTAATTTTTTCATAGATGGAAATTACGAATTGTGCATTACGAAACAGGGATTTGTGAGAAGACCATTTTATTGATCTTCCCCCAAATCCCTGATCCGTTCTTTGCCTGGTAATGTTTATCAGGTAAAATATTTGGTAATCCCTGGTTTTGCGTAAGCATAATTACCAGATGCATCCGGCATAACCGGTGGCTGCGCATCAAATGAGTATGATTTAGGATGCAGGTCCAGACCTGAGTTCAGCGCTACATTCCAGTCGATCACCTGACCGGAATAGGTTGCCAAACGGCCTATAATAGCAGAAAGGGTGGCTTGTGCGCCTCTTTCCGCATCTGCAAATTTGTATTCGCCTTTGGCAATGGCGGCAAACAGCTCGTCATGTTCCGTTTGGTAAGGATTGTTTTCCTTCTTCTTATCAAACTGGTACAACACTTTGCCTTTATGGTCCACTATCTGGGCTTTATCACAGAAGATACGGCCCTTTGTTCCAACAATTTCTTCGTCTACTTTGCTGGGAGCGTCTTTCCAGTGGCGGCACTGACTGTTCATTACTACACCGTTGGCATAGCGGTACTCCACAAAGTGGTGGTCAAATATTTCACCGAACTCCTTGCCGGTACGCACGGCACGGCCGCCCATACCTCCTGCGGTAACAGGAGTGGCGCCCATAAACCAGTTGCCCACGTCAATATTGTGGATATGTTGTTCTACGATATGATCGCCGCACAGCCAGTTGAAATAATACCAGTTACGCATCTGGTATTCCATTTCAGTATATTCAGGTTTGCGCGGTTTTACCCAAAGTGCGCCCTGGTTCCACCACACCTGTGCCGACAGCATATCACCGATCATGCCGTCCTGGAAGCGTTTGTATAATTCGCGGTAAGAATTCTGGTAGCGGCGTTGTAAACCTACTACAACGTTCAGTTTCTTGGTTTTAGCTACCGCAGCAGCTTCCAGTACTTTTTTAATACCGGCGGGATCTGTTGCTACCGGTTTTTCCATGAAGATGTGTTTCCCCTGTTTAACCGCTTCTTCAAAATGAATGGGTCTGAAACCCGGAGGGGTGGCGAGGATCACTACATCTGCCAGCGCAATGGCTTGTTTGTAGGCATCGAAGCCGATAAATTTATTGCCTTCCGGAACGTTTACCCGGCTGGCTTTGTCGCCCAATGCTTCTTTAATATCATTAAAGCTGTTATTCAACCTGTCGGGGAAAGCATCTGCCATCGCTACCAGCTGCACGTTTTCTTTTGTGCTGAGCGCCTGTGTAGCGGCGCCGGTACCACGGCCTCCGCAGCCAATGAGGGCTATTTTGATAACACCGGTAGATCCTGAGAAATAATTAGCTTTTGATAAAATAGGCATAGCCAGCAAACCGCCAGCAAGCAAAGTGGTTTGCTTTACGAATTCGCGGCGGCCTTCACCGTGGAATTTCTTTTCGTTGTCCATAAATGAATAAGATTTTTAGATTTTTGGATGTTGAATCTTTCTAGCGTGCACCTTTATATTTTGCGATCATCTCTTCAAAAAATGCTGTGGCTTCTGCTGCTGTTGGTTGTTTAACGGGTCTTACTATTCTGAAGCCAACAAAGGGGGCGTCTGCATTCCACCAGGAGCTTTTAGGAATCTGTGGGTCGCGGCGGTTCCAGATTGGGTCCGACTTCAGGCGGGCGGCGCTGCGGAGCAGCGGGGCTTCATCCTGGAAACTGCCACCTTTCAGCAGCCGCGGGGTTTTAGCAGTTGGCTGTGTCCAGGGATCAGTAGCAGCCGCGTTGGCTACGCCATTTTCGTCGTATTGATCCAATGTCCATTCTTCCACATTGCCCAGCATATCATATAATCCCCAGGCATTGGGTTTCAGCTGCCCTACTTTATGGTATTTATTATCACTGTTGCCCTGGAACCAGGCATACTCTTTCAGCTGACCAGCATCGGCGCCAAAAGGATACGCGGTGGTGGAACCTGCCCTGCAGGCATATTCCCACTCTGCCGCGGTGGGCAGGCGGTAAAAGACACCGGTTTTTATATACAACCACTGGCAATACATCAGGGCCGCATATTGGCTCATGCTGTTGGCGGGAAATCCACCGGATTTACCCATTCCCAGCGTAAGATCAATATATGGCGGGCTGGGACGGGTCATCCCGTCTGGTGTGGGTGTTTTATCCTTTTCCGCATCTGCATATATATCGTATTCGTCAAAAGTAACTTCAGTGGCGCCCATCCAGAAATCAGACACGCTTACCTTCTTTGCCGGACCTTCATCTTTACTTCTTCCTTTTTCACTGTCGGGGCTTCCCAGTTGAAAGCTTCCCCCTTGTATAGGTACCATTTTAAAACTAACATCGGTTCCGGGGATCTGCTGGCTATAAGCTTCGAACGCCTGCTTTGATTGTGCTAAAACAACAACCTGGCTGAGCAATCCGCTCAGCATTAAGGTCACATACGGTTTAATCATCTAACGTGTTTGAAAATATAAGTGGGTGAATCTAAAAAAAACTAACGGGGAAAGCAATATTTTTTTATGAATGCGAAAATGAGCTGATGAATTGAAAATTTTTCATCAATATTAGTATTTCCTTAGAAAAGCGATTAAATTTAGCTCCCTGTCAATTATATAATCAATCAAACGTTATGGAAAGAAGAAAATTCCTGCAAAACGGCGCCCTGGCCGGTATTTCAGCGCTGGCAATGGGAGGCATCAGCAACACTGCACAAGCCGCCGGCGATAACAACGCCAGCCTGGCCGGAAAGCCGTTTAACATGAACTATGGCCCGCATGACGGCATGTTTAAAAACAGTGCCAATGGCGGTAACTTCCTGGACCAGATAAAATATATGCACGATCAGGGATTCCGGTCTATCGAAGACAATGGCATGCTGGGACGCTCTCCTGAAGAACAATCCAAAATAGGCGACCTCCTGAATAAATTAGGGATGACCATGGGCGTGTTCGTAGTAGATACCGGCAATAACTGGAAGCCCTCCCTGGCCACAGGCAAACAGGAATTTAAAGATGCCTTTATTAAAACCTGCAAAGCCAGTGTAGAAACAGCCAAACGCTGCAATGCCAAATGGGCAACCGTGGTACCCGGCTACTTTGAACGCACACTTCCTATCGGTGTTCAAACCGCACATGTAATAGACGCATTACGCAGCGGTGCGGAAATTTTTGAACCGCATGGCCTCATCATGGTGCTGGAACCCCTGAGCGATAACCCCGACCTGTTTCTCCGTACTGCTGAACAAAGCTTTGAAATATGCAAGGCCGTTAAAAGCCCTTCCTGCAAAATATTATACGACATCTACCATATGCAGCGCAATACCGGCAACCTCATTCCTGTAATGGACTGGTGCTGGGACGAAATTGCCTACATCCAGATCGGCGATAACCCCGGTCGTAAGGAACCAGGCACCGGTGAAATCAATTATAAAAACATCTTTAAACATCTCCATAACAAAGGATATAAAGGTGTATTAGGCATGGAACACGGGATGGCTGGAAAAGGAAAAGAAGGCGAAGACGCACTGATAAAAGCATACCGCGAAGCAGACAGCTTTATATAACCACTGATATTTAGCTGTTGGCAGCAGATTACATGCCGGCTGCCAACAGCTAAACTTTGCCATTCACTTTTTTTTTCGCTAACTTAACTAGTAAAATGATCTACAATGGGTTTCCTGCTTCGTATACTAGTTAGTGCTTTGGCTGCCATGTTAACCGCTTACCTGCTGAAACCGGCAGTAAAAGTAGATAGCTTTATCACCGCGCTGATATTAGCACTGGTGTTAGCACTGTTAAATGCCCTGGTTAAACCCCTGCTCATTTTACTCACGTTCCCGGTAACTATTGTTACCCTGGGGCTTTTCCTCTTTGTTATCAATGCCCTGATCATCCTGCTGGCCGCTAAACTGGTACCCGGTTTTAAAGTGGACGGTTTTTGGTGGGCCCTGCTTTTCAGTATAGTTATGACCATCATCAACAGCGTTATGATCAGCCTTGCCGGCGGTAACAACGATTAGCCATTACCTTTACTGCCTGTTAAAAAGCCAATTCATGCACTTTGACCGGTCAGACCTGAACGATGCGCAATTACAGTCTTTCTATAAAGCATTGGTATACCCACGGCTTATAGAAGAAAAAATGCTGCTGTTACTTCGGCAGGGTAAAATAAGTAAATGGTTCTCCGGCATCGGCCAGGAGGCTATTGCGGTAGGCGCTACCCTGGCGCTGGAAGCAGACGAGTGGATACTCCCCCTGCATCGTAACCTCGGTGTGTTTACAACCCGTGAAATGCCCCTCCACAAACTACTGCAGCAATGGCAGGGAAGTGAAAGCGGCTACAGTAAAGGTCGCGAACGCTCCTTTCACTTTGGCAGCAAACCGCATCATATTTGCGGCATGATCTCGCATCTTGGCCCCCAGCTGTCTGTTGCCGATGGCATTGCACTGGCGCACCAGCTGAAAAAAGAAGAAAAGGTATCCCTCACTTTTACCGGTGAAGGCGGTACCAGCGAAGGAGAATTCCATGAAGCGCTCAATGTGGCGGCGGTATGGGGCCTGCCGGTCATCTTCCTGATAGAAAATAATGGCTACGGATTAAGTACCCCCGTCAGCGAACAATATCATTGCGCCAACCTGGTGGATAAAGCCATTGGCTACGGCATGGAAGGCGTACAGATAGATGGCAATAACCTGCTGGAAGTATATCAAACCATACGAACCGCAAGGGCCTATGCCATCAAAGAACAGAAACCTGTACTGATAGAAGCCATGACCTTCCGCATGCGCGGACATGAAGAAGCCAGCGGCGTAAAATATGTGCCTCCGGAGCTGTTTGAAGCCTGGGGTAAAAAAGATCCCATTGCGCAATATGAATCCTTCCTGGTGCAGGCAAACATCCTTTCTGCAGAAAGTATTGCCGCTATCCGGGAAGAACTGAAACATGAAATAGATGCACAGGTGGCCACGGGCTTTACCGATGTCCCTTTTTTCGCCGATACACAAACAGAGCTGAATGACCTCTATGCCCCGGCGCCCGCTCCGGTAGCCGCTTCTGGGCCGTCTTCAGAAAAACGCTTTATCAATGCCTTATCTGATGGTCTTAAACAGGCGATGGAACAACACCCTGAGCTGATCCTGATGGGGCAGGACATTGCAGCTTACGGCGGCGCTTTTAAAATCACGGAAGGCTTCCTGGAGCGGTTCGGCACAAACAGGGTGCGGAATACTCCCCTCTGCGAAAGCGCGATAATCGGCGCTGCGCTGGGCCTGTCTATCGGGGGATTCAAGAGCATGGTGGAAATGCAGTTTGCCGATTTTGTGACCTGTGGCTTTAACCAGATTGTGAATAACCTCGCCAAAATACATTACCGCTGGGGCCAGGCAGCCGATGTAGTGATCAGGATGCCTGCCGGTGGCGGTGTTGGCGCCGGTCCCTTCCATTCACAAACCAATGAAGCGTGGTTTACCCATGTACCCGGCCTGAAAGTGGTATACCCTTCCAACCCGGCAGATGCAAAAGGCTTGCTGACCGCAGCTTTCGCCGATCCCAACCCGGTTCTGTACTTTGAGCATAAGGCACTGTACCGCAGCATCAGTGGGCCAGTACCTGATAATTATTACACCATTGAAATAGGAAAAGCCGCGCTGGTAAGGCCCGGAGAAGATATCAGCATCATTACCTGGGGCAGTGGCGTGCACTGGGCATTGGAGTATGCCCAACAGCACCCGGCGCTTTCGATCGCTATATTGGACCTGCGTACCCTGCTCCCACTGGATTATGCCGCTATCCGGGAAGTAGTGGCCGCAACGGGTAAAGTGCTGATCCTGCATGAAGACACGCTGACAGGTGGCTTCGGCGCGGAAATCAGCGCCTGGATCGCCGAACACTGCTTTCCTCTCCTGGATGCACCGGTGATGCGGTGCGCCAGCCTGGATACCCCTGTGCCTTTTGCCGGCCCGCTGGAAAAAAATTTTCTCGCCAAAGCAAGGCTGGACAAGTACATTCAGCAATTAACCAGCTGGTAACCGACCGTATGATTGGGAATATGCATTGAAAGTTTTAATTTGCATCCGGAATAATATAAAATCATTATACAATGTTGATGAATCTTTTAACAGTAGTACACACCACCAACTTCTATAAAGTTGGCGATAGTATCGGAGGCTTCCTGGCTCCTGTGGCCATTATCGTTTTTGCTGCCATGTTTATCTACGCATGGGTTAAGTACGCAAAGATCTAATTGCAATAGTTTTTCACATCGCATTATAAAAAGGGGCCATCTCAATGAGATGGCCCCTTCTATGTTTAGCGTATTATTCTTCGGGAGGTATATATTGATTATAATAGTGCCTTGTGTAACGTAAATTCTCTTCATCAAAACACACGAGGATCACTTCTTCTATTTCCGTGTTTTTCTCCAGGTACTTCACGATGGTATCCATGGCTATTTTCGCGGCAAGATCTTTAGGGAAATGGTAAATGCCGGTACTGATATTGGGGAACGCAATACTTTTCAAGTGATGCCGGGCCGCCAGCTCCAGTGAATGCCGGTAGCAATTGGCCAGCAGGATATCTTCTTCCCGGGTACCATTGTTCCAAACAGGTCCTACGGTATGTATAACATGTTTTGCCGGTAAACGGCCGGCAGTAGTGATTACTGCTTCTCCGGTTTTGCATCCTCCCTGCCGGGCAACAATAGCCCTGCAATCATTGAGTATTTCCGGTCCACCTGCACGATGAATAGCGCCGTCTACACCGCCTCCGCCTAAAAGCGAAGAGTTGGCCGCATTAACAATGGCATTTGCCTTTACTTTCGTGATATCACCTTGAATGATGCTGATCTTTCTATGTGCCATAGGATTATACAGTTCTTACATATACCAGTTTCCCGGTTTTCTTTCCACTTTCCCTGATGTCTATTTCAAAGTCCGGAAAACTTTTTAGCAATTGCACCAGTTTATTGAATCCAAAGTTACGGGAGTCAAAATCCGGTTGTTTCTTCAGCAACAGGTTCCCTAGTTCGCCCAGGTAGGCCCATCCGTCTTCGTCTGCAATATCATTGATACTGGTGGATATTAAAGATACCAGCTGCTTATCTGCTTTACTGATGCTGTTCCGTTTATCTTTAGTGGTTTTTGTGGTTTTCTCTGTATCTGTTTTCTTTTCTCTTACCTGTAAAATTTCCAGGTAAATAAATTTGTCGCACGCGGCCCTGAAGGCGCTGGGTGTTTTTTGTTCTCCCATACCGTATACAATCATTCCGGCCTCCCGCAAGCGGGTAGCCAACCGGGTAAAGTCGCTGTCGCTGGATACGAGGCAAAAGCCATCCACCCTGCCGGTATACAGTATATCCATCGCATCAATGATCATAGCGGAATCGGTCGCATTTTTACCGGAGGTATAACTGTATTGCTGAATGGGAGTGATCGCATAGTCCAGGAGCACCCCTTTCCATCCTACCACCGTGGGTTTTGTCCAGTCGCCGTAAATTCTTTTAAAGGTAGGATTACCATACTTGGCTATCTCTTCCAGCATCCCTTTAATATTATGATACGGGATGTTGTCAGCGTCTATCAGCACTGCCAGGCGGAGGTCTTTCGTGGTATTATCCATTGTTTTAATTTTTGGGTTGAAGGGGAACACCAACAAATGTAGCCAATTACTGAAAACTAAAAACGTGCCGGCTGCAGTTATTTACTGCCACCAGCACGTCAGTTACTTCAAGTGATCTGTTTAGCTGAGGTATGCGCGGATCATCCAGGCCAGCTTCATGTGCTTTTGCAGCATTTGTGTGGCAAAATCTGCGGCTCCTTTATCTTTATATTTCTCATCGAATTCATCGATAAGCCTGCGCAGGTTACGGATAATGGTTTCATGATCATCCAGTAATTCCTTTAGTTGTTTTTTCTGATCGTTGGAATACTCCGACTCCAGCAGGTTGGTCAGTTTCAATACATCTGCATAGCGGCCTTCTGCATAATGTCCCAATGAACGGATGTATTCTGCTACTTCATCGCCAAAGTCCTGCAGCTCTTCATATTGTGCTTCATAGAACTTATGCATTTCCATGAAATTACTTCCTTCGATATTCCAGTGAGAATTGCGTGTTTTAGCATAAATCAGTAATTCATCGGCCAGGACTTTATTCAATTCTAATGCTATTTGTTTTGTGTTTTCTGCTGAAACACCAATGTTTGCTTTCATATCATTGCGTTTTTTTGGTTACTATAAATTTAATATTTCCCTGGTTACCGGGCTATGATGATTATCATAATTTAACAACCGGTTAATATAAACAGGCTACTGCTGATTTTTGTTCATGAGATCGCCGGGGGTGGCAATTACTTTGCTAAAATTGTACCATAGTTCCTAATTTTGTGTACATGTATCAGTCGAAGGAAAGCATCTACACACTGCATTTTATACTACTTTGTCTTAGCAATGCGCTCTTTTCTGCCAGCTTCAATATGATGATCCCTGAGCTGCCGGCCTATCTTACCCGGATGGGTGGCGCGGATTACAAAGGATATATTATTGGCCTGTTCACCTTAATGGCGGGGCTGTCGAGGCCATTCAGCGGTAAGCTTACGGATACAATAGGACGTGTACCAGTTATGATTTTCGGGTCGCTGGTATGTGTAGTGTGCAGCCTGATTTATCCTTTAATCAGTACTGTAGGCGCATTCCTGTTACTGCGGTTCTTCCACGGGTTTTCTACGGGGTTTAAGCCTACGGGCACTTCTGCCTACGTATCCGATATGGTGCCGGTTACGCGGCGTGGTGAGGCTATGGGTATGGTAGGGTTATTCAGTACTATCGGTATGGCTATGGGGCCGGCTATTGGCGGATACGTGGCAGTACGATGGAATATTAACATCATGTTCCAGTTGTCTGCGGTGTTTGCGTTGTTGTCTGTAGTTATTCTCATAGGCATGAAAGAAACCCTTACCAATAAACAGCCGTTCCGGTTTTCCCTGTTAAGGATCTCCGGCAGTGAGGTTTTTGAACCATTGGTTTGGTCGCCGGTGATCATCACTTTCCTTACTTATTTCAGTTATGGCGCTATTCTCACTATCATCCCGGATTTCAGCGCTTACCTGGGGATAAGCAATAAGGGTCTTTTCTTTACTTTCTTTACGGTGAGCTCTATCGGGATCCGGCTATTGGCGGGCAGGGTATCAGATCAGTTTGGCCGCGTACCTGTTTTAAAGATTTCAGCGCTGATGATGGCTGGTTCCATGCTGATGATGGCACTGGCGCACAATAGCATGTTACTGCTTTCCTCAGCGGTGGTATATGGAATTTCCGTGGGGCTGAACTCCCCTGCCGTTACCGCCTGGACGGTAGATCTTGGCCGGCCGGAACACCGCGGGCGCGCGCTTGCCAGCATGTATATTGCTATGGAAGCCGGTATTGGCCTCGGGGCTTACTTTTCAGCCTTCATCTATAATAATCACGCGACTAATTTCCCTGTTACGTTCTATATATTTGCCGGCATTACGCTAATGGCTACTTTATATCTCAGTTTCATTTATAAGCCACGGAGGGCTGCAGACGCTATTCCTTAACATCTGCATCGGCAATCCCGGTTGCAGGAATTACGGTAATCTGCTCTTCTTCCTCAGGCAATGACAAGTCTGCTGCCGGATCTGACATCAAATCTTTTGGCAGCACCTTCTTATTATCAAGCCCCAGTTTCCGCATTCTTTCGGCGCGGCCTACGAGATTGCCATTCCCGGTGGAAAGCTTATTCATAGCGCTTTCATAAACATTCTGGCTACGTTTCAGGTGTTCCCCGATCAGGCCCATATCTTCTGCAAAGCCTACAAACTTATCATACAAGGCGCTTCCCTGTCGCACAATTTCCTCCGCATTCTTATTTTGTTTATCCAGCCGCCACATATTATCAATCACGCGTAAAGTGGCCAGTAAAGACGGCACGCTCACCAGTATGATTCTTTTACGGAAAGCGAAATCATACAAGTCCTCCTCCACCTGCATAATGGCCAGGGCATAAGCCGGCTCAATAGGAATAAACAACATCACAAAGTCGGTGGTGTTCTTGTATAGCGTATGATACGCTTTGGCGCTAAGTTCCGTTACATGGTTCTTCACCGATTGCAGGTGCATCCTGAGGGCATGCTTTTTTTCTTCTTCGTTGATGGCACTGCAATATTGTTCATATGCCTTCAGCGATACTTTGGAATCGATCACCAGTTGCCTGTTTTCAGGCAATTGCAATACCAGGTCGGGTTTCCTCAGTTGCCCTGTTTCGTCACGCTGCGCATCCTGGGTAAAATAATGCACTCCCTTTTCCAATCCGGAAGCCTCCAATACCCTTTCCAGGATCATTTCCCCCCAATTTCCCTGTTTTTTAGTGTCTGCCTTCAGAGCGTTCGTTAAGTTATTCGCCTCCTTGGACAATGTTTGATTGAGCAGTAACAGCCGCTGCAACTCATTCTTCAATTCGGTGCGCTGCGCCGTTTCTGCTACCAGCGATTGCTGCACACTACTGCGGAAGTTATCAATTTTCTCTGCCAGCGGCTTTAGTACGTCGTCCATTTTCACTTTGTTCTGCTCCATGAACGTACCGGAAATACGGTGCAACAGCTGCTGCGCTATATTCTCAAACTGGATTTTAAAATCCTGCTGTACCTGTTGCAGCCGCTCCTTTTCCCCGCTCAACTGCAGCTGGAGATATTTATTCTGCTCTATGATACGGCCCTGCTCCGACATCAGCACCGAAAACTCTTCGTTTAACCGTTCCAGTTGTTCCTGCTTCTCTTTTACTAACATCCCTTTATCATCCAGCATATTCTGCAGGTACTCCTGCCGGGCCTCCAGCAGGTTATATTTTTCCTGCAGGGCCGCCTGGCTGGCTTGCCAGGCCTGCTGCTGCTGCGCCAGCACTGCTTCCTGCACCCGCCGCTGCTGTTTAGCCGCGAATAAAAGATAGCCAAGCACCAGTATCGCAATTCCCGAAATGACTATTAGTATGATCATGATAATTTCCTCTGAAAGCAAAATAACTTATTACTACGCACTGAATCTGCGTTGCGGTGAACAGATAACTTCTTCAAACATCATTAAAAAAGCAGGAACAACCGGAAATGATCCGCCCGTTCCTGCTTTCAATGTTATAAACCCTGTTATAAACGTTCGTACAGCTTACGCAGTCTTTCGCGGGTCATCAGCTGCTGCCAGTCTTTACCCAGCGCGTTTTCCCACAATGGGGCCATACCCAGCGATACATTGATCATGGTTTCAAACTGCTCATCTGTCAAGCCTTTGGTGATTCCCTGCGGAATATCAATCTTATGCTTTTTCACCATCTGCTTGAACTTTATCACTCCTTCAGGATAGAATTCTTCCAGCTTATCAAACACAATACAGTTACCAATACCGTGCTTGGTACCCAACAGGTAGGCTAAGCCATAACTCACGGCATGCGCCACACCAACCTGGGAATAAGCAATACTCATCCCCCCCGCATAGGAGGCCATCATGAGTTTCTCGTCGGCATCGTCATCCCATTCATCCTTTTGCAGGAAAATTTCCTCACACAGCTCCTGTGCCTTTTCACCGTATGATTTACTGAACGCATTCAGGTAAGTACCTTCCAGCGATTCCACACAGTGAATAAAGCAATCCATCGCAGTATAAAAACGCTGGTTTGCCTCCACGGTGCTGGTCAGCGCAGGGTCCAGCACAATCTGGTCAAACGGCGTGAAGTCAGAATTCATACCCAGCTTACGGGTTGGTCCCGTTAACACACAGGTACGGCTCACTTCCGCTCCGGTACCGGAAATAGTAGGAATACCCACTTTATATACACCGGCTACTTTCACAAGATCCCATCCCTGGTAATCAGCAGAAGAACCCGGATTGGTCATCATCAGGGATACCGCTTTGGCCATATCCATTACAGAGCCGCCTCCAATACCAATGATCCCGGATACCGTACCGAATTCCGCTTTGAGCTCATCACGGATCTTATCAACTGTTTTTGTTTTGGGCTCATCGGTCACATCAATCACCACAATTTTGTCCTTGCCTTCCAGCGGAAGACGGGCCAAAAAATCATTCTTATCCTGGAAGTACTCATCCACGAAGAATATCATGGGAGCATCGCCTATGCGCCTGGGGGCCAGTATTTCGCCCAGCTGATCAAAACATCCGCTGCCGTAAACTACATAGTCCACCATTTTAAAATTCCTGAATTTCATATATCCGTGTTAGTTAGGTATTATAAAAGTTTTGCTGCCTTTTCCAGGTCTTCCGGCGTATCTATTTCCACGCCCATATAAGAAGTCACTACCATTTTCATAGGAATGCCATTCTCCAGGTAACGCAAACATTCAATTTTTTCGGCCGCCTCCAGTGGCGTCATCGCCAGCTGGGTGAAATCCAGCAGGGTTTGTTTACGGAAGGCATAAATACCGATATGCTCGTAGTAAATGCTTCTGATCTCTTTATTCCGCGGATAGGGAATAACGGAGCGGGAGAAGAATAATGCGTTAAAGTTCTTATCTACCGCCACCTTCACGTAATTAGGATCTTCTATGGATGCGGGATCTTTCAGTTCCTGCATCAGCGAAGCCACCTGTACTTTCTTTCCTTCTTCCCCTTCAAATACCTTCAACAACTTTTCCAGCGGCTCTTTCTGTGTAAATGGCTCGTCGCCCTGCACATTCACTACAATATCCACTTCCATATCTACAACGGCTTCAGCTATACGATCGGTACCGCATTCATGCTCTTTTTTGCTCATAACGGCCTTGCCGCCGTTACTTACAATTTCATTATAGATAAGATCACTGTCTGTCACCACCATTACATCGTCGAAAACACCGGTGTTTACTGCAGATTCATAGGTTCTGAGTATCACTGTTTTATCCCCCAGCTTAGCCATCATTTTACCTGGGAAACGGGACGCCCCATAACGGGCAGGTATCAACGCTATTTTTCTCATGTAGTATGGTTTTAACTGCAAAGGCGCAGGCAACAAATATACATTGCTGCCCGGCGCCTTCACCAGATCAATTATAATGCGCTTTTAACTGCCTTCACCAGTTTCTCTGCTCTTTCCCGGATCTCTTCTTCGCTCCAGCCCAGGTTAATCGGGGTGGAAATGTTTCTTCCGATGATATCATCTGAAGCAGGGAATTCTTTGGTTTTGTAAACCTCCATTGCCTGTTTCAGTTCTTTTGCAAAGGGAGTTAATACATGCCCTTCTTTAAAATGCTGCCACTGGCGGATGTAATGCCAGTTGTTGTCATAATAATGGAAAGCGGCCAGTCCGGCGGCTTTCATTGCAGCAGCTGCTTTTGCTGCCTGGGCTGTTTCCGGCAGGAAAAACGACAGGAAGGTAGCACTGTCGCCGGCTTCATCCGGCAACCGGCGGAAGGTTACACCCGGCACAGTGGCCAGTGCATCCTTGAATATTTTCTTGGTCTTACGCTGTATTTCCAGGAACGTATCCAGCTTGCGGATCTGCGCCAGTCCCACTGCAGCATGCAATTCGGAAATACGGTAATTGTAACCGATAAATGGATGAAGGTCAGCGCCACGGTCTACCCCGAGGTGATCATGACCATGGTCCGTATACCCGTCACATTTAGTATAAATGTCTTTATTATTGGTAATGATGGCGCCCCCTTCTGCACAGGTGATCGTTTTTACGAAATCAAAAGAAAACGTACCGGCATCGCCAATGGAACCCAGTGCTTTTCCTTTATAGGAAGCGCCAAAGCTCTGGCAGGCATCTTCCAGCAGGAACAGGTTATGCTTTTTACAAATGGCCTGTAACGCATCCAGATCGGCCATTGCGCCGCACATATGCACCGGCATTACTGCCTTTGTACGGGGAGTAATAGCTGCTTCCACCGCTTTGGGGTCCAGGGTCAGGGTATCGTCCACATCTACCAGTACCGGTGTGGCGCCTACGGAAAATACCGATTCAAAGCTGGCCACAAAAGTAAAGGTGGGCATAATGATTTCATCGCCCGCGCCCAATCCCAGGGCAGCCATAGCGGTGGTTAACGCGGCCGTACCACTGGAGGCAAGCTGGGTATACTGTACATTCAGTTTATCGCAAATAGCCTGTTCCAGCTCCTTTGCTTTCCAGATGCCTTTACGCGGACCGTCGAATCCGTAACGCATCATTATTCCTGTTTCCAGTACGTCGTTTACTTCTTTCCTTTCCTCGGCTCCAAATAGTTCATATCCGGGCATAAACTGTTGATTTTAAAATATAATTTGAATGAGTGCTTTTTCAATAGTGCTGCAAAGTTACTATAATAGGCATTGCGTTACATCGGAAAAACTGTTTATCTTTTGCTAAAAATTCACCATGCGTTTTATACTGTTCCTTACCCTGTTGGGGGTTTTAGCCGGAATGCCCGCTCACGCGCAGAAAGCCCTGCCCGCCGATCAGCAACAGATTGCTGCACTCATAGCCTCGCAAACGGCCGCCTGGAATAAAGGAGATATCGACGGCTTCATGACTACTTACTGGCATTCCGATTCCCTGCTGTTCATCGGTAAAAACGGGGTTACCTATGGGTGGCAGGCCACGCTGGACCGCTATAAAAAAACATATCCGGACGCCGCGGCAATGGGCAAACTGGATTTCAAATTGCTGGAATTCAAGCCCCTGGCTTCCGATACCTACCTCTTAATCGGGAAATGGCACCTGGAAAGGACTATAGGCGACTTACAGGGCCACTTCAGCCTCATCTTACAAAAAATAAAAGGACAATGGAAAATTATTGCTGACCATAGCAGCTAAAAAAAACCATCCCAGGAATAGGATGGCCGCTATACACCACAACATTAAAGAAGTTCTGGACTTCTTTTTCTTTAGAAGTAAAGTTTAAAAGTTTTCATCTGATATGGTAAAATGTTCAATGCTTTGATTTCTTACTGGCTTCACTATCCCTCACCGCTTTGTTCTCCTTTTCAGGTTTATCAGACAAATCGCCATGTAAGGGATTACGGTTAGTAGTGCCTTTATCCTGGTCTAATATGTCTACCGGTTTCTTCTTCCTGTCATGATACTCACCGGTATGATCTGTTTCCTTCTTTTTCATAATCTCTTTTTTTGAAGATGAAAATATGGGAGATACACCATGGGAATCACAAACACTATTCCACCCTCAAAACAGGCCATTTTGACGAGCTGGCGAAGGGTGTCCGGGGCATCAGTTCCACAAAACCCTGATGCACAGTGAGAAAGAATAACAACACACCGGCTGCGGAAATATTGCAGTTCTGATTAACATTAGATTTACAAAAACTATGATCATTATCTCATATCTACACACTATCTTCGATGCCTCAAACAAGTTTTAACCCGTAACCTCTGATCAGCCACGAGTAGTTTTAATCAAGTTCCTGCCTAAAGCCAATTTTTTAGTTTTAATCCAAGTCCTGTTTAGAACCCGGTATCTATTTACTATAACTAATTACTGGTTATGCCCGGGAAAATTATGCGCGTTGCCACCGCTCTGATGGCTGTTGTTATTTATTGCAGTTGTACTAAAAAGACTGACCTGACACTGGATACGCCGGAAAAAACACCTCCTGCAGATACGTCGGTGGTGCCCGAAAACAAAGTGGACCGCAACGCCCTCTTACTGCTGGTAAACGGATTACGCAACCGTGGCTGTAACTGCGGTACTGAATCGATGCCTCCTGTAGGCGCCCTTACCTGGAATGGCCTGTTGGAAAGAGCGGCTTATGACCACAGCAAAGACATGGTACTGAATAAATATTTCGACCATACCGGGCTCAATGGTTCCACACCTGGTTCCCGCCTGGATGCAGCCGGATACAAATGGACCTATTATGGAGAAAATATAGCTACCGGCAGCCTGAACGAACAAGCCGTGATACTTGGCTGGCTAAACAGTCCGAAACATTGTCACAATATGATGGATGCTAATTTTAAAGAGATCGGCATTGGCCGCTATAACAACGACTGGACAATGGAATTGGGCAGGAGGTCTGTTGCCAACTAATCAGGGGGCGCTCATCTTTTTGCGCCACATACGCCATACAAAGTAAAGATAGGCTGCCATGGAAACGCCAAACCAGCTGTAGAAGAAGATCATCCTGCCAGGAGTAGACTCCTCCGGCACAGCAAATCCGAGGTACAACCCGAGGAATACATTGATCATCAACCAGAAAAAGCCAATAAAGATGGTCCGCATTATTTTTATGAGGAAATGAAACAACTCATAATCCATCTTATTGGGATCCGGCGCCGGTTTTTCCTGTTCTTCTTCCATAATCTTTTATATCAGCACTACTAAGGTATGCACAGTTTGGCAAGGTCTGTACTGTCGCCCTTAAATACATTAAAATCCACAGTGGTCCGGATGCCGTTTACCCGGCCGATGTCGCTGTGCTGCCAAAACAACCAGGCCTTGTCGGAACGCGGCCGCTCCTTCTGATAGTAATGCGCGATCCACAAAGGATAGCGGTCAAATTCGCTGCCAAGATAGGTTTCGTAAAAATGAATGTTAGTGTAGATGATGGGTTTTACCTTGTATACCTTTTCCATTTCCTCCAGCCAGATTTTCGCCGTGCTGCGGATAACGGCGGCAGGCTGGTTGTTGCTGGTTTCGATATCCAGTACCGGCGGAAGATCCCCTGACTGCAGGTCGGCCACATTGTGGAAGTTAATGGCTTGCTTCAACGGGTCACGGGTAGCATAAAAGAAGTGGTAGGCGCCCCGGATTAAACCAGCCTTACCCGCCTTGTCCCAATTTATCCTGAAGGCGGCGTCCTGCCGTGTAATACCTTCCGTGGCTTTTATAAAGGCAAAGGATATACGAATTTTATCTACCTGCATTTGTTTTACTGCCGCCCAGTTGATGTCTTTCTGAAATTTAGAAACATCTATCCCATGTATCTTATAATTCACCGGCATGTCAATTCCAAACTCTTCATAGCGTACAAATTTCACTTGCTTTTCCCGCTGGCGCCACCATAAATAAGCCACTGCGGCCAGTACTACCAGTAATATTAATAATAATCGGATCCGGATGCTTTTCACTTTTGCTTCTGTTAGTTGCAGGGTAATTGGGTAAGGATGCTGTAATAAATGCCGGCAGTCCTATTTTTTACAGCAAGTATAGGTTATAATTTGTTTAAAGAAGCTACTTTTACAGCGGTCAAGTGATTTTTTATGCCCGATTTTAACCTGAAGGATACCCTTAATTTGTTTTCAAAGTTTACACTGCGCCGCGGTTTAAATGCCGGCAAAGTACTTGGAAGCTATTTCATGAGCAAGTGGACCAACAAACCGGTTCAGTGGGGCTATCCTATTTCTATATCTTTTGAACCTACTACGTCCTGCAACCTCCGTTGCCCCGAATGCCCCAGCGGGCTCAGGGCCTTTACCCGCCCTACCGGCATGCTGGAACAGGACTTTTTCAGGAAAACGATCGATGAAATTTCCAAAGAACTGCTATACCTGATCTTTTACTTCCAGGGAGAACCTTATCTCAATCCCGGTTTCCTGGACATGGTGAGATATGCGGCCGATAAAGGAATTTACACCGCTACCTCCACCAACGCCCACTACCTCACAGACGTCAATGCGAAGAAAACAGTGGAAAGTGGACTGGACAGGCTCATCATCTCTATCGATGGTACTACCCAGGACGTATATACGCAGTACCGGGTAGGCGGCCACCTGGATAAAGTGATCCAGGGTGCAAAAAACATCGTAAAATGGAAAAAAGAGCTGAATTCATCCAAGCCTTTTGTCTTTTTCCAGTTCCTTGTAGTAAAACCCAATGAACACCAGATAGAAGATATTAAACGGCTGGCCAAGGAAATAGGCGTAGACCAGGTGCGGTTTAAAACTGCGCAGGTATATGATTATGAAGAAGGCAACCGCTTAATTCCTACCATCGATAAATACTCCCGCTACCATCGCAACGAAGATGGTACCTACGCCATAAAAAACAAGCTAAGCAATCATTGCTGGCGCCTGTGGCATTCCCCGGTGGTTACCTGGGATGGCCTGGTAGTACCCTGCTGCTTCGACAAAGATGCACAGCACAGGCTGGGCGATCTGAAAAAAGAATCCTTCAAAACACTGTGGCATAATAAAGAGTATATCCGTTTCCGTAGCCAAATCCTCGAAACCCGCAAAAACATAGATATCTGCGCTAACTGCAGTGAAGGCACCAAAGTTTGGGGATAATCACCTGCTGCAGAATTTTTTTCTCATTGACATTCAATCCATTAACTACGTTTATAGTTTAATACTACAAAAATAGTTTTTAAACTACAGAAATAGTTATAGATTAGTGTTATGAAAAAGCTATCCCGTAAAGAAGAAGAATTAATGCAGGTAATGTGGGATCTCGAAAAAGCATTTGTAAAGGATGCCATCGAGCAGCTCCCCGACCCGAAGCCGCATTACAACACCATCGCTACGCTCATGAAGCGACTGGAAGATAAAGGGTATCTCGCCCATCATGAATATGGTGGCTCCTTCGAGTATTACCCCACCATTGCAAAGGAAAGTTATAAAGACACTTTTATGAAAAAGGTACTCAACACTTTCTTTGATAACTCCTATCTCAATATGCTGGCTTATTTCGCTAAGGAAGAAAAAATCAGTGCGGAAGACATGAAGACGCTGGTAAAAATGATCGAAAAAGATAAAAAATAACGTGTATGCCTACCCTGTTTATATATATTCTGCAAGCATCCTGTGCAATGACGCTTTTTTATCTCCTGTATATCAGCTGTTTTAAAAAAGAAACATTTTACCGGTATAACAGGATCGTTCTGCTGAGCGCTTTCATATTCTCAGCGATATTGCCGCTGCTTCCCCTCCCTGCATGGCAATGGACGCAAAAATCAACAGAAGCCGCAACACCGGTAAGCGTTTACTTTAGTGATAACGCGCACGCATCTACGCCGGTAACCGGTGTCGCAGTGGAACACCACTGGTGGGACCCGCTGATGCAACACGGTGGTACCATATTGGTAGCAGCATACATAGCAATAGCTGCTTTCCTGCTGTTGCTGCACATACTGCAGCTCTTAAAGATCCGCCGCCTGGTGCGGGCAGGCAATGTATACATGCGTAATAACATACGTTATGTACAGCTTTCCGGAATAACAGCGCCCTTCTCTTTTCTGAGAACCATTTTCTTCGATCCTAACGCCCATGCCCATACGGAATTGCAACATGTTCTCAAACATGAAGAAGCGCATGTACAGCAATACCACTCTGCTGATATGCTGCTATCAGCCCTCTACTGCTGCATTTGCTGGATCAATCCCTTTGCATGGCGTTGTAAAAGAGCGCTGCAGCTGAACCTGGAGTTCCTGGCAGATGAAGCCGTCATCCAAACCACCGACGCCCCGGATGCCTACCAGTACAGTTTACTGAAGATAGGCCTGGCCGGCAGCCGCGTAACCATCGTGAATCATTTCAGTAAATCGTTCATTAAAAACAGAATACTCATGATCAACAAAACCCAATCACCCCGGCTACGTACCTGGCGGTACCTGCTGCTGCTGCCGGTATTTGCACTGGCAGCGGGCCTTCTGGCGGCCACTTCTCCATCATCAAAAAACGACGCGGGCACTAAATACCTGGCCACAGAAAACGACCGGCTCTATGGAGTGGTTACGCCATTAACTTCTGATAAGGACTTCGCGGAGATGAAGGATGCATTGGAAAAAAAAGGTATAACGCTGAACATCCCGACCCTCAAACGTAATAAGAACGGGGAAATCACAGCAATTGATTTCAAACTGGTGTCCGGTACCTGGTCAATGCGGGAAACAATGGAAGTTCCGTTTACACCTTATTTCTTTTATTGTGCTGAGAAGGAAGGCGGAATAGGTCCTTTTCCAATGAAGAATTGCCCCCGGCACCTGCAGGACCTTGCATTGGCAGAAGGTAATGGAGCCACTAAAGGGATTACTACCGACTCCACCTTTTTGAATCGCTTTCCAGGTGGAGAGCACGCATACCGCAAGGTGTTTGCAAAAAATGTCCGCTATCCGAGGGCAAGCCAGCAAAGCAAAACGGCCGGTGTGGTCAGGCTGCAATATAAAATTCAGCCCAACGGTGTCATCAATAATATAGAGTTGCTGGAAACGCCGGATAAAGCACTTGGCGATGAGGTAAAACGTGTTTTAGAACAGCTCCCTACCTTTGCAGCGGATCCTTCGGGGAAAACTGTTACCGTTTCCCTGCGCATATCATTTATGCTGGATAATGGCGCAGGTGGATTTATTAAAGGATCCGACGCAGATAACGCGGATATAATTGTAATGGGATACCTGCCGAAACCGATTTCCTTTATTCAGCCACTGTCTCTTTCTTTTTTCGACGACCCTTCGTCACCTTGTTAAACAGGTTGATACCTAGTTGAACACCTATAAACTCAAGTGCTGTCATTAATGCCCCGGTAGCAAAATTCTTAAATTTACCACTTCCCCAGGCCATCTTAGCCACATTCATGGCTACGTTCAGGGCACCGCTATGTTTTGCGCTACCGGGGATAACAGCATTCAGGGCCATCTTTTTATAGTTGTCCCTGAAAAAATCCACCCTGTTTCCCATTTCATTTTCCAACTGCCTGGACTTCATTTTTAGCCGGGTAATTTCCAGCTCCAGTGATTCGAAGCTGTCTATTTTCTTACTCATGTGTAAACATTTATCATTGTTTATCCTTTCATGGTGTTTTCAGTGGCTTCTTCATCAGGAACATACCCCGGATCTACAGGTTGCTCCGGATGTTCCTTTGCCCGCTGATTGTGAATATGATTGGAATGCTCATCCTGGTCCGTAATTTCATCTACCAGTTCAGTAATCAGCAATTTAGCCAGTGGCCGCTGTATCAGCTGCTTACGGAACAATAAAATAACCAGGAATAACAATATAAATAATCCTGCAGCACAGCTGAAACCAATGGTAAAACTATTGGTCATTTCCCCGATCCAGAAGCCTACTACCATGCCCAGGAACACAATCACAAAAAAGAACAGCAGGAAAGCCATCAAAAGAGAGAAAAACAATCCCAACGCTTTTGACAGCTTTCCTGCTGCCTGGAGCTTAATCAGGTCCAGTCTGGTTTCCAGGTATTCCCTGGCTACTTTTCCCGTTTGGGAAAAATAGTTGCTGAAATTATCTTCCATGCAAATCAATTTATTCAAATGGGGTTATGCCAACTCATTCTCTAACTCATCCTGGAACTGATCTTTCTTCTTTCTCCATTTTTCTTTCAGCTTTTCAGACTGATCTCTTAATTTTTCTACCAGCTCATCTTTTTTATCGGAATTGAGGAAATACCCTACTGCAACGCCCACGGCTGCACCTACAATAAATGAAACCACGGCTTTGGAACTGTTACTCATAACTAAAGGTTTTTAAGATGTTATAAATTAGGTTTTCTTTTTTGGTAACAGAGGTGCAACAAACATTATTCCATAAATGACAATTGAATAAAAAGCTGTGTTAAACCTCCGCCAAATAAGAACAAGCTCTCCGTAATTTTGTTTAGGGTTTATAAAAGTATAACGGTGCGGCCGGTCTGTTTTTTGACATACCGGATAATTACACGATATTATGTACTATGAGCTATCTTGACAACGACCGCCTTAAACAAATTGGCTTTTTACTCCTGATCCTATTTCTTGCTGTGCTCCTGTTTATGGAGATGTTCACCTTTTTTCCCGGCTTCCTGGGAGCTGTTACCCTGTATGTAATCAGCAGGAAATGGATGTTCAAACTGGTAGAACAACGTAAGTGGAGAACAAATCTTGCCGCTGCACTGCTGATGGTACTCTCCTTCCTGGTGATCCTGCTGCCCATAGGCATGCTGATAAACATGCTCGGGGCCAAAGCCGCTTATGCCGCCAACCACTCCACAGAACTCATCAACAGCCTCAAACAAACCAATGCCCGGCTGGAAAATAGCCTGGGATTCGGCCTGCTCACCGCAGAACGGCTGCAGAAAATACAGGAAAATATCACCGCCTTTTTACCCGGGTTCCTGGGCGCTACCTTCAATACGCTTACTACCATTGCCCTGATGTATTTCATGCTGTATTTTATGCTGGTAAACGGCCGGAAAATGGAAGAGAACCTCTATGAGTATATTCCCCTGAAAGATAAAAATGTGGAAAGACTGGGTAAAGAGTTCAACACTTTGGTAATTGCCAATGCCGTAGGTATCCCCCTCATTGCGGTGGTACAGGGTGTCATTTCTCTGATCGGCTATTTAATTTTTGGAATCCCCCAGCCTTTTTTCTGGTTTGTGATCACCTGTTTTACCGCAATGCTGCCGGTGATAGGCGCCGCCGCTGTGTATGTGCCACTGGGAGTTTATTTACTGGCTTCCGGCAGCACCTGGCAGGGCATAGCGGTGCTGGTGTACGGATTCGGCGTGGTGGGCACCTCCGATAACGTTGCGCGGATGTTGCTGGCAAAGAGAATTGCAGACGTCCATCCCCTCATTACTATATTCGGTGTAATCATTGGCGTTAGCCTGTTTGGCTTCATCGGCCTGATTTTCGGCCCGTTACTCATCTCTATGTTTATCCTTTTGCTGGATATTTACGGAAATGAGTTTGTGATAAAAAGAAGGGATATCGCGCAGAAGAAACCGGCCACCGATACAGATGTCCGCGATACGCCCGGAACAAGGTAATCAGCGGTAATAATTATTTTCGGAGATATAATTAATCACATTATCAGGTACCATAAAACGGACAGATTTTCCTTCTTTCAGCCATTTTCGGATATCTGTAGCGGAGATGTCCAGCATAGGCGCATCCAGTATTTCGATCCGGGCGCCAAAGGTGTCTGTTATTTCATGCCCCGGCCGGCGGTAAACATAGATCGGATAATTTTTCACGATCTGTTCGTAATTTTTCCAGCGCGGTAAATTCTGAAAGCTGTCGCTTCCCATAATGATGGCAAATTCCTGTGTTGGAAATTTCTCCTGCAAATACGTGAGCGTGTCCACTGTATAGGACGGCCGGGGTAACGAAAACTCAATGTTGCTGGCCCGCAGCCGCACTTCGTCTTTGATGGCCAGCTCCACCAGGTGAAAGCGATCATGTTCATTCAGCAGGGCCGACTGTGGTTTCAGCGGGTTATGCGGCGAAACCACCAGCCATACTTTATCAAGATCAGTATTGTGCGCTACGTAATTGGCAATGATCAAATGCCCCGTGTGTATAGGATTAAAAGACCCAAAATACAAGCCTATTCTCATGTTTTCATCGTATAAATTGCCAATGGCTACTTCATAATGCGTGTAAAAATAGGTATTTATAGCGGGAACATGGAAATAAGGCTTATTCCAGTGGTTTGAATTGCTCAAACACCTGGCCGCAGTTCTTGCAAAAATGGATCGCACGGCACAACGTAGAGCCGAAAGGAGAACGTAAATAAGTTTGTTCGCTGCCGCAATGCGGGCAGGGAACCTCCATCATAAGTTCTGCGCTTACCTCTCCCGTCAATACTTTGGGAGGGGCTATGCCAAAGGTTTTCAGCTTTTCCTTGGCGGCAGGCGTCATCCGGTTGCTATGCCAGTGCTCCTGTTTGTCCACTTCAACGCTAACGGCTATACCAAGTTCTTTTTCCAGCACTGTTTTAATGTTATGCCGGATATAACTCACCGCCGGGCAGGCCGCAAAAGTGGGAATCATTTTAATATGCACCGCCGAGTCATTCAGATCCACACCGGTGATCATTCCCAGATCCACTACGCTCAATACCGGGATCTCCGGGTCCATCACCGTTTCCAGTGCTGCATATACATCGGCTATCGTAATTGTTTTGGAAGACATCATTTACCAGCTGGCCTCCGTATCCAGGTTAAACACTTCACTCATTTCTCTCAATAAAGGCTGCAGGTGCGGCGTATGAAGTCCATGACGGCCGCCATACACCGGAACAATAGCACTTATCTCCGGCAGGTTCAGGGAGGCCTTTACCAATACCGGGTAAATCCGATCCAGCCAGCGATGGTACAACGCCGTTTCACCAGGATATACCTTGTCTACAATCAAAGCCTCTTCATATAGCTGCGAGGGTTCAAAAATTCCCGCCGCCAGTGCAATCGTTTGGTCGAGCGCCTGCTGCATACGGTCGTAGCTTTCTTCTCCCGCCCGGCTCAGTTGCATAATCCATGCATTTGCATGCAGCGTATGATATTTCAGCTCCCCCTTTACTTTTTTGCTCAATAGCCGGAAAGGTTCATAACTGCTGTCCTGTAAACTTTCATAACGGACTGATTCGGCCAGGTCAAATAAAAAGTGCCGCATCAGGCTGAAATCATATTCACCATTAGGCATCTCTACCAGGTGCGACGACTTGAATTCTTTCTCCGGACGGAGAAATGCAAATGTATCCGGATCTTTTCCTCCGAGATCTTCATGAAGCATGCGATACAACGCCCATGCATGGCCTATTTTGTCCTGCGCCATGGAAGAAAAAGCAATATCTTCTTCCATCACAGGTCCCAATCCCGTCCACTCAGAATTACGATGTCCCTGAATCAGTTCATCGTCTGCCATTTTTATAATCAGATCTGTTAGTGCTGCGTTGTTCATTTGGATTGTTTGAATTTATTGATCTTCTCCATCACTTTAAAGCCACTGGCATCCCGGTAGGTTTTCTCCATATTGTTGGCAAACATATCTTCATCTTCCACATCAAAGGCCAGGATGTCTGCACTTTTCACGACCCAGAGATTGACACATTTTTTCCGGCGGGCAAATTGCTCTTTCGCAAATACCAGCGCCAGCTGCGGGTCCGGCGCATGTACACAGCCCACGTGCTCATGATGCGCGCCTCTCTTCTCCTGGTGAAATACCTCGTATATGTTCCAGTTCTCTCCCTCCTCCACTTTCACTACTTCCCCGGCCTGGCCCAGTTTCAGCCTGTTTACACGGGGATCTAAAGAATCGTTCGACATGAATATTTGAATAGTTTTAATGATAAAGTTTGATGCTGCTATTTCTGCCGGCACATCCTAGGCCACCGGCAATACCCGTTTTTCTGTTGGTTTCATGAGCGCTTTGCGTACCCAACGGCCCTTTTCTTCTGCCCACTTGCGCACTTGCAGCCGTTCCATATTACAGGGTCCGCCGCCGTTAATCACCCGGAAAAACTCATCCCAGTCGGGGTCCGTATATTGCCAACGGCCTGTCTCCACATTTTTGCGCAGCGCCGGATCCGGCAGGGTGAGCCCCAACTCCCAGATCTTAGGTACATAGGACTCCAGGAATTGATTCCGCATATCATCATTACTCGCCATTTTCACTTTCCATTGCATCAGTTTTTCACTATGACTGGAACTTTTGTCCGGAGGGCCAAAGAAATGCATAATAGGCTGCCACCAGCGGTTAAGGGCATCCTGCAGCATTTCCTTCTGCGCCGGCGTACCCGTTGCCAGTTCAATAAACGCGTCATGGCCCTGTTTGAGATGGAAGCTTTCTTCGTAACAAATACGCTCCAATGCCCTGCAATAGGGACCATACGAACCCTTGGCATTGGCAACCTGGTTTACAATGGCTGCGGCATCAATCAGAAATCCGATAACAGCCACATCTGCCCAGGTCTCGGCCGGATAATTAAATACGTTGGAGTACTTGGATTTACCGCTGAGCAGGTCATTAATCATGGCTTCCCTTGATTTGCCGAGTGTTTCGGCCGCATTGTACAGTAACTGCCCGTGCCCTATTTCATCCTGCACTTTGGCGATTAGCGCCAGTTTGCGCTTGAAGCCCGGCGCCCTCGTAATCCAGGTGCCTTCCGGTAATGCCCCGATAATTTCTGAGTGAGCGTGTTGTTCAATAAGGCGTATTAACTGCCTCCGGTATTCCACCGGCATCCAGTCGCCGGGTTCTATCTTTTCCCCTCTGGCAATACGTTCCTCAAAAGCAGCGAGCTTTTCCGGCTCATCATGCTGCTGTTCTTCCCGCAACTGATTTCTGTTGGGTTCGTCGAAAATATATCCACCGCCGTACATAGTGCGATTGTTTTGGTCGCTAGTAAATTACGGAAAAAAGACCGTTTCAGCAGGAATTGATTGTTAAAACAGCGGTATTCAAATGTTATAGAATCGCCAAATTTTTCCGTCATGAAACAGATAGCCGGCCATTCCCTTAATTTTATTACCTTCTAACCGATAATGCTGTCTGCTGCTACCATACTGAGCTTTTTGCTATTGTTCACCGGACATAAAAATCCACGCCCGGAGGGCCGGCATTATACCGTCATACAGCTGAATTTCGAAGAAAAACAAACGCCCGCACCGCCCGGATCCGATACTATTTATTATGATTTCGAAAGAAAACTGCAATGGGAGGATTTTCAGGCAAAGCCTTCGCCTAACGGCCCCAGTGCTGCAGTTTCCTACACCAGCTTTGCCTATGAGGGCAACAGCAACCTCGTAAATGATACCCTCCGGATCACGCTAAACCTTCAGGTGTTCTTTATAAAAAGCGCGTCGTGGGTAAGGCCGGAAGCAAGGAACAGCTATGCCCTGGCACATGAACAACTTCATTTCGATATTACCCGCCTGGTGGTAGAACGGTTTAAACAGAAGCTCCGCCAAACCGCATTGAACCGCGACGACTACGATAGTATCATACAATATCAGTACCTTCAGTCTTTCCGGGAGATGAACCGCCTCCAGTACCGTTTCGACCAGGAAACCCATCACGGACTGAATGCTGCAGAACAGATCCGCTGGCGGGATAAAGTAAATGTGGGCCTGAAAAACAACGGCGTGCTTCCGGAAGAACTGGGTATTGAAGGCATTAACTTCAGACCCATACAATAACAACCCGTTTTAACGTTTATTCATAGCGGTTATGCAGCATAAAAAAGGATCTATGCAACCAAATAACTTTTACCACTCATTACTCACTGGCTTAGTGCTCATTTTTTTGATGTCTGCCTGTAATAAAAAGGATAGTAATACCCCGCGAAACCGCGGAGGTGATGGCGTAACCGGCTCCGTCAACGACAGCGTCTTTTTCATCGCGAAAGATATATACCTCTGGAACGACGTTTTGCCCGACTCGGCAACGTTCAAACCCAATCAATATGCAAATCCGATCGTGCTGTTTAACGCATTGAGAACCTATAAAAAAGACGCTTCCGGCAATAACCTCGACAGGTACAGCTTTGTAGACAATGGCGGCACTTCCAGGGCCCTACAGGAAGGGATTGCGGGCGATATGGGCTTTGAAGTAGGCTATCAAACGGACTCCACCTTGTTTGTGGTGTATGTATACCCCGGCTCTCCGGCCGGTAAAGCCGGTATTAAAAGGGGCTGGCAGTTAATTGACGTAAATGGGGTCACCCGCTTCAGGGTAAACGACGGTACTACGGATAATATGCTGAATACTGCCTTCGGCAGTGCCAGTGCCTCCTGGGGTTTCCGTAAACCAGACAACACTACCCAGCAGTTTAATTTAAGCCGTGTAGATTATAAGTTGAATCCTATTCTTTATTCTCACTTATATGACTTTAACGGCAATAAAATCGGCTACTTTGTTTTTAATAACTTCGTAGCATTATCTGACGTAAAAGCGCAGATAGACTCAATTTTTGACGCTTATACAAAGGCAGGAGTAAAGCAGGTGGTTATTGATCTGCGATATAACGGCGGTGGGCTGATTGAAACGGCGGAATATCTTGCCAATATCCTGGTGCCTGCGGCCAAAAGCAACACCACCATGTATTCCCAGTATTTCAATAACAACGTGAATACTAATAATTACGGCCCCTACTTCAAATACATGAAGGCCGTGCCTTATTATCCCAGCGTAAACTGGTCGGATATCTTCTACAGCGAAGCCACTACCTATAAAACAGCGAAGTTCCAGAAAAGCGGCGCACTTGCCTTAAACAAAGTTACATTCCTGGGTACACGTAATACCGTATCTGCCAGTGAACTGCTGTACAATGTGCTGAAACCGGTAATGACCACCAAGCTGGTAGGAAGCAACACTTATGGCAAACCTGTTGGTTTCATTAATATCTCTTTTGGTAAATATGATATGTACGCTGTTAACTTCCAGACAAAAAACTCAGCTAACGAAGGTGATTATTTTAGTGGCCTTCCGGCAGATATAAAAGCAGAGGATGATTTCTCGCTCGACTGGGGCGCCTTCAGCGATCCGTTATTACGTGCGGCACTCATTGATATGGGAGTTGACGCCGGCTCACTGGGACGCGCGGCAAAATTAAACGGAAACAGGCTGGCTGTAACACCCGCCAACAGGCTGGAATCCACTAAATTTAAAGGGATGATACAAACCATCCACCAATAATATTTACTGCCGGTAGTTTCTTTTGCGGAACTACCGGCCTTTATTTTTACATCGTTTTAGCGCCGCTGTATTTGTTCTCCGGCATATCGCTGTCCAGCTTCTTCACCACTTCCAGCACCGCCTGTACTGCCCTGTAATAGAAAGAATGATTAATGCGGGAATATTCATCAGAGAGATGATGGTAATCCGGGTGATCTTCCACGCCAAAGTACAGGAACGGGATCTTTTGTTTAAAGAATTCATACTGATCGCTCTGTTTCGTCCAGTCGTCTGTACCGCTTTCCGGTTTATCATGACCTGCTATCAGTTTCACGCTGCTGCGCGCAGCCACATCATCGGTATACTTCTTCAGATCCGGAAACTGGAATGTGCCACATACATACAGTTCATTTTTGTCGTTATGGGCAATCATATCCATGTTAATATTCTGCCGGATTTGTGTAAGCGGCACCGGGGCCTGTGCTACAAAGGCTTTAGCACCCTGGAGTCCTTCCTCCTCTCCATCAAAAGCGGCGAAAATAAGGGTATAACGGGGCGGGTGCGTTTTAAAATAAGCAGCCATTGCCAGTAATCCGCCTATGCCGGAAGCGTTGTCGTCTGCGCCGTTATACACAGTGTCCGCCCCATTCGTTTTGGAGGTAATACCGAGATGATCATAATGCGCAGAAATAACAATCACTGTATTCAGCTTACCGGGAATATAGCCGTACAGGTTAGTGCCCATGATTTTCTTATCTCCTTCCTGGAAATAGAAGGGATATTCGTAGGTATCGTGATAAGCGGATAACCCAATTTTTTTGAAGCGGTCGAGGATATAGAATTGCGCCATACGGCTGCCGCGGGTACCTGTTTTCCGGCCTTCCATCTTATCTGCGGAAAGCGTTTTCACATCTTTCATCAATTGCATGGAATCAACGGAAGTTTGCGCCATCACAGGCAGCGCAAAAAGCAGGCAAAAGCTGTAACAAAGCCATTTCATAAACATTGCATTTATGGTTAACTATACCTGCAATGTACAAGATATTATTTGAAGATATTAAAGATGATCAAACTGCACACATAGGCCAGTGCTGTCATGTAAACAAGCTGTATCAGCGGGTATTTCCATGATTTGGTTTCACGTTTTACAATGGCCATCGTACTCATACACTGCATGGCAAACGCATAAAAAATCATTAAAGACAACCCTGAGGCCAGCGTGTATACCGGCGCACCATCAGGCCAGGTAGCCGACGACAGTTTTTCCCGGAGGGTAGCGTTATTGTTATCAGGATCTTCTCCCACACTATAGAGGGTAGCCATAGTACCCACAAACACTTCGCGGGCGGCAAAAGAGGTGATCAGTGCAATGCCGATTTTCCAGTCAAATCCCAGCGGACGGATGGCCGGCTCGATGGCATGACCGAGTACCCCTGCATAGGAATTGGATAATTTGGCAGATTGAAATTCCTTATTCAACACCGCTGCTTCGGGAGATTCAGCAGGCACTTTCGCGAGAAGTTGTTCATATTTGGCATGTACCGGTTCCATTCTGCTGGCAGGACCATAAGAAGCCAGGAACCAGAGGATTACAGATATTACCACAATCACCTTACCGGCGTCTTTCACAAATATTTTCGCTTTCTCCACCATGGTGGTTCCCACATTGGCCCAGCGCGGGGAGCGGTAAACTGGTAACTCCATGATGAAGTAACTCTTTTCTTTGATGCGTACAAACAGCTTCATGATAGCCGCAATGAAGATGGCCATGAAGAAGCCCAGCAGGTAAAGCCCCATCATAATAAGTCCCTGCAGGCCAAGAATACCAAAGATCCGCTTGTCGGGGATGATCAGCGCAATCATCATGGTATAAATAGGCAACCTTGCAGAACAACTCATTAAAGGCGTTACCATAATGGTGATAAGCCGTTCCTTTTTATTCTCAATAGTACGGGTGGCCATGATAGCGGGTACTGCACAAGCCACTCCGCTGATCAGCGGCATCACTGACTTTCCGTTTAATCCCACCTGCCGCATCAGGCGATCCGTCAGGAAACTGATACGGGCCATGTAGCCGGTATCTTCCAGTATGGTGATCAGGCCAAACAGGATCATGATCTGGGGAATAAACACGGCAAAACCGCTGATACCAGCCAGGATCCCATTGATGAAGAAGTCGGTAACTTTATTATCGGGGAGGATATTGCTCAGCCATCCGCTCAGTGCGCCAAAGCCGCCTTCGATCCAGTCCATGGGGTATGAAGCCAGCCAGAAAATGCTTTGGAACAGGAGGAACATCACTACCAGCAGAATTACGTATCCCCAGAAACGGTGCAGCAGGAGGTCGTCTATTTTTTCAGAACGCAATTGCTTCTGCAGCGGATCATTTTCCACTACCGTCGCTTTCATGATATGTTTGATCCGGCTATACCGCTGCATGATCTCTTCGGCCTGGATCTTTGTTTTATTAAACTGGTATGTTTCCAGCGCGCTATGAATCGCCTTTTTCTGTGTAATGTCTATAAAAGGCAGATCGTCTACGTTAACGGCTATATGTAAAGCGCCGTAATCACTTTTCACCGGTACTGTTTTACGTACTTCGTCAATCACGTCTTTAGCCAGCGCGTTGTTATTAATAAAATCCCTGGGAGGAGTGCTGTAATGGGAACGCATCGACAGGTCTATTACTTTCTTGATTTCCGTAACCCCTTTATTTTTTCTTGGATTGATGGCTACTACGGGCACGCCAAGTTCCCTTTCCAGTCCGTCCAGGTCTATCTCCACACCCTTTTTACGGGCAATGTCCATCATGGTGAGGGCTATAATGACCGGGATTTTGAGATCGATGATCTGGGAACAGAATAACAGGTTACGTTTAAGGTTGGAAGCATCCGCTACAATGATCACAAGGCGGGGGGTATCTTCGTTTTGCTGGTTAATCAGCACATCATAGGTAACATATTCATCGGCGCTTTTTGGATACAGGCTATAAGTTCCCGGCAGGTCGATAATATTGGCTGTTACGCCTGATACTATCTGAGCTATCCCGGTTTTTTTATCTACCGTTACACCCGGAAAATTACCCACCTTCTGGTTTAAGCCGGTGAGCGCATTAAAAAGGGAACTTTTACCACTATTCGGATTACCTACCAGCGCGATGTTTATGGGAGCCTGCATTCCTTATCTTATCCTATTTATTAATATTAATTGCTGAAGATGCAAAGTTAAACATTAATCAGCCGGCGGAATGATCCGATCGGGAAAATCTCAGAATGGTAATTTGCCGGAAAAGATAAAGCGAAAACAGTGGCTTGTTTTCGCTTTATCTTTTTAAAAATTAATTATTTATATAGATTAACTGTGAAACATGTTAATGAGGGAATAAGCCAGGAAAGATACATCGCCTTCGATGGGCTGGTTCTTTTTCACCGCTTTAACTGCATTTTCAGCGGCGGGTCCCTTGTAACGGTAGCCTTCATTGGAAGAGTCGGTATTCGCCTTTTCCGGCACCGGTTTCTTTTCGTTGACGTCGTCGGTACCATCGGGTGTCATTTTCAGGTTGAATGGTCCGGGCTGGTCATTATCGAAATCGTTATCCCAGTCGCCATTGTCGTTACGGTCGTACCGGCTAAAGTCATAGTTACGGTATACTTCGCGATCTATTTCAATATTCTTTCCTACCGGTACTTTAATGGTTACTGTAATACGCTGACCGCGGTACTTGGAGTGCGGTGGCAGGGAAAACCCTTCCGGCAGGTACAATACAGAGTCCTGTTGGTTCAGGTGGAACGCTATATCATGAGCCAGCATTTTTGCCTGTTGAACGGTACGGCCCCTGGAAAAGCGGGATACATCTACCGAGAAACTGTCGGTCAGGCTTTTTTCAACCCTTATCCGGATGTAGTTAATCAATACGGTATCGTCTGCGATCAGTAAGTGATCATCAAAGAAACTGATGTCATCGCCATTGATTTCAGACAGGATACCAGGCGTTCTTTTCAGTATCAGCTTGCCTTTCGATGGCTGTTGAATGGTTATTGCTTCCGTTTCTGTTGCCGGTCTTCTGAAATCTTTTACAAAGGACGTAGCAATGATGGCGGCGAAAGTCAGTCCAAGTAACCACAGGAAGGTTAAGGTATAACCTGCGTAGCGGTTGCCTTCTTTTACGCCGGTGAGTTTACGGATGATGAATATAACCAGTGCAACAATCGGGATGCCTATGAGCAATCCAACTGCAGGCCATAACAATGCGCTTTGCACCGGGGCGCCGAGTAACAGATCCTTGATGGGAAAAAGGGCCGCGGAAGTGGCTGCAATGGCTATTCCTGCCACTATCAGGCAGATCAGCATCACTACAGCGAAGAAGTAAAAGAACCCTTTGGTAACAGCTACCAACACTTTACCTAATCCACTTGCCAGGCTCACAAAAAAGCGTTCGATATCACTACCTACCTGCTTGCCGCGGCCCTGAGAAAAATTTCGGATATCATCTCCTACATTTTTCACCTGGCCTTTCATATGATTTAATTCTTCCTGGATGGTGGACTTGATGGTGTTCAGATCCACCTTCTCTCCTCTCATTTCCAGCTTTTCCGCTGCCGTGTCGGCAGACGGAGTTGCTATCCAGAGGATGAAGTATACAAGGATACCGGTGCCGAAGCCACCAATCGCCAACAGGGCGAATATGATACGGAAGATCACCGGATCGATGTTGAAATAAGCGCCTAGCCCGCTACATACGCCACTCAGCACCTTATTTTCCGGATCGCGGTACAGGCGTTTGCGTGGGCGGGGAATATATCCTGCAAACGGATCGTCTTCCTTTGTTTGTTGAGTGCTTTCGCCGGCAGCGTCGTCGAATTGCTCTGGTGTACCCATGGAAGCTTTTACTGCAATTACATCTTCATCAGTAATACAATGAGCGCCTTTTTTCAATTTATCCTGGAATATTTCAGCAATGCGGCTTTCAATGTCAGACACGATTTCATCCCCGCCTTCCTCTTTCGAGAAATATTTTTTCAGGCTCCCGAGATACTGATTTAGTATCTCATACGCGCTATCCTCGATGGGGATAAGGCGGCCTGAAAGGTTTATGTTGATTATCTTTTTCATTACCAGTTGATTTTAGGTTTTAGGTTAGTCTTCCTTTACAGGGGTGTACTATTTTGTGTTAATTGATGCACCGCATTGGCCAGTTCGTTCCAGGTACTTTCCAGTTCTTTATAAAAGGTTTCCCCTTTATCTGTCATGGAAAAATACTTCCGTGGGGGGCCTGAGCTGCTTTCTACCCAGCGGTAAGTGAGTAATTCCGCATTTTTCAATCTTGTTAATAAAGGATAAAGAGTGCCCTCCAGGATATCCAGCTTTGCTTCCTTCATCTTTTCGATGATATCTGAAGGGTAAGCTTCTCCTTGCTTAATGACGGACAATATGCAAAACTCCAGCACTCCCTTCCTCATCTGCGATTGTGTGTTATCAATGTTCATGGCAAGTGAGCTTTAATGTTTTTTTTCTAATGGTGGTTTCTGATCAGTTATTAAAGTGTTTGATAGCTATTCTTTCAACTTTACGATACAAAAATAGGAAACTTTTACTACTATGCAATACACAATACCATAGAAAGCAAAATAACTTGTTTAGAACGTTACCCGGCAAAGCCTACAAAACTCAATCCAGATGCGGACCTTGTAGAAAAAACGGGTTATAACACTTGTTACAGGATAATGATGACCGGTTTTCAGCCGGGATAAACGGAAAGGAACAGTTGGGGCCGCCTTTTTATGTTAAAATCCTTTAACATTATTTTAATTGGGATTATTTACTATTTATGGTTAACCTCTATTACATTTGCATTAAGCGTATTATACACATGAAGAAATTAATTGGCATATTCCTGCTGGCACTGATGGTGTCACAACTGCTTCCGATCAAGGAAGTAGGGAAGCTGCTGTTTAATAATCAGATTGTGGAAGAACACCCGGTTGATTGTGGTGGCGATCATATAAAGATTGCGAAAGAGCTGAAATTTTGTAAGCAGTTTGACGAGATCCAGTTTAATCCATTGCTCATTCTTGGTATTTTACAATATCATTTAATGGAAGATATTCCCAGCAACCCTGCTCAGGAAATACACGCCCCTCCTCCCAATACGCACATCGCGTAATTTCGTTTTGCAGTTGTCATTACAACAGCTGTTTTTCTATTTTATTTATTACTGATTTTTTCAAACACTGCCCGTGCTACGTGTATCCATTAAGGCGATACCTGTATGTAGCCGTTAACGGGGAGTACTATTATATCATTGTAGCTTCCACGGTTGCAGCATTGGCTGCTATCCGGAAGTGTGATCCCTCAACGGAAAAGCAAATTTTATGAACAAGCAAATATCAATATTCTCCAATATAAAAGGCGATTTTTCAGCCGGCCTTGTTGTTTTCCTCATTGCGGTGCCATTGTGCCTGGGAATTGCCCTGGCCTCAGGAGCGCCCTTGTTTGCCGGTATGATTTCCGGTATCATCGGTGGCCTGGTAATCGGCTTTTTAAGCGGCTCGCAATTGAGTGTAAGTGGTCCTGCAGCAGGTCTTACCGCTGTTGTACTGGTGGCTATCACCAAACTTGGCGCCTTCGATGTATTCCTCCTGAGCGTGGTAATAGGCGGCGCCATTCAGCTTATACTGGGATTAATTAAAGCAGGAACGGTAGCCAACTACTTCCCTTCCAATGTAATCACAGGTATGCTTACCGCTATTGGTATCATCATTATCCTGAAACAGTTACCGCACGCATTTGGCTATGATGCCGATTCGGAAGGTGATTTCAACTTTATTCAGGTAGATGGCGAAAATACTTTCAGTGCCCTGCTTTCCACGATTAACCACATTAATCTTGGCGCAACATTGATCACCATTATCTCCATTCTCATTATTCTGTACTGGAGTAAGATCCCGAAGCTCAATGTAGTGCCAGCGCCACTGGTAGCAGTAATTACCGGCATATTGCTGAATACAGCATTTTCCGGCAGTGAGCTGCTGGCACTGGGATCTAATCACCTGGTAACTTTACCGGTAGCCGGTAGTTTTGGTGATTTCGTGAACCAGTTCACGCTCCCGAATTTCAACGCCATCACTAACAAAGATGTTTGGATTACCGGCGCTACTATAGCAATAGTAGCTTCCGTGGAAACCCTGCTGAATGTGGAAGCCACCGAAAAACTGGATCCCCTGAAACGCCATACTTCTCCTAACCGGGAGTTGAAAGCACAAGGTATTGGTAACATGATCAGTGGCTTAATTGGCGGTTTACCAATCACCTCTGTAATTGTACGCTCCAGCGCTAATATCAATGCCGGTGGTAAAACCAAACTGGCAACAATGACGCATGGTGCATTATTACTGGTTTGTACGGCCCTGATCCCTGCATTATTAAATAAAATTCCGCTGGCTACCCTGGCGGCAGTATTGCTAGTAACTGGTTACAAATTGTGCAAAATTTCCATTTTCAAGGAAATGTTCAAAAATGGTAAGTACCAATGGGTGCCTTTTGTTGTAACCGTATTAGCCATCGTGTTTACCGATCTGCTGGTAGGTATTGCATTGGGTATGGTTGTAAGTGTGCTCGCCATTTTACGTGGTAATATGAAAAGCTCTTACTATTTCCGCAAGGAAAAATACCACAGTGGCGACAGCATCCGCCTGGAACTGGCACAGGAAGTTTCTTTCCTGAACAAGGCCAGCATCCTGCTTACGCTGGATCATATGCCTGAAAATATTACACTGGTGATTGATGCACACAAAACTGCTTATATCGATTTTGATGTATTGCAGACCATCCGCGAATTCAAAGACATCAAAGCGCCACAAAAAAATATCAAAGTAATCCTGACGGGATTTAAATCCGTGTACAACATTCAAAATACACCAGACCTTTCTGTTGAAGAACAGTCGAGGCTGAATTCCCCGCAGGTACACACTATTTCTTCCGGTAACCATAAAGAGTTACTGAAAGAGCTGCAGTTAAATTAAAGGCAGGTACCTCTTTAATGTAAAAACGTAACGGAAACCATGCTTACATCCGTTCATTTTTCAATTTCAAAAAATGACAATTATGAAGACACTGAATAAAATATCTCAAGCCAATATATCTCCTAAAAAAGCACTGGAATTGCTGCAGGCCGGTAACACCCGGTTTGTGGAAAACCTTCGCCTGAACCGCAACCTGCTGCAAATGGTGAACGATACTTCCGACGGACAATGGCCCATGGCGGCTATCGTCAGCTGTATGGACTCCCGTACCTCTGCAGAGCTGATCTTTGATCAGGGATTGGGCGACATCTTCAGTATCCGTTTAGCCGGCGCCGTTATTTCCGATAATGTACTGGGCAGCCTCGAATATGCCTGTAAGGTAGCTGGCTCCAAATTCATCGTGGTGTTGGGCCATACAAAATGCGGCGCGATCAAGGGTGCCTGCGATTCCATTGAAATGGGTAACCTCACCGGGCTGTTAAACAAAATAGCCCCGGCTGTATTTGCAGAGAAAACTATTAAACAGGACCGCAACTCCCATAACGGCGAGTTTGTGGAAGCGGTAAACGCGATCCATGTACAACGCTCTGTGCAGGCCATTATGGAACAAAGCAACATTCTCCGTGAAATGATCCAGAAAGGAGAAGTAGGTATTATAGGCGCGATTTACGACGTAGAAACCGGGATCGTAAGCTTTATGGAGCAAACGCTGATCCTGGAAAATAACATACCGGAAGGAGCAACAGCAGTAGCTGTTTAAGCTGTCCGCCTTTTATAGAAGAGAATAAATTTGCTTTTTCATAAAAAGAGGGAGACTCTGATAACACGTTAGATCAATTATTTAAAGGCATTGATCTGGCTGTTATCAGCGGTCTCCTTTTTTTATATCTGTTGCAACCGCGCGGCAGCCTGTTCCAGCGTAGCCTGTTTCTTCGCAAAGCAAAACCGGATGACATGATCATCTTTCCCATCCTGGTAAAACGCAGATACAGGGATCACCGCCACTCCAAATTCTTTGGTCATACGGATCGCAAAATCCTTATCCCCTTCATCTGATATACGGTCGTATTTCATCAGCTGGAAATAGCTTCCCTGGCTGGCCAGCGGGGTAAAACGGGTACCTTTCATTAATTCAAGGAAATAGTCTCTTTTCTGCTGGTAAAACGCCGGCAACTCCAGGTAATGAGATGGCATTTCCAGGAATTTTGCCAGTCCGTACTGCATGGGGGTATTTACAGAAAAACAAAGGTATTGGTGCACCTTCCGGTACTCCTTCATCAGGTGCTCCGGCGCTACACAATAGCCCATTTTCCAGCCGGTATTATGAAACACTTTTCCAAAAGAGAAGGTAACAAAGCTATTCCTGAAAATAGCGGGATAACGCAATACGCTGTGATGCTGTGCGCCGTCGAAAACCAGGTGTTCATATACTTCGTCTGATAATACGATCAGGTTAAACTCATCCACCAGTTTTTCCAGTTCCTGCATATCATTTTCCTGTAAGATGCTCCCTGTTGGATTATGCGGGGTGTTCAGCATAATCATCCTGGTGCGGGGTGTGATTTTACTTCTTACCTCGTCCCAATTGATCCGGTAGCCCGGAAATGAAAGGGAAATGAGCACAGGTACTCCACCGTTTACTAATACATTGGGAATATAGCTGTCGTATGCCGGTTCAAAAATGATCACTTCATCACCCGGATGTATACACGTAGCAATGGCCGTAAAAATAGCATAGGTGCCCCCGGGTGTAATGGTAATTTCCGAATCGGGATGTACCTGCTGCTGGTAAAGACTACTGATTTTTGTGGCAATAGCATTACGCAACTGCGGAAGGCCCGGCATAGGTGCATATTGGTTATGCCCTTGCTGCATGGCTTCATTTACCATAGCTTTCAGTTCATCACTGCAGTCGTAATCGGGAAATCCCTGGGAGAGGTTAATTGCCTGGTGGGAAGCCGCCAGTGCGGACATGACGGTAAATATGGTGGTGCCTACGTTGGGCAGTTTTGAGATCATTGCCGGATTTTTTGATATTGAAATTCAGACATCTGCTGGTGATAAAGTCTTTTCAGCCACTAAATATCTGAATTTCAATATCAAAAATCACAAAAATATTTACAGGAACTTCTCGCCTTTGTTGCGCTTGATTTCCCCTACATATTCTTTGATCTGTTGTTCATTTTCTTTTTTGCAGATGAGCAGTACATCGTTTGTATCGATTACGATGAACTCATCCAGGCCCTGTAACAGCACCAGTTTATCGTTAGGTACTTTCACCATGCATTTGGTCGCGTCTATCACCACCACGTTTTTACCCTGTACTGCATTGCCGAGGTAATCCTTTTCGAGGTTCTCATAGGCGGAAGCCCAGGTACCCAGATCACTCCATCCGAAATTGGCGGGGATCACATATACGTTGCTGGCTTTTTCCATGATACCGTAATCGATAGAGATATTGGTACACTGCGGATATACTTTCTCCATTACCTCTTTTTCCTGGGGGGTATTGAGTGCGGGTGTAGCCTGTTCAAACAGTTCATCTATCTCCGGAAGATATTGTTTAAAAGCTGCCAGGATAGTTTTTACATTCCATACAAAGATGCCGGCGTTCCAGAGGAAATCACCGCTTTGCAGGAACGTTTTGGCCAGTTCCAGGTTGGGCTTTTCTGTGAAGGTTTTCACCTGGTATACGTTATCCGCCACGTGTTGTGGTTCAAACTGGATATAGCCGTAACCGGTATCCGGGCGGGTAGGTTTGATTCCCAGTGTAACCAGGGCGCTGTTTTTCTGCACAAACAGCAGTGCATTTAAACAGGAATTGGTAAACGCCGGTCCATCCATGATCAGGTGATCTGCCGGGGCACAAATAATGTTGGCCAGCGGGTCCTGTTTATGGATTTTATGGGAAATGTAAGCAACACAGGGAGCTGTATTTTTACGGGATGGTTCGCTCACAATATTGGCTGTGGGCAATTCCGGCAACTGATCACTCACCTTGCTGTTATATTGATGGTGGGTTACCACGAATATATTTTCCTTTGGGATGAACTGCGCGAAGCGTTCATAAGTCCATTGGAGCAGGGTTTTTCCTGTGTTCAGGATATCCAGGAACTGCTTGGGATTGTCTGTGCGGCTATGGGGCCAGAACCGGCTGCCTATTCCCCCTGCCATTATTGCCACGTAAAAATGGCTGTTCAGCTGTGTCATTTCTAAATAATTCCTTCTCTGATTAAATCATGTAAGTGAATAATACCTTGATACCGTTCACCGTCCATTACCAGCAGTTGGGTAATATCGTGCTGGCGCATCATCTCTAAAGCGTTGATGGCCAGTTGATCCTGCTGGATCATTTTCGGGTGAAGCGACATTATATCTTTTGCCGTTACAGCTGCTGTAGGAACATCTTTCTCCAGCATTCTGCGCAGGTCGCCATCTGTAATGATACCCTGAAGTAATCCATTTTCATCCACTACGGCAGTAACACCCAGCATTTTGGATGAAATTTCCACAATCACCTCTCTCAATGAGCTGTTTGCTGATACCTGCGGGGCTTTGTGCTGTTTGCTGAGATCCCCGACCTTAAGGTACAATTTCTTTCCTAAAGCGCCTCCGGGATGGAACTTGGCAAAATCTGCAGCAGTAAATCCGTGCCATTCTATCAGGCAAACGGCCAGGGCGTCTCCCATCACCAGCTGTGCCGCCGTACTGGTAGTGGGCGCCAGGTTATTTGGGCAGGCTTCCTTACTAACCGTGGTATTAAGTACAAAATCGGCTTCCTGGGCTAAAAACGAGCTGGTATTCCCCACCATGGCAATTAAAGTGTTGCCAAAGTTCTTCACCAGGGGAACAAGCACCTTTATTTCGGCGGAAGTACCGCTTTTGGAGATGCACATTACCACATCTTCCTCGCGGATCATGCCCAGATCTCCGTGGATGGCATCTGCTGCATGCATGAAAAGGGCCGGCGTACCGGTAGAATTAAATGTAGCCACTATTTTCTGGGCAATAATGGCGCTTTTACCAATGCCTGTCACCACCAGTCTCCCCTGGCATTGAGCGATCTTTTCAACAACTCTTTCAAAATCTGCATCTATAAAATGCTGCAAATCATTAATAGCTGATGCCTCCATCGCAATTGTGCGCCTGGCTACCTGTCCTATATTGATAGTTTGATTCCTTTTCATGTCGATTTACAAATTTATCATTTTTTAACCAGCACTGGAGCGGTCAAGTAATTTATATTGATACTCCGCGCTTTTTTAAGTAACTTCGTGTCCCCTAAAAAACATATAAATATATTTCGTCATTTGTTGGTTCTTTAGAGTTAAAATTTGAATGCAATGGCTGTTGTTAAGGAACGTTTGATGGATGCATTACGCGAACACTTCGGGTTCGATTCCTTTAAGGGAAATCAGGAAAAAATTATAAATAGCATCCTCTCAGGCAAAGATACTTTTGTGATAATGCCAACCGGCGGAGGTAAATCATTATGCTATCAACTACCGGCGCTGATGAGGCCGGGTTGTGCGCTAATCGTTTCACCCCTTATTGCGCTGATGAAAAACCAGGTAGACCTGGTTAGAGGCTATAGCAGTAAGGACAATGTGGCACATTTTCTAAACTCCACCTTATCTAAGGCGCAGATCAAGAAAGTGCGGGCCGACCTGACGGCGGGAAAAACCAAGCTGCTCTATGTAGCTCCGGAAACCCTCACCAAACAGGAAAACCTCGATTTCTTCAAGGAATTGGAAATCTCTTTTATCGCAGTAGATGAGGCACACTGTATTTCTGAATGGGGACATGACTTCCGGCCGGAATACCGCCGCCTGAAGGAAATGATCGACCAGATCAGCGATAACCTGCCCATTATTGCCCTGACCGCTACTGCTACCCCGAAGGTGCAAAGCGACATCGTAAAGAACCTGTGTCTGAACAAGGCCAATATCTTTATTTCTTCCTTTAACCGCCCAAACCTGTATTACGAAATCAGGCCCAAACGCAAAAAGGATCAAACCATCAAGGATATTGTTAAGTTCATTCATCAGCATAAAGGCAAAAGCGGTATCATTTACACGCTGAACCGTAAAACCACCGAGGAACTGGCGGATATGCTGGTAGCCAACGGCGTTAAAGCGGTAGCCTACCATGCCGGCCTGGACCCTACTACCCGGGCACAACGCCAGGATATGTTCCTGCATGAAGATACTGAGGTAATTGTAGCCACCATTGCATTCGGAATGGGAATCGACAAGCCCGACGTACGGTTCGTGATCCACTACAACATTCCTAAAAGCCTGGAAAACTACTACCAGGAAACCGGCCGTGCCGGCAGGGACGGACTGGAAGGACATTGTATCTGCTACTACTCCCATAAGGATGTGCAGAAACTCGAACACCTTATGCGCGATAAGTCGCTCAGCGAACGTGAAATGGGCGCACAGCTCATTAACGAAACCGTTGCATACGCCGAAAGCGCCGTATGCCGCCGCCGGGTTATCCTTCACTACTTCGGAGAACATTACGAAACGGAGAATTGCGGCCAGTGCGATAACTGCCGTAACCCGAAAGAAAAAATAGAAGTCAGAAACCGCGTGGTGATCATGCTGAAAGCCATCCGCTCCCTCGAAGAGCGCTTTGGCAGCGAATATGTGATCAATATCATCACCGGGAAAACCAGCCCCCAGATCAGCACCTACCGTCATGATAAACTGGAGGTGTTTGGAGAAGGAAAAGAATTTGACGCGCACTTCTGGAACTCCCTGATGCGCCAGATGATGCTGGAAGGACTGATAGAAAAAGATATTGAGGAATACGGCCTGCTTAAAGTAACCGATAAGGGCGCCAAATTCCTCAAAAAGCCCTACTCCATCATGGTTGCACTGAATCACCAGTTTGATGAAGACACCCTGGATGAGGAAGAGGAAGCCGCCGCGGAAGCACAGGCATCTGCAGACCCCGCATTGTTTGAAATGCTGAAGGAACTGCGCAAGAAAGTATCCAAGGAAAAGAACCTTCCCCCATTTGTTATCTTCCTGGAAACTTCCCTGGAAGATATGGCCACCCAATACCCTACTACCGTTCAGGAACTGGAAAAAATCCAGGGCGTGAGCAAAGGGAAAGCTGTTCGCTACGGCAAACAGTTCCTGGATGTAATCACCAAATACGTAGAGGAAAATAATATCACCAAGCCGGACGATTTCGTTATGAAAAGCGTGGTGAATAAAAGCGGGATGAAAGTATTTATTATCCAGAATATCGATAAGAAAATACCGCTCGAAACCATTGCTAAAAATAAGGAACTCTCCCTCTCCCAGTTACTCGACGAAATGGAAACCATTGTTGCCAGTGGTACCAAACTGAACATCGATTACTGCCTGGATGAAGAACTGGATGATTATGCACAGGATGAAATCATGGAGTATTTCAAAGGCTGCGAAACTTCCAGTCTCGCCCTGGCCAGGGAAGAACTGATTGAAAATGATTATTCGCTGGAGCAACTGAAGCTGATGCGTATAAAATTCCTGGTGGTATACGGCAACTAGTCCGGCTATAAGTACAACAGATGAGCATTAAACAAATACAGGAAACGATTGCTTCCGGGAGGGAGAAAGTAGTATCACACCCGTTATACGCGGAGCTGCAAACATTGGATGATGTTCGCACTTTTATGCAGTATCATGTATATGCTGTATGGGACTTCATGTCTTTATTGAAAGGACTGCAGCAACAACTCACCTGTGTAAGCGTGCCCTGGGTACCCGTGGGCAATGCCGCTACCCGTTACCTGATCAATGAAATTGTTACCGGGGAAGAAAGCGACGTAGATAAAGAAGGTAACCGCTGCAGCCATTTTGAACTGTATGAACGCGCCATGCAACAGGCTGGCGCCGATACCAGCCCGATAGAGGCGATTATAGCTGATATAAAGGCTGGAAAGCCTATTGAAAGGATGCTGGCCACCGCCGACCTTCCTGAGGCCATAAAGGGTTTTCTTAGCTTTACATTTGAAGTGATTGCTACCGGTAAGGCACATATTATGGCAGCGGTGTTCACCTTTGGCAGGGAAGACCTGATTCCCGACATGTTCCTCGCACTGGTAAAAGACCTCGATCAGAAGTTTCCGGGCAAGCTGGATACCTTCATTTATTACCTGGAAAGACACATAGAAGTAGACGGTGACCACCATAGTCAACTGGCCATGCAAATGGTCAATGAATTATGTGGCACGGACAAAAATAAATGGGATGAAGCTGCTGAATACGCCCGCCAGTCGCTGTATTGGCGGCATGAACTTTGGAGCAGTATTCTCAGTGAAAAAGTGATTTCGTAAAATTTTCTCAAAAAAATTTTGCAATTCGAAAGAATGTATTACTTTTGCAATCCCCTCACGAGAGAGGGCAATAAAAAACGGATGGTGCGGTAGCTCAGTTGGTAGAGCAAAGGACTGAAAATCCTTGTGTCGCCGGTTCGATCCCGGCTCACACCACAGAAACGGGAACATTACTGTAAAAAGTATTGTTCCCGTTTTTTATTTCCCCTAAAACCCGGACCAGGCCCGTCATTAACGGAATACTTCATTCACCCGTGGGTTCGACACTGTTCATTTTCCTATTATATAGAATTGGGTTAAAAAAAATTAAACCTTATTGGTTTTGCTATCTACTAATAAGTCTGGCAGACTTTTTTTACGACTTTTAAATAATGGAACATTGGATGTATTATTTGCTGAAAGTTTAAAAGAAATCAGCCGGCGAAACAAGAGAAAGTCGCTTATTTATTTCCCGGAGATTAAAATAGGATGCGTTCCAGGTTTCTTTGGAATCTAAGCCAATCCAATCAATAAACTCCTTTTTTTCCTTTTTTGTACCAGAGGCAAAACATTGCAGCATGGCTGCATAACCATATATTCCTCCCACATCTTCAGGCGGGCATTCATTTTCCCCGTCTATACAAACAGCGCAATAAAGTTCTCTACTTATAATAGATTCTAATTTGATCTGGTGTACCCAGTTATCACCAAAATCATAAGTATACACATATTCATTTCCTTTCTTTTTAAAAATAGTTTTGATTAAAACAGATCTTGCATCGTGCAGAAGGATACCTGATTCTTCATATGGAATGCCTATTCCTTCGTCATCCATCATTCCTGATTTATTAAACCGGAAAAGATGACCATTCTCCTAACCGAAAGCTGCCTGGATGGTCATGTGTAAGTTGTAAAATGAATAATCTTCCGGCACTATAATACTGCGCCATATTAATGGAGAAGAATCTTTCAGGCTTATATGTAACTGGAACGCTTTACTTTTCATAGTGTAAGCAATTATAAACGGTAGACATCTTTATTGGAATATTTCCTGGTATTTATTTTCGATTTCAATAACCTCTTTATCTGTCAAAGCTTCGAACTCTTTTGCTCTCGCTCTTTCAGATAGTTGTCCTCTTCCTTGTTCCAGAAAACGGACAAGCAAAGCAACTGTTTTATCTGGCATCTCAAAGTAGTTGTCCAGATAATCTTTCATAAGATCATACTTTTCGAGATAATCAACTTCTTCAGGAATGGTTTGCTCGATGGTTTGCTGAACGCAACTATATAAAAACTCCACCTGCTTGGTTGCATCAAAATACCGGTAAAAATCAATTGTATCATTCAGTACTTCAACGTTATTATTTTCAGTGGGTTTCCATTCCACCAAATTAAGACGCGGCCTTGAAAAACCCTCTAACACCCGGCGGTACTCATCCAATCGCTCCAAAATGATGGCAGAAACAGGAAAGATTATTCCTTTTGAAATATATTCTTTTCTTAAAAGCACATGATGGATCAGGTACCGGTGAATCCTACCGTTTCCATCCGCGAAGGGATGTATAAATACAAATCCAAAAGCAATCAATGCTGCAGCTAATACGGCATCAAAGGAGCCATCCTTTTCCAATTTTTGGTTGGCAGCGATCCAACCATCTATTAATGCATCAAGGTCCTGCCATTTGGCTGAAATATGATCTGGAATGGGTGTCCCATGTCGTCTGTCATGTTCACCAATAAACCCTTCGTGATCGCGGAATCCCATCTTGGTGAATCGCGGGTTATCTATTACTATCTGTTGTAACCGGATTAGTTCGTCTTTCGAGATTGGTGTTTGACCTGCCTGACCGATAGCCCGTCCCCAACGCTGTGCCCGGTTCTGCGGTGGTCTTTCTCCTTCAATGGCATAAGATGCTTTTGAATCTTTTAATAACAAAAAAGCCGATGTTCTCGCCATAACATCCGGGTGAATTTTTCCGATGATCCTTTTTATCTGTTGGGATAAATCAAGACTGATATATTGCTCTAATAAAGCAGTCTTTCTGATCATAGGACAAAAATCTTTAACGCCGGGAAGGTTATTTCTTATCCGATGCCTTTTAGAAGTCTCCAGTCTATCACGACAAGCATATTGAATGTCTTCATCAACCAGGTTAATATAATTACCAGCTATCAGATCAGGAATTTCCAGTTGAAAACCCATCAACCACTCGTACAAGAACCATATTTTCCTGCTGTATTGGCCCGTTGGTTCATTGCTGATCACCTTACTAATCTCTTCTGCATCCAGCTTTTCAAATAATTTTTTTAGTAGCCCAAGTTCAATTCCTTCATACTTTAATGCAAAAGTCAGGTGCCCCATGAGAGTATCTTCAGGCATATGTCTGGGTGTAAAAACAATCCATTCATCCGTTTTGTATTGCTTGTGCTTTTGGCTTATAAGAGCCAGGATATCAGGAAGCGGAGCCTGTAAATTATAGGCCTTTAATATCGCCCCATATCCTACTAAATAACCTTTTTCAGGCGAAGTTCTCTCCTGAAATACCGTTATTAATTGTGAAAAGCTGTTAATTTCCATCTTATTTCATGAAATATAGTTATATCTAATTTATGAAAATTATTTAGAAAGCATGAAATGTGATTAAAAATCGACGCTATTTGTGAAAACTAGTTATTTAGTATATCTAATATATTCACAAATTTCTGAGTGAATGGCTCACTCATATGAAAAGCCCAACTTGTATTCCGGGTAATCTTTAATATCTCATTCGCTCCCACTCATTCACCGCAAGCTTACCCCACTCAATGATTTTGCAAATTTTCGAACATCCCCTGCAAATAGATCTGGTTGTTCCATTGCCGTAAAGTGTCCTCCCCTGGGCATTTCAGTCCATTGCTGCACATTAAAGAGTCGTTCCGCGAATTCCCTGGGAGCCGGTACAACGTCTTGGGGGAATATAGCCACACCCGTAGGAACTTCCACTTTCTTAATTTCCATATTTTTCTCCTCCTGTTGTATTGAAACGGCCGCCTCATAATAGAGGCGCACTGCTGAAGTTATTGTTTGCGTAGCCCAGTAGATAGTAAGATTCGTAAGTAATTCATCTTTGGTAAAAGTATTTTCAAGCTTGCCATCACAACCACTCCAACTAAAGAACTTTTCTATCAGCCATGCAGCAAGCCCCACAGGCGAATCATTCAATCCATATGCCAGCGATTGCGGCTTCGTAGATTGTATTACGGCGTAACCTCCTTCGGTTTGACTCCATTGCTGACCGGTTTGCACGTATTTCTTTTCAGATGCCGTCAACGCATCCGGGGAGATAGAGAACAGATGACGCCAGGGGATATCGGTAAGATGAATACCTTTAAGAATTTGAGAATTATTAACCGCAATTTGCTCCGCAATGGTGCTACCCCAATCCCCACCATGCACTATAAAGGAGGAATAACCCAACTCCTCTGTCATCAATTTTGCAAACAAGGATGCTATGCGTTTTGGATTCATACCCGGCGATGTCGGAATATCCGAAAAACCATAGCCTGGTATGGACGGAATCACTACATCAAAGGAAAACCCATCATCAGGAGCAACCAACAGCGGAATTACTTTCAGGAACCGCATAAACGAATCTGGGTAACCATGTATCAACAAAAGAGGCACGCTTGTTTTGCCTTTTCCTTTTTCATGGATAAAATGAATACCTTCGTTGTCGATAGCAGTTTTAAAATGCGAAAACGAATTAAGGAAGGCTTCATTCTTTTTCCAATCGAAGTTATGCAACCAATAATAGCATAACTCTTTCAAATATGTTGTGTTTGTGCCCGTTTTCCAGTTGTCGTTGTTAATGTCATTGGTCCAGCGTGTCATCGCCAGGCGGTGACGTAAATCGTCGAGTAGAGATACGTCGATGTTTATAACATAAGGCTGTTTCATAATTTATGTTTATACTCTCCCAACAAAAATTGTGACACCTTGAATTGGCTGGTTCCGATTTATCATATGAATGCCCAAATACAACGTTTCTTCATTGCCCTTCTATGTTAACGGTTATTCCAAGTATTCGTCCTATGGCCTCTTTCACCTCCTCCACCCGTTCATTAAACCGCAACCCCGATTGGGCTACCAACCTTTCAAATATATGGATGCTCCCGTTTTCAACCAGCTGTTGCAGCCGGAATATGTTCTCCCCGCTTGTTACTTTTTTATCATACCAGCTCGAGTATAAAACAAGGTAGTGAACCTCAAAAGCAGACTGGTTAAAATAAGACACGATTTGCCCGATGTCAAATGCGCTGTTATCTATTACCAGGCTGAGGCTAAAAAGAAAAGAGGTATCCGATACTGCATGATACTCTATAACCGATTTAATGCGGCTGAGCTGGTCGTCTGACCGGCAGTACGGGTCCGGAGTATTTACGACAATAAATTTCTCCTTCCACAAAGCATCCAGTTTTATGGGTTGTTTGAAGAGATAAAACCGCTTTCGCTGAAACAAGTTTTGTATCGTTCTTGTTTTGCCTGAGTGAGGATCACCAACAATGACAAATAATTTTCGTGGGTTAAAATTCATTCTCAAAAAAACACGGAAAACATCAAAAAAATGTTAACCAATTGTGAACGGGCTATACTTTTTCTGCCAGCCAGGCAATCAATTGCGCACAGGGTAAAAGTAACAGCTGTGCAAGTATCGTTCCGGCAATACGGGCAATTACCATATAGGCAACAAATCTTCTGAAAGCGCCCTGTGAAAGCTTCCCTAATACCACATCATCCGTGAGTATAGATAAATGCGGATCAATAAACAATACCATCAGCACCGTGGCCATACCGTTTATAACACCCGATAAATTGCTGGCTGTTGTTCTGTACTCAGGATTCAGATATGCAGCATACACACACGATAAAACCGAAATTGTTATTACTGCGCTGGCCAATACATTGTAGATAAAAATACGCCAGGGCATATCCCTGTTAGCAGGCAATTCCAGGAATTGCTCTTTTGTGGGCATCCGCATGCTTTCTTTCATGAACTGCATACCGGCGCCGGATAAGCCAACATAAAATAACCTGGGAATAGATTTATGTACACTAAAATGCACCACTGCCTTAGACAATAACCGCTGAAAAGTTGGGATCAACAGTGCGCCAATTATAGCGCCAATAGTACACGACAGAATAATATACCTGAATATCTCCATATTGGAGGAAAGCCCCTGTTTCAGGTCCCGTTCTACCGTTTTGGCCAGTAACGGCGCCTGCAACGTATTGGCGGTGCGGGATAAAAGAGCAAGGATATTAAATAAAGAAAAGGTAATGGCAATTCTACCGGTTTTTACACCTACCAGTCTTACAGCATAAGACAACGTAGTTATCCCGTTAATAAACATCGTAAGGATAAGCACAATAATAATCTGAGTGGCCATTTTAGTAATCCTTTAAAGGATTACTAAAATAATCATTATTCCGTTCTCAGGCTCTTTACCGGGTTAATAGCCGCTAACCGGTGAGTCATCCACACAATGATCACCCCTACCAGTATTGCCAGGGTTAAGCCCACAATCAGGAAAGGCAATACCCCAATGTTGATCCGGTAGGCATAGTCCATCAGCCAGCCATGTAAGAGATACCACGATAATGGCCAGGCAATGATATTGGACACAACAATGATTCCTGAAAACTCTTTTGTAAAAAGCAGGAGGACGTGTAAGCCCGATGCACCGAGTACTTTTCTTATTCCCATCTCTTTATTCCTCTTTGCAATACTCATAGTAACAATTCCCAGCACCCCCAGCAACACAATCATCAGTGATACTGCAGTGGCAGCCTTTGCAGCCTTCCGCATTTGTGTTTCCGTATCGTATAACTGCGCTATACTATCATCCAAAAATTTGAAATCAAAAGGAGCATCCGGGAAAACCTGCTGCCATTTTCGTTGCAATGCAGTTACTTGTGTCGCCGTATTTCCAGGATTAAAGCGGAACGATAAATACCGGTATATATTTATTCCCCGTACCGGCTGAAAATAAACCGGGCCTATGGCATCATGCAGACTCCCAAAATGAAAATCCCGGGTAACACCACTCACATACAGCACCTGGTTAAAATTATGCAGCCGCAGCGGCTTATTGATGGCTTCTTCCGCACTCCTCCAACCTAATGCCTTTACCGCCGCTTCATTAATAATAATTTTGGTAGAATCTTCCGGGGCGCCATTATAAAAGCTTCCTGCATCCAGTTTGATATCGTAAGTGGCCAGGTAGCGCTCATCTGTAATAAGTGACACCGCCGAAACAGCAGTACTGGAATCATTTTCCGGCCTGTAAATCCTGCTGGCGCCACTGGCTGCCCCGTCGGGGATCACATAGGCAAAGGTGGCATCTTTTATTTCCGGCATTGCCCGGAACTCCTCCCTCATTCGTTCCATATGTGCTACTCCCGCTATGGTCCAGTCGCGCGGCACGGCAACAGTCACCAACTTTTCCTTATTATACCCAAGGTCTGAATTGAAAAAGAAAGCCACCTGCCGGTCTATTACAATCGCAGCAATAAATACCACGATGGCTGTCACAAATTGTACGGTTACAAGCGACCGCCTGAATAATAATTTCTCCTTTACATCCTTTAACTTCCCTTTCAATGCGGTTACAGAAGGTTGCGCAGATAATACAAACGCAGGATAAATACCTGCCAGTAAGCCAGTAAACAGGATTACCAACAATGGTAACACGGCAAACCTGGCAGGAAAATAAGATAACGCTGGAATATCTTTCCCGATCATCTCTCCAAACCAAGGTCTTACTATAAAATACAAACCCAGCGATACAATAAAAGAAAAAGTAACGACTAACACCGACTCGGTAATAAACTGAAATATTAACTGCAGCCGCTTCCCTCCCATCGCCTTTCGTACACCGATCTCCTTTAATCTTGTTAAAGAATTACCGATAGAAATATTGACAAAATTTATAATCGCCATCAGCAGGATAAACAATGCCACTAATGAAAATACGGTGATCATTTTTCTCGCCAGCCCTTTATTCATAAGGAGGTACCAGTTCTTCAAAGATACCGGCGTTACCTCCAGCGTACGTTGAATTTCTGCGTTCGTATTGGTAGCCAATAATGTTTTTATTGGCCCCTGGAGCTGGTCAGCAGTAACACCCGGTTTTAGCATTACATAGCCCACAATATAGGGCGATAACCAGCTGTTAAATCCAAACTCCCTTCCAAAATAACGTATGCTGGCGGGTGAAAGAAATATTTCATTTCCGGGTTTAAAAAAGTTGGTGATGGTATTAAAAGGAAGATCTTTTATTACAGCTGTTACTTCAAAATTATCATTCCTTCCATCGAAGGATTGTATCCTTACTAACTTCCCTACCACATCTGTTTTGCCAAAATACTGCTTTGCTTTCTTCTCCGTAAGCACCACCGCATTTGGCTTATCCATTGCGGTGTGCGGATCACCATAGGCAACCGGAAAATTAAACATCTCAAAAAAAGTTGAATCCCCTGGCTGTACCCCTTCCCTGAAATGCTTATCTCCCACTGAAATAACAACATTGATTCCATCGTGGGCATAAGCTTTTTCCACCAGCGAGGGATAATTATCCTGCAGTGCCTTGGTTAGTGGTCCTAATGTTGTTAACTCTGTTCCTGTTTCCGGATTTGTCCATTTGCTTCTCAGTAGAAAAATGCGGTCACTATTCTTCACAAAGTGGTTTACCTGGTATTCTTCCCAGGTATATGCACCGATCAACAATACAAATGTGATCCCGATAGCTAATCCCCAGATATTCACGATAGCAAAAAAACGGTTCTTCGCCATATTTCTCCAGGCAATCAGAAAGTAGTTCTTTATCATAAACAAATGAATAGTGGTTTCTTCTTCCCGCGAAAAAAATGCCGCACCCCAACGTATTGATGATCAATAACCTTATAAAAGATTTTTGTCCGGTACCGGACAACTTTTGTTCACTTTTGTACGGGCACATCCTGACCGGAATGATACCTGTCTCCCGTAAATTACCATATACATCCTTTCTTTTTATTTGTATTTTGTACGCTTATTCCTCGTTAGTAAATATTAAAACATGAGAACACTGTTTTGCATAAGCTTTCTATTGTTAACCCACTGGGTATCTGCACAAGAAAAAAATATCCGCATTGCTACCCACAACATTAGCCTGGTGTACAGCATTAACCCGGAAGGCCGGTTAATACAACAATACTTTGGACAACAGTTACAGCCCGATATGGCGGATACCCTTGCAAAAGGGAAACAGGAGGCCTATATAACCGCCGGCATGGAAAGCCTGCTAGACCCGGCTATCCGTATCGTTCACACCGACGGAAATCCTTCCCTGGAGCTAAAATATGATACCTATACATCCGCAAAAACCAGCGATGACATCATTGCAACTACCATTACACTTAAAGATCCCGTATACCCGGTAACCGTTATCCTCCACTTTGAAGCGTACTATAAAGAAGATATTATCAAAGCATGGACGGAAGTAAAGCACAACGAGAAAAAACCGGTACAGCTAACAGCCTACGCCTCTTCCATGTTGCACCTGAAAGCAGATAAATACTGGTTAACGCAATTCCACGGCGAATGGGCAAAGGAAGCTGATATGCAGGAACAATATCTTACCACCGGGATGAAAATCCTCGACAGCAAACTGGGCGTAAGGGCCAATATGCTGCAATCGCCCCTGTTCCTGCTGTCATTAAATCATCCTGCTGAAGAAGAGAATGGAGAAGTATTGGCCGGAACATTAGCCTGGACAGGAAATTTTAAGTTTGGATTTGAGGTAGATGAACATAACTCACTCCACATTAATTCCGGTATTAATCCTTACGCCAGCGACTATACGCTAAAACCAAACGAAGTTTTCACCACGCCGGCATTCATCTTCACCCTGTCGGCCAAAGGCACAGGACAAGCCAGCAGAAACTTTCATCACTGGGCACTCAACTACGGCATCCTTGATGGACATTCCCCACGTTTAACCCTGCTCAATAACTGGGAAGCAACCGGCATGGACTTCAACGAACAACGGCTAACCGGTCTTTTCAGCGGGGCCAAAAAACTGGGGGTAGATCTGTTCCTACTCGACGACGGCTGGTTTGCCAATAAATTTCCACGCAATGCAGACAACGCAGGCCTGGGCGACTGGGAACACAACACCACCAAACTTCCGCATGGATTGGGCTACCTCGTACAGGAAGCAGAAAAACAAAACATAAAGTTCGGTATATGGCTGGAACCGGAAATGGTAAATCCAAAAAGTGAGTTGTATACAAAGCATCCCGACTGGATACTTCGCCTGCCAAACCGCGCTGAAAACTATTACCGCAACCAGATGGTGCTGGATCTTACCAACCCTGCAGTACAGGATTTCGTGTATGGTGTGGTAGATAAAACCATGTCGGAAAACCCGGGCATCGCTTATATCAAATGGGATTGTAACCGGATGCTAACCAATACCTATTCTCCTTACCTGAAAGAAAAGCAGTCGCACCTTTTTATCGATTATACCCGTAGCTTATACAAAGTGCTCGACAGGGTAAGAACGAAATATCCTCACCTGCCAATCATGCTTTGCTCCGGTGGCGGCGGTCGCACAGATTATGGCGCCATGAAATACTTCACCGAATTCTGGCCCAGTGACAATACCGACGGACTGGAAAGAATTTATATCCAGTACGGATACTCACACTTCTTCCCGGCCAATACAATGGCCGCACATATCACCAACTGGGGCAGCCAATCCCTGAAATTCCGTACCGATGTAGCCATGATGGGCAAACTGGGATACGATATCAAAGTGGACGATTTTACAGAGAAAGAATTACAGTTCAGTCGTGATGCAGTAACTACGTATAAGCGTATCAGTGATATTGTGTGGTATGGCAATCTTTACCGGCTTATTTCTCCCTATAAGGAAAACAGGGCGGTATTCCAGTATACCAGCGATGATCAGCAAAAAAGTATTGTTTTCAGCTACCTGATGAACATTGCAAAAAACGACGTATTTACACTCGTTAAACTGCAAGGACTGGATCCTCAGAAACGTTACCGCATCAACGAAATAAACCTGTTCCCGGGAACACATTCTTCCTATCATTTTGATAGGCTCTATAGCGGCGATTTCCTGATGAAAGAAGGCATTCAGCTGGTACCAGGCAATGGCAGATCACTAAGCAGCAACATCCTTGAAATAACAGCCGAATAAAGTACCGTATATTTAAATGCCCTGTTTCCAGTAACGATGGAAACAGGGCATTTTCTTTTGAAAGAAAATGAATCGCAGGTGATTTATTATCTTCAATACTTCAAACTACAGGGATATGCTTCCTTTCGCCAATATGCCTTATGGTAATGCTCCTGGATACTGCTTTCCGCTAACGGAGATCTGTATGTATATCCTTTTGCTTATTTGCGGCTGGCACGCCCTGAAAAAAGGAACCGCACATATGGCGTGGTTACTGGGGGCACTGTGTTTCGGGTTGTTGCTGGAATATGTAAATGTAGCCACCAGCAGCGGCTATGTGTACGGGCAATTCTGGCTCATGTTGGGCAAGGCGCCGCATAACATTCCGTTTTGTATTGGCTGTGGTTGGGCGGTCATTATTTATTCGTCGCGTTTATTTACAGATAACTTTGGGTTGCCGTTATGGGCGGCAGCTGCGCTGGACAGCTTGCTGGCATTGAACATCGATGCAAGTATGGATGTGGTAGCCTATCGCCTGCATATGTGGCACTGGGATTGGGTGGGCAGGGGCTATCCTTCGGAAACGCTTACCGGTCAATGGTTCGGCGTGCCATACGCTAATTTCTATGGCTGGTTGCTGGTGGTATTTTTCTATTCCCTCTTTGGCCGGCTGCTGGAAAAAGTAGCCGTCACCCGGGTATGGAAGGCATTGCTGCCTTTACTTTCCATTCTCCTTTCACAGGCTGCCCTGTGGATATCCTTATTTCCATTGGCCGATTTACTGAAACAAGCATTTGGCATCAGCAGTATGCATCGGCTCATTGCTTTGATAATACTACTGTCGTTAATGGTAGCAACGGGTTTTGCCAGGAGAAATAGCACCAGTGGCCATTACTTTCCGCTGGCCGCATGGATTGTTCCTTTATGGTTCCACGTGTATTTCCTGGCCTGGTTATTCCTGGGAGGGTTCTCCCGCGAAAATAGCTGGATGACGGCTTTCTCGCTGTTAAATGCAACGATTGGTATATTGATACACGTACCCATGTTGATAAAAAAGCAGCCTGTAACTATTTTAACGGAAACATGTTAATATTAATACTTAAATAATTTTTACTGGTGAAAACACTGATCGGTTATCTAACAGGTGCAGAATGGCATATTTACATCAAAATAGGCAGTATCGTCTTACTGATCCTTATTTTCATCGGATTGATTGCTACCATTCTGCTTGAAAACCGCAACCCGGTAAAGGCTATCGGTTACATCCTGGTGCTGGTGTTTATTCCCGTTGTTGGTTTAATTGTTTACTACTACCTGGGACGTGATCTGCGCAAAAGAAGGAGGTTTACGCTGAAAGGCAGTAAAGATGAAGTACTATTTTCCAGGTACTGGGAGTCGCAAAAACCACTGATAGAACAAATGCAGGTAGAACTCCGGCGGCTGGCAGGAAACAAACAGGAGATTTCAGCCATGCTGCTTAATACGCGGCAGTCTATCCTCAGCAAAAATAACAGGGTACAACTACTGATCAACGGAGAAGAAAAGTTCCCGGTGGTTTTCAGCGCACTGCGTGCTGCGAAACATCATATCCATATAGAGTACTACATGATTGCAGATGATGATGTGGGAAATGAAGTAACCAACATCCTGATCGAAAAATTAAACCAGGGTGTCCAGGTACGTTTTCTGTACGATGATATGGGCAGCGACCGGATCGGGGATATTCCCGAACGGTTAAAAGCACATGGCGCCAGTGTATACCCTTTTTCCCCTGTGCTTGTAGATTTTTATCTGAACGCCAATTACAGAAATCACCGGAAAATTATCGTGGTAGATGGTAAGGTCGGCTTTGTGGGCGGCATCAATCTCGATGAACGGTACATCAACAATGGCAAGCATCCTACTTTCTGGCGGGATACCCATCTGAAAATTGAAGGCGATGCGGTAAACATACTGCAGCTGCAGTTTCTGATGAGTTACCGTTATTGCAGTAAAGAAGTATTTCCTTTTGCAGAACCGTTCTTTGGCCGGTCAGATTTAACGGGTACCTGCTTTGTAGATATCGTTGCCAGCGGGCCCGATTCAGAATGGCCTGTTGCCATGCAGAGTATTCTTATGGCTATTAATATTGCCAAGAGAAGAATCAGGATCTCTAATCCCTATTTTATTCCTACTGAAGAGCTGCTCACCGCGCTGCAAATGGCGGCGCTGGCGGGGAAAGATGTACAGCTGATGTTGCCGTTAAAAGGCGATTCCTACATTGTACAACATGCCGCCCTCTCCTATCTGAAACCTTTGCTGGCGGCAGGTATCAAAATATATTTTTACACGCGTGGTTTTATTCACGCGAAAACGATGGTGATAGATGATAATCTTGCCTGGGTAAGTTCCGTTAATTTTGACAACCGCAGCTTTTATCTGAATTGTGAAATAGGTGCTTTGATCTATGATACAGAGGTGGCTACCCGGCTGAATAAGGTGTTTGAAGAAGACCTTTTATATTCAGTTCCCGTTCAGGAAACCCGCTGGAACAGGCGCAATATTCTAAAGCGGTTTATGGACGCTGTTTGTCGCCTCCTTACACCGCTATTATAAGCCCTAATCCTTGTCTTCATCCAGGTCGAGGAACTCACCGTTATCTTCTTCCAGATCTTCGTGTCTGTCGCCTCCTATGCTGTAAATATTGTTTTCCTCATCCTCCTCTCCGATAGCTTCTGCTTCATCGTCGAGTTCAGCACCGGGAATATCAAGGTCATCTCCCACTTTATCCTGGCGCCAGGTTTCTTCCTGTTCATTATTTTCCCTGGACTTCTTTTTATCAGGCGATAATTCACTGTTTCTACGGAAAGAGCCGGTTACCTCGTTAATATCCAGGTCTACTTCTTTATCCCGGTTCTTTTTATTCATGATATCTTCGCTGGCAGGATATTCGGGGTATCCGGGAAACTGATCATCTTCATTTTTAGGTAGTTGTTGATCTTCCTTTCCGGTTTTATTCTTTTTGTTGCTCATAATCAAATCTTTTATTGAGTAGGAAAGCAGAAAATGCCATGCCACATAAAGCAGCAGGCATTGTATCAGGATGATAACAACGCAGCAGAATGATTGTTTACAGGATGGATCAGCGTTTTTTTCCTACCAGGTTTAACTGTACTGATAAGCCGGCAGAGTACAGTTTCACCTGTCCCAATCCGACCCCATGCAGGGGAATTTTTGCATATGGCTGTAGCCCAACAATTAACCTTCTTCCGGCAGGGTGCTGGTAAAGGGCGCCAACATTCAGTATGGCAAGATAATGCTGGTTTTCATTATCTACCGTTCTTTCCTTTTCGGGAGAATACTTGTATACATATTCATACTTTTCTTTCAGCATAAAATAGTTAGAGATACCAAGCGTAGCACTCACTGTATTATTTTTTACCTGCAAGAAAGTATAATTTATATTCACAGGTATATCGAGCACATCACAATTCGCATTTACCTTAACAAGAGGATCCCATGAACTGTTGTAAGGACTTTTATAATCACTGCTGGTAGCGCCATATAGCTTCTTACTGTATACAACTCCGCTTGTAACAAACCAGTGCTGGTTAAAATAATAATGCGCCAGTACACCGGCGTTAAAGCCGACGTTTCCATATTTAAAAGAGGGCGCAACGTTCAGATCTGGTCCGAAAGTTACTCCTATATACAATCCTTTTGAGTTGATCTTCCGACGTACGGGTTTTTTATCCTGATCCGGCTGTAACTTAGTATCTACGGGTATTTCAACAGGTCTTCCTATTTTCGTATATACGTTAAAGTTATTACTGTTCTTTGTTTTCAGCAGATCAAAAGCGGCGTGATTAATTGTTGGGGGTACACCTTTATCATTTCCTGTTTCTTTTCCTGCATCAGCAGTAATATCTGGTGTAGTTGTTTTTTCCGGTATATCCTGACCTGTTGTTTTATTTGCCTTCGGCAGATAGGTGTTTGTCTGCGAAAAGGTTTGCTGACGGCCGGTGTTTACGGCTGTTGTATTTGTTTTTGGCAGATGGATTCCTGACGGGGAAATTGTTTGCTGTTGGGCGGAATTTTCTGTCGTAGTATTTGTTTTTGGTAGCTGTTTACCTGATGATAAGTCGCTGTTTTGCTGCGTTTTTGTTGCTGTTGACGTAATTGTTCTTGTTCCGGGCAGTTGTACTGCACTGCTATCCGGCGTGGCAATACGCTGTCCGTTTGTTGTGATGGTATGCGCTTGTTGATCTTGTGTGGAATCTACTGTTGCACGTGAAACTGCTTTATCCGTTGCTGATGGTTGCATGATCCACCAGCATAAACCACCCAGCACAGGCAATAACAACAGCCACCACCAGCCTGCTGGTCGTTTCTTATTATTTCCTGCACCAAGCTTCGATTCCATTTTTTTCCAGGCATCCTGGTCAAAAGGAATATCAGCTTCATTCAGCTTATTACGGATACTATTTTCAAACGCGTCATTCATTTTTGTATAAGGGCATATTTATGTCTATTCCATCAGCAGTGCTCATGGATGCTTTAATAATTCTTTCTTTCAGTATTTTCTTTGCTTTAAATAGATTCGATTTGGAAGTTCCTTCTGAGATTCGCAACATACCTGCTATTTCCTGGTGCTGGAAGCCTTCCATTATATACAGGTTGAAAACAGTTCTGTAAGCCGGAGGCAAAGCCTGTACATGTTTCAGCAATTCATCATAGGATAGTTTGTCAATAATTTTTTCATCCGTTCCTGGTTCCGGTACCTGGTTAATATCATCAGTAAAAACCAGTTTCTTTTTACCTCTTAAAAAATCGATGGCGGTATTCACCATAATTCTGGCCAGCCATGTTTTAAAAGGCCGGGAGGTATCGAATGTTTCAATGTGTTGGAATATTTTAAGAAATCCGTCGTTCATAATTTCAACTGCCTCATCTCTGTTCTGTGCATATCGCAAACAAATGCTGAGTCCATACCCGAAAAAGTTCCGGTATAACGCTTCCTGACTGCTGCGTTCTTTTCTGCAGCAACCGGCAATCACTTCATTAATATTATTCAGCTCATGCACAAAAATATTCTTACCTGCTTTTGGTATTAGGTGCTATTATTTTTTTGTCAGGGAATAATTGTTTAAATAAACTCCAGGCTGAAGATAGATACGGTGGAAAATCAAAAAAGGTTGCTTTTTCCGGAAAAATAAAGTTCTGGTTCAAAAACATGCATTTTTAGCCGTTTTTATCCCTTTTACCCCTTTTCTAACACTTATATCCATCAAAGAAGAGATCATTAAAATTTACCGCGTTTCTGAAGGTCGATTTTCGGGCATTTTTGCTCATTTTTTGTCTGTGCCCGGTGATAAACCAAAAAAAAACGGGCAGATTGTAAGAACAACACTACCCGCTATAAAAGCTTTATATTTTTATCGTCCCATATAAACCATCAGGATTTGTACATCACTTGGATTAACTCCACTAATGCGACTTGCCTGGCCAAGGGTATGCGGACGAATTTTATTAAATTTCTGTCTTGCTTCGTTCGACAATGAAACCAGTTTTGCATAATCGAAATTGGAAGGTATCACGAGATCTTCCAGTTGGCTCATTTTCTGCACCAGTTCATTTTCCTTTTCAATGTATACATCATACTTGATCTGGATTTCTGCCTGTTCCAAAATATCCTTACTAAATCCGGCGAGTGCCTGTCCTATTTTTTCCACCTGGTCTTTCATGGCAAAAATATCGAGTCCCGGACGTAATAAAATCTGGTGCGCTTTCTGTTTTTGGGTTAACGGAGCAGATGATTTCTCTGCAAGTAGTCCGCTGATTTCGTCCGGCTCTATGGACAATTCTTTCAGGATGCGCTTAATTTGTTCTACGCCTTGTCTTTTTTCCTGCACCTTCTGCATTCTTTCTTCAGAGGCCAGCCCCATTTTATAGCTCCTTTCTGTCAGGCGCAGGTCGGCATTGTCCTGGCGTAACAGGGTGCGGAATTCTGCCCTGGAGGTAAACATACGGTAAGGTTCTTCGGTGCCTTTATTAATCAGATCATCGATCAGCACTCCAATATATGCTTCACTTCTTTTCAACACAAAAGGTGCTTCTTCCCGGGCCTTCAGGTGGGCATTTATGCCCGCCATGATACCCTGGCATGCAGCTTCCTCATATCCGGTAGTGCCGTTAATCTGCCCGGCAAAGAAGAGGTTTTGAACATGCTTGGTTTCCAGGGAGAACTGAAGCTGGGTTGGTGGAAAGAAATCGTATTCAATGGCATATCCCGGCCGGAACATCCGGCAGTTTTCAAATCCTGGTACCAGGCGAAGCGCTTTCATTTGCACATCTTCCGGCAAAGAGGTAGAGAATCCGTTTACATAAATCTCCACGGTGTCCCAGCCTTCTGGTTCCACAAATAACTGGTGGCGTTCTCTTTCTGCGAAGCGGTTTATTTTATCTTCAATGCTGGGGCAATAACGGGGACCTGTTCCCTGGATACGTCCCTGGAACATGGGCGACCTGTCAAAACCAGTACGGAGCATTTCATGTACGGCATCGCTGGTATAGGTAATCCAGCAACTTCTTTGTTTTGCGGGTTTAATTCTTTCGACATCCAAATAGGAGAATCCAACAATCTCTTCATCCCCTTTCTGTTCTTCCATTTTTGAATAATCGAGGCTCCTTCCATCAATACGTGGAGGTGTACCTGTTTTCAAACGGTCGCTTTCAAAACCCAGGGAAACCAGTTGTTCTGTAATGCCCGTGGCCGCTTTTTCTGCTACCCTGCCACCGCCAAATTGTTTATCCCCGATATGGATTACACCGTTGAGGAAAGTCCCGTTGGTGAGCACCACCGCCTTCGCCTGGATCTCATGGCCTAGTCCGGTAACAACGCCGTGGCATCTTCCATCCTTCACTAAAAGGCCTTTTACCATATCCTGGTAGAAGTCCACATTCGGTGTTTTTTCCAGTGCTTCCCTCCATTTTGCAGCGAAAAGCATGCGGTCATTTTGCGTACGGGGGCTCCACATAGCGGGGCCTTTCGACCGGTTGAGCATACGGAACTGGATCATAGACTGATCCGTTACTATCCCGGAATATCCTCCAAGCGCATCTATCTCTCTTACAATTTGTCCTTTGGCAATGCCCCCCATAGCGGGGTTACAGCTCATTTGAGCAATGGTTTGCATATTCATGGTTACCAACAAAACCTTGGACCCCATATTGGCAGCAGCGGCAGCGGCTTCACAACCTGCGTGTCCTGCGCCTACAACAATTATATCGTATGATGGAAACATAATAACTTTAGAAAGTGCAAAATTACGTAGAAGAAAGGAGAATGTGGTTGCCAATGTGAATGTTCCACGTGGAACATTCCGTAGAGGATTCAATAGCTCATTCTTAGCATCTTCTTTTATCCTGTTAATGTTTCACGTGGAACATAATTAGCCGGCAAGAGATGTAAAGTTCTCCATTAGAAAAGGATGCTATCCTGATTCAAAACCTTTTCATTAGTTATGAATCACCTATTAGAAGATCCGGTAAACATCAGAAGTATGATGACGAATACGCTCTTTTTTTCATCGATTTTAATTATCTCTTTAGTCTTTCCCTTTAGACACTTATTCAAATCCTCTCTCCTCGCATAATAATACACTGGAGAATCCCACTGCGGGAAGTATCTCTTTAAGTTGTAAAACACTTCCTCCGGAAATGAAAATTGCTTCCCGGGTGATGGGTACCTATATCTTTAAGAAAACTCCAACAAATAGTGAATCCAAAGCACTATCATTGTTTGTAGCTCTTGCAGTTTCTTGATACAAATGCAAGAAGCAATTAAGAATACACTTGACACCCCGGCTCAAAGTCCATCCACTGTCATAGAAACTCAGTTATATAAATCTGTAAATGCTGCTCTCCTGCATCATTTATTACGCAGATAAATCTACTCTTAACATGGAGAAGTTGCTCAATAGTAATTCTGTGATAACAAGCCGGCTGGCAGAAAATAAACTCCAGGAAACCGGGCATCCTAGGTTTCTCTCCATTATCTAAATTCTATGCCTTTTCAATCTGCATAACTAAATGCTAAAGCCTCAGTTTGCTTCTGGTATTATCAACAGATTCCTCAAACAACATCTATAGGTAAAGCTGGAATAGCAGTCCTAAATTGGCTCACAGGCATGGAATATCAAATGATATTCAGCAGAGCTGCGTATAAGAAGAATGTCCCTATTCTTCCAAAGCTTGTTAACATCACTTGGTTGTTTTGGAAAAAGAATTGAAGGTCCCGTGTCACTAAATTCGGTAAAGAGTACCAAATGTCTCACCATCAACAAATACGGCTGAAGAAAATGCAGCGGCGCCTACCTCCCATGAGCATTACCACTATAGCCATAATCTAAAACCAATCTGGCGATATCATATTCACTTGAAACGGCATGCATAGATCATCATATGACTTGATAGAAATCAAAAGCCCAGATAAAGAAAGAAACAGCATTATCATGCTTATTATACGCCGGTTCCCCCTTGTGAATTACGCCCCACCTCTTAAACCTTACAAATCAAAGCTCGGTTTTTAAATAAATCCCTTTTTAGATGTTCCACGTGGAACATCTAAATTTGTTCTTTCTTATAGTAAATCTTTTATTGGAGGCACTTCATGAAATGTAAAGAATTCTGTCCTTGCTTATGAACACCATAACAGAATATCTGCCGGAATAAGATTAACGGCACCATTCGCAATATTAAACAGGAAATCGTTTTACTTGATTCCAAGCCTATTCATTCCCATAACCCTAAATGGGAATCCCCTCCCAAAATGCTACATGCAGAAAAATTGAAAAGATTTATAAGCACAACACTTCCCTAGTGGATAATATCCAGTAACACAATGTTGTCCTGGCTGTACTGTACAAACATATAACCAAATGCCTCTTACCCCAGTCAATATCCCTTCCTTCTCCCCGCTATATCGAAGGTCCAGGCCAAACGAAAACTAGTGCTGTAAACCAAATACAGGATTTACAACCCACACTGTAAACTTATTTCAGGACTTAAAACCTAAACAGTAAACTTTAAACAGGATCATCAAGCAAAAATGCAATCCAATTCAAGGACCTTTGAATAAAAAATGGAAAATCAAAACGAAAGCCTTGGTTACTTTGTTACTGTAAAGCTATTACTGCACCGAAAAGCAACATTGTAAGCTAAATCTGTGTTCGACGCTGGGGGTGTAAAGTTATTCCAGTATAACCACCCTGAGCTGTAAGGTTCTTTTCGGTATAAAACAGGGCATAGTGTATTGTAAGTGTATGGGAAGTGTATTATGAGTGTATGAGGAGTGTATTGTGAGTGTATGGGAACTATATGGGAACTATATGGGGACTATATGGGGACTATATGGGGAGTGCGACACATACGCTACTCCTAAGTAACTGAGAAGTATCCGAGAAGTATACCACGGGTAATAACGCTATATGCAGGATCCCAGGTTTTATAACGCCCAGGTTAATCATCTCCAACGATTCCAAACAATGAATGTTCCACGTGAAACATTGTAAGGCTCAAAAGCCTATTTACTACCGAAATACTTTACCAGGTACTCATCCTCTTTACTTCTCATAAGGACAGCGTCCTTTTTACTTTTGTCTTTAAAACCACATAAATGTAGTGCACCGTGAAAAATAACCCTGTGCAGCTCCTGGGCTACCGGTACCTTAAACTTATCTGCATTCTCCAGCACCCTATCCACGCTAATGTATATTTCACCTTCTGTAATGGCCGGATTCTCCCCCATTTCAAAAGTTACGATATCCGTATACGTGTCGTGCTGCAAAAACTGTTTGTTGATCTCCAACAAGTAAGCATCTGAACAAAAAACGTAGTGTAAACTCTCCAATCCCTGTCCTTCTGCAGAAAAAAGATCACTTAAAAACACCTTTAGCTTCCTCTTTTCTTTTAAATAATCCTTTACCTCGTGCGATGTAAACTGAATAGCCATCTATACTGAAAAAATTTATGTGGATGTAAAAGTAAAGTGAAATTTTGGATTGGATGACCTTTCTTTTTGCATATTGGCTATACAGCGGTAACTTTGCTTATCATTCATAAGTATGCTCCCCATTGTGCTGGTACTAAGTTTAAACAGATTAACAAGCAGGAAATGAAAAAAGGCATTATAAAACTATCGTCCCTGTCGACAGGAAAAAGCGCGATCATTATAGAATTTGCAAAAGACGATCTTCATATTAAACTGATGGAAATGGGCTGCGTACCAGGTGAAACAGTAAAAATTGAAAAAATTGCCCCGTTGGGAGATCCGATTTCAATTATGGTGGCTGGCTATAATTTGTCACTTAGAAAAACAGAAGCAGATCATATTTGGGTAGAGGAAATTTAGTTTTCCTCTACTTTTTTCTCGTTTTTATCCCCAAAACCAAGAAAATTTTATAACAAAAAGAGCATTTTCCGGAAAAAACACACTTTTACCGCTATTTTTCCACACATTCTTGAGCTTTTTTCTTCCTTCAATGAAATTTTGATGGACTCCCCATCTATTAACAAATCTTCCAAAAGAAATTCAGCTTTCTCTTTAGTTTCTTAGCCGAATTTTCCCTGATTTATTAACAATTTCTCCTTTTTTACCCCTATTCCGACATTTTATACCAAGAAATTTTTGAGGGAAATTCTTCTTCTTGTCGCCGACCAGATTCCGTTGTGAAACATTAACAATTTGCAGAGCGTTTAGAATGAATCCTGCCAAAATTCTCCGGCGTTCCCCTGCACAATTGAAAAACACGCAAATCTCAGCACCTTCTCAAAGCGCCTACAATGCATCCCCAGTGTATAATTCCCCAGGTATAAAAATATCCCCGATTCTCAAAGCGTACCCAATGAGCTGAGCGCGCCTCCGTTTTACAAAACCTGATCCGAGCCACGAAGAATAAAAATATTCAATTCTCAGCGCCCTCCTGAGCCGCTGAGAATTACACCGGAATATCATATCCGGACTTATACAACAAATCCTGTCGAATATTAGATTCTCAGATCACTACTTGCATCCTGACAATCGCCTGAAAATTTCCAGCGTGCATTTTTAAAAGCGGGTAAACAAATATTCAATTCTCAGGGCACTACAAGTGAAGTGAGATTGCGATGTAAATTAAATAAACAGGAACAAGTGCAAGGCGCTATTAAATATCAGATTCTCAGCGCCTCGACAAAGCGCTGAGAATCGCATGAAATATGTGTTGTCAAGGCTACCCCAATCAACACTCTATTCTCAGCAAACTACAAGTCAGCTGAGAATTGCATGAAATATAAAATCCCGGGGTAACCCCAGTAAAAAGAAAAAGAATCAATCCTCATAGCCTTCTTTAAAAATCAATAAGCTGCCGCGTCAGAAGGCATTTATTTGTTTCAAAAAACATGGCTGAAGAATCTCCTAACAACAGAAGTAGAGAGTCACTAACGAGAGAAAAACTGTATGGATCAAGGTAGTTGCAAAAAAATAAGGGGTTGACATTGTAATGAAAATCAAAACCATGGGGTATCCCTGTCATCTAAATAAATATTGAATTGTCAGGGCCTTAAAAAAGTAACTACTGAGACTTCCTTAAAAGAAAAATTACGCACACCATTCCACCCAAAGAAGAAATATCCCATTCTCACGCCAATATCAGCGCGCTGAGAATCAGATATTCCCTTAAATCCTTCACTTACCCAATACCTCCTTTTTATTTTTAATTCTCAGGACACTAAAAAACTATTTCAGAGGGTTTTTAACATCAAACAAATCAGGGCTGCCCGTATTATCGCGCTTTTATGGAGAATGGTATAGTCCAATCACAGATAAGAGATTCTCAGAGCCTTTGTAACACGCTGAGAATTAATCGGTTCGTACATAAATACGAAGGCCGTCAGAATACAAGATTCTCACGGCCCTCGGTAAATAGCTACTTTCCTATATGTAAAAAATAAAATTTAAATAGTATTGTTAATCAGTCAGTTAAACTAAAGCCCGGCTTGTGCGCTAATTTCCAGCATACGCTCAATTGGCTTTTTAGCGGCTATTCTCAGACTTTCTTCCATCGTAATTTCCGGCTGTTCGTATTCCATGCACAAATACAATTTCTCCAGTGTATTCAATTTCATGTGAGGACAGTCGTTGCAGGCACACGCGTTATTTGGCGGAGCAGGAATAAAAGTTTTGCCCGGATTTTCCTTTTGCATCTGGTGAAGTATACCGGTTTCTGTAACAACGATATATTCCTGCGCATCATCTTTCTGACTAAACTTCAGTAAACCAGTGGTGGATCCGATATAATCCGCAATAGCTAAAACTGCCGGTTCACATTCCGGATGGGCTATCACTTTAGCTTTGGGGTGACGGATTTTCAATTTTGTGATCTTTTCCAGTGAGAAAATCTCGTGAACCATGCAGGCGCCGTTCCATAAAACCATGTCCCTACCCGTTTTTTTGATCAGATAGGCCCCTAAATTCCTGTCGGGGGCAAATATGATCGGCTGGTTGTGTGGCACGCTTTCGATGATTTTCTCGGCATTGGAGCTCGTGCAAATGATATCGCTGAGCGCCTTGATACCCGCAGAGCAGTTAATGTATGAAATCACAATATGGTCCGGGTAACGGTCCCGGAACTTCTTAAACAGCTCCGGAGGGGCACTGTCGGCCAAGGAACACCCCGCCTTCAGGTCCGGTAACAGCACTTTCTTCTGGGGACTGAGAATTTTTGCGGTTTCAGCCATAAAATGCACACCCGCGAAAACAATCATGTCGGCATCTGTTTTGGCAGCCTGCTGACTGAGGCCTAAACTATCTCCGATGTAATCGGCGATATCCTGAATATCGGGTTCCTGGTAATAGTGAGCCAGGACGATAGCGTTTTTTTTCTTTTTCAAATTTTCTATCGCTTCAAACAAATCCAGAGAAGGATCGACTGATATATCCAAAAATCCGTTGCGTTGCAAATTTTTTTTCGCGTCAGCGATTTCCATAATCATAGCTATATACTTCTTTAAATATTTAAAAGAAAAGCCCACTACTATTAGGGCTGTGAATATGTGGAAATTTAATTTCCAGCTCACGTACAAATGTAGTTGTTATTCCTTTTTATTACGCTTTCCACACGAAATTAACATGCCATTTCCGCGCCAATACTGGGTTTTACTACTTTCATCCACATACGTGGATATCCTCCAAGGTTAAAATCTTTTTCGTGTGTAGTGTATTAGGAAAATGTTAAAAGAAGACATTTCGTACCCACATTTCCACCTCCGGGTTTTTAAGGGTAAATTTAACCACAATAACAAAATTAGTTTTACCTGTGAACAGAGGCACCTTTTCCCACCTTATTTTGCGTTTTACAGGGGTTTTTACACATCAATTGTGGAAAAGAATCTCTTGGGGATGAAAAATGGTCAAAATGCATACGGGGCTAATTTAGCCCCGTTTTATTCACAAATTTATGTGAATTAGAAAATCTGCTTTTTTCACATTTGTGAATAACCTTTTTTTAGGTTTTGACACTTAATTTCGGCCAAATACCTGCTGTAATCAGTGTTTAAAAATATTGGGCCCACAAAAAAAAGGAAGATGTTAATTGGCCCTTCATGTGGAAAACCTGTGAATGTTACATAGCCCACAAAAGTGTTATAAGCACCTGGAACCCTTTACTGTATTGAGTTTCAGAGTAAAAAATACTCTTTTGCAGTTACAGTTTATTTATTCTATTTTTGCTATCCTTAAAAATGTAGACTATATAATATATGTCAGTAATTCAGAAAATCAGGGACAAGTACGCCGTCATGATCGTTGTAGTGATTTGCCTGGCTATTGTTAGTTTCCTGTTGCAGGATGCCTTTTTTGGCAAAAGTTCTCTATCCCGTCGCGATACCAGCGTGGGTAAAGTAAATGGTGAAGATCTCGATTTGGCAGAGTATCAACGTCGAATTCAGGACGCAGAAAACAACGCGCGTCAGCAAATGCCTAATATTGACGAACAGACCCGTCAGTATATCCGCGAGCAGGTTTGGAACGAATTTCTGAATGAACAAATTATGCAGGCTCAATACAAAGTATTGGGTATCGACGTAACTGAGGCAGAAGTGGTAGACCAAATCAAAGGTAAAAACCCTAACCCGGTTGTGGTGCAGCAATTTACCCGCGATGGCCAGTTTGACCGTAATGCTTTGCAACAGGCTATTTCACAGGCAGGCAGCAATCCACAGATCCGTGAAGGCTTACACCAGCTGGAAAGCTATATTGCGAAATACCAGGAGCGTTTGAAATACGTGACCCTTGTTAAACAAGGTATCTACTATCCAAAATGGCTGGCAGCGCAACAGCAAAAAGATAACAGCCAAACAGCGACTGTATCTTATGTAAGCGTTCCCTATGCTACCATCTCCGATTCCACTATTAAAGTAACTGATGCAGAACTCGATCGCTTTATCCAGGATCACAAACAACTGTTTAAAGTGGAAGAGTCCCGTAAAATTGAATATGTATCCTTTGACGCTATCCCTTCTGCTGCCGACTCAGCAGCTGCTATTCAGCAGATAATGGCGATGAAGCTGGAACTGGATACCACAAAAGACAATATCGCCGGTTTTATCAACCGTAATTCAGATATTAAATATTACGACGGATATATTTCCAAAAATGAAGCAAAAGTTCCGATGAAGGATTCTATCGTGAATCTGCCTGTAGGAACTGTTTTCGGACCATACTACGATAATAACCTGATCGTTTTTGCGAAAATGATTGATCGTAAAAATATGCCCGACAGCGTAAAAGTACGCCATATCCTTATCGCTTCCGGCGCTCAGGGTGGTTTACCGGATTCCATCGCTAAAAAACGTGCAGATAGCCTTGAGCTGGCTGTAAAAGGCGGCGCAGACTTTAAAGCCCTGGTTGACCAGTTTTCCGATGATCCGGGTAGCAAACAAACCGGTGGTGAATACGAGTTGACTCCATCTTCCCAATTTGTTCCTGAATTCAAAGACTTCGCCTTCGATGGTTCAAAAGGCCAGGTGAAAGTAGTAAGAACACAGTTTGGTTACCATGTTATTGAGATCCTGGATCAGAAAAATATTGGTCCTGCTATTAAAGTAGCGTATCTCGGTAAATCTGTAGAGGCCAGCAAAGAAACTAACAACAACGCATTTAGCGCTGCCAGCGGTTTCGCAGGTAAAAGCGGTACTGCTGCTGCTTTTGAAAAAACAGTACAACAGGAAAAGCTGAATAAAAGAATCGCCGATAATGTACGTCCAATGGATTTCGTGATCCCCGGTATCGGACAATCACGCGAACTGGTACGCTGGGCTTACGAATCCAAACAAGGTGATGTAAGCAAGGTATTTACCTTCGATGATAAATACGTAGTGGCTGTTTTAACCAATGTACGTAAAGAAGGTACTGCTCCGCTCGCAGATGTACGTCCCCAGGTAGAAGCTGAAGTTAAGAAACACAAGAAAGCAGAACAGATCATCGCTAAACTGCAAACTCCGGCTACCCTGGATGCAGCGGCTAAATCTACTAACCAACCGGTGCTGAATGCAGAAGGCGTTTCTTTCGCTACTCCATTCATCGCTTCCCTCGGCTTTGAGCCACGTGTTGCCGGCGCATCTTTCAATAAGAACTGGGGTACTGCAAAAGTATCTGCTCCAATTGAAGGTAATGCAGGTGTATATGTGATTAAAGTAGACAGCTTCCAGCCGTCTGCCCAACCAGCCCAGGATATCGCTTCCCAACAGGCGGCTTACGAACAAGGTGTTAAATCCATGCTGGATCAACAGCTGTTCGAAGTGCTGAAAAAGAAGAGCGATGTGAAGGATACCCGTGGTAAATTCTTCTAAATCACTACATTTTTTACTGACATAAGAAAAGGGAAGCACTACTGCTTCCCTTTTTTATTTCCCCCTTTTAGTGCCTTTCTGCCCTTATTCCTATTCCTGCGCCGATATTCGTAAATTTGTATTCTTAAATAGGGACAAAAATGGAAGAAATCATAAATAAAGTAGCGCAGAGTGGACTGGAAACCATTGATTTAGAACAGTTTTACCCAAAAGGGGAAATTGTTGTTTTTGATATGAAGGATTACCTGTTTATGGAGCTCATTCTGAAAGAAAAGGATTTCCGGGCGGCTATGCAGTCGCACGACTGGGAGCAATACCGCGGAAAGAACGTGGGGCTTATTTGCTCTGCAGACGCCGTTATTCCTTTATGGGCTTATATGCTGGTGATGACCAACCTGGAACCGGTGGCGGCCTATGCTGCTTTCGGAGACGCAGCATTTATACACAATACATTATATCTCAGAAACCTGGGAGAAATTGACCTTTCCGCTTTTGCAGATAAAAGAATTGTTATTAAAGGATGCGGTGATAAACGGGTAGGAGAAATTGCTTACGCGGAAATTACACGCCTGTTGCGCCCGGTAGTAAAGAGTATTATGTATGGAGAGCCTTGCTCCACCGTGCCCGTGTATAAGAAGAAAAGCTAAAACCAGCCTCTTTTCCGGAAAAATAATACCATCAGCACCAATAATATCCCCATACCTCCCAATGTAAAATAATATCCATTGGGGGATGCCAGTTCAGGCATATGCTGAAAATTCATTCCGTAGATACCAGCAAGCAGTGTTGGCGGCGCCATTAATGTAGTTACCACCGCCAACACTTTCATGATTTCATTCATCTTCAGGTTCAACTGCGTATGATACATCTCCTGTAAGTTCAGCACCATATCGCGGTAGTTATCCGCCAGATCATTACATTGAATGATGTGATCGTAGATGTCCTTGTAGTATTTAGTTACTTTATCATCCAGCAGATCGCTCTCACTTTTCAGAAAGCCATTTACCAACTCCCTTACCGGAGCAATAGCCCGCTTGAACAGGAAAACCTGGCGGCGTAAATAATTAATCCGCGCCAACGTACGGGTGTTGGGTTGATGTTGAACCAGGTCTTCCATCATTTCAATCCGTTCCCCCAGCTTATCCATAACAATGAAGTAATTATCAATAATTACATCCAGCAATGAGTAACAGAGGTAATCGGCGCCACCATTGCGGATCCTGGATCCGGTTATCAGCAGCTTGGCCCGCACAGGGTCAAATACATCCCGTGCAGGGTCCTCCTGGAAAGAGATCACAAAGTTTCTGCCCAGTACAATACTCACCTGTTCCAGGTCGATAGATGAGGTTTCACTATTGAAATAAATCATGGGAAGCAAACAAAACATCCGGTCATTGATTTCATCCATCTTTGCCCGTTGGCCCACACTCAGAATATCTTCCTCAAGTAACGGGTGGATGATGAATTGTTCACATACCGCATGCACCTCTTCTTTCCTGATACCATCAATGTTGATCCAGCTTAATTGGGGAGCGTTGGCATATTTAAAGGTGTCCTCTATTTTGTTCAGCACCAGCTCTGAGCAAAGATTAATATTATAATCAAAAACGGTGATCTTGGTTTTTTCCACCGGCTTGCGGGATGGGACTCCTTCCGCCGGATTAAAGTTCATGATGCGTTGCTTCTTCACCTTGAACGGGTTTAGTACTTGTACTACGCCGGGAATAGGCAATTTATTTTTGAAGGCCATATATGCTGATGTTAGCAGGATTGATTACCGAATTTAAAGCAAAAATCCGTTAATAGTAGTGAGCGGAACTATCATACCGGGTTAATTCTATTTGTTTGAAGGGAAAGGGATTAGGTGCCGCGGTTGTTTGAAATCACTCGTACGGTGCCGAAAATATATGCGTAATTTAAATCCTATAGGACATGTGGACTATTTGTAGATGTTTGATAAATGAGATTATTTTTTTAGAGAGATAAAAAAAGTCGCCCGGCTGTAAATATGCCGGGCGACTTTTTTTCAAATCCGGTGAAGGATAACAATATCCTTAGAACTTTGGCAACTCAATTACCGGAGGAGTGCCGGTGGCAGGGCGTTCAAACAAATCGCCATACTGTGCATTGGCTGGTTTGAAACCGCTGTTCCATAAATAGAACCATCCGTTTTCTGAGCCGCCGCCATAATCAAGCCTGTCTTTTGCTTTAGCGGTGGCATCATTGGAGAATTTGGCCTTGGTAAGTTCTATCCATTCGCCGGTATTGGTTTTAATCCAGTGGTTACCGAAATATCCTTTGCGGCCAAGATGACCATTTTCAAAAGAGAAATTTTCCAGGAAGGAATAAAGGTGTCCCATGTACTTTCCGTCTTTTGGCGCCCTGAAGCTGGCAATCAGTTTCCACTCTTTGTGTTCCGGCACATAAAAGTATGCGGTGTAAGTAGTGGTATTTCCCGTTGGCACGCTGTGCATCAGGAAACGATAGGTGTCCCCGGCTTTCCAGTTGTACACCCAATGGCTATGTCCACCGGTGCCTTCGCCGCCAAACCCGCTGGCGTCTACACTGTCTCCTTTTGCCAGCATTACTACCTGGTCTTCATACTTTACCTTGCTGCGTTCCTCTGGTTCTCCACCGGCGTCCCATACAGAAAAAATAATTCTTCTTTCTGTGGGAGAATTTACCTGCATACCAAAATAGCCCCTGTGAAAACCACAGGACATGAAATAGGTACCCAGTTTATCTTCTCCTTCCGGCACCTTAATTTCTCCATAAAACCATTCTACATTTTTACCTTCGGGAACAGGATAGTTTAAATGTACAGAAGCCGCACGGCGCCAGGGTTTGGCGTTATACTGCATATCTTTTACCGCGGATCCGGAAAGGCTTACGCTTTTTACATCTGCATATATACTTCCCTTCTTCTCCACTCCTTTCAATGACACACAGTAAAAACCTGCTTTTTTTATTGTTGTTTGTAATACGGGTACCGTTACAAAATCTGTATTGTTAGGTATGCTTACTACTTTTTGAGCGCCATTTACGGAAACAGATACCTTACTTTCTGCATCGGTTTTTGCCAGTAACGACACTTTGAGGGTGCCGGGATTCGCCACATGGAAATAAAAATTAACGGTATTGCTGTTATCCGTCCAGTTTACAACGCCGCGGCGTTCACTGATTTCTACATGTTCTTCCACCGGATCGGCATAGGCGGCAAAGCCGGGAAGCTCAGCCACAGGCGCCTGAGCAAAGGCCCTGTTGGCAGCAAAGCAAATAGCCAGCGATGCTGCAAGGAGTGTTTTCTTGTTCATTGTTCTTAATTGTATGTCAACAAATAAAGCTGCATCTGCTTCCAAATGCAATTTTGCCGGAAAAAAATTACAATCGAATGAGATTCCTTTTTATATCCCATGCAATCAACGGTATGTGCATTAATTTATACAGGCGCAAACGTGCTGATCTTGTGAGAGGTACCGTGCACGTAAGGGAACGCAAAGGGAATTGTTTTTGTGGCAGATGGGATGCTGCCGCGGTATTTATCTGCGGAGGCAGCATATTCCAAAAACTATAAAATATTATTTTATGGCAAACCAGTTAAAAGATAAGAGAGTAGCGGTTTTGGTAGCAAACGGATTTGAAGAAGTGGAGCTTACAAAGCCCGTGGAGGCGCTGAAGGAGGCAGGCGCTACAGTAGATATTATTTCTCCCGAAGGGAAAACTGTTCGTGCCTGGGCAGAAAAAGACTGGGGAAAGGACTACCCGGTGGACAAGGACATAAAAGAAGTGGTGGCATCTTCGTATGACGCGTTGGTATTGCCCGGTGGTGTAATGAACCCAGACCGTTTGCGTACCAATGACCGCGTGGTGGCTTTTGTTACCGGTTTCTTCGACGAAAGCAAACCTATTGCCGCCATTTGCCACGGTCCCTGGACGCTGATTGAAACCGATGAACTTGATGGCCGGAAGGTAACGTCTTATCCGTCTTTAAAAACGGATCTTGAAAACGCAGGTGCATTATGGGTGGATGAAGAAGTGGTGACCGATAAGGGATTGGTTACCAGCCGTACGCCAAAGGATTTACCTGCGTTTTGTAAGAAGATGATTGAAGAAATTGCAGAGGGCCCGCATGATCAGCGCGGCAATGAAGCACGTAAAGATGGTGTACATCAATTGGGATAATACCCGGGAGCAGGAGTGAGCAACCTCACTCCTGCTTTTATTTTTTCTTTTTCTTCTTTTTGTATTTCACTTCTACATTAGCCACCCCAGTGTTCAGCATGCCTATTTTGGAGGCGGCTTTGTGCGACAGATCAATAATGCGCCCTGGTACAAACGGTCCGCGGTCATTGATACGAACCTTTACGCTTTTTCCATTTGCGATATTGATAACAGTAACGCGCGTTCCGAAAGGAAGTGTTTTATGTGCGGCGGTAAGCGACCGCTGGTGGAAGGTTTCGCCGCTTGCGGTACGTTTTCCATCGAATGAGTTGGCATAATAGGATGCTTTCCCGGTTTCGGTAATTTTCCGGCTACAGGAAGAGGCGCCTGTCATTATCAGGATAATGAACAGCAATACCCAATTGTGTTGTGAGGGTGCAGGGATATACATGACGGATAGCGATTTAGACAATGACCTAAAAATAAGTCAATTTCCCGACGCTTTCAGTAGCTCGTGGCGGGGAATTTGATGAATGGCAGGCGGCTGAACAATGTGAGAGGTCAGCTGTTTTTATCTGGCACTCATCCTAACAAATTACTTTATGGCAACACTTGTAGCGGATCAATTAGTAGATATGCTGGCAAATGCCGGTATCAAGCGCATTTATGCGGTAACCGGCGACAGTTTGAATCACATCAACGATGCTGTGCGTCGTGATGGACGGATCCAATGGATTCATGTTCGGCATGAAGAAGTGGGGGCTTATGCTGCAGGAGCGGAAGCACAGCTGAACGGGCTGGCTTGTTGTGCCGGCAGCAGCGGACCCGGGCATGTTCACCTGATCAATGGATTGTATGATGCGCACCGGTCGGGCGCATCGCTGGTAGCCATTGCGTCTACCTGCGCTACCAATGAATTTGGCAGCGACTATTTCCAGGAAACCAACACCATTAAGTTGTTTGACGATTGCAGTCATTATAACCAGGTAGCGGCAACAGCCGAGCAGGCACCCCGCATGTTGCAGGCTGCCTTACAGCATGCGGTGCATAAGCACGGCGTAGCCGTTTTAGGATTGCCGGGGGATGTAGCAGCCGCTGATGCAAAGGAGATCCCTACTGCCACGAAGCTGTATCATCCTAAGCCCGTTGTTTGTCCGTCGGCACCAGAATTAAAGCAGCTGGCCGGGTTACTCGGCGATGGGAAGAAAATTGCGATCTATTGCGGCCTGGGCGCCGTAGAAGCACACGATGAAGTAGTGGCTTTGTCGCAGTTGTTAAAAGCGCCTATTGCATACTCGTTCCGCGCAAAAATGGGTATTCAGTACAATAATCCCAACGAAGTGGGCATGACGGGTTTGCTGGGATTGGCATCGGCTTATAAAAGCATGCATGAAGCCGATGTGTTGTTACTGCTGGGAACAGATTTTCCGTACACGCCATTTATTCCTGAGAAGGCGAAGATTATCCAGATAGATATCCAGCCGGAAAGGCTTGGCCGCAGGGCCACACTGGAGTTAGGTTTGTGCGGGGATATTGCAGATACACTGAAAGCGCTTCTGCCAATGCTTAAGGAAAATACCGACCGGCAATTCCTGGACGAAATGGTAGCATTTTACCGGGAAGTGCAAAAGAAAATGCAGACTTATGTAGAAGACACCGGCAAGGAGAACGCCATCAGCCCTGAGTATGTAGCGGCTACCCTCAATAAAATTGCAGCAGATGACGCTATTTTTACTGTAGATACGGGCATGACCAATGTTTGGACAGCCAGGTACCTGGAAGGCACCGGCAAACGTACCTTGCTGGGATCTTTTAACCATGGCTCTATGGCGAATGCCATGCCGCAGGCAATAGGAGCTGCGTTGGCGCAACCGGGCCGGGAAGTGTTTGCCTTGTGCGGTGATGGCGGGTTAACAATGTTGCTGGGCGACCTGATGACCATTAAACAATATCAACTGCCGGTAAAAGTAATCGTGTTTAATAACCGTGCCCTGGGCATGGTGAAGCTGGAGATGGAAGTGGCGGGGCTCCCCGATTGGCAAACGGACATGGTGAATCCTGATTTTGGGGCGGTAGCAGTGGCCATGGGCTTCACAGCGTTTACCATCCGTAAACCGGAAGAGGTGGAAAGCATATTGGCCCAGGCAGCAAAAACGGCAGGACCCGTGCTGGTAAATGTATTTACTAATCCGGAGTCCCTGGCTATGCCGCCAAAAGTGGAATTTGCCCAGATGAAAGGATTTGCGCTCTGGATGGGGAAACTGATCCTCAGCGGAAGATATGAAGATGTATTTGATGCGGTGAAGTCGAACTACAAGCACCTGAAAGATGTGCTGTAAATATGAATTTATGGGGAGATGATTTCAGGACCATCTCCCCATAATATTAAAACGGATAACCGATGGCAATGTTAAGAATGAGATTCTTTTTGCGCCAGTCGGGATCGCTGAAATCTATTTTATCAAACACCCAGCGTTCGTTCTCCGGCAGGTAAGGAACACGGAATGGAATAGCCAGATCGAGGCGTACTACTACAATAGAGGCATCAATGCGCAAACCTACCCCACCGCCAACGGCAATGTCTTTATAAAAAGTATTGAAGGCAAATTTACTACCCGGCTTGTCCGGAACATCTTTCTGTAACCAGATGTTACCGGCATCCACAAAGGCTGCCACATTAAACACACTGGCCACGTGCACCCGCAGTTCAGAGTTGAATTCCAGCTTGATATCGCCGGCTTCATTAGCCAGCAAGGCGGAAGTATCCACGGCGGGGTTGTGATAAGATCCCGGACCGAGGGTACGCGCCCTGAATGCCCGGATGCTGCTGCTACCACCGGTGAAAAACTGTTTTACAAAAGGCAGGGTGGCTGAGTTGCCATATGGTAAACCGTATCCAATCAACAGGCGGTTTACCCATTGTTTGCCTTTGCCCAGCTGCCAGTAGTGGCGCGCTTCTGCAGTGAATCTTTCATACTGCGCAAATGAATTCCCAAGTAATGTTTTTTGCCCGGTATCATTTTTCGGAATGATCAACCCGGCAATGTTTCCTGAGATATCTATATTGCCGCTCAGGTAGAAACTGTGTACCCGGTTGGCTTGCTGGTTATTGTAGGTGATCGTATAGTTGCCGCCGAGGATAAATTGTTTTTCAATAGCGTTGCGCTGACTTGGATCGTTTGCCAGGATACTGTCGTATGCCGGTGTTGTTTTGGTAGGCAACACATAGGTAAGCGCAACGGGTGCAAAGATATGACTCAGGTATTGTGTCCGTTGCCACAGGTATTGCAGCTGTAGCGTATATGCGTTAAGGTTATACAGATCGGCGCGGCTGTATAACTCATAGCTGGCGCTTATTCTTGTTTTAGGTACATAGGGTGTACGGATGTTCAATCCACGGAAGGGTGTGATGAACCTCGGAAAAGTAACAGCAGCTTCTGCACCGAGGCCATACGAATTGGAGCCTCCTGCATTTTTATTACCGGTTTGCCATTCCAGTCCGCCACGCAACCCAATTTCAAGCAATGCTGCAGAATGAAGCCAGTTGCGATTTTTAGCGGTAATCTGTATTTGTGATCCAATGAACCCGTTAGATTTAGAGGTACCACGTAGTTCTGTTTGAAGGGAACGGCGTTTATATGGCGTAAGGAAAAGTTTTGCATCCAGCCACCCGCTGTCGAGTGCCACCCGGTTGTTTACCATGGCCCTGTAGTTGTTGGCCTGGGAGGTATCACGGGCGTAGGTGCTATCGCGCCGGTTCAGGTTCCTGCCGGAGGTATCGCGCCGCCTGGAGCTGTCCCTGTTGCCGGTAACATTGGGGCCGCCGCCCACTAAGTTGTGAATAGAGGTATCCCTTACCGGCGAAAATTGTCCCTTTACAAATTTGAATACGCCCAGGTTAATCAGTCTTTGCAGGGTGATATTATGTGAACTCAGGCGATACAGGCTGTCCGGCCGCAAAAACACGGAGCGGTCGAATGCGGATGATTTAAACCGGTGGGCGGAGTCTACAATGTAAATGCCTTTATATCTTACCGGAGTTCCCTGTGTAGAAGCGGAGTCGTTATCCAGCGAATAGTCCGGGAACAGAACGATGTCATGCATCCTGTAAGGCCGGAGCGCCAGCAGTGGCGTGTTGTCTTTTATCTTTACAAAGAGGTCAACCGTACCGCTATTGGTACTATCTACCTGTACCAGTAAATAATCAGGTGTAAAATAATAATAACCTTGTTCTTTCAACGCGGCGTGTATCCGTTCCCGTTCGGCTTTAACTGAATCGAGCGAATAATTGGCGCCAATGATCAAAGAGCTTTCCGGTTTGGTATAAGTAACGGTTTTACCGATGGCACTACTATCTGTCAAATAGGTGACACTTTTAATGGTATACCGGTGATTGGGAGTGGCTGTGTATTTGATGGAAGCTTTTTTCTTGCCAGATAACTTAATGGCAGAAACAACGCCGGCCTGGAAATAGCCGTTATCCACCAGGTATTCTTCCAATACCTGTGAGGTGTAGTCGGGTTTTGCCTGGCTCAGCAACACGGGCGGTTCCCCCCATTTTCTTCGCAGCAGGTAGTTCAATCCTTTCCCTTTGGGTTCATTGCCTAAATTATACAGCCACAACTTAATGGGCATACCGAGAAATTTACGGTTCCTGTTGGGACGGATTCTTTTATCCATTCCTTCCATGAGCGAGCTATAATCTTTCGGTCTTTTTTTAGTAATGGTGTCAGTGATCCATTTTACGTCGCTGCCAGTATATAGCCGGTCTCCTTCAGGTACGGTACGTGTGGTACTGCAGGAGCTGACTGCCAGGATTACCAGGCATAACAGGCTACAGCAAATAATGATATGGCTACTTACTTTTCGCATCAGGCGTTGTCGTATTTTTATCGTTCTTCTTTTTGGTATCGCGTAACCGCTGTTTTTTAGTATTAGTTTTAGACCGCTGCAGAATTTCGCGGAATTCATCATAATCCATGATCAGTGCAAAGGCAACTCCTGTTTCCACTACCTGTCCTTCGAGCACTGTTTGACTGTCGTTGCGCTGATATACCCTTATCCGGTAACGTCCGTCGCGGGTAAGTTTATATTCTACGGAGATATCACCGATCAGGGAGCTGGCATTTTGCTGGCTTCCCTGCAACATGATATTGGAACCTACGGAAACGGTTAAGCGATCATTAAATAACTGTTTGGAGGCGCCAACTTTCAGGTTGGTGGATTCCTGTGCGGAGCCGGAGGAATAATCTTCCTGGTTCTGCAGGTCGAAGTTGAGATCCACTCCTTTGATCAGGTTGCCCGCCATGTTATTGAGCTGTTGTGAAAGTATTTTACTTACACTGTTTTTCGCTGCCTGTCCTACTCCACCGCCGGAGCCGCCATCGAGTGTACTCATAGGGTCATCCGGGATAAAGGAGTTCAGCACCAGCAGTCCCATTACCTGTTTATTCAGCTCAGAGGGCACCTGGTTAATTTGTTTCAGGCGGTTATATGGTGTTCCGTTCAGGGTATTCCTGTCGTTCTCTGCCAGGTCCAGGCGGAAGCTGATATCGGGCTTCATGAGGTTGCCCTTGATCATCAGGTATACCTGGAAGGGCATCCGTTGTTTATAGGTATTTCGTTGTTCGGCAGACATGCTTTGAAGCTGATCTGCCACCAGGTCGTAGGCCGGCGCATTCACCGTGTATTTGGCGGTGATATCCAGGTCGGCGCTGGTAGCGTCTCCATTGAACGATACGAAGCTGCCCTTTTCTATATCGAAAGAGCGTTTAATGAGCTGGTTCAGTGACATCTCGTATTTACCTTCCGTTATTTCGTAGCGGCCGGTAAGACTTAACTTACTGCTGGGATCCAGCGTGGCATTAATGCTGGCGGTACCTTTTGCCTGTACATAATCACCGTTTTGTGAATCGATGATAATTTTAAGGACAGATTCCGGAGTAATATCGAGGTTACCGGATAAGAACATGCCTTTTAACCGCGTGGTTTTAAACCGAAGGCTATCTTCACGGGCGAGCAGTGCAGAATCGACAGGATTGGATTTATCCACAAATTCGATCACGCCTTCCCTGTTGGCGAGTCCCGGCTCCTCTTGCGGCAGCGTCATGGTAACGCTGGATTTGTCGCGCAGCTTTACGATGGCATCAATTCTCGGCAGGTCGAGTGTGCCGCGGATCTTCACTTTACTATCTATATAAGCGGGTCCATAAATCCACTGGTCCGGGTTTTGCTGCCGGCCAAGAGCCATGAAGTTATCGGCAGTAACATCGAGGTTAAAGCTATACCGGGTGAAATTCCTGGTATTAATGCGGCCATCTACCACCAGTTCATTATTGGCGCTGTCGGCTATTACCAGGTTATTCAGTTGTATTCCTCTTTCGTCCAGTACGATATCTTCATCCGGTAAATGGAAAGTGCTGCCGATCATGGTTACCATGCCTGCAGCATTATCGAAATGCAGGCTTCCCAATACTTTGGGGGCCGACGGCGTACCTGTAATATTGAATTGCCCGGAGGCACTGCCGGACATTTTGGTAACATTGCCCATCGTGAATGGTTCCAACGAGGCGATGCTCAGTTTATTGATATCCAGCTGGGCATTGATAGTAGTGTCGTAGGTGCCATCCACCTTTACATCATTATCGTTGCCGGTTAATCCGGCTGTAAGTTTATATTGGCCAGGGCCGCTGTTTTCCACATTAGCGTCCAATGTTCCCATGCGTGTATTCTTCACCGTTAGACTGTCTACTTTCAGCGTGGCGTGAATCAGTGGTGTTTGGTTCCAGTTACGTACAGTCGCTTCTGCATTCAGGATGCCGTTGGCCAGCAGGGTGTCTGTTGCCAGTAGGGCGGTGATGGTCGACAATTTAAAATTGGCGATGTTGGCCTGGAGTGCAGGAGTGGCGCTGGTATCAGGCTTGGTGGCCACCTGGATGGACTGATCGCCCTGCGACAGTTTGATATTCGCCGTATCCGGTGCGCCATTTTTCATCCGAAGAATATTGTTCTCTGCCACGGTCCATTCCTTTTTGTTTAACAACAGTCCGGGTTTGAGTGACAGCTGCATGGCATTATCTTTCAGGAAAGTAAAAATGCCGCCCAGTTTATACTTGGGTTGCCGTTTAACATCATCCAGTACTACGTCAAAGTCAACCACACCGGTGTTGGCATAAGCCGTAAGATAGGTATGTTGCAGCGGGAATGTAGGGTGCGCCATGCGGGCCAAAGATGCCCCGAGCCGCAAAGAGGTGTCCTGGATAGATACGCCTATGCGCAGGCTGTCGACCTGCAGGGAATCATAATTAATTTTCGGAAGATATGCGTTTGCGATCAGCAGGCTGCTGTCGCTGTTGAGGCGGCCATTCATCACCAGCGGCACTTCCATGCGTAGTGTTGGAATCATCTGCTGTAAATTCTTTGGCCACTGTAAAGAAGCATTCCACTGCAGTGATTGTCCGCGAGGGACCTGTACAATAGCGCCAGAATCGGCCGGCATCAATGGTTTATTGATAATATTGGCGAAGGCGGCCCCCACTTTTGTATAATCGATATGGCCGTTGGCGCTGATCAGGCCGAACGGACTTTTAAGGGTAAGGTATTGCTGATCCTTGTATTCGGCTACCAGGGAGATGCTGTCCAGCGGAAATACCTGTCCTTGTGTGGCTATCTGCCATTTTGTTAAAAAGGCATTGCCTTCTATGCGCTGTGGTTCTATGCTGTTGAAGTCTGCCAGGAGATTGCCCTGTATCGTTAACGGTTCTGAATACCAATGGGTGGCATAAAGGTCGGCTTTGGCCAGTTCCATATTTACTTTCAGCCCCTGGATGGTAGTATCCACCATTTGCCCGCTGATATCGAAAGTGGCGGTGATGCTGCTATCTGCGCTTTCGCCCTGTGCTTCAAAATCGCCTTTGTTGATACCGGCGATCACGCTTACGTCGTGGTACGTATAGGCGTTATAGGTAGCTTCATCCAGTTGTGCGGTGGCTTTGGCCACCATTTGTTTTAGCGTATAGCCCTCACCGGTAGCGCTCAGTTTGCCGGACATCCAGCCGTAGGTAGTATCGTATAGCATTGCTCCCGGGTTTATGCGGAAGTATGGAATGCTGATGGTGTAGCTGCTGCGGATGCTGTCGGTAATATTGACGAGGCGTGCGTTGATATTGGCGTTGGCGGTTTCGCTTTTCAGTTGTAATTGGGTAACGAGGTCCTTCATGCCGCCTTTGAACATACCGGTAATCAGCATGTTTTCCGGCAGGCGTGGCGTATCCGGGAGGGTACCCGCGGGTAGCCAGGCGCGCAAGGGTTTGTTGCCCGTTTGTATATAAAGCGCAGGAAGATCGGCGCTGAGCAGATCCGGGTTTGTAGCATGGAGCACCTGGCCATTGTCTGTTTTGATCAGGTTGCCTTCATGATCGTTGACGTAGAGTTGTTTAATATTCAGTTCTCCCAGGTTTCCTTTTAATATAGCCGCCAGCGTTAGTTGTTTATTCCATAGCTGGTCGAATGATTTGTTTTTGCGTGCGTTGGGAACGAAAGGAAGCCATTCTCCCAGGGCTACATGCACAGAATCGAGATTGGCATCCAGTCCGAGCTGGTCCAGATGGTCGGAAATGCCGGACCAGGAAGGCACTGTTACGATGATCTGTTTGCGGAAAATGCTTTTATTGGTTTGCAGCAGGAAGTTGCGCAGCGCCAGTGTATAAGGCGTGAACAATACGTCCATATTGGCTTTGCGGATGGTAAAACCGGACTTATCCCGGGCAGTCAATGATTTTATTCCCACCATAATGCTATCCGGCTTATACCGGATATGGCTGATTTTACTGGAGAATTGAGTCAGCAGCAGGTGATTATAGTCAGGATCTGGTCCCGCGGCTTTGGGTGCGGGGCCACCGTTATCGTAGCGCAGGGCAAGTTTATCAAGATTTACCTGGGTGGCAAATACCTGCCAGGTATTTGGCGTGGTATCGTTTGGCGCGGCGGGAACGGAATCCTTTCCGGCAACCATCATTACCAGGCCAGCGGTGTTGCTGATGGAAAGATCGCCCACCTGTATACGGGTAGAGTCCTGGTCCAGGTTGCTGTTGCGTAATTGCAGGGCGCCTATTTTCCAGGCGGTGGTAATACCGGAGCCTTCATCTGCATACAGGAAATGACTGTTGTTGATCTGTAGTTTTTTCAGGAGCAGATGGAGTGATGCGCTGCTGGTATCGGCCGGTGGTGGCGGCGGGGCGGCAGAGGTAACAGCCGGGGCGATGTACTTTTGCCGGAAAAAGCCTTTCAGTCCATCGAGGGTGATGCCCCTGAACGCGTAAATGCCATCATCTATGAGGAGGTCGTCCGGATCAATGTGTAAACTATCCCAGGTGAGCACTGCAGACATGCCGCCCTGCGCATCTTCATAGCTTACTTTCACTTTACGAAATGAAATGTCTTTCAGCCGGAATTGCAAGGTGGTGCCGGTTTCCGGCGCCAGGGTATCCTTATCCCCGGAAGGGGTTACAAAGGCATCTATGGCAAACTGGTAATTAAAGGCGGAATCGCCGGGGTGCCGGTAGGCATTTACCAGCAGGGTGTCCCACTCGAGTTTATCTATTTTCAGTTCATTGCTGATCAGCGACAGGAGGTTGTAATGTACTTTGAGGGAGCCGGTGTAAAAAAGTGCCTGGTTGGCGGTGTCGGCCACATATACATTCCGTAATTCCAGGTACTGCCAGCCACGTGCGCGCAGGTATCCGATCTGCACTTTGGTGTGCAGTTTTTTCCGGAGGTATAATTCTCCCTGTTCTCTTAAGTAATTCTGGACGCCGTTCAGTTGTAATAATAAAACAGCCATTACGGGCAATAGGAGCACCGCAACAATAATCCATATAAGCCATCGCCACCAGGGGCGGCCGTGTTTTTCTCCGGTTTCTGCTGGTTCTGTCACTATGATGTATTACAAAAGTAAATTACTGAATATAAACGCAAAAGCACGTTTATGGTTTACTTTGCCGGCAGGATAGTGCAACCGGGCGCATGCCTGCGGGTACAACAAAATCCATACCTCAGGTACCGGCAACGAATCGTTATTGCAAGAATACATCAAATACGGTAACGGACATACTTTTTTTGGCGATGGAAACAGAATGGGGTGAGTAGTAATATGCACAGATTGGCGAAAAGGAAATGGACCGGACGGGTTGTTTTTTATTACTTAGTTATCCTGATTCAGGGCATTTTTATCTTCTTTTTCAATTCTTCTTTTTACTTTATCCACATCTTCTGCCGGAGGACGGCTTTCTGGTTTTACACCTCTTTCCAGGAGCACATTTCTAACGGCGGTATTGTTGTCAACATGTTCTTCGGTAATATCCTCTTCTCCTTTCAGGTCTTTTTCCAGTACATTATGACTGGTGAGTTCTGTGGCGAGGTCTTTTGCTTTAATGGTAATAGTGGGAAGGAAGTCGGCCAATGCCCTGTTTTCGGGAATGACCAGTTTTCTCTTCATATCGCGGGTGGTAAATCCTCCGAAAAGAGCCTCATCGCCCTTCGAACGGATCCGGGCAAATCCTTTATCGTCCACCCCTCTTTCGTAAATAATACCGGATAATGCCTTTTCTGACTTCGATAGCTTTTCCCGGGCATTAATACGGTCAATATCCAGCAATCTTTTTTCAACAATTTCCTGTTTGCGGGTTTGCACGGCAAAGTAGGTTTGTGCAAATGCAATCGGATCTTTTTGGGTGTCGCCACTTTGAGCGATCAGGTAGCAGGCGTAGCGGGTAAGTGCGATGTCCTGAAGTTGCCTTTGGCCTCCTTTGGGAACAGCGATCGTTTTCGTGATATCACGAAAATGATCGGAAACAATAATCCCACTGTTTTCGCAGGAATTCTTTGCCTTTTCAATGACTTTGAAAAAATTTTCCCATCTTAAATAGCCAAGAATTTGCTGCAATTCCCTGGCGCTTCAGCATTCGATACCTTTGTGTTCATAACAAGCCTGTTCAAATTGTTTAAACAACGCTTTGATCAATTCTTTTTTCATGAAAAAAATGTTTATTTATCTTACAATATTGTGATAGGCACAATATACCAAAGCCATAACAGCAGTGGGTTAACGAAACTTAAACAGTATCATTTTGAAAGAAGAATAATTACTTTATTCCGGGTTTATTCCGTTGATTAAACCGGAAGATATAATACTCCAGCTGATCTTTCTTTTCCCTGTCGCCCCTGAATTCATCGAGCAATACGCTGTCCTGGGGGAGAATATATTTTTTGAGATTGTAGGCAGATAGTTCCAGTATCTGGCCTGTCACCACATTCAGCACTTTTTTGAGCACTACCGGTGTGCTGATGCTGTTTGTTGTCATATCCGCCTGGTTTAAATATCCCCGGGAGGGCTGGATGCCGTGTAAGGCATATATGCAGTAGTAGCCGATTTCCTGTAGTTTATTAAGACCGTTGTCTTTGATGTAGATGTTCCTTCCGTCGCAAAAGCCCCAGTAGTTTTTCAGTTTGTGTTCCTGGCCGGCGCCATCCCGGAGCACCAATTCATTCCTGTTGGCCAGCAGATAGATCTGCGCGGCGGAGCTGCGGTTTTTTATTACCAGGTCTCCCTCTTCCGAAGGATTATTTGATTGAAATTCCTCAAAGGTTTTATACAGGCCTTTCTTTAGTTGAGGTGCGTCTGTAATCAGCACATTTTGCGCTGCTACGGAAATACCGAGCAACAGCAGGTTCCAAAAACACAACAGTTGTTTCATAATAAACAAATGTATTGGGTTTAGGGAGTGAGGTTAGCCGGAAATAGCTGAACACCGGCTTTGTTTCTGCTGATGTTTGAATTATGTCTTTAAAATCACGAGAGGGGTGGCATTAATGGCAGGCATTAAGCAGAAGCAGGTTGCTTTCCGGGAGGGAATCCTGTCTTTTTAAAAAAAATATAGGCCGGGTAAAAACCCGGCCCGGCTGAAGGTTACAACAAAATCTAAACCTGCTTATGAGAAAAAATTTGATTTACATAATTGAATTATAAAGCCATTGCCTGTAGTGAATGGTCTTTGCTTTCCAGTTGGGAGCTGCCCATCAGGAATTCGTCCACTTTTCTTGCGCACTCACGACCTTCACTTATTGCCCATACCACCAGTGACTGTCCGCGGCGCATATCGCCGGCAGTGAACACTTTAGGAATAGATGTCAGGTAGTCTTTTTCGGTAGCTTTTACATTACCGCGTTCATCTCTTTCCACTTCCAGCTGATCCAGTAAGCCGGTATGCTGCGGATGTACGAAGCCCATAGCCAGTAAGGCCAGTTCGCAGGGTACATCTCTTTCTGATCCGGGTACTTCCGTGAATTTTGCCGGTCTGCCGTCGGCGCTGGCGGTCCATTGCAGGTCTACCAGGCGCAGGGCTTTCAGGTGGCCGTTATCATCCCCGATAAAGGATTTGGTAGCGATGGCCCATTTACGGTCTGCTCCCTCTTCGTGGGAAGACGATGTTTTTAAGACCATCGGGTAGGTAGGCCATGGCATATACGGCGTACGTTCGCCCGGAGGTTTTGGTAATAACTCCAGCTGTGTAACGCTGTTGGCGCCATGACGGTTACTGGTTCCCACACAATCGGAGCCGGTATCACCACCACCAATTACAATTACATTTTTGCCGGTTGCCAGTATATCGCTGCCTTCTACTGCAATATTGCTTACTCTTTTATTCTGCTGCTTCAGGAAGTCCATCGCATAGTGTACGCCTTTCAGCTCACGGCCCTGGATAGGGAGGTCGCGTGGAATGGTGGAACCACCAGCCAGTACAATTGCGTTGTATTCTCTCAGCAGATCATTGGTACTAACGTTAACGCCTACATTGGCATTGCATTGAAACACCACGCCTTCTTCTTCCATCAGTTTCACACGGCGGTCTACTACCCATTTTTCCAGTTTGAAGTCCGGAATACCGTAGCGTAAAAGTCCGCCAGGTGCATCATCGCGTTCAAACACGGTAACGGTATGGCCGGCATAGTTCAACTGTGCTGCTGCGGCTAAACCGGCGGGGCCGGAACCAATAACAGCTATTTTTTTGCCGGTACGCATACGGGGCGCTTTTGCCTGTACCAGACCTTTATCGAAAGCTACTTCAATGATGTGTTTTTCTATTTCCTCGATAGCTACCGGGGGCTGGTTAATACCGAGCACACAGGCGCTTTCGCAGGGAGCCGGGCAAATACGTCCGGTAAATTCCGGGAAGTTATTGGTCGAGGACAGTATATCATACGCTTCTTTCCAATCCTGGCGGTATACGGCATCGTTAAATTCCGGTATCACATTACCCAGCGGGCATCCGCTGTGGCAAAAAGGCACGCCGCAGTTCATACAGCGGGCTGCTTGCTGATTTAATTTATTATCGGGGAAGCGTTCTACAAATTCATTATAGTGACCAACCCTTTCCCGGGGATCCGCTTTCCCGGGCAGCTCGCGTGTAAATTCCAGGAATCCTGTAGGTTTACCCATAATTTTCCTCCACAAGTCCCTTACCTGCAAGGGATATTTTGATGATGAATGTTAATTGTTCAATTAGTGACCTACTTTCTGACCCTGTACTTTGTCTGATTTCAACGCTGCCTTGTATTCTTTCGGGAACACTTTCACAAAATGACGCAGTTGGTTTTCCCAGTCTTTCAGGATAAACTTCGCCACGGTGCTGTTTGTGTAGGCGTGATGTTTTGTGATCAGATCCTGCAACATGGCTACATCTGCCTGATCCAGCGGATCGAGGTCAATCATATCCCGGTTGCAGTAGTTGGCGAAAGTGCCTTTCACATCGTATACAAAGGCAATACCACCGCTCATACCTGCTCCGAAGTTGCGGCCGGTTTCACCCAGTATCACCGCTTTACCACCGGTCATGTATTCACATCCGTGATCACCCACTCCTTCTACTACTACGGTAGCGCCGGAGTTACGTACACAGAAACGCTCGCCAGCCTTACCGCGGATGAAAGCTTCACCGGAAGTTGCTCCATAGAAGCAAACGTTACCTGCGATGATATTTTCTTCCGCCTTGAATCCTGCTTCTCCGTGTGGATAGAGGATCAGTTTGGAGCCAGACAAGCCTTTACCGAAGTAGTCATTGGCTTCCCCTTCCAGTTCCAGCGTTAACCCTTTGGTGGTGAAAGCGCCGAAGCTCTGGCCTGCAGATCCGATAAATTTGAAATGCAGGGTGTCTTCCGGTAATCCTTCGCTCTTGTAGCGTTTGGATATTTCGTTAGACAAGATGGTGCCGATGGTACGATCTGTATTTTTTACAGGGAACTGCTGATATACCCTGGCTTTCTTTTCCAGTGCAGGCTGTGCAGCCTTCAGCAGTTGCCAGTCGATTACTTCGCTGATGCCGTGATCCTGTTCTTCCTGTTTGTACAGGCCGGTTTCGGCAGAAGCTTCTTCTTTATATAAGATCGGTGACAGATCCAGTTTTTGTGTTTTCCAGTTGGTGATGTTATCACGCATCTGGAGGCATTCTACCTGACCCACCATTTCATTGATGGTGCGGAAGCCCAGGTCAGCCATGATTTCGCGGAGTTCTTCCACGAGATAGGTGAACAGGTTTACCACGTGCTGCGGATCGCCGGTGAAGCGTTTGCGCAGTTCAGGATCCTGTGTAGCCACACCAACAGGACAGGTGTTTACATGGCATTTACGCATCATGATACAACCTTCTACCACGAGGGCAGCGGTAGCAACACCCCATTCTTCAGCACCTAATAAGGTAGCAATCGCAATGTCGCGGCCGGTTTTCAGCTGGCCATCTGTTTGCAGTACTACCCTGCTGCGGAGCTTATTTTTTACGAGGGTCTGGTGTGATTCGGCCAAACCGAGCTCCCATGGCAAACCTGCGTGTTTGATGGAGCTTTCAGGAGATGCGCCGGTACCGCCATCGAAACCTGAAACCAGTACCACATCGGCGTGTGCTTTTGCAACACCGGCAGCGATAGTACCAACACCAGCCTTGGATACCAGCTTCACGCTGATACGGGCGGCACGGTTAGCATTTTTCAGGTCATAGATCAGCTGTGCCAGATCCTCAATAGAATAAATATCGTGGTGAGGAGGCGGAGAAATGAGGCCCACACCGGGTGTGGAGTGCCTTACTTTTGCGATCCACTCATCCACTTTATGGCCGGGCAACTGCCCGCCTTCGCCGGGTTTTGCACCCTGCGCCATTTTAATCTGTAATTCGTCGGCATTGGTCAGGTAGTAGCTGGTAACCCCGAAACGGGCGCTGGCAACCTGTTTGATGGCAGAACGCATAGAGTCGCCGTTTTCCAGCAATTCATAACGCAGCTCATCTTCCCCACCCTCACCGGTATTGCTTTTTGCGCCGATACGGTTCATGGCAATGGCCAGTGTAGAGTGTGCCTCATGGGAAATAGATCCAAAGCTCATAGCACCGGTAGCAAAACGCTTGAAGATGCTGGATGCTGGTTCTACTTCATCAATGGAAATAGAAGGACGATTCTTTTTAAACGTAAACAGGCTCCGTAAAGTGGCTGCTTTTTCGCTTTGATCGTTTACTGCTTTTGAATACTTTTTGAAAGCAGCATAGTCGCCCATACGGGTAGCCAGTTGCAGGTAGTGAATAGTAGTGGGGTTAAAGAGATGGAATTCTCCTTTACGTTTCCACTGATATACGCCACCTTCTGTTAAACGCTGCACCGGTGTTTCTTTACGACCGTAGCCCATCCAGTGTTTAGCCAGTGTTTCACGGGCAATTTCATCGAGTCCCAATCCCTGGATACGGGAAACGGCGCCGGTGAAATATTTATCAACAGTTGCCTGGTTGATACCCAATATTTCGAAGATCTGTGCACCCTGATATGATTGCAGGGTGGAGATGCCCATCTTTGAGAACACTTTCAGAAGGCCGTCACAGATAGCTTTGATATAATTTTTCTTCAGTTTATCTACGTCGAGCGCGGTGTCCAGTTTGCCATTCAGCTTCATATCGCGGATGGTGCTGAGGGCCAGGTATGGGTTGATGGCGGTTACGCCAAAGCCCAGCAGGCAGGCAAAGTGGTGTACTTCCCAAACATCACCGGCTTCCACGATCAGTCCTACCTGACCACGGTAACCCTTGCGGATCAGGTGGTGGTGAACGGCGGATGCAGCCAGGATAGATGGAATGGCGGCGTGTTCTGAGTCGATAGCACGGTCAGAAAGGATGATCACTTCAAAACCGTCTTCCACGGCGTCTACCGCGTAGCGGCATAAGCGGGCCAATCCTTTTTCCAGGGAGCCGGGCTTACCGTCTGCCTTGAAATAGGTATGCAATGTTTTGGCCTGGAATAAGCCGGTATCGATACTGCGGATCTTTTCCAGTTCGTGGTTGTTGAGGATCGGGTGGCGCAGCGCCAAACCATGGCAGTGCAGCGGATCTTCATCCAGCAGGTTACCGTTGTTGCCTACAAAAGTAGCCAGCGACATCACCAGTCTTTCCCTGATAGGATCAATCGGCGGGTTGGTTACCTGTGCAAATAATTGTTTGAAATAGTTACAGAGATGTTGTGGCTGATTGCTCAGTACTGCCAGCGGGGTATCTGTACCCATAGAGCCAACAGGTTCCTTGCCATCAATTGCCATTGGGGCAATGATGTGATCCAGGTCTTCTGTGCTGTAACCGAAAGCGCGCTGGTATTTAAAGATCTGGTCGTGTTCCAGGTGAGTAAAGGTTACTCTTGGTTCCGGCAGTTCTTCCAGGCGGATCTTATATTTATTCAGCCATTCGCCATAAGGTTGCTGGGAGCAGATCTGTTGTTTCAGCTCTTCATCACCTATGATGCGGCCCTGGTCCATGTCTACGATAAACATTTTACCAGGTTGCAGGCGGCCTTTCTCTTTAATATTTTTTGGATCGATGGGCAATACACCGGCTTCAGAAGCCATGATTACGCGATCGTCTTTTGTTACCACGAAGCGGCTCGGACGTAAACCGTTACGATCCAGGGTAGCGCCAATAATTTTACCATCAGTGAAAGAAATGGAAGCAGGACCATCCCATGGCTCCATGAGGGAGGCATGATATTCATAGAACGCTTTCTTTTCTTCGCCCATGTCTTCGTTGCCGTCCCAGGCTTCCGGTACCAGCATCATCATTACATGCGGCAGGGAGCGGCCTGTCATGGTGAGCAGCTCAATCACATTATCCAGGCTGGCAGAGTCGGACTGGCCTTCTTCCACGATGGGAAGCAGCATTTCCATCTCTTCTTTGCTGAAATATTTGGAAATAAAGTCCCTTTCGCCGGCGCGGAGCCAGTTAAGGTTACCTTTCAGCGTATTGATTTCCCCGTTGTGGGCAATGTACCTGTAAGGGTGGGCCAATCTCCAGCTGGGGAAGGTGTTGGTGGCAAACCGGGAGTGGATGAGGGCAAAAGCCGACACCATTTTCTCATCGCTGAGGTCTGTATAATAATGACGCACCTGGTAGGTGGTCAGCTGACCTTTATATACAATTGTTTTATAAGAGAGGGACGCAATGTAAAACAGCGATTTCTCTTTAGGAACGGTATTGCGAACGGTTTTGGAAACGTAGTTACGGAGCACAAACAGTTTGCGCTCAAAAATTTCCGGATCGCTGATATGATAAGGGCAGGCAATAAATACCTGTTCAATTTCCGGTTCTACAGAAAGGGCTGATTCACCAATACCATCCGGGCGTACCGGTACTTTACGGTAACCCAGAATTTCCAGGCCCAGTTTCTCTGCGCTGCGTTGAAATATTTCACGGCATTCTTCACGCCAGCGTGGCTCTTTCGGAAAGAAGACCATGCCTACACCGTATTTTCCAAACTCCGGTAAGGCGATGCCCAGTTTCAGGCATTCATCATACAGGAACTCATGGGGCGTTTGAAACAGTATTCCTGCACCATCTCCCGTGTTCTGCTCACAACCGCAGGCTCCGCGGTGTTCCATGTTTTCCAGCATGGTTAAGGCATCACGTATAATATGGTGGGATTTACGACCCTTGATGTGGGCAGTAAAACCTGTTCCGCAGGCATCATGTTCAAATTCCGGACGGTATAAACCTTGCGTTTGCTTCACTTCATCCATTTGGTTTAGATTTTTTGCTTTGGCACACCCTTCCCTTCTGACTTGCGCCGCGGGTGATGGTGTACGATATAATTCGGGAACGGTTTAAAGATACTAAAGGAACGCGGTATTTTTTGTATAAACTTTTGTTAGACGGTTAAAATTTAGAAAAACATAAAAAGATGGCGGTAATTGTTAGAATATTTGAAAAAATGGCTGCTCCCTCAGGACAAATTGGTTCCATTTTAAGGCTCAGGCCGGCATCTTTAAAGTGACCCGGATTATAACACTTTTGTGCGAGGTGCTTTTTCAACCGCCCTGTATTATATTTGAAGGATACCCTTTACTAACATAAACGCCTATACCAATTTTATGCTCCCAAAGCTATTCATGAGTGCGTTTTTAGTGTCTGCCGGATTTCTGCTGCCGGCCCGCGCACAGGATGCCGCCGAAGCGCCGGCTGCCATCTCACAAAAAAAAGTAAGCCTGGCGAAGGCCTCCCCCTTTACCGCCGACAGCCTGCAGGCGAAAGTATCCGGAATTGCCATTGTCAGCGCGGTATGGGATACTGCCCGCATTGGCTTTTTACAAACCGGGCTTTTCAACAATAAGGCAGAAGCCATCCCCGATAAGGAAATGGGCAGGTACCTGCAGGAGTTCGTAAACAATACCTTCGGAGGCATATTCACCCCCGGTAAGCCCCGGCTTATATGGGTGGTAGAAGATCTTCGCATTGGGGAACGTACCCAGATGATGGGAGAAAAAGCCTATGTCCGTGTAAAAGCAACCGCCTACGTACAAACTGGCGACGACACCTACAAATTGCTGAAAGCCATGGATATAACACATTTGAACAATGGCTTTGATGTAACCCACCAGCACCGGAACAATATCTCAAATGCATTCAAGGAATTTTATGCGGCCGGCGCCGGGGTCCTGGATTCAGTGCTGGCGGACGCCGGGCCGGGACTCTCCTATGCCGCGACCACAGGAATTTATGCAAAAAAGCGGGAACTGCCGGCGCTGAAGGACCCTGTTATGAACGATGGTATATACCTGTCATTCGCCAGTTTCCTGGAGAACAAGCCTGATATCCTGCAATATGAAACAAAAGGGAAAGCGGGCAAAGTAAAGGTGTATGCTATTCCCGGCGATGGCCAGAAAACAATTGTTCCTGCCTTATGGGGTGTGGTAAAAAACGGGGCAGTGTTTAAATACGATGATAAATCACTGGTAGGGCTTTCCCGCAGCGGTTATGGCTATGTGATCACTTCTTATTTGTCGGCCTATGAAAGGAGGCAAAGCGCTATTATAGGCGGGGCCTTAATGGGCGGCGTTGCCGGCGGGTTGCTGGGGTCTACTGTTGCACTGCAGCACACAGATGCCTTCCCGGAATTAAAACTTCCTGCAGAAGCCACCGCGATAGATATGGAAACAGGCGCACTGATTTTTTAATGCGCCTGTTTCCCGCTGCTATGGCTCGAAAAGGAATTGTACTTTTCCATTTAACTGCCGCATACGCAGTGGCTCGCTGATATGACTCTCATTCTGTAATCTGTCGAGCGCGGTGACGATGTAGGTATACAGCTTCCCTTTCACATAAGTGAGGTCCTTAAATTCAGGATCGGACGACTGCGACAGGATACTGATAATTTTCGTAGGGTCGCTGACGTTAATCGCTTCGTTTTGCTCAAACCGGTACAGGACATACTGTTTGGTGTGGCCGCTGGTATCATCATCTGCCCAGTGTATTTCCAGTCCTCCCGGCCGTTCAAAGGCATCAATAAAGTAAGGCGCTTCGGGTGTTTCCTTTGGCAGCCACGGCATAATAGGCCGTAATGCAGGGTACTTATAAAGACGGGTACGCAACGCATCTTCAATGCCCAGCGGGTTGCCGCGGAAAGAGGCCGCACTGTAAAAAATACTGCCTTGGATAGTGTTCAGTGTTCTCGCTTCTTCTATTTGTGCCGGTAATTCATTTGGATTTTTCCAGGCCGCATTGCTGCCAATCCGGTACACGCCGTGGCCAATATACACGTGGCGGCCATAGCCATGTTGGCTCCACCAGTTCAGCAATATTTCGTAGTCGGCCAGCCGGTGTCCGCGCTCCCAATAGATCTGCGGTGCCACATAATCGATCCAGCCGTTTTTCAGCCATTTCAGGATATCGGCAAACAGATCGTCGTAGTTGGTTTGACCGCCTTTGGTATAGGATCCTTCCTGGTCTTTGTCTTTGTTACGCCAAACGCCAAAGGGACTGACACCAAACTTTACCCAGGGTTTTTCTGCTTTGATGGCTACGCTCAGCATTTTTATGATGGCATCTGTATTGGCGCGGCGCCAGTCATCTTTCATCATATTGTTGCCATACAGGCGGTAGGAGCTGTTATCCGGGAATTCTTTTCCCGGAACCCGGTAAGGATAAAAATAATCATCGAAATGTACGGCGTCGATATCGTAGCGTTTTACCACGTCGCGGATAACCATCGTTACATATTCGCGCACTTCCGGAATGCCCGGATCAAAATATTTTTTATTGTCGTAAACAACGAACCATTGTGGTTTCAGGCGGGTAATATGATTGGCTGCCACGCTGCTGCGGCTTGTATTAAATACAGCCCTGTATGGGTTAAACCAGGCATGAAATTCCATGCCGCGTTTATGCGTTTCTTCCACCATGAACTGTAACGGATCATAGTACGGGTTTGGCGCCTGCCCCTGCACGCCCGTGAGGTATTCAGACCAGGGCTCATATGGAGATGGATAAAAGGCGTCGGTAGCCGGGCGCACCTGCACCACTACCGCATTCATACCATTTCGCTGTTGCTGGTCGAGTATGGCAATGAATTCCTGCTTTTGCTGCTCTGTACTCAGGCCCCGCCGCGATGGCCAGTCAATATTTTCCACAGTGGCAATCCACACCGCTCTTAGCTCGCGTTTGGGGGGCAATTGCGCCCATGCCTGCTGCATTCCGATAATCAATAGTATTGCGCCTGCTATAAATTGCTTCAACATCAGCCTGACTTTTTAACCGTAAGATGCGAAAATAGCAAAAAGCAGGGCTGATCCGATACAAATATGTGATTCTTATGAAGATAGGGAACTAATCTTTCTCCATCTTCAGCTTCGTAGCAGGCGCCTGGTAATCTTCCGGCAAATATTCTGTTGGGACCGTGGTCATATTTCCATCGCGGTGTGCAATGAAATGCGGCGACATAATTTCAATACCCGCAGCATTAAACTCATCTATGATATGCCGGTGCAGATCAGAATAGATGACTGCCATTTTATGGGAATGATCGGTATATACATTGATTTCGTAAGCGATAGCAAAATCATCCAGGCTGGTTTGTAAAACAAAGGGCGGTTTGTCTTTCATAACGCCGTCTGTTTCTATAGCAGCCTTGATCAGCATTTCATGTACTTTTTTCCAGGGCACTTCATAGCCGATAGTAACGGTAGTATGTAAGATGAGGCCAAGGTCTTTGCTGGATGTGGTGAAGTTAATGGTATGGCCACTTAATATGCTGGCGTTAGGCACCGTAATTTCTTCGTTCTTAATCGTGCGCAGCCTGGTTACCAGTAGGTTCTTTTCAATTACATCTCCCGTAATTTCCCCGATTTTTACCCGGTCTCCGATCTTAAAAGGGCGCATGTACGTAATTACAAAACCCGCTATCACATTGGAAATGGCGGAAGAAGAACCCAATGAAAACAAGATGCCGAGGAAAACAGAAACGCCCTGGAATATTTTTGAATCTGATCCGGGCAAATAAGGAAATATGACAACGAACATAAAGGCGTACAGCAGGAACTTGATCCCGCTTCCGGTGGGTCTTGCCCAATCGGCATAAAAACCCTTGAGCGAGAGGTTGCCGGTGGCCACTTCTTCCGAGAGATAGTTCACCAGTTTTACCAGGTACCGCGTGATAAGGTAAATACGATGATGGTGAGTAATTTGGGAAGATAATGCAGGAAGCCCACCAGGATGGATTTGATGGGCGATAATGTCCAGTTGATCAGTTTATCGGCGATGCCTTTTGTCCATGGAAAGATGCTGAATACAAAGGGCAGCGTAATATAAAAGACAAAAAGAATAGCCACGATCCTTACTATACGCAACGCGTTAAAAACAATACCGATCTGCTTTTGCTGGTTCAGCAAAGCGTAATCTTTTACTTTTACGCCTTTGAAATAGCGGTCTTTTTCACGGACGATCCTTTTTCGCAGCCGTTTGAACAAGCGGTTGATGCCGTATACGATAGCGGAAAATATAACGATGATCAGTAATAGCCAGGCGATCCTGACAAGGACATTCTGCAGGCTGCTGTCTTTCTTTTCCTGTAATATCGCGTTGCGTACAGCGGCGGCATACTTTTGCGCAACGGGCTCTTTTTCCTGGTCCAGCCAAAGAGCGTCGTCATTTGTTACGCTTAGCAGCACCAGTTCATTATAGGTAACGTCTATATTGTTTTCGTTGGGTATAACTTTAATTGAATCAGGTATAAAAAAGGGATCGTCGGCCAGCTGCGACAGTTTATGTTCAATGTTTACTGCACGGTCGCTTGGGTTCAGTGGTCCCAGTTTGTTATAAATATAGAAGAGGGTATCACGGCGGAAGGGTACTACGGGAATGCCTTTGCTGGTAGCTTTCAGCTGGATAATCCGCTGGCGGGCAGCTACTTTTTTCAGGGAATCGGCCTGTTCAAAAGCGGAGAGTTTCTGTTGCAGTTCTTTTTTGCGGTTGTCGTTGTCGTTACTGATCAGCAGCAGTTGTTGCTGCAGCTGTTTTTTCTGTTCGTCATCCGCTTTCTGGAGAGAATCGTTTTCCCGGAGCAGGCGGGTGGTAAGGATCAGTTGTGAGTTTGTGAGGGAGTCGCGGGTGGCTTTGCTGCTATCATTTTGTGCGTTGCACAGCAAAGCCAAACCAGTCAGAATGGTAATAAAGTAGAGGGTAAAAGCAGTTTTCATTCCCGGAGCTTTTCTTTAATGTACGGAAAATCCGGGTAGTAAAACGCCTATATCTTCCTTTTTGTATACTGGCTGTAGTCCGGCAAACTTGCTTCGTATTCCTGGTGCATGAGCGGGGATGTGAGGAGGAAGTCGGCAGATGCGCGGTTGCTCGCCATCGGGATATTCCACACCACACCTAAGCGCAGCAGGGCTTTGATATCCGGGTCATGAGGCAGGGCTTCCATTGGGTCCCAGAAGAAAATGATTACATCGAGTTCCCCGGTGGCCACGAGGGCGCCAATTTGCTGATCGCCGCCCAGCGGGCCACTCAGGAGTTTTCTTACAGATACATCCAGCGCCTGTTCTATCAGCAGACCGGTAGTGCCGGTTGCATACAGTTCATGGCGGCTCAGTACCGTTTTATTATAGGTGGCCCATTCAATTAACTCCGCCTTTTTGTGGTCGTGAGCGATGAGGGCAATTCTTTTGCGGGCTTTTAAAACTTTTGATGTTTGCATATGTGACCACAAAAGTAATAAGTGACGCGCAATAATTAAATCTAATGTTAGTGTTTATCGTTGCCGTCCAGAACAGCCAGGTCGCGGTCAAAAATGTAAAGACCGCCCTTGTCTTCCCCGATCAGTTTTAATTTATCAAGAATATGCCGGGCCAGGCGTTCTTCTTCAATTTGTTCGGTCACATACCATTGCAGGAAATTGTGAGTGGCATAGTCCTTTTCGCTGAGGCACAAATCCACGAGGTTGTTAATCTCTTTGGAAACCAGCAACTCATGACTAAACACTTGTTCAAAAATGGCATGTATGCTTTTGAATTTCACGGTAGGCTGCTTTAATGCAGGAACCAGGCCATGACCACCTCTTTCGTTAATAAATTTCAGGAGCTTCAGCATGTGGGCCCTTTCTTCATCGGAATGGCGGTACAGGAACTGGGCCACGCCATTGTACCCCTGCACCTCTGACCAGGAGGCCATTGCCAGGTAATATTGGGAGGAGGCTGCTTCCATTTCCACCTGCTGGTTCAGTGCGTCATAAATTTTTGGAGAGAGTTCTTTCAATAACATAATGAAAAATTTGTATAATATGAAGAAGATCGAGGTGTGACGGGGATATCACCGGGAACTATACCGGGATTGTAAATTTCGATAGACTACATTTAGATGCATCCCGGAAATCTGCCTGAAAAATGCTACCTTTGCATAAGTAAATTAGGATAAAATGATTAAAACAGGAAATCCAATCATCAGCATATATACGGAGATGACGCCAAACCCGGAAACCATGAAGTTTGTGGCAAACAAGCTTCTGTACCCTGGCAAAAGCATTGATTTCCCGGATGAAGCCAGTGCCAAACCGTCTCCTTTAGCCATAGAGCTGTTTAGCTTCCCTTTCATCAGAGGCGTATTTATTATGGCTAACTTTATTACGCTTACAAAAACCAGCGAAACTGACTGGAACGATATAATTCCTACTGTTAAGGCCTTCCTGAAAGAATACCTGGAAGACTCCCGTCCTGTTATCAACGAAGATGAGGTGATTATTACCAAATCTACCGCGAGCAATGAAGTGAGTGCAGACGATACAGATGTGGTAAAACGGATTAAGGAATTACTTGAAAACTATGTGAAACCTGCGGTTGAAATGGATGGCGGCGCCATTCAGTTCAAGGACTATGAAAATGGTACGGTTACACTGATGTTGCAAGGTTCCTGCTCAGGCTGCCCCTCCTCCATGATTACGCTGAAAGCCGGCATTGAAGGCATGATGAAGCGTATGATCCCTGAAGTGAAGGAAGTTGTGGCAGAAGCAGAATAAGCCATAGTTGAGTGAATGATAGTGTTAAACGAAAGCACAGTCTTTATGGCTGTGCTTTTTTTTGGCGTTTAACCGGGAAATAAATGCCAGCTACTCCTATACAACACAAGCAAACAGCTACAATGAGAAAATTACTACTGATCGTTACCGGCATCGCCCTCGCCCTGCAACCGGTACAGGCGCAAAAAAAGAAGAACGTGGACAGCGCATCGGCTGTTATTACCTATGGTTTCAGCAGCAATGGGAAAGCCATCCCCGGCAACGAACTGCAATTGATGATTGATCATCACCGTGCACACATTGTTAGCGGTGGCAGGAAACAAAAAGAAGAGCAGTTCCTGGAATTGCAGGAGCAGGCTACCCTGCAGGTGTTAAGTCTTCCCAACGGGGAAGTATATACGTTAAAAAAAGCCTTTTCTGGATATACCACCCCGGAGTTACTGCCGGATACCGCTACCATCCTCGGATATGTATGTAAAAAGGCAAAGCTGCTTATCCGTTCCAATACCATAGAAGTATGGTATACCAATGATCTCCCGCTGAAAGGCACTCCCAATCTTACTATTGCGCCCGGCCTTGGCCTGGTGCTTAAAACGGTACGTAACGGCAACAGCGAAACGGTTGCAAAGAAAATTACCTGGCGTAAAATAACGGCTGAAGAACTGGCCTGGCCATCCAATACCGGTACCCTGGTAAACGATGCCGCGTATACACGGCAGGTAATAGACAGCCGCTATACCACCCTCCCCGTGTTTAACCAGGAACAGATCAGCTGGGGCAATAATACGCCTAACCCTCCCGGTGAGCAACTGAACCAAACCTATCATTTCGCGGGTGGCACCGTGATCCTTAAAAAAGTAAGCCTGCCGGCAGTGAAGAAGGGCCAGACATTATTTGCGGAACTCAGGCAATACTCCAACGGGGATGCGTACGACAGAACCGGTTCCGTATTTATGATCCCCGCAGATAAAGCCATCTCTTTCCTGGATGGTTTGCAAAAGGGCGTTGGGACGTTACCGTTATTTACGGCTAAAAACGGCAAGCAATACCAGGGCATGGTGGCCACTGATAATTATTTGCCGGCACTGGAAGTATTGCGCTTTTTTACGCCATTCGGCGTACGGCAGTTTAACAATCAGGTAAAGATTGCCGGTTACAACTGGGCGGACTCTGTGATTTACAAACAAGACATCACTGAGCTGCACAGCCGCCTTCAGGGCGATGTGTGGCTGGGCGTATATATTGGCAATTACGATAAAGGCGGGCATAAAGTAAGTCTTAGTCTTAAATATTACCCCGGCGATCCGGAAGATGAAAACCGGCCGTCAGCCAACTGGATATACCCGGTTTTCAATACCACCAACCTGATGGAAATGGCCGGGCAGGAGTATGCTACCCTGTTTGATAAAGACTCCCTGAAAGTAACCGTCACCATTCCGGAAGGGGTTAAAAATATTCAGTTAAGGTTCCTGACTACCGGCCATGGTGGCTGGGGCGGAGGCGATGAGTTTAATCCTAAACAGAATGAAATTTTTGTAGATGGGAAACGGGTGTATCATTTTATTCCGTGGCGCACAGATTGTGCGACCTATCGTTTATCTAACCCGGCATCCGGCAACTTTGGCAACGGGCTTTCCTCCTCTGATCTAAGCCGTTCCAACTGGTGCCCGGGCACGCTTACTTCACCGGTGTTCATCTCGCTGCCAGATATCACTCCCGGACAGCATACCATACAGGTGGCTATTCCGCAGGGAAAGCCGGAAGGGACCAGCCAGAGCTTCTGGAACGTATCAGGTACACTGATCGGAGATAAAAAATAATTTTTCCGGGATGCTGTATCTGCTGTATCCCGGATGTCATAATCCGGAATTATTTATCCACTTTCGCACTATGAACGATTTATACCAGGGCATATTAGAAGGTCTTCACCAGATGACCTGGCTGGAAGCAGTAGCTGTTTTTTTTGCTGTCTTGTCGGTCATCTTTCAAAAAAATAATAACATACTGGTATACCCTACCGGCATCGTGAGCACGGGTATTTATACCTATCTCCTGTCGAGAGAGCATTTCAAGCTATATGCCGATGCCGCGCTGAACGCGTATTACCTGGTGATGAGCGTATACGGCTGGATCTATTGGGCAAAAAAAGGCCCGGAGGAGCCGGCAACGCCAGTAATGCGCAGTACCAGTAAAGAATTGACCACCGCGGTTTTCATTGCACTGGCCGGCTGGGGGATTTTTTATTTCCTGCTAAGCCGTTTTTCCGATTCCAATGTGCCGGTGATGGATGCCTTTGTATCCGCTACTGCCTGCGCGGGTATGTGGTTGCTGGCCAGGCGGAAACTGGAAAACTGGATATTCCTCAATATTTCCAACCTGGTAGCCATCCCGCTGTTAATATATAAGCATTTGTATCTTACTGCCGGGTTAACCGTCTTTTTATTTACCATTGCCATATTCGGGTATCTTAGCTGGAGAAAAGAAGTGTTGCAAAGAGAAATGTCTCATAAATGAAGAAAGTAGTTGTTATAGGACCTGAATCTACCGGGAAGAGCACCCTCAGCGAAAAGCTGGCGGCACATTTTAATACCGTATGGACGCCGGAATATGCGCGTGAGTATCTTGATCAACTCCAACGGCCGTACGAAGAATCCGATCTGCTGGAAATTGCCGCCGGCCAGATAGCGCTGGAGCAGCATATGGCCCGGCAGGCCAATGGGGTGTTGATCTGTGACACCGACCTGTATGTAATTAAGGTATGGAGCGAACATAAATACGGCCGCTGTGATCCGCGGATTTTACAGCAAATTGCCCGCCAGCAGTGCGATTTGTACCTGCTCACCTATGTTGATTTGCCGTGGGAAGAAGATCCGCAGCGGGAATATCCCGACCCGGAAATGCGCCATTATTTTTATGACATTTACCGGGAAATCGTCAGCAATTCCGGTGTTGAATGGGAAGATATCAGGGGTACTTATGAAGAGCGGGAAGCCCTGGCAATAGCTGCCGTGCAGCAGTTGCTTAACCGGCCCTGATTATTTTCTGCCGGTAACCAACTCCATAATATCAGGGTCCGGCGAGAGGTTACGCATTTGCACCAGTATCTTACGCTGCCGGTAAGCCGTGATCCGCGCAGGCGGATTAATGGTATATTTAAGCGGGTTAGGTAAACAGGCGGCAATCATAGCGGCTTCTTCCCTGTTAAGGCTGGCGGCGCTTTTTTGATAGTTGGCCTGGGCGGCCGCTTCCACCCCAAACACGCCCTCTCCCATTTCTGCCACATTCAGGTACACTTCAAGGATACGCTGCTTACCCCAAATTTTTTCAATCATGAAAGTGAAGTATACTTCCAGCCCTTTGCGGAACCAGCTGCGTCCCTGCCAGAGGAAAACATTTTTTGCTACCTGCTGACTGATCGTGCTGGCGCCTTTGATTTTTTTGCTTTGCTGGTTGTGCTTCATCGCCTTTTCGATGGATTTGAAGTCGAAACCATTATGATCTGTAAAAAGCTGGTCCTCGCTGGCTATCACGGCCAGTTTGGCGTGTTGGGATATTTCATCGTAATTCACCCAGGATTTCTGAAGTTTTTTATCTGTTCCCCAAAGGCTGAACCAGCTGGAGATTTCTGTAATGGTAATAGGCGGGTTCACCCATTTCAGCAAGAGGATGTATAAAAATTGTGCAACAATTAAAACCAGTACTACTCTCTTCAGTCTCCTCCACGTTCTGGGAACAATGCCTTTTAAATTCATTGCGTAGGTTTAGAAAAATCGGGACGAAAGGTAGGCTAAAAACCTGAAAGTGAAACACAATCGTTAACTTTATATATGCTATTAAACGTACACCCGGATAACCCGAATCCCCGTCATTTAAAAACGATTATTGAATGTTTAAAAGACGGGGGAATTATTATTTATCCAACTGATACGGTTTATGGTTTAGGCTGTGATATTACCCAACACAAGGCCATAGAACGTATTGCGAGGATTAAACAGATAGATCCGAAAAAAGCAAACTTTTCCTTTATCTGTTACGACCTGAGTCATTTGTCGGACTACGCGAAAAGTGTGGATACGCCCATTTTCCGTATGCTGAAAAAGGCATTGCCTGGTCCGTACACCTTTATTTTGCCTGCCAGCCGCATGGTGCCCAAATTATTAAAAACGAAGAAAGACACCGTGGGTATCAGGGTACCGGATAATAATATTTGCCGCACTATTGTAAAAGAACTTGGCAATCCCATTATGAGTACTACGTTGCCGATAGAAGATTACGTGGAAGAATATACGGACCCGGAGATCATTTATGAGAAATTCGGCAACCAGGTAGATATTGTAATAGACGGAGGACCCGGCGGTATGGGTTTTTCTACCGTTGTGGATTGTACCGGTGCAGAACCGGTGTTGGTCCGTGAAGGCATTGGCAGTTTTGAAGAAATATCCTGATATATGCAGCGATGGTGGATAAGTGTGGTTTGTTTATTCCCCGGCATGATAGCCGGGGCGCAAACGCTTACATTGAAACCGGCAGCCCCGGTGTTGTCGGTGGCAGTGAAGCCACTGTCGTTTACGTTGTGTGATACTACCGGATTCCTGTTAAAACCGGCAACACTGCTTTCCGCTTCCACCCGGAAATTCCCGACTCCGGTTCCTGTAGCTGCCCCGGTTTACTGTCTTGCAGCCGATGCATATTACCAGCAGCACTTTGGTTTTTTTTGTAAGAAAGAATGGGTTTGGCAAAAACAAACAGGCGTGCCGCTCAAGTTCCGTTTAGGAAGCTATTCTTACGCCCAGCAACAGGAAGGAAAACGTTAATTTCTTTTACTGTATTTGTTTTGGAAGATAATAATTGACGAAGTCAATAATTATTAGTTGACCAGGGCAAATATATTTTAAAAAGAGAAATATGATTAACCAGGGTGAAAAAGCCTACTGAACGGATATTCTGATAAATATTTTGGGGAGATAAAAGCGAATATATCCGCTTATATCTCCCCAAATCTTTTAAAATCAATAATGATCAAATCAAGCAAATCAGTATAATCAGCGTAATCAGTGCTCCAAGACAATTTAAAATCGCCGGAGGCGATCCCTAATTATTTAATCCCCAGTTTCTTTGCAACATCTGCCGGTAAGGCTTTTTTGTTTACCATGTAACAGGTGGTTTTATAGGCAAAGTAAGGCTCAGAAGCGTAGAAATATCCCTGACCCGGATTATCGGTACCCCAGGAGTTTTTCACGCGGAAGTATTTGTTTCCGTTCTGATCTTTTACCAGGCCTACAATATGCATACCGTGATCATCCTGTGTTTCGAAGTTATCGAAAGCCTGTTGGCGTACTTCAGGGGTGATTGTTTTTTCTTTGCCTGGTTCCAGGAAAGCATTTTTTCTTTCTTCGGCGGTCATATCCGTCCAGTCTTTTTCAGGAACGATAGCCAGTCCGTCTTTAAAATTGAATCCTTTTTCGCTTACATCAGCAGCCCATGCAATGGAATAGCCGTTCATGATAGCATTTTCAGCGATGGCGGTAAAGTCATTCAGGTTTACGTTATATACTTTTTCCCAGTTCCAGTTATCCGGTACTTCCAGTACAAACTGTGAATTGTACGGGTGGTGTGTGAAGGAAGAAATCAGTACGTAATCATCGGCGTTCAGGCCCAGTTCTTTTGCGAAGGTCTGCGGCGTATAGGTTTTACCGTTATACTGGAATTTTTCCGGAGCGTCGCCCATATAGGCATTCAACACGCCGTCGAAAGCTTTTGACCAGTCGGGGTTGATAGTGCCTTGTGCATTGCCTATTTTATTCACCATACCTTCCAGGAGGCTTTCCATTTCAGCGTGGTTGTACATTTTACCTTTATTGCCATCGTAGGCTGTTTGTGGTACCAGTCCATATTCACGGAGGCAGAGCAGGTCATCCGGGAAACCGCCGCCTTCACCGAAGTTGGCTTTTCCATGCATGCGTACATAGTTAGCGGCTTTCAGCGGATACATTTTGCGTACCACGTACATTTCACTGAGGTTCAGTCCTTTATTTTTACCGGTGCGAAGTATTTCTGATTCAAAGAAAGACAGGCCGGAAAAAGACCAGCAGGTGCCGGTACGGCCCTGGTTTTGCACATCACCTGCGTCCAGGTTCTTTAAAACGGTAAACTGATAGTGGCTTCCCTCTGTGTTGGTACTGCTTTGTGCATATGCGCCTACGCTGCAAAGCATGGCTGCACACATTATCCATTTCTTCATGAGTATATCAATGATTGGTTTAAAACAAAGGACCAAAAATAAGGGAAAGCGGGTATTTGACAGACGAAAAGATGGATGAACGGGGCTTACTACAGCTACTTTTAAAGATTGTTCACGTGAATTACAGTTATTTCTCCTGGTAATGATTGCGGGTGATTTCCCATTCCCAGAGGTCTTCTCCTTCTTTATTTTTAAATGTACCTACAAATCGCATCCCCGCTTTTTGTAATATTTTAACGGAGGCGTTATATTCTTCTTCGGTGTGGGCAATGACCCGGTGCACATAAGAATGTCCGAAGGCAAAGCGGATAAGGCCTTCAGCCATTTCAGTGCCCAATCCTTTTTCCCGGTAGGCGGCTGTTATTTCATACCCCATTTCCACAAGCCCATCTTCATTGGGCTTGCCTTTGAAGCCGCCGGCGCCAATCAGCCGTTTATCGGCGCGGTGAATCACCAGGTAAAAGAACCAGCCAAGCATGGCGGGGTCGTTGCGTAATTTATCATACGCCACCAGAACCATTTCGGGATACTCCGTCCAACCTTCCGGAACAGAAATGCCAAGCAGGTCGGCCAGGTGATCGTTGCCCTGTAATAGCAATTCGAAATGCTCCAGTGAGCACGGCAACAATTGTAGTCGAGGTGTTTGGATCATGTTTGAAAACTAGTAAACTGTTTTGGGAAATACAATAGTGGCTTTTAGCATTTAATTCATTAGCTTTTAGCATTTAACAATCCCGCCGGGGAAATATTCCCGCGAATCAGATGTTACCTGCTAAAAGCTAATTGCCACAGCCGAATTTAGTGCGCCTCCAGCCAGTTATTACCGGTGCCCATTTCCGCTTCAACCGGAACCGACAGCGGTAAGGCGTTACGCATAAGATCTAATATAAGGGGTTTAATAATCTCCAGTTCAGAACGGTGCGCATCAAAAACCAATTCATCATGTACCTGCAACAGCATGCGGGACTTGAGGTTTCGTTCTTTGAATGCTTTATGTATAGCAATCATCGCCAGTTTAATCATATCTGCAGCAGTCCCCTGGATAGGCATGTTAATGGCGTTCCTTTCGGCAAAGCCACGTACCACCGCGTTAGAGGAGTTGATGTCCTTTAACCAGCGTTTGCGTCCCAGCAGGGTTTGAACATAACCATTTTCTGACGCAAATTTTATCTGGTCATCCATATATTTTTTGATAGATGGATACTGTGCAAAATAGTTATCAATCAGCATTTTGGCCTCACTGCGCGGAATGCCCAGGTTTTCCGACAAACCAAAGGCGCTTACGCCATAGATGATGCCGAAGTTTACGCTTTTAGAATTGCGGCGCATATCGGACGTAACTTCTTCCAGGGGAACGTTATACACTTTTGCTGCCGTAGCCGCGTGGATGTCTATTCCCTGCTGAAACGCGGCCATCATTTCTTTGTCTTCGCTGATGGCGGCAATAATGCGCAGCTCAATCTGCGAATAATCGGCAGACAGCAACACAAATTCCTCGTTGCGCGGAATGAAGGCTTTCCTTATTTCGCGACCCCTGTCTGTACGAATTGGGATGTTCTGAAGGTTGGGGTTATTGGAGCTTAAACGGCCGGTTACTGCCACTGCCTGGTTATAGGAGGTGTGTATCCGGTTGGTACGTCTATTCAGCAATAACGGCAACGAATCTACGTAAGTGGATTTCAGTTTACTAAGCTCTCTGAAAATAAGGATATCCTCTACTATTTTATGTTTGCTGGAAAGCTTTTGAAGGACATCTTCACCGGTAGCATACTGGCCGGTACGTGTTTTCTTTGCTTTCGGGTCCAGTTGTAATTTTTCAAACAACACTTCTCCCAATTGCTTGGGCGACGCCAGTTTGAAACGAACGCCTGCCTGTTCGTACACACTTTCTTCTGCCCGTTTGATTTCTTTTTCCAGCTCCTTTGAATAGTCTGCCAGCGCTGTAGTATCGAGGGCAATGCCTTCGTACTCCATGTCGGCAAGAACTTTCACGAGTGGGTTTTCAATATCGTAGAATACTTTGTCCACAGCCTTTTCGGGCAACAGCGGCGCAAATCTTTCTTTCAGCTGCAATGTTATGTCGGCATCTTCCGCAGCATATTCTTTGATCTTTTCTATTTCCACATCCCGCATGCTGCCCTGTCCTTTTCCTTTTTTGCCAATCAGGGATTCTATGGAAACCGGCTCATACTGAAGGTATTGCGCGCTCAGCACATCCATGCTCCTGCGGCCTTCCGGCTCAATCAGGTAGTGGGCCAGCATGGTGTCAAACAGGGTGGTGGTAATTTCCATGCCGTACCATTTCAGGATCAGCATATCATACTTGATATTCTGCCCGATGAGTACAATGGAGGGGTGCTGGAACAGCGGTGTAAATTCATGAATGATGGCACGGGCAGCAGTGTTGTCTGCCGGCATGGGAATGTAATACGCCGAACCTTTTTTAAAGGAAAAGCTCATACCTACAATTTCCGCATCATTGGCGTCGGTGCCGGTTGTTTCGGTATCAAAAGACACTTCTGACTGTTGCAGTAATTGCTGCAGCAGGGCCGTTCTTTTTTCCAGGGTATCAATTACCTCGTATTCATGCGGGGTGTTGTGAATATTTTTATCTGCCAGCAGGATGTTGCCGGTTTCCACTGTTTCTGTGGTGACGGTTACTTCTTCTGTAACAACAGTGCCGAAGAGATCTGTTTGTACCACCCGCGCTTTAGCTTCCACACTGGCGCTGCCGGCAAAACCATCTCCCAGTATTCTTTTACCAAGTGTTTTAAATTCCAGCTCCATGAAAATGTCGGTGAGCTTTCCTTTATCGCAATCTTTGATACAGAAATCTTCTTCATGGAAGGTAACCGGAACATTTGTGATGATAGTCGCCAGTTCTTTGGACAGCAGGGCATTTTCACGACCGGCTTTGATTTTCTCTCCCATTTTACCGCCAATGGTATCGGCGTTATCCAGCACATTTTCAAGGGTGTGATATTGTGCCAGTAATTTCATCGCTGTTTTTTCACCGATGCCTGCAATACCGGGGATATTGTCCACTGCATCACCCATAAGGCCGAGGATATCAATCACCTGGTGTACATCTTTGATCTGCCATTTTTCACACACTTCCTTGGGCCCCATGATTTCTTCCTTGTTGCCCATGTAGGGGGGCTTGTAGATAAAGATATTATCACGGACCAGTTGCCCGTAATCTTTATCCGGGGTTACCATATAAACGGTGTAGCCTGCATCTGCGGCCTGCCATGCGAGTGTACCTATTACGTCGTCCGCTTCATAGCCATCCAGCTCTACTACGGGAATATTGAAGCCTTCAATGATCCGCTTGATATCCGGTAATGCATCCAGCAGGTCTTCCGGGGCATCTTCCCGGTTGGCTTTATAGTCAGTATAAGTGGTATGACGCTCTGTAGGCGCGTGCGTGTCAAACGCAACGGCTATGTGAGTAGGCTTTTCTTTATTAATGAGGTCCAGTAAAGTAGTGGTAAAACCAAACTGCGCATTGGTATTTCGACCCGCACTGGTGATGCGGGGATTCCTGATCAGGGCGTAATAAGCCCTGTAAATCAGTGCCATGGCGTCCAGTAAAAATAATTTCTTTTCCATTGCTAAACCTACAAGATTTAATTTGAATCTGCAAAATTAAGATAGTACTACCATATACGGTGAGGATGTAACTTTACAACTAAAAAAAATCAAAAAAGAATGAATAAAATTTATCATTTGTCGACCTGCGGAACCTGTAAGAAAATCCTGGAAGAAACGAAGGCAAAGGAGCGCGGATTTATTTTGCAGGACATCAAGAAAGATAAGATCACGCCGGCGCAGCTGGATGAAATGAAGGCGCTTTCCGGCAATTATGAATCTTTATTCAGCCGCAGATCGCAGCAGTACAGGCCGATGGGACTGCATGAAAAGAATTTAACGGAAGATGATTACCGCAGCCTGATATTACAGGAGTATTCTTTTCTGAAACGCCCGGTGGCTATTACCGGCGGAAAGATCTATACCGGTGCGGAGGTGAAAAATATTTAGCAGGAGAACATTTTATGGATACTGAAGAAAAAAGGGACGGCTGAATTCAGCCATCCCTTTTTTAATAATCTCAGAGGGATTGTACGAACTGTTGTACGACCTGTTTGTACTGGTTCATATCCTGTTCATGGTGAAAAGACCGGAAGGGGAAGCGGGCTGCTTCGTCCAGTGCCGTTTTCAGGTGAAAACGTTCCTGCGGAAGCGAATAGAAGTACCCTTTCTCCATCAGGTATTCACCCAGGTATACCTGCTCTGATTGTCCGGGTGTAGGGATAAGAATTGCTTTTTTATTCAATTTGGCCAGATCCATGAGGGTGGTATACCCGGAGCGGCTTAATACCATATCTGATGCCAGCATGGCATCGTTTAATTCGCTGGCGTTGAGGTGATTAATTTGTGTAACACCGGGGGCCACCTGTTCATGTTGCGGGATGCCGGGTTTTCCGCTTACGATCAGTGCGGTGATGGACAAGGATTTGATCTGGTCCAGGATCAGTTTTTCCAGGTTGGTGCGTTGTGGCTCCGGCCCGGAAATCAGCACCAGCAGATCGTACTTTTTTTCCACGCCCGGTTTTTGCTCAAACCGGCTAAGACAACCGATATAAGTGGTATGCGCAGGTAATTGGCCGGGATGCGCCAGTTCGCCGGAGAGATTGTTACTGCCGGGATAATCGGGAATCCAGCAGGCGCTGTATTTGTTAATGAAACGATAATTTATTTTTTGCAGGGTCCGCTCTATCCAACCGCCAAAAGGTGTTTTAATCAGCAGTTGGTGGGTAATGAAAACAGTGGGGATATTTTTATGATATAAACCGAAACGGTTGTCTGAAATAACTGCATTGATTTGATACTCAGCGACTATCTTCTTCAGCCATCGTTGTTCATAGTTTACCGCACGGAAAATTTTAGGTATTTGCTGAATGATTTTCAGTCCAAAAAACTGTCCTTTTTGTGCATATTGGATACGGTAGCCGGGGAGCGGAAGTATGGTCAGTTGCGGGAATTCCTGCTGTAACAGGGCCGCGTGTTTGCCTTCAGCCGCAATAAAAACCTGACAACCTGCGTTTAGCATTTCACGGATGAGCGGAATATCCCGGGTGGCGTGTCCAAGGCCCCAATCCAGGGGAACGATTAAAATTTTTCGGGACGAAATAATTGTGGACAAATATTTTAAAATTTTTTACGAATTTAGCTTAAATTACAAAAGGGCATTGTTAAGAAAAGGTAAACACTTCAGGAAGGTATTCAAAAATAGCCAGTATATAATTAGCAGTATGAAAAGTATAAAATGGATCGTAGTCTTTTTTCTTTGCGGATGCCTGGTGATGGAAGGGTGTAAAGTTTTTAAGAAAAACGATTGCGGTTGTCCTACCATGAATAAAAAAAGAATGCACTAATACGACGATCTGTTTGATAGCAACGACGACTTTGACAACGACTGACAACTAAACAATTTTTGCCTTATCTTTTTGAACTATCCTTTGATACCTGGCCAAACAATATTTCGGGGAACAGTCAAATTTTTTATTCATGAAACCTGTAGATAGAGATTTATTAATCCTGCTACATGAAGATAGGTACACGGAACAGCAGATTCAATCTGCGGTGAGACAAATCAGCGAAATGCTTTCGTTGATTGAGACGATGGATTATCTCTGTGCAGTTATGGAAGTTATGGATTGTAACAAAAGCCGGATTACCAGCAAACGAACCGTGCTGGAAAAAGCAATTTCACGTAAGTCGCATAAGCCTTTCGAATTTATTATTCACAAGAACTAGTAGCCTTACCTCTACAAATTCCCGTTATAGTAGCTTTGACCCGCTGCCCTTATCTGCCTGGTTTTGCTTTTTTTTAAATTCTTGTTGTACGTTTGCCATCAAATAAACGCAATTTACTGATGGCAGATTTTTCGCATCTGCAGGATTTCCTACATCCTGTTTCAAAGGCATTTTTAAACGATGACCAGGAATACGATCCATTCCAGGTGGGCGGTGTAATTGACGCATACGAAGATAACCATCATCCGGATATAGACGCAGCAGATATTATCCTGCTGGGTGTAGGAGAAGAAAGAGGCAGTGCATCCGGCAAAACGGATACACACGGTCCTGATGCCATCCGCCGCGAATTTTTCCGCTTGTACAACTGGCACCGCGATATTAAACTCGCAGATGTTGGCAATTTGTTGCCAGGTGCATTTCTTGCCGACGCATATGCAGCCATGAAAACTGTTGTTGCTGAATTACTAGCCGCCAATAAAACCGTGATCATCCTGGGCGGTTCACACGATCTTACCTACCCGCAATATAAGGCCTATGCGGCGCAGCAATTAATTATTGAAGCCACTGTTGCTGATGCGCTGATAGACCTGAAAGAAGACTCCAGTATCCGCAGCGAACGCTTTTTAATGGACATACTCACGGAGCAACCCAACTACCTGCGTCACTACAATCATATCGGTTTCCAGAGTTATTTTGTACATCCGCGGATGTTAGAAACACTGGATAAACTTCGCTTCGACTGCTACCGTCTTGGCCGCATCCGTGAAAACATGGAAGAAGCGGAACCGGTACTGCGCCATTCAGACCTGTTCAGTCTTGATATCAATATCATCCGGCACACCGATGCACCGGCTAACCAGCTTTCACCAAATGGATTCAGCGGTGAAGAAGCCTGTTCCCTGGCCAGGTACGCCGGCATGAGCAGCCGCCTCTCCTCTTTTGGTATTTACGGCTACCGCCCCGAAAAAGATAAAGAACACCTCACCGCCCGGCAAATTTCCCAGATGATGTGGTACTTTATGGACGGACGCGCCGTGAAAAATAAAGAAGCCCTGCTGGACGACCGCGATGCTTTCTGGGAATTTCATATAGCCTTCTCCGATATAGAAACAGTTTTTCTGAAGAGCAAGAAAACAGGCCGCTGGTGGATGCAGCTCCCCGACCGGGAATTTGTGCCGTGTGCGTATAACGACTACCTGATGGCCAGCAACAATGAAATGCCGGAACGCTGGTTGCGTCACCAGGAAAGACTCTGACCGTTGTTTTCTCCGTACAGGAATGTTCCCTGTACGGAGAAAACACTAAATATTGAGAAGGGTAGTTAATCTCTCTTTGATGAAAGCTGCTTTATGATCGGTAGAAATCATTTCATCATCCAATCCTTCCATCGTGCGTTTATGCATCTTTTCTACCCGCTCATCTATCTTCCTAAAATATTCTTCTTTCTTTGTTTCCCACGCCAGCTGTTCTACCTGGAGCTTTTGCTGCCGCCCGGTATTCAGGCTGGAATAGAGATGCCGGAGGGTGGTATTCAGTAAACTATCCAGTTGTTTATAGTAGGTAACAGCACAGTTGTACATGTTGTGGCTGTTGCCAAGGCATTGCTGGTAGCGGTTTTCAAGTGTGTCCAGCGCTGTTTGTTGTGATTGGGAATACGCTTTCGTGCACAGGAATACCGCGAGAAGGATGATCAGGTTTCGCATAGGGACTGTGTGATCATCAAATATACAAATTATATTTAATAATATACTAGTATCAGTAATCCTTCTCAACCAGAGAGCTTATTAATTGCCCAGTTTATCACCGATAGAGCCGGTACAGATATCTCCCTGTGGCAGCCCGTTCAGCCAAACTCTCAGGGATTCGGTACGCTGATTCGTCAGTTCGGTGAGGTAACCGGCGCGGCACATGGGAAATGCGCTGCCATAGCTTTTGGCTGCAGCGGGGTACATTGCCTGTACCTGCGCATCGCGGAATTGTATCCAGAGCCGCTGCGCGTCTTTCAGGTTTTTAATGAATGCTTTGTTGGCGGCATAGTCTTTCAGGATCAGCTGGTAAATATCATTCAGCTTCTTGTCGGCCTCCTTATATTCCTGGCCGGCTTGTTTATTCATTTCTGACTGTGACTGTGAAAAGGCGGCCATGCTGCCTGTAATCAATAAAAGAAAAAGAATAAGAGATTTCATGTTATAAAGGTTTGAAGAATTTAAAAGCATATACCATTGGCAGTTTTTCTTCCATTCCCCGGATATAGAAACGGCCATCTTTTTCAATTGTGTTACTGAAACAGTTATAGGGAGAATAATCAAATTCCTGGAATACCTGCAACTGCAATCCCTGCGCGGTTAATGCCGTAACTATTTCACTCAGCGGATGGTTCCAGGAATAGGAAGTATGCCGGATGCCGCTGCCGCCATCGGTATAAGTTCCGGTTGTTTCTTCCACAATGGTTTGGGTGTTAAAATAGCTGTAGATGATCTCTTTAATGTTGTCGTCAAACATCCATATAACAGGATGAAAATCCGCCATCACGAATGATCCGCCGGGCTTCAGAAAATGATTTACTACAGCGGCCCATTTGTCGAGGTCTGGCAGCCAGCCAATAGTACCGTAAGAGGTGAATACGATGTCGAAAGCGCCTTCCAGGTGATGGGGCGTGCTATAAAGGTCGCAGCAAATGAAGCGGGCTTTTTTCTCCAATCCGGATTTAATAGCGAGTTCGTTTGCCAAAGTAATGGCTGCATCGGAAAGGTCCACTCCTGTTACCGTGGCGCCCATCCTGGCAAGAGATAAGGTATCTTGTCCGAAGTGGCATTGCAGATGAAGGATCTCCTTTTCCTGTACCGTTTCAAGTAACCGCAATTCTATCTCTTTCAGTGAATTTTTTCCACCGAGGAAGCCGGGCAGGTCATAAAAATCAGACTTAACGTGAACGCCTGTACGTTTATTCCAGAGCTCTTTGTTTGTTGAAAGATAATCAGGCAATGGGTCCATGACCATAGTATTTAAAGGGTACCTTAAAAGTTCTTTGATTCCTGGTGGAAGGGATAATACAGGTTATCCAAAAATAAAAGGTTTCCGTTAATGGAAACCTTTTATTTTTTAGCGGGATATTTCTTTTTAAATCACTACCAGCTCATAAAAATCGCCTGGCGTGAAATATTGTTTTGCCAGCTGCTGCAATTCTTCCGCGGTAATGGTTTTAATAGTTTTGATGTTATTATAGAAGTAATTCTCGTCCAGGTCGTTCAGGATGAGGTTTTTCCAGCGTTGGATCAGCTGGAAAGCGCCATCCAGGTCGCCGAGGATGGAACCGATCATATAGTTGCGAACGAGGTCCAATTCCTCTTTGGGCACCGGTTCGTTCTGCAGGCGGAGCAGTTCCTTGTAAATTTCATCGATGGTAGCTTCGCAAACATCGCGGCCGGCCTCTGTTTGAATATTCAGGGCACTGGTTTGACGGAAGTTATACAGCTGTGAATAAATGCCGTAGGTATACCCTTTTTCTTCCCGGATGTTACTCATCAGGCGGGAACCAAAGTAACCGCCAAAGATGGTGTTTAACACCAGCATCTTCGGGAAATCGGGATGGTAACGGTTCGGGAAATGACGGGCCACACGCACGGCGCCCTGTACCCCATTTTCGTCATTAAAGATCCTGAATTTTTTCTCTTCTGCCGGCTGTATTGGCAGATCGAGTTTAACCAGGTGAGTATCCCCGTTCCATTGGGTGGTGCCAAAATATTGGTTCAGCAACGGGATCATGTTGGCGGGCAGGTTACCAGCCACAAAGATCTTACAGTTGTTGTAAGTATAATGCTTTTTATAGAACGCCTGCAGTCCTTCAGATTGCAATGCATCATATGCCATCATGGAGCTTACGCGGCCATACGGATGGAACTCCCCGAACAGGTATTTATCAATGAAACGGTTGCCTACAAAATCGCATTTAAGCAGGTTTACTGCCAGCTTTTGTTTCTGGTTCTGCTTATACAGGTTCAGTTCTTCTTCCGGGAATATTGGGTCCAGGATCACTTCCTGCAGCATGGGCAGCAGTACTTCCGTGTGCTTGGTGAGGCAGTGAAGCGTATAGGTTGCATTTTCATGGTATGCATTACGGTTCAGGTAAGCGCCGTGATAGTCGATGTTTTCATTGATTTGTTGCGACGTATGTTTGCTGGTACCGTTTTTCATGAGAAAGTTGGTAGCTGTAGCTTCCAGGCTTTCGCTTTCATACCAGCTGCCTGCAGGAAATACCAGCTCCAGCTGTAATGTTTCCTGTTCGTCAGATTTCATAACGTATACCGGGATGCCATTGTCCAGGGTGAACTGTTCATATGGCTTCAGTTTTATATCGAAATCCACCGCATCTTTAATGGGAGGGGCAATCGTTCTGTTCATCGTGTCTTATTTAAAGGGTGAGGGCCGAAAACAAGCCACTGCACTAATTTGCAGCGTAATAGTAAATGGTATTTGAATTCTTCTCATCAAAAAGCAGTTTCGCTTCCTCATGTATTTCTGCTGCGGTTACCACTTCATAATTTTCAAATTCGTGGTTCATCAGTGCGGCATCGCCCAGCAGTTCGTAAAATGCCAGGTTATTGGCACGGTTGAGTAAGCTCATGTCTTCAAAGGCCAGCAAGCTTTCCACGCGGTTTTTTACTTTTTGCAGTTCTCTTTCTGAGATGACTTCCTGTTGCAGTTTTTCCAATTCCTGCTGAATAGCTTTTTCTGCATCTTTCATTTTTACTCCTTTTACCAGTTTACCTTCTATGGTTAGTAAGCCGGCATCGAGGCTGCCAAAATGATAGCATTCAATATTGCTGAATAGCTTTTTTTCTTTTACCAGTACCTGGTTCAGGCGGGAGGAGCTGCCACCACCAAGGATGTCGGAGATGAGATCCGCTGCATAGTAACGTTTGTCGGTGCGGGCGTACATGTGGTAGCATTTATACAGTGCATCCAGAGGTACATTGGCTTTTACTTCCAGTTTATGTGCTGCTGTTTGGGCGGGTTCAACCGGCAGGTTGCGATAATACTTTTCGCCGGAAGGGATATCGCCGAACCATTTTTCTGCGAGCGCTTTCACCTGCTCCACGGTAACGTTGCCGCCTACAGAGAGGATCGCGTTTACCGGGCGGTAGTACTTAAAGAAAAATGCTTTTACATCTTCCAGTTTAGCATTCTCAATATGTGATAATTCTTTACCGATGGTCATCCAGCGATAGGGATGGGTAGTGTACGACAGCTCGCGCATTTTATGCCATACATCTCCATAAGGTTTATTGATATAATGTTCTTTAAACTCTTCCGATACAACTTTGCGTTGCACATCCAGGCTTTTTTCATCAAAGGCCAGGGAGAGCATGCGGTCACTTTCCAGCCAGAAACCGGTTTCAATATTTTCTGCCGGAAGCTGAATGTAGTAGTTGGTCAGATCGCTGGTGGTGTATGCATTATTTTCGCCACCGGCCATTTGTAACGGCTCATCGTATGAGGGAATATTGATGGACCCACCAAACATCAGGTGTTCAAACAGGTGGGCGAAGCCCGTTTGTGCCGGATTTTCATCTCTCGCTCCCACATCATACAGCACATTTATTACCGCCATCGGCGTCGTATGGTCTTCGTGAACAATTACCCTCAGTCCGTTTGCCAGCGTAAACTTATTATAATGGATCATATCTTTTTATTGGTCAATACGGTAAAAATAGGGAATTACGGTAAGCTTTCAGCTCAAAGCGGCAAAAAGCTACTCCAGGTACAGTTCCTTCTTGTCGTAATTAATGGTAAGCGTGTAGTCCTTCCAGATATCATAACCAATAGAGCCGGCTACTTCTGTAAATACGCCGAGGTCGTCTATATCCTTGCTGTAGCTCACCGGCACATTGGGGATACTGCGGCCGCCCATTTCCAGTGAGGGCACCGAACTATTGATGTAGTACAATACCTTCAGCATATCCTGTACGCGGTCTGTATTGATGGTGGGGAGCAGGGTATTGAGTTTGTATTTATCTACATAGGGCCAGTTAAAAAGGATGCCGTAGTCGCCGCCGGTGGTGATGTGATAGTGGCCGGGTAACCGGCGACCATCGGGCAGCTGGATGGAGGCGTCAATAACCGGGGTGCTGAAATTAAGCTGAAAATGCAGCAGCCTGCCGGTATTGCCGGTGGGGGTTTTGCCCGCCTTGTACAGTACGAGTTGTTTGGCCCGGTAGTCTATTTTAACGATGTATAGCTTTAGCAAAGCGATTCCTATGATGCCGTCCACCGGCCCCAGGGTACTGAGGTTTTCCAGGTATACTTTCACATAGGGTAACCGGAGTTCTTTGAGATAAAGGGCATTTAGTGTAGCCAGTTCTGTTTTGGCCATCGCATTGTTGGTGCCGGTTAAAAAGGCATTGCCGGCATTTCTCAGCTGTAGTTTAGCGGCAGTAGCGAGATTCATTACCGTTACTTCTGCTCCGCTGTCGAAAATAAAATGCAGGGTATCCGTACTACCGGAAACGGTAACGGGAATGATCAACTGGCGGTTTACCAGTTCAAAAGGAATGACGGCTACCGGTTTGCTGTTATCTGTTGCTGCTGCTGACGAGCCTCTGCGCTGGGCATGGGCAGGCATTAGGGCATAGCTGAATATGATGGTTACTGTCAATAAAAAGCGCCACATGACACAAATAACGTCAAAGAATACTTTTTATTGGCAATTTTTTAATGAGGAGTTCTTTATCCCGGCTCACCAGGCAGGTAGCGCGTGTGCCGATGTTTTTCAGTAATTCGCGGAACAGCTGAAGATTTGGGCCCAGGTTATTATTGATGCCCATGATAATATCGCCTGTCCGGAAGCCGGCTTTTTCCGCAGGTGATCCCTTGATAATATCAGTTACTTCTACCTTTCCGTCGATCAGGTAGATGATCAAACCGGTGTAAGAATAGTCGAACATATCACGGAAATGCGTGTTAGGCAGCATGTATATTTCCTTTTTGCTGTAGTTGAGGGTGATATTGAAACGGCGAAGCAAATCGTTCCCTATCATTCCGCCAAGAAAAGGATAAGCGGTAACGTTGCTTTTATCGTCAAACACATAAGTGGGCACATTCCGGAAACTATAGTTGCCGATGCGGAATTCATTTACCGTAGTGAGCGACATGGTCATCTTCCCTCCCAGGCCCTGTGCTTCTGTTTGTATGATCTTTTTGGTGCGGCGTTTTTTGCCTTGTAATACGCTGCTGTCGTTTACAAACTGGGATGACAGCAACAGGCACATACCGGCGCCGGTATCGAAATAATAGCGGTTGGTGATGGTGCGCACAGCGTTCTTCAGCGGAGCAGATATCAACGGGATCTGCGTGAGAGAAGGACGTAGCAGTTGACCTCCCCGGGGATAAGTATATTTTCCTTTGGAATAAATAATAATTTCTTCTGTATCGTAATCTATTGTAACAATATACCGGCTCAGTAAGCTATACCCGATGATGCCATCTACCTGTATACCGTACACCTGGCTGATCAGTTCATAATCGTTAATGTGGAAATCAAGGCTGTCTACCTTTAATCCCGGGAGTTTCAGTGAGTGACGCCGTGCAAAGGATACCGGTTTGGAACTGCCCAGCCCTTTTATGATCCGGTCGGAAGGTTCCATGCTTATTCCCAGCCTGAGGCAGGTGGTGGTATCAAGTGAAATGCCTGCGCTGCCGGTGTCGAGAATGAACTGAAGCGTGTCCGGATAATTGCTGACCAGTGCCTGGATGACTACTACTCCCCCGTAATATTGTTTGAAGTGGAAGCGCGTGAGCAGCATGGCTTCGCGAGTACTATCGTTTTCAGGCGTGGCATTTCCGGCTTGGGTGCTCATCGATATACCGGCGGCTGCCAGAAGCAGCATAACGTGTAACAGAATTGGTCTAAGCATACTTGGTTGATGCAGGGGATGTGTATACCTATAAATTTAACATTAAATAGTGTTCGTATAAAATATTTTTATTACAGGCGGTTAATTGCCTAAATACTACCTTTGTCAAAGTTATTCAGGGTTAGAAATATAGCACATGGAACTTCAGGATTTATACAAAAAGGCGCAGAACTTTGAGTTTCTGACAGCAGCAGAGGGCGTTTACCTGTTTGAAAATGCCCCGCTGGCAGAATTGATGGAAATAGCCAACGAGTTACGCAAGCAACAGGTTCCGCATGGAAAGGTAACCTGGCAGATCGACAGGAACGTAAATACCACCAATGTATGCACGGCCAACTGCAAGTTTTGTAACTTTTACCGCATTCCCGGCCATAAAGAGGCCTATATTACGCCAATTGAAGAGTACAAAAAGAAGATCGAGGAAACCCTTAAGTATGGCGGCGATCAGCTGCTGTTACAAGGCGGGCACCACCCGGAACTGGGTCTCAGCTTCTACGTAAATCTCTTCAGGGAACTAAAACAATTATATCCTGCATTAAAATTACATACCCTCGGGCCCCCCGAAGTTGCACATATCACCAAACTGGAAAAAAGCACCCATATAGAAGTGCTCCGTGCCTTGCAGGAAGCGGGTATGGACAGTCTTCCCGGCGCCGGTGCTGAAATACTGAACGACCGCGTACGCCGCCTTATCTCCAAAGGAAAGTGCGGTGCACAGGAGTGGTTGGATGTAATGCGTGCGGCACACAAGCTGAACATTGCCTCTTCGGCAACCATGATGTTTGGTCACGTGGAAACCGTGCTGGAACGTTTTGAGCACCTGGTGGATATCCGGCAGGTACAAAGCGAAAAGCCGGAAGGACACTATGGCTTTACCGCGTTTATTCCCTGGACTTTCCAGGATGTGGATACCCTGCTGGCAAGGATCCGTGGCGTACACAACATGACTACCTCGGAAGAATATATCCGCATGATTGCCATGAGCCGCATCATGCTGCCGAATATTAAAAATATCCAGGCATCCTGGTTAACCGTAGGTAAACAGGTGGCGCAACTTTGCCTGCACGCCGGCGCCAACGATTTTGGCTCTATCATGATCGAGGAAAACGTGGTAAGCGCTGCCGGCGCCCCGCATCGCTTTACCTACCTGTCTATGCAGGAGGCGATCCGCGAAGCTGGTTTTGAACCGCAGTTACGTACGCAACTGTACAAATTCAGAGAGCTGCCTGCTGCTATCGAAGAGCAGGTGATCAACTACTAATGCAGCGGAGGTTGTCTTGGACACTGATTACGCTGATTTTGCTGATTAGCTTTTGGAGATTCGGGGAGAATTTAGCGGAGGTTGTCTTGGACACTGATTATGCTGATTTTACTGATTAGATTTTTGTGATTTGAGGAGATTGGTGGAGGATAACAAGGGGGTGAATAAAGATTGCTTAAAGATAGACGGTGAAATGCGTCGTTTATACTTATTATATGCTTAGTACATGCTTAATACATGCAGTTAACACGGAGGTGATGTGGAGGTGACGTGGACTTGATGCCAGGATCGCTTACCACAGGGCTTTACGGGCGAAATTTTTTCGGGCGTTATACGCAATACTACCCCATCAGAGAAACGGTACGCCAATATACCGGTGAAAGTGATTGAACGGCATTCAGTAAATCTTTGCTGTTAAATGCCGCTCATCTTCTTAAATTATTTAAGAAATAGCAACTGGGAAAGCCGTTTAAATTCACTGAATTTTCCGAAAATCCTATAAAAAGCTAAAAACATACCAATATTCCATAGAAACTGCCGGATATTAAATTAAAATCCGGCCAGTACATTCATCTTCCAAAATCCTTCTAAAAATCAAAATAGTAATCAGCAAAATCAGCGTAATCAGTGTCCAAGACAACCTACGCTAAATTCTCCCCCAAATCTCCAAAAGCTAATCAGCGTAATCCTGAGTAAGACAACCTCCGCTGTGCATAAACTATTCATTAGCAAATTATTAACAAGTCTCAAAGATTTGTTAAAACTGCCGGGGTGATGTTACAAATCGCTCTGTTCCACGTCTAACAGATACAAACTAACTAATCAAACTAAAGGAGGGAATATGAAAAAGCTGGGTCTTATCATGGCAGGATTTGCAATCATCGCCATGGCAGCCTGTTCAAGCACCAAAGTAACGTCTTCCTGGCGTTCCAATGATGCACAGCAACTGCAAAAGGATAATAAAATAATGGTAATGGCGCTGGTACCTCAGAGAGATCGTACCCTGCGCAGCCAGATGGAAAATTACACCGTATCGGAACTGAGAAGAAAGGGATATAATGCCATGTCTGCACTGCAGACCTATGGCCCCAACGACATGGCTAAAATGACGGAAAAGCAGGTGTTGAAGCAATTACAGGGAAGTGATGTAAACCAGATCATGACCATTGTAATGCTGGATAAAGGCAGGGAAAGAAACTTTGTTCCCAGTTACTCACCTTACGGTTATTATGGCTTCTGGCCCTATTACTCTATGTGGTCATCCAGGATGTATGCTCCCGGATATTATACTTACAATACCAAGTATCAATGGGAAGCCAACCTGTATGATATGAAGAGCGGACAAATGTTGTACTCTGTACAATCACAGTCTTTCGATCCGCCAACAACGGAAAGAATGGCCGTATTATATGCACAACAGGTAGTAAAAGATATGGCTAAACAACAGTTGTTAGCAAAACAGTAACGGTAATAAATAGAGAATAAACAGCCGCTGGCTCTTAGTTTTTATACAATAAAGCTAAAGGTCAGCGGCTATTTTACTGCCCGCAGGTTGGATTTTACGGGAAATCGGTGTAAGTTTAACGCCCTTTTAAATCCAGTTATGTTCGAAATAACCGTTAATGAAAACATATACCTCCGGCAGCTCCAGGTGCAGGATGCTCCCTTGGTATATAAACAACTGGATGCATCCCGTAAAAGCCTGCGCAGATTTTTACCCTGGGTAGATTATAATACCAACGAAGAACATTCCCTCCGCTTTATACAGTTGATGTTACGCAAAGCTGAAGAACAGGAAGCCATTGCCCTGGGGGTATGGTACAAGGAGCAATTTTGCGGGGTCATTGATCTCCACGGATGGGACCACCAGTTGCAGAAAGCAGAAATAGGTTATTGGATAGGAGAAGAGTTCCAGCGGAAAGGCATTGCTACCGCCGCGTGCAAAGGACTTATTTCCTTTGCCTTCAGAAAACTCCACCTGAATAAGATAGAGATCCGCTTTGTATTGCAGAACGAACGTAGCGGGCAAATCCCGATCAGACTGGGATTTGCCAAAGAAGGAATATTGCGCCACAGCGCCAAACTGCACGGGCAGTATGTGGATATGGTGGTAATGGGTGTACTGCGGCAGGACTGGAAATATTAGCTTTTCAGCTGCTTACGCACTTTACTGTGCTTCTTACCATAAAATTCATAGATCACCATGCCTATTGCCATCCATACGATGAGACGTAACCAGGTATCCCAGGGCAGAAAGGCCATCATAACGGCACAGGTGATAATGCCCATTAATGGCACAAAGGGAACCCACGGTGTTTTAAATGCGCGCGGTGCATCCGGCATGGAGTACCGCATTATCCAAACCCCTGCACATACGATCACAAATGCCAGCAGGGTACCAATGCTGGTCATCTCCCCTACTACCCTTACCGGTACCAGTGCGGCAAACAAACTTACAAACACACAGAAAAGGATATTCGATTTCCAGGGAGTACGGTAACGGGGATGGACATCCGAAAATATTTTTGGCAGCAGGCCATCTTTAGCCATACTGTAAAATACTCTCGATTGCCCCCAGAGATCCACCAGGATTACGGAGGTATAACCGACTATGATGGCGAGGATAATCATTTGCCCAAGCCATTTGTAGGGCGTGTGCGCAATGGCAATGGCTACCGGCGCCGCACTGTTTTTAAACTCTTTATAGGGCGCCAGTCCGGTGAGTACATGGGAAAAAAGAATGAACAGGACCGTACATACCGCCAGTGATCCGAGAATGCCTATGGGCATATTACGCCGTGGATTTTTGGTTTCCTGGGCGGCTGTGCTCACAATATCAAAACCGAGATATACAAAGAAGATGACACCTGCTCCCCGCAAAATACCGGACACGCCGTATTCTCCAAAGGTGCCTGTGTTTTTGGGAATATATGGGGTGAGATTAGCCGGCTGTATATACTTCCAGCCGAGGGCGATAAAAACAAGCACTACGCCCACTTTGAGCGACACCACTATCGCGTTCCATATGGCCGAGCCTTTGGTGCCACGCATGAGGATCGCCGACATGAGGATAATGACCAATGCTGCAGGGAGATTGAAATAGCCGTGGGTGGTTATGCCGTTTGCCAGCGTGATGGTTTCAAACGGGGAGTGTGAAAACTGTGCGGGAATGTAAATTTTATATCCTGCAAGGAATGCTACCAGGTAATTAGACCAGCTGATAGCCACGGTGGCGGCTCCCACGGAAAATTCGAGGACCAGGTCCCAGCCTATGATCCAGGCAAGCCGCTCTCCCATTGTCGTGTAGGCGTAGGTGTATGCGCTGCCTGCCACCGGGATCATGGAGGCAAATTCGGCATAGCAAAGACCGGCAAAGGCGCAGCCAACACCAGCCACTATAAAGGAGAGTGTTACTGCCGGCCCGGCGTTATTGCCGGCTGCGGGTCCCGTAAGGGAAAATAATCCCGCACCGATAATAACGCCCAGGCCCAGCATCAGCAGCTGAAAGCCATTCAGCGTGCGTTTGAGGGTATCTTTGCTTTCACTGGCCGACTCATTGAGCAGCCATGATAAAGGCTTTTTGTAATTTTGGTTCATGTTATATACCCTACTGGTTTAGTAGACTGGTCCGCGAAAGTAGGATATATTTATGAATTTAAGCCAGATCGCAGATTCCTACTGCCTGGCGGAGCGATGCGATCTGGTCTTTATGGGCAGGAATAAACTCCTGGGCCACGTGGCCTTTAAAGCCGGTTTCGTAGATCGCTTTCATGATGGCCGGATAGTACAGCTCCTGGGTTTCATCAATTTCATGACGGCCCGGTACCCCGCCGGTGTGGTAATGCGCAATATAATCGTGGTGGTCGCGGATATTACGGATTACATCCCCTTCCATGATCTGCATATGGTAAATGTCGTATAGCAGCTTAAAATTGGGAGAACCCACTGATTTACATAGCTCTACGCCCCAGGCGGTATGATCGCACTGGTAGTCGTGGTGATCCACTTTGCTGTTCAGCAGTTCCATTACCAGCGTTACCTTTTTCTTTTCTGCATAGCCGGTAATGCGTTGCAGGCCTTTGGTGCAGTTTTCAATGCCCTGCTGATCGCTCATGCCGTTACGGTTGCCGGAAAAGCAGATCAGGTTGGTAAAACCGGCTTTTGCGGTTTCATCTATATAATGTTTAAAATATTCTTCCAGTTTATCGTGGTGGGCTACGGTGTTAAATCCTTTGCCGATATTCCAATCCGGGCCATTACTGGCCACCATAGCGGTGATCATGTCATTTTTCTTCAGGATGTCGAAGTCTTTCGGATCAACGAGGTCGATGGAATGAATGCCGATTTGTTTAGCAGCTTTACACAGTTCATCCAGTGGAATGTTATAACACCAGGCACATACCGAGTGGTTGATTTTGCCTTTTAGTTTTTCATCTACTGCCAGATCGTGTGCAGATACCCTGCTGGAGAGGGATGATAGCGCGGTGGATGCGAATGCCATTGTGGCTACTTTCTTAATCATATCGCGGCGTGAGTTTTCCTGATGCATAAAAAAGGTTTGCTTTAAACTGCCATCAATGTAGGCGAAATTATGTTTACTTACAAGCTCCTGCCGCCTTTTTAAGGCAAAAGGGCGTGGAAATACGGATTTTATTTTTTCCGTAGAACCAACCGCGCTCATCCTGCGTTTATATAGTAACTTACAGTTAGTTTGGAATTTGGTAAGTAATTTGTTTATGTATTGAAAAGCGGAGGTTGATATGGAAAAAAAATATACTCCCAGTTTATGGATCTGCATCCTGATGGACGTGTTAGGATGCGCCAGTTACGCAGTTCCGGTATTAGGAGACGTCAGTGACTTTATCTGGGCCCCGATTTCTGCCATCATTTTCTACCGTATGTTTGGTGGCACGATTGGTACTTTCGGTAGTGTTTTTAACTTCATGGAGGAATTATTTCCAGGTACAGATTTTATCCCCACGTTTACCCTTTCCTGGATACTGAAGCGGGTAACGGCTCCAAGAAGAACGATGTCTATTTAAATTAGTCTCTAAATAACAAGGGCATTATTAATCCGTATGATTAATAATGCCCTTGTTTATATAGATGGTCAACTTAGAAGCCTCTTGGTCTCATGCCGCCGCGGCCACCTCCCGGAGGAAAGCCCATCATACGGTTGCCTCTTTCGCCTTTGCCGCTATTACCGCCAAACTTATTCAGGAAATAGGTGAAGCTCACCATGAAGTATTGCTGTAATACATTGCTCTGTACGTCCTGGATGTAGTTGTCTGCCACGGTGCGGGATACACTGATATATTGTCTCAACAGGTCAAACCCCTGGATCTTGATCATCCCCTGTTTCTTTGGAAATACATACTTTGATACGTTGGCGTTCCACATGGTGGAGGTGAGGTTATAACCCGGCTGCCGGCCACGGTTCATTGTACAGGTGATATCGCTGCCTATCAGGAAACCGAGCGGGAGATTGATATTGAAATCCGTGTTGATATTGTAATCCAGGTAGCGGGTATCACTTGCTCCGGCGCTGGCCTGGGAGTAGTTGGTGGCATTGAAATTAATGCTGCCGCCCAGTGAAATATCAAACAATTCCTTGTACATATAGCTTACGTTGGCCGACTGTGATAACTGCAACGAATTGGTGTTGCTGTTAATGCCATTGCTCACAATTACATCTTTATTATAACTCACGGAAGTTCCTGTGTTCAGGTTTTGCCCTGGCGTTTTTGATAAGGGAATGGAGTTGTGTACCATACCCGAAATATTGTAATTACCATTTACGTTTACCGGTCTCACGGTTTGCCTGCCGGTTTCAGGATCCAGTGTAGTGGAGTTGATAATTTTATTTACCGTATAACCGCCGTTCAACCGGGCAAACATGCCCCGGAAGGTGATGTTGTTAAACGAGTTGTAGTTAACGCTGAGGTTATTGGTAAAAGATGGTTTCAGGTCCGGGTTACCCAGCTGTATATACAACGGGTTACTGTTGTCCGGAACGGGCGCCAGCTGTTGTACAGACGGTTGCTGTGTATTACCGTTGTAGTTTATGCGTAACCGTTTGTTCTTGGAAAATGTGTAGTTAAAAGATGCCTGCGGAGAGAAGTTAACCGTGTTTTGTGTGATCAGGCTGTCTTTCCCCTTCAGGAATGAATACGTGTTATTATCAAGGCTGTTAAACAGCACATTCAGTCCTATGGAATAATCATATTTCAGTTTGTTGGTGCGTATGGCAAAGCCGGTCTGCTGGTTCAGGGTACTGTTGGTAAAAGAATTGCTCAGTGAGTCGTTCATGATGTTGTACTGTCCTTTCGCATCATCATAGTCGTAAGTATATTTTGTGCTGGTGCTATTGTATTTTGTGATACCATAATTTGCTTCGAGGAAGCGATCCCTTCCCAACGGTTCTGTGTAGGTAACATTTACGCCTTCGTTGCGGCTATTGGTATTTATTTGATTGCGCTGGTTGAAGTTAACGATGCTGTCGGCAGAAACATAATTGATACTTGATTTTACATAGTTCTCCTGGTCATTATCGCTGTTGTTGTAATTAAAATTAAGGCTCAGTGTACGGCCTGCTTTTCTAAACCGTTTGCGGAACAGCAGTGAGCCGCCATAATTTTCATTGTTGCCCTGGCCATCATTGTAAGTGAGTCCCCTGTTCAATGTATCCTTATTGGTGTTCAGCGACAGGTTTTCTGTAACGCTGTAGTTGTTGCCGTTTGTAAGGGAATAGGTTGGTGAAAAGATCAGTGAATGAAAGGAGTCGATCGTATATTCCACCCTGGCAGAAAAGCGGTTGTTACTGTTATCTGTTTGAGAGGTGGAATTGGTATTGTCGTAGTTGGTGGTGGCGTTGCCTTGTTTATCGGTACTGAATGTTTGTTTTGCTGTTTTTTGTTCTGTATTATTCTTGGTATCATTAAAAAAGTAGCTGCCGTTCACGATCAGGTTTTTGCTGAAGTCCTGGTTGAAATTCAGGCCGGTGTTCCAGTTGCGGGTGATACCGCTGTTGTTGCCGCCACCCATGAGCTGTTGCATACCTCTTCCGCCGCCGCGGCCACCACCTCCTCTTCCGCCACCGGCAGAACTGAAGCTCATGGCATCCTGTTGGGTATAGCCCATATTGTTTACGTTGTTACCGCCACCGAGCAGCGACATCTGCTGGTTTTCCCTGAAGCGGTTTAAGCTGAGGGATACGCCATAGCGGTCGTCGGTACCATAGCCGGCAGTGGCGCGGCCAAACAGTCCTTTCTTTTTATCTTTTTTAATGGTGATGTTGATCGTTTTTTCTGTTTGCCCGTCGTCGATTTGTGTGAATTGAGCCTGGTCTGATTTGCGGTCTATCAGCTGTACTTTGTCGATAATATTGGCTGGCAGGTTTTTGGTGGCCAGTTTGGGGTCGTTGCCAAAAAACGGTTTACCATCTACCAGTACCCTGGTAACGGTTTCTCCCTGAGCGGTGATCGCGCCGTCTTTATCTACTGTAACGCCCGGAAGTTTCTTTAAAAGGTCTTCTACCACTGCATTTTCGCGGGTTTTAAATGCATCGGCATTAAATTCAAGGGTATCTTTCTTAACTACAATGGGTGGTTTTTCGTCCAGTATTTCTACTGCATTCAGGTTTACTCCTTTTAATATCATAGGGATGTTGCCGAGGGATATTTCCTTATGGTCCTGGTTAATCTGCAATGATTTATTGATAGGTTTATAGCCCAGGAAGCTTACGTACAGCCGGTATGCGCCATCGGCGACATTGGTCAGTTCAAAGTTGCCTTTGTTGTCTGTCATAGTGGTGGTAGCAACGCTGGAGTCTTTTGCATTCAGTAACACTACCGTGGCAGCGGGCATGGCATCCCTGGAGGTAGAGTCAGTCAGTTGGCCTTTAATCTTTCCTTGTTGAGCCTGGGCCTGGACATGTATAATGCCCAAACCCAGTACCAGCAAGAGTTGTATAAGTTTCTTCATATATGAATTTAACAGGAAAGGGGGAAGTTAGGATGAAATTTATTTATTGTTGTTGCCGCTTACGTAATTTCTCCATTTCCTGTCTCCTGATTTCTCTCATTTGTTCGGGGCTCACTTTTTCTGCACCGGCAGGGATGCTGAGATCCGTATCTGTTATAGCTTTCAGGCTAACGTTTTTTGCGATGAAGGCGCGTTTGCCGCCTTCTGCAGAAAGCACAACGGCATTGCTGTCGGGTAATAATCCGTTCACCGGGGAGAAAGTAAAGGGCAATTCGGTGGTGTACCAAACGGTGTACGTATCATCTTTTAGCTGTATGGTGGCCTTTTTACAGGTATATCCTGCAATTTTTTTTGTTTTGTCGGACGACTTGTTATTAGCGGTAAAGATGAAATCTTCTTCTGTGTAGTAAGTTTTTTTATCGTCGCCAAAGGTGCTGAACACCTGTTCATACTTCTTATTGGCAAGGTCTACATACTGTGCGTTGCCACCCCGTCCCATGCCCATGCCCATACCGCCGGGGCCTTGTCTGCGCCGGGTGCTGGTATCTCCGTCGGGGCGCTGTCTTCTGCCGCCGAAGCCGCCGCCTTCAGGCCGCTCGGTGGTGAGCTTACCGAGGTTGTTGCTGAAAGTAAATACCTGTTTGAAGGTGATGACATCCGGAATTTCGGGTGCGTCGTCGCCACCGCGCTGGAATCCGCGCATGCGTTCGGGATCTGTTTTGGCGGTTACTTCATATTCTATCACTCCTGATTGCTGAGCATATACCTGGCTGGTGGCAGATAGCAGTGTGGCTGCTGCGATGAATAAACGGATAGTTCGGTTCATACCTGATTGATTTTAGTACAAATGTGAATCTTCGTCTTCATTTTTTGGGTTAAAAAGCTTTATTTACTGTTATTTACTGTTAAGGGCTGTCTGTAAGCGTTAATCTTCCTTATTTACTGTTAATTACTGTTAAGGGATTGCCTTCTTTTCCCCGTGGAATGGATAGTTTTGTAAGGATCTTAAAATCTTTCATGCGACAAAGAATCAGAAATATTCTCATCCTCATGTCTGTTTGTATCCTCGGAATATTTCTGTTCCAGGGGTACTGGCTATACAATTCATACAAATTAAGAGAGGAACAGTTCAATAAAGAGATCAATGAATCGCTGCGGATGGCTGTGTTTAATAAGCAGTTTTCGGATGTGCGCCGCTATATCCGTTACTACGGTAAAGATAAAGATTCGTTGAAGTCGCCTATGCGCGGACTGGCAGATCAGCTGGAAGAAATAGGCATGCCTAAAGGCAGGCGTTTCAAGGGGCAGCATTTCGACCGCTACCCCGAGCGACCTCCGGCAGCTGCTTTTAAGGCCGATTCTTCCAGCAGGATATATGTGGATACACTGGCCCGGCAGATCTCCGAGTTCCTCATTACCAGCAACTTACACGACGATAGTACCAATCTTAAAAAACTGGACTCTGTTTTCAAAGTGGAGCTGGCCAACCGCCAGATAGCCACGCCCTATGAACTGGATACTTTTCATCTGAACTACAGCGGTTTTGAAAGGGAAACGTTTAGAGACAGCATCCGCCGGAGGGAGCCCAGGCAAACGGCGAAAATTCCTTTTAACCCCGCCAGCAACTTATTCGTACAGGCCAGCTTCGATTCCCCCCTGCAGTTTATTTTACAGAAGATGATCTGGACCCTGCTCAGCTCACTGGTATTACTGGTGCTTACCACCCTCAGTTTTATTTATATGCTCAGAACAATTCTCAAGCAGAAAAAGCTGTCGGAAGTAAAAAACGATTTTATCAACAACATGACGCATGAGCTGAAAACGCCTATTGCCACCGTATCTGCGGCAGTAGAGGCGTTACAGAACTTCAATGCACTGAACGACCAGCGTAAAACACAAACGTACCTGGATATATCAAAAAATGAATTGCAGCGCTTATCAGATCTCGTGGAAAAAGTACTGCATATTGCTGCCGAAGAAAAAGAAGATATTGAATTGTTCCGGGAGGAAACAGACCTGAATGAAGTAATTGACAACATCCTTTCCAACCACCAGCTTAAAGCAGGAAAGCAGCTACAGTTACGCTATGATAATAACCTGGCCGGCAAAGCCGTATTTGTTGATAAAACACACCTGGCCAGCGCGATTAATAATCTCGTGGATAACGCGATTAAATATTCCGGCGAACACGTACAATTATACCTGCAAACCAGCATGGAAAACGGTATCTTAAAGATCAGGGTAAAAGATAGCGGCATTGGTATCCCGAAGGTATACCAGGGCAGTATCTTTGATAAGTTTTTCAGGGTGCCTACCGGCAACCTGCACAACGTAAAAGGGTTTGGCCTGGGATTAAGTTATGTGCGGAAAATAGTGGAAATGCATGGTGGGTCCATACATGTGCAAAGTGAACCGGACAAAGGCAGCGAATTTACCATTATCATCCCTTCTGCTTAACCATATAAAAGAGATTTATGCCCAAAGTATTATTGATAGAAGATGAAGTGCAGCTTGGACAAATTGTGAAAGACAGCCTTGAGATGCGGGGGTTTGAAATGCTGTACGCAGCCGACGGCAAAGAAGGACTGCGTATATACCAGCAGGAACACCCCGATGTGGTGGTGCTGGACATCATGATGCCTAACATGGATGGATTTACGGTTACGGCAGAAATCCGTAAGCAGGATAAATTCACGCCTATCATTTTCCTGACCGCCAAATCGCAGACTGCTGATGTGGTGAAAGGTTTTGAACTGGGGGGAAACGACTACCTGAAAAAGCCTTTCAGCATGGACGAGCTGATTGTTCGTATTACGGCGCTGCTGAAACGTTTTGGCGATAACCCCGGCACCAGGGAAATGGAAGAAGGCGCTGTAACCATCGGGCAATATGTTTTCAACTACACCAAGCAAACCCTTGCCCGCAATAATTCCATCGAGTTCCTGTCGCACCGCGAGGCGGCTATTTTACGGCGGTTATACGATAACAAAAATGAGGTAATGGAGCGGAAAGCTGTATTGCTCGATCTTTGGGGAGATGATAATTTTTTCAACGCCCGCAGTATGGACGTATTTATCACGAAGCTCCGCCGGTATTTGAAAGATGATTCCCGTGTACAGATCGTTAATATCCGGGGAGTGGGTTACAAATTGATTTTTTAGTGGTTCATGGCCGGATCGGATTCAAAAGTAATGTACACACGGGTGCCTTCTACGGTGTTCTCCGCTCCCGGCAGATCGGAGATTTCAATGTTAAATTGTTTATGGTACATGGCGCGGTAAAGGGTGGCCCTTTCCATACATATTTCCATGCCCCTGGAATGGTGGTTGTTACTTTTTAGCCCGTCGTGATGATATTGCAGTGCCTGTACCCTTCCGATACCGTTGTCTGTTACCTCGCACGCATACAGGTCCGGACCCAGCTGCATCCACTGAACGTGTAGCTGCCTGTTTGTACGCTTGTGCATCAGGCCATGCCAGATCGCGTTTTCCACAAAAGGTTGTACCAGCATACAGGGTACATACAGGGCCGCCGCAGAGATCTGCGGATCGGTATAGAGCGTATACTCAAACCCGTTATTGGTGCGCAATTGTTCCAGTTTGAGGTACTGCTCCAGCAGATCAGCTTCTTCCTGCAGGGGAATAAAATCTTTATCAGCCAGCATTAACACTTTCCGGAGCAGGCCGGCAAAACGGGAAATATATTCCTGTGCCAGCGCCGTTTCGCCGGTCATGAGGGCGGTGTATATGCCGTTTAGGCAATTAAACTGGAAATGCGGGTTCACCTGTGATTTCAGGTTCACCAGTTTTAGTTCTGTAATTTGTGTGCGGAGAAGGAGCATTGCGGCATCCTGCTGGTGGCTGTTTTGGATCAAAGCTTCGCTATTGCCTTTGAGAAGAAGGTAACGGGAACGGTAATGCAGACAAAGGAGAAAAAAAATGACAATGCCGGCTGCAGCCAGTATCAGCATAACAGTGTGTGTGGTGACAGGCATAACCACCTCGATTTGCTCATGAAAATATACGTCATTTCCGTGAAAAAAGGAGCAATGGCTAAACCTCTTCAGTTTACACCTAAACGCTTATCTTTGTTGTTTATGGAACAGTTAGTACAGCAAATAGCAGCCTACAAAGAAGAAATAGCGGCTTTTACGCCTGCCGGCGCAGCGGATCTGGAACAGTACCGCATAAAATTCCTGGGTACAAAAGGTATCGTGAAAGCTCTTTTCGGGGAGATGAAACAGGTACCGAATGACCGTAAGAAAGAATTCGGGCAGATTTTAAACGAATTTAAACAACTCGCGGAATCCCGCTACGAGCAGTTCAGCGATCTGAAAGATGCTGGTGGCGCCGATACCGGCGATATAGATTATACTTTACCGGCCGCGCCTCACCGGCTGGGCACCAGGCACCCTATCAGCCTAGTAAGGAATAAGATCATCCGCATTTTTGAGCGGCTGGGCTTTACCATTGCCGAAGGACCAGAAATTGAAGACGACTGGCACAACTTCACGGCATTGAACCTCCCGGAAAATCATCCGGCCCGCGACATGCAGGATACTTTCTTTATCAGCAAAAATCCCGACTGGCTGCTGCGCACCCAAACTTCCTCCGCCCAGGTAAGGGTAATGGAAGAAGGCAAGCTGCCTATCCGTATCATCAGCCCGGGAAGAGTATACCGTAATGAAACCATTTCCGCCCGTGCACACTGCTTCTTCCACCAGGTAGAAGGATTGTACATAGACGAAAACGTTTCTTTCGCAGACCTCAAACAAACGCTGTATCACTTTGTTCAGGAAATGTTTGGCGAGAATACGGGCATCCGTTTCCGTCCCTCCTATTTCCCGTTCACAGAACCCAGCGCGGAAATGGACATTGTATGCTTCATTTGTGGAGGCACCGGTTGTAATGTATGTAAACAAACCGGCTGGGTAGAAATACTCGGTTGCGGAATGGTACATCCGAAAGTACTGGCCAACTGCGGCATCGACCCGGAAAAATATTCCGGCTTTGCCTTCGGTATGGGAATAGAACGTATTACCATGCTGAAATACCAGATTAAAGATCTGCGCCTGTTCTCTGAAAACGATACCCGTTTCCTGGAACAATTTGAAGGAGCAGTATAAATATTATTACCAGGCTATTTGGCTATTACATAAATGCAGCGGAACTTCCCGCTGCATTTATGTAATAGCCGGATGAAAAACCTCAAAAAAGTGATTCAAACTATTGCCGTATGCGGCGCAGGTACTATGGGCGCCGGAATAGCACAGATAGCAGCCTACAGCGGATTTACTACTTTGTTGTTTGATATCCGGCAGGACGGCCTGGACAGGGCAAAAGCACAGATTGAGAAAAGCCTGACGGTAGCCGTGGAAAAAGGAAAGCTGGCTCCTGCAGATAAAGAAAGCATCCTGCAACGGATCCGTTTCACCGCAGCTATCGAAGACTGTGTAGCCGATGTGATCATAGAGGCTATTGTAGAAAGAATCACCGCCAAAACAGCACTCTTCAACCAGCTGGCCGCCATCAATACTGCAGAAACCATTTTTGCTTCCAATACCTCTTCCCTGTCTGTTTCTGAAATAGCCTCGGCTGTAAGCGTTCATCCATCAAGAGTGGTGGGTATGCACTTTTTTAACCCCGCCCACCTGATGAAACTGGTGGAAGTGGTAAGCGGAAAGGAAACAGCACCAGCAGTAGCAGACACTATTTATGAACTGGCGGAAAAGATGGGTAAAGTGCCGGTAAGGGTAAAAGATGCTCCCGGTTTTATTGTGAACAGGGTGGCCAGGCATTATTACCTGGAAGCCATGCATATTGCGGAACAGGGTCAGGCAGATTTCAGCACCATTGACCAGCTGCTGGAAGCAGCCGGGTTTAAAATGGGTCCTTTTGCATTAATGGACCTGATAGGTAACGATATCAACCTGGCGGTAACGCAATCCCTGTATGATGCTTTTGAGCAGGCGCCCCGCTTTAAACCTAATGCGCTGCAGGAACAAAGAGTGAAGGATGGTAAGCTGGGGACGTAAAACAGGATTGGGTTTTTACAGGTACGAACAATAACAGGTTTTAGTTATTTTTGAACCTCTTTTTGGAAAAAAGAATTTTAGTCTTCATGATTTTAGTCACCGGCGGTACAGGTTTTTTGGGTAGTCATTTAATCCGGGCATTGGTTGCCGCAGGGAAACCTGTGAGAGCATTGTACCGTAAACAACCTTCACCCCGGTTGCAGGATATTTCAGATAAAATAGAATGGGTACCAGGCGACATCCTGGACGTGTGCTCGCTGGAAGATGCCATGACGGATGTAACACAGGTATATCACTGTGCTGCAGTTGTTTCTTTTCAGGCAGCGGATAAAGACCGCTTGCTGAAAATTAACGCCGAAGGCACTGCCAACATAGTGAATATGGCATTGGATGCAGGTGTTAAAAAGCTCCTGTATGTAAGCTCTGTAGCCGCTATCGGAAGAGCAAAGCCAGGTGCGGCCGTAAACGAGGAATGTGAATGGGAAGACAGTAAGAATAATTCCCGTTACAGCATCAGTAAGTTCCAGGGAGAAATGGAAGTATGGAGAGGTATTGCAGAAGGATTGGATGCGGTAATTGTAAACCCTTCCATTATCCTGGGTGCAGGCTTCTGGGAGGAGGGTTCCGGCACCCTGATCAAAAATGCCTGGAAAGAATTTCCCTATTACACACAGGGCGTAAATGGATTTGTTGATGTGGAGGATGTGGTAATTGCCATGATCCAGTTAATGGACAGCGACATCAACGAAGAGCGGTTTATCCTGTCGGCAGACAACTGGAGTTATCTGCAGTTATTCACCCATATGGCGCAGGCGCTCGGTAAAAAGCCGCCGCATATTGCGGCCAAGCCCTGGATGGCCGAAGCAGTGTGGCGACTCGAAAAGGTGAAGGGAATGCTTACGGGCAAACACCCGCTTATCACTAAAGAGACGGCCCGTACTGCCCAGCTCAAAGTATACTACGAAAACAACAAGATCTTAAATGCCTTACCGGGATTCCGTTTCCGGCCACTGGAAGAAACAATCCAGCATATTTCCGCCGCCTACCTCCGGGAGCGCGGAGCTGGTTTTTCGCGGGATTAACGCGTATGTTGTCTTTCCCGCGCGTATGTTGTCTTTCCCGCTGATTACGCTGATTATACTGATTTGCCTGATTATACTTTTGGGATTTTATAAAGGATTTTAAAATGATTTGGGGAGATAAAAGCGAATATATCCGCTTTTATCTCCCCAAATCATTTTAAATCCAACATGATCAAATCTCTAAATCAGTAAAATCAGTGTAATCAGCGGGAAAGACAACATACGCGCGCGCCACTCAAAAAAGGAATGCAGCGATAGCCGCCGCCAGTGTTTTGGAGAGTTCGGGAGGCGCGTCCCTGCTCATCCACACCCGGGGTTTTTCGCCTGGTATTACTGCTGCGATGGGTTGCCCGCGGTATTGAAACTCGTAGCACACACTTTCGTAGGAATTTACCTTACCAAAACGGTTATGGGCGGTAATGCGTATATCTGTATCCGTAGACCGTAACACGCCTGCCGGTTTGTTTTCATTCAGCTCCAGGTAATGAGGGCTTTTAACGATCATTTCCCAGCGTTTTAACGGCTCATTCCTGGTGCCGTTGATCAATGTGTAGCGAAGGTCCGTAGCTCCCGGCAAACTACTTAAATAAGCCGGCAAGTCGCGGTTGGAGAACACAATGGCTGTAGTGTTCATGGTTTGTATCAACAGGTGTTCCTCATTGCCGTTCAGATAAAAATTAAAGGCGTTTTTAGGGTCTTTAACGAAGGTGGCTTCCGCTACGCCGTTTTTACGGGAAGTAGTGGAATAAAGGCCAAAAGAAATGGTTTTAGCGCTAAGCCAGCCGTCTTTCACCTTTACCGCCCATTCCTGGTCGCTGGTGTATAGGGATGATTTAACGGCAGTGGGTTTGGTGGTGCTGCAACTCCAAAGTAGCAGGGGGAGTAAGGCGGCAAACAAATACTTCATGAAGCGGGTGGTTTTGAATATGCTGAAACGCCGGGAACAGGTGATATTGTTTCCCGGCGTTGATGATTACCTGGTTTCTTTGAGTTTCTCCCACATCTCGGGGATGCGTTTGATCCAGGCAAGTTCTTTCTTTTTTACCCTGGCATCTTCTACCGGGGAACCAAAATATGTTTTACCTCCTTCCACGGAAGCCGGCACCCCGCTTTGTGCGAGAATAACAGCGCCTTTCCCGATGGTAAGATCTTTATTCACGCCTACCTGTCCCCACAGGATCACATTGTCTTCAATTTTAGCTTTACCGGCAATGCCTACCTGCGCAGCAATGAGGCAATTTCTGCCGATAACGGTACCGTGACCTACATGGATCATGTTATCCAGTTTGGTGCCACGGCCAATGATGGTATCGCCGCTTACGCCTTTGTCGATGGTACAGCCGGCGCCAAGTTCCACATCGCTTTCAATGATCACTCTTCCGCAACTTTCCAGCTTATCATAGATCACTTCACGCTCCGCCCTTTTCTTAAAGTAAAAAGCATCTGCCCCGAGTACCGTTCCTGCATGAATAATTACGTTGTCACCGATCTCACAGTAGTCATAAATCGTTACGTTGGGATGAATGAGACAGTTGCGGCCAATGCGCACATGATTGCCAATGAATACGTTGGGTTGGATAACAGTGCCTTCTCCTATCACGGCGCTGTCGCTGATGGCTTTGGTTGCCGCCTCAAAAGGCCTGAATCTTTTAACCAGTTTTACATACGCACTGAATGGGTCGTCCAGTACCAAAATCGCCTTGCCTTCCGGACAATCTACCTTTTTGTTTATGATAATGATGGTTGCTGCCGACTGCAGACTGGCGTTATAGTATTTCTCAAAGTCAACAAAGGAAATATCTCCCGGTGTAACCTTATGTATTTCATTGATGCCAGTGGCCATCAGGTGGCTGTTGCCAACCAGCTCTGCGCCTATATATGCTGCTATTTCCGTTACTGCAACAGGTGCTTCGAACTTCATATACTCTGAATTATTGAATAATGTTTAAGAGCAACAAAGGTAGTAAATCGGCAATTGCAACCATCAAAATATGAAGGCATGATAACGATGATCGGAAAGTTTCGATCTGCTGTTATCCACAATTATTTTCGTAGTGTGAATAAAATTTTTTGTAAATTTTTTCTTTTGTGATGAAATTCTTTTTAATATTGTGTAGGGAATTTTGTTTCCCTGTACTTACTAACCCATTCACATAACAAGAAAGTCTGATTGTTCCAACGGTCAGACTTTTTTTATTGCCTCTGAAACCCGCATGAATAAAGCGTTACAGCAGATCACATTTTTATCGCACTAAAATTCATCACTACATCTTCTTCTTTCTCATCCCCTTTTCCCGGTAAATGGATAACCCGGCCGACAACCCCGTTTTTTCAAATTTTGGGTTTTTCCGGTCCAAAAGCGAAAAAAAAACGCGGATTTTGTCTTTCCCGCTGATTACGCTGATTATACTGATTACTTTGATTTTACTTTTTGGATTTATAAAAGATTCGGGGAGATATCAGCGAGGATATTCGCTTATATCTCTCTAAATCTTTTCAATCCTTTATAAAATCCAAAAGAGTAAAATCAAAGTAATCAGTATAATCAGCGTAATCAGCGGGAAAGACAAATTATATGGCGTGGCTAAACAATTGTGAATGTGGTACTTGTCGCCACAACCGGGCATCAAAAGCCATACAAATGTTGCGGATAAAAGGCCTCCCCTCAGGCGTTACCACCACCTTCTGAGGCAGTACCTGCACCAGCCCGTCGCGCTCCATCTCCTGCAATCGCTGCAGGCCATCAATGATCGCATCACACTGCGTGTCTGCCTTGTTCCAGGTAGTTTCAAATCGACACATCAGCTCATGAATATGCTTTCGCAGCAACCCGTCTTCTTCGTTCAGGATATGACCGCGTACAACCGGAAACTCCCCTTTGTTCACCAGGTCCTGATAAGCATCCACCTTCTTCTCATTTTGTGCATATGCATACCAGCTGTCGCCAATGGAAGAAGCTCCCAAACCAACCAGCAACGATGTGGGAGAATCAGTATAACCCATGAAGTTCCGGTGCAGCCGCCCTTGCAGGAAAGCTTTGTGCAATGCCTCTTCCGGCAGCGCGAAATGATCCATACCAATCTCCGTATAACCATTGCTGTCGAACAGTAACTTACCCAGTTCATACAACTGCCGCTTCTCTTCATCTTTTGGCAGATCCGCTTCTGTATAACGACGCTGACCGGTTCCCTTTATCCAGGGCACATGTGCATAACTGTAAAAAGAGATCCTGTCGGGGCGTAACCGGACAACCTTATCAATCGTATGCTGCATGCTTGTAAGCGTTTGCAACGGTAAACCATAGATCAGGTCGAAGTTGATGGAGGTAAATCCAATCTTCCTGGCGTTCTCTACTACGGATGCCACCATTCCAAAAGGTTGCAAACGGTTAATGATTTCCTGTACCCGCATATCAAAGTCCTGTATGCCTAAACTGATCCTGCGGAAGCCGAGGGTATACAACGACTGGAGATGCTCCGGTGTGGTATTGCCCGGATGACCTTCGAAGCTTAAACTGGCGTCAGGCAATAGCTCCGCAGTGCGGTAAATGCCATTCAGCAACATCGCCAGATGCGCTGCACTGAAAAAGGTAGGTGTGCCTCCGCCAAGATGTATTTCCCGGATGCGCGGACGCCCGCCGAAAGTATCCACATACAGCTGCCACTCTTTCAGCAGGGTTTCAATATAAGGCCCCTCTACCCCGTGGTTAACGGTGATGTGTTTATTACAACCGCAATACGTACACATACTCTCACAGAAAGGCAGGTGAATGTATAAGCTGATCCCATCTTTACCGTTCGATTCGAGGAATGATTTTTTCAACAGCGTTTTCCACTTCTCCGGATGAAAAGTTTGCTCTTCCCAATAGGGAACAGTAGGGTAACTGGTGTACCGCGGTGCGGCTACGTTATATTTACTGATGAGGCTCATGATGTAATGGTTTATGACAACAATTTTCAACTACATGTTCACTATTGGGCGTCAGCACCGGGCTGATGTAAGGAATGCCCAGGTTTAGTCCCCGGAGGATCAGCAACACGCCCATGATGCTGATCACCACCGGTATCAAACTGCGCATCCGGTTGCGCACCTTCATATTGACCAGGTGACTGAACCAGGTAATACCCACCATTGCAGGTAAAGTACCTGCACCAAAGGCAGCCATGAACAACATCCCTTTCAGCACATCACCGGAGGCAACGGCGCCGGCAATACCGAGGTACACGAGTCCGCATGGAAGGAGTCCGTTCAGAAAGCCAATGGCATATAAAGTATGGAAGCGTTGTTGCCTTAACAGGCTGCCCAGCCGGAATTTTATTTTTGAAGTGAAAATATCCGGGAGATGCCTGCCTTTTGTTAATCTTATGCCGGCGTATTTCAATATTACCAGCACAAGCAATAAGCTGCCGGTGATGATCGACAACCATTGCTGTAATCCACCCAGGTATAACTGTTTGCCCAGCCATCCAAAAAGCAATCCGAGGATGGCATAAGCACTGATGCGGCCCGCGTTGTATAACAGTATGCCCCCTAATTTGCGGATACCGTTAAGATGTTGTACCGGCAGCGTTAATGCAATAGGACCACACATACCTATGCAGTGAAAGCTGCCCACAAAACCAAGTATAAATGAAGCGATCATAATGCGTATATCTTTTGTAATTTTTTAAATAACTATCCTGCTCCGTTATTTCAATTAATATTTACCAGTTGTTCCTGGTAGTATGGCTGGTCGTTCATCGTCCATGCTATCTTCACTTTATAGGGCCCCCTGATGAATAATTGCCGGCTCACTAACTGCCGTCCCGATTGATCCGGTTGAAGCGGCATCAATACATCCTTGCCGGAATCAGAAGGCCGGTAAAAGGTTACTTTACCGTTGAGCGCTTTGTTCCGCAGCTCAGATGGAAGAGAAATCATTACACCTGCGTCTTCCTGGGATATAGTAACAGGAGCAGATAACCTTGCGGCATTTTCTTTTCCATCAATTACCTGCTGGTATTTCAATTCTTCGCTGTAGTAATCAGGCGTTACCATATCAATCCTGGTACGCATGCTTTTGGTAACAAGCGTCAGAATGCCGGCGGCAAATACTACAAACACTATAATGATCTTATGTCCCCAGTTCATGGTAATAATTTTTTAAGATGTGAATGAGCTGTCTTATTATTGTACCGGTCCTAAAAACGTGGTGCGTAAACGGGTAATCCTTTTGTTGTGTTCATACAGCCCGATGTATAAAGTTGACTTACGCTGATGCACGGAAGCTTTGGGCAATACAATAAAGAAAGTACCCTCCCCCTGCCCTTCGGCCTTTATATGAATCACGGCATTGCCTATCATGGACACCACTCCGTTTTCGTTTTCCAGTTTCAACCCGAGCGGAATATCCCGGCCGGTTTTATTGAGGAGTTTAATACGGTACAGGTTCGACAAGCTATCAGCGCCTCTTTCCTGGTACAACATACCTGCTGTGCGCATAATAGTGCCGCTCACCGGTTTCCGGCTGCCCAGCATAAAGCTGATGGCAGTGAGCAATACCACCAATACCCCGGAGTATACTTTGAGCCGCGGCGTAAACCGCAGCTTTTGTTTGCTGGCGATGCCGTTTTCGGAAGCATACCGGATCAGTCCTTTCGGCCGGCCGGTTTGTTCCATCATGAAATCGCATGCATCAATACAGGCGGTGCAGTTCACACACTCCAGCTGGGTGCCGTTCCGTATATCTATTCCCGTAGGGCAAACCTTCACGCACTGCATACAGTCGATGCAATCGCCGTGTGCCCTGGAATCGTCTTTACGGAACTTTCCACGGGGCTCTCCCCTTTCGTAATCGTACGCCACCAAAATGGAGTTCCTGTCCAGCAATACCCCCTGCAAACGGCCATACGGACATACAATCGTGCAGATCTGCTCCCTCATAAAGGCAAATACGCCATAGAACACGCCTGAGAACATGATGATGGCGATAAAGCCGCCGGTGTGTGCAGATAACGGCTCGGTGATGATCTTACCCAGCGCTTTAGCCCCGATGACATAGGAGAGGAATATATTGGCAATGAGAAATGACAGGGCATAGAAGGCAATGTGCTTCCCTGTTTTCCGCATGATTTTATTGGTATTCCATGGCGACTGCTGCAGCATTTTTTGCGCAGCGGCATCTCCCTCTATCCAGTATTCCAGGCGGCGGAATAACAGCTCCATAAAAATGGTTTGTGGGCACATCCACCCGCAGAAGAGCCTTCCAAAGGCCATCGTAAACACTACAATAAAAAGAATGAATGCCAGCATAGCCAGCCCGAAAATGAAGAAGTCCTGCGGCCAGAAGATGGCGCCCCAAAGGATAAACTTTCCCTCCACCACATTCAGCATAAATAAAGGCCGGCCATTTATGGAAATAAACGGCAGGCTGAAGAAAACACTAAAATACAGGAGACTCACCCAACTGCGGATATTATACCAGCGGCCTTTCGGCTGCTTTGCGTATATCCAGTTGCGTTTGCCTTGCCCGTCAACGGTAGCTATTGTATCTCTGAAGGTGCTGTTAGCCATAACTGCTGCTTTATTCTTTCTGTCCCTGTGGTTCTTTGGCATTCGGCGGATTAGTGCCGCGTAACGTTTTGATATAGCAGGCTACCTGCGCCAGTTGTTTGGGCGAAAAATCTTCCTGCCAGGATTTCATTCCTTTATCGGCCACGCCGTATTTTATTGTTTTAAACACGTCATTGAGTTTGCCGCCATGCAGCCAGTAGTCGTCGGTGAGATTGGGCCCTACTACACCCTGTCCCTGCGGGCCATGACAAGGCGCGCAGTTGGAAACGAACATCTTTTGCCCGGCAGCGATATCAGCCGGATCGGTGAGCATGACTACATTGTTTTCATCGATGTTATTGGCGGCTTTTTTCAGGTATTCCTGTTTGGCAACAGCCGCTTTTTCTTCTTCTGCCGCCAGCTCTTCCAGCTGGCTGGGCGCCGAGTGAGTAACTTCTGTACGCCAGAAGTATACGATGCCAAAGCAAACGGTGAATACAAATCCCCATTTCCACCAGGGAGGTGTAGGGTTATTGAGTTCATGGATGCCATCAAAATCATGGCCCATGTCTTCCTCTGCTTCTGCCACCGCATCCACGGTCCGTGTTTTATTGATTTTTTCCAGCCATGATACCCGGGGTTTACCAGGCGCCACTGCTTTCGCGGGTGTACGTTTTCTTTTGATACCCACCAGGTAGCGCAACAGGAATAAAAGACTGATGATCACCGCCAGTTCCAGTATAATAACTGATATCAGCAGGTAGAAAGAAGTTTGCGACAGCCTCGTAAAATAAGGACTGGCAGCAGTAGTGGCCGTTTGTGCAAAAGCGTTGCTGCTCAGGAGTGACAGCATAACAACACCACCAGTTATTAAAGCTTTACCGGCATCTTTCTTCATCTTTTCCCTGAAAATATCCATAGCGCCCAGCACCGCATTGGCCAGGATGCCGATAGCCAGTAATAGTCCTCCTGCTACCACCAGTAATACCAGGGCTACCGGGTCAGATAATTCTGAAGGGGTCCCCGCTCCGCCATCTGCAAAGGCAGGGATACTGCATAATAAACCGCCGGTGAGTAGCTGTATAAACTGTTTATTCATTGTTTTTCTTTTATTGGGCATTTGTGTCGTCATTATCTAAAGGAATACGGCTGATATGATCCACCATTTTCTTATCGGCTTTAAAAGCCCATAGCGAGGCCGCCACAAAAAAAGTGGTAAACAACAGCAGCGATGCCATCGGGTAAATACTGATACCGGCTATAGATCCCAGGTAATTAATGAACTTCATGACGTTGCGGTTTAGAATTCAGTGTTATTGGCTACCGGTGCAGGTTTTGGGGCCGACTTAATATCTTTCCCCATCCTTTGCAGGTAGGCTATTAATGCAATAATTTCACGATCTGCTTTAATGGGCAGCTTATCCTTTTGCAGGGATGCGGCAATGCCCTGTGCCTGTTTCTCCAGGTCGGCAATAGCCTGTTGCTCGTAGCCGGCTGCATAAGGTACCCCCAGTTTCCGCATCACGTTAATCATGGCCGGCGTTTTACTTTTATCCACTCTTTCTTCAAAGAGCCAGGGATAAGCAGGCATAATAGAACCCGGCGACATGGATGTAGGATCGAGCATGTGATTAAAGTGCCAGGAGTCCGGATACTTGCCGCCAATACGCGCCAGATCGGGACCCGTACGTTTGGAACCCCATTGGAAAGGATGGTCGTATATAAATTCGCCGGCTTTGGAGTATTCGCCATAGCGGGCCACTTCATCCCGGAATGGACGGATCATCTGTGAGTGGCAGTTGTAGCAACCTTCTCTCAGGTAAATATCGCGACCGTGTAATTCCAGCGGCGTATATGGTTTTACGCTGCTGATAGTAGGAATATTGCTGCGGATCAGGAAGGTGGGCATCATTTCCAGCAGGCCGCCAACGGCTACCACTACCAAACTGAATACCACCAGTTGTATAGGGCGGCGTTCTATCCAGTTGTGCCAGTGCGCTTTACCATGTGTAACAATCTCTTTGGGTAATGCAGGTGCTTCCGCTGCTTCGTTGGCAATAAATGCACCTTTGCGGATTGTTCTGGTAAGGTTTACAATCATCAGTATCAGGCCGCTGATATACAACATGCCACCTACCGCACGCAGCGCATACATCGGAACAATGGTGGTAACTGTTTCCATGAACTGGTACTTCAGTTGTCCTTCTTCGGTAAACTGTTTCCACATCATACTCTGTGTAAATGCCGCCCAGTAAAGCGGGATTACATAAAAGATAATGCCCAGTGTACCGATCCAGAAATGCGTATTGGCCAATTTGCGGGAGAAAAGCTGCGTACCAAAAATGCGCGGGATCATCCAGTAAAGGATACCAAATGTGAGGAACCCATTCCAGCCCAATGCGCCAACGTGAACGTGTGCAATGGTCCAGTCGGTGTAATGACTGATGGCATTCACATTTTTCAGTGACAGCATCGGTCCTTCAAAAGTGGCCATACCGTAACAGGTAAGCGCTACCACAAAAAATTTAAGGATAGCATCCTCCCTCACCCGGTCCCAGGCGCCGCGCAGGGTCAGCAGGCCGTTGAGCATACCACCCCAGGATGGAGCGATCAGCATAATGCTGAAAGCCGTTCCCAACGATTGGGCCCATTCGGGCAAAGCGGTGTACAGCAGGTGATGCGGGCCGGCCCAGATATAAATAAATATCAGCGACCAGAAGTGGATGATGGACCAGCGATACGAGTACACCGGCCTGTTGGCGGCCTTAGGTACAAAATAGTACATCAGCCCCAGGTAAGGCGTGGTGAGAAAAAACGCCACCGCATTATGTCCGTACCACCACTGTACCAGCGCATCCTGTACACCCGCATACCAGCTGTAACTCTTGAACAGGGATAAAGGGAATTCGAAAGAGTTAATAATATGTAGCATGGCAATAGCTACCCAGGTGCCGATATAGAACCAGATAGCTACGTATAAATGTGATTCGCGCCTGCGCAGGATAGTACCCAGCATGTTGGCGCCAAACACTACCCAGATAAGGGTGATGGCAATATCAAAGGGCCATTCCAGCTCTGCATATTCTTTGCCGGTAGTGTAGCCCAGGAACAGGGTGAGGGCGCCGCCGGCGATGATGGCCTGCCAGCCCCAGAAATGTATTTTACTCAGCAGATCACTGAACATGCGGGCTTTACAAAGCCGTTGCAGGGAATAATATACTCCCATGAAAATACCATTGCCCACAAATGCAAAGATGACGGCATTGGTATGTACGGGTCTTAACCTGCCAAAAGTAATGGGGGCAAATCCCATGTTAAGGCCGGGGATCGCCAGCTCCAGCGCTGCCCATAAACCGGCCAGCATGCCTATCAGCCCCCAGAACATACAAGCGTAGGCAAACCATTTCACCGTGCGGTTGTCGTAATAAAATTTTTCGAGTGACATAGTGGTATTTAAAGGTGTTGATAAATGCGTTTATTCGTTAACGTTATCTGGCTTGTCCTCGAAGAGGATGCGGTGCGCCGGTGAAAAATCATCTTCAAACTGCCCGTTTTTTACTGACCAGATAAATGCTGCCAGGAACCCTATGGCTACCAGTAAACTAGCACCGAGTAAAATGATGATAACGCTCATGGCTATTTATTTAATGAGAATAAACCTGGCTGTTTCCAACGCCTGCAGGGCATGTATTTCGTTGGCGCCAAAGGAAAAAACATCGCCGGATTCCAGGATGGTTATTTCTTCGTTGAGCATAAATGCGATCCTCCCTTCCAGTATAAGGATCATGGCATGGGCCGGCGATGTATGCGGCGGAATCTGGTGCCCCTGCTGCATAATGAGCAGGGTGGCATCAAAGCGTTTTGTTTTCAGGATAGCACAACTCTTCACTTTTTCATTTCCCGCTATCTGCATTACGTTCATTCCTTTCATGGATGGTGTATTGTGATGTAATACCATACTTCTTTTCCGGCATGCCTCACCCGTTGCGTGTAAACAGCCTTTTCAGCGGCTGTTTACACGCCCATTTCATCCGGGCTTATCTGAGGTTGGGCTTAGATTTATTGTGTATGTTTCATGTGATAGCAAAGGTAACAGTAGTGCACCTTTACTACTATGACTTTACTCAATCAGGAATATGACTTTTATCATTCATTTGCTGTAGTGCATTGCTGTAAAGCTTTTTGCCCTGCCATTCGCTGCAACCGAAAGTGATCAGGATAATGCTGATAGAGCTGGCTGGCATCAGGACAGCGGCTACCAGCGGCGATAAAATTCCCTGCACCGCAAAGTATAAACCGGTGATGTTATAGAGGAGCGACAATACAAAACTAAAGAGGATAATACGCTTGTTGGCTTTGCATAAGCGGATGAAAGAAAACAGCAAAGGCAGTTGATCCGCATGCAGTATACCATCGCTGGCAGGCGTAAAGTTGTTGCTGTCTTCTGTTAATGAAATACCAATATCACTTTGTTTCAGCGCACCGGCATCATTTAATCCATCACCAATCATCATTACCTTTTTTCCTTTTTTTTGGAGGGAGATAATGTAAGCGAGTTTATCTGCCGGTTGTTGCTCAAAAAGAAGGGTGGCATCGTTGCCCATCAACCGACCTAATTGCGGGAGCGTATGATTATTATCTCCTGATAGTACAGATAATGGGTAAGAAGTTTGCAGCTGCTGCATCAGTTGCCGTAAACCGTTCCGGTAGCTGCTGCGGATAGTAAATAATCCGTACAGTTTTTCGTTGATAGATACGTACACCACGCTTCCTTCCTGCTCACTTTTGTGGTGTGCGCCCGTGAAGCCTGCATTGCCCAGCCGGATAAAAAATCCATCTACCCATCCGCATACACCTTTGCCTGTAAAGTGCTGGAAGTCGTGGATATGCCGCGATGCGGGATCCCCGCAATACTGAACAATGGCCCGGCTTAAAGGATGGGTGGACTGCGCTGCAAGGGTAGCTATCATCACTTCCTGTATAGGTGTAAGCGCATTGCCGTAGTAGATAACGGAGCTGCCTGTTTTGCCGGTGAGTGTGCCGGTTTTGTCGAATACAATATGTGTGGCGTTGGCCATGTTTTCAATGGCTTGTGCATTACGCAGGTAAAACCGGTGCCGGCTGAGGATTCTTAAAATATGTCCGTTGGTAAATGAAGATGCCAGCAGCAGGGCACAGGGGCAGGCAATGATCAGGATGGCGGTAACAGCAGGCCATACACGCGCAGGTTCATTCACCCACCAGTAAGCGGCAGTAGCAGCTGCAATCAACAACACCGCCCACGTAAAATAGCGGCTGAGCAGGTGAACAAAAGACACTTGTTTTTCCGCTTTATTTTTCAGTTCATCACGGTTCCATAAGCTGGTCAGGTAACTCTGCGCTACCTCTTTAATGGTAAGTATTTCGAGGTTACCATTAAGCTGTCTGCCGCCGGCATAAATAATTTCCCCGATCGATTTGCTGACCGGCACCGATTCTCCGGTTACAAAGCTGTAATCTATCAGGGCTTTCCCTCTTACAATAATGCCATCTGCCGGTACCAGTTCATTGTTGTGAATACGGATGGTATCGCCGGTTTTCAGCTCAGGAAGCGTGGTAGGAATTTCTTTATCTTCCCTTATAACGCTTACGGCTATAGGAAAATAGGCAGTATAATCCCGGTCAAACGAAAGCCCCTGGTAAGTTTTATCCTGTAATATTCTTCCTATCAGCATAAAAAATACGATGCCTGTCATGGAATCAAAATACCCCGGCTGACCGTTAATTACTTCCACAAAGCTGCGTATAAAAGTAACGAAGATGGCGAGCACAATAGGCACGTCTATATTGAGGAATCCATGCTTTAACCCGTTCCGGGCCGGTTTATAAAATGCCTGTGCGCTATAAAGCAATACCGGCAATGCCAGCACCAGGTTCATATACCGGAACAGGCGGTTAAATATTTCATCAAGACCACCGGCGCTGGCAAAATAATCGGGAAAACTCAGCAACATGATATTGCCGAAGCAAAAACCCACCACGCCCAGCTGGTATACCAGCTGCCGGTTAACCGCCGGTTTTTTGCGTTGCAGATCCTGCAGGCTGATGTACGGTTCATACCCGATAGCGGTTAATATTTCTGCCACCCTTCTTAAAGAGGTGCCGGTATGTGAGTAGATGATCAATACCTCTTTCTTACTAAAATTAACGGTGACCCGCTGTACCTCTTTCTCCAGCCGGTGCAGGTTTTCCAGCAGCCATAAACAGGAACTGCAATGGATTTGCGGGATGTAAAAGGAAACATGCGTGTGGGTATCATCCCTGAATAGATAGAGTTGTTGCGCTATTTTTTCGTCATCGAGGAAAGCAAACTTATCGCTTCGCACGGCTACCCGCTGACTGATACCAGGTTTGCTGTTAAGATGGTAGTATTCACAAAGGTCGTATTGGTTCAGTATTTCGTATACCGTTTTGCATCCCATACAGCAGAATACTTTATCCTGCAGGGTGATATCGTTGTCAGTACAGTTTTCCCCGCAGTGATAGCAGGTGGTATTGGTTTGAACATGCGAAGAAACGGCCATCAGTCAATAGTTGTGTTATTGCAAAAGTACCGGTCGCGGCAGAAGGGCGCAATGATATGCGTCAAGCGGGAATATGATATTTGTCAGGATTGGGGCTACTCCTGCAGGTTTGCAGTTCTGATAATCTCGGCCAGGTCAAGCAGGCGGATCTTTTTGCCTTCCAGTTCTATCATGCCATCTTTTTTGAATTCAGAAAGCAGCCTGATAGCGGATTCTGTGGCTGTGCCTACGAGGTTGGCAATTTCTTCACGGGAGAGGCGTACGCTGAGGGTGTGGCCATCTGCTTCCAGTCCGTAAGTTTCTTTGATAAAAAGCAGGGTTTCTGCGAGGCGTTCCCGTACCGGCTTTTGTGCCAGGTGGGTTATTTTCAATTCGGCTTTGCGCAGTTCGCTCGATAAGATGCGCATCATTTCAAATGACAGGGATGCATCTTTCTGCAGAATATTGAGAAACAGGTCTTTAGGTATAAAGCAGATAGAAGAATCTTCGAGGGCTGTGGCGGTAGCAGTGTACCTTTCGTTGCTCAGCAGGGCTTTGTAGCCCATGATATCGCCGTCTTTGACCAGGCGTATAATCTGTTCCCGGCCGTCATCACCACTGTGCGAGAGCTTTATTTTACCGTCGTTTACGCAGTACACACCGAAGGGATAGGCTCCTTCATGGAAGATAACCTGTCCTTTCCTGTATACGGAGCATACTTTGGCTTCTGCAATCTGATCGAGATTGCATTGTTCCGCCTTGCAGAATATTGATGAGAAGCGATCCTTGCAATGATGACATGAAGGATTGTGGAACGATGTAGCCATAATCAATTTGCAAAAGTACTAATTTACGGCTCCTTAACCAAAGCAAAAGCATTCGTGTCTCTTTATTATTATATTATATATAAACCATATGAAGTGTTAACCCGGTTTACACCGGAAGGTAACAAGGCCTGCCTGGCGGATTATTTTAAGGTTCCTTCGGATGTATATCCCGTAGGGCGCCTGGATTACGACAGCGAAGGGCTGCTGATCCTTACAAATGATAAGACATTGAACCAGCAACTGCTATTGCCGCAGCATGCCCATGAACGGGAGTACTGGGTGCAGGTGGATGGCGCCGTAACTGCGGAGGCGGTGGAGCAGCTGGCGGCAGGGGTGCAGATCAATGTAGATGGTAAGATGTACCGCACCAAACGGTGCCGGGCAGAAATATTTGAGGAAGAACCGTTGTTGCCGCCACGGAACCCGCCCATCCGTTTCCGTAAAAGTATTCCCGCACCATGGATCAGGATGGTGCTGCAGGAAGGCAAAAACAGGCAGGTGCGACGGATGACTGCCGCCGTTGGCTTTCCTACGTTGAGGCTTGTCCGTTACCGCATGGAAGATATCACCATTGCAGGCATGCAATCAGGAGAGATGGTGGAGATGAGCAAAGAAGAGATCTACAGGAAGTTAAAGTTAAGGGCAAAGTAGTGATGGCGGCTCTCAGCGCACTATTGGCATAGTCGCGCCTCTGAGGTGGGGCTGCAGCTCCCGTCCTCCTGCACCCGCTTTTTGCTTTAAGCTTTATGCTTTCAGCTTTTTTAACTAGGTTTGTCACCTACAAATTTCTATTATGCTGAAATCAATGACCGGCTTCGGAAGGGCAGAAAGCGCAAGAGGCGAAACTAGTATCGTAGTGGAGATCAAATCGCTGAATGGAAAGCAGTTTGAGGTGAATCTGAAGTTTTCTCCTTTGTTAAGACCCTATGAATTTGACATCCGTACCCTAATGCAGCAAACGTTGCAGCGCGGCACCCTTGATGCAACGATCAATATCCGCCAGAATGGCGCCACCCGCCCGGTTGTGATCAATACAGACCTTGCAAAATATTATTACCAGTCTATCACCATGCTGGCCAACCAGCTGGAACTTCCCCAGGGAGATATGCTCAACGTGCTGATGAAATTACCGGAAGTGGTAAGTCCGGCTTCAGAGCAAATGACCGAAGAAGAATGGAAAGATGTGGAAGATACACTGCGTGAAGCCCTGATCGACCTGGATACACATCGCCAGGATGAAGGCCTCATGCTGGAAGCCGATCTGAAGTTACGCATAGAAAACATCGATAGCTATATGCAGAAGGTCCGCGAACTGGACCCGCTCCGTAAAGACCGTATCCGTCAGCGCCTCGAAGGATTGCTGGCCGAGCATGTAGGAAAAGAAAATGTGGATGGCAACCGCCTGGAACAGGAACTGATCTTCTATCTGGAAAAACTGGATATCTCTGAAGAACTCTCCCGCCTGGAAAACCACCTCCGTTATTTCACGGAAATACTGAAAGACAGTGACTCTGCCAAAGGCAAGAAACTGGGGTTTGTGTTACAGGAAATAGGCCGTGAAATCAACACTACCGGTTCCAAAGCCAATGATGCCGGTATACAGCAATGGGTGGTGCTGATGAAAGATGAACTGGAAAAAGCCAAAGAACAAGTATTAAACGTTTTATAGTAAGGCGAATACCGTATGAACAAACTTTTCCTGGCCACAGCAGGCTTGTTACTTTTGGCTGCCGCCTGCATGCCGCCTAAAATGGACACTTACGAGAAAAACCTGGAGATCCCCAGGCATGAGTGGGCATATGATTATAAACCGTCTTTTGAAGTAAAAATACAACCGGAAGATACTGCGTACCTTTACAATATCTGCGTGAACGTGAGGCATACGGATGCTTATCCATACAGTAATATCTGGTTACTGGTAGGTACACAGTATCCCGGTGACAGTACCATAAAGGAACAACGGGTGGAACTGCCGCTCGCAGATGTAACAGGCAAATGGTCCGGTACCGGACTGGATGATATTTATGAACACCGTATTTTCATTCAGCAACGGGCTGTTTTTAATAAACCAGGGACCTATAAATTTACCTTTGAACAAAATATGCGGCAAAATCCGCTCCCCCATGTAATGAATGTTGGCTTGCGGATTGAGAAAGCCGGCACAAGGCCATGATGAAAAGAATTTCCAATAAAATGCAGGAAGGGAAATCCGTTTCCTTCGTTTATTTTTTAGTAATGGCGTACACAATTGCCGCACTGGTTTGGTGGGGCATTTTGCTGTTCAGACAAAGTGAACAGATCCGCCGCTTTGAACAACAAAATCTTTCTTTGCGGGTAGACAGCCTCGCACAACCAGTAGAACATCAGCTGCAACTGGAGCGGATCAACAAAGAAGAGCGCATGCGCTCTTTTAAATACCTGGGCGAGGGCCTCATCTTTTTAGGGATCATTTTACTCGGCGCACTCTTTGTATACCGGGCTGTATGGAAATATATGAAGCTCAGCAGGCAGCAACAGAATTTTATGATGGCGGTAACACATGAACTGAAATCACCCATCGCTGCCGCCAAACTGAATCTCGAAACCATCCGTAAACATAAACTCGACGAAGAAAAACAACTGAAACTGATCAATAATACGATCCGTGAAACCAACCGCCTCGACCAGCTGTGCAACAACATCCTGCTGGCGGCGCAACTGGAAACACATAAATACGAGGTGTTTAAAGAACCGCTGGATTTTTCAGCCCTGATAGAAAACAGTATCAAAGACCTCGATGGCCGCATTGGTACCCATCAGATCATCGCGGATATTTTACCGGACGTATGGATGGACGGCGATAAGCTGACTTTACAAATTGTACTAAGCAACCTGGTGGAGAATGCCGCGAAATATGCCCCGAAAAATACCACCATCTCTGTAAAACTATTTGAAAGTAACCAGCAACTGAAATTACAGGTGATCGACGAAGGCCCGGGCATCCCGGAAGAAGAGAAAAGCAGGATCTTCCTGAAATTTTACCGTGTGGGTAACGAAAATACCCGCAAGGCTAAAGGCTCCGGACTGGGCCTGTTCCTGACCGCTAAAATCGTGGAACAGCACCACGGACGCATTGAAGTAAAAGACAATGTACCTGCCGGCAGCTGCTTTGAAATATCATGGCCTGAATATTCCGTTCAAACGGCGTAAATTAGATGACGGATTGATGAATACCGGAATCCGGATTCGATGTAAAATCAAACAATAACACATGAAGGAAGCGACAAAGGCATCAATACTGCTGGTGGAGGATGAAGAAAATCTCCAGGAAGCCCTGAAGCTGAACCTGGAGCTGGAAGGTTACGAGGTCACCGCAGTGGACAACGGCACTGCTGCTCTCAAAGCAGTAAAAAACGAATATTTCGATCTCATTATACTGGACATTATGCTGCCTGAAATGGATGGTATCGCGGTATGCGAAAACATCCGTATTCAGAATAATGAAATCCCCATCCTTTTCCTGAGCGCCAAAAACAGCAGCGCCGATCGCGTGCTGGGCCTCAAAAAGGGCGGCGATGACTATATGACTAAACCCTTTAACCTGGAAGAACTCCTGTTAAGGGTGGAAAAACTCATCGTAAAAAATAAAAAGATCCAGGACAAAGACAGCGTACCCAACGTATACCGCTTCGGCGATAATGTAATCGACTTTGCCGCGCAGGAATGCGTTGGTAAAGATGGAAAACACTACGAACTGAGTAAGAAAGAAGCCATGCTGCTGAAACTGCTCATCGAAAATAAGGGCGAAGTAGTTACCCGCGAAAAAATCCTCCAGGTGGTTTGGGGTTATAACGTATATCCTACTACCAGGACCATCGACAACTTTATCCTCAATTTCCGCAAGTATTTTGAAGAAGATAGCCGGAATTCCCGCTATTTCCACTCCGTAAGAGGAGTGGGCTATAAGTTTACGGAAGCCTAAATACCAGCCGTTTGGCAAATGCAGCAGTAGATAAGTATAACCATCTTTGCTGTATTTGCTAAAGGCTAAATGCCTGTAGCAAACAGCCACTTTTCACCTCATTCTCCCCAGTTTCCTTTAAAATCCGACCTCGTAGTAAATCCCACTTTATAGTGGAGATTAATTAGCCGATATTTATTGAGCTTATAAGCGTAGAGAAGTACTTCCTATAAACCTAGTTAGTGACACATTATACCGATATCGTCTTTGCTGCGGAGTGGCCCTTCTGGCTGTTTTTTTTGTTAAGTCTCGTTACCCTAATAGTATTTTTTACCCTGCGGGAAAGAAGAATCAGGAGAGCCTCAGCGAAAGAAATCACCAAGAACCATGCGTTGATTAACCTGGAGCTACATGCTTTCCAGGCGCAGATGGACCCTCATTTTATTTTTAATAGCCTCAATGCTATTCACCACTACATCCTTACCACCAGTACGGACATGGCCTCCCTTTATCTCACCCGCTTTTCGCGCCTCATGCGCCTCATGATCGGTAATTTCAATAAAGAATGGATTTCCCTGCAGGATGAACTGGATGCCCTGGAACTGTATATACAGCTGGAACAGTTGCGCTTTGATGAACAGTTCGATTACCAGCTCATCATAATGCCGGAAGTAAACCGGCAGTTTACCCTCGTCCCTCCCCTGATCATCCAACCCTATGTGCAATATGCCATCTGGCACAGGATCCTGCTGCGCCCCGAAAAATCAGGCGGACTGCTCCGGATCACCATCTCCAAAGAAAATGACCGGCTCCAGATCCAGCTGGAAGATAATGGGATACTGATCACTGAAATGCTCGACAGCACCGGCGAACGGCAGGCCTCCGGCATCGATATCGCTTCGGAACGGCTGTACATGATGAGCGAGAAATATCACATGCAGGCCAGCATCAAATCCCTGCAGATGTATGACGAAGAGCGTGAACCCTCCGGTAACCGCCTTATTATCAGCATGCAACATGTTGCCGCCCGGCAGTCCCTGGCCGGATAGCCTGAATTGGAAATGTCCGGCAAATTGCTTAATTTCTACATGGATTAATAGAATCAATGACCATATACTTTCCACAACAGTAAATCTGAAACCACCTTTCATTAATCTGATCTCAAATGCGTACCATTATCGTGGACGACGAGAAGCATAGTCGGGATGCGCTGCACATGATGCTGGAGAGATATTGCCCGCAAGTTTCTGTACAAGCCGTTTGCAGCAGTGGTCCTGAAGCCCTGACTGCCATTCATGAACTACATCCTGAACTGGTATTCCTGGATATCGAAATGCCGGGAATGGATGGTTTTCAGGTGCTGGAAGCCAGTGAATATCACTCCTTTGCCGTTATTTTCATCACTGCCTATGATCAGTATGCCCTGCAGGCTATTCATCACAGTGCGTTAGATTATCTTCTCAAACCCATCGATAGCCAGGAATTAAAAGACGCAGTGGAAAAAGCCAGCACCCAATCCACCGTTATTACCGCCGGAAAAGTAGAAGACCTTCTCCGCTTTCTGCAACAGCACCTCAACCAGGACGAACGGCTGGCATTGCCCACGTCAGACGGACTGCGCATGGTAGTTGCAAAGAACATTATTTATTGCAAAGGTGCGGGCATGCAAACCCGGTTGCATTTACAGGAGCCGGAAAAGCCCGTAATGGTATGCCGCACGCTCGTGGAAATGGAGCAATGGCTCGCAGATAAAGGATTTTTCCGCGTACACAGCAGCTTCCTTATCAACCTGTCTTTTATGGAGAAATATATTAAAGGAGATGGCGGGGAGATCATTATGTCCGATGGCTACAGCGTTCCGCTGGCACGGGACAAGAAACAGGACTTCCTGCAAAGGATCGAAAGACTATAACCGCCTGATATAGTTACAACTGATCCAGCCGTTTTTCCCATCGGCCAGTTCAATCTTACAGAAGTCGCGTGTGGCATCGGTGATACGCACTTTCATGCCCTCTCCCACTTCAAAGGCATCCTTGCTGTTTTCATCAGGCGACGTTTTGGCCCTGATGTTACCGTTCATTACAACACCCGCTTCATGGTTGTTGGACCACAGGTAAGTATCTACAGACATGATCAGGTATAAGGCACACAATACTCCCAACACATAAGTGCCCCAGCGCAAAAATTTATTTCCCCATCCGGGGGTATATACATTGAGCATAATGGCGGCAATAAACAACCAGAAAAGCAGGATGGTGCCAATAGCCCAGCCGTTGGCTTTATGAAGATGTTGCAATTGTAACCACCATTGCTGGAAAAATACCATCGGCAGCTCTTCCACAAAACCATTTACTTTCTGATTGGCAATAGCGAGGTTATGTTTCACCGCAGCGTCATTGGGCGACAACTGCAATGCTTTCTCATAGTTATAAACAGCCTGCCCGGTTTTACCTGCTTTGTACCAGGCATTGCCGGCATTAAAGTAAAGTGCCTTCTGCGTATGACCTTCATCCAGCAACTGCTGGTAAAGCCTGGCAGCTTCTGTAAACTTGCTCTGGTTAAAGAGTTTGTTCGCTTCTTCAAACCGTTGTTGCTGATTCTGTGGCGGCGTTTGTGCGCGGCTTCCGGTGAAAGAGAGCAGGCATATAACAGCCAATAATACCGGTTTCATTTTTCTGTAGTTCAGCATTTCGCCTTTCGTTAAGTAGTTAGTTCTTCAACGCATCTTCCAGGTTGGTGATAATGCTCACCGCCTGTTCATATGTACCCTGCATTTTACGGTTATCCTGTCCGGGTGCATATAAAGCCACTTCGCAATTATCGATCAGGTTAAACAGGTCGTGCGTATTGCTGCCGTTGATATGACGGGCGTTCAGCTTATCCTGTATCAGTTGTTTACTCAGATCGGCCATTGGTATTTTCAGTTTGGAACTGAGATAACCCCAAACGGCGCGGGAAGTTTCTTCATAAAATGCCTTGTCCTTGCCTTCTTTCAGATAACGCGCAGCCAGTTCCAATCGTTTCAGGGCTACCTTATTGGCGTAGCGGTGTTTCAGCACTGCGGCGTTGGTGGTGTTGTAGTCTTTGCGGCGTTTGTAGAAAATAATACCTGCAGCTATCAGCAGCGGCAATAACAACAGGATATAGAACCATGGGCTGAGAATAAACCAGCTGTGATTTTTTGTCCAGTCGAGGATACCGGTGTCATTTTTCACCAGTTCATTTTTACCGGCGCCATAATCCTGTTTATCCTGCTTAATATGTTTGCCCTGTTCGATATGGATATCGAAAGGTTGGGAACGCAATGTTTTATAGCTGTTGGCGGCCGGGTCAAAGTAAGAGAATTCTACTGCCGGTATGGTATGATCGCCGGCTTCCTGCGGCATCAGCACATATTCAAAAGTACGGCTGCCGGAAAGCGGGTTGCTGTTCTTTTCAATGTCGTCTGTTACTTTTGGATCATATTTTTCAAAGCCGGTAGGCGTTTCCACCTTTGGAGAGTTCAGGAGGTTTACGTTTCCTTGCCCGCTAACGGTTACTTTCAGCGTGAGGGCGTCATCTGTGGTAAGCTTCTTCTTATCCACTACCGCTGTCATGTTAAAGTTACCCACAGCGCCGTTGTAGCTGAGTGGGCGCCCGTCGACCGGAACCGGTTTAACATTGATCTTTATCGGATTGCTTTGGATTTTGTAGGGAACATCCTGGTATTCCACTTCCGGGCGATTAAAGAAATCATCAAAGAAAGGATCTCTGAATGCGGGATCGTTGAAAAAATCTTCAAAGGGATCCCTGCCCCTGCTGCCACCTTTTTTGCTCACCATTTTTACAAGGCGCACCTGGTTGTCCACTTCTACAGGGTCCAGTTCCAGGGTGCCCGACTGTAGTGGGAAAAGCAATGTTTTGCGGATGGTAAACACTTTATACGGAATGCCGTTAACCCTTTCCTCGGTAGCCTGTGGCGGGTTAGGCAGCTCAATATCCTTGGCAGAAAATCCTTTGAATGCCGGGACTTTAGTTACACTGGAATTGGTTGGAAGGCGTGTAAAAAGTTTATACGTGGCCGTTAGTTGTTCTCCTTCGTATAAATTGGTTTTATCTACTTCTACTTTCAGGAAAATATTTTTCTTCAGCTTTTCATTGATGTCTTCTCCTTTCTTCAAAATACCTTCCTGGATATCTTCGTTACCACCGGGGGAGCCGCGATGCGGCGGGTAGCCGGCAGAAGGAGGTGCGGCCTGCTGCTGTTGTTGCGCATTGCCCTTTCTGACTTCAATTAAAACCGGGTTTGATTTTACGATATTCCCGTTTACACGGGCCTGGGCGCCGGCGATGGTAAAACTGCCCACATGCTTTGGTTGCAGCAGGTAGCTTAGTGCAATGTATTCAGACCGTTTTCCATTGAAAATAGATTGACCCTGCATTTGAGAGGGGCCCTGTAATACTTCAAAATCCTTGAAACTGGGTGGTGTAAAGCTGGAGACGTTTACGCCGTTTTCCAGCATAAACTGGATCTGGAATGGTTCATCCTGCGTCACGGCATTATTGCTCACAGTGGTAGTAAAGCGGAAATCCTGGGCGTGGGCACAAGCTACCAGTCCTATACAAATCAAAATGGCGTAAATACACTTCCTTATGCAAAATCTGTACATCATAATTATGTCAACAAATTTAACCAAAGCCGCGCCGGAAGCGCTGTAAGGCCCCGTTAAAAGTTAGTTAAAACCTTTTAATATGTTCTTATTTAGTTATCCGGAGAAAGAACGATTACCATCCACTAAAAAGCCAATATAATAAGATGTTTAAATATCTCCCAACATAGGTCTCAGTACAATTTCCTCCACAACGGTTTGTTTGGCCATTGTCCATGCGGCCCATATTACGCTGGCTATATCTTCGGGGGGCATCATTCTGTCGGGAGGGGCGTCAAAGCCTTCCCAGGAAGCGGTTAAGGTAGGGCCCGGACTTACTGCCGAAACCCCGATGTAGTGTGCCTTTAGCTCCTCCCTCAGGTTTTTGGTGAAGCCAAGCAGGGCATATTTGGTAATGCTGTAAGCGCCGCCATTGGGGTATGCGCGGTAGCTGGCAGTGGAACACATGTTAAAAATATATCCTTTACGCCGGGTGATCATGGCGGGTAATAATGCCCTGGTAAGATGATAAGCACTGTATACATTTACCGCCATCATCTTTTCGAGTAACCCTTCTTCTTCCTGGTGAAGGGCGCCAGGTACAAAAATACCGGCATTGTTCACCAGGATATCCACCTGCGGAAATGCCGCATTTATTTTATCTGCAAAAGCCAGTACCTGTGCTTTATCTCCCATATCCACCACCTCCGCCAGCACCGTTACTGCCGGGTTTTTCCGCTGAATATCCGCTTTGGCCAAAGCCAGCGTGTCGGCATGTCTTGCACAAATAGCCACATTAAATCCTTCCAGCGCCAGTTTTTCCGCTATAGCCTTTCCAATCCCCTTGCTGGCGCCCGTAATTACTGCATTCATAGTTTCTTTCATTGATGCAGTAAAATAAGGAATTTACTTTGAATACACCGGCGCCTTCCACCCATCTCTGAGGTATTTTGTACCTTTGCGCCGTCATGAAATACAAACATCTTTTCTTTGACCTGGACCATACCCTCTGGGACTTTGAAACAAATGAACAGGAAACCTTGCTGGAGCTTTATAACAGGCATGGTTTAGAGAGCAGGGGAATACCATCTTTTGAGGCGTTTTCCGTTTCTTATGTGGATCATAACGAGCGCGTGTGGGATCGCTTCCGTAAAGGGTTCATTACCCGCCGGGAATTACGCGACAAGCGCTTCCGCCTTACATTGATCGACTTTAAAATAGGAGATGAAAAACTGACCCAGAAAATCAGCGAAGAATTCCTGGAAATACTGCCATATAAAAAAGCATTATTCCCGGAAGCAAAGGAAACGCTGGAATACCTGGCAGCAAAGGAATACCCTATGCATATGATCACCAACGGTTTCGAGGAAACACAGTTGCTGAAAATGAAGAATGCCGGGATCGACCACTATTTCACGCACATCGTTACATCGGAAGTGGCGGGCAGCTTAAAGCCTTACCGGGAAATTTTTGATTATGCCATCGGGAAAGCCAATACCAGCGCTACAGAGAGTATTATGATCGGAGATGCCATGGAGCTGGACATCAAGGGTGCCCATGGTGCGGGAATGGACCAGGTATATTTTAATCCGGCTAAACCACCGGTTGATTTTCAACCTACCTATGTGATCGGGCACCTTGGGGAGCTGAGAAATATTCTGTAAGAAAGAAGGAGATGTGATAACCACATCTCCTTCTTTCTTTATTGTGCTTTCGCTTTTGTTTTGGTAGCGGCAGCCATTCTCAGGCTGGCGGTTTTAGACGGCTGCTGACAACAGCTTTTACCTTTTGCGGTAGTTTTACACGAGGCAGCCGAACAATCCTTTTTAGATTTAGCGGCTGTTTTGGTTTTCTCCTGTGCCAGCGCTACGCCTGCTATCAGCAGTAAGGCAGCCAGGCCGGTAAAAGCTTTCTTTATCATAATAATGCCGTTTAGCTACTAAAGATACCTAGATTTTAGCAATAACCGTAATGCCACCCTGCACTACCTGTTCCAGCTGTACCGCTACTTCTGTACCGATAGGCAGGTAAAGGTCTACACGGGAGCCAAACTTAATAAAGCCCATTTCCTCATTCTGATTTACTTCCATGCCTGGTTTCAGGTAGTTCACAATTCTGCGGGCGAGCGCACCGGCAATTTGTCTTACCAGGATATCCGTTTTACCGTTACCGATTACTACGGAATGCCTTTCGTTTTCAGTTGAAGACTTTGGATGCCAGGCCACCAGGTATTTGCCGGCGTGGTATTGCGATAATTTTACCGTACCCCTGATTGGGTTCCGGTTTACATGCACATTGGCAGGACTCATAAAAATAGACACCTGCAAACGCTTATCCTTGAAATATTCCGGCTCATATACTTCTTCAATGACCACTACTTTACCATCGCAGGGAGAAACAACCAGCGAATCACCTGTTGTATATTGACGGGAGGGAATACGGAAGAATGAAACGATGAACAGGAAGAACGCAAGGGAGATAATGGATACCGTCCAGCATAGTGCCGGCGCGTTACCGAACCAATAAAATACTGCTCCGTTTATTAACGCCAGTACCAGGAATACAAGGGAAATAGTAGCAAATCCTTCACGATGGATCTTCATTGTTTTTTTATTAGATGTTTGATTTATGTGTTTAATCTGGGTGCAAAGTTACTTTAATTCAATTTTTTTAGAATACGAATATTTTGTTAACGTATTACATCATAAAAAACTGAACATAGATCCAGGCGAAGGGTGCCGCCAGCAGCAGCGAATCGAACCGGTCCATAAAGCCGCCATGGCCGGGCATGATCCGGCCGGAATCCTTCACGCCGGCCATCCTTTTGAGTTTCGATTCAATCAGGTCGCCAATGGTGCCAAATATGGCGGCGATGAGCGCCAGCGCTATCCAGTGTTGTAAGGCCAGGTACTGGTAGCCCCAGAAATGGCCATAAATGCCGGCAGTAGCTACCGCGAGGATCATCCCCCCTACCGTCCCTTCAATCGTCTTTTTTGGAGAAATAGCCGGGGCAAAAGGGGTACGCCCAATCAGCGACCCAACTATATAAGCCATAGTATCATTTATCCAGATGAATATGATCAGCAGCAAAGGAATGAGCCAGCCGGGAGCGGTGCCTACGTTTTCGGGTGTATAGTGAATGTTGATGGCATTCATCCGGATATGGATCAGCAACCCAAACGGAATAATCACATACAATAGCCCGATAGCCGAATACCCGATATTCTTTAAAGAAAAATCTTTACTCATCAATACTTCTCCCAAAGGCATTACCAGCAGGAAAATAACGGCTGTCCACCAGCCAATCAGCCCGGTGGGCATGCCGCCTATTTGAAAATTATCTCCGGTAAAAGTAAGCAGGATGGCGGCTCCCGCGATGGTAGCGCCCCATTTATGCCAGGGCGAAACGCCGGCATAGTCTGCATCGATCCCACGCAGCAGCCTGAAGTACTCCTGCAGGGCAAAACAGCCTATCAGAAAGAAAAGCAGGAAAAAGGTGTAGTCGGCCCATAGGATCCCTCCCAGCATTACTGCCACAAACACAAGCGCAGAGGCAGTGCGGGTGAAAAATGTCTTCATTATGGTTGTATCTGTTGATTAAGTTCTACCCGCAAAAGTGGATAAAAATAGCCTACGGAGCAAATCCCGTTCTGGAACTGCCCGGAGGGCGCCATTCCACGGGAGCTGTCACTTATTCTTCCCCATCTATCTCATTAGGATCGCCGGTAGGCAGATTGTTGTGATTGTGTACAAGATCCCTGGCTAATTGTTCCTTTGATTCATGTACATACAGTTCCACCTGTCCCGGCAGCGTGATATTGTAGGAAGACGACTGACGGTTGAGTAAAACCGCCTCAATATCGTTGTCCAGTAACATACCCTTTACAATTTCGGCTTCAAATGGCCTGTCGCTCGAAAAAACTTTAACCCAGTCCTTTTCCATAATGATTGTTTTAGTATCTTTTATTAAGATTAAAAATTTTCGTCTGTTCCAATTTCATCCACCTCTTCCCCTTCTTTTTTATCCACGGGATCTGTCATCAGCATGGGGGTGGATTTTTTACTTAACGCCCAAAACAGTCCAATGGTTACGGGAACGCTTAAAGCGATATAATACCATTCCACGGGTGTGTTTTTCATTGGATCGTCTTTTATCATGCCATGCTGGAACAGGTACAGCAGCGTTACCTGCAGCCCGTTGTTCAGGATATGGGCAAAGATGCTTAACCACAGGTTACCACTGATCACGTAGATAGCTCCCAGCGCAAAACCCATTAACACGCGGGGCAGAAACCCCAGCATTTCGCCATGGATGGCGCTGAATAAGATAGCCGTGATAAATACACTCAGCCATACCTTTCCGGTAGCTTTAATAATGAGCCGCTGTAAAACGCCGCGGAAAAACAGTTCTTCCGCAATAGCCGGTACAATGGCTACCAGTATCATATTAATGAAAAGATCTTTCAGGGTAGGCATCTTCAGCATAATGCCCAGCAGCTTTTCCGCCATATCCTGGAGGTCGCGGGCCGATTGGGAAATAGGCCAGGTTTCGTTCCACTCACCCAGCAGGCTGGCCAATGGTAAACTGCCGTACATAGCCAGCAGCGCCAGTATAACCTGTAAGCCGGTGGGCGTTTTAAGCCCCAGGTATTTCATCGGATAAGGCTGCCAGAGGTAGGCAAAAATTGCCGCCGGCACAAAGAAGGCGACCACGGTATAAAGGAATTGTGTTATTTTCAGATAGCCGATCGAGTTAGGGTCGGTAAGCGTGCCGGTTTGAAGCGCTTCCAGCGTTTGACCGGTAACACCTGGCGTAATTGCCTGAAGCGCATAAAGGTACAGGGCAAAGAACCCAAAGGAAAAGCCCAGGAAAGAGACAAACTGCAATGAAACGGGAGACTGCTTCAGATAACCGGACATAAGAAGATACTGTATTTTTTTGCGTAAATTTACAGCGCGAAATTAAGTTTTTGCAGATGCTTACCGCTTACCGCAACTGCTGAACGATAGCCGTTACTGCAAAGAAATCCTGCTTGTAAAAGAAATAGTATATAAAATATTAAAATAATAACTCCGGCAAAAGCTGCTGTGGTTATATAAATTATGGTGAAGATAGGAAATATTGAATTGGGAGAATTCCCTTTATTACTGGCGCCCATGGAAGATGTGAGCGATCCGCCTTTTCGTGCGGTGTGCAAGGATAATGGGGCCGATCTCATGTATACGGAGTTCATTTCTTCGGAAGGACTGATACGTGATGCCATCAAAAGCCGCAAAAAACTGGACATTTTCGACTATGAACGTCCGGTAGGAATCCAGATTTTCGGCGGAGATGAAGAATCCCTGTCGCTGGCCGCACAAATTGTGGAAGCCACTAATCCCGATCTGCTGGATATTAACTTCGGCTGCCCGGTAAAAAAGGTAGCCTGTAAAGGCGCCGGTGCGGGCATCCTAAAAGATATTCCTAAAATGGTAAAACTTACGGCTGCCGTTGTAAAGGCAACCAGGTTGCCGGTAACCATTAAAACCCGCCTGGGTTGGGACGACGACACCAAAAATATTGAAGATGTAGCGGAAAGGCTCCAGGACGTAGGCATCAAAGCCCTTACTATTCATGGCCGCACCCGTACACAGATGTATAAAGGCAGCGCTGACTGGACCCTCATCGGAAAAGTAAAAAACAATCCCCGCATACAAATTCCTATCTTTGGTAACGGTGATATATGTACGCCGGAACAGGCAATCGCCGCCAGGCAGAAATATGGCGTGGATGGCGTTATGATCGGGAGAGCCGCAATCGGCTATCCATGGATTTTCAGGGAGATCAAGCATTTTATGAAGACAGGCGAACATTTACCCCTGCCAACTGTTTTGGAAAGAGTAGAAGTTTGCAAAAAACACCTTCACCAGTCAGTTTCCTGGAAAGGTGAAGTAGTAGGCATACTGGAAATGCGCAGGCATTATACAAATTACCTCAAAGGTTTGCCGCATATCAAGGAATTCAGACAACAATTAGTAACTTACAATACATTAGCTGAGATTGAGGAAGTACTAGACGCGGTTGTGTTACAATACAAGGACCATATATTCGAGCGGGCCGCTCCCCAATTAGCTGCACACGATTTTCTGCCGGCTGATAATGAAATGGCCGGTTGTAACGTTTACGGATAAACGGATAAACCCCAGGATATAAAAAAAATAAAAAATACTTTCACATGACCACAATTAAAAATCTGAAAAATGAAGTCTGGAAAGACTTACAGATTAAAAACAAATCTGCCCTGCGTAAAAAATACGCCGTTTCAAACATGGGGAGAGTGATCAGTTATCATGAAAGTACCGAAGATGGTAAGCTGCTCACGGGGTCTACCGTAGAAGGCTATACGGTATTAAACGTAAAGCCCGCAGATAGCTACCAGTCACTGTACCTCCACAGGGAAGTGGCCAAACTTTTCAGCAAAAAAGGAGGACGGGCACATAAATATGTGATACACCTGGACTACGATAAAAAAAATAATAAAGCCTCCAACCTCCAATGGGCCACCAAGGAGGAAATGGAAGAACATCAGCAAAAAAGTCCCGCCAAGCTCGCCTACAAAGAAAAGCAACGCAACCGCGTGAAAGGACTCAAACTGAATGTTACCAAAGTAAAGAGCATCAAACGCCTGCTGAATAAACCCGGCAAGAAAACAATGAAGCAAATCGCTGAACAGTTCGATATCAGTGAAATGCAGCTCTACCGCATTAAAAGCGGCGAAAACTGGGGGCACGTTACACTGGATTAAAGCCTGGTTTACCAGGACTGATCATATATGATGTTGTCTGACGATGGCCATACTAACCGTATGGCCATTGTTACTTGGAGCCGCAACGTATAGTACCTGCCGTTAGAGTACGCCTCTGCTCATCTCCCCCAATACCTTACGGTAATGAGCGCTATCCTGCAACACTGGCTCGTATCCCAGCAATATCACCTGTTTTCGTGCACGCGACAACGTTACCAGCAACTTCCGGTCTACCTCTATCTCCTCTTCTTCCCAGTTAAACTGCCCCAGGCACTGCAAGGTTTGCACCTGCGCCGCATGATATACCGCCAGCGACACAATGATAATATCGTTTTCAGAACCCTGGAACCGCTCCACGGTATCAATATTAATGTCCTGCAACGCTTCATCATCCGCAATCAACTCCCGGATCAAGCTGATCTGCGTTCGCCATGGCGTTACCACCCCCACGGTATCTTTACTGAAACCCGCACCATAACGGTTCTTCAGGTGATGCAGCAGCGACACTACCCACGCCGCCTCCGTCCTGTTCATCTTGGAACTCGGCTCATACGGGCTGCCAATAAATACTTTTCTTCCTAAAGATAAAACCCGCTCCCAGCCTAAATTCTCGTGACCGCCATACAAATCGAAACCGGCTTTTTGCTCCTCTCTTCCGGAAGATAACTGACCTGCATAGTAATGATTTACCAATGCCGCAATACTGTCATGCATCCGGAAGTGGGTATTCAACATGCCCCAGGCATGCCGCCACTGGCTGGTTTTACAGCGTTGTATGAGCCGCTCGAAAATAGAGGTCCGCAAATCCCCGATACCCAGTTCCTGTAAACAGGGCGCTTTCACCTGGCAGAAATGCGCTTCCTGCGCCACCACCGGCGGCAACTGGTTCTGGTCTCCTATCAGGATAAATTTACGAAATGGCATCAGCAACCCCAGTAGCTGTGGCTCGGTTAACTGGGAAGCTTCATCCACAACTAAAGTATCGGTAGGAATCCCCATCATTGTAAGCTGCTCCAGCCGGGTGGCCATAGTAGCCACTGTGGCTACAAACACACGGTGACTGGTAATATAATTCCGCGCCTCATCCAGGGAGCCTTCCAGGCAATATTGCCGGAGCGTGAGTGAAGCGGAGGAGTTACGCCCGCCCATACGGAGATGCGTAATATTTTTAGCCGTCAGCTTATGACATATTTCTTCCACCGCCTTGTTGGTAAACGCAACAATGATCACATGGTGATCCTGTTTTACCATCTCCCCCACTATAGTAGTAAGCATGGAAGATGTTTTACCGGTGCCCGGCGGGCCCTGTAACAGGTAATAATCCTGTGCCTCCAGGGCATGCTTTACCAACTGTTCCTGGTTAGGATTAAACATGGCCGGCGTAGTGTGCTGTAAAGGATACCAGCGGGGTGTAGTAAGCCCCAACAGCATATTGGTACGCTCACGGTAAAGCGGGGAAATCACATGAAAAAGTGACGCCGTTGCTATCCAGTAGTTGGATTCATAAATATCATGCTCTATGATCCACTCATCAAATTGCCGGAAAAAGTCGAGCGTCATCTGCCGGTTATTCAGGGAAAAGCTCAACTGGTTTTTCCCAAGATCCTCTATCCTGCCCTTCAGCAACTGTTGCTGCAACGGCTGTAGTTCAGTGCTGGTACGCGGATAAATAATAGCGGTATCCCCCTTGCGGAAATTATGGCTAACGGGAACGACTATATCAAATAACACGGAGCTGTTAACGGTATCAAACTCCCGGAAGCGAAGCCCTGGTATAATATTGAAGCGGGATAGCTTATCTTTTTCGGGTTGCAGCCATAGCGCTGCAAAGCCGTCTGCATCTTCCTCCCGGTTAATTTCTGAAAACATGCCGCACTTCGCCTGCAGGTATTCCCGCAGCATAAAGGCGAGGAACTCGTGATAATAGGCCTTTGCCACAGGAGGCGCCGTTTGCCAGGCCTGTTCAAAAGTGGTGAAATGCGCAGCACTGAAAGAAGGCAGGCCCAGGGCAGCTGCGGTAGTGATAGAGGACAGTATTTCAAACTCGCCGCCCGCGAGCCGCAGGAGCATACCTACTACTTCATTACGCAGCAGTAGTAAATCATTTTCGGTATGATGTGTACTGCTCACGTTCCGCAACGGGTTAGTGGTGGCGGCAGAATACAGGATGGCCGATCCTCCCTTTCGTTGACGGCCAAAAGCAGAGCGTAGCAGGAGGTTATATCCCACTACCTGCATTTCGTGATTTTTCCAGGTATTGAAGTCGGGGCATTTCCCGCTTTTCAGCTCAAAAATTTCCTTCCGGTATTCATCGGTATCATCTTCCGCCATGAGATCCAGTCGACCCTGCAAACCGTACTGGGCGGACAAAAAGGTGGGTTCTATCTTCACCGGTTTATCCTGCAGTTCTTTTACGGTATTATGCAGGTTACCCCAGTGTTGCTGCCGGATATCGCGAAACATGTCGTTGATCTTTTCCCGGCCGTAGGCGGCCGCCTGCAGCACGTTTTCTGCTACGGCTTCCACAAATGAACTTTTGAAATCTATGTCCCTGTTGCGGAGCATTTCATCCAGGAGGGCATTTACCAGGTTTCCCTTAAATGCCGCCGGGCTGGATTGCTGGGGAGTGAGTTTTTTAACAAGATATAATAACCGGTTGGGTCCTTTATGGGTGAAGCATTCTGCCAGGTCGCTGATATCTATCAGCAGATCCGGCTCCAGTACTACCTGGCTTTCACTGGTGGTGGTGTATTCATGTCCGTTGGCTCCCTGGCGGCAGTGGAGTACGTGAATGGTGTCGTAAGGGCGCAGCAGTCCATGCAGGGATATTACCGCTTCGGGATCCATATGTTCCAGCAGCAGCTGGAAAGCTCCCTGCTCGTCATTTTTTACATCCAGCAGCAGGGTATATTTTCCGAGCGTGGTGGTGGTGAGCGTGCCTACTGTGGTAACCATACATTTCAGCAATGCCAGGCTGCCGGGGCGGTGTTGCCATGCAAGCGACAGTTTATGTGAGCCTGCGGAGGCGTATAGTGCGGTGAGTTCTGCAGGCGGTGCTATTTGGTAGCACCAGGCCACAGATTCCGTAAGGGCTTTGATGCACAGGAGGTGTTCGGCGTCCTGCAGGGGAAACATTCCCCGTGTAGCCTTATTAGTTAGTATGCGGAGCGCCGTCAGCTGCTGATGGATATCCGGTGGCACGGATTGCCGGTCGAAATAAAACTGCATGCGTGCAAACAGGTTTCCGAAAGAGCGGGTTTCTTTACGGGTCAGCTCCCGGAAAAGGATTTCCAGTATCTGTTTATAGTGACGGGTTTTATCTTCCGTATCAGGAATATTGTGGGCTTCTTTTATTCTGGCGTAAAACGCAGTTGCTGTATGTAATGCCTGCATATCCGCAAGTTAATGAATCGTTGCCGTTTGCATGGATGCAGCATTTGTTATACCTTTCTTACGATTTATAATGTAATCTTCATTTTTTATGTCAGCCAAAAAAATAGCCATTATAGGTGGAGGAAATCTGGGATCGGCCATCGCCCAGGGATTGTTGAAGAGCGGGTTTTCAAAGGCCGGCGATATCATTGTTACCAAGCGTAACACCAGTACCCTTACGGATCTGCGTGATGCAGGTGTGCGGATAGAAACGGACAATGATATTGCCATCCGCGAAGCGGAAATTATTGTGGTAGCTTTAAAACCGTACAATGTGCGGGAAGTATTGCAGGAGTTCAAAGGGTCCTTTAACCCGGCAAAACATATACTGATCAGCGTGGTTACCGGCGTAAGCATCGACGACCTGGAGCATGTGGTACCCGGCATGCCGGTGGTACGGGCCATGCCTAATACAGCCATCGCCATACAGGAGTCTATTACCTGTATTTCTCATAAACACGCCACCGAAGAGCAGATCCGGTATGTAAAAACCATGTTCGATCAGCTCGGAGCTACCGTAACGATCGATGAGAAACTGATGGATGCAGCTACAGTACTGGGCGCCTGTGGTATTGCCTTTGCGCTGCGCTATATCCGGGCAAATATCCAGGGGGGTATTGAAATTGGATTTGATGTGCGCACGGCCAGTTTAATTGCCGCTCAAACGGTAAAAGGGGCTGCAGAGCTGCTGATCCGTGAAAACCGCCATCCGGAAGAGGAAATCGATAAGGTAACTACCCCGAAAGGCTGCACTATTGCCGGTCTTAACGAAATGGAACACCAGGGCTTCAGTTCTTCCCTGATCAAGGGAATTACCGCTTCTTACAATAAAATTGTGAAAGACTAATCTTTACGGGGATACTCGAAGAAGAGGAACTTTTTCTTTGCCAGGTCAAAATCTTTCCAACTATCGGTGTCTGCCTGGATACCAAAGATACCGGTAGTGGGTACATTATCTATCCTGATTTCTTCGGTGAGGTAATTGGCAAAATCGGTGATGCCTGGGTTATGGGCAAAGATGGCCACGGCGCCGAAGTCGTCATCAATTTTGGTGATTACCTTCAGAAAGGTGGCAGCGTAGCAGAGATACAGTTCTTCTTCCAGCAGGATCGCCTGTTTGGGATAACTCCACTCATTCGCCATTATTTTAGCGGTAGTTCTGGCTCTTTTGGCCGGGCTGGAAATAATTAATTCCGGCACCATGCCGCGGGTAATAAGGCGTTGTGCCATTTCGGGCGCGTTCGCTTTTCCCCGTTTATTGAGGGGCCGGTCAAAGTCATCCATATCCGGATCGGTCCAGCTGGATTTAGCATGACGAATAAGTAGTAATGTTTTCATGGGCTGAAAACCTATAATTAACTATTACGAAAATACAGATTTTACAGGAAGTTAACTTGTTAGACTTATACAGTCAGGAGGAAGGGGGTTATTTAAGATAAAATTAACATGAAAACAAATAGTCATTTAAAAAATCAGAGATCTGATTATTCAGCTCAAAAGAAGAATTTCTTCTGATAACCAAATAACCAGATCTCTGATTATTTATACGATTAATATCCTCTTTCGTTTTTGCCTTCCATATAGTTCATGAATGCTTTATTCACCACACGGTTGCCGCCCGGAGTAGGGTAATTACCGGTAAAGTACCAGTCGCCCAGGTTGTTCGGACAAGCCAGATGGAGGCTTTCGATAGATTGATAAATGACTTCTATTTCTGCTTTAATACCGCCTGGGTTGAGGATTTCTGCGATCTTGGCAGAGATCTGTTCAGGGGTAAACGGCTTATAGATATTCTTCACTACGTTTTGTGCATGAAGGGTATTGGTGCGTTGCAGTTCCTTGCAGAGGCCGTAGGCTTCGTTCAGGATATGTTCCTTGCCATGATCTTTCAGGAGGGCAATAGCGGCCTGGAAGGCTACGAAATCGCCCATCTTGCTCATATCAATACCATAGCAATCGGGGTAGCGGATCTGCGGGGCAGAAGATACGATGATGATCTTTTTGGGTCCTAAGCGGTCCAGCATTTTAACGATACTTTCTTTCAGGGTGGTACCACGTACAATTGAATCATCGATCACCACCAGCGAGTCAATACCGGGTCTTACCTTACCGTAGGTGATATCGTACACGTGTTGTACCATTTCATTACGGCTGGAGTCTTCGGTGATGAACGTACGCATTTTTACGTCCTTGGTGGCTATTTTATCAATGCGGATACGGCGGTTCACCATTTCGGTGAGCTTTTCCTCATCAAAATCATTACCCCAGGAAAGGATGCGTTCAACCTTTATTTTGTTGAGATATTCTTCCAGTCCTTTTAACAGGCCATAGAAGGCTACTTCAGCAGTATTTGGTATAAAAGAGAAGATGGTATTGCGGAGGTCATTGTCGATCGCCTTTAATACGGTGCCGGACAGGTGGCGGCCAAGATCAGTGCGTTCCTTGTATATTTTTTCGTCGTTACCACGGGAGAAGTAAATCCTTTCAAAGCTGCAGGCCTTACGTTCTTTGGGTTCTAGAATTTGTTCGATGGAGTAGTCGCCGTTGTTTTTAACGATCAGCGCATTACCCGGCATGAGTTCCAGTACTTCATTTTCGCCTACATTGAAAGTAGTGCGGATAGCGGCCCTTTCGGAGGCGGCTACAATCACATCTTCATTAATATAGTAGTAAGAAGGACGGATACCATGTGCATCGCGGATCACGAAAGCATCGCCGGAGCCGATCAGGCCGCAGGTATGGTAACCACCATCAAACATGGAAAATGCCTGTTGCAGGATCTTTTTGATATCCAGGTCGTTGCTGCCTTCATTGTCCTCTTTAGCGAGGAAATGGTGTACAACTTCGAGCATGGCGGCAAGGTCACTGTTTTTGTGTACTTCGCCGGGTTGTGCCTTGGAAAACTCGAACAGCTCGTCCGTGTTAATCAGGTTAAAGTTACCGGCCATGGCGAGGTTGCGGGCAGGAATGGTATTGTAGCGTACGAAGGGATGGCAGAGTTCCACGTTGTTTTTACCCTGGGTGGCATAACGGATATGTCCCATCATGAGTTCACCGAGAAAACGAACATGGCCTTTCATCAGGCCGGGGTATTTGGTGATTTCCGGCTGATATTTTTCTATCTCCTGTATCTCATCACGTACTTTCGCGAAAATATCTCCGATGGCTTGTGGAGCAGCACTGCGGATACGGTGCATGAAGGGGACACCTGGTTCGGTATTCAGTTTCACGGTGGCCAAACCAGCGCCATCCTGGCCTCTGTTGTGTTGTTTTTCCATGAGCAGATACAGTTTGTTCAGCCCATAGAAAACGCTCCCATATTTTTGTTGGTAGTAGGAAAACGGCTTTCTTAATCTTATAAATGCCAGACCGCATTCATGTTTGATCGCATCACTCATGGCAGAAAATTGAAGTCGCAAAGGTACGCCAAAAAAGGAGAAAACCAGAAAGCGATTGTAAAGCTATCAGCCTTTGCCTATTCAGTATCAGGGCATAAAAAAGCGGAGATAAGAGCTTCCGCTCCTATCTCCGCTTTGTATAAATAGTATTGTTATTGCTTGGCCAGGGCAGCCATCCACTGGCTGATATGGTTACAGTCTTTGTATTGATCATCTACGTGAACGTAGAAGGTCGGGATCTTTTCGATGAGCCATTTGTTGATGGCTTCCGCGCGTTTGATATCCAGTGTTCTTTGCTGGATGCGGGAATAATCATCTGTAAGGTTCTCCCGGTGTGGCTGGGTACGTGTTTTCAGGTATACGATCCGTACTGCTGCACGGCCGTTTTCGTCTGTATACTGTACGGGGGCGGAAATCTGACCGGCTTTCAGGGTATCGAGCATCATTACGATATCCCTTTCGGTTGGATCATCCAGCTGATCAATGGTGATCAGGGTGCTTCCGTCGCCGGTTTTGGACTGCATCATACCGCCATCAAATTTGGCGCTTGGTGCGTCGCTGTATTTGGCTACGGCTTCTGAGAAAGTGATTTTGCCTGCTACGATGCTTTTACGGATGGAATCCAGTTTGGCAGTGTTGCTGGCCAGGTCGGATTTGGTTACGGCGGCTCTTACGAGGATGTGTTGTACAGTAACGTTATCGCCGGAGCGTTTCAGCATCATGATCAGGTGGTATCCGTGTTGCGACTTCACCGGGGAAGAAATTTCCCCTTCTTTCAAACGGAAGGCAGATGCCAGGAAGTCGGGATCCCAGGTATTTTTATCATTACGGTTCAGGGTATACACACCTTTGTTATCCTTTACGCCCGGATCTTCGGAGTACAGGATAGCGAGGGAGCCGAAATCTGATTCTTTATTCTGAACGCGTTTTTTGAAATCGAGGAGGCGGTCAATGGCGTATTGGTCCATTTCGCGGGTAGCTTTGGGCTGCAGCACGAGGGTACCTATTTCCAGTTCTGACTCGTAAAAATGGAGGCTATCTTTAGGGATAGCGTCAAAGAAGCGTTTTACTTCTGAGGGCGTTACTTTTACCGGTTCAATGATTTTGTTACGCATTGCCTGGGCCAGCAAACCTTCTTTGATAGGCTGACGGAAGCGTTCGCGAAGCTGGTAAATGGAGTAGCCGGTAACTTCTTTCATTTTCTCCTTACTGCCGTACATGGATTCGAAGTAGCGGATACGGTTTTCCATCTGGGCTTCCACGTCGCCGTCACTTACCGGTAAACTGTCTCTTTCCGCCTGTAACACCATTACTTTCTGGGAAATCAGCATTTCCAGTGTTTTGCAAGCAGCATCAGGCGCCAGATTGCCATCGGGTGAGTTGTGTTGCTGATCGCTGAGTGCTCCGTCCATATCGGATTTGAGGATAATTTTATCCCCTACAACGCCGATAATCTTGTCTGCCACCAGTTTCTGGGCCGTAGAAGCCTGCCATAGCAGCAAAGCGCCTGCGGATAATGCTAAAAGTTTCTTCATACAAAAGCGGTAAAAACCAAAAATAACCATTTAAAAGTCAGTAGCATAGGGAATGTCGATGGATTTAACAAAAGTTTAGATAAGCTGCCGCCTTTTAGCCATAAGCATCTTAGCCAAAAAAACAGCGAAGAAAATAACGATGATAGGTTTTACACTACGGATCGTTCTTTTCTTCGCTGTATGTTATTTTAAAGCGGGTAGTTTTTGGCTACAGGCTTCTTATAAAGTTCTCTTCACTTCTACTTCTTCAAACCCTTCGATGTTATCGTTAGGTCTCAGATCGCTGTATCCGCGGACACTCAAACCACACTCCATGTTGGCAGCTACTTCTTTCACGTCATCTTTATAACGTTTCAGGGAGCCGAGTTCGCCGGTGTGAACCACGATACCGTCGCGCACCACGTTGATACGGGTGTTTCTTGTCAGCTTGCCATCGATAACGAAGCAACCTGCCACGGTAACCTTCTCGAATTTGTAAGTTTCGCGCACCTGAACGTTGCACACCACTTTCTTCTCGATTTTTGGTTCCAGCATACCTTCCATGGCGCTCTTGATTTCATCGATCGCGTCATAGATGATGGAGTAGTTACGGATTTCGATATTCTCTTTCTCCGCGAGCTTGGCAGCCTGGGAGGAAGGTCGTACCTGGAATCCGAGGATGATGGCGTCAGAAGCGGTTGCCAGCAATACGTCGGATTCTGTAATCTGACCTACTGCTTTATGAACGATGCTGATCACGATTTCTTCGGTAGACAGTTTCTGCAGGGAGTCACTCAACGCTTCTACGGAACCATCAAAGTCGGCTTTGATGATGAGGTTCAGCTGTTTAAAGTTACCCAGTGCCAAACGGCGGCCGATTTCATCCAGGGTGATATGTTTCTTGGTACGGATACCTTGTTCGCGAACGATTTGTGCTCTGCGGTTAGCCACTTCTTTGGCTTCAGATTCTTCGGAGTACATCTTGAACTTCTCACCTGCCTGTGGTGCACCATTCAGGCCGAGTACCTGTACTGGCATGGATGGTCCTGCTTCTTCCATTTTCTGGCCGCGTTCGTTGAACATGGCTTTGATTTTTCCGAAGAAGGAGCCGGATACGATGGTATCGCCCTGACGGAGGGTACCATTTTGTACCAGGAGGGAGGCAACGTAACCGCGACCTTTATCCAGGGTAGCTTCCACGATACTTCCGGAGGCTTCGCGGTCGGGATTGGCTTTCAATTCCAGCAGTTCCGCTTCCAGTAATATTTTTTCGAGGAGCACATCAATATTTAACCCGCTTTTGGCAGATATTTCCTGGCTCTGGTATTTACCGCCCCAGTCTTCTACCAGGAGGTTCATGCCGGCCAGTTGTTCCTTGATTTTCTCAGGGTTGGAGCCTTCTTTATCCACTTTATTGATAGCGAACACCATTGGTAGTCCGGCTGCCTGTGAGTGGGAGATGGCTTCTTTTGTTTGCGGCATGATAGCATCATCAGCAGCGATCACGATTACAGCGATATCCGCTGCTTTGGCGCCACGGGCACGCATCGCGGTAAACGCTTCGTGACCTGGGGTATCGAGGAAGGTGATCTTTTTGCCGCTGGCAGTTGTTACCTGGTACGCACCGATGTGTTGGGTGATACCACCGGCTTCACCGGCTACCACGTTTGCACTACGGATGTAATCGAGCAGGGAGGTTTTACCGTGATCGACGTGACCCATGATGGTTACGATCGGTGCACGTGGAACCAGATCTGCAGGATCATCTACTTCATCTTCATCATCGGTTTCTTCTGCATCTTCCAGACCAATGAATTCAACTTCGTATCCGAATTCGCCGGCCACCAGTTCTATTACTTCCGCATCGAGGCGTTGGTTGATAGATACCATGATACCGAGGCCCATACATTTAGAGATTACTTCCGCGAAGCTTACATCCATCAGGTTAGCCAGTTCGGATACAGAAACGAATTCTGTTACCTGGAGTTTGTTGTCTCCGTCGCCCTGGTTAATTTTCTGGTTGGCTCTTTCCTCACGTTTTTCTCTACGGTGTTTAGCTTTCACGTTTTTACCGCGACCGCCGCCACCGAGCTTGGCCATTGTTTCCTTGATCTTATTCTGGATCTCGTTCTTATCGATTTCTTTTTCTTCGGTAGTACGTTTATCCTCGCCGCGGTGCTGACCTGGTCTGTTGTAGCCGCCACCCTGGCCTGGCCTGTTATAGCCACCGCCTTGTCCGGGTCTGTTGCCGCCACCACCTGGTCCGCTGCCTGGACGGTTGTAACCGCCACCTTGTCCGGCTGGTCTGTTACCTCCGCCGCCTGGACCGCCTTGTCCGGCGGGCCTGTTATAGCCTCCGCCCTGACCCTGGCCTTGTCCGGCAGGCCTGTTGTAGTTACCTCCGCCGCCGGTACCTGTGTTGGTACCACCTGGACGGTTATGGGTACGGTTATCGCCTTGCGGACGATTTCCGCCGCCCTGGCCCTGATGGCCACCTCCGCGGTTATCGTGGTGCGGGCGATTCCCGCCTTGTCCACCATGCTGATGCGGGCGGTGTTCGCCTGGGGCGCCGCCTTCTTTGCGGTCACCTTCTTTAAAGTCTTTAGGCTGAACGGGTTCAGGTTTCTTTTCCACGATGATACGCTTGCGTTTGCGTTTCTCATCCCGGCTAAAGTTGCTGTTCTTATTATTATCGCGTCTGTCAGACTGAACTGGCAGCTCAATTTTGCCGATCACTTTAGGGCCGGTCAGTTTTTCGGCCTGGATGTTTTCGATCACCGCAGAGCCAGCCGCCTCGTCCTGTGCCTGTGGGGCAGCGGGGGGAGGTGTTGGTGGGGTGTTTTCGGCAGTAGAGGGTTTGCGATTTTCCGTTTTTACGACATGTTTAACAGGAACGTGCGCCGGTTCTTTGACTGCAGCCGGTTTTGCGGCTTGTAATACTTCTTCCACTTTTTTAACTACAGGTTTATCTTCAACCGGTGCGGCTTTTTCCGTTTTGTCTGTCGTATCGGTCTTTTCTGTTTTCGCTACTTTCTCTGCTGATGGAGTGGTTTCGGCTTTAGGGGCCTGTTCCACGTTTTCAGCTTTATCAGCTTTCTCAACTGGTTTTTCAGTTGGTGCTGTAGTTGCTTCCTGTACGGGAGGGGCAGGAACGGGTTTAGGTTCCGGTTTTTCAGCAACTGGGGGAGCGGGTGTAACGGGAGCCGGTTTTTCTTCTTTTACCGGTGGTTTCACTGCTTCTGGTTGCGGAGCCGGAGTTTCTTCCTGGTCTGCTTTTTTAGCAACTGGTTTTTTATTGCGGTTTAATGCGTCCAGATCGATAGTGGTGATCACTTTAGGGCCGTTGATTTTCGGCGAATCCGTTTTCTTCACTGGGTCTGGTTCTGCCGGAGGAGGCGTTGCCGGTGCTTTGGGAACTTCCGCAACAGGGGGAGCTGTAACAACGGGTGGTTCAGGCTTCGGTTCAGCTTTTTCCTTTGCGGGAGGCGGAGTTGCCTGGGCAACATTCGCCTGTGGTTGCGGTTCCGGTTTAGGGGTTTCCTTAACTGGTTCCGGTTTAGGTTCAGGTTTTGCTTCCTGTTTAGCAGCAGGAGCAGCCTCTTCTTTTTCTTTGGTGGTATTCTTTTTAGCCGCCGCTTCCGCTTCCTCCTTCTCTTTCTTCTTCATCGTTTCTAACACGCTTCCTTTAGGCAGGGCTATCTGGTCGCTTTTGCGCTTGTTAGCCTTGTCCTGCTGGAACTCCGACTGCAGTGCTGTGTACATAACAGCCGTAAGACGGGCATTGGGAGAACCAAAGCCGTCCATATCAAAGCCTTTATTGCCAAGGAAATCGATGAGGGTCTCCTTACCAATATTAAACTCTTTGGCTGCAGCCAGCAATCGTGGTGTGTTGTTTGTTGTTTCAGGCATATCGTATTTCGGGCCTCCCCTGTTTCCCGTTTCTTCAAAACGGGATGTTTTTTTACGTTTAAACAATAACTCGAAAAAATCAATTCCCTTTCTAATAAGGCCTTTACCTGGGAAGGGTTGTGGCTCGGCTTTATTCTTTGTCAAACTCTTCCTGTAATATTCTTCTTACATCCTGCACTGTCTCTTCTTCCAGATCCGAACGGCGAACCAGTTCTTCAACGGTCAGCTCCAATACGCTGCGGGCAGTGTCACAACCTATTCGTTTAAGCTCATCTATTATCCATTCTTCGATTTCATCCGAGAATTCTTCCAGATCGATATCAAATTCAGACTGTTCCTGCGCTTCATCACGGAATACATCAATCTCGAAACCAGTCAGTTCACAAGCCAGCTTAATGTTTACTCCTTTTTTACCGATAGCCAGTGATACCTGGTCAGGGTTGAGGTAAACGGAAGCGTATTTGTTTTCGTTATCCACTTCCATGCGGCTGATCCTGGCGGGCGTTAAAGAACGCTGGATCAACAATTGAATGTTGGTGGTAAAGTTAATGATATCTATATTTTCATTTCTCAATTCGCGCACGATGCCATGTATACGGCTTCCTTTCATACCCACACAGGCTCCTACCGGATCTATACGGTCATCGTAGGATTCAACAGCCACTTTGGCTCTTTCTCCCGGTTCACGAACAATTTTCTTGATCACTATAAGCCCGTCAAAGATCTCAGGCACCTCAATTTCCAGCAATTTAGCCAGGAAGGATGGATGTGTGCGGGAGAGAATGATGAGTGGGGCATTGTTTTTCATTTCTACCTTCTTCACCACCGCTCTTACGTTCTCCCCTTTTTTGAAATAATCTGTGGGGATTTGTTCAGATTTAGGCAAAATTAACTCATTCCCTTCATCATCAAGCAATAAAACTTCTTTTTTCCAAACCTGGTATACTTCGCCGTTTACAATTTCACCTGCTTTGTCGGCATATTTCTTTACCAGGATGTTTTTTTTCAGATCGCCGATACGGGCAGATAAAGTTTGTTTTGCCGCCAGGATAGCCCTGCGGCCGAAATCCATGATCTCTACCTCTTCATATAAATCCTCACCGACCTGATAATCCGGTTCTACCTTAATAGCTTCGGAATATGCGATCTGTGCATTATCATCTTCTACTTCCCCATCCGTTACGATGGTTCGACGGCGTAATATTTCAAGGTCACCTTTTTCGGTATTTACAATCACGTCAAAATTCTCATCTGAGCCATACTTTTTCCGCAGAAGCGTTTTGAACACATCCTCCAGGACCTTCATCAATGTAGGACGGTCAATGTTTTCCGCCTCCTTGAACTCGGTAAATGACTCAATCAAGTTAATACTAGCCATGTTTAGTTGTTATATTTTAAAACACGATGCACACCTTTATGTGCTTTATTTCATTAAGTTTTAAATCAGTTGACTTCTTTTCTTTTTTCTTGCCAATCAGTTCCTCGATGTTAATAGCATCTTCGGTTACCGTTTGCAGGGTGCCCTCTTTTACAGAGCCATCCAGCAGGGTAACTTCCACTTTGCGTCCAATATTTTTAAGGTATTGTCTGTGCAGTTTGAGCGGTTCATCCAGGCCTGCGGACGAAACTTCCAGGGAGAAATCGTTATTTGGGAACAGTTCAGCCGCTTCCAGCAAAGGATATAACTGACGGTTGAATGACACCAGCGTAGCCACCGGCACCCCTTTATCCCCGTCCAGAAAGAGCTTGATATTGTTAGTGGGCTTAATTCTGATGTCTACCAAAAAATTGTCGGGATTATTCGCCAGCAGTCCTTCTGCCATTTCCCGGATAGTTTTTATCACGTGTTCGTTTGCCATACAAAAAGCGCGAAGGGGACAATATCTCGTCCCCTTCGTTTGAATCATTTTTCCTTATACAAAATTAGGATTTTATTTTGATTGAAAAACTATTTCTTTAACTTGTATGTAAATATTTATGTAAGATGCTCTGCCATCATTCATATGTGTTTTTAAAATATCTGACGTGGCGACCGCTTTCTGGCGAAAAATAAATATCGAACTGCTGGCATGGCCCCTGGGCCTGACCCTCCTGTATATGATGCCGCCCGACGAAAATGCCGGCAGCCTGTGTTTCTTTAAAAATATAGGTCTCCCTATTTGCCCCGGTTGCGGATTAGGTCATGGTATCCACTATTTTTTACACGGACAATGGACTGCCTCCATCCAACACCACTGGCTTGCTCCCCTGGTAGTAGCCGTGCTGCTGTACCGCACCGTGCAACTGGCCCGGTATCAATATGCTGATTTCAAACAATCATAAACCCAACACTATGAACGACTTTTCATTTGCAATGCTCCCCGGAATTGAAGCCGAGGAAATGATGTGGCTACAGGAACTGACCAAGAGCTATTCTGCCGAAAACAAGCAGCGGTTCCTGGCCGTATACCAGGGCAGACGCAAAGATCCGCAAACAATCCTTATCTGCAGCCTCATAGGTTTCCTGGGCGTAGCCGGTGTGCAACGCTTCCTGGTAGACCAGATCGCCATGGGAATTGTATATTTTATTACCCTTGGTTTCTGCGGCATCGGTACCATTATAGACGCCATCAACGCCCGCAAAATGGCCTGGCAGTTCAATAAAAAAGAATCCCTGGCATCAGCCGCTTTACTCGGACTTTAATCGCTCCCTGAAAGTTAAAAAAACCTTAAAATGAGGTGGTTTTCAGGAGGTCGGAAAGGATATTCCGCTACCTTCGTGTCATTATGCTAAAATTTTTTCTTTCTATATTTCTGGCCTGGCTGCTGTACAAACTGGTATTCGACCTGATCATACCAGGCTACAGGGTTACCAAACAAGTGCGCAGACAAATGAGCGATATGCAGGATCATATGCGTCAGCAATATGAACAGCAAAACGGCGGACCAAAAGGTCCACAGCCTCCTCCTACCCCACAACCCAAAAATGTGGATAAGGGAGATTACCTCGATTTTGAAGATGTTAAATAGAAAAAGGCCGGTGCATCACCGGCCTTTTTTATAACGCCTTTTTAGGCTGAAAAATATCCATAATCGTTCGGGGCGCCTGCAGATGAATGGTTTCCAACCCTACCGCCTTCGCTCCTTCTATATTCGGCAACGTATCATCTATAAACAACGTTTCCTCCGGCAATAACCCGTTTTCCTCCATCACCATCAGGTACGACTCCTTGTCCGGCTTACGATGTCCCATCAGGTGCGAATAGTAGGCCCTGTCGAAAAAGCTGCCCAGCGAAGGAATTCCCCTGCTCTCCTGTAACAACCGGTTGAAAGCTTCCAGGTGTATCGCATTGGTATTACTCAGCAAATACAGGTTATAATGCTGCCGCAGCTGCTGTAATAACTGCAGCCGCTGTAAAGGAAAATCCAGCAACATCGCATTCCACGCCGCTGTTATCTGCTCACCCGTAACCCCCTCCGGCACATGGCGCTGCATTTCCGCCAGGAATTCTTCCACGGAAACATGCCCCGTTTCCAGGCCATTAAATAAGCTGGAACCATGAAACTGTGAATACAACTCATTGAAGTTCTTCACGCCAAGCGCAATAAATGCCTCGTTGGTAAGCTGGTAGTTGATGTTCAGAATAACGCCACCCAGATCGAAAATAATGTTCTTTATGCCTTGCATGCCGCAAATTTATTAAGTATATGCGTAAGCGTTGGGATTAAAAAAAAATTTAGGTTAATTCAATAAAATAATTAATTTTGCCGTCCCCTGAAAAGGGGAAATTAGTTCTTCGGAACAGGTCCTATAGCTCAGTTGGTTAGAGCACCTGACTCATAATCAGGGGGTCCCTGGATCATGCCCAGGTGGGACCACGCAGTAGAAAAGGCTTTCAGCGGTGAGACGCGGAAAGCCTTTTTTCATTTGATACATGTTTTGAAACATGTTAACTGCCCATTTTAATATTATTCTATAGAATACGCTTAATTACCAATCCCATCCCTCAATAAGGAAGCCTATTGAATTATAACCCAGTAACATTTCTCAATAAGTTTTTATTACGCAAATAGGGTACATATCCTATGCCTATTTTCAAGTAAATCTTTGTTAACCACAAACCCTTATTTATGACAGTTACGTCCATTAATGCCCTTAAAAGCCTGAGTACTCCCCAGGCAAACACTATTTACCACGTTTTAGGCTATGCAACTGCCAACGATGGCGGTGGCGGAGAATTCTACTGGGACAGCAGCGACACCACTTCTCCTGAAAATGGAGGAACAATTTTTATTGCTTCAACAGGTCGTTGGAAAAGACTACATGACGGCGAATTAAATGTAAAATGGTTCGGTGCAAAAGGTGATAATTCTATTAATGATTCTCCGGCAATCAATAAATGTCTTGACTACGCCAAACAGATATTTACGAATGGAGGCAAACTGGTGTTCCCTAGGGGCCGTTATCGCATCTCCGAAACCCTGAATATGACCAATGCTATTTTTTGGCAGATTATCGGAGAAGGTGCGACAATTGCTCCTGATAGCGCCATTACCGCCATTAATATACAGGCTAGCCGATCTACCTACACTGGATTGAATATTAGTTTCGAGTCCCTACACTATGATCAGATCAACGAGAACTGCGTTGCTATCTGGCTCCACAAAGGTGGCAGCACCGTAAATGACCAGGTGAACAACACCACTTTTGAGTGTTTTACTATTATTGGCGCTCATACTGGTATCAAATCGACACCAAATACCGGCCTGATTTGGCAGTTGGATTTTAAATCTATTTACTTCGATATCTATGAAGGGGTTTCCTCCATACAGGCAATAGGATTTGATATTGCCAGTGGTTTTAACCAGGGAGGCAGCACCACCATAAGGATTTCAAAATGTTGCATTCAAAGCTTTATAGTAAACCGATTGAACAGTAATAACGAACCGGTTTTTCCAAAAGGTGTTGGATATAGAGGATATAGAATTTACTATTCTACAGATGTTTATATTGTTGATTCTTCCTATGATGGTTATCTGGGCGCAACCCTCCAGCTGAATCAAAATGGCCAGATCATGGATATTTTCTCGAAAAATATTCATATCGATGGATTTCACTGTGAGGCCCTAACAAATACGCTAAACGCCAATAATACACAAGCCCCGTTCCGGATCAACAGTACCGGATTTCTCGATATCAAGAATGTTGTAATATTGGATTCCTTTATGAATTGTGGAGGTCCAACGGCTGCCGGTGCCTGGTTCCTTTTCTTTGGTGGTGGCGTTTTTAACTTTGGAACCTACAACAACAACAACATCGGTTCTGTAGACAATACCCCCATTTACATTATTACACTCAGCAACTTGCTGGATGGTGATGATGTTACCAATAAAAGATCCCAGATCAATTTATCCAATTCAATACAGCCATCTCAGGTTCACCTGTTGAACAGGAACTATAACAGTATTCATTTTGATTCTCTGGAAGTAAATGGTTTGGTTACTGCTGTAACAGGTACTGCTCCGGTTACAATTTTAACCATGCCAACTACACGCGCTTCCTGTATGATTGCTGTAAGAGGATTCTCACAGATAGATGGCACTTCTTATTTTATCGACTACCTGGTAATATCCCGTTCAAGGACCAGTGGAATCGTGAAAATAAAATCACTACTCAATGATAACAATAGTTATACAAGTGTCGTGAATACTTACAGCGTTACATCTGATGGAAATATCCAGCTTGCTAGAAATATTTCCACTGGTTTTTGGGTAACGGCTAAAGTTGTAAACATGATCTAACCAGAATAGAATTACGTCAGGCGAAGGCAATTCAGCTTTCGCCTGACTATTCGCCATATACTACGGAAAAGAATCGGTCAATCACAATGATTGAAATTATGTATCACAATTACTCCCATTTCTCTCAAATACCACCCCCACCCCAAAAGAACCCAAAAAATACCCGTTTCAGTCATATATTCACCGGATATTCAGTCAGCTTTACCGTTTGCTAAGTGGATGTAAACCCAGGCGTCTGATAAAGATAGCTTTGGTACAATAAAATTATTGTATCATGAAAAGAACAGTTTATCTATGGTTGCTGCTTTGCCTGCCCTACCTGCTGCCCGCACAGGACAAGCCCGGCTACTTTGCCCTGAAACCGGGCGACTGGTTTGATATGCAGATCACGAAGCACAAGGATAATAATTACTATCCGGTAATGGAGCCGTTATTACAGTTTCAACGCCGGTATGTGCTGCGGTACCGGTTGCAGAACCAGCTGCCTAATGGCAACCAACAATACAGCATCACCCATGAAAGAGTGGTAGCGTATACTCCATATGATCAGAAGTTTGGCTGGATGGGGTACGATAGTTATTATCCGCCTTATAAACAGGGGTTAGAAAAAAAGCCGCCTAAAGGGATGTTCCTGCTGGAAATTACAGCCAACGGCGAAATCGTATCATTGACCACCGACAAAGATCAACCACCGTTGCCGGTGCTGATGACGAGTTATAGTCCTCAGAAGCAGGTCGGCATATCCATCCGTTCAACTTTCTCACCTATGCCGCCGGAGGAGCTGCGCCCCGCGATAGAAGCGATGCTGAAATGGCGCAGCGCCAATAACGGCATACCTGGCCTCATTCCCGCCAAAACCGAATATCAATACGCCCAGTTGCTTACCGGCGCGTCCTTTCCGGTTGCAGGCAATGCATTGATAAAAGGCACGTTGGCACACGCTCATAAAAAGCAAGTGGAAATTGAACTGGGAGACAGCACCCTCAGCTTTCCTGTTAATAGCCGGGGAGAATTTTATTGCCCGTTGCTGTTAACAAAACCGGAACGCCGGTATATTGCTATGGAAAATAACGGAGGGTATGTTTTCTTAGCACCTGGCGATACGCTGATCATTGAAGCGGATGCCGATACTTCCCGGGGACGGCAACCCAGAAAGCTGTCGGGTAGTGCCCAATGGAGTTCCATGCTGGCAGAGGAGGTGAATGACGTCTTTTACGGTGACGAGGGCATGAATACCATGTACAGAAACAAAACATTGCAGGAAGTGCTGGCCGCACAGGAAAGCGCAAATGCCAGATTCAAAGCAGTGCTGCAAAGCTATGAGGGGAAAGCATCTCCCGAAAGTATCGACTACTATAAAACCAACTGGCAATACCGTATTGCGGATGACTGGCTGGTTTTTCTGTATAATCATGGCTACCGGGTAGCCCCGGAAAAACGGCCATTTGAGGGCATACCGGAAATGATTACCACCGGTATTGATACCATGCCGGTGACAATGAATTCTTATCACGACAATCACTTCTCCTTCTATCATCAATACCTCGATTGGCTCCTGATTTATCAGCAGTCACGCATCGGACTCTCTGCTGGCGGCAGTTCAGAAGAATCTTCCTTTTACAGCAATTACTTTGTCCTGCTTTCTATGCTGAAGGGATACCCGTTGTACTATAAATTATCAAAAGGGATCAACGAGAGCATGAAAGCAAATAGCTTTGCAAAAAACCAGCGACTGAAACCTTATTTCGAAGACTTTATTCGTAACTGCGACGACAGCAGCATCATTAAACCCATTATAAAAGATTGGAAGTTCATGGAACACTGGGCGCCGGGTAATACAGCGCCATACCCAATCCTATCGCTAGCCAATGGCAAAACGTATGATTTGAAAACTCAGCATGGTAAAACTACCTGTCTCATATTTGACCATGCCAGCTACTTTCAGGATAGTGCGTTGGTTAAAATGGTTAAAAAGCATCCCGAAGTAACCTTTGTGTTCGCATGGATCAATGAGCCTGGCCTTAACCGCCGACATGATCCGGAACTCGCAACACTGCCCAACTTTAACAGTATTGAAATAAAAAACCAGGGAGATAAAAACTATGAAGTATACGGGATATCCGAAATGGGCAAGAAAAATGTTGTTGTACTGGATCAATGGGGAAAAATAATATCAGATCATATCTATTCCGACGACAACTTATGGGATGACCTGAATACGGCCATCGATGATGCCGCAAAAGCACCGCGCTTTTCGGTCCTGCAAAAAGCCGGCGTGATGAATATTATTGGATGGAGCCTTGGCTCCATCCTCTTTACTGTGCTGGTGGGCATCTGGATTTACCGGGTGCGCATTCAGCGGATCAAGCGGGCGGAGGCCATGAAAACCGCGATCCGGGAGCTGGAAATTAAAGCCATTCGCTCGCAGATGAATCCGCATTTTATTTTTAATGCGCTGAACTCCATTCAATCGTTGATCAACACCAGCCAATATAAAGCTGCCAATACCTATCTTGTAAAATTTTCGTTGTTATTAAGAAGTGTATTGCATAATGTGGAAAAGAATATGATCACGCTGGCAGATGAACTGGCTACCATACGCCTTTACTGCGAGCTTGAACAACTGCGTTTTGATTTCTCCTTTGAAATAGATATCCCTGAAGAACTGGCTACTGACCTGGTAGATATCCCCGGCATGATTTTACAACCGCTGGTGGAAAATGCGATCCTGCACGGTATTTCTTCCAAAGGAAAAGCAGGCTTACTCCGCATTACGGTGGGGAAACAAGGCGCGGCATTACTGATCGCAGTGTACGACAATGGCCAGGGATATCATCCGGAAGCGGGCAACGGCACGCATAAAAGTGTAGGATTAAAACTGGTACAGGAAAGGCTGCAGCTTTTTAGTATCGCCGGACAAACAGCCAGTTTGCATATCAGTAACGGAAACGGCACAACGGCATTACTCACTATTCCAATTGAAAGTGTATGAAGATAAAAAGTATTCTTGTAGATGATGAGGCAAAAAGCAGGGATAACCTGCGCGTACTCCTGGGCGAATACTGTCAGGCTATTGACATAGTCGGGGAAGCCGATTCTGCGGCGAGTGCGCTCAGGCTCATCAAGCAACTGGAACCAGACCTTCTTTTCCTCGACATTGAAATGCCCGGAGGCTCAGGGCTTCAGCTGCTGCAATCACTTCCTGCCAACAGGCGCTTTGAAGTTATTTTTGTTACAGCCTATGACCACTACGGTATTGCGGCAGTAAAAGCCTGCGCTATCGACTATGTGCTGAAACCTATAGATGTACTGGAACTTTCCGGCGCAGTGGAAAAAGCGATCGCACAGATTGTACCCCAGCAGGAAAACAGCCGTTTACGGGAACTGGTAGCCAATATGGGCAAGCCCATGGCAGAAAACCGTATTGCATTCCCACTGGCCGATAAAATTATTTTTGCCCTGCCGGAAGATATCGTACGCCTCGAAGCGGCAGGAAACTACACGCATGTATACATCTCCGGTCAAAAAAAACTGATTGTTTGTAAAACCCTGAAAGAATACAACGACCTGCTGGCTGATAAACATTTTATACGCACCCACCAGTCCCACCTGGTCAACAGCCATAAAATTACAGCCTGGATAAAAACAGAAGGTGGCGCCATTTCCATGGAAGATGGCAGCCAGGTGCCTGTTTCCCGTCAACGCAAAGAAGAAGTATTAAAGCTGCTGATGAAATAGCTACCATGTGCCCTGCTAAGTGATGTTGATCAAGTCCACCTTTAAGCCGTGCTTAAGCCCGGTATGATCCGTCCCTAAAGCGTCACGGCCTTCTTTATTTTCTCCGTTTCTGCAGCAGTATCTTTTACCCGCAACGACAGGTAATAATGCCACAATATCATCGTGGCAACAGTTCGGTAGGGCTGCCATGCTGCCGATATTCCCAGTAGTTTCTCTGGAGGAGTGTCTTTAGGTAATTTCTTCACCTGCTTGAGTGCATTTACGGCGGCCAGGTCTCCGATGGGGAAAATATCCGCGCGTTGCAATACAAACATCAGGTACACATCCGCCGTCCAGTTGCCGATTCCTTTCAGCGCTACCAGCGCTTTCCTTACCTCTTCATCCGGCAGCTTTTCCATGGCTTTAGGGTTGAATGCTTTGCTTTGAATGGCCTGGGCTAAAAACCGGGCATACGACATCTTCTGCCGGCTGAAATAACAGGCTTTTAATTCTTCGTCCGTGAGTTCCAGCAGTTTGGCGGGTGTAATTTTTGTGAGTTTCTCTCTTAATTTATTGAGCGCCGCTAAGGCGGAAGCCAGTGATACCTGCTGTTCCAGGATAATGTGTATCAGGCTTTCAAATGTATTGGGTCTTGTCCACATCGGCGGATAGCCATATGTTTTCACAATGAAGGCTAACTCCGGATCCTGGGTACATAGTTGATCACAGATGGAGTGAAAGTTTTCTGTTGAAAAGGTATGCAACACTTATTTCAGGTTTGTGGAAAGATAGTATAAACTCCCCACGTCAGCAAGTGCCTAAAACAACGTAGGACTAACACTGTTTTCTAGTTGAAGTAAGCGGTTTTTGTTGGCTATACCACCTGCAAATCCGACTAATTTTCCGGAAGCGCCTATCACCCGGTGACAGGGAGCAATAATAGAAATGGGATTTTTATTGGCTGCACCACCAACAGCACGTACTGCTTTCGGATCACCAATTTGTTTGGCGATCTGGCCATAGGTCCTCGTTTCACCGAAAGGAATTGTCAGCAGTGCTTTCCATATCTTCTTTTGAAATTCCGTTCCCACAAAGTCCAGTTCTACAGTAAAAGAAGTTCGCTTTTTGGCAAAGTATTCATTGAGTTGTTCTTCTGCCTGGCAAAGGATAGGATGATGTATATCGTTTGCACCGGCGCTTATGGGTACGCGGTCTGCAAGTTCATTTTCCCACAGCACTGCGGCCAAACCTTTGTCACTCGCTATCAGCGTAAGCTGCCCTACGGGAGAAGTCATTTTTTTATGATAGTATGTCATCTTTTTATTTTTTTATGATGATACAAATTTACCATCCACACCCATCTGAAAGAACCCGTTTCTTGCCCTTAATCCTATTAAATGGCCATTTGAGGAACATAGCCTGCCCTGAAGGCATTCACCACAGAGGCCGGCGTTAAAACAGGTAGTTTCCCGCTCCCCGGCAAAGGGATGCCTTCTGAATAACCACCGGGCGACCATAAATACAGCAACCCCTTATTAAGAAGATAAGGCTCCTCCCCTATGCGTACAAATGTGCCGTCGGGCAGGTTTTCCGGATGTTCCCCGAATGTAATCTTTAGGTTATGCTCATCTATCCTTTCTGTATGAAGGATGTTATCTATCTCTTTAATAAGTGTTTTTTCATTAAACCCTTTATCCGGATTACCTTTCAACCAAAGGGATTTAAATTGATGCGCATCTGCTTTGCGGCATTCAAAACACGGCCGGTGGCCGGCAGCAAAGGAAGTTGCTTCATCCATAAAAAAGAGTTCTGTATACCGGTTAGGAGCCATTACCGGTCTTCTCCTGTTTTTAAATGCCAACATACAAGTAATCCAGATCTTGATCTTATAAGGCCTGACAATTTCTTTGTTGTCGTTGTGTAAAACGCCCCGGTTACCCATAAATAGTCCCCTGGCCTCTGTCCTGATAATATTACCGGATGGATCAACTCTGTTCTGTAACATGCCGATGCACTTTAAATTATGCCGACCACAAGTTACATATATCCGGAAAGAATATTGATGAAATACTAATTTATTTAGTATTATTGCTAAATAAATTAGTCATGAGTATTTAAACCAGCTGTCAACTATGCCCGCAGATAAAGCAGCTATTATTGCCGGCTTGCAAAGGGATATTCTCCATTTGCAGGGCTTTAAACAAGCCAGTAATACGAGTGTGGATATGGGACTTGGGCGGGTTACAGCTGCTTTTCCGAATGCAACATTTCCAACCGGAGCAATACATGAGTTTATGAGTGCGGCAGCAGAACATACTGCTGCGGCCACCGGGTTTATCGGTGGTTTATTAAATGCGTTAATGCAGGGCGGCGGCGCCTGTATATGGATCAGCACCTGCCGCACGCTTTTTCCTCCTGCCCTGAAAACCTTTGGTATCGAGCCTGAACGGATCATTTTTGTAGACCTGAAACGGGAGAAGGATGTACTCTGGGCAATGGAAGAAGCATTGAAGTGTGAAGGACTCGCCGCAGTTATCGGGGAAGTAAGGGATATCAGTTTTACCGCCTCCCGCCGCCTGCAACTGGCAGTAGAACAAAGCAGGGTAACAGGGTTTATTATTCGCCGGGAATCCACTGCTGTTAATCCCACCGCCTGTGTTTCCCGCTGGCGCATTACACCATTAGCCAGCGAACCGGAAGATGGGTTGCCTGGTGTTGGCTATCCCCGCTGGAATGTTGATCTGCTGAAGATCCGGAATGGTAAGCCTGGCACCTGGCAAATAGAATGGTCAGCCGGCAGGTTCAGGTTGATGGATGAGCAATTGTCTTCCGCACCACCGGAACTGATCCGCAAAATCGGGTAGTATGGCCAGGCGTTTTGTTTCCATATGGTTTCCTCATCTGATGACCGATTGGTTAATCCGTTGCCGCCCGGCGTTGCAACAGGAAGCGTTTGTGCTGGCTACTCCCGATCACGGCCGGATGATTGTAACAGCAGCCAGCAGAGCCGCGCAGTTGCAAGGCATCACAAAGGGAATGGCCGTGGCGGATGCACGCGCGCTCATCGGCACACTGGAGGTAATTGATGATAAGCCGGGGCAATCGAACCGCATATTAAACGCACTAGGGGAATGGGCTATCCGCTTCACACCTGTAACCGCAACAGATCCCCCCGATGGCCTGCTGCTGGAAGTTACCGGCTGTGCACACCTTTGGGGCAGCGAAGAATTATATCTGAAAGATATAGTGACCAAACTTACGCATATTGGATACCAGGTGCGTGCAGGCATGGCCGATACGATTGGCGCAGCATGGGCCATGCCGCGGTTCAGTCAAACACTGTCTGTAATTCCCACGGGTGAGCAGTCTGCTGCATTAATGGACATGCCTCCGACTGCATTACGACTGGAACCCGCTATCTGCGAAAGGTTAATGAAATTAGGCCTGCGCGAGGCAGGAAGCTTTATAGGAATGCCCAGAACAGTGCTCCGCCGGCGCTTTGGCCAGGAGCTGCTACTCCGGCTTGATCAGTTCACCGGACAGGAAGATGAAGTAATTCAACCCCTGCTGCCGGTTGAACCCTACCAGGAACGGCTGCCATGCCTGGAGCCTATTGTAACAGGTACCGGTATTGAAATTGCGCTCAGGCGATTGCTGGAAGCCCTTTGCCACCGCCTTTCCCAGGAGGAAAAAGGACTCCGGAACGCTGTGCTGAAATGCTATAAGGTAGACGGGGCCATTGAACAATTGGAGATCGGTACCGGGCATCCATCACATAATATCAACCACCTGTTCAAATTGTTTGAGGCGAAAATACCAACGATCAAACCAGACCTGGGGATTGAATTATTTGTACTGGAAGCGCCTAAAGTGGAAGAGGTGCGGCCCTTGCAGGAAACATTCTGGAATGCTGCAGGAGGACTGGAAGATGTGGGTATCGCGGAGCTGATCGACCGGCTGGAAGGTAAGGCTGGCAAAGGAACTGTTCACCGCTATCTGCCTGCTGAACATCACTGGCCGGAGTGGTCCGTTAAACCCGTTACCAGTCTTATTGAAAAAACAGCTACTTCATGGAAAACAGACAGGCCCCGTCCCATTCAACTGCTTTCCAAACCTGAACCGATAGAAGTAGCGGCGCCCATACCCGATTATCCACCGATGCATTTCCGTTATAAAGGAAAAGTACATAAAGTAAAGAAAGCGGATGGCCCTGAACGGATTGAAAGTGAATGGTGGCTGCAACAAGGACAGCACCGGGATTATTATGTAGTGGAAGATGATGCTGGCAGCCGTTACTGGCTGTTCAGGCTGGGGCATTATACCGGTGATAAACCCCATGCCTGGTTTATTCATGGTTTTTTTGCGTGAGAAAAAAGAGGAGATATGAGCTACACAGAATTACAGATCACCACCAACTTTAGCTTTTTAAGAGGCGCGTCACACCCGGGAGAACTGGTAGAACAGGCTGCAGCACTGGGTTATAAAGAAATAGCGATTACAGACCGAAATAGTCTTGCTGGTATTGTTCGCGGACATGCAGCTGCAAAAACCAGCGGGATACGCATCATACCCGCCTGCCGGATCGATCTGCTGGATGGACCTTCCTTACTTGCTTATCCCACTGATACACAGGCATACGGACGCCTTTCTGCATTGCTCACCAAAGGCAATCTGAGAGCAGAAAAAGGACAATGTCACTTATACAAAACAGATGTATTTGAACATGCCGCCGGCATGAAATTTATTGCATTACCACCCGCAACCCTGAATGAAAGATTTGAATTTGATGACGCCTTCAGCGTAGCTATGAAAGAGTACCGGGAGGTACTGGGAACAAACCTCTATCTTGCTGCCACCCGCTCTTATCAGGGAGATGATTTTAAAAAGTTACACCGTCTTTCACAGTTATCTTCTCAATATAATATTCCTTTAGTAGCTACCGGCGATGTACATTATCATATCCCCGAACGTCGGCAGCTGCAGGATATTGTAACCTGTATCAGGGAGAAATGTACCATTTATACCGCGGGTTATCGTTTGCATGAAAACGCAGAAAGATACTTAAAGCCACAACAGGAAATGTTACGCCTCTTCCGGCAATATCCTGATGCGATCCTGCGTACAAAAGAGATTGCAGAAAGCTGTTGTTTTTCTCTTGATACACTTAAATATGTATACCCGGAAGAAATTACCAGCAATGGCCGCGCACCACTGGAAGAACTTACACATTTAGCATGGGAAGGCGCCAGGGAGTACTTCGGAGATGATATCCCTGAAAAAATTACTACTGCGATTCACTATGAACTCTCTTTTATAAAAGAGATGAATTACGCATCTTATTTCCTCACCGTATATGACATCGTCCGTTTTGCGAGGCAGCAGGGAATTCTTTGCCAGGGCCGCGGTTCAGCAGCAAATTCCACGGTTTGTTATTGCCTGGGCATTACTGCTGTAGATCCTACAAAAATTGACCTGCTGTTTGAACGGTTTATTTCCTCCGCCCGTAACGAGCCCCCTGATATTGATGTGGATTTCGAACATGAACGCAGGGAAGAAGTGATTCAATACATTTATGAAAAGTATGGTCGCCACCGCGCCGCCATTGTAGCCACTGTTACCCAACAAAGACAAAAGGGGGCTATCCGCGATGTAGGAAAAGCAATGGGCTTGTCTGTTGATACTATCAATCGTCTTTCTGCTTCCGTATGGGATTTTACCGCCGAATGGCTGGAAGGGGAAGGCCTTGCAGAACAGGGATTTGATCCCAGTGATGCGCATCTGCGGAAGATGCTGGAACTCACGCAGGAGTTCATCGGTTTTCCTCGTCAGCTGGGGCAGCATACCGGTGGCTTTGTTATCACACAAGGCGCCCTCTCTGATCTGTGTCCTATTCTGAATGCACGCATGGAAAACAGAACCTGTATTGAATGGAATAAAGATGATATCGATGTTCTTGGCTTTCTTAAGATAGATGTGCTCGCCCTCGGCATGCTTACCTGTATCCGCAAAGCTTTCGACCTGGCAAAAACGCATCACAATCGTCCTCTTACCCTGGCAAGCGTACCGCAGGATGATCCTGATGTGTATGAAATGATAGGCCATGCCGATACTATTGGTGTATTCCAGATCGAAAGCCGTGCGCAACAATCCATGCTACCACGGCTAAAGCCCACCTGCTTTTATGACCTGGTTATTGAAGTAGCGATTGTAAGACCTGGACCCATCCAGGGCGATATGGTGCATCCTTATCTGCGCCGTCGCAATGGAGAGGAAAAGCCGGATTACCCCTCTCCTGAACTGAAAGAAATTTTAAAAAAAACGTTAGGAGTTCCCCTGTTCCAGGAACAGGCGATGAAAATTGCTATAGTAGCTGCTGGCTTTACTCCATCGGAAGCAGATGAACTCCGGAGAAGCATGTCCACTTTCAAGGCAGCCGGACAGGTAAGCCGGTTCCGGGAAAAACTGGTAAAAGGCATGGTGAAAAATGGATACGACGCCGATTTTGCCCTACGTGTTTTTAAGCAGCTGGAAGGGTTTGGAAGTTATGGTTTCCCTGAAAGCCATGCCGCCAGCTTCGCCCTGCTGGTGTACGTTTCCAGTTGGCTCAAATGTCATTACCCGGATGTTTTTGCCTGCGCATTGTTAAACAGTTTGCCCATGGGCTTTTATCAGCCGGCACAAATTGTTATTGATGCCCGTAAACATGGTGTGGAAGTAAGACCTGCAGATGTAAATCTTTCTCTCTGGGATAATATACTGGAAGAAAAAACAGGGAAATTATGCGCGCTGCGCCTCGGCTTCCGACAGATAAAAGGCCTCGGCCAGGAGGATGTACAGTCATTAATTGACCGCCGGGGTACAGGCTATACCACCATCCATGCACTGCGGGATGCAGGTGTTACATTGATCACGCTGGAGAAACTGGCAGATGCAGATGCCTTCCGGTCGATGGGACTTGATCGCCGTCAGGCACTCTGGGAGGTCTCCGCACTTCACGACCGACCTGTTGGTATTTTCACAGGCCAGCCATCTGAAAGCGCTGCAGAAACCCATGTGCAGCTACCGGAAATGACGGTATCAGAACATGTTGTACACGATTACAGCACCACCACCTTGTCTTTGAAAGCACATCCTGTAAGCTTTGTCCGGGAAAAATTACAGTTGCTGCATATCCTCTCCGCAAAAGAACTGGATGGCGTAAAAAATGGCGCAGCAGTGAAGGTAGCGGGTCTTGTACTGGTACGCCAACGACCGGGCACCGCTAAGGGTGTTTGCTTTATCACTATCGAAGATGAAACGGGTTGCAGTAACCTGGTGGTCTTTCAACAACTGTTTGATAAGTATCGTAAAGAAATCCTGCAGGCCAGGTTGCTGATGGTGGAAGGTACCCTGCAACGCGAAGGCGAGGTGGTTCACATTATTGTATCCTGTTGTTACGATTTGTCTAAATTCTTGCGTCAGCTACTTCCTTCAAAAACAACAACTCCGCTAATGCAACCACCATCAAAAACGGATGAAATATCCGCGACGTTATTTTCTGAAGCCAGGAATTTTAAATAGATGCTTATATCCCTTCCACACCCAGCCTGTGCCGGAATATTCCGCACGGGTCCCACTTTCTTTTTACACGCTGAAGCCGCTCATAATTATCCTGGTAGTAAAACACATGCCACGGCACACCTGATTTATTAAATTGTTCATCCGCCATATCAGCATCGGGATGGGCAATCAAACATCCGCCTGTTTGCTCCCCGGGTACAGGTGCTCCGCCTGTTGCTGCAAACAGCTCCTGATAAATATTACGGGTCCATGCAACAGACTTCGCTTCATCTGCCGCATCTAACCAGCCGGATGTACAGGCAGTGGCTAAAATCGAGTCCCGCTGTGGGAATGCAGTAGCATCCGCCGCTACAGCATTCATCTTGCCACCAAAAAAAGCGACGCCAACAGAACCTCCCGGCACATCATTATGCTCCGTCAGATGCCGGTATATGGTTCCGATTTGTGCGGCTGTATAGGGTGCACGTAGCAAGGCATCTTTTACTTTGAAAGCAACCCGCATGTCTATGAAAATATCCGGAAAAGGCTGTAACGCAAATTCCACCCAACGCATCGGTTTTCGTATAGCTCTTCCTGTTATACCCATGCCTGCGGAAACTGCGGCTGCAAATTCTTCTGCTATTTCTTCCGGACAATCGGATAACACAGCCTTCAACATAATTTTACCAGTCACCTTATTGGAGAGGTAAAGCGTGGCAAACAGCCTGCCGGCCTCCGTGTCTGTACTGCTGTGCATCTTACCCCACTCTCCGAAATTGTCCAGCAATTGTTTAAATACCCGCTCATCTATCTGATCCCAGTCCCATTCCATCTCCATTGTTTCCAGTACTTCCGGCGACTTGGGTAGTAACAGGGAAGGATCACGCGCTGTTACACCGGGTGCCCGGAACCAATAACGGGTAACAATCCCGAAATTGCCGGTACCACCTCCTGTATGCGCCCACCAGAGTTCACGGTTACTATCTGTTTCTTCCCTTGTAGCAATCACCTTTTCCACCTGCCGCTCATTATTTACCCAAAGCACTTCTACTGCATACAGGTAATCGGCTCCCAGCCCATGGTGACGATGCAGAAAGCCAAAAGCCCCTCCGGATATATGCCCTCCTATCCCGATGGCCGGATGCTGTCCGGCCGGGAGTAAAACACCCCACTCGCGGTCCAGTGTTTCAAACACCTCTCCCAATGTTGCACCTGCCATCACCTCAATCGCATTCATTCCTTCATCATAGCGGATCCCCTTTATGTTGGAAATATCAATCACTATTTCTACAGCAGGATCACCTACAAAATTTTCAAGACAGTGGCCGCCACCGCGTACCACTACCCGCTTGTTGTTGTCCACTGCATATTGCAGCGCGTCTTTCAGTTCATCGACAGTAGTTACAGGAATGATCCCGGAAGGATGCCCCTTCCATCTCAGGTTCGCACCACGATCGTTCCACTGATCATATGCTGCATCTGCCGGAGTGATAATACTAAAGTTCATATTGACGGCTTTAAGGTGAAAGTGAAGGTAAGGGTGCAGGACATCCCAAATATAATAGTAAAAAGCGGTAGCAAACAAACGCTATTTTTTATTTGCCGGCATCAGTTTATATACCTGCACCAAGGCGGAACTATCGGTGCTGAGCGTATCTATTTTGCTGCCATTCCAGGTTAAATGATAGTAATCATAGGATTCTACGGCAACGGTATCTTCGGGAACCCCATACTGACTGGAGCTGAAATTTTCCAGGATCGCCTGCCAGCCATTGTCCGGAGAATGATACAGCCAGGACTTTTTTATCAGCACATCACCGGCGTCGCCAAATTCTTCTGCCAGCTCAGTTTCAAAGGTGATGGTTTTGGTTTTCTTATGGTAAGCAAACAGTTTAACGGAAGAAGATTCGTATTCAGAAGGAGACCTGGTAACCAGGCCAATTGTATTGGCATTCAGGTTGAATTTATAGCAGGCGTAAAAAAGATAATCTTCATTATACCTGCGATCGCTCAGCAACGGCTGTAGCTGGCTATCGATGGCAGTACCTTTAAAATGCCAGGTGTCAGGATCACCAAAAGCGCCGGGTAAAATTTCCAGGGTGTCCTGTTCAAATGCTTTGTAAAGATGGATTAGAGAGTCTATATCAGAAGGGATGGTATCATCTGCGATCGTAACCGTTGTATTATGTTGGCGGGCGCTATATATACAGGCTGAAAAGAACAGCAACAGCAGAAAAGGCAAGTATTTCATGCCCAAATATAAAGAAGACCCCCCGGAAAATCCAGGAGGCCGTTCTTATTATTACAAATCCACGTTAATTAACTGATTACCATTATCAAAGGTTGCCTGCTGTACAGTGCAACGCTCTGCGGGAATCGAGGATCCTTGCGGATCAAAGCGTGATATAGGTGAAAGGAAAGAATAACCAGTTGACACTAACGATAGCGGACTACCATTAACGGTTATACTTTTTTGGTCCCCAAATCCGTGGAGTAATAATTTAATGTGGTGAAATTTCGATGCATAACTGCCACTTACTTTTTCCAGGATAATTTTTTTATCTGCGGGATGATAAGCGATAGTCCGTTGATAATACACTCCTTTCTCGTTATCAAAAGTTTCTCCGTCATCTTCATAATAAACAAAGGTATTTTGTTTATCACCTTTGTAGATGTGCAGGAAAAGCGTATCTGACGGCTTTTCGGAAGTATTTTGTATCAACGATTGCATCGGGATGATACTGCTTTCTTTTACATATACCGGCAGGGATTTTATATTCAGCGGCGTAATAACTTCCTGCTTCCCGGCGGTGATGGTGTCGTTATAAAGGTTATACCATTTTCCCTCCGGGAAATAGATGGAGCCGAATTCTTTTGTGCTTTCAAAGGGCGCTACCATAAAGGCATTCCCGTACCCATACTGGTTCTGGAAACGGGTGTCGTAAACATTGGCGTCAAAGGTATTGGTGAGCGCCAGCGTACGCATAACGGGCATGCCGGTACGAGTTGCTTCAAACATCGAACTGTAGAGGTAGGGAAGCAAGCGGTAACGCAGGTTTACATAATTGCGGGAAATTTCCAGCACCTCTTCGCCATATGCCCATGGTTCGGACGACTTGGTATTTACTCCTGTGTGGTTACGGTAGTAAGGAATGAAGGCGCCGATCTGCATCCAGCGGGCATACAGGCTCACAGTAGCGTTGCCGGTAAAACCGCCTATGTCCATACCTGAGAAAGGCATGCCGCTAACTCCCAAACTGTTCATCAGGCGAACTCCCAGCAGCATATGATCTTCTTCTGCGCGGTTGTCGCCGGTCCAGATAGCACTGTAGCGCTGCGAGCCTGCGTAAGCGGCCCTGGTTAACAGGAACGGGCGTTTCTTTAATTCCTCCCTGGAGCCTTCATAGCTGGCGCGTACCATTTCAAGACCATATACATTGTGCGCCTGCTGGTGGGTTACCGGATGCCCCTCGTAATCAAAGATCACGTTGTTAGGCATCTTTTGGCCCCAGGTGGCAATTTCATTCATGTCGTTCCATATACCACGCACACCGTCACGCATATACGATTTTATCTGGCCTTTCCACCAGTCGCGGCCCTTTCCACTGGTAAAGTCCGGGAAGTGGCACCAGCCGGGCCATACCTGCCCGGTATAATTTTGTCCGTCGCTATATTTGATAAAGATGTTTTCTTTTTTTCCGCTCTCGTAAGCAGCATAACCTTCTTCTACTTTTATGCCTGGATCTACAATTACGGTAAGTTTAAATCCCATATCATTCAGCTGTTTGCTGAGTTGTTGGGGATTGGGGAAACGGTTTTTGTTCCAGGTAAACAGTTTGTAGGCGTCCATGTAATGGATGTCGAGGGTAATACCATCTGCCGGGATTTTTTTCTCCCGCAGGGTTTGCGCAATCCGTAATACTTCGGTGTCGGGGTAGTAACTGTAGCGGTTCTGCTGGTATCCGAGGCTCCACAGCGGCGGCATGGGCATGCGGCCGGTAAGATTGGTATAAGACGTAATGATATCCGCCATTTGTGGGTGATAGATGAAATAGTAATTCATCTCTCCTCCCCTTGCGCCAAAAGAAGAAAAGCGGTTGTTGCTGGCGCCGAAGTTAAAATCGCTCTGGAAGGTATTGTCAAAGAAAATACCGTAATTGATATGATGATGTATCCCCACGTAAAAAGGGATGGTGGCGTATATGGGATCCTGGTTGGCAGCATAGCCAAACTTATCAGAGTTCCAGTTCGTATAGCCTTCTCCTTTACGGTCGAGGTTACCGGTTTTTTCGCCAAGACCAATAAACCGTTCCCCTTCCTGCATTTTCTTGTAGGTGGTTACTTCATCGCCGATCCAGGAAGTAGTCAATCCTTCTTCATCCTCATTAATCATTTCTCCCGAAAGGGTAAGAAAGCGGATGGCAAAAGGATTTTTAGAAATACGCAGTTGAAGGGAATCCGTGGTTACATTGATTTCATTGTTGTTTTGTGTAGTCTGCAACCGGGTGGTGGTTGGTTTGGCAATTACCGCATAAGAAAAATCTGCCGCAAGCGGATGCTGATCCATTCTTACACGGACCACAGAAGGACTGTACACGGTGATTTCCGCGAACGCGTTTTCCGCACTAATTTTTATCTGTTGCCCTGAGATGCTGACCGTATTTATTTTACCGATCTTTTTTACCTGGTTTTGTGCCTGGGCCGACAGGCAGGAAAGCAGTAAAATCCATCCTGAGCGCCTTAGCAGAGCTTTTGTATACATAAGAATAATTGAATTGCTACGCAAAAAACTCCCCTGTCGCATTAGCTATGTAATGCGTAGCAGGTATAAAATATATTTTGGGAGAAGGATTTGCTGCGGTGGCAGGGCCGGATAGCCCTGCCCGCAACAAAAGAATAATTATCAGTAGCCCGGGTTTTGTACCAGGTTTGGATTTACAGCAAGATCACTGGTTGGAATCGGGAACAGCAGGTATTTTGGATCGCTTACAGTTTTCAGCTGCCATGCGTCCAGGTATTTACCAAAGCGGATCAGATCCATTCTTCTCCAGCCTTCCCAATATAATTCACGGCCTCTTTCAGCAAGCATCTTGGTGAGATCAATGCTGGTGAATAGCGTAGCGCCGCGTTTCGAACGCAGGTCATTTACAATCAGGAGTGCTGCCGCGGTATTGCCGGTTCTGATCAGCGCCTCAGCTTTCATCAGCACCGCATCTGCATAACGGAAAAATACGAAGTCGTTGGTGGCATTGCTACCGCTGGAACCCATGTCAGGAGGATATTTCACTACCCTGATACCAGACATTTCCACTTGCGTGCCGGTGGCTCTCAATTCCACTTCGCGGGTGAAGATAAGCGGGCGGTTGCTTCTATCCAGGATCTTCTTACCGGTCTGATCATATTGCTGGCCCAAAAGGAAACCTACTTTCAAACCGGAAACATTTGTAACGCCTGCATAGTCGCCGCCTCTGCGGGTATCCGTTGCTTCGAATGAATCGTAGAAATCAGATAAAGTGGTAAACCCATTCCATCCGCTGGGGTTCTGGCTGTAGTGCAGGGTACACATCCAACGGCAGTAAACGTTATTGCCGCTACGGTTATTACTAACCCCGGGGCCATTCAGTTGTGTAAAGATATTTTCGGTGGATTTTGCATCGTTATCCCTTGCAAAGGTGTCGAAATATTTCGCCTGGAGGGTATAACCGCTGGCTGTTATCTGGTCGGCCAGGGCAATCACCTTTTGCATATCTGCCGCATCGAAGGTGGGTGCTTTTCTGTTCAGGAAAGCACCCTTATTCAGATATATCTTCATCAGCAGGAAACGGGCCGCATCCTGGCTGGCTACATAAGCATCCTTGGCTGTAACCCTGTCCGGCAGGTTGGGCAGGATAGCATTCAATTCAGAGACAATGAAGTCCAATCCTTCGGCAGCCTTGAAAACTTTTGGTGGCTTCAGCAGGTTTTCGCCCGGCTCGCGATAGGGTACCTGACCGTACAGGTCAATCACCGCAAACATTGAGAAGGCACGCAGAAAACGTGCTTCTGCTTCCTGTCTTGGTGAAGGATGGAAATTCAATACATTGGTAGCGCTGAACTGTTCCAGCAACAGGGCGCTGAAGGTATTCTGAATATGTGAGTGATCCGGTGTCCACTGGTGTTGGTGAAGAGCGCGCCATACACCGTTATCATCCCAGTCGCCGCCACGTGTGGGTCCGAGCGCTTCATCGGTACTGATTTCAGACATGCCCCATGTCTGCGAAAAATCCTGGTAGGCATTCTGAAGGTTATCGTAAGCAGATCCCAGCAGCTGGGATGCTTTGATCAGTGAATCTGCCTGCTGCTGATTCAGGTTGCTCCCCAGGTCTTCATTTAAGCTACAAGCCGTGAAACCAATGGCACTGGCTATTACTATGGCTGTTTTAATTATATGTTGAGTCGTCATTGTGGTCTTTTTTTAGAAGTAGATTATAAGGTAAACTGTACACCAAGCATAAAGGTTCTTGCAGTTGGGTATGGAGAGTATTCTATACCAAATGAACTTACACCATTTATGTTTTTATCGGTATTTACTTCCGGATCAAATCCAGTATACTTTGTAATTACAAACAGGTTCTGACCAGTCAGGGATACGGCAGCAGCTTTGAAAACCTTACCCACAGGACCTAGGTTATAGGAGATGGTCAGGTTATCCAGTTTCAGGAAGTTACCGTTTTCCAGGTAGCGGGAAGAAGCGGCGGGAGAGTTCGTTTGTGCTTCGCCGTTACCAACCAGTGCTTTGGCGATGTTCCTGGAGCCAAGGTTACCGATGGGTAATACCGTGTTGGCAGTGTTGTTATACACCTGGAAACCAAAGGCGCCGTGAGAGCTGGCAGAAAGGCTCCATTTTTTATAGGCTACTTCTGTGTTGATACCCAGTAATACTTTCGGATTCGGGTTTGTCATGTAATAAAGGGTGTTGCCGTTATCGGAATAAATGCTCACCCCTTTATCATCGAAGCCTTCAAATCTGCGGAGATAGAATGTATTTAACGGGTAGCCGTTCGCCAGGCGCTGTGAGGTTACACCGGATACGCCTTGTCCGTCGATGGAACCGGTATTAACCGTAGGACCGGAATAACCAGACATTTCATTTTTCAGCCAGGTACCGTTTACACCCAGGTTCCACAGCCAGTTTTTAGACTGGATGATATTTCCTTTAAGAGACAGTTCCACACCCGTATTCATTACTTTACCTGGTAAGTTGATCCAGTAACTGGAGGCTGGCGCCGGTTGAATAGCCGGGAAGCTGAACAACAGGTTGGTGGTGTTTTTCAGGAAGTAGTCCACGGTACCGCTTATCCGGCCTTTGAGGAATCCGAAATCAACACCAACGTTCAGTTGTTTGGATTCTTCCCATTTCAGGTCTGGATTTGGTACGTTGATGAGACTGGCTTTGCCGCCGGTGGTTAAACCGTACTGAGCTTGTGCCGCACCGGCAGGAAATTCCTGGTTACCAGTGATACCATAACCGGCTCTTAATCCCAGGTTGCTGAAGAAGGTGTTATCCTTCATGAAGCCTTCGTTGGAAATATTCCATTTGGCTGCAAAGGAAGGGAAGTAACCATAACGGTTGTTGGAGCCAAACTTGCTGGAACCATCTGCCCTCATTGTAGCAGTGAGGAGATATTTATCTTTTGCATTTATAGTTACCCTGCCAAAGAAAGACTGCAGCTCTGAGCTAGGATTACGGAAAGAGTTGATGTTGGTATTCACCTGTTCAGGTGTCTGGAGGATATCCGTGTAATCTACCGCGTTAGTAGGAAAGCCTCTTGCGCCGATACCTACACCGGAGTAAGCAAATTTCTGATATTCATAGCCCACCATTGCGCCGAGATTCCAGCCACCGGAAAACTCTTTGGTGTAGTTCAAGGTATTATTGAATAACTGGGTAGTCAGCTCTGCGGTATTATAAGCGGCAATACCTTCTCCCAGTACCTGGTCGATGTTAATGGAAGAATCCAGGGATGCCCTTCTTTGCCCTACCTGGTGGTTTACGCTGTACATCATGCGGTATTCCCAGTTGTCATTGAATTTGAAGTACGGGGAAATACTTGCCAGGATATAACTGATGTTGGCTTTATCGTTATAACCCTGCGACATGTTCATTGGGTTGATCGCCTGGTTTTTAGCGAGGATGTTCAGTGATCCGTCGGGTTTAGTCAATGGAACTGTTGGGTTCCATTGTAATGCCTGACCGATCAGACTTCCGGTGAAACCGGCGTTATTGGAAATAGGCGCCAATTGTTCACTGGTTTGTGCCGCCATGATGCCGTAGTCAATTCCCAATTGTTTGCTTTCCAGGAATTTGTTCTGGCCACTGAGGGAAGCGGTGTATTTCTTCATGCCTGTTTTCTTCACAATACCCTGTTGGTCCTGTAAGCCAAAGGATGCCCTGTAGCGGCTGGTTTCACTTCCACCGCTCATTGCTACCTGTACATTTTGGGTAACGCCTGTTCTGAGGATAGAGCCAAGTCCGTCGGAGCTACCGCCGCCGTCGCCGGTAAGATTGTATTCTTTTAAGGCAGCACGGTATTCATCTGCATTGAGTACATCAAGCTTTCTCATGATGTTGCTCATCCCTACAGAGTAGTTTACGTCTACTACCGTAGGACCGGTTACTCCTTTTTTTGTATTGATAATGATTACGCCGTTTGAACCACGGGAACCATATATCGCGGTGGCAGAAGCATCTTTCAATACTTCCATGGTCGCAATATCATTACTGTTGATAAAGTTGAGCGGGTTGGCGTCCGGTGTTTGTCCCAATCCTGTGAGGTTCAGGGAAGGGCGGGCCACACGGCCATCCAGGGGTACTCCATCCACCACATAAAGCGGCTGGTTACCAGTACGGACAGAAGATACGCCCCTGATCCTTACCGTGGCGGAGGCGCCGGGAGCACCGTTATTATTCAGTATCATCAATCCGGATACTTTACCCTGGATCAGCTGATCGGGAGCGGAGGTGATACCCTTATTAAAATCAGCGGCTTTCACCTGGGCTATAGCGCCGGTAATGTCCTTTTTACGGGAGGTACCATAGCCTACTACCACCACATCAGTGAGGGTTGTATTTTCCTGTGCCAGCTGTACGTTTATAGTTGTTTTACCAGCAATGCTCACTTCCTGGGTGGCATATCCTATAAAAGTGATGATCAGCGCGGAGGCTTCAGGTGGTGCAGTTACTTTAAAAACCCCATCGGCATCGGCGGATGTTCCGCTTTTGGTACCTTTTATCTGAACAGTAGCGCCTGGGATAGCAACGCCGTTCCTGTCAGTGACCTTACCGGTAATGGTCTTGTTCTGTGCACCTACTATACCTTGTATTGCTAAAAGCAATGAGCACAAAAAAAGATTCTTGATGGATCTTGTTTTAAACATAAAGTGGATTTTTTGAGCAGTTATGTAATACTGCTTCCGTGGATTAAATGTTTTTCATTAAATTTTAATAATGGAAATAAGGCGTTGTTTGCCGGGGATGCCCGCAATTTGTCAACGTGGATAATGTTTGTTTTTTTTAAATCGACCTTAGCCGTTCTGTCTTCTTTAGTGGTTTTTAGTTCTCCTGTTAGAATTTAGAGTTTTGGTATTATCATTCTACTGATTCAAAGTAAAAAATCAATCAGCAGGGTAACAAGTTTTACAGTTAAAATATAGAAAATAAAGCCGAATAAACCAAAATTATCTCACAAAAAATTTTGATAATCAGACGGTTATGATTATATATAAATAATTAATATATTAATGGCATGAGACGGTTTTTCCCGCTTTTTACAAGGCTTTAATGCTCATAATATGGGTTTCGAACTCTTCGCTTGGAATAAGCGCGCGCTTTTTGATCCTGGTTTTATAGGCATAAATAGTGTTCACAGAATACTCAAGGATACGGGCAATTTTTTCGTTGTCGTTGATACCGATACGGATCAGCGCGAAAATCCGGATGTCTGTATTCAGCAGTTCGTTTTCTTTCAGGATTACCTGGTTCTCCTTGTCAAAAAGCGCGTTGAACTCAGCCACAAAATGTGGGAATATTTTAAGGAATACCCGGTCGAAGCTGGTAAATAGTTCCTCTCTTTCCTGGCGGATATTGATATTATTTACAAGGAACCTTAGCTCTGAAGGCTTATTATCCGTTAATTTTTGCTCAAGATTCTGTTTTAGCTTTTCTATTTTACCGATGTAGGAAGCATTGATGTTAAAACAATACCCCACGTACTCCTCTTTAATTTTATTGGCTTCGAGCAACTGGTTGTTGATTTCCTGTTGTTTAAGATTGGCTGCGGTAATAATGCGCTGCGCGGTTTTTAATTTTTGTACCTGCCGGAACACCGTAATGGCCAATATCACCAACGCAACCAGCAACAGGGTCACAATAGCGGCATAGATCAGCAGTGACTTGGTTCTTTCTTCTGCTGTAATGATCCGTTCATGCTCAATTATTGGTAAAATACTACTTACCATTACCTTTCTTTGCCTTGCACCGTAAAACACCGCTTCCGAAATAGCCCGCTCAATACAATGAGATGCATTCTTTACATCACCTCTTTCAAAAAGCAGGGTTGCCAGGCTGTAGGCGGCCATCGTTTCTTTGGTGGAAGTCTGCAGATCCGCAATGGCCGACCTGGCCATCAGGCTGATGGCGGTATCCTTATTACCGGCTGCATCATAAATAGAGCCCAGGGTGCAGGCCAATATGGCCAGTTGCCGCCCTGAAATACCAGGCTGGTTCAGATCCGGGAAAATGGCCAGCGCTGCCGGAATGTTACCCAGCTTGAATAGCTGCAATCCTTTATTGTATCGGTACTCAACAGAGTTGGGACGCATCAGGTGGAGGGCAGAATCCACAAATGTACTGGCCACTTTAATATAGGCGGGGGTATAATACTTATCCTGGTTATAGTCTGCCAGGTCGAAATACAACCGGCTCTTCATCAGGAAAAACTCCACCCGGATACTATCCGGAGCGCCGGTAGGGTCAATGGTATTAATAAAAGCAGCAGTTTCTGTAAACATGCCCGATGACAATAAAACATATCCCAGCTTAATCCGGGCATCGGTTAACAATACCGGATCATGCAACTGGCCGGCCAATACCTGCAGCTGCTGGGCATATGTAAATGCGGAATCGAAATTAAATACCTTGTAAGCATTATATAATTGCCGGCAAATAAGGTACTGGCGGGCAGGATCATTGCCTGCCACCTGCCGGGTAAGTTTTATGCTGTCAATTCCACGGAGTTTAATGGAATCATAAGCAGCCGATTTCGCCATCACCTTGTTCAGCTCCTTCAGAAGACTGTCTACCGGTGCTTTGGCATAGGTATGTATAGAGAAGAATAAACATAAAATCAGATAGCCCCGAATTCGATTCATAATAAGTTAGAATGATAAAAGGTCACAGGTCACCGCTAAATTTAAGCGACTTTTTTGATATAATGCGGGGAGCCGGTTTATTTTAAACCGGCTCCCCATCTTCCTTCTATCTTCCTTTAATATTAAAGTACCTTTTTCAGGGTATAATTAAGGCTGGTTTGTATAGTTTTCTGGTCGGCACCCAGTAACAACAGCTCATTTTCATTCACCTGCTGGTAATAGCGCTGGAGGTTTCTGTCTTTATTGGGATTGAGGTGAATCACGGTAGCTCCCGGGTCAACAGCGGTGCCATGCACAATGGTATAAATGCCTTCACTGGCAAAGGTCTGGTTCTTCCCCTTGTAGGTCTCTCTTAATGTGAAATGATCATCCGGTGGCCTTTGGAGGGTCAGCTCCGTAACAATGCCCTCACAATCAGCACAGGGCAACATTCCTGAATAAGTAACGCCGGAGGCAGTGTCTGAAGGAGAGTTTACTGCTATACTATCCGGCTGGCCGGTTTTGGCGCCGGAATGCTGACAGGCAGCCAGGACTACCAGCAGCAACAATAGTGGCAAGTGTTTCATATCGGGGGTTTTCTGATTATAAACAACCGGTGGTCATTATTGTTTTACGGGATAACTTCGAACAGGAAAAACTGGTTTTCTTCTTTATCAGAAAAATTATTATCTGCTACGAACACCAGGCTCCGATGCCCGTTAGGCAAAACAGGACCATAAGTAACGCCTTCAATGTTATCTATATATTTCCCAAGGTGCACAAAATCCAGCAGTAACGTTTTGGCCGCTGGCTTAAAACGGGTATCCGCCTGCAGGGAATTAATACCGCTGATATCAGTAGCATTGCTAAGATCGGTGATAAACACTTTAATGGTACAATCCTTTACGCCACTGGAAAATGACCTTTCAATGGTTAATATTTTATTATTGTCCAACACCATGATATCTGAAATGCCATTCACTTTGAACGCATTTTCAGGAATGGCGGGAAACGCCACCGGCTCTAGTTTATACGCATATTGCGCCACCGGTTGCCGGGTGTTGTTGTCAAATTTAAGGATACGGGTATAGGCGCCCTGCCCTACTTCGGCTCTCGGACCATCTTCATAACGGGGTTCTTCCAGGCTCACATACAGGTATTTATAACCGGGGGTAAATCCCAGTCCTTCAAATACACCATTGCGGCGTGGCCCGTTCTCTGTGGCCTGCATCCTGAATTGCGATGGCAGCGCGAATGAATCCAGGTATTGCCCGTTCATGCGGATCTCATAAATACCCGGATTGGTAAGAATGGTATCTTTTTCGTTTACAATGCGTTCGCCTTCGCTGCTCCACACCAGTCGTTGCTTTTTACTATTATACCGCATCGCTTCCGGGTCGGGCGTAAGCGAGGGATTGGTTTTGGTATCGGGATAAGGCTGTCCGTTGGGTTGCAACAAAGGAGTAACACCTGTGAACTTTATACTGTCGAATGATTTATCGGAAAAGTAAAGCCGGGCGGTATAAAAACGCGCCGGGTTCAGTGCGGAGCGGTCATCACAAATAAGATAATATTGCCCGGAGGAAGGGGCGTAATCGATACCGGATAAACCACCGGTTACCGTACCATTGAAAGGAAGGTTATATGGAACAATATATTCACCGATAAATTTTAGCTGGCCGATGGTATTGGCAGCGGTAGCCGCTTTACGGGTGGTGTTGCAGCTGAAGATGCCCGCCAGTACAGGGAGGATCAGAAAAAGCAGGTATTTTTTCATGACGGCAAGTTAGGAAATCTCCTGCATTCAGATCGCCGCGCTGCATGAAGGATTTGTTATGCGCACGGAAAGGCCGGCCCGAAAGAGCCAGCCTTTTCTACATCTGACCAACTATATAGCGTACTTAAGATTTTATAAACAAAGAAGCAATGGGTAATACCTGCGCCATCGACAATGGTTCATCAAATGCTTCTGATGCGCTGTTAGCCCCGATGTTACCACCCAATGCGGCAATGTCCACCCCTGCCTGCATGGTTAACTCCTCTCCTGCATAGGAAGGATTTACCGCGGTAGTAGCGATGCCGCTTTGATTCAGCGTGATCCAGGGTTTAAGTGCAGGGGAAGCACCCAGCGTACCCAATGCCCTGCGCATCATCCGGATATGGGCTGCATGGCGTGCTTCCACAGAATGTATATTCAGTGCCGCCGTGAGCACCGTATTATTTCCTGATAAGTTTCCTGCCTGGCCTTTATAGGCGCGAACGCCGGTATCTTCAAATGTTTGTGCGATAGCCAGGAAGAAATTGTAATCGGTAAAAACGGCGGGGAAGGTGCCACCGGCGGTGAAGTCGAACGCGGGGCTGGCAGGCGCGCCACCCATGTTACTGAGCACACTTTTCAAAAAAATAACGTGAGCGGTTTCATGGTTCCTGATGGTGGTGAGGGCGGCAGTTGCAGCCGCGGTAGGTATCAGGCCGGGCGTGGCTACCCCTTTTACATAAAAAGCCTCTTCAAGATATTCCAGTGTAAGGGCGTATTTCAATACATCTGCTACCGAAGTGCCGGTAGATTGCGCATATGTTTTATTAAACATGCTGCCCAGTGCAAACGGAATAGCTGCGAGTGCAATTTTACCGCTGATATTGGTAAATTGTTTCATGGCATTGCGGCGGGAATCCAGCCGGTCGTATACATCAGGATCGATTTTTTCGATTTCCTTGAAAATATTGAACAGGTCCATATGATCAGATTTAAACAGATAAAATAATAATAGCAGTTGCTTTACTTAGGTAATGTGTTTGTATTGATCCTAGTTTTGATATACGTTTTGGCAATGTTGAAAACGTCTATCGGCGTCCTGCTTTTATCCAGTCCGTTTGCATCTATTACATCGCCGGCAGCAAATGATCCCGGCTCAATCAGGTCCCGGATATAGGCTGCATGACGTGCTTCTACCGACACTATTTTGCCTGCGAGACCGAGATATACCAATCCTGTTGAAGAAGATGAAATATACTGGCCTGCGCCGTTGTAGGCGGAAACACCCAGGTCTTCAAATGCTTTAGCCGTTGCCAGTACGCTGGCCCTTTTGGTGAAGTCAATGGAACTGAAGTCTACCTCCAGGCCAGCGATGGCATTGGTTGATAAAGCGGTTTTGAAAAACTCGCGATGCCCCATTTCATGATTTCTGATATCTTTAAAAAAATCCAGTTCCGTGTCGGACATACCTGCGTAGGGTGTAAGCACCACCTGTGTATAGAAGGCCGCCTCCAGCTGCTCAAGGGCATAAGCATAATTTAGCACGGCTACGTCACCTGAACCCAGGCTCACACCGGAGCCGCCCATATTGTTATCATCTTTTTTATTACAGCTGGCGGCAATGGTAGCAGCGGTAACAAATGCGGAGCCCATGCCGAGGTATTTCAGAAAGTTGCGGCGCTGCAGTTTAGGCATAACTTCCTTACCCTCCTCCTGAGAAGAGTGCTTGATAATGTGCATAAGAAAAAGTTTTACGTGAATAGATAATACATGATCACAATGCCCCGTTGCCTAACAGTAGCGGGTTTCAAAGGCGCCTTGAGGTATGCCCGCACAGGTGCCTGACGACCATATACGGGGTGTGGCAAAAAGCGGTTTTAAAAAAGCTAAAATATTTTTATCACGACGTTAATGGAAGGGATAACAAAAAAAGTCCCCGTCCAATTGGTAACGAATCACCAATTAGACAGGGAAAAGAATAACGTGCAGCGTAATCCTATAAGGCCCTGCCTCTGATTATATTTATAAGGATGGCAATAATAGCCAGCACAAGTAAGGCATGTATTAAACCACCGGCTGAATAAACAAAGAATCCAAGTATCCATCCAATAATTAGAATTACGGCAATTAAATAAAGAAGGCTGTTCATGTCTTAAGGATTTGATTCGCTTATTTGTACTAGAAAATTTATGCCAATAAGATAATCGCTTTGTATACAGCTATTTTCCATTGCTGACGCCGTTCCATTGTGGAACCTTCTCCACCATCCGAGAAAAAAAAGGACGGGAAATAGCAGGCTCTCCATCCGGAAATACTTTGTGATAGAGGGTTTTACAGTATGGACGAATTTTTGGAATTAGAATAGTTATATTATAAGACTATTTTTTTAACCATAAATTTTTGATCATGTTACAAGAGGAAAAGTTGGTCACACTTTTAAGCGATCTCGTAAAAATCAACAATGACCGGATAGAAGGATATAAGCAAGCGCAGGACGCCAGTGATGACGCAGATGTGAAGGCACTGTTTCAACATATGATCAACGACAGTTTAAAATATGTAGCAGAACTAAACCTGTTATTGAGAGCGCAGGGCGCAGATGCGGAAACTGATACTACTGTTAGCGGGAAACTATATCGCACCTGGATGGCCATAAAAACCACCTTTACAGGGAGGGACCGGTATTCTCTTTTTTCCTCCTGTGAATATGGGGAAGATGCCGTGCAGCGTGCCTACGCCGATGCCCTCAGTATGGATGTAGCTATGCCCTATAGTATGAGGGAAATCATTGGTAATCAACAGGCAAATCTCAAGGAAGCACACGATACTATCAAGAGCTACCGCGATGTGGTGAGCCAGTAACATGCTGTGCAGATAGGTAGCGTCTGTTCTTTTTGTTCAAATCAACCCATTAAGCGGTTGTTCAGGATAGCCATATTACTTTTAGATTCATGAAATTCCAATCATACTTATATTAATAAGTAATATGGCAACTACGGGATTTTCGGTACAGGGCTGCTTCCTCATCGTTTGAAGCAGCCCTTTTTTATATTGGATATGGGAGATTTTCCGTGAAATAAGCTCCAGAAAACAGCGAACAGGAACCGGTTCTGTTCAATGGCAGTATTGCTGTTCATTTTGTTCAGTTTGACCAGGTGCTTTTAGAATTCAAAGGCCTATACTATCTTTGAAATGATTGAGAGAAGTATCTCTTGTATTACTTTTAACCTCCCCATGAAAAACAACAACAATAACTACCAGGTGGTCTAACCAACCACCTTTTTTATGTCCCCCGAGAAGGCAGGATCCCAATCTTTCCAAACCGGTTCAAATCCTTGTTCCCGTAGCATACCGGCAATAGTGGCGGCGCTCCGGTCGTCAGATATTTCAAACTGCTCCAACGATTGCTGATCCACCACATAGCCACCAGGATTGGTTTTTGACGCAGCACTCATGGCTGTCACGCCCAGATGCACAATGTTATTCCGGAATTTTTCCTCTTCCCGGGTAGAAATACTAAGCTCCACTTCCTGGTTGAAGAGCCGGTAGGCGCAGATCAGCTGTACCAACTCCCGGTCGTTCATTACTACTTTCGGTGTTAACCCGCCTGAAAATGGCCGCAGCCGCGGAAAGGAGATACTGTATTTTGTTTGCCAGTATTTTTTCTCGAGGTAGGCCAGGTGCAGCGCAGTAAAGAAACTGTCGGTGCGCCAGTCCTCCAGCCCTATCAGCACGCCAAGGCCCATTTTATGAATGCCGGCGCGTCCCAGCCGGTCGGGCGTTTCCAGGCGGTAGTCGAAATTGGACTTCCGCCCTTTGGGGTGGTGCTTTTTATAGTCGTCCTGGTGGTACGTTTCCTGGTACACCAACACTGCATGTAATCCCAGTTCCGCCAGTTCCCGGTAATCCTGTTCATCCATCGGCTGCACTTCCATCGAAATATTGGCAAAATGCGGCCGGAGTAGTTGTAAGGTCTTCTTAAAATAGTCGGTGCTAACCAGCTGATTAGCTTCTCCCGTTACCAGCAAAACATGCTCAAACCCCATTTCTTTGATAGCAGCTGTTTCCTGCAGGATTTCTGCAGAGCTGAGGGTTTTTCGCCTTATCTTGTTATCGAGACTAAATCCGCAATAGGTGCAGATGTTCTGGCATTCGTTCGACAAATACATCGGGATATACAACTGCATAGTGTTCCCAAACCGCTGGCGGGTGAGCGCCTGACTGATAGCCGCCATTTGGGAGAGGTAAGGCGCCGCCGCCGGGGAAATAAGTGCCGCAAAATCTTCCAGTGAACGGCGCTGGTTATGCAGGGCCTGTTCCACATCCCTGGCTGTTTTAGCATAGATGCCGGCCTTTACCTCGTTCCAGTCATACTGATCAAATATGCTTTTAAACATACGGAAGGATTAATAAGATGATAAAATAATTATGCTTCATCAAGAAATGCGATCAACGGACTGGAAGCTACCGCGTGCTGGCTGCTGGCAGGTAAACCAGCTTCGTAGGCCATGCGCCCCGCTTCCACTCCTGCTTTAAATGCGGCGGCCATCTCCACCGGGTTACGGGCGACGGCTATCGCGGTGTTTACCAGCACAGCGCTGGCGCCCATTTCCATTGCCTGCGCGGCATGGGAAGGACTGCCAATACCTGCATCCACAATTACCGGTATATTGCTTTGTGCGATAATGATTTCCAGGAAATCGAAGGTTTTCAATCCCTTATTGCTGCCAATAGGAGCGCCAAGCGGCATCACCGCCGCAGTGCCCACATCTTCCAGCCGCTTGCATAATACCGGGTCGGCATGCACATAAGGAAGCACTACGAAACCCAGTTTCACCAGCTCTTCCGCCGCCAGTAATGTTTCTATCGGGTCGGGCATGAGGTAGCGGGGATCAGGATGGATTTCCAGCTTTATCCAGTTGGTTTCCAACGCTTCACGGGCTAACTGTGCCGCATATACGGCTTCTTTGGCAGTACGTACGCCGGAAGTATTTGGAAGCAGGTGTATTCTTGAATGCGACAGGTGCCGCAGCATATCATCTGCCTTATTATCCATTTCTACCCGTTTCAGCGCCACGGTGACCAGCTCACTGCCAGAGGCCAGCAGCGCACTTTCCATCACCTGGGGAGAAGAAAATTTACCGGTACCGGTAAACAAACGGGAATGAAATTCCCTGCCGGCAATAATTAATGGCTCCATGTGGATAATTGTTTTAACTGTTGATGAATCTGGTTCACAACGGCCCGTTTGTCTGTTGCATGTGTAATTAGCCCGCTGAGGGCAATACCGTGAATACCGGTTTCCATCAATGCCGGGATATCTTCCGGCAGGATACCGCCAATGGCAATAACGGGAATGCCTATATTTTTTTCTTTTAAAGATTGCAGGATAGATTGATAACCGCTCAGTCCCAATATGGGGCTGAGATTTTGCTTGGTGGTAGTGAACCGGAACGGACCAACACCTACGTAGTTGGCGCCATCCTGCACATGCTGCAGGATATCTTCAAGGGTATTAGCCGTGCCGCCAACAATCATGTTCCTGCCGGTAATGGCATGGGCCGCGGCAACGGTCATATCCAGTTTGCCTACGTGTACGCCCGCTGCATTTACCGCTACCGCGATCTCCGGATAGTCGTTGATAATGAGAGACGCCTGGTAACGATCGCAGATTTTTTTTGCCAGCTCCGCCAGCGGCAATACGGTGGCCGGTGATTCGTTTTTGATACGAAGCTGGATCCATTTGCAGCCGGCGTCACAGGCGGCGAGTATATTATCGGTATGCGATGGTTGCGATATGTAATGTAAGTTGCTGATCATATGTGATGGTATCCTGTTAATGATGAATGACTGGCCAATAAATTTTCCGTATATACTTTACCGTTAGCACATGCTTCCGGTAGTGAAACGCCGCGTGCCAAACCAGCAGTGATGGCGGCCGACAGCACACAGCCCGAACCATGTTTTGGAAATACTTCTTTCTGTACAGGAGGAAAGGTATGGATCACATCACCGGTATAAAGTATATCGTATCCCGGTTTGTTTTTATGATGACCTCCCTTTAGCAGTACCGCGCAGCCGGCAGATAATTGCCGGGCGGCTGCTTCTCCATCCGTAAGCCCTGTTAACAACAATGCTTCGTCGTAATTAGGCGTTAACAGGTAAATTTCGGCCAGCAGTTCTTTCCAGGCCTGCTGGTGAATGCTGCCGTGGAAAGAGAAACCCGCCGACGCTTTTAATACCGGGTCCACGATGATACGTATACCGGGCGATAATTGTTTTACCTGTCTTACCAGCTCCAGCAAAGACTGTATATCCGGCATGATACCTATTTTGCAGTATTGCAGCCGTGTACTGCATAACAACGGTTTTGCCTGCGCCAGTATATGCGTTACCGGTATCCACTCCACTGATATAAATTGTGCAGGTGTTTGCACCGTGATGGCAGTACAAACGCCCATTCCGTTTACCATGTGTTGTTCAAACGTTTTGATATCTGCCAGTAAACCTGCGCCCCCGCTGGGATCCAGGCCGGCAAAGCTCATCACGTAAGGTCGCTCTTGTTCCATAGTTGTTGAATACGGCAGTAGTGTTCCACGGCTTGCGCCGGTATTTTCCAGATGGCTCCCAGCAAAGCTGCACCATCAAATTGCCATGTTTTTAATAAATGTATATTGCTGTGATCCACGCCTCCCAAAGCAAGCACCCGGCGGTTGTTTTTATCAGGTAACATCCCTTGTACCCGGCCATGATAGCCAGGTTTTGAGATACTGTTAAATACCGGGCTCAGTAACAATGTTTGAAAGCGTTTGTCCGTTAGCGTTATACCTTCCGGCGAATGAATACCTGTGCTGTTTTCCTTAAAATTTTCCGGAGCTAGATAACTGGTTAGTGGTTCCGTTTCACCGGCACCTGGGGCCGTTTTTTCGTTACTGGTCGCAGCATCTGATAAAAACCGTTGTATCCCCTCTCTGCTCCAGTGTACGCCCGCGAGGCTATACCTGGCAGCGAGCGCACCATGATCACGGATAAGTACGCGGTTGTAACACTCCGGCGGCAGCTTGTCCAGTAAAGCGGCATACTGCCCGGCTGACCAGCCAGGCTTTCTTAACAGTACCCGCTCTACTCCCGCAGTTAATAAGGCCGCAAGGATATCCACTTCTTCGTGTATACGTTCGGGTGATGTGATGATCCAGATCAAATATTTGTGTTTAAATGCTGTATCTACAGGTAAATTTCGCCGCCCTGTTCTGCAAAAGCTGCGGCCTTTTCCTTCATGCCGGCAGTCATGGCGTCCTCTTCTTCCAAACCTTTTTGCGCGGCGAAGTCACGTACTTCCTGCGTTATTTTCATGGAGCAGAAGTTGGGACCGCACATAGAACAGAAGTGAGCCACTTTGGCGCCGTCTGCAGGCAGTGTTTCGTCGTGATACGAGCGGGCTGTTTCCGGATCCAGTGCCAGATTGAACTGGTCTTCCCAGCGGAACTCAAAGCGGGCCTTGCTGAGTGCATTGTCCCTGTGTTGCGCACCCGGGTGGCCTTTCGCCAGGTCGGCAGCATGCGCAGCGATCTTATAGGTGATCACCCCCTGCCGTACATCTTCTTTATTTGGTAACCCAAGATGTTCCTTTGGTGTTACATAACATAACATGGCACAGCCAAACCAGCCTATCATGGCGGCGCCTATTCCTGAAGTGATATGATCGTAGCCAGGTGCAATGTCGGTGGTTAAAGGACCAAGTGTGTAGAAAGGAGCTTCATGACAGTGTTCCAGCTGCTTATCCATATTGGTTTTGATGAGGTGCATGGGTACGTGGCCCGGGCCTTCAATCATTACCTGTACTGAGTGTTTCCATGCTATTTTGGTAAGTTCCCCCAGGGTTTCAAGTTCTGCAAACTGCGCTGCATCATTGGCATCGGCAATACTGCCCGGGCGTAATCCATCGCCCAGGGAAAATGAAACGTCGTATGCCTTCATGATTTCGCAGATCTCTTCGAAATGTGTATACAGGAAATTTTCCTTGTGATGCGCCAGGCACCATTTAGCCATGATGGAGCCTCCGCGGGAAACAATGCCGGTTACGCGTTTGGCTGTTAACGGTATATATCTCAGCAGCACGCCGGCATGGATGGTGAAGTAGTCCACACCTTGTTCTGCCTGTTCAATCAATGTGTCGCGGAAAATTTCCCATGTAAGGGCTTCCGCTTTTCCGTTCACTTTTTCCAGTGCCTGGTAAATAGGTACGGTGCCAATGGGCACGGGCGAATTACGGATAATCCATTCCCTGGTTTCGTGGATATTTTTGCCGGTGCTGAGGTCCATGATGGTATCTGCGCCCCAACGGCAGGACCATACTGCTTTTTCCACTTCTTCTTCTATACTGGAAGTAACCGCGGAGTTGCCGATGTTGGCATTTATTTTTACAAGAAAATTGCGGCCAATGATCATGGGTTCACTTTCCGGGTGGTTAATATTAGCGGGGATGATGGCCCTGCCGGCGGCAATTTCCTGGCGTACAAATTCAGGGGTGATGAACTTTACAGGTGTGTTGGCGCCAAAGCTCTGGCCTTTATGCTGGTCCCAGAGGGGGTTGTTTTGCTCAAACAGTTTGTCGGCGCATTGATTTTCCCGGATAGCAATGTATTCCATTTCGGGTGTAATGATGCCTTGTTGTGCGTAGTACAACTGGGTTACATTTTGACCGGGTTTGGCGCGCAACGGTTTATGCGTGTGGCTCATCAAAGGCATCTTGCCTCCTTCTTTCATCAGTTCTCTTACAAAGGGACTGGTATACTCCGGGAGTTGCTCCACGTCTTTCCGGCTGCTGATCCATGTTTCACGGATGCGCGGAATACCGGTGGACACATCAATATGGATATTGGGGTCGGAAAAGGCGCCGCTGGTATCGTATACAACAACGGGGGCGTTAGGAACGGCTTCTCCGTTTTTTCCATGAATGCGTGTATCCGTGAGCGTTATTTTGCGCATGGCTACTTTTACCGGGTGGATAGTTCCGTCCACATATATTTTTTCTGAAGCAGGAAAGGGTGTGCGGCTAAGTGCCACAGGCTGATTATGCATGATGTCTGGTTTTTTTAGAGATAGAAATGCCGGTCCGTAATGATGCATCACGGAAAAGACTATACGAAAAATGAAATGCAGGGTTTAGCCGCCCTGGGTAGCCCGGATAATAGTAATATTATCAGCTGCAGATAGTGGTTTGGTTTTCCCAGGAGGTTTTCGGTATCACCTGGTTGTTGACGGCCACTGCAATGCCTTTTTGAGCAGAGATCTGAATAAACTGTAAGAGTGCAGCGATGGTTGTTCCCGGCTGCACCGCATAAAGTTTATTGTTTACATGCACTTCCATGTTAATTGGAATTTAAGTGAAACAATAAACTTTAAGGATGTGGAAAGATGAGAAAGGTTCAGTTACTTTTCCCTACGGCAGTATGAACTGCTTCAGGTACTGAGGGTATCATCTCAGTTTATCCTTCATATTGGATAAACACCCCTAAAGTGTAGATGTAAAAGTAATGGAAATATTTAAAAATTACATTACAAATGATGAATTGTGTATTTTTAAATTATGGTACGATTCAGTTTAATGTGTTTATTGATACTGGCGGTTGCCTGTAAGGGGAGTAAGAAGGAGGCGGAGCAGGAAGAATTACAGGATGACAGCAGCCTGGTTAGTATAATCGCAGACAGCAGTAATGCCGGCATTACTGACAGCATTGCTGCTGTTGCGGATACGCTGCATATTGACGCAGCTAAGCTCATAGGAAAGTGGATACAGCCCGTAGCGGGCCTGGATAAGGAAACGCAGGGTTTTCAGCTTAGAAAGAACGGAACTGCCAGATCCATTAACATGTACACATTGGTATACGAAAAATGGTTACTGACACACGACACCCTGCTGTTGTGGAATCATTCTGAAGGCGTAAAAGATACCTCCACGATCGTGGATACAACTATTATAAAAGAACTGTCAGACACCTCACTGGTATTGTTTCCTGTAAAAGCCGCCGAAGGCTACGTGGAAAAATATCATAGAAGCAATTAATTATATAGCTGCCAGAGTCCTACCAGGCAGGCTACTACCGCCATAAATACGCCGGCAGCAGCGAGCTGCATATCGTCAATATTTTTTCTTCCTATATACAGGGAAAGAAGACCAACTACTATAGCTACTGAGCCTGCGGTAACTGCATAGGAAGGCGTGTGTGTACTGAAAGCGAATGCTGCCGATAGTACACCAATAATGAGCGCTGATATACAGGCTGTTTTTGTTAATGCTGTTGAGTGTTGCATATATTCGAATTTTAAAGAACAGGTGAAGGAATAATTATTTGCAGGTATTTTATTTATGCTGACTACTGATCTTTTCCTTCATCACGGGATTATCGTGTTCCCAGGGCACTTTTAACAGGGATCCTATTTCCTGGTAGCGGGCGTCCTGGTATTCATCCAGTCCGTATCTGATCGCCAGTGTATCCGGTACTTTTACAAAAGTGCCGAAGAGGCGATCCCATATAGAAAATATATTGGCATAATTAGCGTCTGTTTCGGGCTGGTAATGACTATGATGTACTTTATGCATATCCGGTGATACAATGATCCAGCTAAGCGCGTTATCCAGCCATTTGGGCAGATGGATATTAGCGTGATTGAACTGCGACATTAAGGCCGATATGGTCTGGTATAACATAATCATCCAGAAGGGCACTCCGAGAATCATAATAGCGGCAAAAAGGGCTATTACTCTCCATAGGCTTTCCACCGGGTGGTGTCTGAGGGCGGTAGTGGCGTCTATCTGTGTATCTATGTGGTGAATTTTATGAAACTGCCACATCCAGGCCGTTTTATGCTGTACCCAATGTATGAGCCAGGCCCCAATAAAATCCAGCAGTAATAATGCCAGTATGGTGTGTAGCCACAGCGGCAGTTGGGTCAGGTACAGGATGCCGAACTGCTGGGCGCTGGTCCACCGGGAAGCCTTTACAATAAGAAATGCCAGCCCTGTATTTACAATCACCGTGGTTAATGTAAAAAAGAGATTGGTACCGGCATGGCGGTAGCGGTTGCTGCTAAAACGGAACCGGGGGGCTATGCCCTCAATGATCCATAACAACAATAGCCCGCTCACCAGGATAGCAGTACGGTATACTGACGGAATATTTTCAAAAAAACTTACCATATCATGGTAATATATATAACGGTCTTTTTACGCTATGCTGTGGTTCTCCTTAACCAGGCCAACAAAATCTCTGCAGTGGATATGGGGGATGTGATCTTGTAATACGCAGTAAACATATATCCGTTACTGTTATTACCCTTGCGTTACTGTCCTGAATCCTCGGGTGTGTTCCAACCACTGATTCCGGAGAAAAATTACAACTATTTGGGGAATATAAAAAGGCCTCTTTTAGGCCACAGGCAAAGAAAAAAGCAACCTCTTTGTCAGAGATTGCTTTATGTATGAGTTTTTAGCTATAAGTATTTATCTTTTTAGCATTTAGCTAACAACCGCCGATTAGTTGTTCAGCATCAGCGGCATTACCAGCATAAGGAGGTCCTCATTCTCTTCTTTTTCAGATGGTCTGAGGATACCTGCTTTGGTGGCAGTGGCCAGATCGATGGAGATTTCATCTCCTTCCGCTGCATTCAGCATTTCGATGAGGAATTTCGCATTAAAAGCAATCTGCATATCATCGCCGGTGTATTGGCAGTTCATGCGTTCGTTACCTTCAAAGGAGAAGTCCACATCCTGGGCAGACAACTGGAGTTCGCTGCCGGTGATGCTTAAAGCTACCTGGTTGGTGCTCTTATTGGCGAATACACCCACACGTTTTAAGGCGTTCTGGAAATCGCTTTTTACCACGGTGAGGCGGTAAGGATTATCTTTTGGTATTACTACCTTATAGTCAGGGAAACGGGCATCGATGAGGCGGCAGATCATCTGTGCACCCTCGTGTTGCACGAAGAAGTGGTTCTGGCTATAAGCTACTTTAATTTCAGTTTCGTTATCAGGCAGGGCTGATTTCAGCAGGTTCAGCGGTTTTTTAGGCACAATGAAGGTATCTGCCTGCGGGCACTTTACGTCTGTTCTTACATATTTCACCAGGCGATGTGCATCGGTGGCAACAAAAGTAAGACTGTCCGGAGCCAGCTCGAAGAATACGCCTGTCATAGCAGGTCGCAGGTCATCGTTGCTCACCGCAAACAGGGTTTTATTGATGGCGGTAACAAGACCTGTAGCAGCCATGGTAAAGGAGGTGGTATCATCCGCAGCGGGTTCTTTCGGGAAGTTCTCCGGATTTTCCCCCATCACTTTATATTTACCATTGTCTGAAGTGATTTCTACTGCGTAGGAGTTCAGGTCAATGTGGAAAGTCAGTGGCTGGTCGGGCAGATTTTTGAGGGAATCCATCAGGATTTTTGCCGGGATACAGATCCGACCGCTTTCCTTGGCTTCCACCTCCAGCTTCACCCGCATAACAGTTTCCAGGTCAGTTGCAACTACAGTCAGTTCGTTTTTGTCAATCAGGAACATAAAATCCTCCAGTATAGGCAATACTGTGTTTGAATTGATAACCCCGCTGATCTGTTGTAATTGTTTTAATAAAGTAGAGGAAGAAACAATAAATTTCATGGTTTATATAAGTTTGCTTATCATTTTTTGTTGAAGGGTAACCTTTAGGGCATGCCGCCCTGATTTTCTCCTGGCACCTCACATAAAAGGTCAAATGTACTGTAAACAAAGATAGAAAGTTTTGTCGTTCTCCCTAATTTCATCACATCTTATACACTAAGATAACGTGGTTTTACACAACGATTTGCAGTCATTCATATATTTCTTTTTAGTATAATACTAGATAGAAAGAATAAAAATACCCCTTCTGGTTAGATGAGATGCAATAACCAGTGCCATTTATTAACGGAAGTGAAAAGAATTTACCTATTCTTTTAAATTATCTTCAAATCGGTTACTTTTGCCGCGCTGAAAAATTATTACAAACCAACAAAAAAAAGCAGGTTATGAAACTGTCTCATTTAGCCGAAACGTTGATTGGATCCGAAATCATTAAGTTAGCAGCTGAAATAAAGGAGAAACAGGCCAAGGGTGAGAAGATATACAACTTCACGATTGGCGATTTTGACCCGAAGGTATTTCCTATCCCGGTTGAATTTGAACAGGAAATCATAACAGCCTATAAGGAGCACCTGACCAATTATCCTCCTGCCGATGGTATCGCGGAGTTAAGACAGGCAGTAGGTGGTTTTATAGCTGAGCGTGAGGGTCTCTCCTACGATCCTGCAAAGGAAATCGTTATTTCCTGCGGCGGTCGTCCTATCATTTATGCTACTTTCAGAACCATCGTTGACCGTGGCGAGAAAATAGTATACGCTACACCATCATGGAATAATAACCACTATACCCACTTCCTGGAAGCGGAACACGTAGTGCTGGAAACCAAAGCAGAAAACTTCTTCATGCCCACGGCTGCAGAACTGAAGCCGCTCCTGAAAGGTGCTACCCTGCTGGCGCTCTGCTCTCCGCAGAACCCAACCGGTACCGCTTTCGGTAAGCAACAGCTGGAAGAGATATGCGACCTGGTACTGGCCGAAAACAAAAGCAGAGGCGCCGATGAAAAGCCCCTCTATGTATTGTTCGACCAGATGTATTGGGTGCTCACCTTTGGTGAAACACACCACCACAACCCGGTTACCCTCCGCCCGGAAATGAGGGATTATACGATCTTCATCGACGGTATGAGTAAAGCTTTCGCTGCTACCGGCGTAAGAGTTGGCTGGGCGTTAGGACCCGCACACGTAATTGGTAAAATGAAATCCATCCTTTCCCATGTTGGCGCCTGGAGCCCGATGGCAGAACAAAAAGCTGCTGCCCGCTACCTGGTACAGAAAGAAAATGTGGATAAATACCTGCAACACTTTAAAGGCGAAATCGAAGAAAGACTGGTGAAAATCTACGAAGGCTTCGACAAACTGAAAAATGCAGGTCATAAAGTAGAAGCCATTGCTCCACAGGCTGCTATCTATCTCACCGTTAAATTTGACCTGGTAGGCAAACAAACGGCTGATGGCACTGCGCTTGCAGATCAGGCCGCTGTTACCTCTTACATCCTGAATGAAGCTAAAATAGCCCTGGTGCCGTTCTATGCTTTCGGATCCGCTAAAAACTCTCCATGGTACCGCCTCAGCGTAGGTACCTGCGTGAAAGAAGAGATCCCGGCGATGTTTGAGAAACTGCAGGCTGCACTCGAAAAACTGAAATAGCGGATTGTTGCGGAGGTTGTCTTGAGCACTGATTACGCTGATTATACTGATTTTTCTTTTTTTGATTTATAAGTTTAAGGAGATATGGGCGGGTTTCGCTCATATCTCCTTTTTTTTGTTTCTAGGGAGATACGAAAATCAAAAAAATCCAAAAAGAAAAATCAGTATAATCAGCGTAATCAGTGCTCAAGACAACCTCCGCGGCGATCCATCCGCTCAAATCTCCATCCTGACTTTCTGACTTTTATCTTCGAAAAGTTAAATAGGTGTTAAAAGGTCAACTTTAGTTACTATTTCAAAAAAAGTCCCTAATTTTGACCTTGAAACTAAAAAAGTCAAAAAGTTAATGCACACAGAAGCTAAAGATGAAATGAGGGATAAGATCCTGGAGGCGGCTCTGAAGCGTTTTACTCATTATGGCGCTTCTAAAACAACGATGAACGAAATAGCAGATGATCTTCACTGCTCCAAAGCATCGCTGTATTACTATTTCCCCGATAAAAAGGCGATGCACATTGCCGTGTTGCAAAAAATTGCGGAAGCATATTTTCAGCAAATGGAGAAGGAAGCAGTTCAGGTGAAATCGGCTGCCGAAGCATTATATAATATCATTGATCTCCGGAAAGATTTTATCAGCAAATTCTGCCGGCTGGAAATATTTAAAATATTACAGGATAACTCGGCGCTCTTCCTCGAAGAAAAGAAGAAGGCAAAACAACGGGAATTTAATATCCATACCACCATCATTAAAGCAGGTATTGCATCAGGAGAGTTTAAAGTAAAAGATCCTGAAAAAACCGCGGAACTATTGGTGCTGGCTGCTATGGGATTGCGCTTTTCTGTGCCCGATCATATCCGGGAAGACATGGAGCTGGATGAAGAAATGATGGACCAGGTAATAGAAAAACAAAAACAGTTACTCGAAATTTTCATAAAAGGAATAAAAGCATAAACGGAAATCATGGTAGTGAGGGAAAGGATACTGGAAACTGCGCTGAAAATGTTCAGGACATACGGTGTGAAAGGGGTAACTATGTTTGATATCGCCCGCGACTGTGGGATTTCCAAGAAAACAGTATATGAGCATTTCGAAGACAAACAGGCGCTGATAGACGAAGGGATGCAACAACTGTTGACAAACCATATTAACTACTTCCATGAGTGTTTGCAAACCACAGACAATGCCATCGAAGAACTGGTGCGTAACATGAAGTACATTACCAATCTGGCTAAAACCCTGAACCCGGTAATGCTGCACGAAATCCAGAAGTATCATCCGGATACCTGGCGCAGTATTGAGAGTTTTAAGTCGGATAACATGCTTTGTAACATCAAAAAGAATTTAAAAAGAGGAATGGCGGAAGGCCTATACCGCCAGAACCTTCATATAGATATTGTAGCACGTATGCGCCAGCTGCAGCTGGAGGCAGCTTTTGACCCGGAGCAATACCCCGCAGATCAATTTGAAATGCATGAGGTAATGGAACAGGTAACCGCCCACTTTATACTGGGAATTGCCACTATCCGGGGACATAAACTGGTAAACCAGTACCTGCAAATAAAAGAAGAAGAATAAAACTACTACGCTAAGATTTATTTTATGAAGCGATTAAAGTTAACGCTTGTCCTCCTCATTGGGATAGGGGTATATAACGGCTATGCCCAAACGCAACTGACCTTACAGGAAGCGCTGAGGTTTGCATTGAACAACAATAAACAATTGGCCAAAACCAAAATGGACGAAGAAATGGGTAAATACAAAACCCAGGAAGTCCGCTCCCAGGCCCTGCCACAACTGAATGGTAACGCTTCTTATACAGACAACCTGATGCTGCAGAAATCGCTCATCCCCGGTGCTGTATTTGGCAAACCGGATAGTTCCATACTGGTGGCTTTTGGTGTTAAATACAATGCTACCGTAGGCGCAGAACTCAGCCAGCAAATCTTTAATCAGGCAGTGTTTACCGGTTTGAAAGCTTCCAAGGCAGGAGAAGAATATTATAAGATACAAACGGAACAATCTGTTGAAAATGTGATCTATAATGTATCACAGCTCTACTACCAGCTGCTGGTAACACAGGAAAAGATCATCACCATCAACAGCAACATCGAGAAGCTTACGCAACTGGTAAGCGCCACCAAATCTCAATTTGATAACGGCCTCGCCAAAAAAATTGACCTGGACCGTATCAAAGTGAACCTCATCAACAATATGACACAACGTACACAGTTGCTGAATCAATATGCAACGCAAACCAACAACCTGAAAAAGGTGATGGGTATGCCGCTGCAGTCAACTTTCCTGTTGCCGCCGGCTTCACTGAAAGACATTGAAAACAAAGCCGCCGGTGTGTTGCAGTATGATGATATGAATCTCGCCAACAGAACGGAATACAAATTATTGAAGAAACAGGAAGAACTGCAGTTATTCCAGAAGAAAGCTTACCAGGCAGAAAATTATCCCTCGCTGTCGTTGTTCGGAAGATACTCTTACAACGGGATGAGTCAGCAATGGGCTTTTTCGAAAGACCCGACCAACTCAACCAGCTGGTTTGGTGCAGCAGCCATCGGCGTATCACTGAAGGTACCCATCTTCGATGGCTTTGGCCGCCGCTCCAAAGTGAGTCAGGCTAATGTAACCCTGCGTCAGCTGGGCAAGCAACTGGAAGACACAGAGCTGACCCTCAACACCGACTACGAAAACGCCAAGCTGATGGTGCGTAGTAATTTATCTACCATCACCACGCAAAAGGAGAACGTGGACCTCGCCAATGAAGTGTATTATTCTACTCAGAATAACTACAAACTTGGCCTGGCAGGCCTGACGGATCTGCTGAACGCAGAAACTTCGCTGGCAGATGCACAAAACAGTTATAACGAAGCCCTGCTGCAATACAAACTGGCAGAGCTGGAGATAATAAAAAAGCAAAGGAAGTTTGAAAGACCTCCTGAACTAAACGTATAAACGAAAACAACGATAGAACACACAAACTATTTTGCAGATGAAAAAGTTTATAATCTGGGGCTTGGTGGCAGTAGGTGCAGTAGTACTGATCATGTGGAAACTCAGCGCTAACAAAAAAACGAACGAGGCTAAAACAGAATTCGTAAAACAAAGCAATATCGGCGACATCCCGGTGCTGGTACAGAAAGTATCCCGCAATGATTTTTCCCAGGGATTCCTGGCCAATGGTAACTTTCAGCCAGTACGCGAACTGACGTACCTCGCCGAAACCGCCGGCCGTATTACCAAACTGCTCGTAGATGAAGGCAGCGTGGTAAGACAGGGACAACCCATTGCTTACATTGATGGTCAGCTTTTAAATACCGACCTCGAATCTGCAAAAGCTAACCTCAACCAGCTGAAAGTAGATAAAGAAAGATACGAGAGCGCGTTCCAGACCGGAGGCGTTACGCAGAAACAAATGGATGATGCACGCCTGCAATACGACATTGCGAAAACGCGCTATGAGGCTGCCAGCCGTCGCGTAAGCGATACTTATGTGAAAGCGCCTATCTCCGGAATTATTAATAAAAAATATATTGAACAGGGTGCTTACCTCTCTGTAGGCAATAAAATGTTCGACATCGTGGATGTATCCAGGCTGAAACTGTCTGTATCTGTACCGGAAGGACAAGTGGTAACACTCAAAACCGGCCAGAAAGTACAGGTTACTTCCAACGTATTCCCTGAAACCCAGTATGAAGGCACTATTACCTTTATTGCTGCAAAAGGCGATAACTCCCTCAACTACCCGGTGGAGATGGAAGTCCGCAATATTGATGGAAAAGACCTGAAAGCAGGTATGTATGGTACTGCACATTTCGTAGATCCGAATGCGGCCAAAACAATTTTCATTGCCCGCACCGCATTTGTGGGTGGCGTAAACAGCAATACCATTTATGTAATGGACGGTAATGTGGCAAAGAAACGCAAAGTAGTGGCTGGCCGCATTGTTGGCGACCAGGTGGAAATACGGGAAGGGCTGAACGAAGGGGACACCGTGATTACCAGCGGTCAGATTAACCTGACTGAAGGCGCTATTGTAGTGGCTCAGAACGGCAAAAAGTAAGCGAGGAAAATGTATCTGGTGTTTGACCAAATTTTTGCAACATGAAGATTACTGAAGTATCAATTAAGCGACCTACGATCGTGGTGGTGGTGTTCACCATCCTCACCCTCCTGGGCGTGATGAGTTATAAATCGCTGAACTACGAGCTGTTGCCAAAGTTCAGCTCCCCTATCGTAACCATTTCTACGGTATATCCCGGCGCCTCTCCCAATGAGGTGGAAAGTACGATTACCAAGAAGATTGAAGATGCGGTAGCATCTATGGAAAAGATCAAAAAGATCATTTCCAAATCTTCTGAAAGTCTTTCTGTTATTACCGTTGAGCTGAACAACGATGCGGATGTGGATATTGCCCTGCAGGATGCACAACGCAAGGTAAACGCTATCCTGGCAGATCTGCCGGGTGATGCCAAGCCGCCGTCGCTCAACAAATTCTCCCTGGATGACCTTCCGATCATGACGCTGTCTGCCACCGCTAAAATGGATGACAAACAGTTTTACGACCTGGTAGATAAGAAGCTGCAGCCATTATTATCCCGGTTACCTGGTGTAGCCCAGGTATCACTGATTGGTGGCCAGGAGCGCGAAATACAGGTAAACGTAGATCCAAAAAAATTGCAAGCTTTCAACTTATCTATCCTGCAATTACGTCAGCTGATCACCAACGCTAACCTTGACTTTCCAACCGGTAAGGTGAAAACTGCCAATGAGCAGATCCTGATCCGTTTGGCCGGTAAATATAAAAACGTAGACCAGCTGCGTAACCTGGTGTTGAAAACAACTGAGGATGGCACACAGGTGCGGCTGACAGACGTTGCCGATGTACAGGATGCCCAGAAAGATGCGGATCGTATTGCCCGCGTAGATGGTGTTAGTGCGATTGCCCTGCAGGTACAGAAACAAACGGATGCCAACGCGGTAACCGTAAGTGAAGAAATGAAAAAGGCCATCAGCAAAATTGAAAAAGATTATGCTGCAAACGACCTGAAAATGCTGGTAGCAAACGATTCCTCCGACTTTACACTGGAATCTGCCGACTCGGTAATACATGACCTTATCCTCGCGGTAGTGCTGGTGGCTGTTGTGATGCTGTTGTTCCTGCACAGTATCCGAAGTGCGTTGTTTGTAATGATTTCCATTCCGGCTTCCCTCATTGCTACGTTCATCGGTATGAAACTGATGGGCTTCTCGCTGAACCTCATGTCGTTATTGGGCTTGTCGCTGGTAGTAGGTATCCTCGTGGATGATGCGATTGTGGTGCTGGAAAATATTTACCGGCATATGGAAATGGGTAAGAACCGTGTTCGTGCGGCATTTGATGGTGTGAAAGAGATAGGCTTCACCGTTACCTCTATTACGCTGGTAATTGTGGTGGTGTTCCTGCCCATCTCTTTAACTAATGAGCTGGTATCAAAGATCCTGCGTGAGTTTTGCGTGGTGGTAATGATTTCCACGATGCTTAGCTTGTTGTCGTCGTTTATGATTGTGCCGCTATTATCATCCCGCTTTGGTAAGCTGGAACATATTACCGGTAAAAACATTTTTGAGAAATTCATTCTCTGGTTTGAAGCACAGCTGCAGAAGTTCACCAACTGGATGACCAGCATCCTGAAATGGGCGCTGGGTCATAAAAGGATCACCATAGCCGTGGCAGTTGGTTTGTTGGTAGCTTCTTTCATGCTGGTAGGTAAAGGCTACATCGGTGGAGAGTTTATTCCCAAGGGCGACCGCGGACAGTTCATTGTAATGCTGGAAATGCCAAAGGATGCATCTGTAGAACAAACTAACCTGGCCACACGTACTGCAGAAAAATATCTTAATAAAAAACAGGAAGTTACCCGTTTGATCACAACAGTAGGTCAAACCAGTGAAGATGGTTTTGGTAATGCCCAGTCAACTGCTTATAAAGCGGAGATCACCGTAATGCTGGTGGGGCCGGAACACCGTTTGGATGCTTCCGATATCTATGCCGCCAAGATCAAAAAAGAACTGAAAAGTATCTTACCGGGTGTAAAGGTAAAAACCACGGATGTAAGTATCCTCGGTACCGCAGAGCGGGCGCCGGTAGAGCTGGTGGTGATGGGTACGGAGCTGGACAGCGTAATGAACTACGCTAAAAGAGCCATGGATACGCTCAAAACTATCAGTGGTGCTACAGAAGTAAAACTGTCGGTAGAAGATGGTAACCCGGAAATTAATGTGCAGGTAGACAGGGATAAGATGGCCGCACTGGGCCTCACACTGGATGCCGTGGGTGGTACTATGCAAACCGCTTTCAGCGGTACAGCCGATGACTCTAAAGTAAAGTTCCGTCAGGGGGATTATGAGTACGATATCAACATCCGTTTTGATGATTTCAACCGTAAGAACCTGGAAGATGTATCCAATATACAGTTCATCAACGATAAGGGGCAACTGATCAAGCTGTCGCAGTTTGCTGTGATAACAGAAGGCTCAGGACCCAGTCACCTGGAAAGAAGGGATAAAAACACTTCTGTATCAGTGCAGGCGCAGGTAATGGGGCGTCCGTCAGGTACGGTTACCCAGGAGTTTTCCGACAAGCTGGCAAAGATGGACAAGCCCGCCGGCATCAACTACATTTTTGGTGGTGATGCAGAAAACCAGGGCGACTCCTTTGGTACCATGGGCGCGGCATTGCTGATCTCCATTGTGCTGGTGTACCTGATCATGGTGGCGTTGTACGACAACTACATTTATCCTTTCGTGGTATTGTTCTCTATTCCGCTGGCGATCATCGGTGCATTACTGGCACTGGCACTCACCAACAATACGCTGAACATCTTTACCATCATGGGTATCATTATGTTGATCGGGTTGGTGGCGAAGAATGCGATCATCCTGGTGGATTTTACGAACCAGATGAAAGAGCAGGGCCAAAGTACTTACCAGGCGCTGATTCATGCCAACCACGCACGTTTGCGTCCTATCCTGATGACCACCATCGCGATGGTGATAGGTATGTTGCCTATTGCATTGGCAACAGGTGGTGTGGGGTCCATTAAAAATGGATTGGCCTGGGCTATCATCGGTGGTTTGATGAGCTCCATGTTCCTTACCCTGATTGTGGTGCCGGTGGTATATATGATCGTAGATATGGGTATGGCGAAGCTGGGAATGGGCAGGTTGTCCAGCAAACGTTATATCAGGCAACGTATGGTGGCCTCTTATGAGGAAGTGCCTTTAAATGAAATTCATTCGAATTAAAGATATGTTACTAACAGTGTAACAGTTGTAGGTTTAGGTAATAGCCGGAGTAATCATACTCCGGCTTTCTTTTTCTTTGATTTTAACAATAAATTCTTTCCTTTTCACAATCCCGTTTATCTCTCCACAGTTTATATTTGCAGCAAATGCATTTATTCCTGACACTTCTCCCAAAAAACGATCAACAGACAGAAAACATGCTGGTGGCGGATAACCAGCCGAAAATAATTCCACTGAAAGACTATGGATTATGAGATGTACCGGAAAGTGATTTACAGCCACTTCCCGGTGACAGATTATTTTCTTGCTAAAAGCAGCATATGCGAAACAGGAAAAGGGATAGGTAAGGGTACACCATTTTTGCACGGGCGCATCAATTGTACCTTACCTTCCAGCCTGTTATTCACAATCCACTCGTTACGCCAGGTAGCAGACAAATTATCCAGCCGCAGGCCGGCTTCTTCCAGGGCGGCTTTCCAGTCTTCATAATTCCAGAAACAAAACGTTTCATGCATTTCACTGAGCCAGTTATCGTGGTAATCCTTTTTGAACAGGAATTCACACGCATTTTGCATGGACAGCTGTGCATAAGTTTGTCCTGCTATGGTTACCCATTCATAGGGTAATTGAAAGCCCTCCTGACGGCGAAAGTCTTTCGCGAACTGCGTGAACAGCGCTTTGGTCGACAGCTTTCCCAGCCAGGCCGCCAGTTCGGGCGTACCTGCATTTTCGGGCAATGCGATATCATTTTCCCCGTCGGTTTCATTGAGCCAGAGCAAAATGGTTTCGTCTTTGTTTTCCGGTCCTACTACATCCCGGTTTATCCAGACCCCGCCGGGAACCAGTTCATTATAACGGTTACGTATAAACGCGATCAGGTCTTCCCGGCTGCCGTATGATTCTATTTCATGGGTGAGCGAAGAAGTATGAATGGTATTCATGCTGCCTGCTTCAAATACGAGGCTGGTCACTGCATTTTTTTGCGAGAAGAACACGGAAGGGTTGGCGAATTCACCGTTATGTTTTCTTTGAAGACAGATATCATACAAATGACGGGATACCTCTATACCGTAGAAATCGCATTCATGCAGGCGATCATCTTCGCAGGCCATTTTTATCCACGAACCAACGGCGCAGCCGATATCGCCGATGTTGCCCGGCTGAATATAAGGAGCTGTTTCCCGGTATTTCTGGGCGGCGATGTCGTCCATTTGTTTCACGTATACGTTATAGTCGCGCGTAGCAGTAAGATCGCCGTCTGCGCCAATGATAGGATCTTTCAGGATATGTTGCACCTTGTCTCCTACGTTGTAGAGCGACCAGATTTTGAAAGAGGCCGGGTGCATCTGGTCGAGGACGGTTTTGTTTTTTCGCCAGTCGCCGGCCTGCGCTACCAGCTTTACAATATCCCAGGGCATGGGTTGTGTGAACTGGTTGCTTTCCGGGTCCCACTCTGCCGGCAGTATGGTGAAGCCATGTTTGATGTACATCTCCTTTACTGCGGTGGAGCAAATAACGAGGGTATTGGCAGGGGTGAGGGAATGGATCCCTTCACTGGAATGCCGTATAGTCTTCACCGTATATTCTGTAAAATCATTGATCACGCCTACATCGTCGATACCGTATACGTATACCGGCACATCCAGGGAGTTAGAAAATTCCTGGATGATCATAGCGCGGAGGTAGAATGGCACCGGGTTCCGTTTGGTGCCTAAATGATTGGCGGAGGTAACCGCGAAGATCACGCCTTCTATTTCCTGTGCGACTAACGGTTGGCCATACACGTCTTTTTCGCCTTCCAGTTTACATTTGATCAGGCGGTTCAGGTATTTGAACTGAAAATCTGTTAGCAGGTGATGCCGGCCGGGGATGAGTAAATACATGCCATGAAGTTAAGGAATGCGATGATTTTTTGTATACGTATTATGCAAAAATAACAGAGGGTGTATCGTAGATCTGATACACCCTCCTGAGGAAAACACGGTTGGAAGAAATAAGAATACGTTATAGTGTTGCGGTTTTTCTGACTTCATCAAAGGTGTAGCTGAGTGTTACTTCACCATTTTCAAATACCGTATGTAACAGGTCGGCAGATGCAGGCGCCTCTTCTTCAGACACTGTTTTGAAAGTATTGTTGTCTTTTATGAGCCTGAGTTTCCCAGCTTTTGATTTTTTGAAAGAAGTGCGTAACTGGCCGCTGGCGTCTAGTTCCACGGGCATCTTCTGAACATTAATTGCTTTTCCGTTTACCACAGCGTAAGCGCATTTGAGGGCAAACTCCTGGGTGTCGCGGTTTACACGTTGCAGTAAGGCGCCTCCCATGCCCAACACCAGGTTTTCTGCGCTGATGCCGGCCTGCTTCACGGCTTCCAGTATGCCGGGGATAGATGAATAGCTGATGCCATCGCCCTGGATTACCCTTACTTGCGGAGGCAGTACTTTAAATCCTTTTTCATTGGTGCTATAGCCGAATTTATCCATCAGTATGGTGAAGATGCGGAGCAGGGTTTGTACCGGATCGCCGCTATCAGGGCGAATTACCAGCGTGCCTTCTCTTTTGAGGATCTGTTCTTTTAAAGCAGTGCCCCAGTATTCTTCACAGGCCCTGAAAATGTTGTAGGAATCAGATACACAGGCGATAGTGCCGGTAGGATAACTATCCAATATATGTTTGAATATTTCCAGCTCTCCTTCTTCTCCAAGAAGTGTAACAACGGAGTGTTCGGTAGCCGGGATAGATAAACCGGGGGCGGCAGGTGCATCGTAATATTTCTTCGCAAATACGGAGCCGGGGATGGTGTCGCTGCCCGCAAAGCTTACCAGGTGGGCACTCCCGCCGATACCAGCGCTTTCAACAGAGCTGGCGCCACGGAATCCAAAGTCGTTCAGCACAAAGTCGATACCGCCGAAGGCAGCTGCACTGGCTGTTTCTTCATAATATTTCTTTACTACTTTTTTTATTTCCCTGGATACGGATGCCACGGTGCAGGGGTACCATACCTGCATCAGCAGTGTTTCAAGGAAGTTGGTGAGCCAGAAGCATTCCGGGTCGGTGTTTTCTATGGTCATCAGCACATTTCGTACAGGCACTACCGTGCCTTCTGCCACTGCTTTGATACGAACGGGGAGTTTACCGCCGTATTTATCGATGATGTATTCAAAGCGGCTGCGGTCAAATACATCTTTCCGGCCAAACACTTCTGTGAGGATGGTTTCGGCTTCGTCCAGTTTTTCTTTGGTGAATACCACACCGCTCAGGTATTCTTTCAGAAAGTATTGTAAGCCATAGAAAACAGTTTCTTCAAATTTACCGCCGCGGCTTTCCAGGTAAGAGTAGATGAATTGTGTACCTGGAATGTACAGTTTATGGTGGGAATATTTATAAGCATCGGCCAGGAGGATGAGATTTTCCTTTGTCATGTCTCAAAAGTTTTAGTCTTAGTCAATATATTTTTCGGTCAGTTTTGCCAGCAGGGGGATATGTGTATCATTGATCTCTCCTTTGGCAATTAAACCAGGTATATCCGTTACCGTTATCCAGCGGATTTCCTGTAAGTCGTCGCCAGCGGTGGGTTCGCCATATATAAGGTCTGTGCTGAACAGCGTGGTGATGATTTTGTTTACTTCGCTGCGGTAGCGCCAGTCATTTACCCTGAGGGAAGCTACATATTGCATGGGACCGGTTTCCACGGCGCCGCATTCTTCCTGTAACTCCCTGGCGGCGGCCATTTCGAAGTTGTCGTCTGTTGGGTCGGAAAAACCTCCCGGGAGACGCCATACGTTTTCGTTTGGCTTGCGGCCCAGCAACAGTTCTTTCTTATCGTTCCTGAACAATGCAATATCTACGGTAGCATATACAGAAGGAAAGAGATTATAAGTATTGTAGATGATGCCGGCGCGGAATTCTTCCGTATCAAACACCTTGTCAGATATCGCTTCCCGCATGGCGGTGGCGTTATAATCCTGTACCGGAGGCAGGGCTTCTGTTTTATATTTGCCGGAGTAGGTATCCATAAAGCTGTTGCGGCTGCCGTACAGCAAAAAGCTTTCGTGCGGGAAGTTGTTGCTAAGCAGTTCATCCAGTTTCTGTGACCATACATCATCGCTTTTCTGATCACTGAGGGGCAGTACAATGATTTCCGGAAATTGCTGCTTGATCATCCGTTCACGGGTATAGTAATCCAGTGGGTTTTTACGGCTGCCTCTCACCGGGCTAACGCCGAGTATGATGAGTACGCGGTTGTGCTTTTGTTTCACCTGGCGGATGAGTTCCAGGTGCCCTTCATGGAGGGAAGGCGTTTGGAACCGGGCGATAATAACTCCTGTGGGCTTTGTGTTTTGCATATCCGAGCTATTTTGTGTAATTGTTACACAAATATAGAAACCGCTTCTGTATTTCCAAAATATTTCTTGTAAAAAATACACAAAATAGGAAATGCGGTTGCTACAGGATATTAATATAGGGATTATTGCAGGGAAAATGGCATGTGGAAGATTGCCGGCATGCCGTGGCTGTTCAATCTTTAACCGGCCTGTATGATGCGACGGGTTTATATTTCAAACGTCATTCCTTCTTTCTTCAGCTTAAAATACCTGGCTTCATCAAAGCTGAACAGCTTCGCGGGCCTGCCCTGCGATACCTGTTTCTGTTTTTCGTTATGGGCGATCAATATCCCGAGATGATTAATCTTCTTCTGGAAATTGCGGCGGTCGATAGGCCGGTCCAGCAGGGTTTCGTAAAGTTTTTCCAGGTCGGCGATAGGGAATTTATTATCCAGCAGTTCAAAGCCGATAGGCTCGTAACGGATCTTGTTGCGGAGGCGTTGTACGGCAATATCAATAATGGCGGCGTGATCAAAAGCCAGTGTGGGCAGGTCTTTGATATTGAACCATTTGGCGTCTTCTGCATCGGAACTGGCGGCCAGTTTGAAATTGGTGGGATTTACGAGTCCGAAGTAAGCAATGGATACTACCCTTCCGCGCGGGTCGCGGCCGGGTAAACCAAAAGTATACAGCTGTTCGAGGTAGTTGATATTTACGCCGGCTTCTGTCAGCAGCTCACGGGTAACGGCTGTTTCCAGGGCTTCATCGTCCAGCACAAAGCCGCCGGGCAGCGCCCAGCTGTGCAGGTATGGCTCAATGGTACGCTTGATTAGCAGCACCACGATGCCTTCTTTGGGAATATATCCAAATACCACTGCATCTACAGTTAGTCTGATGTTTTGTATGATCGGCAAACTCTTATCTGATTATTTTGCTTGAATGTAATGTTCCAGTTGGGCAGTGCCTTTGTGTAAATTTACGAACAAAGGATTTTTCTGTGGATCGAAAACGATGATGGTGCTTTGTTCCCAGATATCCTGCGGGGTGGGCAGCTCAATGATCACTTCCTGGCCGTTTTCGCGGTGGAAAAGCAAACTGTCTTTTCCCGCCATATGTCTTTTATACTGGTGCTGATCCAGGTAATCAGTCAGCTCTTTTCTCAATTGCAGTACGGAATCGGTCAGTGGGTTGGAGGCCGGCTTGAACTCGCGGTACACGTAGCATTTTTCGGTGATAACGTCGTAGGCCGATCTGTCGGTGGTGCGTTCATCGTTACGGGTATGGTTACACGCAAACAGCAACAAAGCAACTCCCAGTAGTGATAATATTTTTTTCATAATCTCATAGCTTTAATGTTCGTAACAATCATAGTTGCGTTGCCGGTAAATTTTCCCGTCGCGGAATTCTATGATGGTGCAAATGAATGCTTTCATTATTTGTCCCCGGCGGAAATGCCCGGCATCCACGCCTATTTCCCCTGTCCATTTGGCCTCTACCACCAGGGTATTTCCTGATTCCACTACTTTCAGCACGCTGAAGTGCTGCGATTTCAAAATTATTTTATTGGTGACCATGCTTTCCAGCATGATCTCAAAGTTCCGTTGTTTAATTTCATTCGAGAGCTGGTTTGGATATTCAGTCTGAATAATATTTGGATGAAAGATCCTGGCAAATTCAACGGGATCTGCTGAAAAGCTCTCCAGCAGCTGGAAATACCGGTATATAAGCGCCAGTTTCTCGTCCATTTATAGGGATAAATTGAAATTTTACGAATGACGTATTTATGCGAAAATATACATTTCGCACTTATATGTAACCTGCAAATTTTGAAGCGATCTTAATTCAGGCACCTCACTGGATGCTGCTGAACGCGAGTTTATCCCTGTTATTTGTTTTGTCGATGATGTTGTACACCAGCTTCAGCACATGCAGGGTGCCATCGTAGTTCACTTTATCTGCGGAAGTATTTTTGCAGAAATAGAGTACCGGTATATTTTTTTTGTAGAAAGATGCATGATCGGAGTTGCTGATACCACTGGAATCATATACCAGTGGCAGCTCTTTGCCGGCAGCTTCCTGAACAATGGCCGACCATCCGGGCGATGTGCCGGTGCCACCGATCTGTAATGCCGTACCCGGGTTCAGGGTGCCGATACCATCCATATTAATCATGTAGTTCACCTGCGAAAGATCTACGGTACTGTGGGACGCAAAGTAAGAAGAGCCGGAAAGTCCCTGTTCTTTCCCTGAAAAGGCGATAATAATATAATTGTTGTTATGAAGACGGGAGCCTTTCAGTAAGCGGGCTATTTCCAGCATGGCGGCGGTACCGCTGGCATTGTCTTCCGTTTTGTCGGTGGTTTCCCAGCCGCGGTAATCGTAATGCGCGCCAATCACGATGGTTCTGGGAGCTTTATTGTTGATATAGCCGATTACGTTGGTGCCATTACGTTTTATAGTTTTGAAGGCTACCTGCATGTGAATAGGAAATCCATCCGCGTCGTCAGCGCTCAGTTTTTTGCTGACGTCGGCATTAAGCCATACGGCCGGGATGCCGGCGGCTTTGGGACGTTCGGCCAGCCATTTCATTACTTCGGGAGCTGTTTCTTTGCCATTGTAAAATACCACACCGGTGGCGCCGGCTTTTTCGGCAGTCTGTGTTTGCTGTAAATACTGGTCTGACATGCTTTTCCGGCCGTCGGTATCCAGTTCGGCTGCATTGATCAGCCAGATATTATCGGGTTCGTTCACCCCCGGAATAGCTTCTCCTTTGGCCGATTTACCGGCACTGAAAGGCAGTGGCACAAATTGTTTACCTGATTCCAGTTTGTTTCCGCCAATGGTCATCTGACAGTCTGCCGACGGTTCACGGGTTTCTTTAACTGTAAATGCCTGTAAAAAACCATCCTCGCCCATAGGCGTCAATCCTATTTTCTGCATTTGCGCAGAGATATAGGCGGCTGCCAGCTGTTCGCCAGGAGCACCGGTACTGCGGCCTTCCAGCTTATCGCTGCTCAGGTAACTGATGTGTGTTTGCAGGTTACCAATTGTTTTGCGGTCTTCCTTTTTCTGGGCATGAACGTGTATGGTTACAACTACCAATGGTAACAGCCAGGTCTTCTTTTTCACAGCGAATCTGTTTTGGGTGTTGCAGCAAAATTACGAATTACAGACGGCCCAAAGCACATCGGCAGTTAATTCTTTTGACTATATCATTGTATTTTAAGTATTTATAATGTATGCCTTTCGTCTTAAAACAGTCATACGCCGTTTTATGTTGGCCGTTCATAATTTCCAAATCGCTATTTTTGCCCCGTTTTAAAAACAAAGTATGAAAAACACGCCTTTTACAGAGAAACACATTGCGCTGGGCGCCAAAATGGCTGCCTTTGCGGGTTACAACATGCCTATTTCCTACACTGGTATTAACGATGAGCATCAGGCGGTACGTACCAACGCCGGTGTGTTTGATGTAAGCCACATGGGCGAATTTATTTTAAAGGGTGAAAATGCGCTGGACCTGATTCAGCGTGTTACCAGCAATGACGCTTCCAAGCTCACTGCCGGGAAAGCGCAGTACAGCTGCCTGCCAAACAACGACGGCGGTATCGTAGATGACCTGCTCGTTTATTGTATCGAAGAAAATAAAGTATACATGCTGGTGGTAAACGCCAGTAATATTGAAAAAGACTGGAACTGGATTTCCCGGTTCAACACCAAAGGAGTGGAAATGCACAACATTTCCGATAAAACCTGCCTGCTCGCCATCCAGGGCCCCAATGCTACCAGCATCCTCCAGCCGCTTACAGAAACCGACCTGGTGAACATGAAGTACTACACCTTTACCAAGGGAACCTTTGCAGGCGTACCAAATGTAGTGATCAGCGCTACCGGGTACACCGGCGCAGGCGGCATCGAAATTTATTTTGAAGATACCGACGGAGCAGCCGATAAGATTTGGGATGCCATCTTCGCAGAAGGCACTCCTAAAGGTCTGAAGCCTATCGGTTTGGGCGCACGTGACACACTTCGCCTGGAAATGGGATTCTGCCTCTACGGAAATGATATCGACGATACCACTTCTCCAATGGAAGCAGGTTTGGGTTGGATTACCAAATTCACCAAACCATTTACCTCCAGCGAGTTATTCGCAAAACAAAAGGCAGAAGGCGTTACCAAAAAACTGGTAGGCTTTGAAATGGTAGATAAAGGCATTCCCCGCCACGACTACGAAATCAGGGATGCTGAAGGTAATGTAATTGGCCGCGTAACTTCGGGTACCCAATCGCCCTCTATGCAGAAGGCTATCGGTCTCGGGTATGTGAAAACGGCTTTTGCAGCACAGGATACAGAAATTTTTATTGCAGTAAGAGACAAGGCCCTGAAAGCAAAAGTGGTAAAAGTGCCTTTCCTGAGCTAGGAATATGTATGAATAGCCGGTTAAAGTTGTTAATTTCGGTGCCTGGAAAGTTTTCGGTGCACCGGAATTTTTATATTTTATTACCATATCTATGCCTACTATTCATTTAACTACCGTTATCTATGCTCCCCTGGAGCGGGTCTACGACCTGAGCAGGAGCATTACGCTGCACAAGCGAAGTATGTCGCACCGGCAGGAAGATGCGATAAAAGGCCGCACCAACGGCCTGATATCTTATAATGAAACAGTGACCTGGAGAGCAAAGCACCTGGGAAAAATGAGGGAACTGACCACTAAAATCACTGCCATGCGTCAAAACGAGTTTTTTACCGATGAGATGACTGCCGGCGACTTTACCCATATGAATCATGAACATTACTTTAAACCAATAGAGAATGCCACGGTGATGATTGATATTATGGACTTTGGCGCCCCTTATGGTTGGTTCGGAAAAATATTTGAGCGGCTCTACCTGCAAAAATATATGACCAGGCTCCTGCAGGAAAGAAATAATACCATTAAGGATTATGCAGAGAGCGAAAAGTGGCGGGTAATCCTTGATTAAAGCAAAACATAACTGAATGACAGATAGCAACAAACCCAGCCTGGAAGTATGTTTATCTCCGGCATTATTACATTTGTTTGATGTAAAAAACAGCATCGTAGTTATCATAGATGTACTGCGCGCTACCTCTACCATCTGCACCGCCCTGTACAACGGTGCTTCCCGGGTAATACCGGTTGCCAGCGTGGAGGAATGTGTGAACATCGGCCGCGCGATCAGCGGTATCACCGCCGGTGAAAGAGATGGCAGGATAGCAGAAGGACTGGCATACGGCAATTCTCCCTTTGAATATCCACGCGAGTTCGTGGAAAATAAAACACTGGTACTCACCACCACCAACGGTACTAAGCTGCTCCACATGGCTAAAGATGCCATACAAATCATTACCGGTTCCTTCCCCAACATCAGCGCTGTTTGCGATTACCTGGTGGCGCAAAACCAAAATGTCATCCTCGGGTGCGCTGCCTGGAAAGACCGTGTAAACATGGAAGATACCTTGTTTGCCGGTGCCGTGGTAAGCCGCATTAAAGAGCACTTTGACGTAAACTGCGACTCCGCCATTGCTGCGGAAACACTTTACCACTCCGCTAAACACGATATCTATACCTTCATGAAACAGGCCTCCCACTACAAACGCCTCGCGCAGTACGGTCTGGAAAAAGATATTCACTACTGTCTTACTGCAGACGGCGCCAACGTGTTGCCACTGTTCAGAGACGGGGAACTCATTGCAGGGTGAGCGCGGATTTTGTCTTTCTCAGGATTACGCTGATTATACTGATTTTTTGGATTTTATCCTTTGGATTTTTAAAATGATTAAGGGAGACATAAGCGGATATTTCCGCTTATGTCTCCCTTAATCATTTTAAAATCAAATATGGTCAAATCTTAGTAATCAGTATAATCAGCGTAATCCTGAGCCAAGACAAACTCCTACTCCTTTGGGGCGATACCTTTGTTCAGTGTGAAAAATATGGTTACCAGTAACATCGTCAGCGGATAGGAAATTTCGGCAAAGGGCGCGCCGCTGGTAATTTTAAACAGCGTTGCCACTACCATGGTAAGTAGTAAGGCAATTGCCGCCGGCCGTACAAAGAAGCCGGTGATCAGTGCAATGCCGCCAAGGAATTCAGCCATGGTAGCCAGAATACCCCAAACCGCCGGCCAGAAAGTAATACCCATTATTTTCAGGGTGCCGCCAAGAAATTCCCAGGTACCGGCGCCGCCGGCAATTTTCATAATACCAAAAATTGTGAATAATACGCCAATGCCTATACGAAGAATAAGAAATGCCAGTTTGTTGTTGTTTGTCATAGAAAAGAGTTTAAAAATGTGATGCAAAAATAAGATGATGAACCAGGGAAGTCGATGGATAAAATGTGTTTTGTATTGGACTTTTTTTACCGGCCTTGTTTCATTGGCTGGTCAGCCAGGTGGACTAAATCTTGGAGCATCCATGAAATAAAAACAAATGGTTCTGTTATGCCGGCTTGTTCGCTTTGACTAAAAAATCCTATATTCTGTTTTCTAAAGAGGATGATATGACACACTATATCTGCAGCACCTGCGGAGTGCAATATGATGCCACAGAAAAGGCGCCGGCATGCTGTCCTATTTGTGAAGATGAGCGGCAGTATGTAAATCCCGGCGGACAAGCATGGACGACCCTGGAACAGGTGCGGCAAACCCACCGGAATATTATAGAAATGGTGGCGTCCGATCTTTATGCTATTTACACAACGCCGGATTTTGCCATCGGGCAGCGGGCGCATTTATTGATTACCCCATCCGGGAATATCCTCTGGGATTGCATAGCTAACCTCGACGCCTCTACGATTAATATTATTGAGAAACTGGGTGGCATCAAGGCTATTGCCCTCTCCCATCCGCATTATTTCTCCACCATCGTGGAATGGAGTCATGCTTTTGGCAACATTCCCGTTTATGTGCACCAACTGGACGCCCAATGGCTGCAGCGCCACGACGATGTGATTAAATTATGGGCAGGCAATGAATTGCTGCTGTGGGACGGCATCCGGTTGGTATTATGCGGTGGTCATTTTGCCGGCGGCAATGTGTTGTATTCCCCGGCCGGAAAGGGATGTTTGCTTGTGGGCGATGTGGTGCAGGTATCTTCCGACAGGAAAACTGTGTCGGTGATGTACAGTTATCCGAATAATATTCCTTTATCTGCCACCGAAATTAATACCCTGCATGCCGCCATAAAACCGTTAAACTATGATGCGATGTATGGCGCTTTTGGAAAATATATTAAAACCGGCGCCAGGGAGGCTGTCGACTTTTCACTGGAAAGATATCTGAAACGTATCCGGTAAACGCTTGATAAACAAGCTTCTATATTTAAAAAAAATTATGTTGAAAAATACGCGTTACACCGCCATAGTAAACGGAGAGCGGTTAACGGGTTCTTAATGAGTGACCCGCGGGTTATTAGAAATTTTCTGCTTACTTTTGTGGATTGCCTTTTTATCAGCTGTTAAGTTTTTTTGATATATCTAGTAACCCTTTTGCTGATAATAAAAAGCGGGCAACAACGTATAGTATGTCGCTACCCCATTTGCTAAAATATGTTTACAACAACGGCACTGATGAAGTGATCCGCAGGGGGAAGCGTATTTTTTCGGCCGGGGGCGTTGAGCTCATCGAGGCAGACCCGGTGCTGAAAACAGCTACCTTCCGCGTTAAGAGCGACACACATGCCAATTATTACCGTGTTTCCATCAATAAGTATGGAGAAACTACCGGTATGTCCATCCGGTGCCAATGCCCTTACAACCTGGGCGACATCTGCCGGCACGAGGCGGCAGCACTGTTCCAGCTCCAGGAAATGCTGGACAAAAATCATTTCGAGAGCTTCGACACACAGTTTGATCAGCAGCATACGCTGATTAAAATGAAGTCTATCGATATCAAATCCATTAAACTGCTTACCTCCGGTACTATACTGGCAGAAGCAGAGGAAATTGCCAAGAAACATCCCGCCAAAATAAGCCTGGCCAAAGATGAAAAGGTAGAAGCCCTGCTGAAAGTCAATGGAGAAGAGTTCCCGCTGATCATTCAACGGAATGAAGAACGGTTTTTTGATACGCATTGCACCTGCGATGAAACAGAACATGCACTGTGTGTACATAAAACAGCCCTCTTCCTGCAACTCCTGCAGAAAAACGGTCCGTTTTATTTCGATACCCTCCGCAACTGGGACAAAGAAAAGAACAAGCTGCTATCCTTATACGGCTATTCTCTTACCGACGACCTGGACGGAAAGTTTGCCTTCTCCTATATGGACGGCAAACCGTTTTTACGTGTACTGGACCCCACCATCAAACGGGTAGATGGCGCCGCCGCAGGCAGCAGGCAACCGGTTACGGCCCCCCCGCCACCGGAGGAGACCATTACCATTACACAACGGCTGGCAGCGGTTTTCAACGCCAACGAAACATTATACCCTTATTTCAAAATAGACCTGGTAAGCGGCGAAATTAACGAAGAGCAAACGGCCTTCGTATCACTGGCCAGCAAACTGGATCTTACCAAATACGTCGACTTCTACCAGTTCAAGGAAAAAGACCGGGAACTGATAGCGCCTATACGAAAATTACAGGGCAGCGAAGTCAGCAAATTTCTCAGCAAAAATTCTCCGTTTGCCGGTATCTGGGAAAATATAACGCACGAAAATGCAGAAGAACTTCCCACAGAAACAAAAGAACTGATGCTGGAATACCTGCATCCTAAACTCGCCAAACTGTTCCCGCAGCTGGCAGAACATGGATTGGTATTTGAACTGCCCAACCGGCAGGCGTTTAAAACAAAGAACCTGCAACAACTGCAGATAGGCGCCGACAGGCTCAAACTGGTCATTAAAACCAACACCGGCGATACGCATGTAGACATTAACTGCTACGTGACCATCGAAGGAGAACTGGTGAATGTGTCTGAAAACGAATGGGAAAGCCCGTTGCTGTTCCTGCACAAACAGATGATCTATTTGTTTGAAAGCCCGCAGGATGCCCTGCACGTGGAACTCTTCCGTCAAAACGGTCAGCTGCGCATCGCTAGCAAAGACTGGCCCGCTTACCTGAAAGACTACCTGCTGCCATTGAGCCGTCAGTACGATATCCAGTTCGATAAAGGACTGCTGGCAGAACTGAAAGATGTAATGCCCGAGCCACGGGTATTCCTGAAAGAATTGGGCGAAACTTTTATCATACAACCCGGATTTGCTTACCGCGGCCAGGAAGTGGAGTGGAACGATGAGAGCAAGATCACGGTGCAGGAAGGAAATAAAGTACTCATCATCCACCGGAATAAAGAAGCCGAAGAAACTTTTGTAAATAAACTCCGCACCTTACATACCAACTTCACGCAACACGATAACCACAATTATTTTTACCTGCGTGCTAAAGAGGCGCTGAAAAATAACTGGTTCTTCCTGTTCTTCGATGCACTGAAAGAAATGAATGTGCGGGTGTTCGGATTCGATAACCTGCGCAACTTTAAGTTCAGTTCGCATAAGCCGGTTACCAATTTACAGATCAGCTCCGGCATCGACTGGTTTGATGCACAGATTGAAGTATTGTATGGTGATCAGAAAGTAAGTATCAAGGATATTAAAAATGCGCTGGCCAACAAACAGAACTATGTACAGCTGGCAGATGGCTCCCTGGGCCTGTTGCCGGAAGAATGGCTGCGCAAATATTCCCTGCTCTTCAAAGTTGGGGAAGAAAAAGATAAAGGACTCAAACTCAGCAAATATAATTTCAGTGTCATTGATGAACTCTATGAATTTATTGATGATGAAGCAGTAGTATTGGAACTTGAACAAAAGCGCCGGAAACTGCTGCAGTTTGATGAAATCCGCAATATTGCCCTGCCGGAAAACCTGCAGGCCACCCTGCGCCCCTACCAGGAAAGCGGTTTCCAATGGCTGAACTATCTCGATGATATCAAATGGGGTGGTATCCTCGCGGATGACATGGGGTTGGGTAAAACCATCCAGGCGCTTACCTTCCTGCAGTATTACAAGAACAAGCACGGTGGTAAAACAATGGCGCTGATTGTTTGTCCTACTACGCTGATCTATAACTGGGAAAATGAAATCAGGAAATTTACACCTGATATCAGGCATCATATCCATCACGGGCCGGCACGATTAAAATCGTCTGAAGAGCTGGGTAAATTTGATGCTATCATTACCACTTACGGTACGCTTCGCAGTGATATTCAACTGCTGATGAAACTGGAGTTTGATTATGTCATCCTCGATGAATCACAGGCCATTAAAAATCCGCAGTCGAAAGTAACCAAAGCCGCACAACTGCTCCAGACAAAGAACAGGCTGGCGCTGAGCGGTACTCCGATGCAGAATAATACCTTCGATATTTATGCCCAGATGAACTTCCTGAACCCGGGAATGCTCGGCAGCGTGGACTTTTTCCGTAACGAATTTGCTACGCCGATCGATAAATTCCAGGATGAAGAAAGAAAAGAACATCTGCGTAAGCTGATCTATCCGTTTATCCTTCGCCGTACCAAAGAACAGGTAGCGAAAGATCTCCCGGAAAAAATAGAAACTGTAATTTTCTGCGAAATGGATGCGGAACAACGGCATATTTATGATGCCTACAGGAATACCTATCGCTCCAAGATCCTCGGTGTTATTGAAGATCAGGGTATGGAACGCTCTCAGCTCACCATCCTGCAGGGCCTGATGAAGCTGCGGCAAATCTGCGATTCACCGGCTATCCTGAATGATACGGAACAGTATCCGAACCATTCTGTGAAGCTGCATGAACTCACCCGCGAAATTTCTGAAAACATCGGCAACCACAAAGTGTTGATCTTCTCGCAATTCCTGGGCATGCTCGGATTGATCCGCGACCGGATGCAGCATCTCAAAATACCTTATGAATATTTTGATGGCAGCACTTCCACCGTTGATCGTGAAAAGGCTATTCAGAACTTCCAGAACAACGATGAGTGCCGCGTGTTCCTTATTTCACTGAAAGCCGGTGGTGTGGGGCTGAACCTTACTGCTGCCGACTATGTGTATATTGTAGATCCGTGGTGGAACCCGGCAGTAGAGCAACAAGCCATTGACCGTACCCACCGTATCGGGCAAACGAAGAATATCTTCGCTTACCGCATGATCTGTAAAGACACCGTGGAAGAAAAGATATTGCAGCTGCAGGAACGTAAGAAATCACTGGTGAAGGAAATTATTTCTGACGACAGTGGTTTTGTGAAGAAGCTGACGAAAGAAGATGTATTGTACCTGTTCAGTTAGAACGGAATAAATTTATAGGGGAGCGATGTTGCATCGCTCCCTTTTTTATGCACAAAGCGCTATGATGATCTTCGGTAATCCAATGGCGACGAAGATGCCGTAAGCAAGATCCAGCCAAAAGAAGGAACCCAGGGCACCAAGCAGAATAATGCCAGCTACCGGTACAGCAATGATTTTCAGCCACAGCGGCGTACTTTCACCATGCCATAAAATAGACCACATACTTTTTGCATCGCCAATACTTGGGAAAGCATGCATGGCAATACTGATACCGAGATAAAGCAGCACATAATCGAACACGGTACCCGATTCGAAGGTTATTACCGGAATGGCTGCGGGGAATGCAATAATTAATCCCAGCAGACTGTTTACAATGAATGGGCCTATGCTGATCATGAGCTGATGTAATGGGTTACGCGGTATTTCATGGATCACATATCCAGCGGGATTGTCCACCTGGAAATATTTTACTTCAAATATAGCAACACCAAACAACCGGCAAAAAAGCTGATGCGCAAATTCATGCACAACAACACCTGGAAACGTAAGCGTGGTAATAAGAATGCCTGGGACAAACATTATTTTTATTTTTTAAGATCAGAGAGATGATTAGCGATAACTGATTTTACCGTTGATGATACCGGTTATATCAGCAATGCTGCTGGAATCGCTTCCTGGCAGGGATACTAGTACTTTAAGTAACCGGTCGCGTTCTTTAATATTGTCGTTAAAATGATTGGCAAGCGTCAACGTGCCTAATGTCATTACTTCATGCGGATTCAGTTCATAAGCCTGTTGCGCCCTTTGCAACGCTTCTTTATTGCGTTGTTGCGCCAGCAAAATCTTTGCATAGCTGGCCAGTGCATAGTAAGATTCTGCATTTTGTTGCAGTACCTCTTCACACAATTGCAGTGCTTTTTCAAATTTTTTCTCTTTCCTGTAGCTATGAGAGAGCATGATCTTAGCGACTTGAAAATCGGGATTGCTTTTTAACAGCTTATTAAGCAAACTGTCGGCCCGGGAGAAATTATCATTATTGTATGCATGCTTAGCCAGGATATAGTTTGCACAGGCATCTTCAGGATGATTATTGCAATATTTCTCCAATGTCTGTTCATACAAAGGCGAGTCAATGGGTATGCGGCTTAGGGACGCAGCAAATGCAGTATCCGCGATCATATAATAACGAAAATCTGCTATAATGTTGTTTGTCTTGTCAATTAACTCCACGTTGTCATTCTTTCTGCCGGCTACCAGCCTTATTACACTATCTGCTTCTTCTAATTCCACATTATTGAAAGCGGCTATAATATAATGCTCACAGGCCTCAAAATTGTCGGGGAACTGCTGTAATACCTTTTCTAACAATCTTTTTTCCGTTACATAATGATGAGTCGCTTCTGCTTTTATCGCCTTTTCATAGATAACGCCTGCTTTAAAATACTTTGGGAAGTTATAGCCCGAAATTAAAAAAAGCAGAAGTACTCCTGCGGCGGCAAGTTTTACACTGGTTAGTACAGGGTAACGGCTCAACTTTTTCCTGCAGTCCCGGCAAAGTGGTGCTTGATATCCGGGTTCTATTTCGGGGTTGGAACAATTATGACAACCATTTCTGGGAGCTTCTTCGTTTAGTTCATCCATTTATACACATGGTTTAGGTAAGGGATTGGGTTATATGGTATATAAATTAAAGATATCAAAACTCTTTCATTTTTGCATACACCCTACCATTTTTGCATGGTTTGGCCAATGAATATCTTCTCCCTGTCTCCCCTGAAAATTATTTAATACCCTGATTAATAACTGCTTATTCCCTTTTGAAGCATTCATTCCCAATGATGGCACTCCGCTGGCATTACCTCATTTGTATCAAAACAATTGATTCATATGCTACCAGATTCAAAAATCTCTCAACTGATAGGTTTACAGATTCCGGGGTTAACATTTCCCGCAGAACAGCATCAACCTGCAAAGAGTTCCATCAGTAAGGTGATCCACACTTTTGCTGATTATACCGGCAGGATGATCCGGAGTGAGCAACTTCATGAGGTGAAACGTTGTTTTAACGTGGCCGCTGTATTGTATCACAATGGAAGCAATGCCCTGCGTAACGCCATCGAAAGCGCGTTTATGTATACCCTCTCTCCCCTGCTCTGCGGAAAGCATAAGGAACTGCTTCCTATATCACTGAAGAACGTAAGGATTCAGCATTTACAAACTATAGCTATTTAAACACTTTTATGATGATGACTATTCTCCTGGTGCTGGCAGGATTGGCCTGCTTCGCCGTATTCTTTAAATCGGTCGACTATTTCGAAAAGATCTAACTAAAACACTTGTTATCATGACTGCATTATTTGTTTTGTCACTTTTCGTTTTCGGCTACATGATCTATGTACTGTTAAAACCTGAAAAATTCTGATTGGAGATATTACTCCCACGCCTATACGCAAAAAAGCTTATTTAAATGACAACAGAAATCTTAGGCGTAATCGCCACCTACGGCATCACGCTTTTATTGGCCTGGCCCTTGTCGAGGTACATTGTTAAGGTATTCAGGGGCGATCGTACCTGGTCCGATTTTATGGCGCCGCTGGAACGCCTCTTTTTTAAAATTTCCGGTATCAATCCTAATGAGGAAATGAACTGGAAAGAGCATTTGAAGGCATTACTGACCATCAATCTGGTATGGTTTGTATATGCCTTTTTTGCGCTGTTTTTCCAGGACAAGCTGCCACTGAACCCGGATGGAAACCCCGGCCAGTCGGCCGACCTGGCGTTTAATACCGCCATCAGCTTCGTGGTAAACTGTAACCTGCAGCACTATTCCGGTGAAACAGGCGTTACTTATTTCACCCAATTATTTGTACTGGCCTTCCTGCAGTTTGTGAGCGCCGCTACCGGTATTGCAGCGCTGATCGTGGTGTTCAAAGCCATGAAAGAAAAAACAACCACTAAGCTGGGGAACTTCTGGGATATTTTCTTGAAAACAATCACCCGCATCCTGCTGCCAATAAGCATCGTAATTGCACTGATCTTTGTTTTCAATGGCATGCCTGCCAGTTACGCCGGCAAAGAGGCTATTGTTACTATGCAGGGCGACACAGTGAATGTGTCTCATGGCCCGGTAGCAGGGTTTGTGGCGATCAAGCACCTCGGCACCAATGGTGGTGGATGGTTTGGCGCCAACTCCGCACACCCCCTGGAAAATCCCAACTACGTTACCTGGATGACAGAAATGGTGGCGCAGGTACTCATTCCCATCGCAATGGTATTTGCACTGGGGATGTTTATTCAACGGAAAAAATTTGCGATGGTCATCTTCGGGATCATGACCATCGGTATGATATGCCTGCTGATTCCTTCCATGCAGCAGGAAATGGCTGGTAATCCTGCCATTGCCCACATGGGTATCCAGCAGGCTACCGGGACTATGGAAGGAAAGGAGGTGCGGTTTGGAGCCGCCGCCACAGGGTACTGGAGTACAGTAACCACTATTATTTCTACTGGTTCCGTATGCGGCTGGCACGATAGCACCATGCCTATGACAGGTTTAATGCAACTGCTGGGCATGATGCTGAACTGCTTCTATGGCGGTTGTGGCGTGGGGATCCTCAACTATTACATCTTTATTGTTATCGCGGTGTTTATATCCGGACTTATGGTAGGCCGTACGCCTGAATTTATGGGGCATAAGCTGGAAGCGCGGGAAGTAAAGATCGCCGCTATTATTACGCTGTTGTCGCCGTTCCTGATACTGGCGGGCACTGCTTTATCATCATGGGTATTGTCGCACCATCCGGATGCCAACTGGGCAGTGAAGCCATCGGCCTGGTTAAATAACCCCGGCTATCACGGCTTCTCCGAAATGCTGTACGAATATACTTCTGCCAATGCTAACAACGGTTCCGGTTTTGAAGGTTTGGGAGATGGAAACGTTTTCTGGAATGTATCTACCGGCTTTATACTGATCCTCGGCAGATTCCTGCCTATCATAGGACCAGTGGCCATTGCAGGTTTGATGGCTTCGAAAAAATATATACCTGAATCCGCCGGTACGTTGAAAACAGATTCACTCACTTTTGGCGCCATGACCTTCGCGGTGATCGTGATCCTTACTGCCTTGTCTTATTTCCCGGCGCTGGCACTGGGTCCGATCGCAGAGTATTTTTCCCTGTAATTTTTTTAATGACTGACTACCATGAAGCATGATAATAAATTGTTTCCGAAAGAATTGGTGATGGAGAGCCTGAAGCAGTCTTTCGTAAAACTGAATCCGAAATTAATGATCAAAAACCCGGTGATGTTCACCGTGGAAATAGGTACTGCCGTAATGCTGATAGTAGCGCTGTATGCACTCTTTACCGGCAATAAGGAACAGGGCAGTGCGGCGTATAATGTCGCCATCTTTATAGTACTCTTCCTTACCGTGTTGTTTGCCAACTTCGCCGAAGCCATTGCGGAAGCGCGTGGTAAAGCACAGGCCGAAAGTTTACGTAAAACAAGAGAAGAAACACCAGCAAAGAAAGTAGAGTTGGTAGGTGAAATCTTTACCAACGAAATCAAAATCGTATCCTCTTCTTCCCTGCGTAAAGGCGACATCTTCGTATGTGAGCCAGGCGATATTATTCCTGCCGATGGCGAAATAGTACAGGGCCTGGCCAGCATCGACGAATCTGCCATCACCGGTGAAAGTGCACCGGTTATCCGGGAAGCCGGCGGTGATAAATCCAGTGTGGTAGGCGGTACCAAGGTATTGTCCGATCATATTAAAGTACGGGTAAGCACTGAGCCCGGTGAATCTTTCCTGGATAAAATGATAGCCCTCGTAGAAGGCGCCAGCAGGCAGAAAACACCGAATGAAATTGCGCTCACCATCCTGCTGGCCAGCTTCACCCTGGTATTTATCATTGTATGCGTAACGCTGAAACCATTTGCCGACTACGCACAAACACCGATCACCATTGCGGCCTTCATCTCCCTGTTTGTATGCCTCATCCCTACTACCATCGGTGGTTTATTATCGGCTATCGGTATTGCGGGAATGGACCGCGCCCTGCGGGCCAACGTAATCACCAAATCAGGGAAAGCCGTGGAAACTGCCGGCGATATTGATGTGCTGTTGCTGGATAAAACCGGTACCATCACCATCGGTAACCGCAAGGCCACTAACTTCTACGCTACCAATGGTATACCCACGGCGGATTTTATCCGCCTCTGCGCACTCAGCTCTTTATCGGATGAAACACCGGAAGGTAAATCCATCGTGGAACTGGCGGGCAAAGATGTGGTGAGTAAATTATCGGTGAGTGGCGCCAGCCTGGTGAAGTTCACCGCGGAAACCCGCAGCAGCGGCATCGATCTACCCGATGGTAGCCGTATCCGCAAAGGCGCCTATGATGCCATCAGGCGGCTCGCTGAAAAAGAAGGATTTTCTTTCCCCGCGGAAACACTCGCAAAAGTAGAATCTATTTCCAACGACGGCGGTACGCCGCTGGTAGTAGCGCTCAACAGCAAGGTGCAGGGCGTTATTGAATTGCAGGATATTATTAAGCCAGGTATCAGCGAGCGTTTCGACCGCCTGCGTAAAATGGGCGTGAAAACGGTGATGGTAACCGGTGATAACCCGCTTACAGCTAAATATATTGCCACCAAAGCCGGTGTGGACGACTTCATCGCCGAAGCCAAACCGGAAGATAAAATGAGCTATATCCGCAAAGAGCAAAACGAGGGCCGCCTCGTAGCCATGATGGGCGATGGTACCAACGATGCGCCCGCCCTGGCACAGGCAGATGTAGGCGTGGCCATGAATAGCGGTACCCAGGCTGCAAAAGAGGCCGGTAACATGGTGGATCTCGATAATGACCCTACCAAGCTGATTGAAATTGTGGAAATCGGGAAGCAGCTGTTAATGACGCGCGGTACCCTTACCACTTTCTCCATCGCCAACGACGTGGCAAAATATTTTGCTATTGTGCCCGCGCTGTTTGTGGCTTCCATACCAGCCTTGCAGGGCATCAACATCATGAAACTGCACAGCCCCGAAACAGCGATCCTGAGTGCGGTTATTTTCAACGCCATCATTATCCCGATGCTGATACCGCTGGCCCTTCGCGGCGTGGCCTATAAGCCTATCGGCGCCAGCGCATTGCTTCGCCGCAACCTGCTGATCTACGGTGTTGGCGGTATTGTAGCGCCTTTCATCGGTATCAAACTGATTGATATGCTGATAGCGCTTTTTATGTAATTGTAAACTGATAAATTTTTAAAGAGATGAAAAAATATCTTTGGCCTTCTGTAAAACTCACACTGTTACTGGTGGTATTATTGGGAGGAATATATCCGCTGTTCATTGCCGGCGTGGCTAAAATGGCTCCCGGAAAAGGCGATGGTATCAAAGTAATGCATAACGGAAAAGTAGTGGGCTATGAAAACATTGCGCAGAAATTCAGTGATGATAAGTATTTCCAGCCCCGTCCTTCTACGGTTGATTATAATGCCGCCGGTTCCGGTGGGTCCAATAAAGCAGCGGGTAACCCGGATTACCTGAAAACGGTACAGGAAAGAATTGATTCTTTCATGGTACACAACCCGGATGTAAAAAAAGAAAACATCCCCGCAGAACTGGTCACCGCTTCTGCCAGCGGTTTAGACCCGCACCTCACTCCCGCTGCGGCTTATGTACAAGTGCCGCGTGTGGCGAAACTAAGAGGCATTCCTGCGGACAAACTGCAACAACTGATCGATGCCAATACCAAAGGCCCCTTGATGGGACTGTTTGGACTATCTACTGTTAATGTGTTAAAATTAAACATAGCGCTCGACGATATGAAGTAGCGCGCAGTTCTATTATTCCTTACCTCTGAATGTCCTGTGAACAACCTTTTAACTGGTGGCCTGTCGCAGCAGGTTACCAGTGATCTACCAACACGAACCTATATATTTAAAATGAAGAAACTTTTATTACTGGCCGGCGCTCTGGCAGTTGCTATTACTATGTTTGCGCAGGACGCACCGGCACAAGAGAAAGAGAAAGGAAAAGTAACCTTTTCCGGCTATGCAGAGGCATATTACAGTTACGACCTGAACAACCCGGCCAATCATACTAAGCCTGGGTTCCTGTATAACTACAATCGCCACAATGAATTAAACCTCAACCTGGCGATGGTAAAAGTTAACTACACATCGGACCGTATCCGTGCCAACGTAGGGCTGATGGCCGGCACCTATCCCCAATACAACCTGGCAGCAGAACCCACCCTGATGCAGTATGTATACGAGGCAAACGTCGGTATCCGTATAGGCAAGAACGTTTGGATCGATGCAGGAGTAATGCCCGCACACATCGGTTTTGAAAGCGCCATCGGAAAAGATTGCCCTACGCTTACCCGGAGCATCCTCGCAGAGAACTCCCCCTATTATGAAGCCGGCGCCAAAGTAACCTGGACGCCCAACGACAAATGGTCGTTTGCCGCTATGTACCTGAACGGATGGCAAAGGATTAAAAAAGTGGATGGCAACCAAACCCCTGCTTTTGGTACACAAATCACCTTTAAGCCAACAACAAAAATATTGCTCAACTGGAGCACTTATATCGGTAATGATCTCCCGGATAGTGTACGCCAGATGCGCTACTTTAATAATGTTTATGGTACCTTTAGCATAACGGATAAATTCAGTGTCATCGCAGGATTCGACTATGGATTACAGCAAAAAACTAAAGGATCATCCAACTTCAATAGCTGGTACAGTCCTGTTGTAATTGCCCGGTACGCCTTTACAGATAAATTTGCGATGGCGGGACGCGTAGAGCAGTATAATGATAAGAACGGCGTTATCATCAGCACCGGTACACCGGATGGCTTCCAAACCACCGGCTATTCACTTAACCTGGATTTTACCCCGGTGAATAACGTGATGTTCCGGCTGGAAGGCAGAACGTTTAACGGAAAAGACAACACATTTATAAAAGGAACAGAATTGAAGAACACGAATACAGCGATTACCGCATCACTGGCCGTATGGTTCTAACTAAATAAATAATGACAGATAAAGAACACTCCGTACAGCAATTTCTTAACCTGGCTAACCGCGCCGGCAGGGGGAAGTTTAAGATCTACATCGGTATGAGCGCCGGCGTAGGAAAAACGTACCGTATGTTGCAGGAAGCGCATGACATGTTAAGAAATGGGGTGAATATCCAGATTGGTTACATCGAAACACATGGGCGTGCGGAAACGCATGCCCTGCTGGATGGATTACCGCAAATTCCCCGCAGGCAGGTATTTTACAAAGGGAAAATGCTGGAAGAAATGGATCTTTCCACCATCCTGCTCCTGTCGCCCGACTGGGTAGTGGTGGATGAACTGGCACACAGCAATATCCCCGGCTCCAAAAATGAAAAGCGCTGGCAGGATGTGGTGGACCTCCTGAATGCAGGGATCAATGTTATTTCTGCCGTGAACATACAACACATCGAAAGCATTAACCAGGAGGTGAAATCCATAACCGGTGTGGAAGTACAGGAGCGCGTTCCTGATCTGGTGCTGCAAATGGCCGATGAAGTGGTGAACATCGACCTCACCGCCGATGAGTTGATCACCCGTTTGAAAGAAGGTAAAATTTATGATCGCTCTAAAGTGGAGAGCGCCCTGGGCAATTTTTTTCAGGCAGATAAAATCCTGCAACTACGTGAGCTGGCACTGAAAGAAGTAACCACGCAGGTGGAGCGGAAAGTAGAGATCCAGATCCCGCGTAACTTACAGATGCGCCATGAAAGCTTCCTGGCATGCATTTCTACCAACGATGAAGTGGCCCGGAAAGTAATACGGAAAACAGCGCGGCTGGCGGCCTATTATCACGCCGATTGGTTTGTATTGTATGTGCAAACCCCTGGCGAAAGTGCCGACAAAATCGCGCTCGCTGCCCAACGTCATCTTATTAATAACCTGAAACTGGCTACAGAACTCGGTGCGGAAGTTATCCAGGAACATAACGCTAATGTATCGGAAGCTATCATTAACATTGCATTGGAAAAACATGTTACCACTATTTGTATGGGAAAACCGCATATCAGTCTTTTTCGTATCATTTTGCGCACCAATCTGTTTAACCAGTTGTTGAAAACGCTTTCTTCCAACGATATCGACATTATCATATTATCATGAATACGTTCAGATTAAAAACAAAGATTACGCTTGGGGTATTGTTCCTGTACATCATGCTGCTGGTGGTGAGCATACTGGGCTATTACTATCTGAACCGCCTGAACGAAAAGGCGAAGTTTATTCTCAAGGATAACTATGAATCACTGGAGTATTCGAAAAATATGCTGGTAGCTTTGGAAGATCTGCCGGTTCATCGTGCTGCTGCGACACAAACTTTTTCCGATAATCTCAAAAAGCAACAGGCCAACGTAACAGAAAGAGGCGAGAAAGATGCAACGGCAGCAGTAACCCGCATTTTTGAACTATTGCAAAAAGATTCCACAGTAGAAACAGGCGCCATAAAGAAAAATATCTACACCATCATGGATCTCAATATGGCGGCTATCGTAGGAAAAAATGAAAGGGTAAAGAAAACCGCAGACAATGCACTGCTTTACATTGCCATCATCAGCGGGCTTTGCTTTGTACTGGGCTTTACTTTTGTGTATAATTTTCCCGGGTACATTGCCAATCCTATTGGTGCGCTTACCCAAGGGATTAAAGACATTGCCAATAAACAATACGGCAAAAGACTCTACTTTAAATCCGGCGACGAGTTTGGCGACCTGGCTACAGCCTTCAATACCATGGCCCAGCGGCTGGATGAATACGAGCACAGTAACCTGGCGCGCATTGTATTTGAAAAGCAACGCGCGGAAGCCGTGATCAGCAGCCTGAAAGATGCCACCATTGGTTTTGATGTAAATAATGTGATCCTGTTTGCCAACACCCCTGCCCTGCAATTGCTGAACATACCCGAGAAGGATCTGATCGGGCAGCCGGCGGAAGAAATATCCAAACGCAACGACCTGCTGCGTTTCCTCGTGAATACAAAGGAAAATGCGCCGCTAAAAATAGTGGTGGATGGAAAAGAATGTTTCTTCACGCGGGAAACAACAAATATCAGGCATGAGGAAAATCGTATAGGCTATGTAGTGATCCTCCGGAATATTACCACTTTCAAAGAACAGGATATTGCCAAAACACATTTTATTGCCACCATTTCCCATGAGCTGAAAACGCCGCTGGCGGCCTCTGATTTCAGTATTAAACTGCTGGAAGATGAACGGACAGGGGTACTTAGTGCTGAACAAAAAGAACTGGTCGACAGCCTGAAACAGGACAACCGGCGCATGATAAAAATTGTGAGTGAATTGCTGGATCTGTCGCAGGTAGAAAGCGGCAATATACAATTACAGCCGCAACCGGTTACTGCTATGAGTATTGTACAATACGCCATGGATACGGTGCAGAAACAGGCTGCCCAACGCGAAATCACTATCCGCACACAGGTGCCGGACACCTTGCCAAAAGTATTGGCAGACGTGGAGAAAACCGCCTGGGTGCTGGTGAACCTCTTAACCAATGCAATCCGCTACTCTGCTCATGGTGCTGCCATAAAACTAACGGTAACGCCTACCGGAACAGAGATGGTATCGTTTGTGGTACAGGACTACGGGAAAGGTATCCCGGAAGCTTTCCGGGGTAAAATTTTTGAAAGATTTTTCCAGGTGCCTGGGATGAAAGGCCAGGGAAACGGCCTCGGACTGGCCATTTCAAAGGAGTTTATCGAAGCCCAGGGCGGTATTATTGGCGTAAATAGCGAGGAAGGGAAAGGCAGCCAGTTTTATTTCACTTTACCGGAAGCATAGTGCTGTCAGGGTTGCTCAATATGCGCTTTTACCAGGGGCACATGTTGGTAATAGAAGTTAGTAAGTTCCTCCAGCCTGGCGGGAATACTGTCGAGGTTTTCCTCCAGCCGGGCATCTCTCTCAACAGATAAGGCTATATCTGATGCGTATTGCATGCCAACCATGTTCAGGTTAAATTTCATCTGGTGCGCCAGCATATAAAGTGGTTGCCAGTTTTTTTCTGCCAGCAGCTGGTGCATCTCTGAAAGCTTTTGCGGGATGCTGTCGAGCAGTTCCTCCAGCATTATTTTTACATGTTCTTTTTCGCCGGACATCATGCCGTATGCGGCGGATAAGTTTAGTTCGCTGTTGGGCATTTCAGTGGTTTTTTCTTTGTCAGTGGCTGATTCCGGCACTTGTTCCCCGAGTCCTTTCAATATTTTCTGAAACAGGTCTGAGCGGTCAAATGGTTTGGACACATATTCGTTCATCCCGGCGGCCAGGCAGCGTTCCTTTTCTCCTTTCAGTGCGGAGGCAGTCATGGCAATCATATAAGTCCGGATGCCTTTCCGGCGGATGGCCTGAGTGGTCTGGTAGCCATCCATTCCCGGCATCTGTATATCCATAATGATGCAATCGTACGTTTTGCAGTCCAGCATTTCAAGGGCCGATTTCCCGCTGTTAACCACGTCTGTTCTGGCGCCGGCATTCCGCAGCGTATGAAATACCACCTGTTGATTGATGTCGTCGTCTTCTACCACCAATATCGTTTTTCCCTGCAGTGGTTTTTCCGCCTGGTGCAGGGGGCCTTTTTCATTTTTACTGGTCATTGCTTTGTTATTGCGGGTGAACGGCAGTTCAAAATAGAAAGTAGCACCTTCATTCAGATGGCTGTTTACCCGGATGAATCCATGTTGAAGGGTAATGAGTTCTTTGGTGATGGCTAATCCCAGGCCGGTACCGCCAAATTTGCGGGCATTGTTTGCATGTGTTTGGGAGAAGCTTTTAAAGATCAGTTCATGTTGTTCCGGATCTATGCCTATGCCGGTATCCGTTATTTCAAAGCCCAGCCGGAGTGTGGATTGTTCTTTATCTTCCTCCACCAGGGATACTTTCACGGTTACCTTTCCGGCGGGAGTAAATTTAATAGCGTTTTCCACGAGGTTGGTCAGGATCTGGTTAAGACGCACTTCATCTCCTAAAAGACAGGGTGGTATGGCGGTATCTATCTCATCAAAAAACAATAGTTCCTTTTGTTGTGCCTGTAGTTTCAGGGGAAAGAGGGCATTGTCTATTACTTCGTAAATATCCATCGGTTCATGTAGGAGCAATAGTTTGCCGGCTTTTATTTTTGAGAAGTCGAGGATTTCGTTGATGATCACCAGCAGGCGGTTGGCGGATGTTTTGATGGCGCCGGTATACTCCATTTGTATGGTAGATAACTGGCTTTGCTGCATCAGGAGGTTGGTCATGCCGATGATACCGTTCATGGGGGTACGAATTTCGTGGCTCATATTGGCGAGGAACATTTCCTGCGCGCTGACGGCCTCCTGTGCAAGGTTGTTTGCATTTTCAATGGCAGCGATATAGTTGTTTTTTTCGGTGAAGTCCTGTCCTATGCCGCAGATACCGATCATTTCACCTTCTGCATTCCGGAGAGGGAATTTAGTAATGAGAAAGTGATAGGTCTTATCGTTCACGGCAAAGGTCTGTTCTGATTTTATCCTGGCGCCTGTTGCTCTTACCTCGCGATCCAGGCTGGTATAGCGTTGCACCCAGTCGTATGGCAGCTCTGCATCTGTTTTGCCGATAATATTTTTTTTATCTGCGCCGTGTATTTCGGTAAACCGGTTATTTACGAGCAGGTATTTCCCTGGCATATCTTTTATGAACATCATGGATGGCATAAAGTCGAGGATAGCGTCCAACCGTTCCTGGAGATACATTACCTGGTCTTCGTTCCTTTTTTTCTTATCAATATCCCTTACAACGCATTGAAATTCCTTTACGCGGCCATCTTCGTCATACACCAGTGCGACCATTTGTTCCACCCATTTTTTTGCGCCTGATTTGGTAATGATTTCAAATTCCTGGGAGGTATAGTCGTCGCTTGTTTTCACCTGGTTGGTGTAAAAAGCTTCGAGCCGTTTCCAGGTATCTTCTTCCAGGAACAGGGAGTAATGTTTGCCTACCAGTTCTGTATTGCTGTAGCCGGTCATTTCGGTGGCCCCTTTGCTTACGTAAGTGAAGGTGCCATCCAGCCGGGCTTTATAGAGGATTAGTTCTGTTTCTTCCGCCAGTCGCAGGAAGGATTGTTCCCGTTTATGCAGCTGGTTGGTTTTCTGCTTCAGTTTCCTGAACATCCGGTATAAGTACCGCGATTCGCCCAGCAGCAGCACCAGGGTGAACAGGCTGATGATAATGGTAGTCCAGAAGGAGTACAGGGTATAGCGATTGTCTTTATCGATCCGTACAATCAGTTTCCGCCGGTTTTCCTGCAGGAAACTATTCACGGCGGCTCTTACGTTTTCCCGGAACCGGGCGTTTTCAGGGGCGGTTATCAGTTGCCTGGCCAGTGCTGGTTGAGTGGCTGCTATTGCCAGTATCCGTTGATGATAACTGATTTTTTGTTGGAGAAGGGTACTGAAATTATCCAGTATTTTTTGAGAGAGCGTATCACCGGGCATGCTGGCGGCAACAGACTTCAGGATGTGCAGCATGCTGTCTGGCAGGGCATAATTGGCGGCGGGTATGGTGGATTGTCCCCTCAGCAGCATGTCGCGGATGCTGTTGGTATAGTTGTTATCCAGCATGGCTACGGATCTTACCTTATCTATCAGCAGGTTGGTTTGTATTATGTCTTCAGCTGCGCTCCTGCTCCTGTTTTTAACGATCCAGGCATAATAAACAAAGCCCATGAGCGCCATAAATACTGCCAGGATAAGTACCAGCACTGTATTCACAATTTTTTTCATGCGAAGTTTTTCAACGGCTCTTTAATAGCATTGGCAGGGGTTATGAGGTTGGTGATGGATTATTTATTCAAAATAGGATATTTTGCGGCAATATTGTTGTTCATCTTGTTCAATCCAACGTATGGACCAGGAAAAGATTATGGTGGTCAATATTTCTTTTTCTGTTACTTTCGGCGTGCGAATGTAGGACCGGGTGAATGTTTTAGCAATACTTTAACGGATTGTCTTTACAATCATTCCATTATATTTGCCTAATATTCTTTTTCCTAAGTATGTATATTATATGAAGAAAATAATTTTTACCCTGGGTCTGATAGCTGTTTCTATTGGAGTTTTTGCACAGGATGGTGGCTCACCGATGAATAAGGCGGTTAATAAGGTTACCCATTCCAACGACTTTTTAATGGTACAGTTGTCATACGATGGCTGGGCGGGTGCGCCTGACAGTATTAAGAGCGGCCTTAACAGGGGTTTTAATATTGCCCTGATGTACGACTTCCCGTTCAAGAAATCCAAACTGAGTATGGCAGCAGGGTTAGGTATCAGCACCAGCGGTGTTTACCTGAAAGATCATACGATGGATATCCAGGGAAAGCTGAATCCTAACCAGGTATCTTTCCCTACTTCTTCGGCTAAAAAGAATAAAGTAGCGACCACTTACCTGGAAATTCCTATTGAATTAAGGTATCGCAGTGTGCCGGACAACGCCAATAAAGGCTTCAAAGCGGCAATTGGTGTAAAAGTAGGCGCCCTGGTGGATGCTCATACCAAAGTAAAATATACCGGCGCCAATGGCAGCAAGGATATTGATAAAGATGCCAACAGGGGATTCTTTAACCCATGGCGCTTTGCGGCAACTGCCCGCGTAGGTTATGGTAACTTTGCCTTGTTTGGCGCATATTCCCTGAATCCAATGCTGAAAGACAACGCCAGCAATAACCTGGATATCAGACCTTACCAGATCGGTATTTGTTTAAGCGGATTGTAACAGCCTCCGGGCTTTTATATAAAGAAAACGGCCTGGGTTTAACACCTGGGCCGTTTTTTATTGGGAGATAATCAGAGCGATCTCTTATCTTTTACCGGTTACTCACCTTTGAATACAGGTTTTCTTTTTTCAAGGAAAGCCTGGATCCCCTCCGCGTTATCGGCAGAGTTGCCGGCAATTTCCTGGCAATATGCTTCATACTCGAGTACTTCATCGAGGTTTTCCGTCATGCCTTTGGTGAGCATTTTTTTCATGAGTGCAATGGCTTTCGTAGGTGCGGCAGCGTAGTAAGCGGTTTCCGCCTGTACGGCGGCATCCAGTTCGGCAGCAGGCACCACTTTATTTACCAGGCCCAGTTTTAATGCTTCCGCCGCGCTGATTTTACTGGCTTTGGTGGCCAGTTCAAACGCCCGGTGGTAGCCCACGGTACGGGGCAGGAAATACGAGGAGCCGGAATCCAGTACCAGGGCGATGTTTACAAAAATTTCTATCATAGTAGCTTCCTCGCTGGCAATGATCACATCGCAGGCCAGTGCAATGGAACATCCGGCGCCGGCCGCCACGCCATTAAGCCGGCAGATAACCGGCTTGGGCATATTGCGGATAGCGCGTATAATCGGGTTATAGCGTTTGCGCAGCGATTCGCTCAGGTCGCGCTTTCCCGACTCCATAGAAGCCTTGAGGTCCTGTCCACTGCTGAAAGCCTTGCCGGCGCCTGTTAACACTACCACCCTCACTGCCGGATCTTTTTCTGCTTTCTTTAATGCGTCCTGTAGCTCATAGCTGAGCGGATCATTAAACGCATTGTATACTTCAGGCCTGTTTAACGTGATGGTGGCAATACCATCCTGAATATCCAGTAATAAAGCAGCCATGATAATATGGTTAATAAGTGATTTACAGGGTTTCTTTCAGCCAGTTGAAGAACTCGCGCTGCCATACGATGGCGTTCTGCGGTTTCAGCACCCAGTGGTTTTCTTCCGGGAAGTACAGCAGCTTGCTTTTAATGCCTTTCAGCTGCGCCAGCTGGAAGGCCTGCAGGCCCTGTTCAATAGGAACGCGGAAGTCGATACCACCCTGGATGATCAGAATAGGTGTATTCCATTTATTGGCGTATTCACTTGGGTTGAAATGTTTGTAGCCATTGGCATTGGCGGGGTCCCAGTAAGCGCCGATATCCCAGTTGGCAAACCACAGTTCTTCGGTAGTACCGTACCAGCTTTTCAGGTCGAATAAGCCATCGTGGGCGATAAAGCTTTTGAAGCGGTTTTCGTGTACCCCTGCCAGCATGTATACGGAGTAGCCGCCGTAACTGGCGCCTACAGCGCCTAATCGGGCTTTGTCCACATAACTTTCCTTGCTCACATCATCAATAGCGCTCAGGTAATCTTTGATCGGTTGCCCGCCCCAGTCCTTGCTGATAGACGCATTCCATTCTACGCCGTGACCCGGCATCCCTCTTCTGTTGGGGGCCACCACGATGTAACCCTGGGATGCCATCAGCTGGAAATTCCAGCGGTAGGAGTAAAACTGCGATACGGCCGATTGCGGTCCGCCCTGGCAATACAGCAGGGTCGGATATTTTTTAGCAGGATCAAAATCCGGCGGGAAGATCACCCAGGTAAGCATATCCTTACCGTCCGTGGTTTTTACCCAGCGCTTTTCAATTTTGCACATGCCTATTTTATCGTAAGCGGCTTTGTTTACGCTGGTAAGCGGGGTAACGGCGCCTTTCTGCAGGTCCACAGTAAACAGTTCCGCTGCATGGTTCATATCTGTGCGGGACACAACCAGGGTGTTACCGGATTGTGCCAGCATATCGTTGATATCGAAGTCGCCGGTGGTTACCTGGCGTATATGCTTTTCCGTTGTTTGGGCGATATTTTTCTGCAGGGCAATTTCCAGCAGCTGTTCTGTGCCTTTTATTACGGCCAGGAAATATATCTTTTTACCGTCGTTGCTGAAGCGGGAAGAAGCAGCGGTGCCATCCCAGCCCTTGGTAAGGTTGGTGATAACGCCGGTAGCGCGATCCATGATGATTACATCATTTTTATCTGCTTCATAGCCATCGCGGGCCATGCTTAACCAGGTGAGGTATTTGCCGTCGTGGCTGAAGGTGGGCGCCACATCGTAGCCCATCATTCCTTCGGAGAGATTGCGGGTGGCTTTGGTATCCAGGTTATATTCGTAGATATCCGTATTGGTGCTGATGGCGTAATCTTTTCCGAATTTTTTCTTACAAACATAAATTACACTTTTCCCGTCGTGGCTCCAGATCATATCTTCAGGGCCACCGGAGGGCATTTGCGGGCAATCGTGTGGTTCTTCCGCCATAATATCTACGGGCGTGCCTACTTCGCCATTATTGTAAGTGGCATAAAAAACGTGGGAGAAATTGCCATCTTCCCAGGTATCCCAGTGGCGGTAGTTCAGGTTATCGTAGATCTGCACATTGGATTTCGGAAGATCCGCGTAGTGGTCGCTGCCGGATATCTTCTTTATTTTTACTTCTTTCGAAAACAAAATATGCTTCCCGTCGGGAGAAATGCGGATGTTCTGCATTCCGCCGTCCACGTTGGTTTTTTGCACCGGGTCAGATCCATCGGCATTCATTTCATACCACTGTCCTTTGAGGGAGAAACCAATTTTGTTGCCGGGTAATACGGCTACATCTCCTTCTGCGCCGGGTGTTTGCGTGAGTTGCTTTGCGGCGCCGCCTGCCAGCGGGATCGCATAGAGGTTCTTCTCGCTTTTGTTCTCTGCCATATTGATCTGAGATACGCCATAGATAACGGTTTTGCCGTCAGCACTCAACGCCTCTCCACTCACCCGTCCAAGTTGCCATAGCAATTCGGGTGTCATCTTATCCTGGGCTACTGCCATAGTTGATATTAATAGTCCTGTCAGTAAAAAAGGTTTAAACATGATATCGAAAGGTTGTTTTGGATCGGGTAAATGTAGGAAGAAATGGCGTAGCGATTAAATTCTCTGTAAATTTGCTTCAAATTCTGAAATAACTTGATTGAGAAAAAACAAGTAGTACAAAAAGAGGAAAGAGCCGTCATAGTTGGTGTTATTACCAAAGACCAGACAGAGCGCCAGGTGAATGAGTTCCTGGATGAGCTGATGTTCCTGGCGGAAACTGCGGGAGCTACGGCTGTTAAGCGCTTTACCCAGCGGCTGGCGCATCCCGACAGGGCCACCTTTGTAGGGAAAGGTAAGCTGGAAGAAATCCAGCAGTTTATTGCAGGCAGGGATATATCATTGGTTATATTTGATGATGAGCTTACCGGCTCACAGATCGCCAATATTGAAAAGGTGCTGAAAGTAAAAGTGATCGACCGTAGTGACCTGATCCTGGATATCTTCGCCCACCGTGCCCGCACGGCGCAGGCAAGGGTGCAGGTAGAGCTGGCGCAGTACCAGTATATCCTGCCACGTTTGCGCGGTATGTGGAGTCACCTGGAAAGACAGGGAGGCGGTATCGGCAGCAGGGGGCCTGGTGAAACGGAAATTGAAACGGATCGCCGTATTGTAAAAGATAAAATATCGCTGCTGCGTAAACGCCTGGAGGATATCGACCGCCAATCCCTTACCCAGCGTAAGGAACGCGGCGAATTTATCCGTGTGGCGCTGGTGGGGTATACCAACGTTGGCAAAAGCACCCTCATGAACCTGCTCAGCAAAAGTGAGGTGTTTGCAGAAAACAAACTGTTTGCTACCCTGGATACCACCACCCGTAAGGTAGTATTCGATCAAACGCCTTTCCTGCTCAGCGATACGGTAGGGTTTATCCGTAAACTGCCCCACCACCTGGTGGAAAGCTTCAAATCCACGCTGGATGAGGTACGCGAGAGCGATATCCTGATCCATGTGGTAGATATTTCCCATCCGCAGTATGAAGAGCAGATTGAAGTGGTGAACCGCACGCTGCAGGAACTGAAAGCGTTTGAGAAGCCCACCATCATGATCTTTAACAAGATGGACCTGTACGAGGCCAACACCTTTGATAAATGGCTGGAGCCGGAAATCAAACAGGATATCCTGAACACCCTGAAACAGGACTGGGAAACAAAAACCCAGGGGAATTGTGTATTCATTTCCGCATTGGAAAAAAGGAATATCGAGGAGCTGCGCAAAACCATCCTGGACAAAGTAACCCAATTGTACAAGGAGCGCTTCCCGTATAAAACCGAATTCTTCTACTAATGGCCAAAGAATATTCCTGGTATAAATTAGAAGAAGGCCGTTTGCCCTTTGCAGAGAAACAGATTAGCGTAATGGAGGTAAATGGCAAAAAAATTTGCTGTACCCTGCACCAGGGGCAGCTTTTTGCCTTTGCATATAAATGTCCGCATGCCGGTGGCATTATGGCCGATGGCGTGATTGATGCCGCCGGTAATGTGGTATGCCCGCTGCACCGTTATAAGTTCAGTCTTAAAAATGGGTACAATAGCAGCGGGGAAGGATATTACCTGAAAACGTATCCCATAGAGCAGCGTGAAGACGGGCCCTGGCTGGGCATGGAGAAAAGCGGCTGGTTCTGGTAAAATAATTATCTTTTTGTTAAGAGTGATCGTCGTATTTGAAGTAACCGGTATATGCCTGTAACTTTTCGTTATGCTGACTACAACTGTTACACGCTCATTTGTTCTCTCTGAAAAACAAGTATGGCTGCTCATCACCGCTATGCTGATACTATTGCAGTTTAGTGCCCTTTTTGTACCCATCCTGGAACCCGACGGCGCGCTGTATGCCGGCATCGCCAAAACCATGGTGATTAAACACGACTACTGGAATCTTTATGCCGATGGTCATGACTGGCTCGACAAGCCCCACTTCCCTTTCTGGATGGCCGCTATCAGCTTCCAGCTTTTTGGTATTCACACCTGGTCGTATAAATTGCCCGCCATCCTTTTTTTGCTGATGGGCGCCTGGTACACTTACCGTTTTGCACTTCATTTATATGATGAAAAAATAGCCCGCTGGGCCGTGTGTATCTTACTTACGGCCGAACATCTTGTTATATCCAACAATGATGTACGAGCAGAGCCTTATCTCACGGGACTGATTATTGCGGCAGTGTATCATTTCTACCGCCGTGGCATCCTCCTGGGCGCCCTTTTTACGGCCTTTGCCATCATGACGAAGGGGTTGTTCGCCCTGGTGCCGGTTTGCGCTGCTATTGGCGGTCATTTACTGTTTACACGCAACTGGAAAGAGCTGTTTCACTGGCGTTGGGCGCTGGCAGTAGTACTGATAGCGCTTTTCATTACACCGGAGCTGTATGCCCTGTACCAGCAATTCGACCAGCACCCGGAGAAAATTGTATTCGGCGCTACCAGCGTATCAGGCATCCGCTTTTTCTTCTGGGACAGCCAGTTCGGGCGCTTTATGAACACCGGTCCCATCAAGGGTTCCGGCGATCCATTCTTCTTTTTTCATACACTCCTGTGGGCTTTCCTTCCCTGGTCGGTGATGCTGTACGCAGCGATCATCATCTTCATAAAAAAATGGAAACAGCAAAAGGAATACTACTGCATTTGCGCAGCCCTGGCCACTTTTGCATTGTTTTCACTCTCCCGCTTTCAGCTGCCGCACTACCTGAACATCATCTTTCCGTTTTTTGCCATCCTTACCGCCCATTATATTTTATCGCTGCAAACAGAAAAAGGACTGAAATTTTTCCGGGTTACACAGTATACTATCATCATCCTGATAGCCGTTGCAGGCGTAGTAATCGACCTTCTGTACAAGCCGGCTATGCATTATGCGTGGCTGCTGCTGGCCGCCGCCCTGCTCCTGCTTTACCTGCTGCTGCACTACTGGCTGGATAAATCTACCCGGCAGGCCGTATTTTACCGCACCATTTCCATCAGTATTCTGCTGAACCTTTACCTGAACACTATTTTATATCCCGATATGATGCAATACCAAAGCGGAAGTACAGCAGCAGCCTATGCTAATGCTCATCTTCCCGGTAAAAGCATCGGCCTGTATCAGGCAAACTCCTATGCATTCGACTTTTATTTGCAGGCGCCGGTGCTACGTCCCGATTCCGCTACTGCACTCGTTTTTACCACTCCCGACGCCGTGACTTCCCTGCAACAGCACGGATATACCTGCACAGTGATCAGGTCGTTCCCGCATTTTTATGTGAGCAAACTGGATTTGCCATTTGTCCGCAAGGCGACACGGGCGGGCGCTTTAGGGGAAAGGCTGCTGGTGGCAGTGAAAAAATAGGATTGTTTAACCCGCTATGGCGGCCGGTTTCTAATTTTTTTCAAAAAAAAATGAAATAAGATTTTGCAAAAATGAAAATTTACCTATTTTTGCAATCCCAAATCGTGCAAACGATACGGGAAACACTCCTCCTTAGCTCAGTTGGTTAGAGCATCTGACTGTTAATCAGAGGGTCTCTGGTTCAAGTCCAGAAGGGGGAGCCATACTAGACTGGTCCGCAGAAATGCGGACCTTTTTGTTTTTAGTTGCTTCGAAAGCCTTGTTATTGCTAGCGATCAGGGCGAACACCTCATTTACTTTGCCGGTTCGAAATGAATTATTTTCATAAGTCAGTTTTTCGGGGAAGATTGAACCAATCAGTTTTTGTTTTACTTCCACCGGTGCCTGATGGTAATAGTGCTGTATATTTCCTACTACTGATAGGCCAAAGGAGAGGTATTTTCTAAATGGTGTCTTTTCCATCTTCTTTTCTATTGCAGTTATTTCTAACTGTGTTTGTTCCTTTGAATAGCGCTCTTTTATTGAGGTATAGTCATTGATCGGTAGCTTACCATCAAGGTAATCATCTTCGACCTTTTTAATGCGCTTCTGCAATGATTCAATCTTTTCTTGCAGGCTATCAATCTCTTTCAATCTTTCAACATCGTCTTTTTTGAATACATCTTCCAAAACGTCTTGGTATAACTCCCGTAACTCTTCCGGTACGACCAGTGAGCCGAGGAAAGTATTAAAATCGTTATGAGTATTATCCGTACCATATCTAATCTTGCAGCTATTATTTATGCAGTGATAGTAGTGATATATCTGTTTATTCCTGCTACGGGAGCCGCTGGCAGTTAAGCCACCACCACATCTGGGGCATTTCAGATACTGGCGTAGAGGGTAATCGTTAGTTCTGTTTTGGCCAAATTTGAAATTGGGCTTTTTACCTTTTAGGATATCCTGAACTTTATTGTAGGTTTCTTCATCCACAATTGCAGGATGAGCGCCTATAACATCATAAGCGCTCTCTTTTTTGTATTCTGCAATATGTACTTTTCCAATATAGACAACATTGCGTAGCAGGTTTAGAAACCCTTGCTTGCTTTGATGTATGCCTTGGGGCCTTAGTTTCATTCTCACTTCTTCCGCGGAGAAAACGCCAGTAGCCATTAAGTTGAAAGCTTCTTCTACTACGCCTGCTTTATCATTCGGTATTAAGGTTGATTTCTCGTTTATGTCACGAAAGTTACTATATCCGAATGGGGCGGTTCCTGTCCAGAAACCTTCTAGCCTTGATCGACGGGATGCTTCAGTGGTACGAATAGAGTTTTTATCGTTTTCTACTTCCGGCATGCTAAGGTAAAGTGCTAGCAATACTTTGCTTTCAGGATTATCTAAATCCAATGATTGCTCCATTGATTCAATGCCAACACCCATTGAGCGTAAGAGGCGTATTGCTTTCAACGACTCTTCCATGTTACGGGAGAATCTATCCCATCTAAGGAAAATAACTTTATCTACCAGTTTTTTATGAGCCTTAATGAATTCTATCATATTATTCCATGCCGGACGATTAAACGTCTTTGCTGAATGATCTTCGCGTACTGTGTAAATTACGGTACAATCTATGATCTTGCAATATGCCTTTAATGTAGATTCTTGGTGATTCAAACTAAAGCCAGTGCGAGCTTGTTCATCGGTTGATACTCGTGTCGGCTCCCCCATATTTCGGCCGCAAGAATTAGAGTAATTTTGAGGTCTGAGGTCCCCCCATTTGTCGGGTCAGTGTGAGATAGAGAAAGCCGGGCTATTGAGGTCCCCCCATTTGTCGGGTCAGTGTGAGATAGAGAAAGCCGGGCTATCTAAAGATACAAAACTGATGGGAAAAAGATGTCTTTTCTGATGCCGTTGGTTTATATTCTACTGCCGCAAAAGACGTCTTTTTATCATCAGGATTTATTTTTATTTCTACCATCTCAATATTCGTTCTGTTTGCAATTGGCTACAAACTGAGCAGGTGTTAGCTCGTTTAATGAGCTATGTGGTCTAAAGGTATTATACTCTTGTACCCAGTTGCTAATTTTCTCATAGGCATCATCCAAGGATAAGAACCAGTTTACGTTTAAGCACTCATCCCTGAATGAACCGTTGAAGGATTCTATGAATGGGTTGTCTGTAGGTTTACCTGGTCTAGAATAGTCCAGCACAACCTTGTTTTCATATGCCCATCGATCAAAATCCTTCGAGATAAATTCACTTCCATTATCGACTTGTATCCGTTTTGGGACGGTGCCATTCTCCCGCTTAAGAGTTTCCAGAGCCTCCACTACATCTATCCCCTTGATGGATTTCCCGACCCGGATCGCATGGCAGTAGCGACTAAAATTATCGACTATAGTTAACGACCTGAATTTACGTCCGTCGAAGAGAGCATCGGCTACGAAATCCATGCTCCAACATTGGTGTAAATTAGTGATATTGGGTCTTTCCAGACGGTGTGCCGCTGATTTATTCCTTCGTGGTCTTTTGCTGCGTAGGTTAAGCCCTTCTTCTTTGTAGATCCTATGAATCCTTTTATGATTGTCCTTAAACCCCTCTCTGCGTAACAGTATGTAAATCCGCCACATCCCATATCTGACCCTCGCCTCTGAAATCTCGCGCATTCGTTGGCGAAGGTGCCGATCTTCTCGGCGGCGCGAACGGTAATGCCAATTGGACCAGGGCATGCAAACTACGCGGCAGGCTCTTCGAAGGGATACCTGGTAGTCGGCAGTTAAATGGGTTACCAACTGCCGTAGTTGACGGGTTTTCAAAGATTTTTTTTTAGCACATCCTGCAACATCTGTTTGTCCAGGCTTAAATCTGCGACAATCTGCTTCAGCTTCGCATTTTCGTCCTGAAGTTGCTTCAGTTGCCTTAGCTCACTCATTCCAAGTCCTCCATACTTTTTCTTCCAGTTGTAAAAAGTAGCTTCGCTGACACCCATTTGCCGGCATACTTCTTGGACCTTTACACCACTGTCCGCCTGCTTAAGCGCAAACACAATCTGGCTTTCGGTAAATTTTGTTTTTTTCATGAGCAATTTTTCATGTTTAAATTATGAATTATTGCCCGATTTCTCTACTTTTCAATGGCCCGATTTATTGGGGGGAGGTCACTAATTATGATTCAATCATGGGTAAGCCAGCAACGATAAAGCTTAACAATTAGTTCGGTTTTAAAACAAATTGTTATATTACTGCAAATTTTTGGCATAAAATTGTTCTAATTTTGCTAAGAATTGGCTCCTGAATAAAACATAATAGACTCCTTATCTGTTATCTATAAAGAGTTGATTTGTAAACGTATAAATTTTTATATTTTAAGTTTCAATAACTCATAGAATATGGCTGCTGCAGATCAGATAAAATCCTTAATTCAATCCTTTGGCGATGGAGACGATGCCCGTTTCTATGCTACAGCTATGCAAATTGCAGCTGGCGAGGCTCGAAAAGGGAACAATCTTTTTGCAGAGGAATTAAAGAAACTGATTGATAAGGCAAAAGTTGGCAAGCATGGCCCTCAAGGTCTAATTAAAGCAATGCCGATAAATGCTGCTCAGAAGGAACTAAGTGACTTGTTAGAGCTTGAGTATCCTCAAGTCAAATTAGCCCAAATGATCCTTGCTCCCACTATTAAGCAGTCATTGCAAAAGGTCATCGACGAACAAGAAAAATTTGAAATTTTAGCAGAAAATAATCTATACCCAAGTAGAAAATTACTTTTTGTTGGCCCTCCAGGTTGTGGTAAAACAATGTCTGCGAGAGTAATGGCTTCTGAATTAGGGTTGCCTCTGTTTATTATCCGTTTAGATGGGCTAATTAGCCGATATATGGGTGAATCAATTGCCAAGTTGAGATTGATATTTGACGCGATGAAACAGGTTCGGGCAGTGTATTTATTTGATGAATTTGATAGCATAGGCACAATGCGAACCATAGGTAATGATGTGGGAGAAATTAAGAGAGTGCTTAACTCCTTTTTGCTTCAAATCGAAAAGGATGAATCAAGTAGTCTAATTATTGCTGCTACAAACCTACCAGAATCTCTTGATAATGCTCTCTTCAGAAGGTTTGATAGTATAATAAAATACATACTACCAGATAGAGAACAAATACAGGAACTTCTTCAATTGGTACTTAGCGAGTTCAAAATATCCAAGAATTTAAATTTTAGTAAAGTTGCCGAGATGGCTTTAGGACTAAGTTATTCTGATGTTAGCAATGTATGTAAGGATATTCAAAAGGATGGATTAGTTTATGGGAAGAAAATTTTAACAGAAACAAGTCTTAAAACATATATCGAGCAAAGGAAAAAACCATTTTAACGTTGTCCGAGTATGCCCCAATTCTTAGCCGATCACTTATTGGTCAGAGATCACACCACATCATATCCGTATACCAGTATCAATCAAGGAAGGTCTCCAGTTATTCCACGAGAAGGTCTTAACAGGGAACAACATGGGAAGTCATTAGAACGACAAATGACCCAAGCTGTTGAAGCATTCGATGGGGATAGAGACTTGGGTTTTGTGTATGTTGTTTTTAAATCACCTCCCGATTTTTTTCTCGATCTCGATAAACTTGAGGATAGTGGAGAAAACATAAAGCTTAAAACATATAAACGTCTTCCTAGTACTGTGGTTGGAGAAGATGGTGAGCCATATTTTTATTATGAGGCGACAGTCTACCTTAATACGCGTGCTATTTCTACTTTTTTACGGAAGATTGAAGGATATATTACGAGAGATACCCCAAAAGGGCATCCTCTAAATAGGTCATTAATTGCTAATATCGAGGAAATAAGGGCTGCGACTTTGAAAAGTTTTTGGCAAGAACCAGAGTTACCCTTTCCTGAGAATGATGAAAGAGTATGGTGGGAAATATGGCTTTCTAGAGTTCCTGAAGATAATGTGACCAATCCAATTGGTAGTATTGCTGAACGACTTGGACAGGCGAATATTCAGATAGCAGATAGATTTATTTCTTTTCCAGAACATTTTGTTTACTTAATGAAAGCCAATGTTGATGAACTTGGCCGAGGATTATTATACAGTGATAAGTTAGCAGAAATTCGAAAACCGGGAGAAATTGTAGATTTTTTTACAGGCTTGCCTTACGGTGAACAAACTGACTGGGTAAATGATTTAAGGAATAGAGTTGATTTTCAGCCTGACCAAGTATCCGTTTGTTTATTGGATTCAGGAGTTACCATCGCTAACCCTTTATTAACAGACTTGATTCCACAAGCGCATTTGGATACAGTGAATCCTGCTTGGCGAAAAGATGATATTCATCCGAATGGAGGACATGGTACTCCAATGGCTGGGTTAGCATTTTATGGTGATCTTACTGAATTATTGGCTCATAGAAATAGAGTAGAAATCAAGCATCATCTTGAGAGTATAAAAATCGTTTCTCCCAATCATTCTAATGATCCCGCTTTGTATGGAGCAATTACAATTGAGGCTGTTTCGAGAGGTGAAATAATAAATCCGCAACATAAAAGGATTGTGTGTATGGCAGTGGGTAGCGATACAATAGCACACAGGGGCCGGCCTACTTCATGGTCCGCTGCTGTGGACCAAATTGTTTTTGGAGCATATGATGACCCAAACCAAAAAACAATTTTTTTCATTGCTGCAGGCAATATCGATAAGCCTGATAGAATCAATTATCCATTAATTAATAAAACCATATCAATAGAAGATCCCGGTCAATCATTTAACGCTATTACGGTAGGAGCTTATACGTTAAAGGATAATATTGATTTACAGAGATATCCTTCCGCAACTCCTTTAGCGGTGAGAGGAGCGATGGCTCCTTGTAGTACCACTTCTTACTATTGGGAAAACGAGTGGTGTAGGAAGCCAGATATTGTTATGGAAGGGGGAAATCACGCTTTATTTCGGCAAGCCTTGGCTTATCCTGATTCCTTGTTGATACTATCAACTGGCAGAGGAGGTATTAATGTTCCATGGCTGCATAATTTTGGTGATACTAGTGGGGCTACTGCTTTGGCATCTCGTTTTGGCGCGATTCTCTATCAGCAGTATCCCGAATTATGGCCAGAAACAATACGAGGATTAGTAATACATAGTGCAGATTGGACATCGGAAATGTTAAGGAATAGGCATATAAATCAATTGTCACTTGATGATAAGCGACATTTGCTTAGTCATGTAGGGTATGGAGTTCCTAATATGGTTAGAGCCAGACACAGTGCTAATAATTCTCTATCTCTTATTGCTGAACGCGAAATAAAACCATATAAATTAGAGGCGTCGCAAACAAAAACTGATGAATTTCATTTATTTGATCTGCCGTGGCCCAAGGAAGCACTAGAGGCCCTACATGAGACTTCTGTTAAGCTAAAAGTTACTTTATCTTATTTTATTGAACCCAATCCCAATAACAAAAACTATCAACTTGCTGCTGGTTATCGTTCACATGGCCTTAGATTTAAAATGATTGACAGAAATGAGCGCGAAACAGCGTTCAGGTCCAGAATTAGCAGGGCAATGAGAGGAGATGATTATCAGGCGGAAGGGAGTGAAAACTGGATTTTAGGCGATCAAATAAGGAACAAAGGTTCTATACACAAGGATATTTGGGAAGGGTTGGCAATTGATCTTGCCTCAAGAAATAAGATTGCAGTGTACCCAGTTGGTGGTTGGTGGAAAACGCGTAAGAAATTATTAAGATATAATAATAAGGTTCGTTATAGCATAATCGTAACAATCGAAACACCTGAAACACTTATTGACGTTGACATATATACGTCTGTGGCTAATCTAGTTCAAGTTGACATTTAATAACTATACGCATAGGGATATAGTTCTACCTATGGAATTCCTTCTAGTGGCTACTTTTTTGGATCCCTGATTGATTGCTAAAACAATAGTATGCAGTCTAGGGGGATGTAGTTCAAAATTGAATTGAACCCCGTACTCTATAGTCTGTAACTATATTATTCAGATTAGTATTATTATATGTTTCAAGTCATGTAAGGGAATATAATATAGACAGGCTACTGCTTTGCCCTATTACCAGCCCAATTTACTCCGATAGCATAACGAGCCAGAACTGGCTCTAGTTCATAAATACGCCTTAAATCTTCTAAAAATGTGTTCGAAATCCGTAAAGCAGGGGGAGCAAAGAAAAAGAAGCCTTACTTAGTAAGGCTTCTTTCGTTTATAGGAGTGGAGGTTGAGGTGCTTACCGGGGATCAAGTTGATTATTCTTCAAAATAATCATTGTCCAGACGTTTAATATCATAAGATCTCTGTACCGATACGCCAAGATTATAATCAATCATTAATTGTGCTAGTTGCACGCCATCTATCAATACAATCTTTGTTTCGTTTTTAGGAGCATAGTTAAGTGCATCCTTTGAAAAAGATGAAGTGGTGATAAAGATCCCTTTCTTCGCTCCCTGCCCGGCTAAAGCCCCAACAAACTTGTGCAACTCCGGCCTGCCGACAATGTTGCCTGCTTGCCATCTCTTTGCCTGAATATAGATAATATCCAGCCCTAATTTATCTTCTTTAATGGTCCCATCAATCCCTTCATCGCCAGTTTTCCCAATCGCTTTTCCAGCGTCCTTCATAGAACCACCATAACCCATTTTTACCAATAATTCCACAACCAAACGCTCAAAGAAAGCCGGACTTAATCGACGAACTGTATCGATAAGTTCCTGTGCCAGGGATTGGCGTATACTTTGGTAGGCAAGATCGATTGTTTCTTCGGGAGTTTGTTGTTCTACTTGAGTAGTATCGATCTGCTCCAATGATCCAGATTCTTCTTTTTTTATGTTCTGGAACTCTACAAACTCAGGAAATTGTTTGAGTAAATTGTTGTCGATCTTCTTCGGATTTCCTTTTAATACCTGTAAGCCCCGCTCGGTTATACAAACTACTCCTCTTCTAGGAGAGTCTAACAAACCCGCCTTTTTCAAATAAGTTCTCGCCCAACCAACCCGGTTCGCAAACAATAGGGATTGGCCGCTGGGAAGAAGTTCACTCATTTCTTCCTCAGTTAACTCGAATTGTTTGCCTAATAAAGCTATTACGTCCTTAAACAAGTATTCTTTTCGATCAGATAACTGCTTCAATAAAGGCAACATTATTGTTTGATAGTCCGGTATTGGCATAACACTAGCTATTTTTTCTTGGCCTTTTTATCAATTTACCAAACCCACTTTTTGCTCACTCCAATTATAAGAAGATTGAATCAATTTATTGCCATTAATCTGAATAGCTTGTCTAATTGTCCTGTTGTAACATTGGCAGAAGTCAATCGCGAAGGAAAGACAGTTGTTGGTTCGTTCAAGATTAGTCAAGATTTTTTCAAATATTGCTTTCACTTTTTCTTCAAACTGGTCTCTCACATTTATGTTCAAAGGCATACCTACCTGCTGGCAATGAATAGTAATTTATGTAAATTTTTTACGAGTAAATCGGTTAATTTCCGGCTTGCCAGCGACTTTTTTGACATAATATTGTTAATTTTTTAGCGTATAATCGGAAATAATCCGATTTTTGCATCAAATTCTTACAATATGAGTTTCAGGGATGCCGTATATGAATACGCGGAAGAGCCACTCACCAGGCAAATCATGATGGATCTGCTAAAGGATTTTAAGCGTCCAAACGATAAAATAAATGAGTTGATCAAAAAAGGAGAGTTAATAAGCATAAAGAAAGGGCTGTATGTGACCGGACCTAAAATCAATATTGCCAAGCCTGAACCTTTTCTGATAGCCAATCATCTCTGGGGGCCAAGCTATGTATCCATGGATGCCGCCCTTTCATACTGGGGATTGATTCCCGAAAAGGTATTTGAGATTAGTTCTCTTACTACCAAAATATCGAAGATGTATAAAACTTCAATTGGTAGATTTAGTTACATAAATGCCCCGTTACCTTATTACTCCTTTGGGATTAAAAGTGTTCAACTTACTCCCAAACAGGTTGCTTTAATCGCCTCTCCGGAAAAAGCGATTTGTGATAAAATAATTACAACATCTGGTATAATTCTACGCAGCTCCAGGCAAGCACGGGAATATTTAGTTGATGATCTAAGAATAGATGACGAGAAATTGCGCGAACTTGACCTGGGTGCCATTAGTTCCTGGATCAAGGATGCTCCCAAGAAAGAAAGCTTATCTATGATGGTAAAAACAATCAAGAGCTTATGATCAAGGAATGGATTCAGGAATATAATCCTCAAAATAAAGAACAAGCGGAATCCGCATTGCGGGAAATCATGCAGGAAGTTGCCCTGGCAGGTTTACAAAGAACAGGCTTTTTTGAGAAAGCAGCTTTTTATGGTGGTACAGCTCTCAGAATATTTTACGGTCTAAACAGGTTCTCTGAAGACCTGGATTTTTCTCTGCTTGAAGTGAACCCGGACTTTTCTCTTGAGGCATATTTTGAAGGGATCATTAAGGAGTTTGAGGCTATTGGAATGAAAGTAAGCATTAGAGAGAAAAAGAAAACTAATCAAACCAATATAGACTCCGCATTTTTAAAATCCGAGACCGTTTGGAAAGAGCTGATCCTTGACGGAATTATACCACAGGCAGGAGTACAAGCTTCTCCAAGTATAAGGATTAAAATAGAAATAGATCGTGAGCCTCCTCTCGGTTTTGAAACAGAAGAAAAGCTTCTATTACGACCGTTTTCCTTTTATGTGAAATGCTTTACGTTGCCGAATCTCTTTGCAGGAAAAATGCATGCATTGCTCTTTCGCAAATGGGGAACGCGGGTAAAAGGTAGGGATTGGTATGATCTCGAATGGTATATCAAGAAGGGAATAGTGCTCGACTTGCATCACTTTCTGCTTCGCGCGCAGGATACCGGTGATTGGATAGAAGACACCATTACACAAGATCAATTGATCGAATTATTAAAAACAAAAATCGATGCTGTTTCCTTTGATCGTATCCGGGAAGATATTGTAAGGTTTATACCGGATGCTTCTGCACTTGATATTTGGAGTCCCCAATATTTTAAAGACCTGGTAGATAAGCTAAAGACAAAGTAAGCCATCAATTATTCCAGCAACGAAGCGTCATAAAATGAAATGGGCTGACCCGAAAGTATTTCGCTTCCTGATCAGCCCACTTTATATAAAAGCCTTAATTATACTTCAGCTTAATCGTCACCTTCCAAATCCCTTCTTTCAGAATAGACATATCAAACCAATAATTGAAATAGTCGCCATTGATTTCACCGTTGTTATACATATCAATTCTCAGCACCTGCCCTGCTACGAAAGGCAGCGGAAACCCCGCTATTTCGAGTTCCAGGTGATCCGGGAATTCCGTGTATTTGGTAGGATTGTTCAGGCCCAGGTTATGCCAGTCTTTTAAATCTGTTACGCCGGGGGTACTGGAATAATCGTATCCGAATAATAATTTCGGGTCAACCGCGGAGCCATCTTTTTTCAATACGTACACCAGTATTTTGTTGCCGGTATTTACCTGCCGTTCAAATGTTACATCGATGCCGGTGAGTTTACCGTCGATGCCGGAGAACCGGTAGGTATAGGGCAAAGCGTAGCTCACGTCTATTGTCAGCGCAGCTTTTATCACCCTTTCACCGGAGCTGTTCTTTACTTTCACATCTATGGTATATTTCCCTTTAGTGAGCAGTAAAGAATCGGTGGCTTCGGGGTAGATCACAATGTTGCCATTCTCCGGGTTGATGTCTATGGCCGGGCGGTTTACCTTTTGACGTTTGGTATCCAGTTCCTGCACCGTTTTTTCTTTCCCGGTGTATTCCGCCTGCCAGAAGTAGGTATCTACTTTGTAGCCCAATACTTTATCGGCGCGCTTGCCATCCTCCGTGTAAATGCCGTCGATGGTGAATTCCAGCGGCTTGGTGGATTCATCGGTTACCATGGCTCCGGATTGAATCAGCGACGCGCCTACGGCTACTTTAATGGAAGGATTGGTATATTTCAGCGCCGGACTTAAAAAGCCGTCGCTGCTGTCTTTGGTGCATGATATAGCGAACAGAGTGACAGCCAGCCATAGTATGCACGTTATTTTTATTGATATTTTCATGATAAAAAATAGTTAGGATTATCTGAAATATTTCTGCTTCAATCCGGCAGCGAAACTGGAGCCGTAGGTTAATACATGTACTACTGCATTGGCAGTAATCATGTTGTGTGTTTGGATACCACCGGTATATTTGATAGAGTCCATACCAGGTATTTTTAGATGCTCATACTCTACATAGAACGCGGATGTTTGTAAAGAACTGCCGGCACTTACACCGCCTCCCCTGCCATAAATGAACAGGCTGTCGCCGTTGAGGGCTTTATAGTATTTTGATTTATCTTTTAAGGCTTGTTCCAGCGTTATTTTTACATTGGGGATGAGGAACCTGCCGAGTAATTTCAGCAAGGTATCTTTCCCGATGTTTTCCAATGGTCTCAGGGCCTGCCGATCGTCGGGGTTGAAGTTCATTTGCAGCCGCATCACGGCGTTGTTAGGCGCTGCGAAAAAAGTGATGTTGGATTGGTTTACGATCGACCTGGCATCTGTGAGGTCAATGATTTTAACCAGGGAGTCGAACATGTGGTTGGACCTGCTTTTCAGGAAATCGTATAAGGGCATGTTCTTTTCGGCTTCGGATTGCTGTGAGAGGCCACCATCCAGGTAGTAGTCATTTTTCCTGCACGACGCCAGTACAAGCACGGCGCCTGCTGCAAGGAGTATAGCTGTTTTTAACGAAGTAAGTTTGTTCATACTATATCTTTATCAAGAAATGGGAGTAATTATTTCCAGAAGTCATTCTGTGTAATCATGAAATTGCTTTTGGCAATGATACCCTGGTCGATTGGTAACAGCCATGCGCCTTTTTTGAACCAGTCGCCATCCGTAATTTTCGAATCCTTATCCAGCTTTCTTGTTCTTACCAGGTCAAAGAAATATTGCCCTTCTCCAAGCAGCTCTTTTTTACGTTCAAGCAGGATGGTATCCTGCAGGTTTCCTCCGCCGGTATAAGGTGTGGCAAATGCGCGCTCCCGTACTTTATTAAGAAGCACAATGGCTTCTGCTGTTCGGCCAACTGCCGGGGTGGCGAGGGCTTCTGCCCGCAGCAGCATAATATCCGGCAGGCGGGTAATAATAATGTTAGACTCGTTGATGTTCTGGGTAGAAGTATCACCTTTTAACTGTAAGGTTCTGTATTTTCCCAGGAAGATGCGGTCTTCGTTCACGCCCTGCAGATAGGTTTCGCGGATAAACCAGGTGAATAACCGTGCATCCCGCGCACCGGGTGTGAACATCACATTGATCTGTTGCCTGGTAGGACACAGTAAGTAACGGTCGCTTCCGCCGCCGCCATCGGATTGATCTTTGTACCAGGGCCTTCCCAATGTTCTGTTGTATACGCGGTTCTTTTGTACTTCTCTTAAATTGGCATCGAAGTTAAACTCAAAGATGCCTTCCGTCGATTTGCCAATAAAAATGCTGAGGAGATTGGTGGTATCTGTAACCAAACTATAAGGGCCTTTGGTGATTACGCTGTCGCATAATTTCTCGCAGCCGGCAAAGTCCTGCAACCAGCCCAGCACATGTGCCTTGATAGCCCAGGCCGCGCCCCTGGTTGCTCTTACGGCCTTGTCGCCGTCGCCATAGTCCAGTTCCAGGTTGCTGATGGCTACATCCAGGTCTGCTTTGATCTGGTTGAATACATCTGCCTGCGGTGTTCTGGATAAATTATCCGTGTTCACGCTTTTCAGGTTCAGCGGTACATCTCCCCAAAAACGAACCAGGTAAAAGTAAGTAAGCGCCCTTATAAAGCTGGCTTCTCCAATATGTCTTTTCCGCAGTGACTCATCGTAGGAAGTAATCGCCGGGATCTTTTCCAGCAGCAGGTTACATTGTGCAATAGCAGTATAGAACTGGTTCCAGTTGCCGCCGCCGTTGTTGAATAAAGCGGATGCCGTATTGGTAGCGATGTTGGTTTCTACGCGTACGTTCGAACTTTGCGAGTAACTGGAAAATACATCTGCACGTACGTCGCCCATGAGGAAGATTTTATCCGGCACTACTGTGCGAAGCAGCGAGTAGGCACTTGCGATGCCTTTCTCAACATCGGAAGATGAGGTGATGGCATTGGCAGCAGTAGGAAGTTCTATGATCTCCGGGTCGAGTATTTTTTTACAGGAAAATAATAATGCGAAGGAGGCCAGTAGTACGCACACAATTTTGTTTTTCCGGGTAGTTATTATTTTCATATGCTTAGAATTCAAAGTTTAAGCCGCAGTTGAATTTGTAGGGGATTGGATAACCGTTGCCCAGGTCATATCCGTATGGATCCACGTTTTCCGGATCCACGCCGGTATATTTTGTAAGAATGAACACATTGCTCATGCCTCCGTATACGCGCAGCCGGCGGATGTTTATCCGGTTCAGCAACGCAGTGGAGAAGTCGTAGCTGAGGTTCACATTATTCAACCGGATAAAGCTTCCATCTTCCAGGAACATGTCAGTATTGATTTCGTAGTTGCCTATAAAATCATAACTCGACGTACCATAATATCTCCAGGGATTTAACACGGGATATTTGGCATTGGTGTGTTCCGGCGTCCAGAAATCCAGGTCGGAAACATCCAGCAGGTTTCGTTGTCCGCCGGGATAGTTTACGTTTTCACTGGCGGTCCAGCTTACTCCGCGGATACGGTCGGCTTTTACTTTATTGAATACCTTGTTGCCGACAGAATAGTTGAAAAATACATCCAGCTGCAGGTTAGAGTTGTTTTTAAATTTATAGCTGAAGCTATGGGAGAAACTTCCGGTAAACTTAGGATTCGGATCGCCGCTGTACACCCTGTCGGAATTATCCAGCACGCCTATCCTGCCATCCCCGTTTACATCCAGTATCCGGATGTCGCCGGCGTGGTAAGGGTCTTGTGAGGAGAAACCGCTAACGTTCGGGAACAATTTTTTGCCGGTATATTTATTAACAGGAACGGATGCATCATCGGGATACACGCCCAGGTATTTCATCAGGTAGAAGCCATTCAGGGGGCGACCAATTTGCAGGTACGGCTGGCCAACAGCATAATTGCTCCTGGACACGCTTCTGCCGAAATCCGGGAGTTTAGTCAGCTCATTTTTGTTGATGGCGCCAATAAAGGTTACTGAATACTGGAAGTTTTTGCCGGGTTTGGTGATGTACCCGGTGATAGCTGCTTCATAGCCATAGTTACGTACAGCGCCACTATTGATATACCGCGATGCGTATCCGCTGGTGCCGTTCAATGCATCGGGGAACAGGAACCCATCGGTTTTTTTATCGTAATAATCCAGTACCATGGTGATGCGGCTATTCAGGAATTCAAGATCCAGTCCTATGCCGCGGTCTTTTGTAGTTTGCCAGGTGAGGTTAGGTAATGCAATCCCGTTGCCGCCGCCATAGTTAGGCGATAGCAATGGAATACCGTTGTAGGTAGCATTGTCGCCGCTTTTAGTAAGATAAGCGCCTACAGCGAGGTAGTTGTCTTCATACTGCGTACCAGATTTTCCCATGCTGGCACGGATCTTTCCGAAGTTTAACCAGCGGCCGATATTATTGCGGACAAATTTCTCTTCTGTAAATACCCATCCTGCCGAAGCAGAAGGGAAATAACCCCATTGATTATCCTTGCCGAACTTGGAAGAACCATCGGCACGTACCACTGCCTGGAGCAGGTATTTCCTGTTGTAGTTATAAGACAGCCTGGAGTAATACGACAGCAACCCGTATTGAAGATTATGCGTTTCGAGTTTAAGATTTGCCTGCGGGTAGCCGAGTATCACCTGTTGCGCATCACTTGGACCGCCGGTGGCAGCGCCGTAAATGTTATTGTTTTCGCTGGTGTTAATGGTGTTACCTAATACAAGGTCAAAGGAATGTTTTGATTCAAACGTATGGTATAAACGCGAGAAATGTTTCGCTAAGCAGATTTACTTTTTCTTGTGAATAATAAGAGGCGGCTGCTTTCAGATCATTCCTGGTGGCAGAAGGCTCAAATGTCCGCGTGCGGTAAAATTCATAGTTGCCGGATGCGCGGGAAGTAATGTTGAGGAATTTAAAAACATCATAACTTACTTCCAGTTGCGCCAGGGCTCTCCTGGTGAGGTCGATGTTCACTCCTTTGTTGTAAGATTCGAGGAAGGCATCAAAAAATCCGCTGCTGGGGCCCGGACGAAAGGACGACGAAAAGTTATTGCCTACTACGGCGGCATTGTAGGTATCACCTCTTTTCTGGCTCGCATCTGTTTGGCTCAGGTTGGCCCGGCCGGTTACGGTTAATTTCGACGTTGGCTTAAATATGCCGTTGTACGTCAGTGAAAAACGGGAGAAGTCCGAACCGAGAACAATACCTTTCTCTTTATAATAATCTACACCTAAGCGGTAGCTGGCGTTTTCCGTGGCTCCGCTGATACCGAGGTTGATATTCTTCAGATCCGCATCACGGAAATATAACTTCTGCCAGTCGGTGGAGTTGTTATAAAAGCTGTTCAGGCTATCTGATAGCTCAATGGGCAGATCGGTATAACCGCCACCTACTTTAGAGGATTTGTATTGATTGTACAGTGCAATCTTGAAATCGCGTTCTGCTTTACCGCCTAATGTTTTACGAAGGGACGGATAATAGCTCAGGCCATATTGTGTATTTAAGGATACAATAGGCTTACCGATTTTTCCGCGTTTGGTATTGATGATGATAACGCCGTTCGCGCCTCTCGATCCATAGATAGCGGTGGCAGAAGCATCTTTCAATACATCCACGGACTCCAGGTCGAAGGGGCTGAAACCGGCCAGTACGCTGGTAATGGCCTGGCGCGGGTCGGAAGGATTAAAAACATCCTGTTCAAGCGGTACGCCATCAATAATAAAGAGCGGCGTACTTACTACGCCGGAGTTGGCGGAGTTGGAAAATGAAGCAAGTCCCCTGATCTGTACCATACTTCTGCCGCCGGGCATACCGGAATTATTCTGTACCACCAGCCCGGGAGCCAAACCCTGCAGCAGTCCTTCTATAGAGCCGGACGGTTTATTTTGCAGCTGCGATCCTTTGATGGTGGATATCGCGGAAGTTGTTTCCCTTCTTTTCTGCGTTCCGTATCCAACGGTTACATTCACTTCCTGGAGCTGGGAGGCAGAAGGCTGCAGTGTGATCAGCAGGTTTTGCGGGGTGTTTCTCACCAGCTGACTTTTAAACTCTTTACCGGCAGTGGTTAGCACGCCGTCGTTCAAACGGAGCAACAGGGTGTTGAAACCAATGGATGAAATAACGATGGTAGCATCTTCAGGAACGCCGTTGAGTGTAAACTTACCATTTTCATCTGCGGTAGCGCCTTGCCGGGAGCCCTGTACTATCACAGTGGCGCCAATGATTGGCTGGTTGTCGGGGCTCAGGATTTTACCTGACAACGATACAACGGCGGCCTGTCCCTGGCGGGAAGAGAGTACCGTTACAATTTTATCGTTTATTTCAAAAGTGAATGGCTGATCTTTAAATACTTCTTCCAGTGCTTTCTGAAGCGGCGCTTCTTTGATATTAACGGTTACCGGCAAAGCGTTCCGGTTAAACCTGGCATCGAAAACAAAGGAATAATTCGTTTGGGCTCTGATGGAAGCGAGCACCTGTTCAAGCCTGGCATCGGTAACCCGCAGGCTTACCTGCTGTGAGAAAACAGCAGCGGCTGTTGCCAGGGAATAGAAGGCCGCAAGCATTAGGCTGCAGGCATAACGCTTCCAATGGCCCACAAAGTGGCCACGTTTAATTTCCATAAATGTGATTTTAAAGGATTGACTGTTGGTTGATAAAAAAACGGTATTAATGCGCGGTTAATGCGCGGTTAATACCCGGTTATTGCTCATTTTTAGTTTTATGTCACTTGTTTTCTCTATAGCTCTCAGTAATTGTAACAGTGGTGTACTGCGGGGCAGCTGCCCATATAATTTTGCGTTCGGAAGGGACGAATAATCCACTTCAATATCATACCAGCGCTGCAGTTGGTGTGCAACAGCGTGAAGGTCGGTGTCTGAAAAATAAAACATGTCAGACATCCAGGAGATATCTTCCTTGGTATCTGTTTTCCTGATTTGCAACTGGTTATTTTCCAGTATGGCCTGTTCTCCAGGATTAAGCAACTTTGCTTCCGTTCCATTCCTGGGATCAATCTTTATGCGGCCTTCTACCAGGGTAGTTTTAATATAAGATTCATCGGCATATGCTTTCACGTTGAAAGCCGTGCCCAGTACAGCAATAACCTGCTTTCCCGTTACTACTACAAATGGTTGGCCGGCATCTTTGGCGATATCAAAATATGCCTCACCGGTTAGTTCTACCTTGCGCTGACCATCGCTGAAAATGGTAGGATAGCGAAGGGACGAAGCGGCATTTAAAGAAACCCGGGTACCATCCGGAAGTATGATCTTATAATACTTTCCCCGCGGCGTGGTAAGGGTATTAAATACAATCTCCGGCTGCGCTGCATCGTTTCCGGTTGGCCTGGCATAGGTAAGCGCTCCTTTTCCGCTGTTCACTGCGTGGATGCCTTTTTGCTCAATTATTTGCTCTGTTGCGGCACTGTCGAGGGCTACCTGTCTGCCGTCAGACAAAGTAAGCATTACATGTGCCTTCGCAGGTGGTTGCGGTGTTATTTGCGCAATTTCCCTGTTGACCTTTACCGGCGGCGCGGGCCTGTAAAACAAATGGTAGGAAGCCAGCCCTAATAACAACGTTACAGCCGCGGCAGCTGTCCATGTAAGTGTTGGCCTCAACTTAAATATACTACTGCGGTTGCCGGGCTCATTCACCTTGTTAATGCGGTCCAGTAAAGCACCGGCCTGCTGTGGTGAAAATAAGTCCTCCTGCGGGGTTGTTTGCCTGGCGCCCCAGTCAAACAGTTGATGATAAAGCTGCTTCGCCTCAGGATCAGCCAGTAAAACAAGCAGCTCTTCCCGTTCTTCTTTGGAAATGCTGTTGTTAACGGCTTTTTGGTATAAGTATATTAACCTGTCTTCCTGCATAATAGCGGCTTAAAGTAGGTGCCCAATATATAAGACAGTAAAGGGGGTGTAAAAGGAGATATGGAGATGAAAAATTTATTTGAACAACCGGATAGCCAGCAGGGACAAGAAAATTGTTTCCCTCACTTTCATATACCGGTAAATAAATTTAATCGCAAGCTGGTTATATTTCTTTACAGAATCGGTGGACAAATTCATCCGGTGGGCAATTTCCGGGTTCCGGTATCCCTGCGCCCGCAACAGGAAAACTGTTTTCTGCTGCATGGGTAGCGCATCAATAGCCTTATCCAGCATATCGAGGCGGTTATCGGGATAGCCTGGCGCCTTATCTTCCTGCTTTTGGGCAAAGAGCGCATACTGCTCCTGCTTCTTTCTTTCCGCCACCAGGCTTGTCAGGTAATTAAGGGTATGATTTCGAAGAAGAATAAAAAGGTAAGCGTTGAACTGTTTTACCGAAGTGAGTTTTTCCCGGTCTTTCCACAGCTTTATAAAGATGTCCTGCAAAATTTCTTCTGTTTGTTCCCTGGAGCCAACAATCGTATAAACAATACGCCCGGCCTGATTTACATAGCCGTGAAAAAGCCTGGCAAATGCTTGCTGGCTGCCGCCGGCGATTTGCGTCAGTATTTCTTCTTCATTGTCGATACTTTTTAACCCCATGATTTTATTTACAGAATTGGTTGATATTTTTCAGGCAAAAAAGGGAGTGAGACAATATTAAGTATTTCATATAATATTTCCATATGCAATTTTAGCAAAGAAAGATGGTAAGTTGACCGAAACTACTATCGGGCAGTCCCCTTCCTCCGTAGGCGATTTCTACATCATCCAATAAAAATCAATATAACCTGCACATTTAATCAAATATTTAACTAGATTTGCCGCCGATGTTCACAAAAAGGTGAGCATCTATAAGACATCTTCATCTGAATGGGCTTATAGTCATATTCCTCCTTAGCTCAGTTGGTTAGAGCATCTGACTGTTAATCAGAGGGTCGCTGGTTCAAGTCCAGCAGGGGGAGCAAAAAAGCCTGGTAACTTTACCAGGCTTTTTTTATTGGAAGCAGTGCCATTGTACGCCCACTCACGAAGGATTTTCTTTAACTTCCGGATTAACAATCGTTCCATAATGGATAAAAGCAGCAAATTTATAGCGGTAGAAGGTTTAGATGGCGCAGGGAAATCAACGCAGATTGACCTGCTGACGAAATACCTCGAGTCTAAAAATGAGAAGACCAGGTTTGTACATTTCCCGCGGAGCAACCAGGGCATGTTTGGGGAACTCATCGCTAAATTCCTGCGTGGTGAATTTGGCGACGTGAAAAACGTGCACCCACAACTGGTAGCCCTGTTGTTTGCAGAAGACCGTAAAGAATTTTCCACCACCATCAACCAATGGCTGAACGATGGTTATTTTGTACTGGTAGACAGGTACGTGCTGTCAAACATTGCTTTTCAGTGCGCTAAACTCCATACCAACGAAGAAAAACAATACCTGCGCAACTGGATCAATGAATTTGAATACAACTATAATAAAATCCCCAAGCCACATTTCTCCATTTACCTCGATGTACCGTTTTCGTTCACCGAGTCGGCGCTGACTAAAAGACGCGCAAACGAAGACCGGGAATACCTCCAGGGAAAAGATGATATCCATGAAGCGGACTTCTCCCTGCAGCTGGCCGTGAAAAAGGAATATGATGCACTGTTGGTAACCGATAAAACTATTAACAGGATCACCTGCTATAATGAAGCGGCACAAATGCGCCCGATACGGGAAATCCACGAAGAAATTATTCAGCTGGTCAACAGCCAGGTGCAGTTATAAGATCCCCCCTTTCGTGTAGCCATCCCCGCTAGCATCTCCCAAAAAATATTTTTACCGGTTGTAAGTAATTACCGGTTGTATACCTGTCCTCGTATGTGAGCACCTGCGCAAAACCCGGTTCCACTGTTATGAGCGCGCAGGCTCATCCCCTATTGAGTTATACGGCTTTATATACGACTGGCTGAGCACATTGAAAACCTGATATCTTTTTATTCCACAAAACTGAAAAACATGAAAACTCAAACACTTTTCCGCAGCACCTGCATGGCAGTGCTCCTCCTGGCATTTATGGTTACTGGCTGTAAGAAGCCGGAAATGATCAAATCTTCCGAAAATACCCCCGAAGGCACTGCTTCCAGCCTGGTGGCAATTAACTCCGTTCAACCCGTAAAATCTGAAGCGCTGCTGGCAATGCAATGCTACAACAACGCATTTTATCACCAGTACGGCTCCTATGGCCCGTCGTTTAAAGCCTATTACTATTCAGATGTAAACCATACCGGCCGGATGGATTTCTGGCGGCAGGCAGAAGCCATCGAAACCCTGATTGATGCATACAATATCAACAACGATGCAGATCTCAAAAACAAAATGGTGTACCTGTACAACGGTATGCGCGATGCCTATGGCCTGCTCTGGACCTCGAACATCTACAACGACGACGTGATCTGGGGCGCATTAATGTGCATCCGTGCCTTCCAGATCACCAACGACGGCGGCATGAAAGATATGGCCAAAAACAATTTCGATATGGTATGGAACCGCGCATGGGACACCAACCTGGGTGGCGGCCTGTGGTGGACCACCGCCAACAATACCAAAAATGCCTGCGTAAATGCGCCCGCCGCCATTTGCGCTATGTATCTCTACCAGGCTACCGGCGACGCGGCTTATAAAACCAAAGCCAAACAAATCGTCGACTGGATGGTCACTAAGTTGTATGTACCCGGCACCGGCGAGGTGAAAGGCGCCATGAACGCTGCCGGCGTAATTACCGAAGGTGCCCGTACCTATACCCAGGGTACTTTTATCGGCGCCTGTAGCATGCTCCATAACTCCTACCCCTCCAATAACTACAAGGCAATGGGGGCTAAAGCCATGGACTATACGAAAATCAGTATGTGCAATGCACAGGGCCTGCTTCCGGATGAATATGACAACGAAGACTGCCAGGGCTTCAAAGCCATCTTTGCCCGCTGGGCCTGCAGGTTTGTAAAGGACCATAGCTACCAGGGTACTTATGCCTCCTGGCTTAACTACAACGCCGCGGAGGCATGGAACTACCGTAACTCCAATGGTCTTATGTGGGGCCAGTGGTGGCACAGAACCCCGGATAACTACGTGAACTCGTTTGAAACTACCTGCGGCGTAGCTATGATGAATGGCGTCTGGCTGTTTTAATTCCCCGGCTTTTGTTTTTCTTCCGGGAGATAATTAATTTGTGTGAAATAAACCTATATCTAACGGTTATGATGAACACAAAAAGAATCGCACTGCTGCTGCTCGTAATATTTTCAGGCATCATCACACAGGCGCAATCCCTGGAGGATATCGTTAATAAAAACGTGGCGGCACTCGGCGGCGCCGATAAGTTGAAAACACTGAAAACCCAGTATGCAGAGGGTACCATGGAAATGCAGGGAATGAATTTTCCCTTCAAAAGATGGGTGTTGCAAGACAAAGCCATGCGCCTGGAATTTACAGCGATGGGTACCACCAATATCCAGGTGTTAACGGATGCCGGCGGTTGGATGCAGATGCCGGTAATGGGTAAAACTAATCCGGAAGACATGGACTCCGCCACCATTAAGGCGTTGGGCAAACAACTGGATCTGACCGGTGATTTTTACCGCTATAATGAGAAAGGTAACAAACTGGAGCTGCTGTCCGCCGACACAGTGAATGGCGCTAAACTTGCCAAAGTGAAAGTTACCTACACTAACGGCAACGCCACTACCTGCTTTGTAGACCCTGTAACGGGTAATGTGCTGAGAACATCCAATTCGCTGGAAATCCAGGGACAACAGATGGACCTGGTAACAGACATCAGCAATTTCCTGAAAACGGCGGATGGTTATAACTATGGTACCGCTATTTCACAGGAACCAGTAGGTATAAAGATCAACATTACCAAATTGGAAAATAATGTACCAGTGGATGAAAGCATCTTCAAAAAGCCATAAAAGTAAAAGGCTGGTCTTTGCGGACCAGCCTTTCTTATTTTGTAAGTAATGATTCCAGCAACTTTATCTTTTTAAGATCCGGCTTCGTGGTAAATATTCCCTGCCCGCTCACATTCCTGACCCCGCGTACAAAGCAATAGATGACGCCTCCAAATTGCTTCTCATAATTAAAGCCAGGAATCCGGCTTTCCAGGTATTTTTTTACCGCTACCGTATAAATGAAATACTGGAGATGGTAATTGTTTTCGTTCATCGCTGCCGCTAAACCCGCCGCATCGTAGTCGGCCACACTGTTGCCCAGGTAATTCGATTTCCAGTCGAGGATATAATACTTCCCCTGGTGCTCAAAGAACAGGTCTATTTTCCCATTCATAATGCCTTCCAGCTCCTGGCTGCTGTATTCTGAAAACCGTTTTACGCTTATGCTTACCTGGTCGTCTGAAAGATTATTGAGCAGGTTCGACTTAAACACCGGCACCGGGAAATCAAATTCAAATTCTGCCAGCCGCTGCTGCCGCCCTACCGATGCCAGCTGGAAACTGGCGCCATCGATATGTATTGTAGAGTACATCACATGTTGCAGCATTTCGTGCAGCCGTTCGAGATATACCTCCCGCTGGCCGGGCACAAATTTCCGGATGGCTTCTTCCAGCCAGTGTTCCCATTTACTGCTATCGGAGAAGTTGATGCTTTCAAAGATAAAGTGCAGCAGGTTACCGGTTTTAGCACCTCTGCGCAGGGTGGTAAATATAAAGTTATCGTAAGGGTCGGCTTGCAGGAAGGAGCGCACCCGTGGCTGGTGTTCCGGCTTTGCCGCCAGCATGGTATAGCTCATCTTCCGCCAGTTTTGTTCTTTCAATTGAAAGGATACCGGCGCGAGGCTCACTGCCAGCTGGCCTTTGTGGAGCTGCTGGCGATAGCTTTCTGCCGGCGTTTCGGGTACGGGGCCCTGCAGCTGTATCAGGGAGGCATCCGGCGCTTCGGCCGCCAGTGCTTTCAGGAAAACCGACAGCGACGAATCTTTAAAAGCATGATAACAGTTTTTAAAGAGATAACATTTATATACTGCGCGGGTAATGGCTACATATATCAGGCGGCGGTTTTCCTGTTCCTGCTGGTGTTGATAGGCTTTTAACTGCTCTTCCGTGAGCAGGGCTTTTTGTGTGCCCAGGTAATCGCCGGTTGCCGGATCACGGAAACTCACAAATTCAATTTTCGATTTCTCTACAAAATCCAGGAAAGGCGCCATCACTATTTTGTATTCCAGCCCTTTACTTTTATGGATAGTTACTATGTTCACGGCATCTTCATCACTTTCCACGCGCTGTGCATATTCATCTCCATCGGTGGTCATGCCATCGATGCCGCGTTTGAGCCAGGAGATAAAGATCGCGCATGGAAAGGTTTTTCCGGCTTTGCACCTGGTGTACCAGTTCTGATAGCTGGTACAGGTTGGTGATGATCCGTTCGCCGTTTTCAGTGTGGCCATCGAGCAATACCTGGCGCACGCTGAAATCTGCAATAAACTCCATGAGCGCCGTGTACGCACCATCGCGCTGCCATAAGGTGCGGTACTTGGCAAACAGGTCCAGCATGGTTTCATCGTCCAGTTGCAGGATGGTTTGACTGTTGTAGCCGGTAAATGAACCGAGCAATGCGCGGTTAATAGATGAGCGGTCCGGTGTTTCCATCGCTTCCAGCAGGTGCAGTAATTGCTGTGCCTCCGCGGACCTCAGCACCCTGGCTTCGTCGATGGTAACGGCCGGGATGCCCAACTTCGCCAGGGCATGTTTAATGTCCCTGCCTTCCTGCCCTGTGCGCACGAGAATACCAATATCTGACGGAACGATGGAGCGGGAGTCCTCTTTATTTTCTATGCGGTAGTCCTTATTCAGCAGCAGCTGCGCAATTTGCGCGGCTACGCTGTTGCAGATGGTTTCTTTTTTATCGCAGGCAATTACTTCAATAGGTGTATCCGGTGTATTGCCTTTATAGAGATAGCCTTTCTTATTATTATCAGGACTGTGTACTTCTATATAGTCAATGCTGTCGCTTTCCTCCGTGAAATCAAATGTTGGAAAGTCCGGGGTGGGTTTAAAGAATACGTTCATGGCACGGATCATGTTTTCCGACGAGCGGAAATTCTGGTTCATGTCGTAAACATGTTGTACCCCGTTGCGGGCATTGAAATAGGTAAATATGTCGGCTTTGCGCCAGGCGTAAATACTCTGCTTGGGATCACCGATGTAGAACAGGATCGTGTTCTGGCCGAAGGCACGATCGAATATTTCAAACTGTTCTTTATCGGTGTCCTGGAATTCATCCACAAAAACGGCCTTGTATTTATTTTGCAGGGAAGCAATCAGTTCTTCGTTGTTATTCTTTACTAAAGCGGTATGCAGGTTATTGATCAGGTCATCATAGCCCATCATGTTGCTGCGCTCTTTGAAGGCGCGTACCTGTTCGCTGATTTCCTTGATGGCGGCATAATACACCTGCCGGCGGATCAATTGTTGATGCTCCAGCAGTTGTTTGCTGATTTCATCTGCCTGGTCAATTGCCGGTAATAAGTCTGCAAAAACTTTCTCAATGTATTTGGCGCTGCTTCTTTTACTCCGGATCCTTTTTACCAGCAGCTCCGGTTGGGAAATCAGTTCAGGCCATTCTTTCCGGGTATTATGATTGGTAGCACAGGCTGCGGCAAGGTGCGCGTTGTTGGCAGTAATGTATGCATACAACGCTTCGTTCGCTGCCTGTTCTTTTGCCATTAACTGCTGTAGCTCCTGCATCCATTGTTCCTGCAGGGTTTCGCTGATATCGTCGGGAGTATCTTCCCGGTAGCCCAGGAATTTCTTTCCGCTGAGATGTTCTTTGATCACGTTGAGCATCTCCGTTTTCATGTCCTCATCCCAGATCTGTTCCAGCAGGGCAGCGTTGAGCGTGGTTACACTCCTGCGCCAGAATTTATTCAGTTCGTTTTCAATAACCGGCGTGAGATCAGGTACCATGGTGGCGCCAAACAGCTGGTTGGTTTCAAACGCAAATTCATTCAGTGTTTGCTGGCAAAAGCCATGGATGGTAAGTACAGCCGTTTCATCGAGCAACAGGATGGCGTCGCGCAACAGCTGCTGCACGGGGCGCGGATCATCGAAGTCGATTACGCTGAACACCAGGTCCATAATTTTCTGATCGCTGATTTCCTGTCCACGGCTTACTTTGTACGCCTGCCGGATAAACAGCCGGATCCTTTCTTCCAGTTCTGCTACCGCCGCGCGGGTAAAGGTAACCATCAGGATTTCTTTGACAGACAGCTTTTGCTCCAGTATCAACCGTAAAACCAGTATCGCGATGGAGTACGTTTTACCGGTGCCGGCGCTGGCCTCAATGAGGTTGCTGCCTTCCAGCGGAACGGTGCCTGCGTCAAACTGTTTATATATAATGCTATCGATCATTTCTCTTTATCGGGTGTTTCTAAATAAGCCGGCAGCAGGGTTGTTAACGGCAATATCAGCAGCTCATAAATATCGAGGTAGCCGGTTAATGCTTCTTCTTTCTCAAAAAATCCCTGCTCATATACCTGCACGAGATATGGGTCCGGCGATTCCTGCCGGTCGATCATCCCGGATATTTTATCCCTGAACTTTTTAAGGTCCATGGAGAGCCAATCTTTTTCCGTGATTTCCAGGTCGGGATAAAAGGATATTATTTTGCTGAAGCCCGTCTTATAAACTTTTACAATTTCCGTTAATCTCCTCAATGCCTCTTCAGATGTTAACGGGATCGCCTGGAAAGCATCTTCTTTTTTAGCACCGGAAATATAGCAGAGATCTGTTACCACGCCTGCCGCTTTTCCTGCGAGATAACGGAGATAGGCCTCTACCAGGTATTTGCTCTCTTTTTTTGACCACGACACCTGCACCAGGGTTTGATCAAAGATCCGCAGATTTCCTTTCAGCATGCTGTTATCTACCGGTAATTCAACGGTAATGCGTTTTTCTTCCGCGCCTTTGGTAACGGCTTCGTACAGGCTGCGCACGGGTACTACCATTTCTTCCATTTTTTGAATAGAAACGGTAGCCATATTGCGGAGCGGAAGTTTGCCTTTTTTTACCAGCGTGGTTTGCAGTGTATTCTTTTTATCGCCGGCAGCCGGCAGCAGTTCATTTTTAACAGACCATTGCTGCAGCCTGTTGAGACCAAAGATCTCCGTTTCGCTGAGCAGCAGCTGGCTGTCGTTATACCGGATGCCCAGTACTTTATTGTAATAAGCCCGGAAAGGATTTTTAAAGAAGCTGATCAGTTCTTCCAGGGTAATTTCTTCGAAGGTTAAGGGAGTAGTAATTTTATTTTCGTTGAGATATGTTTTTTTGCCGGTATCCTTATTGCTCAGATAGGAAAAAAGACGGCTATCTGTACCGGCATATTTCCTGCTGAAGCTTTGTAAAGGTTGCAATGTAACCAGTTCGCTGCGCACGGCTTCCGGCGCGGCTGTACCGGCTTCTATATAGTCTACCAGTTCGTCTACCAGCACGGATGGCGGAAGGTCCGTATTATCCTTTGCATCTTTCCCGATATAGCTGATATACAGGTATTCCCTTGCTGAAAGCAGGGTTTCGAGGAACAGGTGCTTATCATTTTCCTTCACATTACGGTCGCCTTTTTGCCGGTCTTTTTCCATGAGGTTAAAGCTCGACTTATTTTCACGACGTGGAAACTTATTGTAGTTCAGTCCCATCAGCGCCACCACTTTGAAGGGGATACTGCGCATCGGAATGAGCGAGCAGAAAGTGACGCCGCCGTTTACGAACAATCCTGCGCGGGTGCTGCCGGTAAGCGTGTCCAGGAAGCTGTGGCTAAACACTTCGAAGGTTACTTTTTCGCTCATAAATTCGTTCAGCGCGTTGTAGGCGGTGAGCTGTTTGATGAGGGTGTTATAATCTTCGTCGATATCATCTACTGGTTCGTACACGATATTATGCAATACCCTTTCGGTATAGGCAACCCACTCCACAATGGTGCGTGGGCGCCGCCTGTCGAGGATAGACGACATGAGCACTTCTGCAAAATGGCAGAAGCGGATCACATCGTGCGCGTCGCTGCCTTCGGTAATATCCAACGGGAAGAAGCTGTCTTCCCCGAGGCCGTATTCTTCTTCCCCACTCATGCAAATACCAAACATAATGCGTTGGATACCGTATTGCCAGCTCACGAAATGCGTTTCTTCCTTTTTGCTGCCGTTGATGCCGAAGCGGATATTGGCGGCCTCAATAATCCGGCGGATCAGCACCGGGTCCTGGAGGTTAAAGCGTTTGCGGATATAGGAGAAGTCGAGCAGCTGCATCACGGCTTCCGATTTGAAGTTTTCTTCATTCATGGTGAGGACCGCATGCAGGGCGTTAAAGAGATTGTCGTTGTCGGTGTAACTTTCATCCGCAATCGTATACCGGAAGGTATAAGGCGCGTTGTTGAAAACGGCTTTGATATAGGGCGCATAGGCATCTATATCACTTACCATTACCACGATGTCGCGGGGCGATAAGGCTTCTTTCCGTTGCGCTACCAGGTGTACCAGGTAGTTGTAGAGCACTTCCACTTCGCGGGATACGGTGTAGCAGGCGTTGATGGTAATGGAGCCGTCGCGGATATCCTGCGGTGTGATCAGCTGCCGGTCGGCCGTGGTGGCTGCCGCGGTGAAGATATCGTATTGTATTTTATGCAGGAGACTATCCGGTTCCGGTTCCACGGTATCAATTTCTTCGTAGGCGTTGATGAAGGCATCGTATGTAAAGAAGAGGCCGAAGCTGTCCTGTATAACCCGTCCCCAGCCGGTGAGGAGGGCGTTGCCTGCTTTGGAGTCCTGGATATCTTTGAGACCTTTTTGCCGCCAGCGGGCCAGTTGTTTTTCGTTGCGGTCGTCGAACCAGAATACAACCGGAGAAGGGTTGATGATATGAAAATGCACGTCTATAAAAGACGACAGTTCGTGCAATATTTTTACGTGATAAGCGGTGATGATGGATAAGCCAAACAGGTGTACGACCGGCATGCGGGTGAGCAGTCCTGTTTTCGGGCTGTTGCTGCGGAGGGCGTCGAGGATAAAATTCCCTACGATGGTTTTATCCGGAAGCGAGCCGCCGGAGAGTTGTTTTACTTTTACCCACAGCCAGTGTTGCCATCCGGCGGTGGCCAGTTCGGGGGTATCGGTAAAGGTCCATGCCTGGATCATTTCCGGGCGGTACACCTGGTACTGGTCAAACAGATCGGCTACTTTTTCTGCGAGGGCCATACGTTTCAGGTCACTTTCCGTTTCATCGGCCGTATAGTAGGCGGCAACTTTCGGGTATTTGGCGATGAACTCTTCCTGGCCGAGCAGTTTAAATACCAGCCAGCTGAGGTTTTGCGGCGACAGCACTTCTGAATGCGGCCCTCCCAGCACTACGTACAGCTGGTAGAGCAGGTCGTTGGGCTTCATGAAGCGGCAGTTGGCTGCAATGCCCAGGTGGCTGGCCAGCTGGAGTTTCAGCCAGTTGTTCATCCCTTCCGTTTGGGTAATGATATAGTGAGGCTGGAACACACTGTTGCCTGCATCGCGGAGGTTTTGCGCCAGTCCGGATGATAAACTGTTCAGTGAGTTCGAAACTTTTAAAAACAATGCCATTGATAAGTCCTTTGTTTGCACTCCGCCATTCCCGAAGCAGGTGATTTAATTTGCAGCTGCATTCACTTCCCTGAACCTCGAGGCGATGCCGGAGGCCCTTTCCACGAAGCGTTCTGCTGCCATGAGTATTACCTCCGGCGTTCCCTGTACATACACTTTATTTTTTGCACGGCTTACAGCGGTGTACAACAGCTCCCTGGTGAGAATGGGTACATCGGTGGTATCCGGCAACAATACCAGTACTTCTCCGAATTCGGAGCCCTGGCTTTTATGGATGGTCATGGCAAAGGCGGTTTCCGCCTGGGTTAAATAGCCGGGCAGCACGGCTTTTAAGGCGCCGGTGCTGTCTTCAAACCAGGCCATGAGCACACCATTTTCATCTGCACGAATGATGCCGGTATCGCCATTGAACAAGCCATGTTCATAATAGTTACGGGTAAGGATCACCGGCCGGTTTTCATAGAATTCCCCATTGGCGGTGATGAGTTTTTTATCGAACAGATATTTTTCTATTTGTTTGTTTACGGCGTAAAGTCCCTGCGGCCCTTCCCTTACGGCAGTGAGTACACGCTGCGCGTTCAGGAGCTTGAGCGCGGCCGCGATATCCTTTTCTGCGATGAAAGCGGCGTAGCCGGCAATGAAGTCTTCGAACAGCGGTACCGAAGCATCCGGGTCAACGACTACCTGTTCATCTGCCGAAGGCGGAAAAAAAGAAGTTATTACCGGTACATTATTACTGATGATAGCCTTACTGAATTTACCAATGCCTTTGTCGCCGGTGAAACGGTGACTGCGCCGCAGTTCCACGAGATGCTGGAACAACGGGTGATGATCATCGTTTTGTTCTGCTTCGGCGGGAATCTGCCGGTTTTGTTCCGGTATAAAACTATTGATCAGCTGCCGGCGCCCGGAAGTAAAGCGGTTCAGGTGTTCCTGTGCCTGGCAGAGGTCTCCGAACAGGCTGCCTGCTTCCACGGAGGCCAGCTGGTCTTTGTCGCCCAGCAAAATAAGGCGCGTATCCGGATGGATGGCGTCCAGCAGTTTGGCAAACAGGGCCACATCTATCATGGAGCACTCATCGATGATCACTACATCGTAGTTGAGCGGGTTATCTTTATTGTGCCTGAAATACGGGCTGCCATTAACAGACTTCAGCAAACGGTGTATGGTAGCCGGTTGCAGCTGCCCGAACTTTTCAGAGATGGGCGCATCTACTTCGATAGTAGTATTGCGCAGGCTTTCCGCCATACGGGCGGCAGCTTTACCGGTAGGCGCGGCGAGCGCTACTTTCAGCGCCGGATCGGTGGCAAACAGGATGGCCAGTATTTTAGCGACGGTAGTGGTTTTCCCGGTACCCGGGCCGCCGGTGATGATGGTAAAATTATTCAGCACCCCGGTGATGGCGGCGGCCAGCTGCCAGTCGGCCGGATCGTTATTATCATTGCTGCCAGTGGCGGCAAATAGTTTACTGATCAGCGGTTGCTGTTGTTGCAACAGGGCAATCCTTTCAGGCAATTGTGTTTTTTCCTTTACCAGGAATTGCCTGATACTTTGAAGGAATGCGGTTTCATACCGGAAATAGCGTTGCAGGTACAGCCGGTTCTGGTAAATTACAAAGGGTTGTTTATCGTTGCCCTCCGTGCCTACCAGTGGAATACTTTCCAGCAATTGATTGCTGGTTTCTATTTTCTGGTAGGATTCCGGGAGATTTTCTTTTTCTGCGGCTATTTTATCGAGATGAAGACAGATGTGCCCTTCGCTGCCTTTCTTTGATAACAGATAAGCGTACGGTTTCAGCGCCGGTATATCAAAATACTCGGCAAATTGCTGGTGTACATCATTCAGGGTGGGTATGTTTCGCATTCTTATCTGGACACTTGAAAAGATTAAAGTACAACTTTTTCTGCTTCCCCTGAAACACTATATATTGTGGGGATTCTAAACCTATTTTCTATACACTATGACAAAGAAATTGCTAACCCTTAGCACCATCTTTTTATTATTTATTTGTTTGCATGCCAGCGCCCAGGAAGATCTCTGGAGAAAACCAGGTCAGTTGAAAGCAAATATTTCCCTGGTGGGTGCTAATGTAAATTACGAATTGCGTTTGTTAAAATATGCCACCCTTAACCTGGAAGCGGGAATTGAAATGGGAGTTTCCTATTCTAATGGTAGCTATTTAGGAGAAGAATGGGAGTTTGCGCTTTACCCGGTTTTTTCGGCAGAGTTTCGGCAGTACTATGGTATTGCCCGGCGGGCTGAGCGGAATAAGCGGATAGATAACAATGCCGGGAATTTTTTCAGTTTCACGGGAGGTTACCAGGGCAGTCCTATTACGACTACGGACTATTATTCTCCCCGAGGCACGGCTGTTTTTACACCAGCGTGGGGAATGCAGCGCAGTTGGGGCCGTCATTTCAGTTTTGAAGCCCGCTTCGGCGTTTCTTTTGTGCCGGACGATGGTTATAGTAATTCGGTGTATCCCAGTGCACGCATCAACTTTGGCTATGTAATTTTGTAAATTAGCTGCTTAAACAGTGAGATATGTCATCCAGGATAGTTAAGCAGGTAATAGTGATGCGCAAGGATTTGAATATGCGCAAGGGAAAAATGATTGCACAGGGCGCCCATGCTTCCATTGCTTTTTTGACGCGCCATGCTACCATCGACGGGCATACGTTGCAAACCAATATCAGGAATCCGGAAGAGGTATCGGAGTGGATGACGAAAGGTTTTACAAAGATTTGTTTGTCGGTAGATTCTGAAGAAGACCTGGAAAGGGTATACCAACAGGCGGTGGAAGATGGTCTGAATGCCACGTTGATTACGGATTCGGGGTTAACAGAATTTGGTGGTGTGCCCACCAAAACCTGTTGTGCCATCGGGCCTAATTCAAATGAGGAGATAGACCGGATCACGAAGGACCTGAAGTTGCTTTAGTCTTCGTCTCCTACCACATCCGTTTCTACAACCCTACCTACCTGTCCGTCTTCCAGCCGTACTTTGATACCGCGGGAATGATAAGCGGCAGAGGTGAGCAGATCCTTTACAATGCCATAGGTTTTTTTACCGCTGCGTTGATCTTTCTTCAGGATGATGGCCACTTCCAGGCCAGGGTAGATATCTTTTCTATATTGTCCGTCCATAACTGCAAAGCTATGAATTTTATAAAAACGGTGGATCATATGCTGACCCACCGTTTTTTATTTAGGGATGAAGATTTGCCGCAGCTGATCTATCAGTACACCATTTCCGCTGACGCTGATGCTGTTGATCTTTTCCGCGATTTTTTCCACATACTCCATTTCCTTCAATTTAAACAGCATGGGATTGTCTTCCATGAGTTTGGCGGTATTGAGCAGGCTCCTGGTGCTGGCAGTTTCTTCCCTTCGCATGATGATATTGGCTTGTGCTTTCTTTTCGGCTACCAGTACCTGGTTCATGATGTCTTTTACATCACCTGGCAGGATGATATCCCGGATACCGAAGCTGGTCACGTTAATGCCGAGAACTTCCGCCTTTGTGCTTACTGCTTTCAGTATAGCCGGCGCGAGGGTATCTTTCTTTTCCAGCAATTCATCGAAGTTCAGGGCTGCGATATATTCCCGCAAAGCCAGCTGGAACTGTACATACAGCTGCCGTTCGTATTCCTTGTTTTGTAACACGGCTTTATTGATATCTGTAACCCGGTACTGTGCCCATGCGTTGATTCGCAGTGCTGCTTTGTCTTTGGTCAGGATTTCCTGTCCATTTACTTCCACCTGTAACTGCCGGGTATCTATTTTACTAACGGTGATAGTGATGTTATTCTTCCACCAGCAATAAACGCCTGGGTACAGGGTCATGGCATACTTACCATCTACCAGCATCACGGCCTGTTCGTGGTTTTCCACGCTGAAGGTTCTTACGTAAGGCGCTACCAGCCGGTGGCACAAGGTAGACCGGTCTATATTTTCAGTGATCGCTATTTTAGCGATATCTGCGCGAACAAATTTGTTGTCGATGATATTTTTCCAGAAGGCATACCTGCCGGCGGTCAATACCTGCTTCAGTAATCCATTTTCGTAGTGCAGCACAATTTCAGTTTCTTTTACTTCCACTACCTGCAATGCGTTGGTGACGTCTGCATCCTGCAGGAGGATGTTCAGTTCTACCGGAGCGATGAATGGCTTGTTGATATCGTAGATGGTTACATCTTCGTTAATCAGCCAGTGGCGGCCTACCGGCAGCATTCGCTGGTAAACGCCGTTTTTAAAAACCAGGCCTCTTTCGTAGGCGTTGATGGTAACTCTTTTCATTTTCTTTCATTTTGGGGGTGTTGATAAATAAAGCCAGTGCTGTTGCCCGGATGATGAACACGGAAAACCAGGTGTTGATCAGTGCTTATTCATCAGTTAGGGCGGAAGTGCTAAGTGATGATAAGGGGTTGATGTAGTCCTTGTTTGCAGGTGTTTACCCTCCTGCCGGCATCATCCTTTTGATGAGGCGGCGGGACGGTGAGCCCTGGCTTTGTTTGTTGTTGTAAAGGATTCCAAGTCCTTCTGTGATTGTCTATTGCTCTAACCAATGAGCTACCGTTTTTCAAGAACGGAAAGGATTCGAACCTTCTACCCACAGACTATGTATGCGGGAACAGTGTTTTGCGGCAACAGCATACAGCTCGTTATTACGGCTGCACTGCGGAGTAGTATGATACTCCTGCCTGGGTTGCTTTGAAGAACATCTGTCCCCGTCTTCCTGTTGAGGAAGCTTTTTTAGCAAATGCTTTCCATTTGCGGGGTGGATGAAGCAGGAGTCGAACCTGCACGGGCGGTGCTTCAAACCGCTGCTCTACCATTGGAGCTATTCATCCGGGTTGTGAGTAGCTACGCTGCTTACTCACTGTCTTTAGTAACCCTGATTGGACTCGAACCAATAACCTTCTGCTCCAAATGCAGACGCGCTAACCAATTGTGCCACAGGGCTTTTTGTGTAGTCCGGATTGGAGTTGAACCAATAGCCAGCTGCGTATAAGACAGGCGCCCTAACCTTTGATCTACCGGACTGTTTTGCGTCTGTGCTTCTGCGGCGGCTCTTATCAGGCATAAAAAAAACCGGGCGTTCAGCACGACCGGTTTCTACGTATATACATAAGCGTTACTTATGTTCGTCGACACCGGTGTCGTTGATGAAATATTTCATAGCGATAGCAAACCGATAACAGTGGTTTGTTATGATCGTTACTAAATTGTATGTTATGAGTATGCATTTGCATGCGCATTTTTAGTTTTTAGTACAAATAAAAAGCCCCGCAATCTCTTGCGGGGCCTGTGTTATATCGAATTCGTTATTTCAACTTATTCTTCAGCATAACATGCCCCGCCACTGGTATAGCCTGGTATCAGACTAAACTGGTGTTTTGATTGTATGTTAAAAATTGAGCGGTACATGTTTGTTGTTTTTTTGTTGATGCAAAGGTGAGTATATTTTTTTAATATCTCCAAATAAATTTTAAAAATATTTTTTGGGTAGATAAATAAGGCAGCATTTATAAGCAGGGAGAATTCGTTTATGCGTATACTTTATTTCATGTTAAACTGGTGTTTATTAATGAAATGTAAATACCTGGCGCATTAACAAATATTTCGGACTGCTAACTTTATCAAATGTTTGTTAATGCTGATTAACAAATGAAGCTCATGTATACTTACGAAACCCTTTATTGTAGTAGATTTTGTTGTTCTGATAATTTAAACTGCACTTTGATTTTTAGAATTAAATTTTTCCGTTAAGATTTCGGGTTTAGTGATGAATAGTTTTTTTCTTTGAGTTATTAATCGGAGTGTATGAGAGATTATCATAAATATATTTCAGGTAAACGGAAAGCATATACGATTATGCTGACGCCTTGCCGTTCAGCACTCTTAGCTAATTTATTATCACCTGTAATCCATTTAACCTTCTATGAAACACCGCATTCTACATGCCGATGACGACACCATATTTTCCGGCATTGTAAAAAAAATCCTCCATCAGCAAGGACTTGAAGTTTATAGCGCTTTTGACGGAGAGCACGCATGGATGCTGTTTAATGAAATGTCATTTCATTCCTGTTTGTTGGATATTATGATGCCCCGCATGAATGGGATTGATCTTGGTGAACGTATACGTAGCAGGGATAGCCAGATACCTATCTTCTATTTATCCGGTGAAGATCTGGCACTGGTATCAGCAGAAGTATTTGGCAGAGGTGGTGCAAATGGCTATTTCCCTAAAACTTTTAACCTGCGTGAGTTGACAGGCAGATTGCAGGCGTCTCTTATCTACACCAATAATTACATCTTATGAAAGGAACTATAAGGGTGCCTTATTATTCTCCCGGAGATAATGAGTTTTACGGCTCCCACGGAAGGCCAAGAAAAGTTGCACCGGAAATTAAGAAGGTTTACAGATGCCTCTATGATAACCGCAATGAACTAATAAGCATGGAAGCAATTATGGATACGGTTTTCGGAAAGGAGCATCACGATATTAATAAATTGTACGTATACATATCCAGGCTCAAGCGCATTATTAAAGATCACCCGGGTTCAAGAATTCATAATGTACGTGGTAAAGGGTATAAATTAATTGTGCCATGACTTCCTGTTGCCGCAAGGTTTTTTTGCCTATTTATCCCAATATTTTTTGTGTTGTTGGTGTGTTTTCCTAACCAGATATTTTATTATATTCGTTACTGTTTAGTAAACCCAAAATATAACCGTTAACCAAATTTATTTACTACAAAATTATTAACCATGAAACTCCACAGAACATTGCATCATCCTGATGGTGGGCGTTCATTAGCAGAATATGAAATAAGAGACAATAATGTTTTTACCACTATCCACCACGCGGGCGGATCCCGTTCCCTACCCTGGTATGAGGTGCGGGAGGATAAACTATATCCTACGATTCACCATCCGCATGGCTGGAGTTCTTTTCCCTGGTTTGAAATCAATGGTACCAGTATCCGGCCATCCATTCACCACCCAAAGGGCTGTGACGGCTTGCCGTGGTATAGAATTGTATAACCTCTGAAGATAATGGGTTTATGGAACTAGCCTGGCAGTGATGCCGGGCTTTTTTGTGGAGGGGCAAATAGCGGGCTGTAGCTGGTTTACGCCCTGTATTCTTAATACTGCTGCTATACTTCCTGGATACTTCTCGGATACTTCTCAGTTACTTAGGAGTAGCTATGTGTCGTACTCCCCATATAGTCCCTATATAGTCCCTATATAGTTCCCATACACTTCCCATACACTCCTCATACACTCACAATACACTTCCCATACACTCCCAATACACTATGCCTCCTAGTTTAGGGTTGAATAGTCCTGAAATAGGTTTACACCTGTTTTCTTAAATCCTGCATTTGGCTTACAGGTAAGTTTCGACAATTTTACAAATAAGCATTGACTCCGGCAACCGGATCTTGTCATTTGCGCCCAGATCCAGATGTTTGCAAGCCAACTGCATACCTCTATGCAGCCCGCTTTGGGGTCAATGCTGCTCATTTGAAATGGAATTGATATCAGAGGGATATTACCAGCGCTTCGTTATTATTTGCCGCCTTTAGCTTAAAAGATAATTGGCGTCCAATAGTCTCAGCAATTCATTGTAAAGTAAAAGCAGGTCAGCCCTGTGTTGGGCGTCCTCATATTGAGTGTCCTCCGCAGCGAGTGTTTCTGAAAGCCACAGCCACAGTGTTTGTCGTGCTGCAGCAGGAGAGAACAGCTCACAAAAGCGGTTAATGGCGAGCATGGGATCAACAGATTCCGGCCCGGATAAGTGTGTGTAATGAAAAAAGGATCGGGAGGTTTGCATAACAATAGATTTTTATTGTGCGCTAAGATAGTAAAAATGTAATAATAAATGTGATTATGCGTATTATTTATTGTGATAATCTGCTTATTTGTGTGATTTTTATGCTGTCATAATGATTGTGTTTCTGCTTATATTGATGAAAAATATGCTTATAAGGCAGTAATATGGGTGATAAAGTATTCAATAGAATAAAAGCAGTGCTCGCTGAAAAAGGAAAAACAAATAATTGGTTAGCAGAAACTTTAGATATGAATCGGAATACCGTTTCTAAATGGTGTACGAATCAAATGCAACCGACGGTGGAAACTCTTTTTAAGATTGCAGAAGCATTGGACGTTGAAGCAAGAGAATTGCTGGTATTAAGAAAAACCAAATAATCTACTCCTGACCCAAGTGATCGCATTAAATGTTACATAAAGAAAGTCTTGCCCTCCTTCGCCAACAAATCCCCATTGGCGCCCGTCATGGTCTTAACCTGCTTAATCAAACAAATGGAAACGTAGAGCAAGCAAGGCTGTTATTTGAAGCCGAAATGGTCCAGGTTATCGTGAATAAAACGGCCGTCTCACCAGAAATAGCCAGGAAGCATTTGATAATCCATAATTATGATATTGCGCAAACCATCTCCAGTATTGACGAGGAGCGCTTTACCTTATCCCAGCGCATCTTAAAAAAAGCAAAGAATAATAAAGAAGAAGCCTTAACCCTCATCGTACAAAGCATTGAATCCACAGAGAATATCCAGCGGAAATTTTGGCTGCCTTTGGAAGAACTGGGACATTTACCCCCTCATGTATATTGTTTGTTAATACTGCACGATTTTTTAAGTTATGAAGATTGGGAAGGCTTTAGCAGCGCTATTTACTTTCATCCGGATATAGTTGTTTCGCAGCTGGAAACGATGCTTAACCTACCGCAGGTTGCGGATCATTTGCGCATTGCAAGGAAATGTAGCGATGAAATTTATCAGCAATATAAAGGCCAAACAGAATCGGTAATTGCCAATAAAATGGCTGGAGATGCGGAGTTTTCTCAACACGAGTCAGGATTTATGGCCGGAAGATCGTTGATCGTTGACCGGCTGTACAATATGGTGGTGGATAATATTGGGTTGTTTCCCTGAACCTAATCGGACCTGGAATTTTAAATCGGTAAATCAGTCCAGGCCACCGTTGCTCTAAGCTGCTGCAAATTATCAATATGCTTTTGTAAGTGTAGGAGAAAGCCATTTGCTACCAGTACATTCTGTTGGGTCAGTCTGACTAATGCTTCCTGCGGACCGATATCCCAGATCTTCATGAGGTATTTGGCCACCTTTACTTTGTTGGGGCCGGCGTTTGTAATCACCAGTTTTCCGTACCGGAGCAATGCAGGGTCTATTTCTGTGCTTTCCGCTTCTTCATCGTCCCATTCCTGTATGGTCGTGTGAAGTTCTAACCAGAAAGGATTCCGGATATCTGTAGAATGCTCCACAAGTTGAAGGCAGGCGGTTTTATCTTTACCAGCCTTTTCCATCTTTTCCAAAAAGTGGCCCAAAGAAACAATATTGAAACCGAGGGGAATGGCATCCCATCGCCCCGCTCCATGCAGTGCATAATAAACCGGAAAGCTGGAAGCTTCTTCGTTCAGGTCAATAAAAAAAGGATCATCCATCTCGTTGAGAGCTATGACGTACCAGCCGGGCTGCCATTCACCTTCTTTAGTTGAAGTCAGATCTTCCCCCGAAAGACCGTGATACCTGAAACCGCTTTGAAATTCCTCCCATTCCTCCTTTTTGGGGTAATGAAAGGGCAATAACATGGTGCGTGTCTCTGTTTGGTTTTCGATAAACTGCAGAATAAGCTGTGGGATGTTCAATGGCATTATTAGTATGACTTGTCTTGAAATGATATACAAATATAAATATAGAATACCTATCACCCTTTGCTAATCCCCTCTTTTCTCCCTATTTTTACTATAATGTCCACGCACCTACCAAAACAATCTCACCTCCAACTGAAGTCATTATTTGACCTGCTATACCTGCGCCTTTGCCGGTTTGCTGATCTTTTGATCGCGGATTCCGCCCTGGCAGAGGATATCGTGCAAAAAGTGTTTATAAATTATGAGCATGAAGACGATGATTTCCCGGCCATCAAAATGTTCCTGTACAAAGAAGTGCTGAATGCCTGCCACGCGCATAAAGCGGGTATAAAAGCTGCCTTTATAAGGGCGGAAGTAGGCGGGGAAATAAACCGGGCTATCGCTGCACTGCCGGAGGGCTGCAGTAAAGTTTTCAAGCTTAGCTATGTGGAGGAACTGAGAAACGAAGAGATTGCGGCAGAGATGTCGATGCCGGTAAGCTGGGTGAAAACCCAGAAAGCAAGGGCACAGGAGTTATTGCACTGGCGACTGAAGCCGGAAACTTTTCTCGTATTAAACTTCTTCTTATCCATTGCAGAATAATCTGGAATCATATTACCACCGGTCCCGGTTAATAATAAAGTATTGGGAAAACGCACTTTCAGCAGCGGAAAGTGAGGAGCTGGAGGCGTGGATAGATGCCAGTGAGGAGAACCAGCTGTTGTTTGCGGAGTTAAGCAAGGAAGCCACTTTGAAGGAAGAGTTGAAACAGATGGGCAACTATTATCCGCAGCAGGCCTGGAAGAAAATTCAAGCCGCAAGAAAGGAAAGAAAACAGGTGCCCTGGGCAGGGGTGGTTGCCACGTTAATTATGTTGCTGCTGGCCATTACGTTGAAGTGGTGTTATCTCCGCGAGGCGCTGCCTGCCGATAAAAAGATAGAGAATAGGGGTACCAGCCGTTGAGCTGCGTCCTGTAGTGAAAGAGGGATTTCCTCTTCTTTCCGCCATAGGTTTTTATGAAGCGTCTCCTTCCGGAGGCGCTTTATTTGTATCCGGCAGCCTGCAATTCAAATAATTCGGCGTAACGTCCTTTACGGGCCAGCAATTCCTCATGGCTCCCGATTTCCACCAGCGTGCCGCGTTCCAGTACTAAGATGCGGTTAGCCATGCGTACTGTGGAAAACCGGTGTGAGATTAACACGGCGGTTTTATCACGGGTAAGATCAGCGAACCGGAGAAATACATTGTATTCTGCCCGGGCGTCGAGGGCGGAGGTGGGCTCGTCCAGTATGAGGAGTTGCGCGTCTTTCATGTAGGCCCTTGCCAGCGCTATCTTTTGCCATTCGCCACCGGAGAGTTCTATACCCTGGTTAAAGCGGCGCCCCAGCATTTGTTCATAGCCGAGCGGCATTTTTTCTATGAGTGGGAAAGCAAGACTTTGCCTGGCCGCATCCTCAATCATGGGAAGGTTGTTGCTTTCTGCGATATTCCCCACGGCGATGTTCTGGGAAACCGTCATCTGGTAACGCTGGTAATCCTGGAATATAACGCCTACCTGCGTACGCAGTTCTTTAAGATCATATTCACGGAGATCTATGCCATCCAGCAAAATGCGTCCTTCTACGGGGTCGTAGAGGCGGGATAATAGTTTTACCAACGTGGTTTTGCCGGCGCCGTTCTCCCCTACCAGCGCTAATTTCTCGCCGGGATGAAGGGTGAAGTTGAGGTGTCGGATAGCCCATTTGTCGGAGTTGATATATTTAAAGCCTACATCTTCAAAAGTAAATCCCTGTTGAATAGGCCGCGGGAATGCCCGGGGATGAAGCACTGGAACCATTTTAGGCTGTATCTCAAAATATTCAAACAGGTCGCGCAGGTAAAGGGCGCCCTGGGTAACACTGGAAAACCGGATAAGGATACCCTGGAAGGTGGTACGCAACTGCCTGAAAGACCCCGCCAGGAAAGCCAGGTCGCCGATGGTAAGATGCCCCTGGATCGTTTGCAGGATGATGATCACATAAGCGGCATAATATCCCGCCGCGCCAACGACCGCGAAAGCAGTTCCCCAGATAGAATCCCTGATCTGCAGTACTTTTTTATCGGTATAAAATTTATTGGAGATGACCTTAAAGCGATTGATCAGGAAATTGGAAAGATCAAACACTTTTACCTCTTTAGCCGTTTCATCGCTGGCGCCGAGATAGCGGATATAATCCAGCTCACGCCGGTCGGACGTTTGGCCCCAGGCCAGTTTATAATACAGGTCGTTGAAGTGCGATTCATTCAGGAACGCCGGGATTACTGCCAGCAGCAATAATAATATCAGCCAGGGATTGAAGAATACCAGTCCTGCCGCCAGGAAAACAATCGTGATGATGTCCTGTACCTGGCTGAGCACCTGTGCCAGCAGCACGGTTCTGCCGGAGGTTTGCTGCCGGGCACGTTCCAGCTTATCATAAAATTCTGCATCTTCAAATTGGTCGAGGTCCAGCTTGGCGGCATGTTCCATGATCTTCACCGAAGTATGGTTGGCGAACAGATCGCCCAAAAGGCCATCCAGCAATGAAATAGCGCGACTTAGCGCATCAGATAATATGGCCAGTCCGAATTCCAGCGCCACCAGTTGCCACAGCCAGGTGGTGGAATGCCCGGCATCTTTGGTGAGGTGTACCACCTGGTCGATGATCAGCTTGCCCACATATAATAACGATAACGGCATGGCAGATTGAGCCACCCTGAGAATAGTGTTCGCTATAGCGAGCCCTGGACTGGTTTGCCATACCATCCTGAAAAATGCCGGTAGGTTGCGAAGAGCTGCCAGCCGCTCTTTGAAGGTTAATTTCTCGTCTTTCCCCGGGCGTTTTTTCCGGGGCGTTGCCATTGCACTCATACCGGTAATTTACGAAAATTGCTTCTCCAAACATAAGCGCATTATCTAAAAGGATTTGTTTTAAATTTGGGTTCATGTGAATAAACCAGAATGCTATGTTATTATTGATCGTTTCCTTGCTGATCGTTTGTTGTGTGATTGTTGCCGGCGTTGTATACGCTGTAAATGAGCAATCCAAACAATGGGCGGCATCAGAAAACTAATACTGCGCTTTAATTGAGTACCGGATATCTGAGCTGAATAAATAAAAACTACAATAGAGGGATACCCCTTCCAGGTGCGTTATACCTGCGTACTATAGCTTTTATTTAATTAGCAATTATCGATATGCGTGAAAAAAGGAATGTGCTGACTTACCTGGCAGAAAAGGAATGGCTGATCATGAGTTTATGGTTTGGCCTGTCCTTTATCGGTGCCTTCATGGAAGTATCCCGGAATAATTTTAATAATTACCGCATATTTAAAGACGTATTTTTTCACGTCATTCACCAGCAGCCACTATACATCCCCTACCCGGCCGATTATTATGATGTAAATCTTTATGGCCCCTTATTCAGCCTCGTAATTGCTCCTTTTGCAGGTTTGGAAATCCACCTCGGAGCGATGTTGTGGTCGCTCACCGGTTCCGCTGTTTTATTTTATGCCATCCGGCAACTGCCACTCTTACGCATGCAACAGAATATTATCCTGTTGCTATGTTCAATGGAGCTGATGGGCGCCAGCAGCTGGTTCCAGATGAACCAGTTCATCGGCGCTTTCATTATCCTCACTTTTGCCAATACGGTTAAAGGGAAAGAACTTTGGGCGGCTTTCTTTATTGTGTTGGGAACGCTGACAAAGTTTTATGGTATCGTAGGACTTGCATTCTTCTTCTTTACCCCCAATCCCAAACGGTTTATCGGTTACCTGTTTTTATGGGGCGCGGTCATGTTTGCACTACCCATGATCATATCTTCTCCCCAATATATTATTCAATGTTACTTTGATTGGTATGCTGCGCTGGTACACAAAAACGAACTGAATGAAGGCGCGAATATCCTGTTCCAGGATATATCTGCCGGAGGCTTTATAAAAAGGGTATTTCATTTACCGGACCTGAGTAATAATGTAGTACTCATTCCTGCGGTAGTACTTTTCTTTTTACAATATACCCGGTTGGCAGATCGCTACAATTCCCGTTACCGGCTGTATATACTCTGCTCCACACTGATATTCCCGGTACTTTTCAGCACCAGTTCTGAGTCGCCTACCTACATCATCGCTATACCGGCGGTATGTATCTGGTATGTAATGCAGCCATCTACCAGAAGGAATAACATATTTATGTTTTTCCTCATCTTCCTGATCAGTTTTTCCCATTCAGATATACTTACTCCCTGGTTCAGGAGAAATATTGCTATGCCATATGCCGTGAAAGCCTTGCCATGCCTGGTATTATGGCTGGTGATCGTCTATCAGATCTACACCCGGAAATATCTGTTAAAAAAAGATGTTTCTCCCGCGCCTGTCAAGGAATTGGAACCCGTTGCCGTATTGTGAAAAAATTAACGAAAAAAGTAATAATCCGGACGTAAATTGCCGGATTATTAAAGGTTTTTGATTATGAACACGGGATTCAAGATAGGTAGTGCATTTGCGTTATCTGCTATGCTGTTTCACGGCATTCAAACAAGTGCACAGAAGAAGTCAGCATCATTGCCAGGCTTTGTTGAAAGTAAATCAGTTGCTTCAGTAGATCCTTATATCGGCTCCGGGGGCCACGGACACGTATTTGTTGGCGCCAGCGTTCCATACGGCGCAGTACAAACAGGTCCTACCAACATTGTAAAAGGTTGGGATTGGTGCTCCGGATATCATTATTCAGACAGCGTATTAATAGGCTTTTCCCAGATGCACCTCAGCGGAACCGGTATCGGCGACCTGGGCGATGTACTCATTATGCCCTACACCGGCAAGGTGAGAACTAACCGCGGCACACAGGAAGATCCAACTTCAGGATACGGCTCCCATTACTCCCACGACCGCGAAACTGCTCGTCCCGGCTACTACGCCGTTCAGTTGGACGACTACAATATCAAAGCAGAATTAACCGCTTCAGAAAGAGTTGCTTTTCATAAGTATACCTTTCCGAAAGATCAACCTGCCAATATTATCATCGACCTGAAAGAAGGTATCGGCTGGGATGCGCCGGTAGAAACATTTATCCGCCAGGTAGATGAATATACGCTCGAAGGATACCGCTACTCCAAGGGATGGGCGGAAGACCAACGCCTCTGGTTTGCCATTAAATCAAATGTACCGGTGAAACAATTCCTGGTATTTGATGGAGATAATAAACAAACCGGTAAAGAAGTAAAATCGAAAGAAGCGAAAGGGGTGATTGTATTCGATAAATCGCCCGGACAGGTAATGCTGAAAGTAGGCGTTTCTCCCGTAAGCAGCGAAAACGCACTGGCAAATATAAAAGCAGAAATACCAGGCTGGGACTTCATCAAAACCATTAACAGCGCTAACGCTAAATGGGACAAGGAACTGGCTAAAGTAAGCATTGAAACAAAAGACGAAGCCGCCCGCCGCGTATTTTACACTGCCATGTATCACACCATGATTGATCCGGCATTGTTCAATGACCATGACGGCAGCTACCGCGGGCACCGATAAAAAAGTATATACCAATCCAGGCTTCGATAACTACTCCGTATTTTCTCTCTGGGATATTTATCGTTCCTGCGCACCACTCGCCACCATCCTGCATCCTGAAAAGGTGAACAGTTTCGTGAACTCCATGCTCACCATCCACAAACAACAAGGCAAATTGCCGGTATGGCCGCTGATGGGCAATGAAACCAACTGTATGGTGGGCTATCACGCCGTACCGCCTATTGTGGACGCTTACCTGAAAGGATTTAAAGGATTCAACGCAGAAGAGGCTTTTGAAGCCATGAAGGTTACCGCTAACCGCGACGACCTGGGCTTGAAATACGTAAAGGAATTGGGTTACATCCCGGCAGATAAAGAATACGAATCCGTTTCCAAAGCCATGGAATACGCCATCGACGACTGGTGCATTGCAGCCATGGCGAAGAAATTAGGCAAAACTGCCGACTTCGAATACTACAAAAAACGCGCTGCTTACTACCGCAATTATTTCGATAGCACCATCCGTTTTGTACGTCCGCGTATGAGCGATGGCAGCTTCAAAACGCCTTACGATCCGTTTAACTCCGTCCACGAAAAAGGCGACTTCACCGAAGGTAACGGCTGGCAATACACCTGGCTGGTGCCACAGGACGTGGAAGGACTGATCCAATTGATGGGTGGCGACGATGCGTTCACCAACAAACTCGACAGCCTCTTCACCGCTAAAGGCGATATGGGCGCGGAAGCATCCAGCGATATCTCCGGTCTCATAGGTATGTATGCGCATGGTAATGAGCCAAGTCATCACGTTACCTATATGTACGCATTCTCCGGTTATCAATGGAAAACCGCTGAAAAAGTAAGACAGGTAATGAAAGAATTTTACTTCGATCAGCCGGAAGGTCTTGCTGGTAACGAAGATTGCGGCGCGATGTCGTCCTGGTATGTATTCTCCTCCCTGGGCTTCTACCCTGAAAACTCCGCCAGCGGCACCTATGTATTAGGCAGCCCGCTGTTCGACAAAGCAACTATTAAAGTAGGCGCCGGTAAAACTTTCACGGTACAAACCATCGGCAATAGTGCAGAGAACATCTATATCCAAAGCGTTACCCTTAACGGTAAACCATATACGAAGAGTTTCATCACTCACCAGGATGTGGTAGCCGGCGGAACGCTGGTAGTTAAAATGGGCAACAAACCCAACCTCAGCTTTGGTAAGGCTGCAGCGGACAGACCATCAAACGCGCTTTAGCGTAGGCTGTCTTACTCAGGATTACGCTGATTTTATTGATTTTCGGGATTTGATCACGTTGGATTTAAAATGATTATGGGAGATATAAGCGAAAATATCCGCTTATATCTCCCATAATCATTTTAAATCCAAAAAGTAAAATCAATGTAATCAGCAAAATCAGCGTAATCCTGAGTAAGACAACCTACGCGTTAGGCATTCTCGCCCAGCACGCGCAACACCTCTGGTGTTACGTTGCCGAAGATGGAAACGCCTGCCGCGCCATTCTGGATGGCCAGTTTAACAGCTTCGGCCAGGTCGGCGTAGTTGCTATGGAAGTCCGGGAGGTACAGGCCTGCGTATAATGGGAAGGCGCCATGGAGCCCCTTCACACCTTCTGCTACCGCATCGCCTATCCAGCTCACGTTTTCCCTGTAAAAGCCATGATAGATCATTGGGCAGATGGCGTTCAAAGGCCAGTTGGTCCAATCCTGGCGTACGATACGTTTGGCGATTTCAGGAGTAGGGAATACTGCTGCGGAAATTGGCTTTTTATGTTGCCGGGCTACTTGTGCGAGATTGCTCACCACATTAGTGATCCGGTCGTAGCGGAACTTGCGCCAGGAAGGACTTTGATCGGGATGCTCTATTTGTAAAGGATCTGCGCCATGTTTTTCTTTATAGGCATTGCGGCATTGTTCGCAATAGCAGAAATCGTATTCTGGCAATTCCTTCGACTGATCAATACCATAATTACTCCAGAGGTTCACGGGTAATATCACATCGCAGTAACGGACATAGTCGAGATGGATGCCATCCACGTAATCCAGTGAAAGGATTTTTTCCACCTGGTCTTTCAGATAATTCACTACCTCCGGTTTGCTGGGACATAGCCAGCGGTAGTAATCCACATAGGGAGGATGGTTGGCGCAGGATTCACCTTTGCGGTTTTGCGCATACCATTCCGGGTGACTGGCAAGCAGTTCTTTTTCCCCGCGATTCATAGTCCACATCCAGCGGTGAGCGTTGATGCCGTTGGCTTTAGCGGTTTTAAAATGCAGTTCGCTATCTTCCTCAAACATAATATCCGTGATCCCTGCTTTTCTGTAAGCAGCGTATCTTGCTTTTAAGACAGCGGCGGTATCTTTATGATCCGGATTGATCCACACGCGGTGTTGCACGGCATTCTTTTCCAGTGTGGGCGCTGTTTCTTTTGCAGTAGCTGCGCTGGCCGGCAGCGCAGATTTCGCCAGTGCCAATCCACCGATGCCCAATGATTTTATAAAAAGACGTTTATCCATAGCGCTTATTTTCTGTTACTATACACTTTACCTTCCTGGTTGATATTTACGGATCCAGCAAAACTACTACCGGTAACGCTGGCGTTATACTGTAATGAAATGCCTTCCATTGATAATGTATATGCTTCTTTATTAGTACCGGTTTGTTTTTCAGAGATCTTCAGCTCTTTTAAGTTTTTAGCATAACGGCCATTGGCTTGCCTAAATTGTAGTTGGGCGCTGTAAATCTGCCAGAGATATTGTTTGGCTTCCTCCGCCGGAGGTAGCTGGAAAGTAGTATTGGCTTTGCTGGTAAACAACAGGTAACCCCACCGTTCAGGCGCATGCATATTCACAATTCCTTGTGGCGACCAAACCCAGTTGTGTTCTGGCTGCTGTTGTTTTACGTACTTGCCGTTTTTAATATCAGTGTCCCACTCCACCCGCGAAAAATTGATGCGCCACAGGCTATTCTCTCCGGGTCGTTGGTTTTTATTGAAGAAGCTGAGGGCGCTGAAAGGCACGGCCATCTCTACTGTCCACTCTTTATCGGTATCCGACGGATTATTAATAGTGCCATCGATATGTATGGCAGTGATAATTCCTTTGGTGTCCCAGTTGATCAGCGCCTCTCCCATGTTGCGGTAAGGCTTACCCATAAACAGGTCCATCACGGTATTTAAAGCATTGATTTCTATCTCGTAGTATTGGTGGGTATCTCCATCGGGATCTATAAATACTTCAAAGTCATTATCCCGGAAAATAATGGCGTCATGCTCCACCAGTGTTCCCCAGATATGTGGCTCCTGCAGCGTAGCTGCGATATAAAGATATTGCTGGTCCCACATCATCTTCACCCTGGTGCGCAGTGCCGGCGCCGGTTTAGCGTCGCCTTCGATGTCTTTGAAATCTTCCGTCCAGGCGGCTTGTTGCCAGGCGGCTTCATCAAGTTTACCATCGATCACTACTTTATTTTTCGTTTCCTGGCATACGTAGTGGCGCGGGGTGTTTCGTTTACGGGCTTATACAATTCCAGCCCGGTTTGAGCGGAGGTTGTCTTACTCAGGATTACGCTGATTATAATGATTGCGCTGATAATTTTTTTTGTGATGGAAGGATTTATTGTCATTTATATTTTCCGTTAATGAGTCTTTTAAATTCTAAGCTTGGCCGGCCAAAGTTAATAAGTAATCCGGTTTCTACGTTATATGCTTCGATATAGCTTTTGGCTTGTAAGATGTTTGATTGCTCCATTAATGATAAAGCCTTTAGTTCTACAGCAACAACGTTTTCCACCAGGAAATCAGCTCGTCTGCTTCCCACTACTTCACCTTTATAGTATATAGGCATGTCTTTTTCTCTTTCAAATGGAATTTGTTTTTCGCTCATTTCGATGGCCAATGCACGCTGGTAAATTACTTCCTGAAATCCTGATCCGAGTATCTGATGCACTTGCATGGCACAGCCAATAATTTTTCCGGTAAGCTCCGAATGCTTATAAATTGGGTTAATCATACGTCATGTATTAAGGTTAAACAAACAATGACGCTAATTTAACTATTCCAATAAAAAAAAGAGCCGGATAATTTATCCGGCTAAAAAAAATAAAATCAAAAAAAGTAAAATCAGAACCAATAACTCAAAAGTAAAATCAGTAATAAAATCACAAAGAACAAAATCACGGTAATCAACAAAATCAGCGTAATCCTGGGTAAGACAACCTTCGCGCGCGTTACCAGATGCGTACACGCGCACTATCCGCCCGGTACATGCCATCCCCCGGCTTCACGCCATACACTTCGTAGAAGGCGTCCACGTCGCTAAAAGGACCGTTCACCCTGAATTTGGCGGGAGAGTGTACATCGGTCAGTACCTGCCTGGCCAGCGACTCTTTCTTGGTGTGGCCCAGCCAGCCCAGGGAGTAGCCCATGAAGTACCGCTGCGACGGCGTGTATCCGGCGATCTTTTCGTTCTTCTTATATTGTGCTGTTTTTTTGAACGCTTCCCATCCCAGCAGGATACCGCCGAGATCCGCGATATTTTCACCAAGAGTGGCTTTGCCGTTGATGCATAAGGTATCTACTACTACGTAGTTGTTGAATTGTTTTACCATGACGGATGCGCGCTCATTGAATTTTTTCTCATCGTCTTTGGTCCACCAGCTTTTCAGGTTGCCGGCGGCATCAAACTGGCGGCCTTCATCATCAAACCCGTGTGTGATTTCGTGGCCAATGGTGGAGGCGCCGGCATAGCCGTATACAACGGCATCGTCCAGCTCTTCATCGCGCTTACCGGGAACGGTGAAGATACCGGCAGGCAACACAATTTCGTTGTTGCTGGGGTTATAGTAGGCATTGTATGTTTGCGGCGTCATATCCCATTCATTACGGTCAACCGGTTTGCCAAGTTTGTTGATCTGGTAGTTTTGCCACCACTGGTGGGCTGCTTCGATGTTCTGATGGTACGATTGTTCCTTGATATCCATTGCAGTAAAATCTTTCCACTTATCGGGATAGCCTACTTTCTTGGTGATCTTGGAGAGTTTGTATAATGCTTTTTGCTTGGTGCTATCGCTCATCCAGTCGAGGTGTTCAATGCGTATTTTCAGTTCCGCACGGATTTCTTCTACCAGGTTTTCATATCTTTTTTTGGCGGTGGTATTAAAGAACTCTTTTACAAACAGTTGGCCGAGGGCCTCTCCCATTGCGCTTTCCTCTGCGTCCAGCACTCGTTTCCAACGCGGTTTCTGCTTGTCTTGTCCTTTGAGAAGGGTGCCATAAAATGCGAAGTCGGTGTTGGCGATGGTATCGCTGAGATGTTGGGAGGCTGCGTTGATCAGGTTCCACTTGAGGTAGTCCTTCCAGGTTTGAAGTGGTTGCGATTTAACGGCGTTGCTCAGGTTGGAATAAAATTCCGGCTGGCCAACAATAATTGTATCGGCGAATTTACTGATGCCTTGTTGTTTGATGAACTCATTCCAGTCGATGTTGCCGGCAATTTTATTTAGCTGGGTGACAGCCATCTTATGGTAGTTGGCTTCCGGATCACGGAGTGCTTCCAGTTTGCGGCTGTTTTTAGCCAGGTTTGTTTCCAGTTGTACGATACCGGCAGCAGCCTTTTTAGCGGCGGTGCTGTCGTAGCCAACAAATTGCAGCATTTTAGCAACGTGACCGGGATAGGCATTCCGGATGTTGGTGGTGCGTGCGTCGGTGTTGAAGTAGTAGTCGCGGTTGGGAAGACCCAGCCCGCCTTGTGCCAGCTGCACAGCGATGACGTCACTGTTTTTGGCGTCCTGCCCGATGTACAGGCTGCAGAAGGCACCGGTGTTGATATTCAGCTTGGAGGCCATTTGCACCAGCTGCGGGATGGTGGTAATGGCATCAATGGCTTTCAGCTCCGCTTCAATAGGCTTTATGCCTTCCTGGTTGATGCGCACGGAATCCATTCCGCTGGTCCAGAAGGCGGCAATTTTTTTAGAGATAGGATCGGTAGGATTTTCTACCGCTTTTTCATTGATGATACGCAGGCGTTTGTACAGTTCTTCCTGTACCAGGTTACCGATGCCCCATGAACTGTATTCTGCTGGTATGGGATTGCGTTTTATCCAGCCGCCGTTGGCATAATCAAAAAAATCTTGGGTGGGATTTACGGTGCTGTCTACATTAGCGGCTACTGCGTCGGGGGTGGAAGATGCGTCGGTGCCGGGTTGTTTCTGTCCCTGGTTACATGCAGCGAAGCAGGTAATGGCAGCCAGACCGGTTCCGGTGAGGATGGATTTTATCATAAGCTGTTGAGATTTTGTTATCGGAAGAAAGGTAATTATTTTTTATCACCCTGATTATTAAAATGGGCTTAACGGCAGCAGGAGAATATAAAGTAAATAATGTATTTTGGTACAAAGTCATTTCCTTACCTGCAACGCTTATGATCAACAATTTAAAGACTGGCCGCATTTTATCTATCGATGCTTTCCGCGGCATTACTATTCTTGTCATGATTTTCGTTAACAGTGTGGCGGGAGTGAGCGGTATCCCTTCCTGGATGCAGCATGCGCATGGTAATGAAGACCGGATGACCTTTGTAGATGTGGTGTTCCCTGCCTTCCTGTTTATAGTGGGGATGTCGGTACCTTTTGCTATCAATAGCCGGTTGGCAAAGGGAGATACTTTCTGGCAGTTGCAGCGGCATATTGCCTGGCGTACATTGGGTTTGTGGGTGCTGGGTATTTTTATGGTAAATGCTGAAAAGGTGAATGCAGCTGCTACCGGTATGAGTGGCGCCGCGTGGTCACTTCTATTTTATGTATGCGCTATACTGGTTTGGAATGTTTATAAATTTAAAAACGCATGGCTCGCATGGTGTTTCAAGGGTGCGGGCATGATCGGATTGATCATCCTGGCATTGATTTTCCGCGGAGGTGAAGATGGAACGGAGCGATTAACCCCGGATTGGTGGGGTATTTTGGGGTTGATAGGCTGGGCATACCTGTATGCATGTATCATTTACCAGGTGTTTAAAGGTGCGGCGGGCGCCATCATGCTGATGATAGCGGTATGTATCGGGTATTATATTTTATGTAAACAGCCGTTCATGGGAGAATGGGGCTGGCTTACATCACAGGCAGGTCATGCTGCGCATACTTCCATTGTGTTGTCGGGAATGTTGCTGACATTATTTTATTTTGATGAAGACCTGGGCCTGAAAGGAAGTAAGCTGGTGTCGCGGGTAACGGGATACCTTATTTTACTGTTGATAGCCGGTGTTTTGTTAAGACCTGCTTATAAACTATCCAAGATCCAGGCTACCCCCAGCTGGTGCCTCTATTGCAGTGCTATATGTGTGGCTGTATTTTCCCTGTTATATTTTCTGATAGATGTAAAGCAGGTCAGTAAGTGGACGGCTTTCTTTCGCCCGGCAGGTTCCAATCCTTTGCTCACTTATATCCTGCCGGACATTGTTTTTTATGGCATGTTGCTCGCGGGGATCAGCCTGCCGGCTGTATTGGGAGAAGGACTGCCGGGTATTGCCTGGTGCGCTTTTTTTGCAGTAATCATGCTCTTCCTGGTAAAGGGATTAAACAAGCTGGGAATTCGCCTGCAACTGTAACAATCTTACACACTGCTTCGTTATAACTCTCGTAATGTAGAAAAATATCTACGTGAAATACATCCGTAACCGGGTATAGCGCGTAAATAGTTGTGGCATTTCGTTTGTCCCTTTCATTCATGTAAACAGATTTTGCATCCCAAAAGTTCCCCCATGAAAAAAATTGCAATTGTATTAGCGTCAGCAGGATTGATTTTAGCTATCTTAGCGCAGTACGCCTTAGTCAACGACTGGATGTGGTTCAAAGTGTTCCACACCCTTGGGTTTATAGGCTACATATTGATCATCAGCGGTCTTGCTTGTTTTTGCCTGTGGTTGATTCATCAGTTTTCCCGTGATGAAAAAAACAGGATAAAACGTTACTATCATCGCCAGCACGATGAAAGCGAAGTGAATACTGCACAACGGTAATAACGATATGTCTGACTTCTTCACACTTAAATTTGAATACAACGGGCATCCGCACATCCTGGATGTGCAAACCGCTCATCAGCAATTCAAAACGGTTTATAAGGTAGCCGTTCAGGAACATGAAATTACTTTTGAGCCTGATGAAGAAGGCTACGTACGCGCTGTTTCCAGCAAGCCTATGCACGATCATTTAAATCCTGTAGATGTAGGATTGCTACATCATGTGGCAGAACTCATTATCCAGCATATTCAGCAATAAATTATTCCTCATCAATTTTTTCTCCCCGGATCTCGTCACGCAATGATTCAGGGTCCCATCCCTGCCCTTCATCCAGCCAGGTTTTTACACGGTCGGAGGAAATGAGCTTTTCCATTTCATCGATACGTTCCTTCATGGAACTGATGTATTGTTTTTTATCATCGCGCAATGCAGATAAGCCTTTCAGGGTGCGTTCATCCTGGCGGAAGAAAGTCCGTGCGGCACGTTCACTCCGGTAAGCCCTTCCACCCAGCATACGCAGGGCATCCACGCCAACACGCAGGGAAGTGTCTACCGTTTCGCGGTAAATATGTAGTACGCCCAGGTCCATCAGTTCAAAAGTATCTTCATTATTTTCTGCCCTTACCAACAGTTGCAGATGAGGAAAATACCGTTGGGCCATTCTCACTATTTCCAGTGTTTGTTCCGCATGATCAGTGGCAATGATCAGCATTTTTGCATCTTTAGCGCCGGCGGCAACCAGCAGGTCATAACGGGACGCATCTCCATAATATACTTTAATACCCAGGTTGTGCAGCGCATCTACCCGGTCGGAATCCAGGTCGAGGATAGTAGCATTAATACCATTGGCCCGCAGGAAACGCCCGGTCATGCTGCCGAAGCGGCCAAAGCCTGCAATGATCACCGGGTTCTTTTCGTTGATCTCATCTGCTTCCCTTTCCGCTTTTACTTCTGAGCGGGTATAATACGGTTGAATCACTTTTTCATATAGCAGCATAATCAGCGGGGTAAGCGCCATGCTGATGGCTACTACTGCTGTTATCATGGCCGTCATTTCCTTACTCATCAGCCGCGTTTGACTGGTAAACGACAGCAACACAAACGCAAACTCCCCGATGTCTGCGAGGGCAAAAGCAAAGAGCAGGTTCTGGTCGGTGCTCAGCCTGAATATTTTTCCCAGCAGCAACAACACAACACCTTTCAGGGCCATGATCCCTACTACCAAACCCATGATCAGCCAGGGCTGTTCCATGATCAGCCTGAAATCAATAGATGCTCCAACGGCGATAAAAAATAAGCCGAGTAACAATCCCTTGAAAGGTTCAATATCACTTTCCAGCTCATGGCGGTATTCACTGTTGGCAAGTACCACGCCGCCCAAAAATGCTCCCAGCGCAGAGCTGAGGCCCACCAGGTTCATCAGCACAGCAATGCCAACCACCATCAGCAAGGCCGTGGCGGTAAATAATTCGCGTACACGGGTCCGGGCAATGATACGCATCAGCGGCCGCACCAGGTACATGCCTGCAATAATGATGATGGCTACTGCGCCCAGCACTACCAGTGTTTGCGCCCATCCGGGTAAATTATCCCTCAGGGAGGCGCTGTGTGGAGCGGCATCTGCTGCGACATTACCAGCGAGCAATGGAAATATGGCCAGCATCGGGATCACGGCAATATCCTGGAACAGCAACACCGAAAAGGCGCTCTGCCCGGCAGATGTGCCCATCCACCCTTTTTCATTCAGCGTTTGCAACACAATGGCGGTGGACGACAACGAAAGGATCATGCCCAGTGCCAGCGATGTGTTGATGGGTTGTCCTACCAGGTAGGCAATGCCCGCAATGGCAGCGGCACTGATTATCACCTGCAGCCCTCCCAGCCCGAGAATGGAGGACCGCAGCCGCCACAACAGCGCCGGTTCCAGCTCTATCCCTATGAGGAACAGCATCATCACTACACCGAATTCCGCAAAATGCATAATATCTTCTCCCTCTCTTCCTATAAAACCCAGTAAAGAAGGGCCTATGATAATACCTGCGATCAGGTAGCCTAAAACAGCTCCCAGTCCCATCTTTTTGGCCAGCGGCACAAACACAATGGCTGCAGCGAGGTATACCATCGACTGAAATAGTAAAGAATGTTGATCCATATTATCTGGTTTGAGCGGGTAGTTGAAGTATTTGACGGAGATTTTCCAGGCCAGGCAAAGGTGTAAGGTCAAATTTATCGTCGCGGAGACGTTCCAGCACCTGTTTCAACTGGGCCGTATCTTCCTGGATATCTGAAATATCCTGCCGGTGAACGCCATATATCACAAAAGGAGCCGCATAATGCATATTGCATAATTTGGCGGTTTGTATAAAAGGCAGCAGGAATTCATGCACGGTATGTCCGTGGTGACCATCCGGTTGATAGGAATGTTCGGCGCCCCCTGCTGTGATAATATTGCTGAAATACTTTCCCTGTAAGGCTTTGCCGGTATGTCCATATGCCCAGCCGTGCTCCAGCACCAGGTCGATCCACTGCTTTACAATAGCTGGTGCACTGTACCAGTAAAAAGGATGTTGCATAAAAATAATATCATGCTGCTCCAGCAACTTTTGCTCACGGGCTACATCCACATCCAGATCAGGGTATTGTTCATACAGGTCGTTGAAAGTAATCCCCGGGATATTTTTAACCACCCGCAGCAACTGGGAATGTACCCTGGATTTTTCCAGGGCGGGATGTGCAAAATTTATCAGAACTCTCGCCATTATTGGATTTTCGTATAAAGGAATTTAGGTATTTTGTTTCAAACATAGTCCTTCTGTGATAACGAATTCCGTATCAACCTTCCGAATACTCCTGTAAAAGCAGCCGGTACTTATTGAGGATACTGGATTTGGAGATAAAGCCCACCAGTTGTTGATCCTGTATTACCGGCAGGTTCCAGGCCTGGGCCGTATCAAATTTTTTGATCACTACGTTAATGTTATCTTTTAAATTAACCACCGCCGGCGGGGCGTGCATCAGCTTCTTTACGGTAACGGTATCGTACAGTTCAGGATTAAACATAATCGGCCTGATTTCATCCAGCGTAATAACGCCTTCAAACAGTTGTTCGTGGTTCACTACCGCAATAATATTCCGGCTGCCTTCTTTCACCAGTTCTATAATATCCCGCAGGGTGGCGTCAATAGAAATTGTTTGTACATCTTTTTCAAGAAGGTCCTCCATTTTCAGGAGTAGCAGGATGTTTTTATCATGGGCATGCGTAAATACTTTGCCATCTTTGGCCAGTTCTTTAATTTCCGGGGAGATAGGTGAAAACCATTTTGCCATCAGGAAAGAGATGGTAGAAACAATCATCAGCGGAATAAAAAGATCGTACCCGGAGCTGGATTCGGCAATCAGGAAGATGGCCGTTAGCGGGGCATACATTACACCGGCCATTACGCCGGCCATACCAACAATCACGAGGTTGGTAACCGGAATATCGGTGAATCCCATCTGCTGACAAACCATGGCGTAAAAGAATCCCAGGAATCCGCCGGCAAACAGTGATGGTGCGAAGTTCCCGCCGTTACCACCGCTTTGTATGGTGACGGAAGCGGCCAATGCTTTCAGCAGGCACACGCAGCCGGTAAACACCACTATCATCCAGCTTTGCAGGGGAAGATACCGGAAGAAACTATTTTGAAGAATGGCCTCGCCATTGCCGGCCGCCAGCGATTTCACGCTGGAGTAGCCTTCACCGAATAAAGGAGGCAGCGCCACGCAGAGGGCAGATACCAGCACACCGCCCAGGAGGGCGCGTTGTATCGCTGTCCAGTTTAGCGAGTGGAAAAAATGTTCTATTTTTTGTGAGATGACCACGTAATATCTTGCATAAAATCCGCTGAGTATGCCCAGGGCTATGTAATAAGGTACGTTATGATAGTTAAAGGCAACCCTCGACTCGAAATGAAACAAGGCTTCTTCCTGTAAAATGATTTTAGAGAGTAAGCTGCCACAAACGGCTGCCACAATCAGCGGCATGAAATCAGAAAATACCACGCCGGTGAGTAATATTTCAAAAGCAAACATCATCCCCGCAATCGGTGCATTGAATGCCGCCGCTATCCCGGCGGTAGCGCCGGCCGCCAGTAACAGCGTACGTTCTTTATAGCCAAGTTTATAGGTACGCGCATAATTGGAGCCCAGTGCTGCACCGGTAACTGCAATGGGACTTTCCAATCCGGCTGAGCCGCCAAGCCCCACAGTGATAGCACTCTGTAATATTTGTGAATACATTTTTACGGGTGGGATCAGGCTGGAGTTCCGGGCTATTTCGTGCAGGATTGCGGGAATCCCTTTCCTCGATTGCCCCTTGAAAAACCAGATGACCATGAGGGTAGTGAGCACAATTCCCAGGAAGGGAAACACCACATAAAAAATAACCTGTGTGCTGAAATGTACTTTATAGGTGATTACATAATGAATGTAATGGACGAGGCTTTTTAAGACAACGCCTGCTAACCCTGCCGAACAGCCTACCAGTATACCTGAAAGCAGCAAGAACTGGCTGCGGCTCATTTTGCTGTGTAACCAATGTAATATGAGCTCATAGCTTTTGGCACTCTTTAAACTGTATTGTTCAAAATCCTTTTTGAATCGAAAAAAGCTATGGTATTTCCGCAGGCGGTTAAATTGACTCATGCGGCAAATTTAAGGATCAAAGCTCAATCAGTGCATAAACTTTATCATTCATATAAGGACCGCCAGGGCGACGGGCCGTGTAATCCAGGTTAATCCAGTACTCCCCTTTCAGTTCGTGATAGTATATTTCTTTCACGGCTGGCTTCGGAAAAAGTGTGATGATGGCCTGCTTCATGATTTCAAACTCTTGTTTATCACCGCAATATAGCTCCGGGTAGGCATGGCCTTTCACCAGTACAATACGGCATCTTGCCCCGATCGATTGCAGGCAGGACGTCATGAGGATGGAGTGGTCGTCGCAGTCGCCCCCCAAACCATTTTGTATGGTTTCCTGTGCAGTGGCGAAGTATTCGTCGCGCCGGGAATCCAGCACATATTTAAACTGGCCGTTGATATAACGGAACAGGGAAAGGAACCGGGTTATTTTCCCGTATTTATAAAAATATTCGTCGTAGTAATCGAGGGAGTGTTTTACGGAGAAGTTGCGGACCACCGAGTCCTGGAAATTAATTTTTTCCCGCATGCCGCGTACGGTTTTATCGCGGTAGCTTTCTACTCTTCTCGGATAAAGACTGAGGATATCCAGTTGTTTGCTGCCTTTGGTGTTGAGGTTGCCCTGTACCATACCTTTATAGTCGTTGAGTACATTATAAAAGGTATAGCGGTCAGTAACTTTATTAATGACCATTACACTGCATACCAGTAAAAAGATGGGAATAATCAGTGGCCTGAACACCCAGCGGAGCAAATAAACAACTATGAAACTCGCTACCACGGCCAATAATAGGTCGATGTGCCAGCCGTTCGCTACGATGGGAGGTGTAAAGCTGTTGATATAGGGTGCCAGCAATAATAAGGTCAACAAACTCAATGTGTTGAACAATATATTCTGTGCTACGGTATATTTGCTTTCGTCTATGGCCATTATGCTACGCAATAAAGCAAAATTATGCCATAATCACCTCGCAAAGTTTGAAACGGCCTGTTTAAAGGAAGTACTTTTCCGGATGAGTTCTATTTGCTGAACCGTATCATTTTTCTGTTTATCCATTTGCAGCTGCTGATAGATTTTATTCAGCAATCCGAAATTCATCAGCGCCAATACTTTGAAATCCAGTTTTTGCGCGTTCTCTACAGCTGTTTCTGCAGTGCGGATAGCTTTATTGAATTCGTGTTCATTAAAATATACGCCCGCGTATAATAATTTCTGCACAGACTCCAGGTATTTTCCGCCGAAATAATCGGCAGAATATTTCTTGATCACCTGGTCGGTGTGCCGGCAGATCCGCGCAGCGGAAGCTGTTTGGCCCAGGCCGAGGTAGGCTTGCGCCTGCCAGCAGAGTAACATGAGGCGTAGTGAATCTGTTTTACGGTGTTGTAAAGAAGGATATGTTTCAAAAATCCGGGTAGTAAAGCTGAGGAGGTGTTCGTTGTCTCCCAGCAGGGTGAACACGATCCCCATATTACGGAATACGATTTCCTGGGGTTCACTGATGGGTTTCTTACCACCGCTGGTGCCGGTCCAGTAGCGGAAATAGTTATAGATCTTCTCCCGGATATCTTCGTTTATAATACCAAATTTGAGGAATTCATAGATGAAGAGCTGGATTTCATAAGGTGTTACCCAAAGCTCATCTTCAAATTCATCGGCTGCGTAGATTTTCTTAATATTATTGAGTTCTATTTCGCACTGTTCTGCATCGAGTTGCAGCAGGGCCATTGTAAATAATTTGCTCCTGATTTTGAGCTTGTCTTCCCGGGCTTCGGCAAGTCCCAGCAAAGCGTTAAGTACTTTGCGTTTCCTGAAATGAATAAATTCGTCACTGATAAAAGGGCCAATAGGGTTCTTCTTGAAGAAGCCCGCGGGGAAGATGGATTTGAGTTCACCCTGGTTGTTGCCATCATGCTGGTAGTGTAATACGAGGTATTCCAGCAGGTGGGATTTTTCTATGTTGGATAATGGTAAATGCAACATTTTGATGATGCCATCGATCTGCGCATGGTTGATAGCGTAGCGGAGCAGCCATCTGAATACGCCGATGCGGTAAGGCGACTGTGGCAGGTGTTCGAGTATTGCCATTAGCAGGGGCTCGTTTATTTCCTGGCCGTTTTCTTTCAGGTAGTGCATGGCCACAAAATATTCGAGCAACATGGTATGGGCAAAGCGCACCTTCACATTGAACATAATTTCCTGGCTCAGGTTTTCTTCCACCAATATATTATCGGCCAGTAGTTCTTTGTAGGCAGGGAACAGATCGGCATTCTGGGTGAGCAGCAAATTTTTATCTGCGTAGATCCCTGTTCTGCCGAGGTCGAGCAGGGTGAGTAATTTTTCAATGATTTTTATTTTGAAAGAATTGCTTTGCGAATTGAACACGCGGTTCTGAATAAAGCGCGATACAATTTCGAACAGGCTAAGGTGTTCATCTACAAAGGTTTGATCCGGGCCGCTGTTGAGCTGACAAAATAGTTGCAGGTAATAAGGATAACGCAGTTTTTGCAGGAAGTTTTCAGAAAACAGCCGTACGGTAGCGGGATCAAACTGGTGGTTATAAAGAATAGACTTCACTTCCTGTTCCGTAAGCCGGGGCATATTGATATTGGTTTCCTCATCCATTTCAGCGCCCAGGTACCAATAGCGCCGGAAGGCGGGGTATTGCTGGGAGTGCTGGAATATTTCGGCCCAGGTACTACTCCGGATGGAAAGGATGACTTTCACCCAGGGGTATAAGTCGTTGGAATACACAAAGTCTTCCAGTTTGGAATATAGTAGGCGGAGTTTCTCGCCGGCTACGGCGATTTCATCGAAGCCGTCTATTATTAATATAAGGCGTCCGCCTTTTTTATCGAAGTGGCTGGAAAAGTATTCGCGGAAGTTTTCACCATTACCGAGGTTCATCTGGTTATCGAGCCAGGAGGAAAGGGAGAATCCTTTCAGCAGGAGGCTGCCGGCCGCATGAGCATGGATGAACCAGCAAACGTCCTGTTTATAACGGGCTTCTTTGCCAAACCAGCAATGTTCTGCGAGGTGTACCAATGCCAGCGACTTACCCCATCCTGATGGCGCTATTAACGCGGTAGCGGCGTAGTCGCTTTCCAGGAATTTTTCGATGTGGGCATTACAGAAGGGCCGGTGAACGGTATACGGAAAAGCAATGCCAGAGCGGTTTTTGAGGGTTAGCATCGTGTAATGGGAAACTGCGTCTGCCTTGTTTTTCAGGTCAGACCATTTTCCATTATCCAATGCTACGGCTGAAGTAGCCGCATTGGTGGCAGTGGAAGCGGTGTTCATCTTCCGGTAGTGATGTTGCTGAAAATCTTCCCAGTCTTTATATTGGCAATATTGCGAAAGGGTATTCAGGGTATATCTGGAGAAGCTGTGTTGAGCAACAGCAAATCCGAACACCCTTTTAAGCGTAGTTTCGCTTACCAGTTTCGTGGTGTTATCCAATATGGACTGAGAGAGATGTTTGCAATCTCCTGGCAACATGACTTCAACACCGAACCTGCGGAGAACTTCATTCTGCAGGGTAATGATAAAGTCATAGGATAGATCAATCATAGGGGACAATAAATGGATTTTCGAATTGTCGGTACCTGTTTAATTACGTATCGTATTTGCGTTTAGATTTTCGGAAGACCGAATGAACAAAATGAACAGAAAACATTAAATTGAATTATATATATGAAAATAACTAATAAAATTAATTTTATTATTAGTTGTCATCTGGATATCATATATAAATATGATGACGTACAGCATAATGTTTCTATATGAGTATATATTATATATTATTTTCCAGTACTTTGACTGTAAGGAAAACGGACAAATAACTTTATTAGCCAGCCCCGAAACTTTTCTTTTTCCTGTTTTAAATGCAATGGTCCCTTATTTTCCTGCCTGTTTTTCTCCAACTCCTACCTTCCGAATGAACAAAATGAACAGAAAAAACGAAGATTGAACAAACTGAATTGTCAGCCGGAAATGAACAAGAAAGACACATCCAAAAATCAGCCCTTCAGTATACATTCGTAGCGTTCTTGTAACATTCTTTTAACAAATGACCGCAAGGAAGTATACTTTTTTATCAACCAGTATCCCTTCCCCAAGCTATTCCTAACCTGCCTGCCGCCCTTAGAGTTTTGTTGTAATGCAATGAAACTGAACAATTTTTATTCAAATATTTGATGCTATGCATTCAAAAGCTACTCCTAATAGCCCTTTTACTGCCCTTTTCTGTTTCCCTCGCTCTGCAGGGAAGGAAGCTGTGAAAACCAGCGTTGCCCACTTTTTCCATAAAGCCGGGTCAATAGCTTGGAAAAGTTTTCTGCTACTATTATTACTATTCGGTATAGGCGCGCGGGACAGCCAGGCGCAAACCTATACCACGAGGGTATATGCCAATACACAAGTAGGCAGAGCCTCCGGACTTTGCATCGGTTGTGGTGTAACAAATGGTACACAGGCAGTGGATGGCTCCCTTACTACAGCCTCCACTATTTCTACATTGGTAACACTGTTGGGCGCTACGGCCTCACAGGACCTGATTTTTCCGGCTGCCGTTACCAATAATACGCCTGCGGTAGTTAAAATAGGTACTGCCGGCACACTCGGCACGCTGGTAAATTTAAACCTGCTTGGCGGCGTTTATGTACAAGCCTACAATGGCAGTACGCCGGTAGGTGGTACTGTCTTTGCCAATAACTCAGTATTAACCCTGTTGGCAAGTGGCAACCAGGCGGAAATATTTTTACCTGCTCCAGGCGGCACATACGACCGTGTAAGAGTAACAGTAGATGGCGGATTAGCAGGAGTAGCCGGTAGCATACAGGTATTCTCAGCATATTATGATACACCTGCTTCAGGTACAATAAACTGTGGCGCTGCAATAGATGTGCTGTACGGCGTTACCGGGCAGGCAGCTTCACTTGGAGTAGTAACCAATCCTGCTGCTGCAGGTGATGGTATTGTTACTGCAGCCAATTATGCAACGCTGAGCAGCGTTGTTGGGGCGTTAGGCAGCAGTGCCCAGGTTACTGCAGTATTCCCTGGTCTCTCTAAAGCAGGTGATTCTATCCGTGTGGTAGTGTCAGATCCTGCTTCGCTGCTTACCCTACAGCTATTTAGTTCTGTTAGAATTATTACTTATAATGGAGGTACTGTAGTTGATAATATTCAGGCCGATGGCAATTTATTGCGCCTCAATCTTCTTTCAGGAGGAGGAAATTTACAGGCGTTAACTTTCCAGCCTACAGCGCCTTTCGATCACGTAACAGTGCAGATAGGCTCCGGGCTGGCAGGCGCACTCGCCTCCCTGAGAGTACATGAAATACAACGTTTCCCGGCAGGTCCGTCAACAGCTGGTGGGATATTGAGAACTACCTGCCTGAATTCGCCGCTTACATTGAATGTAAGTAGTCCGGAAGCAGGGTTAACTTATAGCTGGTACGACTCTACCCAAACCACTGTGGTAGCTTCCAACAGCACCAGTTACAGTCCTCCTGTAGGTGTTGCCGGAAGTTTCCGTTATTATGTTTCCGCCACCAGGATCGGCTGTTCAACCGAATCAGCCAAAACGTTGGTGACTGTAAAGGTTAATAATTTCTCTACCGCTGCAGATATTACTGTTCCTGCCACTACACAGGGCTGCATCGCGGATACCGTAACAATTACCCCTACTTCTGCAACTGTTAATAATAACCCGGTATTCAGCTGGTATAAAAATGCTGATAAAACCGGGCCTATTACAAATGGCCTGATAGAAGGAGCCGTTAAATACAGCATCGATACTACCGGAAAATTAAATATTACCGGTCTTGCTGCAGGATCATACACCTATTATGTAAGCGTATCGGACAGCGATCATTGTGAAAATGCAGCTAACGCCCTGAAGGCGGCTCCGGTAACTGTATCCGCGCAAATTGCGCCACCGGTACTTTCCCAAACGTACGCGGTAACAACCGGAATACCATTGGTGTTAACAGCCACACCAGTATCCGGCGCTACTATTGAATGGTACAGCGATACCACGCAGGCGCCGGTTGCAGTAGGCAACTCCATCACCCTGCCTCCGTTTACCAGTCCTGGTGTATTTACTTACTACGCAGGTGTAAAAACTACCGGAGGTTGTACGTCTTTCCGTGTTCCTGTGGTCATTACCGTAACCGGCCCTGTTACCACTACCAGTTGTAACGTGCCCACCAGCCAGGTAACCGGAACCACATTGGGATGTGTATTGTGTAGTGTTGTAAATCCCGGATTTGATATAGATACGGTTTCTACGAATTTCACCCGTCTCAATATACCGGTAGGTTTATTAGGAGGATCAGTTTATCAACAACTTATCTTCCCTGCTGCAGGCGATGCAACAGACAGCATTCGTCTTGATCTGGCTTCACCAGGCGGACTGGCAGATGTAAGCTTACTTGGCGGCGCTGTAGTTACCATTTATAATGGAACAACGGTTGTAAGTACACACACTTTATCCCAGTTGCTCACTTTAAGATTACTGAGCGGAACCCGCTACTATGCTACAGTGGCCGCTGGTGGCGTATACGACCGCGTGGAAGTGAAACTTACGGGCGTAGCGAATCTGCTTACTTCCCTGGATATTTATGGTGTACGCTCTCTTGTACCGGATCCTGTTATTACAGCCGGCAATCTGACCGTATGCGTTGGCGAGCGCGCTGTATTTACAGCCACTCCAGCTGCTGGTACTACTGTTCAGTGGTATGCTGATTCAACCACCAATATCTCCCTGGGCAATCAGCCGACATTTACGACCGATACGTTAAGAACCGCCGGTACCTTTACTTATTATGTACAGGCAATGGATGGTACCTGCGCGAATCCAAATCGTATACCTGTTACCGTTACCGTGAACGCATTGGGCACTGCAGCTGATATTACCGTTGCAGATACTACTAACGTTTGCGGAAGTGGTGCTGCCACACTCACACCAACAGCCGCAGGCGTAACAACTCCCGTATTTAAATGGTATGCAGACGCCAATAAAACAACACCCATTACCAACGGCACTGTTATTGGTGGCGCCACCTTTACTATAAATGCAGCCGGCAGCCTGTCTGTCACTGGCCTTTCACTGGGTAATCATACTTATTATGTAAGCGTATCAGGTGCCAACCGTTGCGAAAATGCAGCCGGCAGCCTGAAATCTGCTACTATAAAAGTAACTACCCCTCCTGCACCTCCTACGCTGGTTCAGTCATACACCGTATCTACCGGCTTACCATTAACACTGGTAGCTTCACCGGCTCCGGGATCAACGATAGTTTGGTACCGCGATACTACACAGGCATCCATTGGCAGCGGCAATTCTATTACCTTGCCGCCGTTTACTACGCCGGGTGTATATAGCTACTTCGCCGGCGACAGCCTGCCAGGTGGTTGTGTTTCCAGCCGCGTGCTGATCACCATCACGGTAACAGGTCCTATTACTACCACCAGTTGTAACGTGCCTACCAGCCAGGTAACCGGAACAACTTTTGGCTGCGTGTTGTGTAGTGTTGTAAACCCAACCAACGACATCGACACCGTTGGCACCAATTTCACCCGCCTCAATATACCGGTAGGTTTGTTGGGAGGCGCTGTTTATCAACAGCTCATCTTCCCTGCCGCAGGTGATGCAACCGACAGCATCCGCTTCGACCTGGCTTCACCAGGCGGATTGGCAGATGTAAGTTTACTGGGTGGCGCAGTAGTCACTGTATATAATGGTACTACTGTGGTAAGTACTCAGAATTTATCACAATTAGTTACTTTAAGATTATTAAGCGGTAACACCGTTACTATGCTACAGTACCTGCTGGTGGCGTGTATGACCGCGTTGAAATAAAATTAACCGGGTTAGCGAACCTGCTTAACTCCCTGGATATCTATGGCGTGCGTTCCGTTGTTCCGGATCCGGTTATTACCGCCAAAAATGTGGCAGTATGTGCTGGTCAGCGTGCCGTATTCACCGCCACTCCGGCCGCTGGTACCACTGTTCAGTGGTATGCTGATTCAACCGGCGGCGTTTCCCTGGGTAATCAACCTACATTCACAACAGACACGCTGAGAACCGCCGGTACCTATACCTACTATGTACAGGTAATGGATGGCACGTGCCCTAATCCAAACCGTATCCCGGTTACAGCCACTGTAAATCCATTGGCTACTGCGGCAGATATTACCATAGCAGATACCACAACCAGTTGTGGTAGCGGACCGGCAGTGTTGACACCAACTGCAGCCGGTGTTACTACACCTGTATTTACATGGTATACAGATGCTAATAAAACTACGCCGATTGTAAATGGTGCTGTTATTGGCGGTGCTACCTTTACCATCACCGCAGGCGGTCAGCTTAGTGTAACCGGCCTTACACCAGGTAATCACACTTATTATGTAAGTGTATCCGGTGCTAACCGTTGTGAAAATGCAGCCGGAACTTTGAAGGCTGCTACCATCAAAGTTGTCAGCGCTCCGGCTCCGCCAACAGTGGTACAGAATTATACTATCAGCACCGGGTTGCCGTTAACCATCACCGCAACGCCTGCTCCGGGCGCCACTGTGCTGTGGTATAGCGATACTACGCTGGCGCCAATTGCTACTGGCAATTCTATTACTTTGCCTCCGTTCGCAAGTCCGGGAGTATATACTTATTATGTAGGCGATAGCCTGGCAGGTGGTTGTTTATCCAACCGTTTGCCAATCGTGATTACAGTAACTGGTCCGGTTATACCTGCCAGCTGTAACGTGCCTACCAGCCAGGTAACCGGAACTACGCTCGGTTGCGTGCTGTGTAGCGTTGTTGATCCAAACAACGACATTGATTCTATTCCTACTAATTTCACCCGCCTGAATATACCGGTAGGTTTATTGGGAGGTTCAGTTTACCAACGCCTCATCTTCCCTGCAGTGCGTGCGGCATCAGACAGTATCCGCTTTGAACTGGCTTCACCAGGCGGACTGGCAGATGTTAGCCTGCTCGGTGGTGCAGTGGTAACTGTTTATAACGGCTCAACCGTTGTAAGCACTCAAACATTATCCCAGCTGCTCACGCTGAGAATATTGAGCGGTACCCGCTACTTTGCTACTGTTCCGGCAGGCGGCGCTTATGATCGCGTGGAAGTAAAGCTGACAGGTGTTGCTAATCTGCTCAATTCACTGGACATCTATGATGTACGTGCAGTTGTTCCGGATCCCACAGTTACCACACAAAACGTGGTGGTATGTGCTGGTCAACCTGCCACATTAACAGTAACACCGGCAGCAGGTACAACTGTACGCTGGTATACCGATTCTACTACCACTATTATAAAGAGCACTTTAAATACATACATCACCGACACGCTGAAAACAGCAGGTACATTTACCTATTATGTTCAGGCGGTTGGCGCAAATGGTTGCGCGAATCCAAACCGGGTGCCGGTTAGGGTAACCGTTAACCCAATCAGCCAGTCAGGTGATATCACTATCGCAGATACTACTACTGCCTGCACCAGCGGACCAGCAGTATTAACTCCAACTGCAGCAGGTGTTACCGCTCCTGTATTCAAGTGGTATAAAAATGCAAACAAAACATCTCCAATTACCAACGGCCTGGTAGAAGGCGCGGTAAGCTATGCACTGGATAGCACAGGCAACCTGACCATCATTGGCTTGACTGCCGGCGCCTATACTTACTATGTAAGTGTATCCGGAACCAGTCAGTGTGAAAATGCAGCCGGTACATTGAAGGCAGCAACAGTACGTGTGGTACCAGCTCCAGCTGCTCCGGTTGTAACCGGCGATGTGGTGGTAACCACCGGTGTAAAAGCGATATTAAGCGCTCAACCGGTACCAGGGGCCACTATTGTATGGTATAGAGATGCGACTACTGTTCAGGGTATGGGTGACACCATCCAGGTAGGACCATTTAACACACCGGGCACTTATACTTATTATGCGGCGGTAAGAATTGCCGGCGCCTGCGAATCTGCCCGTGCAACTGTAAATGTAAAAGTAACAGGAGTTGTGATTCCTTCTCCGGATTGTAATGTTCCAACCAGTCAGACCTCAAGTACTACCCTGGGTTGTATCCTGTGTAGTGTAAATAATCCTACTAATGATATAGACAGTAGCAAAACCAACTTCACTACGCTGTCTGTACCTGTTAGTGCGCTCGGAGGCTCAGTATATCAACAGCTGATCTTCCCGCATGCAGGATCTGCAGCAGACAGTGTTCAGGTACGTCTTGGTAATTCAGTAGGACTGGCGGACGTAAGTCTCCTGGGAGGTACACTGATTTCTCTCTATAACAATAATGTACTGGTTAAAACAGACACCCTCTCAAGATTGCTTACCCTGCGGTTACTCAATGGCCAGCAATTCCTGGCTACCGTAGTAGCTCCTGCTGCTTACAACCGGGTAGAAGTAAGAATGAAAGGTGTACTGAATCTCCTGAATTCAATTGATATTTATGGTGCAAGGATCATATATCCTAAACCAACTGTAAATACGACAAATGCAACCGCTTGTATCAACAGCAAGGCTACGCTTTCTGTAACTCCTGCGGCCGGCACATCTGTTCGGTGGTATGCTGATTCAACCAGCAGCACCGTATTAAGCACACAAAACAGTTACACTACTGATACGCTGAAAGTGGCAGGTAAAGTAACCTACTATGTAGCGGTACTGGGCGGACCAGACAATTGTCCTAACCCGGATCGTATACCTGTAACCGTTACCGTTACACCTGCTCCTTCTGTACCAGGAGTTCCGGCTACCGTGAATATTTGCCCTGGTTCAAATGCGTCTCTGCAGGTTTCTAACCCGGATCATCAACTGACCTACAACTGGTACAATGTGCCAACCGGCGGTACCAAACTGAATACCGACAGCGGCTTTGTATTTAATGTAACAGCGGTTAACAGGGATACTACCTTCTATGTAGAAGCGGTTAGCAGTTGTGGTGCTGCATCAGGCAGACAAGCCATCAGCATTGTGATATCTGCTTCATTGAGCGCGCCGGTGGTAACGCCAAATCCGGATTCAACTGTAGTAGGCAGACAAACTGCACTGACAGCAACCTCCAATACGGCAAATGTTCAGTTTGTATGGTATGCAAGTCAGGCTGGTAATGATAGTCTGTTTACAGGACCAGTATACACTCCTCCTGTATCCAATGTAATAGGAACCGTTACCTATTGGGTGGAAGCCAGGTTAACAGGCGGTGCTTCCTGCAAATCTATCAGGGTGCCTGCAGTAATAGTTTACGGACCTGAACCTGGTCCGGATCCTGGTCCATGTGAAGGCGCTTCTACGCAAACAATTGGCGGCAGCGGATTACTCATATTGGGTAATGTATACAATCCTGCCCTGGCAGTAGATGGCAGCTTAAGCACCGGATCTTCACTGGTAATTAACCTGGGCGCATTGAACGCACAGGTATGGCAAAGAACTAAATTCAACGGAGTATCTGCTCCTGGAGATACCGTAAGGGTATGGCTGTCGAACCCAAGCCAGGTGCTTTCTGCAGCACTGCTGGGTGGTGTGCAGTTAACAACTTATAATGGTACCACTCCCGGAGATTCTCTCCTGGTAAATAACCCGCTCATTAAACTCACTATACTGAGCAGCAAGAGACAGGCTATCCTCGAATTTGTACCGACCAAAGCATTTGATGCAGTAGAAGTAAAACTGAAATCAGGCATACTCGGTGCATTAACCACGGTAGACTTCAATTACGCACAACGTGCACTGGCAGCTCCGAAAGTTCAGTCAGCACAGGTAACAGTATGCGCTGGCGGTACCGCCAAACTGGATGTACAGAATCCTGCAGCAGGCGTTACTTATCGCTGGTACACCAGCAAAGGTGTTTATCTCACAGGTAAAGATGGTGTATCCTTCACCACCGGTACCCTGACTACAGATACTGCCTTCCTGGTAGAAGCATTCAGGAACAATTGCGCCAGCAGTGGTCGCACAAGGGTGGATGTAAAAGTGGTGGCAGCGCCTGCGCCTCCGGTAGTACGATCTGCGAATGTGGAAGTATGTGCCGGATCTGATGCCCAACTTGCCATTAACAACCCGGTAAGTGGATACAGCTACGCATGGTACAATGTGGCTACTGGTGGAACCAGACTGAATCCGGTTCCGGACAGCGGCTTAACATTTACTGTGACCAACGTAACTGCACAGGCAATCTATTACGTAGAAGCTATCAACGATAGCTGTAATACCATATCTGCCACCAGAACAGCGGTTACCGTTAAAACAGGTACATCATTGGCGCCGCCAACAGTAACACCTGTAAACGACACCGTTGTGATTGGCCAGCGTCCGCTGTTCATTGCAAAAGCAGATGCGGCTAACGCAGAATTCTATTGGTTCAGAACACAAACAGCAACAGACACCTTATTTAAAGGTGCTTCCTTCGAAGGTCCTGCGTCTACCGCCCTGGGAGCCGTTACCTACTGGGTGGAAGCAGCCCTGCCGGGTGCAGCAACCTGTAAGTCTGCAAGGATAGCGGTGAATGCAATTACCGTAACTCCTTCAGGTCAGGTGCCATGTGAAGCCGCTACCGGACAAACAATTGGCGGATCCGGCTTGCTGGTGCTGGGTAATGTATATAACCCGCAACTCGCTGTGGATGCCTTTACAAGCACAGGATCTTCCCTGGTGATAAACCTCGGAGCTATCAATGCAACGGTGTTCCAGAAAGTAACCTTCAACGGATTATCTACTCCGGGTGATACTGTAAGAGTGAAACTGTCTAACCCAAGCCAGATCCTTTCTGCAGCGGTGCTCGGCAGTATACAACTCACTACCTACAACGGTAACACCCCAGGTGATTCCGTATTAACATCCAATCCGATCCTGCACCTGGATCTGCTGAGCGGTAGCAGAAGCGCTATCCTGTGGTTTGTACCAACCAAGCAGTTTGACGGTGTGCAAGTGAAACTCAGATCAGGTATCCTGGGAGCCTTACTCGATGTTGACTTCAACTACGCACAACGCGTTATTGCTCAACCGAAAGTACAGGTGAACAACGCTACTATCTGTAAGGGTAGTCAAGCTACTCTCAGCGTAATAAATCCTGCACCAGGTATCACTTACAGCTGGTACAACAGCCAGGGTAATCATTTACTGGATAGTATTGCATATGTAACGCCAACCACACTCGATTCCGGAGTACATACTTATACAGTAGTACCAACCAGGAACGGTTGTCCGGGCGCCGCATCCGCAGCGATAACAGTAACCGTTCAGGGATCACCATCAGCTCCGGTTCCGGAAGCCAATAATGTATCTACCTGTCTGAATACACCAACTACCCTCAGGGTAAAAGCTGTAGCAGGTGTTCGCTACAACTGGTACGACGCAGCAACAGGCGGAGCAACATTGGTAACTAACAGTAATGAATATACTACGCCGGCCAGTCTGCAGGCAGGTATCTATAACTTCTATGTGGAAGCAGTGAATGCAGGTAACTGCGCTAACGACAGCGGCCGCACCAGAATTACACTCACTGTAGACAGCGCCTCAACAGCGGCCGACATTCAGATCACAGATAAAGTAATCTGTGCCGGTGATACAGCGGTATTAACACCAACTACCACTACCGTACAGAACCCTGTATTCAAATGGTACGCTAATGCCGACAGAACCGGTCCGATCACGCAGGGTGTAAGCAGCACAGGCGTATTAAGTATCACAGGATTAATGCCAGGAACATACACCTACTATGTAAGTGTAAGCAACGCCGGCAAGTGTGAGAATAAAGCAGGTGATTTGAAAGCAGTAAAAGTAACCGTGAATAATACCGCCACACCATCAGACATTGTAGCGGCAGATACAACTATCTGTGCAAACACTACGGTTAAACTCACAGCTGCTTCAACTACCGTAACAAACCCAATATTCAAATGGTATGCAGATGCTGCCCTGACAACATTCCTTGCATCAGGCGCAACATATACTACCAGTGCATTGAGCGCAACTACTTCTTACTATGTAACAGTAGAAGGAAGCAACAGATGCGCAAATGCAGCCGGCAGCGCGAAGGAAGTGAAAGTGACAGTAGGTAATATACCAGCTCCGATTATTACTGCATCAGCCATCAGCATCTGTGTAGGCGATACCGCAACACTGAGCATTCAGAATGCGGACAATACATTGACCTACCGCTGGTATAGCGCAGCAACAGGCGGCACATTACTGTTCACCGGTCCGGTGTACAAGGTGACAGGCCTCACCGCTTCGAAAGACTTCTATGCAGAAGCTTCTCTGGGTGGATGTAGCAGTGCTGCCAGAACGAAGGTGTCAATCGGTGTGGGTGTTGCTCCAACCCCAATACTGGAAAATAATAATGTAACAGCATGTCAGGGCGGAACAGCTGTACTGAAAGTGACCTCTTCTGTGAATAATATCACATACAGGTGGTACACCACATTAACCGGCGGAGTAGCGGTGTTTACAGGCCCAATCTTTACCGTGAATAATGTGACCGCTAATGTAACCTACTATGTGGAAGCTACAGGTGACACATCAAATTGTGGTAAACCTTCTGTAAGAGCTGCTGCGAAGATCAACGTAGTACCGGTACCATCGGCTCCTGTATTGGTAAGCAACAGTGCGGAAGTTTGTAAAGGCCAGGATATAACACTGCAGATACAAAATCCTGCCGCAGGAGTTACCTACGAATGGTTTGATGCAGCAACAGGCGGCAATAAAGTGAACGAAGGACCAACGTTTAATATCACGGCGCTGGATTCTACAGTGAGCTACTACGTACAGGCACTGGTAAATGGAGGCTGCCCAAGCGCAAGCAGAACGAAGGCCACCATCACCGTGAAGAGCGTACCGGCAACACCTGTAATTGCATCCACTTCCCTGTTCGTTTGTCAGGGTGGCAGCGTAACACTTTCAATCCAGAATCCTGTGGCGGGTGTTACCTACCGTTGGTACAGCGTCGCATCTGGTGGTACATTGCTTGCCACAGGCAACAGTTACACAACCGGCGCATTAAATACAAGTACTGATTTCTATGCAGAAGCGAATAATGGTAATTGCAGCAATAGTGTAAGAGCGAAAGTTTCCGTAGGCGTAGGACAAGCGCCAACACCAATCCTGGAAAGCAACGCACTCACTATCTGTATGGGAACTTCCGGAACACTCCGTGTAACCTCCGCTACCAACGGAATAATCTATAAATGGTATACTTCGGCCGCAGGTAATGATTCTGTAGGTGTAGGACCGGTATTCCAGACAGGACCGCTCAACGCCAGCATGGATTATTATGTGGGAGCAACCGGAACTACGGGTCAATGCGGTAGTCCATCCGCGAGGGTGAAAGCTACTGTAACAGTAGTGGCTCCGCCAACAGCTCCGGATGTAGTAGCCTCCGCACTTAAAACATGTGCGGGCACAGGTATCACCGTATCTGTGAAAACTATCAAACCTGGAGTTACCTATCAGTGGTACGATGCTGCAACGGGTGGCAACCTGCTTTCTTCTGATGCAGTGTACAGCGTACCGGTGGTTACCCAGAACACTACCTTCTATGTGCAGGCGAATCTGGGAAGCTGCTCCAGCAGCAGAACAGCGGTAACAGTAACCGTTGACCCAACTCCGCCAATACCGGAAGTAAATGCGGATAACCTGACAACCTGCATAGGTGGCACCGTAACATTCAGTATCAAGGGTGCAGACGCTTCATTGACTTATCGCTGGTATGATGCGCAGAACAACGGTGTATTCCTCGCAAGTGGTACTTCATACGCAACCAAACCGCTGGCCTCAAACACCACCTTCTATGTGGAAGCACTGAACAGCCAGGGTTGCAGCAGCGGACGCAAAGCCGTAACAGCAAATGTCCGCAACGATATAGACGCACCATTGGCAGATCCGCTGACAGTATGTAGCGGACACACAGCGGTACTTTCTGTGAAAGGCAGGCAGCCGGGCATCATTTACAAATGGTTTACCGTATTACGTGGCGGAGTAGAAGTATTTACCGGTGCAGATTTCACCATCACACCAACAGTAAGTACCGTATACTACCTGGAAGCATCTACCAGCGGCGGTTGCATCAGTGCAAGCAGAACAAGGGTGGAAGTAACCGTGAATCCGTCGCCAGCTGCTCCTGCAGTAGCCAGTGCAAGCATTAAAGTTTGTACCGGCCTCACAGCTACGCTGAATGCGCTGAACCCGGATAACACGCTCACCTACAAATGGTATACTACCGCAACAGGCGGTACAGCTGTCTCCACAGGTGCTTCTTATACAACACCTGCGGTAACCGCAAATCAGATGTACTACCTGGAAGCTTCCAGCAATAATGGTTGTTCAAGTCCAACACGTACCGCGGTAAGCGTTGAAGTAACACTTCCGCCAGCCGGGCCACGTGTAACCGGAAACGATCCGGTATGCCCGGGCAGCACAGCCATACTGATGGCTACTTCCACCACTACGGATGTTGATTTCCGCTGGTACTCCGTGGCCACTGGCGGTACGCCGATAACCACAGGTGCAACATTTGTTACACCGGCGCTGAATGCCAATGCTACTTATTATGTAGAAGCATTTACAGCAGGTGGTTGCACCAGCTCCGCCAGAACAAGGGTGGATGTCAGCCTGGCACAACCGCTGCCTGCACCAGTTGTAACAGTGGATAACACGACGGCTACCGCTATCACCTTCCGCTGGTCACCGGTTACTGGAGCGCAACGTTACGAAGTAACAGTAGACAATGGCGTCACATTCACAGCGCCAAGCTCAGGTGCAACTGGTACCACACATACTATCTCCGGCCTGCAGCCGAACCAGAGTGCTACGATCCAGGTACGTGCCATCGGGGCATCCACCTGCCAGAACAGTGCACTGTCTGCCGCAGTAACGGACAAAACGAAGAACCCGCAAGGCAATAACATCTATGTACCAAACCTGTTCAGCCCGAATGGTGACGGTATAAATGATATCGAGTATGTATATGGAACCGCCATCGCACAGCTTGAATTCAGGATCTACAACCAGTGGGGTCAGTTGGTATTCACATCGAAAGACCAGCGTCAGGGATGGGATGGTACCATGAGCGGACAGAAACAACCTGTAGGTGTGTATGTATGGATAGTGAAGGCTACTATGCAGGATGGCACCGTGATCACGAAGAAGGGTAACGTGACCCTCATGAGATAATGATGATTCATCAGCAAGATCAAATCAAAAATAAAACCGGGGTGCTTCAAGGCATCCCGGTTTATCCAGAAATACTTAAAAATGTTCCTATGAAAAGGATTTTTATAGTTGCAATGATTTTATGGAGCAGCCTATTGCCCCGCACTGCTGTTGCCCAGGTTGATCCGCACTTTTCGCAGTATTATGCGTACCCGTTATGGCTTAACCCTGCTCTGACAGGTGTAATAGATGGCGACTACCGGATTAGCGCTGATTATCGTAATCAGTGGGCCAATTATGGGAAGCCATTCTCAACAGTGGGCATTTCTGCAGATGCCGCCACAGATAAGAACATCGGTGTAGGTATCAATGTAATGAATATGTCGGCAGGTGACGCAGGCTATAACTTTTTTAATGCAATGGCCAGCGTTTCTTATACCGGTGTGAAATTTGGCCGTACCAAAACCAGCCAGCTGGTGTTTGGGATTAATGCGGGATTGATCAACAGAAGACTGGACCCTGCCAAATTCCAGACAGGCAGCCAGTATCAGCCGGTAACCGGTTTCGATCCAAGCATATTTAACGGAGAAAATGTAAGTAATACAACCTCCAATCAATTTGACGCCGGCGCAGGGGTTGTGTTTTTTGATGGTAATCCAAATCATATCCTGAACCCATTCGCCGGATTTGCAGCGCAACATCTCACACAACCGAAAGATCCGTTTTCCTCCGATGGCACCGAAAGAAAACTGCCAGTGAGATATCTTGTTCACGGTGGTACCAAGATCAGGTTGAATGACGCCGTGACGCTTACTCCTACTGGTCTTTACATGCGACAAGGCAATGCCGAGGAAATCGTGGCAGGTATGTATGCGCAGCTAATGGTAAATCCTGAATTCGACTTCCTGGTAGGAGGTAACTACCGCTTCAATGATGCGGTGATTCCTTTTGCCGGTTTCCATTTCAAAAGCTTTGTACTGGGATTAAGCTATGATGCCAATACTTCCAACATGCGCCGCCTCGTAAATGGCAGCCAGAGCTTTGAAATATCACTTTCTTTTATCAGCCGCAAAAGAAGAACGCTTAACGAAGAATACTTTATTTGTCCCAGGTTATAATCTATCAAAAACCGGATCAGAATGGAGGCAAAAACTTATACAGAAAAAAGAAATGGAACCCTCATGAAAAAAATTACTCTCTGTTGGCTGGTGATTTTTGCAGGAATAATTAGCTCTATACAAGCGCAATATGTTTATGATTTTAAACATACTGCGGATGTTTTTTATAGCTCACGGGATTATTATTCCGCTGCACAGTACTACAATAAGGCACTGGGCACTTTCAAAATCAAGCCAGAGCAGGTATTGCCCTATACAGTTGCAGGCGCTCCTCCCAGTGGTAAACTAAAAGATTATCAACAGGTAGTAGCCCGGCTGGCCGAATCCTACCGGCTCTTCTACGACTATGGAAATGCTGAAACCTGGTATGCACAGCTGGTTGGGTTTAATAACCCGGCATATCCCCAGGCACGATACTGGTATGCCATCTGCCTCCGGTACAATGGAAAGTACCAGGAAGCACTGGATGAATTTAAAAAATTCAAACAAAGCTACACCGTCGCCGATGAACTGTCTGTAAGAACCCCGCTTGAAATTGCCTGCTGCGAATTCGCACTTTCCGAATCCAATAAGGAACCGAGATTTACGATCGTGAAAACTGCCGGCAATGTTAATGAAGGCGGAGCAAACTACGCGCCGGTGATCCTGGATCCCGGCACTTTAATGTTTACCTCTTCCCGTGCTGAGAACCCACCGTTGCCAACCACTGTTAAGCAACCCACAACAAAAAAACAAGCAAAAAAAGGAACCCCATATGTAAATGACCTTTACACAGCCACCGGAAGCGGCAATACTTTCGACAACAGCCAGAAGGTAAAAATCCCTGCCGCCAAAGGATTCGATCAGGGAGTATCTGCCATTACCCCCGATGGTAATTCACTTTATATCACCCGCTGGTCTGTGAAAGATGGGGTGAAACAATCCGCTATCTATTTTAGCAGTCGCCAGAACGGGGTATGGTCGGAACCGAAAATATTAGGCGAGAACGTAAATGTTGCAGGGTATAATTCTATGCAGCCCTATATCACGGCCGATGGAAAATACCTGCTATTTGCGTCCAACAGGCCCGGAGGTATGGGTAAAAATGATTTGTGGTATTGCATCATGACCAACGGCACACCCGGTGGAGCGCGCAACATGGGCACTGCCATCAATACGAAAGATGAAGAACAGGCGCCATTTTACGATGCAGAGAAAAACCTGCTCGTGTTTAGCAGCGATGGCCGCGTAGGTTTGGGAGGGCTCGATTTCTTCCAGAGCGAGGGCGATTTCGGTACCTGGTCTGCTCCCGTTAATATGGGAAAACCATTGAACTCTCCTAAGGATGATATCTATTATACGGCATTGGATAATACACATCCTTTTGCAGCCGGCTTCATCAGCTCCGACAGGGAATCTATCTGCTGCCTGGAAGTATTCAGTATTAACCGCATCCGTAAAATAGCAAGCGGTTTGATCATCGACTGCGATACTCATCTCCCGCTGGAAGGGGCTACTGTTACCCTGCTTGATACTGTGAGGAAGAAAACAATCCGTAAAGTTACCCTGGACGCCACCGGAAGGTATACCTTTGAAGTAGACCCACAGCGCTTTTACAAGGTAATTGCTGAAAAAGATAATTACTTCACCAAAGCACTCTATTTTAATACAGATTCTTTAGTGCGGATAGATTCAATGGATAATCCCACACTTTGCCTCAAGCATTACGAAATAGAAAAACCAATTGTTCTTAATAATATCTACTACGATTTCGGAAAGGCAACCCTCCGCGAAGAATCTAAAGTAGTATTGGATACAGTGGTTGATATGCTGAACGATAATCCGAAGTTAACTATCGAGATGAGCGCACATACCGATAGCGTAGGCTCCGTGAAATTCAATGAGAAACTGTCGCAGGCAAGGGCGCAATCCTGTGTGGATTACCTGATCAGTAAAGGTATTTCCGCGGAAAGGCTCATTGCTAAAGGCTACGGTAAATCCAGACCAATTGCACCAAACTCTCTGCCTAATCATAAAGACAATCCTGAAGGACGTCAGCTTAACCGCAGAACTGAATTCAAGGTGTTAAAAAGACAAGTTCAGGTAAAGGTGGAAGATGGTAACAGTAGTAGTCAATAAAGTTTTCCCTTAAACCGGCTGTTGGTAGCCGGATCCTTCCATATCCTGTAATAACCATTTAGAAAGCCGGCCCCCGTGGTCGGCTTTTTGTTTGATGATGTTGCAGTATTTCATTATTATTAGGATTCCTTCTTAAATATAACACAGGAGAAAGCATGTTCATTTTGTGAACATGCTTTCAATAGTTGTAATGTAAATTTTTAACTTCCGGATTAGTTGCTTTTGCCAAAGAGACCAATAGCAATGGTGTCAGCAGCTTTCATCACTTTCAGATGAGAACTCAGTTCTATCGCATTGTTATACTTGAATGCAGTATCTTTCTGAATGCCGCCTGGCTTTGAAACCTTAATAGATTTTACTTTTGTTAAAAGATCTATTTTCAGTGCAGCACCAGTTCCTTTGAACGTTCCTTTCAGCAAGGTATCTGTTTTGGGAGCCGCGGCAGTACCGGCTATCAGGTAAACGCCATGATCCGCATCCTTAACATTTTTGGTGAGATTCAGTACAACATTCACACTGCTATCTGTGTTCTCGGTGATGGTAATATCACCTACCTTTTTATCTCTGTCTGCGCCGGCTCCTTTCAGATCAAACGTCTTGGAACGTGGTGTTGGTGGAGGTGGCGTTGGATTATCATCATCTTTACAGGAACTTACAGTAATACCCAATACAGTAGCGATCACTACTCCCGTCAGGAGTGTGTTTTTGTTGAACATAAGCATGATTTCAGTTTTTATGAAGATTTTACGATTGTGGTTTTGTAATTGTAATGTTTGTGATTTGTGATCTTGTTTTAATATAGGTTTTCAGCGCTTACTAGGAATGTTAAACGGAGGTGGAAATAAAAAGTTACAGCTATAGGTAAAGTATTTTTTAAATATTTTTTTCGCCTGCCTGTAACCTTTACCTATTGTGGATCGTAGCGATCGCATTTTCTCTTTGAAAGAAAATACCTGTTATAACTGATGTTGATCCGCCTATTTGAAAAGATGGTTTTTGATGATTGAAAAATTAAATTACATTTGCGAAGCATCATAAGATGCCAGAACTGATAGCATATGAAAATTTAATCAGACCACGGTACTTCCGTTTGTCGCCCTCCCACTTTTCCTGTTTTAGTTTGCAGTGCCAATGGTGCACTGTTCCTCATTGTTATTTTTCAAAAGTAAGTTATGCCTCTTTTAACGAACGCACCGCAGCGTATACGTCGTTTTTTTCAGTTATTTAAGATAGCCGTTACCGGTAGTGAAAAAGAATTCACCACTGGAAGTATAGACCGTGCAATATTTCTGCTCTCTATTCCGATGATCCTTGAAATGGCCATGGAGTCATTGTTTGCGGTAGTCGATATTTATTTCGTAAGTCATTTGGGTGTGAATGCTATTACCACGGTAGGGCTTACGGAATCTGTGCTCACGCTGGTATATACCGGCGCTATGGGATTGAGTATGGCGGCAACCGCCATGATTGCCCGCAGAACCGGTGAGAAGGATCCTGATGCCGCAGCGCATGCAGCCATGCAATCCTTATACCCGGGATTGCTCGTGTCTGTACTCATCAGTATAGCAGGAATATTTTTCGCGAAAGATATATTGCTGGTAATGGGGGCTGCCAAAGAAGTGGCTGACTACGGCCACGAATATACGCAGATAATACTTGGTGGTAATATCGTCATCATTTTATTATTCCTGATCAATGGTATCTTTCGAGGTGCGGGTGATGCGGCGCTGGCGATGCGCTCTTTATGGATTGCGAATGGCCTGAATATTATATTATGCCCGCTGTTAATTTCGGGATGGGGTCCGGTTCCTGCATTGGGCCTGAAAGGCGCTGCTATAGCCACCTTTATTGGAAGGGGCACAGGCGTGATGTACCAGTTATATCACCTGGTAAAAGGAAAAGACCTGATCCGCATTACAAAAAAACACCTGGCTCCGGCATTTCCATTGATTGGCGCCATTCTTAAAATTGCCGCCGGCGCTACTGCGCAAATGCTGATTGCTTCTGCAAGCTGGATTTTCCTGGTGCGGATCATTTCATATTTTGGAAAAGATGCGGTAGCTGGATATACGATCGCTATCAGGGTGGTGATCTTTACCATATTGCCAGCCTGGGGAATGGCGAATGCCGCTGCTGCATTGGTAGGGCAAAACCTGGGGGCGCAGCAGCCGGAGCGTGCCGAAAAATCGGCCTGGAGGGCTGCCTTCTTCAATATGATCTTCCTGGGTGTGGTGGCAGTAGTATTTATGGCATGGGCGCCTGCCATTATTGGTTTCTTTACCACCGATCCGGTGGTAATCAACTATGGCGTGCAGTGTATCCGGTTAATGAGTGCCGGTTATGTCTTCTTTGCCTATGGTATGGTGCTTACCCAATCTTTCAATGGCGCCGGTGATACGCGCACGCCTATGTTGATCAATATGTTTATTATGTGGTTATTCCAGATGCCGTTGGCCTATACACTGGCTATATGGCTTAAAATGGGCCCTGTTGGGGTTTTCTGGGCTATGGCCATATCGGAGTCCACTTCCGCTTTGGTGGCTATATGGCTGTTTCGCCGGGGCACCTGGAAGCAGGTGAAGATTTAGCTTCCTGCTTTCTGTATAAGTAGTTACCTTTGCGAGGTTTGCATTAAATTTTTACATAATAAAAATAACTCAATAAGCATGTCACTCACAGTCGTAGGCACTATGGCGTTCGATGAAATCGAAACCCCCTTTGGAAAGTCAGGTAAAATCATTGGTGGGTCTGCCACCTACATCGCATGGGCAGCGTCTAATTTCGTGCAGCCTATTAACCAGGTGTCTGTAATAGGCGAAGACTTTCCCGCTTCAGAACTGGATGCGTTGACTGCTAAAGGCGTAGCTTTGGATGGCGTGCAGGTGAAGAAGGGTGAAAAATCGTTCTATTGGTCCGGCAAGTACCATATGGATATGAATACCCGCGATTCACTGGCAACAGAACTGAATGTACTGGCCGATTTCCAGCCTGTTATCCCGGAAAGCTACCAGGGAAGTGAGTTCCTCATTCTTGGTAACCTGACCCCACAGGTGCAGATGAGTGTACTGGATCAGTTGAAGGAACGTCCCAAGCTGATAGTGATGGATACCATGAACTTCTGGATGGAAGTAGCACTGGACGATTTATTGAAAGTACTGAAAAGAGTGGATGTGCTGATGGTAAACGATGGAGAAGCCCGCCAGTTGAGTGGGGAATACTCTCTTGTAAAGGCTGCCCGTAAAATTATGTCTATGGGGCCCCGTTACCTGATCATCAAGAAAGGCGAACATGGCGCATTGTTGTTTTACGAAAATCATGTGTTCTTCGCTCCTGCGATGCCACTGGATGATGTATATGATCCAACCGGCGCCGGCGATACTTTCGCGGGAGGTTTCATTGGCCACCTCGCTAAAACAAAGGACATTTCCTTTGAAAACATGAAAACCGCTATCATCGTAGGTTCTGCTATGGCTTCTTTCTGCGTGGAAAAGTTCGGAACAGAACGCATCCGCGAAATTACCCATGAAGATATTGCGGCCCGCCTGGAGCAGTTTGTTCAGCTGGTGAACTTCGATATCGACCTGGTGTAGCGGAGGATCGCCTTCGGCGATGGAAATTGTCTTGGGCGCTGATTACGCTGATTATACTGATTTTTTGGATTTGATCAGTTTTGATTTTATAAGATTAAGGGAGATATATGCGGACTTATCCGCTTATATCTCCCTTATTAATTATAATAAAATCCAAAAAATAAAATCCGAAAATCAGTATAATCAGCGCCCAAGACAATTTCCCAGCGCCGAAGGCGCTACTTGTAAATACTATTAAGAACAGCCGCCAACCGGAGGCCCCCCTTCAGCAGCTGTTGGTTCAGGTCGGTTACAAAAACGTAATTGTAGCGGTAGCTGAGCTTGGCATCAGGTTGGGTATAAGCATATACCCTGTCGGAGAGTTGGTGTGAGTCAAACATCCAGTCGGCGATAGAACCCTGCTGCATGGCCTTAATTTCCGCTGCAGACGCAATGTCCAGCGCTTTGGTGTATTCTGTATAACTCAGCTGCTGGAAATCGATCAATTGTTCGTCCCATACCTTATGCAGGTTGGAAGGTTTATCAAACCACATAACCGCGATTTTGTTTCCGCCCATATCTTCATCACGGCCTACGTGGAGTGGCTGATGCATATCGCCCATCATATGAACCAGGAAGGTGAGTGCAAACCGTTGTTTGTCTTTCGGCAGGTTACGGTTTTTCAGATCCTTTATCATGGCCTGTGTTTCCGTGTACAGGTTTTCACCGCTGGCTGCGCTCAGGAGCTGATCAAATTTTGCCCGGTCAATATTGCCGGGAAAATCGAGGTAGTGCCACTTACTGGTATGATCGTACTGGTGTGTAGTGTCTGATTTGATAAAATCAGGCCAGTTGGCGATCATCGCCAGGCTTTCGCGGCCCAGGATATTCGTAATGGCTTTACGCGCCTGGGGGGTAAGATGAAGCCAGGCTATTTCGGCGGTAATACGGTGCCCGTTGGGGCCCCAGGCAAAGGTGGCAATGGGTAACAGGAAGGCCAGTATCAGCCCTATTAAAATTTTTTTTCTCATAAGTCCTTTCTTGATTGTGGCAGCAAATTAAAGCTTCTTTTTTAACACTTTCACTTCCATATTCTTTAGTATTTTTACAGATACTGCTCAAATACAATTTCAATATGTCTTTTAATATACATGCTCCATACGCTCCAGCTGGTGATCAGCCGGAAGCGATCAAACAATTAACAAAAGGAATCGAAGAAGGCGAACCGTTTCAGACGCTCCTCGGGGTAACGGGTTCGGGTAAAACATTTACAGTTGCTAATGTTATCCAGCAGGTGCAGCGCCCTACCCTGGTGCTGACCCATAACAAAACGCTGGTGGCCCAACTTTACGGCGAACTCAGGCAGTTTTTCCCGGAAAATGCCGTAGAATATTATGTTTCCTATTACGATTATTACCAGCCAGAGGCGTATATGCCGGTAAGTGATACCTATATAGAAAAAGACCTGGCCATTAACGAGGAACTGGATAAGCTCCGGCTGAAGGCTACGTCCAACCTGCTTTCCGGCAGACGGGATATTATTGTGGTAGCCAGCGTTTCCTGTATTTATGGTATCGGTAATCCTACAGATTATGAAAATGGTATTATCCGCATTCAGAAAGGACAAACGGTGAGTCGCAATACCTTGCTGCATAGCCTGGTAAACTCCCTGTACAGTCGTACTACCGGCGATTTTAACCGGGGTAACTTCCGCGTAAAGGGCGATACCCTTGATATTAACCTGCCTTATGTGGATTATGGTTACCGGATTACTTTTTTTGGAGATGAGATAGAAGAGATAGAAACCATTGATGTGCAAAACAGTAAGCGGATCACAGTGGTAGACAACGCGGCCATTTTTCCGGCGAACATGTACCTGGCTCCAAAGGATATGATGCAGCAGATCATATATGAAATACAGGATGAGCTAAAAGCACAGGTAGAATATTTTAAAGCTAACGGAAAGCTGATAGAAGCGCAGCGCCTGTCTGACCGGGTAAACTATGATGTGGAAATGATCCGTGAACTGGGTTATTGCAGTGGTATTGAAAACTATTCCAGGTTCCTCGACCGTCGTAAGCCCGGCGCCCGGCCTTTCTGCCTGCTGGATTATTTCCCGAAAGATTTCCTGCTGGTGGTGGATGAAAGCCATGTGACCATTCCGCAGATCGGGGCGATGTACGGGGGCGACAGATCCCGTAAACTGAACCTGGTGGAATTTGGCTTCCGGTTGCCTTCCGCACTGGATAACCGCCCGCTGAACTTTTATGAATTTGAGAATATGGTGAACCAGGCCATATTTGTGAGCGCTACCCCCGGTGATTATGAACTGAAGAAAACAGAAGGGGTAGTGGTAGAACAGGTGGTGCGGCCTACAGGCCTGCTGGAACCTCCTATTGAAGTGAGACCAAGTGTGAACCAGGTGGATGATCTGCTGGAAGAAATAGACAAGCGGGTGCAAAAAGGCGACCGCGTGCTGGTAACCACCCTGACAAAGCGCATGGCCGAAGAAATGGACAAATATCTTGGACGTATTAATATTAAGTCGCGTTATATCCATTCTGAGGTAGACACCCTGGAGCGAATTGAAATATTGCGTGACCTGCGGTTAGGTAATATAGATGTATTGGTTGGGGTAAACCTGCTGAGGGAGGGGTTGGATTTGCCGGAGGTATCATTGGTGGCTATCCTGGATGCCGATAAGGAAGGGTTTCTGCGCGATGAGCGCTCTCTTACACAAACGGCGGGTCGTGCGGCACGTAATGTGGACGGGCTGGTGATCTTCTATGCTGATAAGATCACGGAGAGTATGCAGCGGACGATTGACGAAACGGATCGCCGCCGTGAGAAGCAAGTGGCATTTAATATAGAACATAATATTACGCCCCGTACTGTCCGTAAAAGCAAAGAACAGATCATGGGACAAACTTCCGTGTTGGAAATCAAGCACTTCGATGAAAACTCACCGATGGCTATCCATGATGAAGTGCTGTTGGTAGCGGAAGATGCGATGGCTTATGCAAAATCCTCTGCAGCCAATGTAAAAACCATCCCACAGATGGAGAAGTCGATTGCCAAAGTGAAGAAAGATATGGAGAAGGCTGCCCGCGATCTTGATTTCATGGAAGCCGCCCGTTTGAGGGATCAGATGTTTGCAATGGAGCGCGAATTACTCGAAATGAAACAATAATCGGCTTCGCAAATTCAGAACATTATATGCAATTATTTGTAATATAAATTAGTTGTTCCAGCAATTAAAGTGATTAATTATTAATTTATATATTGTTGTTTACCAGGTGTTTGCGCGGCTTGTTCCCTTATTACAGTAGCGCGTGCACCTGGCAAATTTGAAAATTGTTAACCTTTCCTTAATATTCCTCTAATATTACTGATATTCAATTATTTAGATCAAAATTTTATCTCCCTGAAAGCCGCTATATCTTAAAAAATAATAATTAATATTATTATAAATTATAATATCATTGATTTAATCCTAATTATCGTACCTCTTATTCAAATATTTCTATTTTTAGACCCTTCTATTTGATGTTTTAAATTTCGGACCTACTTTTATTTAAGAAATTTAAAAATCAAACGCTATGAAGAAAATATCTTTTCAGGACTATCTCCCCTTCATTTTCCTTGCGCTCATCGCAATAGTTGGAATTTTTATGCCTGCCCTCCCAAGTTTTGCTGATGCCAGCAAATATAATTCCGCTGATATCGCCTGGATTCTTGTAGCATCGTCCCTGGTATTTTTGATGACTCCCGGTTTGTCCTTCTTTTATGGAGGCATGGTAAATAAGAAGAACGTGATTTCTACCATGATGCAAAGTTTCATTGCTACCGGCTTAATCAGCATCGTTTGGTTAGTAGTTGGATTTAGCCTGGCGTTTGGTAAATCTGTTAATGGCATTATTGGAGATCCCAGTACATTCTTTATGTTTCAGAATGTAGGATCAGGAGCTCCATGGAGCCTGGCGCCTACTATTCCGCTGTTATTGTTTGCGCTCTTCCAGATGAAGTTTGCAATCATCACTCCTGCACTGGTAGTTGGAGCAGTAGCGGGAAGGATCCGTTTCACTTCTTATGTATTGTTCATGGTGTTATTCAGTTTGCTGATATATGCACCAATTGCACACTGGACCTGGCATCCTGATGGTATCCTGTTTAAATTAGGAGTACTGGATTTTGCCGGTGGTACTGTGGTACATATTTCTGCAGGTTGCGCTGCCCTGGCAGGCGCCCTGGTACTGAAAAGAAGAAAGGATCATATCGAAAAGAAAGAATTACAACCTGCAAATATTCCCTTTGTATTACTGGGTACCGGTTTACTCTGGTTCGGCTGGTTCGGTTTCAACGCAGGTTCTGCTTTGAGCGCCAACGCCCTCGCAGCTTCCGCTTTTGCTACTACTAACACAGCTACTGCTGCTGCCGGTTTAGCATGGGTATTCTTCGATGTAATCCGCGGACGCAAACCATCTGCCCTCGGCTTCTGCATCGGTGCGGTAGTTGGTCTGGTGGCTATCACTCCTGCTGCTGGTTTTGTTGCTATCCCGCAGAGTATATTCATCGGTTTCATTGCCTCTATCATTTCTAATATTGCGGTACACTGGAAATCCAAAACCAGCATTGATGATACACTCGATGTATTCCCTTGCCATGGTTTAGGTGGTATGGTAGGTATGCTGCTCACCGGTATCTTCGCTACCAAGGCTGTGAATTCAGCTGGTACTGATGGCTGGCTTTACGGCAACTTCGAACTGTTCAAAAACCAGGTATTGGGTCTGTTACTGGTAGTAGGTTACAGCTTCACTGTATCTTACGGTATCTTCAAACTCATCAACCTGATTCACCCGCTGCGCGTATCTGAAGAAGAAGAAGAACTGGGTCTGGATGTTACACAGCACAACGAAAACTATCATCCTTCTATGATCAGTATCTCCGACAACGGTTCACTGAAAGAAGAAGACGAACTGATTCACTCCTGAAAAACAATTCCTTTCAGAGGTATCAAAAATGAGTTACAGTTCTTTGAGTACGATCTTTATCAACTTTATTAAACGCATATACTTTACGTTGTAAGAACCTGGAATGGATAATTGGTAGTTAAACTTGCTGTAAATAAGTGAAACTCGCACCAATCATTGATTACTGATTATCCATTCCTTCTATTTTTCTGAATGTAGCATCAGAAGATACTGTAGCACGCACCCCCGAAACAATCCGTGAGAAAAGGCCGCATTAGTACTTACCATTTTATCAACCAAATTTATAAGTATGAAAAGAATGTTAACGACCTTATTTGCCATGGGCAGCACCCTCGTTGCCATGGCACAATCCACGACAGATAGTACATCTGCTCCCGCGTTTAAATTATCAGGATCTGCAGATGTGTATTATAAATACAATCTCAACGGAAATTATACTGATAATAAAACCAGCTTTACCAACTCCCACAACTCTTTCGAATTGGGAATGGTGTCGCTGAAAGTAGAACACGGATTTAAAAATGGTAGCATCGTTGCCGACCTCGGCTTCGGCAAAAGAGCCGGAGAGTTTTCCTATAACGATGTTCCCGGCTCCGCTAACGGCCTGTCAATGGCTATTAAACAATTGTATGTATCTTACCAGGTAGCTGAGAAAGTAAAAATAAGTCTCGGTAGCTTCGCCACCCACATTGGTTACGAACTGGTAGATGCCTACGCCAACAGGAACTATAGCATGAGCTATATGTTCAGTTACGGCCCTTTCTTTAATACAGGCGTGAAGGCAGATATTGCACTCACCTCTTCTTTAAGCGCTATGGTAGGCGTATTTAATCCTACCGATCTGAAATCAGTTACCCTTAACAGCCACAAATATATTGGTGCTCAGCTGGGCTTTGCTCCGGCAGAAACACCCATCAAATTATACCTGAATTACCTGGAAGGAAAAGATACTTTCGGTATCCAGAATCACCAGGTAGACCTGGTAGCCACTTACCAGATCAACACCGTATTCGGTTTGGGATATAACGCTACCTACAGCACCTATACCGACACACGTGCACCTAAAAGCACCCGCGAAAACGCAAAATGGTGGGGCAATGCGCTGTATGTGAACCTCGATTTCACTGACAAGATCGGATTAACAGTTCGTGGAGAATATTTCAGTGATAAAGACGGGCTTAAAGTTTTTGGAGCCGTACCGGATGGAGGTAATGTAGTTGCCGGTACACTCACCTTTAACTATAAGGTAGGAAACCTTACTATTATGCCGGAGTTCAGGCTGGATAAAGCCTCCGCAGATATTTTCAGCAAGTCGGATGGTAAACCTGCTGATATCACATCCAATGTTTTATTAGCCGCCACCTACCACTTCTAAAAGTTGCATTCAAACAGGTGCAGGAGTTTGCCACGGGAAGAGATCGCCTTCCGGCATACATCCTGCATCTGTTTTTTTTAAACCCCTCCAAATGGCCCCTCAAAATTCAAAAAACCATAAATGATTTGTATTATCTTGCTGGCAAAAAGAAGTAATGTTGCAGCCGTCCACGTTAAAATTTCTTAAGTCACTCAGGCTGAATAATAATAAAGTCTGGTTCGATGAACACAAAACCGAGTACATGGCGGCCAAGGCCGATTTTGAAAGCATGGTACAGCAGCTGATAGATGGTTTGGCAAGACAGGATGCCACCATGCAGGGGCTCCAGGTGAAAGACTGTGTGTTTCGTATTTACAAGGATGTCAGATTTTCAAAAGACAAAACTCCCTATAAAACCAATCTCGGTGCTTCTTTTCAGGCAGGTGGCAAAAAATCGGCGTTTGCCGGTTATTATTTTCAGCTTGAACCAGGAGGCAATAGTTTTGCCGGCGGCGGTATCTGGATGCCGGCAGCTCCGGAACTGAAAAAGCTCCGCCAGGAAATCGACTATAATTTCCGGGAATTTGAACAAATCATCTCTAATAAAGAATTTATCAAACACTTTGGGAAGGTAGAGGGCGATGCTCTTAAAACAGCTCCGCAGGGATATCAGCCAGATAACCCGGCTATCGCGTATCTAAAACTGAAAAGCGTGATTGTGTCTCACCCGTTTACAGATGAGGCGTGTATACAACCTGCTATGGTAAAGGAAATTCTGAAGACATTTGCACTGATGCAACCCTTATTGCAGTTCATTAACCGCGCCATGGACTAATGTAAAGTAGTTTATTAGTTTATCAGATAGTTAACCTTTTAATAGTTGCCTGTTACTAACATGTAAACAGTGGCTGCAAACATCATTAAAAAAAGTACACCGCAACCAATACCCAGTATCCAAACCAATAGATATGCAAATGGTTCTTTATTCTCTCCTGGTAATTTCATGATAGCGGACTACCTGATAAACTAATAAATACTTCTCCGGCTTACCCCGGCTTAATTCTTGTGAATCAGGAATTCGAACGGCCGCGCTTTGCGATTCTTTAAAAGATTTTCCTTGTCCGTGCGTGCGTGAGCAAAACGTTGATTGTAAACATTGGCCACTTCAATAATCGGTATAATTCCGTCAAGCGTATCCTGCTGATCAACGATGTTCATGATCCTGGATACTTGTGAAGAGAAATTAGTGCTCCACTCTTCGGTGAACTTGTGCATTAACAGAAGCTCTCGATTGGTGTTGGTTTTCATAGGACTTAAGGGTGTTTTCTGATTAGAAAATAACGAAAAATACCGGCATCTCTAAAATTGGACTTCTCTTCTTTTTCAAAGAGTTAAGTTGGCATAGGATTATTACTACCAAAATTGGATTTTATCCCGCACAAATCAATACTACTTCCGTGTAATTTTTAAGGTTTGTGTGTTATGCTTTTGTAACACGCGCAAAAAAGAGCAAGCGGTAAAATGCTTGCTCTTAACGAGTTATAAATATATTTTCGTATAGTCATATACGGGAGGTGCTATTAAGAGTGGTATACTCCTAAATTACATAGCACAACAGTATGATTACAGCCAGTTTTTACCGGTAAGGTATTCTGCTATCTGCACGGCATTGGTAGCAGCCCCCTTGCGAAGGTTGTCTGCTACTATCCACATATTCACTGTTTTAGGCTGTGTTTCATCCCTGCGGATACGGCCCACAAACACTTCGTCCTTATCGTGTGCATCCTTTGGCATTGGGTATAAAGCCTTCGACGGATCGTCTACAACGATTACTCCAGGTGTTTTTTCAAGCAATGCCCTCAGTTCCGCCACATCGTATTCATTTTCAAACTCTATGTTCACCGCTTCACTATGACCACCCATTACCGGAATACGTACAGTCGTAGCCGTTACCAGGATGCTGTCGTCCCTCATAATTTTCTTGGTTTCATTTACCATCTTCATCTCTTCTTTCGTATAGCCGTTATCGAGAAACACGTCTATCTGCGGAATAACATTCAGATCTATCGGGTAAGCATACGCCATTTCACCGGTAATACCTTGTCTTTCATTCATTAACTGCGTCACTGCCTTTACACCGGTGCCGGTTACCGACTGGTAGGTAGATACCACTACCCTTTTGATTTTATATTTTTCGTGCAGGGGTTTCAGTACCAGCACCATCTGAATAGTAGAACAGTTAGGATTGGCAATAATTTTATCTTCCTGCGTAATAGCATCGCCGTTTACTTCCGGCACTACCAGTTTCTTGGTAGGGTCCATTCTCCACGCGCTGGAATTATCAATTACAGTAATGCCTGCCGCTGCAAATTTAGGCGCCCACTCCAGGGAGGTACTGCCACCGGCAGAAAAGATAGCCACATTTGGTTGCATAGAAATCGCCGTATCCGCACTCACCACCTTCCAGGTCTTGCCCTTAAATGTTACTTCCTTACCAACGGACTTCTCAGAAGCCACGGGAATCAATTCAGTAACGGGAAAATTCCTTTCCGTTAACACCTGTAACATTTTTGAGCCTACCAGTCCGGTCGCTCCAACTACGGCAACTTTCATTTTGTTTTACATTTTTAATTTTGGAAGCCCAAAATTAACATATAGCCCCCGCTTTTCATAACATTAAGATTTTTTTTTACCATTTACATGGCATTAACACCAGGCGATCAACAGAATGTTAAGTTTGAAAGCTATAAAATAATTATTCATGCGGTTACCCATTGTTTGTTCCTGCCTGCTGCTACTGCAGGCCCTCACCGGTTTTACCCAGGCGCCGGCTATTTATGACGTGATTATCCACGAGGTGATGCCCAAACCCACTCCTGTATTAGGTTTGCCACCGTATGAATACATAGAACTGCGGAATATCAGCACTGCACCTGTGCAACTTAGCAATTGGCGTTTAGCGGTAAATAAGCGGGAAGTGCTGCTGCCAGCGTATTTGCTGCAACCCGACAGTTTGCTGGTGCTATGCGCTCAGGCAGCAGTGAGCAGTTATAACATTCCCAATATCAGGGGAATAGACCGTTTTCCGGCAGTGGCAGACGACAGCGCGCTGATTGTTTTATATGACGCATTCAAAAGGGTGATACATGCGGTAGATTATCATCAAGGATGGTACGCAGGCGGAAAGGCCGGCAAGGGCGGAATCAGCCTGGAAATGATCAATACGGCATTTCCTTGCAGTGGAAAAGCAAACTGGATGGCCAGTACTGCCTCTGCCGGTGGCACGCCCGGCTCCGTAAATGCTGCGGCCGCGAACACCCCGGATCTTTCCAAACCAGACCTGCTGTTTGCTGCCATTGCAGATAGCATGCGGGTGTTGTTACAGTTCAGTAAAACGCTGGATAGTGTGCTGGCAGCAGATCCTGCGCGTTATCAGATTACTGGCGGAATACACATAACGGCCTGCCGGGTACAGCCTCCGCTGTTTAACAGTGTGGAACTGCAACTGGATGCTGTTATCCGGCCAGAGGAGGTATATACTATTAATACCAGCGGACTGGCAGATTGCAATGGGGCTACCAGCAGTATCTACAACAGTGCAACACTTGGCATATCACAACCACCGGCTGGCAACGACGTATTAATTAATGAAGTATTGTTTTACCCGCCCACCGGTATCCCCGAATTTATTGAACTATATAACGCGAGCCGTAAAGTGGTGAACTTAAATGAGCTACGCCTTTGCGCACGTACCGCCGGTGGCGGATTAAGTACTTTTAAAAAGATAACCACCAGCGGCCGTCTGCTGATGCCCGGGCACCTGCTGGCATTTACCACCAACAAGGATTTGCTTTGCAGTTATTATAACTGCCGGTCGCAGGAAAATATCCAGGAAGTAAGCAGCCTGCCCTCCATGCCGCTGGACGGTGGGGATGTTGTGCTGCTGCGGGCCGATAGTATGGTTATTGATGAATTGCCATATACCAGCGGACAACACTTTCCGCTGGCCAGTGAGTTGCAGGGTATTTCGCTGGAGCGGCTGGCGTACCAGCTTCCCGCTTCTGATGCGGCCAACTGGCACTCTGCCGCTGCTACAGCAGGATACGCCACCCCGGGATGGCCCAATTCCCAGCGCCGGGGCAATGCAGACGATTCGCTAAATATTGCATTGTTGCCGGAAGTGTTTTCACCTGATCACGACGGAACAACGGATGTAACACAGCTTTCCTGGCAACTGCCCGGCCCGGGCTTCATGGGTAATGTTACCGTATATGATTTGCAGGGCAAACCGGTGAGATACCTGGCCCGCAATATTTTGATGGGAAATACCGGATATTTGCCGTGGGATGGAATTGGTGAAAATGCAGTAGTTTTACCGTCAGGGATTTATATATTTTTTATAGAGATATTTAATCTTCAGGGCTACGTAAAACGCTGTAAACGCACGGTGGTCATGGCACGAAAGTTGAATTGACGCACGCCCCCGTTGCCCGCTTTTTGCAAGCTAAAAATAGCCGCGGGCAATCTATTATAATTATTTATATTTGCGCTTCCTAAAAATTTGAACATGCAGTACAGAGAAATTGTTGCAGTAACCGGATTGGGCGGTTTGTTTCAGTTAGTAGCCAGTAAACAAGATGGCGCCATCGTAAGGTCACTGGAAGATAAAAGTACAAGGTTTGTATCTTCCCGCGTGCATAATTTTACTCCACTGGAAAGTATTGAAGTATTCACTACCGGCGAAAACGTAAACCTGGCTGAGGTATTCAAGGCCATGGAGGAAAAGGCAGCGGCACACCCGCCTGTAGCCGGTAAAGCAGACAACAATGCTATCAAAGCTTATTTCAAAAGCGTATTCCCTGAATTCGATGAAGACAGAGTGTATGTGAGTGATATGAAGAAGATGGTAAAATGGTTTGGTATCCTCAAAGCAAACGATCTGTTGAAATTTGATGAGATCCTCGCCGAAGGTGAAGGAGAAGTGGAAGAAGTGGCAGTAGAAGAAACCGCTGCTCCGGAGAAAAAGAAGAAAGCAGCTCCTGAAGCTTCTGAAGAAGCAGCTACAGAAGAAAAGCCTAAGAAGCCACGCGCTAAAAAGGCCGCTGAAAAAGAAGAAGGCGAAACAGGCGCTGAAGAAAAAGCACCTAAGAAAGCCAAAGCTAAGAAAGATGACGCACCGGCTGCAGAAGGTGAAGAGCCTAAAAAAGCTGCTAAGCCACGCAAGAAGAAAACAGAAGAATAGTAAGGATCCGGGCGGTTTGATGATCAAAACAATCATCTGCCGGCAAAATATTTCAGGCTTCTATTTACAGAGATCATTTTCTGTAAATAGAAGCCTGAATCGTTTTAGCCTTCCGATATTTAACGATTCTTTTAGCCGGAAACACCGGGCATTAGCGTAAAATTGCCTAAATTTCTACATCCGAAAAATTTAAAAATAGCAGATAGCATGGATAAACTAAGTGCAGATATAAAGAAACTACCGCGTACATTTCTTCCGGAAGATTTTAAAGTAACCACCTGGGATACCCTGCAGCCTTACTTTGAAGCGCTGAAGGAAAGAAAAATCAACAGTGTGCACGACCTGGAAAAATGGCTGAAAGACATGAGTGAACTGGAAGCAGTGATCAGTGAAGACGCTTGCTGGCGCCAGATCCGCATGACCTGCGATATCACCGATAAATCGCTCGAAGAAGCCTTTGCCTACTTCTGTATGGAAATTCAGCCCAAACTGCAACCCTATGCAGATGCGCTCAATAAAAAACTGCTGGAAAGTCCGTTTGTAAAGGGATTAGACCCCGACCTGTATAAAACCTATCTCCGCAATGTAGAGAAACAGGTGAAACTGTTCCGGGAGGAAAACATTCCTATCCAGGCGGAACTGAGCGTAATGGCGCAACAGTACGGTGTTATTGCAGGTAAAATGACCATCAAAGTAAAAGACCAGGAATATACCCTGCAACAGGCTGCTAAATTCCTGGAAAACAGCGACCGCTCCCTGCGGGAAGAAGTGTTCACCAAAACCGGCGCCCGCCGCCTGGAAGACAGGAAAGCACTGGATGACCTGTACACCGGATTGATTTTAAAACGCGACCAGGTAGCAAAGAATGCCGGCTTCGCAAATTACCGTGATTATAAATTCGAAGAACTCGGTCGCTTCGACTATACAAAAGAAGATGCCTTCCAGTTTCATGAAGCCATTAAAGCGCACATTGTTCCGCTGGTACAACAGATCCTGGAAAAGCAAAAAGCCAAACTGCAGCTGGACACCCTGCGCCCGTGGGACACAGAGGCAGAACCAGTGGGCGTGAAGCCACTGGAGCCATTCCATACAGGTGAAGAGCTGGTGAATAAAGCCATTGCTACTTTTGATGAACTGGGCCCCTTCTTTGGCAATTGCCTCCGGGTAATGAAACAAATGGGGCGCTTCGACCTGGAAAGCCGCAACGGTAAAGCGCCGGGAGGCTATAACTGCCCGCTGGCAGAAACAGGCGTGCCTTTCATTTTTATGAATGCCGCCGGCCAAATGAAAGATCTTACCACCATGGTACACGAAGGTGGGCATGCGGTACACTCTTTCCTCAGTCATCACCTCGCACTCAGCGCCTTCAAGGAATACCCAATGGAGATTGCGGAAGTAGCGAGCATGAGCATGGAATTATTTACCATGGACTACTGGAACATTTTCTTTGATGATGAAACACAGCTCCGCCGTGCACGCTTGCAGCAATTGGAAAGAGCCATCACCATTTTTCCGTGGATTGCCACCATCGATAAGTTCCAGCACTGGATCTACGAACATCCGCAGCACACTACAGAAGAACGAACCGCCAAATGGCTCGAAATACTGAATGAGTTCTCCCCTGCTGTGGTTGACTGGAGTGGTCATGAAGATTACCGCGCCATCACCTGGCAAAAGCAACTCCACCTGTTTGAAGTACCTTTCTATTATATTGAATACGGTATTGCACAGCTAGGCGCTATTGCCATGTGGAAGCAATTCAAGGAAAACAAAACCCAGGCGCTGAATAATTACGTACAGGCGTTAAGTTTAGGTAATACCAAAACGTTGCCTGAGTTGTATAAAGCCGCAGGAATTAAATTTGATTTTTCTCCGGCCTATGTGAAGGAGCTGGCCGATTTTGTGAAAGCGGAGATAGAAAAGATATAGTAAGGATGCCTTTGTTAACGTTCCGCGTAGCGGCATTAACAAAGGCATTTTTTTATTTACAGGATTTACAAACCCCACTCACCACTACTTCCACATTATGCGCTGCATAACCTTTGGGAAGCTGTATCTGCGGCACATCAGTTTCATCTAAACAAATCGTATTGCCGCATTCTTCGCACTTGAAATGAATATGATGATCGTGATGATGGTGCTCTGAACACTCCGACTTACATAAAGCGTAGCGTACAGATGTATCTGTAGTGGGTATTTTATGAATGATTCCTTTGTCGAGGAATGTTTGTAAAGTACGGTATACGGTTACACGGTCGAACGACTGACCGGCCAGCTTTTCAAAATCGCTATGTTCCAGCGCACCGTTGCTTTTCATGAACAGTTCCAGGATCCTTGTCCGGGTTTCTGTTACACTCAGCTTGCTTTCGCGCAGTATACTGCCAATTCGTTCTGTTATTTGTTGTTTGGTGCCCATGATGAAAAAAAACTTTATTCTTCCATTAAACGGTCTATGTCTTCAATCAATTTATCTACATCCTGTTTTTTTGTGCCTTCATACAAACCGCGGATTTGTCCTGTTTTATCGACCAACGCGAACCACTGGGTATGTACAAAGTCTTCTTCCCCGGTATATACGCCATCGTCTACCAGGTAGCCCTGCCTGGCCAACCGGTAAAGCTGTTTCTTATCGCCGGTGAGGAACCACCAGTTTTTGGAATCAGCGCCATGTTTGGCGGCATATGCCTTTAGTACCGGTACGCTGTCGTGTTCGGGATCTACCGTATGCGAAAGGATCAGGAAGTTGGGATTGTCTTTATACTTCGCATATACCCTATCCATGTTGGCATTCATCTTCGGACAAATACCGGTGCAGGTGGTAAAAAAGAACTCAGATACATAGATCTTGCCTTCAACATCTGCCTTCGCTTTTGTGCGGCCATCCTGGTCGGTAAAGGAAAAGCCGGGGATGGTATGTCCCGGCGCGCCCAGGTGAGGCAATTTATCTTTTCCAAAGAAGGTGCCTGTTTCTCCCTTAATAATATAACCCGCATAGGTCAGGAAGCCTGCGCTCAACAACACAAAAAATGAAATCAGTATAATTGCTTTCTTCGACATAGGTATGATTCCTTGTTTTATTCGATATACAAAGGTAGCACATAGTTAACAGATGCCCATCAGTACCACCCATCTCTTATTTTTTTAACACGCCTGCAACATTTTATAGTTGAAAAAATAAATTATCTGAAGATAAGAGATATTTTAATTTGCAACATTGTTGCAAATTTACGTAGTTTTGTCCGGATAGAAAAAATGGGAACATGGAAGTGAATATTTTAAAGAAGATGAGTTTGGACACTATTGGAATAGGGGCATCCCTGTTGTGCGCCGTGCACTGTGCCTTACTCCCCTTGCTGCTCACGGTATTACCATTGATAGGATCGCATGTACTGGAAAATGAAATGCTGGAGTATGGCTTGTTGTCTTTCTCCTTTGGCGTGGGTTGTTTATCGCTGGGGCGCGGGTATTTCAGACTTCACCGGCGCATAGCGCCGCTGCTGATCTTCACCGCGGGATTTGCCTTGTTAGTGGGAGGGCACTTCGGGGTGGCCGGCGGGTTCTGGACACCCGCTATCATCTTTGCCGGCGCGGCGGGAGTAACGACTGCGCATATATTAAACCTGAAGCGTTGTAAGCAATGCGTCAATGGGAAACACGGGGTTCATAATCACCTGGGGCCATCATCCGGTAAACAGCATTTGACAGCAGAGGGATTATAACAATTTGATTGTAAAACAGCAGGGTCGTATCACCCGGGACTTATAAACAGTGCCACAACTAAAATACACAGTCCTATAGCAATATAACTTATCACACATGGAAAAATTACCTGTTACGGTGTTGAGTGGTTTTCTCGGCGCGGGGAAAACTACGCTGCTTAATCACGTGCTGCACAACCGCGAAAATCTTCGTGTAGCCGTTATTGTTAACGACATGAGCGAAGTGAATATCGACGCGCAACTGGTGAAGAATGAAAATACGCTGCACAAAACGGAAGAACGCCTGGTGGAAATGAGCAACGGCTGCATTTGTTGCACTTTGAGGGAAGACCTGCTGAAGGAAGTAGCTGCACTGGCCGCCGAGAAACGGTTTGATTACCTGCTGATAGAATCTACCGGGATCTCGGAACCAATACCTGTGGCGCAAACTTTTTGCTACCAGGATGAAGCCAACAACATTGACCTTACTACGGTAAGCCAGCTGGATACAATGGTGACGGTAGTGGATGCGTATAATTTTATCGGCGACTATAGCAGCATGTCGTTACTGCAGGACAGAAGCTTAACGGATGATGCGGCTGACCGGCGCACTATTGTGAACCTGCTGACCGACCAGGTGGAGTTTGCCAATGTGATTGTGTTGAATAAATGCGACCTGGTAACAAAAGACCAACTGGGCAACCTGAAAGCCGTACTGCGTAAACTAAATGCCACTGCCCGCATCGTGGAATCAATCAAAGGCCAGGTGCCGTTGAATGAAATACTGCACACCGGTCTTTTTGACTTTGACACCACTTCCCAAAGTGCCGGTTGGCAGGCCGAACTGGAAAATGAGCATACCCCTGAAACGGAAGAATACGGCATCTCTTCTTTTGTATACCGCAGCCGCAAACCCTTTCACCCGGAACGCTTCTGGCAGTATATCAATGAACGCTGGCCTGGTAATATTATCCGCAGTAAAGGATTGTTTTGGCTGGCTTCGCGGCCGGATATAGCGGTGAACTGGAGCCAGGCCGGCGGATCACTGCGCGCAGAAAAGGCGGGCTACTGGTGGTGTGCCATTCCCCGGGGGCAATGGCAAATGGATCCCGAAACCTATGAACTCATCACCAACCGCTGGGATACCCGCTTTGCAGACAGGTATAATGAACTGGTAATCATAGGCCAGGGGCTGGATACGCATGATATCATCATTGATCTCGACAGCTGCCTGTGCACAGAATCCGAGATTACAAATTTCCGGGATGGTCATCTTTTTAAAGATCCTTTTCTTGATATTTAGACTAATCTAAAAAATAATTAAGACAAGTATAAAAATAGAAGATAGTTTTGTTGAAAATTAAATTGGAAGTGTGATCCATTGTTACTATCCGTGAAAACACTATACTAAAGTTTAAAACCTACATTACTTATACGCATGAAACAAGTATCTACATTACTATTCTTCTTATTAATCATTACTACAGCATATGCCCAGCAAGGCATGGTGAAAGGCTCGGTGGTGAACAAAGAGGGGAAGCCGGTGCAATTTGCCAACATTGCCATTCCTGCTCTGCGTACCGGCGCTACTGCCGACCAGCAGGGTATTTTCAATATAAAAAACCTGGCAGCAGGTACTTATGATATCAAAATATCAATGGTAGGATACCAAACGGTTAAGCTGAAGAAACAAATTACCGCAGGTCAGACAACGGTATTGAATGTTTCACTGGAAGAGGATCTGTCGAAGTTAGATGAAGTAGTAGTAACCGGTGTATCCCGCGCCACGGCTGTCCGGAAAAATCCTATACCCATTGCCGTTATTGGTAAGAGGGAAATGAATATGAACGTAAATAATAACATCATCGATGCTATTATTAAAGGAGTACCGGGTGTAAGCGCGGTAACCACCGGCCCCAATATTTCAAAACCATTTATCCGTGGGCTGGGCTACAACCGTGTACTGACGCTGTTCGATGGCGTACGGCAGGAAGGACAACAATGGGGGGATGAACATGGCATTGAAATAGACCAATACGGCATTGCACGGGCGGAAGTGGTGAAAGGCCCTGCCAGTCTTACCTATGGCTCCGATGCCCTGGCCGGCGTGATCAACATGATCCCCGACATCCCGGAACTGACACCCGGAAAATTACAGGGCAGCTTTCTCACTGATTACCACAGTAATAACGGGATGATAGGTTCTTCACTTGGATTGGCTTACCGGCAAAACGACTGGAAATATGTATTGCGGGGCACTGTAAAGGCAGCGCATAATTACCGCAACAGTGTGGATGGGTTTGTATACGGCACGGCCTTCCGGGAGTATAATCTCACGGCATTGGCAAGGGTAGATAAATCGTGGGGGCATTCCCAGTTCGGCGCTACACTTTATGACAATACACAGGAAATTCCTGATGGCAGCCGTGATTCCCTGACCCGCAAGTTTACAAAGCAAGTGAAAGACAGTGGGGATGATATAAAAGACCGGCCACTGGTGCCGGAAAATGAGCTGCGCACTTACACCATTAACCCGTTGCATCAGCGTATCCAGCATTACCGCGTGTATAACCATTCCAAATGGAATGTGGGTACCGGCGATGTTAATACCATGATTGGCGTGCAGCAAAGTATCCGGCGGGAGTATAATCACCCGGAGATGCCTGAGCAGCCTGGGCTGTACGTGGTGCTGAATACATTGAACTATGATGTGCGCTACAATTTGCCGGTAATGAACGGATTGGAAACAACCATAGGGGTAAACGGTATGTACCAGTCGAATAAAAGTAAGAACGGCACCGATTTCCCCATTCCGGATTATAACCTGTTTGACATAGGCGGATTTATTTTTGCCAGGAAGTCTTTTGGTAAAGTAGATGTATCGGGTGGTATCCGCTACGATAACCGCTCTATCCGCTGGAATGATTTCTACGTGGGACCCAATAAACAGAATGGCTTTGAGCAGCATGCGCAGTTGCCGGATACCGCGGGAGCCCATCTGCAGTTCCCTTCTTTCAGTCATCAGTATACCGGTATTTCCGGCAGCCTGGGCGCTACCTGGAACATCAGCGAGCGGGTGCTGGTAAAGGCTAACATTGCAAGGGGCTACCGTGCCCCGAATATCACAGAGATTGGCTCCAACGGTCTTGATCCGGGGGCGCATATTGTATACCTGGGAAACCGTGGATTTAAGCCGGAGTTCAGTTTGCAGGAAGATATTGGCATTCAGGCCTGGTTGCCGGATGCGGATATCAGTGTGGAGTTGTTTAACAATAATATTGAGAACTATATCTACCAGGCAAAGCTATATGATAATACTGGCAACCCGGTGGTAATTGTGCCAGGTAACGCTACTTACAAGTACCAGCAATCTGCCGCGAGGTTATTTGGAGCGGAAGTGAGTGTGAATCTCCATCCGCGGAGTATTGCCTGGCTGACTATGAATAACAGTATCGCCTACACGCAGGGGCGTAACCGGAATATGGAACTGATTAGTACGCATGGCGACGAGGCGCGGTATCTGCCGTTTATACCCCCCACGCATATACGCAGCGAGCTGAAGGCAACCACCCAACGCAATTATGGGATATTCACCAAAGCCTATGCCCGTGTGGAGGCTGATATTATCGCTGACCAGCCCCATTTTTACGGGGTGGATGATACTGAAACATTTACGCCGGGATATACTCTTTTCAATATAGGCGTCGGTTCGGGTATTCTTAACAAAAAAGGGAAAACGGTGTGTGAAGTATTCCTGCAGCTGGATAATGTGGCCAACGTAGCCTACCAGGCCAATATGAACCGGTTGAAATATTTTGAATACTACAGCTCCTCCCCCAATGGGCGGCTGGGCATATATAACATGGGCAGAAATTTCAGCGCTAAAGTGATTGTACCGTTTTAGGGAAGATTACCATAGTTTAAGTCCCATTTTAATACCTATCTGGAGACTTGGCAGTATGCTGACCATTTTACCATCGTTCAGTGATACTTTGTCGTCATCGAAATGATAGGTACTGTATTTATAGATTTTACTGCGGATACCTACGCCGATGAAGGGATCCAGGATAAAGCGGTCCTTTTTGAACTGCCGGCCTATTAAAAGCTGCAGGCCAATTACGGTTTTATCGCCGGAGTTAGTGTAGGTAATATTACTGAAGGTATTGTCTTCATTAGGATAGAACACCTTTTTAACGAATAATACAGGTTCAAAGTAAGTGCCGGCTGCGCGGGAGGGCGACATTTCCTGTGAAATAAGGTACAGGCGTGCACCCACGCGGAAGCCGAGGCCCCGGCCGTCCACAAATTGTTCCGTACTGATGTCTGGTTTTTTCTGGCCGATGTCAATCTTTTTCGCCAGCACATAATCCGGATAATCGGTATAGATACCACTGATACCTACCTCCAGGCTGAATTTATCAGTTATTTCCTGTTCCAGGTAAATATCGAGTTCATTAATTAAGGTGGTGGGATTTACTTTAAGAAAGGTGTTTTTGCTCAATTGTGTTTTACCATCCTGGGCAGAGGATGATAAAATAAACGAACAGGATAACCATATTAACAGCAGTGTCTTTTTCATACAGTTGTAAGGGTTAGACTGGCTTCAGGACCTCCATCCGGGCGTTTGTCAGCTTTCAGAACCGGTCAATAATCGTTCCACAATTACCGGAAACCACTGATGTTCCAGCGCTTGTACTTTACGTGCTACCGACTCGGGCGTATCTTCCGGTGTAATGATAATGCGTTCCTGCAGGATCGTTTCCCCGTCGTCGTATTTCTCGTTCACGAAGTGGATGGTGATCCCACTTTCTTTTTCTCCGGCAGCGATAACGGCTTCGTGCACAAAATGTCCATACATTCCTTTCCCGCCAAATTTTGGTAACAGGGCCGGATGGATATTGATAATGCGGTTAGGAAAAGCCTGTACCAGGTTAGCGGGGATTTTCCATAAAAATCCGGCCAGCACTACCAGGTCGATCTTTTGCTCTTTTAATAACTGGATGTATTTATCTGAATGGAGGAAGGCCTCCTTTTCAATGAGTATACTCGTAATGCCTTCGCGTTCGGCAATCTGTAAAACACCGGCTCCGGGTTTGTTACATACAATTACGGTAACCCTGGCCTTATCTGACTGTTTGAAATGATCTATAATTTTCTGCGCGTTGCTTCCTGCACCCGATGCGAATATGGCAATATTTTTCAAAATCTCTTACTGTTTGAGTAGGGTACAAAAATAGATAATTTAGCAGGGATTTAAAGTAATGAATATAAAGACGCCCCCAACATGCCTGGAATACGCTTCAGGCATGCTTTATACCAGCCTTTGACACGCCTTTGAGGTGGACTTGATGGGGAGTTGAGGTGGACTTGATCCTTATTTGAGATATTCCCCGCAGCCCTGGTATGTTTTGTCTTTCACCTGAACCTGTACGGTATTGGGTTTCATCAGTCCGCTCATATCGTCGGTGCAAACGGTGTTGCGGATACTTACCGTGATATCCGGTGTGGTATACACCTTTAAAGTATCGGTATTGGGTTTTGCAGGGGGCAGGGTTGCCTGCAGGCTGTCGCCGTTAACGTTGTTGAAACGTATTTTTTTGTTATCAAGATCGAGGCTCCAGAAGGGTTCGTTGCCGTTGGCGGTGAACCGGATGCCGGCTTTTGTCTTTTCGGCGAGCAGTTGCCTGCGGTCGCCACCCTCTACCGGCTTGAGGATATAGTTGCTGGCCAGCACACCTTCAATCCGTTTGCCTTTGGTATCGAGGAGGAGGAGTTTTCCTTCAGAGGCGAGGAAGGAGGTGCTGTCCGTTTTCTTTTGAAGCATTACGGTGGAGTCGGAGGTTTGTTTCCAGGTACCGGTTTCCACGGAGGCTATCCCCTGTCCTCTTCCCTGGTAAGCCACCAGTTCATGAAACGTATGATCGTCAAACAAACTGATCTGGTAGTCCATACCGGGGCAGTCGGCGCACGGGAGGGTACCCTGGTAGGTGCCGGTTATCACGGCGGGGGGGGGTATACCCGGTGTGCTTTTTTGCGTGGTGCTATCGTTTTGGGGTGGTGGAGGCATTATTATTACAGGCCACGAAGGCGGTAAGCAAAACGGGGAATATGATACTTTTTTTCATGGGAGCGATTTTTTCGGTGGTGGATTGAACATTCTGGTCCGCCGGCAGGTTATAAAGGTAAAAATAACAACTCTCGCAGAAATTAACTGCGCTGACAGATAATATATTATATTGTGTGTTGAAGGATATAGGGGACCACTATTTGATTTTCATCTGCATATATTATAATTATATCCCCGCAAACCTTGCCCCACGTTATGATGTAGACGTGCGCCCACAGAGGAATTGAACTTTCAATTAAAATAATAAGTTTTGAAAGGAAATATTAAACAAAGTGTTTAAATAGGCCAGCAGCAAGACTTTCAGCTCAATCGTTGTTCAAAAAACGGGTTAAAAACAGCATTCTATAAGACAATAATTTTTTTTAATTGTTGGTAAATTGTCAACATTCTGTCTTATTTTTGCTGGCACTTTTAAGAAACTTTAGGTCAAATCTAAACTATATAGGCTGTGTATCGTCGTGTTTCCATTCTTTTGCGCAAGCATTTTGTGAGTGTGCTTATTCTATGCGCTAGTATAGTAATTCCGTTTTCTTCTGTTAAGGCAGCGGATCCAGCGAAGGGTAAAGCATTATTCCAAACAAATTGCGCTTCCTGCCATAATGTCCATAAGAAGCTGACAGGTCCTGCATTAGCGGGGGTAGAAGATCGCTGGCCCGATAAGAAATTATTGCACCAGTGGATCCACAACTCTGCGTCTGTACTGGCTACGGGAGATAAGTATGCTAATGCTCTGTACCAGGAGTACAACAAGACAGCGATGACGCCGTTTCCCCAGTTATCCAACGAGGAAATTGACGACATCCTGGCTTACGTAAAAGTTGAGCAAGCGAAAACTCCCGGAGGCGCCAAACCTGCTGAAGCTGGTGCAACTGAAGGTGCTGAAGACAAAGGCAATGACAACAGTTTACTGTTTGGTATCATCACACTGATCCTTGCAGTAGTAGCGCTGATCCTCATGCAGATCAACAGCAACCTGAATAAGCTGGCGGGTGATAAAGAGGGTGTTCCTACTCCAGACCCTGTTCCTTTCTACAAAAATAAAGCTTACCTGGCGCTGATTATCCTGGTGCTGTTCATGGTAGGCGGTTACTTCACTATTCAGGGGGCTATCGGCCTGGGTCGCCAGAAAGACTATATGCCGGAGCAACCTATCTTCTACAGCCATAAGGTGCATGCGGGTATCAACCAGATCAACTGTTTGTACTGCCACGCCGGTGCTGAGAAGAGCAAGCATGCAATGATCCCCTCTGAAAATATCTGTATGAACTGTCACAAGGCCATTAAGGAATACTCCGGTCCTGAGCTGACAACTGCAGAAGGTAAGAAGGTAGATGGTACTGCTGAAATTGCAAAATTATACGATTACGTAGGCTGGGATCCTGAAGCTGGTAAATATACCAAGCCAGGCAGACCGATCGAATGGACTAAAATCCACAACCTGCCTGACCACGTTTACTTTAACCACTCTCAACACGTGGTTGCCGGTCAGCAACAATGTCAAACCTGCCACGGTGCCATCACCGAAATGGATGAAGTACATCAGTTTGCCGATCTCTCTATGGGATGGTGCATCAACTGTCACCGTACTACCAAAGTGCAGTTTGCGGACAACAACTATTACAGCATCTTCGAAAAGCTTCATCAGGATATTAAAGATAAGAAGATCGATAGCGTAACAGTTGAGATGGTAGGTGGTACTGAATGTCAAAAATGTCACTACTAGGAAGGATTTAGAGAGATTTTCTCTTAATCAGAAGATATCAAATTTATAAACGTAACTCGTTAATATAACATGGAGCAAAAAAAGTATTGGAAAGGCTTGGAGGAGTTGCACAATACCGATGCGCATCAGGAAATTGTGAAGAATGAATTCAGTGAAGAACTTCCGTTCGAGAGTGAAGGCCTGTTGAATGCTACTACCCCCCGCAGGGATTTTCTGAAATATCTGGGGTTCACCACCGCTGCAGCCGCTATTGCTGCCAGCTGTGAAACACCGGTTAAGAAAGCGATTCCGTATGTAAACAAACCGGAAGAGATCACCCCGGGTGTAGCCAATTATTATGCTTCTTCTTACGCCATTGATGGCGAATACGTACCGGTTGTGGTGAAAACCCGCGAAGGTCGTCCCATCAAAATGGAGGGGAATACTTTATCAGCTATCACACAGGGCGCTACATCCGCCAAAGTACAGGGCGCTGTATTAAGCCTGTATGATACTGCCCGTCTCCGTTTCCCATCTATTGGTGGTACGGAAACAACCTGGGCAGAACTGGATAAACAAGTAGGTGCAGCACTGGCCGGATTAGGCGGTGCTCCTGTTGTTTTATTAAGCGCTACTTTACTCAGCCCCACTACCAAAAAAGTGATCGGCGAGTTCCTGGCAAAATATCCAAACTCCCGCCACGTAGTATACGATGCAGTTTCTTACTCCGGTATGCTGCAGGCAAATGAAGCCTCTTACGGTCAAAGAGTTGTTCCTTCCTACCACTTTGAAAATGCCAAAGCGATAGTGAGTTTAGGTGCAGACTTTATCGGAACCTGGCTGAACCCTGTTGAATATGCCCGCCAGTTTTCTTCTACCCGTAAGATCAATGCTCAGAAACCCGAAATGTCCAAACTTTTCGCGTTCGAAAGCCATATGAGCCTTACCGGTGCAAACGCGGACGAAAGATATACACACAAACCTTCTGAAACCGGTGCAGTAGCACTGGCACTGCTGGCAGCAGTTGGCGGCAGCGTTACCGCTCCGGCTATTGCTGACAAACGTGTAGCAGATGGTATCAAAAAAGCAGCGGAATCACTGAAGGCCAATGCCGGTAAAGCACTGGTAGTAAGCGGTTCTAACGATGTAAATGTACAGATCATTGTAAACGCCATCAACAACATCGTTGGCGCCAATGGTACTACCATCGATTTCGCATCTCCATCCAACTACCGACAGGGTATCGACAGCGACATGACCAAACTGGTAAGCGATATGAACGCAGGCAGCATCGGTGCTGTACTGATTTATGGCGCTAATCCTGCTTACGACTACTTTGAATCTCAGAAATTCGCAGAAGGTCTGAAGAAAGTGAAAGTCGCGGTATCCTTTAACGACAGAAATGACGAAACAACTGAACTGTGTAAATATGTAGCTCCTGATCATCACTTCCTGGAATCCTGGAACGATGCTGAAGGAAGAGCAGGTTACTATAGCTTTGCCCAACCTACTATCCTGCCGCTGTTTAAAACACGCGCTATACAGGATACCCTCCTCACCTGGTCTGGTAACACTACTACTACCTGGGCTGACTACCTGAAAAATGAGTGGATCAGCAAACTGGGCGGACAGGAAGCATGGGATAAAGCATTACAGGATGGTATTGTTGAACCAGCTGCAGCTCCTGCTTTAGGTGGTGCTACATTTGCCGGTGATATTGCCGGTGCTGCATCGAAGATCGGCAGTGCCAAGAAAGGTGGTAAACTGGAACTGGTGCTTTATGAAAAAGTAGCTATCGGTACCGGCAGATCTGCCAACAACCCATGGTTACAGGAAATGCCTGATCCGATCACCCGTTCTACCTGGGGTAACTACGCCTGTATCTCCAACAAACTGGCTAAAACTTTCTCTACTCAATTAGGTGATGATTACGAAATCAACGCAGAGAAGAAAGTGCTGAAGGTTAAAGCCAACGGTAAAGAAATCGAACTGCCGCTGCTGATTGTTCCGGGTATGCACCCTGAAGTAATCGCTATTGCAGTAGGTTACGGCCGGAGCAATAATGTAGGAAGAGCTGCCGGTGGTATCGGTAAAAATGTTTATCCGCTTGTTAGCTTCAATGGTCAGAACTTCGACTACTTCGCTGTTGACGCAACAGTAGAGGCTACCGGTCAAAAGGAAATTGTTGCTTTAACGCAAACACATAATAGTTACGAAGGTCGTCCGATCGTTAAAGAAACTACCCTGGAAGAGTTCATCAAGAACCCTAAAGAGGTAAACGAAGACAGACTGGAACTGAAGAAATTTGGTCCTGACTTCCGCAAGGATGCTACCCTGTATCCTAATTACAGCTACCCTGGTATCAAATGGGGCATGTCTATTGATCTGAACACCTGTTTCGGTTGTGGTGCATGTACAATTGCCTGCCAGGCAGAAAACAACGTTTCTGTTGTAGGTAAAGAAGAGGTGGCTAAAGCGCATGAAATGCACTGGATCCGCATCGACCGTTACTTCAGCGGGGATGAAGAGAATCCGGAAGTGGTGTTCCAGCCGATGTTGTGTCAGCATTGCGATAACGCGCCTTGCGAAAACGTTTGTCCGGTTGGCGCAACCAACCACAGCTCTGAAGGTATTAACCAGATGGCTTACAACCGTTGCATCGGTACCCGTTACTGCGCTAACAACTGTCCTTACAAAGTACGTCGCCTGAACTGGAGAGACTGGAATGGTGCTGACAGCTTTGAAAACAACCTGTACGATGTAGCTGATATGAACGATAACCTGACGCGCATGGTACTGAACCCGGATGTAGTGGTTCGTAGCCGTGGTGTGATGGAAAAATGTTCTTTCTGCGTACAACGTTTACAGGAAGCGAAACTGGATGCGAAGAAAGCTGGTCACCCATTGAAAGATGGAGCTGCTAAAACCGCCTGCCAGCAAGCTTGTGGCGCTGATGCGATTGTATTTGGTAACATCAACGACAAGAACAGCGAAATCTATAAGATTCGTAACGAGCAGCAGGTAGACAGGATGTACTATGTGTTGGAAGAAACACACGTACTGCCATCTATCAGCTACCTGGCGAAGATCAGAAACAAGGATGCCGCTCCTAAAGCAGAAAAAGAGTCTGCTCACAAGGAAGAAGCGCATCACGCGTAATGGTCTTAACCGGTAACCGTTAAGAAAAAGACAGAAAGAACAGAATCTGAGATCATAACAAAAGACAAGGGCTAGTAGCTAGAAGCTAGCAGCTAAAAGCTTATAGAATATGCATTTAAAATACGAATCCACACTGAGAGAACCTTTGGTAGACGGGGTTAAGGATTATCACCAGGTAACGGAAGATATCATTAGTCCCATTGAAGGGAAGCCCGGAAAACTGTGGTATGTAGGCTTTTTCATCTCCCTGACACTGTTGGGCTTTGGTGCCTTTTCCGTGTTCTGGCAGATCTATTTCGGTGTCGGAGTATGGAATCTGAATAAAACCATCGGTTGGGGTTGGGATATTACCAACTTCGTATGGTGGGTAGGTATTGGTCACGCCGGTACCCTGATTTCCGCGATCCTCCTGCTGTTCCGCCAGGGTTGGCGTACAGGGGTGAACCGTGCGGCGGAAGCGATGACGATCTTCGCGGTAATGTGCGCCGGTCAGTTCCCGATCATTCACATGGGTCGTGTATGGATGGCGTTTTTCATTCTGCCTTATCCAAATACCCGCGGTCCGGTATGGGTTAACTTTAACTCTCCGCTCCTCTGGGACGTATTTGCGATCTCTACTTATTTTACCGTATCCCTGCTGTTCTGGTACTCTGGTCTCCTTCCGGATTTCGCCAGTGTTCGTGACAGGGCTAAAACAAAATTGCGCAAGTTATTATATGGTGTAGCAGCATTCGGCTGGACCGGTTCTACCAAGCACTGGCAACGTCATGAAGCGCTGTCGCTGGTACTGGCAGGTTTGGCTACTCCACTGGTATTGTCTGTACATACGATCGTATCTTTTGACTTTGCGACTTCTGTAATTCCTGGTTGGCATACTACCATCTTCCCTCCTTACTTTGTGGCGGGTGCGATCTTCTCCGGATTTGCGATGGTACAAACGCTGCTGATCATTACACGTAAAATATTACATCTTGAAGAATACATTACCCTGGGTCACATGGAAGCCATGAACAAGGTAATTGTGTTAACGGGTTCTGTAGTAGGTTGTGCTTACCTGACTGAGTTATTCATGGCATGGTATGGCGCTAACCCTTACGAGTTCGCTACTTTCTTCAAGTATCGTGCTGCCGGTCCGTTAGGATGGTCATATTATATCATGATGACGTGTAACGTGGTAACGCCGCAGGTATTCTGGTTCCGTAAAATGAGAAGAAATGTAATGGTGACTTTCGTAATGTCCATCATTGTGAACATTGGTATGTGGTTCGAGCGTTTCGTAATCATCTGTACTTCACTGTACCGCGATTACCTGCCATCCAGCTGGTCATACTATCGTCCGTCCTGGCCTGAAGTAGGTTTCTACATGGGTACTTTCGGTTTGTTCTTTACCTGCTATTTCCTGTTTGCTAAATATTTCCCTGTAATTGCACTGGCTGAAATCAAGTCAATCCTGAAAACATCCGGTCAGAACTACAAGGAGAAAATGGAAGTGTACGAAGAAGAGCCTGCAGAGAAATTTGCTCATGATGTGGCTCACGCACATTAATAGATGAATTAAGAGAACTTATTACCTGGAATTTGAATTTTTAAATATATGGCTGTTAAAAAATTTGTTGTAGGCTTGTTTGACGATGAGGCGGTATTGTTTCCGGCAGTAAAGAAAGTACGCACTGCAGGATACAAATTGCACGATGTATACACTCCTTTTCCTGTTCACGGCCTCGATCATGCAATGGGTTTAAGAGAAACCAGTCTGCACACAGCCGGTTTCATATATGGTATCACTGGTACCACTACAGCATTGGGTTTCATGAGTTGGGTGTTTAATGTAGACTGGCCGCTGAACATTGGTGGTAAACCACATTTCCCGTTACCAGCTTTCATTCCTATCACCTTTGAGCTGACCGTATTATTTGCGGCGGTGGGTATGGTGATGACTTTCTGTTATCTGTGCCAGTTAATGCCGGGTGTAAAGAAACACATCTTCCATCCAAGACAAACAGACGATAAGTTTGTGATGGTAATAGAGCTGACAGAAAAAACCAATGCGGAAGAAGTAAAGAGCTTCCTCGCTGCTGCAGGTGCACAGGATATCAATGAGCAGAAGGCTGAAGCAGGATGGTGGTTCGGAAGATACGATAAGGACGATGAGCCTTATCTCCGTAAGATTCAGACCGCAAACGCTTAATTAAAATAACAGCTAAAACATACCGTTGCGACATTAGGATTTGAGCAAGCAAGAACTAATGAAAGCTAGATAAATAATTTCTGATGAAAAGGACTTCCAACATATTGATTGTAGCCGCATTGGCAACTGGAGCTTTCCTGGCAGCCTGTAACAGGGGGGAGCATAACAGAAAGCCCGGCAGGATTTATATGCCAGACATGTATGAATCCCGTGCGTATGAATTTTACAGTGCTCGTTTGTCAGGCCTGAAGCCAGTGGAAGGAACAGTAAAAAGAGGAGAACTTTTGCCATACCATCTGAAAGAATCAGATACGGCACTGGCTAATCTGGTAAAGAATCCATTAACTATTACGCCATCTGATCTGAAGGAAGGCGAACGTTTATTTAATATCTACTGTGGTATCTGTCATGGTACTGCATTAGATGGTAATGGTCCGCTGTACAAAGGTGGAGATGGACCTTATCCTGCAGCTCCTGCCAACCTGATTGCCGGTGCAAAATCCGGTTACACAGAAGGCCGCCTGTTCCATGTAATGACTTATGGTTATAACATGATGGGTAGTTATGCCAGTCAGCTCGACAGAGACCAGCGCTGGAAGATTGCTGCTTATATCAAGAGTAAACAGCCAGGTGCTGCCGCCCCGTCTGCCGCTCCTGCTAACGATAGCACTGCAGCTAAATAAATGAGTTAAACTGAATTTCAATCAAGTATTTTAATATACAGTAATGAAAGACCAATTTGTAGTACCGGCAAGATTAAAAAAGACCAGCTTCGTGTTAATGGGCGTGGGCTTGCTGACGTTATTGATCGGATTAATTGCGTTTCGAGGTGAGAACGCGACACGGTTTTGGGCCGGTCTGTTGCAAAACAGCAGCTTCTTTTTGCTGATTACATTGGCGAGCACCTTCTTTATAGCTGCCACTACCCTGGCACATGGTGGCTGGCAGATTGCTTTCCGCCGTGTACCTGAAGCGATTTCAATGGCCGTTCCTGTTTTGTCTGCCATTTTATTTGTGATTGTAATGATCCTTGTTTTTGGTGGAAAAGAAGATATTTACCACTGGGTAAACGCACATCACGTAGCGGAGGATAAGATCCTGACCTGGAAATCTGCTTTCCTGAACAAAGGATTCTTTACCGTAGCTACTATCCTGACACTGGGCCTCTGGATATTCTTTACCCTGAAGCTCCGCAAAATGTCTATCGAAGAAGATGGATGGGATCTGCGTCCTGAAACAGGCCGTAAATTACTCTGGAGAAATACCGTTGTATGCGGTGGCTTCCTGGTAGTATTTACCCTGAGCGTTGGATCTACCACACCATGGGTTTGGTTAATGAGTATCGATGCACACTGGTTCTCTACCATGTACAGCTGGTACACTTTCGCCAGCACCTGGGTATCCGGTCTGTCGCTGATAGCACTGTTCGTAGTATATCTGAAAAAACACGGTTATCTCACTTATGTAACGGAAGAGCACCTGCACGATCTGGGTAAATTCATGTTTGCATTCAGCATTTTCTGGACTTACCTCTGGTTCTCCCAGTACATGCTGATCTGGTACGCCAACATGCCGGAAGAAACTGAATACTTCCAGCCGCGTGTTTGGGGCCAGTGGAGACCAATCTTTTTCCTGAACCTCCTGATCAACTTTGTTACTCCGTTGTTGTTCCTGATGAAAAGGGACACCAAACGTAACTATACTGCCATCGTTTTCATCGCTATTGTGATCATCTTCGGTCACTGGCTGGATTTCTGGCAAATGGTTTACCCAGGTACCGTTAAAACCCTGGTATTCCCTTGGTATGAATTCGGACTCGGACTCGGTTTCGTAGGACTGATCATCTTCCTGGTATCTAACCAGCTGACTAAAGCTGCATTGGTTCCGAAGAATCATCCTTACCTGAAAGAAAGTATCATTCACCACACCTAATTGGGTGATCAAGGAGATTAGGCAAAAGAAAAGCATTAGATAACTTAATTATTTCATATAGCAATGTCAGGATTTTTAGCAGTCTTAGTTGTTGTTCTCATATTCATAGTCATCTTCCAGATTGCGAAGGCGAGCGAATATGTGTCCATATTGAAGGGAGAAAAGAAAGCGCGCGAGCAAAGCAACCGTATAAATGGTTTCCTGCTGATTGCATTCCTGGTGCTGGGGCTTATAGGAGTGTACTACTGTAATGATTTGCTGAAGGGCAAGATCCTGGGCGAATCTGCATCAGAACAGGGCGAAGGCGTTGATACCCTCATTTACGTAACACTGGCCATCACCGGTATCGTGTTCGTGGTTACCCAGGTTGCATTGTTCTGGTTTGCATTCAAATACCAGGAGAAAGAAGGCCGTAAAGCATTTTACTTTCCGCATAATAATAAACTGGAAGTTATCTGGACCGTTATCCCGGCTATTGCCTTAACAGTACTGGTGGCTTTTGGTTTGAAACACTGGTTCCAGCTTACCTCAGAAGCGCCAAAAGACGCTGCTGTGGTAGAAGTAACCGGCAAACAGTTTAACTGGATCTTCCGTTATCCTGGTAAGGATGGCGCACTGGGTCGTCGTGACATTAAGAATATTGATCCTTCCGCCGGTAATGAACTGGGTCTGGACTGGAACGATCCTTTGAACAAGGATGACTTTATGCCTACCGAACTGCACCTGGTAGTTGGTAAACCGGTAAAATTCATCATTGGTTCCCGCGATGTAATCCATGACGTAGGTTTGCCTCACTTCCGCATGAAAATGGATGCGGTTCCCGGTATCCCTACTACCCTGTGGTTTACACCTAAGTACACTACTAAACAAATGAAGGAAAAAACCGGTAACCCGGATTTCACCTATGAAATTTCCTGCGATCAGATGTGTGGTAGCGGTCACTACTCCATGAGAGGCGTGATAGTGGTGGAAACTCAGGCAGAATATGATAAATGGGTAGCTGCCCAGAAATCAACATACAGCCTGACACACGCAGACACTGCAGCTCCGGCTGCGCCTGCCGGCGAAGCCAAAGCAGATAGCACACAAAAAGCAGTAGCTGCAAATATTCAGTAAGCTGTAATTTTGTGTAGAAGAATTTTTGACGGAGTACAATTAAAAACTAAAAAGACAAACTGACAAACGACGATACTTCCCGGGCGTTAGTTTATAATAAACCGAACCGATTATGAGTAACGAAGCAACATTGCACAGTCAACAGGAGGTAATGCACGGAGCGCATGATCATCATGATCATGAGCACCACCATGAAGACAGTTTCATTTCGAAATATGTGTTCAGCATGGATCACAAAATGATCGCCAAACAATTCCTGATTACTGGTATCGTTTGGGCTATCATTGGTGCTTTCTTCTCTGTACTGTTCCGTTTGCAACTTGGTTTTCCTGATGCCACTTTCCCCTGGCTGGAAAGTATCCTGGGTCATTGGGCTAAAGGTGGCCGCATTACAGCGGAAGCTTACTATGCACTGGTAACAATGCACGGTACCATCCTGGTATTCTTTGTATTAACGGCCGGCCTGAGCGGTACCTTCTCTAACCTGCTGATTCCTTTGCAGGTAGGTGCACGTGACATGGCCTCTCCCTTTATGAACTGTTTGAGCTACTGGTTCTTCTTCCTGGCCAGCCTGGTAATGATGGCTTCCCTGTTTGTTCAAACAGGTCCGGCTTCCGGAGGTTGGACGATGTATCCGCCGCTGAGTGCATTGGGAGACGCTTCCATCGGTTCTAAAATAGGTGTGGATCTTTGGTTGACCAGTATGGCGCTGTTTGTTGTTTCGCAGCTGCTGGGTGGTTTGAACTATATCTCCACACTGCTGAACATGCGTACCAAAGGTATGGCGATGACCAAAATGCCTTTGACTATCTGGTCATTCTTCTTCACTGCTGTATTGGGCGTATTGTCTTTCCCTGTATTGTTGTCAGGTTTCATCCTGCTGCTCATGGATCGTCACGCTGGTACCAGCTTCTACCTGTCTGATATCTTTATTGCTGGTAAAGCACTGGCAAATGAAGGTGGTAGCGCTATTCTCTATCAACATTTATTCTGGTTCTTAGGTCACCCTGAGGTATATATTATCATCCTCCCGGCGATGGGTATGGTTTCTGAAGTACTGGCGGTAAGTTCCCGCAAGCCTATCTTTGGTTACCTGGCGATGATCGGTTCCCTGTTCGCCATCTGTATCCTGGCCTTCCTGGTTTGGGCGCACCATATGTTCGTAACAGGTTTGAATCCATTCCTGGGTGCATTCTTCGTACTCTTAACCTTATTGATTGCGGTACCATCTGCCATCAAGGTATTTAACTGGATCACTACTATCTGGAAGGGTAATATCAACTTTACGCCTGCTTCCCTGTTCTCTATCGGTTTTGTGAGCACTTTCATCTCCGGTGGTTTAACAGGTATCTGGTTAGGTAACTCTTCTATCGATATTCACCTGCATGATACCATGTTCGTAATCGCTCACTTCCACATTGTAATGGGTGTATCTGCGTTCTTTGGTATGTTTGCCGGTATCTACCACTGGTTCCCTAAAATGTATGGCCGTTTCATGAACCAGACCATTGGTTATATCCACTTCTGGGTAACCATGATCGGTGCTTACCTGATCTTCTGGCCAATGCACTACGAAGGTATGGCGGGTATGCCAAGAAGGTACTATGATGTATCTGGCTGGGCTTCCTTCAAACAGTTTGGTGGTTTGAATGAGTTCATCACTATCGTGGTAATCCTGGTATTTGCAGTACAGCTGCTGTTTGTGTTCAACTTCTTCTACAGCATTTTCAAAGGTAGAAAGATGACCACACAGAATCCGTGGAACGCAACTACCCTGGAATGGACTACACCTATCCATGCCGGTCACGGTAACTGGCCTGGTGAAATTCCTGAAGTATACCGTTGGGCTTATGACTATAGCAAGGATGGAAGAGATTTCATTCCGCAAACAGAGCCTATCGGACCTAATGAATCAGCGCACTAAAATATAGTTCGGAATTCCGGCAGGAAGACACCTTTCAGGCGAAAAATCTTCCTTCCGGGATTTTGTTCACTGTGATGTTTGTAAATTTGTTCCGGACTTAAACCCGGGATGTGGCTAGAAAAAAAATGTTGCAAGAAAACTCCATAAAATTGTCGTCATCATATGCGGTAGCAAGCAAGGTGAAAGATTACTCTCAGTTAATGAAGTTTAATCTCACCTTTATGGTGGTATTTTCATCTGTGGTTGGTTACCTGCTGGTGCCTGGCGTGGAGTTTAACTTAGTAAAAGTTCTTTTATTATTTGCTGGTGGTTTGCTGGTTTCCGGATCAGCCAATACCATTAACCAGATTTGGGAGAAGGAGACAGATAAACTGATGGCGCGCACCGCTGTTCGTCCATTGCCTTCGGGGCGTATGCACGACAACGAGGCGATAGCGCTGGCTGCGGTAACCGGTGTTGCGGGACTCCTCGTAATGGGGTACTGCTTTAACTGGTTAAGTGCTGCATTGAGCGGGTTATCTTTGGTGTTATACGGTTTTGTGTACACGCCCTGGAAAAAATGGAACTCTCTTGCCGTGCTGGTAGGAGCTATTCCTGGTGCCATGCCTCCCCTGATCGGTTGGGCAGCCGGCGCCAACAACCTGAGCGAAGGTGGCTGGTCGTTGTTTGCTATCCAGTTCCTGTGGCAGTTTCCGCATTTCTGGGCCATTGCCTGGATTGCGTATAAAGATTATGCGAGGGCAGGTTTTAAAATGCTGCCGGGCAGCGGAGAGCCCAACAAGTACACCGCCATACAGGCCGCCATGTACACGTTGTTGCTGATTCCCGCCGGCGTAGCGCCATACCTCCTGAAGATCACTGGAAGCATTTCTGCCATAGTGGCTATTCTGGCGGGAGGTTTCTTCCTTTACAGGGCAGTTAACCTGTACAGAAAGAACGATGTTCCTGCAGCGAGAAAGCTCATGTTCGGATCTTATATTTATCTGACAATTGTTCAGCTGGTACAACTGCTGGACAAAGCGTAAAATGAAAAGAGGAGTGATGGATACTATGACATTAGAACAACGTAAGAAAATACATCCGCATAAATATTCCTTATGGATCGCCATGGGTAGTATTACCATGATGTTCATAGGGTTTACCAGTGCTTACATTGTTAAAAGATCCCAGGCAAACTGGCTGGCATTTGAACTGCCGCATATTTTCTGGATATCCACTGCCGTAATTTTAACCAGCAGCGTAACAATACACCTGGCTTTAAAGCAGTTCAGAGAAAGGAATATGCAGCGTTACAAACAACTGATCACCCTCACAGCATTTTTGGGTGTGGTGTTTGCGGCCTGCCAGTGGATAGGATTTTCACAATTGAAGTCGGTAGGACTGCCCCTCAACGGGCCTGTTTCCGCTTCTTTTATTTATGTTATCGTAGGAGTGCACATGCTGCACGTGCTGGGTGGTGTAGTAGCACTGCTTATTATGTTTGGCAGGGCTTACAGAACCCGTGTACGGACCTACAGCGCAGTGCCCATTGAAGTAGCCGCAACATACTGGCATTTCGTGGACGTACTGTGGATTTACCTGTTAATTTTTTTAAGTATCGCCAGATAAACTTTGTAAAATTTTATAAAACAAACAATGGATACAGCAGTTACAGCGAAGAAAAAATGGTGGGCCGGAGGATATTCTCCCTTTAATGTGAGCTATGGTAAGTTGATGATGTGGTACTTCCTGATGTCAGATGCGTTCACATTCGGCGCATTATTGATTTCATATGGTACCATCCGGTTTTCCAGCCCGTCCTGGCCTGATCCGAATGAAGTGTTCCGCTCCTTCCCTGGCATGGGCCATGCCAACTTACCGTTGGTATTTGTGAGTTTGATGACCTTCATTCTCATCATGAGTTCTGTAACCATGGTACTGGCAGTACACGCCGGTCACATGAGAGATAAAAAAGCAGTGGCCAAATGGATGATCTGGACCATCATTGGTGGTATCGCGTTCCTGAGCTGTCAGGCATGGGAATGGACGCATCTGTACCACGAAGGTGCATGGTGGGGTCGTAATCCTTTCATGAATGTTGACGGCACACTGGCATCTACCAACTTTACCAACTTCTTCTTTACTATTACCGGTTTCCACGGTTTACACGTAACTTCCGGTGTGATCCTGAATATCGTAATCCTTGCGAACGTACTGAAAGGTACTTATGAGCACAGAGGTCACTACGAAATGGTGGAAAAAGTAGGTTTGTACTGGCACTTTGTAGACCTGGTTTGGGTATTCGTATTCACCTGCTTCTACCTGCTCTGAGTAAAAGACAAGCAGAATAGTACAAGGTTTGTTGTTGATTATTTGGAATCTGATTTTTAGAATTTATTTAATTTAAATAATAATGGAGCATACACATACTGAAGCTGGGCATGAAGCTGCACATGCCGATTCATCTACCAAAACAATCTGGAGAACGTTCTGGATCCTGTTGTGTATCACAATGGTGGAAGTAGGTCTGGCCTTTTTACATCTGGAAACTGGTTTCCCGAGCAGGGTATTCCTGAATGCCATCTTCGTTGGTCTCACCGTGGTGAAAGCTTTCTATATAGTTGCTGAATTCATGCACCTGGGTCACGAAATCAAGAACCTGATCCTTACCATATTGATTCCGTTACTGTTATTTGTATGGTTTATCGTTGCATTCCTGTATGAAGGGGATTCCTGGAAAAACATGCGGAAAGACCTGAAACCAGGTACGCCGGTGGAAGCACCAAAGGCTCCTGCAAAAGAAGGACATCATTATTAATTTCATCATAAACTATCAGGATCATCTCTCGCAGGGCTTTATTAGGAGTGTCGTTGGCTATATTGGTGCCGCTTTTGGGTTATCTCATTGTAGATCACTACGGAAAAAATGTGGTACCTGTACCCGGATACTTCATCCCGGAAAGAGTAGATACGATCTCTGAAGATGGTAAAGTTTCATACGATACCGTTTTTCATAAGATCAGGGATTTTAAACTTACCAACCAACTTGGAGAACAGGTGAGTTTGAAAGATATGGAAGGAAAAGTGTTACTGGTTGATTTCTTTTTCACCTCCTGTCCAAGTATCTGTCCTACTTTAACAAAGAACCTGAAAAAGGTACAGAGCGCTTATGTAAAGAATGATTCTTTGCTGCAGATCCTCTCCTTTTCAGTAGACCCGGAAAGGGATACCGTAGATAAGCTGCGTAAGTACGCCTACGAATACCAGATAAATCCCGATAACTGGTGGCTGCTCACAGGTAGTAAAAAAGAAATCTACGACCTCGCCAGAAACGACTTTTTTGTTTCTGTAACACAGGGAGACGGTGGTCCGGACGACTTCATACATACCGAGAAGCTGGTATTAATCGACAAAAACAGGAATATCCGGGGATATTATAACGGTCTTGATTCCAATGATGTAAAAAGATGCGCTGGTGATATCGCCATATTGCATCTGGCAAAAGAAAGACACCGACCGGGTTTTGGAGCCTTCCTCAAAAAGCTGTTCTCCGGAGAGAAATAATAAAATAATTATAAAGGAAAGGTGAATAAGGAAAGGTTGTTCACCTTTCTTTATTCACCTTTTACATTTAGTGGATATGGAACTTAAGAACAGAAATCTCAATACGCCTATCACCATCGTATCGATAGTTATACCCGCATTGGTGGCGTTATTGTTTGTGTTGCCCAAGCCGGAAATGCATCCTGGTTTTGATATCAGGATACTGCCGCTGTTCCACGCTATCCTCAATACCAGCACTGCCGTTTTACTATTGGCCACTTTATATTTTATAAAGAACGGACATGTAAAAGCCCATAAGATCACCAATTTAATTGCAGTGGGTTTGTCGGCCGTGTTCCTGCTGTCGTATGTTACTTATCATGCGTTGGCTACAGAAACCCGGTTCGGCGACCTGGATCACAACGGTATTGTGGATGCCGGTGAAAAAGCCATGCTGGGCGGCATCCGTTATATTTACTATTTCCTGTTGCTGACACATATCGTACTGGCGGCTATTATTGTGCCATTGGTGCTTTTCACCCTGCTGCGCGGCTTTCAAAATGATATTCCGCGTCATCGCAAAATTGCCCGTATTACGTGGCCTATCTGGTTTTATGTGGCAGTAACGGGTGTGATTGTTTATATTATGATTTCTCCCTATTACCACTGATAGAATTAAGGAGATTTTTTAAGACAGATAGCCTAATTTTGTGAGATCAAACAACAATACTATGAAGAAGACAGGTTTGTTTTTACTGACAGTGTTTTTGACGGTGATGAGCGGATCAGTAATGGCGCAATGTTCCCTGTGTACTAAAACGGCTCAGCAGCTGGGCGAAGGCCCGGCGAAAGGTTTGAACAATGGTATTCTAATGCTGGCCCTAACGCCCCTGGCTATCATAGGTTTTCTGGCATTCCGGTGGTGGAGAAGTAATAAAGAAGCCTGACAATTTTCGTATAACCCAAAATAACTATGATTACCTACAGAAAGGCGGATATCACGGATATCCCGCAGTTAGTGCATTTGCGGCTGCAGTTTCTGAAAGAAATTTACCCTAAGTCTGATAACTCCCAGGATGCCGTGTTGAAGGATCAGCTAAGGGTCTACTTAACAGAACATCTCTCTAAAAACAATTTTGTAAACTGGTTTGCCGATGCAGAAGGCAAGGTGGTGGCCAGCGCGGGCATAGTTTTTTATAACCAGCCGCCGCTGTACCACAACCTTGAAGGCAAAGTGGCCTATATTCTGAACGTATACACGCTTCCTGCCTTCCGGCGGAAAGGTATTGCAAAAGCGCTGCTGCAAAAGATCCTCGATGAAGCTAAAGCACGCAATACCGGGAAGGTGAGCCTGCATACCAGTAAAGAAGGACGTTTATTATATGAGCAGTTCGGCTTTGTGGCCGGAGACAATGAAATGACCTGCCAGTTGCCCCGTGTTCAATAATAACGGCTACTCTTCGCGGAGTTTGAAAACAGGACATTCCATTCTTAACCCACCGTTGTTTAAAGAGATCTTTAGTTTGTTGCAGTGGTAACCCTTCTTTTCGTTGAGATGCTCACAGTTAAAGCACATAGGCTGAGTGGAAATAATTTCCTGTTGATTCAGCTGGTAAATCAGCTGCATGAGCTGCTCCAGCAGTCCGGCCTGGTCTTTCAATGGCAGCTGTGCTACGGTTGCATGCAGTGGATCCGCAAATTGCTCTACTTTCCTGGCAACCGCTTTTCCTTCCCTTACCAGGTGTAAAGTGTGGCTCCGGGTGTCTGTAGGGCTTGCCTTACGAGTCAGGTAGTTCTTCTGTTCCAATGATTTTACCGCATCGCTGATGGTGGCTTTGGTCATGTTAAAGTACGATGCCAAGGTGGTTACAGTACGTTTTTCCTCCGGGTAGTGCAGTAAAAAGGTAAGTACCTGGATTTGTATGGGACTAAGTCCATACTGAGTTGCTTCCTGCCATAATAATACGCGGAAGGCTTCTGATAATCGCTCCAGGGAGGCCACTACTTTACTAGGTGTGTCTTCTGCCTGCTGTGCAGGGCTGAATGTGGAAACTTTCCCCATATATTCTTGCTGTCCTTATAGTTAGTGTGGCAAGGTACAATATAAATATATGGTGTGAAATAGCATATTAGTGACATTCCTGAGTGAATCCGGCTTTTTTCAGTGACAACCCTCCAATTCATGGATATAATAGCCTTTTTGCCGGATCTGGGTTTCCCAGCGTGGTATAATTTCAGTGATATGACAAAAGCGGCAGTCTTTCCGGGAAACAATTAACCCCTCTCCTTTTTTGGTTTGAAGATAGGTATTGCCATAATTCAGTACTTCATCAAAGGAGGTTTCCTTTGTAACGATGATATCGAAATGAAGATATCTCCCATCTTTTTTCTTAACATAAGTGTCGAATACAGCAACTTCCATAGGAATACTTTTGATACTAACGTAAATGGGTACACTAAAAAGGGAGTTGTCGGGGTTGAGGGTATACCCATAACAATACACTAAAACTTATTGCTTTGAACCAGGCCTGCTGCATACGTTCTACTTCAGCAGCCGGGCGCCCGTGTTTACTTAAATAAGGCCGGCCTGCTTCGGAAACGGGGTATATAAAAGAAGACAGGTAACGTAAGTATACCATGGGCAACGGGTCCATATCATGCTCCGCTGAAGACCTGAACTGAAGCTGTGCAGCAATCCGCTCTTCAAACTGCCACCACGGCTTGCCTTCCTGGCGGTTACATAAATCAGTGATCCATTTATGGAAATGCGGACGGAGCGATTGCAGGTACCCCATGTCGGGAGCACCGTTCCTGGTAAAATAGGTGGCGAGATAATTATTCTTTAGTATGGTATCATACCAGTTATTCAAAATGTCTTCTGTATGTGCAGCGAGGATGTTTCCTGCCATCATCAGGTATTGCTCGTCCTCATGGGTGAATAACAACATCCTTTTTAATCTGACCAGGGTTTGTGCATCCAGTGAGGGTTGGGGGTTATCAGCGCCAGCTGTGCCTTGGTGCATAGCGTCATTCATACATGTTGAATTTTGGTTTCCGTCACGGATTGGTTATTACAAATATAATAAGGTTGCCTAACTAAAACAATAAATATAATGACGTATATTCCTATACGTTAGCTATTAAATACATTAATAAAAAATTATTTGTGATTCTACAATGAACTATATAGCTTTGATAATCTGGTTGATAATACCCCTTTCATGATTAATAAGCTATACGCAATAACAAAAAACGGTTTACCGGTTGTACCGGCAGCAGCATATGAACCTGCAGATGTACCCGGTAAAAAGGCATCGCGCACTTTGTATCTTTCTGTTGCAGCCATAGTGGTGGCAGCGGGAGGCGCTGTTGCAGCATGGGGCATTAACGTTATAATCCATGCGATTGCTTCACTGGTTTACTACGGGGAAATAGATACTGCATACAGGGGGATCGAAAATACAGAACGGGAATTGTGGATCATTGGTATTCCGGTGGCGGGCGCCCTGTTCCTTGTTGCCATAGCCCGGTATACTTCGTTCCTGCTTCGTGCATTGGGATTGACCGTTGCCATCGGCGCCGGTAATCCGTTGGGGGTAGAAAATGCCGCCATGTTATTTAACGGGGGCTTAGGCGCCTGGATCGGTAAATTATTTGGCTGCACCAGTGACGAGTGCAGACTGCTTTTTACAGCAGGCATGTGCAGTACTTTAGGCAGCCTCTTTGGAGCGCCGGTGGCGGCTGTACTCCTGGCATTGGAAGTGTTTCTGGCAGAATGGACGCTTGCCAGTATATTACCGGTTGCAGCAGCTGCAGCCACTGCTGCCGCAGGAAGCTACCTGTATCGTGGCACCACTCCTGTATTAAGCTTTACAGCACTGCCGGCTATGAGTGCAAAGGCCATGATAGGCTATATGATAGTAGCTGTAATAGTGGGATTGTGGGCAAGATTAAGTACAGCATTGTACCATCTTATTGGTAAATGGTTCGGCATGCTAACTAAATACAATGCCTGGTATTTGTTATTGGCGGCATTGCTTACGGGTATTATTGGATATATTTTCCCCCGGATACTGGGCACCGGCGAAGGTTATGTGCGTGACCTGCTGGAGGCACACGTAACGCTGGCGATTCTTTTTACACTGGCCTTTATGAAATGGATCGCCTGGATTTTCTTCTCCGGCGCCAACAAAACAGGTGGTGGTATCATTCCATTGCTGATCATAGGAGGCGCGTTGGGCTTGTTGATTGGAGCGCCCCTGCAAATGGCTTTTCCGTCTTTAATGATTAATGCAGGGATTGTAGTGCTGGTGGGGATGGGAGCTATGCTGGCGGGTACTTCCCGGGCGGTGTTAACAGCTATTATATTACTGTTGGAAATGACGCATGATATTAATGCAGCGCTTCCTGCCATACTTGCCTGTATCCTGGCTTATGGCATTGCTGTTTTCAAACGTAAACAACAACAGGAACTAACCAGGGCATAATTATTAATTAATTCTGCGGAGCGCTTCCCGCCTGCTGAGTGGCGCCAGCGTGTGACTGTCTGCGAATTTTCGCACACTGCCGGGGTTTGTTTTAGCATACTCCCGCAAGGCCCAGCCAATGGCTTTCTGGATAAAGAACTCTTTAGAACTTGCGCACTGTTTTATATAGCGATACAACAATTGTTCATTGGTATGTTGCTTGTATGCGTTCTGGTGTATAATGGCCGCACGCTGCAGCCACATATTTTCACTATTGATCCATCGATTGGTAGTGGCGGGCCATTCTTCCCCGAATTTTTTCAGCCACGGACCGGCGAGGCACGACACGATGGCATCTACGCTATCCCACCACGATTTATGAACTATCATGTATTCAAAGAGATGGATATCTTCTGCGCGCCATTCCTTGTTTAACATTTGCATAAAATCTATGGCAGCGTATTGGTATTCACGTTCCGGTTTTTTCCACAATGCTTTTATCAGCACCGGCATATCACCAATGGCGGGTAATCCATATGTTGCTTTCAATCCTTTGTTGATAAGACGGCGCTCCGGCGCACTTATACCCAGGTATTCAAACTGGTTGCGCATATACGCTTTCATAGCAACCGCGTTGTCCGGATTGGCGGCCACCAGGTATGCATCCGTGATCAGGGGGAGGTAGCGCATGTATACTTAGCTTTTAGTGCTGATATAACGGTAAAGGTTAAACGCTTTTTGCCGGATAAGTTCCTGTATTTCCTGTTGGAGGGTTTGTTTGGAGATATCTCTCATACGCCTTTGTTGTATCAGTTGCCAGGCTTTTTCTGCCAGCAGCAGGATATGTTTTTGTTGTTGATGGGAGATGATAGTGTGATGTTTTTCGATGGCCTGTATAATTTCGTGTATGCCTGACTGTTGGATAGCCACGGATTTGATCACCGGAATTTCCCAGTCACCCTGATGTTTACTATGTGCGAGCAGCCGGAGATTTTTCACAAAAGCATCTGCATTGTCGCGGTCAGCTTTGTTCACAATAAAGATGTCTGCGATCTCCATTAACCCTGCTTTCATGGTCTGGATCTCATCGCCGGCTTCCGGAACTACTACCACAACAGTTGTATCTGCTATACCGGCTATTTCCACTTCACTTTGACCTACACCTACCGTTTCTATAAAGAGATAGTCGAATGCAGCTGCTTTAATAAGATCACTCACCTCTACAATTTTAGGGCTTAATCCGCCAAGGGCGCCCCTGGTGGCCATGGAGCGGATAAATACCTTTGGATGGTTGAAGTGTTGGCTCATCCTGATCCGGTCGCCGAGCAGGGCGCCGAAATTGAAGGGCGAAGAAGGATCTACCGCTATGATAGCTACGCTTTTATCCTGTTCCAGTAATTGAGTAATGAGCGCATTTACAAGCGTGCTTTTACCTGCACCGGGAGGGCCTGTGATACCCACTACTTTGGTATGGTCAGTCACGGGTATTTGCTCCAGCAGCTGTTCATATCCCGTTGCTTCGTTTTCAACAAGGGAAATGCAACGGGCCAGTGATTTGATATTTCCGTTTAAGAGTCCGGGTATATGCTGCTGGTACATTTTATTGTTTACAGAATTTAAAGAACAAAAATAAGCGGTATCCCTGTTTACGCGATCAACGACCGGTAAATATCAAGATATTGTCCTCCTATCTCCTCCCATCTGAAGCTGTCGGCATGCTTTTTAAGAGCAGCCATTGGCTGGGTAGCTTCGTAATGAGCCATTCCTTTATCGAAAACATCCCGCATGTAGGCAGGGTCAAAATTTTCGAAGTAGTAGGCGAGGTTGCCGCCAATTTCGGGCAGGCTGGTTTTATCAGAAAGGAATACCGGTTTGCCATAGTGCATAGCCTCTATTACAGGAATGCCAAAGCCTTCTGCAATAGACGGGAATACAAACGCGGCGCAATTGCTGAAATACCAGTATTTGCTTTTCTCATCAATGGGACCGATAATTTTAACCCGGTCCAGCACACCGTAGGCGGCTGCTTCCTGCAGGATCTGTTTTTGATAGGTGGTATTTGCGTTTCCTGCTATAATCAATTCATAATCAGTGTCTTTCAGCAGTCGCGGAATGACATGAAAGTTTTTCTTGGGTAAGATGGTACCAATGGTGAAAAGAAACGGCCGGGAGGGACGGTAAAGCGGGGCGTTAAATGAGGGGAATGATTTTACATCGCAACCGTTATAGATAACGCTCAAGGGGGTATCTCCTATTTCAAGATGTTGTAAAACATCTTCCTTTACATAATTTGAAATAGTAATAAGATGATCAGCTTTATTGATCATCCGCTGTACTTTGGCCAGCTGGCCCGATATTTTGTGTTTATAGTTAGGCTTGTATAAGAAATTGAGATCATGTATAGTTAATACCCGTTTTTATGTCGGGTGATGAAGGAATGTAGTCGGAAAGCTGGTAGGTGGTATGCCAGAGCTGAATATCTTTTGAATAGGGCATCCACAGTTTATGCCATGCTTTTTGTTTGTAATGTGCCTGATTTGAAAAAAGTGTTTCTTTATAGGAGGGCAGATAGAAGTACAACTCCTCGGGAGGAGAGATCAGCTGCATCAGAGTTTGGCCAAGTTCGCTGCAATAAGTATATAGACCGTTGTTCGGATATTTCATTCTTTCACAGTCTATCACAAATCTTGGCATGTTAATCAGTTTGAATAATTGTCAGGTATATATTTATATATAACTAAATGCTTAAGCGAAGATATTACAACTTTTTACGAAAAAGAGATAATTATCTTTCGGCCTTTTCCAGATAAATTTATCAGCCTGGCGTATATTGGTCGTCAGTCCGATGGCGAATAATTAATACAGATGACGAATTTTATCTCCATATTTCCGCTTGGAATTGTAGTGTATCCGGGAGAGCAGTTGAATCTGCATGTTTTTGAGCCCCGGTACAAGCAATTAATTGCAGCCTGTTTGGCCGAGCAAAAGCCGTTTGGTATTCCAGTTGTAATAAATAAAAAAATTATGGAATATGGAACACTCGTCCAAATAAAAAAGGTAGAAAAAATATATGAGAGCGGGGAAATGGACATAATTACCGTTGGAGACAGTGTTTTTCGCATTTTGGAGCATGTTTCGGAAATTCCGGAGAAATTGTATGCCGGGGCCATTGTAAACTACCCGGAGAATAATGAAGCCGGCAATAACCGGTTGCTGCAGGAAGTATTGCATGGCGTCCGGGAATTGCATGCTATCCTCCAGATCCATAAATCGTTTAAGAAAGAAGACAGCCAGCTCAGTTCATACGACCTGGCGCACCATGCGGGGCTGTCGCTTGATGAGGAATATGAAATGCTCCATCTTTTCTACGAAGCACAGCGGCTGGAGTACCTGAAGCGGCATTTGCACAAGGTAATTCCCATGATGGCGGAGATGGAAAGGCTGAAAGAGCGTGTTTTATTGAATGGTCACTTCAGGAACTTATCTGCCGATAATTTATAATTTTTATGAAGATGCCCGCCTGACTTGCTTTTTCGGGCATCATGACCGCAACTTTAACGTGCATTTAACAGGTGGTTTTTTGGATTTTTTTGCTTCCCGCCTTAAAAAGTAGATATTTGCAGACCCATATTTTCACTGGAATAAGGGCTTAAACTCAATTCTGATACTAAATGCATTGGACAAAAGTCAGTATTCTTTGCCTGCTTGGAAGTTTTTTTCTATTGGCAAATAAGGCTATCGCACAGGACAATTCACCATATTCCCGCTACGGATTAGGAGATCTGCATAATAACCAGAACACGGTAAACCGTGGAATGGGAGGCGTTTCTCAGGCTTATAGTGATCCGCAATCAGTCAACTTTATTAATCCGGCCAGCTACTCCAGCCTGCTGCTTACTACCTTTGATGTAGGAGTGGAAGGTGGCGCCCGCTCTATCACAGACCAGGGGGCAAAATTTAGTTCCGGATTCGGTACACTCTCTTACCTGCAGTTGGGTATTCCGCTGATTACCAACAAATGGGGATTAAATCTGGGGCTTCGCCCGGTAACCAGGGTTTCCTATAACATCCAGGAATCAGGTACCGGTACCTTCTTTGATACATTGAGGATTCCGCTCACCAGCAAATATGAAGGAAGTGGCGGTCTATACCAGTTATATGCCGGTACAGGTGTGCGTTTTGGTCATTTCAGCGTGGGTGTAAACCTGGGTTATCTGTTCGGTAACATCGAGAACAATACCCGTCTTACCTTCCCTGATCCTACCATGTATGCTTCCCACCGCATGTTCCGTACTTCCTACAACAGCTTTTTCTATAAATTGGGCGTGCAGTACAGGGCCAAGCTGAAAACGGATATGGATCTGACGTTTGGCGCCTCCGGAAGTTTGAAGCAAAATATGAATGCCCGCCAGGAAATACTCAATGAAACCGTGCAGTTCGACGCATCTTCCAATAACTATGTTACACAGGATACCGTTCACTATGCGAAAGGCGACAGGGGAACTGTGGTGTTTCCGCAAGAGTTTGGCGCAGGTATCATGTTGCGCAAATTTGATAAATGGATGGTTGGGGTAGACTTTAATTCCAGCCAGTGGGAGAATTATAAAAACTTTGGTAATAAAGATTCCCTGCAGAATTCCTGGAAGCTTGCTATCGGCGGACAGTTTGTACCCAATGCAACTGCACTGAGCGGTTACTGGAACAGGGTAGCGTATCGCCTGGGTGGTTACTATGGGAAAGATTACCTGCAGCTGGAAGGCGTAAATATGCCTACAATGGGCTTCACGGTGGGCGCTGGTTTACCCGTACGCCGCATGCCTTATTCCAACCAGTACAGTATGATCAACCTGGCGTTTGAAGTTGCTCATCGCGGCAACAACGAAACCATCCTGAAAGAAAATATCTACCGTATATCGCTGGGCTTTACCCTGAGTGATAAATGGTTTATCAAGCGTAAATACGAATAACTTTTTTGCACAGCGCGTATTTTGTCTTTCTCAGGATTACGCTGATTATACTGATTTTATTTTTTAAGATTTGGGGAGATATAAGCGAATATACCCGCTCATATCTCCCCAAATCATTTAAAATCCAAAGTGATCAAATCCTTAAAATCAATAAAATCAGCGTAATCCTGAGAAAGACAAAATACGCTTATATCTCCGCTGCATTAAGCTGAAAGCGAATTCCTATCTTTGAAGTATTATTCATTCAAATGATTAAAAGAGCCATCTTATTTTTTATTATAGCCATTGCCGTTAGTAGCTGCGAAAATGATATTGATGCGGTGATGGAACTGGATTCCAAAAAGGCAGCCACCGAAAACGGGCAGGATATTGTAATCATATTCAGCCAGGGTGGAAAGGTGAATGCAAAATTAACGGGGCCCACTATGGAGCGTGGTTTGGATAAGCCAACCTATGTGGCCTTTAATAACGGGCTGAAAGTATTTATGTATAACGACAGCCTGGGGCTGGAAAGCACATTATCGGCCAAGAAAGGAAAATTTATGGAAGATGATGGGGATGTGTTCCTGTCGGATAGCGTGATTGTAATTAATAAGAAGGGCGAGCGTCTGGATACGAAAGAACTGAACTGGGATCCTAAAAGAAAGATCTTCTACTCTACTAAAGAAGTGTTTATCAAAACGCCTACCGACTCGCTGCATGGATGGGGACTGGAAGCCAATCAGGATTTCAGTGTAAAGAAAATACTAAAGGTGAGCGGTCCTATTACAGTACAGGACAGTACTGCTGCCCTCAACTGATCTCACTAACGTAAAGCTATATACGAAAGAACCCCACCTATGCAGGTGGGGTTCTTTCGCTTTAACCTATTTTTTAACCTAAAATTTGGGATAAAAAGTCAATAATTATGCCAGTTTGCCATGTTTCCCGCATTGTTTGTTACCATTCATAACATTTGAAGATAATTTATAAGCGCCGCTGGCAAAGCTGTTTTAAACTTCAGCCGGGATGGCTATATTAGGCGAAAAATTAGCGCATGGAAACTATCAGCTGGCCCGATTTTGAAAAAGTAGAAATGAGAGTGGGCACTATCCTGGAGGCGAACGATTTTCCTAAAGCCCGTAATCCTTCCTATCAGTTATTGATAGATTTTGGCCCGGAAACGGGAATCAGGAAATCCTCTGCCCAGATCACGCATCTCTATCAGAAAGAGGACCTGATCGGAAAGCAAGTTGTGGCGGTGGTGAACTTTCCCCCAAAGCAAATTGCAAACTTTATGTCGGAATGCCTGGTTTTGGGCGCTGTAGGCGATAACAAGGAAATTGTATTACTTCAGCCGGACAGGAAAGTGCTTAACGGGCAACGGATAGCTTAAATAGATTTAATAATAAACCGTGTAAACTTCTCTATTTTATAATTATCATTTGATTATAGATATTTAAATCTTATAATTCTGAATTTTAATAATATTATTATTAAAATAATATAATAACACATTATCCATTATCATCAGTTTACGAACAATAATACATCGTTCACGGAAATGAAACCTATTCCTAAAATCGGCGGTATATCTTTGTTCTAGGTTTTTCATAGGATATGGTTAAAATTATTACAAGGGCGGTATTCTTACCAGCCCTTTTTTTTGCTTTTTTCCAGTCCCAAAGCCGAAAAATGGCAAATAACTGTTTAAACACCTTCTTAGGCTGATAATCAATTTATTGTGTGCCCATACTCACATACCAGCTTATCATGAAGTGTTTTTTGCCCTCATACGTTCACCTTCACTTTTGATACGTTTACCGGATAAAATATATCATTCACTAGAATGGCCATCGCAGTGTGATAAAAATCGGCCACCTTTGGTATAGGTTTTTCAATAAAGATATGGTTAAAATTTTTCGGGGCTGTAGTCTTGCAGCCCTGTTTCTTTTTTCTGAAGTCCTATTTTTCCCTCTGCCTTTCTCTTTCTCCGGTTATTTTCCAAACAGATAAACAACATTACGGCTTAACAAACAGATACAAGCGTATATCTGTATGTTAAGCCGTAGCGGTTTTATAGCAGTGTGCCTATTTAGTGAATAGCGCCGGATAAGGTTTATCCAGGAGGTTATTATAAATAAAGCGGTAAGACTCACCGGAAGAATGGACGCTTTTTAGGCCACCCCATCCGTGCCGTTCGCCGGGATACAACATAAACTCGAAATGCTTATTGAGATTTTCCAATTTATCGATCAGCTGGATACAGTTCTGCATATGCACATTGTCGTCCATTGTACCATGTACAATACGGATCAGCCCTTTATACTTATCGGCATAGGTCATTACTGAGGTAGCCTTATAGCCTTCGGGATTCTCTGCGGGTGTATCCATATAGCGTTCTGTATAGTGGCTGTCGTACAATTGCCAGTCAGTTACCGCGTAGTTGGCCATCCCATAGTTAAATACATCGGCGCCATAGGTGAGGGCCATACAGGTCATATAACCGCCAAAGCTACCACCGGTCATGCATATTTTGCCGGTGTCGGTCCAGGGTTGGGAACGAAGCCAGGTAGCAGCGTCCATATAATCCTCGATTTCGTGTTTACCCAGTTGGCGGTGAATATAGTTCATGCCCATTTTGCCGAGCTGTCCGCTGCTGCGGTTGTCGATGGCTACCTGGATCACGCCTTCTTGCGCCCACCATTGCTGCACATTGCCATATTTCCAGGTATCGTATACGGTACCGGCATTTGGACCGCCGTAAATGCTGATCAGGACCGGGTATTTTTTACCTGGTTCCATGTGCACGGGCATGGTAATGGTAAGAGGAAGTACCAGTCCATCGCGGGTTTTGTATGTTTTCAATGCTGTTTTGGCCAGGTTGAAATCGTCAAAGTTTTCTCCTTTACTATCGCCTAATTCCCGCACCAGCCTGCCATTGTTGTCCAGCAGTGCCATTTTTGAAGGCGTTTGCAGGTTGGAATAAGTAGTAATAAAGTATTTACCTCCCGGCGCCAGTTTGATTACATTATTATAATTACCGTTGGTTAACCGGGTAAGTGCGCCGGTTTTCATGCTCACTTTATACAGATCGAAGCGGGTGGAGGCTTCTTTACGGGCGGTGAAGTATACCAGTTGATTCTTATTATCTATCTGAAGTACTTCTTTCACGGTCCAGTTACCGGAAGTCAGTTGTTTTTTCAGGGAGCCGTCCATATTATGGAGATAGAGATGTGACCAGCCGGTTTTATCGCTTTGCAGCAGGAATCCCTGGTTATTTTGCACGAAAGGAACGGCATCGAACCAATCGATCCAGGTTTTCTGCTTTTCATCATAGATTTCCTTTTTGGCGCCGCTTTGCGGGTTGATGCTGTATATTTTGAGGTTGTCCTGTCCGCGGTTCATCCATTGCATCCACAGCTGCCGGCTATCGTCGGTCCAGAAAGGCATACCAAAGTACTGATCGTCGTTTTCATTAAAATCGGCCCAAACGGTGGGGCCACCCGTAACGGGTACCACGCCTACTTTCACAGCGGGATTGGGGTCGCCGGCTTTGGGATAACGCGTGTTTTCCAGGTATCCGTGCTGTCCTTTTTCGCTGTAGATAGGGAATACCGGCACTTTGGTGTCGTTAAAGTGCATGTAGGCGATCTGCCGGCTGTTAGGACTCCACCAAAAAGCGCGGTAATGTGTGGGACGGCCCAGGATTTCTTCATAATATACCCAGGATGCCCATCCATTATATATTACATCAGAACCATCGGTAGTATAGCGGGTTTCCTTTTTGGTAGCTACTTCCACGCTGTAAAGGTCATTATTGCGGGTAAATGCCACATATTTTCCATCCGGCGACAGGGTTGGATTCTTTTCCTCTGCGTCGTCGTTGGTCAAACGAACTGTGTTGCCATCGGCGGCTTTATAGAATACATCCTTTTCACGTACTTCTACACTGGGACCGTCTACCGGGGCCGTATAAATGGTGGCTTTGCCGGTGCGGGCATCTACAGACCATGCCTGCATGCGGCCATTTGCCTCATCCGGGCGCATTTCCAGGTAATGTTCTCCATCTGCCCAGTCGCGGATGGCTGGTAATGGTTTGGTGATATGGGTAGCTTTGCCTTTAAAAGCCTGTTCATAGGTGAGGTCCTGCTTTTGCTGGGCCTTTAAACAGGGGGCAGTCAGCAGCAGTAAGCCTATACTGCTGATAGTGGCTGGTTTTAACCATTGTTCGCTTCTCATCATTTGTAAGATATCAGGTGGTTGTTTTGTTGTCGTTAGCGGACGAAAATAAGCATAACTAAAAAATAGCGGTCACAATTTACACAAACGGGCGGCGCGTGTAAGCCGGGGACAAGTCAAATACCACCAGATATGAAAGATTTCCCCGCGCCGGTTAATTAGGGCTGTAAATGGCAGTGGAAGCGGTTATCTTTAGTCTGGTTTTCATAGGATATGGTCAAAAAATAAGAGGGCTGTAGTCTTACAGCCCTTTTTACTATTTTTGCACTCCATTAGTGCAATTAAATTACTACATGACACAATTATCTGAGCAAGAGATTATACGCCGGGAGAAATTACAGGAACTGCATAATTTAGGTATAGACCCCTACCCTGCAGCTGAGTACCCGGTTAATGATACTTCCGTAAATATAAAAGCCAATTATTCGGAAGAAACAAAGGAACAATTCCAGGCCGTATGCCTGGCAGGCCGCGTGATGAACAAGCGCGACATGGGTAAGGCCTCATTTGTCCAGGTTCAGGATAGCGCGGGCCGTATCCAGATATATGTTCGCCGGGATGATATCTGCCCTGGTGAAGACAAAAGCGGTTACGATGTTGTAATGAAGAAACTGCTGGACATCGGCGATTTTATCGGGGTGAAAGGGTATGTATTTATTACCAAAACCGGTGAAACCTCTATTCATGCCACAGAAATCACCATCCTGAGCAAATCGTTGCGTCCATTGCCTATTGTGAAAGAGAAAGAAGGAGAAGTTTTTGATGAAGTAACCGATCCGGAATTCAAATACCGCCAGCGTTACGTGGACCTGGTGATCAATCCCGAAGTAAAAGAGGTGTTCATCAAGCGTACCCGGATGATGCAAACGATCCGCGACTTCTATAATAACCTGGGTTACCTGGAAGTAGAAACGCCTATCCTGCAGCCTATTCCCGGCGGCGCTACTGCCCGCCCGTTTGTTACGCACCACAATGCGCTGGATATGCCGCTCTACCTGCGTATAGCCAACGAGTTATACCTGAAACGACTCATCGTAGGCGGTTTTGAAGGGGTGTATGAGTTTGCAAAAGATTTCCGTAACGAAGGAATGGACCGTACCCACAACCCGGAATTTACGGTAATGGAAATGTACGCTGCTTACAAGGACTACGAGTGGATGATGCGCACCACCGAATCACTGCTGGAAAAAATTGCCCTCACCTTACATGGCACCACCACCGTGCAGGTCGGTGATACAACCATTGATTTTAAAGCGCCATTCCGCCGGGTATCTATGTATGAAGCGATACAGGAACATACCGGTTTTGATATCGCCAATATGGATGAAGCACAGCTGCGCGATGTATGCAAACAGCTGGGTATCCACGTGGACGCCAAATTCGGCAAGGCAAAACTGATAGATGAGATCTTTGGTGAAAAATGCGAAGGCAATTATATTCAACCTACTTTCATTACCGATTACCCGGTAGAAATGAGCCCGCTCACCAAGAAACACCGCAGCAAAGCGGGGTTGGTAGAACGCTTTGAGCTGATGGTGAATGGTAAGGAAATTGCCAACGCCTACAGTGAACTGAATGATCCTATCGATCAGCGTGAACGTTTTGAAGAACAGGTGAAACTGATGGAACGTGGGGATGACGAGGCCATGTATATTGACTACGACTTCTTACGCGCCCTGGAATACGGGATGCCGCCTACCTCAGGTATTGGTATCGGTATCGACCGCTTAACCATGTTGATGACTAACCAGCCATCTATCCAGGATGTACTCTTCTTCCCGCAGATGAAGCCGGAACAACAGAAATAAAATCATCTTAATAAAATAAAAGGCGAATGGCTACGGTCATTCGCCTTTTTGTTTATATAATATAAATGTGGCATTAAATTTTCATGAAGCGTTCATATACCAATGCACATCGTTAACTTTAAGTAGTGCTTATTAGTATCTTAAAATTAGCCCATATGAAAACAATTTTAGTACCCACTGATTTTTCTGATACCGCTTATAATGCCGCTACCTACGCTATTGCCCTGGGAAACAGTTTAGAGGCCACCCGCATTGTATTGTACCACGCATATGAGCTGATTGTACCAATTCCGGATGTACCTACGGCGATTCCGATGGTGAATCCGGAGGATCTGAGAGACGCCAGCCTGGAAGGTTTGGAAAAGATGAAGGCAGAGCTGACCCCTCTCATCCGGGAAGGTACCACGCTGCTTACACGTGCGGATAACACCCTGCTGGCAGCTACTATTGAAGAAGTATGTAAAAATGAGAACGCCGACCTGATTGTAATGGGCATTACCGGCGGCAGTAAACTGGAAGAAGTGTTGGTTGGTTCCAATACCATTGACGTAGTGAAAAATACCAGCTACCCGGTGCTGGTGGTACCCCAATCAGCAAAGTATAAACCCATAGAAAAAATTGTTTTTGCAGCAGATCTGCGGAAGGTGGCGGAAACCACTCCCGTGGAACCATTGAAAAAACTATTGCATATTTTTAATGCGGAACTGCATGTAATCAATATAGATCATGAAAGCAGGCATTTCAGCACCGATACACCTTTTGAAACACTGATGCTGGATACCCTGCTGGAAGATTTCCATCCGGAGTACCATTTCATCGATAATCCCAATGTAGTAGCAGGAATTGTGGAATTTGCCGAAGAAAATAAGGCAGACCTTATTCTCACTATTCCTAAAAAACACGGTTTATTTGAAAGCATCTTTAAACGCAGCCGTACTTCCAAACTGGCGTATCAAACACATATACCACTGTTGACTTTACACGAATAATTTATACTTTTGAAAGATATTAATATTTATAATAACACTATGCTTAAACGTTCATTATTGGTATTGCTGGGTTTCTTTAGCCTGCAGGCCACCCAGGCCCAGTTCCTGAAGAAGCTGGGTAAACAGCTGGAAACGGCCACCAACAAGAGTAGCAGCACGAGTACCGGTAGTGGTACTTCCCTTGCTGGTTTGACTGAATCTGACGCAGGTTCCGGAATCAAGGAAGCTTTGGCTAAAGGCGTGGCTGCCGGTATTGCAAAGCTGAATAAAAAAGATGGTTTCTTTGGAAGTGATGTATATAAACTGTTACTGCCGGAAGATGCTGTGAAAATTGGCAACACCTTACGGGCAATTGGTTTAGGCAGCCAGGTAGATAAGGCTATCCTGCAAATCAACCGCTCCGCGGAAAAAGCAGTGGGCTATGCCGCACCTATCTTTGTAGGCGCCATTAAACAAATGACCCTCACCGATGCACTGAACCTCGTGAAAGGAGGAAATACATCTGCCACTGATTTCTTTAAAAGCAAAACAACAGATTCCCTGAAAACCGCTTTCATGCCGGTGATTAAGAAATCGCTCGACAGCACCAGCGCTACCCGTTATTATGCGGATATCGTGAATAACTACAATAAGCTGCCTACTACCTTTAATAAAGTAAATCCCGACTTACAGGACTACGTGACCACCATGGCCGTAAATGCTTTATTTGACCAGATAGCGAAAGAGGAACTGGCCATCCGTGCCAATCCCGCAGCCAGAACTACTGACCTGCTGAAGAAAGTATTCGGAGCAAAATAGTACCAACGATAAAAAAGGAAAGGGGCAGAGATGATGATCTCCCGCCCCTTTCCTTTTTTATTTTGCGGCTTAATAGCTGCCGGCCAGTAATACCTGCCATGCTGCGGCTACCTTTCCTTCATCCAGCAACTTCTTTGCATAATAGTGCAACTCTTTTTCCATTTCATCCGGTGTTACGCTGTAATACTGGATGATATTTTTGAGATGATCATCATGAAAGGCGGCATCTACAAAAGGAACTTCATGAACATTACCCAGTTGCCCCAGGTGGTTGCCGGTAAGAATGTGGCTATTCCTGATGGCCAACGGTAACGCATCAACGCCGATGCCCAGTTTGGTATTAGGTTTTGCTACCTCAAATACGGCATCGCCGGAGGCCCGGCAATAGTAGTCGCCCCCCATACGGGCTACCAGGTCTATTTTATGCGGATCTATTTTACCATTGATATCCAGTATGTTTTCGTTGATATGCAGCATTACCGGCTCGCAGATAACCAGGTTTCCCGCGCCGCCACCCTGCCCGGTTTCAATGATCTCTCTTACAATACATTCTATTTGCACCGGGCTTTCTTTTACCCGGAGAGGCTGTACTTTTTCAGATTTCAACGGCGTAAAGCCGGCTTTTTCAAATTCATTTACACCAGCGGGATATTCGCAGCTCGACAAAGAGGCTTGTTGCACCATACCATAACTTACCATGTTGATGACCACCTCTTTGGTGGCGTATACATTTTCCAGTGTATGCTTTACCGTGTTATCACGTACGCGGCGCGATGGTGAAAAGATCAGTGTAGGGGGATTGGAGCCAAATACGTTAAAGAAACTGAAGGGCGACAGGTTTGGCTGCCCATCCGCATCTATTGTGCTGGCAAAGCAAATGGGGCGGGGAGAAACCGCACCCAGGAGGTAAGCATGCAGCTCACTTGTTTTCACCTGTGATGGATCTATCTGCATGGTTATGCTTTTTTCTTAAGGGCCAGCAGCGAAAAGCCGGTATCTTCTTTTACGATAGTATTGGATAAGGTACCTAAGCCGGTAACTTCCATTTCCACTACATCACCAGGTTGCAGCCATTGTTCGGTATAGTCCGGATCATTCAGTTTGCCGGTACCGTTCAGTTCCAGGAAGCAGCCGGTGCCCACCGTGCCACTGCCGATAATATCGCCGGGCAAGATGTTAACGCCATAGGCGCAGCGTTCCACAATTTCCGCAAAGGTCCAGTCCATATCGCCCATGTTGCCTTCACTCACTGGGATGCCGTTTACTTTGCAGGTCATTTTCAGGTTAAAGTTGTTGCCGGTATGTCCGTCTTTCGCCGGTATTTTCAGGGGTTCCAGTTCATCGGCAGTTACCAGCATGGGACCTACTACGGTGCTGAAATCCTTGCCTTTGGCGGGGCCCAGGTTAAGCAGCATTTCTTCCATCTGAAGGGTGCGTGCGCTCATGTCGTTCATGATCATGTATCCACCGATATAGTCATCGGCTTCAGCGGCGGTGATATTACGGCCTGCCTTACAAATGACGATGGCTACTTCCAGTTCAAAATCCAGTTTTTCAAAATGGTCGGGCATGCATACAATTTCGCCGGGACCCTGGATAGCGTTATGATTGGTAAAATAAAATATCGGGTATTGATCGAATTCGGGGATCATGGGCACCTTGCGGTTGCGGCGTGCGGCCGCAACGTGCTGGCGGAAAGCATATCCGTCCCTGCAGGAAGTAGGGAACGGTACGGGCGACAGCAGCTGTACGCTGTTTACGGGGATACCGATAGCGGAGCTGGGATTTTTCCCTTCTTTCAGCAGGGCATCAGCGCGTTTGGCGATGTCTATCACATCTTCCCACATCATCAGGAACATGCCCATATTATTGGGAAGATCCGGGTACAGCTCCTGTGTATTGTATAACAGCCCGTCCACCAGGATGGCCAGTTGATCTGTTTCTTCTCTTAAATAACTTACTAGTTTCATGGTTTGGTAATTGTTCTGGTTGTATGAAGGATCAAATATAAGAATGGCGGTTAAAAGCATTGGCTATTTTTTTGTGTCCTGCCAGCGAATTACTTTATATTTATAAACAGAACCACCAATATGCGTTGCTGTTTGCTGCTACTCCTGATGTATGGCCAATTGTTCGTTGTGCAGGCACAACCCCGCACAGATACGCTGCTGAAAAACCTGCTGGACCGTGAAGCGCCTCCGGCCCTCCGGCATGTGCTGCAATATCCTGATTCGTTCCGTTACCAGCTTATTTATACGCAAATAGACCGGGATGCCCGTAACAGGCCACATTTCAAGAGCTATTACCTGGAAGTGGACGGGAACAAGTACTTCAATCCCGCCAGTACGGTAAAGCTGCCTATTGCTTTGCTGGCACTGGAAAAAATGCATGAATTGCAGGTTCCCGGCCTTCACAGGAATACGCCTATGCTAACCGACAGCGCCTGGGACGGACAGGTAACCGTGCACACAGATAGTTCTGCCAATAACCTGTTGCCATCGGTGGAGCACTATATCAAAAAAATATTCCTCATCAGTGATAACGATGCCTATAACAGGTTGTATGAATTTGTTGGTCAGCAAACCATTCACGAAAAGTTATGGGCAAAAGGGTATAAAGATGTACGTATTGTACGCCGGTTTATGCCGCTTACGGAAGAAGAAAACCGGCATACCAATCCCGTGCGTTTTGTGGATAACGGGAAGGTGATATACGAACAACCGGTTGCATACGATACCCTTACCTTTGATTACAGCCGGAAGGTAACGCTGGGACAGGGGTACCTGGATAAAAATGATAAGCTGGTTTTTTCGCCTATGGACTTCACAAAGCATAATAACCTGCCGCTTATGGATTTGCAGCAAATGCTGCAATCGGTATTGTTTCCTGCGAGTGTGCCGGCATCACAACGGTTTGATATTACGGAAGATGATTACCGTTTTTTATACCGTTATATGTCGCAGTATCCGTCTGAAACTTTGTGGCCGAAATATGACACCGCTGAATATTACGACAGTTTTACAAAATTCTTTTTTTTCAAGGCCGGTAAAAAGAACATTCCGCCATATATACGTGTATTTAATAAAGCTGGCTGGTCCTACGGTTTCCTTACTGACGTGGCCTATATCGTTGACTTTAAAAACCAGGTGGAGTTTATGCTCACCGGGAATATTTATGTAAACAGGGATGGTATTTTGAATGATGATAAATACGAATATGAGGAAAATGGGCACCCCTTCTTTAAGGAAGTGGGGGAAATAATTTACAGGTATGAATTACAACGCAGGAGGAAGCATAAACCCGACCTGCAAAATTTTAAGATAAACTATAGAGATTGACAGAGGGAATAAATATTATTTATAGCCTTATAGAGTAATATAGTGAGCGAAATAATACATGAACGTTGTATTTTTGCGTTCGATAGTGGCATCCATCTTCAAAATGCGCATCATTTTTGAGGCGGCTGCCAGGGTAGATAAGGAAGGTTTTATTCATATCCCGTAACTGCACTCTAAAATTTGGGAGTTATGAAGTTTGAAAAGATTAAGAACAAAGGACAGGCAAGATTATTTGAAAGCCAGTATCTTGAGATGCTTACCAAAACGCATCCGTTGGTGATCTGGGGGCTATATTTGCCCATTATTGGCTACATGCTTTACTATAGCCACAATACCTTAGGCTTTACACCCGGTTCAGTAGCAGGTATATTCTTTGGGGCCATGTTATTCTGGTCTTTTTTTGAATATATCATGCACCGGTTTCTGTTTCACTTTGCGAGCGACAGCCCCAGGGTGCAGCGTTTTATTTATGTAATGCATGGTAACCACCATGAGTACCCCAGAGACAAACAGCGTTTATTTATGCCTCCGGTACCAAGCCTGATACTCGCGTCCGCCATTTTTGGTGTACAATATATCTTCCTGCGTGAAATCACGTTTATGTTTTTCCCCGGCTTTATCCTGGGATACCTGATTTATGGGAGTATGCACTACGCCATTCATGCGTGGAACCCGCCTTTACGGTTTATGAAGCCATTGTGGCGTAACCATCACCTCCATCACTATAAAAGTGAGGATAAGGGTTTTGGGGTAAGTTCGTCCGTATGGGATCATGTATTCGGAACCTTCTTTGACCTGGAAAAGGAAAAGGAGGACAAGGAAAAAGTGAAGGAGCTAACATTTTAAATGTAAACAAGAAGGGGTGATGCTTAGCATCACCCCTTCTTGTTTACCACCTTTCTTCATCATCGGGCAAATCGTTTTGTTTATAGGTGGCCCGGGAAATTATCTTCTGCAGTTGTCTTTCTATAATGAGCGCAGCAATGGATTTATAAGGGTCTTCCCCTGTAGCGGCGGCATTCTCCAGTATTCCTTCTACCTTTTTCTCCGCCACATCTGTACGATAGAGCAGGAATATAAACCGGGAGAAATTTTCGCTGATCAGTTGCTGCAGTTTGCCCGCCAGTATTTCTTCCAGCAGTTCATAGCTAACATTCACGGGCACACTTATTTCGAAGTTGTCCTGTGTCCAGGCAGCTGTTTCCTGGAGATATTGCGCTGGCTGTGCGGTCATTATTTCATTTGTTTGATCTTGTAGGAGGCGTTGGTAACTACTTTTACCGGTACTTTCAGGTCATGTTTTATACGTTTTGCCTTATCGGCCTTGTAGGTATAGTTACCGGACATATCGGTGTTTTGTACACAGATGCTGGGTAAGCCGCTGCTGCGGTTTATCAGGTAATTGGAAGAAGTGGTGCCGCTGATTTCCGCGGTAGCTTTGATCCCGTCATCCAGGGTGAGCATCTGCACCTTATCGGTATTGATTTTTGAGGTACCGCCAATTTTTGCTGTTTGTGCATCCCATGTCTGCAGGTTCCAGTAAAGATCTATCCGGCCTACCAGTCCGCCGCGCAGGGGTACATTTTCTTCCCACTGGGTGCCGGTTTTAATGCCATGTGCGGGGTACATGATCAGCAGTTGTTCTAACCAGCTCTGGAACGCTTCTGTTCCGAACTGGTCTTTCATCAGTTTCCTGTAGGCTTCCTGTTCATCCTTTTTAAGGGTGCTGAAAGCGCCGGCGGCGTTGTCCAGGATAGTTTCCAGCCCGTCTACCTTATTGATGATACCGGTGGTTTGTATTTCTACAGTAAAGGGTTGATCCAGCACTTTTTTCAGCCCGGCCTGGAAGGGTTCTTCCTGTTTGGTGACCTTTGCATCTACAAAGATGTTCTGATTTTTAGCGTTGAAATTGAATTTCAGATCCTTGTACCGGAAAGTGAGGATGGTTTTGCCTGGTTCTACGGAGGTTACCTCCATGGTAATGATGTTGTTGTAATCGCGGGTGGTTCTTTGTACAATTTCATTCACCGTCATATAGGTTTCGCTCCTGCTTTTCTGTTCCAGTTCAAATAGCTCTCCTTTATTGAAGGTATAGTTGAGGGCTACATATTCCTGTGCTTTAACGGATAAAGACAGTGTTACTACCATTGCAATCAGTCCCAGGATTCTTTTCATTATCATTTTTATTTTATCAGACATATTTTTCGATCACCCCGAGGCCAAACAAGGCAAAATCATATTTGGCAGGATCATCAGGATCCAGTTTCTTCAGCTGGTGTGTGAGCGCGGTGGCTGTTTTCCAGTCGGCCTTTGGCTCGGTTATAATTCCCAGCCTGGTGGCCACTCTGCTTACATGTACATCCATCGGGCACACCAGTTGCGAAGGTGATATGTGCTGCCAGAGCCCAAAATCCACGCCATTTTCGTCATTTCTCACCATCCAGCGTAAATACATATTCAATCGCTTGCAGGCAGAGTTCTTTGCCGGTGTGGCGATGTGCTTAACAGTTCTTTCCGGGTGTTCCAGTGCAAAAAATACTTTCCGGAACCCCATCAGTGCTTTTTCCACATTTTCATCCTGCGGGGTGATGTGGGCACTGAAGGCAAATTCCAGCGATGTTACATTGGTGTAATAATGCTGGAGAAACTCTACAAAGTACAGCAGATCCAAACCGTTGAAAGTACGGTGACAGAAGGAAAGTAATTTCATACGATCCCGCGGCTGGTGATGACGGATAAAGTCATACGGCGAATCATCCATCATTTTCATCAGTTCCGTGCATTTGTTGATAATACTGGTACGGTTTCCCCATGCCAGTACAGCAGCAAAAAGGCCGGCGATTTCGATATCCTGCAATACACTGAACCGGTGCGGTATGCTAATAGGATCATTAGCTATAAAGTCCGGGTGATTATAGTATGCCGCCTTGGCATCTAAAAACTCCCTTAATTTCTGGATCTTCATAAGTTTAATCACGTGTATTACCACAAGCCTTTTTACACCGGAATCTTCAATTCAGATATAAAAAGGCGCTGGATATGGTTAGGATAAATATTTACGCTTCCCGGTAAAGATAATTTTTACCGCATAAGAATTAAAATCTATTACTTAGCCGATAGCTTTTGCAAGATCTTCGGTAAGATCATCTGCATCCTCAATACCCACGCTCAGCCGGATCAGGGAGTCTGCGAGCCCGTTCTTCACTCTTTCTGCACGGGGAATAGAGGCGTGTGTCATGCTGGCGGGATGGCCTATCAGCGACTCCACTCCTCCCAGTGATTCTGCCAGGGCAAATAAATGGGTGTTGCTCAGGATCCGGTTAGCCGACTCTATGCTATCATCTTTCAATGTAAAGGACATCATGCCCCCGAAGCCCCTCATCTGCTGTTTGGCAATATCATGATTAGGATGGTCTGTAAATCCGGGCCAGTATACTTTATCCACTCTGGGGTGGTTACGGAGAAAATTAGCGACTATTACCCCATTTTCACAATGACGCTGCATGCGTACATGTAATGTTTTGATTCCGCGGAGCACCAGGAAGCAGTCCTGTGGACCGGGAACAGCGCCGCAGCTGTTCTGGATAAAATACAGTTGTTTGGCAAGGTCTTCATTTTTTACGATCACGGCGCCATGTACCACGTCGCTGTGGCCTCCGAGGTATTTGGTAGCCGAATGCAGCACGATATCGGCGCCCAGGTCAAGCGGATTCTGGAGATAAGGCGATGCGAAGGTGTTATCCACACATAAGATGACTTCACTTTTGCGGGCTATGGTGGCACAGGCCGCGATATCTATGATTTTCAGCAGCGGATTGGTTGGCGTTTCCAGCCATATCATCCGGGTTTGGGGGGTAATATGGGCTTCTATGTTCCGGGCATCAGACATGTCGATGAAATTGAACCGGATACCATAACGTTCAAACACCTTGGTAAAGATCCGGTAGGTGCCACCGTAAAGATCGTTGGTGGCAATTACCTCGTCGCCGGGGCTCAGGAGCTTCATCACTGCATCTGTAGCTGCCAGGCCGCTGCCGAAAGAAATGCCATGTGTGCCGTTTTCAATGGCTGCCAGTGCGTTCTGAAGGGCGTCGCGGGTAGGATTCTGCGTCCGGGCGTATTCGTAGCCCTTATGCACTCCGGGAGCACTTTGTACGTAGGTAGATGTTTGAAAAATTGGCGTCATAATGGCGCCGGTAGACGGATCGGGAGCTACACCTGCGTGTATGAGTTTAGTACCCAGCTTCATGTCTTTAATAGTTTAGATGATCAATTTCTGATGGTCTCCAAATATACTCCAGTTTTTGCGATTGGAAATTCGCCAATTGATAAAGGGCAAACTTGTCCGTTTTAGCTTATATTAAAATATGATGGCATAAATTCCAACGGTTACGAACATTTTTATATCGTTCACCAATTAGCAACTAACGAATATGAATAAACCTGCTACATTCGTTTTAGGTTTTTCATAGGATATGGTTAAAATTCTTAAGGCGGTATTCTTACCGCTTTTTCTTTTTACAACAACAACTGTATAAACAGTTTTCGAATAAACGTTACCGGGGCGGGATAAAAAGCAGCAGAACACTGCTTTTTATCCCGCCCCGGCGGCATTTTATAATGTACGGATTACTTCTTTTTTGCGGTGGTGGCGCCTTCGGTCCATTTAATGGGAAGACTTACGCTTACTTTATCCCAGGCGATAATCAGGTTGGCGCCGGGATCGCCTTTCTCAAATACCATGGTGAAGGCTTCTACTGCTGTATCCAGTGATAATACCGGGAGGGCAGTTCTTACCACATCTTTTTTCTGATCGTATTTAAAAGCACCCCATACATCGGTGTCTTTATTCAGGATGATGGTCCATGTTTTTTCTGTTGGAATGGCATACAGGGTATAACGTCCTTTCGGGATGCTTTTACCAGCGATGATCACGGGCCGGAAGAATTCTATTTCAGTGGCTTCGTTAGCGCCCAGGCGCCATATTTTGCCATATTCTTCCAGGTTCCCGAAGATATCCCTTCCTTTGGTTTGGGGACGGCTGTAAATTACTCTGGCTACCAGTGTTCCGGGTTCGCCTTTTACTTTTACAACATAGGGATACATGACAGGGTAATAGGCCATGTCCATCGGGCTGGCATCGAGTGGAGGCAGTTTTTTATCCTGCGCAGCGGCGCTTAAGCTGATTAGGCCCGCTACAAAGGCAAAAAGGAGAACTTTTTTCATCATCCTGGAAAGCTTTATTTCTTTTATAGATTATTGGCGGCAAACCTACCTTTTTTTAAGGAATCTGAAAAGCGTAGTTCTCTCATTTAACAAGCTGTTAGCGGTTTTCAATTTGCAACAGTCCTTCCACATAAGTTTGCAGCTCAGGGAAGAAATCCTGGTAACATTCTTTCAGGGCGGCATAATGTTCCATAAACACGGCAAATACAATATTGCCATCAGTTTCCAGGTATTTGGCCCGCCGGGCTACACCCCTGATAGAGCTGGAAATTCCTTCTGTAGTATGATAGTTGTAGAGCCAGTTATAGGCCTGCATATATTCAAACATCTGCAAAAAAGCTGGTGGCAGCTGTTCTGTGCGCTGGTTAATCTGGTTATAAACGTAACGGGCAAACGAATACAGGGAATCGTTTGTAAAGCGTTCCGGATCAGCAGCCAGGAAATGATCATATACCAGGTCAGTGAATACGCCGCTATATAATCCGCAGGAGGGACGGAAAAACTGTTTAGCCCTGGCCGTTACCGGGTGTTGGTCAGTAAAGTTGTCGATGGCCCGGTGTATCCGGATGCCCTGCTGGATACCTGCTGTGTAAACTGCCATGTTTTTCCTGCCCTTTACAAAATCTGCAATAAGGTTACCGGTGATCAGCTCCGGTTCACGAAAAGATAAGTAAGCATGGGCCAGGTGGTTCATCATCTCAAGATACGTATTTATACAGCAATTGGCAGGGATCGGTCCATGTCTTAAAATCTTATCCATTTTAACAATTTCTTAACTCTCAGCCAAGCAACATTGGCAGGTTGGCACCAACAAACAGGCTATGGCTGGTCTGAATAGCCGTATGTCCGCCACCGGTCAGGCGGACGTTCATTAACGGATAGTCCAACTAATCATGTACCCCCACCAGTAAAGTATGCCTTGACCACTGGGCACTTCCCGGCGTAGCTTTGACTTATCGAAACAAAAAAAATTACAATCACCATAAATTTTTTCCGCCATGAAAAAACTTATCTTATTAGTCAGTGCAGCGCTCCTGTTGAGTGCCAATGTGCTTCTCGCAAGCCCTTATGAAACTACTGTTAACAAAAGGATCAACAGTACCTTCAATGAATCTTTCAACGGTGCTACCGATGTAAAATGGTACACGGATGATAATAGAACGTTTACCGCCAAGTTTACCATGAGTAATACAAAGGTGACTGCCTTCTTTAAAGAAGATGGCACCCTGCTGGCTACCTCCCGGTACCTGCAAGCAGAACAGCTGCCACTGAAAGTACTCAGTAAACTGAATAAAAAATATTCCAATACCAGCGTTTATTGTGTAGTGGAATATGCTTCTTCAGACAACGTGGTATACTTTGTAACACTGGAGGGTACTGATACCTGGACTGTTGTCAAAACCGATGCGGATGCCAATATGAAAGTATACAGCCGTTTGAAAAAAGCTTAGTTTTAGTAGTGTTAAAAATACAGGGTCCGGGGCATTTGCTCTGGGCCCTTCTGTTTTATCCCCACGCCCCTTGCCCCTGCAAAAATTATCTTAACTTTGCCACCTGTTAAGGCTTTATTAGCCAGACTGTTAATGTATAAATGATTAAATGACATGAATAAGGGACCTGTTTCTCAATTTATCCAGCACCATTACCGCCACTTTAATGCAGCTGCATTGGTGGATGCTGCCAAAGGATATGAAACACATTTACTGGAAGGTGGTAAAATGATGGTGACGTTGGCCGGTGCGATGAGTACGGCTGAACTGGGCATTTCTTTCGCGGAAATGATCCGTCAGGGTAAAGTGGATATCATTTCCTGCACAGGCGCTAACCTGGAAGAGGATATCATGAACCTGGTAGCACATACACACTATAAGAGAGTACCTAACTACCGCGACCTGAGCCCGCAGGAAGAATGGGATCTGCTGGAGCAGGGCTTTAACCGCGTTACAGATACCTGTATCCCGGAAGAAGAAGCATTCCGCCGTATTCAGAAGCATATCTACAAAATATGGAAAGATGCTGAAGAGGCCGGTGAGCGCTATTTCCCGCACGAATTCATGTACAAGCTCCTGCTGAGCGGCGTAATGAAAGAGCACTACGAAATTGATCCAAAGAACAGCTGGATGATTGCTGCTGCCGAAAGAAATATTCCTATCATTGTTCCGGGATGGGAAGACAGTACCATGGGTAATATCTTTGCTTCCTACTGCATCAAGGGCGACCTGAAAACGTCAACCATGAAAAGCGGTATTGAGTACATGATCTACCTGTCTGAGTGGTACCGTAACAACTCCGCTGGTAAAGGTGTTGGCTTCTTCCAGATTGGCGGCGGTATTGCCGGCGACTTCCCGATCTGCGTGGTGCCGATGATGTACCAGGATCTGGAATGGACAGATGTTCCTTTCTGGGGTTATTTCTGCCAGATATCCGACTCCACCACTTCTTATGGTTCCTACTCCGGTGCGGTGCCTAATGAGAAAATTACCTGGGGTAAACTGGATATCCATACACCTAAGTTTATCGTAGAATCAGATGCTACTATTGTGGCGCCGCTGATGTTCGCGTATATCCTGGGATGGTAATTAACTATAAGATATGATTATATAGAAGAGCAGCGGGATATTACCTCCGCTGCTTTTTTTATAAGATGAATAATTCGCCGGCGATTCCATCTGCGAACAAGCGACCGGCTTTTGTTAACCGCAAGGTTTCCCCTATCCGCTCTATGCGGCCCATCTTAATATACGGTTCACTGTGCGCCAGTAAATGAATGGTATGATCGGCGCCGAACTTCTCTGCCACCCATTCCAGGTTACATCCGGCGGAAGTACGGAGGGAGGTCATGATGTATTCGTTGAATTGCATGGCCGTAGTGAGCGACTCTATTTCAAAAGGCACGGTACCTGCCGTGATGCTCTTTATGTATTGGGCATTATTGGCGATGTTCCATTGCCGCGAAGCGCCGTTGAACGAGTGGGCCGACGGGCCCAGGCCAAGATAGGGCTTACCCTGCCAGTAGCTGCTGTTATGCTGGGACTGCCATCCGGGTAAGGCGAAATTGGAGATTTCGTAATGTTCATAGCCGGCGGCTCCCAGCCATTCCATCAGCATTTCAAAATGCTGCGCTGCTTTGTCCGGATCGGTAGCCGCCATCTTCTTTTTCTTTATAAACTGATCCAGCGCCGTTCCCGGTTCTACGGTGAGCGCATAACACGATAAATGCGGGATGCCCAGTGCAATGGCCTGTTTCACATTTTGTTCCCAGCCTTCATTGGTAAGCGTGGGGCCTCCGTAAATAAGGTCGATGGTGATATTCTGAAACCCGAGGTCCTGCGCCTGTTTGATACAATCCAGTGCCTGCCGGCTGTTATGCGCCCGGTTCATCCAGGTAAGGTCTTCTTCGTGAAACGACTGCACGCCTATGCTGAGCCGGTTGATGCCGGCAGCTTTCAAATGGGCGAGTTTTTCAGCGGTGAGGTCGTCGGGGTTGGCTTCCAGGGTAATTTCCGCATCCTCCGCTACTGCAAAGGTGGCGCGCAGGTGCGACAGCAGCGCAGCGAGTTCCTCTTCCTTCAGCAGGCTGGGTGTGCCGCCGCCAAAGTAGATGGTGTGTACCGGGGCCTGCGCGAGATAATCCTTTTGCAGCGTGATTTCCTGCAGGATGCTATTGACCATTGCCTCCTGCTGCGACAGCGAGGTGGAAAAATGAAAATTGCAGTAGTAACAGGCCTGCTTGCAAAAAGGAATATGTAAATAAATTCCGGCCATGACGTTTTATGATTGTTTACCCTTATTGGCCGCAAAGATACCTTCTTCCCTTTACTACACTCCGGTCAACTATGGACTATTTTAATATCTTTGCGATATCATAATTACGTTTCCTTTTTGTTATGTGGGCAGGACGTTGTTAATTGCCGTTGATTCCTTTGTGTGGGAAACGGGTTATTGAAAAACCGATTTAAAGTCATTGCAAAATATTTTCCTGGTGCGAAACTGGTTACTGCTGTTATTCATTTTAGGTTATTTGCCCGTTTTGGCACAAACAACAGATTCCGCTGCGGTGCCGCCGGCAGTAAAGAAAAAGCCGGTGATAACCCGTACAGCCGCAGATTCATTGCGCGCGAAGGCGCGTACCGCTCCTGTTAAAAGAGACAGCACCAGGGCTGCTTTACCGGCAGTTGCGCGCATAAAGAAAGATACCACAAAGCTCGTGAAGGATACTGCCCACCTGAAAACAGATAGCCTGACATTGGCGGCAGTACCCAAGGTGAAGCCGGTATCAGCATATGATCTTTACCTGAAGAAGATATCGCAGGAAAACGTCTTCCTGAAACCCGGCAAACCACGGTTCGTGGATACCAACCCGATAAGGCCTTACCGTAATATGGACTGGCTTATTTACCTGATGGCGGGAGTATTGTTGATCCTGAGCGTGATACGCCTGGCTTACCGGAAATATTTCTCGGATCTGTTCCGGGCATTCCTGAATCCTACGCTGAGCCAGCGGCAGCTAAAGGACCAGTTATCGCAATCGCCTTTTCCCAATATGTTGCTGAATATTTTCTTCGCTATTGTACTTGGGCTGTATTTTTACCTGGTATTGTACCGTCAGCAGGTATTTCCGCAGGCGGAGCCCTGGTTGCTGATACCGGGTTTAATAGTGATGGTGGCTGTGGTGTATGGATTTAAGTATGTGATGCTGCGTTTTTGCGGCTGGCTGTTTGGGAATTCTGAGCTGGCGGATGCTTATATTTTCATTCTTTACCTGATCAACAAGATTTTGGGGGTGTTGCTGGTGCCGTTTTTGGTGATAATTGCCTTCTGTACACCCGAAATAGCGCGCACTTTCCTATATATATCCTTGTTTTTTATTGTATTACTCATTATCTACAGGTATATTAGATCTTATTCACTGGTTAGGCAGTACCTATCTTTCAGTAAATTGCATTTTTTTCTTTACCTTTGCGCATTCGAAGTAGCGCCTGTTTTAATATTAACCAAGGTGCTGCAGAATATCTGGTTAACTGGTAATCCCTGATTATCGCCTATTGTTAACACAAGAGCAAAAAACGTATGATAAAAGGCGGGCCAAAAAAAGATTTGCAAGGAAAACAAATTCAGTCAATCCTAATTTCTCAACCTAAGCCTGAAACAGAAAAGTCACCCTACTTTGATCTGGCCAGGAAATTCAATATAAAATTGGATTTTTATCCGTTCATAAGGGTGGAAGGTTTGCCAGCGAAGGAGTTCAGAAAACAGAAAATCGACATTCTCAGCTTTACGGCGGTAATTTTTACCAGTCGTAACTCGGTAGACCACTTTTTCCGGATTTGTGAAGAAATGAAGATTAAGGTGTCACAGGACTGCAAATACTTTTGTATTACAGAAGCCGTGGCGTTGTATCTGCAGAAATTCATTCTTTACCGGAAACGGAAGGTATTTTACGGAGCAGACGGTTCTACCAAAGGAGTACTGGAGGTGATGAACAAACACCGGGATAATGAGAAATTCCTTTTCCCCAGCTCTGATAGCCAGAAGAAAGATATTGAAGAATGGCTGAAAGCAAACAAGTGCGACTATGCTACCGCTACGCTTTATAAAACTGTTTCTACAGATGTAAAGGAAGTATTGGCTGCTACTGCTTATGACATGATCGTGTTTTTCAGTCCTTCCGGCGTGAAGTCACTGTTTGAGAACATGCCTGAATTTGTGCAGAACGGGACGCATATCGGCGCCTTCGGTCCTACTACTTCCGCTGCGGTGGAAGAAGCGGGGCTAAGACTGGATGTAAAAGCACCGCTTCCGCAGGCGCCTTCTATGGCAGCTGCGCTGGAGCAGTACCTGACTACATTAATAAAGAAGTAAGCAATTTTTCTGCGATAAAATTGAGCAGGGGTGGCGTAATGCCATCCCTGCTTTTTTTTGCTGCGATGGCAATGCAGGGGCCGGTTTCAAAATATTTCTTTGTAATCCTGAAAAAATAAATTTCTTTGTAGAAGAAATAAGAAGATCAATCATTATTATCGCGTAGGGGGAATCCATGAATAAGCTTATCAGTGAAACCAGTCCATATCTGCTGCAGCATGCGCACAATCCTGTAAACTGGTATCCGTGGGGGGAAGAAGCCCTGCAACGTGCGTTGCAGGAGGATAAACCTATATTGGTAAGTATCGGGTATGCCGCTTGTCATTGGTGCCATGTAATGGAGCGGGAAAGCTTTGAGCAGGAAGCTACAGCTGCCATCATGAACGAACATTTTATTAATATTAAGATAGACCGGGAGGAAAGGCCCGATCTGGATCATATTTATATGGATGCCGTACAGGCTATGACCGGCGCTGGTGGCTGGCCGCTGAATGTTTTTCTTACACCGGATAAAAAGCCTTTTTATGGTGGCACTTATTTCCCGCCGGTGAAAGCATACAGCCGTCCTTCCTGGACAGATGTGCTGTTATCCCTTGCTGATGCATTTCAGAATAAACGGGAGGAGATTGAAACACAGGCAGATAACCTGGTGCAGCATATACAGCAATCAGCCCAGTTTGGGCAGCAGCCTGGGTTGCATCTTGATATTCCCTTCGAAGAATTATTTACCAAAGCGCAGTGTGACACCATTTGTGAAAATATACTGAAGCAGGCCGATACCCGGTGGGGCGGTTTTGGCCGGGCGCCAAAGTTCCCGCAAACCTTTACCATTGCTTACTTGCTGAGGTATCATCATGCGTATCAGCATCCGGAAGCGCTGCAACAGGCGTTGCTGTCGCTGGATAAAATGCTGCAGGGAGGCCTCTATGATCAGCTGGGAGGCGGGTTTGCCCGCTATTCCACCGATGAAAAGTGGCTGGCGCCGCATTTTGAAAAGATGTTGTATGATAATGCGCTGCTCCTGGATGTGTTGTGCGATGCTTATCAGCTGACACATAACGAAGTATACGCTCAAACGGTCAGGGATACGATGGACTTTATCACCCGTGAAATGACCGCTCCCGGAGGGGGCTTCTATGCTGCCTTGGACGCTGATTCTGAGGGTGTGGAAGGAAAGTTTTATACCTGGAGCAAGGCGGAGATTCATCATATCCTGGGGGAACAGGCAAAGCCTTTCTGCGAGTATTATGATGTAACGGATCATGGCAACTGGGAGGAACAGAATATTTTATGGGTGCAACAGCCGCTGCTGGATTTCGCGGCAGAAAAAGGATATGATGCGGATATTTTCGGCGCCATGTTAAAAGGCTGCCGGGAAAAGCTGCTGGCGGTGAGGGCTAACCGTATCCGGCCGGGATTGGACGATAAGATCCTGCTGGGATGGAATGCCATGATGGTACATGCCTGCTGTAAAGCTTATGCGGCACTGGGCGTACCAGCTTACAGGGAGATGGCTATCCGCAATATGGATTTCTGTTTATCGAATTTCCGCCAGGAGGCTGCCGGTAGTGCATTTTACCATACGTGGAAACAGGACCAGGCGAAGTATCCGGCGTTCCTGGACGATTATGCGTGTTTGGTCCGGGCGCTGATAGCGTTGCAGGAAGTTACCGGCGACACGCGGTATTTATATGAGGCGCGTGATATTACGGCCTTTGTGATCGCTCATTTCAGTGATGAAGCCGGGCAGTTCTTTTACTATACCATTGAGGGTCAGAATGATGTGATTGTGCGGAAGAAGGAAATCTACGACGGGGCAGTGCCCAGTGGAAATGCGGTGATGATGCAGAACCTTTGGTACCTTTCCGTTGTTTTTGATGAGAAGGAATGGGCGAACCGTTGTGTGGGAGCCGTTTCCAGCCTGTCGCAAACGATAGTGAGATACCCTACCTCCTTTGGCGTGTGGGCGAGCCAGTTATTACAGCTGGTAAAAGGTACCCCCGAATTGGCCATTGTCGGAAAAAATTTCAGGGAAAGAATGGATGAAGCGGGAAAATGGTTTATCCCGTACAGGATTCTTGTCGGCGCAGCAAAAAATATTCCGGCGATTCCCCTGCTGACCGGGCGGGAGCAGGAAAATGACACTTTAGTTTATTTATGTAAAGATTATCATTGCATTAAGCCCGTGCATTATATAGAAGAAATTATTAATTTAATACAATAATTATGTAACTTGCCTCTCGTAAGGGAGGCTATTGATTCAATAAATGTTATTACGTTTATATAATAAAATGTTAAAAGGTGCGTTTAAACTAGTTACAGAACGGATATAAGGCGAATTGAAAAAGTTGGATAAAAAGTCACTACGGATTAAAATTAATTATTACATTTGCTATCTTTCATATAAACAAAGCGGGTGAAAAAATGAGAATTGTGTTCCCTTGTATACAGGCAAATCACACCAGGCTGGTTAATAGAAAAAACATATTCTGATGAAAGCTACCCTTATGAAGCTTAACTATGTAAAAGGTCTGTTGGCAGTTTTGCTGGTTTCCCTGCTGGCCAGCTGTGGCGGTAGTAAAACCCCTAAAAATGCGCAAGGGCAATTGATCGGCGTAAGTCCGAGACCGAAGTACTCTCCCCCTGTACCGTACGGGATGGTATACGTACCAGCCGGAACTTTTCACATGGGTCCCAGTGATGAGGACGTAAACTATGCATACACGGCGCGTAACAAGTCGATTTCTATTTCCGGCTTCTATATGGACGCTACGGAAATTACGAATAACGAGTATCGCCAGTTTGTGAATTGGGTACAGGACTCTATTGCACACATTTTGCTGGGTCATGTAAAATCTGATGATGGTCATGATATTATTGACTGGAAGCAGAAGATTGTCTATAAGGACAAGGCTACCATGGAAAAACTGGATGCGATGGTGTATACCGAGGCAGACCGGTTATACGGCCGCAAGGATATTGATGTAGGTAAACTGATTTACCACCAGGAAACCTTTAACTGGGATAAAGCGAAGCTGAGAGAAAATTTCGGTAAGCCGCGTTCTACTTTTATTGTAAAGAAAGACGTGCCCATTTATCCGGATACACTGTGCTGGATCAGGGATTTCTCATACGCCTATAACGAGCCGATGACACGTATGTACTTCTGGCATCCGGCGTTTGATAACTATCCTGTAGTAGGTGTAAACTGGCACCAGGCAACTGCCTTCTGCGAATGGAGAAGTAAATTCTGGGAAGACTACCGGGCCAGCAAGAAGCTGTTTACGGAAGATAAATTCCAGTTACCTTCTGAAGCGCAGTGGGAATATGCCGCCCGTGGTGGAAGAGAGCAAACGCCTTATCCTTGGGGTGGTTACTACATCCGTAACAAGAAAGGATGTTTACTGGCTAACTTCAAGCCCGGCCGTGGTAATTATCCGGAAGATGGTGGTTTTTACACTGTTCGTGCAGATGCTTACTGGCCTAATGATTATGGTTTATATAACATGTCCGGCAACGTTGCAGAATGGACAGCAGATATCTTTTACGAAAATGCCTATTCTTTCACATCAGATATGAACCCATATCTGAGAATGGATGTACCGGATGATGCACCATTAAAGATGAAGCGTAAAGCAATCAGAGGTGGTTCATGGAAAGACGTAGGATATTTCCTTCAAACCGGAACCAGAACATATGAGTATCAGGACAGTTCGAAATCTTATGTTGGTTTCAGATGTACCATTGCCCTGAGCAGACGAGTGAAGCACAGATAGGATAATCAATAAATAATAGCCTGTATTTATTAACACCAAAGAAACCTTTAGTATGTACACTATTATGAGTAAATCAGTGAGAATTAACTATTCCATACAGACTTTAACTAACATTTTAACCAGTAAATTTTAACCTATGGCTATGAATCCTAACAAAGCTAAATGGCTGAACTTTTTCGTATGTATTGCGGCTTCCGTGGTAATCGTGGGGGCATTGTTCAAATTACAGCACTGGCGCGGAGCTGACATCGCTTTGATCCTGGGTCTGAGCGTAGAAGCGCTGATCTTTTTCGTTTACGCTTTTGTACCTGATTCCGGCGCACACACGGAAGGCCAGGTGGTAGCAGTAGCAGGAAGTCCAGCTGTAGCCGGTTTGGACAAAATGCTCCAGGAAGCAGACATTACACCTGCCAACCTGCAGCGCTTAAGCGAAAACTTCCAGAAACTGGGTACTACCGTTGATAAAATGAGAGATATCAGCGATGTAGTTGCAGCCACCGGAGATTACACACAGAAAACAAGAGAAGCTGCCAGCGCTATCGGTAATGTAGCAAATGCATATACTACAGCCGCTGCTGCCGTATCTTCTTTCAACAGTGCATCAGAATCTACTAAAGATTTCCATGTACAGATGCAGGGTATGACTAAAAATCTGGCTTCCCTCAACGCTATCTACGAACTGGAACTCCAGGACACCAACAACCACCTGAAAGCAATGAATTCATTCTACAGCAACCTGCAGAATGCTTCCAGTGCAATGAGTGGCAGCATTGAAGATGCCAAGAAAACACAGGAACAAATTTCCCTGCTCGCTAAAAACCTCAGCAACCTGAACTCAATTTATGGTAATATGCTGAGCGCTATGCACGGAGGAAGATAAGGTAACGCTAATAGTTTCTGAATTAACACATATCAATTAAATCTGAAAACAAACTATGGCACTACCTAAAGATCCTAGGCAGAAGATGATCAACATCATGTACCTGGTCTTGACGGCCATGCTGGCGTTGAACGTCTCTGCTGAAATATTGAACGCTTTTAGTATCGTAAATAATTCAATCAATACTTCAAATAAATCCTTAGCTGACAAGAATGACTTCATCTACAAACAATTTGATGCACAGATGAAGGATAATGCGGAAAAAACAGCACCTCTCAGAGCAAAAGCGCAGCAGGTGAAACAAATATCCGCCAGCATGTATGATTACGTAGAGTCATTAAAGAAAACCATCATCACAGAAAGTGGTGGCCTGGACGAACATGGTGAAATTAAGGATAAAGCCGGACTGGACGCTCCTACCAGGGTAATGGAGAATATGAAGAAAGGTCCTGAACTGGAGGCTAAATTGAAAGATTTACGTAATCAATTACTCTCTTTCGTTGATCCTAAAAAGAAAGATCAATTCACAAGAACTTTACCACTGAAAATTGAAGTAGGTAAATCAAATGATGAACATGGTGGCGGTCCGAAATCATGGACTACCTACCACTTCAACATGGTTCCTACTATCGCTGCAGTAACCATCCTGGGTAAATTCCAGAATGATATCAAAAACTCTGAGTCTGCCATTATCGATGACCTGTTCCGTCAGATTGATGCGAACACATTCAAATTCGATAAAGTAAGACCATTTATCTCCCTGAATTCCAAAAACCTGATGGAAGGACAAACCCTAACTGCCAACATCGCAGTAGGTGCTTACAGCACTACGGTTAATCCGACTATTGTTGTAAATGGTTCTACCATTGAAGCACATGAAGGTTTAGGAGTATATACTGTTCCTGTTTCCGGCATTGGTGAAAAAACATTAACCGGGTCTATTACCTTACCTAGCCCAACTGGTGGCGCTCCTGAATCCTATTCCTTTACCGAAACTTATAATGTAGGTGCTTCTGCTACCTCCATCTCCGCAGACAAAATGAACGTGCTGTATATCGGCCTCCAGAATCCTATTTCGATTTCTGCTGCCGGCGTACCTGCCGAACAGGTGTCTGCTTCTATATCAGGTGGTAATATGACCAAACGCGGTTCCGGCGAATACCTTGTAACTGTTAGCCAGCCAGGCAAAGCAGTGATTAATGTAGTCGCTAACATCGATGGAAAAACCAAATCACTCGGCCAGAAAGAATTCCGTGTGAAACGTGTTCCGGATCCGGTGTTGAAAGTGGGAGTTAATAAAGGCGGCAGCATGAAAGCAGCTGACTTTAAAGTACAGGGTGGCTTACGTGCCGACCTCGAAGATTTTGAATTTGAAGGCGTGAAATATGAAGTAATCGGTTACCGCGTAGGTATCTCTGCAAAAGGCAAAGAATACCAGGAAGGCGATGCTACTTCTGCTTATTTCCCCGGAAATGTAGCCGCATCCATCCGTTCTCTGCGCCCAGGCGATGAAGTTTTCTTTGAAAACGTAAAAGTGAAAGGCCCGGATAATGTGGTTCGTTCCATGCCGAGTACTATATTTAAATTAAACTAACGGTCCATTAATTACTGAATTATGCGAGCAGTAATATTTAACAGAATTGGTTGGTGCACTCTTTTGCTGGTGATGCTGGCAACAGCTGCTGATGCGCAACGCCGTGGCGGTACAACCCGCCGCAGAACTGCTACTACAGCAACACCTGCACCGGATAGCGTAGTAAACCCGGCAACCGGGAATGCGGTAGCGCCTCCTCCTCCATCTTCTGCTCCTCCTGCTTCTCTGCGTACGGATGGTATATCAGCCCCGCTGGTAGATACTCCGCGCAAATCACTGCGAGTGGATGGTGTGGTGGAAAGAAACCTTGCCAGGGAACGTACACCCATCGCCTATGACTACATCCGCGAGGATGACAGGTTCTGGGAAAAACGTGTATGGCAGGTAATCGATATCAGGGAAAAGATCAATCTCCCCTTCCAATACAACGTGGAAGATGAGTCTGGTACCAATCAGCTGTTCATCAATATTTTGCTCGACGCTATCAAGAATAAAGAGATAGAAGCCTTCAACGCTGTTGATGATCGCTTCACTACTGTAATGCCCTACTCCGAAATACAAACTAAACTCGCAGGCGAAGAAAGAACCGTACGCAGTATAGATCCGGTAACCGGCGAAGAAAAAATGGTGACTACCCGCGATGACTTCGATGCACGTACCATTAAACAGTACAAAATAAAAGAGGTTTGGGTATTCGACAAAGAAGCTTCCGCCCTCAAAGTTCGTATACTGGGTATAGCTCCTATGGTATCCCGTATAAATGAAGATGGCAGCATACGCGCATCCATCCCTTTATTCTGGGTGTATTATCCGGATTGCCGCGCTATCCTGGCCAAACACGATGTGTATAACCAGAATAACGATGCATCCACTATCAGCTGGGAAGACCTTTTTGAAATGCGCTTCTTTGGCAGCTATATAGTAAAGGAAAACAATACCTACAACCGCGAGATCAAAGACTATATTAAAGATGGTACCATGCGCCTCCTGGAAGGACAAGGTATTCACGACCGCATCTTTAATAAAGAGCAGGACCTCTGGCAGTATTAATCAAATAATGATCACCGATCAATACGGAAAGGCAATCAGTTTATGCTGATTGCCTTTCTTTTTTTATCTTTCCGTATGTCCCTTCAGCAGCTACATAAAACCGTTTTCCAGATCATGCCTCTCCCGGATCCCGTATGGGAGGCACTGGCAGCCTGCTGGCATCCGGTGCAGTTTAAACGCAGGGAAGTAATGACCGCCGCCGGGGAAATAGAAAAGTATCTCTACTTCGTAACAGCCGGCGTACAGCGTGTTTTTGCCCTGGAAGGCGAAAAGGAATCTACGATCGTATTCACTTACACCGGCTCCTTCTCTGGCGTATTGGATTCTTTCCAGCTTCAGCAACCCTCACCCTGGTACCTGGAAACCCTTACACACAGTGAATTCCTGCGGATGACGTACGCCGATTTTAACCGGCTTGCCCTGCAATATCCTGTCATTGAAAGATGGGCCAGGCTGGGAACCGCTGCCGCACTGGCCGGGGTATTGGAAAGACATAAAGAATTGCTGTCTTTCACCGCAGAACAAAAATTCAGGCAACTGCTAACCCGCAGCCCGCAGGTATTACAGCTGATCCCACATAAATACCTGGCCTCCTATCTCGGCATCGATCCCGCTACTTTCAGCAAATTACTAAGTACTGTGAAGCTATAAAATGTTGATCTGCACAAAGATTTTTTACAAGCAACCCACCTAATTTTGTGTCAAATCAAACCGAATATGAACCGCGTTAACAGTGATGAGCTCCTGCAGGATTTACGAAGAAAAAATGCAGCCATGCAATACCAGGCAGAAAGCCGTTTCGGCGGGCAGCCCGATGCTGTTTTACAACATGCACCCGGTCCCGGCCAATGGAGTGCCGCGCAATGCCTGGAGCACCTGAATACTTACGGCCGGTTTTATTTGCCGGCCTTGGACCAGGCCATTACCCGTGGGGAACAACGTAACAGCCGGCCCGCTCCCTTCTTCCGCAGCAGCTGGATCGGCGCATGGTTTACCCGCCTCATGGAACCTGCCGCAGATGGCAGCTTGCGTTCCCGTATGAAATCCCCTAAAGGACACCTGCCATCCGTTCAGCCGGATGTGGAAGCGGTGTTGCAGGAGTTTATTGATCAGCAGGAACAGATGAGAGATTTATTGTTGCGCGCAGAAAAAGTAAATATTCAACAGCTGAAAGTAACTACTTCCCTGTCGCGGTTTATAAAATTATCTGCCGGAGATACATTTGGTTTTTTAACGGCGCACATTCGCCGGCATATGTTGCAGGCGGAACGTGCCATCGGCACCAGGCAGCAGGCAAAAAAGGCCGTATAGCCGTTAATGTTATGCGCCTTCTTTATGGAAGTGTTCCCAGATTAGTTTTGCTTTGGCGGCGCCCACTTCTTTTACAAGGTCCTCCTGCGTGAGCAATTTTATTTTGGCTACCGAACGGAATGTTTTTAATAGTTGGGTAGCCGTATTTTCGCCGATGCCTTTAATGCTTTCCAGCTCATTTTTAAAGGTGCCTTTGCTTCTTTTCTGGCGGTGGAAAGTAATACCAAAGCGGTGTACCTCATCACGCACCCGGCGGATAAGTTTCAGGCTTTCGCTGTTATAGGGTAATTTGATACTTTCGGAATCTCCCGGGAAAAATATTTCTTCTTCATTTTTTGCAAGGCCCACTACTGTCATGCTACCTATGAGGTTCAGCTCCCGGATGCTTTCCATAGCAGAGCCCAGCTGGCCTTTACCACCATCGATGATTACCAGTTGAGGAAGTGGTTGCTGCTCTGCCAGCAGGCGATTATACCGCCTGAAAACAATTTCTTTCATGGAAGCAAAGTCATTGATGCCTTCCACCGTTTTAATGTTGAAATGCCGGTAATCTTTTTTGGAAGCAACGCCGTCTTTAAACACTACGCAGGCGGCTACCGGGTAACTGCCCTGGAAGTTGGAGTTATCAAAGCATTCGATGTGCTCTGGTAGCACCGGCAATTCGAGGTCGGCCTGCAACTGGTACAGCACCTGTTTCCGTTCCAGGTCCGACTTGCCTTCCAGGTGCAGAATCTTCTTCCGGTATAATTCTTCCTTAAAATAATTCACATTCTTTTCCGACAATTCCAGCAGCTTCTTTTTATCGCCGCCTTTAGGAACGGTAACGGTAACACTGCTTTCCGGGTATACTAACGGGAATGGCACTACGATTTCCGAGTTGATGCTTTTAAATACTTCCCGGAGATAGGCAATGGCGTAGGCCAGTACTTCTTCGTCGCTTTCTTCCAGTTGTTTTTCCAGCGTTACGGTTTTGGTATCAGCAATAGTGCCGTTGAGAATGCGCAGGTAGTTTACATAAGCGTGATTTCCTTCACTGATAATTGAAAACACATCCACATTACCCATGCGGGTATTTACGATGGTGGATTTAGCGGAATAGTCTTCCAGGCTTGCTATTTTTTTTCGCATGATTTCCGCTTTCTCAAACTCCATCTTCGACACATGCTCCAGCATTTGTTCCTTGAACAGGTTTACTACCGGGGTAAGATTGCCTTTTAATACGTTCTTTACCTGCTGTAATCCTTCGCGGTAGTCTTCCTGTGTTTGCAGCCCTTCACAGGGACCCTTGCAGTTTCCCAGGTGATATTCGAGACATACTTTGAATTTTCCTTTACGGATATTCTCTTCCGATAAGTTGAGGTTACAGGTGCGGAGAGGAATATTGTATTTGATTACATCCAGTATTTCCCGTACCCGACCAACCGAAGTGAATGGCCCCAGGTAGTCGGATCCGTCTTTAATAACGTTGCGGGTGAAAAATACCCGTGGAAAGGACTCATGTTTGATAACAATATAAGGGTAGGTTTTATCATCTTTCAGATTGATATTATACCTGGGCTTGAATTGTTTGATGAGTGAATTTTCCAGGAGGAAAGCATCCTGTTCAGAGTCGACGATTGTAAACTCAATATGATGGATGTGTTCAACCAGTTTGCGGGTTTTATAGTTGTCGTGATTTTTTACAAAATAGGAACTTACTCTTTTGCGCAAACTTTTGGCTTTCCCTACATAAAGAAGGGTGCCGGCTTCATCGTAGTATTTATAGATACCGGCATCTCCCGGTATGGTATGTGATATTTGCTGAAACTCCGCTGCTGTCATGTTTACATCCCTGTTTTTGGTGCGATCGTTACATTTACTTCAAGTTCTTTTGGCGACAGGAAGGCAATTTTCTGATAGGTAGTCATCCGAACCTGCCTGTTTTGCTGGTAGTGCAGATCCTGCCGGAATTCATACACCATGTTACTGGTATAGGAGTGGATATTTACCTGTTGTATATTGCCATGTTTATCCAGTTCCAGGGTTATTTCGGAAGGATTGGTTTGTTTTCCTTTGGATTTGTAGATCAGCGATCTTCTTCCTGAAAACGGATCATACAAACCGGAGGTATCGTATTCGTCCCGGAGGGAGGGTTTATTCAGATCTGCATCTGTGAAGGGCTTTAACAGGTCGTGTACCGTGGCGCTGTCGCTGCCGGGGATGCTCACAGTGTCTGTTTTGCCGTTGAGCGTTACAGACTTATGTAGTATAAAGCCACCAGTGCGGATATGAGCATCCTCCTGGCTGAAATATTCCGGCAGTTTTATGAACTTATCGGGCGTATTATTTTTTGATGGTTTATTTGCCAGGTTACAGGCCATTAAGCCAATCATGGTAAACAAAGCTGTTGCTTGCCTGTATTTTTTCATGCTGCAAAATTAATACTTAAATACGGGTCATAAAAAATGCGCCGTAAAAACGGCGCATCGATGCATGAGCAAATCTGTCGAGAGCACTAAAAATATGTAAATCAGCGTGTTGGGCTGATATTTTTCATGGGTAACGCTTGTTAAACGGAGGTGATAAACTAAATGTTACAGGGGTGAATAAATAAATCGCCTTCGGCGATGCGGATTTTGTCTTGGCTCAGGATTACGCTGATTATACTGATTAGCTGGATTTTTACTTTTGGATTTATAAAGGATTAAGGGAGATAGAAGCGGATATATTCGCTTTTATCTCCCTTAATTATTATTAATCAAAAAAATCCGAAAAAAATCCAAAAGTAAAAATCCAGCTAATCAGTATAATCAGCGTAATCCTGAGCCAAGACAAAATCCGCCTTATACCAGCAAATTGCCGGTCATTTCCTTCGGAATTTCCAGGCCCATGAAATGCAGGATGGTAGGGGCAATGTCGCCCAGTTTGCCGTCTTTTACCGGGCCTCTGAAATCTTTATTGATAATGAAGAAAGGGACGAGGTTCAGTGAGTGGGCGGTATTGGGCGAGCCGTCGGCGTTGATCATAAAGTCGGCGTTGCCATGATCCGCGGTCAGGAAAACGGTGTAATCGCTTGCGAGCGCAGCTGTTACCACACGTTCCACGCAGTGGTCTACTGTTTCAACGGCTTTAATTACGGCTTCAAATACGCCGGTATGGCCTACCATGTCGGCGTTGGCGAAATTGAGCACTACGAAGTCAGCGGTTTTAGCCTGCAGTTCCGGAACAATGAGGTCTGCCAGTTCATTGGCGCTCATTTCGGGTTTCAGGTCGTAGGTGGCAACTTTTGGAGATGCCGCCATCAGCCTGCGTTCTCCTTCAAATTCTTTTTCCCGTCCGCCGGAGAAGAAGAAGGATACGTGCGGATATTTTTCGGTTTCAGCTATACGGATCTGTGTGCAGTGGTCTTTTGCCAGTACTTCACCCAAGGTCATGTTCAGATTATCGTTTTCGAAGATGACGTGTACATTTTTATAGGTACGGTCGTAATCTGTCATGGTGGTGTAGTAGATATCCAGCGGTTTCATACCGAAATCCGGGAAGGCTTCCTGGGTAAGCACCTGCGAAATTTCGCGGCAGCGGTCCGTCCGGAAGTTGAAGCAAAGCACGGCGTCGCCGTCCTGGATAGTGGCGATGGCTTTATGCTGATCATCGGTTACGATGATAGGCTTAATGAATTCATCTGTAACACCTTCTGCATAGGATGCCTTCACAGCAGTAAGGAGATCCTGGGTTGGCGTGCCGGCGCCGTTTACGAGAGCATCGTAGGCCAGCTTCACTCTTTCCCAGCGCTTATCGCGGTCCATTGCATAATAGCGTCCGGTAACGGTGGCGATTTTGCCGGTAGTTTTTTCCAGGTGGGCCGACAGGTCTTCGAGGAAACCCAATCCGCTTTTAGGATCGGTGTCGCGTCCGTCGGTGAATGCGTGGATATATACTTTTTCAAGCCCGTGCGCCTGGGCGATGGAGGCGAGCGCTTTTAAGTGTTCAATATGAGAGTGAACACCGCCGTCGCTTACCAAACCAATCAGGTGGAGGGCTTTGTTATTATTTTTAGCATGAGCCAGGGTGTCGAGCAGGATCTGGTTCTGGGCCATTTCGCCATCACGGATAGCTACGTTGATCCTTTGCAGCTCCTGGTATACGATTCTGCCGGCGCCAATGTTCAGGTGACCTACTTCAGAGTTGCCCATTTGCCCGTCGGGAAGACCAACCGCTTCCCCGCAGGTTATAAGATGGCTATGCGGGTATTGCTTGTATAAACTGCTTACAAAAGGGGTTTTTGCGTGTGCAATGGCATCGGCTGTAGGAACTTTACCTTCGCCCCATCCGTCCATAATCACGAGAATGGCTCTTTTCTTTTCCATATCCTATCTGGTTATAGTTTAATATAAATTCACTCGAGAGGGTGAAAGTACTTATAAAGGGTTTAAATATTTTACAAAAATAAAGCTTCCGTGAAAAATAAGTGCTGCTTGCCTCTTCCAATAGATTTGTTATTCTAATTATTCAAAATGAAACACATATTATCTTACTGTTATTACTTAGCGCTTAATAGCTACCACGATAATGTGATTTTGTTGATTTGCAGGGTGTTTGGCATAGTTTTCGCTTTTAATTTGAGTTGGAGAAAATTACATTTTTAATAAAAAAACTGACAATGAAGAAGCTATTGATGGTGCTGGGGATTATGTTGTTGGGGGGTGCTTTTACAACATTAAAATTATCAGCCAGGTCAATTGAAATCACTGTTGCCGGCCCGTTCGATGATGTGGTGGCAGCACTTAAGAAAGGAGATGTAAGCGGATTAGCCAGTTACCTCGACAATAACGTAGAGATCAATATATCCGGAAAATCAAATTCTTACAGTAAGGCACAGGCCGAAATAATTTTGAAAGATTTCTTTTCAAAAAACCAGGTTAAATCATTTGAACTGGTACATCAGGGCGGGGATAATTCCCGTTTTGGTATCGGGAATATGACTACCGGTGGCGGTAACTTCAGGGTTTCTTTTTTCCTGCAGAAGAAAGGTGGGACAATGGTGTTGAACGAACTTAGATTTGAGAGTAAATAAAGATGCTAACATAAATTAGTTGAAAAACCATAGTGCCCCGCAATTTATTGCGGGGCACTTTTTATTTTTGACCTATCTTTCGCGCTCAGAAGCAAAGCACCAATCTTTGCGTGAATACCAGATAATACAATCAATATGTTAGATGAAGCAGCGCTGAATGCGTTTATCAGAAGCGCACTGGCAGAAGATATCGGAAACGGAGACCATTCCACGATGGCTTGTATTCCTCCCACCGCCAAAGGGAAAGCGGTGCTGAAAATTAAAGAAGACGGTATCCTGGCCGGAATGGAAGTGGCGGAAGCCATTTTTAAGTGGCTGGATATGTTTACGGTTTTTACGCCCCATAAAAAAGATGGCGACCCCATGAAGGCCGGCGAAACGGCCTTTGAAGTGGAAGCCGCCGTACATACCCTGCTGATGGGTGAAAGACTAGTGCTGAACTGCATGCAGCGCATGAGCGGCATCGCTACATTAACGCACCGGTACGTGGAAAAACTGAAAGGGTACCATACCCGTGTGCTAGATACCCGCAAAACTACTCCCAACTTCAGGATGCTGGAAAAAGAAGCGGTTCGCATCGGTGGCGGCGTTAACCACAGGATGGGATTGTATGATATGGTGATGCTGAAAGATAATCACATCGATTTTTCCAGTGGCATCACTGCCGCCGTTACCAATACCGTTGCATATCTGAAAGAACGTAATCTTCCGCTCGAAATTGAAGTGGAAACACGCAACCTCCGGGATGTGGAAGAAGTGCTGGCTATAGGCCAGGTAAACAGGATCATGCTGGACAACTTTACCCCTGCAGACATTGTTAAAGCACTTGCGCTGATTAACGGGCGTTTCGAAACAGAAGCCTCCGGCGGCATTACAATAGATACCCTTGAAGAATACGCTAAAACGGGAGTAGACTTTATCTCTGTAGGCGCAATTATACATCACGCGGTGAGCCTGGACCTGAGCCTGAAGGCCATTATATTATAAAACAGTTTTTTTGAAGAAGATTCTATTTATCATCAACCGCAAAGCGGGCACTGACCGTGAAAAACGATTGGAAAGCGCTATCAGCCGGCACTTCCCTTCCGATCAGTATGAAGTGAGCACTGCTTACCTGGCATACCTTGGCCATGGGGCAGACCTGGCCAGGGAGGCTGTTAGTAATGGTGTAAATACCGTGGTGGCCGTAGGCGGCGATGGCTCTATCAATGAAATAGCACAGGGCCTTGTAGGAAGCAATACCGCAATGGCCATCCTGCCGTTAGGCAGTGGTAACGGCCTGGCGCGCGCGCTGAAAATTCCGCTGGATGTAAATAGGGCGTTAAGTCTTGTTGTTGCCAATAAACAACGCGCCATCGATGTGGGTTATGCGAATGAACACCTGTTTCTCAGCAATGCCGGCGTAGGTTTTGATGCGCTTATTGCAGAACAGTTCCGGCATAATACCAAACGTGGTTTATCCGGCTACGCAAAACTGGTATTGAAAAGTTTTAACAGCTATGAACCGGCAGAATACAGGATTGATATTGATGGCGAAGTGTTGCAAACAAAAGCATTCCTTTTAACAGTAGCTAATGGCAATCAGTTTGGCTATGAATTTAAACTGGCTCCCAAAGCCAGTGTTTTCGATGGACAACTCGATCTTTGCGTAATGCCGCCGGTAGGTATTCTGAGCCTGTTACCGGTAAGCGTTTTCTCCCTGATGGGTAACATTGACAAAACAAGGTACCTGAAACATTATACCGGCAAAGATATCACCATCAGCAGCAGTGCATTGCAGTATTTGCAGGTAGACGGTGATGCAGTGCCTCTTACGGAAAACGGGGTGGTACGTATCCGTATTCAAACAGCGGCAATCAATATAGTGGTAAACGAATAACCTTTAAATATTTTAGAGAGATGTCGAAAAAGAAAAATACACCAGGCAATGGAATCGTGTATTCCACCGATCCAAACTTCTCATTGGAGCCGGAGCAAGAGGAAGCAGCAGTAACACTTGCACCTGCAGAACAAATCCTGAGAGTAACATTAGATAAAAAACAACGTGCCGGTAAAGTAGTTACCCTTATTACCGGTTTTGTTGGTAAAGAGGAAGATATTGAGAAGCTCGGTAAAGAACTTAAAACGAAATGCGGCACCGGTGGCAGCGTGAAAGACGGTGAAATCCTGATTCAGGGCGACTACAAGGAGAAAGTTGTGAAATGGTTGCTGGATTGGGGATATAAGCGTACTAAGTAATACAGCGGATTTTGTCTTTCTCGCTGATTACGCTGATTATAATGATTTTCTTGATTTTTACTTTTGGATTTTATAAAGGATTAAGGGAGATAGAAGCGGATATATTCGCTTTTATCTCCCTTAATTATATCAATTTTTAAGAAAATCAGTAAAAATCCAAAAGTAAAAATCAAGAAAATCATTATAATCAGCGTAATCAGCGAGAAAGACAAAATTCGCGTCCTACCTGTTCACCAGGCGCATTCCCCCTGGTGTATACCGCGTGCCGGCGATGGCGTTATCGCGTAAGATGCTATCGATGGCTGCCAGGTCATCTGAGGATAAATTCACCTCCGCTGCGGCGGCATTTTCCTGCAGGTATTTTCTGCGTTTTGTTCCTGGAATAGGCACGATATCTTCGCCTTGTGCCAACAACCATCCCAGCGATAACTGGGCAGCGGTAATACCTTTTTCTTTGGCAAAAGTTTCCAATGCATTCACCGTTTGTAAGTTCTGCTCAAAATTTTCTCCCTGGAACCGGGGCAGGTTTTTGCGGAAATCACCATCTTTCAAAACATCGGTGTTGTTGATGGCGCCGGTGGAAAGGCCTCTTCCCAGTGGGCTGTAGGCTACCAGGGTGATGCCAAGGTTGCGGGTAGTGGCCAAAATGCCATCTTCCACATCGCGGGTAAACAAGGAGTATTCTGATTGCAGCGCAGCAATGGGATGAACCGCGTAGGCTCTTTTAATAGACTCCACACCAGCTTCTGATAATCCGAGATAGCGCACCTTGCCTTCTTTTACCAGTTGAGCCATAGCGCCTACTGTTTCTTCTACAGGGATATTTTCATCTATCCGGTGGGTGTAATAAAGATCAATCACATCTACCTTCAGTCTTTTCAAACTGTCTTCCACTGCTTGTTTCATATACTTCGGGGAACCATCGAAATAGTTGGTGCCATCTTCATTGAATCTGAATCCGAATTTAGTAGCGAGGAAAACTTTATCTCTTTTAGTAGCGAGAATTTTTGACAGCAGGATTTCGTTGGCACCCTGACCATACATATCTGCGGTATCCCAGAAGTTAATGCCCAGATCGAGTGCCAGCTCCAGCGTAGCCAGTGATTCTGTTTCATTAAAATCCTGTGCATTGCCGTATGCAAATGACATGCCCATGCAACCCAGTCCTATTGCGGAAATTGATTCGCCTGTTTTACCTAGTTTTCTGTACTGCATTGTTAAAATTTTTAGTGATACAAATTTACATGCAGGTACAGGTTCCGGAATTGTAAGAAGCAAAGTATTAATTGCAAAAATCAAGCATTACTGCGCCCGGTAGAGATGTGGAGAAACGCCGCTATGATTTTTAAAGAAATGCGTAAAGTTACCAGGATCTTCAAATCCCAGGCACCAGGCAATTTCAGCAATCTGCCAGTCAGTATGCATGAGTAACAGGCGCGCTTCCAGCAGCATTCTTTGCCGGATATGTTCGCTCACGGTACGACCGGTAGCCTGTTTCACACACGCATTTAAATGATTGGGATGTGTATTTAATACCTGTGCAAATTCCTTGGCAGTTTTCAGTGACAACTGGTTATGCGTAAATTCGATCGGGAATTGTTTTTCCAGCTTGTCTGTAAAGCGATGAGCAAGCGCCTGTGCGGCTGTTAGCTGCCGTTTGGGTTCGTTTACCTGGGCAGACAGGCGTTTTCCTTCCAGCATCAGCAATTTCAGGTAAATAAGAATCGCTTCCTGTTTAAAGGCGGCATTCTCCCGGTATTCTTTTACCAGTTGTCTGAAAATGGACTCGAGATAATCGACCTGTTCATTTGTTAAAGTGAATACCGCTTTTGCGCCCATCTGTAAAAGCGGGTGTTGTAACAGGTTTTCCTGGTGATTGGGCTGTGCTTCAAACAACAGGTCGGTGAACAGGCAGTTATACCCTTCCTGTTCTTCCGAGGTGGGCTGCCATGTTTTTAATTCGTATGGATTAATAAAAAGTAAAGCAGGACTATCGATCTCGTAACGGCTATCACCGAGGGTGAAAATGCCGGAACCTTTGGTAAAGAAACTGATCTTATAATAGTCCCGTCTGCTGGCTCTCACTTCATCCACGCAAGGGCAATCAGATCTTTCATGTACTGTAAAACTACCATTTAACGGCGCTTTGGGAGTTACCTCCTTTTGCGTGTATAATAGCAGATCGTCGTTGAAGTCATTGAAGGTCCTGAGTGTAATGGAGTTGTTTTTACTTGAAGGCATACACCAAATTTAAACAATTCTATGTTAAAATCTTTCAGTACTTCTTGCGGGTATGTTAACTTTTACTGGTTTGAAATCCATGTAAAGCCTTGCTGACAGGGACTTGTTTTCGTAAATGAAACATAGTTGCAATTTCATTTTTGATTAATCAGAAAAAATTTCACAATTTGTTAACGCCTTTATCAACCAAAATCTTGTTATCATCAAGCCCTGATGATCGCTATGTAGAGCAGCCTGCCACATATGCCACTGAACAAGAAATTTTAAAATCTATAACGGAAATACATTGCAACATCAGCAGGTATTTCCGTTTTTTTTAATGATTAAAATTTTTTTTGTCACCGCATATGATACATCCCACTGCCGGACAACCAGGGTATCGCCCCACTTCTTTATGGTTGTTATTATCATTCATTATTATAAAGATGGTTTTTCAATATGCAGTATTGAGCCCGTATTACGAGCTTCACCGGGATGAATACCTACACCTGGATATGGCCAATCATCTGGCAGCAGGATACTTATCGGTGCCGCCGCTTACTGCCTTTAATTCTTTACTGATACAATGGTTGGGGAATAATTTTTTTTGGGTGAAATTTTTTCCTGCGTTGTATGGTGCGCTCACGATGGTGCTGATGTGGAAAATGGTGGAAAAGCTGGGTGGCGGCTGGTTTGCGCAGGTATTGGCGGCGCTTGCATTTTTATGTTCAGGCTTGTCCCGCATGAACATACTGTATCAGCCCAATTCTTTTGATATCCTGGCGTGGACGGCCTTGTTCTGGTGCCTGATGCAGTTTCTGCAAACACAGGAGAACAAATGGTTGTTGTGGATGGGCGTGGTTACGGGTGTGGGCGTGCTTAACAAGTACAATATTATTTTTCCTCGTATTGGGGATGGTGGTGGCACTGCTGCTGTCCGCACACCGGAAAGTGTTCAGGAATAAATACCTGTATGCAGGAATGGGAATAGCCGTGGTGATCATTTCTCCAAACATCATCTGGCAGTTGCAGCATGGCATACCGGTATTGCATCATATGAAGGAATTAAGTGAAAGCCAGCTGGTACATGTAAGCCGGGTTTCTTTTTTGGGAGATCAGTTAAAGTTCTTTGTGGGTGGTGCTTTTATTGTGGTGGCGGCGGTTATAGGGTTAATTATTTCGCCGTCGTTCCGATCTTACCGGGTGATAATCGGCATTTACGCACTAACCATGTTATTGTTTACCTATTTCCGGGCAAAAAGTTATTATTCGGTTGGTTTATACCCGGTATTACTGGCTTTCGGGAGTGTTTATTGGGAGCGGATTTTCACGCACGACTGGACGCGTTACCTGCGTTTGCTCTGGGTGGCCCTGATTGTAGTGCCTTTTGGACTGCTGGCGAACGTTATTTTCCCGGTAATGAAGCCTGTTAAGATCCGTGAAAAGGCGGGCAAGTTCCAGGCGCTGGGTTTATTGCGCTGGGAAGACGGGGAAGATCATACCCTTCCCCAGGACTTTGCGGATATGCTTGGCTGGAGGGAACTGGCGGATATGTCGTGGCAAACGTGGCAGCAGGTGCCGGACGCGGATAAACGTTACACCTTGCTGATCTGCGACAACTACGGCGAGGCCGGTGCTTTGAATTACTATAACAGGGGCAGGAATATTCCATTGGCCAATGCAATGGATGCGGATTACGTTTTTTGGTTCAGGGAGATGGACACCATCCGTTACATTGTTAAAATCGGTAAGAAGCCGGAAGGCGCCTATATGAAAATGATAGGCCGGTTGCAGCAAACCTGTGTAATGAAAGATACCTTGTCCAGGGAATACTTATGGGGCGCCGGCGCCTGGCTGTTGTCGGACCTTTCGCCGGAATTGCCGGCAGCGCTGAAGCGGGCTTTGCATGAAGAGCAAAACGTTTACTCCCGGAAGTAACCCGGTTACCGGGTAACAATAAACTCCACTTCGCCAAAGCCAAGTTGTAATATTTCGCCGTTTTTCTCCAGGCAGAGATGGCCGTCGGGCAATACATCGCGGATGATGCCTTCAAAAATTTCCCCGTCTTTCCGGTATAACCCTGATTGTTGCCAGCGGAACAACCGGGAGGTGTATTCAGCAAGCAGCGTTTCATAAATGGCGGGTTGCAGTTGACGGATCCTTTTATCGAGGAAAGTGCAGAGTTCTCTTGCCAGGGTTTCCGCCTCACGGGACTTGCCGGTAATTTGCCTGAGGGAAACGGCATTGGGCAGGTCGGGCGGGAAGGAAGCCTGGTTAATGTTGAGTCCGATCCCGATAATGGCATATTGCCATATATTTCCACGCAATACATTCTCAATCAGGATGCCTCCTGCCTTTCTGTCACGCCAGTAAATATCGTTTGGCCATTTGATGATTGTTTCATCACCGGCATAGGAAGTGAAGAAATCGGTGGTTCCGAGGGCGACTGCCACGCTGAGCATAAACTGTCTTGAAAGCGGTAACATAGCCGGTTGGAGAGCAATTGTGAGAGCGCTGATATCTCCGGGTTGGGCGAGCCATTGTTTCCCGCGGGTTCCTTTTCCGGCTGTTTGGTTGCTGGTAAACCAGGCTGTGCCTGATGTCACCTGGCGGGAATTTACCTGCTCCATGGCATAGTTATTGGTGCTGTCTATTTCGTCTAATATATAAAACGGGTGTCCTATCACATGAATCTTTTTTAGTCTGTATCCGGCCCGAAAAGTAATTCATTTTATTATTTAATTAACATTTTCAGGCCCCCCGCGGCGGATATTAAACATCTTATATTACTGCTTGTTTAGTAACTTTGACAATTAAAGATTATTTTTAACAAAAACGAGATTTATTGGCACCCTTAACCGTTCTGAGCACGAGAAAGAAGGCGCAGCAACGCCTGACCAGAGAAAGTGAAATTTTTACCACCATCATAAAGGCCATACAGGATAAGAAGGGGGAAAATATTGTGTCCCTGGATCTACGCCAGATTCCTGAAGCCGTGGCCGATTTCTTTATAATATGTGAAGCCAATTCCGGCACCCAGGTGAAAGCCATTGCTGATTATGTGTCAGAGGAGGTGGAGAAGCATACTTCAGAGGAACCGTACAAACACGAAGGATTTAGTTCTCAAAACTGGGTTCTGGTTGATTATGTGAATGTAGTAGTTCACATTTTCCAGCCTGAAAACAGGAAGTTCTATAATCTGGAAGAAATGTGGAGCGACGCGGACAGGATGGACCACACAGAAAGCTAAACAAAACAGTTGTTTTAGAATTTAATTATTCATATTATTCTGATTGCAATAAACATCCGTAAAGGAGCGTAAGATTATGGAAAAAGGAGGCAATAACTTCAACAAGGGTTCGGAGAAATCACCTAAGAAAGGACCGAAGTTCAATATATACTGGGTATATGCCTTTATTGGCGTGGCCCTGCTCGCAATGAACTTTTTTGATTTGAGATCCCCAACCAAAGAAATCAGTTTCCAGGAATTTCAGGTGGATTACCTGAAACCGGGAGATGTTGATAAGCTGGTTGTCGTAAATAAAAAATATGTAGAAGTCTACATAAAACATGACCATCTGAAAGAGGCCAAGTTTAAAGACGTTAACAAAAGTAAATTTGGTGGAGAGAACCCCGGTCCTCACTTCCGTTTTTCAATTGGTAGCGAAGAAAGTTTCAAAAAGGATATAGATAAAGCACAGGAAGGTGTTCCGGTAGAAAACCAGGTAAAGATCTCTTATGATGAGCGTCAGAGCTGGTTTGAGCCTATTTTCCAGTTGCTGTTACCAATTATCCTGATCATTGGTTTGTGGATATTGCTGATGCGTAAGATGGGCGGTCCTGCCGGTGGCAGTGGTGGTCCGGGCGGCATCTTCAATATTGGTAAATCGAAAGCTACACTGTTCGACAAAGGTACCCGTGTGAATATTACGTTCAACGATGTAGCCGGTTTGGACGAAGCGAAGGTGGAAGTAATGGAAATTGTGGATTTCCTGAAGAATCCTAAAAAATATACCGCCCTTGGAGGTAAAATCCCCAAAGGCGCCCTGCTGGTAGGCCCTCCGGGTACCGGTAAAACCCTCCTGGCAAAGGCAATGGCAGGCGAGGCTCAGGTGCCTTTCTTCTCCATGTCCGGTTCCGACTTTGTGGAATTGTTTGTGGGAGTGGGTGCCAGTCGTGTACGTGACCTGTTTAAGCAAGCCCGTGAAAAAGCGCCATGTATCATCTTTATCGATGAAATTGATGCTATCGGCCGTGCCAGAGGCAAGAACGTAATGATGAGTAACGACGAACGTGAAAACACCCTGAACCAGTTACTGGTAGAAATGGATGGTTTCGGAACAGACAGTGGTATCATTATCCTGGCTGCGACCAACCGCCCTGATGTACTGGACAGCGCTTTACTGCGCCCGGGCCGTTTCGATCGTCAGATCTCTATCGATAAGCCGGATCTGGCTGGAAGAGAAACTATTTTTGAAGTGCACTTAAAGCCTATCAAAACTTCTCCCAACCTGGACGTGAAAAAACTGGCTTCCATGACGCCAGGCTTCGCCGGTGCGGATATCGCCAACGTTTGTAACGAGGCGGCACTGATTGCTGCGCGTAAAGGCAAAACACAGGTGGAAATGGACGACTTCAATGACGCGATTGATCGTGTAATTGGTGGTCTGGAAAAGAAAAACAAAATCATCTCTCCGGAAGAAAAAGAAGTAATTGCTTACCACGAAGCAGGTCACGCTATTTGTGGCTGGCACCTGGAACATGCTAACCCGCTGGTGAAAGTAACCATCGTTCCCCGTGGTGTAGCTGCGCTTGGTTATGCACAATATCTTCCGAAGGAACAATATCTGTACAACACCGAACAGTTGCTCGATGATATCTGCATGACCCTTGGTGGCCGTGCGGTAGAGGAATTGGTTTTCGGTAAAATTTCTACCGGCGCACAAAACGACCTGCAGGTAATTACCCGTATGGCGTATGCAATGGTAACCGTGTATGGTATGAACGATAAAGTTGGTAACGTATCTTTCTACGATCCAAACAGTGATCAGTCATTTACCAAACCTTACTCAGAAGAAACATCCAAGATGATTGATGATGAAGTAAGGAAACTGATTGCCACCGCTTATATCAGAACTAAAGACCTGCTCACATCCAAAATGGATCAGGTAAAGGCACTGGCAGAAGAACTGCTGAAAAAAGAAGTTTTATACCAGGCCGACCTGGAAAGATTGATCGGTAAACGTCCTTACGATACCCACAAAGAACACCAGCTGGGTAAAGAAGGCGCTCCTACTGAAGGAGTACATCCGTCAGATATCATCAATCCTTCTCCATCACCAGCTAATGCGTAAATAGTGATATGAAGATTTCTCCTGCTAAGGAAAATATTCTGAAGAGAGTACGGAATGCGTTAAGTCAGTCAGTACAGTTGCCCTTCCCGAATTCGGAGGGCAACTCGTCTGTTTTCAGAACCGAGAATGAGAGCCTGGAATTAAAGTTTGCAGAAGAATTTACCCGGTTGCAGGGAAAGTTTGTTTACTGTACAGGAAAAGGTGAGTTGATGGAAAGCCTTCGTGCGCTTTGTGAACACAAAGAATGGCACAATGTGTTTTGCCAGACACCTGCCCTGCTGAAAACAATCCACCAGCAGGATTTACCTGTACTCAACCAGGGGACCATGCACGAAGCAGATGCCGCCATCACGGATTGTGAATACCTGGTAGCCCGCACCGGAACATTGGTGCTGAGTTCCGCACAACCCAGTGGCAGAGCATTACCGGTATATGCGCCTGTGCATATCGTGGTAGCCTACACGCACCAGTTGGTATTTGACCTGAAGGATGCGCTTAATAAGCTGAAAGATAAATATGGTAACGATATCCCATCAGCCATATCTTTTGCAACAGGGCCCAGTCGTACCGCTGATATCGAGAAAACACTGGTAGTAGGGATCCATGGTCCCAAAGAAGTATACGTATTTTTAGTAGACGAATAAATAAATGGCTTTTAGTCTTTAGCTGTTAACTTTCAGTACCGGAGCGATGTATCGCTTCTTCCACTGAAGGCTAACCGTTAAAAGCTAAAAGCTTCATAATTTTAAGAATGGATATTGCATTACCGGCCAATAAGAAAATATATTTTGCCTCAGATTTTCATCTTGGCGCTCCCAATCCTGCCGCCAGCAGGGAGCGTGAAAAGCTGCTTTTGCAATGGCTGGAGCAGGTGGAATCTGATGCGCAGCATATTTTCCTGGTAGGTGATATTTTTGATTTCTGGTTTGAATACAAGCATGTTATCCCCAAAGGATATACCCGCATTTTGGGAAAGCTGGCCGCGCTAAGCGACAAAGGAATCGGTATTTCTATTTTTATTGGTAACCATGATATGTGGATGGACGGGTATTTTGAGGAAGAGCTGAACATCCCGGTTTATTATGAGCCGCAAACCTATACCATTGGCAATAAACGGTTTTATATCGGTCATGGTGATGGCTTAGGCCCGGGTGATCATGGTTATAAGATGCTGAAAAAAGTATTCAGAAACCCGTTTTGCCGGTGGATGTTTTCTGCTATCCACCCGGCCTGGGGCATTGCCCTTGCCAATTATTTCAGCCGCAAAAGCCGCTCTGCCACCGGGCAGGAGCTGGAGCATTTCCTTGGAACGGAAAATGAGTGGCTGGCCATTTACAGTAAAGAAATACTGCAAAAAGAACATTTCGATTATTTCATCTACGGGCACCGGCATCTGCCCCTCGATATTCCATTACCCGGCGACAGCAGGTATATCAACCTGGGTGACTGGCTGAATTATTTTTCCTACGCTGTTTTTGATGGGAATACGGTGGATCTGAAATTCTTCACCGAAGAGGGAGCGAAGGCCGCCAGGCTTGGTCAGCAGATCAGGCATCCAGGATCTCGTGTAAAATAGGCGGGGAATGCATCTCTGTAAAATCAGGTAAGTGTAGCCGGAAAAACTCCAGGTACGCATACAGTAATTTTCTTCTTCTTTCTTTATTCATTGTAATCGCCGCCAGGTGCTCTACTGCCGTGCATTGAAACAGCTGGTCTGTTAATTCGCTGCTCTGTGTATCAAGGTGATTGGCGTGATGTGGTGGCAGATCGGAAAAGGTACCTTCCTGTAAATCCAGGTAAGGGGTGTACTCAGAAAATCTGCCATTGAGCCGGAAACCCAGGTGCTCTCCCATTTTCAGCGTAAAGTACAAAGGCAGGTTTGCCACCACCGGCAGGCCGGAGACGTCCAGCAGTTGCAGGATATTTTCTGTAAAGAAATAGAGATCGGTTTGTTGCTCCGGTTGCTTCAGGCATTTCTGGAGGAGCTCTATCATGTAAAGGGCTACCGTATTTTTTACCACATTAAGGTGTACGGAGTTGTACAGATATCCCAGTTTGTATTCGGAAATGCGTTGAAGGTTTTTGATTTCGTTGTGATATACCACCAGTTCCAGGATATTACCCGGCTGCAGCAGATTTCCTTTGGCAGCTTTGGGTTTGGAGGAACGGGCGCCGTTTACCATATACGATTGTACCCCGAAGAGTTCAGTAAATATACTCACGATCAGGCTAGTGTCGCCATACTTTACCGTGCGTAATACGATGCCGCGTGTTTTGTGAAGCAATTTTTCCTGGCTTTTGCTGTTAGCAGTTAGTGAAAGAAACCGGAATGCAAGTTACACAAACGAAGGGATTGAACGGCTAAAAGCTAAAACCTAACAGCTGGCAGCTAAAAGGAGTCAGCTCATCGCTGCCTGTTAACAGCTAATAGCTATTTTAATTACCTTTACGCCCATTACTAAAAAGGAAATCCTTATGTGGCAACGTTTAGCAGGCTTTGTGCTAAAATATCGATTATTGCTTCTTGTTCTACTGCTTGCCGGTACCGGCGTGATGGGTTATTTTGCCAGCAAGGTACAAATGTCATACGACTACGTGGCCACTATACCCCATGATAATCCTAAATTTCTTGAGTACCAGGATTTTAAGAAGAGATTTGGCGGAGATGGTAATGTGCTGATGCTTGCCGTGCAAACAGATAAATTTTTCCAGGCAGATTTTTTCAAGGACTATGTTCAGCTGAACAAGGACATGAAGAATGTTTTTGCAGTGGAGAATATTATGAGTGTGCCGATGGCTATCAACCTGGTGAAGAACGACAGCACACAGAAGCTGGAGGCTAATTTACTTTTCCAGGGGGATCTGACCAACCAGGTGGTAATCGATAGTTTATCCCGTGTTTTCCACACCCTCCTTTTTTACAAAGGACTGCTATACAACCCCGATACCCATGCTTACCTCATGGCTATTTATGTGAACAAGGATGTATTTAATTCCCCGAAACGTACGGCTGTAGTAAATGAAATTACGAAGCTGGCCAATGCCTTCCAGGAAAAGCAGCATACAGAAGTACGCCTGAGTGGGCTGCCGCTTATTCGTACAGCCATGGCCGTTAAGGTAGCGGATGAGCTGAAGCTGTTTCTGAAAATCTCTTTCGTGTTAACTGCTTTGATCCTGTTCCTGTTTTTCCGTTCATTTGGCGCGGTACTGATGTCCATGATTGTAGTGGCTATCGGTGTAATCTGGTCAGTGGCTACCATCGTACTGATGGGATATAAAATTACATTACTTACCGGGCTTATACCTTCGTTAATAGTAGTGATAGGGATTCCCAACTGTGTATACTTCCTGAGTAAATACCATACAGAATACGCCAAGGATGCCAATAAAACACGGGCTTTGGTGCATATGATACAGCGGATGGGGATAGTGACCCTGTTTACCAATCTTACAGCTGCCATTGGTTTTGGGGTGTTCTGTTTCACAAACAGTGCCATCCTGAAAGAGTTTGGTGTAGTAGCAGGGTTGAATATCATGTTCATCTTCCTGATCTCTTTTATTTTCCTGCCCTCTGTTTTAAGTTATTTACCTGCGCCTAAGAGCAAGCATACTACTTACCTGGATAACCGGTTCTTTGGGGCGATACTTGATTTCCTGACCACGCTGGTGTTTAAATACCGCCCATGGGTGTACGGAGTAAGTTTGGTGCTGGTGATAGCGGCCATTGTGGGAATGGGGCGCTTGCAGTCTGTGGGCTATATGCTGGACGATATTCCGCATACTGATAAATTGTATACGGATCTGAAATTCCTGGAAACGAATTTCAAAGGGGTAATGCCACTGGAAATTGCGGTGGATACGAAAAAGAAGAATGGTGTAATAAACCTGCAGACGCTGAATAAGTTGGATGAACTGACACAGTTGATTGCTGCGCAGCCTGATTTTGGCCGTCCATTGTCGGTAGTAGAGGGTATTAAGTTTGCCAAGCAGGCATATTATAACGGGGACAGCTCCAACTTTGCGGTACCCAACCAGTTTGATCTGGGCTTCCTGGCGCCTTACCTGCGCATGAAGGGTGGGAATACTGCCGGACCCGCTTCTACTTTCTCCAAACTGGTTTCTTCCTTTATGGACAGCACCAGGCAGGTGGCCAGGTTGAGTGTAAATATGAAGGATGTAGGATCGCAGAAGCTGCCGTTGTTGCTGGATTCATTGCAACCGCAGGTAACTGCTATTTTTGATACAGCGCATTACAAAGTAACTTTTACCGGCACCAGTGTGATTTTCCAGGAAGGTACCCGTTTCATTATTAACGGGCTGATGGAGAGTATTATCCTGGCTTTTGTGTTGATTATGCTTTGTATGCTGTACCTGTTCCGTTCCTGGAGGATGCTGATCATATCATTGATCCCGAACGTGATTCCACTGGTGGTTACCGCCGGTGTGATGGGATGGGTAGGCGTTCCGTTGAAACCATCTACGGTATTGGTGTTTAGTGTAGCGCTTGGTATAGCCATCGACGTTACCATCCGTTTCCTGGTTAATTTTAAGCAGGAGTTGCCGCGGCATGATTTTGACATCAGTGCTACGGTGAAGCAAACGATCCATGAAACCGGGCTGAGTATTATTTATACCTCTGCTATCCTGTTTGCCGGCTTTATGATTTTCAGTTTCTCGGGATTTGGTGGTACAAAGGCATTGGGCTGGCTTACTTCCCTGACCCTGGTGGTGGCAATGGTTACGAATCTGACTATTTTGCCGGCTTTACTGTTGTGGATGGAAAAGGCATTGTTGAAGAAAGCGAAGAAGAAAGAGCTGTGGAAGCCGTTGGACGAGGAGGAGGACATTGACATAAAGGAGCTGGGGATCAGCGATCAGGAATAGTTTATAAAGACAATCATATGAGCCACCGGGTCAAGCAGGGCATGTTTTTCATGCTGCTGGTTGCCGCGGTGGCTTTTTAGTGCCGGCAAACTGCAGTGGATGCTAAATATTTAGCTAAAATGGACAAAAAAAGAAGCTGAAATGATCTAGTGGACAGCATTCACATACACTTATAGCCGCTTGTAAAAAAAGGGGTGGGATTATAATGAAAAAGTATGAGGTTTAGTACGCCATTCTAACCACATAGTTCATGAAAAATAAGTACTTAAAGGGCGCTCATTTATCCGAGCGCAAATTTAAGGAGATCCTGCGGCTGTTTGCCGATGATCTTACTGCGACCCAGATAGCGAATATCAGCGGTGTAAGCAGGGTAACTATTAACAGCTACCTGAAGAAGCTACGACACCAGATTGCGCGATACTGTGAAACGCAGCATCCTGTGCCTGTTCCCGTGTTAACGTATGAACCCCGGCAAAGTGACCTTAATTCCGACCACGACAGCGACACGCTGGTGGCGGTAAAACCGGAAGTAGACCGGATTGTTAAGCCCGTAATCTTCGGCATCTGCAGATCCTCAGACAGGTTACACACCGAAATTCTTCCAGACGTAAGTCGGTCTATGATTCATGCGGCTACCCGCGGTCGTTCCGTATTGGAAACGCAGGTGGCTACAGAACGTTTGCGCCGGTTCAACGGGTTGGTGGATTTGGGTCAGTACCGTTTATACAGGCTGGGTCAGACTTCTGATACGCATCAGATGGATGATGTAGATGCTTTCTGGGGACTAACCAAGCACCGCCTGGCTAAGTTCAAGGGGCTGAACCGGAATACTGCCTATTTACATCTGAAAGAGTGTGAATACCGCTTTAATCATCGTAATGATGATCTCTTTACGGTATTGCTGGAGTTGTTAAAAACATATCCGCTTACCCTTTCCTGATAAAAAATATTCGCCCCGCATTTATGCGGGGCAACTTTAATCTCGATTTAGATTTTGGTTGATGAGCACAGGCGGTATTCTTGCCGCTTGTTTATTTTTATGCCCTTACAGATAACTTGTAATAATTATATGTTAATGAGATGTTAAAAAGATGTTATCCAAACGTTATCGGGAACTTTCCAAGCTTAACTTTTTGTTAAGAATTATTATATTTGAGGCTGGTTGAAAATTTGCTAAGGAAACTGCTTATGAGGAAGAAGTTGACTGCTTCTGCTGGTTATTCATTGAATAAATCGCAATAGAACTGCTCAATTGTTTAATTTGGTCAATATCACTGTACCGTTATACCTGCTCCAGCTTTAAGTATCCAATTACAATTTCACCAAACTGCTTATTTAACGGGAACCAATTGAATTAAGGCGTATGGCCTTGATAATGATGATTATTTTTTAAGGTTAAGGAAACAAAATCATGCTTATGAGGAAAGTATTATTTCTCCTCTTGTCCGTGCTATTTCTGGGCGGGCAAGTCTATGCGCAAAGCCGCACAGTAACAGGGAGAGTCACTGATGCCACAGATGACTCAGCTATTCCGGGTGCCAACATCCAGATTAAGGGCACCGCAAAAGGAACCGTCACAAATCCGGAAGGGGCTTACACTATCCAGGTAGATGCAAATGCCACATTGATCGTATCATTTATCGGGTATGAGGCCAAAGAAGTACCGGTGGGTACTGCTGCCACATTGAACGTAAAACTGAAAACAGATTCCAAAAGTCTGGATGAAGTAGTGGTAACGGGTTACACGATGGAGAAGAAGATCAACTCCACCATCGCGGCATCCAGTATCAATGGTGCAAAGATCAACAACGTTGCGTTGCCTGATGTAAACCAGATGCTCCAGGGTAATGCGCCTGGCGTTGCCGTATCAACTAACTCCGGTCAGCCTGGCGCGAAAACGGAGGTACGTATCCGTGGTATCGGCTCTATTTCAGCGAGCAACAGCCCACTGTATGTAGTGGATGGGGTAATCATTTCCTCCGGGGATTTTACCCAGAATACTCCTTCCCAGGATGTAATTGCGAACCTGAACCCTGCCGACATTGAAAACGTGACCATCCTGAAAGATGCGTCTGCAACTTCATTGTATGGTTCCCGCGGTTCTAACGGTGTGGTAGTTATTACCACCAAAACGGGGAAGAAAGGCCAGAGCAGAATTAATTTCAATGCCAAGTATGGTTTCCAGGACCTGTCGCACGGGATTGACATGATGAATTCCACTGAACTGCTGGCTTATCAGCGCGAGGCGATGAAGAATGCGACCAAGAAAGATGGCACACCGCTTTTCACTGCAGAACAGATCCTGGCTAATCGTCCGAACAGCCTGGCAAATATCAATACCAACTGGATAGACGAGGCCTTCCGCACCGGTAAAACCCAATCTTATGGTATCAACGCAGGCGGCGGAAATGAAAAGACACAGTTCTATGCTTCCGGCGATTATTTCAAGCAGCAGGGTATCCTGATTGGCTCCGACTTCAGCCGGTACAGTGGCCGTTTGAACGTGGATCATAAATTCAATGAGAAATTTGACCTGAGCGTAAAGGTGAACGGCAGCTACACAGATCAAAGAAGTGCAAGCGCAGGTAACAGTTACTCTTCACCATTGATGGGTGCGCTGGCAAATTCTCCGTTTATCCCTTCCCGTGATGAGAACGGAAACCCCTATAACGGATATACTGCCGGACAGCCAGGCACTACTTCCTGGGCTGGTTTCGCAGATATCCCCTCCTCCTACCGCCCGGTTTTACGTGGAGGCAACTTCGTGAGCACGGTGAACAGTAACTACAACAGGAGCAATAATACCCAAACAGTTTTTAATGCTGCATTGGGCTACAACATTATTGACGGGTTACGTTTCGTAGTGAAGGGTAATGCCGAGTTGACCAACATCCGTGAAAAGCAATGGACATCTCCGGATTCTTACGATGGACGTAACTATGGCGGTTACCTGTATAACGTGAATACCAACATGGCATTGTATACTACCCAGCAATTGCTGACTTATAATTTCAACCTGGGTAAAGATCATAGTATCCGCTTACTGGCAGGTAATGAATACTCCTTCCAGAACCGTGTGTGGAACTATAGTGCAAAGAATGGTTTCCCTAATGGCCAGGCACAGGTGCCGGACGCGGGTTCCCAGTATTTCGACATGGCTGGTGATGAAACCTCCTACGCTTTCCAGGGTATACTCGCGAAAGCAGATTATGACTATAAATCAAAGTATTTCTTAAGCGGTAGTTTCAGAAGAGACGGTTCTTCCCGTTTCCCTAAAGACAACCGTTATGGTAACTTCTACTCAGTAGGTGCTGCATGGCGTATTACAGAAGAGGAATTTACTAAAAATATATCCTGGCTGAACGACCTGAAACTGCGTTCCAGCTATGGTATCATGGGTAACGCAGAAGGTTTGGGCGATTATCCTTATCAGCCGCTGTACAGCCTCGTGGGCGCTTATGATGGCGGATCAGTTGCTTATCTGAAGCAACCAGGCAACATGGCATTGAGCTGGGAAAAACAAAACCTGTATGATGTTGGACTGGATATCAGTGTGCTGAAAAAACGTTTATACGGTAGCGTAGGATATTACGACAAGCGCTCTTCCGCATTACTGATGCAGCTGCCATTATCTATGACCAGCGGTTTTGATGTAATGACGATGAACGTGGGTAAGATGCTGAACCAGGGCTTTGAAGTAACAGTGGGTGGTATCCCGGTGTCTACTAAAAACTTCCAGTGGACTTCAGATCTGAATTTTGCTACGCTGAAAAACAGGGTACTGTCACTGGGCGGCCAGCAATTTATCCCGGCAGGTTCCCGCCAGCGGATTGAAGTAGGTATGCCATTTGGCTCCTGGTACATGCCGGTGTGGGCGGGCGTTGATCCTGCTACCGGGGCTGCCACCTGGGAAGGCGCTGATGGAAAACCAACTTCCGATTATAATTCAGCAGTGAGAAAATATGTTGGCCAGGCGCTGCCTAAAATTACAGGCGGTTTTACCAATAAATTCTCTTACAAGGATTTCGACCTGTCTGTATTCATCACATTCAGCGCTGGAAATAAAGCGTACAACTATAACCGTTCCTTCCTGGAAAGCGATGGTAATAACACTACCGGAAATCAGGCAAAAGATGCCGGCAGCCACTGGGAAAAGCCAGGCGATATTGCTGACAGACCAAAAGTTATCTGGGGCAATGGTACCAACTCTAATGCTTCTTCTACCCGGTACCTGGAAGATATCTCCTACGTGCGTTTGAGAAACCTTTCACTGGGTTACAATCTTCCAAAAAGCACTTTAAGCAGATTGAAAATGCAGGGATTAAGAGTGTATGCACAAGCAGAGAACTTATTTACGCTGACAGGATATAAAGGATGGGATCCGGATATGAGTACCAACCCGATTTCTCCGACCAGCACTGCATCTCCGGCTACTACCAATGCAGGAACCGATTTTTACCGTTATCCTACTTCAAGAGTGATCACGTTTGGTATTAGTGTGGGATTGTAATGAAGTAACAACAAAAATTTAGTTTAATTATGAAATATTCAAAACTCTCCATATTAGCATTGGCTACGGCTGGTTTGTTTTCAGCTTGTTCCAAGCTGGATCAGAATCCGCAGTCATCATTGAATGAAGGTGATGCCGTAACTGAAGGGAATGCACGTATTCTTGCAAACGGAATGTATGAGCGTATGCAGGCGCTGGAATATTATGGCCGCGACTTCATGATCGTAACAGACCTGGGTGGCAATGATATGAAGATTACTTCCCAGAACTCCAACCGGTTTATTACAGAATTCCAATTGAACTACACACCGCTGCTGGCGCCACAAACAAATACCTTCCTGAATGCTTACAGGGTGGTAAACCAGGCGAATGTGCTGATTGATAAACTGCCTGAAACAGAAAAAACCGGTGCGATCCGCGGAGAAGCTTATTTTCTGCGTGCACTGGCTAATTTCGACCTGGCCAGAAGGTACACAAGACCATATACCAATATAGGAGCAAAAGTAAATGAGCCTAACACCGGGATTACCCTGGTGACCAAAGCGGTGGATGCACCCGGTACATTCAAGCCTGGTCGTAGTACGCTGGCTGAAACTTACGCGGCTATTATCAGCGATCTGAAAGTGGCGCAGCAAACCGCTCCTGCCGGTAAATCTGAGAGCAACAGCGCGAATGTGTTTAATGCTACGAAGGATGCAGCAACAGCCTTGCTTAGCCGTGCTTACCTGTATAAGGGCAACTGGCAGCTGGCTATTGACGAGGCAGATAAGCTGATCGGGAAGTATCCTTTATATGAAGCGTCTGAAGTGGCGAAAGCATTTAATTTAGATGCAGCCGGTTCTGAAGAAATCTTTTCCCTGCGTTTTCTGACACCGGATGGCGGTGGCTCCAATAACTTCGGTTATATGTATGTGCCTGCTAAATTAGGTGGGTATGGAGATATCAGGCTCACAGATGGCTTTATGGAACTGTTGGATCCAAAAGATGCGCGTAATGCACTGGTGGAGAATCTTGATGGCAGTAACTACCTGATGAAATTTTCAGGTAATGAAGCTACCGGCCAGGTGGGTCTTGTAAACGTAAAGATCCTGAGAATAAGTGAGGTGTTGCTGAATCGTGCAGAAGCTTATGCTGAGCTGGGCAACCTGCAGAAAGCCACGGATGATGTGAATATGCTGAGAGCGAAACGTGGACTGGATCCATTTACTGATGTGGCCAATATCAAAGCTGAGATTATTAAACAGAGAAGATTGGAACTGGTGGGTGAAGGTTTTGGTATGTCTGATCTGTTCCGTAAGAACGGGCAGCGTAATATCAAAGATGCTAATGCGCTGAGTACAAGGGTTACAGAAGCGAATGATTTTCGTGTAGCTTTCCCGATTCCGCAGGCCGAGATGGATGCAAATCCAAATATGGTGCAGAACCAGGGTTATTCCAATTAGTATTATTATATGATTTGAAAGGTGCCTTCAGCGAAGGCACCTTTTTTATTTCACCGGAGACTACTGGATAAGAAGAAGCGGACCGGATACCCATTATTTATTTAAGGAGTACCAGGTGAGGCATCTTTTTAAATGAAAAGGTATACAAGGTAATTAATTATATATTATAATTAATATACTATTAGTTGAATAGTGATCCTCAGAGGCCAGCAGGTGTTGGATATATCGGGAACGGATATTTTAAAAAAAAGCCAGTTTTGCACTAGTATTTTTTAAATTTCCTATATTGCAGTAGAATTTAAACAATATTTAACAAATACGTATCAGAATCTAAAACAGAATCTAAAGAACAAAATCTTAATTAAGTTGGTGCTTGTGTTGATTTAACCGCCATTTCAATCTATACCGGAAACAGTTTCTGATATAGTTAGGAAGAGAACAGAGGAGAGAAACTGGAATTTGCTTTGAGAAAATACGAATAAGGAAGGATGGGTTATGAGGAAAACGATTTACGGAATAACCTTTGGCTAAATGAGTACAGCACTCCCATTTTTATTAGTTAACTGACAATATCTTTCAAATCTAAATTGCTTATGAAAAGAGGACTACTCTTATGGTTGCTCGTGGCCATCAGTGTTGTGCAAGCCTATGCACAAACAAAATTAATCAGCGGCAAGGTTACGGATGCTAAAGACGGCTCCGGACTCCCTGGTGTATCTGTCGGAATTAAAGGTACAGGTAAAGGTTCCCTAACCACCAACGATGGCACTTACAAACTCGAAGCTCCTGCGGGTTCCGTGCTTGTTTTTTCTTTTATTGGGTATGCTTCCAAGGAAATTCCTGTTGGGGCCGAAGGCACTATCAATGTGGCTCTTGGCGCCGACAATAAAGATCTTAGCGAGGTAGTAGTTACCGCGCTGGGTATTAAACGTGAAAAACGCACCCTGGGTTATACTACGCAGGAAGTAAAAGGTGATGATATCGTGCAATCCAAGGAAGTAAACTTCCTGAATGGTATGCAGGGTAAAATTGCCGGTGTGCAAATCAGTAATACTTCTGGTATTCCCGGTGGTGGTACCCGTATCGTTATCCGTGGTGCGGCCTCTTTAACCGGAAATAACCAGCCACTTTTTGTAGTGGACGGTAACCCGATTGATAACAACCAGATTGGTGCAGGTGACACTGACGATGATCCGGTTCTGGCAGGAGGTACTACTCCCAACAGAGGTATTGATATTGATCCGAACATCATTGAATCAGTAAATATTCTCCGTGGCGCTTCTGCAACCGCATTGTATGGTTCCAGGGCAGCTGGTGGTGCGGTAATCATTACTACGAAAACCGGCGCTGGTCTAAAAGGTAAAGCTTTCAGCCTGACAGTAGGTTCCAGTGTGAACATTGACAAAGTGGTATTGCCTGAATTTCAGACCGGTTGGTCACAGGGTAACAACGGCGTATTCTTTGATGGAATAAACAATAAAACTTCCCGTTCCTGGGGTGCCAAAATGGATACCTTAAAGGTGGATGGCAAGCCAGCTGTTAAATATGATCCACGTGACGCGTTCTTTAAAACAGGTACTACCTGGGATAATAACATCAGTCTGAACGGATCTACAGAAAAGTCAAATTACCTGATGTCCTACTCTTCTTTAAGACAGGAAGGTGTGGCTCCTGGTACCGACTATTACCGTAACTCCTTTTACGCAAATTTCTCTACCCATCTTACTGATAAGTTAACTGCGACTACTGGTATCAGTTATATTGACTCACGTAACGACCGCTTGCTGGAAGGTAATGGTAGTGGTGGTACTTCTTACCTGGCTAACCTTTACAATGCGCCAGTAAGTTACAACCTGTTACCATATGAGAACCCGGTAGATAAGTCACAGAATATGTATAAGGTTAGTGCTAATAACCCTTTCTGGACCGCGGCTAATACCGGCCTGCAACTGAATGTATCCCGCTTCATTCCTAACTTCAGCCTGGTATACAATCCACTGAATTGGTTAACATTAACGGAAAGAATAGGTGCGGATATTTATACAGATGAACGTGTATTTCATGAAGCAATCGGCTCCTTCGGTGGTTTCCCCAATGGTCGTATGTACAATGAAATCATTAACAACAAGCAAATTAACCACGATTTCTACGCTACCGCCAGGAAAGAATTTGATAAATTCGATCTGACCGTAATGGTAGGTAATAATATCATTTCTGAACATTATACTGACCAGTTTTCAAAAGGTGTAGGATTATCCGTACCTGGTTTCTATGATATTACCAGTGCAGAATCTGTAACCTCCACCAAATCTTTCTACGATAGAAGAAGGGTGAGTGTTTACGGACAGGCAATCCTGGAATATAACCGCATGTTATCTTTAACATTAACCGGTAGAAATGACTGGTCATCTTCCATGCCGGCTAAGAATAATTCCTACTTCTACCCTTCTGTGACTGGTGCATTTGTATTTTCCGAACTGGAAGGATTAAAAGACAGCAAAGTATTATCTTTTGGTAAAGTAAGAGTTGCTTACACCGCCATTGGTAATGACGCACCTCCTTACAAGGTAGCAACGCCTTTCAATAAAACGGTAGTGGGTGATGGTCTTCGTGGCTCACTGGATCTTCCTTTCAACGGTGTAAATGGTTTCTCCAAGAATAACGTGTTGGGTAATCCTGACCTGAAACCAGAGAAAATTAAAGAATTTGAAGTGGGTCTGGAAACAAAATGGTTGGACAACCGTATTGGTCTGGAAGCAAGTTACTATAACAAGGTTAGTACCGACCTGATATTCCAGACAGCAGTATCTGCTGGTTCCGGTTATACCCAGGCTGTAATCAATGCCGGTAAGATCACCAATAAAGGTCTGGAAGTAACTTTAAATGCCAATCCAATCAGATCAAAAGATTTCAACTGGAATATTTCTGCTAACTACTCCAGGAACAAAGCAATGATCAATGAGTTGACAGAGGGTGTAACTTCAATCCAGATAGGCGGTTTCACTACTCCGGGTATATACCTGGTGGCCGGTCAGCCTTATGGTACTATCAGAGGTTCACGTTACATGAGAAACGACCAGGGTAAACTGCTGATCGATGATGATGGTTATCCTACCCAGGAAGATGGAACTTCCTTTGATATTGGTAATACCCAGCCAAGATGGATTGGTGGTGTAACCAACAGCGTATCTTATAAAGGTATCAACCTGTCGTTTACTTTCGACGGCCGTTTTGGTGGTCAGGTGATCAACTTTGATGAATACTACATGACCTTCTACGGTACCAGTGGTCTTACCAGCAGCCGCGACGGATCAATGGTATATGACGGTGTAACTGCCGATGGTAAGCAAAATACCAAATCCATTAAAACTGATCAGGCTTACTGGCAGGCATGGGGTGATACTTATGAAAACCTGATCCAGGATGCAACCTTTGTAAAACTGAGAAATGTTACACTGGCCTATAATTTTAGTCCGAAGTTGTTAAAACGTACTCCATTTAAAGCAGCAGTATTTTCTGTTGCCGGTCGTAACCTGTGGATCTACACCCCACACTTTACCGGTTCAGATCCTGAATTGAGCACTTATGGAGCAGGTAGTAACTCCGGTGGTTTTTACCATTACGTTTCACCAAGCACCAGATCTTACAATGCAACTTTGAAGTTAACTTTCTAAACTGAGTAATGATGAACAAGAAGATAATTATATCCATTATAGCGGGAAGTGTAATGTTAGGGGGTTCAGGATGTAAAAAATTCCTGGATGTAAATAATGACCCGGCTGCAGCCACAAACGTAACTGACGCCCTGTTGGTGGGCGGAGCCGAATTAACTACTGCATTTAATATTGCGGGTGGTTATCCTGCCAGAACCGCCGCTTTCTGGACCCAACAATTGGGTTATGATCAACCCGCACCCGAGTGGGATACTTATAAGGTAACAGCTTCCGATGTGGATAATACCTGGTCTTTTGACATGTATCCCCAGATCCTGAATAACCTGAAGATCCTGCAGGACCAGGCTACTACCGCAAATCATCCACATGCCGCTGGTATGGGAAAAATATTAATGGCTTATAACCTGGCTGTTACTACCGACTTGTGGAATGCAATTCCTTATTCACAAGCATTTACCGGCTTTGAAAACTTTAAGCCGAAGTATGATTCACAGGAAAGCATTTATACCAGTATTAATACGCTGTTGGATGATGCTATCGCTCTACTGGCTAAAGAAGATGCTTCCGCATCAGTTGGCGATAAAGATCTGATATATGCTTCTGACCCTGAAAAATGGACCGCCTTCGCTTATTTCCTGAAAGCACGTTTTGCTTTACGTTTAACATATGCACCTGGTAAAGTGGCCGCCACACAGGCACAGGCAGCTTTAACAGCATTGACAAAAGCTTTCCCAGATGAAAGTTATAATCCCGGCGTGAAATTCGAAAGCAAATCAGGAGCGCAGGCACCTTGGTCCCAGTTTACTGATAATGATAAATGGGGTAGTGTTGCAGTATCCTCTACTTTCATTCAATTATTGAAATCAACAAATGATCCCAGATTATCCGTAATGGTAGACACAGCTTTGTTGGGAGGCGGTTATAGAGGCAGGATAATAGGCGACGAGCAAATTAATATTGATTCACTTTCAGCTGTAGGTAAATTTTTTGCTGCTGCTGATCAATCGGTTTATTTGGCTACATATGATGAACAACTGTTTATTAAGGCAGAAGCTACCTTCCTGACTGCTGGTTTTGTAGCTGCACAACCAATTCTGAACAGTGCAGTTGAAGCAACCTTCACAAGATTTGGAATGAAACCACTTGGCGCAGATAGTACAGCGTTTAAGACCTATTTGGCAGCTAAATGCAAGCTCACTGCTGCTAATGCTTACGAGGTGATCATGACACAGAAATATATCTCTAACTACCTGTCTCTTGAATCATACAACGACTGGCGCAGAACCAATTTCCCTAAGCTGACTGTTGTACAGAATGCTTATCAGGGTATTACAACTGTTCCTCGCAGATGGGTGTATCCAGCATCTGAAAATGAAACAAACGCACAGCCAGAACAGCCTGCCAAAGTTACTGATCGCGTTTGGTGGGATACCAAACAATAATCAGTACTTCATTTAACTAATAATAGAAAGCGGTTGTCTCTTTTTGAGACAACCGCTTTTTTTATGCCCATTTTCTACTCCCCCTAAAATGTTATTTTTTACTTGAAAGGTTTACTTATATTTGCTCCCGTCATGAAAATTTTCATGAAGCCAAAATCGGGAATCAAGATTCATTTTAGCGTAATACAATACAACAACAACGAATACATTTTTTTGCTTATCGGGAATTTATAACGGGAATATTTGCTTATGGGGAGCGGCTTACAGCCAGATTTTCCATCTAATTTAATGAGATTCAATAGTTGCCACCCTGCAGTTTACGCAGTAACGGAACCGTATTTTCTGTAACCGCAGAAAATACCTGGCAACCCGTTTACAGCAATCTGTATAAAATTATCTGATTATTCAGTGGCATGCCACTACTGTACGCTTATTCACTTGTTTTTATAATGTTAGGATTGCTTATGAGTTTTGGAATGCTTATGTAGAATTGTGCTTTGCGAAGGTTGCCGCAAAAGCAATACAATTGTTTCGTTTTGTCTTTACTGTTAGATAATAATAGCACTTGTGCTAAATGGCCATGCTATGCCGGGCCATGTCTGTATTACATTTATTTTTTCAAATCAAAATCGCTTATGAAGAAAGGATTGTTTCTCTGGTTATTTGCGGCTATTACCGCGCTGCAGGCGCTTGGCCAAACCAGGGTCATCACAGGTAAGGTGACAGACTCCAAAGATGGATCTCCGTTGCCTGGCGTTACCGTAAAAATTGTTGGTACTTCCAGTGGCACTATGACCGCCTCCAATGGTGAGTTTAAGCTCAGTGTAGGAGAAAAAGCTGCCGCCATTGAATTTTCTTTTGTAGGATATACTGCCCAACAGGTAAGTGTTTCCGGCAAATCTACTGTGAACGCTCAGTTGTCGGCCGATCTTAAAGGACTGAGCGAAGTGGTAGTAGTTGGTTACGGTACTATTGAGCGTAAAAACCTCACGGCTTCTGTATCCAGCATCAAAGGAGCTACATTGAAAAATGTGGCTGCATCCAGCATCGATCGTCAGTTATCCGGACAGGTAGCAGGCGTACAGGCTACCGTTTCCAGTGGTATTCTTGGCCAGCCGGCACGTATCCGCATCCGCGGTACCAACAGTATCAGCAGCGGCACCGATCCGCTGTATGTAATTGACGGAGTGCCTTATATCACCGGCAACCAGAGCACCATCACCTCCAACAACCCGTTGGGAGATATCAATCCGAATGATATTGAAAGCATGGAAGTGCTGAAAGATGGCGCCGCTACTGCTATCTATGGTTCCAGGGCCGCTAACGGCGTTATCCTGGTGACCACCAAAAGAGGTAAAAGCGGCAGGCCACGCCTCACCTACGATATGTGGATGGCTGCAGCTACGCCTTCCAAATTATTTGATCTGCTGAATGCAGATGAATTTGTAACCATCGCTAACGAGAAAAAGCTGAACGCCAAGCCAACAGCTGCACCGGATGCTTTCCCTACACCCAATCCTGATGGTGGTTTTTATGATACCGATTGGCAGAAAGTAGTGACCAGAACAGGGTTCCAACAGAACCATGCTTTGTCGCTAAGCGGCGCCAATGATCAAACCAACTACTACGTTTCCTTGGGGTACACCGATATGAAAGGTATTTTGGTTGGTAACGATCAGCGCAAGTACCAGGTACGCCTGAAACTGGAACAGAAAGCTTTTAATGTGGTAACCGTAGGCGTAAATGCCGGTGTTTCGCACATTACCAACAATGGCCTGAACGTTAGCCAGAACGGGCTTTCCAGCAATCTTTCCAACGCTATCCGTGCTTTACCTAACGTACCTGCACAGTGGAATGATGGCACCTATAACCTGAGCAACACCAATACGCTCGGCAGTGGCGCCAATAAAGCCACTATCGCTGATAACTATACCAACATTAAATACGTACTGGATCATAACATCTACCGTAACAAAAACCTGAACTTTACCGGTAATACTTTTGCCAGCGTAAAAATTCTGAAAGATTTTGACCTGAGAACGCAGGTAGGTGTAAACTATATGAGCGGAGAGGACTACCAGTACTGGAACCCTATCCATGGTGATGGCCGTGGTACCAATGGTTTTATCTACCAGCAGTCTATTCCAAGTTTCCGTTATAACTGGGTAAATACTTTAAGCTATAACAAAACGATCGGTGCGCATAATATTGGCGCTGTAATTGGAACCGAAAATCAGAAAACAAGAGAAAGAAGTTTCTATGCGCAGGGTACTAACCTGATCAGCCCTTTCTTTGGTACTGATAACCTCATCGACAATAGCACCGGTACTCAAACTGTTGGCGGAACACTGGTGGAGCGCGCATTCCAATCGTACTTTATCCGGGCTAACTACAGCTACAAAGACCGCTACCTGGTATCTGCCACGCTCCGCAGAGATGCTATTTCCTCCCTGCCTATCGGCAAACAGGATGTAACATTGCCAGGCGTTTCTGTGGGCTGGAGAGCTTCACAGGAAAGTTTCTTCCAGGAAGGTGGTATCGCCGACCTGATCAGCAACCTGAAGATCCGTGGCGGTTATGCTAAAGTAGGTAACGTGGATATCGGTGCATACCCTTATGCCGGTACTTACAAACCAGCACTATACGGATCTTTACTGGGTATTGCTTTCAACCAGGTGTACAACCCGGACCTGACTTTTGAAACCAGTAAAAAAATGAACATTGGCCTGGACCTCGGGTTACTCCACGACAGGATCACAGTAACAGCGGATTATTTCAGGAATGATATTGATAACATGATCCTGGCATCTCCGCTGCCGCCGTCATTAGGTGTTCCAAGTGCTACCAAACCGAATGTATTTTATTCTAACGTGGGTAAAATGTATAACAAAGGTTATGAGCTAACAGTGAACAGTACTAATATTCAGCGCGGTGATTTCTCCTGGACCACTTCCTTCAACATCTCTTTTGTAAAAAATAAAATTACCGCACTGGTAGATAATGCAGATATCGTTTATCCATATAACATTACCCGCGTAGGTGAATCTATGGGTGCTTTTTATGGTTACGAGTCAATGGGTGTGAATCCTGCAAATGGTAACCCGCTTTGGAAAAAAGCCGACGGCTCCATTATACAGGGCGATGCATCGAAAGGTGTTTACTATGCCTATAATGCTTCAAAGCCTGAGGACATCTCTACTTCTGCAAAAGCATTATCATCTTCCGACAAAAAAATCCTCGGTAATGCTACGCCAACCTATTATGGTGGGTTGAACAATACCGTTAATTACAAAGGGTTCGATTTTAACCTGTTCCTTTCTTTCTCCGGCGGTAATAAAGTATACAGCGTAACGCGCCAGGAAGGCCTGAACAACCAGAAGTTCCTGAACAACGGTAAAGAAGTTTTAAACAGATGGACTACTCCTGGCCAGGTAACAGATGTTCCTAAACTGTACCTGGGCGCAGATAACTTTATCCTGCAGAATGGTAATGTTAACAGCCGTTTCCTGGAAGATGGCAGCTTTATCCGTGCACAGAACATCGGCCTGGGTTATACCCTGCCTAAAGCGATGCTGGAAAGAATTAAACTGAGCAGCATCCGGATTTATGCGCAGGTGCAGAACGCATTTATCATTACAAAGTATTCCGGTCTTGATCCTGAGTTAAATACTTATGTGGATGCAAGAGCTAACACGCAACCTGGTTTGGATTACAACACCAACCCGGTTCCCCGCAGCTATACTTTTGGTATTAACGTAGGATTATAAAAAATAATGAACATGAGAAATACAATGGCATATAAATATAACAGAAGCATGAAAGCAGTAGCAGCAGGATTACTGGTGTTATCACTGGGTGCTGCGTCCTGTTCAAAATACACCGAATTATCACCAAAGAACGCCTTGCCACAAGACGCGGTATTTTCGGATTCATCCACTATCGAGCTGGCTGCAAATGGTATGTATAATACAGCTGCGCTGGGAAGTTATAATGATGATTATACCCTGGGCCGTGGTTATCCCTTCGGTGCTGCTTCCATTGAGCAAAATGAGATGCGTGGAGAGGATATGGTGAACCTGGCTACGTTTTATGATATCACTTATAAAGGCAGTTACAGCCCTACTTCTGCCAATAATGTCCAGATGTGGGTAAATCTTTATGCGCTGATCAACCAGGCCAATACACTTATTGATGGTGTGCGGAAAGCCGCTGCCAATAACGTGATTTCACAGGGTAAGGCGTTGCAGCTGGAAGGTGAAGCCCGTTTTCTGCGTGCACTGGCACATCATGAAGCAGTCATTCATTTCAGCCGCCCATATGCAGATGGTGCAGGTGCACAAGTTGGGATTCCTTACAGGGATATGCCTGTAAGCACACCAGCTCAAATCCAGGAAGCCCTGAAAATAGGCCGTGGTACAGTAAAAGAGGATTATACCAAAATATTGGCGGACCTGGATTTTGCAGAAACCAACCTGCTTCCCACTACTGCTAATCCTATCAGCAGAGCTACTAAAGGAGCGGCTATTGCTTTGAAAACAAGAATTAAGCTCCATATGGCCGATTGGCAGGGTGTTATCACAGAAGCAGCCAAGTTGGGTGCAGATCAAGGCGCGCCATTTGTGAGCCCGGTGAAAGGTTATAAACTTACCGACAGCCCGGACGGCCCCTTCACAAAAGCAGATAATAACACAGAATCTATTTTCTCTATTGCCAACAGTGCCATCACCAACGGTAATTCCAATGGTGCGCTGGCAGCGATGTTTGGCCCTTCTGACCAGAAAGGCCGCGGACTGGTAGCTACCAGCCCTAATTTGTACAACGCCTCTTTCTGGGCAGGCGATGATATGCGTCGTGTTTTATTACAGGTGAAGCAGGTGACTGTATCAGGCGGCAAACCAGTGCAGAACTTCTACTTCAATTATAAATACCGCGATTACCTGAATAAGTCCGACTGGGCGCCGATGATCCGTTATGCAGAAGTACTGCTGAATGCAGCAGAGGCATATGCACGTGCAGGAAATATCGTACAGTCGTTTAAGTTATACAATGCTGTTCGCAACCGTTCTTTACCAGAAGGCAGTCCGAACCGCATCACCATTGCTCCGCTCGACATGATCCAGGCGGTACTGGACGAACGCAGGGTAGAATTTGCGGGTGAAGGACGCCGCTGGCCCGACATTACCCGCCTTGCATTGGATGCAAAGTATGGAACCGGTGGTATCCCTGCAAAGGTGATCATCGATGATCTGAAAGATGATGGCAGCAATTATAACACGGTAACCAGACCGGTAACACCATCTGGTTACGGCAGCATTAAGTATGCTGATTACCGGTTTATCTGGCCGCTGCCAGCTACTGAAATCTCTGCTAATCCGGCATTGAAAAATGCGCAGAATCCGCAATACTAAACTTTTCCTGGACCTATAATAATAAAAAAACTCACCGGTGTAATGCCGGTGAGTTTTTTTGTGGAGATAAATAACTTATTTCAGTACTTCCTGCAGCTTCGCTTCCAGCGCAGGTCCTCTCAGGTTGGAGGCAATTACTTTTCCCTGTGGATCCAGCAGGAAATTAGTAGGAATAGCGTTAAGACCGTATAAAGGTACCACTGCGGAATCCCAGAATTTGAGATCGCTTACATGGTTCCAGGCCAGTCCATCTGCTTTGATGGCTTCCTGCCATTTATCTTTTGTTTTATCCAGTGATACGCCGAGGATGGTAAAGTTTTTTCCTTTGTATTGCTGATAAGCTTTTACCACATTTGGGTTTTCCTGGCGGCATGGACCGCACCAGCTGGCCCAGAAATCTACCAGTACATATTTACCGCGGAAAGAGCTGAGACTGATCATTTTGCCGGATGGATCCGGAAGCGTGAAGTCAGGTGCTACCTGGCCTACTTTCACAGCAGAGGGTTCTTCACCACCGGCTGCATCACCGCCTGTGGCGCCTGCACCCTGGTTCTTTTCCAGTTCCAGGATCTTATCTGTCATGCTTTTTACCAGGGTGTTTTTAGGGAAACGGGTAGCAAGATTGGTGATCACCTGTTTGTGTGCAACAATCTCTTCCCCGCTTCTTACCTGGCTGATGGCAAATACTGCGGTAGCAGGATTTTTTGTTTTATCGGCCATCAGGAAAAAGCCGTTTTCAAACTCTTTTTCTTTTTTCTGGAAGGCAGCTACTTTAGGCTGGAATGCACTATCAGGCAGTATTGTATGGAGACTGTCCAGGCTGCGCATTTCTTCCGTGAGTGCAATAGACTGTTTGCTGATATCGCTCATAAACTGTTGCAGTTCGGCGGTTGGTTCGGAGCCGCTGATCTTTACATCTTCCAGTTTATCTATATCGCCATCTATTTTCATATCGCCGGCATCGAGTGCGAGCAATATAAACTTGCCGTTTTCAAAGCGTACACGGTACAGCCCCTGTTCGGCTACCATTCCTTTCAGCGTGAATTTGCCGCTGGCGTCCTTTACATTGGTAGAATCCACCACTTTCACATTGTCAAGTGTCAGTTCTTCCAGTAATACCGGACCCAATGGTAAATTGTTCAGGTGCCCGTCTATTTTAAATTCACCTTTTTCCGTTTGTCCGGCGCATCCTGCGAGGAAAGCGGCAGCGGAAATCCATAATAAGTATTTTTTCATGCTACTATTTTTTGAACATTCATCTGACCTAAGCCACTCAATATAGGATAAATATTTTCAATGCTATTTAGCCTTTGAGCTTCTCTGCCAGCAATTCGTTGGTAAGCCGCGGATCAGCCTTGCCTTTGGACAGTTTCATCACTTCTCCCACGAACAACGACATAAGTCCTTTTTTACCACCTTTAAAAGCAGCTACTTTATCCGGATATTTTGCCAGCACCTCATCAATAATGGGAGAAATGTTATCGGCATTATGATCCTGTAATAAATTCAGCCGGGTAGCGATATCCATCGGATGATCCGCGGGTGTTTGGATCATTTCCGGCAATATGCGGGAAGACGCGATGGAAAAGCTCACTTTTCCTGCATCGGTAAGCGTAATCAACGCCGCCAGTGCCTGTGGTGTTACCGGGAAATGACTGATTTCCGCTGAATGTTCATTCAGCCAGGATTTAACGGGGCCCAGCATCCAGTTCGCGGCGGCTTTGTATTGCGAGGTAACGGCAATGAGACTTTCATAATAATCTGCCGTGGATTTATCATCGCAGATAACACGCGCATCATATTCCGGCAGGCCAAAATCCGTGGTGTATTTACGGATGAGTTCTTCCGGCAGCGCAGGCAGTGTGGCCCGCACGCTGTTGATGAATTCATCTGTTAGCCTGAATGGCGCCAGGTCTGGTTCCGGGAAGTAGCGGTAATCGTTGGCTTCTTCTTTGGAGCGCAGGGAAAAAGAGCTGCCGTTGGAGGCGTCAAAGCTGCGTGTTTCCTGCACCAGGGTACCACCGGCTTCTATGAGATCTATCTGTCTTTTTACCTCGTTATCAATAGCCCGTTTTACGTTGCGGATAGAGTTCATATTTTTTACTTCCACCTTTGTACCCAGGGTGGTGCTGCCTTTCAGGCGAACTGAAATGTTGGCATCGCAGCGCATGCTGCCTTCTTCCATATTACCATCACATACGCCGAGGTAGCGCACCAGGCGGCGCATTTCAGTGAGATAAGCGTAGGCTTCCTCGCTGTTATGCATATCCGGTTCAGTTACTATTTCCACGAGGGGAACACCCGCGCGGTTTAAATCCACGTAGCTGTTGTCGGGATCCTGGTCGTGCAGGAGTTTACCGGCATCTTCTTCCAGGTGGATGCGGTTCAGCTGTACATTGCGGGTGCCGGCATCTGTAATAATGGTAATATAACCGCCTTTACAGATAGGCGCCGTATGTTGAGATACCTGGTATCCTTTTGGAAGATCCGGGTAGAAGTAATTCTTACGGGCAAAATAATTGTCCTTTTCAATTTCACAATGGCAGGCAAGACCCAGTTTGATGGCATATTCTGCCGCCTTACGGTTCATACGGGGCAAAGTGCCCGGGTGTCCCATGGTAATGGGACTGATATGCGTATTTGGAGCGCCGCCAAAAGCTGCGCTGTCGCTGCAAAATAATTTACTTTCGGTAAGCAGCTGGGCGTGCACTTCCAGCCCGATCACTGTTTCATATTTGCTGTATATATCGCTCATTTTCCGTACTGATTCCCACAAATATATTCAAATAATACCGTGATTTCAGGCTATTGGGTGCCAATAAATCCCTAAATTGAGATACACATCAAAATTTCTTCCCTATGATCAGCAAGGCCCAGGCAAGTCAGCTTTATCAGGCGCAACAGGTTTATTTCGACTCCGGCGCCACACTTTCTTATTCTTTCCGGAAAACGCAGCTAAAGCGTTTAAAGAACGGGATTAAAAAGTTTGAAGATAAAATTACTGCTGCCCTGCATGCTGATCTGCACAAGCATCCACTGGAATCTTATGGTAGTGAGATAGGATTTTTATATGAAGAAATCAGTTATATCCTGCAAGGGTTGAAGCAGTGGATGGAGCCGGAGCTGGTTACCTCTCCTTTTGTTACCTATCCCAGCAGCAGCCGGGTGTATAAGCAGCCGTTAGGGCTTACGCTGATCATTGGCCCCTGGAATTATCCGTTTATGTTGCTGCTCAGTCCTTTGCTGGGAGCCATTGCCGGCGGCAACTGCGCTATTATTAAGCCGTCGGAGCTGGCGCCGCATACGGCCGCGGTAACCGCTGCCCTGATAAAAGATACTTTTGATCCGGCTTATATTACAGTAGTAGAGGGAGATGGAACAGCAGTGATTCCTACCCTGATGAGTTTCCGGTTCGACCATGTATTTTTTACCGGAAGCATCCCGGTGGGCAAGAAGATCCTGGAAATGGCGGTGCCGCATCTCACACCGGTTACGCTGGAATTAGGCGGTAAATCGCCCTGCGTGGTAGATGAAAAGGTGAATGTAACGGTGGCGGCTAAACGAATAGTGTGGGGGAAGTTCTGGAATGCCGGTCAAACCTGTGTGGCGCCGGATTACCTCCTCGTACACCACAAAGTGAAAGATGAACTGGTAGCCGCACTCAAGGCAGCGATAACGGAATTTTTTGGAGAAGATCCCTCCCGCAGCGACGATTATGCGCGTATTATCAATGCCAGGCGGTTTGATACGGTGGCAGGCTACCTGGGCGAAGGCCATGTATTACACGGCGGGCAAACCAACCGCGAACAGCTTTATATAGCCCCTACCCTGCTGGAAGATGTGGAATGGACAGACCCGGTAATGCAGGACGAGATATTCGGCCCCGTGCTGCCCATACTTACTTATACCGGCCTGCCACAGGCCATACAAGCCATCAAGCAGTTGCCTTACCCACTGGCATTATATGTTTTTACAAAGAGTAAAAAAACGGAGAAAGCGCTGATAGAGCAGGTGCGGTTTGGCGGAGGTTGTGTAAATAATGCGCTGGTACATCTCACCAATCCCGAATTACCCTTTGGTGGCGCCGGTTACAGCGGGATGGGAAAGTATCATGGCAAATACAGCTTTGATACTTTTACCCATCAGAAAGGAATGCTGAAAACGGCTACCTGGCTGGATGTTCCCATGAAGTACCCGCCGTTTAAAAATAAATTGAAGATGATGAAACTGGTGATGAAGTAGGCTTATATATCTGCCTTATTCAGTTTCACCGGTAACTTAATGATCAGCGTTTTATCGGTGCCATTCCGGCGGATTTTCGCTGGGGCATCGCCTTTTACTTTAGCCTGTGTTTCGCGATAAGCTTTTAGACAACTCCGCTGCGTTTTTAACCGGTATACCGGCAAGTTCCAATACGATATCATCTTTCTGGAAACCTGCTGCTGCAGCTGCAGAGGAAGGTGCCACCTCGATTACCTGGGCGCCTTCATTTTTTTCAGTATCCTGTACGCGGAGGCCAAGTTTTTCGTTATTATCCCAGCTGTCGCCAAATCCCTGGAAGCCGCGTGGCATTGGGAAAGAGAAAGATCTCGGTCCGTTCTTCGGCAGTGCAGATAAAGGTGGGTGCATAGTCCAGCCATTATCTATTTCTTTTCTTTCATCCAGAGTAACAGCCACTTTGTTTGTTTTGGTATTACGTATGTACGTTACCGTTACTTTGTCTGCCGGTTTATGTTTGCCGATCTCTTCAAATAATTCTGCGGGTTCATTGATCTTTTTATCATCTACAGAAGTAATGATATCGCCGGTTTTTATTCCTGCTTTATCTGCGGGAGTGCCTTTCGCTACTGATTTTACGGTTACACCGCTGGCAGCTACTTTTTCAGTGATCACACCGAGAATGGCTTTATTCATCACCGGCATTTCTATGTCATTTTCATCGTCACCGTCGTTGTCGTTAAACAAATCAAAGCCGCCTCCCTGTAAACTGTTGCTGTCAAACGTGATGGTGTTGCCATCCCGCGGCGTGATCTTCCTGCGGAAAACGGAGAGATCGGAATTGTCGTACCGGTCCAGTTTTTGACCATTGATGAAAACATCGCCGTTTTTAATTTCCACGGTCACTTTGCCGTCTTTGTTGCCTTTGTGTTTGATCACAATTTCATCGAACTCTCCCAACTGATTTTTGGAAGAATCTTTCGTTTGCGCAGATACCGCGCTCATAGTGAAGCAGGAAAAACCTGCTATGGTGAGGATTTGCAGTAACCTGGTCATGGTAATTAGGTATTTTGTTGATTAAATTTAAACTAATGCGGCAAAATTAAAGGGTGGGTCAGGAAAGAAAAAGTTAAAATCTATGGTTTTGGGGCAAAAAGAATACGCTTTACAGGGTGTTTTTTTATTATTTGAAGAAGGTGCCGCCCTTACTTCTGGGATACTTCTCCGATACTTCTGGGATACTTCTCGGATACTTAGGAGTAGCGTATGTGTCGTACTCCCCATACATTCCCCATACACTTCCCATACACTATGCCGCCCTGGATAGAATAGTCACGTCCTGAAAAAGGTTTACACTTTAGTTAGATAACCCTGTTTAAAGTTTACAATATAAGTGTTAAATCCTGGAAAAGGTTTACGGTGTTAGTCACGTCCTGGAATAGAGAGAGCTGGCTTAAAAGCCCAATTTGACTTTTTAGCCAGCCCTCATTTTTATGCTGTGAGCATTATTTTAAGTTGTGAGCAGTTTTTTTACCGCAGCAATCACCTGGTCCAGTTTGTCTGTTTCCTGTCCGCCTGCTGTAGCAAAAGTTTTCTGGCCACCGCCGCCGCCTTTTATCAGCGGAGCAATGTGTTCTTTAATGATCTTTGGCGCTTCCCATCCTTTGGATGCCACCAGTTTCTCATCTATACTGAGCGCCACGCTGGCTTTTCCGCCAATATTGGCAATAAACAGCAGTACATGATCCGGGATATCGTTTTTCAGTTGGAAAGAAAGCTGTTTCAGTCCCTCCGCGTTGCTTACATTCACCACTTGTCCCAGGAAATTAACACCATTGATGTTTTCCGCCTGGTGGCGTATAGTGGCTGCCAGTGCCCGTACCTTTTCCTGTTCCAGTGTTTCCAGTTGTTTTTCCAGGGAAGATTTGTCCTGGATCAGGGTTTCTATGGATTTTACCAGTTCTTTCGGATTTTTCAGGGCAACTTTAATTTCTTTCAGTTGCTGTAACTGCTCGTTAACGAAGGCTTCAGCTTTAGCGCCTGTTACGGCTTCCACGCGGCGCACGCCGGCGGCCACAGCTCCTTCGGAAACAAATTTAAACTGGCCTAATTCGCCGGTTGAGCTGATATGTGTACCGCCGCAAAGTTCCACACTATAGGCGGGGTCAATAATTACTACGCGTACCGTATCGCCGTATTTCTCGCCAAAGAGGGCCATCGCACCCAGCTTCAGGGCTTCCTCCTTTGGAAGTTCACGGATCACCACCGGTATGTTTTCACGGATTTTCTCGTTCACAACGGCTTCTATCTGCGCCAGCTCCTCGTCGCTTACTTTGGCGAAGTGGGAGAAGTCGAAGCGCAGGGCGTCCGCATTTACCAGCGAACCTTTCTGTGCCACGTGTGTACCCAAAACCTGCCGCAGTGCAGCGTGCAGTAAGTGGGTAGCCGAGTGATGACGCTCTGTATTGTGGCGTTTATCTTTAGCTACGGCGGCCTTTACGGTTGCAGTTGGCTGTGCCGGCAGCTTATCCGCGAAATGTATGGTAAGGTTGTTCTCTTTTTTGGTATCGGTTATGTGAATTACCTCATCGGCGAAGTGCAGGGTACCGGTATCGCCTACCTGTCCGCCACTTTCAGCGTAGAAGGGTGTTTGGCCCAGTACCAGCTGGAACTGCTCTTTACCTTTTGCTTTCACGGTCCGGTACTTCAGCAGTTTGGTGGTGCTTTCCAGTTGTTCGTAACCTACGAAAACGGAGTTAGGCGTTTCGTCGAGTACTACCCAATCGCCCATATCCAGTTCTGTGGCGGCGCGGGAGCGGTCTTTCTGTTGTTTCATGGCGGCATCGAAGCCCTCTTTGTCAACAGTGAAGCCATTTTCGGAGGCAATCAGGCTGGTAAGGTCATAAGGGAAGCCGTAGGTGTCGTATAATTCGAAAGCTGTTTGACCATCTACTGTTTTGGTGGTGGCGTTTTTGATATAGTCTTCGATCCGGCGGATACCACTTTCCAGGGTGCGCAGGAAGTTGTTTTCTTCTTCAAACACTACTTTCTTCACGAAGTCCGCCTGTTGTTGCAGTTCAGGGAACACATGTGAAAACTGTGCCGCCAGTACGGGTACCAGGTCGTGCAGCAAGGGTTTTTTCACATCGAGGAAAGAGAAGTAGTAACGTACCGCCCTGCGGAGAATACGACGGATCACGTAGCCTGCGCCGGTATTGGATGGCAGCTGTCCGTCGGCGATGGTAAAGGAAATTGCGCGGATGTGATCTGCGATTACGCGGAAGGCTACATCTTTCTTATCATCAGTGCCGGCGTATTTTTTACCGGTAAGTCCTTCCGTGGTGTGGATGGTGCCCATGAACAGGTCGGTGTCATAGTTGGAGGTTTTATCCTGCAATACTCTGACGAGGCGTTCCAGGCCCATGCCTGTATCTACGTGTTGGGCAGGCAGTGGCTCCAGGGATTTATCTTTCAGGCGGTTGAACTGCATGAATACGTTGTTCCATATTTCAATCACCTGTGGATGGTCGGCATTTACGAGGGTTTTACCGTCTACCAGGTTTTTCTCTGCTGCAGGGCGGCAATCTACGTGGATTTCCGAGCAGGGGCCGCATGGACCGGTATCGCCCATCTCCCAGAAATTATCTTTTTTATTACCCAACAGGATACGGTCTTCCGCGATATGTTCTTTCCAGAAGTCGTAGGCTTCCTGGTCTTTTGGCAGGTTTTCTTTTTCATCTCCCTGGAAAACAGTCACATAGAGTTTGTCTTTAGGGATTTTATATACTTCTGTGAGCAGCTCCCAGCTCCAGGCAATGGCTTCTTTTTTAAAGTAGTCGCCAAAGCTCCAGTTACCGAGCATTTCAAACATGGTATGGTGGTAAGTATCAATACCCACTTCTTCCAGGTCGTTGTGCTTGCCGCTTACCCGCAGGCACTTTTGCGTATCTACCACCCTTTTATTGGGAGGAACCCTGTTACCCAGGAAGTAATCCTTGAACTGGTTCATGCCCGCGTTGGTGAACATCAGGGTAGGGTCGTTTTTAATAACGATGGGGGCAGATGGGACAATCTGGTGCCCTTTTGACGCAAAAAAGTCCAGGAATTGCTGTCTTATTTCAGATGCTGTCATAAATATTGATACGAATTAATATGTATTTTATATCTTATAAGCCATAACCGGTTAGGGGCTTGTAGCTGTATTTCAAGTCCTTATGAAGTAGTTAGAAAATTGACAATCAAAAGGTTGATGTTTTAATCTAATTACAGTAGGTTTGTGCGCCTTATTTTCCCGCCGTGTTAAAGGGAGTGCAAAAATATCGAAACCTGTATGATTATGCAAAACAGGTTGTGTTACCCGGCAAAAATAGTTCAGTGGGAAAAGAAATGCCAACGATTACCCATCCATAAGTTTGTGCCTCGTGAAATAAATCGGCTGTCATAGCGTTCACTGCACTATGGCGCATAAAGTACACCCTGGTGCATGAAGAAGGTTAAATATTTTTATAATACCCAAACATTAAAATACGAGAAGCTCGTGGTTTCCCTGCGGGTAAAAATCCTGAGAATACTGGGGTTTGTGTCTGCGGCTATCGTGACCGGGGCTATTTTTCTTTCCGTGGCATACCGGCTGGTAGACTCCCCAAAGGAGAAATCACTTCGCCGCGACCTGGAAGGTATGAAGGAAAAATACGATGCGTTGCAGGGCCGGATGAGGGAAGTAAAGGGAAAACTGGCGGAGCTGGAAGACCGTGACAATGAAATTTACCGGGTGATATTTGAAGCCTCTCCTATTCCGGATAGCACCCGTATGGGTAAAGTAAAGCGGGAGGAAGAAGCCGCCCAGCTGCAATCCTTTGCCAGCAGCGAGATTATCGCTTCCACCTCTGTACTTCTGAAAGAACTCAATAACCGCGTAAAAGCGCAGGAAGCATCTTACAATGAAATTGATAAGATGGTGAAGAACAAACAGCAGATGCTGGCCTCTATCCCTGCCATCCAGCCGGTTTCCAATAAAGACCTTAAACATATTGCCTCCGGTTTCGGGTACCGGATCGATCCTATTTATAAGACCATGAAATACCATGCTGGGCTCGACTTTGCAGCACCCAGCGGCACTCCCATCTATGCCACCGGCGACGGTGTGATTGAAGAGGCCAGCCTGAGCGATGTGGGATACGGCAACCACGTGATTGTACGACATGGATATGGCTATAAAACCCTGTACGGACACATGCTCCGTATGAAAGTGAAGGCCGGCCAGGCGGTAAAACGCGGTGATGTATTAGGCTGGGTAGGCAGCACCGGTAAATCTACCGGACCGCACTGCCACTACGAAGTCATTAAAAACGGAGACAAGGTGGACCCCGTGTATTTCTTCTTTAATGATCTTACCCCGGAACAGTTTGACCGCATGCTCAAAATGGCCAGGTCAGGGAACCAGTCGTTTGACTAAAGTTATAGTTTTTAGCCAGTTGCGGGCTTTCCGTAACTTGTCTAAACCCAAAAAATGAGGTGGGAATGTTACAAGCTACATGCTAAAAGCTTAACTTCATCTTGTAAAAGATATTTGTCACCTCGTTTTTTACTACGATGCACCAGCTAGACCTTTTTTCGACATCTGGAGTACCGCATCCCACAGAAGCTGCGGTAACAAGACCAGTTAAAGTAAAAGCAAAGGCCAGCAGCAAGAAAGCTGCCGTAGCAACCACCATACCTGGGAAAAAACGGGGGCGTAAATCATTGAAAGAGTTATCGGAGGACCCGGATCTGATTATGGAATTGGATAAATTGGTATTGGAGAAACAGTATTATTCTATCAGTGAGGTTGCAGCCATGTTTAAGGTGAATACGTCGCTGATACGTTATTGGGAAAATGAGTTTGATATACTGCAACCCAAAAAGAACCGGAAAGGCGACCGCCTTTTCCGGCAGGAAGATATTCACCACCTTAAATTAATCTACCATTTACTGCGGGAAAGAAAATATACAATTGAAGGAGCCAAGCAAAAACTGAAAGAAGATCATAAGCTGGCTGCCCGTAATTTTGAAATGGTACAGGCTTTGCTAAAGGTACGTGGTTTCTTAACGGAACTGAAAGATCAATTATAAAAACAACATTATGCGATTGAAAACATTACTACTGGGTGGTGGCCTGTTATTCTCATCCCTGGCATGGGCACAGAACGAAACAGTACTGAAGGGCAAGATAGATATGAAAACACTGATGAATGACACCTCCGCAACGTGGTTCTACAAAGGTGTAAACAGCTACCAGCCTAACGATAATATGCTGAACTATATTAAAACCAACCGTGCTAACTTCAACATGGTAGTGGTGATGGGCACCTGGGACAATACCAGCCGCGAAGTAGTACCAGCCCTGTATAAAGTAATGATCACCGGCGGCAGCCCCGACGAACAGATCGTAATGTTTGCAGCAGATAAAAAACTGCAGACAGATGCACCGGTAGATTATAAAGTAAAGAAATTACCTACTATCATCGTATTCAAAGACGGTAAAGAAGAAGGCCGCATCGTAGGTGCGCCCAAAGAATCCATAGAAGCCGACATTTCCCGCATCCTGCTGAGCAGCACGAAGAAGGAAAAGGAATAGCGGATTTTGTCTTTCCCGCTGATTTTACTGATTACGCGGATTTTTACTTTTGGTTTTTTTTAGATTTTCTTAAAATAATAATTAAGGGAGATAAGAGCGAATATCCGCTTCTATCTCCCTTAATCCTTTATAAAACCAAAAAGAACAAAATCAAATTAATCAGTAAAATCAGCGTAATCAGCGGGAAAGACAAAATCCGCACTACTCCGCCCGCAGGTCGCTCAGGGTAACCGTCGTGGAGGTAGTAGGCAACTTGAGCTCACGGGCCTCCATCAGTTTTATCACACCAAGGTTCACTGTTTCCCTCAAAGCATTATACTGGGTGCCATCAATAATGTACGTGTTGAAAATGATCTGGATCACGTAGGTATCTTTGGTGAAATCATTCAGGTTTACCACCGGGTTTTCCAGTACGTTGGGATTATTGTTCAGCATTTGCCGCACATCCTGTAAAAACAACAGCAGGGTGTCTGCTGGTGTATCTGTACCCAGTTCCAGCTTTAAGGCTACCCGTTGCTGGGTACGCAGGGAAAGATTATCCAGGATACTGTCTACCATTTTTTTGTTGGGAACGGTAACAAAAGTCTTTTCCTGTGTGCGGATGCGCGTGCTGCGCAAGCCAATTTTTTCTACAGTGCCCTGCCAGGAATCCACTTTAACGTTATCGCCTACACGGAATGGTTTATCAAAGAAGATAATAAAGGAGCCGATCAGGTTTTCTATACTTTCTTTTGCTGCCAATGCGAGGGCAGCAGCACCTATTCCCAAACCGGCGATGATCTTCTCTACCAGGCCGGGACCAAAAAGGATACGGATGAAGGCAATGGCGCCCATGATAAATATAATGGCCTTGAAAAAATCCCGGAAGAAAATAATGAACTGATTATCGGTTTTATCTTCTGTGAGATCGGCTTTCTTTTCCAGTACCAGTGCGATGAAGTCGATCAGCCGCAGCATGATCCAGATAATACTCATACTCAACGCCAGGCTCAGTAAGGTATTGGTAACATCGTGCAGCGTTGCCTTGTTATAAACATGAACATTGAGAACCTGCGGAAATGTAAAGCGGTCGATCGTCAGCATGAAGGTGATCAGCAGGAAGAAATATTCCAGCGGACGTAGCAACAGGCTGATAAAGTCTTTTTCTTCAATTTGCGGCGACCAGTGCCGGACCAGCCTGAACAGGATGGTGGCTAGTCCTTTTGAAATATACCGTTTGATAATAAACACAAACAGTAAAACACCGATCAAAATCAGGTAATCCTGTACGGGGTTGTCTAAAATTACTTTGTTCAAAAATTCGTTCATAGTTATAGCTAAATAATTCTGCTGGTTTCCTGGTTAATCAATATTACGCCCGGTTTACTGCCAGTGTTAAAACTGCCATAGGTGTTTTGTATGCCCAGGGCGTTTGCGCCGTTAAATGTAGCCCATTGGAGTATTTCTTCCAACGGAATTTCCGGAAAATGTAGGCGGATGGTTTTTATTTCTTCCCAAATAGACAGGCGGTGATTGGATGCGAGGCTATCGGTACCAAGGGTGATGTTGCATTGCTGCTGCCGGAATTGTTGGATATCCGGTAAGCGGTTTTCGATGTACAGGTTCGCCTGCGGGCAAAAGCACCACCAGGTTTCCACGGGTTGCTGTCGTGTAAACCGGATATCGGCTTCAGAGGTAAAGGTGTTGTGCACCAGCAGGATTTTATTCCGGGAGAAATAGGGAAGATAAGCTTCCAGGCTGTTGGTGCCGGTTGGTTGGAATCCGCTGATATCCATTCCGAAGTGCTGGTAAAAAGAAAGGAACTCCCCTGTTTTGTGCTGATACAATTCATTTTCAGCCGGTGTTTCCTGGTTGTGGATACATACGGGCGCATTGTCCGGTGTGCCGGCCAGTAATGAAAACAGCGCATTGCTAACCGAATAGGGGGCGTGCGGCACAATGGAGCAGCTGTGATACTGGCCGTTGATCGCCCGGAATGATGCCAATACTTCCATACTATACTGATAACGGCTACCGGCGCCCGCAGGTGCTACACCCATGCATTCCACGAAAGTATGGTAGTACATCCTGCCCTGTTGTTTCTTTACGAGGGTGGCGGCGCTGTTGCAGATATCGCCTACAGCCGAAATGCCGCTTTCCCACATTTCCTGCTCGGCCCTGTCTATAATGGCGTCATAATCGCCGGGGGCCTGGTTCCTGGTTTGCATCACCTGGGTGAGGAAGGCAGGCAGACCGGTTTTTTCCGGAATCACCCCTTTCATATGGGATAATTCCAGGTGACAATGGGTATTTATGAATCCCGGACAAAGAATTCCGTCCAGTTCCCTGACACCGGGGCCGGCATCGGATTCGGCTACAATGCCCGTCACTACGCCATCTTCAGTGAGTGTCAATACTTTTCCGGGACCCAGCAGATGCGTACCGTTAAATATATCTTTTCCCTTTAATTTGATCTGTTTCAATTACCTGCTGTTTAATTAAGTTAATGGTGTTAATTTTGCAACCCGATTGGCAGTATCATTTCCGGTTGGAAAGGGTACTCAAAAGTCAAATATAATTATGATAGACAAACTGGAAGCTATAAAAGGTCGTTTCGAGCAGGTATCGATGGCGCTTACCAACCCGGCGGTTGTTAGTGATAACAAGAAGTTTGGTCAGCTCAGCAAGGAATACCGGCAGTTGGAAAAGATCGTGAAGGCATATGATGCCTACCGTAAATTGCTGGACAATATTGCGTTTAACAAAGAAGTACTGGACAGTGGCGACGATGAGATGCGCGAACTGGCTAAAGCCGAAACGGAAGAATTGCAGGAGCAGAAAACAGCCCTGGAAGCAGAGATCCGTAACCTGCTGATACCAAAAGATCCCCAGGATGAAAAGAATGCCATCCTTGAAATCCGTGCCGGTACCGGCGGTGACGAGGCAAGTCTTTTTGCGGGAGACCTGTTTCGCATGTATCTCCGTTTTTGTGAGCTCAAAGGCTGGACTACCAGTTTGCTGAGTGAAAATGCCGGATCTGCAGGTGGCTATAAGGAAATAGTAATGGAAGTAAATGGAGATGATGTATATGGTACCCTGAAATTTGAATCGGGCGTACACCGGGTGCAACGCGTACCGGCTACGGAAGCTTCGGGCCGCGTACATACGTCGGCGGCTACTGTAGCTGTATTGCCGGAAGCTGAAGAGGTGGATGTGGATGTAAGGGAAGCAGATATTAAAATGGATACCTTCCGTTCCTCCGGTGCGGGTGGTCAGCACGTAAATAAAACTGAATCGGCGGTGAGGTTAACGCATATCCCCACCGGTGTGGTAGTGGAGTGCCAGGAAGGACGCAGCCAGCACTCGAATCGTGAAATTGCCATGAAGATGTTACGTACCCGTATATACGAAGCGGCGGTGCGTAAGCATGAAGATGCCATTGCCTCTCAGCGTAAAAGCCTCGTATCTACCGGCGACCGGTCTGCTAAAATACGTACCTATAACTATCCGCAGGGACGTGTAACGGATCACCGTATTGGTATGACCGTATATAATATGGACGCCTTTATGAATGGCGATATTAAAGATATGATAGATGCCCTTCAATTTGCAGAAAACGCAGAAAAGCTGAAGCAGGGCAGTTAATGATCAGCGGTTTTAAATTTGTGGAAAGTGACGGGTGTTTCCCTGCTGTTATCTTTCCACAAATTTCCTCCGGGTTAAGTCGTAATCACACAAAATATCCTACATTTAGTTAGCGGTCACAAGCCGTAGCACTAAGGAAAACCTTTTTCTTCCCCCTAAATCATCATCAAATGTTAGAGCAATTAATGGACCTCGTCCGCGAAAATGCCCAGGGTACTGTGGTAAACAATCCTGCTATTCCTAACGAACAGAATGAAGCCGTAATAGGCGCAGCCACTTCTTCCATTGCAACGGGTTTGCAACAGGAACTGGCCAGCGGTAACACAGAAGGAGTGTTATCTTTACTGGGCGGCGCCGGCAGCGATACTTCCGCCGCTAATCCCGTGGTGGGAAATATCTCCAACAATTTTATCGGAACGCTCCTGGAGAAATTCCACCTGGATAAAGGTACGGCTACACAACTGGCGGCTACCCTGATCCCAACCGTATTAGGCTCCCTGGTAAATAAAACAAAGGATCCCAACAATAGCAGCTTCAGCCTGGATGGTATCCTGAACTCACTTACCGGCGGTTCTGCACAGGGACTTAATCTGAACGGTATACTGGGCGGGCTTTCCGGCGGTTTGGATAAAAACGGCGACGGACAGGTGAACCTGGATGATTTAAAGAGCCTGTTATCAAATGGCGCCCAACAGCAGCAACAGCAACAACAGGCCGGCGAAGGCGGCGGTATCGGCGGATTATTAAAAAATCTGCTTGGATAATCTTTTTACCACTTTGCTTGTTATATAGTCGTACACGTTACATTTTACATGCCCAATTATTGTTATGTGATTTATGCCTGCAATTTTTTTATTGCTTATTTAATTCTACTTATCAATATGTTGTGACTGTTAAATCAAGTTGGCAAACTATTTGCATACAGGATTTCAATTAGTTTTGTCAACGGAATTAATGCTAAAAACCCTTCATGTCTAAATTTATTATGATGAAAAAAATCAATGTTCTGGTAGCCTTGGTCTTGTCTGCAACCATGTTGTTCAGTTGTAAAACCTGGCAGGGCATGGACAATACTAAAAAAGGTGCTGCAATTGGTGTTGGTGGCGGAGCCGCCGCTGGTGCTGTAATTGGTAAAGTAGCCGGTAATACTGCATTAGGAGCTATTATTGGTGCTGCATTAGGTGGTGCTGGTGGTGCTTTGATCGGTAAAAAAATGGATAAACAGGCGCAGGAAATAAAAACGGAAGTACCAAATGCAACCGTAGAGCGTGTGGGTGAAGGTATCAACGTAACATTTGATGCAGGTGTATTATTTGGTTTTGATAAGTCTAACCTGTCTGCCGTAGCTCAGGACAATATCAAACAACTGGCTGTTATCCTGAACAAGTATCCTGACACTTATGTACGTGTGGAAGGTCATACCGACGACAAGGGTACAGATGAGTACAACATGGGTTTATCTGAAAGAAGAACCAAGAGTGTAATGTCTTATCTGGAAGCACAGGGTATTGCTAAGAGTCGTATACAGGGATTCTGGTATGGTGAATCACAGCCTAAAGTGCCAAATGATTCAGACGCTAACCGCGCTACCAACCGTCGTTGTGAGTTCTCTATCTTCGCAAATGATAAGATGAAAAATGACGCGAAGAAAGAAGCTGGTCAACAGTAATAAAAAACATTAAGAATACTTATTTCTCATAAGCAGATATACATTCCCCCCTGGTTACAGGGGGGATTTTTTATTTATCAGCGTTTTTGAAGAACAGGGATCTGACAATTTTAAATACCCATACGCCGGCGATAGCGCCCAGGGTGTCGGCCAGCACGTCAAACATATCAAAGCTGCGGCCAATAGCCCAGTACTCCTGGATAAACTCTATAGCAAGGCCATACCCTGCAGCACAAATCACCAGCAATACAAGGGTTCCCGCAGAGACGTGCTTTTTTTGCCAGTAAATGCCAAGGCTCAGGAATAAAACAATGCCTCCGAACAGGCCGAAGTGAACGAATTTGTCAAAATGGATTTTATCAAAAAATGTGTTGGAGGGAATGTCTTTCCCGGGCAGGGTACACAAAACCAGGATCAGGATGATCCATAGAATAGCTGGCGTATAATATCTCAGGAGTTTCATGATCCTTTTTTAATTAATGAACGGGTTATAGTACTACCAGTAAAAAGGACAACAGGCTGACCGTTCAATAACGTAGCCTGTTGTCCTTTCTTATATAAAAGATTATTTTGGTCGGAATTATTCACCTACCAGCGCCTGGTAAGCAGCAGCATCCAGCAGTGCTTCCACATCAGCCGGGTTGTTAACAGTTACTTTCACCATCCAGCCTTCACCATAAGGATCCTGGTTTACCAGTTCCGGAGAAGCCTCCAGTGCAGGGTTCACTTCACTAACGGTACCGGCAACAGGCATAAACAGATCAGATACTGTTTTTACTGCTTCCACTGTACCAAAAACTTCTTCGGCGTTCACTGGCTTGCTCAATGAATTGATATCAACGAAAACTATATCGCCTAATTCGCGCTGTGCAAATTCAGTTATACCGATGGTAGCTACGTTACCTTCTAATAAAATCCATTCGTGATCCTTTGTGTAACGCAGATTTGACGGAAAATTCATATCAAGTTTGATTTTGAGCCGTAAAAATACAGAAACTATTATGATTTTGACGGGAAGCTATCTTAAATTTTGACTTTCTCCGGACATGGTATTTTTTTATTTAGAAGATCAGCCATTTCTTTATGACACGGATCTTCACAGGTACGTCCTGCAATGGTCTGTCATGGCTGTCGGTTTTTAGTGCGGCGATTTTATCGATCACGTCCATGCCTTTAATCACCTGGCCAAACACGGTATAGTTTTGATCGAGATGTGGGCTGCCGCCTTCCGTTTTATATACCTGCCGTTGATCTGTTGGGATTTTGCGGCCTTTGAGCCTTGTTTGCTCCAGCTTATCCAGTTGTTCATCGGTAAATACCTTGCCCTGTACGATGTAGAACTGGCAGCCGGAAGAAGCCTTATCGGGACGGTCGTCCCGGGCTGCTCCCAGTGCGCCTTTGCGGTGGAATAAGTCCAGCTGGAACTCAGGTGGTATGGTATAACCCACATCGCCGTTGCCCAATGTATCGCCCGCATGGGCGTGTTTGGAATCCGGATCGCCGCCCTGGATCATAAAGGTCTGGATAACCCGGTGAAACAGCGTGCTGTCGTAAAAGTGCCGTCTGGCCAGCCTGATGAAATTATCCCGGTGTTTCGGGGTTTGATCATATAACCGGATGATCATGGTACCATAAGGGGTGGTTACTTTTACTTTCCGGTCTTTGGCAGTTGCCAGGTTAACAATCAGCAAAAACAGGGTACCCAGGAGTAGCAGTTTCTTCATAAAAGTGTATTAGGCTTCTTCGTGACCGGTAAAGTAAGCAATTACATGTTCTTTCAGAAAGGTTTCCTGTTCCATCATTTCCATTTTCGGAACGGGTTGTAACTCTTTGAAATGCGGCCATCCGTCTTCGTCGTAGCCATCCAGCTCAAAGTAGCCGCTCTGGCTCAGCAGCGTACATACTGCCACATGCATCAGATCCTGCTTCTGTTCTTTGGTATATTTCTTCTTTAAATTATTTATTTCATTTACGCCGATAAGGAAAAGAATGGCTTCCATATTGGGCTTTTTACCAAATCTTTCGGTAAGCATATCTTCTACCGGTTTCCAGCGCTTCTCAAAATCTTCCATATTACTGTTGCTTTTAAATTGTTGGCTTTTTGCCAGACGCTTATTCCCCGCAAAGGTACGTTATAGGGAAAAATATTATATAAATATGCAGGGCTTTATTAATTTAGGCAGCGTCATAGAATGATTATTTGCCGGAAATGAGCCATAGTGGCAAGTTTAACAGCATTTTAACGGCCCATTCACATAGTGATAAGTTTTATTTGACCAGAGAATGTTTATTTTAGCACACCTGAAAAATTATTAGCATGGAAAATACATCGTCCGACATCCGGCAACTGAATGAGAAGATTCACCAGGCAAGCGCCTTCGTGGACCTGCTCACAATGGAGTTAGGTAAAGTAATTGTTGGCCAGCGTTATATGGTGGAGAGACTGCTCATCGGTTTGCTGGCCCAGGGCCACGTACTGCTGGAAGGCGTACCCGGTCTGGCAAAAACATTGTCTATCAAGTCCCTGTCCTCCGCTATCAACGCGAAATTCAGCCGTATCCAGTTTACGCCTGACCTGTTGCCTGCGGATGTGATAGGTACCATGATCTATAACCAGCAAAAGAATGAATTTGTAGTACGCAGAGGCCCCATCTTCGCCAACTTTATCCTGGCGGATGAAATCAACCGTGCCCCGGCAAAAGTACAGAGCGCCCTGCTGGAAGCCATGCAGGAAAGACAGATCACCATCGGCGATACTACCTTCAAACTGGACGAGCCCTTCCTGGTACTGGCTACCCAGAACCCGATTGAGCAGGAAGGTACTTACACCCTGCCCGAAGCACAGGTAGACCGTTTCATGCTCAAAGTGGTGATTGGCTATCCTACCAAGGAAGAAGAAAAACAGATCATCCGTCAAAACCTGAACCCGGAACTCTCGGCTCCCATCCGTCCCATTATCCAGCCTTCCGATATCCTCGAAGCGCGTAAACTGGTAAGGGAAGTGTATATGGATGAGAAGATCGAAAAATATATCCTCGATATCGTTTTTGCCACCCGTAATCCGGAAGAATATAAACTCAATAAACTGAAACCGCTCATCGCATACGGCGGTTCGCCAAGAGCCAGCATCAACCTGGCCTGGGCTGCCAAAGCCTACGCTTTCATGAAGCGTCGCGGCTATGTGATCCCGGAAGATGTACGTAATATATGCTTCGACGTTATGCGTCACCGCGTAGGTTTATAACCTATGAAGCAGAAGCAGAAAACGTTACCAGCGAAAATATCCTGAGTGAAATACTGAACGCAGTAGAAGTACCATAGCAGCCAAAAGCTGCCGGACCGGGCATTTATTCGTAATTCACAACTCAAAATTTTTCCCATTGGATACGGCTGAAATATTAAAAAAGGTAAGGCAGATAGAGATTAAGACGAAAGGGCTTACCAACCATATATTTGCGGGGGAATACCATAGCGCCTTCAAAGGCCGGGGTATGTCGTTCAGCGAAGTAAGGGACTATCAGTTTGGTGATGATGTGAGATCTATCGACTGGAATGTAACAGCACGGTTCAACCATCCTTTCGTAAAGGTTTTTGAAGAAGAAAGAGAACTTACCGTGATGCTGCTGGTGGATATGAGCGAAAGCTCATCCTTCGGCACCAAAAAGCAGGATAAACGTGACCTGATCACGGAACTGTGCGCTGTACTCGCTTTTTCTGCCATCAAAAATAATGATAAGGTAGGCGTTATCTTTTTCAGCGATGGGATGGAGAAATATATTCCTCCTAAAAAAGGTAAATCACATATTCTTTTCATCATCCGTGAACTACTATCATTTACGCCTAAACGAAAAGGAACTAACATAAAAGAAACCCTGCGTTTCTTTAACAATGCTACCAAAAAACGCAGCATCGTTTTTATGCTAAGCGATTTCTTATCCGGAAATTACCAGGATGCGCTGAACATCGCCGCAAAACGGCATGATGTAGTAGGAGTGCAGGTATATGACCAGCGGGATAAAGACCTGCCACCGGTAGGACTGATCCAGGTAGCAGACGCTGAAACGGGCGCTACGCAATGGGTTGATACCAACGACCGCCGCGTACGCCAGTATTATGAACAGCAATTCCTGCAGCATTCACAATATTGCAAAAATGCGTTTATGAAAAGTGGCGCAGAATTAGTGAGCGTACGTACCGACGAGGACTATGTGAAAGCGTTACAAACATTTTTCCTGAACAGGGCATAAGATTTAAAGGAGAGCAAATTAAACATGTATAAACAACAAGTGATAAGGCGTCTGTTTTTATGTTGCATACTGGGGTTGTTATTTCCTTTCTCCCTGCTGGCACAGCAGGCCGTGGATGTAACCGCCAAAGCAGATACCAATAGTATCAGGATCGGTGAGCAGATAAAACTGCAGCTTACCGCTACGCTGACAGCGCAACAGTTTAAGGACGCTAACTTTAAAGTGCTCTTCCCGGTATTACCCGATTCACTGGATCATTTTGAGGTGGTAACCCGCTCTAGTCTTGATACCGTGGTAAACCAGGATCAGCGCATCCTTCATCAGACGTTTACCCTTACCAGTTTCGACTCCGGCCATTGGGAAATTCCTCCCATGCGTTTTGAAGTTTTCAGCGGCGCCAATGCTGCCCCCGATTCTGCCGTTACATTGCCTATCGGTATTGATGTAAACACCGTAGCAGTAGATACCACTAAAGCATTCAAACCAATTAAAGAAATAAAAGGCGTAGCCTGGAGCATCTGGGACTACTGGCTGTATATCGTTATAGGCGCCGCAGCTGTGCTCATCATCGGCGGACTCATATGGTATCTCCGTACCCGTAAAAAAACGCCGCCGGTTATACAAACGCCTACCGTTTCCCCATACGAAATTGCAGTACAGGAGCTGAAAGCGCTGAAGGAAGAAAAGGTATGGCAACAGGGCGATATTAAACAATACTATACCCGGTTAACGGATATCCTGCGTACCTACTTTGAGCATCAGTTCAGCATTGCTGCGCTGGAGCAAACCAGTGAGGAATTACTGCAGAATATCAAGCCGGTGACTAAGCTGAACCAGCAAAGGGACAAACTGCGTTCGCTGTTGGCGATTGCGGATCTGGCAAAGTTTGCCAAATTGCAACCAACAGCAGATGAACATGAAGAATGTATGCGGAAGGCCGAAGAAATCCTGGAGTGGACCAAACCAAAAGCGGGTCCGGCTGAGGAAACCGGTACCGATGCTACCCTGGAAAAAGCATAAAGTCAGCATGGATCTTAATTAAAAATTGATGGATTTTTCAACCTGGAAAAATATTGAATTTGCCTACCCGGTTTTCCTGTGGCTTCTGCTGCTGGTACCGGTGTTGATATACTGGTACTTTGCGCGGCGCAGAGGCAGGCAAAGTGTAATGATGGTATCTTCCATTGAAGGTTTGAAAGGACTGCCGGTATCCTGGAAAGTGCGTTTCAGACCCCTGTTACTGGTGTTGCGTATCCTGGCGGTAATTGCACTCATTGTAGCGCTGGCAAGACCACAAACTTCCAACACTTCTGAAAGTATCGACAGTGAAGGCATCGACATTGTAATGGCTATCGATATCTCCGGCAGTATGCTGGCGGAAGATCTGCAGCCCAACCGTATGGAGGCAGCGAAAAAAGTGGCCTCCGATTTCGTGGATAAACGCATCAGCGATCGTATAGGACTGGTGGTGTTTTCCGGGGAAAGTTTTACACAATGTCCTATCACTACAGATCATGCAGTGCTGAAAAACCAGATCATGCAGGTGAAAAGCGGCATGTTGCAGGATGGTACCGCCATCGGTATGGGACTCGCTACTTCAGTAGACCGCTTGCGTAACAGTCATGCTAAAAGTAAAGTGATCATCCTCCTCACAGATGGGGTGAATAATACCGGTCTCGTAGATCCGCTCACCGCACTGGAAATTGCCAAGGCATTTAAGATCCGTGTGTACACCATTGGTGTGGGTACTATTGGTAAAGCGCCGTTTCCCATGCCCATGTCTGATGGCAGCGTGCAAATGGTGATGCAGGATGTGCAGATCGACGAACCACTGATGAAAAAGATTTCAAAAGAGACCGGTGGTAAATACTTCCGGGCCACCAATACAAACGATCTGAAGAGCATCTACAGTGAAATTGACCAGCTGGAAAAAACAAAGGTGGAAATCACTTCCTATAAACGTTTTGCAGAACACTTCTTCCTGCTGGCGATGATCGCCTTAGGCTGCATCCTGCTGGAAACCGTGTTGCGGTATACGCTTTTCAAGAGCCTGCCGTAGAGCGCCTTCGGCGCTGTAAATTGTCTTGGAGCGCTGATTACGCTGATTAACCATGATTACACTGATTCGATTATGTTTTGATTTTATTTTTTTGATTTTATAAAGATTTAAGGGAGATAAGAGCGAATATACCCGCTTCTATCTCCCTTAAATCTTTATAAAATCAAAAAAGTAAAAATCAAGCTAATCAGTAAAATCAGCGTAATCAGCGCTCCAAGACAATTTACAGCGCCGAAGGCGCTCCCCCATAAAACAAAATTCGCTTACCTTTGAGGATCTTATGCAAGCAACAGTATATAAATCAACGGGAAGCTGGTATGTGGTTAAAACGGCCACTGGTGAAACATTCCAGGCGAGGATGAAAGGTATCTTCAAAAAGAATGAAGATATTACTTCTACTAATCCTATCGCTGTGGGCGACGTAGTGGAAATTGTGGAAGATGACAGTGATGCCAACGCCAAAAATGCCATGATAACGGAAATAGGCCCCCGGAAGAATTATATAGTGCGCAGTTCCCCTCATGGTAAAAATAAAAAACATATTGTAGCGGCTAATATGGATCAGGCGATGCTGGTGTGTACCGTAAAGGAACCACGCACTTCGCAGGGCTTTATTGATCGTTTCCTGGTTACGGCAGCAGCTTATCATATCCCGGTGATACTTGTTTTCAACAAGCAGGATATTTATAAAGAGAAGGAAAACGAAAAATTTGAGGAACTGGAAGAGCTGTACAGCAGTATCGGCTACCAGGTATTACTGATCTCTGCAGCGAACGGCAACGGGGTAGATACGGTAAGGGCGCAGTTGAAAGACAAAACCACCTTAATGGCGGGGCATTCCGGGGTGGGTAAATCTTCCCTGATCAATGTACTGATGCCCGGTCTCGATCTGCGGACCAAAGCAGTGAGCGGCTGGAGTGGCAAGGGATTGCACACTACTACTTCTGCTGAAATGTACGACCTGCCTTTTGGCGGTTGTTTGATAGATACCCCCGGCGTCAGGGAATTTGGGATCGTGGATATTCCAAAGCCGGAACTCTCCCACTATTTCCTTGAAATGCAACCTTATATTGCCCAATGCCAGTTTAATAACTGTTTGCATATCAATGAGCCCGGTTGTGCGGTGAAAGTAGCCGTAGAGGAAGGGCATATTGATGTAGACAGGTATGTGAGCTATGCTACCATCCTGGAAACCATTGAGGAAGAACAATACTGATCAGCCTTTTCTGGGTTTGCCTAATTCGTCCAGCACTTTTTCTGCCCCCCAGTTCCGTTTGGGTTGCGGGCAGCCTTTTTTTTGTGTTCTGCAGGCAGTAAAGCACATGATAATGGCCACCAGGGCCAGTGGGATGACTTTGCGCATAGGATAGGTTTAAAACAGCCGCATTTGTTTGCCAGCCTTACGGTTTTGTTGCTTTATATCTTTGGTGTAGTAGTTGGAAGCAGGGCATCCTGTTTTCTGCGATGAACAGCTGGCAAACAGGATGCTTCCCAATGTCAGCAGGCATATGAGTATTTTCATAGGAGGGTATTTGCCTGCAATATAACATTTTTTTGTAAGATGATTACTAAGGCACTTTTACTTCCTCTGCGTTCTGGTACCAGGAAGCGTACATGCTGTAGTTTTTTGAAATACGGTTGATTTCCCCGCTGATGAGGGCCATATCAATATCTTTTACTTTGCGGGCGGGTACACCGGCATAAATGGTACCTGGTTCCACATGCGTGTCGCTCAGTACAACGGCGCCGGCAGCAATGATGCTGTTGCTGCTTACACGGGCATTGTCCATAACAATGGCGCCCATGCCAACCAGCACATTATCCTCAATGGTACAGCCATGCAGAATGGCATTATGGCCTATAGACACATTATTGCCTACAATCGTTTTGGTTTTCTGATAAGTACAATGAATCACTGCACCATCCTGTACGTTCACATTTTCGCCGAGGCGGATGCTGTTTACATCGCCGCGAACAACAGCGTTGAACCATATCGTGCAACCTTTACCCATTACTACATCCCCTACTATGGTAGCATTGGGGGCAATGTAACAGTCTTCAGGAATTTGAGGAGTAACTCCGTTCAGTGGAATAATGTGCGCCATAATTAAATGTTTTAGTGCTTATGTTACAAATATAACAATTACTAATTAGCAGTTGTTTTCTAACTTCGCAAAGAACAGAGCAGTTAGTGATATGAATAACAGGCAACTTTTTTTGCAGCACGTAGCGCAAACCTCCGATGCTCCTCTGGCATTGGAGATCGTGAAAGCGGAAGGCATGTATATGTGGGATGTAAACGGGAAAAGGTATCTCGACCTGATTGCCGGTATCAGTGTATGTAACGTAGGACATTGCCATCCTGCTGTAGTAAAGGCCATACAGGAACAGGCGCAGCAATATATGCACCTGCTGGTGTATGGTGAGTTTGTACAATCGCCGCAGGTGGCCTTTGCCAGCCTGCTCACCCAGCATCTTCCGGAACAGTTAAACTGTGTATATTTTACCAATTCAGGAGCCGAAGCCGTGGAAGGCGCCATGAAACTGGCCAAACGGTATACCGGCCGGACGGAAATTGCTGCTTTTAACCGTAGTTATCATGGATCTACACAAGGAGCGCTGAGCATCCTTGGCGATGAATACTGGCGCAACGCTTACCGGCCTTTGTTGCCGGGTATACAACACCTGGAGTATAATAACTTTGCATCGCTGGAGCTGATCACCGGAAACACCGCCGCCGTGATCGCAGAAAGTGTGCAGGCGGAAGGCGGCGTAATAGTGCCACAACGGGAATGGCTACACGCGCTGCGCGAAAAATGTTCGGCTACCGGCGCCTTGCTTATACTGGACGAAATTCAGTGTGGTTTTGGGAGAAACGGTACGCTGTGGGCTTTCGAACAATTTGGTATTGTACCCGATGTATTACTGCTTGGTAAAGCTCTCGGCGGGGGCATGCCATTAGGCGCTTTCATCGCCTCCCGCGACATCATGTGGACATTGACCAACAGCCCTGTATTAGGCCATATCACTACGTTTGGAGGCCACCCTGTAAATTGCGCCGCAGGCCGTGCAGGCTTCCAGGCATTGCTGGACCAGGATCTGTTGAAAGAAGTGAATGCAAAAGGTCAGTTGTTCCTGGAACAACTGAAACATCCGGCTATTAAATCGGTACGCTCATTAGGATTGATGATCGCAGTAGAATTTGAAAATTTCCCGGTAAATAAAAAGGTAATTGATTATTGCATTGATAAAGGTGTGCTCACCGACTGGTTCCTCTTTGCCGCAGAATGTTTGCGCATCGTGCCTCCCCTGATCATTACGCCCGAAGAAATAAAATGGGCCTGCAGCATTATCTGCGAAGCAGCCGATCATGTTTAATGACAGTTTAATTCAGGAATTCAACCGGCTTAAAGATAGGGTAACGCGTTTGGCAAACAGCTCTATCGCATCGTTGCCGAGGAAAGATAGATAGTAATAGTATTTGCCTTGTGCCGTTATTTCGTGAAGGTTGTTATTGAACTTGAATTGTCCCCGGTAGAAGCTTGTCAGCGAGGTACTGCCGCTGCTTTTTTCAGGCAGGATGGTGAAGCACGTTATCGTAGTTTGATGAAACTCAAGAATGATTTTATAATCATCATTAATAAACCTCAGCTGCAATTTTTTCTCTGCTCCATCCAATTGCATTTTGATACATTGATAGTCATTTTCCAGGTCGTACGAGCTGCCGTCTATTTCTCCCCGCAGGATGCATTCAAACAGCGGGGTATGTGTTACATCTTTCATGAGCAGCAGGTTAAAACTGTAATTTGAAGCTACCGAATACGCCAAAACGCTTGTTGGCAGGTTCTCCCGGTGTCACATCCGGTGTTACTCTCCATATAAAATCTACCCGCAGGAATTTAAAAATATTTTCTATGCCCGTACCCAGTTCGAGGTAAGGATTACCTTGTAATGTTTTGAATGCAAAGCCGTTGTTGAGATTCAGTTGTTTGTTGGATTCCGATAAGGAACCTATTACGCCTTTGGCGGTCCAGAACTGGCGCCATTTCAGTTTCTTAATCAGTGGGATATAACCGAAGATACCGTTACCAATGGTATGCTCCACGTTAAAGCCTGCATATTGATCACTGATGAATTCAAAGCGGTTCATCATGTTGAAAGCATACTTATTATAGTAGTAAATTTCGTTACCGGGATGCACTTCAAGCGAAGTATAAGGTACTGTACCAAAAATTTTACCGCCAAAAACATTATAGTAAAAAGAGCCGAAAGGTGGCAGTTTTACATAATCTGATACGCTGAGTGAAAGGCGTTGATATTTTTGTCCGCTGTTGGCTACACCTGGTATACCGGCAGCAAATTTCAGTTCTGCAATCGGATATTTGCTACCCAGGCTGATCCGGTAATAATTCCCTTCCAGGAATTGTTCATGGAAGGCATATCGGAATTTCAGTTCTACTTCCATGCTGGTCAGCGGATCGCGGCCATCGGGCGCTTTCGGATAAAAAGCAGCGGTTGGAAGCGGTTCGAATGGTCTTACCTGTTTGTGTGTGAGCGATATCTGGTGGGAAAAACCGCTGTAGTATTCTTTGAAGAATTCAAACCGTTTTTCATTCACCATTAAGAATTTCTGCGGTACGCCATTTTTCCGGATGGCAAGAGTAAAGATGTTATCCGTACCTACTTCATCATAGTAGTGGGTGCCATTGTCCAGATCTTTTGTGAAAGATGCATACAGATAGGTACGCGGATGTCTTTTCAGCAGCCATAGCGCCGACATTTTCCCCTTGTATACATGATCCGTGAAGCCATAGGCCAGGTAGCCATACAGGTACAGATCTTTATTGAACTGCGGGGTAGTACCGAGGTCCAGTCGTAAACGGAAACCTTCCAGCCTGTTTTGGGAAAACAGGTAATAGTAAGGTCCCCATTCAATAGGGCCAAAGGGTTTATAGCCGGTAGCGAGGAACCGGATTGTATTTGAATAGCTCCGGAAAAGCGGCATTTTCTGAAGGGTATCCACCATTTTGTAGATGCCTTCTTCATTTTTGCTGAGATTTTCCGGGCGGTTATCCATCCAGAAGGAATCCTTCCGCGCTCTTGCGCTATCCAGCACCATTACATTTTCCGGATATTTTTTATCACTGAAGATGTTGGTAGCAGCGGTATCATTCGTAATTACGTCATCATAAGTCGTGGTTTTACGGCCTATGAAGTCAAACGTTTTCCCCGGCTTAGGGCTTGGCGCCCAGAAGTCGGCAATAAATTTATCTTTATACAGGAACCAGGAGCTATCGGGTAATTGCCGGAATTCCTGTACCATACTGATTTTGCGGACGAAATTGATGTTGGCGTCCCGGGGTACCGACAGCGTAGTTTTTTGTACGGCGTAAGTGGTATCATGTACCCAGATATCACCAATAAAAGTATTTTCTCCTTTGCGTTTAGGCGTGAAGTTTAGTTTAATAAACCGCTGGCTGTTGACGTATTGTGTATCTGCAATGGAGTAATCGTAGTAGAAGGCGCCGTTGTGGTGAATGGGACTTACAAACAGTTTATCGAATACCGGGATGAAGTTATCGTATACATTTACATTCTGGTACATCCCTCCCAGGAATTTGGTCACGCTTTCATTATCTATTCCCGACGTTCGGGCGGCCTTGATGATTTCTTTTGTTTTGCGGGGGCTCGACTGGAAATAATAATCCGATAATGTTTCCGTGAGGAAAATGGGTAGGAAAGGTTTGTCTTCCGAAGTACTGTCTATGTTATCAAGAATAAACGCAAACGGTTTGGTGAAGCGGTTTTTCCCGAGTTTCTCTTTGTTGAGATTCTTCATGTCCAGCTCCAGCTTATTATATACCTCGTATTTGTAGTTATCGAGGCGATTATAATTATTCTCCGGTTTATGTTTAACGATTTGTTTCAGGAGAATGAGTGCCCAGTTGACGTTGGCTTTCACCTCGTATGTTTTCAGGGAAACATCTGAGCGGGTTACCTCAAAGTTGATGACCTGTTCTTTCTGATCTTTGTTAACCGGCAATTTAAGGATGTTATATCCCATTACCCTGACCAGCAATGAATCTGATGGGATAACATTTAGTTCGAAGAGGTATTTCCCTTCCGCGTTGCTAACCATACCTGTTTGGGTACGCACAAACTGAAGAGTGGCGAACGGAATGATTTCCTGTGAGTGCGCGTCTCTAACCACTCCACTAACCTTGTACTGCTGCGCCATCAAACCCGAACCCCAGCCGCTTACGCCGATGATTATTGCTAATATTCTTTTCCAGCCAACCATATCTGACAACAATATTATATCATTTATTGCGATTCTGGACAGTCAGTATCCTATAGGTAACGCAGTTATAACAAAAAATTATATTTTGTGATTCGGATTTTTCTATTAGCTTTGTATTGCAAAGTACTTTTTTGTATGACAGACCAACAACATCTGCAGGCATTAACAGACATTAAGCGAATGATGGAACGCAGCAGCCGTTTCATTTCGCTGAGTGGATTAAGCGGTATCTCCGCCGGTATCTGTGGCCTGATCGGCGCATTTATTGCCAATATGTGGCTGAATGAATATTATTTCAGGTGGAACACTACCGGTGTACATAGTCATTCAGATTTCATAGTGCTGAAGTACCGGTTAATTGTTTTGGGATTTTCTGTGTTAGCGGCAGCGCTTATCGCCGGAACTTTTTTTACCTGGCGCAAGGCGAAGAAAAATAATTTACCGATCTGGGACTTAACGTCGCGGAAAGTGCTGATCAACACAGCGATTCCTTTGGCGGCGGGCGGCGCTTTTATAGCCGGATTATTATTTAACCACCTGGAAGGACTGATAGCCCCTACCTGCCTGGTATTTTATGGGTTGGCTATCATCAATGCCAGTAAATATACTTTGCCCGATGTGAGGTACCTGGGAATCTGTGAAGTTGTTCTCGGTATACTTAATCTTTTCTATTTGAACGATGGTCTTTATTTTTGGGCTATAGGTTTTGGTTTACTGCACATCATTTATGGAGCGCTGATGTGGTGGAAATATGAACGGAAAGGGACAGTTTAATCAATCGCATGAACCCGATAGGTAACTTAAATAAGATTTTCGAGAGCCGTATACGCCTGGGCGTTATGAGTGTATTGATGGTGAACGAGGAAGTAAATTTCAACGATCTCAAACAGATGCTGGAAGTAACCGATGGTAACCTGGCATCGCATCTCAATACACTCGAAGAGAACGGGTATCTCAAAGTGCATAAGGGCTTTATTGGCAGGAAAACCAATACTACCTATGCCATTACCGCGGCTGGCGAAAAAGCTTTCAAAGGCCATATCGCGGCGCTTGAGCATATGATCAAATTCACTAAATAAATTTTTTTTATCTTTTTACTTTGAAATACAAAGTACTTTTAAAAATAAAAAATATGGAACCTTCAACAAACGGATCTCCTTCTTTCTTCGACCGCTACGCCTACGCTATTAAAGCGATCATCATCTCAGTATTGACGCTGGTACTGCTCGTACCAGCGGCGATGATTCAAAACATTATCTGGGAACGCCGCGACCGGCAAAATGAAGCCACCCAGGAAATCAGCAGCCGCTGGGGAGGCGAACAAAATATTACAGGACCGGTGCTGGCCATTCCGTATAAAGCCGGAACCGATGAAGCAACCTATGTGTACCTCCTGCCGGATAGTTTACGGATCAACGGAGAGTTATTGCCCGAGAAACTGCACCGCGGTATTTTCAATGTAGCCGTGTACAACGCCAGGTTACAGCTGAGCGGCACTTTTAACCGCAATGAACTGTTGTCGCTTAATATCCCTCCTTCCGCCTTAGATTGGGAACATGCGTCAGTACTCATTGGCATCAGCGATTTGCGGGGCATTGGCAACCAGGTGCAGATGATGTGGAATGGTAAATCCTATTTATTTAACCCCGGTTTGGTCAGCAAGGACCTGTTTGATAATGGTATCCAAACCCCGGTATCGGTTGTCCCCGGCGACGCCGGCGCCCTGGGCGGTAGCTTCTCCCTGGAGCTGGGCATAAAGGGCTCCGGACGGATCAGTTTTTCTCCCATTGGTAAAACAACCATGGTAGGCATCAATTCCAGCTGGACTGATCCCGCATTCGATGAAGCGTTCCCGCCGAAAACCCGCCGGGTGGACGATAAAGGCTTTGCCGCTACCTGGCAGATACAACACCTGAACCGCAACTATCCGCAAAGCTGGGAAGGCAAGAAATTTGACATCCATTCCGCCGATTTCGGGATTAAGTTATTCATGCCTGCCGAAAGCTACCAGATGTCTATGCGGGCGGTAAAGTATGCCGTCATGATCATTGGGTTAACTTTTTTTGTCTTTTATTTTATTGAGCTATCACAACGCCGCGCCCTTCATCCATTGCAATATGCCCTCATCGGGTTAGCCCTCTGTATTTTTTATACCCTGCTCATCTCTATTTCAGAACAAATTAACTTTACTATGGCTTATCTTATTGCCAGTGTGCTCACAATAGGTCTGATTATTGCATATACGGCTGCTGCCTTTAAAAGCGGCCGCATTGCAGCCGGCATCGGGGCTACGCTAGCCATCCTTTACGGATTCATTTACGTGATTATCAGTGCAGAAGATCAGGCACTGCTGATGGGAAGCTTAGGACTCTTTATCATCCTCGCCCTCATCATGTATTTCAGCACCACCATCAAATGGGATAAATTAGGACAGAAAAACACCAATATCCAGCAATAAAAACAAACATGGGAAACTCTTATATCAGCAAACGGTTGGCCAGCTTCGGATACGCATTCAGTGGTATTGCCGCTTTCCTGCGCAGTGAGCCACATGCGCGTATTCACGCCCTCGCTACCATCGTGGTGGTGGCAGCCGGTTGCTGGTATAAAATAGCAACGCCGGAATGGATTTGGATCATCCTCGCCATTACATTGGTGTGGATTACAGAAATGCTTAATACAGTTATCGAAAAAATAATGGATCATCTTTCGCCACAGCTGCATCCGAAAGTGAAGTTCATCAAGGATGTAGCGGCCGGCGCTGTACTGATAGCGGCTGTAGCAGCTGTTATTATCGGGGCTGTCGTATTTATTCCCTATATTTTAATTTGACTAAAAGTAACCATATGCAATTGATGAGAACCATTCGTTTATTACAACACCGTATAGGCCGGTCGCGGCACCAATACACCCTGTATACATCTGTACTGTTCAGTATGGCGTTGCTTCTTTGTCGTGTAGTTCATACCGGCAGCTATCTGCGGGTATCACTGATCTGGAACCTTTTTCTGGCCTTCATTCCTTTCGCTATCACCGGCTGGATGGAAAAGCACCCGGAACAAATCAAAAACCGGTATAACTGGTACGGCTGCTTTATAGTATGGCTGCTGTTTATTCCCAACGCCCCCTACATCCTTACGGACCTGTTCCATTTATTTGATGGCGGCGTGCCATTGTGGTTTGATCTGTTTGTGATTTTCTCTTTCGCCTGGAACGGCATGATGTTCGGGTATATGTCTATCCGCAGCATGGAGAAATTATGGAGCAACCGGCATAGCCGCTGGCCTGCATGGTTATTTACTTTCCCTGTAATGTTCCTATGCGGAATGGGCGTATATATTGGCCGGTATCTTCGCTATAACAGCTGGGATATTGTAAAAGACCCGCTTACGCTGCTGGGAGATATGAGGGACATTTTCCTGCATCCGGTGGAAAACCGGCATGCCTGGGCTTTTACCATCTGTATGGGAATATTCCTGAGCTTAATGTACCCGCTGGTGAAAAAGCAACACGCGTAGGATCGCCTTCGGCGATGAAATTGTCTTGGAGCACTGATTACGCTGATTATACTGATTAGCTTGATTTTTGTTTTTTAGGATTTTATAAATGAAGAAGGGAGATACAAGCAAAGTCGCTTATATCTCCCTTCTTCATTATAAAAATCATACTTGATCAATCAAAAAAATCAGTATAATCAGCGTAATCAGTGCTCCAAGACAATTTCATCGCCGAAGGCGATCCGTTTAAAAGTCGACGCCCATACCGAAGTACCAGATCGGACTGCCTCTGAAAAACGCTACAGCAGGCCAGCCTGCATCTGTGCGGAGGAAGTAGCCGGCAATGGTGGTGCGAGCACCAAAACCATAACCACCTACGAAAGGTCCGAGGAAGCCTTCTTTGATGCGGGTGGTTATACCCTGACCATCGTCATAAGTAGTATAATTGGCGTCTTTAAAGCTCAGCTTTTTATTCCAGGCGGTACCTATGTCAATGAAAGAGGTAACCTGGAAATTGCGCAGGAACGCAGAGTTGATCGGTTTGTCGATGAAAGTGGCAAACACCGGTAAACGGAGCTCTGTGTTCAGCAACATCACATTGTTACCATTCCTTGCATTCTGTTTGTAGCCGCGCAGGTTACCCGCAAGGGTCTGGAAAGCATAGTTTTCACTAAGGTTTACCGGAGTCCTGGTGTTGATCTGAGGGTTCAGCCAGTTGTCGATACCGCCCAGGTAATACAGCAGTTTACGTGTTCCCCACGACATATCCATTGCAAAACGTGTTGCCCAGATAAAGTTGCGGTAAATCTTTGTATAGTGACGGATATCTACTCCCATGTTATAGGTAAACCTGCCCTGGGCGCCGGCGGAAAGACCCGGATTGAATAACTCATTCAGTCCGCCATTGGTCAGCTGTGCATTGGTTTCTCCATAAATTTTATAACGGGTACCATTCCAGATATTAATAGCCGGGTTGATCGTATTGTCGTATACGTATTCCAGGCGCATTAAAGCATACGTTTCCTTGTAATCAGGCGCTATCAGTGATTCTTTGTTCTCTGACTGGACTACCAGTTTATCGGTACGTATACCTGCTGATAAACGGATACTCCTCACCTGGTCGAAAGGATACCTCATTTCGCCCTGGTAAATGTTGGTGATCATTTTGGTAGGAACAAAAGCGGAATCGTTACCAGATTGGTCACGGATGGCAAATCCACTGCTCTTATCCACTTTACGGTAGTAAGTGAATTTATAGTCGAAGCGTTTCTTCAGGTAATTGGCCGTAAAGAAGTATTCCGATCCCTGCAGGGAAGACGGAATACGGAAGCCGCCGTTGAATTTCAGATCTTCAAACAAATCGCTTACTCCAATGCGGATTAACCCGTTCACCGGGTCGGTAAGGCGGATAGGACCGCTGGGAGGACCGGTAAATGGCTGGTATTTATTTACCAGGATGGAGTTATCCAGTTGCAGGATCAGGTAATCGGAAGCGAATTTGAATTTATATGGGAATAGTTTCGATTTTTTAAGGATCGATTCATTTTCTTTCCTTTTTTCAAACAGCGCCGGTTCGTTGGCCGTATTAGCGTTGTTGCTGGTATCGGCCGGCTCATTCCCGAACTCGTTCTGGAAGAAATTAGGATGTGTGGAAGTATCTTTTGACGGCGCCAGGTAAGTAGGCAGGCCTAAACGTAAACTGTCGGCATGCATCTGGGCTTTCCTGAAATTGGTACTTTTTGCCGTTATATTCCTTTTTTTCAACACCACGGTATCTACTTTCAGCTTCATCAGCCGTTTGATATCCGCATACTGCACTACTTCCGATACTTCTCCCTTTTCACCGGTAATCCGTGATTCCTGGATACCGTAAGGATAGTTAGAAATAGGGAAAGTATAGGTAGAATCCTTGGTGATAGTGATTGCCTCTACTGAATCCGGGGCGGTAGAACCATAGGCGGCCATCGCTGAATCCAGTTCTTCCTGGTCGGGGTTATGGAGGATTTCAGAGCCTACATAAAAGAGGGAATCCACGCCATCTGCCTGCGACTTGAAGAAGCCGGCATAACGGTTACGGATACCGTTGGCATCAGAAACAAAGGTAAAGTGGGTGGTGTTATACTGCATGGGCAGTTTGGCATTGCCATACTGCAGGTCGGTCAGCTGGGTGATCTGCTTTTCAGAGCTCCTGTTCCAGTTATCCACCATAAAGATGTTGAAAGGATTGTTCAGCAGTGAAGTATCGCTGCCCCTTCCTTTTGGGCCGGGCCTGTTGGAAGAATAGAGAATACCGCTTTTGCCGGGGAATGCGGCAAAAGATGGATCCAGGTCATCGTACACGTCGTTGGTGATCTGGTCTGTTTTAGAGTTGCTGATGTTATAGGTAAAGATGTCGGTGTGTCCGTTTTTCACGGCAGACAGTAACAGGGTATTTTCCTGTACCGGCATGTATTTAAAGTCGATGATCCGGTCAAACTGGTTCAGTTCCTGGCGTATAGTCGTGCGGGTGATCAGGTCATAGATCATCAGTTTGGTTTTGCCTTCGTGCTCGTACACAACGGCCAGGCGGTTGCCTTTGGTGTTCCAGGCCATCTGCGGATAGTTTGGATCTACCTGGTTGGCCAGTTGCATTACACCGCTATGCAGCAATACTTTTGGCTTATTCCAGCCAAGTTGGATCTGTACGCGGTAAACTCCTTTTTTAAACTCAACTACTGCGTAGGAATTATTTTTAGGATTCGGGTTAAAGCGGTAGTAGTCGGCTTTCGGCGTAATTTCCTGGGCTACGATAGTACGGCCCTTGGCAGAAGTTTTCCTTCTGCGGTTATCTTCCTGGAATCTTTTCTGATAAAATACAAAGAAGTCTTTGGTAGCTTTCTTCGGCGTTTGGTTAAGCACCTGCTCAAAGCCTTTTTTCAATCCGCGGTTAATGCGGGTGATATACATGAGGTAAGGCACGGCATCTTTGCCGTACTTGCTTTCCACATAGTACCAGAACGCCTGGCCGGCTAAAAGGGGGTGGTCATATGCGAGGGAATTGAAGTTGCTGTATTTGCCGGACATGATGATGAGCTTCAGTTCTTCATCCTGCTTGGCGGTCCAGTTTTCGGCGGCATAGCCAATAAAGCCATCAGTGAACCATTTCGGGAAGTCGATCAGGGCAGCATTACCGGCAAATTCGCCGATATCTTCCCCAAACAGCAGCGTTTCCAGCATGATGCGGGCAATCCCCTGCCGGATCTGGCGGCGGAGGTTTTCATGGTTACCGTCGAAATAGACGATCATTTTGTTACCCACCAGTTTGGTCACTCCTCCTGTATTCTGCCAATCCACGCCAATACCGATATTGGACTGCTTCATTTCCCCGAAAGAGTTGTAAACCACAATATTAATACGCTGTCTGGGGTTGGATTCCATGAACTGTTCCAGCTGGGGTAATTCCTTTTCGGCTACCTGGGCCGCATACTTACCAAGTTCCAGCCCGTTCTGGGCGAAATAGGTGTTGAAATGCCGGCTTTGATAGTATCTCCACTTGAAGTTCTTGAACTGCACACGATTTTGTCCGAATTCTACTGTATTGGTCTGGGCCTGGGATACTATCGTTCCAAGTAATAGGGTACCGTGGAATAATAACCTGGTAATAAATCTGTTCATACAGAAAGTATTGATAATATTGTGATCTGTTTTAAAATTAGCCTAAAAAAATCGGGTTACAATGATTGAAATACAACAATTCACTTTTGGTCCACTACAAGAAAACACTTTCCTGCTTATTAACGGAAAAAAGGAATGTATAATTATAGACCCAGGGTGTTATTTTCAGGACGAAAGAAAAGAATTATTACAATATATACAAACGCACGGGTTAAATGTTATAAGATTATTGAATACGCACTGCCACTTTGATCATATATTCGGTAATAAGCTCGTATCAGATACGTATAAAGTGCGTCCGGAGTTTCATGAGCTGGAACAGCCGGTACTGGACAATTCCCAGCGGGCGGCGGGGATGTACAACATTCCTTTTGATCCCTCCCCGGAGGCCGGCCGTTACCTTACAGAAGGGGAAAAGATTCTTTTTGGCGCCGATGAGTTAACGGTGTTGTTTACCCCTGGCCATTCTCCGGGAAGTGTAGCCTTTTATTGCCCGGGCCAGCATTTCGTAATTGGGGGCGACGTGCTGTTTTACCAGAGCATTGGCCGTACCGATCTGCCGGGAGGCAATCATGCCACCCTGCTGAAAAGCATCCGGGAGCAAATGTTTGTATTACCGGATGAGGTAAGGGTGTTCCCCGGCCATGGACCAGCCACCACTATAGGCTTTGAAAAGAAACACAATCCTTTCCTGGTGGATTAGCCTACTTTAATAAGCTTCCCGATCACCGGCAAACGGGCAAACTCCTTCTTCTCCATACGGAAAATGAACCAGGCATAAGCCAGAAAGAAAGCCGTGGCCACTGCGAGCGGAAGGGGTTTGAGGGCATAAATGTCTTTCGGCGACAGCACCGTGGCATTGAGCCAGCTGAATATATAGTAAATGCCGGCAGCCAGCCCCATGTAGGTAATTAGTTTAGGGAGATGGTAAGGGATGGGGTAATACTTCTGCCCCCACACATAGCAGATGACCATTTGTACAAAATAACACACCATAGTTGCCAGCGCGGCGCCATAATAGCCCATCACCGGTATCCACCAGTAATTGAGCAGGAAGGCCAGCACGGCGGTGATGATGGTAATCACCGCACCCGTTTTGGTGCGGTCGGTGAGCTTAAACCAGATCGTGAGATTGTAATAAATGCCCAGGAACATGTTGGCCAGCAGCAATACCGGTACAATACGCATCCCCTGGTAGTAGAACGGTACCCGGAGGAACGCCTTCCAGATATTCAGGTAAAGACTTACAAACAGGAACATGAAGCAAAGCATGATCACAAACAGCTTCATGATCCGTGCATACATTTTCCTCGGATCGCCGCTCTCCGCCTGTTTAAAGAAAAAGGGCTCAGCTCCTAACCGGAATGCCTGTATGAACATGGTAATCAGGATGGCCAGTTTATAGTTGGCGCTGTACAGCGCAATGACTTCTTTTTTGGCTTCCATGTTATCGCCTGGCAGGAACTGCGGTAAAAACCAGGCCCTGTCGAACGTTTCATTAACCATGCCCGCCATTCCCACAACGATCAGCGGAAGGGCATAGTGCATCATTTGTTTCCATAAACCGGTATCAAACCTCCATTCTATTTTGCGGATCTGGGGAAGAAACAGCACCAGCGTAATGGCGCTGCCCAGCATGTTGCTCAGGTAAATATACCCCGTCTGGTCGCTGCCGCTTTGGAGGTCTGGCAACCAGTGATGGCCGGCGGCATACAGTTTCGGGCAAATGACCAGGAAGAAAATATTGAAAAAGATGGTAGTAACGATTCCGGCTATACGAATAGCAGCATATCTCATAGGCCGTCCTTCCAGCCGCAGTTGTGCGAAAGGAATGGCTGTGAGCGCATCAAACGCCATCAACAGCACTACATAGGTGTAGTAGGTGGGATGGCCATTCAGTCCTGCCAGCTCGCCGGCGTACGAGTTAATGACCGGCGACCGCAACAACAACAGTAAAATGGTAATGCTGATAGTGGAAAGTAAGAGGGAAATGGTGGAAGTACCCAGTACATGGGCTTTGTTCTCCTTTTTGGCGAAACGGAAAAAGGCCGTTTCCATGCCATAAGTCAGCACAATATTGGCAAACGGTATATAGGCGTATACGTTGGACATCTCCCCGAATGATGCACGGGTTAAGATGGTCAGATAAAAAGGAGTAAGGAAATAATTGAGCAATTTGCTCACTATGTTACTCAATCCGTAAAATACCGTTTGTCCTGCCAGGTTCTTAATACTCAATTCCCAAATATTTTGACGCAAATTACGAATTACGGATTACGAATCGCGGATTTATGAGGATTGACCTGTGACCTGGCTTACTCAAATCCCCCTCTCCGCTGCTGCTTTTTATCGGAATGCTTCTTTTTCGACTGGATGCGTTTTTCCTTAGCAGCTTTGGAGGGCCGCGTAGGTACGCGCTTTTTGCGTGGTATCAGCGCTTTGTTGATCAGGTCATTCATTTTGGAAATCACTGTTTGTTTGTTCCCCAGCTGGGTGCGCTCCGTCTGCGACTTTACCTGGAGCAGGCCATCTGCGTTGATACGGTTCGACAACTTCTCCGTCAGCACTGTTTTTTGTTCCTGGGTTAACAGGGCAGAAGCCATGATATCGAAGTAGCCTTCCACCATCGTTTCCACCTTATTCACGTTTTGTCCGCCGCTGCCACCGCTGCGGGCCGTGCGGAACGTGATTTCGGGGGTCACATTGATATTCATCTTGATTTAATTTATAATATAAAAAATGCCTTAGGAAGTGCAATTTATTACAAATTACGGCGAATACGTGCTGTTTTTACCCGGGCAGCGGTTTCCCTGGTTTAACATTTAATGCAGCGGCATCGTTTTATAACGGCATTTATAAAGTAAAAGGGATCAGGAAAACACCGGCGGAATCCCGGGGCACTGCAACCGGGTTGTCGTTTAACTGCAAACTGTATAGCTCTGTGCCACAGCAGCCAACTGATCTTGACAGGAAAGTCAATTTATCCAGGGTAACCTTAGCCGGCCTGCCAACCCGCAGGGTTTGAGGCCCCAGCACATAAAAATATAACAAGGCGGTATTACTGGGTGTATCTATCACTTGTTTAACCTTTATAGTAGTATCCTGCATCAGTATTTTGATACTATCTACGGGGATGCGGGCATAGGGACCATAAACAAGATCGCGACCAGTGCCAGCTTCTACCAGTTTGAATTTACAGGCAGGAGCCATATAGTCGCACACGATGCCCTCGCAGGGATTTTTCTCGGAAGATGTGGTACAGGCTGTAAATAAAAGTACGCTGATAAACAGGTAACAGATACGGGTCATAGAACATTGATTTTGGTTCCTGTTAAACGCAAACGGGGTGTAATATGTTACAGATACAAACGATTTGCCTTAATTTTCCGGCGTTAAATAAAAATCCATGAGAGCAGTTATACAACGTGTTAGTTCCGCATCTGTTACAGTAGACGGGGCCGTAACCGGTGAAATCCAAACCGGCCTGCTGGTGCTGCTGGGTATTGAAGATATTGATACGGAAGAAGATATTCAGTGGCTGAGTGCTAAAATAGTGAACCTCCGGATCTTTAACGACGATGAAGGAGTGATGAATGTATCTGTGAAAGATGTTCACGGCGATATTTTGCTCGTCAGCCAGTTCACCCTGCACGCCTCCACCAAAAAGGGAAACCGCCCTTCGTATATCCGTGCCAGTAAGCCGGATGTAGCAATCCCGCTGTACGAAAAAATGATCGTGCAACTGGAACAGGATATGGGCACTACCATTCAGCGCGGTATTTTCGGGGCTGATATGAAAGTGGCGTTGTTAAATGATGGTCCGGTTACCATCATCATAGATTCACACAACCGGGAATAAAGTCAATCCATTATCTTTAATAAATAAAAACTAATTCATGACCATTCAGGAAGCCCAGCAAAAAATCGATAACTGGATCAATACTACCGGTGTGCGCTATTTCAGTGAGCTCACCAACATGGCCATCCTTACAGAAGAAGTAGGGGAAGTGGCCCGTATCATGGCCCGTAAGTATGGGGATCAGTCGTCGAAGGAAAGTGATAATAAAAAGTTGCTGGCAGATGAACTGGCCGATGTGATGTGGGTGTTGCTTTGTATTGCCAATCAAACCGGTATTGATATGACAGTAGCCCTGGAAAAGAATTTTGAAAAGAAGAATATCCGTGATGCGCAACGGCACCATAACAACCCTAAATTAAAGTCTTAATACAGCCTGCATACTTTTTGTTTACTGTTACTAAAATGCTGCTATGAAAAAACCGAGCAAGCTTAAAATCATCTGGCAGGTACTGAAGCAATCCGGTATTGATTTTATAGATGATAAAGTGATGAAGCTCAGTGCCGCCCTGGCCTATTATACGATCTTTTCCGTGGCGCCCATGCTGATCATTATTATCTTTTTATGCGACCTGTTCCTGGGCAGGGATGCCATCGAAGGGAATATTTACGGCCAGATCCGCGGGCTGGTAGGCAATGATGCTGCCATACAGATACAGTCTATGATTAAAAATGCATCCCTCTCCGGTGATATGAGCTGGGCTACTATGGTAGGGTTCATTACCCTGATCATTGGCGCCACCGGGGTATTCGCGGAAATCCAGGACTCCATAAATTTCATCTGGCGACTGAAATCCAAACCTAAAAAGAATGGCTTGTTACGGATGATACTGAACAGGTTGTTATCGTTTTCACTGGTGGTAAGCCTGGGGTTCATTTTGCTGGTATCACTGGCCATCAACGGTTTGGTGGAATTGTTCTCCGCGCTGGTGGTGAACCTGCTTCCGGGTAAGCTTACATCAGGTATCCTCTTTTCCCTGGCCGATTTTGTAGTGCCGTTTGTGGTGATCGCTACATTGTTTGCCATCATTTTTAAAGTGCTGCCCGATGCACGGATCAAGTGGAAAGACGTACGGGTGGGCGCTATTGCCACAGCCATCCTTTTTATGATCGGTAAGTTTGCGATTGGTTATTATCTGGGCGCCAGCAGGGTGGGCTCTACCTACGGCGCTGCCGGCTCCATTGTTATTATATTGTTGTGGGTATACTATTCCGCGGCCATCCTGTATTTTGGGGCCGTATTTACCCGCAATTACGTACAATATTTCGGTGCACAGATTTATCCCAATGATTATGCGGTTTGGATCAAACAAATTGAAATTCCACATGAGCCGGAGACCGTCCAGGAAGGTTAATCACTTGTTTATAAATTATTTAATAATCGCATACGTATTTTCAAAATAGCCCTTTATCTTTGCGCCACTATGTCTACAGATCAGAATAAATTCCAGGCGATCATATCGCATTGTAAAGAATATGGTTTTGTTTTTCAGTCCAGCGAAATTTACGATGGACTCAGCGCCGTATACGACTACGGTCAGTACGGTTCAGAATTAAAGAAAAACATTAAGGATTATTGGTGGAAAAGCATGACCCAGTTGCACGAAAACATCGTGGGGATCGATGCTGCCATCTTTATGCATCCTACTACCTGGAAGGCGTCCGGACACGTGGATAATTTCAGCGACCCGATGATCGATAACAAGGATAGCAATAAACGTTACCGCGTGGATCACCTGATTGAAGGTTATGCAGAAACATTACCACAGGAAGCCGGCAATGCCCTTCTGGCGCAGATGGATGAACTGCTGAAAGAAAATGATTTTGCAGGTCTCAAAACACTGATAGAAAGCAACAAAATAAAATGCACAGTAAGCGGTACTTCCAACTGGACCGATGTACGTCAGTTTAACCTGATGTTCTCCACCCAGCTGGGCAGCGTAACAGATGAAGCCAGCGAAATATACCTGCGTCCGGAAACGGCCCAGGGTATCTTCGTAAACTTCCTCAACGTGCAGAAAACCGGCAGAATGAAAGTGCCGTTTGGTATTGCACAAATTGGTAAAGCTTTCAGAAATGAAATTGTAGCCCGCCAGTTTATTTTCCGCATGCGCGAATTTGAGCAGATGGAGATGCAATTCTTTGTACGCCCCGGCACCCAGCAGGAATGGTATGAGAAATGGAAAGAAGAACGTATGCAGTGGCACCTGAGCCTCGGCATCGATCCGGCAAAATATCATTTTAAAGATCACATCAAATTAGCGCACTATGCAGATGCCGCTGTGGACATTGAATACGAGTTCCCATTCGGCTTCAAAGAAGTAGAAGGTATCCACTCCCGCACTGATTTTGACCTGAAACAACACCAGGAATACAGCAAGAAAAAAATTCAGTACTTCGACACAGAAATCAATCAGAACTATGTTCCTTATGTGATAGAAACTTCTATCGGTTTGGATCGTATGTTCCTGCTGACCATCTGTAATGCTTATGCAGAAGAGGATCTGAGCACACCGGAAAAAGAAGATAGCCGCGTGGTACTTCGCCTGCCTGCTAAGCTGGCGCCTGTGAAACTGGCCATTTTCCCGCTGACGAAAAAAGATGGTTTACCCGAACTGGCAAGAGAGCTGATGAATGATTGCAAACAGGCATTCCACTGCTTCTACGAAGAAAAAGATGCTATTGGTAGACGCTACCGCCGCCAGGATGCCATTGGTACGCCTTTCTGCGTAACCATTGATCATCAGACAAAAGAAGATGGTACAGTGACCATTCGTCACCGCGACAGCATGGAGCAGGAACGCATCCCGCTGTCTGAAGTGAAAGCACTGGTATTAAATAAAATTCTCTAGTAAAAGATAAGGGCTACAACCGTTATATTTAGTATAAGCACTCTTTATGCCTATACAAAACTATATAACTGTTGCAGCCCTTTAACGAAGTGGGGGTTTACAAATATCATTTCCTCCAGGTATGCTTTTCCGCTCCATTCCTGAATTTGGAATGGGATACGCTTTTAGCCATACAATTCCTGGTGAATATCATGCCGGTCGTAACCCATGGCTTGTATCCGTTGCTTAGCCTCGTCGATCATGGCCTTCCAGCCGCAAAGAAAGAAGTTGGCAGGACGCTTGTCCTGCAGCAGCTCTTCATAAACAGCATGCACATAACCTTTTTTGCCGCTCCAGTTTTCTTCACGCGATAAAGTGGGAATGTAGTTGAAATTGGGTAAAGAGGCCGCTAATTGCTCTAACTCAGCTGCATAGAGGAGGTCGTGCTGGTAGCGGACGCCGAAAATAAGGTGAATAGGCGCATGCGGTACGCCATGCAGTTGAATGTAATGCGCCATAGAACGGAATGGCGCTATGCCGGTACCTGTGCAAATCAGGAATAATTCCTTGTCTAACTGTTCGGGCAGTACGAAAACTCCCTGTGGCCCACGCAGCAACAGTTCGCTTCCTTCCTTTATTTCATTGAACAGGTAAGTACTCCCTAACCCTCCCTCCAGTAAAACGATCACCAGCTCAATTACATTGGTGCCGTCCGGATGGGAAGCAATGGAATAACTACGCCAGCGTTTGTTCTTTTTCTCGTGAATAGGAAGGTCCAGGGTTACAAACTGTCCTGGTTTGAAATCAAACCGTTCCATGTCCGGTACCTGTATCCAGAAACGGCGCGTATTGTGGGTTTCATCCACCAATTTAGTTACGATTCCGGTATGCCATACGTCCAGCATGGAAGTTGAGTTTGGTCTTATTGAATATAGCGAAAATTTGGCATTCTACTAATGGGATCTCTTCTTATTTGTTTTTTTTATTATGAAAAGCGGAAGTATCTTCTCCAAATATCTTCCCTGATCAAATCTCAGAATCGGTAAATCTTCGTACCTTTGCATTCTTCATGAATTTACAGGCTGTATTACAACTATTTCAACGTGATGCGCGTCTGCAGTCGCTGGTGAAGGGGATTCAATCACCCACTCCACAATACTTTCAGCTCTCCTCCATTAGTGGAAGCGCAATAAACTTTGTGGCAGTCAGCACCTGGGCGCATGCAGATGCAAATCATCTCTTCATCTTAAACGATAGAGAGGAGGCAGCCTATTTCCATAACGACCTGGAGCAACTCAGCCAGGCACTGGATATTTTCTATTTCCCCGACTCATTTAAGAAAGCCGGTCAGTTCCATGAAATCAACGGCAGCCATAGTATGCTCCGTACGGAAGCGCTCATGAAATTTTCCGGGGATACCGTGAGGAAAAAGATCCTGGTCACCTATCCGGAAGCACTCTGGGAGAAAGTAGCCGGGAATCAGGCCTTCAGCGCCAATATGGTGCAACTGAAAGTAGGCGATGTACTGAAAGTAGATCCGCTGCTGGAACAACTCATCGGCTGGGGTTTTCACGCCACCGATTTTGTGTATGAACCCGGTCAGTATGCCGTAAGGGGAGGAATTCTGGATATCTATTCCTTTGGTAACGAAAAGCCCTACCGTATTGAATTATTTGGAGAAGATATAGATTCTATCCGCCTGTTTGATCCGGAATCACAGCTTAGTGAACGCAGGCTCACACAGGTAAGCTTAATCGCCAACATGGACACCCATGCGGCAGACCACAGCAAAACACCACTCACAGAATTCCTGCCCGCCAATACCGTAGTATGGATGAAAGATCCTTCCTATGTAAAAGGCGTGATAGAACAAATGGAACAGCGGCTGGATGATTTCCTGCTCACCGGTCAGAAAGTGAAAGTGGATGAAGATGAAGAAATGGTGCTGAAGGAAGAGGATTTTGTGAAAGCCACCCCATTGCTGCAACAGCTGCTGCAAAAGCCAACGATTGTTTTTGGCAATAAGGATTGGCTGACAGACAACGGCTACCACCCTCAGCTCATCGCCTTCGATACACAGGAACAACCCGTGTTTAACCGGCAGTTTGATCTCCTGATCAAAGATCTCGGTAAACATAACAGTAATAAATATTCCCTCTTTATATTTTCAGACAACCCGCGTCAGCTGGAACGTTTGCGCAGTATATTCGAGGACCTTAAAGCAGATTTTGTATTTTTTCCCATCCCGGTTGCCATCAGCAGCGGGTTCATTGATCATTCGCTGAAACTGGCGTGCTATACCGATCACCAGATCTTTCAGCGCTTCCATAAATACAAGGTAAAACAAGCCTACAACAAGAATAAGGCGATTACCATGAAAACCTTGCGGGAGCTGCAATCGGGCGACTTTGTAACGCATATTGATCATGGCGTGGGCATGTACAGCGGTCTCCAGAAAATTGAAGTAGGCGGTAAAATGCAGGAAGCCATCCGCATCATTTACAAAAACAACGACCTGTTGTATGTAAATATCAACTCCCTGCATAAAATCAGTAAATATACCGGCAAAGAAGGCGTGGAACCTAAAGTAAATAAACTGGGCAGCGATGCCTGGGATAAGCTGAAGGAAAAAGCCAAAACGCAGGTAAAAGATATTGCCAAAGACCTGATCAAGCTGTACGCGGTGCGTAAAGCCCAGCAAGGCTTTGCGCATACGCCGGATACCTATCTGCAAACAGAACTGGAAGCCTCTTTCATCTATGAAGATACGCCGGATCAGAGCAAAGCTACCGCCGATGTGAAACGCGACATGGAATCGCCGGCGCCGATGGACCGGCTCGTGTGCGGAGATGTAGGCTTCGGTAAAACAGAAGTCGCCATCCGCGCAGCGTTTAAATCTATTGTAGATGGTAAACAGGCTGCCGTACTGGTGCCTACCACCATCCTTGCATTCCAGCACTATAAAACATTTGCCGACCGCCTGAAAGACTTTCCCTGCACCGTTGACTATCTCAACAGGTTCAAATCTTCCAAAGAAAAAAAGGAAACGCTTAAGCGCCTTGAAGAAGGAAAGATCGATATCATTATCGGCACGCATGCTTTACTGGGCAAAGAAGTGAAGTTTAAAGACCTCGGCGTGCTGGTAGTAGATGAAGAACAAAAATTCGGTGTTTCTGCCAAAGAAAAACTGAAACAGATCAAGCATAACGTAGATACCCTTACACTAACGGCAACGCCTATACCGCGCACGCTCCAGTTTTCACTGATGGGCGCCCGCGACCTGTCTGTTATCAATACGCCGCCGCCAAACCGCCAGGCCATTGAAACAGAAGTGCAGGTGTTTAACCAGGACCTGATCCGCGAAGCCATTTATTATGAAGCCGAAAGAGGCGGACAGGTATACTTTATCCACAACAGGGTAAAAGGCCTGAAAGAAATGGCCGGCCTGATCCAGGGACTTTGCCCGGATCTGTCTATCGCTACTGCACACGGACAACTGGAAGGACATCAGCTGGAAGAGGTGATCCTCGATTTCATTGATCGCAAGTATGATGTGCTGGTGTGTACCAACATCGTGGAAAGTGGGGTGGACATTCCAAACGCCAATACTATCATCATTAATAACGCCCATCATTTCGGGTTGAGTGACCTGCATCAGCTGCGTGGTCGCGTGGGCCGCAGTAATAAAAAAGCTTTCTGTTACCTGCTGGCGCCGCCTATGAGCACGCTGCCTTCAGATAGCCGGAAACGCCTGCAAACACTGGAACAGCACAGTGAGCTGGGCAGCGGTTTCCAGATCGCTATGCGCGATCTCGATATCCGTGGCGCTGGTAACCTGCTGGGTGGTGAGCAGAGCGGCTTTATGGCCGAAATTGGCTTTGATATGTACCAGAAAATCCTGGACGAAGCCATCCGCGAACTGAAACAAAATGAATTCCGAGACCTGTTTAAAGATCAGCTGGAAGAGAAAAAAGATTTCGTGAGCGACTGTACCATTGATACAGACCTGGAAATACTGATCCCTGATACTTATATTGAAAGCATCCAGGAAAGACTAAACCTTTACCAGGAGTTGGATAATATCACGGAAGAAGGCAAACTACAGGCTTTCGCCAATGATATGATAGACCGCTTCGGCCCTATGCCGGAACCGGTGAAAGACCTGCTGACAGCTATCCGCTGCCGTTGGATGGCTATCCAGCTCGGCTTCGAAAAAATGATGCTGAAAGAAGAAAACCTGCGTTGCTACTTTATCAATAACCCGGATTCCCCTTACTTCGAATCCCCTACGTTCAATCATATATTAACGTATATACAAACCCGCACCAACAACGCCAAGCTAAAACAGGTTGGTAAAAACTTTATGTTAGTGGCTTCCCGTATCCGTCATATGAACGACCTGTACGACTTCCTGAAAGCCATGACCGATAGCCGGAAATAATTCTTCCCCCTGTAACATAATTCCTTTGTAATCGTTTCATAACTAATATGAAATGTATAATTCTATTTCTGTAACTATTGCATTAACAAAATTTTATAAATCGCCCTTTGTGGAAACACTTTTAAACCCCGCATCATGAGGGTGTAAATAACAACAACAAACACTAATTTTTTTAACAATAGAAAACATCGACACATGAAAAAGGTAATGTTATTAGCAGCAGGATTATTTTTTGCACTGAGCACTTTTGCACAGCAAACAGATAAGCAACCGCCGGTAAAAAAGATTGAAGTAAACGGATCCGCAGAAATGGAAATCACACCGGATGAAATTTATTTCAACATCTCTTTAAGAGAATATCTCAAAGGAAAAAACAAAGTAGACATCAGCACTCTGGAAAAACAACTGCAGAAAGCCGTATCTGACGCAGGAATTCCGAAAGCCGATTTTACCATTGAGAATGTATATGGTAACAACTTTGAAATTTTAAGGAAGAAGAAAGATCCGCTGGAATTTATGGCGCGTAAACAATACCGTCTTAAATTAAGCAAGCTGGATAAAATCAACGAAATCCTCGCCGCAGTAGATGCTGAAGGTATCGAGAATGCCAGGATAGCTTCTTATTCTTCCAGCAAAATGGAAGCTTACCGTAAAGAAGTAAAAATAAAAGCTTTACAGGCCGCGAAAGAAAAAGCGGAGTATATGCTTTCCGCTATTGGTAACAAAACAGATGGTGTGATCGAAATCCAGGAAATGAATACAGATAACTATTCTGATGTTCGTCCCGTAATGGCTAACTACATGGCTAAATCTGCAGATAGTGCCGAAGCAGCGAGTGATATTGATTTCAAAACTATTAAGATCCGTGCAGAAGTAAGAGCAGTATTTGCTATCAAATAATTACACTGGAGATGTAATACAAAAAAGAGGTTGTTCCGTATGGAACAACCTCTTTTACATTTTATTAAGACAAGCTGAATTAGAAGCTATATCTCAGGCCCAGCTGCATCTGATGACGGGATGCAAAGAAATCTTTTGAATAAGGAGTGCCTGGTTTGCTGAAAGTATAAGTAGGATAATTGTTAACTACTTTACCAGTAGGATTCAAACCAACGCTCGCCATAGAGTTAAAGGTGTTGGGCGTGAAGTATTGAATACCCCAGTCTTTGTTCAGCAGGTTAGTAACGTTCACGATGTCGTAAGTCAACGTGATGGTGTGTACCTTTTTACCGGCTTTAAAGTTGTAGTCCTGCGCGAAGCGGAAGTCGGCCTGGGTGTTCCATGGTGTGCGGCCGCCGTTACGTTCAGTAAACTGACCTTTACGGCCATTCAGGTAGCTGTTGCTGTTAACATAGCTCATGAAATCATTCGCCTGTTGAGCAGCTGTTGGTCCGCCTGCTTTATCTGTAAAGAAGTTAGTCGCTTCAGCCACATCTTTCGGGATGTAGGTCAGGCTCACCTGCTGTGGTGTACCGTTGATGGTAGCATTCACTAAACCATAAGAGAACGGTGTTCCGGAAGAAGTATTGAAGAAGGCAGAGAAGTTAGATACCCATTTGCCTTTAGTGCCCCAATCCTGTTTGTAAGCAACAGTAGCTACGATACGGTTACGGATGTCGAAGTTAGAGTAAGCAAGGCCGGGATTGTTAGGATTCAGCGCCTGGTTCAGCTGCCAGTTCGATTCCATGGAGTTGCGGATACCATTGGTGATATCTTTTGCCTGGCCGTAAGTGTAAGCCACCATGAAGTTCAGGCCAAAAGGGAACGATTTGGATACCTGACCGGTAATGCTGTAACGGTAACCTTTATCGGTGTTGGATAACAGGTAAGCGTTAGTATATAAAGGATTGATTTTAGAACCGGTGTAGATAGGCTGTTGCTTGTTTACATCGTATGCAAAGTAAGTTGGATTATCCGCCAGGTTCACCTGCTGGAACATCAGATCCTTGATTACCTTGGTATAGATACCTTCAATGGAGAACTTCCACTGGTCGTGGGTCGTGTAATCCAATGCGAGGCTGCTTCTCCATACCTGCGGCATTTTGAAGTTGTTGTCGATCATATCCACCTGGGTGGCGCCGGCAGCATTTTTAACGTCTACGCCATTCTGAGATGCGAAGTCTGCGATACCATTCTGTGATGGTTTTGCTGCAGGCAGCGGCGTGTTGACAAATGGTTTGGTGCTGCTTCTCTGATCGTAGGCACCGTAAGTAACGCCATTGTTATAATATGCATAACCGATCCATGCGAAAGGAATACGGCCGGTAAATAAGCCGGAACCACCACGCAGTACCAGGCTGTTATCGCCTTTAATATCATAGTTGAAACCTAAGCGCGGAGAGATCTGCACATTATTCAGGAAGTCGTTTTTGATATCCTTTGGTTTCGTATAGCTGTAAGTGTTACCGTAGTTAGGATCTTCCGGTGATTTAATCGTTTTATCACTCAAAGGCTGTTTGTTGGGAATGCCCGTGTAATCCAAACGGATACCTGGCGTAATCCTGAAACGATCAGACAACTGGATCTCATCCTGTCCGTAAACGCTCAGCAGGTTTGCCTTGAATTGAGCAGGAGGATTAGCCATGATGTAATCACGGGAGTTGTTGGTGTAGTTGTAGTTACCACGTACACGTGCAGGATTGTTAGCCAGGAAGTCTTCAATACTGTTGTAGTCCAAACGGCCATTCCAGGAGTTTACAAAACCATAGGTGATGTTGTAAAACTCATTGTGTGTACCCAGGGTAATCGTGTGATTTCCTTTGAACAGGGTAACGTTATCTGTTATTTCAAAAGTTTTTTGCTTCATGTTAAAGATACTGGCTTCACGGTCGGTACCCAGAAAGATGGTAGAACCTGGTGTTCTTCCTTTGATCTGGATCTGTGGTGTAGCCGGATCTGACAATGGCTCCCTGTAATCGTGTACATTGGAATAACCGAGGATCAGGCTGTTGGAGAAACCGCTGTTAAAGTTACTTTTCAGTTCAGCCACAGTAGAAGTCTGGTTATTTACCTGTTTGAAGTCAATGCCCTTGAAACGGAAGTTTTGCTGATCGCGTTCCAGGTTGGTGGCTTCAGAAGTGATGGTGTTGTTACGAACAGACAACTGGTGCTTTCCATTGATATGCCAGTCGATCCTGTTGAAGAATTTATTGGAGTTGGAATAGATGCTGGTGTTACCTGAGGTACCCGGATCTACGCCGTATGTTTTCATCAGTGCGGTGATGTCAGCAGCGTCTTTTTCTGTTAAGATGCCACCACCATCAGCGGAGCCTGCGCCGAGGATCACGGGATCTACGCGGCGGGTAATTTCTTCATTGGTGAAGAAGAACAATTTGTTTTTGATGATAGGGAAGCCGAGACGAACACCGGTTTGGTACTCATGAAAATCGCTCGGTAATTTAGAACCGTCGCCAGCGTTGTTTTTACCAACCAGTGAAGCATTGCGGCCAAATCCATAGATGGAACCGTGTACTTCGTTGGTACCGCTGCGCGTTACTGCGTTTACGCTACCACCAAGGAAGTTACCAACTTTCACATCAAAGGGAGCCAGCAAAACCTGTATATCCTGGATCGCATCTACAGATACCGGATTGGTACGGGTGCTGCTGCCTGGCTGACCGCTGGTATTGCTTTGTCCGCCCAGTGAAGGGCTAAAGCCAATGGCGTCGTTGTTGATGGCGCCATCTACAGTCACGTTGTTGTAACGGTAGTTGGTACCCAGGAAGGAGTTGTTGTTGCTCTGTGGTGTTACTTTGGTAAGATCCTGCAGGCTGCGGCTCAGTGTGGGGAGCGCTTTAATTTGCTCCTGTCCTACCCTGGTACCGGATTTACCTGCACCCGCATTACCTGTTACCACTACTTCACTCAGTGCGGTTGATTCTTCCTGTAATTTAAAATTGAAACTGGTGGTTCCCAGTCCGAGGTTAACATCTGATTTTACTTCTTTCTTATATCCAATGAATGAAACAGTGATAGTGTAAGGACCGCCTGGATTCAGGTTAGGCAGATTATAGCGGCCATCAGTGTTTGTTTGTACGCCTGATTTGGCGCCGGTGCTGTTATTTACTATTACTACTGTAACGCCGGGAATGGCCTGTCCACCCGGATCGGATACTTTACCCGATATAACGGAAGTGGTCACCTGTGCGTTCGCGCTGTAACATAGAATTACAATGAAGCTAGCTAATAGCGTAAAGAATGATTTCATAAACTGTTTTGTAAGTATTTACAGGTGCAAAGGAAACAGTCTGATGCAACCAGAATGTTAACAGATTATTACGGAATTGTTAAGAAGTGCATAAAACATCCTGAAAAGGAGCTATTGATAGTCTTTTTGTGTTTAAATACTATCAGAAACGAGGCATTTGTTTGATTTCAATGTTAACAGTCGCTAAAATTGAGATAGGAATTAATTGTTAACCCAGGGTAAACAACAAACAATATAATATAACCTTAACGTGCCTACGAAGTAAAAAGCCCCGCCTTTAAAGGAGGGGCATGTGAGAAAGTTCATCAAATGTGTTTAGTAAATCCCGACTTTAAAAGTCCCGTCCGTTAAAGGTTTTTCTGTTTCACCACTTATTAATACACCGGAGAATGTTCCCTCCGCGTGTTTACTATTAATGCTCGTTATAATTACTTTGATATTTTTACTCAGGTAACCCGGCTCTTTTTCCTGGATATTCATCAGCGACATTTCTACATCTTCTATATAAGTACCGGCTTTCAGGGAATCCGGAAAGGTGATCATCAGTTCCATATGATGGCCGAAGTTATTGGTAACACCATCTACTACCAGGGTCTTTTTGCCGGCGTATACGGTATCAGTGAGGTATGCCTCTGTGGCGTTGGACTGGTATTGAACACCGTCCATTTTAAAGGAGAAGCTGCTGACGGGTGTGGTCTCATTTTTTTTATCACAGGAACAAAGCACTGTTCCTAAAGCGGCAATAACGGCAACCATTAAGAATTTCATTCTCATAACATTAAGTTTAGGCATGCCGTTGTTGATGAACGAAACCAGTGCCGGCCGCTTTCTGTGCAGCCGGCAATTAATTTAATTTGACATAGGATACTGGTTAGGTTCTGTTGGCATAGGGATAATAGGCCTGCAATATATATAAATATTTATTAATTAAATAAAATATATATAGATAAGGGCTGGTTCATTGTTTCTTCCCGGCAAGTTGCACCAGAATGATTTCATTGCCGTATAAATCCAGGAAATGCAGGAAGGTGGCTTCGGGTGTATTCACCGGTGCACGGCAAATGGTGACGCTCTTATTCACCAACTGTTGATGATAATCCTTGAAGGAGTCAGTATATAAAACCAGGAACGGTTGTTCTCCTGCCTGCTTGCCTACCAGCGCTTCCTGTTCTGCGCCCATTGCCTGCAGCAGCCAGATACCGGTGGTTTCACCGGGCGACGGGGCCATATGCAGGTACCTTTGTCCGTTTGTGGTGGTATCATACAATTTATGGAAGCCCAGTTTGCTTTCATAAAAAGCAGCAGCCTCATCGTAGTTGTGGATCAGTATTACTACCCTGCCAAGTGTATTTTTCATATGCGTGGGGATTTAGGCACAATTAACACTTTTTTTGCGGCCGAATTGCGTATTATTACGGGGTTACTGAATAATTAAACAGAAGCACATTATGTCATCGGAAGTAATAAAGCAATTACAGGAGGCGGTGCAGTTTTCGCCGGAGAATGTGCCTTTACGTATGCATCTGGCGCAGGTACTGCTGCAGGATTATGAATATATCGCCGCAGAAGAACAATACAGGAAAGTACTGGAACTGTCGTCATCCAATACCGCTGCTCAGCTTGGGCTGGCGCGCACTTTTTATCATCAGCACAAATATTCCGCTGCCATTGTGGTCCTGGAGCAACTGGAGAACCGTGAACCGGATCATTTCGATGCGCTGTTGCTGCATTGCCGTATCCTGGTGAAGGAACAATCTATGCCGCCGGCAAAGGAAATATACCAGCATTTACTACAAATAAATCCGGGCTTCCGTGATGAAGCGTTAGACGGGCTTTTCCGGGTAGCCCAGCAACCCTCCGTTTCTTTTAACGGAGAAGATGAGGAAGAGGAAGAAAGCGAGAGCCTGTTCATGCTGGAAAAACCTGAAATTAATTTTTCAGATGTAGGCGGTATGGAAAGAGAAAAACAGGAAATAGATCTGAAGATCATCAAGCCTCTGCAGTTCCCTGATCTTTATAAAGCTTATGGAAAAAAAGCCGGTGGCGGCATTTTACTGTATGGCCCCCCGGGATGTGGGAAAACCTACCTGGCTAAAGCTACAGCCGGGCAAATACAGGCAGAATTTATCAACGTAGGCATTCATGATGTGCTGGATATGTGGGTGGGTACCAGCGAAAAAAATCTGCATAGCCTGTTTGAGCTTGCCCGTCAGAGTAAGCCCTGTGTTTTGTTTTTTGATGAGGTAGATGCTTTAGGCGCCAACCGTGCGGCACTCCGGCAGTCGGGCGCAACGCATATTATAAACCAGTTCCTCGCAGAAATGGATGGTATTGCCGCCAGCAATGAAAATATTCTCATTATCGGCGCTACCAACGCTCCATGGAGCCTTGATCCCGCATTCCGCCGTCCGGGCCGTTTCGACCGGATCATTTTTGTGGCGCCACCGGAAACGGAAGGCAGGGAAGAAATCCTGAAGCTGCAGTTACGCAATAAACCCGTAAGCGATATTAATTACAACGCCCTCGCAAAGGCCACTCCGGGTTACTCCGGCGCCGACCTCAAAGCAATTGTAGATATTGCGATAGAAGAAAAACTGCTGGAAGCCCTGCAAAAAGGCGTACCGCAACCTATTACACAGAAAGAATTATTAAAAGCCGCTAAAATACATAAACCCACCACAAGGGAATGGTTTAATACTGCCCGTAATTATGCGCTGTATTCAAATGAAACCGGTCTTTATGATGATGTATTGAAATACCTGGATATTAAGAAATAACGTTTATGGCTGTATTAATTCAGCGCGCTCAGATTTTAGTTCAACAAGGCCGCTTCCAAGATGCCTTTGCTGCTTTACGTCAGCACCTGAGCACCAATGCCCATGATACCGACGGATTGTACCTGCTGGCGATCTGCTACCTGGAAACAGGCAACACCGCAGAAGCAACACAAATAGCAAGCAATACCCTCAGCTTTGCTCCATACGACGATCGTTTCCTGTACCTGTTGTCCAGGATTGCTTTTGCAAAAAATCAGTTTAATGAAGCTATCAGGACCATCAGCAATGCAGTAGCTATAAATCCCTACCGGGTGAATTATTTTGCTATGTGGAGCCAGATTTTGTTGTCGAGGAAAGAATATGAAGCCGCACTTCACAAGGCGGAAGAAGGATTGGCGATTAGCCCGGAAGATGAAGCCTGCCTTAATCTCCGTTCCCATGCCTTGTTCCGGCTGGGAAAAAAGGAAGAAGCTTTTTCCAACCTGCATGAAGCACTGGAGCACAATCCTGAGAATGCTTATACCCACGCCAACCTCGGGCAGAAGTGGCTGGAAGCCGGTGATCACCGTAAGTCGCTGGAGCATTTCAGAGAGTCATTGAAACTGGATCCTAATAATGAATGGGCGCGCCAAGGTATGGTGCAGGCCATGAAAGCACGGTACTGGTTGTACCGGCAGTTCCTGAACTACGCTTTTTTTATGGCGCGGCAAAAAGCCCGTACGCAATGGATCATTATCATCGCCATTTTTATATTGACGCAGATCGCCAGCCAGGTTTTCTTCCCGGTGTACGTGCTGTTGGCATTCCTGGCGCTTTCTACCTGGCTGATTACGCCGGTGAGCAACCTGTTCCTGCGCCTCAATCCATACGGCAGGTATGCGCTCAGTAAAGAGCAAACACAGGTGTCTAATGTAGTGGGGATCCTGTTGTGCGTGTCGTTAGCGGCAGGTGTGGCGTTTCTGTTTACTCACTTGCAGGGATTGCTGGCATTGTGTCTTTGCAGTGGCATCATGTTGCTGCCTGCGGCAGGATTTTATATACCGGAAAGCAAAAAGAACCGCCGGATTATTACATGGTATACGGCGGGACTGGCGCTGCTGGGCGTATTGGGCACTGTGCTGGCATTCATCATTAATGATGCCTTTAATATAGTGGTTACCGCTTTGCTGATAGGTGTGTTCCTGTACCAGGTGCTGGCAAATTATATTCTTACGAGAGAAGGATAAAGAGATTATTTTCAGAAGATAAACAAAAAATCCTGCCATTTCAGCGGCAGGATTTTTTGTTTATAACTATAACGTATATACGTAATTAAGCATCAATCTTAGCATACTTCGCATGCGATTCGATGAACGCCCTGCGTGGAGGAACTTCATCACCCATCAGCATACTGAATACGCGGTCTGCTTCAGCAGCGCTTTCAATGGTTACCTGTTTCAGGGTACGGTGTTCCGGGTTCATGGTAGTATCCCACAGCTGTTCTGCGTTCATCTCACCCAAACCTTTATAACGCTGAATGGTTACGCTGTCTTCCTTACCGCCGCCAGCGAGCCTTTGGGTCGCTTCTTTACGCTGTTCTTCTGTCCAGGCGTAAGTTTGTTCTTTACCTTTCTTCACGAGGTACAGTGGTGGTTGTGCAATGTATACGTAACCCTGTTCCACCATTGCTTTCATATAACGGAAAACGAAGGTCAGGATCAGTGTGGCAATGTGACTACCATCCACGTCGGCATCCGTCATGATGATGAGCTTGTGATAGCGCAGTTTGGAAAGGTTCAGTGCTTTATCATCTTCTTCTGTACCGATGGTAACGCCCAGTGCGGTAAAGATGTTTTTGATTTCATTATCCTCGTAGATCTTGTGCTCCATTGCTTTTTCCACATTGAGGATTTTACCACGGAGCGGCAGGATGGCCTGGTAGTTACGGTTACGTCCCTGTTTGGCCGTACCACCTGCGGAGTCTCCTTCGACAAGGTACAGTTCACATTTGGTAGGATCGTTATCGGAGCAATCGGCCAGTTTACCTGGTAAGCCGCTGCCAGTCATTACGCTTTTGCGTTGTACCAGCTGACGTGCCTTACGGGCAGCCTCACGGGCCTGTGCCGCCAACACTACTTTATTGATGATCTGTTTGGCTTCACGTGGATTTTCTTCCAGGAAGGCATCCAGCACAGCCGCAACAGAACTGTCTACCACGCCCATAACATCAGAGTTACCGAGCTTGGTTTTAGTTTGACCTTCAAATTGCGGTTCAGGAACTTTCACGCTGATAATAGCGCTCAGTCCTTCACGGAAGTCGTCGCCTGTAACTTCGATCTTCGACTTCTCAAACATTTTATTTTTATCACCATAAGATTTAAATACACGGGTAATAGCACGGCGGAAACCGGCTACGTGTGTACCTCCTTCAATGGTGTTGATATTATTTACGTAGGAGAAAATGTTTTCGCTGAATGCGTCGTTGTATACCAGCGCAACTTCTACGGCTACATTTGAAATCGGCTCATGTACTTCTACATAAATAGGATTCAGCAATATCGGGTTGCGACGGCCATTTTTGTCGAGCATCTGTATAAACTCGCGGATGCCACCTTCACTGTAGAAAGTTTCAGAGAAGAAGTTACCTTCTTCATCTTTTTCACGTTCGTCGGTTAAAGTAATCTTGATTTTGCGGTTCAGGTAAGACAGCTCACGTAAACGACCGGCAAGGATTTCACGGTTGTAGGTGGTATCTTTAAAAATCTCGCCATCGGGTTTAAAGTGAATGGTGGTTCCGGTTACTTCACTGGTACCTATTTCACGTGCAGGATACTGTGGGGCGCCACGGTGAAATTCCTGTTCAAATAATTTGCCTTCACGTTCTACGGTTACATAAAGCCTGTCGCTCAATGCGTTCACGCAACTCACACCCACACCATGCAAACCTCCGGACACCTTGTAGGTGTTCTTGTCAAATTTACCGCCGGCGTGGAGTACTGTCATTACTACTTCCAGGGCAGAACGACCCTCCTTGGGAATGATGCCGGTTGGAATACCACGGCCATCATCCTTTACACGGATGGAGTTATCTTCCAGGATGGTAACATCAATATTTTTGCAGTACCCGGCCAATGCTTCATCGATAGAGTTATCTACTACCTCATAAACAAGGTGGTGGAGACCCTTGACGCCAATATCGCCGATATACATGGCCGGACGCTTCCTAACGGCTTCCAGTCCTTCCAATACCTGTATACTCCCTGCATCATATCCGTTGCTGCTGGGGCTGGGTGCTTGCACTAATTCTTCGCTCATATGTTGGTGTAAAATCTATTAGAAATAAAATCGGTAGACAATCATGCAAATGTACGAAAAATAAGCCTCATTTCCACAAAAGAAGGGCTGTTTTTATGCGGTGAGGATCCACCATTTTTTCCACTAGAGATTTCCAGCACCAGCAATGTCTTTTACGCCTGTAAATAAAGTTTTCCACACCAGGTTAAAAAAAGACTTCTTGATGTCTCGGGTATAGGTAACATCGGCCGTGCGGGGTTTTTCGTCTTTGGATGGGTTTTCCGACTTGATTACCAATGCGTTAGCCACCAGGCTGATGAGTCCTTTACGTTTAAACCCATCGTGATCCTTATTTTGCTTTAAAACGGCAATTTTAAGATTTTGATACAGCAGTTTTACATGGCCTCTGGCGCTTCGCTCACCTCCGTTGATATTAAAGGTCAGGTCCTGGATATCGCAAGACCTGATTTCGATTTTGCCCATTGGCTGGGTAATTACATTCAGATCTTTGCCGTTCATATTACTCAGCCGGCCGGAAACACCAAACCGGCCACCCTTTTCGTTCAGCACAAAATCGAAACGGGCAGTGAGTTTTCCGCTTTTCATAAATACCGCGTCAAGGTCGGCCGTGAGGTGCTTGTTTTTGGCCACCAGGCTATCGATATTGGTGATGTTGCGGAATAAACCATGTACATGACTGAAATCGATATACCCGGTTTGTTCGGTAACCGGGCTCAATTCCGTATACCTGATGTCAACATTATTGCCGGTAAGCGTATCTATATTTATGGGAACATCCAGCTTTGCCAGCAACTGGTGGGGATATTGGCCCAGTTTATTGCCGGGAGGCATAGGCATCATACGGTTCCTGTAAATGTCTAATCTGCCATTCTGAATATTTACCCGGTCGGCCCAGATCTGTTGTTCCTGTAACAACAGGCGGGGATTAAGGTTACGCAGACTTATGTCGTTAAACACTACTTCAAACCGGTCTTGCTGTACGCCTGTCTTTTTCTGGAAGGCCGTTTTATCGTAGCGGGGTTGCAGTTCAAACCTGCCCACATGCAGGGTACGTTCCGCCGCATCGTACCGTATTCCGCGAATATACATCCAGTAAAGACTATCCCGCGTCCGGTTCATATAGTCCTTCATCCCGATTTCGTAATTGCGGGCGTATAAAAAACGGGTGGGGTCGTCCAGGGCAACTGAGTCTATCAGGAAATCATTGATCCGGACCCTCAGATTGTGGAATTGATGGATCACCCGGGAAGAATCTTTCCGGGTAAAAATATATTTGAAATTGGTGCTGTCCAGTACCAGTTTGCCTATGAAAATGGATTTCATTTTGGCCGAGATATTCTGGTAGGCCGTTTTCGGGGTACTGGTATCTTTTACGGTAGCATTTTGATCCAGGATAATACTGGGACCCGTTACAGTAAGGATTCCTGCGTTGAGATGCTTCCCAAAGAAGTAACGCCACGGCTTAAAGTACCTGAGTTCCAGCCGGTCAACGCTGATGGTGTAAATATCGGCCGGCGCCCTTTGTTGTGCCAGCAGGCGCTGATATACCGCAGAATCGGCCGTCATACTGGCTTTGTCGATAGTGACACTGCCGGAAAGTACGTCCAGGTGCAGGTCTTTGAACTTAACGGTATACAAACTGTCCGACAAATCGGTCACATAGCCCTGAAGCTCCCGTTTCAACAACTTATTCCAGTGTTGATTGAGATACCAGCCGGTACCCACTACTATTAGGGTAAGTATACCGGCTACAATGAGTATGATTTTTACCAGTCTGCGGATATTAAAGCCATTTTTTGCCATCCCTAAAGGATATACGAAATTTATACCAAGTAAATCGCTGTTTTAAGGGGAGAAGGATAGTTGTGTTTGTAACTGTATTGTCAAAACGTATTTGTTTAAAAAACGAATCACTAAATTTGTGACTTCTATAACAGCACGGCGTTTAAAAACAGATAAAGTGAAAGAAATACAGGAAATATTGTCTTTGGCCATTCCGCAGCCCGCGATGAGCGACCAGTTACAGCTGGCGGAGCAGGATAGTGTGTCAGTACCTGACTGTCTTGATTTTACCTTACAACGTTTTACTTACGATAAGCCGTTACCTGTTGAAGATGTGGCGATGGTCATTTACCAGCCGGCCAAAAGGGGGCAATCTGCCGCCATTGAGCTCCGGTATTGCGTTGCCGGCAGCAAGTATTGTAAAAACCCTTCCTGTACCGATCAGCTTTGTTCAGAAGGAAAGAAGGAAGCCTGCAATGACAGGGTGCCATCTGTAGATCTTATCACCGTTCGCTTCCAGCCTGCATTCATCCAATCGCTGCAAAAGGGTACCACTACCTTTTCCTTATTTGAAAATCAGTCCCGCAAACCTTTCGTGAAAACCATCCAGCCCTGTACGAAGTCAAAATCCGTACTGGAAACAATGGTACATCACGATTACGAGGGCATGCTGAAAAATATATTCCTGCAAAGCCGGGCGCTGGACCTGTTACTATACAGCTCCGACCAGTTTATGCAGAACGACACCGACGAACGCTATGGTTGCCGCTTCCTCACCCACCTGGAAGACCGTGAAAAAATAGAGAATGCCCGGGGTATCCTCCTGGAGCAACTGGACTCTCCTATTACCATCAGGGACCTGGCCCGCCGGGTAGCCATGAACGAATGTTACCTGAAGAAAGGCTTCAAAGCCATGTACGGCACCACCATATATGATTACTTCCAGAAAGAGAGAATGGAAAAGGCCAAGGGGCTTTTATATGAAAAGGGGATGTCTGTTTCTGAAGTAGCTATGCTGATGGGGTATTCCTGCATTTCCCACTTCTCCACTGCCTTTAAAAAGCACACGGGGCTGAAACCCTGTGAGCTGTTGCTGCGCTAAACAACAGCTTCTCCTTTCTTTCTACGTCACTGCTATGATTTTTCCGTAAGGTGAAGTACTTCTGCGTTAAATAACCTAACTATCTTCATATAATCTTTAATCATCTGTTCAAACTCATAGCAGGTGATAAAACAGCACACATGTTGAATGACATCTATATATATGAAAATAGGGATCTCATCTATTTAAAATTATATGAACGAAAAGCTCGGCATTTAAGCCTGAACATTACAGTACTTGGTCCTGATAAGTTGAAAGGCAACGCCAGGTATGAGAAATTCCTGTCTCTTTATGAACATTATAGTGTCAATTCGTTTGAGTTTGAAGTAAGTTGTTTCGCCCGTTATTTCGCCATCGCGGAAGCCCATAAAAGTGAGGATGCTTTTATTCTTTCCGACTCAGACATTTACCTGGTAAACAACCTGCAGCACATCCGGGAAGATACATCGCTGCAAGGCATATTTATAGGGAGTGAAGGGTTTTACGGAGAAGGCAGCGAACACCAGATTTCGCCACATTTTTCGTTCTGGAATAAAGCGCTGATCAATAGTTTTACTGATTACCTGCTGGAAACCTATGAGAGAAATAAGCAGGATCATTTCCTGGCCAGGCATTACAAAATGCAGCAGGAAAAGATAGGAAGAACGGCTATTTCAGATATGACCCTGCTCTATATGTGGGTAAAAGAGAAGGGAATTCCCTACCTGAACTCCAATGCCATCGGTAATTCACTGGGCATTGACCATAACATTTCGGCTGTTTACAGCGAAAACGGCGTTTACCAGTCCTTTGGCGACAGGAAGGCGATCACTTTAAAGGGAGAGACTGTGTATTGTAGGTCCATCGACGGAAGGGTGCAACCTATGTCTGTATTACATTTCCAGGGTGAATATAAGCGGGTTTTGAAGTATTTTTACCAGGGATCGCTAGCCCGGTTTTATTGGTTTACCGTTTCCCGGGCCCTGAAAAGAGGTTTGAAGCCGGGCAAATGAGCTGGTATTTTCCCTTTTCGATCATTTGTTTTCCCGATTTGGAAAACGGAAGATGAAATATAGGTGTTTCTTTGTAACACGATAGGCAGATATCCATTTGCGTTTCCTATAAGCTTCCTTATCAGATTTGACCTTGGAAGAAGCTTGGCTGGCAAAGTAAGTAAAGCCATAAATCATACTTGCATGAATATCAAACACCATTGAAGTGCAATATGCCAGAAAAGTTTCTACCAGATTTTATAAAGTCGTTCGCTTCTGCGGGCGACTTTTTTTGTTTGGGTAAAGCAACCTGCTGATATGTGGTTGTGGAATTTGCAGGTTCTACCGTTGGGAAAAATTCACATGTTGGGAAATGATAGCCTGCAAACACAGAAGTGAGGAGTCATAACAAATAAAAAAACCCCGCCCAAAAGAGCAGGGTCTGTCCTATTTATCCCTATACCTATGAAATACTTGTTTGTGTTATTCAGTGATGGTACCAGCTTCATTCAGCAACACTGCCTTGTCCGTACCGTTATCCTGAATATTGATTTTGTAGTATGCAGCTACATCTGATCTCTCAATTTTCCAGCCATCTTTTATGGTTGCCGCCGGATATTTTGTTTTCAGTGTACCAGCCACTGATTCCGGAAGGTTTTGAGCATCATACGCGCTTCTTGTGGCAACCCATTTGCCATCTGCATCATACTCTGCAATTGTGTTTATATTGTCTTTTTGGAAACTCGCTGTCCAATGTCCCGCACTTGTCTTTGTCCACTTAGCAGCCGCTGTTCCCGCAAAATTCTGATCAAAAGAACTCTTAACTGCCTCAGGTGCTTGCACCGCTTTGGCAACTATCTTTGTTTTTTTAACTGATTTTTTTTGCTGTGCAAAAGTTATGCCGGAAGTGAATAGAACCGCGCAAAATATTAACGTCAACTTTTTCATACTCGATATGGTTTTTTCCGTTGGGCTAAAATTAACTACTAGGTTTTTCTAATTCTTCCTGGCAAGTTAGCTAAAACAATGCCAAAAACGCAGCTTCTGTATTCTTTATTGCAAATTACAAAAAAAACAATAAAAAATATTCAAAAAGCATGGTTTTTAGCAAAGATGGCTATTTAGGAGCCAGCGTATTTTCTTAACTTCGCACAATTTTAATCAATTATTGTCTAAATAACATCAAAGGGCGGGGAATTGTTTTATGTCCAGCAAATATCAGGAATATAACCAGTTGAATTTACCTCAGATAGAGAAAGATATACTGCAACACTGGGAGCAGCACCAGGCTTTTGAAAAAAGTGTGGACGTGCGCGAAGGCGCCACTCCTTTTGTATTTTATGAAGGACCTCCAAGCGCCAATGGCTTACCCGGCATTCACCATGTTATTTCACGTACATTAAAAGATCTGGTATGTCGTTATAAAACGATGCGCGGATACCAGGTAAAGCGTAAAGGCGGATGGGATACCCATGGTTTGCCGGTGGAACTGGGTGTTGAAAAAACTTTAGGGATTACTAAAGAAGACATAGGTAAAAAGATTTCTGTTGCTGAATATAATGATACCTGCCGCCGGGAGGTATTGAAATATAAAGATATGTGGGATGACCTGACCCTGAAAATGGGATACTGGGTAGACCTGAAAGATCCTTATATCACTTTTGAGAATAACTATATTGAAACACTCTGGTGGTGTCTTCAAACGCTTTATAAAAAAGGATTCCTGTATAAAAGTGTAAGCATCCAACCTTACTCGCCCGCGGCTGGTACCGGCTTGAGTTCCCATGAACTGAACCAGCCCGGCACCTATAAGGATGTAAAGGATACTACGGTAGTGGCGATGTTTAAAGCCCAAAAGGCAAGTAATTCCCAATTCCTTTTTGATGCTGCGGGATCAGATGAGGTGTTTTTCCTGGCCTGGACGACCACTCCCTGGACTTTGCCATCCAACCTGGGTTTAACAGTGGGGGCTAATATAGAATATGTATTGGTAAATACTTTTAACCCTTATACTCACCTGCCGGTAAATGTGATAATGGCAAAAGTGCTGTTAGGCAAATATTTCAAAGCAGAAGGGGAAAACGCTGACTTTGCAGCTTATCAGGAAGGCGATAAAGTAATTCCATGGAAGATACTGACCAGCTTTAAGGGCAGTCAGCTTGAAAATATCCGTTACGAACAGTTATTGCCATTCACCCAGCCGGAAGAAGGCGATCCGTTCCGTGTACTCCTCGGTGATTTTGTTACCACGGAAGATGGTACTGGTATCGTTCATACCGCGCCTGCTTTTGGTGCTGATGATAACCGGGTGGGTAAGAAATATGGGATAGGCATTTTAACACTGGTAGACCGGACCGGTAAGTTTACCGAGAATGTGGGTGAATTTTCAGGCAGATATGTAAAGAACTATAAAGATGATCCCGATTACAAAGATGTAGACGTGGATATCGCTGTGAAACTGAAGAAGGAGAACCGTGCATTTAAAGTAGAAAAGTACGAACATACTTATCCGCATTGCTGGCGTACTGATAAACCAGTGTTGTATTACCCGCTGGATGCGTGGTTTATAAAGACTACTGCGGTAAAAGACAGAATGGTGGAGCTGAATAAAACGATCAACTGGAAGCCGGCTTCCACCGGTACTGGTCGTTTTGGCAACTGGCTGGAAAATATGGTCGACTGGAACCTCAGCCGCAGCCGTTACTGGGGTACGCCGCTGCCTATCTGGCGTACTGAAGATGGCACGGAAGAGATCTGTATCGGTGGTATTGAGGAACTGAATGCCGAAATCCGCAAAGCGAACCAGGTGTTGGGTGGAGATGTGAATAAGTCTTATCTCCATGAAGGTATCCTGGATTTACACAAGCCCTATGTGGATGATATTATCCTGGTGAGCCCGTCGGGTAAACCAATGCGTCGTGAGCCTGATTTGGTAGACGTTTGGTTTGACAGTGGCGCGATGCCGTATGCGCAGTGGCATTACCCTTTTGAGAATAAGGAACTGATAGATAAAGGACAGGCATTCCCCGCTGATTTTATTGCGGAGGGAGTAGATCAAACCCGTGGCTGGTTCTATACTTTACACGCCCTGGGTGTGATGCTTTTTGATAGCGTAGCGTATAAAACAGTAGTTTCCAATGGATTAGTGCTGGATGCGAAAGGGCAGAAAATGAGTAAACGCCTGGGTAATGTGGTAAACCCGTTTGAGACCATTGAAAAGTTTGGGGCAGATGCCACCCGTTGGTACCTGATCACCAATGCTTCGCCCTGGGATAGCTTAAAGTTTGATGTAAAAGGTATAGGGGAAGCGCAGCGCAAGTTGTTCGGTACCCTGTACAATACATATAATTTCTTTGCTATGTACGCCAATCTTGATAAGTTTACTTTCAAGGAAGCATACATTCCTTTAGAAGAACGCCCGGAAATTGACCGGTGGATTATTTCTGTGTTGAACACCCTGGTAAAAGACGTGACCAGCAGCTTTGACGATTACGAGCCTACGCAGGCAGGCAGAGCAGTGGAGCGGTTTGTGGATGAGCAGCTGAGTAACTGGTATGTGCGGTTATGCCGCCGCCGGTTCTGGAAGGGAGAATATGAGCATGATAAGATTAGTGCTTACCAGACATTATATGAATGTTTGGAAAAAATTGCACAATTGATGGCCCCGGTTTCCCCATTTTTCACCGATTGGTTGTTTAACAACCTGAACAGTGTGAGTGGCCGCAGCAAGGCTACTTCCATCCACCACACTGATTTTCCGGCGATAAATGAGGGTGCGGTAGACCTTGATCTGGAAGAAAGGATGCAGCTGGCGCAGGATATTTCCTCGCTGGTATTATCCTTGCGTAAAAAGGTGAATATTAAAGTTCGCCAGCCTCTGCAGAAGATTTTAATTCCGGTGGCAAATGGCAGGATGAAGGAGCAAATAGAAATGGTAGCCGACCTGATAAAAAGTGAAGTTAATGTCAAAGGGATTGATTATCTTACGGAAACGGAGGGTTTTATCAAGAAAAAGATTAAGCCTAACTTCAAGTCCCTCGGTGGTAAAATGGGAGCAAAGATGAAATCTGTAGCAGCCGCAATCAGCGCGTTTACAGAGGCAGAAATTACCACCATTGAGCGCGACGGCCATTTCAACCTGGTTGTAGAGGGAGAGCAGTTGCAAATCCAACTCTCTGACGTTGAAATCATTTCCGAAGACATTCCGGGATGGACAGTAGCTAATAAAGGCGCCTTAACGGTAGCGCTCGACATTACTATTACTCCACAGTTGCAAGACGAAGGTAATGCCAGGGAACTGGTAAACCGGATACAAAAGATCCGTAAGGATAGTGATTTTGCTTTGACTGACAGAATTGACGTAACGATTGAAAGTGTAGACACGCTCAAGTCGGCCATTGTGAACTATAATGATTATATTTGCACGGAAATTTTGGCAGATAGCCTGGAATTAGTGGAGCGATTACAAGATGGTACAGAAATAGAGGTAAATGACCTTAAATTTAATGTATTAGTTAACAAAAAAAGCTAATCCCCCATGGCAACAAAAAAGAAGGTTGCTAGTAAAACGACCCAGAAAGCAGCTCCGGCTAAAAAGACTGTGGCAAAGGCATCACCAGCGAAGAAAGCTGTTAAACCTGCTCCGGTAAAGAAAGCGGCGCCTGCTCCAAAAAAAGCAGCTGCAAAAGCAGCCCCTAAAAAGGCGGCCCCTAAAGCAGCAGCAAAACCAGCAGCCGGAAAAGCCGTGGTAGCTAAAAGCACTGCCAAAAAAGTCGCTCCGGCGCCTAAAAAAGCAGTGAAAAAGGCCTCTGCCTTACCAAACAGTAAAACATCATCCGTCAAGAAAGTTGCTGTACCTGCGAAATCGACCGTTAAAAAAGAGCCTGCTGTAAAGCAGCAAGTGGTAACGAAAAGTGTTTCCGCTGAAAAAGAGAAACCATTTATTTCTAAGTCAGAAGAAAAAGAACTTAAAACGATGGCAGTAAAGAAAGCAGATACTAAGGTAGAAGTTGCTAAGGAGAAAGAATCCACAAAAAAAGCAGCCGAAAAGCCTGTTGTTAAGGCTGAAAAGTCAGTAAAGGCGGAAAGATCCGAAAAACCCGAAAAAACTGAAAAATCTGAGAAAAAAGGTGGAAAAGCTACCCTGGTAACTTATCAACCTGAATTCACCAAGTCAGTGCTGGATCAACCGGCACAACCTACTGGTCCTATATACAGATATAGTGATTCAGACCTGCAGGAGTTTAGAGAATTGATCCAAAAGAAGCTGGAATCAGCTAAAAAGGAGCTCATCTATCTGCAAGGCCTGATCACCCGTAAAGACGAGGCCGGTACCGACGATACAGAGAACAAATACATGAGTATGGAAGATGGCAGCGGCTCCCAGGAAAGAGAGCAACTGAACCAGATGGCCAGCCGTCAGATCCAGTTCATTGATCACCTGGAAAAAGCAATGATGCGTATTGAAAACAAAACCTATGGTATTTGCCGCGTAACCGGTAAACTCATAGATAAAGCACGCCTCAGGGCAGTTCCTCACGCTACATTGAGCATTGAAGCTAAACTGGCTAAAAGTAAATAGTCTTAGTACTAATTAAGACAGAAAAGGCGCAGCGGTTATCCGCTGCGCCTTTTCCTTTATAGCTGAATGAATATCATCAACAGGTGGCCATCTCTTTTTTATTACGTATTTGTCGCACAGCGAAGTAAATTAACCCAGCTCCAGCCAAACCTATCAGGCTGCCTACTCCAATTGTACGCGCTTGCTTTTTACTGATAGCCGGCAATTTAATGCCAAACTTCGCCGGGCTCGCCTGCGCAATATCCAACAGGGGCGCTAATGATAAGCCGCTGATAATTTTATCGGCAACCTTTTCTACAACATTGCCCGGATACTGTGGACAAAAAGCAACGCCGATGCCGGCCTCCGTTAATAATTTACTGTCCCGTTTTCCATCTCCCACATAAATGATATTTTGTGTATTAATATGATACTGCTGCGCGATGTAGGGAAACATATTACTCCGGGAGTATTCTTCTCCTTTCATAAAGTAGTCTGCAATAGTAAACTCGCCGGTAGCCACGCTGTTAACCAGGTGCAGCTTATTGGCAAATACGAAATCCATTCCCAGCTGATTCTTGATATGACGGGCTACGGTACCAAACCCGTCGGTGATCAGGCCAACAGCATAACCCCTTTTTTTCAGTTCACGCACTATTTCGCGGATGCCGGGTACCAACGGAATGGCATCCGCTACTTCCAGTAATTCTGCAATATTGCGTCCTTCAAAAAGTGTGGCTTTTAAATGTAATGTAGTTACCGGATCATGCCCGGAAGATTCAATTTCCTGTAGCCCTTCCTCCTGTCCGAAGGCCACTGCAGCCCATTGCATGTAGTCTTGTGTAAACACGGCATGGTCCAGGTTAAAGATGACCATCTTCTGCAGTTTATCAATAGACTCGAGGATGGAATACTCCATTTGCTCCCGTATCAGGTTAATGTTGCCCAGTGTTTCAAGATTTTCCTGTGGTATATTTTCCGCTTTGCGGAGAATAGTGCGGGATACTTCTCTCGACATTTTGCTCAGCTGTTCCCAGGTTTGCATGGCATTTTCCACCTTTCCGATATTTGCTTCTGTGATACGGGCGCCCAGGTGATGCATATCTATCAGCAGACCGATATCCACGCCATAATCGTTCTCAAAATGCACACGGGAAAGGAATGATTTGCGCGCAGCAATCATCCCGCTGAGCGGTTGCTGGAAATGAGCAATCTCGGGGAATAATATACTCAGCAGTGGCTTGGCCACCAATTGGGTGACCCTGCCTGCCTGCCTTTCAAAGTAGGATTTGACGAAGTCGGCTTCATCTTTTTCGATAGGACCAGTTAATAGGTCTATAATATTGTCGGGGTAAGTCAGAATGTCGCCATCTACATAGGCAATAATATCGTGTTTGGCAGCCATCATACCTTCCCGCATAGATATTCCCTTCCCGCGCTGGCTGCTGGTAATCACTCTCACATGTTCTTTCATCGCCTCTTCCACTGTGTTATCTGTAGAATTATCGTCTACTACAATGATCTCAATTTTCCGGGACGTTTTCTTTACGGTTTTAATAACCTGGCGTATGGTAGCACCTTCGTTTAATACAGGAATTACGATAGATATCATAGGAGTTCGCTATGTTAAAGGTTAAAAAATAAGTGCTGCAAAGAGCTGGTGTTGGCATTGTCAGGGCGCTTCAATAACAAAAACCATACCTATTACGGGTTTTCGATAAGAAGAAAATGTTACCGAAAGCCATGCGGAGACTGGTTAAACGGGCACGTTCCACTTTTGAGCGGAACGTGCCACATTTACGTATATTCTTTAACGTTAGTGATTATCTATTTAAATTCCTGCATTTCCACCAGTTTGTGATAGATGCCGTGTTGTTTCAGCAATGCGTCGTGCGTACCACGTTCTTTGATTTCACCGTGATCCATTACAATGATTTCACTGGCATGTTGTATAGTGCTCAACCGGTGGGCAATCACAATAGTGGTGCGGTTTTGCATGAGTTTATCCAGTGCAGCCTGCACCAGTTTTTCGGACTCGGTATCGAGTGCGGAGGTGGCTTCATCCAATATGAGGATAGGCGGATTTTTGAAAATGGCACGTGCAATGGTAAGTCGTTGACGCTGGCCCCCGCTGAGTTTCAGCCCACGGTCGCCGATAATGGTGTCATAACCGTTGTCCAGGTGTTCAATAAATTCATGCGCATTGGCAATCTTTGCAGCGGTGATTATAGCGTCCCTGTCGGCATTGGGCTGACCAAAAGCAATATTGTTCAGCACTGTATCATTAAAGAGAATGGCTTCCTGTGATACAACGCCGATCAGGCTGCGGAGATCATGCACTTTCAGGTCGCGTATATCGGTGCCGTCTATACGAATTTCGCCCTCATTTACATCATAGAAGCGTGGTAAAATATCTGCCATCGTGGATTTTCCTGCACCACTGCGGCCTACCAGCGCTACCATCTGTCCTTTATTAATAGTAAGCCGGATGTGTTTCAGCACATATTGCTGTTCGTATTTAAAGGAAACATCATCGTATTCCACGCTGGTGTTAAACCCGCTCACAGCGCGTGCATTCGGCTTTTCGTGAATGGTTACCGGGGCGTCCAGTATTTTGAAAATCCTTTCACTGGCGACCATTCCTTTTTGTATCGTGGTAATGGAAGTAGATACATTTTTTGCCGGCTGCATGATCTGTGAATAGAAAACGAGGTATGTCATGAAAGTGGCGCCGGTAAGCAGTTCGCTGCCGGATAATACCAGGCTGCCTCCATAAATTACCAGGATTACAATAACGATCACGCCTAATATTTCAGAAATAGGAGAAGCGAGTTCGCGCTGGTTGTACATCGATTTGCTCACTTTCACAAACCGGTTGTTTACCTCGCCAAATTTATTTTTCATGAAACGCTCTGCTGTGAAGGATTGTATGATCCGGATACCGCTAAGTGTTTCTTCTGTTACCGAAAGAATTTTTCCTAACAGGTCTTGGCTGAATTTTCCTTTTAATTTTAATTTCTTGGATACATAAGATATCAGCAGGCCGGAGATAGGAAAAAATACAATCGTGAACAGGGTGAGTTTTACGGAAAGATAGAACAGTGCCGCGAAGTAGCCGATTATAATGAACGGGTCGCGCAACAGTGTTTGTATGGCATTGATTACGCTGTTTTCTATTTCCTGTACATCGTTGGTCATGGAAGAAAGCAAATCTCCTTTTTGCTGATCGCTGTAAAATGACAGTGATTGCTGCGTAAACTTTTCATAGAGGCGTATACGTAGCCGGGAGAGTACGGTCATTTTAAGGCGTACCATCACCCTGGCGCTCATGTAGCGACCGAAGTTGGCAATTACGATACACACGCCTATCACTGCACAAACGAAGTACAGGGCGCTTTGTTTGGAGCCGCTGGCCCTGATAAAGTTGTAAAAGTAATAGTTGAACAGGTCTATAAAATAATTGATAGAAAAGGTGAAATGTGGTTCAGGGAGTGCCTGTGGAATTTCGCCCACCTGGTTGAAAATAACGGTCAGTAACGGGATCAGCATAGCAAAATTGACCATACCGAATATGATACCTATAAAGGTATATATAACATATTCCGGCAGATAATGGTGCAAAGGCGTGGCAAATCTTAGTAATCGCTTGAATGTCTTCATTCCTGGTAGTCTGTTTAACTTGCTGGCAAAAATAGTATAATTAAGGTATGAGGGGGTGTAAATGCGGCTATTCTTTCCCGGAAATGGTTAATTTCGCAACTGACGGGCTGCTGGCAGCCGGTTATGGTTTGGCGGGGCGGGGTAATTATGTTATTATCGTACGCAGACTGTTTTACTAACGATTAAAACTGAATGAGATGCAGGAAACTAAAAGGCAGAAACAAATAGGACAACTTGTGCAGCAGGAGCTGAGTGGTATTTTTCAGCGGTTGGGATTTAATGTAGTGGAAGGGGGAATGATATCTGTTGCTGCCGTGAAGATGACCCCAGACCTGCTGGAGGCGAAGGTATACCTGAGTATGTTCCAGATCAAAGCCCCTTCGGAGATGCTGGAGCGGATCAAGGAAAGAATGGGTGAGATCAAGAAGTTACTGGGAATAGGATTAGGCAAACAATTGCGCAGGATCCCCGAGTTGAGCTTCTTTTTGGATGATACACTTGATTACGTGTTTAAGATGGAAGAGTTATTCAAGAAAATCAAGGAAGATGACGCCAATATCAAGGATGGCAAGAAATAAGGGTTACGGATTCTTTATTCTTCATTCGTAATTCTACAAATACATGGTTTGGCAATTTGCTTCCCGTTACTTCCGGGCCAAAAAATCTACCAATGCTATCAATATCATTGCCTGGGTAAGTGTGGTGGCAATTGCAGTTGGCGCTGGCGCCCTGATTGTGATACTGAGCGTGTTCAACGGCTTTGAGGGCCTGGTAAAATCCCTTTATTCCTCTTTTTACCCTGCAGTGAAAATTGCGCCGGTTACCGGTAAAACAATTATCCTCACGCCTGCGCAGCTGCAGCAAATAGCAGCGGTGCCGGGTGTAGCCCATTTCTCCCGGGTAATTGAAGAGAAGGCGGTACTCCGCTATGGTGACGAGCCTACGATAGCCGTATTGAAGGGAGTGGACAGCAGTTATAACTATGTTACCGATGTAAAAAGCAATATTATCCGCGGACGTTTTGACACCGGCGACAGTGTGGCCTACCGGGCAGTGCTGGGATTGGAGCTGGAAGGTGCGCTGGGCGTGGATGTAGTGCATAGCATTGCACCTGTAACCGTATATCTTCCCCGCCGGAATGTGAATGCTTTTGTGACCCCCGAGGATGCGCTTAACAACGGCGTTTTATATCCTGCCGGAACTTTTGCGATTCAGCAGGAGTTCAACAGTAAGTATGTTATTACAAACATTGAATTTTTACGGGGCCTGTTGCAGATGGGGGCCGATGAGATGTCGTCGCTGGAAATCGGGACACGGGCAGGGATAAACGATAATATGCTGAAAGTGCAACTGGAAAAGTTGCTGGGCGGCCGGTATAAGGTGCAAACCCGGTATGAGCAGAATCAGTCGCTATATGCCATCATGCAAACAGAGAAGTGGGCAGTATATGTGATACTTAGTTTTATTATGATCATTGCCGCTTTTAACATGATTGGGTCGTTATATATGCTGGTGATTGAAAAACAGAAAGATATTACGATCCTGAAGGCGATGGGGGCACGTAAGTCGCTGATTATGCGTATTTTCCTGGCCGAAGGATTGATTATTGCCGGTATTGGAACGGTGCTGGGCTTTGGGCTGGGAATCACCTTTTGTTTGTTGCAGCAGCATTTCGGGATTATTAAGCTGGAGGGGACTTCTTTCCTGGTGGATTCATACCCTGTGAGTATGCATGCGGCAGATTTCGGGTTGGTGTTTGTTACGATTATTGTGATAGGCGTGGCTGCCAGCTGGTATCCGGCGAGAAGGGCAGCGGTGGAAGCAATTACCTTGAAGGCAACCTGATACGGGACTCATTAAGATATTAAAAAAAAGAGGCGCATGAATTCATGCGCCTCTTTTTTTTAATATCTTAATGAGTAACTGCTATTAATAGTCGCCTAAAGTTTCCGGTAACTGAGCCAGTGCTTTGGCCAGCTGGTCGTCGCTGGGGGCGATACCGTGCCATTCGTGGTGACCTTCCATGAAGTCAACACCCTGACCCATAACGGTTTTCATGATGATGGCAATGGGTTTACCCTGACCGGTAAGGCTTTTAGCTTTTTCCAGTGTGGCAACAACATCATCCATATCATTACCATTCATGTGAAGTACGAGCCATCCGAATACCTCGAATTTGGCGCCTACGTCGCCAAGGCCGGCAACATCATCAGTAGTCCCATCAATTTGCTGACCGTTCAGATCAACAGTGATGATAAGGTTATCTACTTTATGATGAGGAGCAAACATTACAGATTCCCAGATTTGTCCTTCTTCCAGTTCGCCATCTCCGTGCAGGGAGAATACGAGGTTTTTATCGTTATTGAGTTTTTTTGCAAGCGCAGCGCCGATTGCCACACTCATGCCCTGGCCCAGGGAGCCGGAAGCAATGCGTACGCCCGGCAAGTGTTCATGGGTGGTAGGGTGGCCTTGCAGGCGGGAGTTCAGCTTACGGAAAGTGCTCAGTTCCTGTACGGGGAAATAGCCGGAACGGGCAAGTGCGCTATAGAACACCGGGGAAATGTGGCCGTTGGACAGGAAAAACAGGTCCTGGTTTTTACCATCCATATCAAAAGGTTCCGGTTTATGATCCATTACCTTGAAATACAAGGCAGTCAGGAAGTCGGCGCAACCTAATGAACCTCCTGGGTGACCGCTTTGAACGCCATGTACCATCCGTACAATATCTCTCCTTACCTGAGTAGCAATATCTTTGAGCTGTGGCATGATAGTTGTTAATTTTTGTGCCGCAAAACTAATAGAATTTCGTAGATTTTGTGGCTGTTGAATGTTTTTTTTGCGATCTCAAAGTATTAAAAAAGTTGATTTTTTTAACGTTTCTTTTCATATTTCGTTGAAATTAATATCTTTGCACAATTAAGCCCCACTAATGGAGAATGTATTAATTGCTACCGTCCTAAGTTTTGTTGTTACCTATTTTTCTATTCCAATACTGATCAGAGTGGCGGAATTAAAGCACTTATACGACGAACCGGACGAAAGAAAGACGCATAAACAGCGTATACCAACGCTGGGAGGAATCGGTTTTTTCTCCGGATTTATAATTGCCACGGCTATCTGCGTACCCGCGTTAGCCAATTCGCCATTTCAGTACATGATGGCGGCGTTCTTTATCATTTTCATGGTGGGCATGAAGGATGATATCGTAGGGTTGTCTCCGTTAAAGAAATTAATCGGGCAGCTGGCGGCATCTTTCGCTATTATTTACCTCGGCAATCTTCAGATAACCAGCATGTATGGCTTCATGGGAATTTATGCCATGCCTCCGAATATCAGCCTGATGCTGACTTATTTTACTTTTATTGTGGTAATCAATGCTTTCAATCTGATAGACGGCGTAGATGGCCATGCCGGTAGCATCGGATTGTTGGTGAGTGCCGTGCTTGGTGCTTATTTCCTGCATGTGGGTGAAATCACTTATGCCGTAATAGGCTTCGCATTGGCGGGTGGATTAGCCAGTTTCCTTATATATAACATTTCTCCTGCCCGTATTTTTATGGGAGATACGGGATCCTTACTGATAGGCCTGGTAAATGCGGTGCTGGTACTGAAATTTATTGATGTGGCTGGCAATCCTGCCGGTAAAATGCCTATCGGGGCTACACCAGCTGTAGCATTTGCTATCCTGATCGTACCTTTATTTGACACCTTACGCGTATTTGCGGTTCGTATGTTACAGGGAAGATCTCCTTTCTCTGCCGACAGGAACCATATCCATCATTACCTGCTGGACCTGAAGCTCAATCACAGGCAAACCACGCTGGTTTCTGTAGCAATCAATGCCACCTATATCGTTGGTGCATTTGTGTTACAGGGAATGGGCGCTACCTGGCTGCTAATGGTTGTAATAGGTTCTGCTACCTTTTTTACAGGGGTATTGTACCTGGCACGCCGGAAGAAACTGGCGGTGAAGGCTATTCCAGAGCCGGTAATACAGCCAGCAGTGGCAACAGCAAAAGAAGCCACCAAAATATTGCGTGTTACAACAGAGGGTGTATTACAAGATAAATAATCCTTTTGTTGTGGTTATTTGTAAGCATTTCTACTTCCATTATCAGGGCGTTACTTTGACGATTAAAAGAAAACCTGTAGGTTTGCACGCACTTAACTATTTATGTTATGCAAGATGATCTAACGCTTATCATTGATGAGGCAGCGGACTCGATGAAGAAAGCTATCGGGCACCTGGAATCGGAACTTACAAAAATCAGAGCCGGGAAAGCCAATCCGCAAATACTGGATGGTATTTTTGTTGACTATTATGGTGCACCAACTGCACTGAACCAGGTTGCTAATGTAAGCATTGCAGACGCCCGCACCCTAACCATTCAGCCCTGGGAAAAAAATATGCTGCAGCCTATTGAAAGAGCCATTATTGCATCTAATATTGGTCTCAATCCTCAAAACGACGGGGTTATCATCCGTTTATTCCTTCCGCCATTAACCGAAGAACGCAGAAAAGAATTTGTGAAAAAGGTGAATAACGAAGGTGAACAGGCAAAGGTAGCCATCAGAAATATCCGCAGGGATGCTATTGAAGCAGTTAAAAAGTTACAGAAAGACGGTTTAAGTGAAGATACTGCCAAGGATGCGGAAGCCGATATCCAGCAATTAACCGACAAGCACATTACGCTGATCGATAAGCATTGCGAAGTAAAAGAGAAAGAAATTATGGCTATTTAAAAAGTATAGCCTGAAAATATTGTAGCGGAGATATTAACGGATACCGATCCTGTTAATATCTCCGCTCCTTTTAGTGATGAGCAGCATGCCTTATTTTGCTGTAGACACCCTGTTGGCCCTGTTTACGAGATACACCCCCAACAAAATAATGCCCATGCTTCCCAGCTGAATCAAGGTAATTGTTTCATGTGCCAGCAAGCCCCATCCCACGGCTACTAACGGTAACGCATATGCTACCATAGAGGCCAGCATAGACCCCGCTCTTTTGATGAGCAGGAAAAAGAGCACAGCTGCCACGCCGGTTCCCATCACACCCAGTACCAGGCCTGCGGAAAGTGAGCGCCAGGGCGCATCCGGTTGGGAAAACTGTGGAAAGAAGTTACTGTACCACAGAATCGGAAATGTGAACACGGCACAAAAGAACATAGCCAGAGATCCCAGCTGCAGAGAACTGAAGCCCTGCAGCTTATGATGTACCATGCTGATATTTACGCCGTAGCTTACTGTAGCCAGGATTACCAGCAGCGCATAATACCAGTGGCCATTTGTATTGATGCCTTTGGCAGCGAACAGTAATACTACCCCGGCCAGCCCTACGAAAATGCCGGTGAGCTGCGCTTTTTTAAATGGACTTTTAAAGATAATGATACCGGAAAGCAGGGCCATTAACGGCGTTAAGGCATTAAGGATACCCGCCAGGGAGCTGTCGATTTCTGTTTCTGCCAGGCAAAATAGAAAAGCCGGGATACCGTTGCCCAGGATGCCGGAAAGTATAATAAGGGGAAGTTTATTTACGGGTGTTTGCCTGAATGCCTTTGGTAAAAAAGGCGAGAGGGCTACGCCGGCAGCCACCAGTCTTAAACTGGCCACCTGGTACGAAGTAAATGATTCCAGGCCTATTTTCATCAATATAAAGGAGCTGCCCCATGTGAGTGATAACAGGAGAAACACTCCCCAATGGGCGAAACGTTGGTGCATAGCTGTTGTTTTTCGAGTACAAAGGTGCAGGTATCCTTCATATTCAGCAAAATATAAATCATGATAACGCAACACTTCTGTCCCGATTTTGTTAAATTTATTTATAAGAATACGCTACATGGGTAAAATCAAATTGTCTGCTATCAGTACATCGGCTCCCAAAAAGCTGGATAAAGAAACAATAAAGGCGGTAACCCGGGAAATTCTGGAGGAGCTGGATGAACTCCAAAACCTGCTGTATGCACAGCATAAACACTGTGTATTGCTGGTAGTACAGGGAATGGACGCCAGCGGGAAAGACGGCGTAATCAAAAACGTTACCGGTACCTTAAATCCGCAGGGCTGCACGGTCCACTCTTTCAAAGCACCCAGCCCCGAGGAATCAGAACACGATTTTTTATGGAGGATACATCAGCATGCGCCGGGTAAAGGCATGATCCAGGTGTTTAACCGCTCACATTACGAAGATATTCTTATACAACGCGTACACAAGTGGATAGACGATAAGATGGCCTTTAAGCGGATGGATGCCATCAACGATTTTGAAAAATTGCTGACGGTTCATAATAATACGCACATCATAAAATGTTACCTGCATGTATCACAGGAAGCCCAGCAGCAGCGCCTGGTAGAACGGACAGAAGATCCCCGCAAGATGTGGAAATATAACGAAAATGACCTGACAGAATCAAAGCTTTGGAATAAATATATGGATGTTTATGAAGATGCAATTAACCACTGTAATTATGTGCCCTGGCTGATTGTTCCGGCAGATCAGAACTGGTATAAAGAATACCTGATTGCGCTAACGTTGAGGGATACACTGAAATCATTAAAGATGAAATATCCCCGGTTAAAGAAATAATAGCTTAATAATTAACGTGTTCGGGTATTATGCTTTAATTTTGTCACTTATTTTAACCAATAAAAACCTTGCATTATGTCGTTCATCAAAGAGTTTAAGGAGTTTGCCATGAAAGGCAATGTAATGGATCTTGCAGTGGGTGTGATTATAGGTGGTGCGTTTGGAAAGATTGTTACATCCCTGGTAGATAATATCCTGATGCCTATCATCGGATTATTTACCCGGGGAAAGAATTTTAACGACGTCTTTTATGTATTGGACACAAGTAAGGGAGACGTGGCCACACTGGCTGATGCGAAAGCTAAAGGCATAGCGGTATTTGCTTACGGCGCTTTTATACAAAGTGTGATTGATTTCCTGATTATCGCCTTCTGTATTTTCCTGCTGGTGAAATTTATGAATAAGCTTTCCAAGAAAAAAAGAAGAAGCCCCGGCCCCGGCTGAACTGTCTACCCAGGAAAAACTGCTCATGGAAATCCGTGATGAACTGAAAAAATCCAGATAAAAATTTTTAGAAATACCCTTACCATTCCATTTTTCCTTCGGGAAAAAGTGGGGTGACTTATTACGTACTCATTTAAACACAAATTGATGAAAAAATTTACTTTATCCATTGCCTGCTGTATGCTACTGTTTACGGCGGTACACGCGCAAAATGACTGGATGAAGAAGTCGAGGGAAGAAGCTGCCGGTAAGATCAAAAAAGACCCTAATGACACCATTCCCAAATTGTGGAGAAAGGGGATGAACATTAATGTAAATATCAACCAGGGATCCTTGAGTAACTGGGCTGCGGGCGGTGATAATTTTGCTTTCTCTATCGGGTCCAATCTTTTTGGCTGGGCGTTTTATAAGAAAGGAAAACATTCCTGGGACAACATAGCCGACCTGGCTTATGGCTATATTAATACCACCAGTTTGGGAGGACGGAAAAATGACGACCGCATTGACCTTACTTCTAAATATGGCTATGAGATTGGCAAAAACTGGTATTTAAGCGGTTTGGTGAATTTACGTACCCAGTTCACCAATGGTTATTTGTATCCTTCGGATACTACGCCGCAGTTGTCCTCAAAATTCTTCTCTCCTGCTTACGTGCTGGTGTCGCCGGGTTTTGATTATAAACCGGATAATTCATTTTCTTTATTCCTGTCGCCAATTACTTCCCGTTTTGTGTTTGTAATGGATGACGTACTCTCTAAACAGGGCGCTTACGGAGTGGATACAGGGTCGCATTTTAAATATGAAATAGGCGCTTACCTCTCTGCCAACTATATAAAGACCTTTGCAAAAAACATGACTTATAAAGGCCGGCTGGATTTATTTTCCGATTACAGGCACAACCCGGGGAACATAGACGTGTTTTTTACCAACGCATTGGAACTGAAGGTAAACAAGTGGATTTCTGCCCTGCTGACCGTAGATATGATATATGATGATGATGTAAAAGTGTTTGAGAATAAAGAAACCGGTGTGATGGGTCCCCGGCTACAGATAAAACAGGTGATCGGGATTGGCTTTGCTGCCAAGTTCTGATTCGCCGGAATTTTGTTATTTTTGATATCGCACAGCGGCATGGAGACAGGAAGCCGGTTATCTAACCGGGCATTTAATGACTCCGGGCAATTGTGCGATATCTTTTTATAAAAAATCTTTAAAAGCATTACGTGAGCGAACAAGCACCTGTCTATAAGATCAAATTACCGCAATTTGAAGGTCCTTTCGACCTGCTGCTGTTCTTCATTGAACGTGATGAGCTGGATATCTACAATATCCCTATCAATACCCTCACGCAGGATTTCCTGGACTATATTCATCATATTGAAACGTTGAATATAGAGCTGGCCAGTGAATTTATTCTCTTTGTGTCTACCCTGATGCGAATCAAAGCAAAGATGCTGTTGCCGCGCAAGGAACTGGATGAGCAGGGAAATGAAATTGATCCGCGGATGGAGCTGATAGACAAAATCCTGGAATATAAGCGTTACAAGCTGGCGGCCGCGGAACTGGCAGAAATGGAAGCAGACCGTATGCTGTCTGTAAAACGTGGAAATATTGCAAAGGAACTGGCCGAAATCGGGGAAGTGACCAGTGAAGGTACTGAAGTGCAAACCCTCACCCTCTTCAAGCTGACAAAAACCTTTGAGAAGGTGATTCAGCGCATGAAAGAACGCGATAACAAGCCCCAGCACGTGGTATACAAGTACGACTATACAATGGAGGGCTCCAGGATGTATATGGAAGAGCTGGCACGGGCGGAGCGTACTTTATCTTTTGAAAAAATATTCGATCACTGTAAAGACCGTGTGCATGCCATTTTCCTGTTCCTCAGTATGCTGGAACTGGTGCAAATGAAGCATATGGGGATTATGGTGGGCGAAGGCAGGAATAACTTTATTATTGAATACATTGATCCTTCCGAAAGGGAGGAAGAAACAGCAGGAACCTTAATAGATGGCTGAGAAACGTGAAAATATCGGGATTGTTTCCTTACCGGAGTACTCACATGTAGATCCGGGATTTGTGGTGTCTGGTCTTTGTGAATTAGGTAACTCTTTTTTTGATCAGATCGGAGTGCCTCACCGGCACGACTTCTACACCATTTACTGGATTAAGAAAGGTAAACTGCTGCATACCATTGATGCGGTGACGCATGAGGTAAAAAAGAACACGCTTTTTTTTGTGGCTCCCGGCCAGGTGCATAACCTGCAGGCAACCGATAAAATAGACGGATACATGATCGCCTTCCGCGATGCTTTCATGTGTTTAAAGGATCAGACGCAGGTATCCGGCATCAATTCAGGGTTGTTTTTCAATAACCAGTTCAGCAGCGTAATTCATATTGATGATGAACAGGAGAAAGATATTGACGCCATTGTTCGCCTGATGATGAAGGAGTTAACCCTGCGTGAACCTGAATATGAAATGGCCCTGCACGGACTGCTGCGTTATTTCCTGGTATTGGCTTCCCGCATAAAGGGAGAAAATGTAGCCATTACCCCTGAACAGCATGCAGCGCATAATAGTTCCATCTTCCTGAAATTCAAAAACCTGATAGAGGAAAAATACCACGAATTAAAAACCGTATCTGATTACGCAGGCCTTTTACATATCAAACCCGTGCTGCTGAATGAAATCAGCAAGCAATTATCCGGTATTACCGCCGGAGAACATATCCGCAACCGGGTGATCCTGGAAGCGCAGCGGTATTTGTACAATACAGACCTTACCGCCAAAGAGATAGCCTATAAGCTGGGTTTTGATGATCCGCACTACTTCAGCCGCTTTTTTAAGAAGTATACCAACCAGAGTCCTTCTGAATTTAAAGAGGCATCCCGCACATCTGTAGGCCCTTCCGTCTGAATTTTCCGGAATTTTCAAAAAAAGTCCATCACTAGGAGTGTTTTATCCATTCTTAACCGATGTTGTAACATGTACTTTTGTGTTGTCTTAAGGAGGCAAATAATATGAAAACACAAAAACATGTAAGCCAGATCGTAATTGCAGCCGCACCACACATGGTAGGCGATGGATTCAGGGTGCAGAGCACCTTACCGGGCGGAACCCGTTCTGAAGGTAACAGGATCAGTCCTTTTATCATGATGGATTATGCAGCTCCCAATTACATCCCACCGAGTGTAAGACCCAAAGGTGTTGGCGAACATCCGCACAAAGGCTTTGAAACCGTTACCATCGTATACCAGGGCGAACTGGAACACCGTGATTCTACCGGTAGTCGTGGTTTGTTGTTTCCCGGTGATGTGCAGTGGATGACAGCTGCCGGCGGCATCTTACATGAAGAAAAATACAGTGAAGCATTCAGTAAACAAGGCGGGAAGGTGGAGTTTGCCCAGTTATGGGTAAATCTTCCTAAAGCATTTAAAAATAATCCTCCCTCCTATCAGAACCTTACCAAAGCAGAAATTCCTGTGGTAAAGGTAAGTGCAGAAGGATATGTGAGAGTGATTGCAGGTGAGTATGATGGTGTGAAAGGCGCTGCCAGTACTTTTTCCCCGGTGAATGTTTATGATATTCATCTTAAAAAAGATGATAAAATCACTTTAAGCATACCAGAAAATTTTAACACGGCAGCCGTCGTATTCCAGGGAGAAGCTGATGTGAATGGCCAGTCACTCAAAGGAGTGGAAACCGCTCTCTTTGAAAAAGAGGGTACCGAAGTAATCATCACCGCGCTGAAAGACACTGCTATGGTGGTGCTGAGCGGCGAACCGATTGATGAACCCATTTTTGCTTACGGTCCGTTTGTGATGAATACCGAAGATGAAATCAGAACGGCGATAGATGATTTTAACGCCGGTAAAATGGGAGTCTTAAACTAATTAAACATTTAATAATACTAAAAAAACAAAGCTATATGACAACCTGGAAAATTGATCCGTCACACAGTGATGTACAATTTAAAATCAAGCACCTGATGATTACGACCGTAACCGGTCAGTTTGCCAAATTTGATGGTACCATGCAAACTGTTGATAATGATTTCAGCACTGCCAATATCACATTTGAAGCAGACATCAACAGTATTTCCACACAGAATGCGCAGCGTGATGCCCACCTGCAGGCAGGAGATTTCTTTGAAGCAGAAAAGTATCCAAAGCTCACATTCGTGTCTAAAGAAGTAAAGAAAATAGATGCAGATACATTTAAACTGGTAGGTGATTTAACCATCCGGGATAATACCCGCCCCGTAGAGCTGAATGTTGAGTTTGGCGGCGAAGTAGTGGATCCGTATGGTCAAACTAAAGCAGGATTTGAACTGAGCGGTAAAATTAACCGTAAAGATTTTGGTCTTACTTTCCACGCTACTACTGAAACCGGCGGATTATTGCTGAGTGATGAAGTAAAGCTGTTGGCCAGTGTACAAATGGTAAAGCAACAATAATATGGCACTTGCCTGTTGCAGGTCAGGATCTGTAACAGGCTATTGCGGCGTTAATAGCAATAATATAGGAATCAATTGACAGGAACCATGTATAGCCGCGCAGGAAACTGTGCGGCTTTTTTTATGTGCTTTTACGTTTCAGGAAGCTCCGGCGTTTTTTATTGCCGATTAATTTGTAATTTGGGCCTCCGCACTGATTTTTCTAACTGGAAAAAATAAAAAATTAAACATGAAAAGATTTGCATCTGCCAATTGGCAAGGTACCGGTAAAGAAGGTAAAGGCACTTTAACTTCCCAGTCAACTGTATTAAACAAGACCCAGTACTCTTTCAGCAGCCGTTTTGAAGATGGTATTGGTACTAACCCTGAAGAACTGATTGCAGCAGCCCACGCCGGTTGTTTTACCATGAAGCTGAGCTTTGTGATCACTGGCGCAGGTTTTACTCCCGGTAACATTGATACCAAATGCACTATTACTTTAGATAACGGTGCTATTACTACCAGCCACCTGGAAGTAACTGCCAGCGTAGAGGGCCTGGACGCTGCCAAATTCGCTGAATTTGTAGCGGATGCTGAGGCTAACTGCCCGGTAAGCAAGGTGCTGAATGCTACCATTACTACAGATGCGAAACTGGTGTAAATAGCTACCAGGCATCGTTACAGCTTTTACGGATTTTTCATATGCATGCCGTTTTTTAAACGGCTACTGTATAGAAAGATCCGTATTTTTTTGTCCACTTTTTTCAACATATGATCCATTCTTCCCCCCTTCGTTTATAGCGATATTTGTAGTGTTAAAACAAAGGAGATTTAGTTATGAAGAAAGTTATTCATCGCGCAGATACCAGGGGATACGCCAATCATGGTTGGCTGAAAAGTCATCATACTTTCAGCTTTGCTAACTACTACGATCCCAACAGGATCCACTTTGGCGCACTGCGTGTGTTAAATGATGATGCCGTAAAAGGCGGAATGGGTTTTGGCGCCCACCCGCATGATAATATGGAGATTGTATCTATTGTGTTGGATGGTGAACTGGCCCATAGTGATAACACGGGTAATAAAGAAGTGATCCGTAAAAATGATGTACAGATTATGAGTGCCGGAACAGGTGTGGTGCACTCTGAATTTAATGCATCTAAAACGGAAGAAGTGAGTTTCCTGCAGATCTGGGTAATTCCAAAAGAAAGGAACGTAACGCCCCGTTACGACCAGCAAACATTTGATCCTGCCGCGCGTGAAAACGCTTTACAGGTGGTGATTTCACCGGATAAAGAAGCCAATGGCCTGTGGTTAAACCAGGATGCCTGGTTTACGCTGGGTAAATATGAAGCGGGCAAAACACTGGACATTACCGCTAAGGCCACCAACATGGGAACCTACCTGTTTTTGCTTAGTGGTGAATTGAATATAGATGGAGAAACATTAACAACACGTGATGCGATCGGGTTATCTGAATATAACAAAGTAAGTATTGAGGTAATCAAACCGGCAGAGTTTTTGCTGATAGATGTACCAATGCTGAACTAATCACATCGTTATATACTAACCCATTATATCTAAAAGAAGATCAGTCGTTACGGCTGGTCTTTTTTTTATATTTTTATCGGCATCCGTATTCATTGAAATCATTAAAGCAACCAGGACACATGTTATTAGCTACAGATCTGGACGGTACATTTTTAGGAGGTACAACGGCAGATAAGGAACAACTATATAGTTTATTGCAGCAGCAGAAAGATATACAGCTGGTGTTTGTAACCGGGCGGGGCATACGCAGTGTATTATCGTTACTGGAAAATAATAATTTACCGTGGCCCGAATATATTATTTGCGACGTAGGGGCCACTGTTACCCATTTGCCTACGCTAACGGCGGTAGAGCCGGTGCAGTCGCACATTGCCGCCAAATGGCCCGGTGATCATGTGAGGGAAACATTGAAAACAGTGAAGGGATTACTGCACCAGGAGGCACATCAGCAATACCGGTGTTCTTACTATTACGATGATAGTACAGATATTGAAGGCGCCCGTGAAATTGCGGCGTCGCTGCAATGTGACCTGATTTTATCTGCCGGAAAATACCTCGACATATTACCTTCCGGTGTGAACAAAGGCTTTACCTTGAAACAGCTGTTGCAGGTGCTGGCATTGCCGCATCAGAATGTGCTGGTAGCCGGGGACTCTATGAATGATTATTCCATGTATGAAACCGGATTTAAAGGTGTGGTAGTAGGTGATTCGGAGCCCGAATTAATAGCGCGCACTGCAGGAATGACGCACGTATTGCAGGCAGAGCGGCCGGGCGCCGGCGGCATCCTGGAGGCGATGGCTTTTTTCCCCGAGTTTGGCATTTATCTGTAAAAAGAAGTGCAAAAGTGAGGGGTTGAATAGAAAAAGATTGTACCTTGGAAGAGGTCTTTTCTGGTAAATTAATATGGATATTGACAACAGCGTTTGGTATGATGAATAGTTTTTTAATCATCATTTAAATTGATAAATCAATACACCATGGAAATCACAACTCCCACTGAAGAACTGCACCAGCAGTTGAATTCCTGGAAAGAAGAAGTAAACGAAGTAAGAGCTGAAGTGAAAATGATGCGGGAGCGGTTGGAACAGATCGCCCTCAGCAAAGCCTCCAGGGATGTAATGACACAGGTTGAACATTTTGAAAACCGTTTACTGCGCCAGCGCGAAGTAGCTGATGAAATGCATCATGACATCAAGCAATGCGCTAAAAGAGTGGCCAACACGCCGGTAACCGTGGTGCATGACGACCGTCCTATTGATGACTTTCAAACCATACAGCACCGTATGGAGATTTTCCGGAAATTATATTTATCGTTAAAGGAAGACTTCAACCAGTTTATACCTTGTGAGGTATAGCTATTGGAGGGCTTTTACTTTATGCTCAATTTTATGAATGATTTCATCCAGCTGAAGGGTGGATTCATGCAGCCATTCCATGAGCTGGGTGTTGAGATGCAGGTCCTGATTGCTTTTATCAAATAAGCCGGCAATGCTGAGTATAGATACTACCGGCCTGCGTATTTCGTGAGAATTGATCCAGGCAATTTCCCTGAGTGTTTCATTTTGTTCTTCCAGTTGCCTGGCTTGTTTTACGAGCTTGTCGATATCCTGTATCATGCCTATCATGCGATGGGGGATATTGTTTTCGTACATGATGAATGCACGGTCCACCACATATTTATGGCTGCCATCTGCGCATTTAAAGCGGTATTCTTCCGACCAGTAATTCAGGTGTGCCCGTTTGCAGGCATCAAGTGAAGTAACGATCCTGGCGTGATCTGCCGGGTGAATATTATTCTGCCACCATTGCACCAGGTCGGTTTCATCATGGTTGTTATAGAGGAAAAGATTATGCAGGCCGTGGTTCCAGGTAACAACGTTTGTCAGAAGGTTTTTGTCGTATACCGCGTCGTTGGTTGCCTGTGCAAGTAATTCATAGCGGATACCCAGTTCACGCGCTTCTCTGGTGGCCTTTACCTGTGCATCCATATCCCTGGCCATGATGAAGCGGGCATTTTTACCAAAATATACTGCAGGAAGCGAGTATATCTCCACAAAAAAATTGGTGCCATCTTTTTTACGGTGTTTCCAGATGCCCCTGTATTCATCTCCATTACACCGCTCCGCGGCATTTTCTACCAACAGTGGTATATCTTCTTCATTCCGTATATCCAATAACGTTAGATCCAGAAATTCTTTTCTGCTATAACCATATTTTTCTACCGCGGCATTGTTGACGGACAAAAAGCGCATCGTGGCTTTTTCGTAGATCCACATGGGGATGGGATATTCATTAAAAAGATGTTCGAACTGAAGGGGACGTTTGTCTGATAAGAATGTGGCGACGATCAGCAGGACACATACACTGCAAAGCGTTAGTATGCTGAGTGACAATAATAATGAAGAATACTGGAAACCGTTTTTAAACAGGAGGTAGCTGTTAATAATGATAACAACAATCAGAAGCGATAAGCAAGTAAGCTTTATTGGGATTGGGGTATTCCGCATCACCTGATTTTCCACATAATTTAGCTAAAATTTTAGCAATCCAAAAAATAATATCAGATCGTTATGATTGATAATATTTTTTACATTATATGATTTTATAATTCTAGTATTATTTCATTACTTGCCGGATATCCGACGCAGGTAAGTATAAGCCCTTCGGCCAGTTCTTTATCCGTTAGTACTTCGTTTACCGGCATCCATACTTTGCCGCTCACACACTGCGCTGTGCAGGAACCGCATACACCGCCCTTGCAACTATAAGGTAGTAATACTTCATTGGCGAGGGCGTAGCTAAGGATGGTTTGATTCGCGGGAACAGCGAGCTTGTACTCTGCATTGCGATAGCGGATGATTACCTGTTTCGGATCGTGATCCTGCGGTAACGGTGTTTTGGCAATCCGTGCATCTGTATTCACTACAAAGTTTTCCTTATGGAGTTGTGATTCCCGGAAGCCCATAAAGGTGAGCGTAAGCAGGATGGTGCGCATATAATCGGGAGGACCGCAGAGAAAGAACTGTGCATGCTCCCGGTGATAACGGATATGCGTGGTTACCAGTTGCTCCAGTAAAATATTGTTGAGCCTTCTGTAGATATGATGACTATCCGGATCATTGCTGAAAAGCCAGATACATTCCAGTTGTTGCGGGTAACGTTTTTGCCACGCCAGCAACGCTTCATAGAAGATGGTTGTTTCGGGCGCAGCGTTGCTGTAAATCAGTTTAACATGCGCGTGCGGCTCCGTTGTTAATATATGTTTCAGCAGCGAGAATACGGGTGTTATACCGCTTCCTGCGGCCAGCAGGAAGATGTCTCTTTCTGCAGTATCTGACTTTTCGTAAGTGAAGCGGCCGGAGGGCTCCAGTGCAGTAACGATATCATTTACTTTCCAGGTATGGATAAGATGGCGGGATATCTCGCCGTTTTCTTTTTCGCGGATCGTTACCGACAGAAAGGGATCTACACCTGGTGTGGAGCTAAAAGAATAAGAGCGCCTGTATTCTTTGTTGTTGAGCGTAATGAGAAAGGTGAGGAATTGTCCGGCCAGATATTCCAGTGGCTCCGGCGATGTGTTTTCCAGCTTATAAGTATAAGTACCGGGTGTTTCGCGTATGATCTCCGTTATCCTGAGCTGAAAGTACATGGTATAAAAAAGTTTAGCTACCTGAATATTCAATTCCTGTGGAAATTAAATATTCAGGTAGCTAAATAACTAAATTCTTTTATTAAATAGTGACGGTAATTTTTTCTTTCAACATATCCCTGGTAGTGCGTGCAATGCCGGCGGCATCATAACCACATTCGCGGTATAATTCGTCCGGCTTGCCATGTTCCACAATTCTATCGGGTATGCCCAACCTTTTAACGGTTGCTTTATAGTTGTTGTTAGCCATGAATTCGATGACTGCGCTACCGAAGCCACCTACAATGGTACCATCTTCTACGGTAATTATTTTGTCGAACGACTGGAAGATATCGTGCAGCATTGCTTCATCCAGTGGTTTTACAAAACGCATATCGTAGTGAGCGGGTTGCAGGCCATCTCCAATCAGTTCTTTACATGCTTCAGCCACGAAGTTACCGGTGTGTCCGAGGGAGAGGATCGCGATATCTTTTCCGTCGCGGATTTTCCGGCCGGTACCTGCTTTAATGGCTTTAAACGGCGTACGCCACTCCGGCATTACGCCTTGTCCACGTGGATAGCGGATTACATAAGGCATATCATTTTCCGGCAGTTGTGCGCTGTACATCAGGTTGCGCATTTCTTCCTCATTCATAGGTGCGCTGATGATCACATTGGGGATACTGCGCATGTAAGCAATATCGTAGGCGCCATGATGGGTAGGTCCGTCTTCTCCTACGAGTCCTGCCCTGTCGAGGCAGAATATCACCGGCAGTTTCTGGATGGCTACGTCATGTACAGCCTGATCGAAGGCACGTTGGAAGAAAGAGGAGTAGATGTTACAGAAAACGCGCATGCCCTGCGTTGCCATGCCGGCAGAGAGGGTAACGGCGTGTTGTTCGCAGATGCCCACGTCGAAGGCTCTTTGCGGCATTTTCTCCATCATAAATTTGAGGGAAGAGCCGGAAGGCATCGCTGGGGTGATACCGATAATTTTATCGTTTTGTTCTGCGAGTTCAATGATGGTATGGCCAAAAACGTCCTGGTATTTAGGAGGTTGCGGGCTGGTGACCGGTTTTTTGAATATTTCGCCGGTAATTTTATCGAAGAGACCTGGTGCGTGCCAGGTGGTTTGGTCCTTTTCTGCGAGTGCATAGCCTTTACCTTTGGTGGTAACAATGTGCAGCAATTTCGGACCGGGAATATCTTTCAGGTCCTGCAAGGTATCGGCCAGTTTGGTGATGTTGTGTCCATCAATGGGACCAAAATAGCGCATCTTCAGTGCTTCGAAGAGGTTGCTGGATTTTGACACTACACCTTTGAGGCTGGCTTCCAGTTTGGAGGCCATGTCGCGGGTAAATTTCTTTCCTACCGGTAATTTGCCCAGCAGGTTCCACACATCATCCCTTACCTTGTTATAGGTGGGGGAAGTGGTGATATCTGTGAGATATTCTTTCAGCGCGCCCACATTAGGATCTATGGACATGCAGTTATCGTTCAGTATAATGAGCACGTTGGCGTTTGCCACACCGGCGTGGTTGAGGGCTTCGAAAGCCATACCTGCTGTCATGGCGCCATCGCCGATTACTGCAATATGCTGGCGGTCGAATTCGCCTTTGTAGTGGGAAGCCATTGCCATGCCTAACGCGGCAGAGATGGAAGTGGATGAATGTCCTACGCCGAAAGTGTCGTAACGGCTTTCATCTCTTTTAGGAAATCCGCTGAGTCCTTTATATTTCCTGTTGGTAGGAAATGTTTCCCGGCGACCGGTGAGAATTTTATGGCCATAGGCCTGATGGCCCACGTCCCATACCAGTTGATCGTAGGGGGTATTAAAAACGTAATGCAAAGCGACTGTTAGCTCCACAACACCGAGACTGGCCGCGAAGTGGCCACCATGCACACTTACCACGTCAATAATGTATTGACGCAGCTCCTCACATACCTGGTGAAGCTGTTCTTTATTCAGCTTTCGCAAATCAGCGGGATATTCTATCTGGCTCAACAGTTGACCTGCCTTTATATTCATAATTGGGCTCAGGGTTTATATGAAGTAACAAAAATACATAAAAATATGTGGTAAATAGTGTAAGGATGACAGGAAAATAGGACAGTTCTGTGATATTTCACCATTCAGATACAGCCATCTGCCATTTACCTTTTTTGATTCACCATTTATAACATTTAGGTTTCTGCTGGGGGCGCTGTAGGGTATTTTTGGAATATAGGTGAAGTTTACTAATTTGATTGAATGTTTAAACAAATAAACAAATATTGGTGGTGCCAGATATTGGGGTGGTCGGCATATTTTCTGATCAATGTTTTCTTCGCCTTTTCTGTTTACAGGAAAACGTCTCCGGACGCGGCTTATTATCTGAATCTGGTAATTTTTGTGTTATTCGGTTTTATAGCCACTCATCTTTTCCGCAACCTGATCCATCGGTTTGCCTGGGTGAATTATAATTTTGAGAACCAGATTCTGCTGTTTATCGGGTTAATGACGGGGTCGGGGCTGGTGTCGTATATTGGATATTACTTTTTTGGAATATACCTGTTACACTTATCGGATACGCCCATCCAGGTGGGGATTGTAGGATCTTTCCTGATCACTACCATCTGGTGGTTCCTATATTTCATATGGCATTACATTGAAAGGAACCGGCGGTCGCAGGTGGATCAGTTAAAGCTGGAGACTACTGTGAAGGAGCTGGAGTTGAAAACGATTAAAGCGCAGTTGAATCCACACTTTATTTTTAATGCGCTGAACAGTATCCGGGCGCTGGTAGATGAAAACCCACAGCGGGCAAGAACTGCCATCACAGAGCTTTCCAATATCCTGCGGAGCTCTATGCAAACGGAGAAGGCGGAAACGGTGAGTCTGGAAAACGAATTGAATATAGTAAAGGATTACCTTGCATTGGAACATATCCGGTTTGAGGAGCGTTTGAGTGTTAAGTATGAGATTGACCCGGATACGCTGGAGTTACAGGTACCACCGATGATGTTGCAAACGTTGGTGGAAAATGCCATTAAGCATGGGATTTCCCGGATCATCCGGGGAGGCTCGGTTTATATTCATTCTTCCCTGAAGGGTATGCAGCATGTAATTACCATTGAAAATACCGGTCAGATTATAGAAAACAATATGAACGGGCATGGCTTTGGATTACAGAGCACCCGGCAGCGGTTGAGCCTTTTGTTTGGCAGCAGGGCTTCTTTTGAAATCAGGAATAAAGATGAGCAAACGGTGGAAGCTACTGTAGTGATGCCCTTGCTCTAAATCACTTGTTATAAACTGCTGTAGCCGGATTAACTGGTTATAGCTATTATTTTTAAATCAATTAAATCATCAACCAAACTTCATATTGCCAATGAAAAAAGCATTGATAATAGATGATGAACGCCTGGCCAGAAGTGAATTGAAAAAATTACTGGCAGATCACCCGGAAATAGTGGTGGTGGGGGAAGCTGTGAACGCGAAGGATGGTATAGAGAAGATAGAAACGCTTCATCCTGACTTACTGTTCCTGGATATCCAGATGCCTGATAAAACAGGTTTTGATTTGCTGGCAGAGCTGGAGAAAACGCCGCAGGTGATTTTCACTACTGCATATGATGAGTATGCGCTGAAAGCATTTGAGTACAATGCGCTGGACTACCTGTTGAAACCGGTAGAGCCAAAGCGGCTGGCAGATGCGATCCACAAACTGCATCAGCAGGATGAGAAGGACCGTTTGGCGGCATCCGGTGGTATCCGTAATTTATTGTCTGAAAATGACCAGGTTTTTGTGAAAGACGGCGACAGGTGCTGGTTTGTGAAGCTGCAGGAAATCCGGCTTTTTGAAAGTGTGGGTAACTATGCGCGGGTTTATTTTGAAACCAACAAGCCTTTGATCCTCAAATCATTGAATGCACTGGAAGAAAGACTGGACGAGCGTACTTTTTTCCGTGCAAACCGTAAACATATCGTGAATCTGCGGATGATTGAGAAAATTGATACTTACTTTAATGGCGGCCTGTTGCTGGAAATGCGCGGGGGCGAAAAAATTGAAGTAAGCCGCAGGCAGGCAGTGAAGTTTAAGGAGATGATGAGCCTGTAAGTATTTAGCGGTCAGCTAATAAAACGAATGACAGCAGATTTCCTGCTGTCATTCGTTTTATATTTTATGCTATATATCTTTATGCTTTTACAGGAACAGAATGCACGGCGTCTGCCAGTTCCTTAATGAGAGAAAGGTCTTTCTCAATGGCGTTGCCTACTACGAGGATATCCGCGCCTGCTTTACAATTCAGGTAAGCTTTTTCTGCATCTCTTATACCTCCTCCTACAATAATAGGAGCCTGTACCTGGCTGGCCACCCTGCTGATCATACTTTCTGTGATAGGTACACGGGCGCCGCTGCCGGCATCCATATAAATCACTTTCATTCCCAGCATTTCCCCTGCTATTGCGGTACACATGGCAATATCTGCCTTGTCTGCCGGGATAGGCATGGTGTTGCTGATATAAGAAACTGTAGTGGGTGCTCCGCCGTCGATTACCATGTAACCGGTGGAAATTACTTCCAGTCCGCTTTTCTTCACAGCAGCGGCAGATACCACATGCTGTCCAATCAGTAATTCAGGGTTTCTGCCGGAAATTACAGACAGATAGAGTAAGGCATCAGCATATTTTGATACCTGGGAAGGGCTTCCGGGAAATAATACAACGGGAATGTTGCAGCTGGCTTTCAGCTGTTGTACGCATTCATCAAGGTGATCAGAGATCACCAGACTACCTCCAAGGAAGATATAATCAACTTTGGCAGCAGTGCATTTATCAGCAATCTCTATGATGCCGGCAGGTGTTACCTTATCCGGGTCAATTAAAACCGCGAATGCCTTTTCCTTTTTAGCCTTTCTTTCGATGAACGAAGTGTATATGTTATTGTACATCAATAGCGCATTGTTCCGGTTGTCGCAAATGTATAATATTTTTATTAATAACACACATTGCTAAATAAATATGCATTCAATTCATTTTCTATTCATGAACTTCATGATACCTAGCGAATTATGTGTAACGCAACTGTAAACGTTTTGTTAATGACAAATTTTAAGCCGGATTTCTTTTTGGCTTTATAACAAACGTGTTGGCAAACTGTTTGCGCAATTATCCACAATCTGTGCAAAATAAATGGGCCGCTCCAGGCATTTTAAAATTAATTTTAGAGTACTCCGCTATACTAACTCATTTATATCATCTAAGAAAAATTTACGGGCATGAAAAATCCAGTCAATAGTAAGAATGGGCTTGCGTTTACCCGCCATTTTACCAAAGAAGGTGTGAGTCCATACGACCAGTTTGCCTACGAACTCCGCTCTTCTGTGATCCGGAATCCCGGTGGCGATGTAGTATTTGAAATGAATAACGTGGAAGTACCGGCCGCCTGGTCGCAGATTGCTACCGACATCCTGGCGCAGAAATATTTCCGCAAAGCAGGGGTGCCGCAGGCTGATGGCACTTCAGGGAGGGAAACTTCGGTGAAACAGGTGGTGCATCGTATGGCCAACTGCTGGCGTGCCTGGGGTGAAAGATATGGCTATTTCGCTTCCGCGGAAGATGCCCGGATTTTCTATGAAGAGCTGACCTACAGTATGCTCAACCAGTCGTGTGTGCCTAACTCCCCCCAATGGTTTAATACCGGCTTATTTGAGAGCTATGGTATTAAAGGCAAGCCACAGGGGCATTACTATGTGGAGCAAAATACCGGCAACCTGGAAAAGTCTACTTCTGCTTACGAGCGGCCTCAGCCTCATGCCTGTTTTATTTTAAGTGTAAACGATGACCTGGTGAATGAGGGTGGAATTATGGATTTATGGATGCGGGAAGCCCGCATTTTCAAATACGGTTCCGGTGTGGGTACTAATTTTTCGCATATCCGGGGAGATGGGGAAAAGCTCAGTGGTGGCGGAACTTCCAGTGGATTAATGAGCTTTCTGAAGATCGGGGACCGGGCAGCGGGAGCAATTAAGTCGGGTGGCACCACCAGGAGGGCCGCAAAAATGGTGTGCCTGGATCTTGATCACCCGGAGATTATGGAATTTGTGAACTGGAAAGTAGAGGAAGAAAAGAAGGTGGCAGCGTTGATTGCAGCTGGCTATTCTTCTGATTATGAAGGAGATGCATATAAAACGGTATCTGGCCAGAACTCCAATAATTCTGTCCGGGTACCGAATTCTTTTTTCCGGGTGTTGGAGGAAGATGGCGAATGGGAACTCAAAGCCAGGAGTACCGGCAAAACCACAAAAACGGTAAAAGCAAAGGATTTATGGGATCAGATTACTTATGCTGCCTGGCGTTGTGCAGATCCGGGTACGCAATATGACACGACTATCAATGAGTGGCATACCTGTCCGCAGGGCGGGCGTATTAACGCCTCTAATCCGTGTTCAGAATATATGTTCCTCGATAATACGGCCTGTAATCTGGCGTCCGTGAACCTCCGGCGTTTTTTCGATGATGAAAGGAACCTGTTTGATGTTCCCGGCTTTGAGTACACCGTGAGGTTATGGACAGTGGTGCTGGAGATTTCTGTGCTGATGGCACAGTTCCCCTCTAAAGAAGTGGCACAGCTTAGTTATGAATACCGCACGCTGGGGCTGGGTTATGCCAACCTGGGTTCTATGCTGATGGTGAGCGGCATTGCCTACGACAGCGAGGAAGCGCGCGGCATATCAGGAGCGATATCCGCTATTATGACGGGGATTGCCTATAAAACTTCTGCGGAGATGGCTGCACATCTGGGCGCCTTTCCCCGGTATAAAGAGAACCGGGAAGATATGTTGCGGGTAATGCGGAATCACCGGGCGGCCGCATACGATGCCTCTGATGCGTATGATGGACTGGAGATAAAGCCCAGGGGCATTGACGCACGGTATTGCGCGGATTACCTGCTGAAATCGGCCACCAAGGCATGGGACGAGGCAGTGAAGCTGGGTGAGCAATATGGTTACCGGAATGCACAGGCGACGGTGATTGCACCTACCGGCACTATTGGCCTGGTGATGGATTGTGACACTACCGGCGTGGAGCCTGATTTTGCATTGGTGAAATTCAAAAAGCTGTCTGGTGGCGGCTATTTTAAGATTATTAACCAGTCTATTCCTACAGCGTTACAAAACCTGGGCTATTCTTCCCATGAAATAAAGGCGATTGTGGATTATGCAAAAGGAACCGGCAATTTTGCGGGGGCGCCTTATATTAATCATCAGTCGCTGAGTGAGAAAGGATTTATGGGGGAAGAGCTGAAAAAGCTGGATACCGCCGTTTCTTCTTCCTTTGATATATCGTTTGTATTTAATGTTTATACATTGGGAGAAGAGTGTTTGCAGCGGTTAGGGTTTAAGGCGGAGGATTATTACAGTCTTGAGTTCAGCCTGTTACATGCTTTGGGATTTACGGATGAGCAGATAGAAGCGGCGAATGATTATGTGTGCGGAACAATGACGGTGGAGGGGGCTCCTTACCTGAAAGATGCTCATTTACCTGTATTTGACTGCGCCAATAAATGTGGAAAGCATGGGGAGCGGTATATACATGCGCATGGTCACATCAGGATGATGGCGGCGGTGCAACCTTTTATTTCCGGGGCTATTTCCAAAACCATTAATCTGCCGAATGAGGCGGCTGTGGAAGAAATTGCGGATGCTTACAAGCTCAGCTGGGAACTTGGGTTGAAAGCCTGTGCTTTGTACCGGGATGGAAGTAAGTTAAGTCAGCCTTTAAGCAATAAGAGTGATAAAAGGAAGAAAGCGGAGCCGGTGAACGAGGTGGCTGCCGGGCAGGACCTGCAGCAGCTGACGATTGATGAGTTGCTGGAGGAAGTGAACAAACGGATGCTGGCCAGCAGGGACACCACCTTAAAGCGCCAGTTGTCGAGGATTGTGGAGCGGCAAAGTTTGCCATCCAAACGGGGTGGGTTTACGCAAAAGGCAAATGTGGGTGGCCAGGTAATTTTTGTGCGTACCGGGGAGTACAACGATGGTACGTTGGGCGAAATATTTATTGATCTGGCGAAAGAGGGCTCTACTTTACGGAGTTTGATGAACTGTTTTGCCATTGCCGTTTCTGTTGGATTGCAATATGGGGTTCCGTTGGAAGAGTTTGTAGATAAGTTTGTCTTCACGCGGTTTGAGCCGGCCGGAATGGTAGATCATCCCAACATTAAATCGGCCACCTCGCTAATCGATTATATTTTCAGGGTGTTAGGATATGAGTACCTGGGCCGTACCGACCTGGTACATGTGCTGGATGCACCTGGTAATACGGGTGAAGGGGATGCGGATGAGGAGGCGCCGGTTCCATTGCCAGGAAAGGTAAACAATAGTGGGCAAGCTGCTCCGCGTATTCCCAGGATGCAGGCGGCTACAGCATTTCAGCAGGAAAGTGGTACGCAGGATTACCTGAAAAGTATGCAAGGTGATGCGCCGGCATGTAATACCTGTGGACATATCACGGTGCGTTCGGGTACTTGCTATAAATGTTTGAATTGCGGTACCAGCATGGGTTGCAGCTGATTGATGTTACAACTTCTTGTTAATGATATGTTATTTAGGCTCTAAAATTTCAAAGAAAAATAACATGCCCTTACCTTTGTATTCAAATAGGGTTTTCATAGGATAGTAACAAATTGAGGGCGCTTTTCTAGGCGCCCTTACTTTTTTCAAAAAACACCCTGTTTTTCTTCTCTTTCTCCAGGCAATATTTAGGTCCTCATTCTTTACAACATATTTTTTTCATTTGATATTTTTCTAAAAAGATCAATCTAATTGCATCTTTTTTAAAAACGTGCAGAAATATTAATATATTTCTAATATTTAATCTTTTCCCTAACTCACGATATAATTTTATTATATTTGTTATTGTATTAATTTTTATTATGGTTACTGTCCTATGAAAAACCAAATATTCCTACACCGCATGATTCATCATGCACTGTAAATGACTCTCGAAAGCAATGGTTCGCCCATTGCTTTTGTTTTTTTTAGGGGTTTTTACGCATATTTTGGAATCTACTAGAAATCTCAAAATATAATTGTATTTTTAAACTCGAAAATTTGACGCCTTATGAAAAAGCTGTTGTTTATGCTGTTGGTAGTTTTGGCCGCAGCCGCATCAGCAAATGCCAGCACTGGTTTCAAAAACGGGGATAATAATGGTGATAAAAACGGAGACAACAACGACAACCGTAATAACGCCAAAAACACGAATAATGCCAAGCCTGTAAGGGTAGAAGAGTTTGTGTTAATGTTTCCGCGGGTAGAGACAACTGAGAAAGTGGATGAAGCAGAGTTGGAGAAAGCTATTGTGGACTTATACAAGTGGTATTTACAAAACGAGACTAAATTAAATACAAACGACTTCCTCAAAGGGAGTGGTAAGGAAATGGCTTTTCCTTTCAAGGTAGATCCAAAAACCTTGCAGCAATATTTTCTGTTCATCAAGAAGAACTTCCCCGGATTCAGCGAGGACGATCTGTCTAATGTAAAACGCAGCCGGAAGAAGGAAGCACCTGTTACTGTGCGTGATGAAATGGATAATCCGATGTCGATTTCAGTTAACAGATAAAATAGTTTTGCCAGGCGATAATGCATTTAGAGTTTAACTACGATAAAGGGGATGTGTTGCATGCATTGCGCTATCATTTTATGCGAAGAGGCGAGATTAAAGTCTTCCGCAATACCCTTATCATCTTATTACTTGCTACTTTAACAGGTTATTTTTTTAGCGTGGTGACCACCGGTGCGCTTACTGGTATTGTTATCATGATACTGGTGCTTGGCTGGGTATTCTGGTACCTGTTACCTGTTTCTATTTACAATAAGGCGGCTACTTTTAAAGACAGTATACATCTCAAGTATTCTGACGAGGGATTATTGATTACCACCCGGGGGAGTGATCATCCGCGTAATATCAGCTGGAGCAATTTTTCCAGGGTAGTGGAAACTGAAAAATTCTTCTTCCTCTATCGTGATAAGAAAACTTTCTTTCTCATTCCCACCAGTGCTTTCCAGACAGAGGAGGCCTACCGCAATTTCGCGGGCATACTCAAATCGAAGTTTAGTAATTACCGGTAAGACTTTCTGCGTTACAGGTTAATATTCTGGAACACGCTGAAATGCAGGATATGGTTCATGGTTTTAGCGCCTGACGTAACCTGGACCAGCTGGTTCATATAGCCTATATCTGCTTTGAGATTAGGATTGAACTGATATCCAAAAGCAACCAGGAAGCGATTCTGATCGAACAGCAGGTTGCTGATATCATTTCCCCAGAGATTTAAAAAGATTTCGTCCTGCAGGGCCACGTAAAACGGGGTGGCTGCTTTTTTATGAAGGATGGGTAGTTGTGTGCGGTTGAAATAGCGGGCGCGGTTACCATATTTCCAATTACCGATAGCATGCGGATCTCCGGGAGCTGACGGTTGGGATACCCAGCGTTGTTCCAGCCGTACCCGGTGGGTCATATCCAGTTTTTTTGCTTTATGGATGTATTGTTCAAAGATGCGTTGTTCAGGCAGCCATGTATTGCTGGTGGCATTGTAAGTGGGTACATATGCATATCCCAGTAAAATATGATCCTGTTTGGTAAGGGAATATTGCAGACCGCCGCGCATGAGCAGCTGACCTTTGTTACTGATACCATCCCTGATACGTAACTGCACATCAAAAGGCACCGCCCATTTACTGTTAATTTTCATGGTGCCGAAATAAGTATACCAATTCTGGTAGGCATGTGTTGTTTCCTGTGCTGATACCAAACGGACAATAGCCAGCAGGGCCATTGTTAGCAGTACTTTCCTCATGATCGTTGAATATAGGTGGGGTTAAAGATAAATAAATCGGTATAAAAAAAGAAAGCGCCTGCAGATGCAGGCGCCGGTAGATTGTTGTTTAGCTATAGTTGATTGTTGTATCAGAATTTGTTATACCACAGTTTGGTGCCTTTTGTGTCGCCACCGATGTCGGAAGCGGCTTTTTCGTAGCTGGCCTTATTCTGTGTTTGCTCGGTCTGCAGGTAAGTTAACCTGTAGGGCACCATTGTAACGCTGGGATCCAGTGAACCGGATACCGGAGCTATGAATAATGGTTGTCCGCCTGGTTTGCTAAAATGAAGCCTGGTTCTTTCAAACCATGCCTGGAAGCCCTGCGGATAAAGCGCGAGCCATTTTTGCGTACCGATCACATTTCTCCAGTCGGCGGCTACGTAAGGTACTTTCGCTATATATGCCTCGATAGCAGCATCCGTGATATCTGTGTTGTTGGTAAGTGTACGCCAGTAGCTGATAGAAGCGGTGATGCCTTTTGCATAGTGCGTAGCCGCATCATCGCCCACATTCATGCCTCTGGCAGCAGCTTCCGCCAGGATAAACTCTACTTCTGCATATCCCATTAGAATGCCTGGCATTGTGGCGCTATATATTTGTGTGCCGGGAAAGGAGTAGTTGTCTATAGGAAGCCTGTCCGGATTTGAAGCGGACGAGCCGTAAGGCATACCTTTGATGGTATCGCTAATGGCTGAAGGCCGGGCGTAAATGCTGAGGCGGGGATCATTTACACTTTTCATATAATCCACCAGGGTGGCGCTTACAGAAAAGTCGATGATATCGCGTTCAGAGTCATTATAAGGGAATTTGTTGGGTGCTGCATTCAGGTATTCGAACTCGGCATTGTCACTGTTATCGCTAAGGGCATCCTGATAGTGCGCTTCAATGATCTGTTTGGCTTTTTGTGGGTTGGCGTCCACCATGCGGATGGCCAATCTGAGCATCAGCGAATTTGCCAGTTTCTTCCATTTTTCTACATCTCCGTTATAAATAATATCCCCGGTTTCAAAGCTAATCTGTGATGTGTCCAGCACATTTATCTGCGCCTGCAGGGTGTCGAGCAGGGAGTTATAAATGGTTTGGGCATCATCGTATTGAGGGGTAATATTACTGCTACCCTGGAAGGTTTTTGTATATGGAATATTTCCGTAGGTATCTGCCAGGATCTGGTAGATCCAGGCGCTTGTGATTTTTGCGATGGCACTCTGGTTAGTCGCGCCGGGCAGCCCCGGGTTAGCCGCGTTTTGTTTAACCAGGTCATCAAGATTATGCAACGAGATACGGTATAATGTATTCCAGAAGGCGGCATTATTACCTTCATCGAGATTGAACTGGCTATCATTTGTCCTGGAGTTTCCAGTCCAGAATTGTGCATAGTTCATGGCGATGAAACCGTTTTGTAATCCGCTGTAAAGCATGTCCATCGTGCTTTTCTGGGCGCCCGTGAGCAGGTTTGCGGGCGAAGCGGTAGTTGGCCTGGTTGGATCAGTGTTCATATCATCCAACTTTTTACAGCTGGTAAATGCCAGTGAAGCCAACAAGAACAGGATGCTGCTATATTTAAAAATCTTTTTAGTCATCTTCACAAAATTTAGAATGATACATTCAGGTTTAATCCATAAGACCGGAGTGATGGCAGCGCACCACCTTCAATTCCCTGCACGTTGGAAGCGGAATTGAGGATATTGGATGGATCTACATTCGGCGCATTTGATTTAATTAACCAGAGGTTACGGCCATAGAGAGAAAGGCGGGCGGCCTGGGCTCCTATTTTCTTATACCATGATTCCGGCAGATTGTAACCGATTTTGGCCTCTCTCAGGTAGATATAGCTGGCATCATACAGGTTGGCCTTGCTGATCACATTTCCACCGTTGTAATTGAAGTGATCCTGTGCACTGATGTTTGTTGTATTGGCGTGGCCATCTGCTGTAACACCCGGAACGACGATACCATTTTCACGGATACCATTTTCTACAGTGGTTTCCAGCAGACCGGATTTATTTCCGTATAGGTTAGTATAGGAGAAGAAATCGCCGCCGTGTTGGAAATCAACCAGTGCAGACAGGTAAATACCTTTATAAGTAAAGGTGTTGGTAACACCGCCTACATAGTCGGGATAGGCGTTACCGATAGGTTTGATTTCACTGGGCACATAACGTCCGAGCGCATCTACTACTTTCTGGCCGTTAAGGTAAGTATAATCGGTACCGCGGATAGTTCCCAGCGGCTCTCCTACTTGTCCTACCACCGATACCTTCTGTGTACGGCGGTCGGTGCCGATTGTCAGGAAGTCCAGTGATGTATTGTACTGTGCAATATCCAGGTTGAGCACCTTGTTCCGGTTGCGTGCGAGGTTGGCGCTGATATCCCAACGGAAGCCATTTTTCAGGCGGATGGGGTTCAGGTTCAGCCCTATTTCAATACCTTTATTTTCCACGCTACCACCATTTACGTAGGCTCCTGTGAAACCGGTGGCTGTAGGCAGTGCCAGTGTGATGATCTGATCCTTGGTAACGCGTCTGTAGTAGGTGAAATCAACACCAATACGGTTGTCCAGGAATTTCAATTCCACGCCTGTTTCCACTTCCGTGGTACGTTCAGGTTTCAGGTCTTCGTTGTATAATGTTGGAGAGAACTGGATAACCGGATTGCTGCCGAAAGGAGGAATGAAGTCGTATGTGTTGTAAATCCGGTACGGATCGGCATCATTACCTACCGCAGCGAGGCTACCTCTTAATTTACCAAATGACAGCCATTTCCATTCTTTCAACAGGTCTGAGAAAACAAAGGAAAGGGAAGCCGATGGATAGAAATATTGGTTATTACCTTTTACCAGGGTAGAGGACCAGTCGCTACGACCCGTGAGGTCGAGGAACAGCAGGTTCTTATATCCCAGGTTGGCAGTAGCAAAGACGGAGTTGATCTGTTTTTCGTAGTACTGATCAATGGCCTGAGCGGGTTGCGCAGAGTTGAGCAGGTTGTACACATCTTTAGTGATCAATCCACCCACGACGCTTCCGCCGGTAACGGTCCATTTACGATGCATCACGTTTCCACCAACTGTTGCATTCAGCTGGAAGTCGGTACCGAAATCTTTTTTGATATCTGCTGTTAACTGATAGTTCATTTCGCGGTTACTTCTCACGCGTTTGATATATCCTCCTATTGCATAATCTTTTGCTGTTCTTTCTTCTTCGAGTGTACTATAGTCGTCCATGAATACGCGACCGGAGAAGGAGAGCCATTTTGTGGCGTCTATATCCAGTCCGGCAGATCCGAAGAGCCTGTTGCGGCTATCTGTTTCGTAATCCATATAACGGTTCCAGTATGGTCCATTGCTGGAGGAGACAGTTGGATCGTCCCATGACCGGCGGTTCCAGGTGATCTGGGAACCGTCATCGTACTTGTATCTTTTCTCCATTTCCAGATCGAGCTGGCGCTGACCATACATCGTGAACTGCAATGTAGGATTGGGACCGGTTAAAGCCGGTACCTGGACGGCCTTTTACTTTTAAGGAGGTGTAGTTCATGGAGGCTACGGCTTTTACTCCCTTTGTTAATTCATAGCTACCATTGAAAGAGAGGTTGTTTCTTTTGTTGGTGGCGTTGGGGAGTACGAAGGTTTGATCCATGTTACCATACGACAAGCGGAAACTTCCTTTATCGTCGCTGCCTGCCATTGATATATTGTTGGTAAGTGTAAAACCTGTTTTATAGAAGTCTTTTACATTATTTGGATGTGGTGACCAGGTATCAGTTTTGCCGAAGTATGGATTTTTTTTATCCTTATCCCATGACCAATAAGGGCGAATTATTTGTCCGTTCAGTTTGGGTCCCCATGATTCATCCACTGCATATTGTGGCATCAGGTCGTAGCGTCCTTTGCCGTTGTTGTCGTCGTAGGTAGCGCTTTGTTCATTGAGGAAGCCTTCCGGATGCTGATTGTAATAGAGGGTATCAAATTTTCCTGCACTACCGCCGCCGTAAGTATTTTGATAATCGGGGAGTACAGCTACCTGGTCTACCTGGGCGTTGAGGCTATAGGTAACCCCGATTCCTTTTTCGGTATCCGGGCGTTTCTTGGTGGTTATCTGGAGAACGCCGTTGGCACCGCGGCTTCCGTAGAGGGCGGTTGCAGCTGCGCCTTTGAGGACAGAGATGTTTTCAATGTCTTCCGGGTTGATATCCTGCATAGGGCTACCGTAGTCGTAACCGCCGCCACCGTTTTGCTGTCCGGGATCGTTTGTTACGTTATTGATCATCGGTACACCATCCAGTACAAAGAAGGCATTGTTATCACCCAGGATGGATTTTACCCCACGGATGGTGATTTTGCTGGCACCGCCCATGGAACCTGTGTTAGAGCTGATTTGCACACCGGGAACTTTTCCTGTAAGGGCGTTTACAAAGTTTACTTCTTTTGCTTCCTGTACGGCATTACCGCTTACTTCCTGTATGGCATAACCTACGGAGCGGGGATTCTTTTTAATGCCTAGGGCCGTGACTACTACTTCTCCCAAAACTTTTTTGGTAGCATTGGAGGGAACCAGGGTAACATCGAGTTCACCTCTTTTTTCTACCGGGATAGACTGTTCACCGAAAGTAGGAGCTGTGACGAGTATAGTATCGCGTACGGCCGCCTTAATGGTGTATTGACCAGTTGGGTCTGACTGTGCGTTTAGTTTAGATGTTTTATTCCGGATAACGGCGCCGGGAATAGGAGTTCCTTTATCATCTTTCACTGTTCCTGTAAGCTGGAATTTTCCAACTTCGCTTTTGGCCGTAGCTGAGTCCGGGGGAAGGATGAGTGCGGTATCCTCTTTAGGTTTTGCTACAGCCGTTTTGGCGGTATCGGTTACTGGTTTGGAAGTATCCTGTTTCGGTTTAACAGTGGAATCGGTAGCAGCAGGTTTAATGACTACCGGAGCAGTGGTATCCTGTTTAGGTTTAACACTGGTATCAGCAGCAGCGGGTTTAATCACTACCGGAACGGTGGTATCAGCTTGCAGCTGTTTTGCTGTGAGATACCCTTCGGGTTTTGCGTATGCGCTGCTGGAGGTATAGCAGAAAAAGGCATAGCACAGCCCCGACCAGGCTAGTACATGGCTTCTCATCGTATTATGAAAGATTTGGTTACAAAATTTTTTGACAGGATTCCTATGCTGTCTGTTGTTATATTGGTTATCCATCAATATAACAATACAATCAAAACGCCTTCTACAATGGGTTGCAGAAGCAAAAAAATAAAAAATAATTAATTCAGGTTTTTCCTCATTTCGTAGTGCGGAATGCCCACCTCTGTAAATTCTTCTCCACAGATTTTATAGCCCAGTTTCTGATAGAATCCCGTGGCTTCTTTCCGGGCATGCATGGTTAATTCATCAAAGCCGTTGCTACGTGCATATTGTTCTGCGAATACTACAATTTCTCTGCCTATTCCCTTGCCCTGCAGGCGGGGCGACACTGCCATTTGTCTTAACTGTACTGTGTTTTCACTGACAGGAGTGAGAATACAACAACCGGCGAGTATTTCATGATCGTTCCCTTGTGTAAAGCCGGCAATGAAAATATCATTGATTTCTTTTTGTAATTGTTCGGCTGAAAACGTAAGCCCCAATGGTTTTCGAAGCACCTCGCTACGAAGGTCAATCATGGTGTGGTAGTCGCAACTACCGTATTCGAGTATACGAAAATCAAGCATAATGATTTGTCAGATTTGCAGATGGCCGATTTATGCCATTTCAATTTCAGGAATTACCGCTGCATGGTTCACAAGTGTCTGGATGACAAATAGCCTGCCAACAGGAATCAGGAGTGCTGTGACTGAAAATAATTGACGATCAGCTGGTCGACTGATTTAACAAGCAACATATCGTCGTTGATGGTGATGGCATTGGGATGGGTATCTGTGCAGACTACCTTTTTAATGAGACCTGATTGCTTGATCTTTTCGAAGCCATTTCCTGCAAAGATGCCGTGGGTGGTGATAACGAAGATATTTCCGGCACCGGCATCACGATAAGATTGTGCGGCATGGATCAGAGATCCGCCGGTGCGGATCATGTCATCGTAGATGATCACTGTTTTGTCTTTTACATCGGCGCTAATGGCAGTAATAGCTGTTTCATCGCCGGAAAGGCGGCGTTTGAACGCGAAAGCCGCCGGTACATGCAGGTCGTTGGCAAGGGATTCTACCCATTTAGCCCTGCCCGCATCCGTGCTGGCCAGCACAAAAGGCTCTCCGGCTGCGAGCTCCATGGCCGTATTCATTACAAATTCCTTTGCATATAAATGCACCGGGCGAACATCGTTTTCAAAATACCAGGTAATACCATCCACATGAAGATCAATCATTACGATCCTGTTTCCACGGGAGGTATTGGGTAAAGACGAAAACAATACAGCGCGTGTTTTGGCCTTTACAATTTCGCCATATTTTACGGCGCGTTCCATAGTAGAATATCCAAAAAAAGGAATGATGATGGTCAGGGAATAAGCTCCCAGCTGGATACAGCCGCTGGCCAGATCATATAGTTCCAGCGTTTCTTTATCGTCGATAGTGCCACCAAGCAAAATCACTTCTTTGTTGCTGACATTACTCAAAATGCGGTGATAATGCTCCCCATCGGGGAAATCACGTATGTCTAATTCCCCATTTTCCCAGGTGGAGCCTGCAATTGAGAGGATCCTGTTTTTCAGATACTGATAATGTTGGGTAGCAAAGATGATTTTCTGTGGCATGACTTTTACACAATAATGGGTGATAACCGTAAAAATAAGTGATTAGAGGGATATTTATAATGTTGATAATTAATAATTTTGCTGCTGAGCACTCATATTTCTCCCGTTTTTTAACTTTTCATTTGCGGGTGGAACATTAAATTTGAAGGATTAGTATATTCATGATTCGTATTACAGCATATATCGGAGCACTGTTTTTTTTCTTTTTCATTAACATGCAGGGAACCTTCGCACAGGTGCGTTTGTCCGGTATGGTGGCGGATCAGGATTCCAAAACGGGATTGCCTTTTGTTTCTATTGTTAACAAGAGGACAATGACGGGCACATTAAGTAATGAAAATGGCCGTTTTTATATTGAGGCACTGCCGGGAGATACCCTTGAATTTTCCATGTTGAGCTATACACCTAAAATGTTGCTTGTTCCGGGAATGTCAGCTTCCCAGGATGTATATATGCAGAAGCGGTTGTTTGAATTGCAGGGGGTAAATATCCGGGGTAAGAACTACCGTAACGATTCTATGGCGCTGAGAGATGAATATGGACGCTACTTTGATTACCGTAAGCCAGGGGCGATGGATGTACTTAAAACCTTGCCGGCAAACCCTATTACGGCTTTAAGTTATCTAGTGCCAAGTAAAGTGCGTAAAAGAAAAGAGCAGTTTCATGAACAGCTGGTTTATTGGGAGAAGGAGAAGTTCATCGACTATCGCTACTCTCCTGAACTGGTGGGAAGAATGACCAAGCTACAGAGCCCGGAACTGGATTCGTTTATGTATAAATACAGGCCGGGATACCAGTTTTTAAATTCCGCTTCAGACTACGATCTGTTACTTTATATAAAGCAATCGTTTGAAGAATATCAGAAGCAAAAGATAGAAAAGAAAGAACCTTAAATAATGTTACGCCGGAGAGTTATCTCCAACGTAATTGTTTATATCTGCTATGAATTTTTTTAATATTTATGTTTTTACCATGTGGTATGCTGGCGGCGAAACCACGATTTTAATCAGCTGGTTCCAATTCCTGTTTTAAGGCCGGCAATGAAAAATAGCGATGTTGTTTGAGAAAATCCTCCAGCCCTTTGTCTTCGTTAAGCATATTTTCAAGTACCGATGAACCCGGCCATATACCTGGATTTTTAGGCATAAGCTGGTGCTGAAGCGGTTCATAAATATTGGCGATATAGGCCACAATTTTTCTTTTTTCATCCAGCGAAAATATTTCGAAGGGATTATTAGCGAATATGTCGTTATTGGTATTGCTATATAAAGAATAGGCGTATTGCTCCAGCGCCCGAAGCAAGGCGTTATCAATGACACGGGTATGATCCGAAATCCATTGTAGTAATTCCTGCTTTATTTCTAACACCCCTTCTGCGTTTTTTACAAAGATGATCTCGCCTACTGTAGGCATGTGATTATTGTCGAGATCCAGGTAATCGTTCATAGCCAGCGTATTTATCTTTTCTTCTTTGGTATAGCCGAATGATTTGACCAGTGTTTTGAGGAAGAGCGTATCTTCGGCGAGAAGATAGGCAAGATCTGATTGGCTGTTGTTGAAGAGGTATTTGTTGCGTGAGATTATTTTTGGATGAAGATCAATTTTATAACTGCTGTTATCTTCAAATTCAATGAAATCCCCTAATAGAGGAACCCACGAGATAAATTTGTATTCTATGGAAATGAAGATATTCTCAATTGTATAGTCATATTCATCTTCTTTTTCGTATCCTTCTTCAATAATAGTATTGAATTTGTTATGAAACCTGACTCCGTCATTTTTACGACTAAGTATTTTTCCAAATATATTGGTCAGCGCTTTATTAAAAGAACTATCGCTGAGCTGTTTAAACCCTTTGTCTTTTAAACCTTGAGCAATAATAGGTAAAGCGATATTAACATCTTGCTCTGTATACGTATAGCTTGCAGGTATTCCGTCCTCCGTTGATTCTATGTGGGATTGCCATTCTATGTGTCGTTTAATGGCGTCTATATTCATGGTGTACATTTTTTCTTTTTTGATAACGTTATTCTTTCCAATGCTTTGTACTGGTTGCTGCTGGGTGTTTTGACAGCTTACATTGCTAAGTATAAAGACTATCAGTATTAAATTTACTGTTCTCATTTTTTTATTTTTTTCCTGAGACCGAGATGAAAATGATCTTGATGTGCGATTGTAGAACTGCCAATCGTATTATTAATACGTTTGTTATAAGCGAAATTGTTTCTAAATTCCCATTTAGTGGCAATGTTGAGTAGCTTCTCCAACACTTTCAGAAATTCTTTTTCACTGCCATATGTCTCCATTGCTTCCGTCCATAATACAGATCCTTTCCTGTTTGAGCTTCCGGGGTACCTGATATCAATGTCGTTCCCATTAATATGTCCTTTATGACCTATGTTCCGTTTGTCTCCGGCAGAGATATCGTTATAATAAAGTGTATCTGTATAGCCATTCTGTGGTAACGAATAGAAGAATCCAAACAAAGGAGCGGCAATATCAGGAGCTATATAATTATCATCTCCTCCATCCCTGGTGCCGTATCTTCCCCAGTTGGGGCCAGTTTCGGGGAATGGCAGCAGGCCGTATCTGTTTTTTTGCAGTAAGAATGTTTTAATAAGTGTACCCGCGTTGTACAGGTCGTATTTGTATTGATTGGAGGTAACATTTTGTTCCACCAGTGTGTAGCTGAAGGCATCTATTTTGACAATATACCTGTTCAAGGCACCATCGGATATTTTTCGATGCCGGCAGTTGTTTACCTGGAATAAGACAGATGAATTTGTGTCGAAGAAATGTTTCTTTTCAGCATGTGAGCTCTTGCCATTTGAAATCGCATCCAGGCCTACTACCTTGCTTATTTTAGCGGTTACTTCTGTATTGCCATTAGCAGCAAGCTGCAATCCCTTCCATTTCCAGAAAGCCATTGAAGATAGTACGGCAATTTTTATATCTGTGGCTACCAGGTCTGGTTGAAGAAGAATATCGGCCTTTTCTTTCCGGGTAAACTTGTTTGCATAAGTATAAGCTTCCCGGCCGGTAAGCTGGATCAGTCCCCTGCCTCGGAATTTCCATCCATCTCCCGGTTGTATGTTGCCCAATGATTTCCCCTTTACCGAATCGGGACCGTATACATAATCAGCAATATGCCGTTGGTTTTCTTTTGTTACGCCAGGACGAGCCGGTTTTCTTATCGCTCTCCCCCATGTTTTCGCTTTTATTTTACCTGCCGCTGTTCTGAATGGCGGAAAGTTCTTTCCCAGGTCTTCCCAATACCAGTTGAAGCTTTCCCCTTCTTTAACATTCAAACACCCACCGCTTTCTATAGCCACCTGGGCGAAAAAGTGTGCCTTATTCCAGCAGGTATTCATACCGGTTTGTTCCATAAACCTGTTGTAAGTGGCGGCTGCAATCTGCAATGAGGAGGTTGTTGCATGAGGGAATATTTTAGCCAGCTGTTCTATCGTAATCATCTCTTCGCATGCCGGACACCTGGAGTTAAGCTCATTTATTTCAAGTTGCTCGCCCAGTACTACCGGTGCATTTGCCCTGGAATGCCTGTTTATAAAATTATCAAACCAGTTGGATAGTTTTATATGCTGGTAGTAACTGATATTATCAGGGTTCAGGATATTTTTATCCGCTATCTCATGTGGATAGAAATAGTTATCCGAAGAAGACTTTATTACTGCATAGAAGCAGCGGAGAAAACTATCTTCCAGTGTATTCCCCGCTTTCAGCTGGTTTGAATCTATTGTTGCATTTGCGGTTCCATATTCATTTATATGCAACCTGTCGCTGAACCAATGTTTATCTTTTCCCTGATACCGGTTTTCCCATATCTGAAAGGATAATTCCTCTCCGGCAAGGTTAGCGGTTTGTACGAGCATGCTGAATTTCTGTCCATATTTGTAAACTTTATAGGCAGGATATTTACGCTGATCGTGAAAGTGTACAGATACTACACGTCGTTTGTTATTGAGCTCCAGGTACCCTCCCTTTTCCTGCATACGTTTGTTGCTTTGCTTTTGCGGCACCCAGTATGCTGTTCCTTCACAAGTAATGGTTTTCATTTCAGCAAACCGGATGCAATTAGCAGACAAAGGTATTGCGAACAACACGCGAAATGTATCCCATTCGAAACTGGTATTAGTTAATAATGGTTTCAGGCTATTTATGCTAACATCAAGTCGCAATAGTCCATCCGTATTGAAAGCCACCTCTCCCAGATCCTTTACATGATGAATGCAGTTTGCCGGATTTATCTGCAACAGGTGAAGCGGTATCTTTTCATTTGCCGCTTCATGACTACTGATAACTATACGGACTATCTCCTGCCAACCGGCCGATGGTCTATAAATTAATTGCTCATCCGTAAAACACCAACGTGTGAGCGTGGCTTTTATGGCACTGATACTGAGCGTTTTCCGGGAATTTCCCAGACGGGCACTGATCATGAAGCTTCCTTCCTGTGAAGCTGATGCCGTTGATAACTTATTGGTATAAGCTCCGTAGGGATTCCAGAAAACAGGACCATCGAGTGTTTCCTCATAATCCATTAGTGTTTGCGCAAAAACAGTATAATACCTTCCAACGACCCAGTTAGTACTATCTCCCGGCACCAGTATCTTTAATACTTCATTGTTTTTTACTTCGAAATGCCAATAGGCTTGTTGAATATTATTACGCTCCCTCTCCATGATATTTACGCGTACTTCTACTGTATACTTTCCGGGAAGTATAAGATGAACATCGCCATTGATTGTAATGTAGGGCCCTATGCCTACTGGCCGGCCGTTTAAAAACCATTGAATAGCCGCTGCAGGTACTGGTGGCAGTTTAGTATGCACCATTTGTGAAACCTGGAAATTCATATTTGTGCGGGGCCTTACCACATGTGTTGACGCCCCGTTGCTCACTGATATGGCCCTGTTGTTTTGGGTATGGATTTCTTTACTGATCTGTTGCGGATGTATACCCGTACGCATGATGGCTGAAACAACGTAAGTGGCAGATGCGTTGGTCGGCGTGAACCAGATTTTATCATTATCGGGTATGGCAATTATGTTTTTGCTGTTATCGGTTACTTGCATAGACACCAGCGCTCTTTCTGCTTCAGTTGGGGGAGTTATCTTGTATACAGCTTCTGCACAAACCGGAGTTCCACTTTGCAGGTTGCCTGACTTATAAGGTGTTTCACTAATGATGAATTCCTCTTTAAGCGTGTTGTTACTCGCATATAGATCAATGAAGGCATCGCTATCTGTTTGTTCTTTTCCGAAGGCCTGTACCCGGTAATACCCGGACGTGTCGAATGAAAATGTTAACCGTGAGCCGGATGATTCGATTAACACCACGTCGTTGCCGTCATTGTGAAGATTGAGTACTTTCCATTGTACCGCTGATTCGTCCGGGATCACATGATTATAATAGCTTTCAACCTCAAACAATAACGGCTCCATGATCCTGACGGAAACCTCCTCCTTCTTTTCACTGGTAAAGATTGCCGCAGGGTTACGTTTTTCAATACATAAGGTAATTGTGCGTATGGCAGGAACTTCCCTGCACTTCAAACTGCTGGCAACTAGGGGATTTAGCGCCGGTATAATAGCGGATTCATTTTCCGCAATGCTATCCTCAGCTACATAAGCTGTTTGACCGTGATGGATAATACAAACACAAGGAGCCCCGGCTGCCGCGCAAACAGCAGTGCTTTTTTCTGTTAGTATTTTCCCTCCGTTCGAAAGTGTAACGCCGGGCAATACATTGTCCCATTGAATGATGTTAGGCGTGCAAGGCTTGTGGGTTAACATGCACATTCCAAATGTGCCTGGCATGAAGGGATTGCCTATCTCATTGGAACCTGCAGCTGGTTTGGAGTTTCCACTGACGTCGTTCATGTATTCTGCATTTGCAGAAACCTGTATTTGGGCGGGAGTATTACCGAAATTACATCTGCATAATGCTCCTTGCACCACAAAGTGTTTATCAGCCATCTTTTTAATGCAATTTTATTTTTCAGGATTATGAATGTCTGATGATATTTTATGGAATTTTACACCCTTCTGTTTGCCGTTGATGATTACTGATTTGCCGGAATGAAGAAACAGTTCTCCTGAACTATGCCAACGAATGCTCTTCCCTGTTTCTATATATTTTTTGCAGACAATCAGCATGCCTCCTGTGGGGGTATTTCGCATGTGTTGGTGTTTTAGAATAGTTTTGACTTTTCTGTACTCTTTTATGTTGACTGACTTTCCTGAGCTTATCTGCATGTTTTCTTTGGAGCTGTCGATGTTTATTTCTTCTGCATGTTTATCTATTTCTCTCGCCTGCAGGTTGATATTTTCCATCGCTATTTTTGTGATATTGGTTGCGGTTAATTGATAATCGTTCACCGTATATTGATAAAGACAGTTACCTGCCTGTTGAAGGATATCCATCCCTGCGGAGTGGTTGATATTACTTCCGGCATTTATATTGATATTTTCAGTGGCATTAATGTCGATATTTTTGGCGGTTAGGTTTATTCTTTCGGGCGCCGAAATTGAAATGTTCTGCCCCTGGGTATCCATCGTGATCATGTTGCCACCTTTATCGGTGATGATAATATTTTCGTTGCCATCTGTATCGTCGAGGCGGATCATGTGGCCACTACGTGTTTTAATTGCTTTAATGTTATTCATTGGATCCCCGAAGGCAGCAGTTGCTTTTCCGTTGTACGCGCAGCCGGTAACGTATGGTGCTTCAGGGTTACCGCCTTCGAAATCTACCCATACCTCTTCATTTATTTCAGGAATAAAGTAAAAACCTTTATTGATTCCGCCATGCGGTTGATGAAGTCTGATCCAGGGCGTACTTCCCTGCTGCCAGTTAAATTTCACCCGGACACGTCCAAGCCCTTTGGGGTCATTATTATCCGTTACTACGGCGCTCTGGGCTTCGCAATATGGCAGGTTTTTCAGGTTCATAGCAGGTACTGCTATGTCGGCCGGAATACCTTCAAATGTATTGTAATAGTCGCCATTCCCATTACAATGGTGTTCCAGCCTTGTAAGTATAAATTCACCATAGTCTTCACGGGCGGATAGCTGTTCCTTTACGTCAATAATGTTTCCGATACACAGACCGGTATTCCTGCTACTGCCTTTTATGAAAACCAATTCTGCTATTCGTCCTTTATAGAAGCGATTGGTAAATGCAGAAAGTTCTGCGGCGGCATTCCTGCCAAATACATGTGGTACTTTATAGCTGGTTTTAAAAGGATACAGTTTCCTGCTCACTGATTCCGCGTGATACGAGTGGTGGTTCATGTTGCCGGAGGCTGCATTACAACTATCTTCCGCTACTATATTATGTAACCTGTATTCATATGTTTGAAACGTTTGATGGATGGGTGAAATTTTATATTCCAGCTGGAAATCAATCAGGTCTTTCTGATGTACCAGGTCGTTTTTTGGGGAGCTGTACTGACCGAAAATAATTTGCTGCCCATTGTAGAAGAAATGTTCTCCAAAACGCTGAGAAAGCCGCTGAAGAAAGTCGAATCCGGTTTCTTTGTATTGTACAATATACTTCAGCGGTTGTGTGAAATGGGGATTCACCTGCGGATGCACAGCAAAGGGGTAACAGTTTTTCATGACGGTGTTTACAATGGATGATAAGGCCAGTTGCTCATAAGATTGCATATGTGGATTACCTGAAAGCAATATGGTGGGGCTGCTGCCGTGAAGGACGCAGCTGCCGGCATTACCATTATTTTCTTTTCCGGCATTGACTCCTGTAATGATACCATTAAACAGCAACTGATTGAATACTCCCGGGGATTCGACAGGCCTGATACAGATGCTGATTTCTTTTCCCAGTAACGACCTGCCTGCTGCAACCGCATTCGATCCGTATTGTGATAGCCAATCGTATTGTATCCCTATCTCAAATTCGTGGTGCTGGTCCATGTATTGTTTCAGGTGCAGGAAGTTGAATTGACTGAACTGTTGTTCGTCTACTGATATGGTTGTTGTTGTATACAGTGCCATGACTAAATGAGTTGAAAGAGTTGAGGATATGTTTTGGTGAGGAGTTAACTTGAAGTTATTGTTGATAACAAACGTGAAAACTAAATTATGCAATTAATTTTAATTGATGAAAAATTAATTAAGATTCCTACCTAAAAATTATTTTTATCTTTTCATTTTTGCAAATTTATTTTTAGTATCATTTTGATACAACTCATATCAACATTGCATTTCATGAGATTTCGTTTTAGTGTAGCAAACGAAAGTATTTTTTACCTGTGTTTATTTTATCCGGAAAAAATGATAAATTGTGTCGTTGTTCGCTGGTTTATTTACCGGAAATACTTTCACAACAACAGGTGTTCCATCCATAGTAAATGTATGTTGCAAATGGCAGGTTAAACTGATCTATTCATTCAGTTATAATCTGCTTCTATGATTTATTGTTCATGTTAATCTATCATGGAAATGATTCACGCAACACGGCCTGGATTGGTGCTTGGTTTTCACGGTTGTGAAGAAGACGTACGAGACGCATTAGTGAGAGGGAGTATTAAAATGAGTCCCAGCAGTAAGCCATATGATTGGCTGGGAAGTGGTTGCTATTTCTGGGAGAACAGTTATGAACGGGCATATGATTATGCCTGTAATCCTCCGGGAAATAAAGTAATCCGCTCGCCGGCGGTATTGAGAGCAGTTATTGATCTGAAGTTCTGTCTTGATTTGCTGGATGCAACATGTTTAAACCTTGTACGTGAATCCTATCATGCATTGTTCAAAGCTGTTGTTAATGATAAAAGAACGCTACCCGTGAATATGCCGGCACGAGGATCACAGGATTTATTGTTAAGAAATCTCGATTGTGCAGTAATTGAGAACCTGCATATCGACAGACAAATGAAGAATTTAATACCCTACGATTCTGTGAGAATTGTTTTCATGGAAGGTAATGAGCTTTACCCTAACGCGGGATTTAAGGATAAAAACCACATACAGATCTGCGTCCGAAATCCTAATTGTATCAGAGGTTATTTTAACCCTGTGAAGGATATACACTGGCAAGATCGGGTTCCATTAAGAAATACCGGCGCTGAATGGTTTGACGAGATCTGATTTTCCTGGTTGATAAATTTATAAGATGACAGAGAAAGATTACAATGAGATGCTACAGATTCTTAAAGAACAGCAGGAGCTTGTTAGCAGTGACGCTGACGCTGCCCATGAACTTCTGGTAAGACTTAACATTCTTCATCTTTGCATCCCCAAAGATGCCTATACAGAGATGGAAGTAGTATATCCTGTAGACTCCTTTGCAGAGGAGATTTATGTGGAAACTAAGCTCCGCACTTTTCTATGTGACTAAACACCAAATAAAAAAGGCTTTAAGAACACATGTTCTCAAAGCCCGACTTCTAACTTATCAATCAACAATCTTAGTTTAGTTTCAGATTCTTCCAGTCCCCGCCGGAGCCGTTACCAACCCAGTAACCTATCATTCCTTTTTTTTGTTTGCCGAGTAATGTAACTGTTAAGCATCTTTCGCCATTCAGATAGGTACTTGCTTCCGTATCAGTTACTACTATCTTTACATGAAACCATTTGTTGGGATCTGTGGAAGGATTTACTTCATGCTCATATTTTCCGGGGTATTGTTCTCTTAAAAATGGCCAGTCGTTTCCGGGAAGTGAAATGTATTGCACAGCGTGCCCTCTTCTGCCGGCTTCAGGAACCTGGAAATTGAACGGTCTGAAATAAATGGCGTCATAAGTAGAATCGTTTACGCCATGGAAAGCAATACCTACAAAACTCTGTTGCAAAACATTCTTTCCTTTTACATCAAACTCAATAGTGCCGCTGGCAAATTGTTTATTTTTAATCCAGGCTATTCCTGCACCTGGCGCTTCGTTCAAATGGATAATGGAGTCGCTGACCATTGCGCGGTTTACCACCCGCAGCTCCTGGGCTGTACATATGTAGGTAAAGCAGATAATGCCGCTTAAAGTAAGCATAATGTAGCGTAACATGTGTATCGTGTTTTATAATCCGGTGGAGATATTTGCAAAATCATGCCGGACGAATCGACTTTGAGTGGTAACCCTTTTTATATTGCCTATTATTTAATGTGTCCGTTAATGATACAAGTGCCTGTTCATGCCCGTACAGTTGATGATAAGATCAAGAAAAGAAGCGGATAAGCAGGATATATCTCCCTTACTTACCCGCTTCTGATATAGAAAAATAATCTATTGCAGCAATGCGCCGTTCAGGCGAACCAGCTCCGTTTCCGCGAGCTTGGTATTATAACGCGCCTGTATAAGCCGGTAATAGGAATCTTCCAGGCTTTGTTGCGCTATTTTTACTTCAAGAATGGTAGATATGCCTTGTTTGAAGCGCTCCAGCGCAACCATCGCATTCTCTCTGGCAAGATCGTTTGTTTCTTCTTCCAGCGACACTTGTTTTTTATAGTATTCGTAGTCTTTGAACGCGTTGTTGAGCGACAGGTCTACCTGGGATCTTACGTTATCCAATGTGATATTCTGGAAATCAAAGTCGATCCGCGCATTTTGCACCTGTCTTTTTACATTAAATCCATTGAAGATAGGGATAGCAGCGGTGAAGCCGTAGTTGAAAACGGCATTCCGGCTGAAACGGGGACTGAATGCGTTAGATGCAGCATTGGAGGTATTCCTGTTATAATTATATCCTGAATTGAAGGAGATAACCGGGAAGTAATCTGCTTTACGCTCCCTGACCGTCAGGGCAGAAATATTCACATTCTGTTGCTGTACTTTAATAGCGGTATTGTTGTTAGCAATGTTTTGTTGTAGCACCGAAAAGGATAGCCCGCTGTTAAGCGGAATGGAATCTACCACGTCATATCCGGTAGCGCCGGCGGGTACGGCCATCAACTGGTTCAGCAGGGCTTTACTTTGTTCTATCAGCGTTTGCTGGCGGATGTATAATGCCTTCTGCGCATTCAGGTCTACTTTTGATTGCAGCAGATCCGTTTTGGGCGCGAGACCTGTACTGAATTTGGCGTCAGACAATTTTACCCGTTCTTCGGAGATGGACATCTGCTCTGCCAAGGCTTTCAACTGTTGCTTTTGTTGTACAATGTTATAGTATCCGCCGATGATAGTGGAGATGGAATTCTGCACCTGGTCTTTTATGGCCAGTTCCCCTAGGTCGCGGATAGATGCTATTTTATTGCGTGTAGCGAACATCTTTAAACCGTCAAACAACGTCCAGCTGAGGGTTACGTTGCCAGTGAGATTGTTGCCCTTGATGCCGCTGGTATCGCGTTTGGTACCGTTTACAAACTCCTGTTTGGTAGCGGTGCTATTCCAGGTAGTACCTGCAGTGGCATTCACGCGCGGTACAAATGCAAAATTCGCATAGGCGTAGTCGTTAGCAGACAGTTCAGCTGTATTCCTGGCCAGGCGAATATCAAAGTTGTTTTTCAGCGCCACATCTATTGCCTGTTCAAGGGTAAGCACCTGTTGCTGTGCCTTTAACGCACCCACACTTAGGAGTAACAGGAATAAGAAGAAACACTTCTTTATATTTTTCATCATAAATAGCATAATCGTGATCATTCAAATCTGTTATTATCAGGCATGTGCTGCTGCTACCTGTGCTTCCTCATTGTTTGCCATTTCGTCTTCCTCGTCAGTATTATTACTTCTGCCTCTGCGCGACAGGAAGGTATACATCGCCGGAATTACAAATAAAGTTAACACCAGTGAAAAGATGATTCCACCCACTATAACGATTCCCAGCGGAATGCGGCTGGTGGCGGCAGCGCCGAGCGACATCGCAATCGGCAACGCACCCAGCGCCATAGCGAGGCTCGTCATCAGGATAGGACGTAAACGCATCGAGGAGGCATGGATTACGGCATCGGCTTTTGCCATCCCGGTATCACGCTGATGGTTGGCAAATTCCACGATCAGGATACCATTCTTCGTTACCAGCCCTATCAGCATAATTACACCGATCTGAGAGAAGATATTCCAGGTTTGGTCAAATACCCATAGCGACAGCAACGCTCCGGCAAATGCCAGTGGTACCGTTAACATGATGATCAGCGGATCCACCCAGCTTTCAAACTGTGCGGCCAATACCAGGTAAATGAGTACCAATGCCAGTCCTAATGCAAACATAGTATTGGAGCCGCTTTCCGCATAGTCGCGGGAGGAACCGGACAAGGCGGTATTAAAGGATTCATTCAGCACACTTTCATTTTGCAGTTTATTATAGATCCGGTACATTTCGGTGATACCATCGCCAATAGTTTTGCCCGGCGCCAATCCTGCTGACACCGTAGCGGATTTGTAACGGTTAAAGTGATAAATGATCGGCGGACTGGTTTCTTCTTCTATACTTACCACGTTATCGAGCTGTATCGCTTCGCCACGTGAGTTACGTACATAAAGGTTTTGCAGATCCATTGGATCATCACGGTCGGCGCGGAACACCTGTCCCATTACCTGGTATTGTTTACCATTCCTGATAAAATAACCATAGCGGAGGTTACTCAGTGCCAGCTGCAGTGTGGAGGATATATCCTGTACAGATACGCCGAGTTGTGTTGCTTTATCGCGGTTAATATGTATGCGCAGTTCCGGTTTATTGAATTTCAGGTCCACATCCGTTCCCTGAAAAACAGGGCTGTTGCCCACTTCTTCCATAAACTTGGGCAGCACCCTGGTAAGACTGTCGAAGTTGATATGTTCCAACACAAAAGACACCGGCAATCCCGCGCGGCGGCCTACCTGGATAGTCTGGGATTCAATGGCAAAAACTTTACCCTCCGGAAACTTGTTCATGCTCCGGTTTACCATATTCACGATGTCTTTCTGGGAGCGGGTTCGATCGTGAGGCTCTGTGAGCATTACGTTGGCAAAGGCGGTGTTTACCGCACCGGAGCCACTGAAGCCGGGAGAAGTTACGCTCAGGATGATCTTCTTTTCAGGAATAGAATCCATCATGAACTTAGTGAGCTTATCCACATAATTATCCATGTAATCGAATGCAGTGCCCTCCGGAGTGGTAATGGACAGGCGGAAAGTGCTACGGTCTTCCAGTGGCGCCAGTTCCGACTGCAACGTTTTAAAGAGGAAGTAAATCATTGCCAGGCAGCCGACGATGATTAGTCCGGCTACCCAACGGATACGCATAAACGATTCCAGTGATTTTCTGTATCCGTCTTCCATCCAGCGGAAGAAAGGTTCCGTTTTGGTATAAAACCAGGAATGGGTATGTGTTTTACGGCCCAGCTTCACGTTTAGTACAGGCGTTAACGTGAGTGATACAAAGGCAGAGATGATTACTGCGCCGGCCACCACGATGCCAAATTCACGGAACAGTTGTCCCACGAAGCCCTGGAGGAAGATGATCGGTAAGAATACAAAGGCCAGTGTGATCGACGTAGCGATTACGGCAAAGAATATTTCTTCAGATCCTTCGCGTGCAGCCCTCATACGAGGCATTCCCTGTTCTATCTTCTTATAAATATTTTCTGTTACCACAATACCATCATCCACTACCAGGCCGGTGGCCAGTACAATGGCCAGCAGGGTGAGGATATTAATGGTAAAGCCGCAGGCGTACATAATAAAGAAGGCGCCGATTAAGGATACGGGGATATCTATCAGCGGACGGAGCGCCATGAGCCAGTCGCGGAAGAACAGGTATACAATAATAATTACGAGTACCAGTGCTACTATGAGGGTTTCTTCTACTTCATCGATCGATTGTTTGATGAAGCGGGTGTTATCCATTGCAATATTTACGGAATAATCTTCCGGGATATCTTTTTTCAGTTGTTCGAATCTTTTATAGAATTCTTCTGCAATGGCTACATAGTTGGATCCGGGCTGCGGGATGAGGGCGAGTGCAATCATCGGGCTACCGGATTCTTTCAGCACGGTTTCTTCGTTTTCAGGTCCCAGCACTGCCTGGCCGATGTCGCGGATGCGTATCTCGCTGCCGTTTACATTTTTAATGATCAGGCCGTTGAAATCGTCTTCAGATACCAGCCGTCCGAAGGTACGTACGGTAAAGTCGGTGGCGTTGCCGGCAATTTTGCCGGAGGGCAGTTCCACGTTTTCGCGTAACAGGGCGGCCTGTACATCGCCGGGGGTAAGGCTGTAGGACGATAACCTGGCAGGGTCCATCCAGATACGCATGGCGTATTTTTTTTCTCCCCATATCTGTATGGCGCTTACGCCGGGAATGGTTTGCAGTTTTTCCAGGAGTACGTTGGAGGCGTATTCGGTTACTTCCAGCTGGTTGCGGGTGTTGCTCTGCACCGTCATGGAGATGATGGGGTCGGAGTTGGCGTCCTGCTTGGATACTACGGGTGGAGCATCAATATCGGGTGGCAGCTGGCGCAGCGCCTGTGATACTTTATCACGCACATCGTTGGTAGCGCCTTCCAGGTCTTCTCCAAGTTCAAATTCCACGGTGATGTTGCTGCTTCCCTGGCTGCTGCTGGAAGAAATATTTTTGATGCCTGCGATACCATTGATCTGTTTTTCCAGTGGTTCGGTGATCTGTGTTTCGATGATATCGGAGTTAGCGCCTGCATACGAGGTGCGTACGTTCACGACAGGCGGATCGATCGCCGGGAAATCCCTTACCCCCAGAAAAGTAAAGCCCACCAGGCCGAATATCACGATAATGATATTCATCACGATAGCAAATACGGGGCGTTTGAGAGATAATGAAGGTAAACTCATGATAATTATTTTCAGGTTTTCTGCCGGGCTTTCCTGTTGGCAGCGATGCTGCCGTTGGTAGTGCCGTTGGGAAAACTATTATTGTATCTTATTGTACTTCAACTGCATGCCTGGTTTCAGCTGGAGAATACCAGTGGTAATAACCGTGTCACCAGGTTGTAGGCCACTGGTGATCTGTACACTGCTTTCGGTTCTGATGCCTGTTTCTACTGTTACAAACTTGGCCTGGCCTTTATCGGCAATGATTACTTTTTTATCACGGGTACCGGGAATAACGGCCTGTGACGGTATCAACATAGCATCCGGGAGGTCTTTCAGCAAAATTTTCACTTTGGCAAAGGAGCCGGGGAACAGGATACCGTTATTATTAGGAACGATAGCACGGAGCTTTACAGTACGGGTGGTAAGATCTATTTTCGGATCAATGGCATAAATGCTGCCTTTATATTCTTTATTGTCACCGGATACCAGGAAGTTGACCTGGTCGCCATTTTTGATGGCGTTGCGGTATTTCTCGGCCACGGAGAAGTCCATTTTCAGCGGATCTATTTGCTGGAGGGTGGTAATAATGGTAAGGGACGACACGATGGCGCCTTCGCTTACGTTGCGTAAACCGAGCTTACCGCTGAAGGGAGCGCGTAGTTCTGTTTTCTGCAACTGGGTTTGGGTATACTCCATATCGGCTCCGTAGGCGCTTACCTGGTTGCGGGTCACATCTACGTCCTGTTGGCTGATTCCATTTATTTTAAGGAGGTTTTCCTGGCGTTCCAGGGTTGTTTTGGCCAGTTGCTGCTGTAATTTGAGTTTCTGAAGCTGTGCTCTGAGGTCTTCGTCATACAGTTTAACCAGCAGATCTCCTTTTCTTACAGTGGTTCCTTCTTTAAAATAGAGGTGTGTGATGCGGCCATTAATTTCCGGTTTCACTTCTACTTCTTCATTGCTCTGCAAGGTGCCGCTTGCTTCAATAGATTGGTCGAGCCGGGATGTTTTAACGATCCAGGCATCGGTAAGCAGCAGCCGGGAAGCGCCTGCTTTTGCGCCGGATGCCGCAGCGGCCGGCTCTCCGGCTGATTTTTTGCCGGCTATTTTCTTAAAAGCGAGGTAAATGACGATACCGGCTGCGGCCAATATAACTATTGTGCGAACGGTCTTTTTGGTGATGGCCATATCTTATTTATATGTGTTTTTCTAACTTTTGCTACTGATTCATAACAGAGAAACAGGCTCCTGAAGGGATACTATCTCACAAGCCGGACAAATTTACGCATTGAGGAGGCTGAATGCTCCCGGCAACTGTTAAATAGCGTTAATGCTTTAGATAAGTGGCTAAATAGCCGGTTGAATGGAGATATTTTAAGATTTATATGTTTTGGATTTCAGAGAATGGCGTAATTGTCCCGAAAAAGGCGACTTTTGTGGTAAAATATGCAAATCTGTAATCCAGCCAGTATCAAAAATATATAAATTCTTTTATTAACAAAGCTATGAATATGTTTACTGTATTGGGTTTGGTGAGATTGGCCAGGTTAGAGCGTCCTTAAAATTCGGGCTATCTGTTGGCAATTCAATAAAAATTATATTTTTGCAGTCAAGTTTTAAACCAAAAACACTTAAAATTATGTCAGACATTGCATCAAGAGTTAAAAAGATCATCATTGACAAATTGGGCGTTGACGAAGCCGAGGTAACTCCTGAAGCCAGCTTCACCAATGACTTAGGCGCTGACTCTTTGGATACGGTAGAACTGATTATGGAATTCGAAAAAGAATTCAACATCTCCATTCCTGACGAACAAGCTGAAACTATTACTACTGTTGGCCAGGCAGTTGCTTACCTGGAAGAACATGTAAAATAATCCTCCTAATCAGAATTGTTTTAATGCAACCAAGACGAGTTGTCGTTACAGGTTTAGGCGCTCTTACACCGCTCGGCAATACTGTGGCCGATTTCTGGCACGGATTGACGAACGGTGTATCCGGCGCGGATTATATCAAGCAATTTGATGCTTCCAAGTTCAAAACCCGTTTTGCTTGCGAACTGAAAAATTTTGATCCTGCTAACTACCTGGACAAAAAAGAGGCCCGTAAAATGGACCCCTTTACACAAACGGCTGTAATTGCCGCAGATCAGGCGATACTAGACGCCAATATCAATAAAGACAAGATCAATGCTGATCGTGTTGGAGTGATATGGGGCACTGGTGTTGGAGGGATGATCAATTTCAGTCACGAGCTGAGAGATTTCCATACTGGGGATGGTACGCCCCGCTTCAGTCCTTTTCTAATTCCAAGGCTTATTCTTGATATCGCTGCCGGCTATATTTCTATCCGTCACGGTTTCAGGGGGCCCAACTTTTCCGTTGTATCAGCCTGCGCATCTGCTACCAATGCTATCATTGAGGCGATGTACAGTATCCGTTACGGCAAAACCGATATGGTGGTTACCGGCGGATCGGAAAATGTGATCAACGAGCCTTGTGTTGGTGGCTTCAACGCCATGAAGGCCCTGTCAGAAAGGAATGAAGATCCCAAAACTGCTTCCAGACCCTTTGATCTTGACCGCGATGGTTTTGTGATGGGCGAAGGAGCTGGCGCACTGATACTGGAGTCGTTAGAACACGCACAGGAAAGAGGCGCCAGGATATACGCAGAGTTAGCCGGCGGCGGCGCTACAGCAGACGCATATCACATCACAGCCCCACATCCGGAAGGACTGGGCGCTTTAAATGTAATGCGGAACGCTTTGGCAGATGCCGGAATGCAGGCCAACGAAATCGATTACATCAACGTTCACGGTACTTCCACTCCGTTGGGAGATATTGCCGAAGTAAAAGCCATTCAGCGCGTTTTTGAAGAGCATGCCTATCAAATGAACATCAGCTCTACAAAATCCATGACAGGGCACTTACTCGGGGCTGCCGGCGCCGTTGAATCCATAGCCGTAATTATGTCTATCCTCGATGGCATAGTTCCTCCTACGATCATCAACCACTTCACTGACGACCCGCAGTTAGACCCGAAGCTGAATTTTACTTTTAATATCGCACAAAGGAGAGAAGTAAACGCTGCATTGTCCAACACCTTCGGGTTTGGCGGACATAATGCTTCCGTGATTTTCAAAAAATTTGTTCCTTGATCTTGATTGTGTGAGTTTACTGCCAGGTTTTTTATATCGACTTGTTTCCAAAAAAAGGCACTTATATAAAGAGCTGCACAACCTGCTGGGCTTCCCGCCTGGTAACTTTGCCCTTTATGAAGTGGCCCTGAGCCATCGTTCCAGTAAAGAAAAATTCCTGGAAAGCAACGAAAGGCTGGAATACCTCGGTGACGCTATTCTCGGCGCCATTGTGGGTGACTATCTCTTTAAAAAATATCCCTATAAAACAGAAGGATATTTAACCGAGATGCGCTCCAAGATCGTTAACCGGCAACAATTGAACGACATTGCCATCAAAATGGGCTTAAGAAAGCTCACCATCTACGACAAATACAACAGCTTCCTCAAAATAAGCCAGATATTCGGCAACACCCTCGAAGCCCTCGTAGGTGCTGTATACCTCGACCGCGGCTATAATAAAACCCAACAGTTTGTGCATAAACGCATTATCATGCCTTATATAGACATGGAACTGCTGGAAACCGTGGAAATGAACCACAAGAACAAATTATACGGCTGGGCCAATAAAAATGGCAAAACACTGGAATTCGAACTCCTCGAAGAACAGATGGACAACGGCCGGCGCATCTTCACCGTAGGGGCTGTAGTAGACGGCGAACTCATTTGCAGCGGCAAAGCCTTCAATAAAAAAGATGCCAGCCAGATCGCTGCACAACAAGCCATTATACAACTCGGGTTAACCGACTAACTGTTTTTGGTAAGATGTGCTCCGCCCATCATCAGCTACTTACTTACCGGGTGTCTTAATATCGTTTTCAGCTTTTCCGGCGCCGTTTTCCTGAAATCCGACAGGTAAATTTCATGATGCCGCCCATTCATGCGCAACCCCTGCTGAAGCATGAACTCCTCCATCTTTTTCAATGATACCGGCTCTTCACTATAAGGACCAATATGCATCAGCTGAACACTCAGCCCCTCTTCTATATGCTTTAAATCCACCTGCCTGATAAAAACAGACCTCTTCTTTTTCTCTGCAGCAAGCACTGCTTCGGAAAACTGCTGGCGGGTAATGTTGTCCGGCATCCTGATGGCCAGTTCGTAGTGCCATTGATCGCGGGGTACCTGCAGCGGATCTGCGGTATTAACGTTTACCCACCAGAAACCTTCCAGCTTGCTCACGGTAAAGTCGCGGCCCCTTTGCTTGCTGCTGAACTTAATACCATATGCCACTGCATACAACGCTGCCGTTACTTCACTAAACATGGGACCATTGGGATCCCCTTTGCCTGTGATAGTTACAAACAGTCCCTTTTCTATGGTAACCAGTTCAGGTACTAACGCGGCAGTATAGTACTGTTTGAATTCCTTTGTTAAATCCAGTTTACTCATATTTTTAAATGTTAATTGTATATCAAATGCAAAGGTGATGAGCAGCAGCCATCCCATGATGATATAGACTTTCATTGTTTTAAGAGTTAAAATCCCCCGGGGAGTGCCAGGGGATGTTTACGCCGGCTAGCGTAACCCAATCTGTATGTTGGTGATATTCTGCGCCGGTTGTTCAAAATTATACCGGAGGTATTGTTCCCGCGTATAGCCGGTTACCTCCATACCCAGTATACCGATACCGGTAAACAGCTGCCCGTAGGTAGTGATGAGCTGTTCCCAGGGGCCTTTGTGCTGCATGCTTACGCAGTTGAAGGCGGGCAGTGTTTCGCATTGCCACGGCGCTGTAACTGTTTGCACGGCCGTTACCGGCAGGCCGATATCCAGGGTGAATACGGTATCTGGTTTTCCGTCGAAGTTGCGGTAGTGCCATTCGGGGGCGCCGCATATTTCCAGTCCGGCGTTGATGGCCTCCCGGTACACGTCTTTAATAGCGGTGCGTACGAGCGACAACATACCGGCATAATTAGTTTCGTAACGCTGATAGAAGAAATGAAAGGGCGCCGCAGATAACATCTCCGGAAGAACAGCCGAATGATCAAAGAAGCCAAACCAAAACTTCAGGGGTTCTATCTCCAGTAAATTAAAATGCTGATAGATAGCTTTGGCAAAGGCTGTCATTGCAGTACCGCTGGCGGTTATGATCTGCTTATCAGCTACTGCGGGTTCATCCAGGTATTTTCCGGCGCCTTTATAAGCAGGGGCCTGTTGCTTTAGCACTTCAGGGTGATTGCTGGTATGGGCAATGTTGTCCAGGAAGCCGTGCTGCCCCAGCAGCACAGTGGCGCCGCAGATAGCCGCGACTGTTTTTTGCTGTGCCAGCAGTTGTTTAACAAGTGGAATGATTGCAGCATTGGAATCATTTTCCATGGCCGCACCTCCAGGAAGTATCAGCAGGTCGATATCCGCTTTCAATGCCTCATCAAGACTTGCACGGGGTTGTATCTTTAGCTGCCCGCCGGAAGTAACGGGTTCGCCGGTAAAGGAAAAGGTAACGATGTTGGTATCTGTGAAGCTTCCCAGGCCATACATGGCCAGCGCGGGTTCCCAGTCGGAGTAGCCATTGAACAGGAATACATAGCAATTGCTGAGCTTTTTCATATTTGTATTGTTTTTGATCACAATACAAAAGAACAGCCTGGGAGTGACAACCTTATGTCAGCAGCATTTCCGGATTTATAAATAATGTCCGTGGAGTTCTGTTACAAGATCTCCGATAGCGGTTTTGAGCTCCTGGGGCTGCAGCACTTCCACCCGGTTGCCAAACATAATCAACCACCTGGCGAAATGGCCCAGGGAGGCCTGGAGGAATGTAAGCTCTGTTTTATCGCCCACCACTTTTTCGTCCATAAGGCCATAATAATACTTCTGTTCCCTTACATACCGCAACATATCGTTGTCCAGCGCTATTTTAACGAGATAGGTATTTTCGCTGTTCCGGCTGCGCTGCTGTTCCAGGTAGTCCTGCAAAGAAAGATGCTTGTTTTTCTTATAAGTGGCCGGCAGCACGGTTAATTTACGGATACGGTCTACCCGGAAGTCGCGGTAGCCCTGCCGGAGCTTGCAGAAGGCGATCAGGTGCCAGTTGGCGCTGCTATGAAAAATACCTATTGGTTCTACTTCCCTGCGGGTGGCCACTTCCTCCTGGAAGGAAAAGTACTCCATACTGATCACCTGGTTCATGCCCAGGGCTTGCTGAATATCGGAAAGGAACCGGTTGGGGAACTCCGCCGCATCCGTTACTACAGGCCGGTACCTCAATACGGCGATGTTTTCATCCAGTGATTCGAGGTAGTCCTTTTCTGTTCCACGGAGTACGGAACGGATCTTTTCCATAGCAAGACTAAACTGTTTCCGGTTACTGTGGTCACTGAATTGTTCCATCAGTTTTTCCCCGGTCAGGAGTGCGGCTGCCTCTTCTTTGGAAAACATCACAGGGGGCAGATGATACCCTTCCACGATATAATAGCCGGTACCCGCTTCCGCACCAATGGGCACGCCGGCTTCCTGCAGGGCTTTTACATCCCTGTATACCGTTCTTAAGCTAATGTTAAAGCGGTCAGAGATTTCCGCGGCCTTTACTATTTTTTTACCCTGTAGTTGTATGAGAATGGCGGTAAGCCGGTCGATACGATTCATGGAAGTGATCAATTCTGGGTACTAATTTCGGCTTCCCGGAATTATTTTCAGAAATTTTTTTAAACCGGTTAAACTTTTATCAAAGCAGGCCGTCTTAAATACATCTCTCCTGATAAAAGATAGGATACCGGGAAAATGATAACTGGCGACTTTCGGGAGATCATCAACACAATGCTACAGTACAGAATATAGGTTAAATGGTAAGTCCCTGCAATTTCTTGCGGGGACCTGTTTTTTAAGCCAATAGCTAATATCTAATAGCTCATCTCGTTCAGCTTCACTTTGCCCCGGAATGTCCAGAATAAGAAAGTAGTATATCCAATTACCATCGGGGTGCCTATGACTGCAATGAGCAGCATAATTTTCAACGACTTAACAGAAGACGCCGCTGCATAAATGCTGATACTATAAGCAGGATCAGTAGTAGATATCACAATGTTGGGATACAGGCCTACCGCGAAGAGGATAAGCAAACAGGCAGTGATAATAGAAGAATAGAGGAAGGCGGTGTAATATCTGCGGGCATCCACATTTCTTTTGATATTCAGCAGGATCAGTACCGCCAGCATGGGCAGCAGGAAGAGCTGCGGATGTGATTTAAACTGAAACGTCATATGCGGCACATAAATAAGGGTAGCCATTGACGTTAGGATAAAGCAGAGAATGAAGAACTTGCTGCAGTTGTTCACTATCACCGTAAGCCTGGTGTACAGCCTGTTTTCCGTTTTCATTACCAGGTAAATAGAACCATGCAGCATGAACAGCGATAAGGTGGTAAAAGCAATCAGTATTGCATAAGGATTAAAAAAGGTGAGCAGCGTGCCGGTAAATTCATGTTCCTTATTTATCGGGAGACCGTGAATGAGGTTGCCCAATACCAACCCCAGCAACAGCGTAATACCGGTACTGGACACGGTATAACTGATATCCCACATTTTGCGCCACCAGAGCCAGGTTTCCTTGCTCCTGAATTCTATTGAAATAGCCCGGAAGATGAGGGCTACGAGGAATAACATAAAGGGAATGTAGAAGGTAGATAATACCACGCCGTATACCAGCGGAAAACCGGCAAACAAAGCCCCGCCGGCAATTACCAGCCATACCTCATTTCCATCCCATACCGGTCCTATCGCATTCAGCACCAGGCGCCGGCTTTCTTCTTTTTTAAAAAACAGGTGCAAAGCACCAGCCCCCAGGTCGAAGCCATCCAGCACACCATAACCAGTGATCAATCCGCCAATCACTAAAAACCACCAGGTGGGAAGATCCAGTCCGAGAATTGTTTCCATGAGTTATAATTTAGTGGGATGGTAAGTTATATTATCGTGATAATAGCCGTCGTATTCAATTTCAGCATTCTCTGAAACATCTGGTCCGTGCTGTATTTTCCGCGTTAGCAGATAGATGAACAGCGTAAACAGCAACATATATACCAGCGTAAATAATATCAGCGAGAACATTACCTGGTCTGCGGTTACTTTACGCGACAGTGCATCAGATGTGCGCAACAATTTGTACACCACCCAGGGCTGGCGCCCTACTTCGGCGGCATACCAGCCTACCTGGTTGGCTATTTGCGGCAGCAGTACCGCCCATGCAAATATGATCATCAGCCAGCGCTGGTTAAACAGTTTCTTTCTCCATAAAAAGAAAACGGCCAGCAGCGTAAGTCCTATGAGTATCATGCCGATCGTAATCATCAAATGATACATCTGGAATACAAAGTTCACTGCGCCGGGCCTGTCTGCCTTGGGCGTGGCTCTGAGACCTTCTACCGGGGCGGAGAAGCTGCCATGCGTAAGGAAAGAAAGGCCTCCCGGAATTTTTATGCCGGTTGTTTTTTCATTTTTATTATCTACCCAACCCACAATATACATGGGCGCTACTGCAGAACTATCGTAGTGCCCTTCCATAGCAGCCAGTTTGGCGGGTTGATATTTGCTTACATAGTGAGCGGAACGGTGACCGGTGAAAAGCTGCATCAGCGCAGCAATTACAGCTACGCCCAGGCCTACTTTAAACATAGCCTGTGCATGTTTGACAAAGCGGTTTTTAAGTACATACCAGGCGGCAACGCTCATCACGAGGAAAGAGCCGGCGAGAAAGGAACCAATGATCACATGTGAGAACCTGTCGACCGAAGAAGGGTTAAACACCATCTCCCAGAAATCAGTAACTACTGCGCGCGCCTGCAGATCATGCCCTTCTATGCGGTAACCAGTTGGCGTTTGCTGCCAGGAATTGGCAATAACGATCCACAATGCAGAAAAGATAGAGCCCAGCGCCACCATACACGTAGAAAAGAAATGTACGCCTTTGTGAACGCGGTTCCAGCCAAACAATAATACACCCAGGAAGGCAGATTCCATCGCAAATGCAAAGATGCCTTCCGCTGCCAGCGCGCTTCCGAAAATGTCGCCTACGTAATGTGAATAAGTAGCCCAGTTGGTGCCGAATTCAAATTCCATTACAATGCCGGTGGCTACGCCGATCCCGAAGATCAATGCAAATATTTTAATCCAATATCGTGTAATGTCCTTGTAAAGCGACAAACCGGTTCTGAGGTACAGGCCCTCCATGATCACGAGGCACAGTCCCAGCCCTATACTCAGCGGAGGATAGATGTAATGGAAGGCAATGGTAAAGGCAAACTGTATTCTGGATAGTATTTCTACTGAAGGCATAATGTTCAATTATTGATGCAAAGGTAGCAGGTGAAGATATCCATGAAACTGATGTTTGTCATGTATTGATAAAAATATAATGTTATCATCACCTTAACAAGGAAATAACCCGCTTTTCAACTTGTTTTTACTATCTTGAAACAATAATTTTAGTGTAATGGTTTACTTGGTATAACGTCCTGCCGATGCGCAGGACGTTTATATGTTCACCACTTTACTTCATTTCTATTACTACTTTCCCCAAATAATTACCGTCGCCCATATACCTGAATGCTTCCTGCGCCTCGCTTACAGGGAATACGCTGTCTATTACCGGGTGGATATCATTTACTTCTATTGCGGCAGCCAGCTCCTGGAAACTTTTCAGGCTGCCTACAGAGTAGCCCTGCAGCCGGATATAGCTGCCTACAACTGTAAACAGGTCTACCGGCAGCTGTGCGCCTTCAATGAAGCCTACCAGGCCCACAAAGCCATTGAAGCCTACCGACTTAACAGAATTAACGATGGTGGCGGCGCCGGCAATATCCAAGGTAGCATGTACACCTTCCCCGCCCGTGATACGTTTTACTTCTTCATGCCAGTTGGGATATTTTTTATAATCGATTACTTCGTGGGCGCCCAACTCCTGTAATTTCTTCAGTTTATCCGGATGACTGCTGGTGGCAATCACCTTCGCGCCTGCTGCCAATGCGATTTGCATGGCAAAAAGGGAGACGCCGCCGGTGCCTTGTGTAAGTACGGTTTGCCCTGCCTTGATACCAGCATAGCCCATCAGGCCTGTCCATGCGGTAACGCCGGCAACAGGCAATGTAGCGGCTTCCACGCTGGTTAAATTGGCAGGAGTGCGTACCAGTGCATATTCAGGGATCACTGCATATTCTGCCAGCAGGCCGGGCGTGCTTACACCGGTTCTGATATGATTGGTACCGGCGGTGGCCAGGCCATGCTGCCAGAGCTGGTTGTAATGAATGGCCACCCGATCGCCCGGTTGCCATTTGGTAACGTTATCACCGATGGCGGCTACCACGCCGGCGCCATCGGAAGTGGGAATGCGCGGCAGCGGCAATTCCTTGCTGTAAGTGCCGGTAGCAAGGGCTACATCGAGGTAATTGAGTGCCGCGGCTTCTATTTTTACCAGTACTTCACCAGGCCCGGCTATGGGAGTGGGTATTTCTTTGAGCTGTAAACTCTCCAGTCCGAATGCTACTTGTTGTATTGCTTTCATAAGAACTATTTTTTTCTTTCACAAAATTGCTCCCTAACTTCATATAAGACAAGTATGCACCATTTGGGAATGTAGGTACCAGATGGATACTATTGCTGATAATCAATGCCAAAAAAATGAAGAAATCCGGAAAAAATATTCATGCTGACACGATTTGCGCGGTTGATTACGCTTTCCAACGGATTGGCGGCAAGCATAAGGGGCGTGTTATTTACCACCTGAGAAACGGGGTGAAAAGATATGGAGAGCTACGGAGGATCATGACCGGTATAACTCCTAAAATGCTCACGCAAGTGCTACGTGAACTGGAGGACGACGACCTGGTTACCCGCCATGTATACCTGGAGGTGCCGCCCCGCGTGGAATACCAGCTAACGGATACGGGCAGGGAACTACTGCCCTTTATTACCCTGCTGAGCGAATGGGGCCGCAAACAAATGGGACGGGAGCCGCAATGCCAACCAGAACCCGCTCTGGCGGCAATGTCCTAAGCGAAGGTTGTCTTTTTCGCTGATTACGCTGATTATACTGATTACTTTGATTTTACTTTTGGATTTTATAAAGGATTAAGGGAGATATAAGCGGATAGGTTCGCTTTTATCTCCCTTATTATTAATCTAAAAATCCAAAAAAATCCAAAAGTAAAATCAAAGTAATCAGTATAATCAGCGTAATCAGCGAAAAAGACAACCTTCGCTTAGGACATTGCCGCCATGGATTCGAACTCTTTCTTCCTGTCGCGGTATTCTTCCATCGTGAAGTTGTATACCACGGAGTCGCGTTTGTTTTTATTTGCTACAAAATGACACGCATGGATATATGGTTCTGCGATATTCAGTTTGTCCAGTGGCGTTACTACCAGTAGCTGCAGGTTCAGTTGTCCGCAATATTCCATGAGGTAGTGACTCTTTTCAGGGTCCAGTTTGCTGAAGGCTTCATCTACTGTGATGAAGCGCAGGCTGCGGTGTTGACGGTTGGCTTCATTGATACCAAACTGGTAGGCAATGGCGGCTCCCAGGATGGTGTAGGTGAACTGTGCTTTTTCGCCACCGGAAAGACTAGCCGTATCCTCGTAATATTTGAATGCCTTGTTGTCGGCCACATAGAATTCTTTTGCGCCGAAGTCGAGCCAGTTGCGTACATCCGTTACTTTGCGGCGCCATGCTTCGTTTTGTTGTAACTCGGTGATGAGCAGTTTGATATTTTCAAACAGCTGATCGCCATAGGCTTCATCTTTTTCAAGTTGATATTTATAAGAATCCGGTACTGCGTTGCTGAGTTTTTCCTTGAAGTTCCGGATCTCCACATCGCGTACATGGCGGCATTCCAGTTGGAGGTAGGTATCCGGGTTTTTATTGAAGGTGATGTTGCGTAACGGTTCGTTCAGGTCTTCCATTACTTCGCGTATCAGGTCTTCCTGTCCGTATATCCATGCCCGGTAGTTGGTGATGGCATTGAGCATGCTGGTGTCCATGTATTTACGGAAGCGTTCTTTATGTTCAATGAGCCGCTGGAATTTAATCCGCTCATAGAGCGAGGTAAATTCGTCGAGGTATTTCACATGCGGCTGCAGATCCGCAACATCACCGAGCCAGTCGGGGAAGGTATCGTGGATGGATTTTGGCGGCATCACAAATGCTGCCAGCTGCCGGGTGATTTCGGCTTCTTTTTCCGCGGTCAGACGCATCGCGTCGTGCATGGTTGCCTTCATGTTATCATCTGCCCGTTTCCGGTAAGATGCCAGCTCAAGGGTTGTTTCCGCCGGTTCGGTCAGCGACAGGTCTGTAAGGTATTCCAGCACGTATTGCAGGGAAACGTCGTCCAGTTTATTGACCTTCAGTTGATTGAAGTGGCGCAGTTTCTCCGCGGCTTTATCGTCCAGGCGGCCTTTTTCCTGGAGGGTGCCTTCTTTCTCTTTTTCCTTGCCTTGTATTTGCAGGGTAATATCGTCCAGCTGATCACAGATCACCTGGTATTTATCGCTGGTTTTGAGCAGCGTTGCTTTTTCGCGTGCAAATGATTCAATGACGCCGGCATGGATCTGCCAGTTGATTTCACTGTAGTTACGCAGCGACAGCAATGCGTTCAGCAGCGCATTGATATTGGCAATGGCTTTCCTGCTGTCTTCCAGCTGGGAAATGCTATGCTGCAGTGTTTCAATATTCTTGTTGCATTCATCCTGTTCTTCTTTTAACAGGCGCAATTTGTTTTTGTTGTTCCATCCCAGCACATAATTATTTTTCTGGGAACGGTTAGGGCGATCATCTTTTTCATGGCGTGTAGCCTGCCGCGTTAGTCCGTTGGAAGTTACTGCTTTCCGGCAACGGTTGAATACAGTCATGTCGTCGGTACAGGTATAATCGAACTGATCGAGCAGCTGGTTCTGTAACCATTCCCTGAAGATGGTGCCGGGTTTGATATCTATTTTTTGCAGCAGGCTTTCTTTTTCAGAAGGCATCCGCAACATGGTATAACTCTCCTCTTCTACTTTGTGGTATACGAGGCGGGTTTGCAGGTTATTGGAATTGATGTAGCGGTTGATGTCCAGGATATATTCTTCGGGTACAAGGAGGCGCAGGCCGAAGTTGTGCAATACTTTTTCGATGGCGCTTTCCCAATGGATCTCTGCATCTTTTACTTTGATCAGTTCACCGGCAAAGGGCAGGTCATCTTCCTGGATATCCAGCATATTTGCCAGCTGCTGACGGATACGGATCAGCTCATAAGGGATATTATTTTTCCGGTGCAGGAAGGAATCTATTTCTTCTTCCAGCTTTGATACCTGTGTCCTTTCTGCGGCGAGGCTGCTTTTGTGATGAAAAATTTCTTCCTGTAATGTTTCCAGTTGTTTATCGTGCGCTGTTTTCATCTGTTCAGCGCCTGTAATATTTTCATGGAACTGCTGTTCATCCGGATTGGGTGCGAGCTCCAGCCGGTCTGTGAGCATATTGTATTCTTCCATCTTATTACGTTTGGCCTCCATGGCTTTTTGTTCGTAATGGATGGATTTTTCGATAGAGCGCAGTTGTTCATCTACGCTGTTATTGGCTTTCTGGGCTATCAGCTCGTCTTTACGGAGGTGCAGCGACTGGAGTTGCTCATTGATATTGGTAAGACTGCGGGTAGTTGCCTGTTGTTCTTTCTGTAAAGATTCCAGTTCTCTTTCCAGGATATCTTTTTCCTGTTTATTAAACCAGGAGGGCAGGATATCCTGGAGCATTTGCAACTCCCGGTTCCTGTCTTGTAATTGCTGCCAGGCCGCGCGGTTTTCGATGATAGGTTCCAGCAGTTTCAGCTGGGTTTCATCTTTCTGAATGGCACGATGACTGGTGAGTAAACTATCATAGTTTTCGCGCAGTTTCAGGAATTCGTTTTCGCTGTCTGTTTCTTCCAGCATCTGTCCGCGGATAAACGTGTTCAGATCGCCGAGTACTTTGATACCAACGGTTTGGTTAAAGAGAGACAGGGCTTTTTCGCTTCGCAGTCCGAATATGTTGCTGAACAGGGCTGCGTATTCTTTAAAGCTGTCGGTGATTTCTGTTTTGGGAAATTCGAGGCGCAGTCTTTTTTTCCAGTCGCCTTTTACATCAAATTTCCCGTTGCCGAAGTGATCGTTGATATTAAGTTTATGCGGCGAAACGATGTATTGCCGTTTCATTTCCCCGGAGTACCATCTAACCTGCGCCAGTGTGATCTGGTGCATGGTAGCGGCGTTGTAGAAGTAGGCCAGCAGTACTGAGTAAGGGTTGTTTTCCTTATGACGGAGCTGGTCCGTTTTGGACTGCTGCGATTCTTCGGAGAAGGTTTTACCGTAGTAGCCCCAGAAATAGGATTCTTCTCCTCTGTCGCGGCGTTGTTCTGTTCCGGACGACTGGTTATAGAATCTTTTCCCGGCGGGCACCAGCAGTGTTAAGAGCGCATCGATCAGGGTAGTTTTACCGCTACCGTTTGCGCCGGTGAGCAGGGAGGTATTACCGTTGGTATTGACGCGATATATTTTATTGTGGAAGGTTCCCCAGTTGTATATTTCAAAATATTGCAACCGGAATCCACTTTCTTTTGAATCACTATTGAACAGGGTGGACATGCAGGTTTAATTTTGATTTTATTTCTTCCAGTTTCTCGTTATTTACCAGTGCTTTGATGATTCTTTTTACCTCGTATTGATGCAGTTCCTTGTTGGCAGCGTCCTCCCGGGTCATTTTCAGCACGCCTACATTTAAGAGGCTGTTGATGGGTTTATTGAGATCTTTCAGTAGTTTGGATTTGTTGTGTCGTTCTTTAAAGAAGAGTGCGAGTCTTTCTTTGATTTCTTTTTGTGTCATAAAAAGACGGGTGCCATTGCCCTGGATATCGAATTCATCGAGGGCTTCGCGGAGCACAATGCACAGCAGCGTGGCTTCGTAGGTAAGCCGTGATTTGCGCATGAGGCGAGGCAGTGGTTTTTCGTTGGTTTCATCTGCTTCCGGTTGCACGATACGTGCAAATCCATCGGCTTCGTTTACCACCAGTTGGAGGCCGGTTTGCTGCAGGTATTTGCTGAGCTCTGTTTGCCATCCAAGCAGGTCTTTCCAGTAAGATTTATCTTCTTCGTATACAGGTCCCTGCATGAGTTTTAGAAACACGTGTGCAAAGGGAGATATATTTTTCTCGGCCATGATATTAGTTTTGTGAATTTGTGAACAGCACCATCGGCATATTGATGGTGCGGCTGCCCAGCATCACCGGGTCCGGGGTTTCCAGGATGATATGGTGTGCCGACTGGCTCGCGATGGAAAAATAGGTAATGAGTTCAGTGAGCCCTTTTTCGGCGCCATAAATTTCTACCAGTTCTTTCAGGCTTACCTGCTTTTTATTTTGCAGTTGTGCGGAAATGCGGTCTTCCAGCAGGGCGCGGTCTATATTAAAATGGTTAAATAATGCGTTCAGGTCGTTGTCGTCAAATTCGGTACCACCCATTCCTTCGGGGAATTCCACTTCAACGTTGGGTTTCTTCTCTTCCGCCATATCCCAGCGGTCGAGGAGGTCTATTTCTGGATCGCTTTCTATCTCTATAAAAAATTCTTCCCCTGGTGGGTTCTCGAGCGATTGGAACGCCAGCTGCCGGATATCGTTGATAAGCTCCATTGCTTTGCGGTGATCCGTAAGATTATTTTCGCTGAGCACGCGGCTGAGTTTATCGCTCAGTTTTTTATTGGCATCAATTACCTTTTTGCCGGAGGCATGAAGGAATTGTTTGAGTTTTTTTAAGAAGCGGTCATTTTTATATTCGATGTTCCGGTCTTCCAGGAGGAGATAAAGTTTTTCGATCAGCTCCCGCATTTCCTCCTGTTTGTTTTCATCCATGAGGAACTGCCAGAAGGAGTAGAAGCTTTTCCCCTGGTCTTTCTGGCGGAGCGCTTCGAAGGAGTCGAGGGTATACGCCAGCAGGGCGCCTTTCGCGATATCTTTTTCGCTTTGTTTGCGATAAATTTCCTGGGTGATCTGTTCAAAGTTTTGTTCCACTTCTTTGAAATCACTCAGGAGTTCCCGCGACATGCGGTTGACGTCGTAAAATCTTTCCTTTATCTGGGTATCATCAAACACCTGAACTTTACCGGTGATGGTGATCGCCTTTATTTCCTGTTCTATTTCATATTTCTTTCTCTCCAGTTCCTGGATCCTTTGTTCCGGGTCTTTATTGCTCTGGTCAATCAGTTCTTTGAGTTTGGAGAAGATATCTTTGAAGCGGCTTTCCGTGCCAACAAATTCTCTTTTCTGGAGAGTAGATACCCAGTGCATCACTTTTTCCATGTCGCTGCTCAGCTCATGGATATCCAGTCCGTCGTCATCGGGATATTTGCGGAGGAAGCCTTTATTGCTCCATTGATCGATATATTTCCTGGCCTTCACATCGTCGTGTTCCAGCAGGCTGGTAGCGTCTATTTCATCATCTGCGGCCCGGTAGCCGGTTACGCCGAGGTAGTCGGACAAGCGGGTTACCAGTTCCACATTGGAAATGGTAGTATGATTTTTTTCCTTGAATGTGTAATGAAAAAATGACAACATCATTGGCGCGCTACGTGCCCGTAGTATCTTGAGGGTAACTGACTGGGCATATAGATTACATAATTGGTCATACGTCATAGGTGTAAAAATAAGGAATTACGTATTACAAAGTAAATACGTTTCGCTATGGGCTTACATTACGTACAAACCTTCCTGTCGCGGCAATACCGGGGCAGGTACCGGTTCATCTCCCAGCAGCTGGATAACGTTGATTTCAATGGTCCGGGCGATGCTGTCGAGCGGAATAGCGAGTGGCTGAAAATCAAACGGGTCCATGAGGGTGATGCCGTTCAGGTGGGTTACATGGAATACGAAGCCGAACATCCATCCGAAAGGAATGGCCCATGCGCCGATGGATTCCGTCATCATCAGTGTATTCATGATAACGTAAAACCAAATAAACATCTGCGTAAAATATACATAACTGGGAGGGAATACGGTGTTCCTGATCCGTTCCGACTGGCCCATGCAGTCGCAGTGTTTTACCAGGATCTGGTTCAGTTCTATAAAAGTGAAGCCATCGATGCTGCCGGAGGCCCGGAGTTGCTGGAGGTCGCGGGTCTGCAAGTTCAGGATGGCATTGGGGATATTACTTTGTTTTTGTACTTCTTCAATTTCTTCTGTGGTAAGGTAGCGGGTGTAGTAGTCGTCGGGCCGTTTGCGGAGAACGGTTTTGAGCGCATAAATAAAGGCGAGGTGCCGGTAAATCATGTGACGGATGAGGGCTTTGGTTTCGGGCGTAGCGTCCGGGGAGGGATAGTTGAGCATGGACCGGCTCCAGGTGCGGGAGTCGTTTACCAGTGCGCCCCATATTTTACGGGCTTCCCACCAGCGGTCGTAAGCCTGGTTGTTATTGAAGCCGATAAAGAAGGCGATGGCGGTACCCAGTACGGTAGATACGGCTATAGGGATGTTAATATGTGCTGCCAGCCAGCGTGAGTCGAGAAAATATACCAGGGTACAACATCCCAGCAGCATAAGGTCTACCTTCCAGGTAAAGGAAAAGATCTGGCCGAGTGATAGTCTGTGTTTCAGCAGCATATGTCAATATTTATTCTTTTATGGCTTCGCTGTAAATTATGTCATCCGGGTTTATCCTGGCACGTTTTTATCTTTTTTTTTAAAGACGGGCGCCCCTGGTTGCTATAACTTTATAACAATAACGGGTACACGCTTTGAATGTTTGGCGCCGGACTTAAATACCCCTGTTTTCATCTCCCGGAAAAATATTTTCCTCTCAAAGTTATTAGGAACCAGTTATTTAGAATTTATAATACTAATAGTCTATAGGAATAGTAGGGTAATTAAAATATTCTCCCTATCTTTGTTTTACGAAAGCAAAAGATATTCACCAAACCTATAACAGCGGCCATTTTATCAGCCATTATAAAAGCCTTTAATATGTCATCATTGTATAGATACGCCGATTACTTACCGCAGCCCACACCGGAAAACTTCCCCAGCCCTGTGAGGAACAGGGAAAAAATTAACCCGTTAAAATCAGGCAGCTTTTTTCCTGAATTTTTTATTGAAGAAGCGCGTGTGATCAATGCTGGTCCGCTGCTGAATAATGCCCATTCCGGCGCATCATTGCACAGTCTTACTTTGCAGCCGCTGGTAGTGGTGTTTTATTCCTGGCATTGGAACAATTACGCTGATCAGCTGATGGAACGATTGAAAGAAAGCCATGCGGCCATAGTGGCTGCCGGCGCCCGTTTGCTGGTATTGTCCAGCGAGGATAAGAAGCAGTTTACATCGGTTTATCCGGAGGTGTTGCCATTTGATGTAGTGCACGACGCACAGTTCCGCATAGCCAGGAAAGCAGGCATTTACAGGGAATCAGACCCGATCTGGGGCTTTGTTTCCGGTGTTAATGCAGACGTACCTGTGCCGGCGGCATATCTTATTGCGCCTTCACTGGAAATCAGTTACGATTTTGTTGACCTGTATTTGCAGGAAGAATTTTCGCCGGAAGCCGTGGTGGCTGCCATTGGCAAAAAGCTGGCTATCAGCGCCTGATTAGCAGGCTGGTTCCAATGCCGTGCATTTACGTATGTGCATCAAGGCATACCGGTAAATGCTCCATTGTAAGCTGTTACATTCCAATGGTGACAAACTTTCTATTTTTTCCTGGAGGGAGGTGAAGATTTCTTTATATAAAGCAGCATGTTCCTTTTTTATGGTTTCCAGTAACTGGTCAGCCTGCTGGTAATCTGTTATGGCGCCTAATTGTGCTATGGTCTCTAAAGCATGTTCGTCTGCAGTCATTGTATTAATTTTTGTATTACTTAGTCCTATCTTCTGATCCACATTTTTAGCATTAAATCCGTAGAAGCATCCACCATCTGATAACAGGGAGGTACTTCATCTTCAAGACTGTGGTATGTTACGAGTCTTGTACCGCTTGCACTGCTTTCCAGTTTTTTAAATAAAAAGCGGCTGTAATAATTATATAAACTTGTTGAATATTCTACGTTGTTATCTATCTGATCCTGATCTACCAGGTTTTCAAAGAAAGAATTATAGAAGTAAAAACCGTCATACGCAGAAAAATCCTCCTGCGTAAAATTGCCGTGAATAAAGCTCACATTCCTGATTTGCGTGGCAGCCTTTGCTTCAAGTGCGTGCTGATAAAGCTCTTCCCGTTGCTCAATGCCGTAAAAATTGGTTCCCGGGTAAAAGCGGGCGCCTACCAGGCAAAATTTTCCGACACCGCTGCCGATGTCCAGAATTTTTTTCCCTGGTTCATTTGCGAGGAAACGGGCCGCTGCTTTAGCGATACTGAGTGGCGTCCAGTGCCTTCTTGATAGTTGCTGTATTTTTTCAGGATACAACCAGTCAAACCCGGCATCATTTACGTAGCAATTAGGCTTTAATAAAGTAGAAGTCTGCATGAAGCCGCAAAGTTACGCTTTTACCGGCATTTTTGGAGGATTTAACCCTTATATATATGCAAAACGGGGCATATAAACCGGTACAGTGGCCAGTAATACCTTTTTTTTTAAATGTCGCTATTACAATTTACCTGCTAAGCGGATTTTGTCTTGGCTCAGGATTACGCTGATTTTACTGATTACCTGGATTTTTACTTTGATTTATAAAGGATTAAGGGAGATAGAAGCGGATATTCGCTCTTATCTCCCTTAGTTATTATATTATAATCTAAAAATCCAAAAGTAAAAATCCAGGTAATCAGTAAAATCAGCGTAATCCTGAGCCAAGACAAAATCCGCGTTAAACGAAAGTCCGCGTCCCTGAAGAAGTATAGGCCAGCCTGAATTCCTTGGGTGTACAATCTTTTTTCTTTTTAAAGATGCGGTTGAAGTTGGAGATATTATTAAAACCGCACTTATAGGCGATTTCATTTACCGTGTGTGTGGTTTCTATTAATAGCCGGGAAGCGTGTCCCAGCCTGATTTCTATGAGGGTATCCACAAAGGTTTTACCGATTTTGGCCTTGAAAAAGCGGCTGAAGGCCACCTCCGTCATGGCAGCGAGCCTGGCGGCTTCCCCCAGTGAAATATTTTTATCGTAATTGGCATTCAGGTAAGTCATGATCTTTTCCACGCGGCGGCTATTGTAGGAGAAGGTTTCCGTGTTGCCGAAAGTGGAATCAGACAGGATGCGCATATTCCGGCTGATAGACAGGTCGTGCAAAATAGACATCAGTTCCAGGACGGAATCGAAGCCTTGCTGTTGCGGCAACCGGATCAGGCGGTGCATGATCTGCTGGGTGGTTTCGGCAGAAAAGAGGATTCCCCGCAGAGAACGTTCAAACATGTTTTTGATGAAATTCATCTGGTTGCGCTGCAGGAATTTATCATCAAACAGATCGCGGTGGAACTGGATGGTGATTTCCTTAACGCTGCCGCCTTCATGGTTATTGGCAAACCAGCCATGTTGCAGGTTGGGCCCTACCAGTACCAGCTCAAGGTCGCTTATCTCTTCAATATGATCCCCGATGATCCGTTTGGCCCCACTGGCATACTGGATAAAGTTTAATTCAAATTCGTCGTGGTAATGCAACGGGAAATCGAACACTTTTTTCTCACGGGCAAACAACGTAAAGCAATCACTTTGCGTAAGAGGAGTGATTTCCCTTAATAATTTACTCTTCATAATGAGCGCAGTTTTTATAACACACCGGAATCCTGACGTGGAATGTAAGTACTGGTTGTTGATTTTTATGACCTGGTTGCTAAAAAAGCATTATAAAAATAAGGTTATCGGGCGTAAAATACAATTTTTACTTTTTTCCTTATAGTATTAACTGCCGGGCGATTTGAGTATATAGGTGTTATTATTACACTTATTTTATCATGAATTTGATTATCAAAGTATAATTAAAAGATAAAAAAGTATTAAGCAGATGTGTGAATAAAAGGCATTTTTGTATAGAAACATTTCCAGGGAGAAGAATAATATTATTTCCAGGTGTTTATGGCCGGCGTGGCGTTGTAAGGGGGAGGACGAATATTACCGGAAGGAGCTGGCTGTTGAAATCAACGATCCGGATGCGCGGATAGTTGATTTTACAATGGTTCCGGAAGGGAACATAGCCGGCCGTAACACCTGGATTTTTATTGCTTACTGTATTAATACGGATCTTTTTACAGATGGACTGTTGCATTTTTCCGTTCCACTTTCACGTTTTATTACTCAGTTTTACCAATGGTGTTGCTTTCCGGCAGGGGCTTGTCCCCCTGCGGCAGGCGACCAAGCTCCATTCTTAGTAAACGGTTATAACGGGTACGGGCATACGGAGTCCTTAAGACTTTGGGGCAAGTTTTCTTTCAAGTGCATTTCCATCTATTAAACCCCAGTGCTCCGCGATCCGGTTATCCTGCAATCGAAAGCAACGATAGCCAGGAATGCTTACTGTTAAGCCGGTAGGACTTATTCCCCGCCATAGTCCAATGTGTTTCATGCGCATGGTTACTTTTATGATACACTTCCCGGGTTCGGCTACCTGTTCTTCTATAATGGTTTTGGGGTGGAAGGATTCATGCGTTAATGCAATCCATTGTTTCAGGCCGGTAGCATTGCCGGGCAGCGCAGGCGGCAATGAATGATCCACATAATCGGGATGCAGGAATTGCTCCAAACGGCTGGTATCGCCGAGGTTCCAGATAGTGGCAATGTAGTGTCCGATGAAATCTTTCTGTTCTTGTATAGTCATGACCGTTAGTTTTATACCGTAAAGGTAGAAGGCCTGCTATAAAGCAATTGTGTCAAACGTCACATAATGGGTTCAGGGCAGGCGGCGGCGGATGCGGCTGAGGGTTTCCCGCGAGATGCCGAGATAAGAGCTGAGTTGTGTAAGAGATACACGTTGCAGGAGTTCGGGTTGCGTAGTTAGTATGGACTGGTATCGTTCTTCGGGATTGTGTCTTTTAAGCCATTGGTTATGTTTTTCCTGTTCAATGAACAGGTGTTCCAGCCACTGGCGGCCAAAGGCGGTGATTTCGGATGATTGCTGATAGAGTGAAAACAGATTGTCCTTATGCCATTTCCATATGGTGCCGGCTTCAATAGCTTGTATATTGTAATCGGCTGGAACGTTGTTTCGCAGGCTGTTCAGGTTAGTGAGGAATGTATTTTCAAAGTAGAAGCCGGTATTGATCTCTTTTTCATTGTGATGTTGAAAGGCTCTGCAGGCACCGGTTTCAATGAGCCATATGTGTTGGCAGCGTTGTCCTTCACGCAGTAAATAGTCACCCTTTTTTACTATTTGTGAAGTAGTATGTGTTGCAAATAGTTCCCTTGCTTCATCGCTGAGGGGAGCAATGTGCGAAAGGCTTTGGAGGAAATGTTCCGGACTGGCTTTCATGACAGGAAGGTCATTTATTTTTTTAAAAATACTCACATGTAGGTATTTGTTTCCCTTTAGCTTTAACATATCTTTGTGAAAATAATCTGATTTCACATTATTCTATATAAAGTCATCCACCTGATTTAGTCAATCACCGTATTTTCTATCCCCAAAAAAGGGTCTCTTCTTTGTGAGGGACCCTTTCTTATTTTCACTACATTTGTTGCCGAAAGAGCACTGAAGTAAGTAGTCAACCAACATCACAGAGGATTCCTATACACGATTTTATATCAGGTACATGATTGAGCACGCTGCATTTAATAATGACGGATCAGGGCTGGAAGAGAAGCTGAACGCTTTAAGGGCCATTGATCAGGAGCTTCCGGTAGTGGTAATTGTAATGAATGTGGTAAAGAGCTACGTGGAGTATATGTCGCCACGGGGCTGCCGGGAACTCGATATTACGCTGGAGGCTTTACGGGAAATGGGCGCCGGGTATTACGACACCTTCTTTAACCCACACGATGTAGCGGATTACCTGCCAAAGATCATCAACATGCTGGACGCACCGGCGGAAGCCAATATAACGGTCACCTTTTTCCAGCAGGTACGAACCACTGCATCGCGGGACTGGACCTGGCATCTGGGCTCTACGCGGGTATTTATGCGGGATGCCGGAGGGCTTCCCACACACGTTATTACCTGCGCCATTCCCATTGATCCGCTGCATCACGTTACCAGCAAGGTAAACCGCCTGCTGGAAGAAAATAACTTCCTGCGCCGTAACCAGCATATTTTTGCTTCCCTTACCAAAAGGGAAAAGGAAATCCTGCGGCTGCTGGCCCTCGGACTCAGCGCCAGTGAAATTGCCGAAAAGGCGGGGATCTCCGAAAAGACCGCCGTTACACACCGGCGAAATATCAAAGCGAAGATCGGGGCACAGTCGAGCTACGACCTGACCAGTTTTGCCCAGGCATTTGATCTTATATAGTTATTAAACCGTATATCAACAACTGGCTGGAAGGGCCATCCCTGCGGGATCCATTGGCTTCCTTCAAAAATAACCCTCAATTTTTCGGCATGTAAACAGAAATGTGTATTTTCATTCTGTATACCATATTTTTGTGCCTGTCTGTTGTGCCTTGCAACGGACCTGTTAACCAGATTAATTATGTCTTTTAAAGCTGTTCTCAACATCGACGGGGAAGAAATGAACATCCTGGAATGCAGGTTTTCATTTACCCAAAATACAGATCATAACGGGAAACCTGCCGCCCGCCCCAAAGGAGGCACTATTAACCTGCTGATCGAGTCTGCCGGTGAAACCAGTTTGTTTGACTGGATGATTTCCAACACCCAGACGAAAAACGGCAGTATCACCTTTTTCCGGCGGGATTCCATGTCGAGGCTCAAAGAGCTGAAGTTTACAGACGCCTATTGCGTAGAATACGAAGAGACGTTTAATTCCGCCAATGAGCAACCCCTGCAAATACAGCTGACCTTGTCATCGAGGGAGGTGAAATTAAATAACTCCACTTACCAGAATCCCTGGCCTGCATAGCGCTAGCCGTTGTACATCTTTTTAAAAAAGAACAACCCGCACGAACACCTGTTACATGCGGGTTGTAGCTGTATATCTAAAAAGATATGCCTGTTGATAAGTATAGCAACTGAATAATGATTATTTTAACTGTATGCTGGTACTTAATTTTAACCCCTTTCCGACGCTCGTTTCCGAACGATTTATTTTGAGGGCTCCTGCCTTGAGTGATGATGAAGCCATTGCCGCTCTCAGGTCGGACCCGCGTGTGAACCAGTTCCTGAACCGGGCTGCCACCACTACGGTAGCAGAGGCGCGGCAGTTTATTGAAAAGCTACAGGCAGGCATCGCTGCCAACAAATCGCTGTACTGGATAATTACCGGCAAAGAAAGTAACCAACTCGTTGGCACTATCTGTTGCTGGAACATAGTACCTGAATCCGGCCGGGCTGAAATTGGCTACGAGCTTCGCTCTGCCTTCTTTGGAAAAGGCATTATGCAGGAAGTGATACCGGTGGTCATAAAGTTGGGATTTGAGCAATTGCATCTTCAAAAAATTGCAGCTCTCCCCGCTGACAAAAATGAAAAATCCATTAAGCTCCTCGAACGTCATCACTTTGAAATCGATCACGCATTGAGAGAAGAACTGGAAAAGGAAGATGATCTGACGGGGCTGTTGTGTTACTCCCTCGCCAGGCCCGCATAATATGGGCCTGCCGGGAAGCGCATAATTTTTTACCTTCAGGGTAAAAGAAAATTGATCATGCCAGCGAGAAAGGGAATAAGGGTATATGGTCCTGGTTCATTTACTGCCAGGTTTATGCAACCTAAGAAGGAGCTTGATAACATCTTAAGACCCGATTTTGATAAGTTTTTTATAGTGAAAGTGGAAGAGATGTACCGGCTGGTAACGCAGTCAGTACCGGCTTCCAGGTCTACCAACCATAGCTGCCTGTTTATTACCAGTGGAGAAGCAAGTATAAAAATTGGCAGTGAATTGTATACCATCCACAAAAATGAAATGTTGTTTGTACCGGCGGGACAGGTTTTTTCCTTTAAAAGCGGGGAGGTGAACAAGGGATATCTGTGTAATTTCCATACTGATATCCTTACCGGCAAATACAATACACAAGAGCCGCTGAGAGCATTTGATTTTTTAAGGGTATGGGGCAATCCAAGGATCAGTCTCGACAGGCAAACCGCGGGGTTTGTGGTACATCTTTTCAAACGCCTGTTATTTGATTACAGCCGGAACGGGCTGCAGCACCTGGAAATTATCCAGCCATACCTGATCACATTACTATGCGAAGTAAAGCTGCTTTACAAGCCGCTGACGGGCAGTCATCAAACGGCAGCCGTCAATACCACCAATCGTTTTAAGGAGCTGGTATTTACCAATGTCCGGTCGCGGCACCTGGTAACGGATTATGCATCCCTGCTGAATATTTCCCCCAATCATTTAAACAAATCAGTGAAAGCGGTTACCGGTAAATCACCTGCGCGGTGGATCGACGAGGCCATCGTGCTGGAAGCAAAAGTATTGTTAAGTCAAAGTGATCTCACCATCAGCGAAGTAGCGGGGGAAGTGGGTTTCGGGGATCAGTCGTACTTCACCCGGCTCTTTAAAAAGTATGAAGGTATTACCCCTACTGATTTCCGCAGGAAGATTGAATTGTCCTAAAACAACCCTTATTTGTCCTAACAGCCCGTTGCTTTTAGTCAGAGCTTTGCGGGCATGTATTTCTTTTTGTTATTCATACATTCATTATTCCGCTGGGCAGTAGTACTAAGCCTTTTATACGCTGTATACCGTGGCATACGCGGATGGAGCCGCAAAGAAGTATTTACCCGGCAGGATGATCTGGTAAGACATGGTACCGCCACCATTGCACATATCCAGCTGGCGATTGGTTATATCCTGTACTTTAACAGCCCGGTGGTGGCTTATTTCAGGTCTCATTATCATGAGGCTATCCGGCAATTTGATTTCCTGTTTTTCGGGTTAATACATATTGTGCTGATGACCATCGCCATTGTTTTTATAACTATTGGTTCATCGGTAGCCAAACGGCAAAATACCGATGCAGGCAGGTTCCGTACAATGACCATTTGGTTTTCCCTCGCACTTATTATTATTTTCATTGCAATACCGTGGCCGTTCTCACCGCTGGCGAACCGGCCATATATAAGACCATTTTAACTATGCTGAAGTTCTTTAATACAAAAATAGGAAGATTGCGGCTGATCGCCTTTTTAGAAGGGATTTCCCTGCTGATACTGATTGGAGTGGCAGTACCGCTGAAGTATGTATATCATGATGCTTCCCTGGTAAAGGCAATAGGCCCCGTGCACGGAATATTATTCCTGTTCTTTATCCTGAATACCCTGAGCGTAGGAATTGCCTATAAGTGGAAATTCAGTACAACTACCTGGAAAGTTTTACTGGCGTGTATTATTCCTTTCGGAACGTTTTATGTGGACCGGGTTATTTTGTCGCGGATGATGGCGTGAGAACTATGAGGGATGAAGCTAGCCGGGCTTGATTGCCGAAGTTAGTTCGTAGCTGCAAGACAACAGGTTTGTTTCGACGAAAAACTTTTTGGGATAAAAGCCTTAAAGCGCTGGCAACTTAAGCTACCAGCGCTTTAAAGCTTGTTCAGAAGATTTTGCACTGAATAGTTGTAGTAAACAGATTAAAAATCAATTGTCTGAGCTGGATTCCATATATTATTAATACTAACACTGAATCCACTATTGACATTAGTTACCGGTGGTATTGCGGGATATAAACTACCAGTCAGTATTGTTTTTGTATTTTTAGTAAGTGTAATAGGGCCAATTGTTTTAGTTAACATCGTATTTGTTACTTTGTCTGGATAATTGATATCTATCCTGATTTCTTCACTTGTATTCATAATCAGTTCGCTAAATAATTGCTGAGTTCTTTGGGGAATTTTCAGTTGCATAGGAATCCCTGTATATGCCCAGGCCGAAAAAATCTCAAAATAGGTGTTTTCAGATCTTACGTTGACGGTTATATTTGAATCAGCTCTGATAGCAGGAGCATCTGTAATATTTACTTCCAAAGAAGCCATGATGCGTTCCAGAGATAAACTGAAGTTGTTTGCGGTAGTGTCGGGTCCAACTGTAATTTGCATCTTTTTGTAAAAGATATCCGGGAACGCAGCTAATATAGTATTGTTGTTATAATCTGCATTAAGATTTATACCAGCGTTACGTAATTCATCACTTATTATCAGAGAATCACTGGAAGCAATCAGGGCTATTGTACATTCTCCACTTGGTAATGAATCTGAAATAACGCCAAAATCCGCATCGGTGGATCTTTGATGTATATAACTAATTCTGTCTCCATTATTTTTAAAGGCAAAAAAGTAAATATCAGAAACCGCTGTATTAAGCGTTGAATCTTTTGCAAAAATTGACGAAGGAGCCATTCTGCCGGAAGCGCTGGGTAGCTGCTGCACTTTTTTTATAAACTCAGCAACGCTTACTTTGAATGGAATTTGTACCTGACGGGTGTCTGGTCTTTCATTGGTGTTGTTTTTGCTACAGGCATAAAACAGTACACTTAGCGATAACGCTATTAGCCATTTTTTTTTCATAGATAAAATGTGTTTGAGAATTTAAATATAAGGGTTGAAAATTTTGACAAATAATAGATTGTATGGATTATGGGTTCACAACTCTCGTTAAAACAATGACTAATTATACTTTTTCTTCAAATAAAGGAATATCTTATTGTGGAAGTCTAAAGATACTTTCCATTTTAGAAAAAATGGAATATCCCACACGAAATTACAGCGCTATTTTTAAGTAGATAAGCAAAACAAAAAAGCCCTGATAACTTGCGTTACCAGAGCTTTAAAGCTTGCGGAGAAGAAGGGATTCGAACCCTTGATAGGCTTTCACCTATACACACTTTCCAGGCGTGCCAGTTCAACCACTCCTGCACTTCTCCGTGATTATCTTTGCCTGAATACAAAGGAAGGGTTGATTTTCCAATTCAGGGTTGCAAAGATAATCCTTTAGTTTATATTTCAAAAAAAAGTTTAATTCTTATCGTACAGCTTCCATATTCCTCCGCCTAAAAGCCCGCCTACAATGGGTCCTACGAGGAACACCCACAAATGGGAAAGGGCGGCGCCACCAACAAACAGAGCCGGTCCGATGCTCCTTGCGGGGTTCACAGATACCCCTGTAACCGGGATGCCTACAATATGGATCATGGTGAGGCAGAGGCCTATTGCCAGTCCGGCAAATGCGCTGTTGCCGTTGTTTTTACTAGTGCTGCCATGAACTACCACCAGGAAAATGGCGGTAAGAACGATTTCAGCAATCAATCCACTGATCAGTGAATAATGGTCTGGTGAGCCATCTTCCACACCATTGGCGCCAAGGCCATTAGCAGCAAGACTGTAATCTGCTTTTCCCTGTGCAATAAAATACAGGAGAGCAGCAGCAACAATACCTCCGATGATCTGTGCTACAATATATCCGCCCGCATCTTTGCCGGATATTTTGCCTGTAGACCACAGGGAAATAGTAATAGCCGGATTCAAGTGACATCCGGAGATGTGGCCTACAGCGTACGCCATGGTTACTACTGATAAACCAAATGCAAAAGCGATACCCAGAAACCCTACGTGCGTACCGGCTAACACGGCACTGCCGCAACCCATAAATACCAGGACAAAAGTGCCGAAGAATTCAGCAATGCATTTCTGTGATAAGGAAACTCCCATAGAATAATGAATTTTGTGGTGAATAGAAAATAGGGGAAGAGAATTTGGTGATGGTTAAAATTACCTTAAATATTCAAAATAAAAAAAAGCGAAAGTACAACTGAATGTATCTCCCGCTTGTAATAGCTTCCGTTAAAAAGGTATTTAGTATACTTCGATTGGCGTTAGTTCGCCCCGCAGGGATGTTTCCAGCATTGTCTTTGCATCTTCTACAGAGAGGCCCTGACCCAATACGAACATCAGTTTGGTGACTGCTGCTTCAAAGGTCATATCATGCCCGCTCACTACACCAATTTCCACTAAATGCTGACTGGTTTCATATTTGCCTAACTCCACAGAGCCGCCATCACACTGGGTAATGTCTACTACAATGGCGCCATGATCAATCACTTTTTTTATGCTCTCAATAAACCAGGGCTGTGTGTTGGTGTTGCCACTGCCAAAGGTTTCCATGATCACACCTTTCAAACCGGATACACCCAGTGTGGCTTCTACAGCTCTCCTGGTAATGCCCGGGAATAATTTCAGTACGGTGATATTTGTTTCCAGTTCCTTATGCACCTTCAGTGGTTGTGTAGGCGGCGGTAAAATAAACTGATGCTTGAATTTAATATCAATGCCGGCTTCCGCAAGCTGAGGATAGTTCATGGTATAGAAGGCCTCAAATTTTTCCGCATTATATTTTTTGGAACGGTTGCCTCTGAACAGGGAGAAGTCAAAGTAAATACATACTTCAGGTACCATAGAGATGGCAGTGCCATTATGCCTGCTGCAGGCTATTTCCATCGCTGTAATGATGTTCTCTTTGGCATCTGTACGTATTTTCCCGATGGGAAGCTGGGAGCCGGTTAAGATAACGGGCTTCGACAGGTTTTCCAGCATGAAGCTCAGGGCGGACGCCGTGAAGGCCATTGTATCGGATCCGTGCAGAATTACAAAACCATCGTACCGGTCGTACCGGTCTTCAATTATACTGGCCAGTTCCACCCATATCTCCGGCTGCATGTCTGATGAATCAATAGGCGGATTAAATGCGTACACATAAAAATCGATGCCCATCCGGTATAGTTCCGGTAAATTATTTCTTATTTCATTGAAGCCGATCGGGCGCAGTGCTTTGGTTTTATCGTCGTAGATCATACCTACAGTACCGCCCGTGTAAATTATCAGAATTTTACTCATTGTGCTAGTAGCCATTGCCTGCAAAGGTATTCACTAAACAGTTAGAGCATTTTGAATAATTTCCGGGCATTGCTGCTTGTTATAGCTGCAACGTCTGCTATTTTTAGATTTTTTATATCTGCCACCTTTTCACCTGCCAGCGGGAGGTAAGCACTTTCATTGCGTTTACCGCGATAAGGAACCGGCGCCAGATAGGGTGCATCTGTTTCCATCACGATATGCGCCACGTCTATTTCTTCCAGCAGCTTATCCAAACCGGACTTCTTGAAGGTAACTACCCCGCCTATGCCCAGGTAAAAGCCCAGGTCAATGATTTCCTTAGCTTCTTCCAGGGTGCCTGAAAAACAGTGAAAAACACCGCTTAAACGGCCATCCTGCAATGCCTTTACTTCATTGATACATTCCCGTGTAGCTTCCCGGCTGTGAATGGATACGGGCAACCCATACTCCCGCGCCAGCATCAGTTGCTCCTGGAAAGCCTTGTATTGCTGAATGAGCAGGGATTTATCCCAGTAAAAATCCAGTCCTATTTCCCCGATCGCCCGGAAAGGCCGCTGCTGTAACCAGGCTCTTACCAGGTCCAGTTGCTCATCTACGGCTTCCTTTACATAACAGGGGTGTATTCCCATCATGGCATAAATATGATCGGGATACCTGGCTTCCAGCGCCAGCATCCCTTCAATGGAACTCTCGTCTATATTCGGCAACAACAGTTTATCTACCCCCGCTGCTATGGCCCGCGCTATCATTTCGTCCCGGTCGGCCTCAAATTCTTCAGAATAAAGGTGCGTGTGGGTATCCATCCAAAGCATAATAATTATTTTATTAAATTTGTAATTTCTTTAATATTTAAACGGTATCTTTATTTCTGTAAAGGTAAAGACCGAAAAACCTAATTGCTAATAAAACCTAAACTATGAAAAGCTATTTCAGTACCAATCGTGTGCTGGCGTGGACCTTCACCAGCGTGGCGGTAGTCACCATTTTCTTTGCCTGTAAGAAGGAAGTAACCACAGATACAGCACCGAATAACCAATCAGATAACAATACCATTGCTGCTTCGCAACACGAGGCGGCTGCCAGTGCTATGTACAGCGGACTGTTTGAAACAGTGGCGGAAGTAGCTATTACGCAGGGTTTGTTTACCGCCCGCAAGGCAGATAACGTAAACAATGCATTGGCCAATACGGCCTCCACTTCCTGCCCGGTAGCGGAACTAATGGATGCCACCAATCCCGACCAGTGGCCCAAAAAAGTAAAGATTGATTTTGGGGAATCGTGCCTCGACAGGTATGGCGTATTCCGCAGCGGCATATTGAATGTTACTTTCAGCGGTCCGTTATTTAATCCTGCTTCAATCATCCTGGTGGAGCCGGTTGGTTATAAACTCAATGGAAAATCAGTAGAAGGCCGCTTTACCATCAGTGGCGTGAGCTACAGCGCAACAACCGGTATCCAGTATACCACCGAGTTAACTAACGGAAAAGTAACGCTCAGCGATACCATTGTAATCAACTACGCCAGTAAGAAAACCATTAAGCAAACAGCAGGTTTTGACCCGGTAACACCGTTGTTAAATCCTTCTGATGATGTGTTTACCGTGGAGGGAACAGCCAGCATTTCTTATGAAAAAGGACCTGTAATTGGTGTTACGGCCACTTTTACAACACAGGAAGCACTGGTGAAAATATTTGACTGCCAGCACTTCGTTAAAGGAAAACTGAAGGTTGAATTTGATAAAGTAACCGGGGTAATTGATTATGGTAATGGTAAATGTACCGATCCCATTACGATTACTGTGGGAGATAAAACCAAAGAGATTAAATTATAAAACCTCTTGACTGTTGCTGATAAATGAGTTTATCAGCAACAGTTATTATAGTATAGCGGCTACTTCAAATTTTTGCTTCCTGCAATACTCCAGTACCCGTGGCAGCGCATACTCCAGCCGGTCCCAGGCTTTGGCGCTGTCGTGAAAAACCACAATAGATCCCGGCTGCAACTTGAATACTACATTCTGCACACAGGCTTCCCCGTTGATTTGCGTATCAAAATCGCCACTGAGGATGTCCCACATAATAATTTTAGCGCCCGGTATCTTATTCCTGATCTGACGGATCTGGAAGGGAGTGATCCTGCCATAGGGAGGTCTGAACAATGGAGAGGCAATATATTTTGCTGCTTCCAGCACATTCTCAATATATTTTCCGGTATTGGTTTTCCATCCGTTCAAATGGTTTTGGGTATGATTGCCGGTAGTATGCCCTGCTTCCAGTATCTGCTGATAGATAGCGGGATGCTCCAGTACATTTTTTCCTATACAGAAAAAAGTAGCTTTGGCATTGAACTTTGCCAGTTGCTCGAGCACAAAGGGCGTTGCCTGCGGATGCGGACCATCATCAAAAGTAAGATATACCTTATTCCCTGCTGGGGACAGATTCCAGACACAGCTTTTGTATAAGGCTTTCAGGATGCCGGGAGTTTTAGTAAGATAGAACATATAGCCTTTGGCTTTTTAGCGATGAGCTTTAGTATTGCAATATACTTAATGTCTGTTAGCAGGGCTTCGTATTAAAAAATTTTAATCTCCCAATTATCTCCCTGGCAATAACTTCCACCTAAAAGCTAAATCCTTATCTTTGCGGCCTATGGATCACAAAAAAGTAAGAGTGCGTTTTGCGCCCAGTCCTACTGGTGGCTTACATCTTGGAGGTGTACGCACTGTATTGTTCAACTATTTGTTTGCAAAGCAGCATAACGGCGATTTTGTGCTGCGTATAGAAGATACAGACCAAACCCGTTACGTTCCCGGCGCGGAAGAGTATATCAATGAATGTTTGCGTTGGTGTGGCCTTATTCCTGATGAAAGCCCGGAAGCAGGCGGACCGTTTGCTCCTTACCGTCAGAGTGAGCGCAAGCACTTATACCGTCAATATGCGGAACAGCTGGTAAAAGCCGGCCATGCATACTACGCCTTCGATACCCCCGAAGAACTGGAAAGTATGCGTGAGCGCCTGAAAACGCCGGAGAATCCTTCTCCGCAATACAACCATATTGTAAGGGCCAAAATGCGTAATTCCCTTACGCTCTCCGATGCTGAAGTACAGGACCTGCTGGCGAAGGATACGCCACATGTTATCCGTATAAATATGCCTGCCAATGAAGAAGTTACTTTTACCGACCTGGTTCGCGGAGAAGTTACCTTCCATACTTCGCAGGTAGATGATAAAGTTTTGCTGAAAGCAGATGGTATGCCTACCTATCACCTTGCTGTGGTAGTGGACGATTATCTCATGAAAATAACCCATGCCTTCCGCGGAGAAGAATGGCTGCCTTCGGCGCCGGTACATCTCCTGCTTTGGAAATTCCTGGGTTGGGAAGCGGATATGCCGCAATGGGCGCATCTTCCACTGATCCTGAAACCGGATGGCAATGGTAAACTGAGCAAACGTGACGGCGATCGTTTAGGCTTCCCCGTATACGCCATGAACTGGACAGATCCTGTGAGTAAAGAAGTAACGAAAGGCTTCCGTGAACGCGGTTTCCTGCCGGAAGCATTTATTAATATGCTGGTGATGCTGGGCTGGAATGATGGTACCGAACAGGAAATTTTCTCCCTGGAGGAGTTGATCCAAAAGTTCTCCCTGGAGCGCGTGCATAAGGCGGGTGCTAAATTCGATTTTGAAAAAGCCAAATGGTTTAACCACCAGTATATTCACCACAAAGACAATGAAAGCCTGGCAGCCTTGTTCCAGCCGGTGCTGGATGAAAAAGGTGTTACCGCCGATCCTGCTTATGTGGCTACCGTTGCTGGCCTGGTAAAGGAGCGCTGCTATTTTGTGAATGAAATATGGGATCACGGATTTTTCTTCTTCCAAAGCCCTGACAGCTATGATGAAGCTGCTGTAAAACCAAAATGGAATGCAGATAAAGAAGCATTTTTCCATACCTGGTCTGAACAGCTGGAATCGTTATCTGCTGCTGCAGCAGCCGATTTGGAAACTGCCTTCAAAGCGCTGGCTGCTGAAAAAGAATCTTAAAATGGGAGATGTACAACTGCCGTTCCGCATTATGCTGACCGGCGGTAAATTCGGCCCTCCTGTATTTGATATCGTGGCCACGCTCGGTGTAGCGGAAACCCGTAACAGGATTGCAAAGGGACTGGCAGCGTTTAAGTAGAATTGTTAGTAGTTTCAAATAAATGAAGGCTAAGCGACGTGAGTCGCTTAGCCTTCATTTATTTTTCCATGTTTTTAATTCCGAGTGCGTGCTGATCAGCTCAAAGTCGCTGTCGTTGTGCACCACTTCCAGATCAAAGCTCATGGCATAAAAAGCAATTACGCAATCGTTGCTTTTGCGAATGGTAATACCTTTTTTGCGGAGTGAAGGGAATAAGGAGGAGGGGCCTATAGCGGCTGCTATAGGCGCTATTTCCAGTCTTGTAAAACGGCGGAATGTTTCCTTTACTTTCTGATGCTGGTTATCATCTCTTATTCCTTGCAGGCATTCCTGAACAACAATGGGAATAAGCGGAATTTCAAAATCATTATCGATGTAATGAGTTAACAGGTTGGTGTGGTGTTTCCTTCCGCCGTAAAGCATCAATCCAAACGGATGTGTCGAAGAGTAGTGGTCGCATTATTTACCTCGCATTTCGTTTAAATCTCCATCCCATTCAATCTTTCCCTTCAGATCTAAAAATTTACGCTGATTCATACCTAAGATATACTTCCTCAGCGCCTCGTTTACCACTTCCTCTTTGGTTTTACCCTTGTTAAGCTTCATCGCTTCTTTGATCAGCTTATCGTCTAAGTCTATATTAGTTTTGGACATATAAGTGATTTACTGTAAATAAAAATACATATAATTATACACATAAAAAGGCCGGACAGTAACTGCCCGGCCTTCACTTTTTTTTTAAAAATATTTATTTCCCTTTGGCGTTTTCTTTTGCCCAGGCATCTTTCAGCGTTACGGTCCGGTTGAACACTATTTTTTCCGGCGTGCTGTCTTTATCCACCACAAAGTAGCCTTTGCGCAGGAACTGGAATCGTTCACCCGGGGCAGCCTGCAGCAGTCCTGGTTCCACATACGCCTGTTTGATGATGTGCAGCGAATCCGGGTTGATGAGCGTTTTGAAGTCGGCTTCCTCTGCCTGTGGATTTTCCGCGGTAAACAGGCGGTCGTAGATCCGCACTTCAGCGGTAGCGGCATGTGCTGCGCTTACCCAGTGAATGGTACCTTTAACGGTTAAGCCGCTCTGGTCGCCGCCACTTTTGCTTTCGGGCAGGTATGTGGCGTAAATGGTAGTGATATTGCCATCGGCATCTTTCTCAAAGCTTTCGCCTTTGATGATATAGGCATTTTTCAGTCGTACCATCAGGCCGGGACCGAGGCGGAAGAACTTTTTAGGAGGCGCCTCCATGAAGTCTTCCCGCTCAATGTACAGGGTATTGCTGAAAGGCAGCGTGCGGGAGCCAGCGTTTTCATCTTCCGGGTTATTATCGGCAGCCATTTCTTCTACCTGTCCTTCCGGGTAATTGGTGATCACCAGCTTTACCGGGTCCAGCACTGCCATTACGCGGTTGGCGGTTCTGTTCAGCTCTTCGCGGATACAGAATTCCAGCAGGCCGAGTTCAATCATGTTGTCACGTTTCTGTACACCTACGCGTTCGCAGAGCTGGCGGATGCTGGCGGCGGTGTAGCCGCGGCGGCGCAGACCACTGATGGTAGGCATGCGGGGATCGTCCCATCCGCTTACGTGACCTTCTTCCACCAGTTGTTTCAGTTTTCGTTTACTCATCACCGTATAGGTGAGGTTTAAACGCGCAAACTCGTACTGGCGGCTGGGGAAGATCTCCAGTTCTTTGATGAACCAGTCGTACAGCGGGCGGTGCGGGATGAACTCCAGCGTACAGATGGAATGGGTAATATGTTCGATGCTATCGCTCTGTCCGTGCGCAAAATCATACATCGGGTAGATGCACCATTTGTCGCCGGTACGATGGTGATGGGCATGTTTAATGCGATACATGAGCGGGTCGCGCATGTGCATATTGGGGGAAGCCAGGTCTCCTTTGGCGCGGAGTGTTTTTTCCCCGTCTTTGAATTCGCCTTTGCGCATCCGCTCAAACAGGTCCAGGTTTTCCGCTGCAGAGCGACTTCTGGCCGGCGTGGGCGTACCGGGTACGGTGGGGGTACCTTTGGCTGCGGCAATTTCATCGGCACTGGCATCTTCTACATAGGCCAGTCCTTTTTCTATCATTTTTACGGCAAATGCGTAAAGTTGTTCAAAATAGTCGGAGGCATACAATTCCTTTTCCCACTCAAATCCCAGCCAGCGGATATCCTCTTTAATGGAATCCACGTATTCAGTATCTTCTGTTACCGGGTTGGTATCATCGAAGCGGAGATTGGTTTTTCCATTGTATTTCTGGGCCAGTCCAAAGTTCAGCACAATGGATTTGGCATGACCTATATGCAGGTAGCCATTAGGTTCTGGCGGAAAACGGGTCAGTACCCTTCCGTCATTAACGCCGTTCGCTATGTCTTCTTCAACAATTTGTTCTATAAAATTGAGGGATCTTTCTTCGCTCATAATGATTTTATCTTGGACGGCAAATGTACAAAAAAGCCGAGAGCTTAAGCTTTCTGCTTTTTCGTACATTTACTTCCTTAATATGATAATGGTATGGTCAACCCGTTAAATCGTCCTGTTCGTGTATTGGTAGCTAAAGTAGGCCTGGATGGCCACGACAGGGGCGCAAAAGTAATTGCGGCAGCACTGCGGGATGCCGGAATGGAGGTAATATATACCGGTTTACGCCAAACCCCGGAAATGGTGGTGAATGCAGCCCTGCAGGAAGACGTGGATGCTATTGGTATCAGTATCCTCTCCGGCGCCCATATGACCGTATTCCCCAAGATCATTGCCCAGATGAAGGAAAAGGGTATGAACGACGTACTGCTGACCGGTGGCGGCATTATCCCCGATGCCGATATGGAAACACTGCAGGAAATGGGGGTAGGAAAACTGTTCCCTCCCGGCACCAACACCAAAGATATTTCCGAGTATATCACCAGCTGGGTGGCCAGTCATAGGAATTTTTAAAAATATTTCCCTGTTGCCGTAACATTTTCTAAACCGGGTCGTCTTTAATGGAAATAGTCCACCAAATATCTAAAAACCATAACACCCGTTTTTATGAAATGTAAGTTGTGCCCGTTATTCCTGTTACTGTTGATGTTGTGTTGTAATGTATTTGCCCAGGAGAAAAAAGATTCAGCCAATGCTGCTGCCCCCGATACTACTACCGGGAAAACCGTTTTTTCCATCATTTTCGGAAAATATCCCAAACACCGGGAAGGGGTATACGTAACCCACGGTGGCGACGGCCCCCTGCTGTCCTTTGCTTCTATGAAAGAAAACGGGGAGCACCTGCGCAACATCCCCCGGTTTACCCTCTTTCTTAATGTTGGCTCTAACTTTAATAAAGACTTCTCTAAAAACTTTGGAGTTTTTACGGGCATCAATATCAAAAATATTGGTCTGATCTCCAAACCTACCGACTCTCTGAAGCTTAAACAGCGGGTGTATACCCTTGGTGTTCCGCTGGGGATAAAGATAGGTGATGTGACTTCCGGCAGCTTCTTCTTTTTTGCCGGTGGAGAAATAGACCTGGCCGTTAATTATAAAGAGAAACAATTTGTAGATGGTGATAAAGTCCATAAGTTCAATGAATGGTTCAGCGACCGTACACCGCTGCTGATGCCCTCCTTTTTTGCCGGGTTCCGCATTAACCCCGGCTTCGGACTGAAAGTGCAATACTACCCGCAGAATTTCTTTAACAAAGACTTTAAAACAAAAGATAAAGACGGTAATTCCGTTTATCCATATAAAAACTTAGAAGCAAATATGATGTTCGTTACGCTCAATTATAACTTCAGCGGTATCGATTATTTTAAAGTAAAGAAGAAAAGACACTATATGAAGATGAAAAATGGCAAAGCAGAGTTTGAAGTGAACTATTAAGAAATATATCCGCTATTTTTAGCAAACCGGAACTAATTGTAAAATTGGTTCCGGTTTTTTTTGTCGATAGCGGTTATCACCAAAATGAGGGGAGGCGGCTATCGGGCTGATTCGTTAGGTTATTGAATATTGCTTAATATTGATAAACTAAAATACGGCACATGTATCAGACGTTAAGCACACAATTGGAAAACAATATCCTCACGATTACGATCAACCGCCCGGAAAAGCTGAATGCCCTCAACCAGCAGGTGCTGGCCGACCTGGCATTGGCGGTAGATGAAATATACAGCAACCGGGAAATCAAGGGCGCCATTATTACCGGTGCAGGTGAAAAAGCTTTTGTGGCAGGTGCAGATATCAGCGAGTTTCTTACTTTATCAGATAAACAAGGAGAAGAACTGGCCAAGAAAGGGCATGTAATTTTCCAGCGTATAGAAAGCAGCCCTAAGCCCATCATTGCCGCTGTAAACGGCTTTGCACTGGGCGGGGGCTGCGAACTGGCGATGGCCTGCCATTTCCGGATTGCCAGCGACAACGCAAAGTTTGGCCAGCCGGAAGTAAACCTCGGGCTCATTCCGGGTTATGGCGGTACACAGCGTCTTACGCAGCTCATAGGAAAGGGAAAAGCCCTGGAACTGATGCTCACCGGGGACATGATCAATGCCACAGAAGCACAGGCCTGGGGATTGGTGAACCATGTTTTAAAGCTCGAAGAATTACTGCCCAAAGCGAAATCCATCTTACAAAAAATACAAACAAAAGCGCCGCTGGCAGTAGCCCGCGTGATTAAATGCGCTAATGCCGCACTGGATAAGGACATGGACGGCTTTGAGCTGGAACTGAAGGAATTCGGGGCCTGCTTCGCTACAAAAGATCTGCAGGAAGGCGCTGCTGCCTTTATTCAGAAAAGACAGGCGAATTTTACCGGGGAATAGCTTGCAGCCCAACCCGTAAAGCCGTACTTTTGTAGCCTTAAAAGTTTAAGTCATGGAATTCAGAATAGAGAAAGACACAATGGGCGAGGTTAAAGTGCCTGTAAATGCCTATTATGGCGCTCAAACACAGCGCTCCATTGAAAATTTCAAGATCGCGCAGGATATCAACAAAATGCCGAAGGAAATTATCAAGGCATTCGCTTACCTGAAGAAAGCGGCAGCTATCACTAACCTCGAAGCAGGCGTACTGCCCAAGGAAAAAAGTGACCTGATTGGCCAGGTTTGCGATGAAATCCTGGAAGGTAAACTGGACGATCAGTTTCCGCTGGTAGTATGGCAAACAGGCTCCGGTACCCAGTCTAACATGAACGTAAACGAAGTGGTGGCTTACCGCGCCCACGTAATTCATGGCGGTCAGCTTACTGATAAAGACAAATTTGTTCACCCCAACGATGATGTGAACAAGTCACAGTCTTCCAACGACACCTTCCCTACTGCTATGCACATCGCTGCTTACAAAATGCTGCAGGAAGTTACCATTCCCGGCATCACAAAGCTCCGCGACACGCTGGCGAAAAAGGCAGAAGCGTTTAAAAACGTAGTGAAAATTGGCCGTACCCATTTTATGGATGCCACCCCGCTTACTCTCGGGCAGGAAATCAGCGGCTATGTAGCCCAGTTGAATCACGGCCTGAAAGCCATCAACAATTCACTGGCTCACCTGAGCGAGCTGGCATTGGGTGGCACTGCAGTAGGCACCGGCATCAATACGCCAAAAGGCTATTCCGAAAATGTGGCAAAGAATATCGCCCTGTTAACCGGTTTACCTTTTATTACGGCAGAAAATAAATTTGAAGCCCTGGCCGCACACGATGCCATCGTAGAAGCACATGGTGCGCTGAAAACAGTGGCGGTAAGTTTAATGAAGATAGCCAACGACATACGCATGCTGAGCTCCGGCCCACGCGCGGGTATCGGCGAAATTCATATTCCCGACAATGAACCGGGATCGTCTATCATGCCGGGTAAAGTGAATCCAACCCAGTGCGAAGCCCTCACCATGATTGCTGCCCAGGTAATGGGTAACGATGTTACTATCAGTATCGGAGGTTCCAACGGACACTTTGAACTGAACGTATTTAAGCCGGTAATGATCTTCAACTTCCTGCACTCTGCACGCCTTATCGGCGACGGCTGCGTAAGCTTCAATGATAAATGCGCAGAAGGCATCGAACCTATTGAAGCCAATATCAAAAAACATGTGGAAAATTCCCTGATGCTGGTAACGGCACTGAATACCAAAATTGGCTACTACAAAGCAGCCGAAATTGCGCAGAAAGCCCACAAGGAAGGAACTACCCTTAAAGAAATGGCCGTGAAACTGGGTTATGTGACCCCGGCTGAATTTGATGAATGGGTAGTACCAGCAAACATGGTAGGAGAAATCAAGTAATAACAGATCATATTTATGGAAGAAAAGAGTCCCGCCAATAACGGGACTCTTTTTTTATTACCTTCAATGCAAACAAGTACCACGATCATGGATATAGTCTTTTTCAGCGCGCAGCCATACGATATTCATTACTTCAACCAGGGTAACCACCAGGAGGAGCACCGTTTCCGTTTCCTGGAAGTGCAGTTAAATGAAGATAATGCCGCCCTGATAAAAGATGAACCCGTGATCTGCGTATTTGTGAATGATAAGGTGAATGCTGCTGTGATCAGCGTGCTTCAGCAAAAAGGCGTACGTCTTATTGCATTGCGCTGCGCCGGGTTTAATAATGTAGATCTCAAGGCTGCAGCAGCAGCCGGTATAAAGGTAGTGCGGGTGCCGGCCTACTCGCCCCATGCGGTGGCGGAGCATGCGGTGGCCTTGCTCCTGGGGCTGAACCGGAAAATATATAAATCGTATAACCGTGTACGTGATGGCAACTTTACACTGAACGGACTCGAAGGTTTTGATCTCTTTGGTAAAACAATCGGCGTGGTGGGGACAGGCAATATCGGTTCAGTGTTTTGCAAGATCATGCTGGGCTTCGGTTGTAAGGTGTATGCGCATGATATTTATGAGAATGAAGAACTGCTGGAATCAGGCGTAAAGTATGTGTCGCTGGATACTATTTTTGCACAGTCGGATGTGATATCGCTGCATTGCCCGCTGATGGAGCGTACACGGCACATGATCAATGCGAATGCTATTGCATCTATGAAGATGGGCGTAGTACTGATCAATACCAGCCGCGGCGGATTAATAGATACGGCTGCAGTGGTGGCAGCGCTTAAAGATGGCCATATCGGCGCACTTGGAATAGATGTATATGAGCAGGAAGAACACCTGTTTTTTCAGAACTTCTCCGGAAGTATTATCCAGGACGATGTACTATCAAGATTAACTACCTTCCCTAATGTGCTGGTAACTGCCCACCAGGGCTTCTTTACAAAAGAAGCGCTCACACAAATAGCAGAGGTAACGCTGAACAATATACGTAGTTTTGAAAAAGAAGGCATATTGTTAAACGAGGTGAAGTAGCGTAGCGACAATTGTACGCAGGCTCAGAATAATAATGAGGACGCCTACCATAATCATCAGTGGTTTCCGTTTTATTTTCCGCACCAGGATGGCAGCAAAAGGAGAAGCGATCACACCACCGATTACAAGGCCTACAATTACCTGCCAGCTGGAGATACCGGTGAAGATCAGGAAGGTGGCAGCGCTGGAAAGGGAAATAAAGAACTCTGCTGCATTTACGGAACCGATGGTATAATGTACGGTACGGCCTTTACTCAGCAAGGTGGAAGTAACAATGGGGCCCCAGCCTCCGCCGCCGATGGCGTCCATAAATCCCCCGGCAAACGCCAATGGTCCGAGTCTTTTTGTTTTGGTTTTTCTTTTATTTTTCTGGATGCCTTTCCGGATAACTATAATACCGAGTATCAGCAGGTATGCGCTGATGAAGGGCTTTATCACATCCCCGTCAATCTTGTCGGATAACAGGTAAGCGCCGGAGATGGCGCCGATCATTCCCGGGATCAACAAGCATAAAAACAGTTTCTTATTTACGTTGCCCAGTTTAAAATGTGCAAACCCTGAAGCGCCGGTGGTAAATACTTCTGCCACATGCACGCTGGCGCTGCTTACTGAAGGCGATACGCCCAGTCCCAGTAATAAAGAAGAAGAGGTAGCGCCGTATGCCATACCCAATGCGCCGTCTACCAGTTGCGCGCATAATCCCACCACAATATAAAACAGCAGCTCTGTTGTAAAGAGAGAGTGAAAGAACCGGCGTACATTTCCCTGTACGGCATCCGGTACTTCGTAATAATAAAGGGCAATCAGCGCGGTGACTATCAACAACGATACAACCCCTATCTGCCACCATTTGAAGGAGGACTGCGGCTTTTCGGTAACGGTGCCTGCAACGGCTGTTGTACGTATAGTCATACCAGTTATTTTTAGGTAGTTTTTTAAAGACAGGGATGCAGCGATATCGCTGCATCCCTGTATCTCAGCAACTATTATTTATTATTTCCGCTGGAACACATTGTCGTATGTTAACGCCAGGTAGTATAATCCGCCAATAGTGGGACCTCCCACATACTGGAAGTACTTGGAGTTCAGGATATTGGAAGCGCCCAGTTTAAAGGATGTTTTGATCTTTGGTACACGGTAGGTGATCTGCGCATCTACAGTGTTGTAGGAAGGCACGTCGCCATTACCAAAAAGGTTCTGCCAGTAGAAAGTATTCTGCCAGTGCCATACTACGGTGAAGCCAATATTTTTGTACACATTGCGGTTACCTAGGCTTACGTTGGTGAACCAGTCTGGTGTGTTAAAACCGGGAATCAACGCATCATCTTTGGTTTTATCCTGCGCCAGTTTGTTGTAGTTGGCGTTACCGCTGATGGTGTAGCTTTTATACAGGTCATAAGTAACTGCTACAGCGAAACCGTAGTTGTTTACGGTGGATTTACTGTTGGTCCATACGCGGTAGCGATCCTGTAAAGACTTATCCAGCATCTGGTTCAGCACTGTTTGATCGGGATTGTTAACGTTACCTGTTTTAGGCACTACTGCTTCAATCTGGCCTATGAAATGTTTATAAGAGCTGTAGTATCCATCTATGTCTACAAAAAGTTTGTTATCGAGCAGTACCGCTTTATAACCGGCTTCGAAAGAGGTGATCTGTTCCGGAACGATAGGATCCAGGTTGGCCACTTTCAATACGCCTGCATTTTTTGCGGCGGCAGCATCTTTGGAGATGTGTTCCGCGTTGATGGTTTTATTTACCGCTACACCAAACGCATCTACGGAGCTGGTGAGGAGGGAGTTTTTGAAGTAACCCAGTCCTTCTTCAATGAATGCGAGTCCGCCTACACGTCTTACCTGGCCGTTGTTTACGAAGGAATACGCTTCAAACAGTGAAGGGAAGCGGAATCCGTTTTGCCAGGAAAGGCGGAAGTTATGTTTGTCTTTGATGCTGTAAACTGCTGCGATGCGTGGGTTTACTTTACCTTCGAACTGTTCGTTTTTATCGTAGCGCAGGGAGCCGGTGAGCTTTAATGCGTCGTTGAAGAATGTTTTGCTGATTTGTGCGAAGCCGCCGTATTTACCGTACCAGATGTGTTTACCGCCTGGTTGGTTGCGTTTGTCGGCGGGGCGGGAGAAATCCACGAAGTTGTTACCGTCCGGGATGATTTCATAGGTGCGGTAATCGGCGCCTACCAGTACATCCGCGAAATGGATGTATTTACGCAGGTTCCAGGTACCTTCTGTGTGGTAGAACCGGCTCTTTTGCAGGAGAGCGGCGCCACCACTGGTATTTTCAGGGTTCTTGGAAGTAGGGTAAATATCCCAGTCGTTGATACTTTTTATTTTGGCCACCTGTGCATCAAAAGCGGGAGTGCCGGGCGTCCATCTGCCGGCGTCTGCAAAGGCGCGGGCGGCGGCATGTGCGGCTACCAGGTCGGAGCCTGCAGTGAGCGCATTGTTCAGGCCGGAGGTATAATCGGCCAGCCATTTTTTATCTGGTTTGAATGATTTTTCGAGGTTGTCGGCCAGGGGATTCATGTTATAGGAATCGCCGGTATTTTCAATGGAGATGTACGACCTCACGGTGAAGTCGGGGTGTACGAGTTCGAGTTTGCCGTTTTGTACAGTTACGCCTCTGAGGCCAATACGGTTACCACGTTGAAAGAAGCCGTCCATTTCCCCGTAGCGGTAAGACGCGGACAGTTCCAGTTTGTGGGGTAAGCGGAAGTTAAAAGACACGTCGGCCTTTTTATTCTTAACGGTAAAGTCGCCCACGATATCTTTTTCCCAGTAGCCGGTGCGGTGTACATTGTAGGCGCGTCCGTCTTTATCGATAACCTGGAGGTTGGAGTTATCGCCATATTTATTCCATGCATCGTTGGCGATGTTGTTGGCGCCGCTGAGTTGTGGAAAGTCGGGGTTGGCTTTGGATTGCGGGGAAAAGTCGCTGTGGTTATCAGCGTACCAGTCGGTACCCTGCATGTAGCTCAGGTTAATTTTCCAGGCAAACCAGGAAGAGTATTGCTGTGCATAGCGTACAGCCGTTTCCGTGAGTAATTTTGCGCCACCGTCGTCGCCAACGTGGTTCACGGCTACTTTCTGGTATACGCTTACGCCCTGGTATTGGAAGGGGTTTTTAGTGATGAGATTGGACATTCCGTTGATGGCGTTCATGCCATACAGGGCGGAAGATGCACCGGGTGTAACTTCCACGCTGGAAATATCAAGCTCCGTAGGTCCGATGGCGTTACCCAGTGGCACGCCGAGGGTGGCTGCCTGGTTGTCCACACCATCTACCAGCTGCATAAAGCGGAAGTTGTTGGGAACGTTGAAGCCGCGGGTGTTGAATACTTTGAAGGTAAGGCCGGCGGTGGTCATTTGCACGCCTTTCAGGTTACCGAGGGCGTCGTAGAACGTGGAAGAAGGGGTTTCTTTCAGCGCCCTGATGTCCAGTTTTTCGATGGCAACTGGTGAGCGGAGCAGTTTTTCCTGCTGACGGGAAGCGGACACCACTACTTCATTTACCAATAGTGATTGTGTATATAACTGGATGGCCAGTTTGCTGCTGCTGCTTTTTACTTCAAACTCCTGGGGTTGATAGCCTATGAGCCTGATGACCAGCTTCAGCGGGAATTTAGAATTGGTGGTTACTTCAAAACGGCCGGTGGTATCTGTTTGAGCGCCGAAGGAAGTGCCTTTGATTTGTACGGAGGCGCCTGGAAGGGCTGCCCCATGATCGTCTGTAATTTTGCCCTGGATGACATAAGAGCCGTTAAGTTGAGCATGTACCAGTGCCGGACTGAATGCCAATATTAAGAACAGGTATTTTGCCAGCATTAAAAACTTTTGCATGTGCTGTAAACATTATTGATTCTGGAATGAGAAAATGATAAGGGGGACCTTTTTACGATGTCGTGCCGCAACATCGTACTGAAAATGAATGATTTGTAAAATTTATTATCATATAGTCTATAGAATTAGTAGACAAATATAATCCGGGTATTTTTCATTTCAAAGCAAATGGGGTGATTATTTGGAAAAAGGTGTGTCCGGAACTGCGGTGGGAATAGCATTTGCGTTTGTAACCTCCTCAGCGTGAAAGGCTTGGAAGGCCATATTTTTTTATTGGAGGCGTCGCTTTATAACTATGTTTAATATGCGGGGATACTTCTGTGATACTTCCCGGATACTTAGGACTCGTGTATGTGTTATAGTCCCCATATAGTCCCTATATAGTTCCTATACACTCCCTATACACTCATGATACACTCCCCATACACTCTCTATACACTGTCACGTCCTGAAATAGGTTTACACCCCCGGTGAAATAATCCTGATTTTGGTTTACGGGTATCTTAGTATAAATCCAATTTCGGGCATTTTGCGGAAATTTCAGAAGATTTTGGAAGATGAAAGACGGATATTTTGCCGGTCATCTTCCTATGCTTTAAAGTAATAGCATAAAAAAAGCGCTTACCACCGGTGAGCGCTTTCTATATAAATAAGTTGATAATTAAGTTACGGGATCTTTTGCTACAGCATCAGAGTGTTCAACGGCTTTAGGCTGCATGTGTTTTCCGAAGAAGCGTTTCTGGAACAGCAGGATAGTGATTACACCGGTAGAAATAGCTGCATCAGCAACGTTGAATACCGGGCGGAAAAACACGAAGTAGTCGCCGCCTTTAAACGGTACCCATTTAGGCAGGTAGCCTTCGTAGATAGGGAAGTATAACATATCCACCACACGGCCATGCAGGAAGCTGCCATAACCGCCGCCGGCAGGCATAAACTTCGCTACTTCATACCCTACACTATCGTTAAAAATAAGGCCGTAGAACATACTGTCTATCAGGTTGCCGGCTGCTCCTGCCAGGATCAGGGATCCACAAATCAGCAGGCCGGTACTGTATTTTTCTTTGATGAGCTTTTTCATGTACACAAAGCCCACCACTACAGCTACCAGGCGGAACATGGTAAGAAGGATCTTCCCGAAGTCGCCTCCGAATTTAAGACCATAGGCCATTCCTTCATTTTCAATAAAATGGATCCGGAACCAATTGGGGAAAATCACAAACTCCTGTTGCATAAACATATGCGTCTTGATCCAGAATTTCAGTGTCTGGTCAATAACCAGGATCAGGATAACGATAAATACTACGTGACGATATTTCAACTGATATTAGAATTTTATCAAAAATAATAGTTTATTTCAAAGTCGAAGCCTGCAATATCATTATTCCTGGAAATATACCCTTTTTACGCGCTGTGAAATTCCTGTTAATATTTCATAGGGAATGGTTCCAGCCCAGGTAGAGAGGTCCTGTACGGACAAATCCTGGCCAAAAACAATAACCTCGTCTCCCTCCGATACGTCGGGGATATGTGTTACATCGAGCATGAGCATATCCATCGCCACTACACCGGCTACAGGCGCCAGTTTGCCACGAACCAGCATTTTACCAACGCCCATGCCCAGTCTGCGTGGGTAGCCATCGGCATAGCCAATACGCACGGTAGCAGTCACTGCCGGGCCTTTGGCTTCCCATTTGGCGCCATAACCCACGGTATCGCCGGCTTCCAGGCGTTTTAGTTGTGCTACGGTGGTTTTCAGGGTGCTTACATTGCGAAGCTGGTCCTGGATGCCGTTGCTGCTGTCGATGCCGTACATGCCGATACCCAGCCGCACCATATCCAGTTGCAGGTCGGGGTGTCGACTGATGGCGGCGCTGTTGGCAATATGGCGGATTACAGTATAGCCCAATGCTTTCTGCAGTTCATGGCTCATATCATAAAACAGGCGGCCTTGCTGCTGTGTGAAAGCATCCTTTGCAGGATCTTCACTGGCAGCCAGGTGGCTGAAAATGGATTGCACTTTCATCAGCGGGGTGGCGGTGAGTATTTGCGCCAGTTCGGCAATTTCGCTTTTCACGAATCCCAGGCGGTGCATACCGGTATCGAGCTTGATGTGAACGGGGAACTCTGTTTTGCCTGCTGTGGTGATTTCCTCCATAAACTGCAGGAGGATCTGCATGGAATAAATTTCCGGTTCCAGGTTCCAGTGGAGGATGGCGTCGAAACTGGCAGGTTCCGGGTTCATCACCATGATAGGCATGGTAATGCCGGCCCTTCTCAGCTCCACTCCTTCGTCGGCGTAGGCTACCGCGAGGTAGTCGACTCCGTGGAACTGTAGGAGATTGGCTATTTCAAAGCTGCCGCTGCCATAGGAGAACGCTTTTACCATGGCCATTAATTTGGTGTTTGGTTTTAACAGCGACTGGTACAGCTTTACATTATGGGAAATAGCGGTGAGATTAATTTCCAGGATGGTTTGATGCGCCTTTTGTTCCAGCAGTTTGCCGATGCGTTCAAACTGGAAGATGCGGGAGCCTTTTACCAGGATGGTTTCATTCTGAAAATCATCTGCGTTGAATTGTTGTATGTATTCATCGGTGGTGGTAAGGAACTGTGTTTTCAGGCCTTCTATCTGCTGGAAGCTTTTTTTCTCCCTGCCTATATTTTTACCGATAGCAATTAATTTATTGATGCCTTTCTTTTGCAGGAGGTCTGCAACTTCTTCATACAGGGTGGCGTCGCTTTTGCCACTTTGGAGGATATCGCTGAGGATAACCGTGCGGGTAGCGTGCTGCTGCTGTTGCTGGAGGAAGTCGAGCGCAATGGTTAAAGAGCCGAGGTCCAGGCTGTAGCTGTCGTTAATCACCGAGCAGTTATTGATTCCCTGTTTCAGTTCCAGGCGCATGGCGATATTGCTGAGCTGATCCATCCGTTGCTGGATAACGGCTTGTTCCTTGCCGAGGTACAGCATGAGCGCCAGGCAGTGAATGGCATTTTCAATGGAGCCTTCATCTACAAAAGGAATCTGGAAATGCAGGGGTTCCTGTTTGTAAAGGGCATCTATACGGGTATGGTTATCGTGTTTATCCACACTGGTTACCCGGAGGTCGGCATCGGTTTTCCGTGACCAGGAAAATAATTCCGGTCCGCCTTCCTGGTTTTCTTTTTTGCCTACCTGGTTGTGAAAGGCCAGCACACACTCATTGAGAGCGAGATAGTCTTTGCAGTAAATGAGGATATCGCTTTTAGCGAACAGTACCAGCTTTTCATTTATTTTCTGGCGGATATTTAAGAATCCTTCGCTGTGAGCTTCCCCGATATTGGTGAAGATGCCGATAGTGGGACGGATAATTTTTTCGAGGTTCACCATTTCACCGGGTTGTGAAATGCCGGCTTCAAAGATGGCCAGCTGGTGTTCCGGTTTCATTTGCCATACAGAAAGCGGTACTCCTATCTGGGAGTTATAGCTTTTAGGACTGCGAACAATATTGTAATCTTTTTCCAGCAGCTGGTACAGCCATTCCTTTACAATGGTTTTGCCATTGCTGCCGGTGATGCCAATAACAGGTATATGGAACTGGTGCCGGTGAAAGGCCACCAGTGCGTGCAGCGCCTGCAGGGTGTCTTTTACGAGAATGAAGTTGGCTTTAGGATACTTCTCCAGTGGCACTTGTTCACTCACCACAAAATTGCTCACCCCTTTGCGGTACAATTCTTCAATGTATTGATGCGCGTTGCGCCGCGGGCTAACCAATGGAATAAACAGAGATGTTTCGGGGAAGCTGAGCTTCCTGCTGTCCAATAAAAGATGGTCAATTTCAGAAAATCCGGTCTCTTGCAACAATTCCCCTTTCAAAGTTTTGTTGATGCTGGCTGCGTTATACACGTTTATCAGGTTTGAATAATCACTTAGCTGCTGCAAAATTAATGTCTGCGCTGCTTTTTACTTCACTTCTCCTTCCGGTAATTCTTTTTTCTGATGATAGAGAGAATAGAGGATGGAACCTCCCAGGCATAACACTATCACTATCAATGATACGTATACCGGTATATGAATATTGTGCTTGTGCAAAAAATACTCTGCCAGCATTTTCAGTCCTATAAAAACCAGGACGATGGCAATACCCTGGGGCAGATAATCAAATTTATCTACCGCTCCCCTCAGTAAAAAGAACAGGGACCTGAGTCCCAAAACCGCAAATATATTAGAGGTATATACTACCATCGGATCCCGTGATATGGCAAATACAGCCGGTATAGAATCTACCGCAAATAAGATATCTGTTACTGCCAGCATCACCACAACCAGTGATAACGTAGTGAGATATGCCTTATTATGTTTACGGATCACAAATTTGCCTTTCGGCTCTTCTGTAGTTACCCGCATGTATTTATTCATAAAACGGTAAATCGCATTTTCTTCCGGTTTAAATTCGTCATCCTCTTTTGTGACAAACATTTTAATGCCGGTATAAATGAGAAAAGCACCGAAGATGTATAATATCCATTCAAATCTTTCTATGAGCTCAATTCCCAGCCAGATAAATAAAGCCCTGAAAATAATGGCCATTAGTATACCTATCAGCAATACCCTGGAATAGTACTCTTCTTTTATTTTAAAAAAACTAAAGATGAGTATAAATACAAAGATATTATCTATCGACAGGGATTTCTCCATCAGGTATGCGCTCAAAAAGCTGATGGCGGGTTCTGCGCCGTCTTCCAGCCACATGAACCCAAAAAAGAGCATAGATAAAACTACCCAGAAAATGCTTTGCCACAGGGCAGTCTTCAAGCTTGTTTTCGTATTTTTCTTACTAAAAAAACCAAGGTCAAATACTACTGCCAGGATGATCACAATAAAAAATACCAGATATGTTACTTCTGTTTTTCCCACGTGATTTGCATTTTATGAGCAGCAAAGATAGGAAAACGGCAGCTAGGTTTCCGGTTTAAGGTTGCCATTTCCAGGAAGCGGCCACTGTTGTATGCCCTGAAAGCCAGTGTCTTACAGCACTTCAGCCTATTCAGCAAATTTACGTTGCCGTATAAACTGGAATACCATGGCAAATAGCAAAACCAGCCCAACGGGTACGAGGAAACAGATGACCTGCCATTTGGTTTTTTCCTGCCGGATTTTTTCTCCATCCAGCAAACGCAGTGTCAGCTCCTTGTTCCGGGCTTCCATGATACCGCTGTTGCCGCTGAGATACTCCAGGCAGTTGAGAAAAAACTCTTTATTGGCAAAGGCAAAGCCCGGGTTAAATTCGTTGATGCCCATTTGCAGCGGACCTTCCTTGCGGGATACGGCATTGGAAATTACATCGCCATCACTTACCACAATCATTTTGTTGATAGTATCGGATGATTCCCTGAAAGGTTGCCCGGATGCGTGAAACAGCTGGTTTACCGCATCAGGATTTTCGCGGTTGCGGAACAGGGAAGTAAATTTCCCTTCCAGCAAAACGGCTGTGGGCAGGTATTTCTGGCGGTATTCGCGCGGATTGGGCTGTGTTTTTACGATGTCCCAGCTTACCTGTGCCGGCAGGCGTGTGGTACGGCTGTTCCTGGAAGTGGTGAGCAGTATGGTTTTGCGGATGGCGTCGTTTTTTATAGTGTCGATAGAACTTACGAAGCGGCTCAGCACCATATCCAGATTTTTTACGATAGGATGCGCTTTGGTAGGCATCAGCATGGGGAAGTATGGGAACGGCATCGGCTGTATCTGCGGCCGGTTGCCCACATTGCCTACTACCAGCGGCACTACATCGCTTTGCAGGTCCAGTACCAGGTCCTGGTTAATGCGCACGCCGTAGCGGAACAGGAGGTCTTCCAGGTTCAGCCCGCGATCCATGGCAAAGAATTCCGGGTGCTCATGTAAACTGTCCATGGTGGCGCTGGATTCATCCAGGAACCACAGTACTTTGCCGCCGTTCATTACATACTGGTCTATTTTAAATTTATCTGCATCAGAGAAAGTGCCTGCCGGTTTGGCAAAGAGGATTACATTAAAATCGCGGGGTATGTAGGAAGCGGCCTGCAGGGTGAGGGTATCCAGGCCGTAGCTGTTTTGAAGGGTACTCAGGGCGTCGTATACTTCGGCGCCAAGTGATTCTCCATGCCCCAGCATGTACCCGATGAGTGGTTTTTCCTTTTCCTGCAATTTATGGATGGCATAGGCAAACTGGTATTCCAGCAACGCTTCCGAGCTGTTCATGGTTTGCATGGGATCCTGCCCGCCCTGGTTTTTCAGGAGATTCACCCCTACCGTTTTGCCTTTGTAATGTACCAGTGCACCGGGGAAGATCAGCTTTTCGGCGAAGCCGTCGTTGGCTTCCTGCTGCACTTTCATATTAAACGGCATGATGCCCTGTGCGGTGAGTTCACCGAGGAATTTCATGCGTGCGGAGTCCGTCAGCCCCTGTCCGGGATTGATAAATGTAAACCGGAGGTTTTGTTTACCGTATTCGCGGAACTCTTCCAGCAGTTCGGAAGTGGATTGTGCCAGCTGACGGAAGCTGGCGGGGTAATCGCCCTTGAGGAATACCTCAATTTCCACCGGGCTGTCCAGTTTGCGGAGCATTTGCCGGGTGCTGGCGGTGAGCGTGTATCTTTTTTCTGCTGTCAGGTCCCATCTGCCATGAAAATAAGCTGCTGCTATATTAATGCCCGTGAGTACCAGTATAACTGCTATTGCACGTTGTATGTATTTCTTTCGTGTAGCCATGTTGTTTAGTAAGGACGGTCATTAACCGTTTTGCCAGAGTTTTCTTTGCAGGGATAATTTAGTGAGATAGAGCATCAGGCCTATGATGCTGATAAAATAAACGATATCGCGGCTATCTATTACACCACGACTGATGGAGGCGTAATGGAATTTAATCCCAGCCATTTGCAGGTAGTAGTCGGCTCCGCCGCTGAACGCCGGTATTTTGCTGGCGGCATCGAAGCCGTTATAAAGTATAAAGCAGGTAAACAGTGCAATGAGAAAGGCGATCATGGCATTGTTGGTTAAAGAAGAAGACCAGATACCGGTAGCGGTGAATGTTGCCCCCAGCAGTAAAAGCCCGATGTAGGAGCCGGTGATACCGCCGGTATCAAGCAGCTGGTTATCTACACTCAATTGTTTTATAGCAAAAAAATAAACGATGGTAGGAAGCAGGGAGATGGCTACAATGAGCAGGCTGCCCCAGAATTTACCCATTACAATCTGCCAGCCGGTAAGTGGTTTGGTGCTCAGCAATTCCATGGTACCGGTTTTAAATTCATCTGCAAAGCAGCGCATGGTAATGGCCGGTATGAGCAAGAGGTAAATAAGCGGCGCCAGGTTGAACAGCGGATCCAGGTTGGCATACCCGGTGTCCAGTAAACTGGTTTCCGGGAAAACGAACAACATTAATCCATTCGCCAGTAAAAACAGTATGATGGCTACATAGCCGGTAACACTGCTGAAAAACTGGTTAATCTCTTTCTTAAAGATGGCTAGCATGAACAGTTTGTAAGGATTAGGATATTAGTAAAGATACAAATATAGGGTAAACGCTATTACCTTTCCGGCTATTGTATGGGAGGTTTTTAAGGGGCTTTATACGGGGAGTATGTACGGAGTATCTACGGCGTTGACCCGGGGGAAAGGTGGACTTAAAGGTCCACGCCATCTTTATACATTTCCCATATGGGGCTGATGGTTCTTAGCTGGGAAACGGCGTCTGTAATGGTTTGAATAGTAAAATCTATTTGTTCATCTGTGGTAAACCTTCCGAGGCCAAAGCGGAGGGAGGCGTGTGCGAGGTCGTCGCTGAGGCCCATTGCTTTCAGCACGTAACTGGGTTCCATGGAGGCGGAGGTACAGGCTGATCCGGAGGAAAGGGCGATCTTTTTATTGAAGCCCATCATGAGGGTTTCGCTTTCCACGTATTTAAATGACAGGTTGCAGGTATGTGGCAGGCGCTGGCCGGGGGCGCCATTTAAATATGTTTGCTCTATTTTCAGCAAAGCCTTTTCCAGCCTGTTTCTCATGGGAAGGATGCGTTGTGTGTCGGCCGCCATTTCTTCCATACATAGTTCGCAGGCTTTTCCCAGTCCTACGATGCCGGGCACATTCAGGGTGCCGGAGCGCATACCTCTTTCGTGGCCGCCTCCGTCGATCTGTGCGGTGAGCTTTACGCGGGGGGAACGTCTGCGCACATATAAGGCGCCTGTTCCTTTAGGACCGTACATTTTATGGGCGCTGAGGGTAAGCAGGTCTATACCATCGTCGTTTACGTCTACCGGAATTTTCCCTGCTGCCTGGGTGGTATCTGTCATAAATAATACGCCATGCTTTCTGGCAATATCGCTGATGGCGCGTATGGGGTTGATGACACCGGTTTCATTATTGGCATACATCAGGCTGATCAGGATAGTTTGGGGCGTAATAGCCGCTTCCAGTTCGTTGAGGTCAATAAGTCCTTCGTGGTTTACCGGAAGCCAGGTTACCTGTGCGCCCTGTTTTTCGAGGTGTTTGCAGGTGTCAATGACGGCTTTATGTTCGGTGACGGCAGTAATAATATGATTGCCTTTGCCGGCGTATGTTTCATACACTCCTTTAATGGCAAGGTTAACGGCTTCTGTGGCGCCGGAAGTAAAGACAATTTCTTTAGGTGTTGCCCCAATCAGTTTGGCTACCTGTTCACGCGGCATTGTCTACTGCTTCCTCGGCAGCCCATCCCAGGAGGTGGCTGCGGCTTGCTGCGTTGCCGAATATTTCGGTGAAATAGGGTAACATGGCCGCTACTACCCTGGGATCGCAGGGAGTGGTGGCATTATTATCGAGGTAAACGGGCAGCTGCAGCATAATGTCTTTCTGTTTATATTAAAATCCGGGCCTAACAAATTTACAACATAAGTTCTATTTTTACCGGGTTAAGCATATTCCGGAAAGCGGTACGGATACCGGATTTGTACCACTATTAATATTTATAAACATGCTCAGGGTAGAACATATAGGCATTGCCGTTAATAAATTATCTGTGTCCATTCCGCTTTTTGAAAAGCTGCTGAACACGCCATGTTACAAGCAGGAGGAGGTGGACAGCGAGCAGGTGCAGACCGCCTTTTTCCGGCAGGGCGAAACCAAAATAGAATTGCTGGAAGCCACAGGGCCGGACAGCGCTATTGCAAAGTTCCTGGATAAGAAAGGAGAAGGCATGCATCACATCGCCTTTGAAGTAACGGATATTTATGCAGAAATGAAACGGTTACAGGAAGAAGGGTTTGTTTTATTACAGGAAACGCCAAAAAAGGGGGCTGATAATAAGCTGATCTGTTTCCTGCATCCTAAGCACAGCAACGGGGTTTTGATAGAAATTTGCCAGGATATCAAGTAAGCATTTACTTATATATTTAAAATTTAAATAATAATATTTTTTTTAATTTTTTTTCCATTTTAGCAATCCAAAGGAATTTATCCTCCGTAAGTAATAGAGAGACACCCCGGAAAGAAGGGCCCAAAATGTTAAGACCAAAATTTTTTCACGAATTTTTGAACAAATACATTTTCCATTACGTTATCTCTTATATACAAAATAGAAAAAACATCAATACTCAAAATATTACAAGACTTAGGCTTTATAGATTCTAACAGTTTAAGTTTTAAAGATTACTCTAAAGTTGGCATAGGTTATGAACACCTGCGGGTTTTTTAGCTTGCAGGTCTTTTTTTTAAGCTACTTCTCACAAATAGAGGGATTAATTTCAAGAAATATTAACGCACTATTACTCCGATAAATTGTATCCCGGGCGGGTTTTGTCTTGGCTCAGGATTACGCTGATTATACTGATTATCTGGATTTTTACTTTTGGATTTTTTTTAGATTTTTAGATTTTCTTAAAATAATATAATTAAGGGAGATAAGAGCGGATATCCGCTTCTATCTCCCTTAATCCTTTATAAAATCTAAAAGTAAAAATCCAGATAATCAGTATAATCAGCGTAATCCTGAGCCAAGACAAAACCCGCGTTAATTAAACATATACCTGATACCAAGCTGTCCCTGCCATCTGGAAATAGTGCCGGTATTGTCTCTGAATGAACTGGTGAGCGGAATCTGGTTCGCTGCATCCAGGTAAGGGAAGGAGTAGGCTGCGGCAGCCGTAGCGGTGCCGGAAGCGTCTTTATATTGTCCTTCGTATTTCAGGAAAGAGGGCAGGTTCGGAATTTTGGAAATACCCCAGCGCTTATTGAGGAAGTTGCCGAAGTTGATGATATCGAAACTGATACGCAGCGTGTGTTTGGTTTTCTCTTTGCCGCTGAATACGAAGATGTCCTGTGTAATATTCAGGTCCATGCGTTTGGCGAAAGGTAATACTACCGCGTTGCGTTCTGCATATTCTCCACGGTGACCGCTCAGGTAGTTATCCTGTTTGATAAAATTATCGAGCTGATTCCAGATGATATCTGCGGTGCGTTTATCTGCATTGGTAGCGGGGTTGTAGGTTTTGTCGCCATAACCAACCGGCACCAGTTTAATATCGTTCCTGGTTTTTGGAATGTAGATCAGGTCGTTGTTACCACCGGAAGCATCGTTGTTTACGTCGCCGTTGTAAGTATAGGAAGTGTTGCTGTAAAGTCCGTTTATACTTGGAGCGGCTTCATACACAATACCAACAGACGTAGCGAAATGTTTCGCCCAGGTAAAGCGGTAGGTAGCGGCTGCGATGATACGGTGGGGCATGTAGTAATTGGAGTAGCCCAGAGCATTGGCATTAGGATCGCCGGCAACGGGGCGATCGCGCCAGTTGCTTTGTGCGATGCTGCCACCATCATTTACACTGCGAGATTTACTGTAAGTATAGGCTGCACTCAGGTAAAGATTAGGCAGGTTTTTCTGCAACTGGATGGTGGCAAAATACGAATAGCCCTTGTTGGTATTGCGCATCAGGATGGCATCGCTGATATTAGGATTACTCAGGCTGTTGCCTGCGTATATTTTGGAAGAATTATAGCGTGTGCGGTGATCGGGGGTGCTATCCAGCTGAAACCCTGCAGTAGGAAGGTTTACGTTCTGGAAATATACCGCATTGATATCTTTGGAATAGTTGAATTCCAGGGTACCGATTACGCCCCATGGTAACTGTCGGTCAACAGCCAGTGTTGCTTTTAATACCTGCGGATATTTAAAGTTCTTATCGGTAACGGCTATATTATATTGGGAAGATAACCGTCCTTCTGTACCGGCTTTGTAAGTATTCGGATCAGAACTGAACGGGTAAGGAATGGTGGGCGCAGTGGCACTTGTTTGCGCTACAAACGATCCGAACTGTACGCCGTTGTTACCGGCCTGGTTGCTCAGCCATACAGCTGGCGGCGGACCGGCAAATAAACCTGCTCCACCACGGAGCTGCGTTTTGCCGTCATGTGTAACGTCCCAGTTAAATCCAATCCTTGGCGACAGGAGCGGTGTTGTTTTTGGCGCCTGGCCTACATCTACCTTTACTCCATCCCTGAAAGTCAAAGCAGTGAGAGAATCATTTTTAGAGAATGTACTGCCTATAACTGGTACGTCTATACGTAATCCGTAGGTGAAGGTAAAGAAGTTGGTAACACTCCACTTATCCTGGATAAACGCGCCCAGTTCCAGCATGTTGATTTTTGCGTATGGAAAGGATCCGTCTTTGGTAGTTGCATAAGACACTGCATAACGGGAAGCCGTTGCCAGGTTGCTGTTGGCGCTGGCATAAAAATCCGTGAGTGTATTAAAGCGGTAGTTGCCATTGTAGTTTGGAGCGAAGCCATTGAGGAACGTTTTATAATAGTTTTGTGTTCCTATCGTGATTTCATGTTTTCCCTTGTACATGGTGAAGATATCAGACAGCTGGTATACATCGGTATTGAGCTTGTTATTATAGGTGAACGGCTCATATCCGAAGGCGGTATAGCTGGCGCCCTGGCCGTTCATGATATCCACGAGGGGGAAATTGCTTTGTGACAAAGCATTCCTGAAATCGCGCATAGCAGAGTAGCCGATCTGCAGTTTATTGGAAGCGCGGTTGCCGATGCGGGTATTCAGTTCCGCAATAAAAATGTTGAAGTTATTGTTGATGGTATAGCCGCTTCCGCTGAAAGGAAGACCGGTAGCACTGGGCTGGCGGCCACTTCCAACAGCACCGCCGCCGGGAGCGCCACTGTTGCTGGCAGGAATATCTTTAAATGATTTCAGGTAACTGTATTTAAACGTAAAGGTGTTATGCTCATTCACGTTCCAGTCGACCTTCAGTGTTACTTTATCACTTTGCGTGCGGTAGGTATAATTCTGGTAATCGCCGGGATCATATCCGTATTTGCTGATCAGGAATTGTTTGAGTGCATCCAGTGTATCTGCTACTGCCTGTGATACGTTGCCACCGGCCACTCCGCCGGGTTTGTTGGCTACGAGGCTGGTAGCGGGTGCTTTAATCCTTTCCTGTTCTGCACTTACGAAGAAGAACAATTTGTTGGGGATGATGGCGCCGCCCACATTGAAGCCGCGCAGGTTATAGTTAAAGTCGGGTTTGGGAACAGTGGCGTTGCCTACTTTCAACCCCTGTAATCCGGGTGTTTGAATGTAAGTGTACACGGCTCCTTTGAACGTGTTGGTACCGCTTTTGGTAACGCTGTTGATACCGGCGCCGGAAAAGCCGCCTTGTCTTACGTCATAGGGAGATACGTTTACCTGGATCTGTTCGAGCGCTTCCAGGCTGATAGGCTGGGATGCTGTTTGGGAGCCGAGTGTGGGCTGCAAACCGAATGAGTTGTTGAAGTTGGCACCGTCGACGGTGATGTTGTTCAGCTGATTGCTTCTGCCGCCGATATTCAGGCCGTTGGCAGAGGGTGTGAGTTTGGTGAAGTCCTGCATAGACCTGCTGATCGTAGGCAGGCGGTCCATCTGGGAGCGGGTAATTACTTCCTGGCTGCCGGTGCGGGCCCTGTTAATCACTTTGTTCTGGGTTACAGAAGTGACCACTATTTCTGTGAGGGTGCTGGTACTGGATTGCAGGTTGATGTCTGATTTGAAATCCTGTCCCAGCGACAGGAAAATGTTGTCGCGTTTCTCGTCTTTAAAGCCAATATAAGAAACAGATAAGGTATAAGGACCACCAACGCGGAGGTTGGGTAAATTATAACGGCCGTCTTTCCGGGAAACGGTGTTATATTTTGTGCCGGTGGGCACATGGGTAGCAGTAATGCTTGCGCCGGGAACAGGCCCTTCTTTACTTACAATAATACCGGCTATGTCGGCGGTTGTTTCCTGGGCAAACAGGGCAGCAGGGATCAATAGTACGCAGCAAAGCATACTAATAAGGTAATGCCAGATTTTTTTGTGCATTGCGATTCAGATTTTGGTAAAGTTCAAATGACAGATTGAAGTATTAAAAATAATACAATTATGAAATCGTTAACAAATATTTTGAACGCTTCGGGTCTGCCTGCTGAATCGCCCCTGGTTATCAGGCCAGCACTTTCTCCATACCGGTGCTCCGGGAGCCTTTGATAAGTATATGTGTATCCTGGTACTGTTGCTGCTGCAGCCATTTTCCGGCTTCGGTGGCATTTTCGAGGAAGATGTAAGGGTGGGTAACTTTTTTAAAGTCGCCGCCAACCAGTACCACTGCCTCCCAGTGTGTGCGTTCCAGTAAGTTTACCAGGTCCTGGTGTTCTTTAACGCTATCTGTTCCAAGTTCCATCATGGCGCCGAGCAGCAGCACTTTTTTATCAGCCTGGATACCGGCAAAGTTTTCAATAGCGGCTCTCATACTGGAGGGGTTGGCATTATAGGCATCCATGATAATGGTATTGCTGCCTTTTTTTATTACCTGTGAGCGATTGTTGGAAGGGGTATAATGTGCAATAGCCGGTGCAATCGCTGATTCCGGCACGTTAAAGTGGCTGGCTACTGCTACTGCGGCCATTACATTGGGGAAATTATAAGCGCCTGTCAGTTGTGTTTGTATAAATCCTACCTGGCTGCTGCCCCGTACTTCCACGGCCAGGAAGGCGCTGTCGGCGATGGCTTCGCCTACGTAATCGGCTTCGCTGCTGCCATAGGTAATAATTTCCGGGATGCCGTGCGCCATTTCAAGCAGGTAACCATAATCGTTGCATACGAATACGGTGCCATTGTTGGCGCGTAAAAAATCATACAGTTCCCCTTTTGCTTTTTTAACGCCTTCTTCGCTGCCAAAGCCTTCCAGGTGTGCTTTCCCGATGTTGGTAATGATGCCGTGGGTAGGCAACGCAATTTCACAATAACCGGCTATTTCCCGCTGGTGGTTAGCGCCCATTTCCACTACGGCTATTTCTACGCCCGGGAGTATACTTAAAATAGTAAGAGGTACGCCGATGTGGTTATTGAGATTGCCAATGGTGGCATATGTTTTTAATCCGGCAGACAATGCTGCATTGATCAGTTCTTTCGTAGTGGTTTTACCGTTAGTACCGGTGATGGCCAGGAACGGGATATTTAATTGTTTGCGGTGATGTAAAGCCAGTTGCTGTAAAGCGGTGAGGGCATCGTCTACCAGCATCATTTTATCCGGTATGGTAAAATAAGCTGCTTCATCTACCACGGCAAAGGCGGCGCCCATTTCCAGCGCCCGGGCGGCAAATTCGTTACCATTGAAATTGCCTCCTTTCAGCGCAAAGAAAATATCATTGGCTTTCAGTTTACGGGTATCTGTTTGTACGGAGCGATGCTGCTCATAGATGCTGTATAGTTGTTCAATATTCACGGTCAGATCTTATTTGGTACAAAAATAAGTGGTTAATCATGTAATATAGCAGAATTTTATCTGCCTGTGAAGCAACCAATTCTCTCATCATCCCGTACTTACTATCTACAATCAAATTTGAAAGACCAATGACAAGGAACAAGCTTTTTTTAATGGCATGCCTGCTGCTGGCTGCCTGTAAAAATGAACAGGCCCCTGCGCCGGTAAGTGGCGGGGTAGACTGTGATGCAGCCCATATCACAACAGCCACCGTTTTTGCGATCATACAAGCTAACTGTACCAGCCGTGGCTGTCATCCGGGCGGCAACTCGCCCGCTCTGGCAGATTTTTCCACCGCTGCAAAACTGAAAACATTTATTAATGCCAACCGTACTGTTTTTGAGGCCCGTGTAACCGGTCCACAGGCAGATATGCCACAATCAATGTCTTTTCCTGCACTCAGCCAGGGTTTAAAAGACTCTATCGCCTGCTGGATCGCAAAAGGGCTTCCGGATCAATAACCTAAAAAAGATAAACATGAAATACTTATTGATTTTTGCAGTTGCCCTGCTACCGGTTGTTACTGCATCTGCACAGGATGTTTACTCCTGCAAAAATACCCGTTTATCATTTTTTTCGTCTTCTCCATTGGAGGATATAGAAGCTAAAACAGATAAAGGCGCTTCTGCACTTAACACAAAAACGAAGGAAGTTTTTTTTAAAGTACCTATCAGTTCTTTCCAGTTTAAAAAGAAGCTGATGCAGGAGCATTTTAACGAAAATTACCTTGAAAGTGATAAATATCCGTTTGCAGAATTCAAGGGAAAGATCAATGAATCACCGGAATTCAGCAAAGACGGCACTTACCCGGTAACGATTACGGGCACACTGAATATTCACGGGGTAGAAAAGAGCTACACCGCCAAAGGCACTATTACTGCACAGGGCACAACGCTTACCGCTGTATCCACCTTTAATGTTCGTGTAGCCGATCACGGTATCAAGATACCTTCCCTGGTAGTGCAGAATGTAGCAGAAGTAGTAGCCGTTACGGTTAATGCAGTTTATACACCTTACAGTAAATAACAACATTCAATCCATGAAGTATATATCAACCATCTTATTATGCTGTGTGCTCTCTGTATGTGCACATGCACAGAGCCTCGACAAGCTTTTTGATTCTACGGCCACCGGTCATACCAAAGTGCGGGATACCTATAAAAGTACCCGCATTGTACAGGGGCAGTCGACCGAAATGCTGCGCAAGCACGAACTGGATTTCCGTGTTACCCACCGTTTTGGCGATGCCGGTGGTGAGTTTGGCGGGACCAAAACGTTTTTCGGTACAGATAATTCAACCGATATCCGCATTGCTTTTGAATATGGGGTGAGCGACGACCTCATGGTGGGTATCAGCCGGACTAAGGGCAGCGGGGATTTGCAGCAGTTGTACGAAGGACTGGTGAAGTACCGTTTTTTACAGCAAACAACTGATAACCATATCCCGTTATCGCTGGCCGTATTTGGTAACGCCGTTATCAGCGGGATGCCTTCTGCCACGGATAAAACCTCGGCGGCTTATTTTGAAGACGGGGCCGACCGGCTCATGTATGTGGCCCAGGCTATTGTATCTAGGAAATTTGGCGACAAGTTATCACTTACCCTGTCGCCTACTTATGTGCACCGTAATCACGTGGCATACATGGACATGAATAATATGTTTGCCCTGGGAGCGGCCGGCAGGCTGAAGCTCAGCAAAAGGATGGGACTTCTGGCAGAATACTATTATCCGTTCCGTTCCCAGGAAAGCAAAGACTATTTCAAATCTGCGAAGGGCATCTCTTTTTACAACCCGTTGGCCGTCGGACTGGAAATAGAAACAGGTGGTCACGTATTCAGCATTACTTTCACCAACTCCACTGCCATACAGGAAAGTCAGTTTATTCCTGAAACCACTACTTCCTGGTTACAGGGCCAATTCCGTTGGGGTTTCAATATTTCCCGTAGATTTACGTTATTCGGGAAGAAAGATTGGAAAAAATAAAATGCCGCATACGTGAAAATTCATGGTTAGCCAAAACAGCCGCCCGCTTCATGCGGGTGCAGTCTGTAGCCATGGTCCTGGGACGCACCATCCACTTACATGGGGCGTCCCGGGAACGCTTTTTAGCGGATACAGCCTGGATGCGGCATGAAGCTTGTCATATCAAACAATACCAGCATCTGGGCTTTTTTGGATTTTTATGGAGATATTTGTCCGAATACCTGCGGAGGGGCTACTATAATAACACTTTAGAGGTGGCCGCCAGGGCTTCAGAGGAAGATCCTGCTATACTGGATGATATTGAAATAGTCTAAAGAATCGTTAAAGTCAGAAAATTTCCAGCCACTGGTTTTATTTTTCTTATTTTTACGTTAAAGGTTGATTTTATGGTTAAGAAGGTAACAGAGGGCATCACCATCAGCGTGGAAACATTCTACCAGCCGGATTATTCAAATCCTATTGGAAGCGAATTCATGTTTGCTTACCGTATTACCATTGAGAACAACAACATTTTCCCTATCAAACTGCTTCGCCGTCACTGGTACATTATTGATTCCAATGGCACACACCGTGAAGTAGAAGGAGAAGGTGTTGTAGGTGTTCAACCACTGCTGGCGCCAGGTGAAACTTATCAGTACGTCTCGGGATCCAATTTACGGACTGAGATCGGCAAGATGTACGGTACTTATCAAATGGAAAACCAGCTGGACAAGAAAATACTGGAAGTGAAAATTCCTGAGTTCCAGATGGTCGTTCCCTTTAAACTGAATTAATACCCGTTTTCGTTTAGCCTGTAATCCTTTCTCAGGGCCTGTACTTCGAGGCTTTGAAGATCTCCGTCACTTCTTTTGACTCCATTAATTGCTGCAAGGTCACATCCTTGTGTTCACTCATATACTTTTTTATGATCTGCCAGCCCACAAAATTGGCAATTTTGCCTGGGGCGCCCTCGGGCATACCCTGTGTAGACGGGCCATCGCCAATAAAATGATTGATCTGCTGCCAGTCGCTGGAATATACCAGGTTATTCTGCACAAAAAACTGCCAGATCATGCGCTCGTTTTCCCGGCACCAGTCCAGCTGGCTTTTCGTATATCCCAGCTTGATAGTATCCGGTGTTTCCGGTAATACTTTGTCCAGGAAATATTGTTGCTTACCGGCCTCCATCATCTGTTCCAGCAGGTTCCCGTTTTTACGCGCAGGGGGATACAACTGTTGCTGGATTACCTGCATACAGTTGGTGGTAATGTATTGAGGGGCAAACCGGTGCACCATATAATCCGGGTAATCGGGGATCTGTGCATAGGGTGGAAAATCTTCTCCCATGTACATATCCAAACCAATGCCCAGGATAGAATCCACTGTGATAGCGCCATAGTTGGCGATACCCGAAATAAAAGTGACTACTCTGGGCGGACGGAAAGAAGGTATATAGTATTTGATATAGCGGAAACACTGTTCCAGTTCTGGTTTCAGTGTGGAATGACTGCCGTATTTGGCAGATACTGCTTTTTCCAGCTGGCGGAAATCGGGTGTGGTTAAAAACAGGTGCAGTTGTTGCTGTACCGCTGCGTTGCTGTCGGAATACGCGCCCAGGTTAAGGATATCCGTAATATACAGGGGCAGGAATACCGGGTATGCTTCATGCAGCTTTGCCAGTCCGGGTTGTATATTATTGGTATCAATAGTAAACAGGGCGGAGTCGAAACGCGATAAACTAACGTTCATGGCTATATGACTAACGTCCGGCGCTTTATTACCGGAATTACAGGCTGCGGTACCCAGCAGGGCTGCCACGCAACTTATCAGCAGGGTATATTTATTAATGTAACTTTGCATCATTCTTAAAACTCATCTAAGGTAAAATTATTATTTACCTTGTATTATAAAAAATTACGAATTAGCATCATCTATGAAGAAGATCATCTTTTTACTGGCGATAATGGGAGTGGCGAAAGCTGGTATGGCGCAATATGGCGGTAATTCTTTCAGGGAAAAAGTAAAGCTTGGATTTACAGTGAGCCCGATGGTTTCCATCCTGAAGCCACAGGAATCGGGCGTAAACAGGAACAGTGCCAAAGCAGGCCTGAACTTCGGACTGATGGCCGATTTTAAGCTGAACGAACAAGGTACTTATGCATTTTCGTCGGGGTTCCAGGTATTACTGGCCGGCAGCAAGCTGAAATATGATGCAGGTAAGGGTTTAGGCGATTATAAAGCCAATCCTGCTGAGTATAATATGAAGCTTTCCTATATAGAAATACCGCTGGCATTGAAGCTGAAAACCTTGCCGGATGAAGGTGGTATCGGTTTCTGGGGACAGTTTGGCACCTACCTGGATTTTCCTATCACCGGCCGCGCAGATGTAGTGTCGATGGGGCAAACCTATGATAAGGTGAATATCTTACCCCAAATGAACCGTATCAACATAGGCATGTTATTAGGAGCGGGCATAGAATATCCGCTGGGCGCCAATCTTACTGGTATGGCAGGCATTACCTACCAGAACGGTTTTGTGGACGTAACCCGTAACGGCAAATGGGACGACGGAAGGGTGAATATGAATAGCTTTGCTCTCCGGCTGGGTGTATTTTTCTAGTTTTCCCTCTTTTTTAATTGAATATTTTTACCATGAATATTATACTGGCACAGCAGAATTATCATATTGGCAATTTTGAAAAGAATACGGCAAAGATCATCGACGGCATCCATGCGGCAAAGGCACAGGGCGCCGACCTGGTAGTGTTTTCCGAGTTATGTGTATGTAGTTACCCTCCGCGTGATTTTCTTGAATTTGAAGATTTTATTGCGCAATGCTATCATGCGATAGATGTTATAAAAGCGCATACCAAAGATATTGCCGTGCTGGTGGGCGGTCCGGCCCGCAACCCGCAACGGGAGGGCAAAGACCTGTTTAACGCCGCCTGGTTTTTATATGAAGGCGAAGTAAAACAGGTGGTGCATAAAACGCTGTTGCCTACCTATGATGTGTTTGATGAATACCGTTATTTTGAACCGTCTATTGAATGGAATATCATCCCGTTTAAAGGCAAAAAGCTGGCTGTTACCATTTGTGAAGATATCTGGAACCTGGGAGATAATCCCCTGTACCGTGTTTGCCCGATGGACCAGCTGATTGCACAGGAGCCGGATGTGATGATTAACCTCTCCGCTTCTCCGTTTGATTATGATCATGATGAAGACCGCAAAGAAATTATTCTCGCCAATGTATTGAAGTATAAGATCCCGATGTATTACTGCAATACCGTGGGTTCCCAAACGGAAATTGTATTTGACGGAGGCTCCCTCATTTATGATGCGCAGGGTAATGTAGTGAAAGAGCTGCCTTACTTTGAAGAAGCGATGGGCGGCATGGAGTTGGAAATGCTGGTTGGCAGCCATTTGCCACCGGTGAAACCTGTTGATTTTACGCCGCTCACCGAGCTGGTATTTGACCATAATATTGATCGCATCTATGATGCCCTGGTGTTGGGAATTAAAGATTATTTTGGTAAGATGGGCTTTACAAAGGCTATCCTCGGCTCTTCAGGCGGAATCGACAGTGCCGTAACACTGGCTATTGCCTGCGATGCGTTGGGTAAGGAAAATGTGCGGGCTATCCTGATGCCTTCTCCCTACTCTACCAGTCATTCTGTAGATGATGCCGTGGCGCTATCCGAAAACCTGGATAACCCGCATGATGTTATCCGTATCAACGATATTTACGAAACGTTTTTAACCACGCTGGAGCCTTATTTCAAAGGATTGCCATTTAATGTGGCAGAAGAAAATATGCAGTCGCGCATACGGGGTAACCTGCTGATGGGCTTATCCAACAAGTTTGGTTATATCCTGCTGAACACATCCAATAAGAGTGAGCTGTCTACCGGTTATGGTACGTTATATGGAGATATGGCGGGCGGATTGAGCGTTTTGGGAGATGTGTATAAGATGCAGGTATATTCACTGGCAAGATATATTAACCGGGAGAAAGAGATCATACCGGCCAATATTATTGACAAAGCGCCTTCTGCGGAGCTACGGCCGGATCAGAAGGACAGCGACAGTTTACCGGACTATGCGATCCTCGACAGGATACTTTATCAGTACATAGAGCGCCGTCAGGGACCGCGCGAAATAGTTGCTCAGGGCTTCGATGCTGCATTGGTTTCGCGGGCCTTAAAGATGGTGAATACCAATGAATACAAGAGAAATCAATTCTGCCCTATTATACGGGTATCCTCCAAAGCCTTTGGTGTAGGCCGCAGAGTGCCCATTGTAGGGAAGTACCTGAGTTAAGCTATTTTAATATATTTGCTAAAATTTGATCATACAACATGTTACAAGTACCGTTTATACGTCAAAATAAAGAGTTGGTATTGGAGCGCCTGGCATTTAAGAATTTCAAGGAGCTGGAAGTAGTAGAAGAAGTGCTGGCGCTGGATGACAAGCGCAAGAAGTTAACCCTCGAATACGATGAAACACAGGCCCAGGTGAACAGTTTATCCAAAGAAATCGGTAAACTGATGGCCCAGGGGAAAAAGGAAGAAGGAGAAGCGCAACGTGCTGCTGTAGCGGCTTTGAAAGACCGCCTCGGCCCTGTGAATGAAGAGCTGAATGCCACCGAAAAAGCATTGCAGGATGCCCTGGTGAAACTTCCTAACCTGCCCGCTGCGATGGTGCCCGCCGGTAAAACGCCGGAAGAAAACGTGGAAATCCGCAAGGGTGGAAAAATTCCTGACCTGTATGCAGGCGCCGTTCCACACTGGGACCTGGCCAAACAGTACGACCTCATTGACTTTGAGCTGGGGAACAAAATTACCGGCAGTGGTTTTCCTGTCTTCAAAAACAGGGGCGCCCGCTTACAACGCGCGCTGATCCAATACTTCCTGGATTATAATACCCTCAACGGCTATACTGAATATGCGCCGCCATACCTGGTGAACGAAGCATCTGCCTATGGCACCGGCCAGCTGCCGGATAAAGAAGGCCAGATGTATCATGCAACGGCGGATAACTATTATCTCATTCCCACTGCAGAAGTACCGGTGACCAATATTTACCGCGATGAGATCATAAAAGATACCGACCTGCCGGTGAAGATGACTGCGTATACGCCTTGTTTCCGCCGTGAAGCCGGTTCCTATGGTAAAGATGTACGTGGTTTGAACCGTGTTCACCAGTTTGATAAAGTAGAAATTGTGCAACTGGTACATCCCGATAAATCTTATGAGGCACTGGATGAAATGGTAGCGCACGTAGAAGCGTTGCTGAACCAGCTGGAGCTGCCTTACCGCATTCTTCGTTTATGCGCCGGTGATATGGGCTTTACTTCTGCTATTACCTACGATTTCGAAGTATACAGCGCTGCCCAGCAGAAATGGCTGGAAGTAAGCTCTGTGAGCAACTTTGAAGCTTACCAAACCCACCGCATGAAAATACGGTTCAAAGAAAACAATGGTAAGCCGCAGCTGCTGCACTCTTTGAACGGAAGTTCCCTGGCATTGCCGCGTATCATGGCCTGCCTGCTGGAAAACAACCAAACCGCGGAAGGCATACAGATACCAACCGTGCTGCAAACCTATTTCGGCAGCCACAAGATATAAGCCATTACGGATAATCTTTAACGGATGACGGATTCGCAGGGAGATTGTAAACGGAGTAATGCCCGCTAACAATTGCCTGAAATCCGTCATTCGTCGTTTGGAATTCGTAATTTCCACCCGGTATTCTATTATGAAACATTTCCTGCCCACCGGCGACGAACTCATCATTCGCCCTCCCGAACACAATGATGCAGCAGCGCTGCTGGCCAGTTTCCAGCGCCTGACCCGGGAAACGGATTACCTGCTCTTTACCCGCAGTGAATCCATGGAGCTGGACATTGCGTCTGAAGAGGATTATATCCAGTCTTACACCGATAATCCCAACCAGCTCCTGCTGGTAGCCGTTGTAAAGGACCAGATCATTGGCTCCATCAACGTAAACCACACCGGTTTGCATAAAAAAGCGCATACCGCGGAGATAGGCATTGCCGTGGAAAAGCAATGGAACAATATGGGTATTGGCCGGCGCCTGCTCACCGCCATGCTGCGGTGGACTGAATCGCGCCCCGCACTGCGCCTGATTTACCTGCATGTTTTTTCCACCAATGAAAAAGCCATGCAGCTGTACCGCAATTTCGGCTTCATGGAATGTGGCCGCCTGCCCAATGGCATTATGCAGAAAGACGGCAGTTATGTAGACCTGGTAACCATGTACCTGGAGTTAAAACGCTGACAAGCTGCCCGCAACACCCCGGAGGTGTAGGAATCCTTCTCCCGAAAAACACCTGGAAAATTTCTCCGAATACAATTAATTTTAGTGTCTAAATGAAGCAGTATGGACAGATATGACAGGCAAACAAGACTGGAAGGATTTGGCTCCGCAAAACAGGCATTACTGCAACAGGCAAAAGTGCTGGTAATCGGCGCCGGCGGCCTCGGTGTACCCGTGTTGCAATATCTTACCTCCATGGGAGTCGGGAAAATAGGCGTTGTGGAGCATGATGTTGTTTCCATCACCAACCTGCAACGACAGGTATTATATACTACTGCCGACCAGGGGAAATCCAAGGTAGAACAGGCCGTAAAACGCCTGCAGCAGTTGAATCCGGAGATAACCCATGTGATACACGACACCTGGCTCACTACAGATAATGCACTGGCGCTTTTCCAGGAATACGACGTCATTGTGGATGGTTCAGATAATTTCGGCACCCGCTACCTGGTGAACGACGCCTGTGTAATTACCGGCAAACCACTGGTATACGGCGCCATCTATAAATACGAAGGCCAACTAAGCGTATTTAACTACCAGGAGGGCGCTACCTACCGCTGTATTTTCCCCGAGGCGCCGGAAAGCGGTGAAATGCTCAACTGCAACGACATAGGCGTGCTGGGCGTTTTGCCAGGTATCATCGGCTGTTATATGGCCAATGAAACAGTGAAAGTAATTACCGGTATCGGCACACCGCTGCGCAATCAACTGATGACCATTGATACCCTGAACAATACCCATCTTACCTTTAATATCACCCCGGTAGCAGCCAACCGGGAAATCACGGCGCTGCAGGCAAACTACCAGCAAACAGTTTGTGAACTGGAAGGGGTACAATCTTTATCCGTACAGCAATTAAACGACTGGTTGCAGCGGGATATCCGTTTTATGCTGCTGGATGTGCGGGAAGATGATGAGTGGGAGATCTGTCGTATTCCGCAATCCGTGCATATCCCGATGGGGCGCGTATTACAGCAAATGTCTGCTATCCCTGATGATGTGCCGGTAGCGGTGCTTTGTCATCACGGCATGCGAAGTCGCGCTGTGGCACAACGTTTAACGGAACTGGGCTTTAACCGTATATACAATGTGGAAGGCGGTATTCATGCCTGGGCCAGTGTTATTGATCACCAGATGCAAACCTATTAACCGTGATCCCTGAACTTTGTATCCTCTTTTTTATAGTGGCATTGGCCTACTCTGCTGCAGGTTTTGGCGGCGGTTCCAGCTACCTGGCTATTTTGTCGTTGCCTTTCTGGGCAGTAGATTTTCAGCTGATGAAGTCTACTGCTTTGCTGTGTAATGTAGCAGTGGTGACCGGCGGCGTTTATCATTTTTACAAAAACGGCCACCTGCCTTTAAAAAAAGCGTGGCAGTTGTCGCTGGTAAGCGTGCCGCTGGCTTTTGCGGGCAGTTACTTACCTATGAAGCAGGCTACCTTTTTCCTGTTGCTGGGACTTGCGCTTACGCTGGCGGCGGTGCTGATGTGCTACCGTTTGTTTTTTGAGAAAGAAGAGCCGATTATCCCTGCCAATAAAGGGAATGGTGTAGCGTATGGGATTATTGGCGGCGGTATTGGGTTGCTCTCCGGTATGACGGGAATCGGCGGCGGCATCTATCTTTCGCCCGTGCTGCGTTTGGGCAAATACGACACCGCTAAGAATATTGCGGGGTTGAGCAGTTTTTTTATTCTCGTAAATTCTATTGCCGGTTTATGCGGCCAGGCGGCAAAGCATGCCATTGTGTTTGATGTGAAGTTTGCAGGGCCTTTGCTGCTGGCGGTTATTGCCGGCGGACAAATTGGTGCGCGGCTGAGTGCGAGAGTGTTGAATCCCTGGTGGGTGGCTGGTGCTACGGCGTTGCTGATCCTGTATGCGGGTGTGCAGATGTTGCTGAAGTAAATAGTTAACCACCTATTACCGACATGCTTTCCATATTTTTTTCGGTATGATGCTGTTCTGCTTCGAAGCCATTGGCAAAACGTGCATGGATGGCTGATTGTATGGCCGGCAGCAGAAGATGTTGCTGCAGTTCATCTCTCATCATCTCTTTTACGTTTAACACATCGTTGCCATACAAACATGTTTTCATACTACCGGTAGCGGATATACGAAGACGGTTACAGGTGCCGCAAAAAGTGCGGCTATAAGCGGGAATTACGCCGATATTGCCTTTATGGCCGGGGATGTGATAATTGAGAGAAGTGGAATGTGGCGCATCCGCTATTTTTTGCAGCGTATAATTTTCGCCTATTACAGACAGGATTTTATGATAGTTCCATACGATACCTGAAAACGTATGTCCCTGCCCGTTAAAGGGCATTTCTTCTATAAACCTTACGGACAGTGCATTATCGCGTGTAAGTGCGGTGAAGGCATTGAGTTCATCGGTATTCACGTTTTCCATTACCACGGCGTTGATCTTCACCTCCATGTTGTGTTGCAGCAGGCTTTGCAGGGTGTCCATTACTGCGGAGAACCGGTTGCGCCGGGTGATTTGCAGAAAGCGGTCGGCCTGCAGGGTATCCAGGCTCAGGTTGATATGCGTGATGCCAAGTTGCTGCAAAGCAGAGATATATGCCTGTGTTAAGACGCCATTTGTGGTGATAGCTATTTCGCTGATACCTGGAATGGCTTTTATTTTTTCCAGGAGGGTCATCAGGCCCGGCCGGAGAAAAGGTTCACCACCGGTGATCCTTATTTTAGAGATACCGGCGGTTGCGAGAGTTTGCAGCAGCCGTAAAATTTCATCGTCGGTAAGTAATGCCTTGCGTTGCACAAAATGCATATTTTCCGGCATACAGTAAGTGCAACGGAGGTTACACCGGTCTGTTACCGACAAGCGTACGTAATCTATGATACGATGATGTGCATCTGTTAGCATTTATCAGCAGTTTTTCCCCGCCATCGGATTATCGAATGACTGGCTTTCGTCCTCATTTCTGTCTGTAAGACATTTAAAATCTTTCTCCACCAGGATAGTCAGTGATGATCCATCGGCGTTGGGCAGGATCAGTTCAAAACCTACCTGGTCGGGTGCGTACCAGGCAGCAAGACGGGGAAGCGGGAGCAGCAGGTGTACACCATCGTGTTCCATCTTTATGATGGGATCGGAAATATCTTTTCCCCGGAGGCAGAAATGGAGGGCACCGGCGCCTATATGCGTAATTGATTCCACTTTTCCTGTAGTTTCCAGGAGTTCCACATCCGCTTTATCCAAACGATATCTTATGCTGTTGCCTCTTAACCGTATTTTCATAAAATTGATTTCTGCCGTATTAAAATTACTACTTTATCGGGCTATATTGTAGTTTTAACCAACAATTTACAATGTATGGGCATATTATTGTTTGGAGCAGCAAAAGATATTGCTGGTGTGCCGGTACTGGAGAAACCGGAACATATTACAGATGTAGCCACTTTGAAAGCCTGGTTGTATGAGGTATATCCGTCGTTGCAGCAGCTCCGTTCCGTGATGATAGCGGTAAACCGGACGTACGCGGCTGATACACAGGAGATAAGCGGCCAGGATGAAATTGCGGTGATCCCGCCGGTAAGCGGAGGTTGAGTATAGTTTTCAGTTTTAGTATTTAAGAGATGGAAATATTAATAGATATTAAAGATACCATTACCGTGGAAGAAGCGCTGGCCTTCATCCAGGCGCCGGAATGCGGCGGAGAGGTAATTTTTGCCGGTACCGTGCGTAATCACACCAAACAACGGCCGGTATTAAAATTATTTTACGAATGTTATGAGGCGATGGCTATTTCTGAAATGCAGAAAATAGCGGCGCAGGTAGCGGAAAAATGGGATGTACAGCGCCTGGCCATGCTGCATGCCGTTGGGGATAAGTATCCCGGCGACCTCGCAGTGGTAATAGCAGTGGCTTCTGCTCACCGGGGGATAGCGTTCGACGCCTGTGAATTTGCGATAGACACCCTCAAAGAAACGGTACCTATCTGGAAAAAGGAATTTTTTGCAGATGGTGAAATTGTGTAGTCCTGCAATGATTGAATAATATCCCGTTGCTTATTTCTCCAGGTCCTTCAATGCTTCCGCCTTTTCTTCGGGCGTGTTGGCATTAAACTGTTCTGCTGCATATGGATTTTTAAGAAGGGCGATGCTGTTACTCAGCATGGTTTTCCGCGGGCAGTTTTTCCCGGCGGTTACATTTTCCAACAGCGCAATTAAACCAGCTGGTTCCCATATGGCAATGAGTGGTTCCGGCAAATCGTTGACCGGACTCACAAAAGTGGTAGCCGCTTTGGTGACGTCACGTTGGGTGATAAGCAGTTCCAGGCTTTGTTTACTGAGCAGGGGCAGGTCAACGGCAAGCACCAGCCAGGCTGCTTCCGGTTGCAGCGCGTGTGCGCTCAGCAATCCGGCGGATGGCCCGCCAAAAGGCACCGAATCCGGTACCAGGTTAGGGTAACCGGCAAAATGTTCCTGCTGATCGCCACGGCAGGAAATGTATACTTCCGGCAGCAACGATTGCAGTAAAGTAACCAGGTATTGCCATTGAGGCATCCCATGATAGTTAATGCTGCTTTTATCTTCCTGCATGCGGGTGCTGAAGCCGCCGCAGAGCACCAGTCCTTTCAGTGGCGCTTTATTACCGGTTATAGTCATGTTTGCCGCCTGTTTTGCTGATGAGTTTTGTTTCCCGGATAACCATATCCTGGGTAAGCGCTTTGCACATATCGTAAATGGTCAATGCCGCCACGCTGGCGCCGGTGAGGGCTTCCATTTCCACGCCTGTTTTACCGTTGGTTTTTACGGTGCAGCGGATAATGGCTTCTTCTCCTTGGAGGTGGATCTGTACATCGCAACCATCCAGCAGTAAGGTATGACAAAGCGGGATGAGTTCCGGTGTTTTTTTCGCGGCCATAATACCGGCGATGATAGCGGTTTGAAACACGCCACCTTTGCGGGTTTGGATGTCCTGTCCCTGGAACTGGTCGCGTATCACCTGCGGGAGGTAAACACGGCTCTCGGCAACGGCTATACGATAAGTATCCAGTTTGCCGCTGATGTCGACCATTGCAGGCTGGCCGCTCTCGTTCAGATGTGAAAAAGCATTACTTGATTCATTGGACATAAAAGCATAAATTTAAACAAGTTCACCTGATACAAAAGTAATTCAAAATGATGTTGACTGTTGCTGCTGCATTTGAGGCTGTGATGCAAACTGTGCGGGACCCCGGTACTGAAATGGTACCGTTTGAATCCGCTGCCGGCCGTATTTTGCGGGAGCCTGTACTGGCCGACAGGCCCTTTCCGCCATTTGACCGTGTAACGATGGACGGTATTGCTGTTAACTACGACAGCTTTGCCCGCGGGCAGCATATTTTTGGCGTGGAAGATGTACAGGCTGCAGGCACTCCGCAGCTGCAGCTTTCCAATACTGCCAATTGTATAGAAGTGATGACCGGCGCCATTTTACCGGAAATGACAGATACCGTTGTTCAGTATGAACACCTTACACCTTCGGAACACGAAGGGTTCCGGCGTTTTACTATTCAGGGCGCCGTGAAGAAGGGACAGAATATTCATAAAAAAGGTTCAGATGTGGATGCCGGCACGGTGCTGATTAAACCCGGTACCCGTATTGGCCCGGCTGAAGCCGGTGTGCTGGCCACAGTGGGCCAGACCATAGTAGAAGTAAGCAAACTTCCGCGGGTGGTGGTAATTGCTACAGGGGATGAACTGGTAGCGGTACACGAAACGCCAGAGCCCCACCAGGTGCGCATTTCCAATGTATACAGCCTGTTGGCCTCACTGGCAGAAATGGGTGTTCCTGCCCGTTATGTACACCTCCTGGACGATGAAGCAGCCATGAAAGACCAGCTCCAGCCACTGCTGGACGAAACCGATATTTGGATCAGCTCCGGTGCGGTAAGTGCAGGCATGTTTGACTACCTGCCTGCTGTGCTGCAACAGCTGGGAATGCAACAGGTATTTCACAAAGTACAGCAGCGGCCGGGCAAGCCGTTCCTGTTTGGTACTTTTAATGACGGTCCCGTTGTGTTTGCCTTACCCGGCAACCCCGTATCGGGCTTTATGTGTTTTTACAGGTACATTCACGCGTGGATACAATCCGCTATGGGAGCGGCCTTACCGGAGCCTTGTTACGCACAGCTATCGGAGAAAGTTATTTTCGATGCAGCCCTGGAATATTATTTGCCGGTAAAGCTGCAATCACAACCCAATGGCGTGCTGCTGGCCATACCGCAGCCCTACCAGGGTTCGGGCGATCTGGCCAGTTTGCTTAAAGCAGATGCTTTTCTCACCCTGCCATTGGAAGAAAGTGTTTTTGAGAAAGGAAGCAGTTACCAGGTGTGGAGGTTCCGTTAACAACCGTTCCCGGTAATTATTTCTGTGAGAAGCCTTTCATTGGTTAAACCCGTTCTGCATTTGATAGTCTCATCATAAATTAATGCTTATGGCTGAAGTTGCCCGTAAAATTCAGATGCAACATCTCGCCTGGCGCGCTGGCTTTGGAGAAACCCTCCCCGTGATCTCTCACTGGGAAAGCAAAAGGCGGGAAAAAATTGTGAATAAGATACTTATCGGCCCTGCAAGAGCGTCAGTTACTTCTGTGGATGTAGTAGCCGCAGATGATCTTCCGGATTACCGGAAGCAGAAAACGATGACGCCGGAGGAAAAGAAAAGTGTGCGGCAAATGAATGACCAGGGCATTAAAGACCTGAATGTATCCTGGGTAAATGCCATGGTGCAGAGCGAGCATCCTCTCCGCGAAAAAATGAGTCTTTTCTGGCATGGGCATTTCGCCTGCCGTACGCAAAATGTATTATTTAATCAGCAGTTGTTGTCGGTGGTCCGTGAAAATGCACTCGGCAATTTTGGAGATCTGCTCGGTGCGGTATCTAAAAGCCCGGCTATGCTGCAATTTCTTAATAATCAGCAGAACCGTAAACAACATCCCAACGAAAATTTTGCCCGCGAAGTGATGGAACTGTTCACGATGGGAAGAGGCAATTATTCCGAACAGGATGTGAAAGAAGCGGCAAGAGCCTTTACCGGATGGGGCTTTGATGAAACAGGCGCTTTTGTTTTCCGGCAAAAACAGCACGACGAAGGCGTGAAAAATTTCCTGGGCAAACAGGGAAATTTTAATGGAGATGATGTACTGAAAATACTTTTGGAGCAACGGCATACCGCCAGGTTCATTACCGCAAAAATATATCAGTATTTTGTGTCTGAAACCCCTGATGAAGCACGTATCACCGCGCTGTCGGAAAAGTTTTACCAGTCGGGTTACAACATCAAATCCCTGATGCGGGAAATATTTATGGCCGACTGGTTTTACAGTCCCGATATCATCGGCAACCGGATAAAATCGCCCGTGGAATTGCTGGCAGGCATCCGCAGAACTATTCCCATGACGTTTGAAAAGGAAGAAGTGATGTTGTTGTTTCAGCGGGTATTGGGTCAGCTGCTTTTTTATCCGCCTAATGTAGCCGGCTGGCCTGGCGGGCGGAACTGGATCGACAGCTCCAGCCTGATGTTCCGGCTACGTGTGCCCCAGGTGATATTATACTCGCAGGCGTTTAATGTGAAGCCTAAAGAGCTGACTCCTGAAATGGGCGAAGGCGCTAACTATAAAATGACGCTGCAGATCAATGATTTCCTGAAGCGGCAATTCGCAAAGAAGGTGAACGCAAATATAAACTGGGACCCTTATGTGGCCGGCTACGAAAAGGTACCAAGAGAGCGGCTCGCCGATGAAATTGCCGGTGTTTTGTTACAGCAGCCCGGCAATATAAGCCGTCAGCTGCTGGAAAAATATGCTGATAGCAGCAGCCGGGAAAACTATATTAAAACGGTAACAATTGATGTGATGAGTACACCGGAATATCAATTGTGTTAACTACTAACCGCTAAAAGTTATGCTATGCTGATTCTCAACAGGCGTCGTTTTTTACAGGTGGGTTCACTGGCTTCTGCCGCGGTGATGATGCCGAAATTCCTGAAAGCCCTGGAAAGAGGGCATCTGGCGCCCCCGGGCAACAAAGTACTGGTGATCATCCAGCTATCCGGCGGTAACGACGGATTGAATACAGTTATTCCCTATCGCAACGATATTTATTATAAGGCGCGCCCGGCGCTGGGCATAAAAAAGGAAGCAGCCCTTTCCCTGAATGACGACCTGGGAATACACCCTGCGCTGAAAGGATTAAAGGCCCTGTATGATGACGGCGCACTGGGTATTCTCAATAACGTAGGCTATCCTAACCCCGACCGCTCGCATTTCCGCTCCATGGATATCTGGCATTCGGCGAGCCAGTCGAACGAGTACTGGTCGGATGGCTGGATAGGCCGTTATCTCGACGCCCAATGCAAGGGATGCGATAAACCAACACAGGCGCTGGAAATAGATGATACCCTGAGCCTGGCGCTGAAAGGCGACAGCGACAAGGGTCTTGCCATGACAGACCCTGCAAGGCTTTACGGCACCAGTAATGATAAATATTTTGCGGAGCTTTTAAAGCAGCATACCACAGATAACGATCATCATAATAATGCGGATTACCTGTACAAAACGATGGGTGAAACCATTTCTTCCGCAGCCTATATCCAGCAACAGTTTAAAACATATAAGTCTTCTGCCCCCTATCCCAATACAGAGCTGGGAAGGAACCTGCGCACCATTGCCAACCTGGTGATGTCGGATATCAATACCAAAGTATATTATGTGTCGCATGGCAGTTTTGATACCCATGTAAACCAGCAGGACCAGCAAGCCCGTTTATTTGGCCAGCTGAGCGATGCGTTAACAGTATTTACAGATGACCTGAAAGCGAATCATCGTTTTGAAGATGTGGTAGTAATGACTTTCTCTGAATTTGGAAGAAGAGTAAGTCAGAACGCCAGTGGAGGTACTGATCATGGCACCGCGAATAATATGTTCCTGGTGGGCGGCAGTTTAAAGCAACCCGGACTTATCAACGATGGTCCAGACCTGCTTAACCTGAAAGACGGGGACCTGCAATACCAGGTTGACTTCAAAAGCGTGTACGCCACGCTGCTATCCAACTGGCTGGGCGCTGATGACAAGGCGGTGCTGAAGGCAACGTACCCACATTTGTCGTTTGTTTAGCGCCTTCGGCGCTTTTAAATTGTCTTGGAGCACTGATTACGCTGATTATACTGATTGGCTTGATTGGCTTGATTTGATTACGTTTGATTTTAATTTTTGAATTTATAAGATAAAGGGAGATAAATGCGGATATCGCTTTTATCTCCCTTTATCATCTTATAAAAAATCAAAAAAATCAAACGTAATCAAATCAAGCCAATCAGTATAATCAGCGTAATCAGTGCTCCAAGACAATTTAAAATCGCCGAAGGCGATCCCTCCGCCTACTGGCCCTGCTGACTAATCATCGCTCTGAACGCGCCGTTTTTGGTAACGCGTGTTCCGCCAGCGCCGCTGGCGTCTTTGAGTGTTCCGGAAAAGGTTCCTTCTACGTTGAGGTTGTCTATGTGGGTGATGGTGATTTGAAAATCAGTGCTTCCTGCAGAGGTGAGGTTGGTGTAGTAAGTGCTGTTGAGGGCAATCAGTAAACCGTTTCCTTTCTGGGTAGCGGGATATACGCCTGGTTTGAAGGGCATGGATGCGGTAGCTAAGCTAAAGGTGATCACATCCCCGTTATAGCTCTGGCCGGTGATTTCCATAGTAGGATAATCATTGTCCGGGTTTTCATCCGTAAGATTTGGCAGGGTGATAATGCCTTTTGGATTTTCTGAAAGATAAACCCGGTCGTCCAGCTTCAATGATATAAATCTGCGTTGGCGGCTATCATCTTTATCCTTGCCGCAGGAGATGCCCAGTAAAACAATGGCGCTGAGCATTGCGGTAACTAATATGCGCATAGGTTATATTATAATCAGTTTTAATTAATCCCCGGCTAAATTAAACATTTAAAAAATAAAAACGGATGCCGGTAATGGATTGTTACACCCTGTTACCGGCATCGGTATTGATCTTGAAAAGTTGGATCTAGGCTTTGCGGGCGGTGCGGTACAGGTACCAGCCCATAAACGCAAAAAAGGCGCATCCTATTATGTAATACCCACCCGGCCCGAGGATATTTGTGAGCAGCTGTTGGCTATTGAGTTTGGCAAGAATGACGGCCGACCAGTCGAAACCTGCGAGGATGGCGATGATCACGCCGGCAACGGCGCCCCCGGCCACAAGACCTGTAGCAAAAAGGTTGCCTTTGCCCAGTTCTTCTTCCTCCGGAGATAATTTTTTATTGGCTTTCTTTTGTTTGTGATCAACCACACCACGGATAGCGCCGCCAACAAAGATGGGCAGTGTAGTGGACAATGGAAGATACGCGCCTACTGCGAAGGAGAGCGAATTAATATTACATAGTTCCATCGTTATCGCCAGAAACACACCCACCAATACAAATTGCCAGTCGAGGTTAAATGAAAGGATACCTTTCGCCAGTGTAGCCATGAGCGTGCCTTGCGGGGCAGGATAGTATGCGCTGCCGATTGCGTGTTCAGTAACCCCGTGCGCAATCATATCTGCCGTAGGCTTATCCAGGAACTTCACTGTTAAACCTATCATCACAGACGATACAATGGCGCCAATGAACAGTGCTATTTGCTGGTACATGGGCGTTGCGCCTACGATGTAGCCTGATTTCAGGTCCTGGGAAGTACCGCCGGCATTGGCCGCTGCAATGCAGATCATACCGCCTACCACCAGGGCCATTGGTTCATATAATTTGCCGGTCCAGCCTACTGCGATGAATACCAGGCAGGTGCCCATCAGTGTGGCGATGGTCATACCGGAAATAGGATTATTGGAAGAGCCGATGAGGCCCACAATGCGGCTGGATACGGTAACGAAGAAGGCGCCGAACACCACTACCAGCAGACCTACCAGTAATTTTTTGCCGATAGAATCACCTGGAAGCTGTGGTAAGAAAGCCATCAGCAGGATGAGGGCAAGGCTGCCGAACAGCACTACTTTCAAACTGAGGTCTCTTTCTGTTCTGGGTACATTTCCTTTCTCATCTGTATTGCCCGAGCCATCTTTGATAGCGCCGATACTTCCTTTGAAAGAAGAAATGATAGTAGGGATGGTTTTCAGCAGGGTGATGAAACCGCCTGCTGCTACTGCTCCGGCACCGATTTGTCTTACGTATGCATAATAAACAGCGGAAGAATAATCTGCAAAAGTATGGGTGAGCGGGTTCCAGTCGCCCTGCCCGCCCGGTGTTTGCAAATTAGCGAGGTAGCCTATTTTGACCAGCTGGGTGGCGATCACATCTGCCGGCAGCAATGATGCGAGCAAAGGAATGAGTGCCAGCCACGACAGTACGCCGCCGGCTACCAGTACTCCGGCAATGCGTGGTCCGATGATATAACCAACGCCCATATACTCCGGGGTGATATCGGCGCTGAGTTTGGCGGAAGGGAAAAATTTACTGGCCTGTTTGGTCATGTATTCCGGTGTTTCGGCAATCACATGCAGAATCTTTTGAAGGATGGCATAGGCAAAAGCAAAGCCCAGCCCGTAGAAGGCGGTTTTGGCAAAGTCGCCGCCTTTCTCTCCTGCTATCAGCACATCACCGCAGGCGGTGCCTTCAGGATAAGGCAGGGTTTTATGTTCTTTTACGATCAGTGATTTTCTCAGCGGGATCATCATCAGCGTACCGAGGATACCACCGAAGATGGCCAGGATGAGGATGGTAAAGTAATTAAAGAACTGTGTGCCGCCGCCGTCACTGAGGAACAGGAATCCCGGCAGGGTGAATACCACGCCTGCAGCGATGGATTCGCCGGCAGACCCGGTCGTTTGGATGATGTTGTTTTCGAGAATGGTGGTCTTGAAAAATTTTCTTCCTAAGGTAATAGCGATAACGGCAATAGGAATGGAAGCAGAAACGGTAAGACCTGCTTTCAGCGCCAGGTACACGGTGGCAGCACCGAAGATGATACCGAAGATACAGCCGAGCAAAATGGATTTCAGCGTAAATTCTTTCATTTGTACGCCGGGTGAAACAAAGGGTTTGAAGTTGTTATCGGACATAAGATCGTTTATGGATTTACAGGTAGAGATGTTATAAGCAATGAATTTACTTTTAAAAAAGGAAAGGAGGAAAGTTATCAGCTTTCCTCCTTTCCTTTTTGTAATAAGGTTGACTTACCTGATACCGTGCATCCATTTTTTCAGGAAGCTGGTAGACAGGAACAGCAGCACCGCTGCGGCGCCTGGCAGGATTACAAACACCATGAAAAACTCATAGAGGTTGTGGATGGTGAAGCCTGCGAAGGTTGGGTAATGTGTAGCCAGTTTAAGTTCCTGTAATTTATCCATTTGCTGTGCGGTAGCGGTGATGGTACCATCCAGGATGCCTTTCAGGTCGATACCGTTATCGGTAGCGAGTTTGTATTTATCCAGGGTTGGAGGCAGCAATGCGCCCAGGGTGCCGGCCAGTGCATAACCGGCGGCATTGGCGAGGAACCATACTCCCATGAGCAGGGAGGAGAAACGGTGAGGCGCCAGTTTGGATACCAGTGACAAGCCTATCGGAGACAGGCATAATTCGCCGAGGGTATGGAAAAGGTACATCAGGATCAACCAGCTTACGCCCAGTTTCTCATTAGGTCCGAGATTTTTCATTTGTATGGCGATGATAAAAAATCCGAGCGCCAGTAATGCCAATCCAAGTGATTGTTTCATCGGGGAGATCGGCTCCAGGTTGCGTTGCTGTAATTTGAGCCATAACCAGCTGAAGGGCAATGCAAATACGATGATGAAAATAGAGTTGGCGTTTTGAACGAAGGAAGGAGGCATATCCCAGCCGAAGAGGCGGCGATCTGTCTGGTAATCAGCTACAAAGGTAAGGGAGGAACCGGCTTGTTCGAAGCAGGCCCAGAAGAAGATCACGAAAAAGGCCACGAAGTAGATAACGGTGATCTGTTGTCTTTCTACATTGGTAATAGATTTATCGGTAAGGATCAGTACAGCGAGGCTGATACCGGCTGCATATATAAAAGGATACACCCATGATTTGATGGGGTTGGGATCGAGCGACAGGTAGTGGATACCGAAAAACAGTACCACCATTAACACCAGTACACCGAGGATAGCGCTGGTAGTAAATTTGGCTTTATCGGCTTCGCCGGTTACGGCAGAAACTTTGGAGAAATCCGGTTTGGCGCCGATAGCTTCACCGGTTGGTTTTACCACGTATTTATCTTTCAGGAAGAAGAACAGGATGGTTCCGGTGAACATGGCTATACTGGCGGCGAGGAAGCCCCATTTGAAAGCGCTGACCATTCTCACGCCGTCTACTTTCACGTCGCCGAGGATAGGGCAAATGAGCATGCCGAGGAAGGCGCCCATGTTGATACCCATATAAAAGATGGTGAAAGCGGAATCGAGGCGGCCGTCGTTTTTCGGATACAGCTGGCCCACCATAGAAGAGATGTTGGGTTTAAAGAAGCCGTTACCAAAGATGATGATGAAAAGGGCGAGCCAAACGATGGTTTTGGCTGTTTCCACATTGGAGGCATAGATGGTGGCGCTGAGGACCATGAGGAGCTGGCCAACGCCCATTATAAAACCGCCTAATATGATACAGTTCCTGTTACCGAGATACCTGTCGGATATGTATCCTCCCAGCATGGGGGTGAGATAACATAAGCCGAGAAAGCCCCCGTAAATGATAGAGGAATCTGCTTCAGAGAAAGCCAGTGCATTTACCAGGAAGAGCGTAAGTAACGCCCGCATACCATAAAAATTAAACCGTTCCCACATTTCCGTGGCAAATAATACTGAGAGCCCTTTAGGGTGGCCCTTCTCAGAGGCAATAGGGGACTCTTGTGCAACAGTAGTTTGCATCATAAATTGGTTAGTTTTAGCAATAGTTGTTTCAGATTTCGTGAACCTTTAAATATGGCAAGTTAAATAAAATCGTTAATCTGCGTAAAAAAATGGTATAAATGCTCATTTTTTGCGGTTTTTTGATCTTTCTTTGCACTTTCTTTCGCATCTGCATTTATTAGGCAATTCATATGAACATACTATTACTTGGAAGTGGTGGCCGGGAACACGCACTGGCCCTTAAAATGTCACAAAGCACCCTTTGCGGTCAACTATTTATAGCACCGGGTAATGCTGGTACCGCTCAATGCGGCACGAACGTTAACATGGGTGTAAGTGAATTTGATAAGATAAAGACCTTTTGCCTGGATAATGCGATAGACCTGGTATTGCCCGGATCTGAAGAGGCCCTGGTAAACGGGATCTATGATTTCTTTCAGAAAGATGAACTGTTACAGCATATCCCGGTACTGGGTCCTTCAAAGGAAGGCGCCCAGCTGGAAGGCAGTAAGGCTTATGCCAAGCTGTTTATGCAGCGGAACAATATACCTACTGCTGCTTACCGTGAATTCAGTGAAAAGAATTATGAGGAAGGGCTGGCCTATCTTCAGCAGCACTCCTTACCAATTGTATTAAAGGCCGATGGCCTGGCGGCAGGTAAGGGTGTGGTGATAGCAACTTCTTATGAAGAGGCGGCCGAGGAGTTTGAGCAGATGATCAAATCAGCCAAGTTTGGCGATGCCAGTAAAACGGTAGTAGTGGAGCAGTTCCTGACGGGTATTGAGTTGTCTGTATTTGCGATCACCGATGGTCATACCTATAAGATATTACCGGAAGCAAAGGATTATAAAAGGATTGGAGAAGGTGACCTTGGGTTGAATACCGGTGGTATGGGTGCGGTGTCGCCGGTACCGTTTGCCGATGCAGCGTTTATGAAAAAAGTGGAGGATGAAGTGATCCGGCCCACGATAGCAGGCCTTTCCAAGGAAGGTATTGTGTATCATGGCTTTGTGTTTTTTGGCCTGATTAATGTAGAGGGTTCGCCCTTTGTAATTGAATACAACTGCCGTATGGGCGATCCGGAAACGGAAGTTGTGATGCCACGTTTGAAGAATGATGCGTTGGAACTGTTTACTGCAGTAATGACCGGCAAACTGAGCGGGCAAACGATTTACGCCGACGAGCGTGCCGCTGCTACGGTGATGCTGGTATCAAAAGGATATCCCGAAGCATACGAAAAGAATAAGGTGATCCATGGAATTCCGGCGCCTACCCGCGACCAGATCGTGTTTCATGCCGGTACACGGCAGGAAGGCGATGAGGTGCTGACCAACGGCGGCCGGGTATTAGCCATTACTTCACTGGCGTCTGACCTGTCGATGGCACTGGCTCATTCTGTACAAACAGCGGAGCAGATTGCATTTGATGGTAAGGTATACCGCAGGGATATCGGGTACGAATTTGTTTAGACGTTAGCCGGAGTTAATTTACAGTAGGGAGGACTGGTACAGGACAATTGAGAAGCGGGACTTGTAAAGGCACAATTTTAGGCAGTAGGAACAATTAAAACGGGGTTATCCCGTTCATCTGGTCGGAGCATAAAGAGAGCAGTTACTATGCCGTTTGTACAACAAATAACTTTTTTTAATATTTAGCTGTATTATTGCAAGAATATCCATTTTTTGCATCGTATATTCGTTGGAATTATTCATTTTTGCATTCTAATTTTTGACCGTATCAACAATGGGATTTTTTAATTTTTTAACGCAGGAAATCGCGATTGATCTTGGTACAGCGAACACGCTGATAATTCATAATGACCAGGTGGTAGTGGACGAGCCTTCCATTGTAGCGATAGAACGGGCTAGTGGCAAAATTGTGGCAGTTGGAAAAAAGGCCATGATGATGCACGAAAAAACACACGAATATCTTCGTACTATACGTCCCCTGAAAGATGGCGTGATAGCGGATTTTAATGCCGCTGAAGGAATGCTCAGGGAACTCATAAAAATGGTTTACCCCAAAAAGCCCTTGTTTGCACCAAGCTGGCGGATGGTGATCTGTATTCCTTCCAGCATTACGGAAGTGGAAAAGAGAGCTGTACGTGACTCTGCTGAACAGGCCGGCGCAAAGGAAGTATACTTGTTGCACGAGCCAATGGCAGCTGCCCTGGGTATCGGCATTGATGTAGAAGAGCCTGTAGGTAATATGATCATTGACATAGGCGGTGGTACTACCGGTATTTCGGTAATAGCACTGGCGGGTATTGTTTGCGACCAGAGTATCCGTATCGCCGGTGACGAGTTCACGGCTGATATCATGGAAGCCCTGCGCCGCTATCATAGCCTCCTGATCGGTGAAAGAACTGCTGAACAGATTAAGATCCACATCGGATCAGCCCTGAAAGAACTGGATAACCCACCAGATGATATTCCTGTTAACGGACGGGATCTGGTAACCGGCATCCCCAAGCAAATCATGGTATCTTACCAGGAAATTGCGGAAGCCCTTGATAAATCTATCTTTAAAATCGAAGAAGCCATCCTGAAAGCGCTGGAAACAACGCCTCCTGAGCTGGCCTCAGATATTTACCGCAGGGGTTTATACCTGACCGGTGGCGGTGCATTGCTGCGCGGACTGGATAAACGTCTTACCCAAAAAATCAAATTGCCGGTGCATGTAGCAGACGATCCGTTACGCGCAGTGGTAAGAGGTACAGGTATTGCCTTAAAGCATGTAGGTAAGTATCCGTTCCTGATGCAATAAAACTATTTGTGATCCGGATATTTTGTTATTCATCCCATTGGGAGGGAATTACAGGGTATCCGGATAACCAAATCCTAAAATAGTGCGCGCTTGTGCGAAATCTAATCATTTTCTTTAGGCGATATTTTAACTTCTTCTTATTTCTGCTGCTGGAAGTGATTTGTATGGTATTGGTATTCCAGCATAACAACTTTCAGCGAGCCGCCTACCTCAGTTCCGCAAATGATATCAGCGGTAAATTATATGACAAGTATAATAATGTACAGTATTACTTTCACCTGAAGTCGACCAACGACAGCCTGGTGAATGAAAACATGCGCCTGCACAACCTGCTCCGTACCAGCTACGACAGCATGATAACCACCAACGGGATCAAAACTGACACCATCCGGCAATACAGCGATGATACCGCCCACCGCGTTGTTGGCACGCAGATCCGCCGGTACGAGTACTTCTCCGCCAAAGTGATCAACAACTCCATTAACAAACCCGTCAACTATATTACTATTCACCGCGGCAGCCTGCAGGGGATCCGTCCTAATATGGGCGTTATCAGCAGCAGCGGCGTGGTGGGTGTGGTGAGAAGTGTGAGCGACAACTACTCCGTGGTATTGTCGATGCTCTCTAAATCCAATTCTGTATCCATCAGCGCCCGCCTGGGCCAGGGAAAAGAAATGGGTTCCGTGCACTGGGATGGTGAAGACGCCGGCTATGCCCTGCTGAAAGACGTGCCGAAAAGCGCCAAAATTCATAAAGGTGATACCGTGGTGACCAGCGGCTTCTCTGCCCTGTTCCCTGAAAATATTCCGATCGGCTATGTAGAAAGCATTGCCGTAGGAGACAAAGCCAGCACCTCGTTTACTATCCGGTTGAAATTGGCTACCAATTTCTTCAACCTGCAATATGTATACGTGATAGAAAACCTGTTGAGAGAAGAACAACAAAGATTGGAAGATTCAACGTATAAGTTGATTAAATGAGTATACTGTTAAGAAATATAATCCGCTTCGTGCTCCTGCTGCTGATTCAGGTGTTTGTGCTCAATGAAATATTGTTGCACCAGCTGGTGAGCCCCTATCTTTATATGCTGTTTATCCTGGCGCTGCCTTTTAATCTGCCACGCCCCGGGCTGATGCTCCTGGGATTGCTGATGGGGCTTTCCCTGGATATGTTTATGAATACGCCGGGTATGCATGCTGCCGCCTGTGTGTTCATTGCTTATCTGCGTCCGTTTATTATCAATATCCTGTCACCACAGGGAGGTTTTGAAACTACCCAGAAAACGCCTTCGATGACCAGTATGGGTGTGTCCCAGTTTCTCATCTATGCCGCTATCCTGGTATTCCTGCACCATGCACTTTTCTTTACGTTGGAAGTGTTTGGTATGGGCAACCCATTATACCTGGTGATGAAGATCGTCTCTTCAACATTGGCCAGTCTTTTCCTGATTGTGCTGTATGAATTGCTGTTCTTCTCGAAGAAATAGTTTCTGCTTTTTAACGTAGGTTTGTAACTTAAAATAATTCCGTCCTTAATAGCATGTCAGTATTCAATCAGCCCAGGAAGAGAGTAATACAGATGATTATACTTGGGATGGTAATACTGATTATCACCAGGTTATTCTTTCTGCAGGTAGTGGAAAAGAAGTACGCCAAGCTGGCGGATGCCAATGCCGTGCTTCGTAAAGTCATTTATCCAAGCCGGGGTATCATCTACGACCGGCAGAACCGCAGCATCCTCGGCAACGACGTATTATACGACCTCGTAGTAACCCCTGCCAGCGTAAAAAGCATCGATACAGGCTATCTCTGTAATATTTTAAAAATAGATAAGGAAGAATTCAGGAAACGGATCGTTACCGCCATTATCAAAAATGGCCGGGTAAGACAATCAGTTTTCGCTCCCCTGCTGGCGCCGGAAGTATTCGGGCAGCTACAGGAAAGCATGTATCTCTTCCAGCCGGGATTTGAACTGGTACCCAGGCAAATCCGCTCCTACCCTTATTCGGCCGCAGCTAATATACTCGGGTATATAGCGGAAATATCCCCGGCCATGTTAAAGGATACTGGTACTTACGCCTCTTATAGCTCCGGCGACTATCTTGGATTCACGGGGCTGGAAAAGACCTATGAAACCGTATTGATGGGGCAACGAGGCATACAATACCTGGTTAAAGATAACCTGAACAGACCGCAGGGAGCTTATGAAAACGGGGAGTTTGACAGTGCGGCAGTAGCCGGCAGAAACCTGCGGCTTTCCCTGGACATTGAGTTACAGGTACTCGGTGAAAAATTAATGAAAGGCAAATCGGGCAGTATTGTGGCCATCGATCCGCAAACAGGCGGTATCCTGGCCATGGTAAGCGGTCCGAGCTTCGATCCTAACCTGCTCACAGGTTCGTATCGAAGCGCCAATTTCAGCAAACTTTATACAGATACCACCAAGCCACTGTTTAACCGTGCTATCCAGGCTACCTATCCGCCGGGCTCCACGTTTAAACCCATGATCGCACTGGTAGGACTCGATGAAGGCGTAATTACCCCCAGCTTCGGATACCCCTGTGGCGGCGCTTACTACGGCTGTTCAAGACCTATCAAATGCGAACACCACGATGCTGGTCACGCGGCTAACCTCCGCCTGGCACTATCGCATTCCTGTAACTCCTATTTTTCGCATGTATACCGTTTGAGTGTGGATGCAGGCAAATTCGGGGGTATCAAGGTAGGCGGCATGCAGAAGTGGGCCGACTATATGAACAACTTTGGCTTCGGGCATAAGATAGGGGTGGATATTCCCAGTGAAGGCCGCGGACTGGTACCGGATAAAAAATATTACGATGCCCGGTACAAAGGCAGCTGGAACTCGTGTACATCCGTATTCCTGGGAATCGGTCAGGGTGAATTGCTGCTAACGCCGCTGCAAATGGCCAATGCCATGTGTATTGTGGCTAACCGCGGCTCCTACTATATCCCGCATTTTGTAGCCAGCATTGATAACGATAACACCCATCTCCTGGATAAATACAAACAAAAGCACGATGTAGCGCATATCTCTGATACGGCCTACAGCGCGGTTATTCATGGTATGACAGACGTGGTGGAAAGTGGTACCGGGCGTATTGCGCAGATTGAAGGTATTACCGTTGGCGGTAAAACCGGTACAGCAGAAAACTATGGTATTGTAAACGGTGTAAGAACAAAACTGAAGAACCACGCGGTGTTTGTGGCTTTTGCTCCTGCTGAAAAAGCACGTATAGCCATTGCCGTGATAGTGGAAAACTCCGGTTTTGGTGCCAAGTATGCAGCGCCTATTGCCAGTTTGATGATGGAGAAATACCTGAAAGACAGTATCTCCACCAAACGTCAGCCGCTGTTGAAATCAGTAATGGAAACAGTAACAATAGATCAGGCCATGCTGGCTAAATCGCATTTGGATTCATTGAATCAGAATGCTGTTATTAAGAAGAACAAGCCTTAACCAATCATCGAATAAACCGATTAATCAATAATGAACCGCTCGCAAGCCAAACTGACACAAGGGATTGACTGGCCAATAGTTGGCCTGTACCTGGCATTGGTGATCATAGGCATCATGTCTATTTTTGCTGCGGAATACCGGGGTGATGATAACGTGTGGCAGGATATCCTTCATCCAAGTAAAAACTATTCGAGACAACTGATCTGGTTTGGCGTATCCATTGTACTGGCTGCGGTGATATGGCTTACAGACAGTAAATTTTTTACGGCCACGGCCAACCTGATGTACGCAGGCGGGCTGTTGCTGCTATTGCTGGTGCTTGGGATCGGTAAAGATGTGAAGGGATCGCATTCCTGGCTGGTGATTGGTGGATTCCAGTTTCAGCCGGCGGAGCTGACCAAGCTTTGTACCAACCTGGCGCTCGCCAAATACCTGTCGTCGCAGGAAACTGATTTTACGAAACTACGATCAAGACTGATTGCCGCTGCATTGGCCCTGATACCTGCCGGTATCATCATTTTGCAGGACGAAACAGGATTGGCCCTGGTATATTTTTCCTTTTTCCTGGTGATGTTTCGCGAAGGATTGCCCGGCGTACTGCTGGTAATCGCCTTTTCGGGAATTGTACTGGTGTTGTCGGCGCTGTTGGTGGACCGAACGATACTCTTTATTATTTTTACGGTCATCACCGCGCTGGTCATCTACTTTATGCGGCGCGAAATAAAACGAAAGCGATCGAAACTCGCGCTGATCCTGGGCGTATACGCCTTCTGCGGACTCTTTGTGATGTTCATCATTCCCTTTGTATTTACCAAAGTACTGAAGGACTACCAGGTACGCCGTATCGAAGTAATGCTGGGTAAGGAAAACGATCCGAAGGCGACCTATAATACCCGGCAGAGTATGATTGCCATTGGCTCCGGTGGCTTCTGGGGAAAGGGATACCTGAAAGGCACCCAAACCCGTTACGATTTTGTGCCTGAACAAAGCACCGACTTTATCTTCTGTACTGTGGGAGAAGATTTCGGCTTCTTCGGAAGCGTGATTTTCCTGGGTATATATGTAGCCCTTCTTTTCCGGATCATTTTTGTGGCGGAGCGACAGCGATCGACCTTTACGCGAGTCTATGCCTATGGGGTAGCCAGTATCATTTTTTTCCACCTGGCTATTAATATCGCGATGACGATCGGGCTTGCGCCGGTGATAGGGATCCCCCTGCCCCTGGTGAGCTATGGCGGTTCTTCCCTGATGACCTTTACCATGCTGATATTTATACTGTTGCGGCTCGATGCCGACCGGCAGATGGTGTTAAGATAGTATCTTTGCAAAATGGCACGTATTATTCCATTATCAGAAGGGTCATTTACCGTAGACGGGACCAAGAAATTTTTTCCTTTTAAGCTGGGGACAGACAGCATGCAGGATCGCCCGCATGGTTCGTTGCTGGTTGAAATACAGCCGTTCCTTGTAATCACGGACCGCGATTATATTTTATTTGATACCGGGCTGGGATTTCGTAACCCCGATGGCGTACTGCAAATCCATCAGCACCTGATAGACAATGGCATCAACCCAATGGAAATCACCAAAGTATTGATGAGCCATTTACATAAAGATCATTCCGGCGGCGTTTCTTCAGAAGATCCTATCACGGGAGAACGCACACTCAATTTCCCCGGGGCTACGTATTATGTAAACAACGAGGAAATGCTTTACGCCGTGGAGCATTCCGGCAAATCTTATCTCTCCGAAGATATTATGTTATTACAACAGCGGGATAACGTGGTGTTTACAACCGGTAATGGGACTATCGACGGGTATATTCATTACGAAGTGACCGGTGGTCACTGTCCTTATCACCAGGTATTTCTGGTAGATGATGGAGCAGATAAAATATTTTTCGGGGGAGATGTGGCGCCACAGATATCCCAGATGAGAAGCCGGTTTGCAGCCAAATATGATTACGATGGCAAGCGCAGTATGGAGCTCCGCCAGGAGTTCCTGGAGCGCGGCAAACAGGAAGGCTGGACATTCCTTTTTTATCATGATACCAAAGAACCTTTTGCTAAGTTTTAAGCGGAGGTTGTCTTACTCAGGATTACACTGATTTTGCTGATTACCGGAATTTTTTGGATTTTATGAGATGTCAAGATGTATACGCCGTTTGACAGCTTGTCACTTACAGGACAGCATACCAATAAAACATGGGAGCAACAAGGCCGGAACTGGGCATCGTATAGCGTTTACCGCGATCAGGCCACGCATGAGTTGTATATTCCGCAAACGGTGCTTAACCTGGTAGTACAGGGAGAGAAAAGAATGTACGACGGCAGGCAGGTACATTACCTGCGCAGCGGGGATGCGATGGTGATTCCGGCCGGAAGCCTGCTTTGCTCAGAGATATTGCAGCCACAGCGGCAATACGGAAGTATTAACCTCGTGATCCCGGATGAAATGATCCTGGGCCTGCTCAAAAGGCCGGGAAATAAAGCTCATACAGTTGGCCGGGCATTAACTACACTGCCGGTAAACAGCCATTGGCACGACTTCTCACAATCGCTGTTGCGCCACTTTGCAGACGATACCCTTACCACACCTGATTATTACAACATACTTTCACACGCGCTTCACCTTATTTCCGGTGAGGAGGCAATAAGTGCCATGCTTGCCAAAGCGGCCATGTACCCGCTTCCGGAGGTGATGGAGAAGCTCAGTACCGGGATTGCGGAGGTGCGGCTGCTGGAAGACGTGGCCGCTATGGGGCATATGAGTACGGCCACATTGAAACGCCGTTTCCGGGATATCTATCATAGTTCCCCCATGCATTGGGTGCTGGAGAAGCGGCTGCAGATGGCGGGTTTCCTGCTGCGCACCACAGAACAGCCGATCGCGGAAATAGCTTACAGTACGGGTTTTGAAGATGTGACCCATTTTTACCGGCAGTTTCGCCGCTGTTTTAAAGCAACGCCATTGCAATGGCGTAAAATGGAAACTGATCTTTTCAGCAAATAGTTGTGCCGGCGGATGGCTTACATTGTGAAAAAAAAGACAATGGAAAGTTTGACCAAAATTGGTGAAGCCTGGCTACAGGCCTGGAATTCCCACAACCTCAACGAGATCATGTCGCATTACGATGCGGATGTTATTTTCTATTCCCCGTTAATTAAAAGAATCAACAATGATCCTACCGGTTGTATCCGGGGGAAAGAGAACCTGAAGGCTTACTTTACCCGTGGGCTGGAAGCCTATCCTGATCTGCATTTTGAGTTATACCATATCCTGGAAGGGGTGAATTCTATTGTGCTTTATTATAAAAGCATCAATGATAAATTAAGTACGGAGATGATGGTGATTAATGAAAAGGGGCTGGTGAGTGAAGTAAGGGCACATTATAAATAATAGAGTAAGGGGGAATTGCGGGGTAGTTCCCCGTAATTCTTTTATGGTCGTCTTCTTGGGCCTCCGCCCATCCTGTTCATGCGTTGGGTATTGAGGTGGTTTACCATGATGGTCCGGAATTCTCTTTCGCTTTTAAACACCATGCCTGCTTTTCTACCGGGGAGTACACGCTGGAATTCTGTACTGTAGCGTGATTTGATGTCCAGCATCCGTTTTTCGTATTTCAGCTCCTTGTCCATATTTTTCCGGGCGGCATCATCGGCGTTGTCGGTGGCTAATTTTTCCTGGTCTCTTTTCTGGTGGCGTTCTGCGATCAGTTGTTCCACTTCGTGGGTATAATTATTATAAACCGGCCAGAACTTCTGGGCTTCTTCCGGGGTGAGGTTTAATTTCTGGGCCAGGTATTGGACCTGTATGGCTTTTATTTTTTCGGCGGCACTTTCCGACGGGTTTTGCTGGGCCTTACTCACGCCGGCATGGGTGAGGAGCACAAACATTGTAATCCATATAAAGTAAAGATGTTTCATCATTTATTTTCAGGTAACACTTCCTTTGATAAATCGGTTTTTTGCAGGTAATTTTCGATGGCTTCCAGTGGAACTGCTTCTTTCAGCTGACTTTGCACCGGGGTTATTTCCGCGGAACTGGCGAAGAAAGCTTCATTATCAAAGGGATCAGTGTGGGTTTGCAGGTAATTAACGATATCCTGGTCATTCAGGTCTTCCAGTTGTCTTTCTATAGCATTATGATGGTTGTTGTTGTTGATCACGAACAGCAGGGCACTGCTACCGATGAAAGCGGTAAGACAGGCGGCTACGGTCCATTTCAACCAGGTGGCGGTCCGGTTCCGGTGGGCTGCCCGCAGTGGAATAACGGGGCTGGAACTGGCCCGCAGGGACTCAAAATAACCGGTGGGTACTGTAAATGGCGTCTGTTTGGGTATTGCCGCGAGGAAGGGCGAAATGGCTTCCAGTTCCGTGTGTACGGAGGTGAGGGAGCTGGTTCCTTCTTCCGTTTGGATCCGTTGCAGGATGGCCTGTGGTAATCCTTCGAAGTAGCCGGCAGGAATAGTTGGCGGCTGGTTTGGAACAGCGGCTGTTCCGGAACGCAGATCTTCCAGTTGAATTTGCAGCAGGATAGCGGCGGGCAGGTGTTCAAAATAGCCTGCTGGTACCGTAAATGGTACTTCTGCCGGCCAGTTGGTGCCTGGCGCTATTTGCATTAATTCATTTGTTATGTAGGTCTGCCTGTTCATATTTGCTGTTTTTTAGACAGTAAACGGTATTAATAGTTTAATGTGATTTTAATCTTTTGGTAAAATTCTTTAAAAATTACTTAAAATAAATATTTGTAAAATTTATGGTCAGCCATTGCGGATAAACTCTTCGATCTTCTTAACAGCATGGTGATAAGAGGCTTTCAGGGCGCCTTCCGAGGTCTCCAGCACTTTGCTCATTTCCTCGTAGGGCATTTCATCATAGTAGCGCAGGTTAAATACGATCCTTTGTTTATCGGGTAAACTGAGGATAGCGCGCTGCAGTTTCCACTCCAGTTTATTGGGATCAAACTGCGGATCTGCCCTGAGTTTGTTGCTTAGGCCGTTTTCCACATCAGACAATGAAACCGACGTTTTCCGTTTTTGCTGCTCCAGGAAAGTGAGGCTTTCGTTGGTGGCTATTTTATACAGCCAGGTATACAACTGGGCATCTTCCCGGAAGTTTTCCAGGTTTTTCCACACCTTAATAAAAACGTTTTGCAGCACATCATTGGCATCGTCGTGATCCATTACCATCCTGCGGATATGCCAGTAGAGCCTTTCCTGGTACTTTTGGATAATAAGGGTAAACCCTTTTTCCTTTGTATCAGGTATACGGTATAATGCCAAGAGTGATTTATCGTCCTGTGAAACGGCCATAGGTTAAATGGTTCTTAACAGGTTTTATTTCATTGAATATAAATAAAAACCTGTTCATAAGACGCGGAGATTGGAGCGAAGTTTAATGCGCGAATTTTGTCTTGGCTCAGGATTACGCTGATTATACTGATTAGCTGGATTTTTACTTTTGGATTTTTTTGGATTTTTAGATTTAATAACGACTAAGGGAGATAGAAGCGGATATATTCGCTTCTATCTCCCTTAATTATATCTTATGAAAATCAAAAAAATCCAAAAGTAAAAATCCAGCTAATCAGTATAATCAGCGTAATCCTGAGAAAGACAAAATCCGCTTACGCCTGTTTCTTGCGCTGGATGGCTTTTTCTGCTGCTGCAACGATGTGATCTGCATCGAGGCCATATTTTTTCAGCAGGTCCAGTGGTTTACCGCTTTCGCCGAAGGTATCGTTGGTACCCACGTATTCGATGGGAACGGGTGTATGGCGGGCGGCTACCTGTGCGATACTGTCGCCAAGGCCACCGAGTACGTTGTGTTCTTCAGCAGTAACGGCGCAACCGGTTTTTTTCAGGGAAGCGATTACTGCTGCTTCGTCCAGTGGTTTAATGGTGTGTATGTTGATGATTTCCACGCTGTAGCCTTTTTCTTCCAGAACTTTACCGGCTTCGATGGCAATCCAAACCAGGTGACCGCAGGCGAATAAGGTGATATCTGTTCCTTCGTGGAGGATCTGTGCTTTACCCACTTCAAATTTCTGGTCTTCCGCGGTAAAATTGGGCCATTTCGGGCGACCGAAACGGAGGTATACCGGTCCTTCGTAGTCGGCGATGGCGATGGTAGCGGCTTTGGTTTGATTGAAATCGCAAGGTACGATGACAGTCATTCCGGGCAGCATTTTCATCATGCCGATATCTTCCAGGATCTGGTGGGTGGCGCCATCTTCACCCAGGGTAAGTCCTGCGTGGGAAGCGCATATTTTTACGTTCTTGTTGGAATAGGCAACAGACTGACGGATCTGGTCGTATACCCTTCCGGTAGAGAAGTTAGCGAAAGTAGTGGTGTATGGTATTTTACCGCCGATGGTTAAGCCTGCAGCGATGCCAATCATGTTGGCTTCTGCGATACCTACCTGTACAAAGCGATCGGGGAATTCTTTAATAAAAGCGTTCAGTTTCATAGAACCGAGCAAATCTGCTGTCAGTGCAACTACATTGGGGTTTTTACGACCTACTTCGAGTATGCCCTCACCAAACCCGCCACGGGTTTCTTTTTCATTTAGTGGTTGAATATCTTTTACCATTGTGGTCTTTTTAAAAATGAAGCGTAAATGTAAACATTAAAAAATGAGGATCCTAGTTACTCAGTACTTTATTACGCAGGCTCACTTCCCATTGCCAGGCGGTGCGCATACTGTCTTCGATACCAATTTTTGGCTCCCAGTTCAGCTTTTCCTTCGCCTTACTGTTATTGGCGTAAATAGAGATCACATCTCCTTCCCTGCGTGGGCCGGTGGTGTAGTTTAATTTGATGCCGGAAATTTTTTCAAATGCTTTGATAGCTTCCAGCACGGTTACGCCGTTGCCGGTACCGAGGTTAAACACTTCACAGTTGCTGGTATTGTGGTGTTCTATAAGGTATTGGAGCGCTTTCGTGTGAGCGGCGGCGATATCCATTACGTGGATATAGTCGCGTACGCAGGAGCCGTCGCGGGTATCGTAATCGGTGCCGAATACCGTCATTTTTGGAATTTTACCGATGGCGGTTTGGGTGATTACGGGAACCAGGTTGTCTGGTTTTCCCAGCGGCAGTTCGCCGATAAGTGCAGATGGGTGTGCGCCTACCGGGTTAAAATAGCGGAGCAGGATGGAGTTGGTTTCATTTACCCGGCTATAGTCTTCGATGATTTGTTCACCCATTTGTTTGGTACGGGCGTATGGAGACTGAGCTTCGCCGAGCGGTGTTTCTTCCACTACCGGGAGGGCTTTGGTATTGCCGTAAACCGAGCAGGAAGAGGAGAATACGAGGTTGGGTACATTGTATTCTTTCACGCATTTCAACACATTGACCAGCGAGGTGATATTGTTCTGAAAGTACATCAGGGGCTCGTTTACAGATTCTCCCACTGCTTTCAGGGCAGCAAAATGGATGACGCCAACGATATCCCGGTTTTCATGAAATACCGCATTGGTGTCTTCCAGGTTACAAAGATCTACTTTGTAGTTGCGTACCTTTTTTCCGGTAATTTTTTCGATACCATCTAATAATTGGGTGCTGCTCCTGATATTACTGTCTACAGATACTACATCAAATCCATTATTGATCAGATCTACAATAGTATGCGCGCCTATATAGCCACAACCACCCGTAACAAGAACCTTCATGATATTTCAGATTTACGTTTATTTGATATTTCAGAAAACTTTTTGATTGAGCACCGTTTCGAGGTAAGCTCCGTAGCCGCTTTTCAGTAAAGGCTTTGCCAGATCCTTTAGTTGGCCGGCGTCAATAAATCCTTTACGGTAGGCGATTTCTTCGATACAGGCTACTTTAATTCCTTGTCTTTGTTCTATTACCTGTACAAATTGGGATGCCTGCATCAGCGAGTCAAATGTGCCGGTATCCAGCCATGCTGTTCCGCGTGGTAAGATAGAAACTTTTAATTTTCCCCGCTGCAAATATTCTTTATTTACATCTGTAATTTCATATTCGCCGCGTGGACTGGGTTGCAGGTTTTTAGCGATTTCCACTACTTCATTATCGTAGAAGTAGAGTCCGGGTACAGCAAAGTGGGATTTCGGTTGTGTGGGTTTTTCCTCGATGGACAGTACTTTCATGTCCTGACCAAATTCCACTACTCCATACCTTTCCGGGTCGGATACCTGGTAGGCATATACGATACCGCCGTCGGGGTTGGTGTTATGAGCCAGTTGTGTACCGAGTCCTGCCCCGTAAAAGATATTATCACCCAATACCAGTGCTACTGTGTCCTGGCCGATAAATTCCTCGCCGATTACAAAAGCCTGGGCCAGCCCATTGGGGTTGGGTTGTTCCGCATAAGTTAAATTCAGTCCCAATTGTTGACCATTACCGAAGAGCCGTTGAAAAGCCGGCAGATCGTGTGGGGTGGAAATGATCAGGATATCCTTAATGCCCGCCAGCATCAGGGTAGACAGCGGGTAATAGATCATTGGTTTATCGTAGACCGGCATGATCTGTTTGCTGATAGCATACGTAATGGGGTGCAGCCGGGTGCCGGAGCCGCCGGCCAGGATTATTCCTTTCATTTGCAAGATCAATTTTTGATGGTCACTAACTTAACTCTTCCAATCAGAAGAAAACCGCACAAAAATAGCGGCTCTCTTTCAATTGGCGTCTTTTTTTTATAAAAAAAGCTCTCCGGAGGTTACGGAGAGCTTTTAAAAGTATCTGTTGGTTCACTTTTTTAAATGAACAGGTTTACGATGAAATAGGTGACTGCGGCCAGTAATCCACTGATGGGAATGGTTAAAACCCAGGCCCACAGCAGTGATACGGTAACCCCCCAACGAACGGCAGATAACCTTTTGGTAGCCCCTACGCCCATGATAGCACCCGTAATAACGTGGGTGGTACTGGCAGGAATACCCAGGTGTTCCGTGAGGAAGAGGGTAATGGCGCCGGAGGTTTCAGCAGCCACGCCTTCCAGCGGGGTTACTTTGGTGATACGGGTTCCCATTGTTTTCACAATTTTCCAGCCACCGCTCATGGTGCCGAGTGCGATACAGGTAAAGCACGCCAGTGGCACCCAGTCCGGCATTTCCTTGAGGCTGCCGATATAGCCGGCAGATACCATTGCAGCAGAGATGATCCCCATTACTTTCTGGGCATCGTTACTACCGTGACCGAGACTTAATGCCGCGGAGGAGGCCAGCTGCAGGCGTTTGAACCAGCTTTCTGCCCGGTATGGATTTGCCTTACGGCAGATATTTACAATGATGAGTGTTATTATAAAGGCCACCACCATGCCTATGAGGGGCGCCAGTACAATGAAATATACTGTGGGCAAAACTTTGTGGAAATTGATTACGTCAATATTGCCACCGGAGGCGGTTACAGCTGCACCAATGAAACCACCTATCAGGGTATGCGAGGAGCTGGAGGGAATTCCCAGCCACCAGGTGAAGAGGTTCCAGGTAATAGCTGCCACCAGGCCGCAAAGGATTACTTTCAGCGTGATAAACTGCTCAAATACCGAGTTGGCTACGGAATTGGCTACTTTAAACTCACCGATGTAGTATTTGGCAACAAAAAAGGCCACAAAGTTGAATACTGCGGCCCAGAGAACTGCCTGGAAAGGCGTAAGCACTTTGGTCGACACAATAGTGGCGATAGAGTTGGCGGCATCATGGAAACCATTGATATAGTCGAAAATGAATGCCAGTATGATAATAATTACTAGTAAAGTCATGACATCAGGAGAATTATGCGTTCAGAACTGTATTCCCCTTTATCAGGAGTACTTGATAATAATGGTTTCTATTACGTTGGCGCAGTCCTCGCACTTATCGGTAGCGATTTCCAGGGCCTGGTAGATTTCACGCATTTTAATCAGTTCTGCGGCGTTCTGCTCTGTATCAAAAAGGTCGGCGATAGCCATATCGTAGATATCATCAGCATGGTTTTCCAGGCTGTTGATCTTTACGCAGGCATCGGTAATGATGCGCATATTCTGCATATTGCGCAGTTCGGGGATTGCTTTGGCAAGTTCCAGTACACCCAGGTGGATCAGTTCCGCCAGTTTGCGGATGCTGTCGTTGATGTAGTGTACTTTATAGAGATCCATTCTTTTGGCAGAACCGTGGATATAATCTGCCACATCGTCCAGTGTTGCCGCCAGGTAGTGAATGTCTTCACGGTCAAACGGGGTGATAAAGTTTTGTCCGAGCTCTACAAATATGCGGTGTGTGTAATCGTCGTTTTTGTGTTCCAGGCGTTCTATCAGGTGTACCTTATCCTTTCTCACAGCCAGATCTGTGGTGGCTACCAGCTCATTGAGCACAGTCGCCATTTCTACCAGATTGGAAGCTACATCTTCAAACAAAGAATAAAATACCCGGTCTTTCGGCATGAATAGTTTAACAAAAGAATTGAAGCCTCCCATACGTTTGAGTTTATAAAATTTGCCGCAAAAATAGCTTTCAGAATCTATCCCAGCCAGTAAAAAACGTGAATTAATAATTCCTTAACACTGGATTAATATAAAAGTAATATAGCGATTTTTCCTTTGCATAGAAAATTATACTCATAAACAGGCTGCCTACAACCTGTACATACAAACCTATAATGTCGGATAAACGCCCATTAGATATAGCCGTAATTTCAGATGTTCATCTGGGAATTTACGGCTGCCACGCCAAAGAGCTGATTCAGTACCTGGATAGTATCGACCCGCGGATATTGGTGCTGAATGGGGATATTATCGATATCTGGCAATTCAGCAAACGCTATTTTCCAAAGGCGCATACCAAAGTGATCCGCAAAATCCTGAAGATGATCGGCAAAGGCACCGAGGTGTATTACCTGACAGGTAACCACGACGAGGCCCTCCGTAAATACGCAGGGTTTGAGCTGGGTAACTTTACGATCGATAATAAGCTGGTGCTGGACGTAGATGGCAAAAGGCACTGGTTCTTTCATGGAGATGTGTACGATGTAACCATGAAAAACTCCAAGTGGCTGGCCAAGCTGGGCGGAAAAGGGTATGATCTGCTGATTATCCTCAACCGGCTCGTCAATCATGTGCTGGAAAGCATGGGGAGGGAAAAGATGTCTTTCTCCAAAAAAGTAAAACAGGGGGTGAAGTCGGCCGTAAAATTCATTTCCGATTTTGAACAAACCGTTGCCGAAATAGCCGCCGATAAAGAGTTTGATGTAGTGTGCTGCGGTCATATCCACCAGCCTCTGATCAAAGAAATGCAGGTGGGCGATAAAACAATCACCTATCTGAATTCGGGCGATTGGGTGGAAAGTCTTACTTCCCTTGAATATACCAACCAGCAATGGGCCCTGTACCAACACCCCGTTACCCGGAAGGGCACGGTACTCGCTGAGGACGACGATGATGGACTCACCGACTGGGATGCTACCCGTATTATTACCTTCCCCGGCTCCTGATTTTTTCTTTCGTATTATTACATTTAAATATTTTAAATATATTTATATTTAAATACTATTTTCACAAAATCATAACAAGCGCTTAATATTAAATTAAAAGTAGACTACTAAGTTTGCCAGAGAAATAATTAAGTGTGACGATAGTGGCACATTTAGATAAGCAAGAAAAACAGCTAGATGAAAGTATTGAAGTTACATCCTTTAATGACGATCTCCCTATTGCAAATGCAGATCCAGCGTTTGCTTTATTGTAATGTGGCCGTGTATGTGCGTAATTCGCTTGCCAATACATTTGATACATTAAAAGACGCAGGTTTTGAAGAAGATGTTCTGATTGAATATCCTATCGATGAAACACTGAGTTTGCGGGAGTTTGAAGAAGAAGTGGAAGAAAGGTTCAATTTTTCACTGGAGTTGTGCAACAAGGACAACAAACCCTTCATGAATAAAAGCCAGCACTTATTCCAGATTGCCTGCCCGGTAGCCGACAGAAACACAGATCGTAATTACCAGCTGGATATTTCCCTTGACATGCTGACGAATAATAACCGCCAGTCGCCCCAGCAAAATATGTGGTAATTATTTGTTCGCCCCCTTATATATCCTCTCAGCTGACCCGGCTTATCTTCTCTTTAAAATTAACTACGCGAAAAACCTTTTATCAATTAACATTCTCGTAATACCCCGTTAACACTGCGGTAATGTAGTGCCAATACTTTTGCCATCAAATATTAAAACGGCCTTAAAACCGTATTAAAATCTGATTAAAAAATTATTGTGAAACGAATCTCTTCTATACTTATCTGGACACTGTTAGCGTGTTGCTCCTTCGCTAATGCTTCCTTTGCAGCTGATCCCGCCAAAATCACCGGTAAGGTTACCGACAAGAAAACAGGTGAAGCCATTATCGGGTTAACTGTAGTAGTAGCTGGTACCGGCAAAGGCGCAGTAACAGATGTGGAAGGAAGGTACCAGATTTCAGTTGACCCCGGCACTTATACCCTGGAGTTTAAATTCATGGGGTACCAGACGAAATCAGTTTCGGAAGTAATCGTAAGTGCAGGTAAACCTACGTACCTGGACATTGTAATGGAAGAAAGAAGCTCCAAAAGCCTGAAGGAAGTGGTAATCACCGGAACGGCCAAACAGGAAACCATCAATTCCCTGCTTACGCTGCAAAAGAATACCAACACAGTAGCACAGGTAGTATCTGCAGAAGCCATCCGTAAATCGCCGGACAGAAATACCGGAGAAGTATTGAAACGAGTATCCGGCGCCTCTTTGCAGGAAGGTAAATACCTCATTGTACGCGGACTCGCCGACCGTTATAATCAGGCCACGGTTAACGGCGCCCTGTTGTCCAGTACAGAACCAGACCGGAAAACATTTTCCTTTGACCTGTTTCCATCCAATATTGTTGAAAACATCGTCATCAATAAAGCAGCTGTACCTGAATTACCGGCAGAATTTGCGGGGGGCCTTGTACAGGTAAATACAAAAGATATCCCTTCCGAAAATTTCCTGACAGTATTGGCCGGTACGGGTTTTAATACCATGTCGGCCGGAAAGGACTTTAACACTTATAAAGGCGGCAACAAAGACTGGCTTGGGGTAGACGATGATACCAGAAAGCTCCCATCCTCATTTCCATCTACTAAAGCCGGTTATGATCAACTGTCAACAGCAGATAAAATTGCTGTATCCAAATCATTCCCGGATATATGGTCGGTAAATACAAAAACAACACCGCTTAACTCTAATTTCCAGATTGCCGGCGGTATCAATAAAGGAAAAGAAGGTAACCGTTTTGGTGCGGTACTGTCGCTAAGCTATAACCGTAACAACCGTAATTTCGATACTTACCGTACCGACTTTGATAATGACGGATCCCGTATCTACAACTATTACGATAAAAAATCTACTCAGAATGTATTGTGGGGCGGACTTGCTAATTTATCCTACCAGTTTGGCAAGAATAAGATCAGCTTCAAAAACCTGTACAGTGTTAATTCTACCGTGGCTACCACAGTAAGAACTGGTAACGATATTCCATCCGAAACAGATGTACGCGCTTATGAATTGGGATTCAACAGCAACCGCATCTATACTTCGCAATTATCCGGTGAGCATTTCTGGGAGAAAGCAAAGGTGAAGATCAAATGGAACGGCAGCTACACCAACATGAAACAGGATGTGCCGGATCTTCGCCGGTTGGGTTATAACAGCATTGCCGGTAAGAATGATTTTTATGCCAATATATCTTCCGGTGGTTCCGCTACCCTTACTGGTTCCGGCCGTTTCTATTCCAAACTGAATGATAATATTTACGGTGGTATCCTGGACCTGAGCCGGTTTGTGAAAATCGGTGGCCGGCAACAACAGGTAAAGATGGGTTACCTGGTTCAGAGTAAGGAACGTGGTTTCACGCCACGTGCGCTTGGCTACACCCTTTTTGATGCCGGCGATCCTTATGCACATGACCTGGTGCGCTTAACTCCCGATAAATTATTTGCACCGGAGAACTTTACCGACCGCTTATTGCGGATGGATGAAATTACCAATACGCCGGATGCTTATGGCGCCAATGCGCTGCTCAACGCAGGTTACCTGCAGTTTGATAACAATATTTATGAGAAATGGCGACTGGTATGGGGGGTGAGAGTGGAGAACTTTGACCAGTCGATTAAATATAACCAGAACGGACCACAGAATAATAAAACTACGGTAACGGATATATTACCTTCCGTGAACCTGACCTACCTGCTGAACGCAAAAACAAATATCCGTTTCAGCGCATCTCAAACCGTTATCCGGCCTGAGTTCCGTGAGCAGGCGCCGTTTGCCTTCTACAACTTTGATCTCATGGCTACCGAATCCGGTAACTCTAACCTGAAGAGAAGTAAGGTGACCAATGTAGATCTGCGCTATGAGCTGTATCCCCGCTCCGGAGAAGTATTAACCATTGCTGGTTTCTACAAGCACTTTGAATCTCCTATTGAAAGATTTTACAATAGTGGTGCGGGTTCTGTTGGCTTAACCTACCTGAATGCTCCTAAGGCGAATAGCGCCGGCGCCGAAGTAGAATTTAGAAAGAATCTCGATTTTCTGAATCCTGATAATGCAGGATTCTGGCATTCTTTCACGGTGTTTTCTAATGTGGCCTATATCTATAATAAAGTTTCTTTCGAAAAAGATAAAGTGCTGAAAGCACGGCCTATGCAGGGGCAATCTCCTTATGTGATCAATGTAGGTTTACAGTTTGAAAAAGAATCTACCGGTACTGTGGCGAATGTATTATTTAACCGAATTGGCAGAAGGATTTTCATTGTAGGTAACGACACGGAGCCTGATGTATATGAAGCGCCGAGATCTTTACTGGACTTCATGGTAGCGCAGAAGGTTTTCCGTAAAGGAGAAATCAAGCTGACCGTAAGTGATATCCTGAATCAGCCGGCTAATTTTTACCAGGATAATGACGACAACGGCAAGTACGACAAAACATCAGACTTCCTGAGAATAAGTACCAAAGGCGGTACCAATGTGAATCTTTCTTTCTCTTATAAATTCTGATAAAGAGAAGCGTAATAATAGGAATAGTAGATTTTAAAAATTGCATTTAATTTCAATCCATCTGACATGAAAAAAATTCTGTTTCCTGTAATGTTTTTGGCGGTGATTATCTCATCCTGCGGCAAAGACGATGATCCTACAACTCCGCCACCGGCTCAGCCAGTAGACATGACTAAGGCTACTATTGAAAGAACCAGCGATAACAGTGAATTTAAGGAATCTCCTGAAACACTGCCAAAGCAGATCACTTCCAATACTGTTTTGAAAACAGGTAAAACTTACCTGCTGACTGATTTTACTTTTGTATTGAACGGTGCAACTATTAAAATAGAACCAGGTGTTACCATTAAAGGATCCAAGTCTCCGAATAAAGGTGCGCTGATCATTACCAGGAATGGTAAGATTGATGCACAGGGTACTGCTGCCGCTCCGATTGTATTTACATCCAGCCAGGCTACTCCTAACAGTGGCGACTGGGGTGGTATTATCCTGTTGGGTAATGCGCCTAACAATGGTGCAAAAGATGGTATTGCCGGCTTACAGGCCATTGAAGGCGGTGTAAATGAAACGGCTACTGGTTACGGTTTACATGGTGGTACCAAAGCTGATGATAACTCCGGCATACTGAAATATGTCAGAGTAGAATATCCAGGTATTGCCTTTGCCGTAAACGATGAAATCAATGGTGTTACTTTTGGTAGCGTTGGTTCCGGAACTACCATTGATTATGTACAGGTAAGTTATTCCGGCGATGATTCGTTCGAATGGTTTGGTGGTACAGTAAATTGTAAGCACCTGATCGCTTATCGCGGTACAGATGACGATTTCGATACTGATAACGGTTTCTCCGGAAAGATCCAGTTTGGCCTGGTACTGCGTGATGCTGCTATCGCTGATTTCGGTCCGAGCGGTGCTTCCAACGGTTTTGAATCTGACAACGATGCAGACGGTACTACCAAAACGCCGCAAACTGCTGCTACTTTCAGCAACATGACTATTGTAGGACCTTACGCTAACGCCGCTCCGGCTGCTACTGCTGCTCCTTACAAAAGAGGTGCGCATATCAGAAGGAACAGTAAAATTTCAATATTCAACTCTGTATTTGTTGGCTGGCCTGTTGGCTTGTTTGTGGATGGTGCGCTGACAGAAGCAAATGCTACTTCCAATGCACTGGAGTACAAGAATAACACCATTGCCGGTAGTCCACTGGTGGTGGCTGCTGGTACCGCAACATTTAATTCCCTGGCCTGGTTCAGCACTGCAGCATTTGCCAATAAAACACTGGCTGCTGTTACTGATGTGAAACTGACCAATACTGGGTATACTACTTTTGATCCAAGCCCCGCAGCTGGTTCTCCGCTGTTGGCTGGTGCGGATTTCACCAACGCGAAATTAGGTGGTGGCGCTTTTACTACCACTACCTATGTGGGTGCAGCAGCAGCAGGTGACACCTGGTTTAAAGGCTGGACCAAATTTGCAGATAAATAGTATTTATTTAAATTTCATAAACTGTAATCTTAGGCCGCCCGGGTTTTTACCCAGGCGGCTATTTTTTATTTGCCCAGTTTAGCCATATACTTCTCCGGTGCTTTTTCAAACACATTTTTGCAGGTAGCCGAGCAAAAATGCAGGGTATCTGTTTTATATACTGCCCATTCTTTATAACTGGTATCGTAGGGCATTTCACAAACGGGGTCCGGAAGTTTATTGACTGCAATAGCTGCTGGTGTTTCGGCAGCGGGAGCAGTAGTATTTTCAGCGGGCGCCTGCTTTTGTGCGCAGGCAAACAGGAATAAGGCGCTACACGTAATGAATATATATTTCATAGAATTTTTTAACGAAGGTATAGATAAAAAAGAATTACGGATTTGCGGGAGATAGTGAACTGATTACACTTCTTCCAACAAATCCGTAATACTATATAGTAATTGCAGCAGTTATCTTACCAGATCACTACCCGTTCTGCTTCCGGCAGCACCATTTTATTGCCCGGAGCGCAGCCCCATGCAGCCTGGAATTCAGCCAGGTGAGGCAGTGGTCCGTTGATGCGGAATTTTGCCGGTGAGTGCGGATCTGTCTGGATCTGGTTGCGCAGGGCAGCATCTGTGATATTGCCATGCCATACCTGAGCCCAGCCCAGGAAGAAACGTTGCTGCCAGGTAAATCCATCAATAGGTTTGGGTTCACCTTTACCTTCAAACGATTTTACGAGGGCATGATAAGCAAGCGTTAAACCACCCAGGTCGGCTACGTTTTCACCGATGGTTAAGGCGCCATTGATTTTGAAACCAGGCAGTGCTTCGAGGCTGCCGAAGTAGTCGATATAGCGCTTGGTCAGTTTATCGAAGTTCTTGCGGTCGGCTTCTGTCCACCAGTTTTTCAGGTTACCTTCTGCATCGAACTGTGAGCCCTGGTCGTCAAAGCCGTGGGTAAATTCGTGGCCGATAACGGCGATGATACCGCCATAGTTGATGGCATCATCTGCATTAGGATTGTAGAAAGGAGGCTGGAGAATACCTGCAGGGAATACTACTTCGTTGTTTAACGGGTTGTAGTATGCGTTTACGGTTTGAGGCGTCATACCCCATTCGCTTTTATCTACCGGTTTGCCTATTTTATCAACATTTTCTTTGTGTACATATAAGCTTGCGGCGATTACATTTTCCACCAGTTTACCTTTTTCTATATTGATGGAAGAGTAATCTTTCCATTTGTCGGGGTAACCGATTTTATAGGTAAAGGAAGCGAGTTTTTTGTGTGCCATTTGTTTGGTAGAATCGCCCATCCAGGTGAGTTTATCGATTCTTTCTCCATATACTTTACGCACATTTTCGATCATTTCAGATACTTTCTGTTTGCTGCTTTCCGGGAAGTACTTTTTGGCAAACAGTTTACCCAGCGGCATGCCCATTTTTCCGTCGGTGGAGCGGATAGCGCGTTCTGCGCGGGTTTTCTGCGACTTTTTACCTGTCATTACCGTACCGTAGAAATGGAAATTTTCATTATCGAAAGTAGCAGGTAAATAACCGGCAAACTGGCCGAGCAGCTGCCATTTGGAATATGTTTTCAGTGTTTCGAGTGGCGTAGCTTTCAGCAAAGCGTTGGCTTTGGTGAGATAGGTCTTGTTCTGGAGCACGAGGGTATCGGTTTTGATATCCTGTTTAGCGGCGAAGTTTTCCCAGTCGAAGTCGGGCGCCAGTGTTTTCAGTTCTGAGAAGGCGGCCCTGTTGTATGTTTTAACCGGATCGCGCAGTTCTACATTGCTCAGCTGGATAGCGGCGAGTTTGGTTTCAAAATCCAGGATGGTTTGTCCGGCGCTTGCTTCAGGGAAACCTGCCAGTTTAAACATTTTATCAACGTGACTAACAAATTCGCTGCGCACATTTTTGGTAGCGGAATCCTGTCTTTCGTAGTAGCTTTTTTCACCGAGGCTCAGGCCATCCTGTGCCTGGTAAAGCACATTCATTTTACTGTTTTTGGCGTCTGCGTCTGCACCAAAACCGGTAAAGGAAGATACCCCGATTTTCTGGAGTTCACCGGTTACGCTGGCCCAGTCGGCGAGTGTTTTAATGGCGGCAATCTTATCGAGGTAGGGTTGCAGCGGGGTGATGCCGCGTTGTTCGATAGTAGCGGTATCCAGGAAAGATGAGTAATAGTCGGCGATCTGTTGTTCTTCTGTGCCTTTTTTCAGGTCTGTTTTGCTGGTAATTTCAGCAATGATTCCTTTGAGGCGAACTTCCTTGTTTTCTTTATCGAGAACGTTAAACGCTCCCCAGCGGCTTTCTGTAGAAGGGATGGGGTTGTTTTTTTTCCAGTTACCATTCACGTAGTTGTCAAAATCATCACAGGCTTTGTAGGAAGAATCGATATCAGCCAGGTTAAAAGCGGGCACCTTGGTGGTGTCGGCCGTTTCCGCCTGCTGCGAGGAACTGTTGGAATTGCAGGCTGCAAATGTAACCATGGCAGCCAGCAACGGTAGTTTTACCGCATTGGTTTTGTTCATATTTAAAACAGGTTTAGTATCCTAAGTTATGGAAAACGGGTCAGGTTGCATGAAAGGTTTTTTATGAACGGCAATCGCCGCCATGATGGCTGTTGCCGATCAAATCCCGGAATCTCTAAATAATTAGGTAGGTTTGTGTTACGTAAATTAACATATAAATGGATTTCAGGTTTAAATTGTACAGGGTTACCACGGCTATAGTATTGATGATATCCGGTATTTTCACATTCATGCTCTTGTCCAGCATACTTTTTCTGGGTACCAACTTCGGGTCAATTGTATTCCTGCTTTCTATGGGGGCCTGTTTTATTCATAGCGTTTTATCATTATATCTTCAGCGGAGCCTGTTATTACCGGAAATTCCGCTGAAAGAGAGTACGCCGGGTGGCATGAGATTTATGGGTACAATAGGGCTGATATTTGCTGTTCTGCTCATTTTGTCGGGGTTAACCATATTGCTGGTTACGCCGGAGCAGATGAAAGCGGAGATCGACAATCTGCCGCCGGATCAGCAGGCGGCGGTTAAACAAACCCTGATAGCGCCGATAGGCGTTTTTCTGCTGGTGGTGGGAAGTTTGATCGCATTGAATATAGGGTTGTCGTTCCGGTATCTCCGTCAGTGGCTGCAATTGCAGGGCGGGAGGAGCGAAGAACATGAAGAATAAAAAACGGAGTTATGGAAAAGCGGGAGATAGCCAACAGGGATGATATCATATTACTGGTAAACAGTTTTTACGATAAAGTAAAAGCGGATGATCTGATCGGCTTTATTTTTAATGATGTAGCAAAGGTAGACTGGCCGCATCACCTGCCCATTATGTATAATTTTTGGGAAGGGATTCTGCTGGACGGCGGTAATTACAAGGGAAATGTGATGGATCCTCATTTTAAGCTGAATAAACTGATCCCATTGGAGCCTGCCTATTTTGACCGCTGGCTGCAACTGTTTGAAGCCACCGTCGCCGAAAATTTTACGGGAGAGAAAGCCGCACTGGCAGTTACCCGCGCCCGGTCTGTAAAAGGGATTATGTCGTTTAAAATGAACCAGATCAATCATCCTGGTACCGGCAATCAAATTCCGCTCGTTAACCCGGGCAATAAACAATAAACCAATAAGTGTAGTATGCAACCATTAGCGGAGCGGTTAAGACCGGTAACGTTGGATGAACTGGTGGGGCAGGAGCATCTTACCGGCAAGGACAGTATTTTAAGAAAAGCGATAGAGCAGGGAATGATTCCTTCCATGATTTTGTGGGGTCCTCCCGGTGTTGGAAAAACAACTATTGCCAATATCATCGCACATACATTACAGGTGCCTTTTTACACACTCAGTGCTATATCGGCCGGGGTGAAGGAAGTGAGGGAAGTGATAGAAATGGCCAGGCGGCAACAGCATGCGGTGTTATTCATTGATGAGATCCACCGGTTTAATAAATCACAGCAGGATGCCCTGCTGGGCGCTGTAGAGAAAGGGATCATTACGCTTATCGGCGCCACTACCGAGAACCCTTCTTTTGAGGTAAATGCGGCGGTATTATCCCGCAGCCAGGTGTATGTATTGAAACCTCTCGGCAACGATCAGCTGATGCAGTTGCTGCAACAGGCCATGGAACGGGATGAGTGGCTGCGCAGTAAAAATATCGAGATAAAGGAAACCAGCGCCCTGTTTAATATTTCCGGCGGAGACGCACGTAAACTGCTCAATCTTTTTGAGCTGGTGGTGACTACTTTACGGGAAGATCCGCTTGTGATTACCGATAAAAAAGTAATGGACATCGCCCAGCAACGGGTAGCTATCTACGATAAAAAAGGAGAACAGCACTACGACATTATTTCCGCGTTTATCAAGTCCATCCGGGGCAGCGATCCCAATGCGGCATTGTACTATCTCGCCCGGATGATCGACGGCGGAGAAGATGTGAAATTCATTGCCCGCAGGCTGGTGATCCTGGCGTCGGAAGATATCGGCAATGCCAATCCCAATGCACAGTTGCTGGCCACCAGCTGCTTCCAGGCCGTAAACCTGATCGGCTTTCCTGAATCAAGGATTATCCTGTCGCAATGCGTTACCTATCTCGCTGCTTCTGCCAAAAGCAATGCAGCGGTTGCTGCTATCAGCGCGGCGCAGTCGGTAGTCGCTAAAACCGGTGACCTGCCCGTGCCTTTGCATATCAGGAACGCCCCTACGAAATTGATGAAAGAGATGGACTATGGCAAAGGGTATGCATACGCACATAGTTATGAAAACAATTTTGTGATACAGGAATTTCTGCCGGATGCTATCAAGGGAACGAAATTTTATGATCCGGGAAATAACCCGCGTGAAAATGAATTGAGGAATTACCTGAAGAGTTTGTGGAAGGAAAAATATAATTATTAAAGATAAAGTATTAAAGACAAAGCGGCCTGTTCAGTTTGCTGAACAGGCCGCTTTGTCTTTATGCAGGCGTTACTTCCCGGATACTTCTTCAATACTTCTCGGATACTTCTCAGATACTTAGGAGTAGCGTATGTGTCGTACTCCCCATACAGTCCCTATACACTTCCGATACACTCCCCATACACTCGTGATACACTCATGATACACGCCTCATACACTCCCTATACACTTCCCCTATTTGAAATGCAAAACACCTTCCTGGAAATAGTAACTCACTTCAGCAGTTGAAATGAGGTTGTCGAGGAAGTCCTGGAGTTTCTTTTGTTTGTTAATAACCCCTGTAAAGCACTTCTTCCCTACTGCGGGGTTATCTATCACTACCTGTACATCGTACCAGCGCTGAAGGGTCAGTGCAATTTCCTGTACGGGCGTATTGTAAAATATATATTGTCCTTTCATCCACGACAGCACCTGCCGCTCATCAAAAGCAGCTACTTGTACAGGCGCACCGGCAGTAACCCGTGCCTGGTAACCGGGCTTCAATCCTACGGTTTGCGTGGACGTGCGCATGTTTACACTTCCTTCCACCAGTGCAACTTTTACTGCTGCGGGGTCATAGGAGTTGATATTGAAAGCGGTGCCCAGTACTTCAATGGCTGCGCCGCCGGGCAAATGCACGATAAAAGGCCGCGAAGCGTCTTTGGCCACCTGCAGGTAAGCTTCTCCCCTGATCTCTATTTCACGGGTGTTGCCGGTGAAATTCACCGGGAAATGCGCGGTGGTAGCTGCATTCAGCCAAAGTACGGAGCTGTCGGATAACTTTACCTGGTAATCCATTCCGGTTGGAACGCTGATCGTACTCCATTGATTGCTGGCGCCTCCCTGCAGGGTTAATACCTTCCCGTTGTTATGAAAGCGGGCATCTCCGGCTACAATAGCCTGGCTGCCGCTACCAGTAAGATCAATTTCCTTGCCGTCGTCAATTTTCAGCAGAATGGCTTTGGCCGGCGCCGTAGCGGCGATGGATTTTTGGTGAGTAGCCCCGGGCAATTTCAGGTACAGCAAAACGGCTGTTGCAGCGGCAGCAATGCCGGCTGCCATGCCGATATACCGGGTGATTTTTTTTCTCCGTGCTTTTTTCAACTCATTGTGCAGGTTGGCCCATTCCTCGCGCGTATCCAGTTTCTCCATCATTACCTTGCCTTTGCCAACAGAGAAGAGCTGCTGCATTTCCTCCCACATCACCTGTACATCTTCCTGTTCCGAAATCAGGCGCTGTAGCAACAGCTCATCTTCCGGATCAATATGATTGTCCAGTTTATCTATCATCAGGCTTTTTATTTCTTCTGCAGTATGGTCCATATATTTTGAGCTCAAAGCATTTTCTTTCGTAAAAATTGCAGGGCACGGGATAGTACTGTTTTAACAGTATTAATGCTCACCCCTAATTCTGCCGCTACATCATTACGGCTTTTCTTTTCTATGTAATACAACTGGAAGATCCGCGCGGTTTTTGGCGGCAATTCCCCCATTACCTGTAATAAATGATCGGCCCTCTGCTGATATTGCACGGCCTGATCTTCGTCTCCGTGTACTTTTATTACAGCGGTATCTGACTGTACCGCATATTGATATCCTAATTCTTTCTGCTCGCGCGACTTCTCTGATTTTTTTAAATTAAGACACCTGTTGCGGACGCTTTGGGTCAGGTATGCTTTTATGGATAGAATATCTTCCAGGTTTTGTTTATGCCACAGATCAATAAATATTTCCTGTACCACATCTTTAGCCTGCTGCTCATCCCTCAGCAGGTAAAATGCCTCCATTACCATTCTTCTGTAATGAACAGAGAATATTTCACCGAATGCTTTCTGGTTTTGTTCTGACATCTTATAGCAGCAATCTAACGAGGAACAGGTTGGAATTTCTCTTACAAACCTAAACAAAAAAAATATTCAAAACAGTATAAAAAATTTGTCACCCGTTACAGACAAAAGTTGTCTATAGAACAAATTTCACGTACTTGAAAAACTGAACGTATGCCACATTATGTACGAGGTGCTTTTATTTTTCTATTGTCATGTTTTTACTTTATCCCGGCCAGTGGCCAATTACCGTCAGACAAAATTTCATTGAATGTCAGGAATGTATCGTTAAAAGAAATTTTTAATCAGATTACCGTTAAAACCGGCTACGACTTATTTTACAGCAATCAGCAGATCAACGACCAGCAAAAGGTGTCGCTGAACCTGAAGGAGGCGGCTCTCCAGGAAGTACTGAAAGCCGTATTGGGAAACGGTTTTACCTGGCAGTACCGCGACAAGGTCATTTACATTAAAAAAAAGGAAGGTCTGCCCCCGGATTCCACGCGCAATGCGCCTGCATTAACGGATACTGTTATGCGTATTTCGGGGAAGATCACAGACCAGAAAGGCGTACTGCTGCCCGGCGCCTCCGTGAAACTGAAAGGCACCGACAAGGGTGGCGTTACCAATGAAAAAGGGGAATTTGACATCCCCGATGTTACGCACGGCGCGGGGATACTGGTGGTATCTTATATCGGGTTTCAAAGCCGGGAAGTAGCCGTGAAAAACCGCTCGCAGATCAATGTAAGCCTGATGGGCGAAGGATCTACCCTGAACGACGTGCTGGTAATAGGTTATGGTACGGTGAAGAAGAAAGATGTGACCGCATCTGTATCCTCTATCTCAAAGGAAGCCATGTCGGAGAGAACATTGTTTTCCCTGGCAGATGCCATGAAAGGCAAAGCAGCGGGTGTGCAGATCACCCAGAACGATGGCACGCCTGGTTCTGAAAGCACCATCCGCATCCGCGGGGCCAGCTCCATCAGTGGCGGAAGCACGCCCTTGTATGTAATAGATGGGGTGATGCAGGAAAATGCCAATGATATTAACCCGGGAGATATTGAATCCATTGAGATTTTGAAAGATGCTTCCGGCACTGCTATTTACGGGGCCCGGGGCGCCAACGGCGTTATCATGATCACCACCAAAACCGGCAAGGCAGGAAAAACAGTGGTGGAACTGTACGCCAATACCGGTTTTCAGACACCCGGCCACCTGGTAGGCGTAATGGACGCTTCGGAGTACGCGCATGCCCGCTTCCTGGCTTCGGCCTATACCTATACGCCCGCAGATGCCACAGATCCCAATAAGCCGGCCACAGAACTCACCGGCTACACCTATTACCGGGATGCCCCACTGGGCAGTCCCGCCGGTTTCTGGGGAGTAGCCACCGATGAAACATATCACGACTGGTACAACTATAATAACCCCGATTCAACAAATACCGACTGGCAAAAGGCCATGTTTCAGAACAGCGCCATACAGGAATACCGTATTATCGCTTCCGGAGGCTCAAAAGACACGAAGTTTTCTTTTATGGGCGGTTATCTCAACCAGGGAGGACTGATCGTTTACAGCGGCTATGAGCGCTTTAACGGGCGGTTTAATTTTCAACAGAAACTATCACCTGCGGTAACCCTGACCAGCAATATTTCCGGCAGCCGGACTACTATCAACGGTTTTATCTCCGGTTCACAGAACGGCGGCATCACCTCCAATAGTGTTATCACCAGTATGTTCAGCCAGCAGCCGGTAAAGCCGCTCACCTTTTCCGATATTGAAGATAATGAAGGGGTGGAAGGTTACATCAGCACCAATCCCTATTCGCTGGCAAAGAATGTTACCAATAAAAGATCCAATGCCGAATGGGTAACGCGCCTGGCGCTGGACTGGAACATTAACAGGCATTTCACCTTTCGCACAACCGCCAATTATTCTGCTGTAAATACCAATACAGATGCCTATTATCCCAAGAATACATCTTCCGGCGCCAAGTACGGCGGGCGCGCAGTGCTGGCGAGAGGCGCCACTGATAAACTGATGAATGAAAACCTGCTGTACTATAAAGGCAATATAGGCAGGGATCACAGTATTAACATCATGGGCGGCGCCATCTTTGAACAGAACAAAGCGAGCCTTGTTACCGCCGAAAACCAGCATTACGATATAGAGTTGCTGGGACCATACGGCCTGGGAAACGGTACCGTGCCGGTAATACCCACCTATAACATTACCAAATGGACGATGGCCTCTTTCCTGGGAAGGGCGGAGTACAGTTACCGCCAAAAATATATGGCTACACTTACCATGAGGGCCGACGGGTCTTCCCGCTTCAGTAAAGATAACAAGTGGGGCTACTTTCCTTCTGCCGCAGTAGCCTGGAGAGCCAGCGATGAAAAGTTCCTGAAATCTGTACACGCAATCAGTAACCTGAAGTTCCGCGCAAGCCTGGGGCAAAGCGGCAATACGGCGATCCCGTCTTACCTGACACTATCTACGATTACTACTTACTTTTCCCCGATGGATGGCAACACTCCCGATTTTGGGGTGGTGGTGGAAAGACCTGAAAACGCTTCCCTCAAATGGGAAACCACCACACAGGTGGATGCCGGCATGGACCTCGGATTATGGAATGATAAAGTAAATATTACGGCCGACTGGTACCTGAAGCGGACTAAAGACCTGCTGATACAACAAATCACGCCTGGTTACAGCGGCTACAGGAGTTCATGGAATAACCTCGGTTCCATCCAGAACAGCGGGTTCGAATTTAATATCAGCTCCCCGCTGATTACCCGGGCGCAATTTGGCTGGAACCTGGATGCTAACATTGGCGTTAACCGCTCAAAGGCGGTGGAAATAGGACCGGATCTGGGTCTCGATCCTGCCGTGGTAGCAGGAATTGGTACCACCGCTATTATCAGGAACGGTCAGCCGATAGGGCAATGGTTCGGATACCAAACCAATGGCATTTTCCAGTCGCAGGCGGAAATAGATGCATCGGGGCTTACCGTTATCAACGGACAGGCCATCAGTAAAATACGGCCTGGAACCAGGAAGTTTATTGACCAGAACGGCGACGGTATCATCAATGCAGCCGACCGTGTGGTGCTGGGGCAGGGACAACCATCCTTTACCGGCGGCCTCACTAATTCACTCCGGTATAAAGCATTTAATCTGAATGTGGTGGTGCAGTACAGTTATGGCAATAAACTGTACAATGCCAACAGGGTGGCAATGGAAGCCGGAAGGAGCACAAATAATATGTCGAAAGGATCCATTAACGCCTGGCGTCCGTCTTTATACGATATGACATCAGGGGAACTGGTTGAAAAAGGGAATCCGAATAACAGCTACCGCATGCCCGGTAGTCCGGAAGAATTGCTGATGTTATCCGACTGGATAGAAGATGGCAGTTTTATCCGCCTGAGCGATGTAACCTTGTCCTATCATTTTACTGCGCGGAATGTAGGGAATATCACGCTTTTTGTAAGCGGTAAAAATCTCTGGATCAGCACAAAATACTCCGGGTATGATCCGGAGGTAAACACCCGCCAGGGAGGTTTCGGAGACCTGATGCCATCATTGGACTACGCCTCTTATCCACGCTCCAGGGTATACTCATTCGGTTTAAAAGCTCAATTCTAAATGTTATGAAATCAGCTATTATACTTGCATGTACGATCGTACTTTTTTCTTCCTGTAAAAAATTTCTGGAAGAAAAACCGCAAACTCAATATACCACCGACAATTTTTTTGTTGATAAGTCCACACTGGAAGCAGGAATTGTAGGAATGTATTCTTCTGCAAAAGACCTGTTCGGCGTATACACCAATACCCCGTTGTTCATGACAGAAATAGGTACAGATGAAGCCATGTTCAAAGGGACTTCCGGCGTACGTTTTAATTTCGACCGTTATACTTTTTCTGTAAGCGAAGGATCGATCTATGAATACTGGATCAGGCACTATGAAATTGCGGCAAGGGCTAACATTGTTATTGATGCTGCCGCTAAAGTTGCCACCATCTCTGATGCCGACAGGAAAGTGATTACAGGAGAAGCCCGTTTTATCCGCGCCTTTGTGTACTTCCGGCTGGTACAGGCTTTTGGGGATATTCCCATCATAGAGAAGCCAATCAGTGGAAAATTTGATTACGGTCTTCCGAGACGACCCCTCAAAGAAGTGTACGACTTCATTCTCAGCGATCTCACCTTTGCGTCGCAGGATGGTGTGCTGACAACCCAAAAAACAAACGACGGACATGCCAATCAATGGGCCGCCAAAACGTTGCTGGGCAAAGTATATCTCACCATGGCCTCTGCAAAGGAAACCGCACTCACCAAACAAACGGGCAAAGTAGATGGCTACAAGGATATAGCAATGGATGTAAAAGCGTTGTATACAAAAGCCTGGGAAGCGCTGAAGGACGTGAAAGATAACAGTGGTGCGGATCTGCTGCCGGTGTACGGAGATGTGTTCAAAATTGAGAATAAAAATGTGAACAGGGAATCGTTGTTTGAATTGCAGTTTAGCCCGGTCGTTCCTTATGGCACACAGTGGACCAAGGAATATGGTATGGCTTACACAGGCGGCCTGGTGAATGGTAACCCGCTCTACTATACCAATTCTATGGCCGGCGTGAATAACCTCGTGTATGTGCCGAAGTTTTACACCTACTACAAGAAAACGCCGAAAGACGTGGATTATGATAAAAGAAGGGTATGGAACCTTTCCGATTCCATGATCAATGTGGCGAATAATGCACCGTCTAAATTGACGTATATCTGGACTTCGCCCTACTCGCCGGATGCTTACAACCAAACTATCCTGGGACGCTGCGGCGTTACCAAATACCGTTGGGGGGCTTCCTGGCAAACCACTTCGCAATACCTGTATTCCAATTGCCCTAACAATGTGATTGTGCTGCGCTTTGCAGATGTGTTGCTGATGTTTGCGGAAGCGGATTATAAAATGAACGGAATCATTTCAGCAGAAGGGCTGGCTGCGATCAATAAAGTGAGGCAACGCGCCCGCGGACTGGATGCCAGCGGTGTTCCTGTTACCGCCGCACAAACGCCGGGCTTTAATGATTATACCGCTGCAGATATTACTACCGATGAAATACTGATGGAACGAGCCCGGGAGCTTTGCTTTGAATTTCAACGCTGGTTCGATCTCGCGCGTACAGGCAGGTTTGAGGCATTCCTGAAAAAGAACCGGGATGCCGGCAATACAAAAATTGTAAATACAGCCACCAGTTTTGATCCGGCAAAGCATTACCTGTTTCCTATTCCACAATCTGAAATAGACTTGTCTACCAACAAAGAAAACTTTAAACAAAACCCGAATTACTAAAATGAAAGTAAGAAGCGTATTAATCAAATGGATCATTGGAATGATCTTACCATTTTCTGTTAGCGCGAATAGTATGGCGCCGGCTGAATATGATGTGGTAGTATACGGCGGCACCGCGTCGGGCGTAATGGCGGCGGTTACAGCGGCGCGTGAAGGGCTTAAAGTAGCCATACTGGAACCAAAGAAGCATCTCGGCGGCATGGTCACCGGCGGCCTTTCTGCGACTGATCTCGGGCGTAAAGACGTGATCGGCGGATATGCGAAAGAAGTATACCAGCGCTGCGGTAAATATTACGGTCTCACTGATACGGTTGCCTGGTTTCCTGAACCGCATGTAGCCGAAAAAATATTAAACGATATGGTGAAAGAAGCCAACGTGACCGTATTTTTTAATCACCGCCTGAAAGAAAAGAACGGCGTTAAAAAGAAAGAGGGAAAAATAACCGCGATTACCATGGAGAACGGCGCTTCTTTTTCTGCCAAAGTATTTATTGATGCCACCTATGAAGGCGACCTGATGGCGTTTTCAGGCGTATCGTATATCGTGGGCCGGGAAGCACAGAGCCTGTACGATGAATATTCTGCCGGTATCAGGGAAGGCTCCGGGACCAGGAGCGCTTTTGAAAACGGGAAATTATTGCCTGGCATCCAGCCAACACCTCCGGGGCCAATAGGCGCTGGCGATAAGAAAACCCAGTCTTATAACTTCAGACTTTCCCTTACCAACAATAAAGCGAACCAGGTACCTTATCCTAAACCGGCCAAATATGATCCTGCCAGGTACATTGAACTTTATTATTCTACTATGGATGCCATTGAAAAACTCGGCGCCGCGGAAGCCGCTGCAAAGCTGTTCCCTGGCATGGGAAAAATACCCAACAGTAAAGTAGATCTTAACATGGCGGATTATGTTGGTGGCAACTGGGATTATCCTGATGGTTCGTATAAGCGCAGGGCAGCAATATGGCAGGACCATATTGATTATGTAGCCGGGTATGTTTATTTCCTGGCAAATGATCCACGTTTGCCTGCCGAATTCAGGAATGTGTTTAATCAATGGGGATTATCGAAAGATGAATTTGCAGATAATAATAACTGGCCTTATGAGTTATATGTGCGTGAGGCCCGTCGCATGACTGGTGATTGGGTGATGACACAGAAAGATGTGATTTCAGAAATGCAGAAACCCGATCCAGTTGGCCTGGGCTCCTATGGCCTGGATGTGCATCGTGTACAAGGGTACGCCGACAGTAAAGGCCGTCTCAAATATGAGGGCGGGTTACAACGTACCGAACCTGAACGGATGAAGCATATTCCTTACCAGATACCTTACCGCGTGCTGTTGCCAAAGAAAAAAGAAGCCAGCAATTTACTGGTAACCGTGTGTATATCGGTAAGTCATGTGGTATATGCCACCATCCGGATGGAGCCGCAGTATATGATCATGGGGCAGGCAGCAGGCGCAGCGGCGGCATTGGCTGTTAAGGAAAATAAAGCCGTGCAGGATGTGGATACGAAAGTATTGGGTAATAAATTAATAGCACAGGGAGCTAAGCTGGAGTCAAAAATAAAGCAACTCAGCGACTTGCCTGCACCAGCGTCAATAGACTAAAAATGCGAGTATTTATCTTTTTATTGCTGTTCTGGCTGCCGGCCCATGCTGGCTGGTGGCCAGGGCAAAAAGTGCCACGGTCAATTGTAATTGCTGCCATAAAACATCCTTCGGATATCCGTGAAATGAACCTGGCGCAATCTGTTGCCGGGCTGGCTGCACAGGCGCTGAATGAAGGCACCGGCGATGAAGGTGTGTGGATTGAAACATCCAATCCCGACTACAACATTTATTTTCATTCACTGGTAGCAAGATTAAAGGCTAAAGTGCCGGGTACGTTTACTCCCTGGCAACTGGTAGAAAGATACAAGGCCAGGGGAATTATCAAAGGTTACATCCTGTATGATTTCAACAGGAATGATAACTCCGTTAACCTTGCTACCATTTACGCCGCTCTTAAAAAAGGAGTGCTGATAGATATTACACAGGAAGCCATGGCCAGCAGTAAGGGGCTGAAAAAATTATATGATGCCACCAAAGCTGATATTAAGGAAGCCACTCTTCATGCCTTACTGCCGGAGCTGAATCCTCATGCGCTGGTGATTGCCAACCCGGCTTATTCCAATAACAGGGATTACGCGATTGCGCAGAAAACTATGGTTTATTATGGCGTGGATACTATTTTCCAATCCATTATCAGGTGGGTAAAGCCGCTTTCTCCGGTAATAGGATGGAATAAGGGAGAAGAATTTAAACATGTAGAACCTTGCACCAGATGGGGTTTGATCAATACTGCTTCAGATTGGTGCATGAACCTGGCATTGTTATCGATACCGCCGGTAAATAAATTGCCGCAGATCCGGTCTCTTGATCCCCGGAAAATTAACTGGGAGGAGCAGCTAAACTATCATGCCTTTGTAATGAGCGACGGTGACAACATGCAGTGGACATTCGGCAATTTTATACACAATAAAGACTATTGGAGTAACCCCTATAATGAAGATATCCCGATGTCGTTTACCACTTGCGTGCTTAACCTTGCCCAGGCGGGCAGCGATGTATATACCTGCCTGGCGAAGTCCCAGCCCAAACACAACTCCATAGTGGAGTATGGCGCCGGCTATTATTACCCGGATCTCTTTGCCAGGTCAAGACCGGAACCAGCTAAGCTGCTCCGGGAATATGCCGGTATGATCAACACACAGATGAAAAGAACCGGCGCAAAAGTTTTCGGATTTATCTGTAAAGATGTTTCAGGTGAGCAGGCGTTGGAAGCCTACAGGATCTATGCGGAAGAGATAGAAGACCTCACCGGTATGATAGCCGTGCAGTATTCGCCTTATAATGGCGGTTATGGAAAAGTTTTCTGGGTGAAAAATAAAAAAGGAACAGAGATACCGGTAGTTACCTGTAAATACCAGCTATGGGCCAACCTGAGCAAGCAAGGCTCCGGTGATCCGGTGCAGCTGGCAGGCTGGATAAACAACGACAACGCATCATCTTCTTCAGGAAGCAAACAACTGAACTGGACCATTGTACATGCATGGTCGCATTTCAGCGACATTGCCACACATCATTCCATTGTTACTAAAGATAAAAGCATTACTACCGCCCAACGCGGCGTAACACCGGTTAAATGGACAAAGGATCTCCTTGATAAAGGAACAAAGGTTGTTTCCATTGAAGAACTTTTATGGCGGATCAGGATGCAGCACAATCCTGCAGAAACCCGTAAAGTGGCCGGTATTCACCAATAATCAACTAAACATTATGCAAAAGAGTACAAGGGCAGGCCAGCTGCTTTCCATCCCGGTGATTGTAGCGGCGTTGGGTTATTTTGTTGACATCTACGATCTGCTGCTGTTCAGCATTGTGCGCATGCCGAGCTTAAGAGCCCTGCACGTGGCAGAAAATGAATTGATGGAAAAGGGTATTTACCTGATCAATATGCAGATGGCGGGGATGTTGCTCGGCGGCATTTTTTGGGGAGTATTAGGAGATAAGAAAGGACGACTGTCTGTATTGTTTGGCTCTATTCTCTTATACTCGGTGGCCAATATCCTGAATGGTTTTGTGACTACAGTGGATCAATATGCCCTGTTGCGTTTTATAGCGGGGATAGGGCTTGCGGGGGAACTGGGCGCCGGCATTACTTTGGTGGCGGAAATACTGCCAAAGGAAATACGTGGCTATGGTACCGCCATTGTAGCGTCAGTAGGCGTGCTGGGAGCAGTCCTGGCCTATTTTATAGCAGACCTTTTCGACTGGAAGATCGCTTATTTTATTGGCGGTGGACTAGGGTTGGCGTTGCTTGTACTACGGTTTAATGTATTTGAATCGGGTATTTTTAAAGAAGTAAAAAAAGCACAAAGATCACGCGGTAATTTCTTCTCCTTATTTTCTTCCGGTAAAATATTTTTTAAATACCTGAGATGTATTATGATCGGGTTACCTATCTGGTTCGTGATCGGGATCCTGATTACTTTTTCGCCGGAGTTCGGAAAGGCTATTGGCCTTGCTACAGCTGTGGAAGCAGGAAAAGCGGTGATGTTCTGTTATATCGGGCTTTCGCTGGGAGATATGAGCAGTGGCTTGTTAAGCCAGTATTTAAAAAGCAGGAGAAAAACGGTGCTTATTTTTGTGATGCTCACCTGTGCGGCGATAGTTGTTTACTTAAGTCAGCGGTCGCAGAGTATTGTTGTCTTTTATTCACTGTGCGGTTTTCTGGGGTATGCCATTGGTTACTGGGCGTTGTTTGTAACGATTGCCGCAGAACAATTTGGTACCAATATGCGGGCAACGGTGGCCACTACGGTTCCCAATTTTGTACGTGGCAGCGTGAATATTTTTACGCCTGCATTCCTTTTGCTGAAAAATCATTCAGGTGTTACCGTTGCTGCGGGTATGGTGGGCATTATTACCATTATACTTGCGCTGCTGGCAGTATGGAAGATGGAAGAAACTTTCTCCAAAGATCTTAACTACACGGAATAAATTATTATCTCTTCAAAACATATATAATGAGGAAGAAAAACTTTCTTTTACTGGCGGGTCTTATTTTTTCGATAGCTGCAAAGTCGCAGGAAACGTATGATATATGCGTGTATGGCGGCACCTCCGGGGGTGTAATAGCGGCTTATACGGCGAAGAAAATGGGAAAGTCGGTATTGCTGATTGAGCCGGGGAAGCACCTTGGCGGCATGTCATCCGGCGGACTGGGATACACTGATATCGGCAACAAGTATGCGGTTACCGGTTTGGGTATTGATTTTTACCGCAGGGTGGGTAATCATTACGGGCAGTTTGAGTCCTGGATATTTGAGCCGCATGTGGCAGAGGATGTATTTATGCAGTATATCAGGGAAGCCAACGTGCCGGTGCTTTACCAGTCGAGGATGGTGGCGGCGGTAAAGGAAAATGGTTTTATTAAGGAGATCTCAGTGGAGAGCACAGCGGCTCCATCGAAGCAACAAAAACATATCCGTGCAACCGTGTTTATTGATTGTTCCTATGAAGGTGACCTGATGGCAAGGGCCGGTGTATCTTATACGGTAGGAAGGGAATCTTCCGCTGTTTACAACGAATCGTACAATGGCGTGCAGGTGCAGCCTCCCGCTACACCGCAGCATGGTAACCAGGTACCCGACGGCGTAGACCCGTATAAGATACCCGGCAATCCATCCAGTGGCTTGCTGTGGGGCATCAGCAATGCCAGGCTGGCGCCAATAGGAAGCGGCGATAACCATGTGCAGGCTTATAATTTCCGGATCTGTTTAACCGACGATCCTGCTAACCGTATACCTATTACCCGCCCGGAGGACTATGATTCCAGCCGGTATGAAATATTGCCCCGCTATATAGCAAAGCTCACTACACCGAATGATATCCGGGAGATCCTGAAATTTGACCTGATGCCTAATCATAAAACAGACATCAACAATGGTGGCGGCTTTTCTACCGACATGATAGGCAGGAATTGGGAATATCCGGATGGAGATTACGCTACCAGGGAAAAAATCCAAAAGGAACATGAACTGTACAACAAGGGGCTGCTGTATTTTATCGGGCATGATCCCCGTATACCGGACAGTGTGCGCCGGTTTATGCTGAACTGGGGATACCCTAAAGATGAATACGCTGATAACAATCACTGGAGCCCGCAAATGTACATCAGGGAAGCCCGCAGAATGCGCGGCGTATATGTAATGACGCAGGCTAATTGTGAGCGGAAGGAAGTGGTAACGGATGGTATAGGGATGGCCGCATATGGCATGGATTCTCACAATACCCAGCGTCTTGTTATTAACGGGATGGTAAAGAATGAGGGAGATGTGGAAAAAGGCGGCGCTGGTCCGTACCCTATTGCTTACCGGTCACTGACACCGAAAGAGAACGAATGTAAAAACCTGCTGGTGCCTGTTTGTTTGTCTGCCAGTCATATTGGTTATGGCTCTATAAGAATGGAACCGGTATTCATGGTACTGGGGCAGTCGGCCGCGGTGGCTGCTGCGTTTGCGGTTGACGGGCACACCACGGTGCAGCAGGTAGATGTAAAAAAGATACAGACATTGCTGGCTGCAAATCCATTGATGGATGGCAGCACGCCAGAGATCCTGGTGGATAATGATGATGCTGCCCATGTGGAAATCACCGGTAAGTGGTCGCTTAAAAAAGGAGGCACTTACGGTCCTTCTGCTCTTTATTCTTCTGAAAATGACGAGCCTAAATCCGTAAAATTTATACCGGAAGTGAAGAAAGGTGGAAACTATGACATCTACACCTATGTGTTGCCACGGATAAATAATGTATCTCCCGCTACCAAAGTAATGGTATTTGATGGCAAACAATCCAGGGAGATAACTATTGTTAAAGAGAAGGTGATTGTAAACGGTCAGACCAGTGGTGAATGGGTACATTTAGGGAAATTTAATCTGCCGGCAGGCAAAAAAGCCGACATCACTATTTCCAATAATGAGGCGGGTGGCGTGATTGTGGCAGATGCCGTATTACTGGTTCCCGGAAGATAGTGTGCTTATACTACTCTCTTTCTTTATCTAAAATTTCAAATGATTGTTCTATCCTTTCGCCGTTTTCATCTACCAGTGTAATAATATGTTTCCCGGCTGCGGGGTGTAGCGCCATCTGGTGAAACTCTGTGGTAGCGCCTATGAAGTTGTTATCGAGGTGCCAGAATATTTTAGTGGCATTGTTCCGGTGAGTGGCGGTAAAGATGGTTTGACCAGGCTTTCCGTCGATTTCAACGGGCACGAATATACGCGCCCCTGGCCGGGGATAGATCAGTTCCATAGGCGCCTTATCTTGTCCCAGTGAGGCGAGGCAATCCGGCTTATACGGTGGCAGCTGCTGATAATAGTTTTTGCTGCGGTAGTAATACTCCTGTGAGGGAGGCAATACAAACCAGGATTTATGCTGCATGAGCGAGGGTGATTCACAGGCTTCTGTTACACGCCACTGGCCGGTTCTGTCGAGATGTACCAGCTGGTGGTACGGACATACGCCTGCCCTGATCCCGGCCGCCGGTACATAAATCGAATCTTTTTCATCGCATAGTTCGCCTGCGCGGAATCCGCTTTTGCGGCATACTTCAATCTTTTTCAGTTGCTGATAAGGCGTGTTAAACCAGCCGCTGGTATGCAATAAACGGAACACATCAAAGAGAATAGGCGCGGCAGTGGATACCCCTATCAGGCCGGGGCGGCCTTCTCCGTCGGCGTTTCCTACCCATACGCCTACTACATATTGCGGCGTTACGCCAATCGCCCATCCGTCCCGGAAGCCGAAGCTGGTGCCTGTTTTCCAGGCGATACGTTGCGAAGAGGAGAACTGCTGCCAAAGCAATTCTTCGCCCGGCCGCATCACTTCGGTCATTGCCTGAAAGGCGTACCAGATGGAGCCTGCATCCAGTAGGCCGTCTTTACTCAATCCGTATTTCGACGGGCGTTGGATATTAAGCCGGTAATTGGGAGGATGAATATCATCCATATCGTACCTGCCTTTATATTGATCCATGTGTATCAGGGTGCGGGCCATGCTGGCATACATACCGCACATTTCCCAGAGGGTGGTTTCGCCGCCGCCGAGGATCAGTGATAAGCCATAGTGGTCGGCCGGTTTGTTGAGGGTGGTGATGCCCATTTTTTGCAGCAGGGAATGAAACCGTTCGTAGCGGTATTGCTGCAACATACGTACGGCGGGAATATTGAGGGATCTGGCCAGCGCGCGGGAAGCAGGTACCGCGCCATCGTAACCGAGATCAAAGTTTTGCGGCGAATAGCCGGCTATCTGCGTAGGAATATCGGGGATCAGTGTATTGGGCAATATGAGGCCGTCGTTGAGCATGGCGGCATAGAGCACGGGCTTTAATGTACTGCCCGGACTTCTTCTCGCCTGCACAATATCCACATGACTTTCCAGCTCGGGGTCTGAAGGATGATAAATGTTGCCTACATACGCCAGGGTGTTGCCGGTTTCTACGTCCAGTACCAATACAGCTGCATTATTGATGCCGTTCGCCTTATAAGCATTATGATAACGTTCGGCGATGGCGGTGGCGTTATGTTGCAGGTCGGCCTGCAGGGTTGTTTTGATGCGGGTAGGTTCGTCCGTTTGCTGTTGCAGGTAATCACGGCGGAACAGGTCCAGCAGGTGCGGCGCTTCCTGTGGCAATGGCAAGGGTTGATCCGGCAGGGGTTCCATTTTTGCCAGCTGGCAGGTGATGCTGTCGATGGTGCGCTGGTGATATAATTTATTCAGCAGTTGATTTCGTTTATTCAGCAACGTTACCCTGTTGCGGCCGGGATGTACCAGCGAGGGACTGTTAGGTAATACCGCCAGCGCGGCCATTTCGCCCCACGACAATAAATCGGCCTTACGGCCATAATACCGCCAGGCGGCGGCTTCCAGTCCAACTACATTGCCCCCGAAAGGTGCATTAGCAGCATATAACGCGATAATCTTCTTTTTAGAGGCCGCAAATTCCAGCCGCGTGGCCAACACCGCTTCCATCATCTTTTGCCAGATATTGCGGGGCTGATTGCGCGACAAGCGAATAACCTGCATCGTGAGGGTGCTGCCACCGCTTACAACTTTTCTGCCACGGGCGTTTTGATTAATAGCCCGGCCTATGGCGATAGGATCTATGCCCCAGTGATAATAGAAACGTTTGTCTTCATATGCGACGATACACTTTTCAAATTTATCCGGCACATGCGCATTGTACGGAAACCGCCATTGGCCATCCGGTGCAATGCTGGCGTTCAGCAGATCGCCGTTGCTGTCTTCCAGCACATAGGAGGTAGGGCTGGTAAAGAGTTGTTTGGGTAAACAAAAATAGTAGGCAATGAGCACAATAGCGGCCGCTGCGAGCCACCACTTTTTTTTGATGCACCATTGTTTAAGGATATCAGGCTTCATTATTTTTTTATGCGCGTTCAAAGATAAGTTAACTTATTGTTTTGAACGGCTCGTATATCTGGTAGTCAGGGTGTAATCACAGGTTGCTCTCTACACATTACTTCTGACCCTCTTTGCCTTTAAAATCCGTAATGGTCTTTCCATCATAACGATACACTCCGTTTACAGATCCAAACCAAATACTTCCATCGTTAGCTTCCAGAATCCCAAAGAACATTGGGTTATACGTTATTTCGGTTACCGTTGGCCTCTGATCAGGCAAAGACCTTTGGTCATACCGGGAAAGTGCCCAGGCTTGATTGCGCAGAAACTTTTCGTCGTACTTGGGAACTGCCAAAGCCTGGCTATGATCCCTCTCTGAACTAGTCCAGATATTACCTTTTTTATCCTCAACTATATAACCAACAAACTTCTGTGTGAAATTTGTAAATGTACTGCCATCATAGCGCCAAAGACCATCAGGTCCGCCAAGCCAGATATTACCTTTTTTATCTTCGATTATGGAACGAACATTCTTAAAAGGTTTGTCCTCATGGGTAAAAACGGAGAATGTTTTTCCATCATACACGAAAGTGTTGCCTCTTGTAGCAAACCAAAACTTACCTGTTTTGTCTTCAATAATAGCAGTAACTTCATAAGGGGGCCTCTCCGGAAAAGTTTTCCCTGTCCGGTCCTCATTCATTACATCTCCATTGATGATATAATTCCGGAAGGATTTCCCGTCGTAACGGCTTGCTCCTCCAAAAACACCGAACCAGATGTTGCCTTTTTTATCTTCATAAATACTACCAACATCATTATTGAGAAGTCCATCCCTGGTGGTGAGATTTTGAAAGGATTTCCCATCATAATAATAAACACCTGAACCAATAGAGCCGAACCACAAGTTGCCTTTACTATCTTCTAAAATAGAAAAAAAACGGGCCGTACTCACTTTACTGGTAATATTGGTAAAAGATTTTCCATCGTATCGAAAAACTCCCTCCCACGAGGCAATCCAGATGTTGCCCTTTCTATCTTGCATGATATTTCGGGTGATGGATTTAGGTCCGGTTTTAGTTTGTCCGTAGGAAACATTAAAGATGCCTGCGACAATAAAGACGCCAAGGAAGATTGTCTGAATAATTGTTTTGTTAGATTTATACATCATTATGTCAATTTGTTATTGATAATGTATTTATATTGTATCAACCAGGTTGTCTTTCTGGTGGGCAACCAGCTCCACGATTTCGCCTTTGCGGGGCTCAAAGTTGATCTGGCGAAATTACTTTGATATCTTTCAGTACAGGGAGCTTGGATTGTAAATAAAATTGTAAACTTTGTAAATAATAACTTGACACTATGCACCTTGGTCAAAATCTCCTCCTGGGGAAACGCAAATACCTGTTGGGATTGATCCTATTCTTGTTTGTCTCCGTCATCTGCGTGGCTTTCATTATGGGTGGAAGTGACGATTTTGATATTTCCAGAAGGGAGGTTTTACTTCGCAGGATCGGACATGAACTACTTTTACAGTCGGGCGACAGTACCTCAAGGGTGCTCCCGGTAAAAAAGATCGCTGAAAATGAATACCGGATCACGTTTGAGAATGATCTTACTTTTCAACCGGACTCCCTGGTGAATACCACCCGGCGTTTGCTGGCCAAAGACCCGCTCGCACGTGATTATGTTGTTAATGTGCTGAACTGTAGCAACTCCAGTGTAGCCTATGGATACGCTATCTCCAAAAATACAAAAGATGATATTGTAACCTGTATGGGAAGAAAACAGCCCAAAGGATGTTACATGATCAATGTTAAATTCAAACCGGTGGGTATAAATACTGCAAAGAATGGATATCTCCTGGGCAGCCTGCCGTTTTTTAGCATTTGTTGGTTTTCTTTTTTTGAGATCTGTTAAGCCGCGGAGACCTGTACCTGAGAAAAGCGCTTTACCAGGGGATGATCAGGATACGGGCATCATTACTTTGGGTTCGGTTTTGTTTGATGCGAAGAATCGTAAGCTCATAATTGATGGAAAGACGATAGACTTAACCGGAACTGAAACCCGTGTTCTACAAATTTTCGCGTTGTCTCCTAACGAGACTATAGAGAGAAGCCGGCTGCAAAAAGAGATATGGGAAGATGAAGGTGTTATTGTAGGGCGTAGCCTGGATATGTTCATATCAAAGCTTAGAAAAAAACTGGAATTTGATCCGAATATCAAAATTGTGGTTATACGAGGAAAAGGATATAGGCTTGAAGTTGGCTCTTAAGGAAGAATTCTCTTATCCGGAACTGATCAGCTTCACCTGCCCGGGAATGGCTAAAACAAAGAAGCCCTGCATACATGCAAAGCTTTTTTCTAAGTTGGGGCGGCAGGGCACATTTCCCAGTGGATTTTATTAATTCCGGCAGGAATACATAATTATTAATACTAATTTCTAAATCACAAAATCCCTATACCAACAATGACAAAATGAGATACTCCATTTTGTCATTGTTGGTATAGGGACTAAAATAAGCTATGCAGGAATGATCATAGGATTAAGTCAATTTTACTGCAGTAAAATAATTGAAAAATGAAGAAAAACTACCTGCTGAACCATTACCACCAGTTTCAGACATGAGGGAGATAGTGCCATTTACTCCGTAATCTGCCATTTGTACCATCCAGGATATTTCAACTGCTGTATTTGAAACTTCCAGCCACCTGTATGTTCCATCTAACACTTTGCACCCCATTGGCAAATTAAGCACAACATATCCCGCATGACTGGTTGAAATAACACCGCTGAGCACAACCTTGTATATACCCCCAAAGAAGATTCCGGTAATACTTGAAATGTTTCCCGCAACCGGGAAGCTGTACCCTTGCGCTATAGTGCTTTGCAAGCTGCGGGGCATGCCCTCAGCATTAGAAATGTTAACGGGGTATTGACAATAATAAGGCGCTACTGTTCCGTTGCAGACAATATTTGACACCGTGTTGAATTGCCCGTTACCCTTAAACTGCGCTACACTTTCATAATATGAAAAGTTGCAATCTGAAAGGGATATATTGTTGTTAAGATTAGCACAAACCAGCCCAACCTGAGTACCTGTAAGCAAACCATTAAATCTGCTTGAAGAAATAGCTATTTCATGGGCCCATGACTTGATATTAATAGTTGTTCCCGACTGGCTCTGGAAATAACAGTTACTAACTGACGATCTATACGGTTTAACGTTCGTTGCAGCAACAGGAGCATAGGAAATGCCTTGATTAAGGAACCAACAGTTATTAAATTGTGACCCTTCATTTTTAATTTCATATTCCATGAGGACATTCTGTGCTCTGCCGGTTGCATCAAAATAACAGTTCGAAAACATGCTGATGAAAAGATCCTTAATCCATATATTCACAGGGAATAAATAGAATAGCGTATTGGATACCGTTAAGCCTTCAGGCGTTTGCGGGGCATTTCCCGGATTAGCTTCTGCTTTCAATCCATAATCATCAGGACCGCTTGAATTGGAAACAATGAAGCAATTATCAATATTTACTTCTGCGGTTCTGTCGTAATAATAAATGCCGGACTTGGAATTAAATTCACAAGATTGGAGATTGATCTTTCTGGCATTAGTGAGCTTGAGACTTAACGCACAATTGGTTACCCGGACAAAATTCAGATCACACGCTTTGGCGGTTGAAGCATATGAGTTCGTATAATTTCCGGTGATTTCGATAGCAGTATTAGATCCGTTTCCAGCGATAGATAAGCCTGTAATCTCAATTCTTTCTGAAGATGCCTGTACAGATAACACCGGATTGGCGGTAGAAGAAATAGTGGCTCCTTTACCGGATAATTGCTTATTTGAAGGTACTACGACAGTTGTACTAGTGGTAAATACCTTATTTTCTAATATCACAATGTTACTGAGTCCCAATGCCGCAGTTAAAGATGCAGAACAATCAATCCCATCTTTTACACCAAACCACCGTAAATCAATGAAAGTAGTATAAATTCTTTTCCACCGGCCTGATGCCACACCCTGAATGATAGTTCCATTATTAGGGGCCTCTCCGGATAAACTGTCCCAGTAAAATGAACCGCCCCCGTTATCGCCGGGGGTATAATAGCATAATACCTCATAAATTTCAGTAGCTACAGGGGAAGCTAGTGCCTTAAGGGCATCAATGTTTTGAATAATCATAATTAATAATTAAGAGGGTAAACAAATATGATGTTGCTATAGTAAACATATAAGGATGCAACGCATTCTATATACGTACCGGGGGACAGGCTTTATTTATTTGGAGTGATAAGAAACAGGTCAGCAGGATGGTCAGTTCATTTTTTCGGTTAACACTTTGTAGGAATGGTGGGCTCCGGACTGTGTTTAAAAGAGCAACGGATTTTGCAGCATAAAAAAGCCTTACAGTGCAAACTGTAAGGCTTTAATCTTTCTAAGTCGGGGCGGCAGGATTCGAACCTGCGACCTCCTGCTCCCAAAGCAGGCGCGATACCGGGCTACGCTACGCCCCGTCTCCGACGCTGTGTAGCGGGATGCAAATGTAGGAAATAAATATCCACAAAAACAAATCCTGCTGAAAAAAACTTCAGTAATGATATTCATTTATTGACAGGCGCACCGGAAAGTATATCCCTCACCGTTAGGCCGGGTAACAAACGGAATACGGGAATACTGATGCCGTATTTATTGCACAGTTCTTTAATGCTCCGGTCAATGAGTTCCGCGCTGTACCTGGAGGAGAAATGTCCGAGGATCAGCTGTTTTACGCGGATATGGCTTACCATATCCATCACTTCTCCCAGTTTGCTGTGCTTATTCTTATGTGCTACTATTTTCACATCCCCTTCACTGGCTAGAAACGTAGCTTCATGGATCAGGATATCGGTGCCATCCCAGCGTTCCATATCCTGCACAGGCGTATCGCCCGAATAGCCGACCAGGTTGGTTCTTACTTCCATTGTGGTGCTTTCTTTTCCTCGCTCCATAATGATTTGCCGGATCGTTTCGGGGGGAAGCGCTGCCAGCTCCGGCTTCACTTTTTGTTTCACCTGCATTACCTTATAGCTCAGGCTCCGGATGATGTGCGCATCGGTAGTTACATGTTCGTTACGCACAGGAATAACCACTACATCGTCTTTTACCCATATTTCATCGCCCGGTGCTACCGCCCTCCATTGTGTACCGGCAATATGAGGATCAAAATTTTTGGAGAATGCTTCCATCGCCGGAAAAGAACTGCTGTCCCTTGGATAACAGATTACCGGCAGTCCATCCCGTGCATTCAGCTGGTTTAGCTGCAGCAGGCCCGTTAAATGATCCCTGTCCGCATGAGAAATAAATACATAGTTGATCTTCCTGCTTTTTTGCAAAAGTGCAGCCGTTAATCCATCTCCCGCATCCATTAAAATACCCAGTTCTTCCAGGAAGTACCAGGTGGAAAATAAGGCGGTAGAGTAGCCTGATATCGTTAGCTTCATCAGTGGTTCTTAGTTATGTTATAAAGATAGACATATTTTACAGACTCTCCACCAGTAGGTATAACGACAAATCTGATATGGTTAAAATAAAGAAAACTGAATCTGTTTTATTTGCCTTTTATAGCTGAATTTTACGGTCTCAATATTTGTTCTATGATGCAGATAATTAACAGCACGCCGGAAGATATCGATGTAATCTTTAGTCTTTATGAAGCCGGCACACAACTTCAAAAGAAAATTGCACAGAAGCACTGGGAGGGATTTGACCAGGCGCTGGTGGAAACAGATATCCGTGAAAAGAGGTTATGGAAGATAATGGAGGACGACCGGATTGCCTGCATCTTTTCTCTTACATTCCAGGATCCCTTTATATGGAAAGAGAAAGATCAAGATCCGGCCATTTACATTCACCGTATCGCCACTCATCCGGACTTCAGGGGCAATGGTTATGTAAAGCATATTGTACAGTGGGCCAGGGACTATGCAGTAAGTATCGGGAAAAACTATATCAGGATGGATACCGGCAGCGGTAATGATAAGCTGAACAATTATTATGTAAGCTGTGGCTTTAACTACCTTGGTGTTGTGGCGCCGTTGGCGAGTGATGAGTTACCTGCGCATTATAAGGGGGGTACTTCCAGCTTGTTTGAAATAGTGCTGTGAGGCAGTTATGAGGTTATACATAATTAAAAAAGGCTTTCCGTTTACGGAAAGCCTTTTAAATGCTAAGTCGGGGCGGCAGGATTCGAACCTGCGACCTCCTGCTCCCAAAGCAGGCGCGATACCGGGCTACGCTACGCCCCGAAATCCCTTCTTAGTCCGCATCTTCTGCATTAACAGCTGCCCTTGCGGCAATACCTTTGCTTCAATTGCGGAGTGCAAATGTAGGAAAATGTTTAACATAAAAACAAATTTTTTTAACAAAAAGACGCAAAATATAATAGAATGCCCTGCTACGCTGGATTACACGAGGTGACAATTTTCTCAAGAAAGTAACAAACCTGTGAAATAAGATCGCTCAAAGCCCATCCCTTTCCGGAAAAATTTATTCGGTACGCAAGCTTTTTACCGGATTGGACCTGGCCGCTTTGATCGATTGGTAGCTGACGGTTATAAAGGAGATGACAATGGCAATAACACCAGCCAACGCGAAAAACCACCAGCGGATGCTGATATGATAGGCAAAATTCTGCAGCCATTTATTCATTACCCACCACGCCACGGGGAAGGCGATCAGCAAAGCAAATACCACCAGCTTTAAAAAATCTTTCGACAACATCCCTACAATACCCGCTACGCTGGCGCCCAGCACTTTCCTGACCCCGATTTCCTTAATACGTTTTTGTGTGGCAAAAGTAGCGAGGCCGAAAAGTCCCAGGCAAGACACCATTACAGATAACACAGAGAAAATATTGAAAAGCTTTCCCATGCGCTGCTCGGCGAGGTATAAGCGCGACAGGTCTTCATTTACAAAACCGAAAGAAAATGGGAAATCGATATATACCTGCTGAAATACTTTTTTCATCGTCGCCAGGCTTTGCTGCATATTGGCAGCCGTAGTCCGCTGTACAATATACCCTGTGTTCCCGTTAAAATTGCCGGAACTGCCGTTCCTGATAATCAGTGGTTGTATGGGCTGTTGCACTGGCTTGAAGTTAAAATCTTTTACTATTCCTATGACAATGCCTGTACGGCTATCCATGGTTATTCTCGTTCCCAGCGCAGTTTCCACGTTTAGCTTCATTGCTTTTATGGCCGTTTCATTGAGCACATAGTTATTTTCATCTCCTTTAAAATCTTTGGAAAAAAACCTGCCGGCCTTTAACTGCATCCTGAAAGTATGCACAAAATGATCATCCACCCACATTTGTGGAAATACCAGGTTTGCCTGTGGGTCCTTTCCTTCCCATTCAACCGAACGGGTACCGGTGGGCAGATCTGTAGGCAGGTGACTGATAAAAGTATAATCATCTATCTCCGGATACTGGCTCATTACAGCTTTCAGCGCCACCTGGTTCCGCTGCAGGTCGCCCAGGCGGGGAATCGGTATATACAGGAGGTTTTCCTTGTTGTAACCGATATCCATGGTCCGGATAAAGTGCAGTTGTTTATACACTACAATAGTGCTCACTATCAGGATCACTGCAATGGAGAATTGCACGATGATCAGGCTGTTCCTGAAAAACGTTTTCCTGCCATGCAGCATCTTTACACCTTTCAGCACTTTCACCGGGTTAAAAGAAGAAAGGAACAGCGCGGGGTAACTTCCGGAAAGCAAACCTACACCTGTTGCTATTCCTAAAAGACCCGCTATGAATTTTATATTCAGCAGGTTAATGGAGATGGATTTCGCTGCCAGCTGGTTGAACAATGGTATCAATGCCCATGCTATCACCAGCCCGATAATCAGGGAGATAAAAGATAATAATAACGCCTCACTTAAAAACTGCATTACAAGTTGCGACCGCAAAGCGCCCACTGTTTTACGCATCCCTACTTCTTTGGCCCGTTGCCCGGACAAAGCAGTGGACAGGTTCATAAAATTGATGCCGGCAATCAGTAAAATAAAAACCGCGATCAGGGAAAAGATCTTTACTTGTTGATAGTTACCCTGGCCGGCTACATCGAGCATCAGGCGGGAACGCAGATGCACATCCTTTAGCGGCTGAACGTACAGGAATCCATTTGTTTTCGTTATATCCAGGCGGCGGTAAAGCGCCTGGATCTGCTGCTGTAACGATGCCAGGGCTGCTGGTGTGCCACTGAAATGATCATCCATCAGCAGGTAAGTATATACATCAAAATTACCCCATCCCTGTTCCAGGTTGATGGTTCTTTCATAGAGCTGAATGGGAAGCAACATATCAAACTGCAGGTGCGAATTACGGGGAATGTCTTTCAGTACACCCGTTACCAGCAGGTTATTGCCATTGTAATCATTGTCAATGTGCAGGGTTTTGCCCATGGCATTTTCCGGGCTGCCAAAGTACTTCTTTGCACTGCTGGCGGTGAGTACCACGCCATCGGGCCTGGACAGTAGGCTGGACGCGTCTCCCAGCAAAAGGGGATAATCGAAGATGCAGAGAAAATTACTGTCGGCGTAGTAGATGTTTTTCTCCTCATACTTTTGATTATTTACTGTTACCATGCTTTGCAGGGCGGCCAGCCGGGTGGTGTTCTTTATGCCCGGAACAGCTTCCCTGATGGCCATTGCAGCAGGCACGGGCACCACTGCTGCTGCTATATCCCCTACACGGGCCGTGAGGCGGTAAATATGCCCTGCGTTAGCGTTAAAGCGGTCGTAGCTCAGTTCATCCTGCACCCACAGGAAAATAAGAATGCTGCAGGCCATGCCTGTAGCTAATCCGAAAATATTGAGGCCGGAAAATAACTTATTCCTGAAAAGGTTTCTGAAGGCTGTTTTCAGATAACTTTTGAACATACGGGTGCAAGATTGATTGTTTTGTGAAAAGCCAACAAGGTGCCAGATATGAAATATCTTTATGCTAGATAATTATACTTTAAAGTATTTATAATGTGTCCGGTTTTAAAGCATAATATGTTCATTTTTAAACCTGTCCTGCCTGCAGATTGCAGGTTTAATCCGCTGCAAAAATCTGCCTCTTAATTTCCGCAAAAAATAATTTGTCCAATAGTCCGGATGTCATTCGTCATAAGGTCGTAAACAACATCATTTAACGTTAAAATTCAGAAAAAATGAAAGAATTCATGATGATCTTCCGACATGCACCGGACCCCAACCGGGTGATAAGCCCCGGGCAAATGCAGGCCATCCTCCGGCAGCGGCAGGACTGGATAGGCGGTATTGCTGCACAGGGGAAGTTTTTAAGCACCGATCAACTGGGGCAGGAGGCAAAAACGCTCCGGGCCGATAACGTGATTACCGACGGCCCTTATGCAGAAGTAAAGGAAATAGTAGGCGGTACCTGATTGTAAAGGCCACTTCACTGGAAGAAGCGATGCAGCTGGTTGATGGTTGTCCTATTCTCCTTGCAGGCGGCCATGTGGAAGTAAGGGACATTATAAAAATGAATTAACACAATCATCAGGTCCGGTGTATAATGATCTTCTTCCTTAACTATTCAAAACAGAGTACAGCAAAATTATTGCTGTACTCTGTAAACTATTCGGCCTCCCGCACATGGAAACGGCAGAAGACGTCGTTAATGATGCTTTTCTGCTGGCAGCTAAAACATGGAGTTCAAAAGGCGTTCCGGAGAATCCTTCCGCCTGGCTGTACACCGTTGCTAAAAACAAAACAAAAGATTACCTCAGAAGAAATAAAATTTTCAGCGAAAAGATAGCTGCCGATCTGAAACTGCACCGGCCACCACCGGAGGAAATTGATATTGATCTCTCCGCCGCCAACATTCAGGACAGCCAGTTGAAAATGATGTTTGCCATCTGTCACCCGGCTATCCCTACGGAAGCCCGGATAGGGCTTTCTCTCCGTATCCTGTGCGGCTTTGTGCTGCGCAAAGAGTTGTGCCTGGAAGCCATACGGCTGAATTATTTTCTGTTGGAAAATACGCCTACCAATACGCCAGCCGTAAAGGCATTGATGTCGCTGATGTGTTTCCACGCCTCTCGGTTTGAAGCCAGGACCAGTGATTCCGGCGCGTATATTTTATATGAAGGACAAGACCGCAGTCTACCGGCATCGATGATGGAAAGGCGCTGCAATATTTTGCCAGCGCTTTGCAACTGGCAAAAACGGCTGCCGATAAAAATATTATTTCGCAATACATGCATAAAATCAGGAGCAATTCCACGGGTAAATAGTCTCTTTATTTTTGGACTTACGGTTATCCTGCTATGTCAAATAAATCAGTCTTTTACCGGCTAAAATCCTTGCATTACCGGGAGCATTTTCGTATCTTCGTTGCTGCTTACCGGAAGCCATCAGACAGTCTTTTTTAATCGTAAAACAGCTACTTTTTTTGCCACTCAGCCGGTGGTTATTGCCCGGTTGTTTTCAACTGCTTTTATTGCATGTAAAAACGGTATCTCCGGATACAGGAGGGGATTATTTGCTTTTAAAGTAGCAGTGGCAGGAAGAATAATCATATGGAAGAACAAATTATTACACAGAAGCCGGCGTTTAGAGAAGCGCTTAAATTCTGGTTTAAATTAGGATGGATAAGTTTTGGCGGTACCGCCGGCCACATTGCCATTATGCATGATTATTTAGTGGACCGGAAAAAGTGGATCAGCAACAGTAAGTTTCTGCATGCCCTGAATCATTGTATGATCCTGCCCGGACCGGAAGCACAGCAATTATCCATTTATATCGGGTGGTTGCTGCATGGCAGAAAAGGGGGGCTTGCCGCCGGTATCTTGTTTGTATTGCCATCGATGTTCATTTTACTTGGGCTAAGCATTATTTACGTGCTCTTTGGCAATATCCCGTGGGTAACCGCCATGTTCGCCGGATTAAAGCCTGCTGTGATTGCCCTCATCCTTATCGCCATGTTCAGGATCGGGCAGAAAGCGTTACACGGACCACTGCATTACGGCGTGGCGGCGCTGGCATTTGTATGTATTTTCTTCTTCAATATTTCCTTACTAGCCATCATTGGCGGCGTAGTTGTTATTGGTGTCGTCACGCGCATGATATGGCCAGCCGCATTACAACACCAGGAAAAAAATACAGCAACAACCGGAGATGAAGAACATACGTATGTGCTGAATAAAAACACCGTATCGCCCGGAGAGGGCTTCCAGGCACGGCGGCTCCTGAAATTACTGGGTATTGCCTTTATCGCCTGGCTGCTTCCGTTTGGACTGTTTCTGTTGTTTTTCAGCGACTTTACTTTCTGGAAAAATATGGGGTTGTTCTTCACACAAACCGCGTTTGTGACTGTAGGCGGCTCGTATACGGTGCTGCCTTATGTGGCGCAATACAGTGTTACAAAACTACACTGGCTCAGTAAGCTACAGATGATCGATGGTTTTGCACTGGCGGAAACAACACCCGGTCCGCTCATCATTGTATTATCATTCGTGGGTTTTATGGCCGGTTATAACCATTTTGGCGGCTCTTTATGGATGGGTGCAGCCGGACTGCTCGCCACTACGTACTTTACCTTTTTGCCCTGTTTCCTGATGATTTTCGCCGGGGCTCCCCTGATTGAGAAAACGCACGGTATTGACATCATCGAAGGTATTCTTGGATTAATTACCGCCGCTGTAGTGGGTGTGATACTAAATCTTACTTTATATCTCGGGAAAGATGTGATTTTTCCGGGTGGCATTTTATTCAGCAAGCCGGATATCCTGGCGCTGGTATGGATGATCGTATCATTGGTGCTGATGCTGAGGTTTAAAATGAATATTTTATACCTGATTGGGTTGAGTGTATTGTATGGGGTTTTTCATTATTTGTTATACCCTTAAGGGTATAACAAATTTTCATTCGTCACTTCTGCTTTCTTAACTCATCCAGCGCCAATGCCGTCAGATCTTCTGTTATTTTCGTCGGTGAATTACAATCACAGTTACTCATTCCAATTACGTAAATATCTTCACCGGGAATATAAACGCCCATTGTTTTGAACCCGAATATACTGCCGCCATGTTCCCTGGCCGGCATCCCTTTTATTTCCCTGATGTGCCAGCCATACCCATAGGCAAACTCTTCTCCATTGTTCAATTTATACTTCGTAAAAGCCTTTTGGGTTGCTGCTGCATTGAGTAACAGGTGCTGATTCAAAGCATTCTGCCATTTCAGCATATCGCCGGTGGTGGACATGAGCGAACCAGATGAAAAAGGAACACTGAAACTGATCATCGTTTTATTCACGTATCCATATTCCTTTTTGTGATACCCGTATGCTCTTTTTTTGATGATTTGTCTGTCGCTGCAGTAGTAAGATTGACTCATCCCAACTTTATCGAAAATATGTTTCCCGATGAAATCTTTATATGTCTCTCCGGAAACCAATTCTATGATATATCCCAGCAGCACATACCCCGAATTATTATACGCAAACCTTTCTCCCGGTGCAAAATCAGCTGGTTCGTTTTTGAAAAAATTGACCATCATTTCAGGACTCATATCTTTCTGCGCAATCGTCGAAAGAGATTTCATGCTGGTGAAGTCCTTAATGCCTGAAGTATGGGTCAATAAATGATGTATCGTTATTTTACTTCCTGAAGGATAATCGGCTATGTATTTGGAGACAGGGTCCTTTACACTTAATTTGCCTTGTTCTTCTAACATGAGAATCGCTACAGCCGTAAATTGTTTGGTCATGGAACCCAACTGGAACACGTTCTCCGGCGTCAAATTCACGTCTGATTCCAGGTTAGCCTTGCCGAACGCTTTCTGATAAATAGGCTTCCCATTTTGAGCAACCATAAATACAGCACCGGGGCCATCTTTATCATTGAACAGGGTTAGAATCAAACTATCCATCCTGCTTTCAAGGCTTTGTGCTGAAGCAATATTGAGCGAAGTGCAAATTATCAGCGATAGTAACAATAGGGTATGGATCAACTTTACTCTAGTCATTGAGATTTGTTAAATGTGTCCTGAATCAATGCGCCTGGCATTGATTTTAAAAATACACGAATGAGTCCAATGATCTATGAAAATGTTACGTAAGTGGAAATATTTGGGATGAAAAGGATCAAAACTATGCAGCAGACATTATCTAAAGGCTTTTAACTATGTGCTAAATCTTTCGATTTATTTAACGGGCTATGAGGGGCAAAGTTCGAACCTATTTAATGAAAATTTACGAGAGATTATTTGCTATTTAATGAATAGTCGATAATATTACTAATTGAACTTATTTATCAAGTAACTAACACAATCCGACTTATGAAATATTTATTTAGTTTTCTCCTCTTGCTCTACGCAATCACTACTCTAGGACAAGCATCCTTTCCTAAGGGGTTTAAATTAATAAAAGGTGACAATACTACCGGAGAAGACGATAGGTACTCTAATGGGAAAGATGTTTTTCAAATGCATTTCTTTTTCAGAGCATATGACAGCGATTACAACTGGAACGATGATAACTATAAAAAATTCATGGCAGAAGCCTTTGGCTACCCAATGTATCGAACTACAGACAGTCTCTTGTGGAGCGCAGGAAAAATTGGCGAGTATTATTCCTACGTAGTCGTAGACTGACACGGTGAAATATTTGAGCTTGTTTCCGACTACAGTGATGCAGACTTTTCCTTCTATTCAAAATGGCTTCTTTCTTCTATAAGAGCGTATCGTAAAAAAGGAAAAGTATTCATGTTCCCGACGAGGTACCATTTGTATTACAAGCCCAGGGTTTAACTATAAGCCTAAACAGATTAAGTTATTTTGTCAGGGTACTATGTTTGGAATTAAAAAGCCTCTAAATCTTTCGCTTCTTTCATGAAATGATAGTCTTTTTACAAAGACTAGTTGTCTTCACGTAACGACATTGAAGTAAATACTTCTTGCATTGATATAAGAAGTATTTACTTCAATGTCCGGAATATTAAAACATCGCTTCAGGATAATCGGTATATCCATTTTCACCCCCACTATACAACGTATCGCGGTTGATTTCTGACAATGGCAAATTATATTTAAAGCGGATTGCCAAATCGGGGTTGGCAATGAATGGTGCACCAAAAGATACCAGGTCGGCTATGCCTTCTTTCAGGATGGCATTCCCGCTTTCCTGCGTAAAGCCCAGATTAGCCATCAACCTGCCGCTGTAGTGATAGCGGAAATGGCTGAAATAATTATCCTGCAATACTTCTACCGGGGTACCTGTTAAAGTTTCTGCAGGCCCAACAATGTGCAGGAAAGCGAGATTGTAGTCATTCAGTTTTTTAAGGATGTACTGGAACATGGGGATAGTTTCTTCATCCGGCGTCACGATGCCTACATGACTATATGCGACCGGTGTAAACTTGATCGCTACCCTTGTGCTTTCCCATACTTCTAAGATGGCATCCAGTATTTCAAATATAATACGTGCGCGATTTTCAATACTGCCACCATACTCATCGGTACGATGATTAGTGGCCAGGCTTAAAAATTGAGGAATTAACATGCCAGCCTGTGCATGTACTTCAATGCCATCAAATCCTGCTTCTTTCGCATTCTTAGCCGCCTGCCTGTAATCCTGTATAGTTTGTTTAATTTCAGCAACGGTGAACTCGCGGGGCGTTTGTGTATCTTTAAAGCCCTGGGGTGTATAAGAATGATTTTGCGGATTAATGGCGGAAGGGCCTGCCGGCAATTCACCATCAAAAAAATCCGGATGAGATGCAGCACCAATATGCCCTAATTGAGAGAAGATTAGTCCTCCTTTGTTGTGTACTGCCTGGGTCACCAGTTTCCATCCTTCAATCTGCTCCTGCGTATAAATGCCTGGCACATTAATAAAACCAATAGACTTCGGATTCACCCAGGTACCTTCACTCAGAATTAAGCCTGCTGAAGCGCGTTGTGCATAATACCTGGCCATCAATGGTGTAGGAACCAGGCCTTTATTGGTGGCACGTCCACGCGTAAGTGACGCCATTACCACCCGGTTTTTCAATTTCAAATCACCTATCTGATATTCCTCTAACAGAGGTTGTGCTGTATTTCCCATTGTTTTTTTAAGGCAAACTTCGGGCATATGCCCCAGCGTTACAATATGGGAAAAACTAATACCATAGGGATAAATTTATCCCATTAAGGAATTAAAATACAATGCCTATTTTTGAATAAAGTGAACAGCATATGTATGAAAGAAAGACTCCCCTCACAATAGATTGCGGACTGCACCTGACTAAAGAAGTGCTGAATGGCAAATGGAAGCCAGCCATCCTCCGTGCTATTTCGATGGATGTAAAGCGTCCCAGCGAGATACTACGCTTATTTCCTGGCGCCACCCGCAGGGTGCTGAATGTACAACTCAAAGAATTGGAAGGACATGGAATGATAGAGAAGAAAACCTACCCGCAACTACCGCCTAAAGTGGAGTATTCGCTTACGGAGATCGGCTGTTCACTGATGCCTATTATTGATGCCATGAACCAATGGGGTGATGCTAATCGCAGCTTTTTGGAGAATGTTATTAAGCAAGCACCTAAGATTAGCGAAACATCAAAATCGACATGCCAGATTTATAGACATATGATGGTAGCGCGTAAGATCGGATAAGGTTTGGTAGTGGGATTGCTGCCCATCCAATCTCAATCCCTCAAATCAAAAAAGCCTCCAAATCTTTCGATTTGAAGGCTTTTTCCTTGCGGAGAGAGAGGGATTCGAACCCTCGATACAGTTTAACCCGTATGACGGTTTAGCAAACCGTTCCTTTCGGCCACTCAGGCATCTCTCCATTATTTCCCTGAAGGGGTTGCAAAAATAGGAAAAGTTTTATATTCTCCAAAAGCAAATTCGGTTTTTTACAAAAAAACTTGCCCTAAGTATATAAAAATCCGCTGAAAGGCAGTCCCCATGCGGGTGAACATGAAAAAGCCGTGCAGTTGTGCACGGCTTTTTAAAATAGGTTCTCAGGGCTAAGGCAGGCTTTACATGGCCGCCAGTTGTACTTTCTGTTGCAATTCAATTACGCTGTCACGGAAGTTATTGTCAGTATCCATCAGGTCCTTTACAGTTTGACAGCTGTGGATAACGGTGGTATGATCGCGTCCACCAAAATGTTCACCGATTGTTTTCAGGGAATTTTTAGTAAATGATTTAGCGAGATACATGGTGATTTGCCTGGCCTGCACAATTTCACGTTTACGTGTTTTTTGCAACAGCTTATCATAAGGCACATCAAAATATTCGCAGACCATTTTCTGGATACTCTCGATTGTAATTTCTTTGGAAGATGTTTTTACAAAAGATTTCAATACGCGCTTCGCCAGTTCCAGGTCAATTTCCTTACGGTTCAGCGATGATTGTGCCAGCAGGGAAATCAGTGCGCCTTCCAGTTCACGTACGTTTGTCTGGATGTTATAGGCTACATACTTCACTACTTCTTTCGGCATTTCCAGTCCATCGTTCCGCATCTTCATTTCCAGGATTTCCATCCGGGTTTCAAAATCGGGGATCTGGATATCAGCGCTCAGTCCCCAGCGGAAACGGCTCAGTAATCTTTCCTGTACGCCATCCAGATCTTTAGGCGCCTTATCAGACGTTAGGATCAGCTGCTTGCCGGATTGGTGCAGGTGGTTAAAGATAGCGAAGAAGGCGTCCTGTGTTTTCTCTGCGCGGGCAAAGAACTGGATATCATCTACGATCAACACATCTATCAACTGGTAAAAGTGGATAAAGTCGTTGATGATATTATTCTTGGAGTGATCTATAAACTGGTTAATGAATTTCTCTGCACTTACATATAACACCGCTTTGTTCGGATGTATACGTTTTACATCATTGCCTACTGCCTGTGCAAGATGCGTTTTTCCCAAACCTACCCCACCATATATTACCAGCGGATTAAAAGAGGTGCCACCGGGCTTTTCGGCCACTGTTTTACCTGCACGTCTTGCCACACGGTTACTGTCTCCTTCTACATACGCATCAAACGTATAATTGGGATTGAGCTGCGAGTCAATCTGTACCCTTTTAATGCCCGGAATAACAAAGGGATTCTTAACCGGGTTGTGAATCGTTAAAGGAAAATCTACTTCATTGTCTTTCTGAGGTTTGGTAAACTGCGTGGGCATGTTTACTGTTCTGGGATGCTGATGTGGCGTACCGTTCTCTACTACAATGCGATACTCCAACCGGGCTTCTTTACCTAATTCTCTCTTGATGGTTTTTCCTAACAATCCCACATAATGCTCCTCAAGGTATTCATAAAAGAATTGGCTGGGGACCTGGATGGTTAAAACATTGTTTTCAAGTTTAATGGGTTTAATAGGTTCAAACCATGTCTTAAACGGCTGCCATTCTACTATATCCCTAATTATATTAAGACACTTTTCCCAAACTTGTTCGCAAGTTTTATTCATTGAGATAAAAAAAATTAGTTGTTTCTTAATTAAGGATGCTTAGTTCTCGAATTCGAAATTCCCCAACGCAGGAAGTTGAAAAATTTTCAGACAGGACGACGAATATCTGTAGAAAATGTTGAAAAAAAAAATTTATCTACCCTTGTTTATATTCTCCTGATTACAGAGTACCAAAACCCCTTTTTCCACTACTGCTGTGGCTTTACAGCCCAGACGTGACAAGGTTTTCATTACTATAAACCCCATTGATTAACAGCACCTTTATCTTTTCCATTCTCCTTTTTATCATAAATATGGATATATAATTGATAAAATAATATTGTATCCTTTCTCTCAAAAAAAAACGTTCACTGATAAGTCATGAGATATTCACACTTTTTCGGGAGAGGGTGCAAAACTATGTTAGTATCTCCATTTAAAAAAATGTATTAGGGGATAGTAATTGTGAAAGTATTTATTTATATCCGCGCGCACCGGATTAATAAAAAATATTTGTCCGCACTAAGCCGAATACCTTATCTTTGACCCTTCTGAATTTAAAATAATTTTTCTATGAGTTTTGAAATTACCGGAAAGCTGATTGTGAAGTACAACACGGTACAACGTAGCGAAACTTTTAAGACAAGAGAGTTCGTTATTGAGAAGTCCGACGACATCAATGGCCGTGTTATCAACAACTATATAAAGTTTCAGTCGGTGCAAGACCGCACTGGTATTGTAGACCGGTTCAATGAAGGTGAAAACGTTAAAGTTTATTTCAATATCAAAGGCACCAGATGGGAAAAAGATGGTAAAGTGAACTACATCACCAACCTGGACGCATGGCGTATGGAATCTGTAATGGCAGCACCTGCTCCGGGCACAGATCCACAGCCTAACTACAATACTCCACAGATGCCTGCAGGCGGCGGAGATGGCGGCGACGACCTGCCTTTCTAAGCTGAAAGCATCACACAAAAGCTATTGAAGCGAAGATATAAGCGGATTACATCCCCTTATGTCTTCGCTTTACTCATTTTATACATTACCCCGCATTTGCTATCTTTGCCGCAGTTTTAGGATAAACACCTAACCGCTAATATGATACAACAAATATCTCTCAAATTACTGCCGGCCGATGCCGCCTCTCATACAAATATCATACAGCACGCTGCTGCCGCACTAAGTGTAAAGCCTGCCGACATTACAGGATTCAATCTGCTGAAACGCTCTATAGACGCACGTTCCAAGCAGGTGTTCTTTGTCCTTACCATACAGGTATTCATTAACGAACCTTTTGAAGAAAGGCAACACACCCATCCGGTATATGCATCCCTGCCAGCCAATGCACCACGGGTGCTGATTGCAGGCGCCGGACCCGCGGGCCTCTTCGCCGCATTGCGGCTCATAGAAGCAGGCGTAAAACCAGTTATACTGGAACGCGGTAAAGATGTACGCGCACGACGCCGTGATCTCGCCGCCCTCAATAAAACAGGTATCGTAAACCCCGACTCCAACTACTGCTTCGGCGAAGGCGGCGCCGGTACCTACTCCGATGGTAAACTATACACCCGCTCCAATAAACGCGGCGATATTAACCGCATCCTCAACATATTCGTACACTTCGGTGCAGAAGATAAGATTATGATCGATGCACACCCGCACATCGGCACCAACAAACTCCCGCATATCATCACCGCTATGCGCGAACAAATCATCAACAGCGGCGGAGAAGTACACTTCGAACAAAAAGTAAGCGCCATACAAATCAGCAACGGCGCAGTTACAGGCGTGCAAACCGCCACCGGGCAAATATTTGAAGGCAAACAACTCATTCTCGCCACAGGCCACTCCGCCCGCGATATATTTATCATGCTCCACCAGCAAAACATTTTGCTGGAAGCCAAACCCTTTGCCCTCGGTGTGCGCGTGGAGCACCCGCAGGAACTCATCGACAATGCACAGTATCATTGCCAGGTGCGTGGCGAATATCTCCCGCCAGCCAGTTACAGCCTGGTAGAACAGGTGGAAGGCCGCGGCGTATTCTCTTTCTGTATGTGCCCGGGTGGCATAATCGCCCCCGCAGCTACCGATCCCGGCGAACTGGTAGTGAATGGCTGGTCGCCTTCCAAACGAAACAACCCCTTCGCTAATTCAGGCATGGTGGTTACCGTTGATGAATCCGACTTTGCACCATTCGCACATCACGGCCCGCTCGCAGCGATGTACTTTCAACAGGCGGTTGAAAAACAGGCGTATCATGCCGGTGGCGGCAATTTCGTAGCGCCCGCACAACGTATGACCGACTTTGTCAATAAAAAAGTTTCTGCCTCGTTGCCTGAATGCTCGTATGTACCTGGCCTCAACAGCGTGGACCTGCGCAGCGTATTACCCAAAGTAGTACACCAGCGCCTCGCCGGCGCCTTTAAAGCCTTTGGCCGCAAAATGAAAGGATACTACACCGAAAATGCTGTACTGGTGGCCACAGAGTCACGCACATCTTCACCGGTACGCATTCCCCGCAACAATGATACGCTGGAACACCCGCAGGTGGCAGGTCTTTATCCCTGCGCCGAAGGCGCCGGATATGCCGGAGGGATCGTATCCGCTGCAATGGATGGCGAACGCGTGGCCGCCATCATTGCCGCAAAGTTGTCGTAACGATATTCCGACTTATTTATTGGGGATTAATCACTAATTTTTCACCATGAACCTACTCGAAGTCAAACACCTGAAAAAACATTATGACACCCACAAAGCGGTGGATGATGTTAGCTTTGATATACAGCAGGGCAGCATCTTTGGATTACTGGGTCCTAATGGCGCCGGTAAAACAACCCTGCTCCGCATGATTACCGGTATCTTCTACCCCGATGAAGGCCAGATCATTTTCAACGGGCAAAAATTCAACCCGGAAAACGATGTGCAGTACATCGGGTATATGCCGGAAGAAAGAGGTCTCTATAAAAAAATGAAGGTAGGCGAACAAACACTCTATCTCGCCCAGCTCAAAGGACTCTCCCGGAAAGAAGCGGTACAGAAGATCCAATACTGGTTTGATAAATTCGATATCAACTCCTGGTACAACAAACGGGTCGATGAACTCAGTAAAGGCATGCAGCAGAAAGTGCAGTTCATCTCCACTGTTCTACATCAGCCCAGGCTGCTGATCCTCGATGAACCCTTCTCCGGCCTGGACCCTATCAACTCCAATCTCATTAAACAGGAAATTTTCAACCTCAGTCAGCAAGGTACCACCATCATTTTTTCTACCCACCGCATGGAACAGGTAGAAGAAATCTGCGACCATATCATGCTGATCAACAAAGGTCATAAAATACTGGATGGCAGTGTAAAGCAGATCCAGCAGGACTTTAAACAGGGCCTTTTTAAAGTAGGCCTGGGCACAATGCCTAATCCTGCACAAATGGCTACTTATCACTTTAACATTGTGCAAACACATGATAAGGCGTTTACCGTAAAAATGAATGAAGACAGCAGTACCAACGATATCCTGCTGCATTTCATCCGCCAGGACATTCCTGTTACATATTTTGAAGAAATCCTTCCTTCTATCAACGAGGTATTTATCACCCAGGTACAGCAAACCGAAAACAGCAACGCCCCCGTAGCTGCTTTGCCGCTGGCCTGATTAACCTGCTACTTATGGAGAAAATCTGGCTCATTATAAAAAGGGAATTCTTTACCCGCGTGCGTAAAAAATCATTCCTCATCACCACTATACTGGTACCACTGGCCTTTGCCGCCATGATCATTGTGCCCATCCTTTTATCTACTTCTTCCAGCGAACATAAGCTCATTGCGGTGGTAGACAAAAGCGGGTTGTTTGAAAACAAGTTCCCCGATTCCAAAGGCGTATATTTCAAATACGTGCAAAACCAGCCCATCGATAGCCTCAAACTGCATTACAGTGATCTCGGCTATGAAGGAGTGCTGTATATCCCCGAGTTTGATATCAACAGGCCCTCCGGCTTTGAATTTTACAGCAGCGGCCAGGCAAGCATCACCATAGAAAACAGTATCAACAAGGATATCAACAGCATCATTGAAAAGAAGCGCATGCAGCTGCAGGGGATTGAACCCTCTAAAATGGATGAAATCAGGTCGGATGTGGAAGTAACCTTTAAAAATGGTAAGGACGAAAAGAAAGGCAGCTCCTGGGTGTCTTATGGAGTAGGCTACGCCAGCGGGTTCATTATCTACTTTGTGCTGTTACTGTTTGGTACCTCCGTTATGCGGGGTGTGATGGAAGAAAAAGTGAGCCGCATTGCAGAAGTAATGATCTCCAGCGTGAAGCCTTTTCAGCTGATGATGGGAAAAATTGTAGGCATAGCCGCCGTGGGCCTGCTGCAGTTTTTTATATGGGGTATCTTCATTACAGCCATATACTCCCTGATACCGCTGTTCTTTTCTCCTGAAAGCATGCAGGCAGCTGCCGCCCAGGGCAACCCGGCGCAAACGGCTGAAATGGTGCACAGAATGCGGGAAGTGATAGGCAGTATCAACTGGAGCTTACTGGTACCTTGCTTTGTGTTGTACTTCCTGGGAGGTTATCTCTTTTACTCTGCCTTGTATGCCGCCATTGGCAGTTTGGTCAACGAAGATGCCTCCGATGTACAGCAGCTCACCATTCCCGTAACAGTGCCCATCATCATTGGTATCATGATTATGATGAAGGCAGTACAGGACCCTGGTAGTCCGCTCGCGGTATGGGGCAGTATTATTCCATTCACATCGCCGATGGTAATGATGGCGCGGCTGCCCTATGGGGTTCCCGGCACAGTACCTTACTGGCAGCTGATATTGTCGTTTGTTTGTCTTATTGGTGGCTTTTTGGGCACTACCTGGTTAGCCGGCAGAATATACCGCACAGGGATCCTGATGTATGGAAAGAAAATTACACTGAAAGAAGCGATGAAGTGGGTAGTAAGAAAACCATAAAAAATTTTTTGAGATGGTTACCGGGGCGGTGGTTCCGGTAACCAATCAAATATCGAAGCTATTTAAATGGCGGATGGTATCCCTGAACTCCGTCCATATTCCCGCCAATACAGCTGCTGCGGGCTTTATATCATGTATCAAAGCACTTACCTGGCCTATTTCCAGTTCCCCTTCTTCGAGGTTACCTTCAAACATGCCTGATTTGGCGCGGGCGCGTCCCAGCAAGGTTTTCAGGGCATCTATATCTGCGCCGTTATCTTCTGCCTGCCGCACCGCCTGGTAAAAATTATTTTTGATGAGGCGAACGGGCGCCAGCTTCTTTAAACTTAACATGGTATCGCCTTCTTTGGCATTTACCACCGCCTGTTTAAAATTTATATGGGAAGATGCTTCGGGGGTTGCTACAAAACGGCTGCCTACCTGCACACCGGATGCGCCTAAGGCAAATGCTGCTGCCATGGCTTTCCCGGAGCCTATGCCCCCGGCTGCAATAACCGGTATTTTTACCTGTTCGCATACTGCCGGGATCAATACCATGGTGGTAGTTTCTTCGCGGCCGTTATGCCCGCCGGCTTCAAATCCTTCTGCTACTACTGCATCTACTCCGGCGGCCTCGCTTTTTAATGCAAAGGCTGCGCTGGATACCACATGCACTACCTTGATACCTGCGGCTTTCAATACCGGTGTCCATGTTTTTGGATTCCCGGCAGAAGTGAACACTATTTGTACCCCTTCTTCCAGGATAATATTTATCAGCTGGTCAATATCCGGGTATAATAACGGCACATTCACTCCGAAAGGCTTATCAGTTGCCTGTTTACACTTTTGAATGTGCTCCCGCAATACGGCAGGATACATGCTTCCGGCGCCGATGAGCCCCAGGCCGCCGGCATTACTAACGGCGCTGGCTAAACGCCATCCGCTCGCCCAGATCATGCCAGCCTGGATAACAGGATATTGAATATCGAATAAGGAAGTGATACGGTTGTTCATAAGCGAATATACTATAGCTTGATGCTGCCGGTATTATCCCAGGTCTATTTCGGTATTATCGCCTATGTTCAGGCTCTGGCTCAATCCGCGGATATTGGCGTCGCTGCCTATCAGGGAAGATTTCAATACTACTTCATACAGGTTACTGAAAGAGCCGATAATAGAATCCTTTACAATAGAGTAGTTGATCACCGTATTATCACCAATGGCCACATTAGGGCCGATAATGGCGTTTTTAATGTTACAGCCTTCCCCTATGCTTACCGGCGGGATGATGATCGTATTTTCATATGGTAATACGGGATTGCTGGCCAGTTTATATTTCTTCAGGAGGATAGCGTTTGTTTCCAGCAGCGTATCTTTCCGGCCGCAATCGAACCAGTTGGATACTTTGAAGCCATTGAACTGCACACCGTGCTCAATCATACATTCCAGTGCATCTGTGAGCTGGAACTCATCGTGCGACTTTATCCTGTTATCAATATTGCTTTGGAGGCAGTCGTACAGCTGCTCTGTTTCCTTGATCTTGTAAAGTCCCACCAGTGCGAGGTTCGACTTAGGGATCTGCGGCTTTTCCACTACGCGGGTAATCTTTCCCTGTTCATCCAGTTCGGCAACACCGAAGTTACGCGGGTCGTCTACTTTTTTCAGGCCAAGCATAGAGTAAGGGGAGGCGATCACTTCTTTAAAATCGCATTCGCAGATGGTATCGCCCAGTACAATCAGTATTTCATCACTACCTACCACATCGCGGGTAAGGGATAAAGCATGACCGGTACCTTCGCGGCTGTTTTGCTGCACAAAGTGACAGGTAAGCTGCGGATACTTCTTTTCTACGTAATGCTGGATCTTTTCACCAAGATAGCCTACCACAAAAACAAATTCTGTGATACCCGCATCCACCAACTGATCAATAATGATACTGAGAATGGTTCTGCCGGCTAAAGGTATTAATGCTTTAGGCTGTGTATATGTATGTGGACGAAGCTTGGTGCCTGCCCCTGCCACTGGTATTATTGCCTTCATTTAGTGTTGTAGTTAGGATTAGCTATTGCTGCTCGAATGCGGCGAAATTAACATAAAAAGCGGAAAGCATAAAGCAGAAGCCTTTACGCTTGCAATTGATCCGGCTTTAATTTATTTTTGCACCAAATTTAAGGCAACATGCAAAGAGACCAGCAAATATTTGATTTAATCGGCCAGGAGTTGGAGCGTCAGCGCCACGGCATTGAGTTGATCGCATCTGAAAACTTTACCAGCTTACAGGTAATGCAGGCGATGGGACATGTGATGACGAATAAATACGCCGAAGGTTATCCTGGCAGAAGATATTATGCGGGCTGTGAAATTGTGGACCAGAGCGAACAACTGGCAATTGACAGGGCTAAAGAAATATTTGGCGCTGCTTATGTGAACGTACAACCTCACTCAGGGGCACAGGCCAATGCCGCTGTTATGCTGGCTATTCTGCAACCGGGCGATAAAATCCTCGGACTGGATCTGAGCATGGGAGGCCATCTTACCCACGGTTCTTCCGTAAACTACTCCGGAAAGCTCTACCAACCTCATTTCTACGGTGTTAACAAAGAAACAGGCCTGGTAGAATATGATAAAATGGAAGAAATTGCCAACCGCGAAAAGCCCAAACTGATTGTTTGTGGTGCTTCTGCTTACAGCCGCGACTGGGATTACAAACGTATCCGCGAAATAGCTGACCAGGTAGGCGCTTTTGTACTGGCTGATATTGCGCACCCGGCAGGTTTGATTGCCAAAGGCTTACTGAACTCTCCGTTTGCCCATTGCCATTTCGTAACTACCACTACCCATAAAACCCTCCGTGGTCCCCGCGGCGGTATGATCATGATGGGCGCAGATTTCGAAAATCCGTTCGGTCTGAAAACACCAAAAGGCGAAACCCGCCTGATGAGCTCTCTCATTGATACCGCTGTATTCCCTGGTATCCAGGGCGGTCCGCTGGAACATGTAATTGCCGCTAAAGCTGTTTCTTTCTTCGAGATACTGTCTGACGAGTACACTGTATACGCCAATCAGATCCTGAAAAATGCGCAGTCCATGGCTAAAAGCTTTGTAGGCAAAGGATATGAAATCATTTCCGGTGGTACCGACAATCACCTGATGCTGATTGACCTCCGTAATAAAAATATCTCTGGTAAAAAAGCGGAACAAACACTGGTAAAGGCCGATATCACCGTCAATAAAAACATGGTGCCTTTCGACGATAAATCTGCCTTTGTTACTTCCGGCATCCGTATTGGCGTTCCCGCTATCACCACCCGTGGTATGAACGAAAGCCATATGGGGCAGATCGTTGACTGGATCGATGCCTTGCTGCTGGATGCAGACAATGAAGGGCTGATCCTCAAGGTAAGAGGCGAAGTGAATACGTTTATGCAGCAGTTCCCGCTGTATCCCGAGTTGTAGGCGGATTTTGTCTTGGCTCAGGATTACGCTGATTATACTGATTAGCTGGATTTTTACTTTTGGATTTTATAAAGGATTAAGGGAGATAGAAGCGGATATTCGCTCTTATCTCCCTTTATTATTACATCTAAAAATCAGAAAAAAATCCAAAAGTAAAAATCAGCGTAATCAGCGAGAAACACAAAATCCGCTTCTATCTCCCCTGATCCTTTATAAAATCCAAAAATCCAAAAAAGTAAAAATCCAGCTAATCAGTATAATCAACATAATCCTGAGCCAAGACAATTTCCGCTTCGCCGAAGGCGAAAGCGGCCCGCAAAAAAAATCGCTGCATTTATTTTGATTTCCGGAATATACCCTTATCTTTATAGTGTACTAGTTAAGTAGTACACTAAACCACAAGATATGATTAACATCCAATCCCTGACATTCAGCTACCGGAAAAACAAACCCCTGTTTGAAAACTTACAGCTACGGCTGGAAGCAGGACATATTTATGGTTTGCTTGGAAAAAACGGTGCGGGCAAATCCACGCTCCTCAAACAAATGGCCGGCTTACTATTCCCCGACAGCGGCACCTGTGAGGTGATGGGCTATCCATCTGCCAAAAGACAACCCGCCTTCCTCCGGGAGATATTCCTGGTGCCGGAAGAATTCTATCTCCCAAAAGTAAGTGTGAAAAGATATGTAAACACCTACGCCCCTTTTTATCCCAACTTCGACGAGGCCGCGTTTTACAACTATCTCAAGGAATTTGAAATTCCAAAAGACCAGCAGCTGACGGAAATGTCGTACGGACAAAAGAAAAAAGTACTGATCAGTTTTGCCCTGGCCGCCAACACCAAAGCCCTGATCATGGACGAACCCACCAATGGCCTGGATATCCCCTCCAAAAGCCAGTTCCGTAAAGTGATTGCCGCCGCAGTGAGCGACGAAAAATGCATTGTGATTTCCACCCACCAGGTACGCGACCTGGATAATCTCATCGATAGCATCGTGATCATTGATGACCACAAAATTATTTTCCGGGAAGATGTACAAACAGTGACAGACAAATTGAGCTTCAAAACCGTGAGCAGGATCGAGGAAACAACCGGTGTCCTCTTCGCCGACAGCAACCTGCGCGGACATACCATCATTACCCGCAACGCAGGCCAGGAACAAAGTAAAATAGATATGGAACTGCTGTTCAACGCGATCCTCACCAATCATAAACCCATCCAGGAAATATTCAACTGATCCACACATGCAACCAAACAACGTATTTAATGTTCGTCGTATGCAGTTATACCTGCAAAAACACTTTACCGATCATTACCGCTTCTACGGAATGGGCATGCTTGCCGTATTCGGGCTGATGACAGGTATCGCGCTTTTAACGATACTGGTGGCCCGCGAACCTTTCCGCCAAACGAGCGACATTGTAGGCTTTTATTACGCCGGCATGTTCTTTTGCGGATTGCTGTTCACCAGCAGGGCTTTTAATGAACTGGGCAGCAAGGAAAAGGGCGTAGACTTCCTGATGTTACCTGCTTCGCAGTTTGAAAAGTTCATCACATTGTTCCTGGTTACCGGCATAGGCTACCTGTTGTTTTATCATATCAGCTGTTACCTCAGCTTTAAAATTATTGAAAGCGTACAACTGGCGGCATTTGGCAGGGGAATAGTTAACAACTATGCGTTCCTGGATGATCCCAAAGAAAAAGTATATATCTATTACGGCTATATTATTCTGCACGCGGCATTTTTACTCGGCGCCACCTACTTCCATAAGTACAGCTTTATCAAAACAGTGTTATCGATTTTTGTATTAGGATTTGCATTGTGGCTTATTAACTGTGTTATCGTTACCCTGATTTTCGGATTCGGGCACGACTTCTGGAAAAGATCGATGCCATTCCTGCTGGTCTCCAAGCTGGAAGGCGGCCCTACCTCATGGCACACCAAAGTATACCTGATCCCGGAATGGCTGCAAAACACTTACCTGTTTATGATAAAATTTGTGATAGCACCTGTGCTCTGGACCATTGCTTATTTCCGGTTGAAGGATCAAGAAATTTAAAAACTTAGCGAAATGGAATTCAAAGATACACAGGCAATATACATACAGATTGCGGATTACATCTGCGAACAGATATTGCTTACCAAATGGCAGCCGGAAGAACGTATTCCTTCTGTAAGGGAACTGGCGGTTTCGCTGGAAGTAAATCCCAATACAGTGATGCGCACCTGCGAGCTCCTGCAGCAACAGGAAATTATTCAGAATAAAAGAGGGATCGGCTATTTTATCAGCGGAGATGCAGTGAAGAAAATAAAGCAATTCAAAAAAGATGCTTTTATCCGGAACGAATTGCCAAGTTTCTTCCGCAGTATGTACCTGCTCGATCTCGATCTCGATGAACTGAAACCTCACTTTGAGAAATTCAAAAAATCAAATTTCAACTAACATGAAAACCAGCAGTAAATTACTATTAGGTTTTTCAGGTGTAATGGTGTTATTCATGCTGTTTTCTGCCATTATACTAAAAGCCAATTACAATAAAGGCATCACTAATATAAAGAATCATGAGCCACAACAAGACCCGGATTATGCGAAAGTGACCCTGCCTGCCTTCAAAGCACTGGTGCTAAAGAACACCACCGCAAATGGTGGAGTTACTATCTATGTGCGTGAATCGCCGGAATACAGTCTCGAATTCTATAAGAACGCTACTTATGATATGTCGGGCGACACACTTTACGTAGCGATCAATAAGGCGCGTGACATCACCTTGTATGCTCCTGTTATCGGCTATATCGACAACAAAAGTGATTACAGCCTAACCATTTCGGACGTTAAATCGCCAAAGCTGGAAATCAATGCAGGTAAAAGTCTGCGGACTTTTGTGATCAATACAAAAATCAATTCTTTTGCCTTTACGGGAGGAGAAAACAATACGCTTGAAGTAAATGAAGATAATATTTTGGACTCGGTGAAAGTAACGATGGCTAAACATGGCTCACTGTATTTTTATGCACCGTATCAGTCGGGAGAATTCAGCGTGGATAGTTTAGACAACCTGAATATAACCGGCAGGTCCTTACAAAGTTTAAAACGGATTAACTAAAGATTTAGCAATAAATTCTATCAATGCATAAACCGGTTTTTCAGCCGGTTTTAAATTACATAACAAGTTTTTGTGTTAAAAATGAACGTCCCGATTTCTATCGGGACGTTGCTGTTATATCTTTTTAAAGTTGTTATCTCTCTTTAAAACTGCGTAGCCAGATAGGCCATCGTTCCGATACCTATCTCGATCGCATGTTCATCTACATCAAAAGTGGGCGTATGTACACCGGAAGTAATACCACGGGCTGTATTGCCGGTACCCAGCCGGAAGAAGCACGCCGGTACCACTTGTGAATAAAAGGCGAAATCTTCCGCACCCATCCTGATTTCGGTATCCCCCACTGCTTCGGCGCCCAGGTAATCCGTAGCAAAGCCACGGGCTTTCGTGGTTACTTCTTCATTATTATATAAAGTAGGATAGCCTACCAATATTTCAATATCAATTCCGGCGCCCATCGCTTCGGCAATACCGGTGGCCTGTTTGCGTATCAGCTCATGCGCTTTGAAACGCCAGGTTTCATCCATAGCCCTGAAAGTACCCATCAGCTTTACTTCGCTGGGAATCACATTGGTAGTAAATCCGCCATTGAAAGCACAGATTGATAATACAGAGGGGGAGAAAGGATTGTTGTTACGGGAGATAATCTGCTGTAAGCTTACTACCAGTTGAGAGGCTACCAGGATGGTATCTACCGTAAGATGTGGCTGCGCGGCATGGCCGCCTTTTCCTTTGATGGTTATATAAATTTCATCTGCACTAGCCATATACTTACCGGCATGAAATCCAAGCTTACCGGCTTCCATGGAAGGATGCACGTGTAATCCGAGGATGGCATCCGGGCGGGGATTTTCAAGAGCGCCTTCTTCAATCATGATGCTGGCGCCGCCGGGATGTTTCTCTTCACCCGGCTGAAACAGCACTTTAATGGTGCCTTCAAACTCCTCTTTTAATTCATTCAATATTTTGGTAGCGCCTAGTACCACCGAAGTATGTACATCATGCCCGCAGGCATGCATTACGCCCACGTTGGTGGATTTATAGGGCACATCGTTGGCTTCAGTGATGGGCAATGCATCTATATCAGCACGCAGCGCGATGGTTTTGGAGGCGGGGTTCTTTCCTTCTATCAGCGCGATGATGCCGGTGCCGGCAATACCAGCCTTAAAAGGAACACCGAACGCGGTTAACTGCTGTTGTATATAAGCAGTGGTTTCAAATTCCTGGAAAGACAATTCGGGGTGGGAATGCAGATGCCTCCTGATGGCAGTAAATTCAGGGGCATATGCTTTTGCCAGCTCTTTAATACGGTTCTTCATTCGATAGTTCTTTATCCAGTGACACGTTAATAATGGCGGGTACTACAAATACACCACCTGCAAACAGGTCGGATAATTTGTCCCGTAATTCAGATGCTTCCTCACGGGTTTTAAAATCACCTACGCGCACTTTAAAATACGGGGCCTGGTAATCGAGATAGGTGCGGTAGTCGCCAAAAAGCTGCATTACTTTTGCTTTGGCTTCATTGGCATCGCCGCGTTTGTTGGTAGAAATTACCTGTACCCGGAAACCGGACTGGTTGCGGATGGCCAGGGTGTTAATGTAGATCTGTTTTTTAATCAGCGCGTCCAAACGACTATCTTTCACCACTCTCACATTTCCGTTGCCGGCGGTTGCATTGTCCTGCGCCATGGCCACACCACTCCCCAACAGACAGCACACCAGGATGAATAACTTTTGCATGAATACGGTATAATTAACTATGAATAATCGTTACTGGGCTTCCTTGCCTTCTTTTACTATGTTCACACTGGCACTGGCCCCGATCCGGGTAGCGCCGGCATCTATCAGCTCTTTCGCAAAAGCAAAGGTACGAATACCTCCGGAAGCTTTTATTTGTATGTTAGCCGGCAAATTAGCCCGCATCAGCTTTACTGCCTCTACGGTAGCGCCTCTTTCTGCATATCCTGTAGACGTTTTCATGAAATCCACGCCATACTTCGCATACAGCTGGCAGCACTGCACAATTTCTTCTTCCAATAATATGCCACTTTCAATGATGATCTTAATGACTTTATTCTTTTCCCGCACCAGGTACATGATATTGGCGATCTCTTTTTCCAGGTATTCCCAGTCTTTATTTTTGATAGCAGAGATATTGATCACCACATCCAGTTCATCGGCGCCGTCTACAATAGCCAGTACTGTTTCGGCTACTTTGGCTTCAATAGCGGAATAACCGAAAGGGAAGCCGATCACCGTGGCTATTTTGGTATTGGTAGCGCCCAGGAATTGTTTGGCGAGCTTCACATATAACGGGGGCACACAGGCCGCTGCAAAATCGTACTCCACACACTGCATGCACAACTGTTTAACGTCTTCCAGCGTGGTGGTGGGCTTCAATACAGTATGGTCTATATAGCGGTTAATCTCCATCATTCATTTACTTGATTACAAGGCGAAATTAATGCAAAACGGATTACGTTGCCGTAATCCGTTCTGATATCATTTCCAGGCAGGTGCGCTTAGGCGTTCTTACCGTGGCATTGTTTGTATTTTTTACCGCTACCACATGGGCAAAGATCATTGCGACCTATTTGTGGACCCTGGTGGCGGATAGGCTCTGCTTTTACTTCTTCAGCCGTTTGAATTTCAGGGGCGCTGTTCTGGTGACTGCCGTTTTCCGCCAGTTCCTCATGAGAAGCACGCATGCGGCTCATATCGGTTTTTTCTTCCCGGCCTTCCCGGATTTCCGGAGCAGCTTCCTGTTCCTGGTTGCTTACGGGGATACCGCATTTGGTCAGGAAAGAAACGATATCGCGGCTGGTTTCACCATCCATCGCCTTGAACAGGTTGAATGCTTCAAATTTGTAGATCAGCAAAGGATCCTTCTGTTCGTATACGGCACTCTGTACGGATTGTTTCAGGTCATCCATTGCACGCAGGTGCTCTTTCCACGACTCATCAATCAAAGCCAGAGTGATGCTGCGTTCCAGGGCGCTCATGGTTTCATGTCCCTTTGTTTCCACTACCTTTTGCAGGTTGGCCAGTACGTTGATACCTTTTTTACCATCTGTAAATGGTATAGAGATATTTTCGATCTGGTGGCCCTGTTCCTGGTAGATACGTTCTATTACCGGTAAAGTATTACTGATAAGATCATTTACCTTACGTGTATAGTTATCTTTTCCTTCGAAATACAGCTTGTTGGCCAGGTTAGGAATATCTGTCTTGGCCAGTTCTTCACTGGTGATTTTTGTATCGATGGAGAAGTTCATGATCGCATCCATCTTGAATGCTTCATAATCTCCGCTGGCTTTGTGGGTAGACACCATATTTTCCGCTACATCGTAGAAAGCGTTATCGATGTCTATTGCCAGTCGTTCGCCAAACAGGGCGTGATTACGTTTTGCGTAGATCACCGTACGCTGTTTATTCATTACATCATCATACTCCAGCAAACGCTTACGGATACCGAAGTTATTTTCTTCTACTTTCTTCTGCGCTCTTTCAATGGAACGGGTGATCATGCTGTGCTGGATCACTTCTCCTTCTTTATAGCCCATACGGTCCATCAGGCCGGCAATACGTTCTGAACCGAACATACGCATCAGGTCATCTTCCAGGGAAACGAAGAACTGTGAAGTTCCCGGATCACCCTGACGACCGGCACGACCACGCAGCTGGCGGTCAACACGACGGCTTTCATGTCTTTCTGTACCAATGATGGCTAACCCGCCGGCTTCTTTCACGCCAGGTCCGAGCTTGATATCCGTACCACGACCCGCCATGTTGGTGGCGATGGTCACTGCTCCGGGCAAACCTGCTTCCGCAACGATTTGTGCTTCACGGGCGTGTTGCTTCGCATTCAGTACATTATGCGGCACTTTTTCGAAGGTGAGCATTTTGCTCAGCAATTCAGACACTTCCACAGAGGTAGTACCTACCAGTACAGGACGTCCTTTTGTCTGCAGCTGCTTGATTTCTTCGATAACTGCTTTGTATTTGTCTCTCTTTGTTTTGTATACAAGATCTTCCGCATCTACACGGGAAATAGGAACGTTGGTAGGAATGGTTACCACATCCAGTTTGTAGATCTCCCAGAGCTCACCGGCTTCAGTGGATGCTGTACCGGTCATACCGGCCAGCTTATGATACATACGGAAGAAGTTCTGCAGGGTGATGGTGGCAAATGTTTGGGTGGCAGCTTCCACTTTTACATTTTCCTTTGCTTCAATTGCCTGGTGTAATCCGTCTGAGTAACGGCGTCCATCAAGGATACGGCCGGTTTGCTCATCCACGATCTTTACCTTACCGTCCATTACCACATACTCCACATCTTTATCAAATAAAGTGTAGGCTTTCAGCAGCTGCTGCACGGAGTGGATACGGTCTGATTTAGCGGCAAAGTCCTGCAGCAGTACATCTTTACGCTGCAGTTTTTCTTCTGGTGTCAGCGGCAGCTTTTCAATTTCGGCCAGTTCAGTTCCCACATCCGGGAGGATAAAGAAGTTAGCATCTTCTCCGCCCTGGGTGATCAGGTGAATACCTTTATCAGTGAGATCTACACTGTTTTGTTTTTCTTCGATAGCGAAGAACAGGCCTTCATCTACTTTTGGCATTTCGCGTTGCTGATCTGCCAGGTAGTAGTTTTCAGCTTTTTGTAATAATACCCTGTTACCAGGTTCGCTGAGATATTTGATCAGTGCACTGCTCTTTGGCAAGCCTCTCCAGGCGCGCATGAGGGCCAGTCCACCGGTTTTAGGATCATCTTTACCTTCTGCAATCAGTTTCTTTGCTTCCTGCAGATATTGATTGGTTGCTTTCTTCTGCATTTCCACCAGGTATTCGATACGTGGTTTTAATGCATGGAATTCCTGCTCTTCACCGCGGGGGATAGGGCCGGAAATGATCAGCGGAGTACGGGCATCATCCACCAGTACGCTATCCACCTCATCCACCATGGCGTAATGGTGTTTACGTTGTACCATTTCATCCGGGTTGTGTACCATGTTATCACGGAGGTAGTCAAAACCGAATTCATTGTTGGTGCCATACGTAATGTCCGCCAGGTAAGCGTTACGGCGGTCTGGTGTATTGGGTTGATGCTTATCGATACAGTCTACGGTAATATCGAGGAATTCGAAAAGAGGTCCGTTCCACTCGGAGTCACGACGTGCCAGGTAATCATTCACCGTTACGATATGTACGCCTTGTCCTGCCAGCGCATTGAGATAAGCAGGGAGTGTGGATACGAGGGTTTTACCTTCACCTGTTGCCATTTCGGCAATTTTACCCTGGTGCAGTACGGTACCACCAATCAGCTGCACATCATAATGTACCATGTTCCAGGTAACCATGCTGCCGGCAGCGCTCCAGCTGTTTTTCCAGATGGCTTTATCGCCTTCAATGGTCACATAATCCTTTCTCACAGCGAGCTGACGATCCAGGTTTGTAGCGGTAGCAGTCAACGTGGTGTTATTGGTAAAGCGGCGGGCTGTTTCTTTTACTACTGCAAAAGCGGCGGGTAATAATTCTTTCAGTACTACTTCCAGTTGCTTGTCACGGTCTTTTTTAAGAATATCTATTTCCTGGTATATCGTGTCCTTTACAGTTACATCTTCCTCTTCATCTGCGCTGGCTTGTTTTTCCGCTATTTCTTTATCGATAGTGGCAAGATGCTCAGCGATACGTGCGCGGAATTCCTGCGTTTTATGGCGGAGGTCATCGATAGGCAGGGACTGTAGTTTTTCGTACTCCTCATTAATCTGCTGCACCACCGGAGAGATGGATTTAATATCCCTTTCTGATTTATTCCCTCCAAATAGCTTTGATAAAAAACCTAACATGTTAAATGTTTAATTACGAATTACGATTTCTATTTATTGTAACCTGATCCCATCCAGGCAGCGTGTATCAGTTGATAGATTTCTGCTTCACCAGCCTGTGGCACAAAGGCTGCGGGCTTCGTCAGTTGGATAGACGGCATCCAGATTACTCAAATATTGTGCTTGTTAAAGACGAACTGTCAAGGTGTCAGTTTTACAGCCCGTCCCGGCAAGGCCTGTAAAAGTAGGAATAAATTCGGTGATTCAAGGGGGATTTTGAAGGGATTTTGCATTTTGCCATTATCAATTAACATATCTTTCATATCAGCCGAAAAAGTTAGTGGTATAGCCACTCCGGCCGGATACCCTGTATTCTTTTTACGAGCCAGTCCTGCCATTTTTAAGGACAGTAAATCTCATACCAAGCCAATTTCCGGAAGTAATACAACAAACCACGGCCGGCAATGCCCTGGAAAATGGCTTCGTACAATATAGGACTGTCGCAGGAAAGCAGCCAATCAGCCAGCTGCCGGTTATTTGTTTATAGCGCAGCGCCCAAATTGGCAGTATTGCTGCCGGGAGGGCTCAGGCTTATATCTGCCAAAATACCAGTACACGGCGTGGTGCATGGATATCCGTGGCTGTAAGCTAAGATCCGGCAGGATATTTTGCAACGCATTAAGCCCTGGCTTTCTAACCGGATGTTCCCGTTATATCTTTCGCCAACGCCTGTACGAAATTGCGGCTGATGCCACTGTTAGCCTTATTATCGTGTTACCCCGGGCATTCCGGCACTTTCCCGGCAAACCGCTTATCATAAAATATGACCAGCCAAACAGGGGATCTGCGACCAGCTCCCCGCTGGGATTGCTGGTCAGCGTCAGAAAAGAAAATTTTCAAAAAAAATGCCCGTCGCCCATATAAAAAGATGGAAATATGAAAATACTTTTTATAAATTTAAAGGTTTAATAGCCGTTTTAACTTATTTACACAAATATCCACGTTTATGGCAAATGCAATTCAGCCGCAAAAATTGTTCGTAGCAAGCTGTATGGCGCTACTGGTAACATCATTATCCTTTGGCATCCGTGCCGGAATATTAAGCCGCTTAGGCGTTGAGTTCCACCTGGATACCAAACAATTGAGCATCATTGCGGGAACTGCTTTCTGGGGATTCCCGCTGGCAGTGATTATAGGAGGATTCATTGTAGATGCCATAGGCATGAAACGGTTACTGCTGGCAGCTTTTATCCTGCACCTGCTGGGTATTGTGCTAACGGTATTTGCGAACGGCTTCTGGTCGCTGTTCATCTCCACCCTGTTTATCGGGATGGCCAACGGTACCGTGGAAGCGGCGTGTAATCCGCTCGTGGCCACTATTTTCCCCGACAACAAAACCACCAAACTGAATCACTTTCACCTGTGGTTCCCCGGCGGTATCGTAGTGGGTACCCTGCTGGTATTTTTACTTACCAAAATTGGCCTCAGCTGGCAGCTGCAGGTAGCCACTATGGTGATCCCCACCCTGATCTATGGTTATCTTTTTATGAAGCTTGAGTTTCCTGTTACAGAAAGAGTGGCATCCGGCGTATCTTCTGCGCAGATGTACAAATCTGTATTAAGCCCCCTGTTTATTGTGATGTTTATCCTGATGTTTGGCACTGCCATCACAGAGCTTTTCACCGGACAGTGGATTGAGGTATTACTGAAAAATGTAACCGAAAATTCCATCCTCATACTGGCATTAACTGCAGGTGTACAGGTACTTGGGAGAGGCATCGCCGGCCCTGTGGTGCATAAAATTTCTCCTACCGGCGTTTTACTTATTTCTGCGATTTTATCCGCTTTGGGCTTATATTTACTTTCTCATGTATCTGGCAACATGGTATTTGTGGCGGCCTTTATCTTTGGTATGGGCGTTACTTATTTCTGGCCAACCATGCTGGGCTTTATATCAGAAAATATCCCCGAATCAGGTGCACTGGGCATGAACCTGATGGGCGGCGCCGGTATGTTTGCCGTATCTGTATACATGTATTTTATGGGCGGGTTCTATGATAGTATCATCGTAAAACAACTGCCTGCCGGTGCATCCCTGGATGCTTACCGCTCCGCTGCCCCCGGTTCTGCAGAAGCTACCGCTTTCAGTCAGGCCACCGCAGTAGCCGGTCCGGAAATCATTAACGCCACCCTGATAATACCCGTTATCCTGATAGTGGCTTTCACAGGACTTTTCTTTTACATGCGCAGCCGCAAAAAAGTAGAAAAAGCACACGTTCAAATAGTATAAATTATAAAACGATAATTGTAAATATGACACGGAAACTTAGAATGGGAATGATAGGAGGCGGTAAGGATGCCTTCATTGGTGCAATTCACCGTATTGCAGCCAATATGGACGGACTGATTGAGCTGACTGCCGGCGCCCTCAGCATTAATAACGACGTAGCAGTAGAATCAGGTAAAATGTTGTTCCTCGATCCGGAACGCACCTACCTCGATTTTAAAACCATGCTGGAAAATGAAGCGAAAATGCCGGCAGAGAAACGGCTGGACTTCGTAACCATCGTTACGCCAAACTTCGCCCATTTTGAACCTGCCATGATGGCGCTGGACCTGGGTTTCAACGTAGTTATCGAAAAACCGATCACGTTTTCCCTCGACGAAGCCAAACAATTAAAAGCAAAAGTAGAAGCTACCGGCTTAACGCTTTTACTCACACATACCTACACCGGCTACCCTATGGTAAAACAAGCCAGGCAGATGGTGAAAGACGGCGCACTGGGCAAAATCCGTAAAGTATGGGTGGAATATCCGCAGGGATGGCTCAGCAAACTCAGTGAAAGAGAAGGTAACGCACAGGCAGCCTGGAGAACAGATCCAAAAAAATCAGGTAAAAGCGGCTGTATGGGCGACATCGGTACCCACGCAGCGAACCTGGCAGAATATATCACCGGCGCTAAAATTGAAAAATTGTGCGCTGATCTCAACATTATGGTTCCAGGCCGCGCGCTGGACGACGACGGCGCAGTATTGCTCCGCTTCGACAACGGCGCTGCCGGCGTATTAATGGCATCGCAGGTGGCAGCCGGTGAAGAGAACGCCCTGAAGATCCGTGTATACGGCGAAAAGGGTGGCCTCGAATGGGCACAGCACGAGCCTAATACCCTCCTGGTAAAATGGCTGGATAAACCAACCGAAATTTACCGCGCAGGCGGCGGATACAATTTCCAGTCGTCTTACATGACCCACAACACCCGCACGCCGGGCGGCCATCCGGAAGGATACCTGGAAGCATTCGGTAACCTGTACCGCAACTTCGCCCAAACGCTATCTGCAAAGATCGATGGTGTTCAGCCATCTCCGGAATCACTGGATTTCCCGGGTACAGAAGAAGGCGTACGTGGTATGGCATTCATCGACAACGTAGTACGCTCTTCACAAAGCGATGCTAAATGGACTAACTTCGAGATATAGCATATGAAAACGATAAAAGGACCTGGTATTTTTCTGGCGCAGTTCATGGGAGAAGAAGCGCCGTTCAATAATCTGAAATCTATCTGTGAATGGGCCGCCTCCATTGGTTTCAAAGGAGTACAGATCCCCACCTGGGAAACGCGCCTGATAGACCTGCAAAAGGCTGCTGAAAGCAAAACCTATGCAGATGAAATCAAGGGCATTGTTAATGCAGCCGGGCTTGAAATCACCGAACTGAGCACACACCTGCAGGGGCAGTTGGTAGCAGTAAATCCTGCTTTTACGGAGATGTTCGACGGCTTTGCGCCTGCACAATATCACAATAATATCCAGGCACGCACGGAGTGGGCGGTAAATCAGCTGAAGTATGCTGCGAAAGCCAGCCGTAACCTGGGCCTCAATGCCCACGCCACATTCAGCGGCGCCCTATTGTGGGCCCCGGCGATGTACCCGTGGCCACAACGTCCGGCAGGATTGGTGGAAACAGGTTTTGCTGAACTGGCAAAACGCTGGCTCCCGATCCTCAATGAATTTGATGCCAACGGCGTAGACGTTTGCTATGAAATTCACCCGGGAGAGGACCTGCACGATGGTATCACCTTTGAGCGCTTCCTGGAAGCCACCGGTAACCATACCCGCGCCAACCTGCTGTACGATCCAAGTCACTTGTTGCTGCAATGCCTCGATTATCTGGAATATATCGATATTTACCACGAAAGGATTAAAGCCTTTCACGTAAAAGATGCAGAGTTCAACGCCACCGGCCGCTCCGGCGTTTACGGCGGATACCAGGCATGGATCGATCGTCCGGGCCGTTTCCGCTCTCTGGGCGATGGCCAGGTAGACTTTAAATCCATCTTCAGTAAAATGGCCCAATACGATTTTGCCGGCTGGGCCGTTATGGAGTGGGAATGTTGTATTAAACATCCGGAAGATGGCGCTAAAGAAGGCGCCCCCTTCATCAAGGATCATATTATCCGTGTCACTGAAAAGGCATTTGATGACTTTGCAGGAGGCGGTACAGATGATGCCTTCAATAAAAGAATATTAGGCTTGTAAGCCAACCAATCCACCGATCGTTAGTAAACAATAACCAAATAAAAAAATCAACAAATGAGAAAGAGATATCTGGCGCCGCTCGTATTAAGTGTATTATTCTTTGCAGCTTGCGGAGGTGGTGAGAAAAAAGCAGAAAACGCAGACACCGTTAGCACTCATGAAAGCCCAGCAGCAGATAATTCAATGGTTTCACCAAATGCCAACAAACCAGTAAGCAAAGGCGAAACACTGATGGCTGAAAGCGATTGTAAAACATGTCATAAAGAAGAAATGAAAGTGGTAGGACCTGCCCTGAAAGACATTGCAGGCAAGTATCCTAACACACCGGAGAATGTGGAAAAACTGGCCGATAAAGTAATCAAAGGCGGTTCAGGTAACTGGGGCGAAGTAGCTATGTTGCCACACCCACAGATTTCAAAAGAAGATGCCAAAGAAATGGTAAGCTATATCTTATCTATTGGCAAATAATTGATTTATCATAAACTCAATCATCCGGAATGAAAAAATTAATCATGGGTGCACTGATGGTAGCTGCCGTTCTCGGTACCACCGCAGTAAAAGCCCAGAAATTAAATACCCTGTCAGCGAAGGAGAAGAAGCAAGGATGGGTACTCCTGTTCGATGGTACTTCTACCAAAGGCTGGCATACTTACCTGAAATCCACAGCCAGTCCCGCATGGGGCGTAACTGATGGTGCGATTGGCCTGAACCAGGAAGCCAAAAAGAATGGCGCACCCGGCGGAGATCTCGTTACTGACGCAGAATACGAAAATTATGAGCTGAGTTACGAATGGAAAATTTCTCCCGGCGGCAACAGCGGTCTTATCTTCAGCGTTCATGAAGATCCTTCTTTAAGCCAAACTTACCTCTCCGGTCCTGAAATGCAGGTGATTGATGATGCCGGCCATCCCGATGGTAAAAACCCAAAACACAATGCGGGTGAATTATACGATCTCATCAAAGCTTCTACCAGGCCCGCCAAACCGGTTGGTGAATGGAATTCCGCCAAATTAACGAAGAAAGATGGTCACCTGACCCTCTGGCTCAATGGCGTGAAAACTGCCGAAACTACCATGGGCACACCAGAATGGGATGCACTGGTAGCAAAAAGCAAATTCCACGACTGGAAAGAGTTCGGCAAACATGCGAAAGGTCATATCGCCCTGCAGGATCATGGCGATGATGTATGGTACCGTAATATCAAAATAAGAGTTCTTTAATTTCCGATAGCGCAAAGGCATTAAGCAAAAAGCTACTGAAGCGGAGATGGGCGCTCGCTTATCTCAATACTTCAGTAGCTTTTTGCTTTTTACTTCTCTGATTTTTTTTATTTCCATTCCCACGTAAAATAAGATGAAAGCATTAACCGCGTTTATTACACTCTTGCTCCTCGCCGGCTCCATTTCCGTGCAGGCAAAGCATAAACACAAGACCAAAAGGGTGCTCGTGTTCTCAAAAACAAAAGGCTTCCGGCACGATTGCATTCCCGCTTCCAAAATAGCTATCATGCAACTCGGAAAGGAAAATGGCTTTGAAGTAGACACTACTGAAGATGCCAGTGCCTTTACTGCCGACAACCTGAAAAAATATGCAGCTGTCATTTTCAGCTGCACCACCGGCGACGTGCTAGACAGCGCCCAACAGGTGGCTTTTCAGAATTATATCCACAAAGGCGGTGCATGGATGGGTATCCACGCAGCTACAGATACGGAGTACGGCTGGCCGTGGTATAACAAACTGGCAGGCGCCTGGTTCCTGAGTCATCCGAGCCAGCAAACAGCTACCCTCAAAGTAGTGGACCATAATCATCCGGCTACAAAAGATTTACCAGACGAATGGATCCGCAAAGACGAATGGTACAATTTCAAAGATCTTAACCCCGACGTACATGTGCTCATCAAAATTGATGAATCCAGTTATACCGGTGGCAAAAATGGTGATAACCATCCAATGTGCTGGTATCACAGCTTTGAAGGCGGCCGCGCCTTTTATACCGAAATGGGCCATGTGAAAGAAGCTTACCAGGACCCCGTATATCTGAAACATTTGCTGGGTGGCATCGAATACGCCATCGGCAACTGGAAACCCAAAAAATAATCCGTAATAATGAAACATACTCTCAGAATTTTTCTGCTGCTGGCACTCGTTGTTGTTGGTCTCGCAGCCTGTAAAAAATCACGCCCCGGTAAACCCAGGGTACTGGTATTTACCAAAACCAGCGGCTTCCGTCACAGCTCCATCCCTGTTGGTATTAAAGCCATTCAGAAACTGGGGTTGGAAAACGGATTTGATGTAGACACTACAGAAAATGCCGCTAAATTTAATGAAGATACCCTGGCGCAATATGCCGCCGTTATCTTCCTGAGCACTACCGGTGATGTGCTCAATAACTACCAGGAAGCCGATTTCGAAAGATATATCCAGGCAGGTGGTGGCTACGTAGGCGTACACGCAGCAGCCGACACCGAATACGAATGGGGCTGGTATAACCACCTCGCCGGTGCATGGTTCCAGAGCCATCCTCCGGGCGTTCATAAAGCTATAGTTGATGTAATTGAAAAGTCTTTTCCCGCTACAGAAGGACTTCCCGAAAAATGGGAACATACCGACGAGTGGTATAATTATAAAAATGTAGATACCACCACTACTGTATTGCTGAAACTGGACGAAAAGTCCTACCAGGGTGGTACTATGGGCGGCAATCACCCCATCAGCTGGTATCACGATTATGATGGCGGCCGCGCTTTTTATACCGGTCTTGGTCATACGGAAGAATCTTATACCGACAGCCTGTTCCTGAAACACCTCGCCGGCGGTATCAAATACGCCATTGGTAAAAACCAGGTACTTGACTACAGCGCCGCTAAAACGCTGCGTGTACCGGAAGAAGACCGCTTTACCAAAAATGTGCTGGTATCCGGTGAGTTCTTCGAACCAACGGAAATGGCTATACTCCCTAACCTGGATATCCTGGTGGCGCAACGCCGCGGGGAACTGATGCTCTACAATGCAGCAGAAAAGAAACTTTCACAGGTAGGTTTCCTCAAAGTATATCACCACACCGATGTACCAAAGGTAAATGCAGAAGAAGGATTCCTCGGCCTTGCCGCAGATCCCGACTTTAAAAACAATCACTACATCTATGCGATGTATTCACCGGTAGATACTTCCGTAAACCGTTTGTCCCGTTTCAAATTTGAAAACAACAAACTGGATATGTCTTCTGAAAAAGTAATCCTGCAATTCTACTCCCAGCGTGATATCTGCTGCCATACCGGCGGTTCTATTGCATTCGGGCCAGGCGGACTGCTGTACTTATCCACAGGCGACAACACCACGCCATTTGACGAACCCGGACAGCAATATGTGAGCAAAGGTTATGGTCCTACCGATGACCGTCCCGGTCACCTGCAGTATGATGACCGCCGCGGTTCTGCGAACACCAACGATCTCCGCGGAAAAATCATCCGTATCAAAGTAGAAGCAGATGGCTCCTATACTATTCCGGACGGTAACCTGTTCCCGAAAGGTACAAAAGGCACACGTCCTGAAATTTATGCAATGGGTACCCGTAACCCTTACCGGATGTCGGTAGACCAGAAAACAGGATATGTATACTGGGGAGAAGTAGGGCCGGATGCCAATAACGACGACTCCCTGCGAGGGCCGAGAGGATACGATGAAGTAAACCAGGCGAAAAAGCCCGGCTTCTTCGGTTACCCGATGTTTATTGCCAACAATAAACCTTACCGTCAATATAATTATGAAACAGGTGAAAGCGGTCCTTATTTTGATCCGCTGAAACCGATCAATGATTCCCGCAACAATACCGGTCTGAGAGAGTTGCCACCGGCTACTCCCGCCTTCATCTGGTATCCTTATGCGAAATCAGATGAGTTCCCGATTGTAGGTAGTGGTGGCCGTAACGCAGAGGCAGGCCCCATTTATCACAGCGAATTTTATCCAAAAGAAACCCGTTTCCCGGATTACTATAACGATAAACTGTTTATCTACGACTGGATCCGCGGATGGATAATGGCCGTAACCATGGATAAGAACGGCGACTTCTCCAAAATGGAAAAGTTTATGCCTAACACCAAGCTGAACGCACCCATCGATATGGAAATGGGTCCGGACGGCCGCCTGTATATCCTCGAATATGGTAACGGATGGTTCAGCAAAAATGCAGATGCAGGTCTTTCCCGCATTGATTTCAATGGCGGCAACCGCGCACCTGTAGCTAATATACACGCTACGCGCACCACCGGCGGCTTACCATTTAAAGTGAAATTAACCGCAGAAGGATCCAAAGATCCTGATGGCGATAAACTCACCTACCTCTGGAATTTTGGTAATGGCACAAAGAAAGAAACCACTGAGCCGAGTGTAGAATACACCTACAGTGCTGCAGGTGAATATCCTGTATTTGTGGAAGTGGCAGATGATAAAGGCGCCAAAACAAAGAGCAAATCCATTGACCTCTACGCCGGTAATGAAACACCTGATGTAAAGATCAATATTACCGGTAACCAGATGTTCTACTTCCCCGGTAAACCCATCCAGTATGCGGTTAATATCTCGGATAAGGAAGATGGCAATTCTGCAGATGGTAAACTGGACGCCAATAACATTTTTGTAAAGGCGGACTATGTAGAAGGTCGTGACAAAGCTGCACAACCACAGGGACACCAGATCATTACCGGTGCTATTGCCGGTAAAAATATCATGGAAGTATCCGATTGTAAAACCTGTCACAAGCCGGACGAAAAATCTATCGGGCCTTCTTTTAAGCAAATAACAGAAAAGTATAAGGACGATCCTGCCGCACCTGAAATGCTCGCTAAAAAGATCATCAACGGCGGTGGCGGCGTATGGGGCGAAACAGCCATGTCTGCACATCCAGGCATCTCTGTGGGTGAAGCAAAACAACTGGTGGAATATATTTATTCCATCGGTGGCAATGCACCTAAGGTACCATCCCTGCCCGTAACCGGCAGCGTCAACCCTACATTGGGCGGCGAACCAAAAGACAACGGTGTGTTATACCTGTTGGCCAGCTATACCGATAAGGGTGGTCCTGGCATTAAGCCTATCACCGGCACTGCTTCTGCAGAACTGATCAGCCCCAAACTGGCGGCGGCAGATTTCAGCAAAGCAGATGGCATGGCGGTATTCGCTGTAAATGGTACGAAGTTCCTTATTCCTTCTAACACAGCAGGATGGGCCACTTACAACAACCTGGATCTGACGGGTGTAAGCGGTATCGAACTCGCTTACCTGGTGCAGGAAACACCACAATCCGGCTTTATAGTAGAAGCATTCCTGGATGATGCCAACGGCACCCGCCTGGGTGAAGTGACCATTGGTCCGGGTGCACAACCAAAAGTTCCGAACAAGGTAAACTTCAACTTTACCCCGGTAACAGACGGCAAGAAACACAACCTGTATTTCCGCTACAAAGCAATTGATGCGGCGCAAAAAGTACAGTTGGGTATCGTGTCATTTACCCTGCATCCATAATACTAGTTTTTTATAAAAAGAAAGGGGAGCTCTGTATAAGAGTTCCCCTTTCTTTTTATAAGACAAATTCACTTATGCACGGCATAATTCCTGATAACAAACTGTTCTTCAAATCCCATGTCCAGGTATATGCCTTTCCCCATTTGTGAGGCCTGCAGCGTAGCATAGCGTGCATTCAGCGCCAGGGATTCATTCAATACAAACGCCATAATTTCATTGGCAAATCCTTTTCTTCTCGCCTCCGGAATCACGCCCACCCCATCTGCTCAGAACCCTTTATCCCTCCCTGCGCGATAATAATTTCTTCCCCCGTAGCATTCCAATAAGGGATGACCATTTTGCCGGAAGGAATACTATCCAGTGCCTTTCGCATTACTTCTTCCGTAATATCTCCGTTAAACCACAGTTTATTGGGCCATTCCAGGCCAGGCACACTGCACCAGCTGAAATCCAGCGTTTCTACACAGGCGTTGAAAGGGGTGCTGGCTATACGCCATACATCAACCAGGTTGTTGATGTTTGCTTTAACAATAGCAATCATTTTTGTTATTTATTACCGCCAAGATAGGAATATGACGGCATAAAAAAGGCTGCTTCCGTAACCGGAAACAGCCAGTTGTCTGATTGGGCACTCTTGTTATTTCTTTGGTTTGGCGCTCATATAAAAAGTGATGGTGCCGCCGTTCATGATATCGGCATGTGTGATATACAAACGGTTCAACGGCGTGCCGTTGAGCAATACCTTTTGTACATATACATTTTTATCACCCTGATTTTTTACATCCACCACAAAGGTTTTACCGTTTTCCAGCTGCAGCGTTGCTTTATCAATAGCCGGGCTGCCCAGCGAATACTGGTCGGAACCAGGGCAAACCGGGTAGAAGCCCAGCGTGGTGAAAATGTACCAGGCGCTCATTTGTCCGCAGTCGTCATTACCGCCAAGACCATCAGGTCCCGGGTGGTACATCTTTTTCAGGATCATGCGTACACGCTCCTGTGTTTTCCACGGATAGCCGGTCCAGTTATACAGGTAAGCCACATGATGCGAAGGCTCGTTGCCATGAACGTAGTTACCGATAATGCCATCGCGGGTGATATCTTCTGTTTCAGCAAAAAATTTATCGGGCAATTCCATGGTAAACAGGGAATCGAGGTGAATGGTAAATTGTTTCTTACCACCCATCATGGCAATCATTTCATCGGGGTAGTGAGGCACATATAAACTATAGTTCCAGGCGTTCCCCTCAATAAAGCCCTGGTCGTGCGTTTGCAGGGCATCAAAGTTAGCTTTAAAGGTACCGTCGTTCAGTTTTGGACGCATGAAACCGGTGTTGGAATCGTATACATTCTTATAATTCAGCGAACGTTTAATAAATTCTTCATAGAGATCTGTCCGCCCTAATTTCTTAGCTACCTGTGCAATACACCAATCGTCATATGCATACTCCAGGGTTTTGGAAACCGAAGAACCGTTTTTATCTTCCGGTATATAACCCCTGTCGATATAATATTCCAATCCGTCGTAAGTGCGGTGACGCGCCGTCGTTACGCATGCATCCAGTGCTTTGTTCACATCAAACGGAGCGTTGCCTTTCATGATGGCATCAGCAATAACGGACACGCTGTGATAGCCGATCATGCACCAGTTTTCATTGGCATAATGCGACCAGATAGGCAGCATGTGTTGTGCACTTTGTTCATAGTGATTCAGCATCGACTGGATCATATCGGCATTCCGTTTCGGCTGGATCACATTAAACAGTGGGTGCAATGCCCGGTAGGTATCCCAGAGTGAAAAGGTAGTATAGTTCGTATACCCGTTTGCGGTATGAATGTTCATATCCAGTCCGCGGTATTGTCCGTCCACATCCATGTAAGTGGTAGGGTTGATGAACGCATGGTACATGGCGGTATAGAAGTTTTCTTTCTCTTCCCGGCTTTTTGATTCAATATGAATTTTATTCAGCTCTTTGGTCCAAAGTGCCTGTCCATCGCGTTTTACCTGGTCGAAATCCCAACCCGGAATTTCCGCCCGCAGGTTTTTCAGTGCGCCCTCGGTACTGACCGGAGATAAAGCAAATTTAATTTTGACCTTTTCACCGGGTGTTGTTTTAAAGTCGAAATAGGCGCGGATCTGTTTTCCTGCCATTTCCGGGAAGTTCTTCGACTGGTCAAACTTTCTCCAGAAGCCTTTGTACACATCTTTGGCATAATTCTGATGCCCGTACTGAACAAAGGGTTTCGAGAAGGTCATGGCAAAATATTCTATTCTCGTACGTGCCCAACCGTTAGTTTGGCGGAACCCGGTGATCAGGGTATCATTTTCTACCCGGATAAAGGTCCACACGTTTTTATTGTCGTAGTTGTAAATACCGGACATCATATCCAGGATGATATGCGCCTGGCCGGTACCGGGAAAAGTATACTGGTGAAATCCCACGCGGTTGCTGGCGGTAAGTTCTGCGAGGATGTTATCATCTTCCAGTTTCACTTTATAGTAAGCAGGCTCCGCTATTTCCGTGCTATGGGAAAATTTAGATCTGTAGCCACTTTCAGGATGATCTGCCGTACCGGGGTTTAATTGCAGTGCGCCCACGGTAGGCATGATGAGAAAATCACCCAGGTCGGAATGGCCGGTACCGCTGAAGTGGGTATGACTGAAGCCAACAATCGTTTTATCTTCATACTGATAACCCGCGCAATACTTATATACATCGGGGTTATACTTCCCATTCATTTCGTAAGGAATGGTATCGGTTTCAGGACTAAGCTGCACCATACCAAAAGGCACCGTAGCACCCGGATAGGTGTGGCCCATCCGCTGTGTGCCGGTAATCGGCTTCACATATTGTATTACATTCTCCTGTGCCATTGCGCACAGGGATGGAAAGAAGAGTAAAGGTAAAAGTAGTTTCCTCATAGCGGTTGATTTTAGCGGAGGTTGTCTTATTCAGGATTACGCTGATTTTGTTGATTTCACTGAATTTTTTTTAAATAATTTGAAAGAAAATCTTTTAAAATCAAAAAAAATCAAAAGAGAAAAATCAACAAAATCAGCGTAATCCTGAGTAAGACAACCTTCGTGTAAGAAATTTGGTACATCCCGAAGAGTCGGGATGAAATATTTCAGTGAACAATGAAAATCGTTTACAGGCGGTATATATTACTTATTCGCTGTTGCTGAATAGGAATAAGGATAAGCCGCCGGATCGGTTCCTCTTGATTTCTCAGGAGTAGCGCCCATGTTAAATTCCAGGGTACCGCCTTTCTGCAGGTCCTGGTGGCTGATCCAGTTCTTCGTATAAGGCTGCCCGTTAAGGGAGGCCTTTTGCACATACAGGTTCGTGTCGCTGTTGCCCGGAGCATTGATCACCATTTTCTTACCATCTTCGAAAGTCATGGTCAGTTTGGAGAAGAGTGGCGTACCCAGTACATATTGTTGAGTACCCGGACAAACAGGATAGAAGCCCATGGCGGAGAACACGTACCAGGCGCTGGTTTGACCGTTGTCTTCATCACCACAGTATCCATCCGGGGTGGCTTTGTACAAACGGCTCATTACCTGGCGGATCCAGTATTGTGTTTTCCAGGGCTGGCCTGCATAATTATATAAATAGATCATGTGCTGAATGGGTTGGTTGCCGTGTGCATACTGTCCCATGTTCATGATCTGCATTTCGCGTATTTCGTGGATAACGGTGCCATAGTAGCTTTCATCAAATACCGGCGGCATATTGAAAACGGAATCAAGCATTTTGGCAAACATTTCACGGCCGCCCATTAGTTTGGCCAGGCCTTGCACATCGTGGAATACAGACCAGGTATAGTGCCAGCTGTTTCCTTCTGTAAAGGCATCTCCCCATTTGAATGGATTGAACGGCGCCTGGAATTTGCCATCCTTGTTTTTTCCACGCATCAGTTTTGTTTCCGGATCAAAGAGATTACGGTAGTTCTGGGAACGTTTTTCAAAACGGTCGATTTCGTTCTTCGGACGGTTGAGTGCTTTTGCCAGCTGATAGATGGTGAAATCGTCGTATGCATATTCCAGTGTACGTGCAGCGTTTTCGTTTACTTCCACATCGTAAGGCACGTAGCCGAGTGTGTTGTAATATTTAACGCCCAGGCGGCCTACAGAGCTGAGCGGACCTTCGTTTTCCGTGTTTTTCAGAATCGCTTTGTACAGGTTATTGATGTCGTATCCGCGGATACCTTTTAAATAAGCGTCAGCGATCAGGGATGCGGAGTTGGAACCCACCATGCAATCGCGGTGACCGGGACTTGCCCACTCAGGTAACCAGCCGCTTTCATTGTAAGCGTTGGATAGTCCTTCCATGATATGCGAGCTAAGCGTAGGATACATCAGGGTAAAGAAAGGATGTACTGCACGGAAAGTGTCCCAGAACCCGTTATCGGTGAACATGTAGCCTGGTAACACCTGGCCATTGAACGGGCTGTAGTGTACGATTTCGTTCTTTGCGTTGATTTCATAGAACTTGCGCGGGAAGAGCATGGTACGGTACAGGGAAGAGTAGAAGGTGCTTACCTGTTCGCTGGTACCGCCTTCTATGGCCAATCTGCCGAGTTCCTGGTTCCAGCTGTCTTTTGCTTTCTTACAGGTAGCGTCAAAATTATCCTGGCCGATTTCGCGTTGCAGGTTTAATTCTGCCTGTTCAAAACTGATAAAGGAAGACGCGGTTTTAATTCCCACCTTCTCTCCTTTCTTTGTTTTAAAACCAACCACGGCGCCGGTATGATCTGCCTGCAGTTCCAGCTGGCCTTTCACCAGTACCGAGTCATGCCAGATATCGGCTACCGTAAATGGTTTATCAAATTTGATAACGAAGTAGTTTTTGAAATTGGAAGGTACGCCACCGCTGTTTTTGGTGGTATATCCAATGATCTTCTTTTCGTCCGGCAATATTTTAATATAGGAACCTTTGTCGAATGCGTCTACCACGATAAAAGCGCTGTCGGTAGCGGGGTAGGTAAAACGCAGCTGGGCGGCTCTTTCCGTGGGCGTAATTTCCGTGGTAACATCCGGGTCGGCCAGGTATACGCTGTAATAGTATGGTTTCGCTACTTCTGATTTATGAGAAAACCAGCTCGCACGTTTGTTTTGATCAAACTTCACGGTGCCGGTAACGGGCATAATGGCAAACTGGCCATAGTCGTTGATCCAGGGTGAAGGTTGGTGTGTTTGCTTGAATCCCCTGATTTTATCAGCGGTATATTGATATGCCCAGCCATTCCCCATGGTATTGGTTTGTGGCATCCAGAAGTTCATACCCCAGGGCAGGGCAATGGCAGGATAGGTGTTCCCGTTTGATAAGCTCACTTTGGAATCAGTGCCCATCAGGGTATTTACCCAGTCCGCCGGCTCAGCAACTTTATTTACCGTTTGGCTGTGTGCACCATGCAGGCATAATAAAGCGGCTGCTAACAGTCCAACTTTTTTCATGATTAGATATTATATACAACAAAAATGATCCTTAGGCCAATATCACACTCCGTTGTGTGAAGATACCGTGAAATTTTTACAAAATCGATTTAGCACAGGTACAGAAAAAAAAGATTCATCGAATCCTTTTCTCTTAAACGACAATAGCCGGTTCTAAAAGTATAAATATTTTTCCATCATTTGCAAGTATTTAACGGTTTTTTTACGAGCGGTACCGGCAATTAAGCCGATCCCCGCAGGATGAACTTTCCGGGCAATTCTATCGCCGTTTTCTTCATTGGCCCGCTGTTTTTGTCCAGCTGATGCATAAGCAGGTCTATGGCCGTTTTGGCAATGCCTTCTATCGGCTGTTCTATCACCGATATACCGGGAGGATATAAACGGAAGATATCGTGATCGTCGAAACAGAGCACGGCAATATCATCGGGCATCTTCAATCCCATCCTGGCGATTACTTCCAGTCCCAGGATACCCAGGTAGTTGGTGGAGAAAAAGATGGCGTCCAGCTCCGGGTTGGCTTCTATAAAGGCCTGCAGCTCATTCAGCGAGTCTTCCCGCTGCCGGTGGTACTGCAACTGCAGGATATGTTTTTTCTTTACGGGGATCTTATGTTCTTTCAGTGCCGTGGTGTAGCCCCGCAGGCGCTCCTCCAGTTGTATCAGTTTCACGTCCACCATTACAAAGCCTATTTTGGTGAGGCCTTTGCCTATCAGGTGTTTCATCCCCTGCTGCACACCGTCAAAGTTATTGATCAGCACATAGGGCGTTTTGATAGATGGAAAATAGCTGTCCATCAGCACTACCGGCTTATGCTGGTGCACCAGTTGCTGGATTTCTTTTTCCATACCTGGTGCAGGCGTAATCAGGTAACCGTCTACCATTTGCCGGCCAAGCATACGGATTAACTCCCCGCCTTTCTGCGCATTGTTTTCGGTGCTGCAATACACCACATTGTATCCTTTGCGCTCTGCTTCCGTTTCAATTGTTTTAGCAAGACTTGCAAAAAAACTTCCGGAAATACTTTCCACAATCAGACCCAGGGTCTTGGATTGCCCGGTGCGGAGGTTCACCGCCATACGGTGAGGCTCATACCCGGATTTTTCCGCCACCTGCATGATCCTGGTGGCTACCTCGTCGCGGATACGCATTTGCTTCCCCTTTCCGTTTAAAACGAAAGATACCGTGGAAGGCGCTACTCCGGCCATTTTTGCAACATCCTTAAGGGTTAATCGCTTCATGTATAGTGATTGGTTTTGGCATATATGAAAATGGAATTACCTGGACATTCCCACACATCCATCTATTACATATTACAGGGTATGTTACCCTCTGACAGATACACATTGAAACGGAAATTACAAAAATACCTGTAATTACTACCAGGGAAGAAAAAAATGGTTATCTTCAGTAGCCCCGTACGGCATAATATATCTTCCGTGGGAACGTTATAATAATCTACCGGCTCCTGGCCAACATTATTACAACTGTAGTAAAAAATACACTGAGCATATGAAGCAACTTTCTCAACTTACTGACCCGGTTTACATCAAGCCTACACATGAAACTGCACTTGACCGTCTTTTCAAAAGCTGGATCAGGGATGAACGCGACCTTCCCTTTGTGTACCTGACACTGAAAATTACTTTCACCCTCTGGCCGCTGGCTATCCTCATGTATATTCCCGGAATAAATAACTGGGTTTGGTGGGGCGCTGCTATTGCTTACCAGTTCCTGAATAACTTTACTTTCAAAGGGCCTTTTGGCCTGATGCTGCATTGCACCAGCCACCGTGCTTTCTTTGAAAAAAAATACCAGTTCTGGAATAATTATCTGCCCTGGGCCATCGGTCCGTTGTTCGGCCAAACGCCGGAAGGCTATTATTCTCATCATATTGGCATGCATCATCCGGAAAATAATATGCCCGACGATGATAGCTGCACCATGATCTACCAGCGCGACTCCCTCCGTGGATTTCTTTCTTACCTGGGAAGCTTTATCACTTTCGGTGTTTATGATACCGCCCGCTATCATTTACAGAGAAAAAGAAGTAAACTGATGGTAAAACTGGTAAGGGGAGAAGTATTATTTCTCGGCGCCTGCGTTGGTTTATCCTTTATCAACTTCCCTGCTACTTTCGTGGTATTTATATTACCGTTTATGATTTCCCGCGTAATCATGATGGTGGGCAACTGGGCGCAACATGCTTTTATCTGCCCGGAAGAACCGGATAATTCCTATAAAAACAGCATCACCTGTATCAATACAAAGTATAACCATAAATGCTGGAACGATGGCTATCATATCAGTCATCACGTAAAACCAAACATGCATTGGACAGAGCATCCCGTATACTTCACTAAAACACTGGACGAATACATCAGCAACGAAGCTATCGTATTTGATGGCATCCATTTCCTGCATGTATGGGCTTTCCTTATGGGCAAACGTTACGACCTGCTGGCAAAACACTTTGTGAATATCGGCGACCGCTTCCAGACAGATGCTGAAATCATTTGCTTTCTGAAGCAGCGTACCCGTAAAATTACCGCACTGCCTGTACCGGCAGCTGTGGCTGCAGCCTGATAATATTACTGTCTATTTACGGGAGGTTTTCTTTTATAAGGTTACAATTCCCTTGCATTCTCACATTTTTAAGATAAAAATGCCGGGAAAAGAGTAAGGGAACTGTCAGATCCTGCGCCCTCATGCGCACGAACCCGCGTCTGCACAGCGCTTCATCGTAAATTCCAAAAAGTTATATTATATTATCTTAATGAATATGCTTAATCATAACAATAAGTAACTAAATTTGCGCTCTAACTTTTTTTATTAAAGTAAAAAATATGCGTACTGTTACACTGAAAAGGGTTGTGGTTACCGGATTGGGAGCATTGACACCTATCGGGAATGATGTAAATACTTTTTGGAACAATATGAAGGCAGGCGTTAGTGGCGCCGGCCCCATCACTAAATTTGACACCACAGAGTTTAAAACAAAATTCGCCTGTGAAGTCAAGGGGTTTGAGGTGGAAAAATATATGGAAAAGAAAGAAGCCCGCAAAATGGATTGCTTCACCCAGTACGCTATGGCGGCTGCACAGGAAGCAGTACAGGATGCCGGCCTCGATAATGCCAACATCGACAAAACTAAAATTGGGGTGATCTGGGCATCAGGCAATGGCGGGATGCTTACGTTCGAAGAACAGATCGTTGAATTTACACAGGCCAACTTTGTCCCTAAATTCAATCCTTTCTTTATCCCTAAATTGATATGTGACATTGCAGCAGGCCAGATAGCTATGAAATACGGTTTCATGGGGATCAACTTCTGTACAGTTTCTGCATGCGCTTCCTCTACCAGCGCCCTGGTAGATGCTTTTAACTACATCCGCCTGGGTAAAGCCAACGCAATTGTGGCAGGTGGCTCTGAAGCTCCTGTAACCCGCGCCGGTATTGCCGGATTCAATGCCCTTAAAGCTTTATCCACCCGCAACGAAGATGCAGCCCACGCTTCCCGCCCGTTCGATATAGAACGCGACGGATTTGTAATGGGTGAAGGCGCAGGCGCTATTATCCTGGAAGAATATGAACACGCTATCGCTAGGGGTGCTACCATCTATGGAGAAATGATTGGCGGCGCCATGACCTGCGATGCCTACCACCTCACAGCCACCCATCCGGAAGGCATGGGCGCACGCTTAGGTATGGAGCAGGCCCTGGAAGATGCCGACATCGCGACTACCGATGTGGATTACATCAACTCACACACTACCTCCACACCAGTAGGAGATCTCAGCGAATTAAAAGCCATTGTTACCGCTTTTGGTGACCATGTGCAAAAACTTAATATCAGCGCTACCAAATCCATGACAGGTCACCTGCTCGGAGCGGCCGGCGCTATTGAAGCCATCGCTTGTATCAAAGCCACACAGGAAGATATCATTCCACCCACCATCAACACTTCCGTGTTGGGTGAAGGCATCCCTACCAACCTGAACCTCACCCTCGGTAAGGCACAGCAACGTACGGTGAACGTAGCCATGAGCAATACTTTCGGTTTTGGCGGACACAACGCGATTGTAATATTCAAAAAATATAAGGCGTAGGCGGCGCCTTCGGCGCCTTTTTAAATTGTCTTGAGCAGGATTTTGGGATTAACTGTGATGGCACTGATTTTCCTATTTTTTGTTGTAAATATTTCGGGGAGATAAAAGCGGATAGATCCGCTTTTATCTCCCCGAATCTGTTAACGACCTTGTTAATAATCAGGAAATCCGTGTAATTACAATTAGTAATTATCCGCTTACATCTCCCTTAATTAAATTAATAACAAAAAGTGGTAAAATCAGTGCCATCACAGTTAATCCCAAAATCGTGCTCCAAGACAATTTACAGGCGCCGAAGGCGCCCTCCCCTCACTTCGCTAAAATTCTTAGCATTACAGAACCGAAAATTCGCAATTATGCCGTAGCTTAGTAGTTTAATATTATGGCAAAGAAAAAAGAGAATGTACCCGATACTTCCGTTGCGCAAGCCCCGGCAGATGAACAAATAGCCATTTTTGGCGCCCGGGAGCATAACCTGAAAAACCTGGACCTGCAGTTGCCCAAAAATAAACTGGTAGTAATCACCGGCATCAGTGGCAGTGGGAAATCATCACTGGCATTTGATACCATCTATGCAGAAGGACAACGCCGTTACATGGAAAGCTTTTCCGCTTATGCCCGCCAGTTTATCGGCGATATGGAAAGGCCCGATGTGGATAAAATCACCGGACTTTCTCCCGTTATTTCTATAGAACAGAAAACGACCAATAAAAATCCACGGTCTACCGTTGGTACTATCACGGAGATTTACGATTTCCTCCGCCTGCTCTATGCACGCGCCGGAACCGCCTACTCCTACAATACCAACAAACCCATGACCCGCTTCTCAGAAGAGGAAATATTGGCGCATGTTTTCAAACATTATAAAAATAAAAAGCTTGCCATCCTCGCCCCGCTTGTACGTGGACGAAAAGGCCACTACCGGGAACTGTTTGAACAGGTACGTAAACAAGGCTACCTCAAAGTGCGGATCGACGGGGAAATAGAAGACCTGAAAGAAAGAATGCAGGTGGACCGCTACAAGATCCACGACATTGAACTCGTGATAGACCGTATCCAGGTTCAGGAAGATGCGCGCACCCGTATCAGCCAGAGCGTACAAAAGGCGCTCACCATGGGAAAAGGATTGCTATTTATCATGGACCACGATACCAATAAAGTGAGCCAGTACAGCAAACAACTGATGTGTGAGGAAACCGGCCTTTCCTACGAAGAACCCAGCCCCAACACCTTCTCCTTTAACTCCCCCTATGGCGCCTGCCCCCGCTGTAAAGGTCTTGGCACCATCTACCAGATAGATATGGACGAAGTAATCCCGGATTACAACATATCCATCACCGACGGCGGACTAAAACCATTAGGTGAAGCACGCGATACCTTTACCTTTAAACAGGTACAACAACTCGCCAAAAAGTATAAATTTTCCTTAACAGCCCCTATTTCCAGCATCCCGCAAAAAGCTCTCAACGTATTGTTGTTTGGTGATGAAAACGGCAAACTGGAAGTAGACCTGGAATTTGGAGAAAGCAATGGCAGCACCGAATACGCCACTGAATACGAAGGAGTAGTAAACATGGTTCGCCGTTATTTTAACGACACCTCCTCCGATCATGTACGCAGCTGGGCAGAAGGTTTCATGAAGCTAAGCACCTGCCCCGAATGTAACGGCGCCCGCCTCAAAAAGGAAAGCCTGTTTTTCAAGATTGATGAAAAAAATATCTCCGAACTCGGTAACATGGACCTGGATAAGCTCCTGGCCTGGTTTGGAAATATCGAAACCCGTCTTGAGAAAAAACAAAATGCAATTGCGAAGGATATCCTGAAAGAGATCCGTGAAAGGCTCGGGTTCCTGCTGAACGTAGGATTAAACTACCTTACGCTGAACCGCCCCACCCGGAGCCTCAGCGGCGGCGAATCGCAACGTATCCGCCTCGCCACACAGATAGGATCCCAGCTCATGGGCATCACCTATATCCTGGATGAACCCAGTATCGGTTTACATCAGCGCGATAACATGCAGCTGATAGATGCCCTTCGCAACCTGAAAGACATGGGCAATACCGTTATTGTAGTGGAACACGACAAAGACATTATGCTCCATGCGGATCACCTGGTAGATATTGGTCCCGGCGCCGGTGTTCACGGTGGCCAGATCATTGCACAGGGTACGCCTAAACAAATACTTAAACTCAATACACCCACCGCGGGATACCTGAATGGTAACGCCACCCCGGAAGTACCCGAACAACGCCGCAAAGGCAATGGTAATTTCCTCGAGCTGAAAGGCGCTACCGGCAATAACCTGAAGAATGTAAACCTGAAACTGCCCCTGGGCACTTTCATTTGTGTTACCGGCGTTTCCGGCAGCGGTAAATCTACCCTGATCAATGAAACGCTGTATCCCATTCTTTCTAAACACGCTTACGACTCCAAGATGGTGCCCATGCCTTACAAAAGCATCAAGGGACTGGAGTTTATAGATAAGGTGATTGAAATTGATCAGTCGCCCATAGGCCGTACCCCGCGCAGCAACCCGGCTACCTACTGCGGGTTTTTCACCGACATCAGGACCCTCTTTGCTTCCGTGCCGGAGGCTAAGATCCGGGGATATAATGCCGGCCGTTTCTCATTTAATGTAAAAACCGGTCGCTGTGATGTTTGTGAAGGCGGCGGCATGCGCGTGATCGAAATGAACTTCCTGCCGGATGTATATGTGCATTGCGAAAAATGTAACGGTCGCCGGTATAACCGTGAAACGCTGGAAATCCGCTATAAAGGCAAATCCATTTCCGATGTGCTGGACATGACTGTAGACGAAGCCGTGGAGTTTTTCCAGCCGGTACCATGGATCTACCGCAAAATAAAGACGCTGCAGGATGTGGGACTCGGATACATTACGCTCGGACAATCTGCCGTAACCCTTTCCGGAGGCGAGGCGCAGCGGGTAAAACTGGCCACCGAACTATCCAAGAAAGATACCGGCAAGACTATTTATATACTCGATGAACCAACAACGGGACTGCATTTCCAGGACATACAGCTGCTGTTAAAAGTACTGTACAAATTGGTCGACAGGGGCAACACCGTACTGGTCATTGAACATAACCTGGATGTTATTAAAATGGCGGACCACATTGTAGACCTGGGGCCGGAAGGCGGCGGCGGCGGCGGCACCATCTTATGTACCGGCACTCCCGAACAGGTAAGTACCTGCAAAGAAAGTCATACCGCCAGATTCCTCAAAAAGGAGCTGGGAATTTAATATCTTGCCAACTGTAAACAAGCAATGAAAAGCATCTACCAGATATTACTCACCTGTTTCATTTTCGCGGGCATCATTGCCTGTGAAAATGAAACGAAAGTATGCGATCAGACTTTACGGAATGATTACCATACGCATCTTATGCGCAAACTCAATGACAGATTATCAGACACTGTTATGCCGAAAGTAACCGCATATGCATTTGGCAGAGATACCATTTACAGGAGCCAGGCATTGGGCGACCTGTTCTTCCAGCTATCACCGATAGCAGACAGCAGCCTCTTTTACGTGAAAGTGGATTCCAGCTTTGTGCCTGATACTTTAAAGATCAGGTATACGCGGCAACAGCATTTTATTTCCCCCGGATGTGGTTTTGGTACCTATTTTAATATAGATACTGTTATCGCCACCATGCATACCATCGATTCTGTCGTAATTAATAATAAGTCCGTAACTAGCAGTAATGACACGCATCTTACTTTGTATTTCTTTTTTGACTAGTATCCTGCTCAGCGTTGCTGCCACGGCACAAAACAAGCCGGCCGCCGCTAAAACGGATACGCTGCCCAAAGCTGTTAAAGCTGATACCACGCATAAAGTGCTGGCTGATTCAGCAAAAGCGGCAGTGTTGGCGCATAAAGACAGCTCCTGGTTTATTCCGGGGGCAGTGCGGATAGGAGTGGATCTTAGCCGTATCGTTTCTGCTATCTATTATCCTTACAGAAAAGAAGTAACTGCCGTGGCAGATGCTCGTATCAACAGTAATCTTTACGCTGCCTTTGAAGCCGGATATGCCAATACCCCGTACAGCGATACCAATTATACCTATAAAGGGAATGGTATGTTTGTTACCCTGGGCATTGATTATAATTTTCTGAAAAGACAATATGTTTCCGAAAAGAATATGTTCTATGTGGGCTTCCGTTATGGATTCTCTCATTTTAATTATTCGGTTCCCACCTACTCCATTAAAAATACCTATTGGGGCGATAATCTCACGGGCAGCGTCCCCAAAACCGCAGTAAATGCCCATTGGGTGGAGCTCCTGGTAGGATTGAAAGTAGAAGTGCTCAAGAACTTTTTCATGGGCTGGAACATCCGGGAACGCATCCTGGTTAACAACGTAAAAACCGATAACATGACGCCACTCGTCATTCCCGGTTTTGGTAATGGTTCTAAAAGATCAGTTTTTGATGTGCAATACACCATTTCATACGCTATCCCCTTCTACCGGATAAAAGAACACGCGCCCGATAAAGACGTGAAGAAGAAGAAAATACCTAAGCGATAACGCGGAGGTTGTCTTTCTCGCTGATTACGCTGATTTTGCTGATTAGTTTGATTTTTACTTTTGGATTTTTTTTAGATTTTTAGATTTAATATAATTAAGGGAGATAAGAGCGATATATCCGCTTCTATCTCCCTTAATCCTTTATAAAATCCAAAAGTAAAAATCAAACTAATCAGCAAAATCAGCGTAATCAGCGAGAAAGACAACATCCGCGTTATCGCCGCAGCATCTCAATGTGAGGAATCCCATCTTCCATATAAGTATCGCTGGTTTGCTCAAATCCCAGCGAAGTATAAAACCGTTGCAAATATTGCTGTGCCCCTATCCGGATAGGAATCATGCCATAATGCTTCTGCAACGTGGCAATAGAGCGCTCCATCAATTCCCTTCCCGCACCTTTGCCGCGGGCCAGCGGGGATGTAATTACCCTGCCGATAGATGCCTCCTTAAATTTGATTCCCGGTGGGAAAATACGGGTATATGCCAGCAACCGGCCCTCTTCATCTGTTCCCATTAAATGCAGTCCTTTCTGGTCGGAATAGTCCAGGTCCTGGTAGGCGCAGTTTTGCTCCACCACAAATACTTCACTGCGCAAATGCAGGATAGCATAGAGCTCGGCAGTAGTTAACTCCTCAAATGATTTTGTATTCCAGATCATACCCTCAAACTTTGCCATAAATTTACTGGAAGCTTTCAATAATCGGATTAATTTTATATCCGATAGAAGAATATTGAGCCCAATCGTTCAAACTATGACAGAACAGCAAACACCGTTCCTTTCGCTGGAACACATTACGGTGAGGTATCTTGATAAAACATTATTCAATACCCTCACCTGGCAGATCAGCAAAGGAGAGCAGTGGGCCATTACAGGACCCAGCGGTTCCGGTAAAACAGCCCTGCTGAATACCATTCTTGGTAAATTTAATATCATCAATGGCAGTATCCATTACCACTTTTACGACGAGTGGTGCCGGCAACATACCGTCACAGATCCCTGGTTTAATTACCGTAACCTGGTAGCCCTGGTAGGGCATCATCACACTTTCCGGAATCTCTCCAATACTACCACGGATTTTTATTATCAGCAACGCTTCAATAGTATGGACGCTGATAATTCCCCTACTGTAACGGAATACCTGGAACTCACTGAAGTACCGGCATTACTCCAGCCTCTCCGCATTGCGCCGCTGCTGGAAAAACGGCTCATCAAATTATCCAATGGCGAAACCCGCCGGGTAATGATTGCACGTGCCCTCATCCAACAGCCGCAACTGCTTATGCTGGATAATCCCTACATCGGACTGGATGTGCAGGCCAGGAAAGATTTCAGCAATATGATCAATGAAATCATTGCCGGTGGCGCCACTGTATTGCTGGCCACCGCTCCCCATGAAATTCCTGAGCATATTACACATGTCCTTACCCTGGAAAATGGCGGTATAACAGGTAAGTATACACGCAGTGAATTTATACAGCTGCCGCTGCCCGCAGCAACAGCAATAGCGCTGCCGGAAATGGAAGCCCATAAAATAGCCGCGCTGGTGCAAAACAGTCAGCAGCAACAGTTCGACACTATTGTCCGGATGGAAGACATCCATATTAAATACGGTGAAAACACCATCCTGAATGGCATCAACTGGACGGTAAAACCAAACGAAAAATGGGCGCTGCTTGGTCCCAACGGCGCCGGCAAATCTACGCTGCTGAGTCTTGTGAATGGGGATAATCCGCAGGCATATGCCAATAAGCTCTGGTTGTTCGACCGGAAGCGGGGCAGCGGCGAAAGCATCTGGGATATCAAGAAAAAAATCGGCTTCGTTTCCCCTGAATTACACCAGTATTTTACCTCCCGCGACAACTGCCTCCAGGTAGTATGTTCCGGCTTCTCCGATGTAATCGGCAGCACCAGGCCAGCTACCGCTGAACAGCAACAGGTGGCCCGCGACTGGATGAGCGTTCTCAATATAGCGGAACATGAAAAAGCACCGTTCAAACAGGTGCCTGAAAGCGCCCAGCGCTTAGCCCTGCTGGCACGCGCCCTGGTTAAAAATCCACCCCTGCTGATCTTTGATGAACCCTGCCAGGGACTGGATACCCAACAAAAGCTACATTTCAAAAAAGTAATAGAACAGTTGTGTGAACACATGCCGGTGACACTCATCTTCGTTACCCACTACGAAGATGAACTGCCTTCGTGTGTAGATAAGTTCATCCGGTTGAACAAGGGTGAAATGGTGTAGTGCGGATTTTGTCTTTCTCAGGATTACGCTGATTTTACTGATTAGCTGGATTTTTACTTTTGGATTTTATAAAGGATTAAGGGAGATGGAAGCGGATATATCGCTCTTATCTCCCTTAGTTATATTAATCAGTAAGAAATCAAAAAAAATCCAAAAGTAAAAATCCAGCTAATCAGTAAAATCAGCGTAATCCTGAGAAAGACAAAATCCGCGTTTAAAGAAAATTCCCGACATTCGCACCTAATAGTTAATCACCTAATCTGCTTTCCCGATGCACCCAACAAAAAGGCTTACCGCTGTAGCAGCATTGTTTTTATTCCTGGCCGCCCTGTTTGTGATCAATGGTTGCCGTACGGCGAAGAAAGAAATGAACCCCGAATTTGCCCGGTACATTGAGGCATATACCGCGGGGATCATTTCCAAACAAAGCGCCATCCGTGTTCACCTCACCTCACAAACCAATGTAACCCATACTCAGAACGAACCCCTGGAAAAGGAAGTATTTGAGTTTTCCCCTTCCATCAAAGGAAAGGCTTACTGGATTGATGCCACCACTATCGAATTCAGACCGGATGAAAACCTGCAACCCGGTAAAACGTATGAAGCCAACTTTAAACTTGGCAAAATACTGGAAGTGCCCAAGGAACTCAAATCGTTTGATTTTGAATTCAAGATCATCAAGCCATCATTCTCTATTGAGAATTTCGGGCTGAAAGCCAGCACTAATAATACACTCGACCGCATGACCTGCACCGGCGCTATTTATACAGCGGATGTGGAAGACCCGCAGGCGATTGAAAAAATACTCACCGCACAATACGCCGGTAAAGGCTTACCTATTACCTGGCAACACAATGCCGCAGAACGTACTTCCCGCTTCACCATTGCCAACATTGCACGGGCTAACATTGCCCGTAACATGGAACTGAGCTGGAACGGCGGATCGTTGAAAGTGGATAATACCGGGAAAAATACCATCGAAGTTCCCGCTATCGGCGACTTTAAAGTATTGAATGTAAAAGCGCTCTCAGATCCGGAGCAACATCTCCTGGTACAGTTTTCGGACCCCGTAAGTATGGCCCAGACCCTGGAAGGATTGATCGGCATCAGCGGTCAAAGCGACCTGCGTTACACCATTGATGGCAGCGAAGTAAGCGTATATGCACCGGTGCGGCTGGAAGGAAGCTATAACGTCATCGTAAATGAAGGCGTTATAAACATCACGGATAAACGCTTAGGTAAAACCTTCAGCGCCAACGTTAACTTTGAAAATACTTTACCCAGCGTGAGCATTCCCGGCAAAGGCGTAATTCTCCCGGAAAGTAATAAGCTGGTGATGCCGTTTGAAGCGGTGAACCTCAATGCCGTGGACGTTTCCATTATAAAAATCTACGAGAATAATGTGCCGCAATATCTTCAGCGGAATGACCTCGACGGCAGCCAGGAGCTCCGTCGTGTAGGCAAGCCCGTAGTAGAGAAAACTATCCGTCTCGATGGAGATAAATCTGTAAACCTGCATAAGAAAAACCGCTTCTTCCTGGACCTGGATAAAATGCTGCGCACCGAACCCGGCGCCATTTACCGCATTACTATCGGCTTCCGGAAATCATACGCTATGACTGCCTGCTCCGCAGATACTACCAAGGATGGTGACAATGCGTCTTCCGATGAGGAAGGAGAAGAAGAATATTATGGCGGAGAAAAAATTGATGATGATGACTCATTCTGGCAACGGTATGACAGCTACTATCCATATGGCTATAACTGGGACCGCCGCAATGATGCCTGCTCCAACTCCTACTACAGCAAAGATAAATGGGCATCCCGCAACGTGATTGCTTCCAACATCGGTCTCATCGCCAAAAGAGGAAACGATAACAGCATGCTGGTGGCTGTAACCGATATACGCGACACCAAACCGCTCATCGGAGTGGAGCTGGAATTACTTGACTATCAAAACCAGGTCATCTTCAAAACTAAAAGTGATGGGGAAGGACTTGCCTCCTTTGATCTGAAACGCAAACCCTACCTGCTCATCGCCAAAAAAGAAAATGAGAGAGGTTACCTTAAACTCGACGATGGCGGCTCGCTTCCATTAAGCCGGTTTGATGTGAAAGGAGAAGAAGTACAAAACGGTATCAAAGGCTTCCTCTATGGCGAACGTGGCGTATGGCGTCCCGGTGATTCCGTTTATCTTACTTTTATTTTGGAAGATAAAGGAGAGAAATTACCGGCAGACCATCCTGTTTCGCTGGAATTATATAATCCTAAAGGACAACTCTACAAGCGGATCAATCAACATGAAGGACTAAATGGCTTCTACAGCTTTGCTACCGCTACTGCACCGGATGATCCAACCGGCAACTGGGTGGCAAAAGTAAAAGTAGGCGGCGCCACCTTCCAGAAAAATGTACGCATTGAAACGGTGAAGCCTAACCGCCTCAAAATAAAAATGGATTTCGGCAGTATCACTTCCTTGTCGAAAGGCAGCGCTACAGGCAACTTATCTGCCATGTGGCTGTTTGGCGCCACTGCACAGCATCTGAAAGCCAAAGTAGATGTGTCGCTGGTACAGCAAAGCACCAGCTTCCCTAAATTCGGGGACTATGCTTTCGATGACCCGGTAACCCATTTTGAGGCAGAGAACAAAACTATCTTTGAAGGCCCGCTGAGTGAAAGCGGCAGCGCTCCTGTGAACGCAGATATTCAACTGGGTAAGGTAGCGCCAGGCCAGCTGAAAGCTAACTTTGAAGTAAAAGTATTTGAACCGGGAGGAGATTTCAGTATCGACCACTTCTCCATGCCTTATAATCCTTTCACTTCCTACGCCGGCATACGCATTCCTGCAGGCGACCGGACTACCGGCATGCTGCTTACCGACCGCCCACATTCGATCGACCTGGTAGATGTAGACGGCAATGGCAATCTCACTACCGGCAGCCGTGAAGTACAGGTAGAACTATATAAGATCAAATGGAGATGGTGGTGGGATGAAGGTGAACAGGACGACTATTCCAACTTCACACAAGACAGCTATAACCAGTTACTCAGTAAAGAAACCGTTACCCTGCAGAATGGTAAAGGTAAATGGGAACTGCGCGTAAACTCGCCGGACTGGGGCCGGTACCTGATCAGGGTAAAAGACCTGCAAAGCGGTCATACCGCAGGTAAAGCGGTGTATATCGACTGGCCCGGCTGGGCGGAAAGGATGCAGAAGGATAATCCTGCTGAGGCCTCCATGCTGGTGTTTACCTCCGATAAACAAACCTACAAAACCGGCGATGATATTAACCTCACCATTCCAAGCAGTGAAGGCGGCCGCGGACTGGTAAGCATTGAATCCGGCAGCAAAGTGCTGAAAACATACTGGATCACTACCAAACAGGGACAAACTACTTTTAAATTCAAGGCAGAAAAATCGATGACGCCCAATATATACGTGAACGTTAGTTTGCTGCAACCACATGCGCAAACCCTCAACGATTTGCCAATCCGTATGTATGGGACTATTCCGATTTCCATTGAGGATCCGGGCACTGTCCTGAAACCGGTAATCACCATGGCCGACAAGCTGAAACCCGAAACAGAAGCCAGCATCACCGTAAGTGAAGGTAATGGGAAACCAATGACCTATACCATCGCTATTGTAGATGAAGGCCTGCTCGATCTTACCCGTTTCAAAACACCAGACCCTCATAATGCATTTTATGCAAGGGAAGCACTCGGCGTAAAAACCTGGGATCTGTTCGACTACGTAATAGGCGCCTGGGGAGCGGATATGGACCGTATCCTGAGTATAGGCGGTGATGAAGGATTGGATAAAAATGCCGGTGGCGCTAAAGCCAACCGCTTTAAGCCCGTGGTAAAATACATGGGTCCCTTCTACCTGAAAACAGGACAAAAACAAACACATAAATTTAAGCTGCCGCCATACATAGGATCGGTAAAAGCAATGGTGGTAGCCGGACAGGACGGCGCCTATGGCTTTGCTGAGAAAGCGGTAGCAGTAAAGAAACCTTTGATGCTGCTCACCACCGCACCACGTGTACTTGGTCCGTCAGAAACCATCCAGGTACCGGTAACCGTGTTTGGCCTGGAGCCTAATATCCGCAACGTGAACGTTAGTTTATCTACCAGCTCATTACTGGAAGTTGTAGGTGAACAAACTAAAACGGTGACCTTCTCTCAACCTGGGGAACAAATTGTATACTTCGACGTAAAAGTACGTCCGCAAACGGGCGTAGCTAAAATAAAAGTAACAGCCACCAGTGGTGCAGAAAAGGCAGAAGAAAACATTGAGCTGAATGTTCGTAATCCCAACCCGGTGATCACCAACATTATTGAAAATACGCTGGAGGGAAATAAGAGCTGGCAATCTGCTTTCAGCCCGGTGGGCATGACAGGCACCAACTCCGGTGTGTTGGAAGTATCTACCATTCCGTCGCTCAACCTGGGCAAACGCCTGCGATTCCTGATAGAGTATCCACATGGCTGTATTGAACAAACCACTTCGGGCGTATTCCCGCAACTGGTGCTGAACCAATTGATGGATCTGAAAGAAAGTCAGCGGGCAGAAGTAGACCGTAACGTGAAAGCGGGTATCAACAGGCTGAAAAGTTTCCAGACTTCCGACGGTGGTTTCAGCTACTGGCCGGGTGAAGGAAACTCTGATGAGTGGGGTACCAACTATGGCGGTCATTTCCTTATAGAAGCACAGGCACAAGGTTATACGTTGCCAGCGGGATTATTGGATCAGTGGAAGAAGTACCAGCGTAATAAGGCCGGTACCTGGGCGCCCAGCACCCTTAATTTCTATGGTGGAGATCTTACACAGTCGTACCGCCTGTACCTGCTGGCACTGGCCAAATCACCGGAGCTGGGTGCAATGAACCGGTTAAAAGAATTCAAATATCTGTCCGTTCCGGCCAAATGGCGGCTTGCTGCGGCTTATAAGCTTTCCGGTCAGCCGGAAGTAGCCAATTCCCTTATCCAGGGACTTACCACCGAGGTGAAAGCGTATACACAGTTGGGCGGCACCTTTGGTTCTGATCTGCGCGACAAAGCTATGATCCTGGAAACGCTCACCATCATGGGACAACGTAACCGCGCTAATGAACTCGTGAAACAAATTGCTGCGCAACTATCGCAAAACGATCAGTGGTACAGCACACAAACAACTGCTTATTCACTGATTGCCGTTGCCAAATATTGCGGCAACAACAAGGGCGGCAGCAAGATGAGTTTTGCGTATACTATTAACGGTACCAAAGGCAGTGTAAACGGGCAATCTTTTGTTACGCAAATACCTGTTGCGGTCAACGGCAGTGCGGGCAATATCAGCATCCAGAATAACGGGCAAAATGTGTTGTACGTGCGCCTTATCCTCCAGGGCCAGCCGGATGCTGGTCAGGAACCCCTGGCTACCAATAACCCGGATATATTGGGCATGCAGGTAAGCTTCAGTACCCGCGATGGCAAACCGCTAGACCCGGCTACATTGCGCCAGGGGAGCGACTTTATGGCCACCGTTACCGTCAATAACCCTGGTAAAAGAGGGTACTATGAACAAATGGCCCTGTCGCAGGTCTTCCCTTCCGGCTGGGAAATAATAAACACCCGTTTGATGGAAAACGACAGCGCGTTCCATTCTTCACCAGCTACGTATATGGATATACGTGACGACCGGGGTATACACTTATTTCAATATAGAAGAAAGCAAGAAACGTACTTATAATGTATTGCTGAACGCTGCCTATCTCGGCAGGTATTATCTGCCGGCAACCTCTTGCGAGGCGATGTATGATAATACCATACATGCTTTCGCACCAGGCAAGTGGGTAGAGGTAGTGAAGTAGAAAAAGAGATGTAAAGAAAAAATGCGTCCCGGGATTTCCGGGACGCATTTTTTTATGAGCAAATTACTACTGTTTTAACCGGGCAAAATAGATGACGGTACGAGCCAACTGTGATACATAACTCATCTCATTATCGTACCAGCTCACCACTCTTACAATCTGTTGTTGCCCTGCAGATAAAACTTTTGTTTGAGTGGCATCAAAGAGCAAGCCGTAGTGGCTGCCGATGATGTCGCTGTGTACTCTTCCAAATCCGTTGATGGCAATTTTTGTGTGCGACATAAAATATTTTTTAGTAATTATCTTTTTAAGAAATCATGTATCAGGGCAGCTATTTCCTCATGGTATTCTTCCAGTGCGAAGTGGCTGCCTTCCAGTAAGTGAACTTCTGCATTGGGTACGTCTTTTTTATAAGCTTCTGCGCCGGGCCAGGTAAAGATGCGGTCGTGTTTGCCCCATACTACCAGCAACCGTGGTTGATGCGTACGCAGGTATTGCTGCCATTCAGGGTACCTGGGGAAGTTGGTGCCATAATTCTGAAACAGGGCTACCTGTACTGCTTCCACGCCGGGCCTCGACATATAGGCATGTGCCAGTTCATAACTGTCGGGGCTCACGCTTTCGGGGTTGGCCGCGCCCAGGAGATGTTCTTCCTTGATTTTTTCCAGGCTTAATTTATACACAATGGCTGCCAGTAATGCTTTCTCATCTCCGGCCTGCTGCAATGCGCCAATTTCCTGTACATCCGGGCCTAATCCTTCGTTATATACATTAGCGTTTTGTATGATCAGTGCTTCCACCAGTTCTGGTCTTTTACTAATGATGCGGAAGGCAACGGGGCCGCCATAGTCCTGCAGGTACCAGCTGAATTTTGTTAATCCCAGCTTGTCGATAAACTGTTCTATTATCAGGGCCAGGTTATCGAAGGTATAATCGAATGCTGATTGCGGAGGAATACTGCTTTGACCAAATCCCGGGTAATCCGGGGCTATTACATGATACCTGCCGGCCAGGTCATGGATCAGATCACGGTACATGTGCGAGGTGGATGGAAAGCCGTGGAGCAGCAATATCACGGGCGCGTCTGCCGGACCGGCTTCGCGGTAGAAAATATTGAGATGATTGACAGTAACTGTTTTGTGGAGAACGGGGGTAGTAGTGAGTGTTTGCATCTGAATGTTGTTTTTTGTACTATTTGGTACATTATTAGTTAAAAAATATCGTTTGTGGTGGGTGTTTGTTTATGATTATTGTGTGAAGTGTGTCATATAGAAGTATATTTGCTGCCGTAAAGATATATACTTTACCAATTGGTACAAAATATATTTATAAAACAATTGAGTAGAGAAAAACGGGCAAACAATGTAATCTGACTTTTTAAACTGATCGCGCCGGCTTCCGCAGATAATTTCACGAATAATCATGGCTCAGATATCAACCAGCAGCCAGGGATTGCATAGCCATCAACTCCAGGGAGGGGCTGCGGTACGCATATCCCTTAATTCATCAGACACAGATAGTTTAACTTGATACCCAGAATCTCCTTATCACCGCAATTACGCCCCATGTACCCGCTAAGAACGCAGCTATGGCAATGAATAGTACAGATTGCTCCCGTAAGGGGTTCAAATAATAAAGTAACAGGAGGTTAAATGATAGGAGGATACCCAAAATGAATTTTCCTATCCAATTGACAGGTTTAAAAATTGCAGCTGCTTTTTCCTTTTGTTGCTGTACAACGGCCTGCATTAAACGATGGGAGAAGAATTCCGACGGCTTTTCTATGCCGTCTTCTTTCAGGATAGCCCTGAGCTTATCTTCTGACGTATTATTATTTTTCATAGTAAATTTCTTATTTCATGGTTTAACAATAACCCTAATTCGGCTTCCAGCTGTTTCCTTCCTCTTAATAAACGCATCTTTATGGCAGACTTTCCGGCGCCAAGGATCTCACAGATTTCAGCAATATTCTTTTCCTCGATATAGTGGAGGATTAGTACCAGCCGGTCTTCCTTCGATAGCCTGTTAAGCGCTAAGGTGACGTATCTTTTTCTTTCCGCGTCCTTTACCAGATTCCATCCATGATTTTCTGTAGCCTCATCCTGTTCGGTTTCGGGTTGTTGGTCTATACTGACAGTAGGCGTTTTCCTGTTTTTAAGTTTTGTCAACGCCGTATTATAAACAATACGGTATAGCCAGGTAGAAAATCTGGACGCCTGTTTGAACTTACCCAGCGCTGCAAATGCCTTCATAAAAGCATCCTGTACTACCTCTTCCGCGTCTTCATTATTGGCAACAACAGATTTTGCAATTGTAAAAGAAAAGTCCTTATAGGTATTTACCAATTCGGCAATACTATTTATATCGCCATTTATGGCTTTATTCCATATTTCATTTTCCTGTTTATTTTCTCTGTGGGTTGCCATCTCATGATTTAGACTACCTGGGGAGCAAAGTGGTCACATTGTGACCACTTTGGCTTTTTAGCAGTCTTATTATTAGGAACTCAAAAATATCTAAAAATATAGTCATGCAAATAACGTCCGCATCTTTAATCATTTCGCTTGCACTTGTCGTTTTCGGGATAAGTTATTACTATTTCACAACAAGGTATAAAGAGCGAATGACCATTATTGAAAAAGGACTCCCTCCTGACTATTTTAAAGGAGGTACCAACTACCTGTTATTTATATTGCTTCTTGGCATTGTGAGTATTGGTATATCCCTGGGAGTTGTACTCGGAACTTTTTTGAGATCATTAAATATTGATGGAATACGAGATTTTATACTGCCGGCTACCATATTCCTGTTTTTGGGAATTAGTTTGATAGTCTCCTATTTTGTACTAAAGAGCATAGATAAGAAAAAGTAATACTTCCTGCTTCATTTATTGCAGCCAGAACTGGCGGGTTTAACCCGCTATGGGAAGCCTTTGCTCTTTTTTAAGGATTAAACATAAACACCATGAGAAAATTATTGATAATAGCGCTGTATTCAATGTTGATATATCTGCCACTTATATCCTTTGGTCAGCACCTGGAAAAAGAGCTGGATGCCATGTTAGCCCGGACGTTTCCATCCGCAGGCCCGGGAGCTGCCGTGCTGGTGGCTAAAGCAAATAAAATTGTTTACAAAAAAGCATTTGGGAAAGCTAATCTGGAGCTGAATGTACAATTGAAGTCTGATCATGTATTCCGGATAGGTTCTATTACCAAACAATTTACCGCCTGCGCAATTTTAAAGCTGGCAGAGGAAAGAAAATTATCGTTGCAGGATGAGATCACTAAATTTATCAGTGATTATCCTGTGCCGGATGTTACCATTGAACAGCTACTTACGCACACTTCGGGAATAAATACCAGTGCAGGCGCATGGACAGCTGAAACAAGAAAGCGCGATTTTACTCCGCAGGCGCTGATTGATTCCTTTAAATACCAGCCGTCAGACTTTTTGCCCGGCGAAAGTTTCCGCTATAATAATAACGGATATGTGCTGTTGGGCTATATTATTGAACGCATTTCGGGTATGCCCTATGAAGCATATATCAGTGAAAATTTCTTTAAACCTTTAGGAATGAAAAATTCCGGCTACGACAATACTGCATCTATAATCCCCCGCCGCATCAGTGGCTATCAGAAAGACAACGACGCATATAAAAATGCCGATTTCCTAAGTATGACCCAACCCTATTCAGCAGGTTCCATTCTTTCTACCGTTGAAGATCTGTACATCTGGAATAAAGCCTTGATGGATGGGAAAGTTATTAGTAAAAAAAGCCTGGAAAAAGCACATACCTCCCATCAACTGAACAAAGGAAATTCCACTGGTTACGGATACGGTTGGTGGCTGGGAAATATCCAGGGAAGCCTGGATATTAAACACGATGGCCTGATCAATGGATTCTCAACATTCGCTGTTTATCTTCCGCAGGAGAACGTATTTGTGGCTGTTTTTACCAACTGTGAAAACAATAACCCTGAAGTCATCGGATCAAAAATTGCGGGCATAGCTATCGGTAAACCTTATCACACCAACGAAATCGGGTTGCCCATAGCGCAACTTAAATCATATGCAGCCATCTATGAATCAGCAACAGAGGGACAAAGAACCGTATCTTATGAAGATGGACGACTCCTGTACTTTGTAAAAGGAGGACCGAAAGAACAGCTGATCCCTTTTGGGAATGACAAATTTTATTTTGAGAACAACCTGGCCATCATAGAATTTTTGAAGAAGAAAGACGGAAGTATCGGCGGGCTCGTTTCTGAAACGGCGGGAAAAGCAGTTACATTCATCCGGACAGGTATTAAACTGAACAACCTGTACGCGATAAATATTCCCCCTGAAGCGCTGAAAAGGTATATTGGGAAATATCAGTTTCCGGATAACTTTATTCTTGCCATTACCCGGGATGGTAACCGGTTATATGGCACAGGCCCCGGTCGCAGGCAAATCAGGCAGGAAATAGTTCCCTATGATACCTGCGGGTTTTTTGCAAGAAATTTAGATGCGCAGCTGGTGTTCATCCTGGATAAAAATGGAACCGTTACCGGATTAACAAAAATTCAAAATGGTGTAGCTGTCGCAAAGAAAGTGGAATGAGCCGCCGGTCTCAATACAACTGATTACGTAAAATTCTTTTGATCATTTGTATAGTGGAACGGCTGATCTGGCCTTCGTATTTTTGGAGAATAGTACTTTCACTAACGCCATCACTCAGCTCGTTTACTACCCGCAGCCATTTGCCAAGGAATTCTGAATTGGGAGTACGGTACCGCATTAATCGCCTCACCGTTTCAATAATGGATTTATTCACCGTGCCTTCATGAAGCTCAAATACCTCGTCATTATTAAGTCCCAGCTTAATGTCATCAGCAATCCTGGAATAATCCTGCAGGTATTTTTCATTGGCTTCCATTACCTGTAACAGGGGATTATCGCTGAAAGCAATGTCAGTATACTTCCGGTGCTGCTTCTGTAAGGCCTGCAGAGCATAGTTCCGGGCAATATTATCGCAGATGATGAGGTCGCTCTTGCTGAGCTCAAACCATTCGCCTTTTACACGTTTATGCTGAAAAACAATATGCAGACTCTCTTCCAGGTCTGTCATATTCAACGCTGCATACTGCCTGATAACACGGAACATTACGGGCAGGTGTGTATGATAAGCCGCCAGACGCTTATGCAGGTCCTGCGTTTTACCGATCTTATACAGGTTTTTACCTGTGTTCAGAATGTACACACACTTACCAATTTGTACTTGCTCCATGAGGTGATTTCGCGCTTGCTGGTGATAATTATGTTATCAATTTACGACTATGATTCTTATATACAAAATGGAATAATCATCTTAAATTATAATATGAAGTGTATGCGGCGCATAGAGGAGCATCACCTGTGCGCAGTGTGGTTGTTAAACAATGATCTTATACTACGATACAGATATTTGAAATCGGCGCTATTCCTGCCAGTTACTCAGGTACCTCGCGGTAAAATTCAGCCCATTGGTATACATAAACTTCCCAATCACTTCCTCCAGGTAATTCATATCCAGTGATCCGTCTGCAGGATTGTAGCGAAGTGAGCGCGCATTGTTACCATCTCCCGTATTCAGATATTTATCGGCAACGGGTAAATATTTTTTTAACCCGGCAGCCAGGTCGGATAATTTCAGGATATTATCTATCCGGTTGATAGGATTAATCAGTCCATCGAAATCAGAGCCAATACAGATATGATCCCACGGTGAAGTACCAGGCTCCCATCCCATGCCGGCATTCCCGATCCTCACGGCATAAATAATGTGAAGACACAACAGCATCAGGTGCCGCTCCGCCCTCGAAGGAATGCTCAGGAAATCAAATAATTTCTCTGCGCCTGGAAGTTGACCATCCCTGAAAAGCTTTTCCCATTCTTCCCGGGCAATGTATTCGGGATCAAAATATTCAGGCCGGTTACTGTCAACCATTTTTTCTGCACCCAGGATGCGCTGGTCAAGACTGATACCGATCATTCCCCGCGAGCTCATGATCTCTATAATTTCTTCATCGAATAAATTGATAGTCCAGGGATTGCCATAAAGACCGCTATTAATGCTGTCGTTTGTTTTTCCGATTTTCCGGTTTTCAGATTCCACTATACTCACCAATACGCCATCCTGCTGACCAGTGGTGGATCTGAATTGTTTTTTAGCGAGATAGTTATTCAATGAAGTGAATGTGAAACCAGTGTGAGAGGTGATGATCGGCAGCCTGTTGACGGCGGGCGATTCATTGATCAGCGATTCGCGGTAACGGTAATAATGAAACCGCGTGTATACGCTCATATGTTTCAGATCGATGAGCACCGGTCTCTTTTCATGCAGCAGCGCCTGGCGTATTACCTTTTTTCCCAGCTGTGTAAGTCCGAGGCCAGCTTTAGGCATGAAGTCCTCGCTGCTGAAAGCTATTTGCGCCTGCTTGTTAAGTCCCTGCGCAAACCCGCCCAGCGGCTGCTCCGGGATATAGCTGAGGTGACAGAGATTAATGCTGATAAAATCCAGTTCACTGTTATCCTGGATATCTTTCAGGTTCAGCTCCGGCGTCCTGGATAACGCGGCGCCCCGGATAGGCACATCGGATAAATTATGACCTCCTTCTATAGAAAAAATGAGGTAGCGTTGTGTGTTATCATCTTTCAGCACATCTGCTATTTGTTGCGGCGTTTTGCCTTCCCAATCTTTCCTCCCCGTATATTTTATATGATAGGGCGCCTGTTCCAGGATGGCCTTACTATCCAGGTACATTTTTACCTGTTGCTGAAACTCGGCGTAGTAGCTGGTTTTACCGTCCCTGGTTTTATTTACGATGTCTTTGTTTAAAGGTAATATATGGGAGAAGTCGATGCCGAGCACATGCAAAATTCTACGGGCAAAAGCATGTTCCAGGCTGATAATAGAAGCCACTCCCAGATAGAGCTGGCTGTCTTTCACCTGGTCGGGTGACGACTGGCTATTAAACGGTCCGCCGAAAAGATCGTTCAGCAAACTGGCCAGGCCGGTGGTTTTCACTTGCTCATTTATAGGGGTACCATTGCTGAGATAATGTTTAAACAGCAGATGGAAATGAAAGTCGAATATCTTGTTTGTCATGGGGTCACTTATTTAGCGGCATTTTCAATAATAGACTGAACGGTGTTAAACCGTTGAAGCAGATCCGGATAGGTGGCAGGAGTGGTGCTTTCATAGGCGCTTCTGCTTTTTCCAAAGGTGGCGCTTTCCAGCATCCGCGCGCTGTCGGACATTGGAGTGGAAATAGCGGTGAGCGATTCCTGGTTGCCTCTTCTCGTACCAAAAATGGCATTGTGAAGTTTGTTCCAGTAAGTTTTTACTATTTCGCCATAGCCCTGCAGCGAGTTCAGGAAAGCGCTTTCGTTCCAGCCGTTGTATTGGTTGTTTAATTTGCCGGCAGGTTTAGGGGGAGTGTTTAGAAGTTTTTCTGCGTTGAGAATACCACTTCCAAAACCTTTCGTGGGTAGTTGATCGCTTTTGCGGGCAGAGTCTTTCAGCGCCTGACGGAAAGCTTCTACTCTTTTCCAGCCGGCATATTCCGGCGCCCTGAGCTGGTCCTGGTATTTTGCCAACCAGTAGGCTGCTGCGGCGGCAACATGCGGTGTGGCGTAGCTGGTGCCATCGCCATAGGCAAAACCTTCCAGGTGGTCGCCTGCCGCCTGCCAGATGGGTACCAGCACATCTTCTCCCGGCGCAGTAATATCTACTGTATCTCCTCTCGAAGATCCGGTCCATTCCCTGTCCAGCGGATTGGATGCTGCCACCGCAATAGTACCGGGAAACACAGCGGGCGCTACTACCGCCTGCACGCTGTTACCGGCTGCACAGCACCAGATAACGCCACTTTCATATGCCTTTTTTGCCAGCCGTGCAGTGGTGAGCGTAGGGGGAATGCCCATGCTCATGGTAATGATATCAAAACCCTGGGCAATAGCTGCATCCAATGCTGCTGCCAGTTGCTGCTGCCTGTTGATGATGACCACTGTTTCGGCTATACGAAAGGGAACCAGTTTGTAATTATCGGGAGCCAGTAAGCCGCAGTTGCCGTTACCTGCGGCAGGTGAAAAGTCGTGGCCAATTAACAGGCTGCCGGTACGGGTGCCATGACCGGGTTGCTTTCCCAGCGAAATGGTGCGCAAGTCCAACGCGTCATTGGTATTATCGAGAAAGTTATAATCGTTGTCGGTGTCAAATGCACCGGCTACTTTGGAATGGTCGGTATAACCGGTGTCAAACTGTACTACACGGATGCCTTTTTCATGAGGCGATGCAGGTGTTTGTTGTGTCAGCAGTATCTTATCGAACCCGGTGGCGTACCAGTTCCAACGCCGGTATTCTTCTGCTTTCCGGCCGGCAACAAATTTGCTCACAGCCGTTACCGTATAATTTTTCAGGAAAGCATCTTCGTTGGGCGTGCCATAGCCGTCGTCAAACAGAAAGCCGGATTCGGCAGGACCGCCACCCTTCCTGATAATATTAACGGTATCGGCATTCAGGTATAAAGGCAGATCTGCTTCTGCATAAAAGATGCCTGGTACCTGTGCCAGTTTTCCGGCTTCTTCATGCGCGTTGCCACTGAAGTTGGTGGTAAACGTAAACAACTCTTCTTTGCCGGCAACGGCGGTGGCGGGTGTAAGCAACGACAGCTTAATGCCCGGCGGATATTTTACAGATAATACCGCTTCTATCTGCGACACCGTTTCCGGTTTATTCAATGCAGAGATTATAAATGCGGTGGGAGTACTAATATTGGCAGATGAAGGAACATCCATAGTATTTTCTTTGGGAGATGAAGGAATATCGGGAACATTGGATGGAGCGCTGTTATTGCTCATAGCGGCAGCTGTTACTACATTGTTTACACCGCTACGAACGCTGGCCTGGTCGGGTAAGGCCTGCTTCAGCTGCGGTGCAATATTGTCGGTATCTTTTAATAAAGCGCGGCGGCCCTTTTCCATATCCGGACTTAACGTGGCTTCCCGCACGGCGCTGACAATTACACTCACTTTAATGCCTTCATTGCCGATCCAGTCAATCTCGTCGTCCGGTGTTTCAGGGGTGGCCAGTTGCCCACTCCGGGTAAGTACGCGGTTTTGATCATCCGTGCGGGAAAGCCCGCTGTGATGGAGGGCAATGATCTCGCAGGTACCCATTCCGAACACCGGGGAGCCGCTGCTGCCGGGGAGTGTATCCGATTCATATACCAGGCGGGTACCTGTTTCAGAGAAGAAGCGGATATCTTTCAGTACCACTTTTTTAGGCAGGCCGTTGGGGTGCTGCACAAATTACACAGGATTCGCCTTTAATGATTTTGCCGAGGTTGCCGTCAAGACGGATTGGGGGAAACTGCGACAGTAATTCACCGAAAGTGCCGGTCAGGCTTACACCTATCAGGGTGAAATCGAGACCGCTGTTCAGCGTAGTTTTACTTACTTCCAGGCTCGATGTCATAAAAAACTTGCGGGCATCCAGTTTGAAGGAAGCGCTTCTTTTCAGCGCTTTTGTAGTAGCGTCCACTTCATAGTTGAATTCTGCAATCATGTTTTCTGCATCATCAGCCGATTCAATCACATGGTGGTTGGTTAGCAGGATGTCTTCTGTTACGAGGAAACCGGTGCCAATGGGCGTCCCGCCTTTCAGGATACGGCACACGGCCCTGGACATTTCAGATAACCTGTCCAGTACATATTTGTCCTGGAAGTCGGCCGTGCCTGTAATCCGCTCCAGCGCAGTTGCCACCAGGGGCGTGTTTTCGCGGGCCACACGATATTGCACCCGTGTGGGATTATCTTCCAGTTGTACTAAAGGCTGATTGGCTTCCCGTAAGGCATACAGCTTTCTTTCGGCAGCTTCAAACTGTGGCTGACGGTCACCAAAACGATTTGCTACTTCCTGGATAACTTTCCAATGAGGTATCATTTATTGAGGGTATTTATTTGGGGTAGTACACTTAGGTTTTCGCTAATGAATTTAATCAAAAAAGAAGGGAATAAAAGGTCATTTGAAATATCTTTTTTATTATAAAATGAAAAGAGCGGCATTTGTAATGAAGTAATACTTCCGGGCAACAGGTTGGCGGCCCGGAAGCAGGAGATTTATCCGTAAATAATGAACCCTTTTTCAATGGAATTTATCTTCCGGAATTTAATACGGAACACGCCAATCCCGTTACTGCTGCCGTTGGGGTTGCTATTGCCTTCAATGGTTTCAATAAAGCCACCATTTACAGCGGTTACAATACCGGTATGACCGAAGCCGCCACCATGGCTTTTAATGAAGATGCTGCCCGGAACTATCAGGGAGGGGTTGTTGATAGCCTTTGCGGTAGTGATTTTCAGCGCTTTTGTTTTGTTCCAGTGGTCCAGGCAGCCGGCAGTTTTAACAACGGGATTAGCAATACCCAGGTCTGCTGCGGCTTTTTTGAAGCACCAGTACACAAAGGCTGCGCACCAGTAGTTGCCGGGAGGGGTATTGGTACTGGCCAGATAGGCTTCTACCTGTGGTCCCCGGTTGCTGCCAGGAGGCACTTCCATCACGCCAATCTGGCTTTCGGCCACTTCAATCGCTTTGGCAAGTAGCGTATTGGGCGCATTTGTTTCTTCCGGTACACCATCGTCAAACAATACTTCCCAGGTAATGGCGCCCACTTCACCATCCACAATAAGCGGATTACCAAACCGGTCGCGGTGCAGCGCCTGGAATTGTTTTACGGCAGACACAGTTTTAGGGCCAAAGGTGCCTGTGCCCTGTAGAGTACCGATACCGAGTTCAATCAGTCTTTGTTGAATGGCTTTTACAATCTGGCTGTTTGTTTCGCCAGCCTTAATTACTTTGTTGGGGTAATTCATAACAATTGATTTTTAAAATTTGGGGGTAAGAATATTATTTCACAATGGTTTTATACTGTTATGGGATAGCTGTCTGATGAATCTTTCTTGGAGTTATCTAAAGATAACAACTTCCCGGCATTTTAAAAACCGGGAAAAAGGAGGCCGCTTCATCCCCGATGAAGCGGCCTCCCTTTCATTTATTGACCATATATCTTTAGAAATTGGTATTAATGATCAGCGTATTCCGGTCGGCCGCTGCAAAATCCATCGGGATGATACCATATCTGCCATGCGTGTTACTGGTAAAATAAGTGTTGATCTGTGGATTAATGGCATTTGAAACGGTAGTAATGCTGGGAATACCAAAGATCAGGGATTTATACCCACAGGTGAAATTGATATATAGTACCGACTGGCTGCCGTTCTTTGCCTCTGTGAGCAGGTTGGTAATGCCTGTCCATTTCGCGTTATTATCGGGTACTACATACTGGTCCTGCACCCGCAGGGAGGAGTTGGTGTTATTGATAGAAAACGTGGTATTGTCGGCCCAGTTGGTGGCTTCAATACCTTTTGGGGTACTGGTGGCGCCAAATCTCCTCAGCAGCACAATTTTGCCCCTTACCTGGCCGAGGTTGGGAACCGCATCGCTTAGATACCATTTGGAAGGTTGCAGCTGCGTATAGCTGTCGAACGTTTGCTCAAAGGAGCGGGTGTTGTTGGTGGGATCATACTCTTCTTTTACGCACATTACAATCGTTTCTGAAGGATTTGCTGCCAGGAAATCATAACAGGCGGTAAGTACGTCCGTAAAATTGAGGTTCTGGTAAATAGAACCGTGGTGAATGGCGAAAGCATCGCCGATGTGCCGGCAACGGATATCAAGGAAGCGTGTACCGGCATCCAGTTGTTCGCGGATGCTGAGGTTTTGACATTTGGCGGTGCCGCCAACCGGTTCCACACGGGCGCCGCTGTCGTGTGTGCCGGGAATAGACAGGGCCGTGAGACTGGTATTGTCTGCAATGGCGCTCATCCAGCCGGTAAGGGTTACGCTTAAAGCGCCGGTTACAGCGTTTTTTGTCATTGCTTCACCGCCAGCTGCTGCATCAGGAATTGCCAGGTCTTTTTTACAGCCAAAAAGAGAAAGGATGGCCAGGGCCACCAAAAGGGTTTTCAGGTTCATAATGGAAGTATTTATATTAAAAATACAGGAGAATACTGTTTGGTTCATTGCAGTGGAAATTAATTGTTGGTTAACAATCCTTGATGTGGAATTAACATTTCCGGCAGGTGGTCGAAAGGTGTGATTTTTTATCAGCACAGGAATGCATACCTTTACGTTATATCAACCAGATTAGCTTCGGGGGAAGCACTTACATTTATTTTGAATACCGTGCAATTAAATAGTGAACCAGATTTACTATTCAGGGTGTCGCAGGGCGATGAGGCTGCCTTTGCACATTTATTTCATACCTACCAAAACAGGCTGGGAGCATTTGTTATGCAGCTGACGGGGTCCAAACCGCTGGCCGAAGAGATTGTACAGGAAATATTTATCCGGATTTGGGAAAAACGGGAGAAGTTAAGGCAGGTAGAACATTTTCATCCTTACCTGTATGCAGTAGCCAGGAACTATAGCATATCCTTCCTGAAAAAGCTTGGCCGGGAACTGGCCAGGAAACAGGCATGGGAAACCAGTATAGCGGCTACTCACGACCAGGAAGATGATACTGTTATCCGGAATTACCGCCGCATCATAGACCAGGCCATTTCAGAGCTGCCGGCCCAGCGTCAGAAAGTATATCTTTTAAGCCGGGATGAAGGTCTCCGCCAGGCTGAAATTGCCGAGCGCATGGCCATTTCACTGGAAACAGTTAAGAAGCACATGGTACTGGCCCTGCGTTCCATCCGGAGTTATGCAATGACGCATCCGGAAATTAATTTGCTGATGCTTATTCTGGCCACACCTTTCAGGGGGTAAATTTTTTTTCTTACACCATTACCTCTTTTTTATACTTGTTGCTGTCTTATAGGGTAGAATCAATCTATGCTGATGGATAATACCAGGTTGCGCTACCTGCTTAGCCGATATGCGGGTAAAACAATCACCCAGGCGGAACAATCCGAGTTAAGTGATTTTTTAAATGCGGCAGATAATCAAACGCAGCTGGAATTGCTGATCGAAGAAGCCTGGATACAGTCCGGTGAGGAAGATGACATGTTTTTTCCCTCGCCCCAGCTAAACCAGGTACCGGCGCGGCAGCCGCTTAAATGGGTTTACTGGCAGCGTTGGGCCGCTGCTGTATTATTATTGATCGTCGCCACCAGCATCTTGCTGCTGGTCACCAAAACACGGAAAGCAGATAAGTTACCAGCTGTGGTAACAGAAAATATAAAAAAAGATGTGAAACCGGGCGGAACAAAAGCCATGCTCACACTGGCAAACGGGAATGTGATAGCGCTGGATAGCTCACTGAAGGGCACACTGGCGAAACAAGGGGATGTGAATTTACATGTGAGCCCGGGAATGCTGAAATACGACCAAAACAAGCAGACAGCTGCCAATAGTATAGCCTATAACATATTAAAAACCCCTAAAGGGGGACAGTATCAGCTGGAACTGCCGGATGGCTCAAAAGTGTGGCTGAATGCCGCCTCTTCCCTGAAATTTCCAACTGCCTTTGTTGGAAAGGAACGCCGGGTGGAACTAAACGGGGAAGCCTACTTTGAAGTAGCCAGGAATGCCAGCCAGCCATTTTTTGTATCCGTTAATAACGCCAGTATCGCGGTATTGGGCACCAGCTTCAATGTAATGGCTTACGCCGATGAAGCTGCCATGAGAACTACCCTGCTGGAAGGCGCCGTAAAAGTAAGCCAGGCAAATGCTTCCAGTGTATTAAAGCCGGGAGAACAATCATTGCTGGAGCCAAATGGCAAAATGAAAGTAATAGAAAATGCTGACGTAAGCCTGGCAGTAGCATGGAAAAACGGACTTACTTCTTTTAAAAGTGCAGACATCAAAACAATCATGCGGCAGGTGGAAAGATGGTACGATGTGGAAGTAGTATATAGCGGCGCAATACCCGTCCGCAGCTTCACAGGAGATATTCCGAGAGACGCGAACTTGTCAGAATTATTGCGATTACTGGAAATCAGCAGGATCCATTTTAAAATGGAACAACGCAGGCTGATCGTTATGCCGTAAGTATCTTATTCATTATATCAACCAAATTGCTATTACCATGAACAAAGGTCCCTGAATGACGTGTGGTAAGAACCGGCATAAAAAACCAGGAGCGATCTCACCCGCCCCTGGAAAAGAGCCTGGGTCTGGTACCTGACATCAATACTTATCAGAAATCAAGATTTATCTCAACCCAAACACCACAAATGTATGCAATCTAATTGTCATGCAAAGCCCGTCTTTGTACCTGGGCTATTATCAACCATCAAAGATCGCGTCCTGACATTCCGAAAATCAGGTGCCCATCTGAGGATAAAAAAACAACTGATTAAGCAAATGAAGATTACGGCTATCCTCTTAACGGTAGTTTGTTTGCAGATCAGCGCCAAATCTCTGTCGCAACAGATAACCTTGTCGCAAAAGAACGCACCGATCCAAAAGGTATTTGAAGAAATAAAAAAGCAATCCGGCTATAGGTTCTGGTATGAAGATGCTATGCTCACGAAAAGCAAGCCGGTAGATATCTCCATCCGGAATGGTTCGCTGGAAGATGTACTGGCACTGCTTTTCAGAAACCAACCCTTCAGTTATGAAGTGATCGGCAAAATCATCGCTGTAAAAGAGAAAGATATCAGGCTGGAAAATGCCACTCCCTTCATCGCCATACCGGAAGTAGTACTCCGTAAAATAAGCGGTTTGGTAAAAGACAGTACCGGAACACCCATCCCCGGCGTCACTATTCTCATCAAAGGCACTAAAAACGGCGCCACCACAGATGTACAGGGCCGGTTTAGTCTTGATGTGCCGGAAGGCAATGTAGTACTGGTATTCACCTCTGTAGGATATGAATCAAAATCAGTTACCCTCGGCACCTCCACATTCCTGAACGTAACACTTTCCATTGCCTCCAGCGGGTTGAATGAAATGGTGGTTACCGCTCTCGGTATCAAACGCCCGAAGGGAACACTCGGATACGCGATCAGCACCATCAAAGGTGATGAACTTACCAAGGCCGGTTCAACCATGAACCCATTCCTCGCCCTGTATGGTAAAGCAGCCGGTGTAGGCGTAAACGTGGGCGCATCCGGTCCGCAGGGCGGCGTTAGGATTAACATCCGCGGCGCAGCCAGTATGAACCCCGATCAGAACGTAAGACCCCTGTTCGTGGTAGACGGCGTGATCCTGAGCGACCGTAAAACACAGATAGGCGGTGATGTGGGACAAGGATTCGACTATGGCGCCGGTATCAATGACATTAACCCGGACGATATCGAATCAATCGATATCCTGAAAGGGGCAAAAGCTACCGTATTGTATGGTAGCGATGCCGCCAACGGTGTAATGATCATTACTACCAAAAACGGCCGTAATGTGAAAGGATTTGGTATGACCGGTAACATACAACACACCATAGAACAACCGGTATCTTACCTGAAGCTGCAAACCAAATATGGGCTGGGCGACAACCTTTATGATACGACCTATGAAACCATCAATGGCGTAAAAACCAGGATGCTGCCCAATAAGCGCTTCAGCTTCGGTCCTGCTTTCGATGGTGCCAATGTGATGTTCTACGATAGTTCCATGGTGAAGAATTCGCCACACGCGAATAACTTTATGTCACTCTTCCAGAACGGTCATTCTACTTCTGCCAACGTAGCAATTGCGGGCAGCAATGAAAAGGGTAGTATCAGGGCTTCTTATACCAACTATAATTACCAGGATATTGCCGGTGATAATTCCTGGCAGAAAAGGAACTCCTTTAGCTTCAATGGTAATATCAAAGCATCCGAACTGGCTTCCTTTGAAGTGATCTCCAACATTTACAGCATCTCTACCCAAAACCGCCGTTCCCAGAACGATGGACCGGTAGCATGGGGATACCCGGTTGACTATGATTATAACCTGATATATCCCTACTACACAGATGCCACCGGTTATAAAAGAGATCTTTCCAATGCCCGCGTATCTGACGCGTTTACACGACTCGGCAGTTACCTGTGGAATACCAAAATGAACCGTTATAAGGATGAAAATATCCACATGATCACCTCTGCCAAAGTAACACTGAACTTCACGAAGAATATTTTCCTCGTAGGACAGGCAGGGTTGGATTATGATAACACCAATTACAATACGCAGGTAAGCGTAACAAGAGTGCTACCAACTGTAGCTGAAGGAAGCTTCGGCGTGGCAAAGGAAAATTCTACCACTCAAACTTACCAGGCGTTACTGAACTATAATAAATCATTCCTGAACAACGATCTCCGTTTGTTTGCATTTGGAGGTGGTGTATACCGGCTGCGTAACGTTGATTACCTGGGTACCAACACCGTTGGTGGACTCACCTTCCCGGATTGGTATTCTTTCTCTAATCAGCTGGGTACACCAAACGCCGACAATGCGTATCTGCTTAGAAATTACACAAGGGGATCGGACGTATTATACAGCTTGCTGGCATCAGCAGCATTGTCCTGGAAAAATGAATTTACGTTGGAACTACAGGGGCGTCAGGACTGGAACTCTACCCTTCCTCCGGAAAACAACAAATACTTTTATCCGGGCGCCGCACTTACCTGGAATTATACAGAACGTTACCGGCTCGCCGGCGTAAACAGCGGACAGCTGAGAGTATCCTGGGCTGACGTAGGTAATGGTACTACCCGTTATTTTGCCAATAACCTGTATGGATACAGCCGCCTGCCAAGTACAGGCGCCAATTCCGTTTCACCTCCCGACAAATTATTACCGGGCGCCCTGAAACCAGAACGTAAAAGGGAATTTGAAATTGGTATCAACAACACCTTCCTACCACAAGACAGGGTGATCCTCGATTTCTCTTTCTATACCAACCACCGCTACAACCAGATCATCAGCTTACCTATTTCTTCTGCCTCCAGTTCAACTGGTATGATCGTGAACGCGGGTGATGTAAAAGCCTGGGGTTTTGAACTGGCCTTAACAGGCGTGCCGCTGGTAGGTAAAAACTACCGCTGGAGCCTCACCCTGAATGCCGCCAGCCAGGCATCAAAAGTAATAGACCTGTATCCGGGCGTTACCAATTATCCTTTCAGTAACCTGATTAATGGCGCTGCTGCATCTATTCATGCAGATGAAGGTCGCCCGTATGGTGAAATTGTAATGAACGATTATAAACGTGATGAAGCTGGCAATAAAGTAGTCAACAACCAGGGTATCTATATACTCGATGATCAGAAATCAACCGTAGCCGGCAATGTAATGCCAAAAGTATACGGCGGGTTTATTTCCGACTTCCAGTATAAGAACTTCAACTTCCGTATCGGGCTGGATTACAAATACGGCGGTACTATTTTCAGCTACACCAACAACCGTTTAACAGGTGTTGGGCAGTTAGAAAATACCATGAAATACCGCGATGAAGAAAACGGCGGTTTGGCCTATTATATTAATTCTAACGAACAGAACGTGCCGTGGCAGCATTCACAGCCAGCGCCTGCTCAGTCTGCGGATGGTAAGGTGTATCACGATGGTCTGGTCCTGCCCGGTGTGAAAATTGATGATAATGGGAAGTATGTAACCAATGATATCATCACCAGTGCTTCTTCTTATTATGGAAGCTATGCAAACGACCTGGCTACCTCTTTCCCACCGGATCGCGTATTCAAAAACAATTACATCAAAGTGAGAGAAGTAGCGCTTTCCTATACATTACCCGCGGAAATTTCCAAAAGGATAAGAATGCAAAGGCTCACTGTCACCGCAGCTGCCCGTAACCTGTTCTATCTCTACAAATCTATTCCCAATATTGATCCGGAAGGAGCACTGGGTGCAGATGTTTTCGTGGAAAATACCATCTACCCTTCCCAAAGGACTTACTCCCTGGGGTTAAATGTTGCTTTCTAATGTATAAACTGAAAAAAATGAAAAAAGCTTACTTATATATTTTCCTGCTTTCTGCTTCCGTCCTGGGAGCTTGTAAAAAAGACCTGGAAGACCGGTTCTACGACAAAGACAAGCTCTCCACCGGCAGTACTATAGATGTGGTGCCCGGCTTATTTACCGGCGTGCTTACAAACAATAAAATATTTGCACAGGACTACGGCGAGTGGTATTACCTGCTCAACGGAGGTACCAGTATCACCGGCTATGAGCAAGTGGTGCAACGGTTTGTATCTTATCGCTACGACTGGTTCTCCACATACAATGATTTAACCACCGGTAACGGATTTGATGATTCTCCCATCAACGGGCAATCTTTCTTTCAACACAGTTATACCCGGTTGAAGAATTATGAAGTGATCAGGGATTCTGTGAATGCACGTACCGGGCAATTGAAACAGGATGGAGATGTATACCTGAAATTGGTTAGCTTTATAAAATGTTACCAAAGCGCCAAGCTGGTAGATTTCTTTAATTCGGTTCCTTATTCAGATGCTTTCCAGGGAGCAAAAAAAGAACCTAAATACCTCTTCCCTAAATACGATGATCCAAAAGAGATCTACCAGTCTATCATACAGGAACTGGGAACTATTGTGGATGAACTGCCCGCTGCCTATTCACAGATGTCGGCCGATGCCAAAACCGTATTTACGGAGCAGGATATAGCCTTCCACGGTGATATCAATAAGTGGGTATCCCTGATCAATTTTACCCGCCTGAAATTGCTGGTAAGAATCGCCGGAGTGGAAGAAGCATATGCCAAACCGCTGATCCAGGCAGCACTGGCTAAGCCTTTGCCACAAACAGATCTTTACTGGTTCTACTGGTTTGATATTGATCCCACCGGTGGCGGCACATGGATTCGTGGGGTGTATGAAAATACCTTCGCCTCCTTTATCCCGAACATCATCATGAAAAGGATGAACTACGGCACACCTGCTTACCAGGAAGGGATTGATGATCCACGCCTGCCCGTGCTGGCTATGCCTACCAAATACCTGGATTACCGTGGTGTATCTGCTAATATTGAAGAACAAACGGCATTGTATAACAGCGGAGAAAGGTATTATCCGTATGCAGATAATATCGCTTCTACTTTTTCTACCAATGCCAAATCTACTTACAACCATGCTACCTTCCACCAGAATGCGAAGATGCCGGTTTATATGAGTTCATTGGGAGAGCTGGATCTGCTGTTGGCGGAAATAGCGCTGAAAGGATTAGCGAATACTGGCAAATCCGCTGAGGAACACATCAAAGACGAGGTAACACACTCGATAGATTTCTGGTACACCATTAATCAACTGAGCAGCTACGCTAAAACCCAGATGACACCTCAGCAAACAGCCATGGTATACCCTACGAAACCATCTGCAGCAGTAGTGAGCGCATGGGGCGATGTGGTTAAAGCCAAATTTACACTGGCCGCTACACTGGACGACAAAATGGAAATCCTGATGCAGCAAAAGTATATTCACCTGAACCTCTACCAGCCTTACGAACTGTGGGCAGAACTGAGAAGGACCCGTCATCCGAAGTTGGAACCCTTCACCTGGCATACTTCCGTATGGAAACCAATGCCGGAAAGAGTACGTTATCCAACTATTGAGCTGACCAACAACCCGGATAACTTCAAGAAAGTAGCAGGAGAAAATAATTTAACCAGCCCGATTTTCTGGGTGCCTGCTGCAGCAAGAGCAAAAAATCCTTACTGGGATAATTATAATTATCAATAGCAGAGAGCAATGATGTCGATGGGGAGCTGACCATATTGGTTAGCTCCCTTTTTTAATGCCATACCGCTATGCAGGCGGCTGCCAGCGTTGACGCCAGTAACGCATAGTAAGCCGGCTTTGTAAATACTTTGTTTGTGAAACGTATATTGATGAACGTTACCACCGCGAACAGGCCGGTTTTGGGTATCACTTTGTAATAATTGACATGCGGATATTTCAGCGCCACCAGTATGATACCGGTTACCAGCAGTACAATGCCCAGTATCAGCCCTTTATGGTCGCGCACTTTTGTATGGTAATCGGTCCGCTGCGCCACCAATATAGCGAGATATCCTAAAAAGCATCCGAAGTGCAGAAGCAACACAATATTAAAGAGCATGGGATGTTTTTTGGGCGGTGGAAGAAAGATAATAACCTCCCAGCACCAGCGCCATTACAATAGCTACCACGTGCGGAATCAGTTTGCCGGTTTCATATACGGGATTTTGCAACACCAGGCTGAAATCCACCACCGGGATAATGGCTCCTGCCAGTAATAGCACTCCCAATGCACGCCGCTCGCCGGTCCATAGTACGCCAAGTATAACAATGCCGGTAAACAGATCGCGGATACCTTTGATATAATGAAAGGAGAAATTACCGTTTACAGGTACGTGGATGCCAAAAGCAGCTTCCGCCACCAGCGGGGAGAGGAGGAAGCGAAGCCCGATAAATACCAGCAATATCCCCATGGATACGGTGGCGTAAAAGGCGATTTTTTCAGATGTGTTTTTCATTTGTTGCATTATTTTATGATGATGCAACAAAGGTAAAAACAGCTTTCCACGGGTTCGTTCACCCAGGTTAATAAATCTACATCGCCAGCCTTTTCCTGATCCGGCTTAAAGACGGAGGCTTTACGCCTACAAAGGAAGAAATATAATACTGCGGGATGCGCTGCTGCAGGTCGGGATAGTTGTTAACGAATTGCAGATAACGTTGCTCCGGCTGATCGCTATAAATAGAAGTGATTTTTTTTATGGCATTCAAATACAGGTACTCACAAATCAACCGGCCAAATTTTTCCCCTTCTTTTACTTTGCTGTAAAGCAATTGAAGATTTTCATAGGAAATCGCCAGTATTGTGGTTGGCTCAATACACTGGATGCTGCGCTGCGAAGCAGAATGATCAAGAAAGCTTTCGTAATTACAGGTAAATTCATTTTCCTTTCCAAAATCAAATGTCAGCTCCTCCCCGGAGTCTTTAATGCTGTAGTACCGGATCAATCCCTTCTCAATAAAACCCGCTTCCCGGCAAACCTGTCCTTCCCGCAGAAAATAATCATTCTTCTGGTATTCCCGGCTCACAAACAACGAGGAAATGAATAGCTTCTCGGCTTCATTCATACGGATGAAATGTTCCATAGCCCTGATCAGATTAGTGTGTATGCTCATCGGTAAGCCGGTTTATTTGTACTTGTATGCCTTGTTTTTCGGTATCTGTTTTAGCTAACTGCCAGGCTCTATGAAAGCTCGCTTTTGCTTTATCATTATCAATATTCTTATACAGTTCTCCCAGCAGCACATAATAGAAATGATTATTCTCCAGCTTCAACTTTTCTGCTTCTGCCAGCGCTTCCTGCTGCCCGTTTGCTTTATACAGGGCAAAGGTACGGTTTAGCGCTACACTGGGGGAGTAATTGATCATCAGCAGCGCGTTGTATAGCTGCAGGATCTCTTCCCATTTTTCCGGCGTATCCTCTTTCATGCAATGCCAGTAAGCGATCCTGGCTTCCAGGTGATAGGAACTGATTTCATTGCCTTCAGCAGAAAGCTGCAGGAAATAAATGCCCTGGTTGATCAATGCCTGGTCCCACAGCGCTTCGTTTTGCGCTTCATACAGCACCACCTCGCCTTCGCCGGCCTGCCTGGCATTGAAGCGGGAAGCGTGGAAACACATGAGGGCAATGAGCGCATTTGTTTTGGGCCGGTTGGTTTTGTCGTAAGCCGTCAGCATTAATCCCAGGCGAAGCGCTTCCAGGCAAAGATCCTGTTGCAGGATCTGGTTCTGTGTTTGGGAGTAATATCCTTCACTGAAAAGCAGGTAGATAATGTGCAATACATTATCCAGCCGCTGCGGAATTTCATTTTCCGGGGGCAACTCCATCCTGATCTTTTCTTCGCGCAGTTTTTCTTTCGCCCGGAACAATCTTTTATTAATGGTTTCTTTATTGGACAAAAAAGCTTCTGCAATTTCATCTATCCCGAAACCACAAAGGATGCGCAGCGCCAGCCCTATCTGCGCTTCGCTGGCAATAGACGGATTACAGATGGCGAAAAGCATTTGCAGCTGGCTGTCTTTGATATTCTCCTGCGAGAAACTCAGCGCTTCGGCATCATCCACCAGTTCCTGTCTGGCTACTATTTCAGGCAGTACTTTTTTGTCGAATATTTTATTTCTTCTGAAATGATGTATGGCTTTTTGTTTGGCTACGGTATAAAGCCAGGCAGCAGGATTGGGAGGGAGTCCTTTCACGCCCCATGTTTCCGACGCGAGTAAAAATGTTTCACTCACAATATCTTCTGCTATCTCAATATGCTGCAACCCGAAAAGTTTGCTGATCACAGCTACCATCTTTGAGAATTCCTGCTTAAATAAATCCTTCAGTGATTCGTGTTCCTTTTCCATACTAAAACAGTAAAAACCACTCTAACGAAAGAGTGGTTTTCTTTATTTCCCCTGATACTGGTTACGAGACTATTTCCCTCACTTCCACACAGCCCTGGGCATCCAGCACCGGGCAGCCATGAGCCAATGTAGTAGCTTCTTCCAGCGTATCGGCCTGCACTACCAGGAAGCCGCCAAGCCGTTCCCTGATTTCCACAAACGGACCATCGGTAATAACGCCTCCTGGTTTTAATACTTTCCCTTCCGTAGAAAGGCGACGGCCGTTACTCACCAGTTTGCCCTGTGCAGCAATACCGCCTGCCCAATCCTGCCACTTCTTCATCAGCGACTGGAAGTCATCCGGCGATAATTCGCGGTACGCATATTCCGACTGGCGAAATAACAATAAGAATTCTTTCATCTTTTTATAATTTAAATCACGGATGAAATATATGAATTAATTTGCTTTGGCGGCAAACATCCCCGGCGTATAACTTCCTGCTGAGGTACGGAAAGCTACATTAAGACGGTTATAGCTGTTAATGGTAGTAACTGCTATTGTCAGGTCTACAATCTCTTCCTCTGAAAACTGCTGACGAACTACGTCATATACTTCATCGGACACATCGCCGTTGGTAAGCCTGGTAACTGCTTCTGCCCAGGCAAAGGCAGCCCGCTCACGGTCGGTATACACAGTAGCTTCTCTCCAGCCCGCCAGCATATAAATGCGCTGCTCCGTTTCCCCTTCTGCACGTGCATCTTTGGAGTGCATATCCAGGCAAAATGCGCAGCCATTCATCTGGGATACCCGGAAATAAATTAAATGCTGCAGGGATTTTTCAATGGATGATTTTGCAAGATATGCACCTACGCCATATAATGCTTTTACTGCGTTAGCTCCTTTTGTCAGCAGATTGATTCTCTGTTTCATGGTTTTAAATTTTTATTGGTGATGAATTTGTTCGTTTATACACCAATAAGGATCGGGAAAAAGGAAATTGGACATCTTCCGGAAATTTTTTTTAAAATATTTTTTAGGCAGATGGGTAAAGGATATCCAAGCATGTGTCCGGTAAGGGAAAACCATTGGTTCCCATTTTCTTATGCCTTTGCAGAAAAACACGCAAACTACCACGCTACCATTCCGGTGAGTCATTTGTTAATCACCTGGTTTTTACAATTGTAAAACACTCCGGCGGGCCGGAATTTTTTCTTTTGACGGATGATTCAACATAATTATCCCCGCATCGGGAAAATGCTGGCCCTCCTTGTTTTTGTGCTGCCATTTACCGCTATATCCGTAAAGGCCCAGGAAATAAGACCTTTGTACAAAGATTCCATTCCCAACAGTATCGGGAAAACTGCACCGGCAGATGCCCCCACCATCACCATCTATAAGCCGGAAAAGCCCAACGGGGCGGCGGTGATCATCTTCCCCGGCGGTGCATACGCCTTCCTGGCCTTCGCAGAGGAAGGCACCAAAATCGCAGAAGCATTCATTACAAAAGGAGTCACCGCCTTCGTGGTAAAATACCGGCTGCCCTCAGATGCCACCATGCGCGATAAAAGCATAGGACCGCTTCAGGACGCACAGCAGGCCATTAAACTGGTACGCATGAATGCCGCGGAATGGGGGCTGGACCCGCATAAAATTGGGATTGCAGGCTATTCCGCCGGCGGACACGTGGCCTCCACGCTGGGCACCCACAGCGCCAGGAGTTATGTGCCCAATAAGGAAAACACCGATCTGCGCCCGGATTTCATGATCCTCGTATACCCCGTAATAAGCATGAACAAGGACCTGGCACACCAGGGATCAAGCATCAACCTGATAGGAAATGATCCTTCCAAAGAAAAAATTGCCTTCTTTTCCAACGAAGAGTGGGTGAACAATAATACACCACCGGCCTATATCACGCATACCAGCGATGATGCCGTGGTGAATGTAAATAACAGCATCGCCTTTTACCAGGCCATGCTGAGAGGAGGCATTCCCGCTGAACTGCATCTCTATCCCACCGGCAACCACGGCTTCACCCAACGGTTACCCGTAAACGAATGGCTGGACCCCATGGTGTGGTGGATGAAAAGAGGGGGCTGGATTCCCAACACCCCCTGATCTGATATTAAATCATGGCATAGCCGTATGAACAGGTCGCGCAGCGGGCCTGGAATGCAGCAGCTTTATCAGCGGCCGCTCTACCTTGTAGTAGAAGAAAACCCCTACCGCCACCGCCAGCACCATATGTATGATAACGGAAAGATCGGCATTCAGGAAGTAGCCGGTGGCGGCATATATCTGCGCGATGAAATAATAAAAAGTATAGTGGGTCAGGTAAATAGAATAAGAAGCATCGCCTATCAGTAAACCCCATTTGTTATTCCAGAGCTTTGTCCATACACCCTGCCTCTCCAGGAAAATGCAACCCGCCAGGATACACGCACTGGGCAACCCCCACAATAACACCCTTTTCAAACTGCCGGTGCCACCGGTCACACTGCTCAGTTCAGAAATATTTCCAAATCCATACACAATGTTATAAATATAACCGCCCACGCCCAGCAGGAGCAGCAGCCCGGCTATGCCGGCAGCCACTTTTACATGCCGGTACAGCCAGAAAATGATCACCCCGAAGAGAAACTCCAGCATGATAGGGTTAGTGTAAAATATCAGCCGGAAATCAGCTGGCTTTAGCAACTGACCCACCGCCACAAGCGCAGGAATAACAAGTAACAGCAATAAGGTTTTGTATCTTGTACGGAACAGGATCAGGAAGAAGAAAAGGAAATAGAACCACCACTCAAAACTCAGCGACCAGCCCACCACCAGGATAGGCGCCAGCCACTTCTGCGAGTTCAATACCGGTAACATAAAGATCGTATCCCTCCACCCGTAAAGAATAGCCGTGATGGGGTACATCTGGTCAAAAAAACAAAAGAATACCATGTAACACACACTGGCTACATAATAAATAGGATTGATCCGCAGGAACCGCTTCTTCAGGAAGTCCACCCCGTCACGTGCACCAAAATAGTTACTGGCTACATAACTAATGATAAACCCCGATATCCCAAAAAAGAGATCTACGCCAATAGCACCAAAGTTTTCAAGGAAATAAAATTTTTGCTGATGGGAAACGGTGAATGCTTCCTGTAAGTCGATGGCGTGTACATGTACCACGAGGATAACTGCTACTGCCCTTAATAACTGTATGCTGTTAATCTTCATAAAAAGGGATACTGATTGAGGGTAAAGGATGGCAACACCGGTCACTTTTGTGTAAAGCAAGTTAAACCGGGCTGCTGTAATTACACTTCAGTCAGTATCCTCCTGTCAGTTACGCGATCTGTTCCATGCTTCCCGGCTGATTGTAAACCAGTTAAGCATCGTTTCGCCGTCGTGAAAAGTGCCGTCCAGGCTCAGGCCCACCTTCTCTAAAACGCGCTTCGACGCATCGTTGTTTACATCGGTAATGGCATAAATATTTTCCAGCCCGAGCCGGTTAAAGCCATATTCCAGGCAGGCCCGCGCACATTCCGTAGCATATCCCTTTCCCCAGTATTTTTTTATAAAACGATAGCCGAGGTCGTAGTAGTTAACATGGCCGTTGGTAGGTTCTTTTATCAGTTTTAATCCCGCCCATCCCACAAACTGGTTGGTGTCTTTTTCTATCACCGCCCATCTGCCAATACCGTTCTCCCGGTATTGCTGCCGGATAAACTGAATGGCCTCCCGCGATTCTGCTATGGTGCTTACGGGTTTGTTACCCAGGTATAAATGTACCGCTTCATCTGAATCCAGTTCAAACATGCCGGCGGCATCAGCAGGTATCAGTTCCCTTAAAATCAGCCGGGGGGTAGATGCGAAAATCTCCATACACGTGTCATTTGCCGTCCAATTTAAAGGAACTATCTATAAGAACAAAAATTGGGAGTACTTACCTGGTCATCAACAGGAAATTACTTCCTGTTTCTGCTTCAGTCGATTTTTTCTGGTACTGGTAAGGAGAGAAGCCCGCAAACTCTTTGAAGGCCCTGATGTAATGGGATTGGTCAGCATAATCATGCTCAAAGGCAATATCAGACAACTTGCTGTAGTTGTTGCTTTTTAATTGCTTCAGGGAATTTTGAAAACGGCATATGCGGGAAAATAATTTCGGAGAGATGCCAACGCCCTGTTTAAACCGGCGCTCGAAACTTCTTTCCGTTAACTGCAACTGCTGCTGTAAGTCCTTTAACGGAATACTGCCGCCGGATGCAATGATCTGCGATAAGGCGAAGTGCGTCACCTCATCGGCAGGCGTGCTGTTTTCATTTATCTGCTTAAATAAAAAGGCAGCAATAACGGCTATCTTCTCTGTTAATGAAGGCGTGTTGCCAAGCCTTTCTGCCAGGTAAAAATCCCTGGTAGCCGACAGTATATCAAGGTCTAAACAGGAATTGGTTAACTCATCGGCATTCAAACCAAAAACAGATTTCAACGCATGCGGATAACAGCACACCCCAATGGAACAGATAGTGCCGGTTACATGCAGCTCCGTATATTTCGTGGTTTGGCCGTACAACAACAAATCAGGCAACTCTTTGTTTTCCTGGTAAAAGGTACCGCTGGCCGACTGCTGGAAAATTAAACCGGGACAACCATCTGCCATTGGCCCGAAAATTTTAGGCACGTGGGCAACATCATTACTCTCCAGCGTCCAGAAATAACGGACGTGGTTTTTAAGATATGCCGGCGGTGATAATTCCTGGTACTTCATTTTAATAGCAGATGAATTATATTCAAGGTAATAATTTTTAATGATTTCATAATAATCTACTAAATTTGTAGACTAATTACATTCCCCCATGAGCATCGCAACACACCGCTTCATCGCCAGCCTGGCATTATTACTAGCTACCAGCATTGGATTTGCACAAAATAAAATAGTTGTTTTCCAGTCGGATTTCGGTTTGAAAGATGGCGCCGTTTCTGCCATGAAAGGCGTAGCCTCCGGCGTATCGCCCGACCTGAAACTATATGACCTCACCCACGAAATACCCGCATACAATATATGGGAAGCCGCCTACCGGCTGGAACAAACAGTTCCCTACTGGCCAACAGGTACCGTGTTCGTATCGGTAATAGACCCCGGCGTAGGCACCAGCCGTAAATCGGTAGTGCTCAAAACAAACAATGGCCACTTTATTGTAACACCAGACAACGGCACCCTCACCCTCATTGCAGCCTCCGAAGGCATCGCGGAAATACGTGAAATCAATGAAGCCGTGAACCGTCGTAAGGATTCGCAGAAATCCTACACTTTCCATGGCAGGGATGTATATGCCTATACCGGCGCGCGACTGGCAGCAGGCGCTATCACCTTTGAAGAGGTAGGACCGGTATTGCCCAAAGAGGTAGTAAAAATACCTTACCAGGCGGCCGTGCTGGAAGGCGGAAAACTGAAAGGCAACATCTCCATCCTGGATGTGCAATATGGTAATGTGTGGACCAACATCAGCGCCGATCTTCTCAACCAGCTGCATCCTCAATACGGCGATGTACTGCAGGTCACATTTTTCCATAACGGGAAAAAAGTACATCAAACAGCGGCGCCGTACAGTCAAACTTTTGGCGCAGTACCGGAAGGAAAACCATTGAGCTACCTGAACAGCTTACTGCAGCTGTCTTTTGCGCTCAACCAGGGCAACTTTGCCGCTGCCTATCACATCGGAAGCGGTAGTGAGTGGAGCGTGGAAGTAACTTTATCTCCTAAAAAATAAATCGCTACTGATGATAAGATCTTTATACCCTGCCTTTATTTTTGTATTGATCAGCAGCGCCGCCACTGCGCAAACCGCGGCAGATACTATACCGGCCCCGGCTATACGCACTTTGAATGAAGTGGTAACAGTAGGTACCCGCAGCAGTGGCCGCACACGACTAAACACCGTGGCGCCCGTAGATGTTTTTCATCTCTCCAAAATACAAATACTCACACCGCAAAATGATCTGAACCAGATCCTGCAGTATATTTCCCCATCTTTTAACTCCAACCGGCAGTCCTCTTCAGACGGAAGCGAGCATATTGATCCCGCCAGCATCCGCGGGCTAGGTCCCGATCAGCTGCTGGTACTGATTAACGGCAAACGCCGTCATACTACCTCGCTGGTCAATAACCAGGGCACCATTGGCAACGGTTCTGTAGGAACAGATCTCAATGCCATTCCTTCTGCTGCCATTGAACGCATAGAAGTGCTGCGCGACGGCGCTTCTGCGCAATACGGCTCCGATGCCATTGCAGGCGTGATTAATATCATCCTGAAGCAAAACACGCAGCAACTATTTGCTGCATTAACCGGCGGCGTTACCTCCCGTGGCGACGGCGGTCTTGGCCAGCTGAGCCTCAACTACGGCGCCGGCCTCGGCAAACAGGGCGGTTATATCAATATCACCGGGGAAGCTTACCAGAGAGGTAAAACTACCCGCGCGCAAAATAATAACCTGATCATCTTTGACCAGTCGTCCCTCGATAATTATTTCGCGTACGACTTTACCAACGATCCCGCTGCTTCCCGGAAATACGACGACGATATGTTGAAGCAGAAAGGACTAAAAAGAGATGATTTTAATTTCCAGATCGGCGATGCACAAATAAAGAATGGTGGCGTATTCTATAATTTATCGCTCCCTTTTAACAACAGCCAAAGTGAATTCTATTCTTTTGGTGGCTACAGTTACCGCCAGGGCGAAGGCTTCGGCTTCAGACGCTTACCAAGCGATCCTACCGTAAACGTATATACGATTTATCCGGATGGTTTTCAGCCTACTACTGGTTCACGTATCCACGACCGTTCCATCGCCGTAGGACTGAAACATAAATTTGGTGAATGGCAGGCCGACTTAAGCAATACGCTGGGCGATAACCGTTTCGACTATGAGGTAGATCATACCGTAAATGCCTCGTTGCAGAATGCATCTCCCACCAGCTTCAAAGCCGGCGGACATGAATTTTTACAGAACACTACCAACCTCGATTTTAGCCGTCGCTTTGCAGGCGTGGCTGCTGGCTTTAACCTGGCCTTTGGCGCGGAGTTCAGGGTAGATGATTACCGCATCCGCACCGGGGAAGAGGCCTCCTGGAAAAATTATGCATTGGTGGAAAACCCGGATGGTACCGTATCTAACCCCTCCGGGCTGGCAGGCGGATCGCAGTCGTTTACCGGGTTTTCACCGGATAATGCCATCCATAAAAACAGGAATAACACAGGTGTTTATATAGATGGCGAACTGGATGTTACTTCCAGGTGGCTGATCAGCGCGGCATCGCGACTGGAACACTACAGCGACTTCGGAACAGCGCTGAGTGGTAAATTTGCGACGAGGTATAAAATTTCTGATGTGCTCAACGTGCGTGGCGCCGTGAGCAATGGTTTCCGGGCGCCCTCCCTGCATCAGCAGTATTTCAGTTATGTGAGCACAGATATTTTACCGGACAACACGCTCGGTCAATCCGGGTTCTTTACCAACCAGAGCACCGTGGCAAAAGCATTGGGTATCCCAAAGCTGAAACAGGAAACATCTGTAAACTACAGCCTGGGCTTTACTGCACAGGCCGCCCATAATTTCAGCATCTCCGTAGATGGTTATCTCACTAACATCAAAAACAGGATTGTATTAACCGGCAGCTTTGGCTTTGATGCCAACGGCGATCCGGTGGATGCCATCCAGCAGATTATCAATCCGCTGGGCGCCAGTTCTGCACGCTTTTTCAGCAATGGTATTGATACCCGCACCGCTGGCATTGATGTGGTGGCCGACTATAACTTACGTTCCGGTCCCCATAGTTTCAATGCCTCGCTGGGATTCAACTACAATAAAAATAAGATCACCGGCAACCTGCATATTCCCGACGGTTTAAAAGGACAAGAACAGATCTTCTTTTCTCCCAACGACAGTATTCTTATCACGGATGGTACACCACGCGTAAAGGCTAATTTATCGCTTACCTATGGTTATAAAAAATTCAGTGTGTTACTGCGAAATGTATATTTCGGAGAAGTATCCCGCAACAGTTTCCCCTTTGGAGAAGTGCAGGTGCACAAAGGAAAAGTGGTAACGGACCTGTCTTTCAGCTATAACCTGAAACCCGTTACCATTACGGTGGGCGCCAATAACATCCTCGATGTTTTCCCGGACGAACAGGTATATGGCAACAGTTATTTCGGCGTGTTTAAATATGCGTCGGTGCAGATGGGCACAGTCGGATCATTTTATTTTGCAAGGGTGGGGATTAATATAAACCGTAGGAATTAGCGTATTTGCCTGTTTTAGGAAGTATATATAATAAGCTGATACCGTAAATATCAGGTTGTCGCTTTGTTAAGCTCTTCATATAAGAGCCCTTGATTTCAATAGCGCCATTCTTCTTTTTGCCAAGCCCGATCCGCATTCCCAGGTTGCCTATCGGCCCCACAGCATGCTGGGTAGTAGAATCTGTAAAGCTGCCGCCGTTACGGTCTTTGTACTTTACATTTACAGGGCCGTAATGGTAGGCCAGCCCGCCTCCCACAAAGAAACCTACGGAGCTTTTATTATCCAGGGAAGAAAATCCGGCGAAGTTCAGGTTAATAATAAGCGGGATATCGACCATACCCCTGGGCTTTGTCCTGGTACCATCATCCTCGTCACGGGTATAGTAATACACAATATTACCCTCCGCATCATAATACGATTCCATATTGCTGTCAGATTCCCCCGACCCGCCAACTGATAATGGAATACCCACCGAAACAGTCATCTTATCTGTTTCCATCACATTGTAACGGATGGCATAGGAAAGGCTGAAGCTGGCGATGCTGCCGTACCTGGAAGTATGATCAATAAATGTAGAAAACCCGATGCCATGTACAAAACGTTGAGAGAAAACCGGTAATCCGGCCATACAGGCAATTACTAACAGAACAATTTTTTTCATACGGCAGCAGTGGGATTAGAGGTACCGTATAAAGGTAAAGTAAAAAGCTATTGAAACGGAAACCCGCCCCAATAGCTTTTTACAAACTTCTCTTGTGTTATTGTAATACGTCCAGTATCGGATGATCGATGCCCTGCAAGGTGTTGGCAGCGGGCTTGATCAGTTCCAGAACAGTAATTTTATTGCTGCCTTTTTTCAGCCATTCAGCAGGTACATACAAGGTTTGTTGCGGACCTACCTGCCAGTATCTGCCCAGGTGGTGTCCATTGATCCATACGGCTCCTTTGCCCCACTGCGTCATATCCAGGTAGGTGTCGCCGGTAGAGGAAAGCGTAAAGCTGCCTTCTTTCAGCACCGGTGCGTCCGTACCGGCAGCGGAAGGCTTTACAGCCGGCTGAACATCAAAGGGCAGTTTAAATTGCAGCCACTGATGAATAGCCTGGCCATTAAATAATACCTGGCCGGCAATACCTTTTTTATTTTTAAGAAGATAGGGGCCAAAATTGATACGCCCAAGATTTTCTACCAGGATATCCAGGGTAACAGTACCGGCTGGAAGCATTACCTCCACACTGTCCTGCGCCAAACGGCGGTCCAGTATAGCCACTCTTTTGCCATTCACGAACACAATACCGTAATCACGTAGATCTTTTATTTTCAGCAGGCCACTATGCCCACCGGGAACGGTAGTGCGATACAGCACAAATCCATAAGCCTGGTTAAGGTCTTCAAACGTTAACGGATCTACGCTTTTAATGGCCACGGGCAATTTGCTGAAAACTGCTGCGCTGCGTTCAAAGGTGATCTGTGGGGTGGTGATCACCGGTTTCTTTGCGGGAACTTCAGGTAAAGTTACACCTGCCGGCAGATGCCTGGCTATCACTTCGCGGAACTTCATGAATTTTGGCGTGGCATTTCCTGCTTCATCCAGTGGTGCATCATAGTCGTAACTGCTGATCTGCGGCTCATAAGGGCTCTTATTATTATAGTTTGCGCCATTCATATAGCCACGGGTAGTGCCACCGTGAAACATGTACATGTTAATGGAAATGCCGGCTGCGAGTACACGATCCAGGCGGTCGAGGAAGTTTTCATAAGGAATGGTATGGTGCTTTTGTCCCCAGGAATCAAACCAGGCAGGGTACCATTCCGCAATATAAAACGGCCCTTTGCCATTGTGGTTTTCTCTCACCAGCTGCTTTACTTTTTGCGGATCATCGATGCCGTTTACAGCCGGCAGCAAACCAGGCAAATGCCCTTTGGCTACATCGGCTGCGGGATCGCAGGTGTAAAGCAGCCCGTCGAAACCTGCATCAATAAACATCTTCCGGTTAATGTCGAGGTAGCTTTTATCATTGGAATAAGAACCATATTCATTTTCTATCTGCACCATCAGGATGTTGCCGCCGTGATTTATCTGCAAGCCCGATAGTTGTTTTCCAACTGCCTTGATGTAATTATTATAAGCGGCGAGGTATTGCGGTTCTTTACTACGTACTTCGAGACCCTTTATGTTCTGCAGCCAGTATGGATATCCGCCAAATTCCCATTCGGCGCAGGCATACGGACTAGGGCGTAACACCACCCACAACCCTTCTTCCTGTGCTATTTTTACAAAGGCGGCTACATCGTTGTTGCCGGAAAAATCATAATGTCCTTTTTCAGGCTCGTGCATGTTCCAGAACACGTAAGTGCCTACGGTATTCAGTCCCATTGCCTTTGCCATTTTCAGGCGGTCACGCCAGCTTTCACGCGGCACGCGCAGGTAATGGATCTCTCCTGAAATCATCTGGAAAGGTTTGCCGTCCAGCAGGAAGGCGGAGTCGCCGAGCTGGAAAGTGTGTTGTGCAAACAACTGTATGCTGCACAATACCATTAAAATTACAACGCTTAGTTTTTTCATTATCTACTGTTTATTGCTTAGGTTACCTGTCAATGTAACTACTGACTGTGGCGGAATGTGAATAATGTTACCGGAAATATAGCCTGGCTTTAGGTTTTCCTTTGCGCTGGTGGTATAGCTGCGCATACTGCCTGCTTTTAGCTCCCTGCAGTGTATGTTGGCGTTGGCGGCAGTGCTGCCGTTGTTAATCACTACTATCCGGAGGGTATTATCTTTGTTTTTATAAGCAGACAGATAGAGATTTTTCGACGCTGCGCTATCGCTCATAACTGCCTGCACCCTGGTAGCGCCGGGTCTTATAAACCGGCTGTAGTTACCTAATACCCACATCATTTTGGTATCACGCAGTTGCCCGTCTGTTTTATTTTTATCGATATAAATCAATCCGTCTTTATAATTATACGGCGAAATGGCCAGCCACCATTGCCAGGCAGCGGCATTTGCAATAGTAAGATCGGAGTGGATTACACGCGCCATATAAAGCGCTGCATCCATGCCCAGGTCTACACCGGCGCCATTTATTTCTCCCGCGTTATCTCCCAGTATGCAATATTCCGATTGCCAGAATTCCAGCCCGTTCAGGGCGGTATGCAGCCGTTTTCGTATAGCTGTGGCCGTATCTTCCGGGGAAGTAGTGAAATAACTATGTGCGGCGATGCCTTTGTATACATTAAGGAGGTTGCCCACGTAAGTCCGGCTCTGCGGATCAAAGAAGGCATTTATCTGTGAGCCTTTGTCCGGCTTATCTTCCGGGGCATAGAGGTAATTGATTTTTCCTGCTTCTGTAATCAGTATGTTAACCGGCAGTTTTGCTTCGCTGAAAGTTTTACTGATGGTTTTGGTAAAGCCGGCAATCTGTTCATTATTATAAGGGCAGCCTTCCTGTCCGCCATCGCTCCAGTCCCACTGCGGTTCATTTACCGGGCTGATATAGTTGATACTAACGCCCGTGGCTACACGTATTCCCTGCACTACCTCTTTCAGGAAAACAGCGGCAGCAGCGTACTTATCCGGGGAGAGATTGCATTGTCCCTTGTCAGCAAAGGCTTTGCCGTTGCTGGTAAACGCTGCCGGCGGGCTATTCAGGAAACCCAGGAAATCCGTAACGCCGCGTTGTTTTGCCGCCTGTAAAAACCACAACTGGCCGGATTGTTTCTTCCAGTTGTAGGTATGATCCGCCTGCAGAAAGGATTCCGCGCGGCGCCATTCGTCTTTGATGCCACTGTTATCGCCTTGTTCCGCACTGCCGGCGCCGATGTTAAAACGCCACATAGACAAGCCAATGCCTTTGGGCTGGCCGTTGGCGGTGGTATCGGTGCTAAACAGCCAGTCGGCTATCTGGTTACGTTTGCTATCCGGCCAGTTGCCGGTAAACTGACCCGCCCACGCATCCGAAGCCGCGAAGTTGCGGATCGTTTGCGCCGGTTTATGTAGGTCGATGTTTACCTGGATAATGTTGCTGTTGCTTTGTTGCGATAATGCAGTATGCAGCGCAAAGCACAGCGGCAGTGAGCAAATGATTTTTTTCATGTTCCTAAAACGCTTTGCTTCACACAAAGCCGCCGGAAAATAGCAAAATGCCCGTTAAATATTTTTCAATTATGATAACCGGCAGGCTAACATAGCAGCTTTGTGTGAAGCGGATGAGTGTTTAATAACCCTTGTTCTGCTCCAACAGGCCATTGGAAGACAGAATTTCTGTTCTCGGAATCGGCAGCCAGTAATTTTTTTCAGCGAACAACCGGCCGGCAAGCGCTACTTTTCTAGTATACGTATATACGCCACTGTTATTAACGCTGATGTTGATGCCGTAAGCAGGAACATTTTCTGTTACAATAGCTGTTCTCCAGCGCCGTACATCATAAAAGCGATGTTCCTCAAATGCCAGTTCTACCTGTCTTTCATGATGAATAGCCTCACGCATCTGGTCTTTACTCAGGCCAGCCGGAAGCACCGGTTGCTGTACACTGGCACGCTGCCGGATCTGGTTAACCGCGGCGTATACGCTGGCGTCAGGCCCTGCTGCTTCATTTTGTGCCTCTGCATAGTTCAGCAATACTTCTGCATAACGTAAATAGATCCAGGGCTGTAATCCGGCTACGTCCCAGGGATTATCGATCGGGTTTTTATCGTCCATGAATTTTTTAAGATAGTAGCCTGTTTTAGTAGAGTTCCAGTTGGAAGGGCCATCCTTTCCATCTTTTCCACCGGGAGAAAATGGTTGTACAGTAGATCCCCTGTAAGGTGCGCCATTATAAAGGATAGTGGCGTAAAAACGGGCATCCCTGTTCGCATACGGCTGTTGGGCGTTATAGCCGGATGTTGGATCGGTGATCAGTTTACCATTTTTCATTTCATAGGCATCTACCATGTTCTGCAGCGGCGTATTACCTGCCCATCCGCCGTAACCGTTTGGTCCGTTGGATATTTCCAGGCACACGTGGCGGGCGCCTACGGCGTATTGCCGTGCAAAAATGATTTCATTGTTATCTGCTTTCAGGAACAATTGGCTGTAGTCTGCTGCCAGGGAAAACTTCGACAGGTTCATCACTGCTTTGGCAGCATCGGCGGCGGCTTGCCAGGTGCCAACGTTGTACAACGGACTTGCTGCATATAATAATAAGCGTGCTTTCAGCGCCATGGCAACGGCCTGGGTAGCCCTGCCGGTCTGCCAGCTGCCGTCGTTGTCAACCGGCAGGTCTGCTGCTGCGGCAGTGAGTTCGCTTACGGCATAATTCATGGATTCCTGCAGGGTGGCCCTTTTAAATAAAGCCGGATCTGTAAGGTCGCTGGTGAGCTGGTACTCTTTATCACCCATCAGCACCACGCCGCCATAATTGCGGATCAGGTCATGGTACCGGAACGCCCGGATAAAGCGCAACTCTGCGGTCAGCTTTTTACGGAGAGAGGCGCTCATTTCCACGCTGTCGATGTTATTCAGTGCGTAATTACATTCCCGGATACTGCGATAGCTTCTTCCCCAGATAGTACCTGCAATGCCGGTATTTTCCGGTGCAATCTGCCCTTGTTGGATCACCCAGGTATTATCGTCGTTGTTATAAATGGACTCGTCGGTGATAGAGCTCCAAAGGCCGTATTCAAAACCTCTGCCAAAACCAGGATTAGTACCTTCTCCTTCTTTATCCTGTAATTTGATGCTCGTGTACCGGTTGATCACGTAATTCTGAAACAGGGCAGAATCGCCCAGTACGGCGTCGGCCAGGATACGGTCGGTAGGCGTAATATTCAGAAAGTCCTGCTTGCAGGAGGAAAATAATCCTGCGGCAACTAAAGTTAAACTGTATATAAAGTGCGTTGTTTTCATGACTGCTTTTTTTCTGGTTTAGAATCTAACATTTACCCCCACATTGATGATCCGCTGCTGTGGATAAAACTGTCCCCTTTCATTATTTCCTTCAGGATCGTAGTCTTTTACCTTGGTAATGGTGAAAAGGTTAAATGCGTTGGCATACACTCTCAGACTGCCAATATTTATGCGGGACAGAATGTCCGGTTTGAACGTATAACCGAGCGATACATTTTTCAACCGCAGGAAAGCAGCGTTGTTGAGCCAGAAATTATTTTGGAAACGGCCGCCATTTACAGAATTAGAAGCGCGTTCATCTACTCTTGGATACGAGCCGCCGGTATTGGTGGGACTCCAGCGGTTATCTGCCCAGCTGCTGTAATAGTTACCAATGGTACCGGATTCAGGTAATACATATTGACTTACATGCGACTGTCCGGCTAATAACACCGACAAATCAAATCCTTTGTAATCACCGCCAAGTATAATACCATAGGTGATTTCAGGAATGTTGCCATACTTTGTTCTTACCTGGTCATCTGCATTAATTTGTCCGTCATTATTCACATCGCGGTAGATCAGGTCTCCCAGTTGTGCGCCCGACAGGTGTACGTTCTTATTCAGGTCATCCGCAGTCCGGAATATACCGATCACATCATACAACAGGTAATTATTCATAGGACCACCGGTTTTCCGTTGATAAGACAGTGTGCCGGGGGCCTCATCTATAAATTTGATTTCGTTCTTTGCATAGGTGATGTTACCGGAAATGTTATAGTGAAAACCGCCGCTGGTAGTGTTGTCGTAACCCAGGGTCGCTTCTATACCATTGCTGTTTACCTTACCGATATTTTCAGCAGGTACCAGCGGGAAAGCAGGATCGAATGGATTCACAATGCCGGAAGTCTGCGGCAGCGACGCATTCCGTTGGGTAAGGATCTTGGAACGCTTCTGCTGGAAGTAAATGAACTCCAGGTTGAAATGTTGCAGGAAAGCCATATTAAAACCCAGGTCCATTTTCCGCGCAATCTCCCAGGTGATATACGGGTTGCCCAGTTTGGTAAGATCAATGCCAGAAAGGATCTGGCCACCGGTTACGTATTGGTTTACGATGGAGTAGTTATCGAAATACTGGAATAAACCCACATTGTCATTTCCCAGGGTACCATAAGAGCCGCGCAGCTTCAGATCATTAATAAAACTTACGTTTTTAAACCACTCTTCTTTTGAAACGCGCCAGCCGGCAGATACGGAAGGGAAAAAGCCATACTGCTCGCCTTTCGGGAAAATAGAGGAACCGTCGTAACGGGCCTGTACTTCCAGCAGGTATTTTTCCATATAGTCATAGGCAATTCTGCCGAAATAACTTTTTCTCGTAAAACTGTAACTGGTGCCGGAATTGTTTTTATCCGTGGCAGCAGATCCTCCCTGCGACATCTCAGGCGTTTGCGGCGTTGGGAAGTTCAAGCGGATCGCACCCAAGGTATCCTGGTCAGTTTTGCTTTGCTCATAGCCAACAAGGGCCGTGATATTATGCTGGCCAAAACGACGGGCAAAGTTCAGCTTAATATTGCTGGTGATCAGCGTCATGTTCCGCTGCTGCTGGGCAAGTGAAGCCAGTCCGTTGGAACCGCCTACCACTGTTTTATCGTACGATTGTGTAGTCTGGTTATAAGTATATTCTTTATAAGGAGTGGCGAAGCTTTTATTGGAACTCCAGGATTTATCAGCCGATAAGTATCCGTCCAGCGACAACCCTTCTACACCCGGTATGGCATACGATCCTTTCAGGATACCATTAAATACCTGTGTAGGGTTGCGCGCAGTACCACCGGCGTCAGTTACCTGCATCACCGGGTTATTGTTTTCAATACCGGTAGTAGGCAATCCGTTCGGATACCTGTCCAACACGGTAGGATAAGCACGGTAAATACCCCGGAAAATGTCATCTGCACTGGTAGTAGGGTAAAGGCGGTCTTCCTCCCTGCCCGATAAATAGAGGCTTACCTTTAATCTCTTCGTTACATCTGCATCAATATTTGACCGGAAATTATACTGGTTATATTTGGTCACCCCGCTTTTGTACAATCCATCCTGGCTGATCATGCCAAGTGAAACATAATAACGCACATTTTCACTGCCACCATTTACAGAAAGACTATGTTGGTTTTGGGTGGCCACTTTCTTTAAAGTAGCTTCCTGCCAGTCGGTATTTGGGAAATTCACCGGGTCTGACCCGTCACGGAATTTCTGGAGTTGCTCGTCAGTATAAAACTGGTTCATACCACCAGCTGGATTATTATAATATTGGATTTCATTCCTGATCTGCGCATAAGTGGCAGCATCGGCCATTTTGGGCAGCCGGCTGGGAGATGAAAATCCCTGGTTAAAGCTGTAATTGATCACCGGTTTGCCGGTTTTACCCCGTTTAGTAGTGATCAGCATTACGCCGTTGGCGGCCCTGCTACCATATACCGCGGCAGATGCATCCTTCAATATCGATATGCTTTCAATATCATTGGGGTCCAGCCGTTCCAAACCACCTATCTGTCCGGGTACGCCATCTACTACCATCAGCACATCATTGTTGCCGGTAGTGGCCAGTCCGCGGATAGTAATGCGGGAACCATCCTTTCCCGGCTCGCCGGAGCGGTTGTTGGCAATAACCCCGGAAAAGCGGCCAGTGAGAGCATTGGACACGTTCGGCTGTGGACTCTGCAAAATATCAGCTCCTTTTACCACGGAAATAGATCCGGTCAGCGTAGCTTTCTTTTGAGTGCCATATCCCACTACCACTACTTCATTTACACTTTTGCTCAGGGATGTCAATGCTATTTTTAAGGGAGACAGGTTCTTTACAGGCACCGTCATCGCTTCATAGGCGATGTGGTTAAATATCAGGGTATCACCCGGTGCGGCGTTAAGGGAAAATTTGCCCTCCGCATCTGTCAGCGTACCAGTAGCTTTATTTTTTACACGTACTGTAACACCGGGAACAGGCTCACTGGCATCGGTTACTTTTCCCGTAATGGGGGTTTGTTGTGCCTGCACGTTCATTCCCATCAATAATAAGGTGATTGCCAGCATAAGTTGAAAGAAAGGTTGGCGCCGTAATAGGACAAACACCTGATGGTCCGTTCCGGATTGAAGTTGTTTCATAACGCAATAATTTAAATTGGAAGAGTGGAATACCCATTTTGGTTGCATGGAAGATGTGCGCATCTTTTCATGATACCCGCAATGTACTATGCCGGGCAGACATCATAGAGGGGGTAAATCATTTAAAAAAGGGGGTAAAATCGTAAAATATTACAGGGGTATTTCCCCCGGGCGTCTTGCCCGGAAGATATCGAAAGCGCCAACCACGGCTATTTATAGGGATTTACCCCTCTGTTTCGGTTACATTGAAGTCCCGGTTAAAGGAATGGCGGTATTTTTTTACATAATCGGAAGGGTTCATCCCAAACAGTTTTACAAACTGTTCACGGAAATATTTTACATCACCAATGCCCACCTGCATGGCTGCCTGCGTAATGGTGTAGTTTTCCTTGAGCAGCAAAACGGCTGCCTTCCGGAGGCGGATGGACCGGATAAAGGAATTGATGGTTTGACCGGAAATGGATTTTACCTTTTTATACAAACTGGAGTGGCTCATCCCGATTTCCAGGGTGAACTTTTTAATGGAGAACTCCTCGTTTTCGAGGTTGTCTTCAATGATCTCTATGCACCGTTTCAGGAAGTCCTGGTATTCGGCAGGTACCTTAATATTGCTGTTTTTGAGGGTGATGCGGTCAAAGAAGTACTGCTGCAGCAGGTTTCGGTTCTTGATGATGTTATTCACCTTGGCCATCAGCAGGTCCTTGTCAAATGGCTTGGTAATATAATCATCTGCCCCGCCTTCCAGGCCGCGGAGCCGTGTATCCGATGCGGAAGACCCGGTAAGCAGGATCACAGGGATATGACTTACAGTGTCCGTTTGTTTGATTTTACTGCATAGCTCCACCCCGTCCATACCCTGCATCTGGATGTCGCTGATCACCAGGTCGGGCATAAATTTCTGAACCGCGGCAAACCCGCTGGTACCATTGTCAGCTTCATATACAATAAATTTGTCTTTGAATAGCTGCCGGAGATATTGCCGTATTTCATCATGATCATCAATCAGCAGGATCGATTTCTTTTCGGTAATCGTGGTAGTCGTCCCTTCTGCCTCGGGAACTTCCGGTTGAGGCAAGGCCGCAACAGTGGTGAGTTCTTCGAGGAAAGCAGATTTCTGAGGTGCATTTTCCCTTAGCAGCACACCGGCAAAATGTCCGCTTCCCTTTTTCAGGGTGATATGGAAAGCGGTGCCTTTGTTGACCTCACTTTGGTAGGTAATACTGCCATGATGACTGTCGATGAAACGCTTTACCAGGTAAAGGCCAATACCAAAGCCTGTTTGCAGCGACTCCTTCCGGTCCTGCGCCCGCTGGAATTTTTCGAAGATCCGGTTACCGGCGCTTCCTTCAATACCACAGCCACTGTCTTTTATGACAATCGTAACCTGTGCGTCATCACCGGTTACTTCAAAAATGATACTGCCGTTTTCGGGGGTGAATTTAAACGCATTGGAAAGAAGATTAAATACAGCGATTTCCAGTTTCTCACTATCGCCATATATTTCCAGTTGCGTATCGCGGCATTCAAAACGGTAGTCGATCTGTTTCATCCTCGCCTGCTGGGAAAAGCACTGGTATACTTCGTTGCACAGGTGCACAATATCCAGCCGGGAGATGTTCAGCTGATCGCCCTCCCGGTCGGCTTTGCGGAACAGCAGGAGCTGGTCCACCAGGCTAAGCAGGCGCCGGGCATTGCGGTATACCACGCTGAGATCAGGGTATTCTTTATTTTGCAGGAGCTCCTTCAGCGGGGTAATGATCAGCGTGAGCGGCGTCCGGAACTCATGGGAAATATTGGTGAAGAAGGATAATTTCTTCTCATTCAACTCTTTTTCTTTTTCATTTTCAAGATGCGCCAGCTTGATCTCATATTTCAGCCTTTCTTCCCGCGCCTTATACCGGGTGTAGGCATAAATAGCGGCCATAATGCTGCTAATGTACAGGAGATAAGCCCACCAGGTCCGGTACCAGGGCGGCAATACCACCACTGATACCGTGTGAATGGCATTGCTCCACACGCCGTCGGCATTGCTGGCTTTGATCTCAAAAACATAGCTGCCTTCCTGCAGATGCGTATAGTTGGCGGTTCTGGTTTGCCCCACATAGTTCCAGTTATTATCCCACCCCTGCAGGCGGTACGCATAGCTGATTTTATCCGGTAAGGTATATTCCAGTGCTACAAAGTCAAATGCAATGGTGGCCTTATCATAAGGCACGGTAATTTCCCTGATCTCTTCCTGGCTTCGTTTGGATACATATTGATCCAGCTCCGTCACGGAAGTATTATTAATTCTCACGGCGGTTAATAAAACCGGGGGAATTGTGGTTTGAGAATAAATACTATCCGGGTAAAAAATATTGAATCCTTTGATGCCACCAAACAGGAATTCCCCGGATTGTAATTTCAGGGCGGCATTAAAACTGAACTGGTTGCTCTGCAGTCCATCGGAAGCAGAGAAGTTGCGGAAACTCTTTTTCTTCGGGTCAAACCGCGATAAACCATTAAATGTGCTAAGCCAAAGATTGCCGGTTTTATCTTCCAGCATCCGCAGTATAGAGTTACTGGGAAGTCCTTCTGAGGTGGTAAATCGTGTATAATTTCCGCTTTTGCGGTCAAAGTTCAATAATCCGCCACCATCGGTGCCCACCCAAAACGTTCCGTTCTGGTCCTGGTGGATGGAGCGCACCGTGTAGCCAATGTTGAAACGCCGGTGCTGTTTCCGGTCGCGGTCTATCCGGATAAGGGTGGAATAATTGCCTCCCCACAGCTGGCCATCCCTGTCTTCTGCCAGGCATTGCAGGTTTACCAGGCTGCTGTCGAAAAGTTCAAAACGGTTTTGCTGCCGGTTAAACAGGTACAGGGTGCCGTTGTTGGTGGTGCTGGCCCAAAGTTGTTGCTGCCGGTCTTCATACACGGTCCACACATTGTTTTCGGCAGTGCGGGTGTAAGGATTAAAACATACAAAGTGTTCAAAAGTGCCGGTGGCAGCGTTATACCTGTTTACGCCGCCAAACCAGGTGGAAATCCACAGGTTCTGCCGGGCGTCCTGGATAATGGAGGTAATAAAGTTGCTGCTGATATCCGTATTACTGTTGCCGGTATGTTTATAGGTGGTCCAGGTATTGTTTTCCCTGTTCCAGTATTTAAGCCCTCCGCCATCAGTACCTATCCAGATATTTTTGTAGTTGTCTTCACAAAAAGAGAAGATAAAATTGTCCACTACGCGGGCCACCGGGTCCCTGTTGGGCATATTAAATTCAAACGGGTTGCGTTTGGGTTCTACAATGTTGATGCCGCCACGCAGGGTGCCAATCCATTTGCGGCCCTGACGGTCTTCATAAATGGAATACACGGCATTGCTGCTCAGTTGTTGTTCGCCAGCGGTGGTAAAAGATTTGGCGGTACTGTTGGCGGTATTCACCAGGTAAATACCATTACCATCCGAGGCGCTCCACATTGTCCCGTCCTTATCGATATACAGGTTAACGATCTTGCTGTTTACGGGCAGTACATTTTCTGAATATTTGCCGGTGGCAGGAACGTAGCGGAATACCCCGGCATCTGTACCCAGCCAGATGTTGCCGGCTCCATCTGCCGTAAGGCAATTGCCCCTGCTGATATCCCTGTTGATGATGGTCAACTGCTGCCTCGCAATATCATATTTGCACAAACCTACATGTTGTACAAATACCCAGGCTGCAGTTCCGCTGAATTCAATGGCAGTTACTTCATAATCGGTAACATCGCCGTGGTACATCGTTAAAGGAATCTGTTTGCCGGCAGACTGCCGGCTGTTAAACAGCAATAACCCGCTTTTTTCGGTGCCGATTAAAATATTGCCGGTTTCATCTGATTTTATGGTATGCGTATTTTCGCTGATGATCCGGGAAGTGTTGCTGTGAAGGGGCAGGTAGCACGGCAGTGTGAATTTTTCGCTCACCGGGTTGAAAACACAAACGCCTCTTCGCCCGCCTACCCATAACTGGTGATGGATGTCATCGGCCAGGGTGTATACACCATTATCCACGAGGGAACTGCTGTCATTAATTTTATTCCGGTAGATCCTGAATTTATAGCCGTCAAACCTGTTTAGTCCGTCGTAAGTACCAAACCACATAAAGCCTTTGTGGTCCTGGTATACACTGGTAACGGCATTGTTGGAAAGACCGTCCTCTATACCCAGGTATCTGATGGGGTAACCAATAGCGAAGCTATCTCCCGTTACCATTCCTAACAGTAATAAAATAAAACAAAATTTCCTCACATGGTGCATAGGCTCATTTTAACAGCCATAAAGCTATTATTTCTGCCAGAGATTACCACCATCAATCTTCTTACTGATTTAACTCTTCTACTGTTTGCTTTACCCGGTAAATTCTTCCTTTCCATATTTTCCACTGGAAATAAGCCTGTACACCAACAATGATAACGAGCGGGATCAATGTCAGGTACTTTTGCTGCGTCCAGCGAATGCTGGCAAGAAAGAATGCAAAGATGCCCGCAAAGGCAAGGATTTTTGTGAAGATGGTAATCAGCGCGTACTTCCTGATATTGTGCAATTTTTTTCGCATGCTCTCCAGCAGGTTGTATTCCACCGCAGGACTGCGGGCCAATACATACCCTGTAACACTTTGTGCCAGCATACATAATATCGATACCACCAACAGCAGGTTCAGGTAATATGGTTTTTTGTCGCCGTCAAAAAAATCATAGTATACGATCAGGAAAATACTGTATCCGATGGCTTCCAGTATCACCTGTTTTCTAATATCTTTTAATACGGGAGAAGTGTGTTTGCCGATGATAGCGGAAATGTCCCGGTCAGGGGTGGGAGCGTTGTCCCATGCTGATTTTAGAGGATCCATGTGTTTATAATTTTAGAATATTTTTGATCTTGCTTTTAATCCTGTTAAGTTTTACGCCCACATAATTTTCATCTATGCCAATAATATCTGCAATTTCCTGGTAGCTCATATCTCCCAGATACAGTGCAATGATGGCTTTTTCAGCATCAGTCAGTTGTTTGAGTGCTGCAAAAAGCTGTTCCTGTTGTACTGATGCCGCCGCATTGTTAGAGCTGTCGGGCAGTTCCGGCAAACTATCGGTATAGGTAATATCGGGTTTCTTCCGGCGGAAGTCGGCCAGCGCGGTATTGAGTGCCACCCGGTAAATCCAGGTGCTGATGCGGGCATTGCCTTCAAAAGAAGGATATGATTTCCAAAGCTGATAGATCATCTCCTGGAACAGGTCTTCCCTGTCTTCCCGGCTATCGCGGTACAGGCGGCACAACTTATGCAGGATGCCCTGGTGCTGCTGTATGGTATCGAGAAATGCGGGTTTGTCCATGCAGGGTATTTATCAGGGTTAGTTGCAGGATGCGGAAAAAACTTACACTTTCACAAAGAAATTATTGATCCGTTACCAGATCACCTTGTTCACCGTAGCCCAATTGCGGGTAGTACAGGGAAGCCCGAGCTTTTTTTCCAGTCGCGTAATCACATCGAGGGGTTTGGTTTCCAGGTCTTTCCGTATAAGGGTATACACTTCGCGGCCGTTCATATGCAGGGTTTCCGCGGCCGACTGCAGCGAGGCAATCACGGATGCGGCATGTGCGCCGGCGTCGGCAGAGAGGAAGGTGATGTACACCTGCGTGGTTTTATCCGGGATAACGCCCGGGAACGGGGTGAGTTTCACCACGTTTTCCAGTTCGGGCACCGACCGGATAATAGTGGGCACTTCAAAACCATAAGTAGTGAGCAGCAGCTTTTCTATTTTTGCAGACAGCGCCGCCGCATTATTGCTGCCGGATTCAAACATCACATTGCCACTCTGGATATAGGTGCTTACATTTTTGAAGCCTGCGGTATCCAGCTGCCGGCGCAGATCTTCCATTTTAACGGTTCGTTTTCCAACGTTTACTGCTCTTAAAAATGCAACGTATCTGGCCATGTGGTTTTCAACTTTACTTTGTATGTTTGTTTTATCATGCACTATCTACAAATCATCCACAAATTATACAACTTACCGGAAGATGCCAATCACGGTTATACAGCCGCAGAAATAGCCGCGCTGGAAGCCCGCTTACAGCTTCAATTACCGGCAGCATTGCGGCAATACTATCTTGCTATAGGTAAAAACAAAATGGTGAACGATAGTTTTAACCGTTTAACTTCCCTGGGAGAAATTGGTTTTTCGGAAGATGATCACCTGATTTTTTATGAAGAGAACCAGGCGGTGGTACTGTGGGGCATTGCCAAAGCAGATCTCGCGTTGCCGGATCCGCCGGTATTTGGTACCTACGACAGTGCCCGGCAGGAGTGGTTTACCGACGCCGATACAACGGAACATTTCCTGTTATCAATGGCCTGGTGGAATGGCGCGCTGGGTGGACTTCCATACACGGCCTTCACCGACCTGGAAGAAGACCTCACGCCGGAACACATCGCCGCCGTTACTACAAACTGGCAGGAGCAAACCGGTATTTCTAACCAGCTGCTACGTTTCTTTACCAATGATTATGAAGATATCCTTGTGCTTACTACCGAGCAGAACGGGCAGGCGAATGGTGTGTATATTGGTACCAGCCGGAAAGAAAAGTATAAAGCTATTATGGATACGCTCCACATGGAATGGAGTTACCGCATAGACCGTGATGAATAAGTAACCCACCAATACCATCCCACGGTAAACAGGATGCCGTAGAAAACGCCGCCCAGCGCGGTGGCCAGGTAATCCATGCCTTTACAGTCGATATGATGAAAGTACTCATTCACCAGTAACATTAATCCGCTTATTACGGCCACGGTAATCCAGAAGCGTGCTTTCAGCTGCAGTGATACTTTCGGGAGATTATTCACCCGCGGCAGTTTCAGAAAGAAATATAACATCACCAACAGCCCTGCTACAGAACTGAGGTATTGCATCAGGTACCACATCTTCATAGGATGATGCCATACCGTTATATCCTTTTGTAAAAAAGGTATATATGACACAAATCCCCCTTCTTCATGCGTAAACGCATCGAGAAAAAAATGCGTGAGTATGCCCAGTATAACAGAATAGATCACTACGCCATAATGTTCGCGGAAGTAGGTGTCCCAGTTAAACGGCCTGAACAGATGCAGCCGGTCGCTGGCCCACGCCGGCAGGTAAGGAAGCACTACCGGTTTTACGATGAGATGATAAACATACGCGAGCAGCAGGGCTAACGGTATATCATATACGAAAATTCCCCACCACTGATGTCCGCCACTGAAGTACGGATTCAGTAAAATGAAGTAAAGAAAGTCGGGTACCATACTGCCGATGATTAAACCGGTTGCTGACAGGTATTTGCCGGAGGTATTTACAAAGGGGACAACTATCGCTGCATGTGATATCGTAAATGGCATCTTCGGGAATTGTCTAATAAATTTAATTGAATTTTAATAAATCTGGTAAGGAAATGTTAATGTTATAATCGTCCACCATTTCCGGTAAAATGTCCAACGTCATTGCTGTGATTTACACTTATTTTTATTAAGTCTTTGAAAACATAAAAAACAATGTGCTATGACAAACTGGAAAATTGATGAATCACACAGCGAAATAGGATTCAAAGTTAAGCATCTCATGATTACAAACGTGAGTGGATATTTTACACGGTTTACCGGGAAAATTCAAACAGAGAGCGATGATTTTCGTGATGCTACGATCTCTTTCGAAGCGGCAGCAGATAGTATTGACACGCAAAACCATCAACGGGATGAGCACCTGCGCAACGGCGAATTTTTTGACGCCTCCAATCACCCGAAGATCAGCTTCGTTTCTAAGAAAGTGAAGAAAATTGATGACGAGAAATACAAACTGCTCGGCGACCTCACTATTAAAGGCGAAACACATCCTATTGAACTGGATGTGGTGCATGCGGGCGTAACCGTAGATCCTTACGGTCAGACCAAAGCCGGTTTTGCACTCAGGGGCCGCCTGCACAGGGCCGACTATGGTCTGCGCTGGAATGCCACCACCGAAGCCGGGGGGATTGTGCTCAGCGACGAAGTGAAACTCAACATGGAAATACAACTGGTGAAAGAATAGCTTTCCCTGCAACGTATAATGGCGTGGAGAAGAAGGGATTTCCCTTCTTCTCCACGCCATTTTGTTAAAAAAGGAAAGCTAACAGCTATTGGCTATCTTTGTGCTTTCCAATGATGTCACATGAAATTTGAACAATATAATATCTCCTCAGAAATAAAGGAAAGTTTAGAAGAAATGGGCTTTAAAAAGCCTACAGATATACAGTTTAAGGCCATTCCTTCCATCCTCAACGGGGATGATGTAATGGCGATCGCACAAACCGGTACCGGTAAAACAGCGGCTTTTGCCATCCCTATCCTGCACCGCCTGCAACAGCAGGACCGCCGCTCCCGGAAAAATAAGTACGAAGTGAAGTGCCTGGTAATGGTGCCCACACGGGAACTCGCCATCCAGATAGCAGAAGTTTTCCAATCTATCGCCCAATATACAGAACTCAGCATCCTGGCCCTTGTAGGCGGGGTTGAGCAAGCTCCCCAGATCAGGGTGCTGGAAAAGGGCGTGGATGTACTCATTGCCACTCCCGGCCGGATGTTTGACCAGATTAACCAGGGACATATTGACCTGAGCCAGGTGCAAACCCTGGTACTCGATGAAGCCGATCATATGCTTGATTTGGGCTTTATCCGTGATATCCGCGATGTAATCAAACACATTCCCCGCGAACACCAGACCCTGTTTTTCTCCGCTACGCTGAATAAAGACATTAAGGACCTGGCATATTCTGTCGTAAATAATCCTATCCGCATACAAATATCTCCCAAAGATCCCGTTGCCAAAAATGTGAGCCACGCAGTAGCCTTTGTGGAAATGGATGATAAACGTTTCTTCCTGGAAAGACTGATCAAGGAATTTCCTGAAAGCAAAATCCTTGTATTTGTTCGTACCAAAGTACGGGCAGAACGCGTAATGGCCGCTATGGCACGTATCGGGATCAAATCCCTCACCATGCACGGTGGCAAAGAGCAGGGCGACCGGCTCGATGTAATGGCAGAGTTCAAAAATGGCGATATAAAAGTACTCGTTACCACAGATGTAAACGCCCGCGGCATCGATATCCCCAATGTCGACTATGTGGTAAACTACGACCTGCCTGATGTCCCGGAAAATTATGTACACCGTGTAGGCCGTACCGGCCGTGGTGTGCAGAAAGGTCAGGCCGTTTCCTTCTGCAGCACAGAAGAGAAGCCGATCCTGGATGAAATTCAGAAATTCCTCGGTAAGGAAATCACTGAAATGAAGATCAATAAGGACGATTACCGCGAAACCATCAGCTTCTCTGAAGATATTCCCAATGACAACTGGCAACTCCTGCTGGATGAGCACAACAAGGAAATGGAGGAAGTGCAGAAAAAAGTGAAGAAGAGAGCGGCGGCGAATGTGAAGAAAAAAGCGAAGAAGAAATAAAACGATCTTAAAAAGCTCAGAAAAAAGCTATTCCGGAAGGAATAGCTTTTTTTCTGAGCTTAAGTTGGCATATTTTGTCAATTTTTCTGTAATTTAAAGGATGAAGATCATAGAAAAATCATCCGGGATATCTATAGATGTTTTGATTCAATTGATTGAAAAAGAAGATTTTAAAACGATATCACGGGAACGGTTTTTATTTGATTGGAAGAAAGTGGTTAAGGGTGGCGAAGTTTATAAACTGGTTTTGCCAGATCATAACATTCTGGGATTAGTATGTTTGATATATTATGCCGTGGAAGAACGGGTAGAAATAAAATTATTGGAAGTTTCCAGACAATATGTAGGAAAAAATGGCCCGTATGAAGGAATTGCGGGTTGTATGATAGCCTTTGCCGGCCGCACAGCGCTCGCTAAGTATGGACCTTATGCTTGTGTTTCGCTGGTTCCAAAAACTGCATTGAAAAAACACTATATGAAAAAATATGGTATGCTCGATGCCGGCTGGCAACTTTATCTCGATACGGACGCATTAAATAACATTGTTGCAAAATATACTTTATGAGACAGAAGAAATCAAGAAACGAAAAATCTCCAGATGAGTTGGCATCTTCTTTTGTCTTCCCGGTTAAGCTCTCTGAAAAGCAAAGAAAGGAAGCGGCAGTACAGCTGGCAATGGCCAGGGGAAAAAGACGGGCGGCTGCAACAGATAAGGATAAGCTTATCAGCGGCTTATTAAGTCTGCGTTTTCAGCTCGAAGATTATATAAATGGCAATACTTTTAATCCTGATTTGTCATTCGGATATTTCCTTGGTGAATATGTTGGCTTGTTAGAGAAGAAACGGAAGGTATTTGCAGAAGAAATCAGTATTGATGAAACCTTGTTGAGCCAGTTAATCAATTTGAAAAGGGATCCGCCTGATTATGTGACAGTAAGATTGGAATTGCACTCTAACCGGGCCATTCCCGCCGATTACTGGTATCGGCTAGTGGAAAAGAAAAAAGAACATTTTATTAAAACAGATAAATCTATCAGGAAGAAGGAAAAGCAGTTTGTACAGAATAAACTGAATGTCCATATTTAGTATCATCAACTAAAAAACGGTCCCGGCTTACACCGGGACCGCTACTCAAAAACACTATCTAAATCTGTAACTATTGCTTTACTGCTTCTACGTTTACAGTGATATCAACAGTAGGTGCTACTGCCCATACACCGGAAGGTAATTTGTCTGCATACTTTACTCCAAAATCAAGGCGATTGATGGTAGTTTTAGCAGTGAACCCTGCTCTTCTCAAACCCCACGGATCTTTAATCACACCGTTGTATGTAACGTCGAAGGTTACACGTTTTGTTGTATTGCGGATGGTGAGATCTGCCAGCAAAACATATTTATCGCCTGTCACTTTCTTTAAGGAAACGCTTTTCAGGGTAATAGAAGGATATTCCGCAACGTTGAAGAAATCATCTGTTTTCAGGTGGCCATCACGTTGATCTACGCCAGTGGAAATGCTGGTGGCATCTACCGTGAACTCTACCTTTGCATTCTGAAAGTTGGTGCTGTCGGCCGTTTCAATGGTGCCATTGAATTTGGTGAAATGACCTTGTACGTAGCTCAGGCCTAAGTGTTTTACGCCAAAGATGATGCTGGTATGTGCAGGATCTGCATTCCATTTTACCTGTGCAAAGGTAGCGATGCTGGCTAATACCAGGAGGGTAGTAAAAAAGAAACTTTTCTTCATGATTGTTTTTTTATTGAATGTGATAGTTATTTATTTAGAAAGCTGACGGTCAACGGACCAGCGTCCGGCGCCCTTGATGATCAATGCAATGTTGATTCCAATTACCAGTAAATGATACTCAAAGCCTTCACCTGCCTGCGTGCCACCCCAGTTCATAAAAAAGCCGTTCGCCGAATGAATGTTCGTAGCTACCAGCATGATAATAGTTAGCATGGCTGCCCATATCCTGGTGGTGAATCCAAAAAGGATTAACAGTGAACCGATGCTTTCGGTAAATATTACCAGGAAAGCAAGGATAGAAGGAGTACCCTGTGAAGTGAAGTAACCCATAGTGGCCTTGAATCCATAACCGCCAAACATGCCAAGTAGTTTTTGTGCGCCGTGTGGCAACATTACCAGTGCTACGGTAATACGGATAATAAAGGAAGTGAGGTGATCGTCTGTGCGAAGTAATCTTTTAAACATAAGGGTATAATTATTAGCGTTTGAACTTTTATTGTATATACAAGTATTAGGGCAAAAAAAATCAACTACGTAGTTTATCCAGCAAATTGTTGAGGGTATTCACCTCTTCTTTGGTCAGTTTCATGGTCACTTCCTGGTGGTTATTTTCTATCACCGGATCCAGTTCCTTTAATAAAGCCAGTCCTTTGTCAGTGATCTCAATTTCCACTTTCCGGCGGTTGCTGTCGCACTGCTGCCGCGTTAATAATCCCTTCTGGCGTAACTTTTCTACCAGTCGGGTGGCATTACTCATCTTATCCATCATCCGCTCCTGGATATCCAGCAGGTTCAACGGATTAGGACTGCTTCCACGAAGTATACGTAATACATTGTATTGCTGGCTGGACAAATCATACTGCTTTAGCATATGAGAAGCGCCCACCTCCAGCCAGTTACCAGTAAAGATGATATTGAGAATAGCTTTTTGGTATTCGTCCTTAAATCGGGTTTGCTTCAGTTCCTCTTCCAGTTTCATAATTACATTTACAACTGTTGTTTATACAACAAAGGTAAGTGTATTTTTCATATTGCCAAATTTTATGCGGATTTTGTCTTTCCCGCTGATTACGCTGATTATACTGATTAGTTTGATTTTTGCTTTTTGGATTTTTTTGGATTTTCAGATTACTTATATAAATAAGTAAGGGAGATAGCAGCGGATATCTCCGCTGCTATCTCCCTTACTCCTTTGTAAAATCCAAAAAGTAAAAATCAAACTAATCAGTATAATCAGCGTAATCAGCGGGAAAGACAAAATCCGCTGGACTAGCTATTCAGCCCGCCATCGATCGTCAGCGCGGAACCGTTGATAAAACCGCTTTCAGGACCCGCCAGGAAGCTCACCAGGCCGGCTACATCAGTGGCCGTACCGTAATGACCCAGTGCGATATGCTGGCGTTGATAATCGGCATGAGGGCCATCGGCCGGATTCATATCGGTATCTACTGGTCCAGGTTGTACCAGGTTGGTGGTAATACCCCTGGAACCCAGGTCGCGCGCCAATCCTTTGTTGAAAGCGGTAAGTGCAGATTTGCTCATGCTGTACAGTGTGCCCTGCGGGCCTACCACACGGTCGGCCATGCAACTGCCAATGGTAATGATCCTGCCGCCGCTGCCCATATGCCGTGTGGCTGCCTGTGTAGCTACAAATACGGCACGGGTGTTTACTGCCATGGTATGCTCATAGTCTTCCAGCGTATAATCGGAAAACGGTTTCATTACGGCGGTACCGGCGTTGTTAACGAGTATGTCTATACGGCCATAACTATTAACCGTATGCTCCACAGCGGCCAGCACTGCATTCACATCAGCGCTGTCTGCTGCCACAGCAGTAGCTTGCTGTCCTTTTGCGGTTAATTCTTCAACCAGCGCTGCTGCCGGCGTTGCGCCCTTTACATAGGTGAACACCACGGTGGCGCCTTCTCCGGCTAAACGCTTTACAATGGCGGCGCCCATACCACGACTACCTCCTGTTACCAGGGCTATCTTATTCTCCAGACGTTTCATAAATAAATGATTTTATGCTGGCAAAACTAGCCCGGCTAACCGGTGTAAAGAAGAGGAGTACTAATTGTTAACTACTAACCTTCATGTTAGAATTGGGCTGGAGGTACTTCTCACGGAGTATATTCAGGTGGTGTGTCTGATGCCCGGCAATGGCAAAGCCCAGGGCAAGTACCGACATTTCCGTTTTCCAGCACATTCCTGTCCGTAACAGTGCCGCTTCCGAGAAATTATTGAACTGCATAATGCTGGCCGCACGTACGGCTTTCAGTTCCGCAAGGATTTCTGATACGCTCCGCTCATCTATTTCTGCATTCGCTGCGTAGTCGTCCTGTTCCATCGTGGGCGGTATCTGGGCATCTTTCCGGGCAAATAACAGGGCGCGGAAAGAAAACACCCGCTCGGTATCCGTAATATGCTGAAGTACATTCTTTATAGTCCATTTGCCGGGACCATAGGCATAGTTCCCCAATGGCTCCAGCTGCGCGGCATCAAGTTCATTCAGTGCGTGTAACGACTGCTCCAGGGCAGTTTTGATATCTACGTCTGGTACCAGGTTAGTATAGGTAGAGTAATATCCCGGGTCAGGGTGGATGGCATTTTTTTTCATCTGGTGAGTTTTAAAGCAAACTGAATATACGAACATTTTCCCCTGGCAGCAGACCGTTTCCCCTTATTATATCATCTTAATAATATATTTAATATATTTGTAAGTAATATATCCTGACTACCTACAATCTCTTTCTATGAAATATCTGTTACGGGGCCTGCTGCTGCAGGCGCTCATCGGATTTGCCACCACCCTGCAAGGGCAGGAGAAGAGCCCTGATAGCCCCTTTCAATGGGACGCCAGGTGGATTTCCGGCAATAATGCCACCCCGGCCGCCTATGGGGTGTATCTTTTCAGGAAGCAGTTCCAGCTGCTCAATTATTCCGGTCCCTTTATCATCCACCTTTCTGCGGATAACCGTTACCGTTTGTATGTAAACGGACGCTTTGCCGGAATGGGACCTGCGCGCTCCGACGCTGCCAACTGGTACTATGAAACAATAGATATCAGCCCTTACCTGAAATATGGAGTCAACGTAATTGCCGCAGAAGTGATCAACTTCGGCCCCTGTAAGCCGCGCGGCCAGTTCACCAATAGCACCGGCCTGGTCATACAGGGACATACACCACGCGAAGCCGCTATTATCAACACCGGTTCTGCTTTGTGGAAAGTAATGGAAGATGAGTCGGTACATCCGGCTACCGTAAAAACCACCGGTAACGCTTTCTACGGCGCCTTCCCGGGCGATAGCATAATTGCGCAATACCATCCCTGGGGCTGGGAACAGCCTGCATATAACGACAGTGCCTGGGAATCCGCAGCAGCGGGGCATGGCGTAGCACTGCAAGGCAATAGCGCGGACAACTGGCCGCTGCTTGCACCATCTCCCATAGGCCGCTTGTACCAGGAACGGCAGTCGTTCGCCGGCATTACTTCACAACAGGGAATTACTGTAGAAGCAGCCCTGCTGAAAGGCACCGCGCCATTAACGATTCCGGCTAAACGAAAAGTAAGGCTGCTGCTGGACGCAGGACAACAAACCATCGGCTTCCCTGAAATGCTGATCAGCGGCGGACTGGATGCTGCTATCAAAATTACTTATCAGCCGGCGTATACCAGCAGCACCGTGATACAGGATGTTATTCATCCCGATGGCGGCGCCCGCCGTAAGTTCATCTCTTCCGGGTATCGCAGCTTCCGGTATGTGCAACTGGATATTGAAACCGGCAAATCGCCTGTTACATTACACGACTATTATAACATATATACACAATACCTGCTGAATGATAAATCAACCTTCACCGCCGGTGCGGCAGCAGACTCGCTTTGGGCCGCCGGAAAAAAGGCTGCACTCACAGGTGCGCAGGATAACCTGTACAATGATCCGTTCAATGAGCAGCTTCAGTATATACAGGATGCCCGCATACAGGGGCTTGCCATCAGTTTTTTTTCGGGAGATGATCAACTGCTCAGAAATGCGCTGGTACAAACAGACCAGTCGCGCATTCCAGAGGGCCTTGTCCGTTCCCGTTATCCGTCGGACGACCGGCTGGTATCGGTAACAGATGCGCTGGTATGGATAGGCGCTATCCACGATTATTTGTGCTATAAAGCAGATAAAGAACTGGCGAAACAATGTTTCCCGGGAGTACGCAGTATCCTCGATTGGGTGGATCGCTACCAGGACCCCGTTACCGGTTTACCCGGCACTATGCCTTACAACGATAGCGTGACGTTGTCGCCCGCCACAGGTCAGTACCTGTATGCGCTGCGGCAGGCAGCTGTTATTGCGGGCTATTGCGACAAGCCGGCAGACTCTCTCGCCTATACCCGCACGGCAGATAAAGCAAGGGAAGTATGGTATCAGCAATGTTATGATGCGGGGAAAGGGTTGTACGCGGAAACCGCCGCAAAGAAAACTTTTTCGCGCTATACCAATGCCCTGGCTGTACTGGCACAGGCGGTGCCACCCCGGCAGGTAAAAAACGTGATGCAGCGGTTATTAGCAGAAAAGCCGGCGCCAGGCGAATCGCTGCGTGAAAAGTATTACATCTTCAAAGCAATGCAGGAAACCGGCATCACAGAAACCTTCCCGGCAGAACTGCAGCCGCTCACCGTGCTGCCGGAACAGAACAATGCAGCCGCTTACCAGGCAACGGCCTCAGTGGCCAATCTTTTCCTGCTGGGCATTACGGCCGGTATCCAATCCTCCTCCTATGGCTTCAGAACCGTATTAATAGCGCCGGATCCCGGCGCCTCGCCGCGGGTAAAAGCCACCATGGTACACCCTGATGGCTTAATAGAAGTAGACCTTGCATTTAAAAATAATCGTGTAACCGGCACCGTTAGGGTCCCGTTCGGTATCACTGGCAAATTCCGCTGGCGCGGAAAGGAGATCACGCTGCACGGTGGGCCGCAGGAAATCGCTTTGTAACGCGGATGTTGTCTTTCTCGCTGATTACGCTGATTATACTGATTAGTTTGATTTTTACTTTTGGATTTTATAAAGGATTAAGGGAGATAGAAGCGAATATATCCGCTTTTATCTCCCTTATTATTAATCTAAAAAATCCAAAAAAAAATCAAACTAATCAGTATAATCAGCGTAATCAGCGAGAAAGACAACATCCGCGCTATTTCCTTCGCGAGTAAAAATAATTTATCCCCAATGCGCCGATACAAATGAACAATCCAAAGAATTCGCGTGTTTCTTCAATCCAGGGCTTGGTTGCTTTCATGGTTTCGGCAAGGTTCTCCGCATTGTGTTTGGTGAACCAGTCCTCCACCCCGTTCTGATCAAAAAACTTATAAATGGCATAAGCCAGGTATACCAGTATACCAGCAATGTACCACTTCGGGTAAAAGCGGTTACGGGCGGCAAACCAGCAAAACAAGGCAGAATAAAGATAAATGGGCATCCATATATAAGGATCAGGATCATTGTACTGTAAACCTGCAAACAAAACGAACATCAGGCAAAACACAATATTCAATATTTTCATGACACAAAAATTAGGACTTAAACATACACAAAAGAATTTCAAAACTATATTCCTTGTATTATTTTATCCCGGCAGTGTGGAATAGTGGAATGACAGTCTGCAATTTTGTCACTTTTAAAGAAAATGTTAAAAGACTACTTGTTTGGGCTAAAATAATGTTATATATTCGGTTCATTACATCGTTCCACGTGAGAACCAAAATCTGAGATTAGAAATGTTTGTTACTAGAGCAAAAGATTCTCACATTATTATTAATTAAATTATCGTATCGGATTAAACAATTAAACAAAGTCAAATGACCTGAATCAGCTTGACCATCAGTGTTTGTTTTATAGTATAATTCATCATTCACTAGTAGGTATCGTTTAACTGTTGAACAGACACTTGTTTCTTTTTTGACACCGTGTAGCGCATCATGCACAGTGATGAAAAACTAATGCTTTGTATTTATTGAAAATTGACCTGCCGCAAAAAATAAATGCAGCGGGTAAGGAATCTGCATGCAAAGTTGTGACTGTTCAATAAGGTGACATATATAGAATAGATAGGAATCCTTATTTACTAACAATTTTTTTTCTTAAACGTTTCCCTTAAATCACGTTATGAAAAAGCAATTTTACCAGGCACTCGCCGTTCTATGCGGCCTCTTGTTGCTATTGGCCGGCAACACTGTATCAGCACAAACAAAAATCTCGGGTAAAGTAACAGACAAAGCCTCCGGCAATGCGCTGCCAGGCGTTACGGTGTTTGTGAAAGGTACCAACCGGGGTACTGCCACAGATCCCTCCGGTGCATTTTCCCTCATGGCCAAATCAGGCGAAACACTTGTATTCTCCTTTGTGGGATATGATCCGCAGGAAACAGTAGTGGGAACCGGACCAGTAAACGTTTCTCTCACCGAGAAAGTAGGATCACTGGAAGAAGTAGTAGTAACCGGTTATGCCAGCCAGAAAAAGAAAGACCTTACCGGTGCAGTGTCCATTGTAAAAGTGGAAAATCTCACCAAACAACCCACTTCCCAGATAGCTAACCAGCTGCAGGGACAGGTTTCCGGAGTTACCATCCTCGGCTCCGGTCAGCCCGGCCAGGAACCACAGGTGAAGATCCGTGGCGTAAATACCTTCGGAAATAATACACCACTGTATGTAGTAGATGGAGTACCCATCTCTAACATCACAGACATAAACCCCAACGATGTGCAAACCATGCAGGTACTGAAAGATGCAGGCGCTGCCTCTATCTACGGTGCCCGTGCGGCCAACGGCGTTATCATCATCACCACCAAAAGAGGAACCGGAAAAGTAAAGGTTTCTTATGATGGGTATTATGGTACACAGCGTCCTAAAGGCGGAAATGTATGGAATATCCTCAGCCCGCAGGAACAAGCAAACCTGAAATGGATGGCCATCGCCAATACAACGCCCAACCCTGTATATAATGATGAACAATATGGCTCCGGCGCCACACCACGCCTGCCGGATTATATCGCGCCGCAGGGCGCAATGGAAGGAGATCCCGGCACAGATCCATCTACTTATTTCGTAAATCCAAACTACAAGGTAGCCAGTGATGTGGATGCTTTTCACCGCATTGTAAAGGCCAACAAGTCAGGTACCGACTGGTTCCACGAAATATTTAACCCGGCGCCTATCACCAGCCACAATATATCAGTAGCAGGTGGCGGCGATATCGGCAGCTACTTTTTCTCCTTCTATTACTTTAATCAGCAGGGTACATTAACCAATACCTATAACAAACGTTATGCAGTTCGCGCTAACAGCACTTATAACGTTACGGATCATATCCGTGTAGGACAGAATATGGAATACTCCCTGATCAATAACCCACAGATCGGCGCACTTACGGAAGGTAGCGGTATTGGTATGGCTTTCCGCGAAATGCCTATCATCCCGGTACACGACATCAAGGGCAACTATGCAGGCAGCTTCGGTAAAGGTTTGGGTAATGCCCGTAACCCCGTAGCCATCCAGGACCGCTTCGGTACTACCAAAACACTGGCTAACCGCCTGTTAGGTAACGTGTTTGCAGAAGCAGACATCCTGAAACATTTCACCCTCCGCACCAGCTTTGGCGGTGAAATCTATTCTTTCAATAACCACAGCTTTACGCTGCCTGAATACGAAAACGCCGAGAACAATAAGGTGAACTCGTACACAGAAAACGCAGGAAATGGTTACGACTGGACCTGGACCAACACCCTCACTTACCATCAGAACTTTAACCAGGTACACGACCTGAAAGTACTGCTGGGTACAGAGGCATTCGATAACCAGGGACGCACCGTTGGTGGAAGCAACCTCGATTATTTCACTTTTGATCCCGACTTCACCAACCTTAGCACAGGTAGCGGTACACCAACCAATTATAGCGGCCGTTTCTCTGATGGACTATTCTCACTGTTCGCAAGAGTAGATTATTCCTATAAAGACCGTTACCTCCTGGGCGCCCTGATTCGCCGTGACGGATCTTCCCGGTTCGGTTCATCCAACAGGTATGGTAACTTCCCCGCTGTAAGCGCCGCCTGGCGTATGTCGCAGGAAGGATTTATGAAAGGTGTCAGCTGGATCTCAGATCTGAAAATCCGCGGAGGCTATGGTATCATGGGTAACCAGATCAACGTAGATCCCCAGAACTCCTTCACCGCTTACGGATTTGAAAAAGGAAACTCCTTCTATGACCTGAAAGGCACCGGTAACTCCATCATGCAGGGCTTCTACCGCACACGCATCGGTAACCCCAATGCAAAATGGGAAAGTAACGTAAACGCTAACATCGGTATCGATGCGACCCTGTTCAAAGGCGCACTGGAAGTTACCGCAGACTACTACCGTAAAGATGTAAAAGATCTGCTGTATAACCCCGAATTACCCGGTGTTTATGGTATAGCCAACGCTCCTTATGTGAACGTGGCACAAATGAAAAATAAAGGATTCGACTTTTCTGCTACCGCCAACCTGAATCTTACTAAAGACCTCAAGTTGGAAGTGAACGGTAACATCACTACCTATAATAATGAAATCGTTAAAATATCAGACGCTGCTCCTTACTTCGACCAGGAACAACGCCGGTTTAACGGTACATTTATTATCCGTAATGCTGTGGGCCAATCCATCAGCGAATTTTTTGGTTATAAAGTAGATGGATTCTGGAACAGCCAGGCACAGATAGATGCTGCAAACGAAGCTACCAGGAAACAGTATAACGATAATTCACTGGTATACCAGACAGATACAAAACCAGGCCGTTTCAAATATGCAGATGTGAATGGCGACGGCAGGATCACAGAAGCAGACCGTACTTACCTCGGTAATCCTAATCCGAAGTTCAGCTATGGCCTCAATATCAACCTCACTTATAAAGCATGGGATTTCAGCATGTTCGTGTATGGAGTACAGGGCAACAAAATCTGGAACCAGGTGAAATGGTGGACCGACTTCTATCCTTCCTTCGAAGGTGCGAAAAGCAAAACCGCCCTGTATGATTCCTGGTTGCCAACCCGTCAGAACGCAACAGCACCTATCCAGGAAACATCTCCATCCTTCAGTACCTCCAATGTGCCGAACTCCTATTTTGTTGAGAATGGTTCTTACCTGCGTGCGAAAAATATCATGCTGGGATACACCATACCCAGCAACATACTCCAGAGAGTGGGTATTACAAAATTCAGGGTATATGGCCAGGCTGCAAACCTGTTTACCATTACAAAATACTCAGGTATAGATCCTGAAATTACCGGTGGTACCAGCAATTTTGGTGTGGATGAAGGAGCATATCCTAATCAGCGTCAGTACCTGCTTGGTGTGAATGTAACATTCTGATAATTTTTTCCTGAAAAGTAAAATTGAGAAAAATGAAAACATTACGATATTTAAGTGTAATTCTTGCGTTGGCAGCAGTAGGAATCAGTGCTTGTAAAAAGAGCTTCCTCGAACGGGGACCACTCGGCTCCCTCAGTGATGAAATTGTAGCGAATAAATCCGGTATCGGTTATTTACTCGTAGGCGCCTATGCCTCACTCGACGGACAGCAAACCGCCCAGGCAGCACTCGGCGGCGGCGGCCCATGGGAAGCATCTCCTACCAACTGGATCTATGGCAGCGTGGCCGGTGGCGATGCACACAAAGGCAGCTTCAGTGGTGACCAGCCAGGTATCGATCCCATCGCAAAATTTACGGTAGATCCCAGCAACGGTTTCTTCAACACCAAATGGAGAGCCGTGTATGAAGGGGTGATCCGTTGCAATGCGGTACTGGCAGCACTTCCAAAGGCAACAGATATGAGTGACGCCGAAAAAACACAAGTGGAAGCAGAAGCCCGCTTCCTTCGTGGCCACTATTATTTTGAACTGAAAAAATTGTTCAATAAAGTACCTTATATCACAGATACCACGTTGGAAGTCCGCATCAAGAATGATAAAGATATCTGGCCTTTTATTGAAGCCGATTTTAAATTTGCAACAGATAATCTGCCGCCAACACAAAGCGATGTGGCAAGAGCAAATAAATGGGCTGCACAGATCTACCTGGCCAAAACTTATCTCTACGAGAAAAAATATACAGAGGCAATGCCGCTGTTCGACCAGGCAATCGCCTCCGGCGTTACTTCCAATGGCCTTAAATACGCACTCACCAACGCATTCGAAGACAACTTCGATGCCGCCAAGAAGAATAACTCAGAGTCTGTATTTGCTATTCAAATGACCGCAAACGATGGTACCAATACCATCGCAAACGCAAACCAGGGAGAAATGCTGAACTTCCCCTACAACAGCCCCTTCGGCTGCTGCGGATTCTATCAGCCTACCCAGGACCTCGTAAACTCATACCGTACAGACCCCGCCACCGGGCTGCCTAACCTCGACACCTGGAACGCAAATCCCGTGAAAAACGATCAGGGCATTGTTTCCAGCACTGCATTCACACCGGAAACAGGTACACTGGATCCACGCCTCGACTGGACCGTTGGTCGCCGCGGACTGCCTTATCACGATTGGGGCAATCACCCCGGTGCTAACTGGATCAGGGACCAGAAATATGCCGGCCCTTATGCACCAAAGAAAATGGTGTACTGGCAGTTCAACCAGGACAAATACAAAGATGCTCACTCCTGGGCGCCAGGATCTGCCATCAACGTACTGCTGATCCGCTTTGCCGACGTTATCCTCATGGCCGCTGAATGCCATGCCCAAACCGGTGACCTCCCGGGAGCCACTGCTCTGGTAAACCAGATCCGCGACAGGATGATCAATCACCCTGAAAACTGGCTCCATAAATATAAAGACAATACGAAACCCATGTTAGGTTTCGATCCAACACAAATGGCAGCTAATTATAAAATAGGCAGGTACACCGCTACTTTTTCAAGTAAAGACCAGGCATTAAAAGCCATCTATTTTGAACGTAAACTGGAACTGGCTACAGAAGGCCACCGCTTCTTCGATCTCGTTCGCTGGGGCATTGCCGATGTGGCGCTGAATGCGTTTATTCAATACGAATCAGCCATCACCGACGACCTGAAAGGTGGACATTTTACAAAAGGGAAAAATGAATACTTCCCCATCCCGCAACGCCAGATCGATCTGACAATGGTGGGCGGAGTAAGAGTACTCGATCAGAACCCGAATTATTAATAGCTATATCTGTCGCCCTTTTTAAACAAAACGAATGCAGCGATCTTTTTCGCTGCATTCGTTTTTATATAACATTTTAGTACTTTACAATGCCCGTTAAAATATTCACTGATGACCAACCAACCAATGAGGAACCGGTATTGTCTCGCCGCTTTATTTTTAATCACCACCTGCCTTGTCATCATCATCAGCTGTCATACCCCTACCCCGGAAGAAAAAGGAAAAGCCCTGGCAGATAAATATTGCTCCGGCTGCCATTTGCCGGTGTCTTCCGACCTTTTGGATAAGGAAACCTGGACAAAGCATGTATTGCCCGCTATGGCCCCCAAATTGGGCATTAAAGTGTGGGGAGAGCATTCTTATTACCCGCCAATGCCCGGCGAAAAGCCAGGGCTTATTTCGATCCAGGATTGGGAACTGCTGGTGGCATACTATGAACATACCGCCCCGGATAAACTGCCGGCAGAAAAAATACCGCAGCCGTTGCAACGCGACTGGTCCTTCTTTACCCTGAAACACCCGGCACTGAAAGATACCGTCCCCGTAGCTACCACCATGGTGGCCTTTAATCCGGACAATGGCCACCTCATGACCAGCGATGGTCTCACCAACACACTCACACAGTGGGACGAAAATTTACAAGTCGTTAACATCCGGAATTTACCTTCCCCTGCTGTTGATATACTTTTTGTAAAAGATACTGCAGGACAACAACAGGCCATACTCACAGAAATAGGCAACATGCGCGCATTGGACGCGCCTGCCGGCATTATTACCAGCATCCGGCCCAACGACGCGGAAAGCAGGCAGCACGACCTCATGGCTTTCCTCAAACGACCGGTACAAACCCTGCAGGCAGATTTTGATAAAGATGGTCTGCCAGACCTGCTGGTGTGCGCATTCGGACATAACCAGGGAGGCCTCTACTGGCTGAAACAGTTACCAGACCACAAGTACCAGCAATTTCCCATATGGGAAGTGCCCGGCGCTATCCATGCAGAAACCGGCGATTTTAACCACGACGGCTATACGGACTTTATGGTATTGTTCGCCGCTGGTGATGAAGGGATCTGGTTATTTGAAAACGACAGGAAAGGTGGCTTTGTATCTACCAACCTGCTGAAATTCCCTCCTGTTAATGGTTCTACCGGGTTTCAACTGGCAGATTTTAACGGAGATGGAAGGCTGGATATTTTATATACCTGCGGTGACAATGCAGATTTTTCTATGGTGCTTAAACCTTATCACGGATTATTCGTCTACCTGAATGACGGAAATAACAAGTATACAGAAGCATGGCATTACCCGGTGAATGGCTGTACAAAGGCAGTGGCAGCGGATTTTAATGGTGATGGTAAACTGGATATTGCTTCCATCGCCTTTTTTGCTGATTTTAAACACCGCCCGGAAGAGAAATTTATTTTCTTTGAAGGTGGAAATAAACCACTTACGTTTATTTCCCATTCACCGCCACTGGAGAAGGAAGGAAGGTGGATCTGCATGGATGTGAAAGATTATGATCACGATGGCGATCAGGATATTGTACTAGGAAACTATGCGCAGGGTTTTATTATACTTGATGATTATAAGCCTGACTGGAAAGAGTATCAGCCGTTTATAGTATTGCAGAACAATGCTGTGCATTAAACGGAACGTAAAAATCACTTGTTTATTTGGAATGAAAGGAGAAATATGTATCTTACGGCCGTATTTATTGCTGCATGGATTTTTGCTTTATTGCCGGATCTGAATTTATAGGAAGAGCACTCATATATTACAGATCTTTAAAGTGCCATCGTTCTTGATCAACGTTTTCCCAACATATACCTTATTGCGCTGTGCCTGTCGTCAGAGGCACCGTGGCTAAAGATATCCTGATGTATAATCAGGTTTTAGAATGGCGGAAGGAGAGGCAGTAATGCCTCTCTTTTATTTTGGGGCATATCCCATCGTTCAACCATTGATGTGAACGGTTTAATCTTCTTTTTTTGCCATCTATCATAAAAAAGTGGCCGGATTCTTAAAATCCCATTATTACTGGTTAATTTTATTGGGAAATCAGCATTATTATTTTAAACAGGATATGTCAGTGGCTGAATATGTATACGATCAGGATAAAGTGAGCACGCTGCTTGGAACGATCATCAGGAACAACGGAAACGAAAAAGCGAATACCTGGCTGCAACAACGTTTGCAGCTACAACAGCAAACCGGTGCCATCCCGCAGTTTAATCAAACTTTCACAGCTATTCCGCGCTTCACAGGTAAAGAATTGATCCATCTTTCCGCAACGGAAAATGAACAGTTGCAAGCGCTGCGACCGTCATTATTCGTACATGGATGGACGTTAGACCGCCTCGTACGGGTATGGTGGCTGCTCCGGTTGCCGGTAACAAACAAAGCCATGTACCTGGAGGTGCTGGAAAACCTCTTCAATGGCGCGGAAATGAATGAGCTGGCAGCTTTATACAGCGCACTCCCGCTGTTGCCCTGGCCGGAAGAATGGATCGCCCGCACGTCGGAAGGGATCAGGTCCAATATTGGTATTGTACAGGAAGCCATTATGCTGCACAATCCTTACCCGGCCGAGTATCTCCCGGAACCCGCCTGGAACCAGCTGGTCATGAAAGCCATCTTTACCGATAAACCATTACACAGGATCACCGGGCTGGATGAAAGAGCCAATGCTGCACTGGCCGGCATTCTCGTGGACTTTGCCCATGAAAGATGGGCCGCCGGCAGAACGCTCGATCCCATGCAGTGGCGGCTGCTGGTGAATTTTGTAAACGAAGGTAACTTTGCCGACATTACCCGCATCTGGCACTCCGTCAACAGCGCTGAAAAAGAAGCCGCTGCACTCGTTTGTGCCCAATGCCATTACGAACCCGCTAAAGCATTGCTGGCCACAGACCCGGCACTGCAGGCAGAAATACACGCCGGTACTATCTCCTGGGATACCCTGGCACAAAAAATAATTAAATAATTAAATTAAAACTGATCAGATATGTGCGGAATTCATGACTTAACAGAAAAAGATCTTCAACCACTCACCTATAGCCCCGCTTATCTTAATAAAATAAAAGGCATGCGCTTCTTTGATCCGCATGTGCACATGACCGCCCGTACTACCGACGACTACCAGGCAATGGCCGATGCAGGCGTAGTAGCCATCATTGAACCCGCTTTCTGGTTAGGACAACCACGCACCGGCGTAGATACCTTCCGCGATTATTTCAGCAGCCTCCTGGGATGGGAGCGTTTCCGCGCTTCCCAGTTCGGCATCAAACACTATTGCACCATTGGCCTCAACTCCAAAGAAGCCAATAACGAAAAGCTCGCAGAAGCAGTAATGGAAATACTACCGCAGTTTATTTATAAAGAAGGCGTAGTAGGCGTGGGCGAAATCGGTTTCGATGACCAAACCCCCCTGGAAGAAAAATATTACCGCGCCCAGCTGGAACTGGCCAAAGAAGCAGGGCTCCCCGTACAAATTCACACCCCCCACCGCGATAAGAAAAAAGGAACCCAGCGCAGTATGGATATTGCACTGGAACATGGTTTGGAGCCTCACATGATCATTGTAGACCATAATAACGAGGAAACAGTCAAAGAAGTGCTCGATCGTGGCTTCTGGGCTGCGTTTACCATCTATCCATTCACTAAAATGGGGAATGAACGCATGGTAGCCGTGGTTAAACAGTATGGAAGTGAACGTATTATGGTGAATTCCGCTGCGGACTGGGGAATCAGCGATCCCCTGGCAGTTCCCAAAACCGCCGCTTTAATGCACGAAAGTGGTATTGACTTGAATGACATTCATTTGGTAACTTACACCAATGCTGTAAAAGCCTTTGCGCAGAGCGGCCAGATTAATGAAGCAGATTTTGATGTAGCAGCAAATATTGATCAAAGTGAGAAATTTAACGGAAGCTCTATACTACGTGGAGGACAGCAGCCTCGAATTGATAAAAACACAACCATCATCCGGTAACGGCCTGACAGCTTCGTCCCTGCTGGCAATGAACCATGAAAACCTAATTACGCGGTGAGTTATATTGTTAGCAAATTATTTGGATACCTACGCCTGATGCGACCAGCCAACATCGTAACTGCAATAGCAGATATATTGGCAGGCGTCGCTGTGTCGGCCTATTTTATAAATGTTACGTTCAGTACTGTTACACTGGATCTTACGCTGCCGGTGGTATGCCTGTGCCTCGCCACCATGGGGCTCTATGGTGGTGGCGTGGTATTCAATGATGTATTTGATGCCACACTGGATAGTACAGAACGCCCGGAAAGGCCCATCCCGAGCGGGGTAATCTCAAAAACACAGGCCATTATCCTCGGTAGCTACCTGCTCCTGGTAGGTATCCTGGCCGCTTTTTCCGTAGGCCGCCTTACCGGCTATGCCGGCTGGCTCGCCATCGGCGTAGCTGCCAGCGCACTCGTTTATGATAAATGGGGGAAACATCATTCCTTCCTCGGCCCCCTCAACATGGGACTTTGCCGCGGACTTAACCTCCTGCTGGGCATCAGTATTGTACCGGAAATGCTGGAAATATACTGGTGGATGGGATTCATCCCCATTCTCTATATCGCCGCTGTTACCAACATCAGCAGGGGAGAAGTACATGGTGGAAGCGTGAAAAGCCTGCGCTTTACCGCTGTATGTTATGCACTGGTATATATTACAATGGGTATCCTGGCATATATGCACCACCGCTTCTGGCTGGCACTGCCTTTTATCGCGCTGTTTATTATTATGATCAATGTGCCGCTTTTCAAAGCCATGAAAAACCCTTCGGGTCCAAATATAGGAAAGGCAGTGAAAGGAGGAATCATCGCACTGATTGCCATGAATGCCGCCTGGGTGGCCGCTTTTGCTACTATACCATTCGCAATTGCCGTAATATTATTGTTACCGATATCCCTGGTACTGGGTAAAATATTTGCCGTCACCTGATCACATTACCGGTGTCCGGCCACAAGCCGGGTACCGGCACCATTATTCCGGTGATAGCTATTCCGCTATTCCCCGCTTCATCGCTTCTTTTACCAGCCCGGCGGTGTTCTTCACCGCAAGCTTCTGCGTAAGATTTAACCGGTGCGTTTCCACCGTACGCAAACTGATAAACAACAGGTCTGCAATCTCCTGGTTGGAATATTCGTCCGCAATCAGTTTCAGTATTTCCTTTTCCCTGCGCGTAAGTGGAATCTCGTAATTAATGCGCTTTTGACCGGTAATGGCTTCATTCACTATCTGATTCCTGATTAGGTCGTCGAGAAACTGCCCGCCGGCATGCACCTCCTCAATAGCGCGGATAAGCGTTTCCGGATCAGTGCCTTTTAACAGGTAGCCGGCGGCGCCATTACGCAGCATTTGCTTCACATAATGCGATTCCATAAAACTGCTGATCGCAATCACTTTTACAGACGGATGCTTTTTCTTCACCTGCTTGCAAAGCGCTATGCCATCTATTTCAGGCATCTGGATATCCAGTAATAACACGTCGGGTTGTATACCGGGTAAAGCCTCCATCAGCGCGCCCGGCCGGTTGCTTTCATAAACAACGCAAATGTGCGGGTAAGGCGTCAGCATCGCCTTGATGCCGCTGATCACCAGCAGGTGATCATCCATGATAGCCAGTTTGATACTCATCTTCTTTTTAAATTAAAACGATGACTGCACTTCCATCAGCTGCATAATGGCAATATTAAATTCTATATATGCCGTTGTGCCGCAACCCGGTATAGCCGTCAGCGTTAGGTGTCCGTTTAATGATTTGATCCGCGTATGAAGATTCTTTAATCCCATACCGGTCGTGCTTTTCGCGATATCTTCAAAGCCAACGCCATTGTCCTCTACGGTAATGGTAAGCAACTGGTCATGTTGCGTAAGTTGAACCAGGGCTTCGGTAGCATGGGCATGCTTAATCACATTATTGATCAGCTCCTGCACAATCCGGTATACCGATAATTCAAAGTTGCCCCTGAACCGCTGCATGTCGCCGGAAGTATAGAACGTGATCTGCAGCTTCCGGGAGTGACTCACATTATGGCAGAATAATTCCAGCGCACCCGCAAGCCCCATCCTGGAAAGGATTTCAGGCATCAGGTTATGGGCAGTTTTCCGGACTTCACCAATGGCGTCGTCCAGCATGCTGAGCGCATGGTTAAAACCTTTGTCCTGCTGCAGAAAAGTACGTTCATATTTGAGCGCCCAGAAATGCATTTTCACGGCGGATAACAGCCCGCCAACGCCGTCGTGCAGGTCTTTCGACAAGCGCGTGCGCTCTTTTTCCTCGCCTTGCATCATTGCCTCCAGCACCTGTACGGTTTTTTCTACTTCCAACGTTTGAAGCTGCTGTTTTTGTAAACGGTGCCGGTGCAGTAATTTCTGCCATATCAGGAAAGAACCAACCAGGATCAGTATTACGCCGGCAAAGATGAAACCAAGCCACCTGTTTTTCCGCTGTAACAGCAGGTCTTTCCGGATCAGCTCTAATTTTTTCTCCGCCAGGTCCCTGTCTTTTTTCTCAGACTGGTACTGCATTTCCAGCTGCTGTACATTCAGCCTGGTGGCATTCCCTACCAGTGAATCATTCAGCTGCTCATAAGCCTTCCGCAGGTGAAAGGCCCGCTGGTAATGCTGCTGCGCGGCTTCATTGTCGGATGCCGCCAGGTAAGCCCGCCTTAGTTCATCGCCCGCATAATATTGCCTGGCCAGGGTAATTGTTTTCTGTAGATAAATACCGGCAGCGGGGTGCTTCCCGCTCCGGTAAAGGGCATTGGCATATCCCATGTATAACTGCATCCGGTTTTCAAGCCCGGGATCATCAGTGGAAATAAGCAGCGCTTTTTCAAAGGTTCGCAAGGATTGCTCATGTTGCGAAAGATCAGTATATACCCGCCCGGTTGCAGTAAGCGCATTCAGTACCAGCAGCTGGTCGCCAGCTTTTTTACCAAGCTCCAGCGCCCGGTTGAAATACCTGCCGGCAGCCGTATAGTTACCCTCCCGGCTTTTACTTTCTCCAAGGTTGAGCAGGGCCGCCGCCATGCGCGAATTGCTGCCCAGCCGGCGCCCATGATTATAAGCCTGCACCGCATAATTAAACCCCTTCTTATAATCTCCCAGGGAAATAAAAACATCCGATAAATAGTTCATGATCATGCCCGTGCTGGCGCTGTCTTTCGCCGCATCGGCGAGTTTCAGCGCTTCCAGGTAAGCCGCCGCAGCTGCCGGGAAATTCGCCATCTGCTGGTATTCCATCCCGCAATAGCTGATGGCCCTCACCTGGCTAAGCGTATCTTTTAGGGAAGCATAAATGATCACCGCCTGCTTCAGCATGTACAGCGACTGCAAATACTGCCCCCGCATATCCTGGATATACATATAGTAACACGCAAAATCGGCTACCCCTTTATGGTACCCCAATTGCCTGCTGATCCGCAAGGCACGCATGAAGACGGCAGCCGACTTATCAAGCTGGTAAGGAAAAAGCCGGCAGCCATAGTCAATCAGCGCCTGTACCTGGTTTGCACCTGCCGGCTGCCGGTTAATCGTTTGCAACACACTGTCATCCGCAGGAAACGGGGATGCCTGCAGCACCCCGCCGCTGCCCATCGAAATACAACAAACAAAAAGTAATATTCTCAGCATTTCTGATTCACTTTTACAGCCCGGAAGGCTGTTATTGTTAATAATTCAAGGTTACCGGTTATTACGCACAATGAATGCCCCGGCGGATAACAGCCGGAAAGCTATTACCCGCCATCGCGCAGTGCGTTGACAAATGCTCAGCATGCAACAAAAGATGTGAAATACAACCGATGTTACAGGGTTAACAACATGGGCGTCCCATGTTTTTTTGGTCAAACAATTTAATTCTCAGACTGTGAAACCGTCGTTCATTTCTACAGCGGCCTAAAGTTCAGTATTTCTGTTTTAATACGCAACAGCGTATGGGATGAACGGAAGCAGGAGCGGATCAGGAGATCGGGGGAACTACGTAGATTGCCTGCTGGTAAGGCATTGGCGGGTGCCCTGCGCATATAAGTAGAACTACGCAATTTATAAAATAATGGTTTATACCGTAGCTAAAACCGGGTAAAACAAATTTCTTTGCATACCGATAAATTGATTCTACAGACTAACCCCAAAAAAACAGGCTCCGTTCCCGGGGCCTTTTTCTTTGTAAAAAATCACGTTTTTCTATGTACTTTTAAAGGCTATAGTTTTTTTTAGTCAGATGATGCGGATTTAGCCATGGAATATATTCAACAAAACTTCAATGTCAACTTCTCTTACGGTGTTTTCTTTAGCAGTAATTTATTCGATCCTGCCAACACCTGTTTAGCTACCTTCCTGGAATCAAAAGCAGAGAGTGCATACGTTAAGAAATTACTCGTTATACTGGATGGTGGCGTTGCAACGCATCACCCGGAACTAACCCAACAGATCAATCAGTACTTTCAACAGGTGCGCGGCTTTCAGCTGGCCCCTGAAATCATCACCATCGCCGGGGGCGAAGGTGTGAAAAATGATCTGCCCCTGCTTTTCAGCCTGGTCGATGCCATCGATAAATATAGCATCGACCGCCACTCCTATGTGATAGGCATCGGCGGCGGTTCCCTGCTGGATCTCGTGGGGTTTGCCGCCGCAATTTCACACCGCGGTGTGAAACATATCAGGATTCCAACGACCGTACTGTCGCAAAACGATTCCGGCGTTGGCGTGAAAAACGGCGTAAACTATAAGGGGAAGAAAAATTTCCTCGGTTCCTTTGCGCCGCCCGCAGCCGTGTTCAACGACCCGGTATTTTTAACCACCCTGGACCCGCGCGACTGGCGCTCCGGCATGGTGGAAGCCGTGAAAGTAGCCCTTATTAAAGACGCCGCTTTCTTTAACCGCATAGAAGAAAATGCAGTGGCGCTAACCGGCGGTGATATGACCGCTATGCACGAACTTATTTACCGCTGCGCAGAACTGCATATCCAACATATCGGCGGCGCCGGCGATCCGTTTGAAAGCGGCTCCTCCCGCCCGCTGGACTTCGGTCACTGGAGCGCACATAAACTGGAGCAACTCACCAACTTTGAATTACGTCATGGTGAAGCAGTATCTATCGGTATTGCGGTCGACAGCGTATACTCGTTCCTGTTAGGATGGCTCTCCGAAAAAGACATGCACCGCATTCTCACGGTATTAAAAAATATGAAACTGCCGGTATGGCATCCTTTGCTGGAAATGCAGGATGGTAAGCCTTCTCCGGTGGTAGCAGGACTGGAAGAATTCCGTGAACATCTCGGTGGCCGCTTAACAATTTCCCTGCTGCGCGCAGTAGGAAAAGGAGAAGAAGTGCATGAAATGGACCTTAACTTATTATATAAAGCAGTAGCTATCTGCAAAAATAATCAGTAATGAAAACAGCTGCAGGACATCTTACCTACTGCACAAATATTCATCCCGGCGAAAACTGGGACGACCATTTTGCGCAACTCAAAAAATTTATACCTGCCATTAAACAACAGGTATCACCAGATAAACCTTTTGGAATAGGATTGCGACTGGCTAATACCGCCAGCCTGGAACTAAGCAAGGAAGCGCCTTTGAAAGCATTTCAGCAATGGCTCCGGGAAGAGGATTGCTATGTGTTTACGATGAACGGTTTTCCTTACGGCGGCTTTCACAACGTAGTGGTAAAAGACCAGGTACATGCGCCCGACTGGACCAGCGCTGACCGCGTAGCCTATACCATCCGCCTGTTCAGGATCCTGGCAGCATTGCTGCCCGAAGGTATGGAAGGAGGTATTTCCACCAATCCGCTCGGATATAAACACTGGTGCAACCGCTGCGAAGAAGACAAGAATTCTTACACAGAAAGCGCTACGCTGAATATGTTGCTGGTGCTGGAACAGCTGGTGCGCACACATCGCAGCGGCGGCCCTTTGATGCACCTCGATATTGAGCCGGAACCCGATGGCATGATGGAAAATACCAGCGAGTATATTAACTGGTACTTCGAAAATTTACTGCCTGCCGGCATCCCGTTTATCAAAGAGAAATTTAATATAGAAGATGACCAGGCAGCAGCCGATATCATCAAAACGCATATTCAGCTGTGTTACGATGTTTGCCATTTTGCACTTGTATACGAAGCGCCTCAGCGGGTCATCGAACGTATGCGGCATCATGGTTTGAAGATCGGCAAACTGCAGATCAGCGCGGCACTGAAAGCCGATATGCCCGCAGATACCACCGCACGCAACGAAGTAACAGACGCCTTCCGTAAATTCAATGAACCGGTATACCTGCACCAGGTGATCGCGAAAAGAAAGGACGGCACTTTTATTCATTATCCCGACTTACCGGAAGCGCTGGCAGATGAAAATAATGCAGCTGTTACAGAATGGCGCTCCCATTTTCATGTACCGGTGTTCCTCGATAAATTCGGTGTATTGCAATCCACGCAGGAAGACATAAAACAAGTACTGGCCATACAACGGGAACATCCTTTTACACAGCACATGGAGGCGGAAACATATACCTGGGACGTGTTACCACCCGCCCTTAAACAGGAGATGTCTTTATCCGTTTCCCGTGAGCTGAACTGGATAAGGGAACAGTTATAAGTATCTTTGTATAGTGCCGCGCGGTGCCACCGGATAAACACCGGTAGCCCCGGCGGCAACACGCAATCTTGGAATTGTCCCCCCGGTATTATAGCTTTATGCCGGAATTGTAACGGCGATTGAATATATGAGAAAGACAGTAGTAATTGATGTAGTAGGGCTCTCCTCTTCTTTGCTGGAGTACCTGCCTTTTTTAAAGGCCTATACACAACAGCGGCACCTGGCCACCGTAATGCCTATGTTACCTGCGGTGACTACGGCTGTACAGAGCACGTACCTTACCGGCGAATGGCCCAGTGAGCATGGAATAGTAGGCAATGGCTGGTACGACAGAACCGATGCGGAAGTTAAGTTCTGGAAACAATCCAACCGGCTGGTAGACGCTCCCAAAATATGGGACCGTGCCCGCAAACTGGATCCATCTTTTACCTGTTCACAAATGTGCTGGTGGTACAACATGTACGCGAACGTGGACTACTCACTGACACCCCGTCCCAACTATCTTTCCGATGGCCGTAAAGTGCCCGATTGCTATACTTCTCCATCTACACTCCGGGATTATCTCACCGAACAACTCGGCAAGTTCCCCCTGTTTAATTACTGGGGTCCCACAGCCAGCATAAAATCAAGCCAATGGATCGCTGATGCGTCTATCCTCACGGATAAACTATACGATCCTACCCTTACTTTTATTTACCTTCCCCATCTCGATTACTGCCTGCAGAAATTCGGACAGGACCCGGTAAAAAATGCAAAGGAACTGGCAGAAATTGATGCGGTATGCAAACAGCTGATTACTTATTATCAGCAGAAGAATTGTGATCCGATTGTACTGTCGGAATACGGCATTACCAATGTGAATAACCCCGTGCATCTTAACAGGATTCTGAGGGCAGGAGGGCTGCTGGCCCTGCGTGTGGAAAATGGCCTCGAACTGCTGGATGCAGGCGCCTCCAAAGCATTCGCAGTAGCAGATCACCAGATCGCGCATATCTATATCAATGATCCTTCCTGTTATAAAAAAGTACGCTCCATCCTGGAAAAGGTGCCGGGTGTACAACTGGTGCTGGACCGGGAAGGCAAACGGCAACATCATCTCCATCACAGCCGCAGCGGCGAACTCATTGCCGTAGCCGATGCCAACAGCTGGTTCACGTACTACTACTGGATGGATGACAACAAAGCCCCCGATTTCGCCCGAATTGTAGATATATTCCGTAAACCGGGTTATGATCCTGTAGAGATGTTCATGGACCCCGCAGACCCGCTCATTAAGCTGAAAGCGGCAGGAAAATTGCTCAAAAAGAAATTGGGTTTCCGCTACCTGATGAACGTCATCCCGCTCGATGCAACCCTCATTAAAGGCTCTCACGGCAGGATCGAAGAAAACCCCGCCTATCACCCGGTGGTCATCAGTTCCCAACCCGCTCCCAAGTCGCAGCTTCAGGCAACAGACGTGTACGGGGTTATCTGGAACCAGCTGACAGGCAAATAACGGCTCCGCAATGATCAGTAATCAGCCGGCAGGTAAATAATCCTCCGGTTGTATTAACTTATTCATAACCATCTGGTTACGACTACAGGGCTGTTCTAAGCAGCTTCAAAAAACCGCCTATACCCAATGATAAACAATCAGTTACCGATCAAGTCCACCTCATCTCCGCATCAAGAGCGCGTTTACTTCATGTCCTAAGCATGTTCAAAGCATTTGCTTAGCATCACCTATCTAACTTTGCTTCATATCCAAAGTATCATCCACCTATCCATATTCCATCCTCAAAAATCTCCCAAAAATCTCCCAAAAATCTCCCAAAAACCGTCTAAATAATCCAAAAATCTCCCAAAATCCAAAAACTAAATCAGCAAAATCAGCGTAATCAGTGCTCAAGACAAAACTCGCGTTCAAGACAAAACTCGCGCTCATCAAAAAAACTCCCCATCACTGATTTATTTTTCTACATTCATGCAACCGATTGAAACGAATAAATAATATCACCGTTATGGAAAGAAGAGATTTTCTCAAAACCGGTAGCATGGCCGGATTGGGAGCAGGATTAACCATCCTCAATTTCCCCGTATTTGGAAAAAATGCCCCCAGCAACAAATTGGTACTGGGTGTAATGGGCGTTAACTCCAGGGGCAACTGGCTGGCACAGTGTGCAGCGAAACTGCCCGGAGCTGAAATAGGCTATGTCTGCGATGTGGAAGACGGCGCCATCGCCAAAGGGCTCAAGGCCATTGCGGGCGCTCAGGACCGCAAACCGGAAGTAGTTAAGGACATCCGGAAACTACTGGAACGGAAAGATTTTGATGCACTCATCGTGGCAACGCCCGACCACTGGCACGCTCCTGCGGCCATCATGGCCACGGCGGCAGGTAAGCATGTGTACGTGGAAAAACCCTGTGCACACAATCCGGGCGAAGGCGAAATACTGCTGGCAGCGGCAAAAAAACACAACCGCCTCGTGCAGATGGGAAACCAGCGCCGCTCCTGGCCTAATCTCCAGCAGGCAGTAAAAGAAGTGAAAGAGCAAAACGTATTGGGAAAAGTGTATTATGGCCGCGGGTGGTATGTAAATAACCGCGAACCCATTGGTATTGGGAAAAAGATCCCGGTTCCAGGTACGCTCAACTGGGACCTGTGGCAGGGACCCGCTCCCCGCCGCGATTACCTGGATAACATTGTACACTACAACTGGCACTGGCGCTGGCATTGGGGTACCTCCGAAACCTGCAACAACGCCACCCACGAATTGGATTGCCTCCGCTGGTTTATGGATGTGGAATTCCCTACCAAAGTCACTTCTGCCGGTGGGCGGTATGCTTATGCCAAGGACGACTGGGAAACACCGGATACCCAAACCCTGAACTTCGAGTTTGAAGGCAATAAAGCCATCGCCTGGGAAGGCCGCAGCTGTAGCCCGTTTAACCTGGAAGGCAGCGGCCGCGGATTTACCCTGTTTGGCGAAAACGGAAGCCTGTATAATTCCGGCGGCGACAGCTACAAACTGATCGACACCAAAGGTAAAGTGATCAAAGAAGTAAAACAGGCCGCCAATCCTAACCAGAGTGTAACCAATACCGTTAGTCCCGCCGGTGAGTTTTATGACGCCGTGCATATCAACAACTTCCTGGAAAGTATCCGCGGCAACGCTACCCTCAACTCCGAAATCAATATCGGTTACCGTAGTACGCTGCTTTGCCTGCTAGGCAATATAGCGCAACGCACGGGCCGCATCCTTCATACCGATCCTTCCAATGGCCATATCCTGAACGATAAGGAAGCCATGAAAATGTGGGAAAGGGAGTATGAAAAAGGCTGGACACCGAAAGCATAAATCAGTAAAACGGGTTCCGGGTAATAGTGCTGCAAGCACAAAATTTGTAAAAAAAAATGCTTGTACTATTACCCGGAATTCCTATCTTTACGAAGTTATAAACCCTTTCTCCTATTGGGTTTATAGGCTAACAATAAATATAATATCTTGTTATCCCCCATAACTTTTAGTTATCGTTGTAATTAATAATGATCCCCTACTTTTGACCTACCTGTAATTTTTATAACCAACCACACCAACCACAAAAGTTGCGCGTTCCCCGGAGGGATGATTTGAATGGAGTTTTTACAACAATCTCAGTACCTGTCAGTATTGCTGATAGGCTTAGTAGTAGGCTATTTGTCCGGTTTATTAGGGAAAGGGGGCAGTGCCATCAGCACACCAGCCCTGCAGATCTTTGCAGGCGTAAACCCGTTTTTTGCACTGGCATCGCCGCTGCCGGCGTCTATCACCAGTACTTTATCTGCCACGGCAGTATACAGTAAGGAGAAACTGTTTAATAAACGGGTGATCCTGCTGGGGGCTGCTTTCGGTGTCCCGGCCACTGTCATTGGGTCTTGGCTCAGCAGTTACCTGCCCGGCAAAACACTGATGATCATGACAGCCCTCTTTATCATGGCCACAGGTATGTCGCTCATGTATTCCTTTCTGCGCAGTAAATCAACTGGTGAATTAACCGTGGTAAGTGAAGACGTGCCGGCGGGTAAATTAGTGGTAGCCGCTTTGTTTATCGGGTTTTTATCAGGGCTGCTGGCAAATGCCGGTGGGATATTGTTTAGCTCTTTCTTTATAAAGAAATTAAAAATGCCCATTAAACAGGCGCTGGCCTGTGCGGTAGTGTTATCGGCTGTTTTATCCATACCCGGCGCTTTAACGCACTGGTGGCTGGGTCATATAGATTGGAATATAGCGCTGCTGCTGTCGCTTACTGCATTCCCTGCTTCCTGGCTGGGAGCCAAAACGGCGGTGAAAATGAAAACGCCCGTCCTCGAAAAATTATTTGCACTTACCCTTATCGTATTTGGGGTATACGATATCTTCTTTACTATCTGGAAGTAATCAGGCATGCGCCTTCATCTTATGGATGGCTTCCTGCTCATAAGGGGGCAGGCTGCTCACGATAATTTCGTAGGCATTTTGCAGGAATGTTTCCAGCTCGGTAGCCGGCAGCATATCTTCCTGTTTCAGCTGCACCCAGTGATACCGCGCCAGGTGAGGGGCCGGTACAATACCAGGTCTCGAAATCAATTCATGAAACTGCGATTGACTGCACTTAAACGATACCCGGTGAGGCGGCTCCAGGGATATCATGCAGAATAATTTTTCGCCTACGTAAAAGCGCAATTCGTTGTCCCACTTTTGTTCAGTGATGACAGCCGGAAGTGACCGGCACAGATCAAGGGTATGATCAAACATAGCAGCAGGTTTTAAAAGAATATTATTTAGGGCCGTTTTTTAAGGACGACATGTGTCAATAGTTTACATGCACAGACTAACATATTAAAATATGAAGTATGTGTGGTTAACGTAAATCTAAGCTGTAAATAGTGAATGAAACTGCCCTATAAAAATAGGAAATAAAAACCAATCCTGAATGTTAAAATGAACTTTCCTTCCGGCAGGAAATTCCTTTGCCCTGTACCAGCGGGTATTTCAAGGGAACATCGTTTTTTTTCTTAATCGAAATTTAATCCCTTCCAGGCAAAAAAGTTTCGGCTTGTACTATCACCCCCAGGGGTGTAATACAAGCCGAAAGTCAATATGGATAAGCCTTTACTAAGGTTGGGCAGCTGCCCAGCGCGCCATTTTTTGTTCCAGCACCGACAGTGGCACACAACCATCTTTCAGCAACTCATCATGAAAAGATGATAAGCTGAACCGGCTGCCGAGCGACTTTGTATATTGGTTCCGCAGTCCGCGGATCTTCAGTTCCCCGATCTTATAGGAAAGCGCCTGGCCGGGAATGGCCATGTACCGCTCAATTTCAGCGGTAGCTTCCTGTGTGGATACCGGCTCATTATCCATCATATACTTGATGGCCTGCTCACGGGTCCAGCCTTTGGTATGCAAACCAACATCCACGACTAAACGAATAGCCCGGTGTATTTCATCTGTTAAACGGCCAAAGTACATATATGGATCGGTGTATAATCCCAGTTCTTTTCCTAAACTTTCACAATACAGGGCATAACCTTCGCCATAGGCGCCAATCCACGAGAAACGGCGGAACTTAGGCAGGGAGTCGTTTTCCTGTTGCAGGGAAATCTGGAAATGATGACCTGGAATGGCCTCGTGTAAAAAAAGGCATTCCATACCGGTATATGAAAAGTCCGTTGCATCAAGGATAGGCACGTAAAATACGCCCGGTCTTGTACCATCGGCGCTGCCCTGCATATACTCTGCGGAGGCGGAAGCAGCCCGGTAAGCTTCGGTTTGGCGGATTTCAAATTTTGTTTTGGGAAGATGACCGTACATCTTTTTTACACCCGGCATGATCTTGTCCTCGATGGCTTTGAAAGAATCCAGGACAGCAGCAGGTGTTTTAAAGATGCGCAGCTTCTTATCAGTACGCACCGATGCAAAAAAGGCCGGCAGATCGCCTTTAAAGCCAGTGCTGTTCTTCACTGCTTCCATTTCACCGCGGATCCGTGCCACTTCTTTTTCTCCCAAAGCAAAAATTTCTTCGGGGGTAAGGTCGGTGGTCGTCCAGCTTTTTATCAGGAAAGCATAATACGCCTTACCATCAGGAATAGCGCCAATGCCGCTGCTGGTGCGGGCCTTAGGGAGGTATTCCTGCTGCATGAAGTCGCGCAGCTTTGCAAAAGAAGGCAGGATGTATGTTTCAATGGCCGCGCTGTACTCTTTCACCAGGGTTACTTTGGTGGCTGCATCCAGCGAATCCGGGATCGTTTTCAGCGGCGAATAGAATACGTTGTTGGCAGTATCTTTTTTTGCCAGGTCTGTTACCTGCGGAATCACTTTCACCACCAGGCTTTGCGGCAATACATAGCCGGTGGCCATTCCCCTGCGCATATTGGCGATGGCTGTGTCGGTCCATATGGCAAAGCGCTCCATACGATGCATGAAGTTATGGTAGTCCTTTAGCGTTTTAAAAGGTTGGGCGGAAGAACCGGAACCCAGTTGCGCCAGTGTGATTGGGAGGCAGGTGAACTGCTGCACTGGCATCAGGTGATCGTGAAAGGTAAGCCCCTCGCGGTTGATGCTGAACTCCCGTTGCAACATGTCATAGGTAATACGGTCGTTGCCGGAGAGTACCGCTGTATCAATGCCTTTGATTGCCTGCTGGTAGCTGGCATAGAAAGAATCGGCTTTTGCGCGGTAGCCTTCACTGATATCTATCGGCAACTGGTCGTTGTATTGGTTTTCCCCGTTCTGGGTAGCCTGCAACGGGTTCAGGGCCATGCTTTCATTGTAGTACCGCGTGGCCAGTTGACGCAGGGAGTCCTGCGTGGCCTGCGGATTACTATGACTGCCCGGTTGCTGACAAGCTGCGGCCAGCAAAGCCCCCGACAGGAGGAGGTAGCCTTTTCGTTGTAACATTTTCATATTGATGGGTTGTGAACAGGTAGTAATTTACCGTTTTATCCAAGAAAAAAAGCATTCCGAAGAATCGGAATGCTTATTTAGAACAGTGAACAATGAAAAAAAAGGTAAAAAATATTATTTAAGAATTTTTATACGAATACTTTTGAAAGAAACCTCATTACCATGGTCCTGTAAAAGGATGTGCCCTTCAGGCCACAGACCAAAATTCTTCCAGCTTTTATACTTGCTGATCGCCACCAGATCCTTGAAGGCCTGGGAGCCACGCTCGTATTCCAACACTTTAAATCCATTTAACCAGTGTTCTACGTGATTATTTGGATACACAATAATACGACCTTTGTTCCATTCTCCAATAGGGTTGATGGCACGTTTTTCCTGTTTTCTTGTCATGAGGTCGTAAAGACTTGCTAAAGTACGGTTTCCATCGCGTCCTAATTTGGCATCCGGGTGCTTTTCGTCGTCCAGTACCTGGTACTCCAGCCCGATAGCCGACTTGCCTCCTGTTTCGTAGGACTCGCTCACGAAGTATTTTACCCCGCTATTGGCGCCCGGCGTGAGTTTGAAGGTAAATTCCAGTTCAAAGGCACCGTATTGTTTCTCCGTAATAATGTCGCCGCCGCTGCCTTCTTCATCTCCCGTAGAATTACCAATGGTGAGCACACCATTCTGCATGGTCCAGCCGGCAGTGGGGAAATTCTTTTTATACACGCCTCTCCAGCCTTTGCTGGTTTTTCCGTCCCACAACAGCTGGTAGCCGTTTTTCTTTTCCTGGCCGGAAATAGTGTTATCCACATTATTAACAACGTAGATGTTGTCGTAGGGAGAATACTGGGAAGCAGCAGGGTTTTCTATCAGCCTTACATTTTTCCAGTAGATATTTTTGTTGTCGTCTGCCGCATTTTTGCCGATGCTATGTACCTGTAAAGCGATGAAACCCTTTGGTAATGCGGTATCTACCAGGTGGGCAGTAGGCACGCCATTCACCCAGGTACGCATTTCATTGCCGCGGCACTCGATGCGGTATTTGTTCCAGCCGTCTTTTTTAAAGGCATTCTGACCGGCAGGGTTCAGTTCCATCGGGTACTGCCAGCCTCTGCGGCCTTCTTCATAAATACCACCGCTCCATTTACGGTCGGATGGGTCAATCTCCATCTGGTAGCCAAATACACGGCCATTCTGGTAGTCAGGCCTGCTTTGACTGCGAAACTGGATCCCGGAATTGAATTCCTTGCCCAGCTTGAATTCCAGCTCCAGGATAAAGTCGCCGTACTCTTTTTCAGTAGCAAGGAAAGAGTTAGGCGTATTCATCACCGTGGTGCCCACGATCTCGCCATTCTGCACATTATATTTTGCTTCACCCCCCAGTTGTTTCCAGCCTTTCAGATCTTTACCATTGAAAAGCTGCTGCCACTGGGCTTTCTGAGCGAAAAGGCCACCATACATACACAGCAGGGTGCCAAATAAAAGGATCGTCTTTTTCATAACTTAAACGGAATAAGGTGACCAAAATAAACAATGAAAATGATTTTTACAACCGATTGCAAAACTTTAATCTTATTTTTTATTTTTTAACCACATGATAATCTGACCAATATGGGGTTTTACAGAATTAGAAATAAAAATATTCATGCAAACGATTGCAGCAATGTAAAAATATCTTATTTTGGTTCCGAAAGTATCCACGTAGCAACAGCCAAAATCGAAAAAGTAATACTCTTTATCTACAATCATTATAAACTACGTTATGAAAAAAGTTTTTTCACGTCTTATCTGTATGATAGCATGTTTGCTATTCTACCAACTCACCCAGGCACAAGGCACCCCAATTACCATAGAAGGTAATGTTCTCGACGCCCAGAAGCAACCACTGGTAGGCGTAACCGTTTCTATCAAAGGGAAAAATGCAGGCACCCAGTCAGATGCCCAGGGACATTTCCGGCTCAAAGTTACAGATGCCGCCAACGCAGTACTCGTATTTACCTACATCGGATTTAACACCTATGAAGAACCTGTAAAAGGTCGTGCAATCGTTTCCGTAGTTTTAACAGAAGACCGCAAAAAACTGGAAGAAATTGTGGTAGTGGGATATGGCCAGCAGAAGAAAAAAGATGTAACCGGTTCCATTTCCTCCGTAGGTACCAAAGCTATCCAGGACGTACCGGTAACCAACCCGCAGCAAGCCTTGCAGGGCCGCGCTCCCGGTGTGGAAGTACTCAACAACAGCAGCAAGCCCGGTGATGAACCCACTGTGCGTATCCGCGGCAGCCGCTCCCTCAGGGCCGGCAATGACCCCCTCTATGTAGTAGACGGGATCCCTTACGCCGGTACACTCAGCGATATCGGTACGGGAGTAATACAATCGATGGATATTTTGAAAGATGCCTCTGCAACGGCTATCTATGGCTCCAGGGGCGCTAATGGCGTAGTACTCATCACTACCCAGAAAGGCAAGGAAGGAAAACCCGTGGTTTCCTATACCGGCTCCTACGGTTATGTACAACAGCTCGGCGAATCCGATATGATGGACGCTAACCGCTTCATAGAAATGCGCCGGGAAGCTAACCGCACCATCGGTAAATACGATGATGCCAACCCCGATGCCTCCGACAAGAAAATATTTAATACCGTTGAATACGCGAATATCCAGAAAGGCACAAACGTAGACTGGCAGGACCTGATGATCTCTCCCGGATATCAAACCAATCACGGCCTCAGCGTAGCCGGCGGTACGGAAAGAACAAAATACACCGTGGGACTGGGCTACTTCAAAGACCAGGGCGTGCTGAAACTGCAGGACTACGAGCGTTATAATTTCAATGTGGGCATCGACCAGATGATCGGCGACCGCGTTCGCGTGGGAGCTACCCTGTTGGGCGCTTACAGTGAACGTAACGGCGAAACCTACAACGGGATAGACAATGCCCTGAAAATGCTGCCCATCGCCGCTCCGTACGACGACAATGGAAAGCTGATCACCTATCCCACCGGCGATAGCCAGCAGCCTAACCCGTTACTGGATTATGTACCCGGTAACCGCGTTGAATTAATGAAACGTTTCCGCATCTTCACCAGCCTGTTCGCAGAAGTGGAAATCATAGATGGCCTGAAATACCGCCTCAACGTAGGTCCGGATGTGCAGAACTATAACTATGGTCTTTTCCAGGGTAAAAACAATACCAACCTGCTGATCGGCGGTGGAGACGCTACAGCTACCAAAGGAAACGCTGCTACCATGGCGTATACCATTGAAAACATCGTTACCTACAACAAAGAGATCAAAAAACATAATATCGGCTTCACCGGTTTGTACAGCGTTCAACGTCAGAATGTAGATATTTCTACTACCAACGTGAGAGGTATCCCGGTAGAAACACAACAATATTACAACCTGGGTCAGTCGCTCAACGTAACCGGCGTAACCAGCAGCCTTAGTTCCTGGACCATCCTTTCCTATATGGGCCGTTTGAACTACGGGTATGATGATCGCTATCTCCTGACCCTCACCCTTCGCGCGGATGGATCTTCCAGGTTTGCACCCGGCAAAAAATGGGGTTATTTCCCCTCCATTGCAGCAGCCTGGAACATGGTAAGTGAAAAGTGGCTGAAAGAACAGAAAGTCCTGGATAACCTGAAACTGCGCGCCAGCTTTGGCCGTATCGGTAACACCGGTATTAATCCATATGCTACACAGGGTAACCTGAGCAGAATTCCTTATTCCTTCGGAAATAAAGGCGTACTGGGCTTTGTACCGCTCGATCTGCGTAATCCTAATCTCACCTGGGAATCTACCACCTCTACCGATATTGGTATTGATTTCGGATTCCTCAACGGCCGTATCACCGGTGTGGTGGAATGGTACAACCAACGCACTACCGACCTGCTCATGCCACAATCGCTCCCGTTCAGCAATGGGTTTAATGAAGTGCTGATGAACCTCGGTACTTCCCAGAACCGCGGTTTTGAATTCGGAATAGGCGCCACCATTATTGACAACCCTAATGGGTTCAGCTGGAAAATGGACGCCAACATGTTCCTGAACAGGTCCAAGATCCTGTCGCTCGGCGATGGCAGAACAGCCGATATTGGAAACGCCTGGTTTGTGGGTCAGCCTACCTATGTATACTATGATTTTAAGAAAGTCGGCGTATGGCAGGAAAAGGATGCCCAGCTGGCTAAACTTTACAACCTGAAGCCAGGAGAAATCAGGCTGGAAGATGTAAATAAAGATACCCTCATTGATGCTAAGAACGACCGCCAGATCCTGGGCTCCCCGCAGCCTAAATGGTCTGCCGGTACCACCCAGCGCTTCTCCTATAAAGGATTTGAATTATCCATCGTGGCCTTTGCCCGTATGGGAAGCATGATCAAAAGTGATTTCTACCAGAACTATAACACCCTGTTTGGCCGTTATAACAACCTGAATATCGACTATAACACACCGGCCAATCCTACCAACGATTTCCCGCGGCCTAATGCCAACCAGGAAAGACCCAGCAACTACCAGTCGCTGAGCTACTTTGATGGTTCCTTCTTTAAGATCAGGAGCATAACACTCAGCTACGCCTTCTCGGACGCAGTGGTGAAACATATGCGCATGCAAGATCTCCGGGTAAACGTAGGAGTGAAAAATCCCATGATCCTGGCGCCTTACCGCCAAACCTGGAAAGGAGTTGATCCTGAAGACGTAAATGTGATCGGCATCGATGCACCAGCCACCTGGATGCTGCAGTTCGGAATAAATGCCAAATTTTAAATCAACGGATCCTGATTAAACATCTTTAAAAGAAAACGTTATGAAATATTTAGTTCCTCTCATCATGCTGCTGGCCGTTGGTACCGCCTCCTGCAATAAAATGCTGGATGAAGAGATTGTCACCAACGTAACAGATGATTTCTATAATACTAAAGCCGGCTTTCAAACAGCCGTGAATGGCTCTTACGTGTCTATGCGCAACTTTTACAGCACGGAACGCGGTATGACGCTTACGGAAACCGGTACCGATATTATCACCAACGGTTCCGACGGTAACTTCAAATTTACAAGTCAGTATACTTCACAGTTGGATTCCCGCTACGATCATATCAGGGAAGTGTGGAACAGTTTCTATCAAACCATCAACACCTGTAACGTGGTGGTAGACCGGGCCGACAAGGTCCCCGACCTCGAGGAAGCAACAAAGAAAAAAGGCGTGGCAGAAGCGCTGTTCTGCCGGGCGCATTATCATTTTGTACTCATGCAGATGTTTGGCGCCGTACCCTTACGCCTGCACGAAAATGCGGAAATTATAAGAGAAGCTCACCGCGACTCCGTATCTGCCATCTACGATGCCGTGATCAACGACCTGCTTGCAGCAGAAGCTGAATTGCCGGCTACACAGGCAGAATGGGGCCGTGCTACCAAGCCTGCCGCAGAACACCTGCTGGCAAGGGTTTACCTGACCCGCGCCTCCTCTCCGCAGGCAAAGGCAGGAGACTATGCCAATGCCGCCAAATACGCCGACATGGTCATTAAAAACTACGGTTTCAAATTACTCACCGACGTTGGACAGGTATGGGCACAGGGAAAAGAAAACAACGATGAAACTATCTGGGCAGCGCAGTATACCACCGACCCGCTTTATGGTTACCCTGATAACAACGCCTGCCGCTTTTTCCTGATGCAGTATGATGTGTTGAAAGGAATGAAGCGGGATCTGGCCAACGGTACGCCCTGGAAGCGTTTCAGACCTACAAAGTTCCTGATCGATACACTGTATAAAGACAGGATACACGATGTACGTTATGAAAAATTCTACACCACCCTGTGGAGAACCAATGCGCCGGTTGACAACCTGAAAACAGGCGATACCGCTGTGTTCCTTCCTGGTTATGACGTATCCGACGCAGTGATTGCCACCAAACCTTATATGCTGGTGCCACCAAGATTGTACACTGAAAAGCTGTATCCTTCCCTGAATAAATTTGCCGACGCGCTCCGTCCGGATAACCAGGCTTCCGGCGTAAGACCCTTTATTGCCATGCGTCTTGCCGAAGCTTACCTGATAGAAGCAGAAGCCCTGATGATGGATGGCAAAAAACAGGAAGCCGCCGACCTCGTAAATGTGGTTCGCTGGAGATCTGCACGTATTGGCGCTACACCTGCCGAAACACAGGCTAACCGTGATGCGATGACCGTAACCGCTGCAGACATGACCATCGATTTTATCCTGGATGAAAGAGGCCGGGAACTGGTAGGTGAACAACTGCGCTGGTTTGATCTCACCCGCACCCATAAACTGGTGGAAAGGGTGAAGCTGCATAACGACGAAGCACGTAGTAACATCAAGCTTACACATATGCTGCGGCCTATTCCGCAGGACCAGATCGATAGAACAGTGAATGAGTTCCCGCAGAACCCGGGATATTAATATTTCTTTCTTTTTCAAAAAAAATCAAAAAGGGGCTGGCCAGGTAAAATTGGTCGGCCCCTTTTTTGACCTTTTTTGCTACTTTTAGCAGAAATCAACCAATAGCTGAGGAGGGTAGCATATTTCAGGATGTCCAATAATTCAGACAACGAGCGGGAACTGCTCCGGCAGGTAGCTGCCGGAGACGAGCAGGCGTACCGGGTATTATTTGACCGGTACTCGGACAGGATGTATATGAATGCGCTGCATTTTACGAAATCAGCAGAACTGGCGCAGGACCTCACACAGGAAATCTTTATCCGGATATGGATGAACCGGTTAAAACTGGCCGGTGTAGATCGCTTTGATGCCTGGCTGTTTACAGTGGCCAGGAATGTAATCCGCAATGAGCTAAAGAAAAAGGTGCTGCCGGTAGAGAACGGGGAGATGTTGCATGCTTATTTCAGGGACAATAATTTAACGCCGCAGGAACGGATAGAATATAAGGAGCTGGAAACATCTGTTCATCAGGCCATTAAAAACCTGCCGCCACAAATGCAAACGGTATTCCTGCTAAGCCGGCAGGAAGGGTTAACGCATGAAGAGATTGCCCGCCGCATGAATATTTCCGTTGTTTCTTCCAAAACCTATATGGTCCGCTGCCTCCTGGCGATTCGCAGGCATCTTGGCAAAAATGCCGGTAAACTGGGAATCGTGATCTTTTTCCTCTACAGATAAAAAATATTTTTTTCCAAACGTCTTACCCCTGCTTATCTGGTTGTCTTTACCTGGAATGACCTTCGGGTTGCAGGTACTATTACCATTTTAACAACGCATCATTATGTCGCCATCCGAATTTCAGCACCTTGTACAAAAATTCCTGGACGATAGTATTACCACAGAGGAATTGCAGCGCTTCCGGCAATGGGTGCTGGAAGAAAGAGACGTAGATATGCAGGAAGCCGCAATAGAAGCGGTGTTGCAAAAAAGTAGCTACCCTGGTGAAATGCCGGCAGATAAACAGGTAGTATTTAGTTACATATTGGAAGAAGCGAACCGTCGCACTGCTCCGCTCCCGCGTGCAGGAGTGGTGGGCATGCGCACCTGGTGGGCGGCGGCAGCGGTTTTATTATTGCTGGGTACGGGCCTTTATTTCCTTACCCGTCCGAAAGCACATATGGAAATAGCGCAACGCTCTAACAACATCATCCATCCAGGCAGGGAAGGCGCCATACTTACTCTTGCGGATGGTTCGCAGGTGGTACTGGACAGCCTGAAAAACGGCGTGATCACGCAGCAGGGAAGCACCGACGTACAGCTCCGGAACGGACAGTTGTTGTACAACAGCCGGAATGGATCTTCATCCGCTTCACTTGCCTACAACACGGTGGCTACGCCACGTGGCCGCCAGTTCCAGGTAATACTGCCGGATGGTACCACCGTTTGGCTCAATGCCGCATCTTCTATCCGGTATCCGGTTGCTTTTCCCGCAGGAGAAAGGAATGTGATGATTACGGGAGAAGCCTACTTGGAAGTGGCCGCTGATGCCCGCAAACCTTTTACCGTGGAAACAGACAACGGCACGGCCATCCAGGTACTGGGCACCAGCTTTAACGTAAACGCCTATACGGATGAATCGGCATTACGGGCTACCCTGCTGCAGGGAAAGATACTCGTAAAATCCGCTACCGCCAGCAAGGTATTGTTACCCGGTGAACAGGCGGTGGTAGCCGGATCCATTACGGTAGATGCGCATGCCAATACCAGTCAGGCAATTGCCTGGAAAAACGGCATCTTCAATTTCCAGCGAGCCCCGCTGGAAGTGGTAATGCGGCAAATCGCCCGTTGGTATGATGTAGAAGTAGTATATGAAAAAAATATCCCGGCCATTACTTTCGGTGGTGAAATGGGACGGGACCTTGAACTGAAAGACGTGCTGGAATTCCTGCAGGAATCAGGGGTTCATTTTAAATTATCGGGAAGAAAACTGACGGTCATGCCTTAATTTTTTTATCAACCAGGTCATATGCCATAAAAAAACCGGAAGCGGTTCGAAGCACTTCCGGTTAAAGATTGGCTTAACTGAGAAAACAAGTCCCACAAGACTGCTTATTTATCAACTAAACCATTGCAAAGCTATGCAATTAAATGCTCTTTGTAACCGGTCCGGGAAAGGTATGCGACGTCCGCATGCCCCCGGAGCACCAGCTATGTGCAGCGCCCGGTTGTCAACTAAAATCGAAGGATCCCTTTACCGAACGGGGATCCCAATACTGAAAGTCATGAAACTGACCATGCTTCTTCTTACAGCTGCATTCCTGCATGTAACCGCGGGCAGCTATGCGCAACAGATCACCTTTTCCGGAAAAAATGTACCGCTTGAGAAAGCGTTTTCCGTCATCAGGGAGCAAACCGGGTACCTGGTGGTGTATAATGCTGACCTGTTGAAAGATGCCAGAAAGGTGACGGTAGATGCGCATAACATGCAACTGGAAACGTTCCTGGACCTTGCGTTCAGGGAGCAACCGCTGAAATATGTGATCCGGAACAATACCATCCTTGTAACCGGGAGGCCCCGGCCGCAGCAGGCATCGAACCCCGCACAAACCAGCCTGGCGGCGGCCCGGCCGGTCCTGTTAAAAGGAACGGTGGTCAATGAAAAGGGGGAACCCCTGCCTGGTGTGACCGTGCTGTTGAAAGGTACTACCCGTGGTACCGTTACCGATGATGACGGCGCTTTCCTGATCACTGCCGATATAGAAGACGGCGCAACACTGATGGTAAAGATGATCGGCTATACCCCGCAGGAAGTTGCCGTGAATGGCCGCAGCGATATCCGCATCGCCCTTCAGGCAGATGTGCGGAACCTGGAAAACGTAACCATTTCCACGGGGTATAAAAAGATTCCTAAATACCAGCTGACCGGCGCCGCTTCTGTGATAACGCAAAAAGAATACGATCAGCGTGTAGCCGTTACCGGTAACTTCCTGGAAAGCCTGGAAGGCAAGGTCCCTGGTTTGGTGTATAACAGTCAGTCCGGCGAGTTATCTATCCGCGGCGTTTCTACCTTTGATGCGGTAAAGAAGCCGTTGATAGTGGTGGATGGCTTTCCAACAGAAATAGATCTTAACACTATCAATCCTATTGATATCGTTTCTATTTCCGTACTGCGGGATGCCGCCGCGGCGGCCATTTATGGCGTGCGCGCTTCCAACGGTGTAATTGTGGTAGAAACCAGGCGGGGGAAATCCGGTAAGGCAAAATTTAGTTTGCGCGCGACCACTGCGTTGCAGCAGTCGCCCGATTTTGGCTACCTGAAGTTTGCCGGGGCAAAGGAATTTGTGACCTTACAGGAAGCACAGTTCAAGCGTGCCAATCCGAATGAAATCGGCTATACCGCTTATGACCGGCCTATGGCTCCTGCCATTGCCATCCTCTTCGACGAGCAGCAAAAACGCATTAGCCCGGAGGTAGCAAGGCAGAAACTGGATTCGCTGGGGAGCTATGATAATACACGGGAATACGAAGACCTCTACTTCCGTACACGGCAGGCCACCAATCTTAACCTGGATGTAAGCGGCGGAAATGAAAAAAGCACTTACCTGCTGGGGGTGAATTACATTGCGGAGCAACCGGTGAATGTGGGATCGAAGAACAACCAGCTGATCCTGAATTTTGCCAATACCTACCAGCTTTCCAACCGGCTGAAAATGGATTTTCGCGGCGTGTATTCGCATGCGGAATCCGAAAAAGGTACTACCGCTCCCATGAATGATTTTTATCCGTATGAAAAGCTGGCTGATGCTGGTGGCACCCCGCTGCCGGTAGCTCAGGGAGTGAACAGGGACTATCTCAACTTTGGTGTAAACCGTGCAAGGAATAACCGGCTGATCGCCCTGGGATTGTATGACCAGCTTTATTATCCTTACCGGGAACTCACTGCCAATACAACTAAGGTCAACACAAATGCGTTTCGGGTGCAAGCCCGCCTGGAAGGAAAGATCACAGACTGGATGTCTGCCGAAGTAGGCGGTAATTATGAACGGCAGCAAGGGATCCAGGACAACTTCCTGGATGAACAATCTTACACCGTACGCAGGCTGCTGAACCTTAAAGCCAGCAAAGACCCCAGTGGAAAACCTATGTTCATCGACATTCCGCAGGGTAATATTCTCCGGAGGACAGATCAGAAAGCCATCAACTACACCCTGCGTGCACAACTGAATTTTGATAAACGTTCTGCCAACAGCCGGCATGAAATGTCGGGTATTCTGGGCGTAGAACAGCGAAAAACCACTAACGACAGCTATCTTAACAGTTACTTCGGGTATGATGGACAATCGCTGATCAGCAGACCCGTTAACCTGCAACGTGCGAGCCTTTATATCAATTCTGCCTTCCCGGATGTAACCCAGTTCGGCGGCGCTCTTGCCATGAGGGATTATGTCAATGAAACCAGTGCCGACCGGCGCTTTCTTTCTTACTATGCACAGGGCACCTATATCTACAACAGTAAATATATCGTTACCGGTAGTTATCGTATCGACCAGTCCAACCTGTTTGGTGTGGACCCCAAATATAAATATCGTCCATTATGGTCGGCCGGCGCCGCCTGGCGACTGCACATGGAGGATTTTCTGAAAGACAACACCTGGATCAGTGAGCTGAAGCTGAATGCTACTACGGGTTTCAATGGTAATGTGCCGGTGAGTAACAACGGCCCTTTCCTGATCCTGGCTTCGCAGCTGAACAATGTGTTTGTGGTTCCCCAACCGTCCTTTTATGTGATAACACCCGAGAACCAGTCGTTGCGCTGGGAAACCACCCGCACTTATAACCTGCGCCTGGACTACGGATTCTTTAACAACCGCCTGTTTGGTTCTGTGGATTATTATTATAAAAGAACGGGAGATGTGTTCGGACAATATGATGCTGATCCCACCAGCGGTTTTAACCAGTACAATGCCAATACCGCTACTATCCGGAATAGCGGCGTGGATCTGCTGATTTCTACCGTGAATGTACAAAACCGCCGGTTCGGGTGGCGTACAAGTCTTACCGCTTCATTGAACAATAATAAAGTACTGGCGGTAAAAGCCAGTGAATATGAAAGTACAGAGGATATAACCAGTAGCCGTATTAACCGGCAGGGGTATCCGATGGATGCGTTATTCAGCTATAATTACGGCGGACTAACGAACATGGGCAAACCATTTGTGTATGACCGGAAAGGAGGCCAGCATATCCTGTATTTTTATGGTAATGCAAAGGTAGATGTAGCATTTGAGGACCTGATCTACAACGGTACTACCACTCCCAAATATGTACTGGGCCTGAATAACCAGTTCTCCGTAGGCTCTTTTGACCTGTCATTTCTCTTCATGTATTATGGTGGTCATGTGATGCGGGTAGAACAGCCCAATCCTGTAAACCTGAGTACTTACAGCACATCATTACTGGAAGGATCTGCCAATTACTGGAAAAAAGCCGGAGATGAACTGCATACCAATATTCCCGGGTTTACACCAGGTGCTGCACAGGATCCATTCTATTTTTCTTCGTATGCCCGTTACGGTTACCAGTATGCATCGCAGTTCGTACGCCGGGCGGATTATATCCGGTTGCGTGACCTGATCATTACTTATAACCCGAAGTTTAATTTTATAAAACGGATGGGACTTAGTCAAACGCAGATCCGGTTACAGGGCCAGAACCTGTTCTACTATACGTTTAGCGGGAACGACATTGATCCGGAAGCGATAGACCGGACCAGCGGGGTGCGCCAATTGCCGCAACGGCCACTTTACAGCATTTCCCTTTTTACTAACTTCTAATCATTCATCTATGAGATCAATCAATATTGTCTTTATCCTTTTACTTGCCATCGCTGCTTTTTCCGGCTGTGATAAGTTCCTGGAAGTGAAGCCAAAAGGGATCGTAATTCCGGAGAAGCTGAGCGACTACCAACTGATGCTGAACTCCAGGTCAATGACGCTTACTTTTCCGCCTGCATTGTTGTATTGTACAGACGATTATTACGAGGAATTTGATGACCTGAGCACAGTACCGCCAGCCAATGCTTATTACTGGCGCCCTGGCATTGACCAGAATGAAAAAGAGAATCCCGCAGCGTGGGGCGATCTGTATAACACTATTTACAATGCCAATGTAATCATCAATAATGTAATGGCTACCACAGATGGTACGCCGGCAGCCCGTGCTTCCACACTGGCGGAAGCGCTGGTGATCCGTGCAGATTGTTACTTCATGTTGCTGACGCTGTTTGCAAAAGCCTATAATCCGGCCACCGCTGCCAATGATCCGGGTTTACCATTGGTAAGAAGCACGAATGTGACCGATAAAACGCCGCCGCGGTCTTCTGTACAAACAACGCTGGATACGATCCTTACCAATGTAACGGATGCCATCGCATCGCTGCCGCTCACTAATCTCAACAAGTACCGGCCCACAAAGTACGCTGCGTATAGTTTGCTGTCGAGGATCTATCTCTACATGCAGGATTATGAAAAAACGAAAAAGTATACCGACCTGGCATTAACGGCGCCGCACAGCATGGTTAATTATAATGATTACGAAGATCCTTACTCATTCCCGGAAACGGACCTGAGCCCGGAAGTACTATGGCAACGCGGTTCGTTGGATTATACGATCCCTTCTATGATGGGCATGCAACACGCGCTGAGTGATTTATACGAACCCGGTGATCTCCGGAAACTGTTGCTCACTTATGCGTTTGACGACTTTCCTGATGACTATTACTTTTCCGGCACAAACGGCTATGCCAATTTTGGCACAACGTTCCAGGAAATGCACCTGACAAAAGCAGAAGTGCTGGCGCGTGATAATCAAATCGAGGCCGCCATGAACATCGTGAATGAGCTGCGGAAATACCGGTTTAAAACAGACGCTTATACGCCGCTGACTGCCACGGGAAAGGAAGATGCGTTAATGAAAGTGTTGCAGGAACGCAGAAGGGAACTGGCTTTCCGCGGGCAACGCTGGATGGATATGAAACGCCTCGACCGCGAAGGCCGGATGCCATTGGTAGAGCGCAGAGTGCACGGCACCGGCGCTTTGAAAGCCACGCTGGAACCAGGCAGCAAGAAGTATGTTTTCCAGATCCCCGCACGCGTACAACAATTTAATCCAGACATGCAATTAAATGACCGTTAATCATCTTATATGAAAAATATTATTCCCGTACTGATATCCTGCACACTGCTGTTTACAACTGCTGCTGCGCAGAAAATGACTACTACACTTTCAGGAAAATTGAGTGGCAACGATATTACCACACCGCTGCACCTGAAAAATATGACCGGCGCCGACCTGCTGATTCCTGTAAATGGAGACGGCACCTTTCATTCAAAAGTAGCCCTGCCTGCAAAGGGATTTTATTCCCTCACCGGCGTGGGGCAGGTATACCTGGAGCCTGGCTACCAGCTTCAGATGGCACTGGCGCCGGATAGTACCTACCGCTTCAGCGGCAAGGGCAGCTTTGAAAACAATGCCACTGCAGACGCACGGAAAGCATTATCCAAATATGTAGCCACCGACCCCGAGCATATGCTTGGGCAGGAAGCTTTGTATACCCCTGTTCCGGAATTTATCGGTAAGATGGATGCTTTCGTAAAAGATGGACAACATTTGTTTGACCAATCCTCCAGCGTATTTTTCCGGGAGATGGCCGGTAAGGACCTGGCGTACTACGGTAAATATGTATTAGCCCACTACAGCCTCTATTACGGAACGGACCTGAAGAAGCAGGAGGCGTTTTATAAACTGATGGAAACCGGTAACCGGAAAGATACAGCATACCAGCGGCTCATGCAGGAAGCAGGCCGCGCCATGCATGTGAAAAGGCTTGACAGCACAGAACGTGCGCTGCTGGATAAACTGACAATGAGCGACTGGGATAAGAATGATGCTGCATTGTTTCAACAATCCGCCTGGTACAGGGAGGTGCTGGATCGGTATCTTTCTACTATTCAGTACTACAAGTACAGACATTTATTTGAAGCATCTGTAGAAGACAATAATATACGGACCCTGATGGGATTGTATATTTCAAAGGGCGAAATCAGCGATTCTTTTATGCTCCAGTACTACACTTATACCGGCACCCGGAATGCTTTAAAAATGCTGAAGGATAAACAGGTGCGGGATAGTTTGTATAACAGTTACGTGGCTAGTGCAAAGCATCCTGCTTACCTGAAAGAGATCCGGGAAATTTACCGCAATGCCAATACTTACAGCGATAACACGCCTGCTCCCGATTTTTCTTATGAAGATGTTAATGGCAAAAAAGTTTCCCTGAAAGATTTACGCGGGGAGTATGTTTATATTGATGTATGGGCAACGTGGTGCGGTCCGTGTAAAATGGAAATCCCGCATTTGTCGAAAATAGAAGCATTGTATGAACACAAAAAGATCCGGTTTGTAAGCCTGTCGGTAGACAAAAGTGCAGACAAACAAAAATGGATAGATTTTGTGCAGAAAGGAAACCTGAAAGGCATACAGTTGCTGGCGGATAAAGATTTTCAATCTGATTTCATCCAGAAATTCAATATCAATGCCATTCCGCGTTTTATACTGATAGGGCCCGATGGGAAAATTGTGAGTGCTGATGCGCTGCGGCCTTCCAATCCTGCGCTGCGGGCATTGTTGGATAAATTGCTGGCGGAAGGATAAATGCCGGCAATTAAATAAACCGGTATCTGCTACTGCATTTTATGAGTAGCAGTTACCGGTTATGATGAAATGAAAATTAAAGCGTTATTTTAAATATCAGCCGGGAGTTTGTGCTGGAAACTGTAAACTGATGGTCCTCAATTACCGGATCAGTTACACTGATATAAAACGGTTTACATTTACTGTCTGATTTTATTTCCTTATTAATATAAGACAGGGTAGCACTTCCTACTGTGGGAATGTTTATTTTATATTTGAATGCGCCCTTTTTTGTATCAGCAATATGAAAAATCAGTGATCCATACATAGGCGCCCCCGGTCGTTTTTCTATCACTCCCCGTTCTGAGGGAAGATCTGCCGGCTCCGGAGTAATTGTTATAGTGGCAGTATCAATATTTTTTGACAAAAGAATATTTTCTCCTGTTTGTCCATCTATAAATATCAATCCCACCTGGGTAGGCATGCCTTCGCTCAGTACGTCTTCACAGGGATCGGCGTGTTTTGCTTTCTGACACCCTGGTCCGAAACTTACGGCACCCAGAAATAACAGTGGCAGATAAAATTTCTTTGTAAGAAAATAGGTTAATTGTTTCATTTCTATCTGGAATTTGCTTTGATATAGGGTAATGATGAGCTTAACATGAAAACTTTAATGGCCTGAATTATAAACCCATAGCCGAATTTAAACAAAAAATATTACGGGAATAAAAAAATGCAGCAGGGGATCACATCATGATCGTTTGCTGCATTTTTGCTAAAAGCTAAATGCGTATCTTCATCAGCCTTTTTTAACGCAATAAAACTTTCAATTCTATGGCACAGAAAAAGATATTATTACTGACAGGAGATTACGCAGAAGATTATGAAACAATGGTTCCGTTCCAGATGCTGCAGATGATTGGTCATGATGTACATGCGGTTTGTCCGGATAAAGCAGCAGGAGATAAAATCAAAACGGCCATCCATGATTTTGAAGGAGACCAGACTTACAGTGAAAAACCGGGTCATGGGTTTGTGTTGAATGCCACTTTTAACGATGTGGCCGGCGCTGATTACGATGCGCTGGTGATAGCCGGCGGCCGTGCCCCGGAATACCTGCGGCTGAATAAAAATGTGCTGGAGCTGGTGAGGCATTTTTTCCTGGAAGATAAACCGGTGGCGGCTGTTTGTCATGGTATCCAGATTCTGACGGCTGCCGATGTGGTACGTGGAAAGAAACTGACGGCTTACCCGGCAGTAGCGCCGGAAGTAACCGCTTCCGGAGGTACTTATGTATCTGTAAATGTTTATGAGGCCGTGGTAGATGGCAAGCTGGTAACTGCACCCGCATGGCCGGCTCATCCGCAGTGGATTGCAGCGTTTTTGCAGGTACTGGGAACCAGCATCACCCTGTAATCGATAGACATGTGTAAACAATTGATTATCAGAAGAAGAAAGAAAGTTTAAATTATCTTTCCATGGATTTTCAAATTAAACGGCCATTGCTTACCTTTGCAGCCAAATTCAGGAGGCTATCCCTGCATTGGTCATTGATAATTCGTAATTCGTAATTGATTTTTATATATGTCCGGACAGCTTAAAGAAGTTCGTAACCGAATCAAATCTATTCAATCTGGTCAGCAGATCACCAAAGCCATGAAAATGGTAAGTGCTGCTAAATTAAGACGTGCACAGGATGCCATCATGCTGATGCGTCCGTATGCCGTAAAGCTCCAGGAAATGTTGCAGAATATTGTTTCCAACAGCGAAGGCAATATCGATACACCACTGGCAGCTCAGCGTCAGGTTGAAAAAGTACTGGTTGTGGTCATCACTTCAGACAGGGGTTTGTGCGGCGCCTTTAACTCCAACCTGATCAAAACAGCTAAACGTGTGATCCGCGAAAAGTATGCTGAACAGTTTGAACAGGGCCAGGTAGAAATCTTACCAATTGGTAAAAAAGGATATGATCACTTTGTACAGAACGGTTACAAAGTAAATGATAAGTTCTGGCAGCTTTTTGGCAGTCTTACTTTTGATCACGTGAAAGAAGCGGCAGCAGTAGCGCTGCAGGGTTTTACCGATGGTACTTACGATGCCGTTGAAATCGTTTACAGCGAATTCAAAAATGCTGCTACGCAGATCTTTGTAGCAGAGCAGTTCCTGCCAATCGCGAAAGTAGAAAATAAGGAAAAGAGTGGTCTGAAAGCGGATTTCATCTTTGAACCTGAAAAAGATACCCTGATTGCTGAACTGATGCCTAAGATCCTGAACACCCAGTTCTTCAAAGCCATCCTGGATTCCCACGCTTCCGAGCATGGCGCCCGTATGACCGCGATGGATAAGGCTACAGAAAACGCCAGCGAATTGCTCCGTTCCCTGAAGATCTCTTACAACCGTGCCCGTCAGGCTGCTATTACCACCGAGCTCACAGAAATCGTGAGTGGTGCGGCTGCATTGGCGAACTAAGGATAGAGGGGTTATTAACACTAAGTCAACAACTGAATTAATATTTTCAGATTAGGGTCAAAGACTGTATTTTCGGTCTTTGACCTTTTTTGTAAATCCACATCTCCTGTTAACGTATGGAAATATCACAGATCATCCCGCACGTGGAAGCATTAATTTTCGCCGCCGACCGGCCGTTACCTTTGCTGGAAATAGTGGATCTGCTCAACAATGCACTGGCTTTTCTGGAAGACCGTACCAACCTGGATCAGGTGGAAGCCGCTATGGAGGCGATCAGGGAGAAATACAACTCTGAATTTTATGCTTTCGAAGTACGTAGCAGCGGGGGAGGCTACCAGTTCCTCACCAAAAAAGAGTATTACCAGACAGTGGCGCAGCTCAACGGGGATAAATTCCTGAAACGCCTTTCCACTGCCGCCCTGGAAACCCTGGCCATCATCGCCTACCGGCAGCCGATTTCCAAAGGCGAAATTGAATATATCCGCGGGGTAAGCACCGATTATTCTATCCAGAAGCTCCTGGAAAAGGAACTGATCGTGATTACCGGCCGCAGCGAAGACCAACCCGGTAAACCGCTGCTGTATGCCGTTTCCCGCTCCTTTATGGATTACTTCGGCATCAGCTCCGTAGCTGATTTGCCTAAACTGAAAGAATTATTTGATGAGGAAATGGTGCAACCTACTCTTATCACCGACGATACCGCTACCCTCGGCCGGGGAGAACACAACACCCATACCGCCGAAGCGGAAACAGTCCATTCCCTGATGGTGTCGGAAGACGGAGAACTCCTGGACCCCGATCACCAGCTGGATCACCTGGCCCCCCCCGCCCCGGACGTCGAAGAAGAGCCGCCCGCCTCAGAAGATGAGGAAGTGGAACCTGACGATGAAATTGTTCGTTTTGATGATATTATTGAAGAAGTAAATGAAGAACTCAGCGGCGGAGAAGAAGGTGAAAGCGACACCAGCACCACCGAAGAGGATGGGGAGGAAGAAGACGAAGACCCTTATGCCGTAAAGGATACCGCTACTCATAGCCCCAACGAAGAGAATGAAGATCCCGATGGTATCGTGGAAGATGTCATCTCCGGAGAAGAAGAAAAAGAAGATGATGTGGAAGAGGAGAAAGAAGAAGATACTGAGGAAGATGATGATGAGGACGATGGCGATAAAGATCCGGATGATATGATGGAAGATGCCATTTTAGGCGAAAAGCTGCTGGTGGTCAGCGGACCCGGTGTGGAAGATGAGGAGGAAGAAGAGGAAGAAGAGGAAGATGATGAAGATGATGAAGATGATGAAGACGACGATAATGACGAAAAAAACGACAATTCCGGAAAAAAATAAAGAAACAGCGGCTCATCGAAGCCGCTGTTTTATTTAAAAAACTCAAAGTAATCAGTATAATCAGCGTAATCCAGAGAAAGACAACCTACGCTACAACCCGGTAATCACCCCCGCAAAAAGTCCGCTCAGCAATTTATCCGCCTTGCCGGCTACGGCAATAATTTCTTCTATGGAAACGGCATGCAGGTTATCCGGGTCGCATTCATCCGTTACCACGGAAACTGCTGCACAAGGCAACTGCAGCTGATTGGCCACAATTACTTCCGGCACAGTGCTCATTCCCACCAGGTCTGCGCCTATCATGCGGAGGAAGCGGTATTCCGCCCGTGTTTCAAGGTTGGGCCCCATAACGGATACGTATATACCCTTTTTTAACGTGGTGCCCAGTGAGGCGGCAGCCGCCTGTAATTTGTTGCCCAGCTCCGGGTGGTACGGGCAGCTCATATCCGGGAAGCGTGGACCGTATGCCGGTGAGTTGAGCCCCCGCAGCGGGTTTTCTGGTTGCATATTGATATGATCATCCAGCAATACGAGGTCGCCTTTCTTAAAATCCGGATTCATACCACCGGCGGCATTGCTGAGCAGCAGCTGCTGGATGCCCAGTGCTTTCATCACCCTGATGGGGAACGTGATCTGTTGCATCGTATAGCCTTCATAGTAATGAAAGCGGCCCTGCATGGCGATTACTGGTGTATCGCCGATATGCCCGAGGATCAGGTGGCCCTTATGTGATTCTACGGTAGATTCAGGGAAATGAGGGATTTGCTGGTAGGGAATGGAATGGGCTATTTTAATATGATTTACCAGTTCCCCGAGGCCTGTGCCCAATACTACGCCTACACGCGGTTGTTCAAAGGAAAAGGATTGCAGATAGGTGGTAGCCGCAGCTATTTGTTGCAGTAACAGGTCCATACGTTTGTTGAATTTGCTGCAAATTAATTCCCTTTGCGCGCAATCACGTAAAACAGTGGTGGAAAATATCTTTTAATCCATAGCAGGAGCTTTTCTTCCCGGGCGATGAGCACTATTTTTTTTCGTTTATGCATGGCCCTGAGGATCTGCTGCGCGCAGCGGTCAACCGGTATGCCATTCGCCTGGCCGGGGTCCATTTTCCCGTAAGGCTCGCCGTTGGCAGTAATGGCGGAATAGGTAATGGGCGTGTGTATGCGGCCCGGGCAAACAATGGTAGTATATAACCGGGGGATGGGTTGTTCGGTTTGCAGTGTTTCGAAGTATCCCTGCAGGGCGTGTTTGGCGGCGTTATAGCCGGAGCGCCAGGGATAGCCCATAAGGCCGGCCATGCTGCTGATCACCACGATCTGGCCGCTGCCCTGTTCTTTGAAATGTGGCAGCAGGGCTTTGGTGAGCATCACCGCGCCAAAGAAATTCACTTCCATCAGTTGGCGGATAGCCGCTATGGAGGTATCTATCAGTTTGGACCGTTGCGTAACGCCGGCATTATTCACGAGGATATCTATCTTCCCAAAAAACTGAAGGGCGCGTTGGGCGCCTTCATTTACCTGGACTTCATCGGTTACGTCCATCAGCAATATTTCGCAATGGGGTGTGTACAGCAGGCATTGGTTGCGTACGGCTTCCAGGGCGGGCTGATTCCTTGCTGCGAGTATCAGCCGGGCTTTTTCCTTTGCCAGCAAAAGCGCCAGCTCGTGGCCTATACCCGAGCTGGCGCCTGTAATTAATATTACTTTATCCGTAAAGTGCATTCAACGGTGTATTTACTTTAAAGGCACCAGTTTGATGTTTTTCCATCTTACCTTGATACCGCCGCCGGAATGAATCTGGAGGGCTATCTGGCCATTGGCCGCGCCAATCTTGTCATCTTTCAGGGTGATCATTTCATGACCATTGAGCCAGGTGGTTACATTGTCGCCCTGCACCTTTACTTTCATGGTATTCCATTCGCCCATTTTCAGGAACTTTTCTTTCTCTTTATCGGGCTGAATGAGCCATCCACGGCCATAAGATTCGTAGATACCGCCGGTATGCATATCGGGCGGCGCTACTTCTGCCTGCCAGCCGGTGATTTTGGTGCCATCTAATGAAGAGTGGAAGAACACGCCGCTGTTGCCATTGGCTTCCTGTTTGAATTGTACGGTCAGCTCAAAGTCCTTGTACTGCCCATCGGTGGCCAGGTAGCCGTATTCTTTATCCGGGCCGCTTTCGCAGATCAGTTCTCCGTTTTCCACGTACCACTTCTCTGTACCATATACTTTCCAGCCATCGAGGTTTTTACCATTGAATAAAGACTGTGCTTTTTGTGCGAATGCACTGCCGGAGCCCAATAACAGGGCGGTTCCCAGTAAACAATTGAAAAAGGTTTTTTTCATAACACTGCTAAGATTTAGTGATTTTCAGGTGAATGAAGATCAGTCATTGATCTATAAAAAAAGTCCACCGGTAAAACCGGAGGACTCCAATATAAGTTCAAATTCCTGAATTATTAAATCAGAAAACTATCTTGCTATATTCACTGCTCTTTTTTCACGGATTACCGTTACTTTAATCTGGCCGGGATATTGCATTTCTGTTTGTATTTTATTGGCAATTTCAAAGGATAAGCGATCTGCGTCTCCATCGGAAACTTTATCACTTTCTACAATGATACGCAGTTCCCTGCCAGCCTGGATAGCATAGGCTTTTTCCACACCATCGTGGGCAAGCGCCAGGTTTTCCAGGTCTTTAATACGTTGCAGGTAGCTCTGCATGATTTCGCGGCGTGCGCCGGGGCGTGCACCACTGATAGCATCACAGGCCTGAACGATGGGAGAAATAACATATTGCATTTCCATTTCATCGTGGTGGGCGCCGATAGCATTTACCACGGCGGCATGTTCGCCGTATTTTTCAGCGAGCTTGGCGCCGAGCAGAGCGTGGCTCAGTTCAGTTTCTTCATCCGGTACTTTACCGATATCGTGCAGTAAGCCGGCGCGTTTGGCCAGTTTAGGGTTCAGTCCCAGTTCAGCTGCCATTACCGCACAAAGGTTAGCGGTTTCTTTGGAGTGCATGAGCAGGTTCTGACCGTAGGAAGAGCGGAAACGCATCTTACCTACCAGGCGTACCAGTTCTTTATGGAGGCCGTGGATACCCAGTTCAATAACGGTTCTTTCACCGATATCCATTACCTGTTCTTCCAGTTGTTTCTTGGTTTTTTCTACTACTTCCTCGATACGTGCAGGGTGGATACGTCCGTCCTGAACAAGGCGTTGCAGGGATAAACGGGCAATTTCACGGCGTAACGGATCGAAGGAAGATAATACGATGGCTTCAGGGGTATCGTCTACAATCAGGTCCACACCCGTAGCCGCTTCAATGGCGCGGATGTTACGACCTTCACGGCCAATGATCTGGCCTTTGATTTCATCGCTTTCCAGGGTAAATACCGTGATGGTATTTTCAATGGTTTGCTCTGCAGCAGTACGTTGAATGGATTGGATAATGATTTTCTTTGCTTCCTTGTTCGCTTTTAATTTAGCGTCTTCAATGATTTCCTGGATATGAGAGAGGGCCTGTGAGCGGGCTTCTTCTTTCAAACTCTCTACCAGCTGGTGTTTCGCTTCGTCTGCGGTTAAGCCGGCCACTTTTTCGAGGCGGCGGATGTGCTCTTCCTGGTGTTTTTCCAGTTCGGTACGTTTGATGGTTACCAGTTCCATCTGGCGGTTCAGGGTTTCCTTGATCGCCTCATTTTCATTTAATTGCTTCTGGATTTGCTCGTTTTTCAGGTTTAATGCCTGTTCCTTCTGTTTGATGCGGTTTTCCGATTCTCCCAGTTTCTGGTTGCGTTGCAATACGTCTTTTTCGTATTCGCTTTTTAGTTGCAGGTATTTTTCTTTGGCTTCCAGCAGTCTGTCTTTTTTAAGATTTTCTGCACTGATCTGCGCATCTGCAATGATTTTTTTAGCCTGTAGTTCAGCTTCGTCTATCTTATGCTGCGTATTTTTGGCAAAAATCACCTTACCTAGCACAATCCCAATGATCAATGCCACTACTGCAGCTATTGTCGTGATAAGTGTAACATCCATATGAATTATTTATACTTGATTTATGTAGTATCCTCATACCCATATCGCTGCTAAAACACGACAGGGGCGAGAACTGACCCGCGAAAATACAAAAAAATAGCAGTTAAAGCGTGTTTGATACGTGATAATTAGCCAATTAGCTAATTCATTGTTAAGCAATGGGTAACGTGATCAACCCAATGCCTGGTTGATAATTTCTTCCAGCTTTTCCAGCTTCTCCTGCAAAAAAGGCCGCAGTGCTAGCCTGGGCTTTACCGCCGCTGGTTACAGGGTGCGTGGCGTACATGATAAGGGCCATAGCGATATAGTCCTGCAGGTCTTTCCCTGCATAGGCAGTTTTAAAATCGACGATCTTCTCATTCACTTCTTTCATAATACGACGTACTTCCGCTTCTTCTTCCGGTTTTATCTTGATCCGGTAAGAGCGGTCTGCTACGATAATATTAACAGGAATGAGTTGCTCCATGATGTATGATTTTTAATTCAGCTGTTCAGCAAAGCGATACAACGGTCAATTTCTTTAATGTAATCATTGATTTTGCCCCGGATCTCTTTTTTGAACGCTTCGTCTTCTGCTGCTATGGTGGTACCTCCCTGGGCGGTAGATGCAATTTTCATCAGTTGCAGTCTTTCCTCCAGTCCCTGTACCGCCTGTTGCTGCTGTTGCAGCTCCCGTTGCTGTATGCTCACTTCTTCTTTCAGCAATGCATTCTCAGCCTGCACCTGCTGGAGCTTTTTTACCAGCAGGTGCAATTTTTCTTCTACACGTTGAATGTATTGCTCGAGCACCATTTCATTTACTTATTTTCTTATCTCCGCCTGTAACTGTGTTTCAAACGTTTTGATAAGTTTGTCCATTACACTGTCAATTTCTTTATCTGTAAGTGTTTTCTGAGCGTCCAGGAAGGTAAAGCTCACGGCGTAAGACTTCTTATCAGTACCCAGTTTTTCGCTCTCAAATACATCGAACAGATTTACCTGTTGTAACAGGCCCGATTTCACGCTGCGTGCGGCTGTTTCCACGGCGGCAAACTTAACCTGTTTGTCGAGCACCAGTGCCAGATCCCTTCTAACGGCCTGGAATTTCGGAATTTCCTTGTAAAAGTTATCACTTTTTTGCAAGAGTCCCAGTATTTTATCCCAGTTGAAGGTAGCAAACCATACGGGCTGACGGATATCGAATTGCTTCAGTTTAGCTGTGGGCACGCCTCCCAGTGTCACCACCACCTGGTTTTTTATCTTGATATCCCAGGAGGGCTGCAGGCCCTCTTCGGTGCTTTCCGCCCAGGTGAACTGCTTATAACCCAGTTGCTGCAGGATATTGATCACAAAACCCTTCAGGAAGTAAAAGTCTACCGGGTTGGATTTGTGCATCCAGGTTTCCGCTGTTTTTTTACCGGTGAGATATAATACCAGGTGATTATTTTCGCCATAGCCTTTTTCCAGCACCTGGTAGGTTTTACCAAATTCGAAGAACAGGAGGTCTTCGTTTTTGCGGTTCAGGTTATGGGCAATGCTTTCCAGGCCGGTTTCCAGCATGGACGGGCGCATGATGTCCAGTTCCACGGTAAGACTGTTCATCATCTTCACGGCATGCTCCAGCACTTCCGGCGTATAGTATTTACTGTTAGTAATGGAGTTGGTGAATATTTCGTTGAACCCGTTGCCGGCGAGATAGTCTGCAATCTTCTCCTTTACCCTTTCAGCGTCCGGTTGGGCGGAGAGGGCAGGGGAAATCGCTATTTTAGATGGTATTTCTATATTATCGAGGCCATCGATGCGCATTACTTCCTCCACCAGGTCGGCCGGCAGGCTGATATCCGGTTTGCTGAAGGGCACGGCTACGCGGAGTCCTTCGGTGGTTTCCGACAGGATGTCGAAGCCCAGGCTGCGCAGGATGTTTTTGATCTTATCGCCGGGATAGTTGCCGCCGCTGAGTTTACGGATATAGCTATACGTAGTTTCCACCTGCGTTTTTACTTTTACAGCCGGATATACATCGATGATCTCCGATGCTGCTTTTCCGCCGCTGAGCTCACAGATCAGGTCTGCCGCACGTTGCAGGGCAAACACAACGTTAGAGATATCCACTCCTTTTTCAAAACGGGTGGCCGCATCGGTGCGTAAACCATGACGGAACGACGTGGTACGGATGCCACCGGCGCTGAAAAAGGCGCTTTCCAGGAAAATGTTGTGGGTGGTATCGGTTACGCCGGAGTGCAATCCGCCGAATACGCCTGCTATGCACATGCCTTCGCCGGCGCCGTTGCAGATCATCAGGTCGGTGGCATCCAGTTTTCTTTCCTTCTCATCCAATGTAACAAAGGGCGTTCCCTGCGGGAGGTTTTTCACCACGATGGCATTGCCTTTTACCGCTGCCGCATCAAATGCGTGCAGTGGCTGACCGGTTTCATGCAGGATGAAATTGGTGATATCCACAATGTTATTGATAGGACGAACGCCAATGGCGGTGAGCCTGGCTTTCAGCCATTCGGGGGATGGCGCCACCTGTACGCCGGTGATTGAAATACCGCTGTACCGGGGGCAGGCATCTGTATTTTCGATGGTAACGCTGATGGCTAAAGGCGCATCTGCTTTGGGCAGGGCCTTTATTTCAGGCAGCTGTACCTGGTATTTATGCGTATGTTCTAAATTATTAAGGAATGCGCAAACATCTTTGGCCACGCCAATATGGCTCATGGCGTCCATGCGGTTGGGGGTAAGACCTATTTCGAAGATGCAATCCTGTGCGGGTTTAAAGACTTCACTGGCAGGAGTGCCTGGCTGCAGGGAGGCGTCCAGCACCAGGATGCCGTCGTGACTGCTACCCAGCCCGATTTCGTCTTCCGCGCAAATCATTCCCTGGCTTTCTTCTCCACGGATCTTTGCTTTTTTCATGGTCAGCGGTTCGCCACTCAGCGGGTAAATGGTGGTGCCGATGGGCGCCACTACTACTTTTTGTCCGGGTGCCACGTTGGGAGCGCCGCAAACGATGTGCAGGGGCTCGCCGTTGCCAATGTTAACGGTGGTGAGTTTCAGCTTGTCTGCGTTGGGGTGTTTTTCTGCCGTCAGTACTTCTCCGATTACTAATCCAGCCAGACTTCCCTTTACTGCTTCAAATTTCTCCAGGCTTTCTACCTCCAGGCCTATTCTGGTTAAAATGGTAGACAGTTCCTCCGGTGTAGGCTTCACCGGTAAATAATCACATAGCCAGTTGTATGAAATCGTCATTTATCTGCTCGGTTTATATAAGTGGCGTAAAGTTAACAACTAGAATTGATTTTCGGGCTTTGCGGCTTATCTGCTTTGATTCTTTGAAATTAAAAATAGCCCAAAATCGCTACAGTGCTGTATTTTTGCAGGATGTGGAAAATCTTTTTACACAATGTGTGTGAATAATCGGACCTTTGCCAGGGAATTTTCTGTGTTTTGGTGGATAACCATAGCGCTGTCAGTGGATAACTGACATTTTGCTTGTGGATAACCTGTGTATGAGGCTTAATAAATTTAATAACGAAGGAGAGGGTATTAATCGGAAAAATGCCTTTACCTTAGTTTGTACGGCTTGAAAAAGTTTACAATTTCTTAACGTAGCTATGACCCCTATAGAATGCGGGAAAATGCAGATATCGATTGTAAAAACAACAGGAAAGGCCCATTGACAGTAACCTTTTATTAACTTTTTTTAATACACTAACCATAAATGGATCTCAATCTTAAGAAGGACCGCAATGTGCGCAGAAAACCGTCCATTGATGTGTCATCCTTGGTGTATGGCAAGATACCACCACAGGCTAAAGAATTGGAAGAAGCTGTTTTGGGAGCCGTAATGCTGGAAAAAGGTGCATTTGACACCGTTATCGAGATATTGAAAGGGGAGTGTTTCTATGTGGAAGCTCACCAGATTATTTTTAGTGCCATGACCCGCCTGGCGGGTAAGTCGATGCCGGTGGATATCCTCACCGTAACAGAAGAGCTGAAATCCATGGGCTCACTGGAACAAATCGGCGGACCATTTACCGTGATGAAGCTCACCAACATGGTGGTGTCTTCTGCAAATATCGAAGCGCATGCCCGCATCATCCTCCAGAAATTTATCCAGCGGGAACTGATCCGCATTTCGGGGGAAATCCTCACAGAGTCTTATGAAGACACTGCGGATGTGTTTGACCTGCTCGACAGCGCCGAATCAAAGCTATTTGAAGTAACAAATAATCACCTCCGTAAAAACTACGATTCCATCGACCGCGTACTGGTGAACACCATGAAACGCATCGAGGACCTGCGGAATAAAGGAGATGATATTACCGGGGTACCGTCCGGGTTCCCTTCACTGGACAAAGTAACCTATGGCTGGCAGTCCACAGATCTGATCATCATCGCTGCCCGTCCATCTGTGGGTAAAACCGCCTTTGCGCTGAACCTCGCGCGTAACGCGGCCCTCCACCCCCGCTTCCCTAAAGGAGCAGCGGTATTCTCTTTGGAAATGTCGTCCGGCCAGATTGTACAACGTATCCTCTCGGCCGAGTCAGAAATAAAGCTGGAAAAAATTTCCCGCGGTAAGCTGGAAGAATATGAAATGAAGAAGCTGATGACCCATGGTATCGAACGCCTGGCAAAAGCTCCCATCTTCATTGACGATACCCCGGCCCTCAACATCTTTGAACTGCGCGCCAAATGCCGCAGGCTGGTACATAACCACGGCGTAGGCGTTATCATCATCGACTACCTCCAGCTCATGAGCGGCAGCAGCGATGGTAAAGGTTCCAACCGTGAGCAGGAAATCAGTAAGATTTCCCGCGATCTGAAAGGACTGGCAAAAGAGTTACAGGTACCGGTAATCGCCCTCTCGCAGTTGAGCCGTGATGTGGAAAAACGTAAAGACGGTAACAAAATGCCGCAGCTGAGTGATCTCCGTGAATCCGGAGCCATCGAGCAGGATGCGGACATGGTAATGTTCCTGTACCGTCCTGAATATTATGAAATCAACACCAATGAAATGGGCGAATCCAATAAAGGTGAAACCCACGTTCGTATAGCCAAGCACCGTAATGGTCAGCTGGATACCATCAAATTGAGAGCCGTACTGGAATATCAGCGCTTTGAAGATGATGGCAGCCTGGAAAACCCCGGTGGCGGCAATCCCTACGCAGGCATGAACCGTCCGCAACAAGGTGGCGGCGGCAACGATGAAGCGAAGCTGTACATACAGAAGGGATCCAAAATGAACGACATGAACTTCGATGAAGGATTTGAAGATGCACCATTTTAGCGCATAAAAAGATATTGCTAAAAGCCGGCATCGAAATGATCGCCGGCTTTTTTTATACGCGGAGGTTGTCTTACTCAGGATTACGTTGATTATACTGATTACTTTGATTTGATCACTTTTGATTTTTTAAGGATTTGGAGAGATGTAAGCGGAATATATCGCTTATATCTCTCCAAATCCTTAAAAAATCCCAAAAAATCAATCCAGGTAATCAGTATAATCAGCGTAATCCTGGGAAAGACAAAATCCGCATAACAGAACAATCAATGAAACAACTGTATTTAAAGTACAAAGGTCATTACAAAGACAATTTCAGTTTAGCCTACCCCGTAGTTATTTCCCAACTGGGGCATACATTAGTAGCATTATCAGATAGTATTATCATTGGTCATACCGGGAAGGTGCCGCTGGCAGCAGTATCCCTGGGCAATGGCTTGTTTTCCGTATTTATGGTGGCCGGTATTGGTATGTCGTACGGACTAACCCCGTTGATTGCACAGGAAAACGGGCGTGGCAACAAAGGCGCCATCGGGCATTTACTGAGTCATAGTCTTATTATCAATATGGTGGTGGGTGTGGTGCTGTCTGCCGTTATTTATTTTGGCAGCGCCCATTTATCTTTCCTGCACCAGGAAGGGGATGTGGCAGATCAGGCCCGGCCCTTTCTGCGTTTCCTGGGATTTTCCTTTATTCCGCTGATGCTGTTCCTTTCCTTCAAGCAGTTTGCCGAAGGGCTTGGGTTTACCCGCCAGGCTATGAATATCAGTATCATCGGGAATGTGCTGAATATCCTGATAGGGATTACGTTGGTGTACGGCCTGTTCGGATTGCCCAGGATGGGTGTGATCGGCGTGGGGATCGCCACTTTTACCGACCGCCTTATTATGGGAATTACGATGGCGTTTTATGTGCTGCGTGCGCCCCGCTTCAAACCATACCTGCAATCGTTCGGGTTTAAGAACCTGAAGGCAGCCGCCATTAAAAAGATCCTGGGCATCGGTACGCCGGTGGCGCTGCAATACCTGTTTGAAGTAAGCGCCTTCAGTGGCGCGGCTGTGATGGTGGGCTGGATGGGAGCGGCAGAACTGGCGGCGCACCAGATAGCGTTGAGCCTTGCTGCCATGACCTACATGATGGCCAGCGGTATCTCCGCGGCAGCGGGTATCAAAAGCGGGAATAATTTTGGGAAGAAAGATTTCGGGGCGCTGCGTTTATCCGCCATCGCCAGTTATCATATGGTGCTGCTGCTGATGGGAGCCGCTGCCCTGTTGTTTACGCTGGGTAATCAGCTGTTGCCGTCATTTTATATCCAGGACCCGCAGGTAATCCAGATAGCTTCCCGCCTGCTGATCATTGCGGCTTTCTTCCAGTTGTTTGATGGTATGCAGGTGGTGGGACTTGGTATTTTGCGCGGCCTGGGCGACGTGCGTATTCCTACCGTGATAACGTTGTTAGCTTACTGGGTGCTGGGGATTCCTTTGGGTTACCTGTTGGGTATCAAATTGAATTATGGCGTGGAAGGCGTGTGGTGGGCGTTGCTGCTGGGCTTACTGGTGGCTTCTGTGCTGTTGTTTGTGCGTTTCCAGGTTAAAACCAGGAAACTACGGATATCATCTGCCGGATAAAATCCATATCATCTCTGTATACTATCTTCGCACATCAGGATAATCAAAAATATATGTCAGTTTTTTACGCGCCGGAAATACAGCAGGATGCCGCAGTGTATACCATGAATGAGGATACTTCCAAATATTGTATCCAGGTGCTTCGTCATGAAAAGGGCGATGAGGTGTTGCTGGCAGATGGCCGCGGGCATAAGATCACCGCGGTGATCACCGATGATAACCGCAAGAAATGTGTAGTAAAGATTGTTTCTTCTGAAACGATGCCGGCGCCTGCGCGGGCATTGCGGATCGCTATCTCCTTTACAAAAAATGCATCCCGGATAGAATGGTTCCTGGAAAAGGCCACAGAGATAGGCATTCAAACGATCATTCCGCTGGTAAGCCAGCGTACGGAGAAAGAAAAGATGAAGGCGGAGAGATTGCAGAATATCCTGGTGTCGGCTATGCTGCAATCGCAGCAGTTTTACTTACCGGAATTGCAGGAACCACAGGCTTTTGAAAAGCTGGTGAAAAATAATAAAGATCCGCAGCGGCTGATTGCGCATTGTTTGCCGGAGCAGAAAACCCCGTTGCAGCAAGTGATGCAGCCTGCAAAGGATAGCATTATACTGATAGGCCCTGAAGGTGATTTTACACCGGAAGAAATAAAGCTGGCGCTGGACGAAGGCTATATACCCGTATCGCTGGGAGATACCCGCCTGCGTACGGAAACGGCCGGTATGGTGGCGGTAACACTAATGAATGCCAGTTGGGCGTAAGCCCGCGCAGATCTTTTTCACGATCGTTGGGCCCTCATAAATGAACCCGGTATACACCTGCACCAGCGATGCGCCGGCATCCAGTTTTTCCTGCGCATCTTCCGCGGTGAAAATACCGCCCACAGCGATAATGGGAATGCTGCCCTGGCTATGCGTATGGATATAGCGGATCACTTCTGTGGCTTTCTTTTTTACAGGTAAACCGCTGAGTCCACCGGCGCCGATATCATTTACTTCCGCTGCCGGTGTTTTTAATCCGGCCCGGCTGATAGTGGTATTGGTGGCTACAATGCCGGCGAGTTTTGTTTCTTTTATTATTTCAATAATATCATCCAGTTGCTCGGTAGTGAGGTCGGGTGCTATTTTAAGTAAGATGGGTTTTGGTTTTACTTTCTGGGCATTCAGTACCTGCAGGTGATGCAGCAGTTGTTTCAACGGCTCTTTCTCCTGTAAGGCGCGGAGGTTTGGCGTGTTGGGAGAGCTGACATTTACCACGAAATAGTCTACCACATCATACAGCGCATGAAAACACTTTTCATAATCGCTGACAGCTTCTTCATTCGGGGTCACTTTATTTTTCCCGATGTTCCCGCCTACTATAATATTGGATCTTTTGCGTTGCAGTCTTTTTGCGGCAGCCACAGCTCCTTCGTTATTAAAGCCCATGCGGTTAATGAGGGCTTTATCTTCCGGCAGGCGGAATAACCGCGGGAGTTCATTACCCGGCTGTGGGAGCGGCGTTACGGTACCTATCTCCACAAAACCAAAACCCAGGCAGGCCAGTTCATCAATGTACTTTGCATCTTTATCGAAACCTGCCGCTAAGCCCACGGGATTAGAAAAGGTAAGTCCGAATATTTCACGTTCCAGGCCCGGGGTTTTTACTCCGCAAAAGGCGTTCAGGATATTCTTGCCAAGTGGCAGCGAATAAATTGTTTTCATACCACGCATAACGCTGTGGTGAATACTTTCCGGCGGATAGCGGAAAAGGAAATTTTTAATCAGGTTGTACATTGCGGGAACAAAGATAAGCATTACGCGATTGGGAGCAAGACAGGGGGCGAATTTTGTGTGGTTTGGAGTAAGACAAAATTCGCGTAAGTGAAAATCCTTCCTATATTTGCCCTTCATCATGCTGGAGCTCCAAACATTTGAAGCATTATTTAAGGAAAACCATGCTCATTGCCTGGCCTTTGCCACTCACTACACCGGGGATACCCATGTAGCGGAGGAAATAGTACAACAGGTATTCCTGCGGTTGTGGGAAAAAAGGGACACTATCACTATTACAGGCCCGGTAAAAGCATATTTGTTTTCTGCCATCCGTAATACCGCCATCAGCCAGTGGCGAAAGGATGTTGTGCGCTCGGAAAAGGAGAATGGGTATGGGAAAATAACAGAAACAACGGTTGGCGCGGGGGAAGAAGTGAAGGAGCTGGAGCGGTTGTACCGGGTGGCCTTGGAAAAGTTGCCGGAGCGCTGCCGCGAAGTGTTTATCCTCAGCCGCCAGCAGCATATGAAATATGCAGAAATAGCGGAAGCGATGAATATTTCTGTAAAAACGGTGGAAAATCAGATGGGCAAGGCCCTGAAGATCCTCCACCAGGAGTTGAAGGAGTACCTGCCGTTACTGACAGGATTCCTGTTCTAAAAATATTTCCGGGCGCATAGGGGCATCTGTATTTCGCGTGCGTCTTATTAATATATTACCGCCCGAAGGGCGACGACTGTAAAAACTTACAACAACTGATGACACCATCTTTTCCTAACGAGGCACTGCCCGATGAGGCGCTGTATACCTTGCTCTGCAAGTATCTGCTGAATGAAGCGGATGAGGAAGAGCGTGCGTGGGTGGAAGCATGGAGGGAAACGGACCCCGGTAATATGGCCCTGCTGGTATCGCTGGGGAAAGTACTGGATACTGCTGCGGCCAACGAAAAAACAGTGGCGGCCGATACCGGTAGCGCCTGGGCGCAAATCCAGGAAAAAATGGATGATAAGCCGGCATTGATTGCCATCAGGTCCAAACCCCGCTTTACCTGGCTGAAAATTGCCGCTGTACTGCTGGTTGCATTGGGCGCCGGGTTGTGGTTTCTCACCCGTAATCAGCCGGACTATGTATATGCCGGCCCGGTAAGCGCGGTGCTCAGCGACGGAAGTAAGATTGAATTATCAGCAGGTGCAAAAATGGAAGTGGCCAGGGGCTTTAATGACCGCAACCGGAAAGTAACCTTCAGCGGTAAGGCCAGTTTTGATATAAATGGCAGTGCGGAAAACCCTTTTGTGATCATACTTGGGCACAACGAAGTAAAAGTGCTGGGTACCCGGTTTATGATCAATTATCAACCCGGCGAAGCCACGCTGAAAGTACATGTGAGCAACGGTAAGGTAATGGTGATTAATCATGATAAAAAAGACAGCGTAGTGCTCACCGATGGTATGTTATTACAAAAGGATAACGACAGGCCCGCTTTCCGGATCGCTTCCCATGTAACTGATATGGGTAAACGGTCGTTGTCGTTCAACAATACCCCGCTTGAAGAAGTACTGCATACGATCACCGAGGTGTATGATGTTAAAATAGAAGTAATGGACACCGACCTGCTGAAACTGCCGGTACGGGCCAGCTTTACAGATGAATCAACAGAAGAGGTGATGAAATCGCTGGCACTTATGCTGAACGCATCATACGAAAAAGTAAACGACCGTCAATACAAATTAAAATAGGTTTTAGCCGTCAACTAAAGCTGTAGTCACACTTTCAATTCAGATATACTATGTCGTTAGCCTTAAAACTGCTGACGGGAATATTAATATGTAGTTTCCCCTTACAGGTTTTCGGGTGGGACTGGCAAACAAGAGTAACAATAGTAGCAAAGGATCTGCCCCTGGAGGCAGTATGTGGATTACTGGAAAAAGAATATGGTATTCATTTTTCATATAGCAGGGAACTTGTCAACTTGTCCCGGAAGGTTACGTTAACCGCCCATCAGCAACGTCTTAAAAAATTACTGGACGAATTATTTTCTCCCGATGATATCCGTTTCACCCGTGTAGGCGATCAGATCGTGCTATCACCCGCGCAACGCAGCAGCCGCACCATCAGTGGTTATATCAAAGATGCGGTCAGTGGTGAAAACCTGATTGGGGCCACTGTTTATTCACCTGCGCTCAAACAGGGCACTACTGCCAACCAGTATGGTTTTTATAGTTTAACTACGGTGAAAGACACCAACAGCCTGTTGATTTCTTACATTGGCTACAAGCCTTATCTGCAAAAGGTAAAAGCTAAGGGCGACCAGCTGATCAACATCCACCTGCAACCCCTGGGCAGCTTAAAAGAGGTGGTGATCAGCGCAAAGGAGGGCAGTAAGCTCCAGGAGCAAACGCAGATGAGCAGGGTGCATCTTAGTACGTCTGATTTGCAGGCGATGCCGCGGTTACTCGGTGAAGTGGATGTAATGCGCGCCCTGCAATCGCTTCCGGGCGTAAGCGGTGGCACCGACGGCGCCGGTGGTTTATATGTAAGAGGCGGTGGCCCTGATCAGAATCTCGTGCTGATAGACGGCACACCGGTATTTAATTTCTCTCATTTCTTCGGCGTATACTCTATGCTGAATGCCAACGTGGTAAAAACTACCGACCTGTATAAAGGCGCCTTCCCGGCGCGCTTTGGCGGCAGGATATCTTCCGTGGTAGATATTTCGATGAAAGAAGGAGATATGAAAACCTTTCACGGAGACGCGTCCATCGGGTTCATTGCGGCTAAATTTAATATTGAGGGACCCATCGTAAAAGACAAAACCTCCTTCATGTTTTCTGCCCGCCGTTCTTATCCGGATCTGCTGATCAAGGCGGCTTTACAATCAGATAATACACTAGGCCCGGATGGGGATTTTAAGGCATTCTTTTTTGATGTGAATGCAAAAGTGAATCATATTTTTTCATCCAAAGACCGGCTCTTTTTTAGTTTTTATAAGGGAGAAGATAACCTGTTGCTGAAACAGACGGTGCCTGATACTTCCCGCCTCAGCAGTCCGTCGAAGTACATTGCTGAAAGCATCCGGTTCCGGCTTGGATGGGGCAATACCATTGGCGCGATACGCTGGAACCACATTTATAACCCCAAGCTGTTTTCCAATGTAACCCTGAACTATTCGCAATACGAGTTTTTTACAGAAATCGAGCATAGGTATATGTTGGCTGCTTCCGGTGAAAAGGCGGATGTATACGGAAAATACAACTCGAGGATGGAGAATAACAGTGGCAGAATAGATTTTGACTACCGCCCGGATCCCCGCCATTCTATTCGATTTGGCGGCATCACTACCATACATAAATTTAAACCCGGCAACTCCAGTTTCGAAGACAGGGACAGCCAGGTGATACCATTGGATACGGCCGATGCTTCGTTGAAAGTAACGGGCTATGAATTGTCGTTGTATGCGGAAGATGACTGGCAGATCAGGCCTGATTTTTTTGCCAGCATAGGCTTGCACGCATCTGCGTTTTTAGTGGAAGGCCGTTTTTATTACTCCCTGCAACCCAGGCTGGGATTGCGTTACGTGCTGCCCCGCAACTGGGCGGTAAAAGCGGCGTTTACACATATGAACCAGTATATTCACCTGTTGTCCGGCGATGGAACTACCTTGCCTACAGACATATGGGTGCCATCCACGCAACATGTAGCGCCTATGTTTTCGCGGCAACTGGCTGCCGGCGTAGCTAAAACTTCCGCTAACCTGAAGTATGAATTTTCACTGGAGGGTTATTTCAAATCCATGCACAACATGATTGAAACCCGGGAAACCAACGGTATCATTACTACTGCCGCTACCCGGTGGGATGAAAATGTAACCGTAGGTAAAGGCTGGAGCTATGGTACGGAATTAATGTTGCAGAAGAAAAAAGGAAGCACTACGGGATGGCTGGCATATACATTGGCCTGGTCTACCCGCCGGTTTCCCGGCGTGAATAACGGGCATATCTATCCCTATAAATATGATCGCCGGCATGATATTGAACTGGTGCTGGTACAGCAACTGGGAAAACAATGGGAGCTTTCTGCCTCCTGGCATTTTAACAGTGGAACGCCGTTTACTTTGCCGGTATCCACGTATGCCGGAACGGAGGGCTCCTCTCCCTGGGAGCCGGGTACCGGTAATAGCAGTATTGATCGTTTCGACAACCGGAACAATTACCGGGGCGCGGCTGTTCACCGGCTCGATGTGGGTGTTACCTGGAGTAAGCAAAAAAAATATTGGATCCGGAGCTGGAACCTGAGCGTGTTTAACGCCTATAACCAGAAGAATCCTTACTTCTATTATATCAGTGAAGATGCGGCAGCGCAAAAGCGGTACCTGTCCAGGGTAAGCATCCTGCCTATATTACCCAGTATTACTTATTCGGTTAAGTTTTAAAGAGATGAGTATGAAATATTTTTTCGTAGGTACGATCGGGTTATCCATGCTATTGAGCGCATGTGAAAAGCGGGAAGAAATTAAGTTGCCTTATGAAGGCGATAAAATAGTGGTGAACACGCTGATACAACCGGATAGTGTGGTTTATATCCGGGTAACGCGCAGCGTGCCCTCCAACGTGTATAACGATGGCGTGTATAAGGATATTCCCGGCGCCACCGTAACGCTTACCACAAATGAATCATCCGTGATGCCGTTGCAGGTACAAACGATAAAAGGACTTTCCTACTATGTGTCTGGCCAGAAAGCGGTGCTCGGACAACGATACCAAGTGGCCGTGGCAGCGGCGGGGTTACAGGCGGTAACGGCTACGGATACACTCCCGCAAGCCCCGGTGGCATACAATGCCACCGCGCAGCGCAGCAGCAGCCGGGTGCAGTTCACATTGAAAGACCAGCCAGCCTCCGCGGATTATTACCGGATCCGCATTTATATGACCGATGCCTCCACCGGAAAGGGCGCCTTCCTGCTTTTCAGGCTGGACCCTGCCTTTAATAATAACCTGGTTGACTATTTTTCCCAGGATAATTATAACAGCCTGATCATGAATGATGAGCGCTTTAATGGTAAACCCGTGAACTTCGTTTTACAAACAGCAGATCCCATCATGAATGCAGGTGAAATGACTGTAGAGGTAAGTGCGCTGACCCATACTACCTACCAGTACTTCAATACTCTCGCCGCCCAAAAAGATGCAGGGATATCCCTGGGGTCCCATGTAAGGGTATTTACCAATGTAACCAATGGCTATGGCATTGTTGGCGGCATCAATACCAGGAAGATGACCTTTAAAATACAGTGATCCCCGCGGTGATATAACATAGCTAAATAAGATAATATCGCAGTGAAGACGCTGCCATTTAAAGAAACGGGCATGCTTTAAGCCGTTTTACGGCGCTATATTAATACTTCGCTATATTTTTGTTATCCCGTTTTTTATCTTAAAAACCTGATCTATTTTTAGGATATATATATTTATATGCCTGAACAATTCCCCATTGATCTTATTCACCGGTTACGTGCTGGTGACTTTAAGCTTTTTGAGTTGATTTTCAATACATACTGGGAAGAGCTGTATGCCTACGCAGCAAAGGTTACGGGTAGTGAAGAAGATGCACGGGATATCATACAGGATTTGTTTGCCAGTATCTGGGAGCGCCGGCAGCAGCTGGAGCTGCATACTCATATCCGTTACTACCTGTTTAGCGCGGTAAGGAAGCAAATCCTGCGTAAGTTCCGCGACGACGGATTAAAAGAAAAGCACCTCGAAAAATTTATTACCCATAGTGAGCTGCGGTCCGAACTTACCCTTAACTCCCTGATCCATAAAGATATTCTGAACCAGCTCCAGCAAGACCTCCAGCATTTACCGGAAAAAGAAAGGCAGGTATTTGAATGGTACCACTTCGATGAGCTGAGCATCCGCGAAATAGCCATGATGCATGGCACGGCCGAGCAAACGGTACGTAACCAGCTCGGAAACGCCTACAAGAAAGCCCGTCCATTGCTGAACCGCCTGTTAATGTTCCTCTGATTTTCCCTCTCCATGTTACCTTAACGTTAAGCCGGGATTCCGGATAGTTAAAAAGGGTGGTTTGTGCAACTTAGTCATAAACACCACACCTTGATCCGATCAAAAATAAATGCACTCATCGGTAAATACCTGGAAGGCAAAGCCACTCCGGAGGAGGAGCAATTGCTTACCCACTGGCTGGATGCACTGGCAGAAGACGCCGGTCCGGGAACGGAACAGGATGCCCGTAGCCGGGAACGGCTGCGCCGCAGCATTTTAAAGGTCATAAAGCAACGTACCGGCGAGCCGGCTGCCATATATCCTGTCTGGAAGAAACTGGCCGCAGCGGCGGCGGTATTGCTGATGATGGGCATAGGCAGCTGGTGGATGATGAGTTACCGGTCGTCCCAAAAGATCGCCTGGCTGGAACTGCGTACGGCCATCGGTGAAAAGAAAGTGCTGTTATTGCCCGACAGCAGCCGGATCTGGCTGGGCGCCAATAGCGTACTGAAATACCCGGACCATTTTACGGATAACAGGCAGGTACAACTGGTATCAGGGGAAGCCTTTTTTGATATAGCCCAGGCTCCGGGACAACCTTTCAGCGTAATCACCGACAGCCTGCAGGTGCAGGTGCTGGGCACTTCGTTTCACATCAGGGCCTATCCCCGGCAGCTGCTGGAAATAGGGGTGAATACCGGGAAAGTGAGCGTTAACAAAGGCGGCCAGGTAATGGATATCTTAACAGCCAATCAACTACTGCAGGTTAACAGAAATAATTATACTTCTTCCCGGTTGTCTGTATCCTCACCAGATATAAATGGCTGGAAGCAGGATAAAATAGTGTTCGATAATATGCCCGTTATGGATGCATTGATGTTACTGGAGAATTATTACCCGGTGAAGTTCCACGTTAAGAGCGCGCCCGGCAGGCAAATCAGCGGATCGCTCAACATGCACTTAACAATTACGCAGATCATAAATGTACTGGAAGATCTTACGGATCATCAGCTGAAAATAACACCTGCCGGCGCAGGAAATTACAACATAGATCAATAAATATTTATTCCCTGAACTGAAACTAAAACACCGGTTATGAATGTACGTAGTACCCACTTGCGTACAAGGAGCTCTGTGAAACAGATATTTCTTGTAGCGCTTATGCTGTCGCTATGCGGCAGCGTCATGTCCCAGCAAAAAACAACCGTCGTGCAGGAACTGCATATTACCGCAGGCCCGCTTGCCGACGCACTGAAAATGCTGCAAAAACAAAGCGGCGCTGACATTGTATACGATGCAGCTTTATTGAAGAACCTGACGGTGAAAACACAGGACTTCCGTTCACAGCCCATAGAAGAAGTATTGCGCGTTTTACTGAAAGGAAGCGGGTTCCACTTCTCCGCTACAGAAGGCGTATACATCATTAAAAAAGAAAAGAACAAAACAACGGTCACCGGTAAAGTCACCGACGAAGAAACCGGCGTGGGTTTACCCGGCGTCAGCGTACTGGTAAAAGGAAATACACAAGGCAGCATCACGGATGCTAACGGTGCTTTTTCCTTGCAGGCTGATAACGCCGGCGATACCCTGTTATTTACTTCCCTGGGATATAAATCCACCCGCCTGGTGTTAAACGGGCAGCAACGGTTGGCGATTAAACTGAAAACCGATGCCAGCCTGTTAAGCAGCGTGGTAGTAGTAGGTTACGGATCAACCACCAAAGGCGATCTTACCGGCGCCGTATCCCATGTAGGCGCTGAAAACTTTAATACCGGTGTATTCAGCTCCCCGGAACAGCTGTTACAGGGAAAAGTACCCGGCCTGAATATTACCCGCAGCGGTGATCCAAACGCCACACCCGCAGTGATCCTCCGTGGCCCGTCCACTTTCCGCGATGGTGAAGCACAACAGCCTTTCTATGTTATTGATGGTGTACCCGGCGCTAATATCCAGCTGGTATCTCCGTCAGATATCGTATCAATGGATGTATTGAAAGATGCGGCATCTACCGCTATTTATGGTGCACGCGCTGCCAACGGGGTGATTATGATCACCACCCGCCGCGCAAAACCCGGTCAAAGCTGGATCAGCTACAATGCCTACGTGGCCAGTGAGCGCATCTCCAATTCCATCGATATGATGTCCAGCGCCGACCTCACGAAATACCTGGAAGACAACGGTAAAAGTATTACACCTGCTTATGATGATAACGCTGATAACGACTGGCAGAAACTAGTAACCCGCAACGGCCTGTCGCACAGCCATAATATTTCCTTTGGCGGCGGTAATGAGAAAACCGTATTCGATGGAAGCGTGAACTACCTGCAGAATAATGGTATCATGCAAAAATCATCACTGGAACGGCTAAACGTAAGAGCAAACCTGGAACAACGCGCGTTCAACGACCTGTTGAAACTGAACCTGTCGATCAGTAACAGCGTAAGCACACAAAACCAGATCCCGGAACTGGTGTTTATGAACATGCTGAACTATATGCCTACCGTGAATATCTTTAACCCGGATGGTACTTATAAAGAAGATTTCTCCCGTACACGCAACTACCTGAATCCCTTATCACTCCTTAATAACAACAGCGACCGCACCAAAAACAAGATCATGTTGGGGAATGCCCGTGCAGAGCTCAATCTTTTGCCGGGTTTGCGTTATACGCTGAATGTATCTATGCAGGATGAGCAGATCAACCGGGACATTTATAACAATCGCGCTTCCGGCCTGGCACAGGGCGTTAACGGAAGAGCTACCCGCAGCGCCTATACGAATACACGGAAAGTACTGGAAACCTATTTCAATTACGACGTGCTTTTTGGTAAACACGACCTGCGTTTGCTGGCCGGCTACTCCTGGCAGGAAGATCGCCGCGGCGACGGATTCCAGACCTCCAACCAGGGTTTTGTATCAGACGCCACCCAAGGCGATAACCTGGGCCTGGGAAGTCCCGATGGCGCCTTCCAGCCTAATTTTGGTACCACCCGCATTCAAACCCTGCGCTTCATCTCCTTTTATGCAAGAGCCAATTACCAGTTTGACGGAAAGTACCTGCTGATGGCCTCTGTGAGAAGGGACGGTTCTTCTGCCTTCGGCGCAAACAACCGCTGGGGTTATTTCCCAGCCGTATCCGCCGCCTGGAAAATCAATAAGGAAAGCTTCCTCTCCGGCGTATCCTGGATAGAAGATCTTAAACTGCGTGCAGGCTATGGTGTTACCGGTAACTCGCTGGGCTTCGATCCGTTGATCGCCACGCTCCGGTATGATATCACCGGTAAATTTTATAACAACGGCAGGCTGATCAACGCTATCGGACCCGTACAGAACGATAACCCCAACCTCAGATGGGAACGCACCGGCATGGCTAATATAGGCGTGGATTTCACCACGCTGAGGGGACGCCTCGGCTTCGCCGTGGATTACTATGATAAGCGCACCACTGATTTGATCTACTCCTACAATGTACCCGCCACGCAGTATTTTGTATCTACCATGCTGGCGAACGTAGGCTCCATGAGCAATAAAGGTGTTGAATTCCAGGTGAATGCAGTGCCGGTAAAAACAGCTCATTTCAACTGGACCACCTCCGCTAATATTGCGCATAATAAGAACCGGGTACTCTCCCTCTCCAATGATATTTTTTCTGTGAAATATATTGAAACCGCAGAACTTGGCGGCAGGGGACAATCAGGCAATAAATCACAGCGTGTGGAAGGCGGATATGCACTGGGTTCGTTCTACCTCTGGCAATACGTGGATAAAAACGCTGCCGGTCTTTCACAATTCCGCGACGCCAAAGGCAACCTGGTTACCGGCCCTACTTCCACCGACCGGGTTTATACCGGAGACGCACAGCCGGCCTTTACCTATGGCTGGAGCAACAGCTTTACCTGGCGTAATTTTGATGCCAATATTTTTCTGCGCGGCGTATCCGGAAACAAGATACTGAACGCTACCCTGGCTAACCTGAATGCACCTTATGAAGCGGGTATCATCAATATTCCACAGTATTCCAAACAAGAGTCGCCCAGCGATGTAAATGCGCCTTACATCTCTTCCCGCTACCTGGAAAATGGCGCTTATCTCCGGCTCGATAATGCTACTATTGGCTACACGGTTCCTATGCAGAATAAGTATATCAGGAAACTGCGTTTATACGTTTCCGGTAATAACCTGTTTATCATTACCGATTATTCAGGTATTGATCCGGAAATCAATATGGGCGGACTTACACCGGGAATTGACAACAGCAATTTCTATCCAAAGACACGTTCTTTCCTCTTTGGCTTAAACGCAACATTCTAAAAACTGACGGTTAAAAATAGCGACATGAAAAATATTTTTATCACAGGACTAGCACTCAGTTTTACTTTACTTTCAGCATGTACGAAGCTGGATGTAAATGTGGAATCTGAATATGTAAAGGAAAATTTTCCAACCACACCCGATGGCTTTATTGCCGCATCCGGTCCCATTTATACACAACTAAGCGGAGGCTATGCCGTTGACTACTGGCGGATGCAGGAACTCTCTACTGATGAAGCCATTATCCCTGCCCGTGGTGGTAACTATGTGGATGGAGGGGTGTATGCGCAGTTGCACAGGCATTCCTGGACGAAAGATCACACCACCGTGAAAAATGTGTGGAGCTGGGCTTTTGGCGGCGTGAACACCTGCAACCGTATTCTCGCGCTTTTTGAAAAAGCACCCGACAGCGATTCCAAACCGCAGGCAATGGCGGAGGCCAGGGCGATGCGCGCGCTGTATTACTTTTACCTGATGGACTTGTATGGCAAAGTACCCATCATCACCACATTTGGTAATCCAACGCCGCCAGAACAATCATCACGCGAAGAGGTATTTAATTTCATAGAAAAGGAACTGAAAGAAGTGTTACCATTGCTGAGAAGGGAACGTGGGCAAATTACCTATTCGAAGCCTACTGTATGGTTTGCCTTTACACTGCTGGAAAAAATGTATCTGAATTCAATGGTATACACCGGCAAGCCCAGGTATAACGACGTGGTAGTAATGGCTGATAGTATCCTGACCAACGGCAAATATGAGCTGGATGCCAACTACGCCAGCATTTTTATGCCTGATAACGGTCCTGCTATTATGGAAACCATTTTTGCGATTCCTTATGATGGATATGTGATCAAAGGCAACCAGTTTTCCCGTTTCGGATTACATCCAAACCTGGTGGCAAAGTACTCATTACCTTTCCGCCCAAGTATTGCAATGAGCACCATCGGTTCTTTCTATGATAAATTCAATTTAACAGGGGATGTCCGCAATAATACCTGGCTGGAAGGACCGCAGGTTAATTCCGACGGCTCGCCTATCCTGATTACCACCACCAACAAAGGATTAGATGATAAGTATGCCGGCTCGGAACCTAAGAAGGAAATCAAATGGCAGCTTACGTTCTCTAAAACCATGACCTTACGTGTAGATACTACCATGGATATCGGGAATGATGAACTGGCAAAAGCGGCCGGTGTGCGTTCCATTAAGTATTACCCTGATAAAAACACTGAACCATCAGAACGTAACTCCAATAATGATGTGCCCGTTTTCAGGCTGGCAGATGTAATGCTTATGAAGGCGGAAGCCATCCTGAGGGGTGCTGCTCCCACAGCAGTGAAAGGCGAATTACAGGATGCAGATGTATTGGTGAACAAAATCCGCACCCGGGCACATGCCCCGTCGGTAAGCGGTATCAACCTCAGCGGTTTGCTGGAAGAACGTGCGCGGGAATTAGCCTGGGAAGCATGGCGCAGGAATGATATGATCCGTTTTGGCGTATTTGAAGGCACCTGGGGTTTTAAATCAGATGTAAATACCCAGCACCGCATTTACCCCATACCTGTAGATGAAATCACGCTGAATCCAAAGCTGGTGCAGAATCCAGGCTACTAGCGCGGATTTTGTCTTGGCTCAGGATTACGCTGATTTTACTGATTACTTTGATTTTTACTTTTGGATTTTATAAAGGATTAAGGGAGATAGAAGCGGATATATAGCTTTTATCTCCCTTAATTATTATAAATCTAAAAATCAAAAAAAATCCAAAAGTAAAAATCAAAGTAATCAGTAAAATCAGCGTAATCAGCGAGAAAGACAAAATCCGCATCGCCGAAGGCGATCTTTTCCCTTTTGCGTAAGTCGTTTTCCTGATCCGATCATTACTCCCCGATTTCCTGCTGTATTTTTGTGAGATATAAATAATACCCCGGAGTCATTAACTATACATAGTCCATACATCCGTTGTTTGCCACCACCATTTTTCAAAGGTAAAGAGTGATGAATTAAGTCCTGACAGCGGCCGTAACCCGGTCGCTGGAGGCACAAACCCATAGGCCCATGTGTAATTACCAGACATTATACCACGGCGCTGCAGGATATGTGATCCGCTGCCCGCATTGCAAAGGCATTCAGTTAGCCTTTGGTACAACGGTTGTTAACCTTGATATCACCGAATTTGAGTGCTTCAAAAAGATGGTCAACCGGCTATCGGATGAACACTATCACACATCAGAAAATGAAAAGATGATTTGTTTGCCCCTGCCGGCGGATCATGTGATGATGTTGGTAACCCCTGCTGAAATAACTGCGCTGGCAAATATAACAGCGGAAGTACAGGCATTGATTGATGCCTATGATATCCTGGAAACATCCTCCGGATGCCAGTCTGCCGGCTAATGATAAATGCCGCCCCTTCTTTTTTGAAATGTATATAATCCTGGATCAGCGCGTGCTGTCATATTCCGCCTTCAGACGGAATATGACAGCACGCGCTGTTGTTTAACAACCGGGATGGCTACTTGTTCAGCCATGATCAAAATTGATTTTATGTGAACAAATGCGAAACGACTTGTGTTACCTATTACAATTGAATGATGACCATATTCTTCTTCTCATAATCCATATATAAATGAGTTGGTTACAGCATACATTCCAGGAATATCCTGAACTGGCCGTATTTCTTACTTTGTCCGCAGGATTTTTTATAGGTAGCATACGGGTAGGGAAATTTTCGTTAGGATCCGTAACCGGTGTTTTGTTGACCGGAGTAATTGTAGGGCAGATGGACATACAGGTATCTGCCAATGTGAAGTCGGTCTTTTTCCTCATGTTCCTGTTTGCAGTAGGCTATAGTGTGGGACCACAATTTTTTCGTGGTCTGAAAAAAGATGGGCTGCCGCAGGTATTGTTTGCTGTACTTATGTGTGTTGTTTGCCTGGTGGCGCCGTGGTTGCTGGCGCTTGCCTGCGGCTATAACGTAGGGCAGGCCGCCGGTCTGATCTCCGGTTCACAAACCATTTCCGCTACTATGGGAGTGGCCTCTGATACCATTAACCAGTTAAATGTGTCTGCCGAACAAAAAGCTGCATGGATCAACGCCATGCCGGTATGTTATGCAGTAACCTATATCTTCGGAACAGCAGGTTCGGCGTGGTTACTATCCAGTATTGCTCCCATGATGATGGGCGGAATTGAAAAGGTAAGAGCCGCATGTAAAGAGCTGGAAAAAACAATGGGCGCCGGTGACCCCACACAGGATCCCGGCATGCGCTCTGCTTTTATCCCGGTTACATTCCGCGCTTATTTAATAGATGCTGCATCCATTGCCGCAGGCAAATCAATACAACAGCTGGAAGCTGAATTGCTGCAACGCAATCACCGTCTGTTTGTAGAACGCATTCGCCGGAAAGACAAGAAGCTGGTGGAAGCCACGCCGGATTATGTAATTAATCCCGGTGATGAAATTGTACTCAGCGGCCGCAGGGAATTTATCCTCGGAGAAGAACAGGGTATCGGTAAAGAAATAGTAGATATGGAATTGCTGAACTTCCCCGTGGAAAATGTACAGGTATTTGTGATGAATAAAAACGTAGTTGGGAAAACAGTGAAAGCCTTACGTGCCATGGATTACATGCACGGTATCCCGGTGCAGAGCATCAGGCGCGCAGGAATCGCCATGCCGGTGTATCCGGAGGCCGTACTGGAAAAAGGGGATCATGTGGAACTGGTAGGCTACAAAAAAGATATGGACAAAGCTGCCAAAGAAATTGGTTACGCGGATATTCCTACCGATAAAACAGATATGATCTTTGTGGGCCTTGGTATTGTGTTAGGGGGGCTTGTTGGCGCCATGAGCATTCATGTAGGAGGGGTGCCGCTCAGCCTGAGTACAAGTGGCGGTGCGCTCATAGCAGGACTGGTTTTTGGCTGGTTACGTTCACAGCATCCTGCCTTTGGCAGAATCCCGGAGCCGGCATTGTGGGTGATGAACAATGTGGGTTTAAATACTTTCATTGCAGTGGTGGGCATCACCGCAGGTCCCAGCTTTGTGGCGGGTTTCAAAGAAGTGGGATGGGGACTTTTTTTAGTAGGTATTGCAGCTACAGCTATCCCGTTGTTATCCGGGGTGTTGATGGCTAAGTATATTTTTAAATTTCATCCGGCATTAGTGCTTGGTTGTACTGCAGGCGCCAGAACCACTACCGCTGCACTTTCCGCTATCCAGGAAGAGGTACAAAGCAACCTGCCTGCACTGGGCTATACCATTACATACGCGGTGGGCAATACGCTGCTCATCATCTGGGGCGTGGTGATTGTGCTGCTGATGACCTGATGTTGTGAATAACTATTCATCATAAATGAGATACACCGTGACAGACACCCCTACCAGTTATTTACGTTTGGTCGTTTACGTTATATCCATTCTTTTGTGGGCGGCGCAGGCACATGCACAAACAGATACTGCTGAAAACGGAAAGGGGCTTACCCGTAACATGATTGAGGGCGGGAAAACGCAGGGCTTTCTTTTTACGGATGTAAAGGGCATCCGGCTGCAGTTTAGCGGATATGTGCAGGCGGATTTTATCCACGACTTCAGTGAAATCGGCAACATACATGCCATGCAGCCATCTACTATCACGGTGCCCACGTTGAGTGATGGCAACACGGCCTTTACCATCCGGCAGTCCCGTTTTGCTTTTTCCGCCTTTGGTGTTCCGGACGCCAAAGGGCGCACCCTCAAAGCCGTGCTGGAATTTGATCTCTGGGGTAATTTATCCGGTGCGCCAAGATTGCGCCATGCTTATATTCAACACGGCAAATGGATCTTCGGTCAGTATTGGAGCAACTTTATGGATGGTGATAACTGGCCTAACATCATGGATTACTGGGGGCCAAATTCCTATGTATGGACACGCCAGGTACAGCTGCGCTTTACACAGGCCATATCTGAATCAATGACTTTCTCCGTTTCCGCAGAACAACCCGGTGGCGATATTTCCATTCCTTCCACCTGGAGCAGCAAAACCATCTACCCGGATGTAACAGCCGCTTTTCAGAAAAACTTTGGAAAAAAGAATGCCAGCCATGTACGGCTGTCCGGCCTGCTGCACCCGATCGATTACAAGAACAGTGACGCAGATACGAAAACAAGTATAGGCGGCGCCTTTAATATCTCCGGAAATATTAATCTCGCTAAAAACGATGATGTGAAATTCCAGTTCGCTTATGGCAGCGGCTATGCAAAATACAGCGAAGATATCAGCGGGCAGGGATACGACGGATACGCAACGGCAGATGATAAAAGTATCAGTAACATCAGCATGCTGGCTACCTGGCTGTACTTCGATCATTTCTGGACAAAAAGTCTCGGATCTACTCTCGGGTATGGTTACCTGCAACTGAACACGCCGGATCTCGATATGCCCGTAGGCACACTGAAAGCAACGCACTACGGTTCTTTTAATACCACTTATTACTTCACTTCTTTCTTTAAAATAGCCGGTGAAGTACTGTATGGGAAAAGGGTGAATACGGATGATCATTCCGGCGATGATATCCGCACTCAGTTCAGCGCGTTCTTCAAATTCTGATCATCTGCATAAAAATGGAATAATCATGAGCGCTAAAGTTGCGCTTCTCCTGCTGCCCGCCCTGCCGGACGGCGGCGTAAGTCCCTGCTGGCTATGCTGTGGCTGTTTACCTGTTATTTTTCCCCGTTAATTCGTAAATTCATAAAACAAGTTATCACCTTAACATGTTTTAGAGCTATGGACGTAAAGGATTATTATAAGATTTTGGGGATAGAGAAAACGGCAACAGCTGAACAGATTAAGAAAGCCTACCGTAAACTGGCGGTAAAGTATCATCCGGACAAGAATCCCGATGATAAAGCCGCTGAAGATAAATTCAAAGAGATCAATGAAGCCTATGAGGTGCTGAGTGACGCTGAAAAGCGTAAGAAGTACGACCAGTTTGGCGAAAACTACAAGTATTACGAGCAGCACGGAGGCCGGCCGGAAGACTACGATTGGTCGCAGTACGGTGGTGGCGGCGGACAGCGTCGCACCTACTCTTATGGCAGCGGGGATATGGATGATATGTTCGGCGGCGGTGAAGGTAACTTCTCCGATTTCTTTGAACAGCTTTTTGGCAGCCGGTTTTCAGGCGCTGGCGGTGGCCGCCGGCAGCAGCAGGGCCCTGGCAGGGGCCGCGATGTGCAGGCAACCATGGAAGTATCCCTGGAGGATGCTTATACCGGTGCTACCCGCCAGGTAGAAGTGGGTGGCAGCAGGCTTAATATCAAGCTGAAGCCGGGACTGTACGAAGGCCAGGTGATCCGGTTAAAGGGAAAAGGGAACCCCGGCCGCAAAGGCGGGGAGAACGGCGACCTGCTCATTACCGTGCAACTGGCGCCAAACCCGCAATACGAGCTGAAAGGGAAAGATATTTATACAGATCTGGCAGTGCCTTTGTATACTGCCGTATTGGGAGGAAAGCTGACCGTAAACACACCGGGCGCTTCCCTGAATATGAATATTCCGGCCGGAACAGACAGCGGCAAGGTTTTTCGTTTAAAAGGCAAGGGGATGCCCGCTTACGACAACAGCGGAACAGCCGGGGATCTATACATCAAAGCAATGGTACATATACCGGCAAACCTCTCCGACAAGGAAAAAGAATTGTTTCAGCAACTTTCACAATTAAATGAGAATGGCCATGCTTAAACTTTTTGATTATCTGGAAGAAGTGATTTCCACAGAACGGATCTCACAACTCAATAACCCACGCCTGCTGTATACCGCCAGCGAAATTATGCAGGAAATGGGATATGGCCAGTCGGGCATGGAACAGGAGCCGCTCGACAGGGCCATGCATGCGTGTGCCGCCCTGAACATCCCGGTGGACTATAATTTCAAGAAAGTATACTGCTTTCGGGATGGGGAACTTACCACCGACTGGCAGTTATCGGAACTGGCTACTTACCTGTTCATGATCAACTGTAATCCGCTGAATCCTTTTGTAGCGAAAGCCCAGCTGATATTTATGATGAAAGACCGGGTATGAGAGATATCAACCGGACAGGCATCCTCATAGTAGTGATCATGGGCACCACTATGGCAGGGATAGACTCCAGTATTGTTAATATATCCCTTCCCGTTATGAGCAGGCAGTTTAACTGTACGCTCGACGAGATTGAATGGGTGATTACCGTATACATGCTCAGTTTTTCCGTATTGATGCCACTCACCAACTGGCTGAAAAACAGGATTGGCTTTTTCAATCTCTATATTGGCGCTATCTCCCTTTTTACGCTGGGATCTTTAATGTGCGCCTTGTCCACTAGCCTGGACAGCCTGCTTACCGCCCGGGTGATCCAGGCGCTGGGAGGCGGTGCTATGGCGCCTACCTCTATGGCTATTATTTCTTACGTGTTCCCGGCGAGGGTGCGCGGCACTGTGCTGGGATGGTGGGGCCTTGGTAACCTGGTGGGCCCCGCCATGGGACCCACGCTGGGAGGTATACTCACTGAAAAGTTCGGGTGGCCTTCTATATTTTATATCAATCTTCCCATCGGTATCCTTACAGTGATCCTCGCCTTCCGTTACCTGGATGTACTGCGGAAGCAGCCGAAGCTGAAACTGCCGTTTGATCTTACCGGTTTTGTATTGCTCACCATATTCCTGGTTTGCCTGCAATATGGTGTGGCACGGGCAGAAGTTGTAGGGATCACTTCTCCCGAAATACTGGCTACACTGGGTGTGGCCCTGATTGCGTTTGCTGTTTTTATCTGGATAGACAAACATAAAAAAGAGCCGATCATTAACCTGGATCTTTTTGCCAATTATTCTTTTGTGAGTTGTATCCTCGTAACTATTTCGAGGTCGGCTGCGCTGTTCGGCGGCTTATTCCTGATGCCGTTCCTGTTACAGGAACAGATGGGTTTTTCAGAAGGGATGTCGGGGTTGCTGATACTCCCCAATTCCGTATTTATGGCGGCGATGATGCCTTTTGCAGGGCGCTGGTCCGATAAACACGGCTCCAGGGAAATATCCATGCTGGGAATTGCGTTGCTGGCGGTGTCTATGTACCTGTTTGCCCTGCTGGACAAAGGCAGCACTATTACCGGCGTGATCATCACTATGACGGTGAGGGGGCTGGGCATGGGGCTTTTACTCGCCCCGCTCAATGCCGCAACACTAAGCGCAGTACGGCCAAGCGAAGTAACAATGGCCTCGTCTATCAGCACCCTGATGCAACAGGTGGGCGGCGCCATAGGTATCGCAGTGCTGGCCATTGTAACCCAGGCTGCCTACAATAAACATGTGCTGGCCGGACAGGAAGGCCATTATGCCCATCACCTGGCACTCAAGCAGGGTTTTCATATTTCCCTGTTTATCCTGTTGATAACCCTGATACCCGCCTGGTTCCTTCCGCGCCGGAATGTGGTATTAAAAGATACAGATGCCCACATTGATACCTGACTTTTTTAGTGCATGATTATTGGTGAGGATAGGTTAACTTTTCCGGCATTTATGACAACAAATGGTAAGAAGCACATATTGATGATCGACGACGACGAAGATGACTTTTTCCTTGTAAACTCTTTACTACAGGATATTTCGCCCGATCAATACGTTTTGCAGTGGGTTTCTTCCTACAAAGAAGGGTTGTTGGCAATTGAAGCACGCTCACACGATCTTTACCTGGTAGATTATCGTCTTGGCGCTCATACTGGTATTGATGTGTTGCATCATTTCCGCAACCTGGGATATAAAGCCCCCGTTATTTTGTTTACCGGGAAGGGCGATTACCATATAGACAAGGAAGCCATGCTGGCCGGTGCGTCTGATTACCTGGTAAAAAGCGAGATCAACGCAGCCTTGCTGGAGCGGGCTATTCGCTACACCCTCGATAAATTCAGCCACCTTCTGGCCATTGAAAAAAGCGAGAAACGCTATTTCAGCATCTTCGAAAAATCCAATGATCTTATCCTGCTGGCAGACTGCGAGCACAAAATTGTAGCGGCTAATCCCGCTGCACTCAATGTATTAAAGTATGAGGAAGCAGAACTGTATAGCAGCCATCTCCAGAGCCTGTTCGCGGAGGAAGGAGTGATCAATTCTTTCCTCGACCAGCTGTGCAGCGATGAAGGTGTGGTGCAAAAGGAATATGTATTCCGCAGTAAACTGGGTCAACAGCTCGATGTAATGATCAACGCTTCCCTGCTGGATGAAAAAAAGCAGTTATACCTGTGTATTATCCAGGATATCACCGCCCGCAAACGGAAGGAAAGGGAAAAGCAGCAACAGGAAAAATTCGCGATTACCGGGCGCATTGCCCGCCTGATAGCGCATGAGGTCCGTAACCCGCTGACAAATATCCTGCTGGCAGTATCCCAGCTTAAAACGGAGCCGGTGGCTGAAACAGAAGATGCCACCTTATACCTGGATATTATGGAGCGCAACTGCCATCGTATCAATCACCTGGTCACTGAATTACTGCAGTCCACCCGGATGTCGGAACTCAATATGCTGCCGCTGGGACTGAATATGCTGGTAGAAAAAGCGCTGCAACTTGCAGCCGACAGGTTGCAGCTAAGCAACGTTAACGTGGTAAAGGAAATGTGCCAACCTGATTGTATGATCCTGGCAGATGAAGACAAGATCCTCATCGCTTTTCTGAACATTATTATCAATGGCATTGAAGCCATGAAAGCCGGGGAAGGAAAACTTACCATCAATACATGGAAAGACGCGGAGAAAGTATTTATTCGTATAACCGATAACGGTAGTGGTATTTCCCCGCAGAACCTGGCGAAACTTTTTGAGCCCTTTTTTACCAACAAAACAAAGGGAACGGGATTGGGATTAACGGCTACCCAGAATATTATACTTCAGCATAAGGGTACGATTGCAGTAGATAGTATATTGGGAGAAGGGACTACTTTCCTGATTAGTTTTCCTATTGACGGAGAAAGCCAGAGTGAATAGACTACCGGCCGGTAAATGCCTTACAGCACTTACCGGCCGATGATATTATTTATCCTCTTCTTCTGCTTTGATGCCTGTTTGTGTAAACACGATCTTCCGTTGTTTGTACAGGTTGCCAATGGTCATTTTGAATGTTTTCTTGCTCATCCCAAAAAACTCCTGTATCTCTTCCGGTGTCGATTTATCGTGATACGGCAGATAACCATCGTTTTCCTGCAGTAACCGCATAATTTTCTCTGACTCGTCTTCCACTTTATTAAATCCGGGTTTACCCAGGATCACATCTATTTTATCGTCTTTGATCTGGCGGATGAAGCCCGGTAATTTGTCACCGATTTCAATGGTCCGGAATATTTCGTTGTGATGCAGGATACCGGTATGCAGGTTGTTGATGATCACCACGTAACCGATGTCGGTACGGCGGTAAATCACCAGGTTTACCTGGTCTTTTTCCTGTACGGTGAGGTTTTCATTGCTGAGGTAACGGTCAATCTTCTCTGTGGCAGCAAGGCGGCCGGTCAGCTCATCGATGTATATTTTTACCAGGTATTCCTGTCCGGGCGCCATGCGGGTAAGCTGTTGGGAAGAGGCCACAAACAGGTCTTTCATCAGCCCCCAGTCCAGGAAAGCGCCCTGTTTGGTAACGCTCACCGCTTTCAGCATCACAATATCCCCTGCAATCCCGTAGGGGCGCTGGGTAGTGGCAATCAGGCGGTTTTCGGAATCATGGTAAAGAAATACTTCCAGTTCATCGCCTACACGGGTACCGTCGGGTACAAACCTTGTGGGTAGCAGGATCTCCTGTTCTACGCCTTCGAGGTACACACCAAAATCAGCTTCTTTTTTCACCCTTAACAGGTTGTATTCACCCACCTTTATCATAAAAAACGATTAATTGTCAGGCTGCAAGTTACTTATAGATTGCCGGATTGCGAGAATCATATTCTGCTTACTTTTGTAAGCATCAGATACCGGGCAGTATTGGTAATTCCCGGGTATCCGGTCTAAAACCAACCAAACTATCTTATGACGATTTTATCATTCACCCTGATCCTCCTCGGCGGGGCCTTTTTGGCTGGGCTGCTGGGATCGCTGACCGGCTTAGGCGGGGGCGTTGTGATCATCCCGTTGCTAACCCTGGTATTTCATACCGATATCCGGTATGCCATTGGTACCGCTTTGGTAGCCTCCATTGCCACTTCTTCCGGCTCAGCGGCTGCTTATGTAAAGGAGGGCATTACCAATATCCGGCTGGGCATGTTCCTGGAAATAGCCACAACCACGGGCGCCGTTGTGGGCGCACTGATAGCCGTATATATGCCCACCAATATCGTAGCCATTATTTTCGGACTGGTCCTCATTTTCTCGTCCGTAATGTCTTTTCGCAAGGAAATGGAGTTTCCGGCAGGGCATAGCGACAGCAAAGCAGCGGAGCAGCTGCGGCTCAACGGAAGCTATCCTTCCGACGGTGAGATGGTCAATTACAAAGTGCATCATGTACCAGGGGGCTATTTTATGATGACCTTCGCCGGCATCATGTCCGGGTTGCTGGGCATCGGCTCCGGCGCACTGAAAGTGATGGCGATGGACAATATTATGCGTATTCCTTTTAAGGTGTCTACCACCACCAGTAATTTTATGATCGGTGTTACCGCCGCTGCCAGTGCAGTGGTATATCTGCAACGGGGATATATTTCTCCGGGCCTGTGTATGCCGGTAGTACTGGGAGTGCTGGCAGGCGCCTTTGCGGGCTCCCGTTTGCTCACACGCGCCAATGTAAAAGGGTTGCGTATAGTCTTTAGCGTAGTAATCGGATTGCTCGCTTTACAGATGATCTATAATGGGATAACCGGAAAATTATAAACGATGAAACAGGCACTCGCAAAGTATTTCCGGGATAAGGATATCCAGCAGCTCATCGGCAAACAACTGCGTATAGGCGTAATTGTTTCCAGCATCATCGTATTTATCGGTGGTGTCATTTACCTCGTCCGTCATGGCCATGAACACCCCTCCTATGGCGACTTTACCGGTGTAAGAGAAGGTTTAACCAACCTGCCCGGCATCTGGCAGGGTGTAATGGAAAATAAAGGCATGAACATCATCCAGCTGGGCATCGTATTATTAATTGCCACGCCTATCATCCGTATCGCCTTTTCCGTTATCGCCTTTTTAATAGAGAAGGACTACCTGTACGTAGGCATCACACTCCTGGTACTGGGTATCATCCTATTCAGCATGCTGGGCGGATTAGCGGGGTGAGCGGATTTTGTCTTTCTCAGGATTACGCTGATTATACTGATTTTTGGGATTTTGATTTTTGGGATTTGTTTTTGATTTTAAAAGATTAAGGAAGACAGCAGCGGATATTTTGCTTTTGTCTTCCCTAATCTTTTAAAACACTCGCTGCTATCTCCCCCAATCCTTTATAAATCAAAAAAAACAAAATCCCAAAAATCAGTATAATCAGCGTAATCCTGAGAAAGACAACCTTCGCTACAGGGTTACCGCAATCACCGCGTCAATAGGGTCCGGTGCTGTTGCTGGAACGGAGATGACGAGGTCCTCTGCGTTGCCGGTGGTGGAGAGCTGCTGGCCGGTTGCCAGCAGGCGGGCGCTGTTTACTTTTCCTTTTATACCAGGAACATGCAGTTTGCCGTCGGTTGGCCAGTTGAAAACGTGCAGGTATAGCGTGGTGGTGGCTCCTTTTATTTTTTGGGTGCAGCGGCCCCATTCCAGGGGTGGCAGCGGGCTGCCTTGTGTGCCGTATATGGAGGCGCCATTTACTTTCATCCATTGGCCAATTCCTTTCAGCGCGGTAAGACTGCCCTCGGGGAATTGTCCCAGCGCATCAGGGCCTACGTTGAGGAGGTAGTTGCCGTTTTTGGAGGCGATGTCTGCCAGGTTTCGTATAAGCGTTTCCGTGCTTTTCCATTTTTGGTCGTAGTCTTTATATCCCCAGGTGCCGTTCATGGTCATGCAGGTTTCCCAATCCCTGCCATCCAGCTCCGACTGGTTGGGGATCTTTTGCTCCGGTGTTTTATAATCGCCCGGGAAGTTGGGTCTTTTTAAGCGGTCGTTTGTAATGATATTGGGTTGCAGCTTCAGCACCTCCTGTAGTTGCTGTGCGTATTCGTCGGTCATATTGGTAGGGGTGTCCCACCACAGCACGGCTACTTCGCCGTAGTTGGTGAGGAGTTCCTTTACCTGGGGCACGGCTACTTTAGTGATGTAGTCCGACATGGTAGCGGAGGTTTGCAATGGGTCCCAGTGGCCGGTGTGCGCCAGGGTATAAGCATCTATTTTGACGGAATCAGGGTTAGGCCAGCCTTCGGTGGCCACTTTACGGGCAGCGGCGCCACCGGGGTTGTTCCAGTCCTGCGCCTGGGAACAATAGAAGCCGAGTTTGATACCGTATTTCTTACAGGCGGCAGCCAGCGGCTTCAGTACATCCTTACCATAAGGAGTGGCATCCACAATGTTCCATTTGCTGGCGGCAGATTTGAACATAGCAAAGCCGTCGTGGTGCTTGGCGGTGATGACGATATACTTCATGCCCGCATCCCGGGCTGTTTTTACCCAGGCGTCGGCGTCGTATTTAACGGGATTGAATTGTTTGGCGTATTGCTGGTATTCCAGTACCGGTATTTTGCCGCGGTTCATGATCCATTCGCCGCCGCGGCCTACCTGGTGTCCTTTGTAGTTTCCGGCCAGTACGGCATAGTCGCCCCAGTGGATAAACATGCCAAAGCGGGCGTCGCGCCACCATTGCATGCGCTGGTCGTGGGTAAGTGTGTGCTGTGCGTGAAGAGAAGCTGCGGGTAACAGCACCATCAGGAATAGCGTGAGTTTTTTCATAAACGTCATGTGGAAAGTATTGTCGGTTATGCAAACGATTGCAAAAAGGGTTTAAAAATAAGCGCTTATCGCGCTGATCTTTATTCAATTCACATAAATGTCTATAAAAAAACTGGTCCGAAGTGGGATGATTTTACCGGAAGCTGGTATTTTTTTAGTTGGATATTTTATTCCGGGAGAAGGAATAAAATATCCAACTATTGGAGGAATATTATTGCGCCATTTCCATTTCGCCGAGTTCCAGCACCTGGGTAGTCCAGGTACGCAGCTCATCGCAGAGGGCAGGGTTATTCAGGAGCGACTGTCCGTATGACGGGATCATTTTCTTCAGTTTGATCTGCCATGCTTCGGTTTCAACGTCTTCGTTAAAACAACGTTTCAGCAGGTTTAGCATGATGGATACTGCAGTAGATGCACCGGGAGAAGCGCCCAGCAGCGCTGCAATGGAGCCATCGGCAGCACTTACTACTTCAGTACCAAATTCCAGGATACCGCCATGTTCAGGATCTTTTTTAATCACCTGTACACGTTGTCCGGCAATTTCAAGTTCCCAGTCTTCCATTTTAGCTTCGGGGAAGTATTCCCTTAACGCCTCCAGCCGGTCTTCCGGCTTCTGTCTTACCTGTGCAATCAGGTATTTGGTCAGCGGAATATTATCCAAACCAGCAGACACCATGGGTACAATGTTGTTGGCTTTGATAGATAAAGGCAGGTCCATGAAAGAACCATTTTTCAGGAACTTGGTGGAGAACCCGGCATAAGGGCCAAACAGCAAGGCTCTTTGTCCATCTATCATGCGGGTATCGAGATGCGGCACCGACATAGGAGGGGCGCCTACAGAGGCTTTGCCATATACTTTTGCACGGTGCTGTTCAATTATTTCAGGATTATTGCAACGCAGCCATTGTCCGCTTACCGGGAAACCGCCGAAACCTTTTCCTTCCGGAATGTCCGACTTCTCCAGCAACGGCAGGGAACCGCCGCCGGCGCCAATGAATACGAATTTAGTGTTGATGGATTGTCTTTCACGTGTACCACGGTTTTTTACCTTGATGGTCCAGCTGCCGTCGTCTTCCTTTTTAAAGTCACGCACATCATGGTTAAAGTGCATGCTTACACCATCCATTTTTGCGAGATGATTAAACAGGGCACGGGTTAATGCGCCAAAGTTCACGTCTGTACCCATTTCCATGTGGGTAGCCGCTACTTTCTGAGAGGCATCGCGACCTTTCATTACCAGGGGCATCCAGTTTTTCAGCTTTTCCGGATCTTCAGAATACTCCATCGTTTTAAACAGATGGCACTGTTGCAGGGCATTGTAGCGCTTTCTGAGGTAATCCACATTCTCTTCTCCCCAAACAAAACTCATGTGGGGAACAGCCTGTATAAAATTGTGCGGATTGGAGATAATGTTATTTTCTACCAGGTAGGACCAGAACTGGCGGGATACTTCAAATTGCTCTGCAATGTTCACCGCTTTTTTAATGTCTACTGATCCATCCTGTTTCTGTGGCGTGTAGTTCAACTCGCAAAATGCAGAGTGTCCTGTGCCCGCATTGTTCCATGCATCGGAACTTTCTGCAGCTGCCACATCCAGTCGTTCAAAAATTGCAATGGTTAACTCAGGTTCCAGCTCTTTCAGGAGCATTCCAAGTGTTGCGCTCATGATCCCGGCGCCGATTAAAACCACATCCGGACCTGTTCCAGCTGTACTCTTGCTTCTAAACATAACCCCATTTTTATTCGAGGTGCAAAGTTACAATCAAAACACTTATGCAGGGAGAATAAATTGATCGTTTACTACACTTTAACAATACTATTACAATTCTTTCTGAACGGATTGAAAGTTTTGAATTTCTCGTTGCGTATATATAAATTTATATTTTGGTTAAGCATTTGGCAATGAAATAATTGACTGCCCGGAAAGTTTATTTTTATTTTATGATGAACAGACGCCTGTTTTTAAAAGGAGTATCCGCAGCAGTAGTGATTTCTGCCTGCGGTAAAATAGTAAAGGCCGTAACGCCCCGGCACTTCGACAGTAAAACCGTTTTCCGCTTTGCGGTCGGGTCCGACTGGCATTACGGCGAGCCTAAAACCAATTACGACCAGTATTTCCTGGATCTGCAAACCGCTTTTAACCAATACCAGCACCAGTATCCCTGCGAATTTTTTACGCTCAACGGGGATATTATCCACAACGATCCCGCCCTGTTGCTGCCTGCCGCCGCCAAATTGAAGCAATTGCATCCCAAGTTGCTGGTTACCCATGGTAACCACGACATGGTGCCGGCTGCTGCCTGGGAACAGGCCTGGGGAATGCCGCTCAACCACGATATGGTAATGGGTAACCATGTTATTCTCCTCGGTAATACCGCCGATGAGAAAGGAAAATACATCTGCCCCGATGTTGATTGGTTCACGCAAAAGCTCGAACAATATAAAACCGCTCAAAATATATTCATCTTCTTACATATTACCCCGGTAAAATGGACAGATAACGGGCTGGATTGTCAGGATTTTCAACAGCTCATCCGGAAGTATCCGAATATCAGGGCCATCTTCAACGGGCATGACCATGACCAGGACAGCGTAAAAATGCTCGATAACTGCCCCATCCCATTCCTGTTCGATGGTCACGTAGGCGGCAGCTGGGGAGTTGGCTATCACGGTTTCCGGGTAGTGGAGTTAAAGGAAGACGGCAGCCTGCTCTCTTTTATTATGAACCCGCTGAAAAGACAGAACGAAAGGGTTTTTCCGAAAGTTTAGCTATTTTGCCGGTCCAATCGGGATGCTAAAAGAAAATCTATGCTGGAGGAACTTGAAAAAGACTACGGATTTACCTATCCTACGCTCTATAAACAATTATATAAGGATGGTATGCTGAACTGGGGTGAGTTTGGGGAAGACTGGCTGGATAAAGTATACCCTGCTATTAAAACTGCACCGCCTTTACTGCTATACGCCAACGATCTCGAAATAATGGCCCTGCCTACGGTGGATGAAGAAATGGACGAAGGGCTGCTCTTTGCAGATCCTGTACACCAGTTCGTTCCCTTTGCCATGAGCGGCGCCGGCGATTGGTTCGCTTTTTACTTCAACCTGCAAAACGGCGACGATGTGCCCATTGTACAGGTGTTTCATGATTCCAATGAAGCCTGCATCCTGGCTAAAAACCTGCAGGACTTTATTTTTTTACAAATGCTGGAAGCAGTAACAGACCTGGATCCCAGGAACCCTTCGCTGATTGCACATGGTAACATGAAAGAAAACTGCCGCAACTTCCTGCGCACACATGCACCTTACCTCACACCACGCCAGGCAGGTATTATAGAGGCAGTATATGATTTTGGAAGATTGACCAATGTGGCCCTGCACGAAATTGTAGAGAAAGAAATGAGCTTTGAATGGCTGGACAGCAGCTTCCCTTACCAGACAAGAGGATAACAAACCGGCTAAAAATGTTGGGGATAAAATCACATTTTTAGCCGGCCCCGCTTATTTTAATCTTTATAAAAATCTATCAGCGAGCCGAAATACTGCTCATTCCAGCCGGCAATAATATCTTCATAAGCTTCGTCCGGAATATTCACATGCTTCAACTCCACATCTGTTCCTTTTGGAGATGGATGCAGTTTGATGGTGACAATGGATGGATTTTCCTCTTCTTCCTCTTCATCGTCCATAAAATACCATTGCTGCACAATCTTTTTGTCCTGCTCAAATTCCAGGTTTTTACCCACAATACTTCCTTCCCATAAAGCGAATTCAGAACCCGGCGCTGTCGACATTTCAGCTACTTCGCCTGTCCACAGCTGAATGGTGGCGGGATTGGTGAGTGCCGCATATACTTCTTCAGGCGGGGCCGCGAGTATAAAATGTTTTTTGTAATCTTTCATGGTTTCAAAGCTACTGAATTGATGAATTATTATTTACTTTTCTATAAAAATTGAGCATATGCAACTAACCAAACTGATCCCGAATATCTTTTATTCGGATATGAATGTGGGTTTGCAGCTATTTGTGGATACGCTGGGCTTTTCTGTGGCATACCGTGATGACAGCGGGGAACAGCCGTTTTGCATCATCAAGCGGGACAACCTGGTGATTCACCTGATTGAAAGTCATGAATGGGCGATCAAGGACAGGCCGGAAATACGACTCGAAACCGATGACATAGAAGCAGCATATGCACTGGTGAAAGGAAGTCACCCTGAGTTACTACACCCCAATTTACCGGAGATAAAGCTCCAACCCTGGGGAGCACTGGAATTTGCCCTGAGAGATACAGAAGACGTGTGCGTGATTCTCCAGCAGCCTTCCTGATTGTTCATTTCCGGGCATTTGCCGTCCATTTCCGGACAAAAGGAGACGAATACTTCCCTTGTAATCCTTTGTGGATAAGGCCATGCAACTATGGCGGTCTTCTTGTGTCTTTAAGGGCGTCCATCAAATCCGCCTTGCCATGATCAGGAATTATTTGAAAATAGCTTTCAGGAACCTGTTGAAGAACAGGGGCACCTCCTTTATCAACATCTTCGGCTTATCTGCCGGCATGGCGGTAACCATGCTCATAGGACTATGGATCTGGAATGAATTGTCGTACGATAAGTACCACGCTAATTACGATCGTATTGCCCAGGTATGGCAACGGATGTCGAAGGGCGACGAGGCGGGCGCTTTTAATTCAACCCCCATTCCCCTGGCAGCCGCTTTGCGGACTTCCTATCCCGACGATTTTAAGCAGGTGGTAATTATGGCAGATGGCACACATACCATTGCTGCAGGAGAAAAAAAATTTACCCGGACCGGCATTTTTTCGGAACCCGGCGGCCCTGAAATGCTTTCCCTGAAAATGCTGAAAGGCACCTATAGTGGCCTGAAAGAACAAGCATCTGTACTCCTGTCTGCCCGGTTAGCAACAGCTTTGTTTGGCGACAAAGATCCAATGGACCAGCTGGTGAAGATGGATAACAACCGTAACCTCGTGCTGAAAGTAACGGGTGTATATGAAGACCTGCCTGAAAATACTTCTTTCAGTAGCACCGACTATATTGCGCCATGGTCGCTGTTTATAAATAACTGGACCTGGATAGGCGACGCGAGAGACAAGTGGGACTTCAACATGACGAAACTGTTTGTGCAGTTGGCAGATAACGCGGATATGGACAAAGTATCAGCAAAAATAAGCCAGGTAGCAACACCGCATTTAACCCTCGAGCCTGGCCTGAAAGAGGAATTATTCCTGCACCCGATGCGTAAGTGGCATCTGTATTCTTCTTTTGAAAATGGCGTGAATACCGGCGGGCAAATACGTTATGTAAAGTTATTTGGCCTGATAGGCTTGTTTGTGTTAATGCTGGCCTGTATCAACTTTATGAACCTGAGCACCGCGCGGTCTGAAAAGCGGGCAAAAGAAGTAGGCATCCGTAAGGCCATTGGTTCTATGCGCCGGCAGCTGATCTGGCAGTTCTTAAGTGAATCGGTGCTGGTGGCATTCTTCTCTTTTGTGTTGTCTATATTGATCGTATTAATAGTGTTGCCCTGGTTTAACCAGGTAGCTAACAAACATATTGGGGTATTATGGGGCAGCCCCGTGTTCTGGCTCATTGGCCTGGGATTTAGTTTGCTCACCGGCTTGCTGGCAGGCAGCTATCCCGCGTTGTATCTTTCCTCGTTTCAGCCACTGAAAGTATTAAAAGGCACTTTCCGCGCCGGTCGCTTTGCTGCTATGCCGCGTAAAGCGCTGATCGTAGTACAGTTCACCGTATCCATTATTTTAATTATCGGCACCATTGTTATTTACCGGCAGATTCAGTTTGCGAAAAACCGTCCTGTAGGATATACCCGTAACGGCCTGCTGTCCATACAAATGACCACCCCGGAGATCTATAGGAACTATAAGATCATCAAGAATGAACTGGAAAGTTCGGGTATGGTCACCGCTGTATCGGAGTCGCAGGGGCCACTCACCGACATATGGGCCGGCGCCGGCGGTTATAAATGGAGAGGACAGCGATCTGACCAGGAGGACGGTTTTGCTGTAATTGGCGGCAGAATGGGTTATGGCAAAACAGTTGACTGGCAGTTTATTGCAGGCCGGGACTTCTCCGAGCAATTTGCTTCCGATTCTATGGGAATAATTTTGAATGAAGCAGCTGCCAAGTACATGGGATTTGATAATGCTGTAGGTGAAATTATACGTAAGGACAGCCTCGAGTATCATGTACTCGGCGTGGTGCATAATATGATCATGGCTTCTCCTTATGAAGAAGTAAGACCGGCTATTTATTACCTCTTGAGTGAACCCGGCAATTTTGTAAACATCCGGATCAACCCGGACGTGACCACTGGTAAAGCGATGGCAGTGATACAGCAAGTAATGCAGAAATATAATCCGGCTGCACCATTTGAATATAAATTTGCCGACGAAGAATACGCAAAGAAATTCAGTGAAGAAGAACGCATCGGGCAGCTCTCCACCTTCTTCGCTATACTTGCTATCATGATCAGTTGTTTGGGTTTGTTTGGCCTTGCTTCTTACCTCGCAGAGCAACGTACTAAAGAGATAGGTATCCGTAAAATAATGGGCGCCTCTGTATTCCAGTTGTGGAAAATGTTGTCGAAAGATTTTGTGATACTGGTCAGTATTTCCTGTTGCCTTGCGATTCCGGTAGCCTGGTATTGCCTGGACAGATGGTTGCTGCAGTACGAATACCACACCACCATCGTATGGCAGATATTTGTGTTCACCATGTTGGGAGCCTTACTGATAGCGCTGCTCACCGTAAGCTACCAGGCCGCAAAAGCAGCACTGTCGAACCCAGTGAAGAGCTTGCGGGCAGAATAATTTTTCTTTTCCCTGTGCGGTAAAAAAGGTATTTTTATTGAATATCCTCAACCCGCTTTTGAATAATGAAAAACGTCCGGCTGTTTGCGGCATACCTGTTATTCTTATTGTGCGTAGCTGCCTGTAGCCATGCACAGGCGCCTGCCGCATGGATACGCATCAACCAGCTTGGCTATCTTCCCGGTGGCGTTAAAGTAGCCGTTTGGGGCGGCAAAGGAAGCATGCAGCCACGCACCTTTCAACTAGTGTCGGCGGTTACCGGTAAAGTTGTTTTTACAGCCGGTACAGGTACGCCTTTCGGCGCCTACGGCCCGTTTGATCAAACCTATCGGCTGGACTTCTCCGCGTATTCATCTCCCGGGAAATATTACCTGAAAACAGATAGTATCATTTCTCCTGAATTTCGTATAGGCGATAACGTGTACGCGCGTACGCCAGACTTTTTGCTGCGTTATATGCGGCAGCAGCGAAGCGGGTTCAATCCTACGCTCAAAGATTCCTGTCACACGCACGACGGCTACACCATGTACGGTCCTATGCCAGACAGTACGCATATCGACGTAACCGGTGGTTGGCATGATGCCACCGATTACCTCCAGTATGTAACTACTTCTGCCAATGCAGCCTTTCACCTGCTGGCAGCTTACCGCGATTTTCCGGGTGTTTTTGGAGATAGCTATTCGGCCAATGGCCTGCCGGGCAGCAATCATATCAGCGATGTGCTGGACGAAGCAAAATGGGGCCTCGACTGGCTGTTGAAAATGCATCCGTCGGATAACGTGATGTTTAACCAGTTAGCCGACGACCGCGATCATCATGGTCTTCGCCTGCCCGGTGAAGATAACTTTTATGGCAAAGGCTTTGAACGACCCGTATATTTTTGCACAGGAGAACCGCAGGGCTTAGGTAAATACAAAAACAAAAGCACCGGCGTAGCTTCTACGGCAGGAAAGTTTTCCAGCACTTTCGCGCTGGGATATGATCTGCTGAAAACAACTGCGCCTGCCTATGCGCAGCTGCTGAAAACCCGGGCTTTGTCTGCCTGGAAAATGGGAAGAAAACAACCCGGCGTATGTCAAACGGCGTCGGTACTATCGCCCTACATTTATGCAGAAGATAACTGGACCGATGACATGGAGCTGGCCGCTGCACAACTGTACCAGATCACAAAAGAAACGGCATACCAACAGGCGGCCACCGGCTATGCCGCGCAGGAAGAAGTAACGCCATGGCTGGGCGCCGATACCGCTCATCATTACCAGTGGTATCCGTTCATCAACCTGGGGCATTATGCGTTGGCCCAGCAAAGCAACCGTGCGGAAAAGGACCGTCTCACCAGCTATTATGAAACCGGTATCCAGCGGGTGTGGAACAAAGCAAAGCATAATGCTTTTTATCGCGGTATACCATTTATCTGGTGCAGTAATAACCTGACTACCGCCTTTGCCATCCAGTGTTACTGGTACCGGCAACTCAGTCATAAAAATACTTTTGCTGCCCTGGAGCAGGCAAACATCGACTGGCTTTTCGGCTGTAACCCCTGGGGCACCAGCATGGTATACGGGTTGCCTGCAAACGGCGATACGCCTGCAGATCCGCACGCCGCCTTCTCCGCTGTTGGCCACTACCCGGTGGATGGCGGACTGGTAGACGGACCTGTGTATACCAACATCTACAAAAATCTCATCGGCATCCGGTTGTCGAACCCCGATGAATATGCGGCATTTCAAAGTAACCTCGCCGTGTATCACGACGATGTTGGTGATTACAGCACCAATGAGCCCACCATGGATGGCACGGCTTCCCTGGTATACCTGCTGGCGGCAAAAGCACAGGAAGGGGCCGGGAAGCGGCAATACGATCATGGCGGATTAATCCGGGGAGATAGCAGCAAAAAACAATTGACACTTGTTTTCACAGGAGATGAATATGCGGACGGCGCGCAGGTAATCCGCAAAACATTGCAGCAGCAGCATGTAAAAGCGGCATTCTTTTTCACCGGTAGATTTTATCAGCAACCCGCTAACCTGGCGCTCATCCGGCAGCTGAAAGCAGACGGGCATTACTTAGGAGCGCACGGCGATCAGCACCTGTTGTATTGCGACTGGCAAAACAGGGATAGTTTGCTGGTTACAAAAACACAGTTCCTTGACGACCTGCAGGCCAATTATAAAAAATTGGCAGTGGCAGGAATTTTAAAAGAAGCTGCCCCCTGGTTTTTGCCTGCGTATGAATGGTACAATGACAGCATCGCTGCATGGACTGCCACAGCGGGTTTGCAGCTGATTAACTTTACACCAGGCACCCGTTCCAATGCAGACTATACCTATCCGGCGCTGGGAAAGCAATACCGTACCTCAGCAGAAATTTATCAATCCATTCTGCAATATGAAGCAAACCGTCCCGGCGGTTTGAATGGCTTCCTGTTGCTGCTGCATATAGGCACGGATCCCCGCAGAACAGATAAATTTTACAAACAGCTGGGAGCATTGATCACGGCGCTGAAGCAGCGGGGATATCATTTCAATCCGCTGGAACAGGTGCTGCAATAACATTAATGGTCCTTTTGGTGACCTGCCAATTTTTAGCGAACTTAAAGTATTGATAAACACATAAATGCGAGAATTGAATCAAAACAAAGACAACCAAAATTAGAAAAGGTAGTTAGTATGCTACCCATGACTGTAATCGACCAAACTTAAACCCGCTAAATTTTTTCTATGAGCTTGTTTCTATTGAAGATGGCTAAAGGCCGGTCCTTTTTGCTATTCCTGTTCATGAACGTGCTGGCCGTTGCTACCTATGCCCAGGTAAAAATTTCAGGCCAGGTAACGGATAACCAGCAATCTCCTATTCCCGGCATCACGGTAGTAGTGAAGAATTCAAAACTGGGCGCCAAAACAGATGTGGACGGACGTTATACCATCAGCGGCAACCTGCCGCCCGGCAATTACACACTGGGTTATTCAGGTATTGGCTTCGCACCCGGTGAGCGGGTGCTGGTAATAAGCGCCGGCAACACCACCTATACGCAAAACATTCAACTGTCGGCAGAAGTGTCCAAACTGGATGAGATCGTGGTAACCGGTACCTCCGAAGGAACCACGCGCCGGCAGCTGGGTAACTATATCAGCACGGTGAAAGCTGATGAACTGAGTAAAAGCGGCTCGGGTAACGTGCTGGCAGCCCTGCAGGGTAAAACTGCCGGTGCACAGATTTCCCAGAACTCCGGGGATCCGGCAGGCGGCATCTCTGTAAAACTCCGTGGTATCAGTACCATATCAGGTTCTACAGAACCTTTGTATATCATCGACGGGGTAATCATTGATAACTCTACTACGCGTGTAACCAATGCTGATCCGAGCTACGGCGTTGGAGGAACAACCGATCCGGCAGGTGGCGCAGGCAATAACTTTGTAGGTAACGTAGGGCAAAGCCGTATCTCTGATATTAACCCGGCAGATATTGAACGCATAGAAGTACTGAATGGCGCTGCTGCGGCAGCCATCTATGGTTCCCGCGCCAACGCCGGTGTTGTACAGATCTTCACTAAGCGAGGCAGCGCCGGAGCACCGGTGGTTAATTTTTCCACCAGTTTTTCCGTGAATCAACTGCGTAAAAAACTGGACGTGAATCAGGCCCCGGTAAAGTTTGGCGGATCTCCGGACGATTCCACACAAAACATCCTGACTCCTGCTATCGTGAGTAAAACACCGGTAAACAGGTACGACTACCAGGATTATATTTTCCGCACCGGCGTAGGAACGGATAATAATATATCCGTGGCCGGTGGCAAAGACAAAACAAAATACTACGCATCCGGCAGTTACTTTTATAACCAGGGAATTATCAATAAAACAGATTTCAGCCGGTTCAGTTTCCGCTTAAACCTCGATCAGGAGCTGGCCAGCTGGATAAGCTTCAATGCCAGTTTGAACTATGTTTACAGCAAAGCAAATGAAAAACCTGATGGCAATACCTTCTATTCTCCCATGAATGGCGTAACCATCATCGGTAACTACTATGATATACAAAAGCGTAACGCCTTAGGTCAGCTGATGAAAGTAGGAGAACGCGGCCGCGTAAACCCCGTGTCTATCATGGAGGATTTTAAACAGCAGCAACATGTAGGCAGGGTGATTGCCGGCGCCGGCGTCAAGCTGCGGCCAATCAAGAACCTTACGGTAGATTACCGGCTCGGTATCGACAACTATAACCAGGAAGGCACCACCTTCATGCCCGCATTCGCTTACTTTGTAAGTCCTGGTTTTTACGGCGGCGGTCCTACCCTGGACCCTGCGCAGAATGGTTATGCCAGCGCCGGTAATAATAATTCCTTTCTGATCAACCACGACCTCAATGCTACCTATAACTGGGATATCAATGATAAACTCAGTTCGGTAACACAGGTGGGCTACTCCGTGCAATACCAGCGCATGCACTACACCCTGGAACAGGGAAGAGGGCTGCCTCCTTTTGTGCAAACAGCAGATAAGGCCACTACTATTATTCCCGGTGCAGATCAACGGACGGAGTTATCTGTTTCCGGAGAATATATCCAGCAGAATTTTAAATACCGCAACCAGCTGTTTCTTACCGGCGCCTTGCGTGTGGATGGATCATCCGTATTTGGGGTAGATGAAAGGAACCAGTTATATGCTAAACTCAGTGGCAGCTATGTGATATCCGGCACAGATTTCTGGGAAAAATCATCCGTGGCCGGATGGTGGAACCTGTTGAAATTAAGAGCGGCCTACGGCGAATCCGGTAACTTAACCGGTATCCCCGCATATGGCCGTTACAATACCTATGCTGCCACAGCCTTTATAGGCGCCGCTGCTTTCCAGTCGCCCTCCACCTATACAAACCCGGATGTGAAACCGGAGAAGCAAAAAGAACTGGAAGTAGGTACGGACCTGGCGTTCTGGAATAATCGTATAGGCTTATCCGTTAACTATTATAAAAAACGTGTTGAAAACCTGTTAATCAGCCGCGCAGTGGCCCCCACCAAAGGCTACTCTTTTTACCAGGATAATATCGGTACACTGGAAAACACCGGTGTGGAAGTAGTGTTGAATGTAATGCCGGTGAAGACGACTAATTTCAACTGGAACCTGACTGCTATCTATAACCGTAACCGCAATAAAGCGGTGGATATCGGACAATCGCTGATCCTCTATAACACTGTAGGCGGCGCTCCTGTGGGCATTGCCAATGGAGAGCCGATCGGCTTTTTCTATGGTACCTTCTTCGCCAGGGACGAAAGTGGTAATCTCCTGAAAACACCTGCCGGCATACCGGTTACGGAAGCAGGCAAACAAAATTCACCACTAACGTATACGGTTGCACGTGATCCGGCTACCGGGTTGCCGCCAACAACAGGCGTTACGGCATTGAATAAAAAAATAGGTGATCCTAACCCCGATTGGACCGGCACACTTACCAATGATTTCCAATATAAAAAACTGGGTCTTCATATACAGATAGATGCTGTGCAGGGTGGCGATGTATTCAATGCCGACTGGCGAACCAGGCAAGGTGTTGATAACGGAAAGGTAGCTGAACAGGAGGATCTCGGGTTGCTTCCACGCGGTTTTGTAGCGGGCAATTACAATATACAGGAATGGAGAATTGATGACGGCTCCTTTGTGAAGTTGAGGGAAGTTGCCTTCAGCTATAGCTTTGGCAAGCTGAAAGGACTCAGTGATTTAACGATAAGTGTTGGCGGCAGGAATTTGATTTCCTGGGACAACTACAAAGGATACGATCCGGAATTAAATGCGGCAGGACAAAGTACCGTATTGCGCGGAATTGATTTTGGCGCCGTGCCGGTGCCCCGGAGTTATAACCTGGCTATTCGCGCAAAATTTTAATCACAAAAAAAGAGCTATTATGAAACGATATATGCAATATAGTATCCTCGCCATCGCTTTGTTCTGCATTTTCACCGCCTGTAAGAAAGATTACCAGGATCCATCGGGACCTTCATCAGAACAGGCTTACAGCTCGCCCGCTACTTTGGCGAATGCAGCAGTGGGCCTGCAGGCATGGTATGCAAAAGATCGCACAGGGTTGTTATACACCACGGTTACTTCCGGCAGTTTGCTATTGGGAGAAACCTTTGTAACCAACCCGGGTAACGCAGATGAAGGGCAGATCGCTGCAGGAGGGAATAAAATCCTGACCACCAACGTGGTAGTTACTGGTATGTGGAATGTGTCTAATAAGATCAGGTATGAAGCCGATAGCATTTTACGCCGTACCGGCGTTGTTGTTGCCGATAAAGGCTTTGCCAGTGGCCTTATTGGTTATACCACTATTTTTAAGGCCCTCGCCCTGGGCGTGCAGGCGAATTTCTGGGAGCAGGTACCGGAAAATACCGGTACCCCTGTGTCATCCGGTGGGGTGAAATTTGTTCCGGCCAAGCAGGGTTATGTAATGGCAGTAGCCGCCCTGGACAACGCGATCAGCACTATAACGGCTACGCCTATAGGAACTAGCTTTTTGGCCAATATCCCCCAGAATGTGGATATCATTAATACCCTGTATGCACTGAAAGCAAGGTACGCCCTCTACGCAGGTGACTACCCGGCGGCAATAAGTGCAGCTGATAAAGTAAACCTGGGTGTACAGTCTACGCTTTCTTTTAATCCACAGATCAACAACCCCATCTTTTCGCTGGTAACGGCTACCAACAACATCTATAACGTTGTTGACTCTACGATGGGATTGCCGGTGCCTATACAACCGGATCTGGCTGACCAGCGGGTACCGTTTTATATTGCCCGGCCAGCGAAGCCGAAGTTTAATATCAACGGCTTTTTCAGAAGTAGTTTAACTGCTGTGCCCATTTACCTGCCGGGGGAAATGCTGCTTATTAAAGCAGAAGCTTATGCCCGTCAGCATGACATTGTGAACGGCTTGCTTTACCTGAACAAAGTTGTTACCAAGAAGGCATCTGAAGATGCGTTCGGTGTTGGTGCAGCATTGCCGCCGGTAGTGGCAGTCACTGAAGCGGAATTGCTGACGTTGATCTATAAGCACCGGAGAATAGAATTGTTTATGGGGGGCCCAGGAACTGGAGGACAGCCGCCGGTTTGGAAGACCAGTGTTGGAACGGAAGCGGAGTTATTTTCCATATCCGTTTGTAGAACGGAATGACAATCCGAATACGCCGGATGATCCTGCATTTTAATGTTACGTTTTACAGGTTGCCGCGGGTGGTGGCAACCTGTAAAACGTTTTGAAATGGGGGGCAAAGTTGTTATCTTGATGTTTAAGTATGGAAATATATACAACCCTTCAGATAGGCGCCTATCATGTTAACCACTGTGAAGACTATCTCTTCTTCGATCATATCGATAGCAATAAGATCATTTGTGCCGTTATGGACGGCTGTACAATGGGAAAGGATAGCTATCTGATTTCTTCACTGGTAGGTAAGCTGTTGAGAAAAATCTGTAAATCGCTAAGCTATAAATCGTTTTATTCCAAAGAATACCCCGAAATGTCATTGGATGACTATCTGAAAATCATCTTAAAAGAATTATTCTCAGAATTAAAAGTTATCAAAAATCAAATACAACTGGAGAGAGAAGAGTTGTTAACCACATTGATTATTTTGTTGGCAGATACCAAAGCAGATAAAGGTTTGGTTTTAGTAGTAGGAGATGGTATAGTGAACATTAACGGCGCCGTTATTACCTTTGATCAGGATAACAAGCCTGATTACCTGGGCTATCATCTGTCGGAAGATTTTGATCATTGGTATGAATGTCAGCTGCAGAAAATATTTTTACATGAACTCATCGATATCAGCATTGCTACCGATGGTTTAGAAACATTTACCAGGGTGGCAGCGCCGGAAAATTCCGAGGTAATAAATCCGGTAGATTTTCTGTTAAATGATCAAACCGGGAGAGGCAATGAAGAAATGCTGAATATGAAATTAAAAGTGATTGAGCACAAGTTTGGATTGAATCATACAGATGATCTGGCAGTGATAAGGATGATAAAATAATCTTATACCGCATTACGTCCATATTTTTCCCCGTGGATATAAAGAGAAAGATGTTCCATTATATTTTACTGAACTAAACCCACCAACCGCCTGCTGATTGCCAATCCCATACAGAGATGGCGTTTTCCGGCAAATGAAGCAAACACAGGAGCAAAGCAACATTGTTGTGGTGTAGTTTTTGATTTGGCCTTTCGTAGCGAAATCCTAAAAATTACTATCATGAACAAGAACAGGCTTTCAGCCAGCTTACAAGCAGGACTTAATAATCAAATGACCCAGGAAGCGTTTGCAGCACAGATATATTTGTCTTATGGATCCTGGGCTGCAAGTGAAGGATATAATGGGATTGCCAATTTCCTCTTCCGCCATGCCAACGAGGAGCGTAATCATATGATGAAATTCCTGGAATATATCCTGGAAAGAGGGGGTAAAGTGGAGATAGCCGCTATTCCGCAACCGCCTGCAAATCCTGTCAGCGTACAAAACTGTTTTGAACAGGTATTTCAGCAGGAGGTTAATAACACAACGGGAATCTATAAATTGGTGAAGATGAGTTTTGACGAAGGCGACTGGGCTTCATGGAATTTCCTGCAGTGGTTTGTGAAGGAACAAACGGAAGAAGAGACCCTGGCGCTGAACCTGTTGGATAAGATCAAAGTGGCAGGTGGAGAAAAGGCAACCGGTGAAGCATTGTATGCACTGGACAGGGATCTGGAAAAAGAACCGGATGAGGCGGAACTGGCAGAAACAAAAACAGTAGAGAATCCATAGCAGAGCTATTCATAATGATATAAAGGAGGGGTTGCATTGGCAATCCCTCCTTTATAATTATTGCACGCTAACTAAAGTAGCCCCTGTTGGCTTGCAGCGCTGATAAGCCCGGCTACATTTTTTACCTGGAATTTCTGAAGCAGATTTTTACGATGATTTTCAACGGTGAATTTGCTTAGGAAAAGCATTTCTGCAATGCGCCTGGTGGTGATACCGGAAGCAATAAGTTTCAGGATTTCAAGTTCCCTGGTAGTAATCGCCGGAACGTCTTTTGTGGCCCGCCCTCCGGGCCGGGCAATAATTTCTTTGATGGCATTGCTGAATACGATCTGGTGTTGCAGGGCTTCATGGATGCAGCGCACCAATTCCTCTACAGATGCATTTTTGAGCAGGTAACCACTTGCGCCGTTTTCAAGCATTTTCATAATGGCGCTGCGTTGATCATGATTACTCAGCGCCAGGACAATGGTATCGGGAGCTGTTCTTTTAATTTCCTTACAGATATCCATTCCGTTTCCATCCGGGAGTATAATATCAAGGAGCACCACATGAACGGGGTTGGTATTGAAAAACTGTAGGAAATCCCTGGCATGGGTAAACGTACCTGTAATTTCGAATGCCGCTTCCCCGGCAAGAACATTCACGAGCCCCTGAAGTACCACCGGATGATCATCAAGAATGGCCAGCTTATATTTTGGTTGCAACATACACTTCAATATTTATGGAAGTACCTGGTTGATTTCCTCTGGAAACGATGTCTATTGTACCATTCAGATACGCTACACGGGTTTTAATACTAATGAAGCCCATTCCTTTATTTTCATGCAGCATATCTTCATTGAAACCGGTGCCGTCATCTTCAACAGTAATAAAAAACTTATTATCCCGTTGATTGCATTGTAACAGGATACTTTTTGCTGCGGCGTGTTTTACTGCATTGGTGAGTAATTCCTGTGCAATGCGATAAATGATCAGCTGTTCTCCCTGCGGGATATTTGTCTGAATCCCGAAACACAGGAAGCGGATGGTTGTTTTTTCAGAGGAAAATGAATCGCAAAGATCTTTCAATGCGGCTTCAAGACCCAGTCGTAACAGCATTTCGGGCATCATATTATGAGCAATGCGTCTTAACTCTGTCACTGATGTATCCATCTGTGCGATGATGCCTTCCAGTTCAGGGCGGTTACTGGTATTGACGGCGCCGGCAATTTTAGAAAGATTGATTTTTGTGGAAGCCAATAGTCCTCCCAGGCTGTCGTGAAGATCCCGCGCCACCCGTTTGCGTTCTTCTTCCTGACCCAGCAGCATGGCATGCGAAACCTTTATTTGTTCCTGCTGGATGGCAGTTCTCTTTTTATTTTTATAAAAGAAGTAAGCCAGTAGTAAGATCATAAATAAAAGAATACTTACCAATCCCAACGACCAGCTTAGCAGGATAGTTCGTTTTAATGCAAAGTTTGCCTTGTCGTTGGACGCGTTCAGTTCCGTAATTTTCCGTTGATGTTCTGCATTCCTGAATTTTATTTCCAGGGCATTTATTTTTGTCTCCAGGTTGCTTTGCGCAACGCTGTCGCTCAGGTAACTATAACGCTTCAACCACTGGAAGGCCTCCGGAATATTTTTCAGATCTTCATTGGTTACTACGAGGCCATAGAACAATAAAAGCCGGTTGGCTGAATTGTTCATAAATGGTTGTTTACTGTACAGGTCGAGGGCTACGCTGCGGGCCTGCTGCAGATCTTTCTTATTGTATAATGCATAGAATTTCTGTAACAATAACCGTTGTTCAGGATAAGGCTGGTGCAGTTGCCTGGCCAATGCAATGCCTTTCTCTGCAACTGCAAGGGACTGCTCAAATTTTTCCGCGATGGTAAGCCGCATACTTTCTCCGGCATAATAATCCAGCCACTCATTTGCTTCGGGGTAGGGAGCCAATAACACCCGCATGCTATCAAGGTACAAAGCGGCTTTCGCGGAATCACCCGATAACGAATAATTCTCGGATAAGGTATGATAGGCAGTAGCCAGGTATTTTATATTTCCTTGCTGATTCCGTAACGTTTCAATCGAGAGTTGCAGATAGGCTTTAGCTTTGGCGTATTCTTTCAGGTTTTTAAATCCATAAGCCAGATCCAGGTAATTCTTTCCCAGGTACAGTTGGTCGCCGGCTTTTTGGGCCAGCGGGATGGCCTGGTTTACAAGCAGGTTTACATAAGTTTCCGGATCATCTTTTTCGAAGTGGAATACCCGCGCGTAATCATGCCAGCACATGGAACGGAAAAGCAATGCATCTTTGCCCGGAAATTTCTTCAGGATGTTTTCCGCCTGCATGAACATCTTGGCAGCAGAATCCGGTGCTGCGGCGGTCAGTCTCCTGGCTTCGTAATACAGTGTCACGCCCTGCAGAAATGGATAGCCCTTGCTAAGTCTTTTACCTGACTGCATGTATTTTTTCGAGAGCGTAGTGTCCGTCTCTTCCCATTCATCCGACAAACGAAAGCTTACACGGGCTTTGATGCTATCGTTTACCGCTTGTTCAAGGATATGGGCAAGACTATCCTTGTCAAATTTTCCGGGAGCCTGCTGCGCATAACTCCGGACTGCCGACAACAGAAGAATAAGTACGAGTGTAAATGATTTCATAACAATTTGCAAGTTGTTACATATTATCGTCATAATAAAGATACGGGAAGAGAATGACTGAAAACAGCTATACGCAAAATGACCATTTCACGGTATAGGACGCCCTTGTTTTCATAAGTAATTTTGTTCTGCGTACTGACATAAAAACCGGGTTAAATTCAAAGAATATCATTTCAAACCATAGCATATGTACAGAAAATTATCCATTGCAAGTATCCTGTTCGCAGCAATGCTCACCACGTCCTGTTCCAAAGATAAGGATGATAACAATTCCCCAACGACACACAAAGTAGTATTTAAAGCCGAAACTTCAGGAGGTGGCACAGTCGACAGGGCCGCCTATGGGGTCGATGCGGACGCCCACAGTGCTACTAACCTTAGTGGTACCTCCTGGAGCAGTCCTGAGCTTACGGCGCCGGCAGGCGCGTACAATGCCAATATCGTTATGAATGGAATAGGCACCAGCAATGCCTCCACATTGAAGGTAGGGATTTATGTAGATGGCCAATTGAAAAAGGAAGCATCATCCAGTCCAGGTACGGTATTAACGGTTAACCTCAATTACAAATTTTAATACTTTTTCATGCGGCTCCTGAAAAATACATCCATCATCATTGTGCTGACGCTCATTTTCTCTGCAGCCGGTTCTTATGCGCAGTCGAAACTGGACAAACGGACGAAAGAGGCGCTGGAACAGCGTTATCAGGATGATAAGTATTACGCTGATTTTCAAAGAGGTATTTATAACCGGGAAAACTGGAAGAATTCATGGGTAGGGGCCAGGCTGTCAGATATTTATAAAAAATGGGGTGCTCCCGCAAAAGCCTTCCCGGATGCAGATGGGGGCCAGGTAGTGGTATATGAAAAGATGTCTAACTATGGGGGTGGCAGCTATACCCCCGGATATACGATAACGGGTTACAATGTTTTCGGACAGGCTGTAAACTCAGAAACAGTGCAGTCTAAAGATACGCGCTGGGCCAGTCAGTATGTGGAAACTACCACTGTATTTGTAGATAAAAACGGGGTCGTTACAAAAGTGGACTATAAAATAAACAGCTCGCGGTCAGGTAACTATTTTTGATATGAATTACGTATTCAAGACAATACTCGCGGCCAGTTTGCTGGCCATAAACTTTTCGGGGGTCTCACAAGGTAAATACTTTGAAGTAGTTATTGAGAAGGGCGTGTTCAATGGAATGGACTATGGAAGAATAAGACCACTTAATAACCAGTACGATGTAAAACTTCCTTATGGGGGCAAAAACCAGCGGCAGCTTTTGGAGGGCATACTGGAATACCTGAAAAACAGACCTGCCCTGAAAATTGATACAGTGCTTAATAATGGATCTGTTGTTGTATATCGTGATTTTGCCACGATCGGCAACAAGCAAAATTGTTTTGCTGATCTTACCGGGCTTATTTTCCTGTTTGCGATACCTGAAGAAGGATATATTTCCATCCGTCCCGGAAGCAATTCAAAGATATACGCTTCTGTTTTTGATGCAAAGCTGCGTATCAGTCCGGGCGACGATGTTGTATCTGAGGAAGATGTGCCTTTCAATGAGTATAAGTTTATACAGCCCACCGACGGCCGTACGCAAAGTGCCGTGGCTCCGCATGGCGGCCTTTTGGGTAAGGCAACTTCACGTAAAATCAATTATAAACTGGCTTATCCCGACAGTATTTTTGATCCGGATGGCAAAGTTGTAAACCCCGGCAATAAGAAGCGCCTGGAATCATTCTTCGATGGCTATGTAACGGATCTTGATCAGTTTCTGAAAACAAAATTTAAAATGAAGTAAAGTAACTTAAAAGAAAAGCCAACTTGTGTAGGCTTTTCTTTTAAGTTATAATTTCTCGGCTACATATTTTACCAATTGAAGCGCTGCATCCCAACCTTCATTTGCTTCTTTAAGCAGGTAATCCGTAATTTCATAATTGATTTCCTCTCTTGCTGAAAGAATGGTTCCATCTCCATTTTTTGTAAATTCATACGTTATCACGGAAAGCAACCTGCTTTTATCTTTGAGGTCAAATAAATTATGCTTCAGTAATTTTTCCGGTTCCAATTCAAGGATTATTCCGTTCGTATAAAGGCTGCTGTCTTTTCCTTTCCATCCAAAAGAGCTGCCAGCTTTCCATTCAGAAACATATTCACCGCCCATTTGCCTCGTTACCTTAGGATCTGTGAAAACGCGCCATACTTTTTTTGGGGATGCGTTTATTTCGATCGTCTTTGTAATAACCGGTTTGTTCATATGTTATGTTTGCAGCTTTAAATTAACCATTCGGTAGGTGCCTTACCGAATTTCTTTTTAAAAGAATGAGAAAAATGAGAGAGGCTTTCAAATCCCAGGTCAAGATAAATCCCGGATGGTTTTTTATTCTTTTTTTCTATAAGGTGCAGGGCTTCCTTTAGCCGCATTTCCAATAACCACCGGCGGGGCGCCATGCCGAATATTTTTTGAAAGTCACGTTTGAACCCCGCAAGACTCCTTCCCGTGAGGTGTGCAAATTTCTCAATGGGAACGTTGTAATGAAAATTGGTGAGCATAAATTTTTCCAGATCCATCTTATAAGGTTCCGAAAAGTCGAACAGGAACTCTCTGAGCCCGGGCATGATATCCAGGAGGAGATACACGGCTTCTTTCACTTTAAGTATGCCTACTTCATTCGTTATTTTCTTTTCCGGGTGACGAACATAGGGCATCAGGGATTGAAAGAAAGCGTGCAAAAAATCGTTCCCCGGGATCAGAAGATTGGAAGCTTCTGTATATTTCTGCGCTACCTCTATTTGTTCCTCCAGCGCGATTTTCCTGAGCAAGTCTTCCGTCAGGCGAATCACAATGGTTTGATAATCCTGGCCATCCAAAGGCATCTTGGTAATTTCTCCCAGTTGATTTTTTCGTATCAGCAACATTTCCCCGGCCTCCATGGAGATCTTTTGGGTGGCAGTTTCCAATGTGAAACGACCTAAAACCTGCAATACCAGCGTGTTATGTTCCAGGAAGGCAATCTTCTCCTTTCTCATGGCGGAGTGATAAGAGAAAAAGATGACTCCCGGGATTATTTCAGTTGGATTCATCATGATGTAAAGATATAAAACAGGCGGGGTGTATGTGTCATTTCACTATCGCTGCAGGTAGGTACCTCCAAGTATTGCTCCTTGCGAAAAATGGGTATTAAGCGTGTTTAATTCATCGGCGGTGAACCTGATATCCATGGCCTGTATGTTTTCCGGTAGCCGTGCTCTCCTGCTCATGCTTACTAATGGCATGATATGATCACCCTGCGCATTTACCCAGGCAATCGCCAGTTGGGTTGGTGTATATCCTTTATCCTTTGCCATCTGCTTTAATAGGTCTATTTTCTCCAAATTCTTTATCAGGTTCTCTCCCTGGAAACGCGAGAAGTGAAGATGGTAGTCATTGGCCGGAAGAGGCGCTTTCATTTCGCCGGTGAGTAGTCCTTCAGCAGTATTGGCAAACGCCACCACTCCTATACCTAACTCTTTTGCGGCAGGAAGCAGGTCGTTTTCTATCTGGCGGTCTGCCAATGAGTAACCTATTTCCAATGCTGTTACCGGGTGAACACTATTCGCCTTGCGGAGTTGATCTGCAGTGATTTCAGAAACGCCCAGGTAACGCACTTTTCCTTCTTTGATCAGGTCGGCTACAGTTCCAATCACATCTTCTACCGGAACACTGTTATCGAGTCTGCAAGGTTGATAAAGATCTATGGTATCTACACCTAAACGTACCAGGGAGTAGTTAATGAAATTCTTGATGGCTATGGGGCGCAGGTCAAGTCCAAGCATTTGATTGCCGTAGAAGATAGCGCCAAATTTCACACTTATGAAGGCGTCGTCGCGTCTGCCTTTGATGGCTTTGCCTACCAGGAGCTCGTTGTGGCCGCTGCCGTAAAAGTCTCCTGTATTCAGAAAATTAATGCCGTTGTCCAATGCACTCTGAATGGTAGCAATACTCTCGCTTTCATCATTTGCCTTGCTGCCCCAAACGGACGACATCCGCATACAGCCTAATCCGAGTTTAGACACGAGTGGTCCATTTTTGCCTAAGGGCATCTTTGTTATTGTTGTCATGATTGTTGTTTTATTGATTAACAGCACAAAGATCGGCTTTGCAGGCTACCACCACTTGCTTTTATGGCTCAATTTACTTGTCTGTATGGCTCACCTTTTCGGAGAGATGTTCAGGTCGCAAATAACCCTCTGGATTGTCGTATACTCCCCCTGCCCGAATCCTCATTTCTTATCATCTTTGTTTTAACGAAGTAATCAAACAACATAAATAAAAGTGGAGCAGCAACCACAAAAAACGGGCGGGACCGAAAAGCCAGATGAGTAGGAACAAAATATATCTTATGTCAAACAATACAGTTTCACTGCACAGAGTTCTTAAAACATCTCCGGAAAAAGTATTCCGCGCATTTACTGACGCCCTGGCAATCGCCTCCTGGCTGCCTCCTTACGGATTTTTGTGTACCATACATGAAATGAAGGCGGAGACAGGTGGTTCTTTTAAGATGTCATTCCAGAATTTCACCACCGGCAATGGTCATTCATTCGGCGGAACCTACCTGGAAATCAAACCCAATGAATTTTTGAAGTACACTGATAAATTTGACGATCCCAACCTGCCCGGCGAAATGATCACTACCGTATGGCTTAACAAAACAATGGTCGGTACAGAAATAAAAATTACGCAGGAAGGAATACCTGCCGCTATACCCGTAGAAATGTGCTACTTGGGCTGGCAGGAATCTCTGGAAAAATTAGCGAAACTGGTAGAACCTAATATACCGGATGCCTGATTTAGTTCCGGACGGAAAACAAAAGCCGCGTAAATTTCATGATTTATGCGGCTTTTTTTTGTTGCTAAGCATTATTTCATCAGGCTGATATTTGTCATCCCGCCATCTGAAAGAAGTTCGGTACCGACGATAAAAGAGGAGTCGTCCGATGCTAAAAATACAGCTGCCTTTCCTATATCAGATGGAAGGCCTTGTCGCCCTGCAGGAGTCAGATCTCTCCAGATTTGTTTAACCTGCTCTACCTGTTCCTGCGGCACTATTTTACCAAATACCGGCGTGTCAATAGAACCTGGCGAAGGTGCATTTACCCTGATATTTCTTGATAATAAATCCAGCGACAAGCCCTTGGCTAATGATATAACTGCAGCTTTTGCGGCTCCATATATCGTCATGCCTGGTGCGGCCCGGTGTGCAGCACTGGAGGCAATAAGAATAACAGAAGCTCCGTCATTCAGGTAAGAGAGTGATTTCTGAACAGTGAAGTAAACACTCTTCAGATTTAAGTTCATGTACATAGGAAGAAGATAATTGGGAGATAGGTGGATTGCGTAGCGGTTGGGTTGATTGAGTAGATAAAGCCAATGGCTTTGAAGGCTTTCTATTTTCTGTGTGCCGCCTATTGCACAGAAATCGAACTATTTGGTTAACGCCTTTGCCAGAATTCAAACCCTCCGACTATAACAGCACCAATTCTAGCCGCAGTCGCCTCCTTATAATATTATGCCTCTATTTTTAAATTCCTTATCCGCGCCAAAATTCTCCTGAAGCTTTCCTAAAGTATATTTTATCGGGAAGTTTGATATTCTTTTTTTCTAAATAAGTACCTATCTCAATCTCATTTTTAGAAGCATTAATTATGTAGAAATAGTATAAAACTCCTTCGGGCAGCAGAGCAAATACCTACCTGTGGTGAATATTCAATACATCTCTGCATTGTCAATTTATCAACCTCCAAAAAAATTCTTGCATTTTAATTCTAATAATTTAAATTCGCCGTCGTTAACAACATCAATCCATATTCTACTTAACAACATCCTCGAAATAATATCCGAAATCCTATAGTAAAACAATAGTTATCCCGTACACATCAATTATAAAATAATATGCTAACAACAAAGAACATTGGAAAGCTTTCCATTATTGCCACTGTTATGGCTACACAATTTTCCTGTGAAAAAGCCAAGCCAATTAAGATGGACAAGTTACCTGCAGAGGACGTGGCTATCACCCCAAACTTAACATTATTAGCTGCTGCGCCTGTGTCGACAGATAGTTTAGTTGCTTACTGGCCACTGGACAGTTGTTTGCTGGCTAATGATGTCACCGGAAACGGGCATAATGGTACTTCTTTTAATACCTCCTTTACCATAGACAGGTTTGGTAATAGTAAAGGTGCCTATTATTTCAATGGCACAAGTAGCTATATATCTGTGGATGATAAAACAGATATAAAGTTGCTTAATACCAATTATACCCTCAGTGCCTGGGTAAAGTTGGATAACTACGAATCGTCCTGGGGATCTAGTATTATAGCCAAACGAAATGGGAATCCCAACGGCTATGGATGGTCAATCACAGGATTACTGACTAACCCAGGTGTCGTTTCACTGGGCCCTGGTGGTGGATCTTTCAATGCTTACGGTACAAAAGTAGTTACCACTGGTAGCTGGCACATGGTTTCTACTACCTATAACTATTCAACGCAGCAAATAAGTATTTATGTTGATGGAATACTTGATAATGTTACCAATGCCATACCATCTATTAGCACTACAACAAACAAATTATACATTGGCAGAGACGAAATTTCGCTGCCAACCGGATACTTCCTCAAAGGAGCATTAGATGATATCCGCATTTATAGGAGATCATTGACTGCTGCCGAAATTCTTGCCTTGTATAATCAAACTACTGCTCCAACTATCGGCTTAATCACTTATTGGCCATTAAATAGTTGCTCAGCAGCCAATGATTTAACAGGACTGGGACATAATGGTACTGCTTATAATGTCACCTACACAAAAGACCGATCAGGTGTTAATAACGGTGCATCCAATTTCAATGGAACAAGTAGCTACATTTCTGTAGAAGACAAGGTAGATATCCGATTGGCAGCAACGAGCTTCTCCATGAATGCCTGGGTAAAACTCGATAGCTATAACTCATCCTGGGGTTCTGAAATTTTAGTAAAACGAAACTCTTCTGCCGGCTTTACATGGTCAGTCACTGGATTGCTGGCCTCCCCCGTTGGTACCGGTTCATTTGGCCCTGGTGGCGGATCTGTCAATGCATTCGGTACAAAGGTAGTTACGCTAAATAGTTGGCACATGGTCAGCAATGTATATAATGTAAGTACCCAACAGCTCAGCATCTATATTGATGGTGTATTGGATAATGTTACTACAGGTATACTATCAACTAATGCTCCGGCGACCAAATTATACATTGGCAGTGATGATCCCATCCTTGGTACAAATGGCTATTACCTTAAAGGGGCGCTGGAAGATATCCGCATATATAACAGAACATTAAGTGCAACCGAAATTCAACAGTTATTTACTGCGGTCAATTAATAGCAAACACTTTTATATTTTGAAACGGTTGCAGATCAAATGATTTGCAGCCGTTTTTCATTTCTGCATAGTCAATCACAATTTACTTTATAGCTTTTCCATTTTAAGGATATTTATCTATTCTTGCACAATGGTTGATTTTAGGTTATATAGGACTGCACATTTTCCCTCGTTTATTTCCTGGGTAGCTGGCTATTTTTACTCCTAAAATATTAATGGCAACAAGCCTTGTAACCAACTCTTATTAGTATAAAATTGGGCAAGACTATTATTGAAAAGCTATTGGTGGTTTATCCCGATGCTATCATTAAGCATAAGAGCCTCACTACGTCACCTATCTCTCCATTTCGAACAATTTCACCCCGAAGAGTTTTATGTTTCTGTTTGGTCCCGACTGTCTGAACATGATGAAGCCCGCTCATTTATTTAGATGAAAGCGATTGCTGATTTAAAAGTGGCAAATATAGTAGTGATTAGAGGTCCCTGTATAACTAAACAACAATCTCTACCAATAAACAGACCCAACAACAAAGCCCGTGACCCTCGAGAGCCTGAAATTTTCCTGTGACACCTCAGACACTTTTTTCGAACTTTTTTATGAAAAATTTAAAAAGGCCCGCAAGTATGGCTGTTCAATAAACAGACTGCCTGGTGGCCTTTCTGTATATGATCATTTGTGAACCTGAAAAGTTGTATTGTATGCTTAGAATAGTGCATATAAATGGTAGTATTTGCTATTGCCAAAACAATGCGATTTCTGTGTTAACTACTGTAGTAATACTACCTGAGGGGAATCTGCGTATTCCCCTTTTTATTTCCTGGGCCTTAGTTGAAATTGTTGTTGATGTGATGGAATATATATTTAAATTTGAAGACGGGCGGAATCAGCCGAATAATTATTCAATTCAACCTTTTATTTATGGTTGTTAGTCCCCGGATATTTATAACCGTTAATATTATACGATGAAAACCTGATCTTTATTTCTTACCAGCGGCGAAAGCCACTACAAGCCAATTAAAACCCAATTTTCACCCTCAAAATGAATATTATGTCTCAGGAAGAAACCAAAATGCAGGAGGCGAATGAGCTTCTTAATGACCCTAATTGTACCATTAACATCGTCAATACCGGGCCCATCGCCTATTATCACGTTCCCAGCCCTGCCAACATTCAGGATGCGATGAATGGTATTTCCCAATTGGAATTTATGGATATCTGGCAATTACCTGGATTTAGGAAAACTGTTGGATCGGTAACCCTTATGGTATGGGCAGTTATAGAAGGCGGCGGCCGGACGTGGTGGATACAAATAAATGGGCTAAATGGAGGAGATAGTATAATCGCGGCCATCGATGTGCAGGGAAATCTTACCACTGCTTCTACCTCGGAAAGAATGGCCTATGTACAAAGCATGACAAGGCTCGCTTTAGCGAGGAGCCTGAAGGAGGCGCAAACAGTGGATGTAAACGGGCCTTGCAGGTAATGCCACCTGGAGAAACTGTATATTCTTCCAATAATGCCGGTGAGGTTTTGCCCACCGGTTTAAATAAAAAGACCGCTCTCTGTAGGCGGTCTTTTTATTTAATAGAAATAGCCGGGCACCAGCTCCTTTTACCGACAGCAACTCTGATACATCATTCCGCCCCTGGCAGCAATATCACCGATTCGGAAGGAGATTTGTATTAAAGAACAAACTGATTGGGATATCAGGCTATTTATAGAGCAAAACAAAGTGCAGCGGTATAAACATACCAATCTATTAAAATGGAGCTTTTCTTAGTATGCAATTAGTGGGATAGACTGAGAATTGGTGCAGAAGCATCCATTAAGGAGCTGTGTTGTTAATTTTTTAGGGAGCAGATATTTAAGGTTAACTGTTAGAGGTAACTGTTAGCGTTACCATTATGCTGCTACAAAAATTGAAAAGAAAAAAAACTGAAACCTGTGATAGTACAGGCTTCAGTCCTTGTGACCCCCCTGGGGCTCGAACCCAGGACCTACTGATTAAGAGTCAGTAGCTCTAACCAACTGAGCTAGGGAGTCTTTCCACCGTCTTTGTTAAAAAACGTGAGCGCAAATTTAACGGATCTTCTGAATATTTGTGTACTTTATTTAATTAAATTTGATAAGAAGGACGAAATGTGGATAAATACCCATTATGTTGAAAATCTAACCGTTAGCTCATTATAAATTTTTTTTCATGCAAGAAGCGTACATAGTAGCCGGATACCGCACTGCGGTGGGAAAATCCAAAAGAGGCGGATTTCGCTTTTACAGACCTGATGACCTGGCTGTAGACGTAATCACGGGATTGCTGAAATCCTTGCCACAGCTGGATCCTAAGCGGGTCGACGATCTCATTGTGGGAAACGCGGTACCGGAGGCAGAACAGGGGTTACAGATTGGCCGTATGATTTCAGTTAGAGCACTGGGCATTGATGTGCCGGGAATGACGGTGAACCGCTACTGTGCCTCCGGCCTGGAAACAATTGCGATTGCCACCGCGAAAATACAAACCGGTATGGCCGATTGTATCATTGCAGGTGGTACCGAAAGTATGAGCCTGGTGCCGGTAGCCGGCTGGAAAACAGTCCCCAATTACACCGTGGCCAGCACTAATCCCGATTATTATATTGGAATGGGACTCACCGCTGAAGCAGTGGCTAATGAATTTAAGGTAAGCCGCCAGGACCAGGATGAGTTCTCTTATAAATCACATCAGAAAGCGCTGAACGCTATTCAGAACGGCTATTTCAAGCCGGGCATACTCCCTGTTTCAGTAGAAGAAGTATATGTAGATGAAAAAGGAAAGAAGCAAAAGCGTTCCTACATCGTGGATACCGATGAAGGGCCGCGTGCCGATACTTCTCTGGAAGCGCTGGCAAAGCTGAAACCTGTTTTCGCCGCGGGAGGTTCTGTTACAGCAGGTAACTCCTCACAAACTTCCGACGGTGCTGCCTTCGTGGTGGTAATGAGCGAGCGGATGGTGAATGAGTTGGGATTGAAGCCTATCGGGCGTTTGGTGGGTTGTGTTTCTGCAGGAGTGCATCCGCGTATCATGGGAGTAGGACCTGTGGCCGCCATACCAAAGGTGTTGCAACGTGTGGGGAAATCGTTGCAGGATATCGACCTGGTTGAATTGAACGAGGCATTTGCTTCACAGTCTATTGCGGTTATCCGCGAACTGGGCATCAACCCGGATATTGTGAATATCAATGGCGGCGCTATTGCGTTAGGGCATCCACTGGGATGTACCGGTGCAAAATTAACAGTGCAGTTGTTGGGCGATTTAAAACGGCTGAATAAAAAATATGGTATTGTTACCGCCTGCGTTGGCGGGGGACAAGGCATTGCAGGTATCATAGAAAATATCAACTGATAAATACCGGTCAACTCACCTTTATATTAAAAAAGGAGCCATTGGCTCCTTTCTTTTTTTATTCTCCTGTTATTTCCAGTTCACTTAAATACCGGTATACCGGTTGTGGAATCTTACTGGCGTCTACAAATACAATGCGACGCGAATCGGCCGGCTGTCGCAGGTCAATGCCAAATTCGGACATCATTCTCTCATAAAAAAAAGAACGCTTTCCCTTTGCTCTTCCATTCTCATAGGTCACAAAGCAGGCGCACGATACACCTAACAAATTGCTCATTTCCTGCTGCGTTAGTTTTAGCGATTTACGGATTATTCTGATTACCCGCTTATTATATAATTGCATGGATTAGGATTAAAAATGTTACAAAAATGTGCCACTGTAACAATTATTAACTATATTTGTATCGTAATGTGTAAATCACTGATCTTAAAAGTGTTGAATTGATATGAGCGGCGAATTTTTGATAGATAGATTTTCATTTTGAACATAAAACACCCATTACCGGCGTACCGGTAAAAAAGATGTGGAGATGCAATCATTTAATAGCGGGTACTAACAGCTGTTAAAATAGTCAGATGAAGAGGAAGGAAGAAGAGGTGAAGGGAAAACTGATTGATGTAACAACCGGCCAATCGCCGGATTTCTAAAAAAATCCATCGTAAATTTTTTTGTTTGTAAGACAAAAACCAAAGGAGCTGTCTTTCTTTCCAGGAACGGGCAGCTCTCTTTTGGCTATTAAGGTATTAAACATACATTTTCAAATGTAGTAGATTTTGGCGCATCGGGCAAATAAAATATTTTGTAACAAATTGATATCAAAGTAATTAGATAGATATTAAAATGATAATTTAGATATCAATATGATATAAAAAATATCATTGTGAAACTTCTTATTAATATAATCTCACTTTCTTTTTAATTAGATTAAACTTTTTGTTAATTTGGCGCTATAATCGGCCCCTAAGCCATCAACCATATCGCCTTATGGATCGCAGACAATTCCTAACCTTATCACCTGACCGCCAGCAACAGCGGACTGCCACTACTGTCGCCCGTACCGCCACCGGCATTACTCCGTATACCGGCGCTTGGGATACTTTACAACGCATTCACCTGCTGAAACGCACCCTGTTCGGGGTTACACCCGCAAACGTCAATGCCTTCAGCAGCCTCAGTATGCAGCAGGCAGTAGATACATTGCTCACCGCGCAGCCAGATCCTGCTCCTCCCGTTAACAACTACGGTATCGATGACACCGGCGTTACGCCCGGTGCCACATGGGTAAAAGCTCCCCTCGGTGATGAAATGCTGGAAAGAAAAAGAATTGACTCCTATAAAGCATGGTGGACAGGCCAGATGATTAACCAACAGGCAAGCATACACGAAAAGATGGTGCTCTTCTGGCACAATCATTTCGTTACAGAAACTGGCATGGTTGGCGATAGCCGGTTTATCTACCAATATAACCTTACCCTGCGTAAACATGCCCTCGGTAATTTTAAAGATCTTACAAAGGCAATAACCCTGGATCCGGCCATGCTGGTGTATCTCAACGGATACCTCAACTCCAAGGGCGCCGCGGATGAAAATTATGCACGGGAACTGCACGAACTTTTTACCGTAGGAAAAGGCCCCGATTCCCATTATACAGAAGATGATGTAAGGGCCACCGCCCGCGTACTCACCGGCTTCCGGGTAGATAGAACCAACATCGTCAGCTTATTCGATACCACACAACACGATCTTACCAACAAAGAATTTTCAGGATTCTATCTCAATAAAGTTATCTCTGGTAAAACAGGCCAGGATGGCGCTAAAGAATTGGATGAACTCCTCACGATCATCTTCCTGCAACCGGAGGTCGCAAAATTTATCTGCCGTAAACTATACCGCTTCTTTGTGTATTATGATATTGATGCCGCCACGGAACAGAATGTAATTACACCACTGGCAGATATTTTCCGCAGCAGCGGCTATGATATTAAAGTCACGCTCAACGCACTGTTCACCAGCGAACATTTCTTTGATCCGCTGAACATGGCCTGCCTGATTAAAAGTCCCGCCGACTTCTGCATCGGTATCTGCCGCGAATATGGCATCACCTTCCCTTCGGATTATACCAATCAATATAAAGCATGGGCTGTGGTCCACGACAGGGCCGCTTCGATGCTGCAAAACTTCGGAGATCCCCCATTGGTAGCCGGATGGGACGCATACTACCAGGCCCCTTCGTTTCATGAACTGTGGATCAATACAGATACACTGCCCAAACGTAACCGCTTCAGCGATGGCCTCGTCAGCAGCAACGGTTATAACGGCGTCCGTATAGACACACTCGCTTTTGCCAGCCGCCTTCCTCACCCGGAAGACCCCGTAGCACTGGTCAACGATTCCCTGGATATACTTTATCGTGTAGGCGTTTCCGATAACCTTAAAGGATTTCTGAAAAATAAAATCCTCCTGAGCGACCAAAGCCCTGATAGCAACTACTACTGGACGCAGGCCTGGAACGCATGGAAAGCCTCGCCTTCGGATGCCACCCTGAAAGATAATGTGGAAAGCCGCCTCCAGGCCCTGTATAAATACATTATGGACCTGTCTGAATATCAATTATCCTGATAGCAGAAAAACCTTTTTATGAAAAGAAGAGACTTCCTGAAATATACAGCACCAGCTGCTATCCTGCCAACTTTAATCAATGGCTTTTCTATCAAAGCTTTCGGTTCATCCCCGATGCTGGACGCACTGAGCACCGCCTCGGCAGATAATGATCACGTACTGGTTATGATCCAGATGACCGGCGGTAATGATGGCCTCAACATGGTCATCCCACTGGATGTATACGGTAAATACCAGGCCGCACGTTCCAATATCGCTATCCAGGAAGGAAAAGTACTCCGCCTCGATAATTATATTAAATCAGGCCTGCATCCCGCTATGACAGGCATACAGAAATTGTATAACGACGGAAAAGTAAGTATCGTTCAAAGTGTCGGATACCCTTCTCCCAATTTCTCACACTTCCGCGCTACCGATATCTGGCTCACAGGGTCTAATTCCAACGAAGTGCTCACCACCGGCTGGGCAGGACGCTACCTGGATACACAATTTGAAGGTTTCCCGGATGGATATCCCAACGATAAGGCGCCCGATCCGCTGGCTGTACAGATAGGCTCTATCGTATCGCCCGCCTTCCAGGGCCCCAACGCCAGCATGGGCATCGCTATCACCAGCGCTACGGATTTCTATAACCTGATCGATGGTGTAACAGATCCTGTTCCCAATACCAAATGGGGAAAAGAACTGGAATATATTCGCCTCATCGCCAAACAAACCAATAGCTACGAAAAGGCCATCACCGCAGCCGCGAAAAAAGTGACCTCACAGGGCGCTTACCCGGCCAATAACAGCCTCGCGGAACAACTGAAAATCGTTGCCCGCCTGGTAGCCGGCGGACTGAAAACAAAGCTCTACATGGTAAGCACCGGCGGCTTTGACACGCATGCCAACCAAACAGAAGGTGGTGATACCACCAAAGGAGGTCACGCTAACCTGCTCGGTGGCGTTTCCGATGCCATCAAAGCCTTTATGGACGACCTGAAAGGATTGCACGCTTCCCGCAGGGTAGTGGGCATGACCTTCTCCGAATTCGGCCGCCGCATCAAATCGAACTACAGTATGGGTACGGATCACGGCGCTGCCGCCCCCATTATCATTTTCGGAGATTACGTGAACCAGGGTGTGCTCGGAAATTCACCCGCACTGCCGGACGCTTCTTCTGTAATTGATAACATCCCCATGCAGTACGACTTCCGCTCTATCTATGCGTCTATCCTGGAACAATGGTTCTGCGTGGATCAAACCGTGCTGAAAACTATTCTCCGGGAAGACTACCAACGCCTGCCCCTCATCAGCGGCGTGGCCTGTGGTACCATCACTGGCCTGCCCGACCTGAATACAGATGATAAGAAGCTGATAACCAACTCTCCCAATCCATTTTCAAATTATACCACTATTACCTATATCACCGGCAGCGGCAATACATTGGTCCAGATCTTTGATACCACCGGCCGCCTCATCAGCGTACCGGTCAATAAAGTACATACGCCCGGCACCTATACGTTCACCTTCGATGCGCATAGCCTGCCCAATGGTATTTACTACGCCCGCTTCCAGAACGGCCCGGTACAACAGGTAAGACCTATGCTGAAAGTAAACTGACCTTATAATTTCATTAATATTCGTGCAACGCTGTTGCAAATAGATGGATTTTGCTACCTTTGCCTCCGTGTACAAGAGCTATCTGCATAAAATATTAGCGATTATTCTCCTGGGTGTATTTTCTCTAAATACCATCCCAAGGGAATTTATACACGAATTTGCAGGTCACCACGATACAACAGATCCCCTCCATCAACACGATGGCCTCACGATATCTGAACATCACCGGCACTGTGATTTTCTGCAGATAGGGGTAGAACCTTATGAGTCATTTGTTACTTTATATATAGCACCGGTCCAAAAAGTAATCTGGGTATTTTCTCCGCTTACGTTACCGGAAACCACGCACGTCCCTTATTTTAATCTTACTCCCAGAGCGCCGCCCGCACAGCTGGCATAACTTCTCTTTTGCAACGTGAACCATCGGTACATGTTGTTTATTCTTTATTACTGATTCTATATTTTTCAGATATGCATTATTTGCGTGTATTTATACTCGGCCTTTGGAGTGTAATGTTACTGGCGTTACCTGCTGCCTATGCCGGCACTAACCCCGAAGAAGGGGAATACTCAAATTCATTAACCGGTAAAGTGGTGGATAAATTAACCCATACACCGTTACCCGGCGCTACTGTTTACCTGCCGGATCTCCGCGTTGGCGCTGCCGCTGATGCACAGGGAAACTATATCATCAAAAATCTTCCAAAAGGAAAGTATGTAGTAGATGTACACTACATCGGTTACGCCGCATTCAGTGCTCCCGTAGCTATTTCCGGCGCTACTACCCGGGATTTTGAACTCGGGGAAACACTGATAGAAAAAAATGAAATCGTAATCACCGGCGCCAACCTGGCAACATCTGCAAGGAAAACACCAACGCCCATCAACGTAATCCGCCGCGACTATCTCGACGATAATATTTCTACCAACATTATAGACGCTATTGCCAAAGTGCCCGGTGTTACACAACTTTCTACCGGCCCGGCCATCTCCAAACCCTTTATCCGTGGCCTTGGCTACAACCGCGTAGTGGTGGTAGGCGACGGCGTACGCCAGGAAGGCCAGCAATGGGGCGATGAACATGGAATTGAAATCGACGATTACAATGTAAGCAGGATTGAAGTGCTGAAAGGCCCTGCCTCCCTCATCTACGGCTCAGATGCACTGGCCGGTGTGGTGAACATTGTGCCGCCTGCACCGCTGCCCCTGGGAAAAATTAAAGGCAACGTGGAAGCCAACTATCAGACCAACAACGGACTGATGGCCTATCATGCCGACATTGCCGGTAATAACAACGGCTTTAGCTGGGGCGCTTTCGTAACACAAAAACAAGCGCACGACTACAAGAATAAATACGACGATTACGTATTTAATTCCCGCTTTAATAACACCAACTTCGGCGCTAATATCGGGATCAATAAACAATGGGGCTACTCTCACCTGAGCTTCACGTCCTTTAACCAGCACCTCGGGCTGGTGGAAGGTGACCGCGACAGCAACGGCGATTTCCTGAAACTCATCAACAACAACGGCACAGAAGAAGAAGTACCCGCCACCAGCAGCGATAATAAATCGTACAGCATGACGGTACCCAAGCAACAGATCAACCACCAGAAAATAGTATGGGACAACAACCTCTATCTGCATAATGGTGGTCGTATTGGTCTTACTCTGGGTTATCAGCTGAACCAGCGCCGCGAATTCGGTAACGTGCTGGAACCTTCCACACCGGAATTGTACCTGCATCTGCAAACTTTCAACTACGCGCTGAAATATTATCTGCCTGAAATGAGCGGCTGGCAAACAACTGTAGGGGTGAATGGCATGCAACAAACAAATCAGAACAAGGGAGAAGAATTCCTGATCCCTGCATACGATCTGTTCGACTTTGGCGCTTTCGCGGTAACAAGCAAAACTTTTAATAAACTCACACTGAGCGGCGGACTGCGTTTTGATAACCGTTCCATGAACGCCAAATCACTGTTCCTGGATGCAGATGGCAAACCATCCAATACAGGGGATTCAAAATTTGATGCATTCAAACGCAACTTCAATAACGTATCCGGTAGCATAGGCCTCAGCTATGAAGCCAGCGAACAGGTAGTGCTGAAACTCAATGCAGCAAGAGGTTTCCGTGCGCCTAATGTGGCAGAACTGTCTGCTAACGGCGTGCATGAAGGAACCATCAAATACGAATATGGTAACCAGGACCTGAAACCGGAAGTAAGCACACAGGTAGATGCAGGAGTGGATTTCAATACTCAGCACGTTTCCCTGTCGGCCAGCCTGTTTTACAATCATATCAATAACTTCATATTCTCCCGCAAACTGTTTAATGCAGCCGGTACAGACTCTATTCCGGCAACGGATAATGACGAAGGATATGCGGCATTTAAATACCAGCAAACAGATGCCAACCTGTATGGCGGAGAGCTGATGGTGGATATTCACCCGCATCCGATCGACTGGCTTCATTTTGAGAATACTTTCTCGTACGTAAGGGCTACTACTGCTAACAGCAGCGACTCTACGAAATACCTGCCTAATATTCCGGCGGCACACTGGCTGTCTGAATTAAAAGGAAGATTTAAAAAAGTGGGAAAAAGTCCGTTGCATAATGCTTATATCGGTGTGCAGATGGACCTGAACTTTGCGCAGAACGATGTGTTTTCAGCTTACGAAACAGAAACGCCTACTTCCGGTTATACTTTGTTTAACGCAGGGTTAGGCAGTGATTTTGTAAATAAGAAGAATAAAACTTTGTTCTCCCTGCATTTCGCTGTCAATAACTTAACAGATGTGGCTTACCAGAATCACCTGAGCAGGTTGAAGTATGCACCCATCAATGAAGTAACGGGCAGATCAGGCGTATATAACGTTGGCCGGAATTTCAGTGTGAAGCTTGCAATTCCGATTGATTTCAAATAGTGTTAAGGTTTCTTTTAAAGAGCTCCTGCGTCAGCAGGGGCTTTTTTTATGGTGTCAGGCGCCGGTCCTGCCGGAGCGTTTCTCATTTTAGTATAGGTAGCCCTGTTATTTTTTATTTTGAAGAAGATCTTCCGGTTGGCCGCGGGTTCGGTATTAAATCCAACCGCAGTATCCGTTCCCGTTATCATCAGTTGAGGCACCGGTATGGTTGCAGCAGCGGAATCAATCGCCCGCATGTAGTTGATCAGCCGTTTGCCTTCCCGCGTAATATGGATGGTTTGCATGCCCGATCCCGAATTGGCGATGGAAGCCGTAATGCCTGCCGCCTCAAACACAGCGCTGTCGCTGTTTATATTTCCACTTATAAGGCTAAAAGGGACTGGTATTGTTTGGGCTCCGGTAACATCGGCCGGAGTTGCTTCCTGCGGGGTTTTGGTAGCCGGCTGTTTGCAGCCAAGTAGTAAAACAGGGAGCAGTAATAAGGTTCTTTGCACGATAAGTAACTGTTTGAAAGATAAAGCTATTGAATTTTTACGGAACTCATCATGACTCCTGTTAATATATAAAGGTTACTTATACATTATTTTTAATAATAACGTTATGATCTTTTCTAATTTATATTAATTTGCCGTATCGGACGTAAACCCGGTCCTGACGGGCTTGATAAGTAAAATCGTTTTTTCAGTATAAATACACGGTGGTTTTACCATTGATGTAAATATTTAATTGAAATATTGATAGATTTTGTAGTTTAGAGGATCGTTAATTATGTAAGTGTCAGATTGAATGTCCTGCCAGGAGGAACAGTCCCCTCAGTTTTCAAAAATTGGTTTTTGTTATTAAGACTTTTCTGACCACCATTGGTTCAGATTTTGGTTGAAAAAGAAAGGGGCTGTTTTTACAGCCCCATATTTTTTTCAGTTATTTTTTTTAATGTTGATGTGTCGGCTTTTCCAGTTTCTCTGTATCGTCGTCATAATACACAAAGAAATAAAGATAAATAGCCCTGGATAGCCGCATCAGCCATGGTTGTATAAGTACCAACAGGACCCCATTCACGGCAAGCCAGATAAAAATGCTGTTATCTCTCCAGGTTAATCCAAAAAATAACCAGAACCAGATCAGGTTAAACACACTGAATGCCACCGATAAAGCATAACTAACATAGCCCGTTCCAAACCAGAAGCCAGTTTCCAACTCATATTTTTGTCCGCATACAGGGCAGTGATCATACATATTAAAGATCTTCGAAAACTTCACGTGAAACGGATTCTGATCTCTGAACATATCTCCTTTCCTGCATCTCGGGCATTTCATAGTCAGCATGCTGACAAAATAGTTAGGGCGCCTGGGCTGTTGTGTACTCATGCTGCAAAATTAATCAATTACTTTCAGCAACTGAAAGTGGAGCTTACACCGCTTCTGTTTTGCGCTCGCCGATCTGTTGTCTCCACATCGCATAGTAAAGTCCTTTTTCAGCTACCAGGTCGGCATGCTTACCCATTTCCACGATCTGTCCTTTTTCCAGCACGTAAATACGGTCGGCATGCATAATAGTGCTTAAACGGTGCGCAATCATCACGGTAATATGCTGTTTGCTGGCCGTTACTTCACGTACGGTTTTAGTAATTTCTTCCTCTGTAATAGAGTCCAGCGCGGAGGTTGCCTCGTCAAATACAAGTAAACGCGGTCTGCGCAACAACGCCCTGGCTATGGATAAACGTTGTTTTTCCCCACCGGAAATTTTAATACCGCCCTCGCCGATTACCGTTTCAAGGCCCTTGTCGGCCCTGGCCAGTAAAGAATAACACGAAGCTTTATCCAGTGCTTCCATTACGTCGGCATCAGTGGCGCCCGGATTTACAAACAGCAGGTTTTCACGGATGGTACCTGAAAACAGCTGGGTATCCTGTGTCACAAAACCTACCTGGTGACGCAGGTCTTCCATATCTACTTCATTGGCATCAATGCCATTGTAGTAGATATGCCCTTCATTTGGTTTGTATAATCCTACCAGCAGCTTTACCAGCGTGGTTTTACCGGACCCCGATGGTCCTACAAACGCAATGGTTTCCCCTACATTTACGGAGAAGTTCACCTTATCAAGTGCTTTGGTGGCTGCAGTCAGGTGCTTGAATCCTACCTGTTTGAATTGCAGTTCATCAATATGCGTAACCCTGATAGGATTGGCGGGCATTTCCTCTACCGGCGTATTCAGGATGCTCTGGAAATTCAGCAGTGATACCTGCGCTTCGCGGTAATTCAGGATAATGTTACCAAGTTCCTGTAATGGTCCGAAAATGAAGAAGGAATACAGCTGTAAGGTCATCAGCTGCCCAATGCTCACTACATCGCGGTAAATGTAGAACAGCAGCAGGAACAGGATGGCAGAGCGCATCAGGTTCACAAAAGTACCCTGTACAAAACTGATACTGCGGATGCTCCGCACTTTTTTCAGTTCCAGCAACAGGATCTTCATGGTAGTGGAGTTTAAACGCCTGATTTCCTGGTTGGAGAGGCCCAAACTCTTTACCAGTTCAATGTTCCGGAGCGATTCTGTCGTTGATCCTGCCAGCGCGGTGGTTTCTTTTACGATCGTCTTCTGTATCACCTTAATTTTCCTGCTCAGTAAACTCATCAGGATAGTCAGTAAAATACAGCCGGTCAGATACACGAAGGGAAGGCTCCAGTGTACGGTGGTGGCGTATACCATCACAAACAATACACCTATCAGCGATACAAAAAGCACATTCACAAAGGCGGTGATGAATTTTTCACAGTCTACCCGCACTTTCTGGAGAATAGCCAGCGTTTCACCGCTGCGCTGGTCTTCAAACTGCTGGTATGGCAGCCGGAGTGAGTGTTTCAAGCCATCCGTATATACCTGGGCGCCGAATTTCTGAACAATTACGTTCACAAAATAGTCCTGGAAAGCCTTAGCGATCCTGGATACCATTGCAACGCCTATCGCAGCGCCAACCAGCAGCAGTACCCCTGTGAGGTACTCGTTCTCCGGCCGGAACATAGTGCCACCCTTAAAAGTTTTTGGATGAGAAGCGAACCTGTCAATGATCCATCCGAAGATCATAGGGTCCATCAGTGAGAAAAGCTGGTTAATACTGGCCAGAGCCATTGCTAATACGACCAACCATTTATATCTCTTCAAATAATGCAGTAATAGTTTCATATGTCCGTTTTCCTGAGGTGCAAAGTTACTGTATGTTGTCACATATTCCGGGGAAAAGTACTGGCTATTTTAGTCAAAAAACGTTAACTTAATAGTAAGTTCTTTGTAAAGACACAGGTGAGTATCTATTATCTAAATAAATCTCCACATATGAAGACGTATGATGAAAAACACATCAAAAACATCGTACTGTTAGGTGCACCCAAAAGCGGCAAAACTACCCTCTCCGAAACCATGTTATTTGAAGCCGGCATCATCAGTAAACGAGGCTCAATTGAAGAGAAAAATACCGTGTCCGACTACCACGATATTGAGCACGAACGGGGAAACTCCGTATATGCCACCCTGTTGCACACCGAATGGAAAGATTATAAGATAAATATTATAGACACACCCGGACTGGAAGATTTTATCGGGGAAGTAATTGCAGCCATCCGCGTATCCGACACCGCTGTTCTCCTGCTCAATGCCCAGTATGGAGTGGAAGTAGGTACAGAACTGGTATGGGATTATGTGGACAAATACCGGAAACCCACCATATTGGCCGTTAACCAGCTGGATGCTGAACTGGCCAATTTTAATAAAACCGTGGAAGACGCCTCCCGGGTATTCGGTCAGCCTGTTACTATTATGCAGTACCCCGTAAATGCCGGCCCCGGATTCAATGCGATCATCGATCTCCTGAAAATGACCATGTACCGCTTTCCCGAAAAAGGCGGCAAACCCGAAAAACTTCCCATCCCCGACAGCGAAAAGGAAAGAGCCGACCAGCTGCACAACGAACTCGTGGAAAAAGCAGCAGAAAACGACGATACCCTCATGGAACTGTATTTTGAAAAAGGAAGCCTGGATGAAGATGAACTCCGGCAAGGCATCAAAATAGGCATGCTCAATCACCACGTATTCCCCCTGTTCTGTTTATCCGCCAAAAATAATATGGGCAGCGGCCGCCTCATGGGATTTATCGATAATGTAGCTCCCGGTGCAGCGGAAATGCCTGCCGAAGTTACTACCGGAGGTAAACCTGTTCCCTGTAATCCTGCTGGTCCGGCAGGATTATTTGTTTTTAAAACCTTACAGGAGCCGCATATCGGCAGGCTCACTTATTTTAAGGTAATGTCGGGAGAAGTAAAAGGCGGTATGGAGCTTATCAACGAACAGGGCAATACTACCGAGCGTATCAGCCAGCTGTTTATCGCAGACGGAAAGAACCGCAATAACATAGAGCGCCTGCAGGCCGGGGATATCGGTTGCACGCTTAAAATGAAAAGTACCCTCACCAATCATACACTGGCCGAAAAGAATTTCCCCGGGCAAATTGTTCCCATCGATTTTCCCGCCCCTAAAGTGAGGGTGGCCATTGAAGCAAAAAATAAAGGCGACGATGAAAAACTCAGCGAAGTGCTTGCGGAAATACACATGGAAGATCCAACCCTCCTAGTGGAGTTCAACCGCGAACTAAAACAGGTGATCCTCCACGGGCAGGGAGAACTGCACTTGCTGGTGACCAAATGGCGCCTTGAAAATATTTATAAAATGCAGGTGGCTTTTCACGCCGCCAAAATACCGTACCGCGAAACCATCCAAAAGCCTGCCCAGGCTTCCTATCGCCATAAAAAACAATCCGGTGGCGCCGGCCAGTTTGGAGAGGTATACATGAAAATAGAACCCTGGTACGAGGGTATGCCGCCCTACAAGGAACATACCGTGCGCGATTCGGAAGAAATAGCGCTGAACTGGGGCGGCAAACTGGTATTCAACAATTGTATCGTAGGCGGTGCTATCGACAACCGTTTCCTGCCATCTATCCTCAAAGGCGTGATGGAAAAAATGCAGGAAGGCCCGCTAACCGGATCATATGTACGCGATATACGTGTAAGCGTATACGATGGTAAAATGCATCCGGTAGACAGTAACGATATTTCCTTTAAAATAGCCGGTATGATGGCTTTTCGCGAAGCGTTCCACCAGGCCGCCCCGCAGTTGCTGGAACCGGTGTACGACCTGGAAGCCGTAGCCCCCGATGTTATGATGGGCGACATAATGAGCGAACTGCAAACACATCGCAGCATCATAACGGGAATGGATACACTGAATGGTTACCAGGTGATCAAAGCACGCACCCCACAGGCAGAAATAGATAAACTGTTTGCTGCACTGCGCAATGTTACCCAGGGCAAAGCCAAGCTGAAATCCCAGTTTGCGGAATATGCACCCGTTCCTGCTGAGATGCAGCGTAAGCTGAGCGAAAGTTATAAGGAAGACCTGGGCGTTTAACGGAATAATGTGTGCGCCACCATCGTTACCGCTGGCAGCGGCCATTGATCCATGCTCAGTTCCCCCAGTTTTCTCTGTCTAAACTCCTGAACTGTATGGCCTCCGCCATATGTGCAGGTTCTACACTGTGACTGCCTTCCAGATCGGCTATCGTTCTGCTTACTTTCAGTATCCGGTCGTATGCACGTGCGGAGAGCTTTAGTTTTTGCATCGCCTGCCCCAGCTGCTCCCTGCATTTATCACTGATAACGCATACCGTGGCCAGCAACCGGCTATGCATTTGTGCATTGCAATACACGCCGTCATGACCGGCAAACCGCTTTGCCTGGATCGCCCTCGCAGCAATCACACGGTTACGTATATACGTACTTTTCTCCGCCGCACTGGAGGACGACAGGTCCGCAAATTTTACCGGCGTTACTTCTACGTGCAGGTCTATACGATCCAGCAGCGGACCGGATACCTTATTCAGGTATTCCTGTACCTGCCCGGGCGCACAGGAACATTCTTTTTCGGGATGGTTGAAATACCCGCACGGACAGGGATTCATAGACGCCAGCAACATAAAGCTGGCTGGAAAGTCGATGGCTGTTCTGGCACGGGAAATAGTCACTCTTCTTTCTTCTACCGGCTGCCGCATCACCTCCAGCACCTTGCGTTTAAACTCCGGCAGTTCGTCCAGGAATAATACGCCGTGATGCGCCAGTGAAATTTCTCCCGGCTGGGGAATGCTGCCACCACCCACCAATGCCGCATCACTGATGGTATGATGCGGAGAACGGAACGGGCGGTGCGTGATCAGCGAAGTGTGCTCGGGGAGCTTCCCTGCCACAGAATGGATTTTAGTGGTTTCCAACGCCTCCTGCAATGTGAGCGGTGGAAGGATGGTGGGCAAACGTTTTGCCAGCATAGTTTTTCCTGCTCCCGGCGGACCAATCAATATGGCATTATGCCCACCAGCGGCGGCTATTTCAAGGGCGCGTTTAATATGCTGTTGCCCTTTTACTTCGCTGAAATCAATGCCCCAATGGTCCTGCGTGGCGTAAAATTCGTCACGGACAGCCGTTACAGGTATGAGGCAATCCGGGTCATTTAAAAAATTAATGGCCTCCGAAATGTGAGCAATGCCATACACTTTCAAACCACTAACCATGGCGGCTTCCAGCGCATTCTGTTTGGGCAGTATAAAGCCGCTGAAACCATCTTTCAGTGCCTGCATGGCCATTGGCAGCGCACCTTTGATCGGTTGAATGGTACCATCCAGCGACAACTCGCCCATCATCAGGTAATGCTCAAGATGAACGGGAGAGGCCTGCCCGGAGGCAGCAATAATACCCGCGGCAATGGGCAGGTCATACGCAGCGCCGGCCTTGCGGATAGCGGCGGGCGCCATATTTACCACTGTGCGTGTTCTGGGCATACGCAGGCCCATGCACTGAATAGTGGATTCAATACGCCGCTCGCTTTCCTTTACCGCATTATCTGGTAGTCCTACTATAAATAATTTGTTGCCTTTGGAAGATACATTTACCTCTATGGTAATGGTGATGGCATTTACGCCGAGGATGGCGCTGCCGTAGGTTTTAACAATCATATCGATATCTGGGTTAACAGATACGAATATAAGCATTTAACTGCTGGAAACATCGTTACATCGCCCGCAGTTAAATGCTTTCCTTTTTTATTTTATCTGCGTAAGCAGATCCAGTACCTTCTCCCTTTTCAGGATCAGGTAACCTATTTTTTCTTTGGCAATTCCATCTTTGAGCAGGTAGGTGAAATGCAGGTCGTCGTCAATAACGGTAGATTCAAAATATTTAAACTGGATACGTTTTTCTGTGCTCAGTTCATCCGCCACTTCATAAAGGTGAGTAGAAAGGATAAACAGGCAGTTGGTACTTTTCAAAAATCCCCGGATCACTGCCAGCGAGCAGTTTCTGGCATCTTCCACATTGGTGCCTTTAAACATTTCGTCGATCAGCACCAGCCAGTTTTTACCATTGCTGATTTGCAGGATAGTGTTTTTAATACGCTGTACTTCGCTATAGAAATAACTTTCTCCCTTAAAAATATTATCCTGTACCTGGATGTTACTGAAGATGCCGTGAAAGAAGCTCAGCTCCATATTTTCAGCGGGCACGCCCATGCCTATATGTGCCAGGAATACGGCTACGCCAACGGCTTTGATAAAGGTGGTTTTGCCGGCCATATTGGCACCTGTAAGGAACATGAAATGAGCTGCTTCATCCAGTTTTACATCATAAGCCACCGGCTCAGGAAGGATGATATGATAGAGTTGTGTGGCTTTAATAACAGGTGTGGTGCCGCCGGAGAAAACCGGGAACTGCAGGTTATAGTGCTTCATGGCTTTGGCCATCGCATAGTACGCATCCAGCTGCTGGTAAAGGGTTACCAGCTCCTGAATTACTTTTCTGTGTCGCTTCCGGATATAATTATCATAACGAAGGATCTCCACAAAGTTCAGTTTTCCCTCTTCATCTGCCTTTAAAATTTCATAGAACTCTTTTTTGGCAAGTAACTGTTGCGCCCTGTCCAGCAACACTTTCAGCACTGTTGGGGTCTCGTTTGAATTGAAAACGTTGATAAACGAACGAAATCCTTTCAGTAATATCACCAGTTGTGTAAACGAAAATTTGATATAGCCATAATCAGGCGCATACAGCGTTTTGTTGAGTGCTGCATGAAGATATAAGGCAAGTCCTTCTGTGCTGGAAATAGGTTCGATCTGGGCATCCATGTAATTCTCCACCACTACAATGGTACCGTTGGAAATAATGGAAGGCCAGTTGCTTTCCTGTTCCAGTATATATTGCAATGCACGCTGCCGGTTCTTAATAGTGTTGATATCGGATAATGGATTGCTGTATAGCTGCCGCAGGTATTCACGGCCGCCTGCAGTGGTAGTAAAATCGAGGCGGTGGAACAGGGAAAATTCTTCGTCGCGGTTAAAGATAGACAGGTCGTAGTAGGATGTTTTGTCCAGTTGCATGCAGCATCTTTTTGGTGAATATACGGTGGAAGATGCAAGGATAGAAAAATTCCATAAGAATTGAAAGGCTGTACCGGCATTTCCGTAAATGCAGCGGCTGCCGCTGCATTTACGGAGGCAAAAACTACCGGCTGAAAGCCAGTCGCTGACCCAATACGTTCTCATTAAAAACGCCATCCGCATAAGCGAGGTGTCCGCTTACAAAGGTATGCGTAACGGCCGCCAGGAAGGTATGGCCTTCAAACGGGCTCCAGGCGCATTTATAATATATGTTTTCTTTATTTACGTTCGTCTGGTGCTGCAGGTCTACGATTACGCAGTCGGCATAATACCCTTCTCTCAAAAATCCTCTTTCCTTTATCTGGAAACAGATAGCGGGAGCATGGCTCATCTTTTCCACTACTTTTTCCAGGGTGATGTTTCCCTTCTTTACATATTCCAGCATTAGCAGGAGGCTGTGTTGCACCAGTGGAACACCGGACGGCGCCTGCAGGTAAGACAGTTGTTTTTCTTCCCAGGTATGCGGTGCATGGTCGGTGGCAATGATATCCAGCCGGTCGTCCAGGAGTCCCTGCCAGAGCGCGGTTTTGTTTTCCGGCGCTTTAATGGCCGGGTTGCATTTGATCAGGTTGCCGTATTGTGCGTAGTCATCGGCCGTAAAATGAAGATGGTGTACACACACTTCCGCCGTAATCCTTTTTTCTGCCAGCGGCAGCATATTGCTGAACAGCTGAAGCTCCCTCGCCGTGGAGATGTGCAGGATATGCAGGCGGGCATTGTGTTTCTGCGCAAACTGTATGGCTACCAGGGATGATTCAAAACAGGCTTCCACATCGCGTATCAACGGATGATCCGCAGCGGTGAGGCGATCTCCTTTTTCCCGTTGAAACGCCTCCATATTGGCGCGAATGATCTTTTCATCTTCGCAATGGGTGGCAATCAGCAGTTCGCTGTTGGAAAACACCGTTTCCAGGGTGAGATAATTATCTACCAGCATATTCCCGGTAGAAGATCCCATGAATATTTTCACGCCGCAAACGCTTTCTTTTTTGGCGTTTGTTTTCAGTATTTCTTCCACATTGTCATTGGCAGCCCCCATAAAGAAGGAGTAATTGGCCAGTGAATGATGTTGTGCAATGGTGTATTTGTCTTCGAGTAGTTCCTGGGTGAGCGCGGCCGGTTTGGTATTGGGCATTTCCATAAAACTGGTGGTACCGCCGGCTACCGCAGCGCGTGCTTCGGAATAAATGGTGGCTTTGTGGGTTAAGCCGGGCTCCCGGAAGTGTACCTGGTCGTCTATAACGCCTGGCAGCAGGTGCTTACCTTCCCCGTTAATTTCCGTGTAATTACCGCTGATAGTGATATTAGGCGCTATTTTTTCAATGCGGTGGTCTTTGATCCATACATCCTGTACCGTGGTGCGCCCTTCGTTTACCACGGCTATATTCCTGATGAGGTAATTTTGCATGGCGCAAAGGTAAAAAAATCAGCGTAATGATGGTTAATCGGTGTGGTTGGGAGGCAATCTCTCCGGTTACCCTTCCAGGTGAATCGAAAACACAATCATCCTCGACTGTAATTTTTCCACCACATTGGAATATCGCAGGTTAGGGTCTTTCACATGCACATTGCCAAAACCATTGCTGATCTTAAACTCCGGGGCAAAGATGAAGCTCTCGAAATAAAACTCAAAGCCAGCGCCGGCTTCATAACCGTAGTCGCTCTTTTTGATCTTTACCAGGTCCTCTGCTCTGCGCAGGCGTGCGTTGGAGGCAAGGTCATAGTCATATTTAAGGCCCGCAATGGTATAAACGCGCATATTGCCGATGCGGTCCGATTTAAACTTAATCTGCAGCGGGAAGCTCAGTAATATCGACTCAATCTTCTTGTCAGTATCCTGTGGCTTGGGATAAGTTTCGCGGTAGTAAAGGTTTTTGGATGCAAAAATGAGCTGCGGGTTAAAGCGAAGGTCAAAATGCTCACTGAGCCTGGCATTGGCCAGCAGTCCCAGGTTGAATCCCATGGTTTTCAGCGGTTCCGCTACCATAATAGAATCATCGGCCAGGAAGGCAGGAGAATGCTCCAGTTTGAAATACGACTGGTTTGCCGCCAGCGTAATACCAAAGTAATAGGGTTTTGCATCGTGTTCCAACATATTCATCTGGGTTTGCGCCCTTGCAGGAAGCACTCCGAATACAATGAATATCAGCGCGTAGCGCAGTAAATGGAACATATGCCGAATGTTAGCGTTTTGCATGTAACGGCCTGGAAACGGGTGTTGGTTAAAATAGTTCGCATTGCTTCACCCTGCGGAAACGCTTTCACAGATTCCGGCAGATAACTATAAGCCGCCTGGCTTTTAGCTATCCATTTCCCGATCAGCGGTGTGATATAACGAAAATACGAATTATATAATTGTTTAATAGGAAAAACTGTGGGATTCGAAAACTCCAGTATCACCAACTTGCCTCCTGGCTTCAACACACGATACATCTCAGACAGCCCCTTTTCCAGGTGCTCAAAATTACGCACACCGAATGCCACTGTTATGGCATCAAACGTTTGGTCGGGAAAACTTATTGTCTCACTATCGCCCGTTTGCAGGGTAATTTTATCGCCTAACCCCGCTTTCAGGATCTTTTCACGGCCATGACTCAACATCCCTTCAGAAATATCAATGCCCACAATTTTGTCGGGATGAAGACGCTTTTCCGCCATTATAGCAAAGTCGCCCGTGCCGGTAGCCACGTCCAACATGAGTTTGGGCTGAAGCGATTTCAAATACCCCAGGGCTTTTTTACGCCATATAATGTCGATCCCCAGCGACATAAAGTGATTAAGAAAGTCGTAGCGGTAAGCAATATCATCAAACATGGTCGCTATCTGCTCCTTCTTGCTTAATTTTGACCCTTCAAAGGGAACGATCTTCTGAACATTTGCATTTTCTGACATAGTGCGCAAAGTTAAAGAAATGTAGTCATGTGACAGTATGCAAAAACAGGGATACGGGATTTTTAATGGAACAAAGCAATATCATTATGGTTATTAAGTCAGCAGAATATCTTATCAGTAGTCCCGATTGGGAAAAATGCCCCAATCCCATATGGCCGGAATACGCATTCATCGGCCGGTCGAACGTAGGTAAGTCTTCTTTGATCAATATTCTGGCTAATAATGAAAAATTAGCCAAAACGTCGGGAACCCCCGGTAAAACACAGCTGATTAATCATTTTGCCATCAATAACGCCTGGTACCTCGTGGATCTGCCCGGCTACGGATTCGCTAAAAGAAGCTTGTCGCAACGCCGCCAATGGGAACAGATGATCGAAAATTACCTGCGCAAACGGCCCAACCTCGTCAGCGTATTTGTACTCATCGACAGCCGCCATCAGCCACAGAAAATCGACATCGATTTTATTACCAAACTGGGAGAATGGAATATCCCTTTCAGCCTGGTATTCACCAAAGCAGATAAAAGTACCCAGGCAGAAGTCAGCAAAAACGTAAAATCTTTTCTCAATAAAATGAGGGAAACCTGGCAGTTCCTGCCCCCCAACTTCGTTACATCTACCGTAAAGAAATCCGGCCGGGATGCCATCCTCAACTATATCGATGAACTCAACGCACAATTCCGGGCCATCGCCTGATCCGCTGCATCATCTTTTCTGCACACTATTATTACCTCAGTAATCTGGGGTAATTTTTTATTTTTATTTGTTTATCTTAATCAGTGATGGCATTTTTTTACCCAAATACTTGTTGGAATGCTGGATGCAACAGATGAAATACTGTGTAAAAAGATAATAGCGCAGGATGAGGAAGCGTTCAGGGTACTGTATGAAAAATACCGGGATCATATTTATGGCTACACCCTGAAACTCTGCGGCCTGCCGGAAGTAGCATCCGACGCCGTTCAGGAAGTATTTATGAAGATATGGGTAAAAAGAGATACCCTGAATCCCGGATTATCTCTCAAAGCCTACCTGTACACCACCACCCGAAACTATGTATTCGATTACCTGAGAAAGGCGGTGCATGATCAGAAATTCCGCGAATATTTTCTGCAGATGTATACAGAAGATACCGGCGCTATGGACGACATGCTCTACACCCGGCAGCTGGAAACCATTAAAATGAATGCCATCGCCCAGTTACCTGCACAACGGCAGCTGATTTTCAGAATGAGCAAAGTACAGGGCTGTTCCAACCAGGAAATAGCCGATCAGCTGGGCATCTCTGTCAACACCGTGAGAGACCAGCTCGTAAAGGCTTCCCGCTTTGTAAGGCACTACCTTTATCAACATGCCGATATCTCTGTTATTATTGCCGCCTTTTGCCATATCCTTCGCTGAGAAAAAAATATTTTTAAGTCCGGTCGTCTTTTAAATCCGCCCGATCGTACTATTGTTATGTCAACCAGGAACAATGGAAGAAAATAAGGAACGGATCACTGCTCTCTTTATTAAATTAACGGAAAGGAAATGTACACAGGAAGAGCGTTTGGAGCTCCTCGCCTGGTTACAGGATCATCCATCGCCGGAGTATTTGCCTGCGGTGGAAGAGTTGTTGCTGCAGCAAAACTGGCCCGCAATGCCGGCGGATAGGGCCGGTCAGGTTTTTGCCGCCATCCTGCAACATACACCGTCCAAACCGGTGATCCCACTATGGAAAAGAACCGGCTTCAGAGTGGCGGCAGCCCTGGTACCACTCATTGGCCTGGCTACCCTGTTGTTATTTTTTTACAGAGATAAAAATGATAAACGCCATTTTGTAAACAACACCCGCCAGGTGCAAACCTTCCGGCTGGAAGATGGTACGGTGATCAGTCTCAATCAACGCAGCAGCCTCACCGTAAACACATCTCCCCGTAAAAATCAGCCCAGGGAAGCATGGCTGAAAGGAGAAGCTTTTTTTACAGTGATCCACCAGGCAGCAATGCCCTTTGTTGTGCACACGGAAAACGGCGTGGATGTAAACGTACTGGGCACTGCCTTTAATGTAAATACGGCAAATGGAAACGCAGTGGTAGTGCTGAACGAAGGACGCGTGAAAGTCAACGCCGGCGCCGGCATCCTGTTGCTCAGTCCCGGCGAAATGGCCAGCTATAATGCGGTCACTAAAATGCTCACCAGGCAAAAGGTAGATACCTTGTTCCAGACATCCTGGAAATACAACCTGCTCGCATTCAAAAGTGAACCACTGAAAATAGTGATGCAAAAACTTGGGGAACAATATGATTATGAAATAGTATTTGACCAGGAAAGAACCGGGGAACTGCTGTTTACAGGCTATCTCCCGTCCGATAACCTGCAGCAGGCCATTATTACGATAGAAGAATCCTTTAATTTACAATTTACTTTACAACACAAGACTATTCGGGTGAACAACAAAAAAATCCTTTAGAGACAACCAAAATTCAGTTATGAAAAAATTTAAATCAATCAGTTTCCAACTGGTAATGGTTACCGCTTTGCTATGCTGTTTGCAATGGTCAAAAGCACAGATACTAAAAGCAGCAACCCGCGAAAACAAGGTAACCACTGTGCCGCTTATTTCGGTGATCAATGAACTGGAAGCAAAGTTCGATGTCCGCTTCAGTTACAACACCAACCTGCTGAAAGGGAAAAATATTCTACTGCAGAATACGGACATTTTTCAGGCAGATAACATTGAGAACAATCTCAATAAATGCATCGCACCATTAGGATTAGTATGCCGCAGAATCAATGGAAAGCTTTATGTGGTAAAAGCAGAAGATGCTGCCAATACCAGGTCTGTAATGGCTGCCGCCGGCAACATTGCACCACAACAAAACATCAGGGGATCTGTAAAGGACTCCACCGGTAATGCCTTACCAGGCGTGATTATCCAGGTGAAAGGCTCCTCCAAGGCTACGATGACGGACAAAGACGGGAACTTCACCCTCGATAACGTAAAAGATGGCGATGTTCTTTTATTCAGCTTCATCGGCTACACACCAAAAGAATACACCATTAAAGGGGAACAAACCATTAACATCGTTCTCATCGATCAGGCCATCAGCATCGACCAGGTGGTAGTAACCGCCCTCGGTATCAAACGCCAGGAAAAAGCCCTGGGATACGCCGTACAACGAGTAAAAGGCGAGGCCGTACAAACGGTAAAAGGAGTGGACCTGGCCACTTCCCTCACCGGCCAGGTATCCGGTCTGGTTATTAAAAACTCCACCGAGTTTTTTGCTAAACCCGCTATTGAGTTAAGAGGGGAAGGTACCTTGCTGGTGGTAGATGGGGTGCCGTATGGCAACATGTCGTTACGCGATATCCCTACCGATGATATCGAAAGCCTGGATATCCTGAAAGGTCCTACTGCATCCGCATTGTACGGCTCCAGGGCTGCCGGCGGCGTGATCCTCATCACCACTAAAAAAGGAACCGGCGAAGCCCTGTCTGTAAACGTGAACAGCAACACCATGATCCAGAGCGGTTTCCTGGCCATTCCAAAAACACAAACTTCGTACGGCCGTGGACAAAACGGAAAAATTGACAACGATTATGTATGGGGCCCCCGGCTGGATGCAGGCAACACTGCAAGGGACTGGAACCCGGTCACCAAACAGTTTGAGGATAACCGGCCACTGAATTCGGTAGGAAAAAATAACCTGAAGAATTTTATGGAACTAGGCGTAATCACCAATAATAATATCAACGTATCACAAAGTGGGAAATACGGCAGTTTCCGCGCTTCCCTGAACCATATTTATAACAAAGGACAGTTTCCTAATGCGAAACTGAATATGTATAACTTCACTCTCGGCGGTGAGCTCAAGGCGACAGAGAAATTCAGCCTCGAAGGGCACATGGGCGTAAGCAAAAGAATGGCGCCACAGGTATGGGGCACCGGCTATGGTAACCAGGGATACATTTACCAGCTAACCATGTGGACAGGCCCCGAATATGATATCCGCCAGTACCGTGATTACTGGAAGACACCCAATCAAACACAAAACTGGATGTACACCAACTGGTATGATAATCCTTACTTGATTGCCTACGAGAAATTAAATGCGATCCAGCAAAATACCACTAACGCAAGTCTCACCGCTAACTATAAATTTTCCCCTGACCTTAGCCTGTTGGTGCGTATCGGCTATGATGTGTATCATAATAAAGAAACCTTTACCAATCCAACGGCTAATATCTACTCCACCCGCGGCGGATGGAATGCCAGGGGCCTGTACAGCATCAACAACACCTGGGGCTGGAGTACCAATGACGACGCCATGCTCAGCTACAGTAAAAAAGCAGGCGATTGGAACTTCGAAGCAATGGTGGGCGGAACAATTTATTATTGGGTAGACGAAGGACTGAAAGCTTCCACCAAAAACGGGTTAACAAGCCCGACTTTCTTTTCGCTTAATGGCTCCGTAGAACCGCCTACATTCACACCTGCCTATAGCAGCAGACAGGTAAACAGTTTGTATGGAAGGGCTGCTGTAAGCTGGAGAAATACCGTGTTTATTGATGCTACCGGCCGTAACGACTGGAACTCCGCACAACCGGAAGAAAACAGGGCGTATTTTTATCCTTCCATCGGTTCCAGTGTAGTATTGTCCGAGTTATTCAAAATGCCTGCATTTACAGATATGTGGAAAATCCGGGGCTCCTGGGCTACCTTTAAAACACCCGCAGGCGTATATGATATCAACCGTCTCTATACTACCACTACCGGCGCGTGGAACGGCGCCAACTCCGCGAGCTACCCCAGTAACCTGCTGGGAGTTAACCTGCTGCCAAGTTCACAGCGTACCTGGGAAATTGGTACTGCCGCTTACCTGTTCAAAAAACGTTTGAATATCGACGTTGCTTACTTCAATAAATACTATTACAACCAGCAAACTTCTGTATCTATTCCCGGCTCCTCCGGATTCCTGAACACCCTGGTAAATACTGCCGAAACCTATGTAAGAAAAGGACTGGAAATTACGCTCGGCGGAACGGTATTAAAGAAAAAGAATTTCCAATGGGGATCCACCATCAACTGGTCTAACCAGCACCGCTACTATGTAAACCTCGATCCGGTGTACTCTGCGCAAAATCCCTGGGTGAAGAAAAAAGAAAGACTCGATACCTATACAGATTACTATTGGCTGAGAGACCCCGATGGCAATGTAATCCACAACAACGGCTATCCCGTGGAAAGCGATTACCAAAAAAAATATGGTTACAGTGATCCCAGTTTCAGTTTTGGTTTTATCAATACCTTCTCCTATAAAAATTTTACGGCATCACTTAATATCGATGGCCGCGTTGGCGGGGTGATGTATAACTATATCTACGATAAGATGTGGGATTCCGGTACCAATCCCGAATCTGATAACCAATACCGCTACGATGAAGTAGTGAACGGCCTCACCAATTATGTAGGACAAGGCGTAAAAGTACTCTCCGGAAGTGTTTCCTACGACAACTTTGGCAACATCACCAGCGATACCCGCAAGTATGCGGTGAATGATACAGAAGTATCTTACCAAAACTACGCGCAAAATTTCAGGGGAGGCGATTACGGCATACAAAAGAAAACATTTGTAAAGGTGCGTGAAATATCTGTCGGATACCGGTTTCCTGCCACCATGCTGGCAAAGAGCGGTATAAAAAATGCATCTGTTTCTTTAACTGCACAGAACCTGTTCCTGTTTACAAACTTCAAATTTTCAGATCCCGATGTGGATGATGAAAACCTGAATTCACCATCTCAACGGATGCTGGGAGTTAATTTCAAAGTAGGGTTCTGATATCTTTCACCATCAAAGAAAATCTCATGAAACACAAATCACTGAAATATATATTATCCGTATCTCTTACTGCCGCAATGGTAACAGGCTGCTCAAAATTTGATAAAATCAATACCAACCCAAATAAAACTACACAGGTGAGTTCCGCCATGCTGGCCACCAATATGATCCTGAGTATTACCAGGTCGGATATCAGTACCGCCAAAAGTTTTATGCAGCCTTATCTGCTGGGTAAATATCTTACCTGGGGAGAAGGACAGGAAAATTTCCAGTATAATAAATTCGGAAGAGCCAGTTTTAACAGGATCGCATTATTGCGTAATGTGCCGCCCATGATAGGCTATGCACCTGATGAAGAACTCCGGAAATCATACAATGCACTGGGACATTTTATAAGAGCCTGGCAATTTTTTCAAAGCACTATACAGGTAGGCGATATTCCCTACTCACAGGCGGTGAAAGGAGAATCAGAAAACGTTATCCAACCTGGCTACGATACGCAGAAGGCAGTATTTCTCGGCATACTCAATGAATTGGATAGCGCCAATCTTCTTTTTGCAGCAGGGAAAGATTTTAGCGGTGATCCGGTGTATAACGGCAAAGTGGATAACTGGCGCCGGCTGACCAACAGTTTTGAACTGCATGTGCTGATGAACCTGTACAGGAAAACAGGTGATGCGGATCTGAAAGTAGTGGAGCGGTTTAAAGAGATAGTTGCCAACAGGCCTTTAATGCGTTCTTATGCTGATAATTTTGCTCTTACCTATACGGCAGCAGCAGGCCAGAATTACCCTTGGTCCGATGTGCCGGCGGGCTCCGGCAACTCTTTTGTAAAGTCAAATTACACCATGTTGTCAGCCACGCTGATAGATCCGCTGAAAACATTGCACGATCGTCGTTTGTTTTACTATGCAAAGCCCTCACCGGTAAAAATTGCAGCCGGTAAAACAGCGGATGATTATGACGCTTATGTAGGTGCGGAGCCTTCTGATGCATTCCCCGCACTGCAATCTATACGCCTGTCAAAAGATTATTCCGACCTGAACAGCCGTTACGTAAACATGGTGAATGCAGAACCGGTAAGCGTTTTCAGCTACTCGGAATTACAGTTTGTATTGGCAGAAGCAGCCCTGCGGGGATGGATCACCGGTACGCCGGCGCAAAGTTATTATGCGGCAGGTATTACCAATTCCATGAAATTCACCGCCGCCTATACACCGGACATAGAAGATTATCACCACAACATGAAAATGGATGATAGTTATATTCAGTCGTATGTAGCATCGGTAGTACTCACTGGCAGCATGCAGCAACAGTTATCGCAGATTATTACACAAAAGTATCTCGCGGGGTTCCTGCAGGGCTCTAATTATAACGCGTGGTATGAGCAACGGAGAACAGGATATCCCGTATTCAAGTTGAATGCTACCACCAACCTGAATACACCTGCTACACAGTTTCCGGTAAGATGGCTTTATCCTGATAATGAACTGAGTTATAACAATGCGAACCTCAACGAGGCCATACAGCGGCAGTTTAGCGGCAGTGATAATGTGAATAGCGTGATGTGGTTATTGAAAGATTAAAGTATAAAGCGGGGATGAAAGCGATATTCGTTTTCATCCCCCTGCTTAATAATAATTGCTGCATTAATAGGCTACCTTGCCGTAAGTCATTGTGCAGGCATCAGAAATGTTACCGGTCAGAATTATTGCATTGCTCGTAAAAGTGACAAAGAATTCATTGCTTTTCCCTATTGTCAGTACATTTTGATTGTTAACCTGTTTAAGGTGGAACGTATCGGCGGTTTCTCTTACGCCATCAACAAATAATTCGTATTGTTTGCCCTTGAAAATTATTTCCTGCTTATTGGTAACAGATGCGCCTTGCCCACTGAAACATCCTTCCACCTTTGCCAGCCGCCATTTCCCTTCTATAGAAGTAAGCAGGGGAGCATCTTTCTTTTTACAGGCAGAAAAAGCAGGTATTAAAAACAGGACAATGAGGGAATAATAAATTTTCATAACGGGGGATTAATTTAATAATTTATAGATGGTATGATCAGTTAAATATTTTATTGTTGATGATCGTTTGATTGATCTTGTTCTCGAATTCCACGAAGTAGGCGGGAGCGGGACCACCGGGTATATCTAAATAAATGGCGGTAGTGTCTGTTGGATTTTTTTGTACATATATAAATGCCCGGAAGATGCCATCTGCTGCCCCACGTGATGAGTAAGTATTAGGATCGGCTTTTATAGCTGCCCGGGGAAAGTTGGTGAGATAAGGTTTCAGGCTATCTTGCACGTTATTTGGTAATTTCCTTGTACTTTTTTCACTATTTTTTTGAGTAATAGTATAGCTGCCATCTGCAGTGATCTGTAGCGTTTTGAATTCGGCGTTGGGAATGCTCGAGCCTGCGTCATACACAAACAACGACGTAGTATCGGGAGCTTCCACTTTGTCTTTTTTACAGGAAAGAACGCAGAGGCACGCCAGCAACAGTATGGCTGCCAATGATTTTGGTAGTGTCATATAGGAGGCTGTTTTATTGAAAGTATAGCGTAGAAACCAGGAAAAAGTTACAACAGAAGGAGGGATTGTATAGCTCGATAAGGGGAGAAAATGCCACCTGACGTGGCAACACGTCATAAAAAATCTGAGAGAGGTACAAAAAAAAGAGGCGCCTTAGTTCACTATTTTGTTAGCGCAACTGCTGCTGGCAAAGGCTTCCGGTTTGGCTTTAAAGGCAAAGCCCATACCCAGGATATAGCCCATTGCTTCCCGCAAGGCCAGGTTGCTTTTGAACTGAGGGTTCGTATTGATGTCTGCATGCACTTCCATGTCTACATCATATTCTGTAAACAGGTCGCACAATTCATACGCAATTTCAATACTCTTCGCTACTTCTACCAGCATGCGCTCTTTGATAGAATAGCGGTCTTTTGTTTTTTCATTGTGAATAAACATAAATCCGCCGTGGCCTTCCCGCAGGAATACTATCACCGTAGCGAATTCCGTATCTACTCCTTTTACCTGGGAATCAGTACCAATGCACACTTTCAGGCGAAACCCCTTTGCGGTTTCACGAACGATGGCTTGTCTTACTTCTTCCTTTACCGGAAGGTGGATAACCTCTCCATTAAATCTTCTCCATTGCATACATGTATAATTAAGGGTGAACATGCGTATTTGGGTTATGCTATAATGCCTGCCTGCTGAAGTAATTCCATGCGCTAATTGGGTCAACAATATGGGATGCGTTCATTGGGGAATAACAGCAATATTTACGAATATACGAAAAAGCTGTTAGCAATAGCCAACAGCTGTACATTAAAAAAATAAGAAGATTCAGAAAATAAAACGGCTAGAACTGCCCCGTACTAAGCATTACAAGGGTACATGCTTCCACCGGCTGAATATTATGCTCCCTGGCAATATCTTCCAGTTCGGGATTTTCTGCTCCCGGGTTAAAGATGATACGGCGGGGTTGCAACTGCAAAATATAATCATAATATTCTTTCTGTGCCGCCGGGTTCAGGTACATGGTAACCGTATCTACTTTTTCGAGCGGCGGATGCGCGGTAATCACCGGCGTATCACCAATGGCGGCGGCCCGTTTGCCGATCGCCACTACCGGGTGCCCTTTGGCTTTGAGCCGGTTCACGGCCAGGTTGCTGTATCTTTCCGGGTTGGGCGATGCGCCCAGTACCACGGTGAGCTTTTTATCGTTATTGGTTTCCATATAGCTAATTTACGGAATTCACCACAAGTGATAAGCGCTCCGGGGCAGATGCGCGAGTACAGCCGGTGCCCGCAGCAATAACAATACGTTTATTTTGCATAAAATGAAGTTAAACCGGGGTGGAAGTAGCCCTGCTACGGAGGGTAACAATACATCTCCGTATAGTTAATACCGTTACAGACAATATCAGCGCCGGCAGCACAATATAAAAACTGGCGTAAACCAGCCATCCGTAAATATTGAAAAAATCGATAGATCTGAATACCCGTAATTTGTTTGCCTGTACGAGGAGAAATAAGGTTCCTATAATAGAGAACAGTACGCACTGGAGTCTTCGTAGCATCCTGTCATCAGGAGCTGTTTTCCTTAGTATAAAATTGATAACGCCTGCAGAGAATTGCCAGGCCAGGAGGATGAAAGTAAGATACGGCGGCAGGGAGAATTTGGAAAAAACAACAAGATGAGTCAGATCAATCGCGCAAATAACAGTCAGGAGCCCTTGAACAATGCCGTCTACTATATAATATAGCTTCATCTTTCTTTTTTATTTGTTTGGAACTTTCAGAAATAAATGAAAGTAAGGCCCAAAAAAAATTACTTAATGAGTTTTATCAGGCTGCTGTAGAACCAGTTTTCTTCCGATTTAATAAATGCACTGATCGTCTTATCCGTTTGCTGGGCAAACTTGGTGATATTGGAAATAGAATCCTTAAAAGCTTTCATTTCCTTATCTTTCGGATCACCTTCCGCCTGTTGCAGCTGTAACAGCACTTTCATGATAGGATCCAGTTCGCGCTTCTTTCTTTCGCGGGCAATATAAGTAGCCACCTTCCAGATATCTTTCTCTGCTACAAAAAATTCTTTTCTTTCTCCCGGGATGAGGATACGTTCTACCAGCCCCCAGTTAATGAGTTCCCGCACATTCATATTGGTGTTTCCACGGGAAATGTTCAGTTCCTCCATGATATCATCGGCACTCAACGGGTCGGGCATTACCAGCAGTAAAGCGTGAATCTGGGCCATCGTACGGTTAATACCCCACTGGGCACCTAATGAGCCCCAGGTTTGAATAAACTGCGCCTTTGCTTCCACTAAATTCATGTAGGTTATTATTTTATAGCGTTTGACAATTTACAAGGTCAAATGTATATCAAGTTTTTGAACTTTCAAAAGCTAATGAAACATTTTACCGGTGAATGACGGGGCATACAGCCGTCTTCCGGGCACAAAAAAGGCGAAGTATACACTCCGCCTTTTCGTATTGCTATTACAATTAGTTTATACCAGCATGGTTACCGGGTTTTCCAGGAACCCTTTCAGGGTAGCCAGGAAACGCGCGCCTACCGCTCCGTCCACACTTCTGTGATCGCAGCTCAGGGTCAGTTTCATGATGTTGGCTGTTTTTATCTGGCCTTTCTCCACCACTGCAGTTTCAGTGATATTACCTACCGCCAGGATCGCTGAATCCGGTGGATTGATGATCGCCGTGAATTCGTCGATACCCAGCATACCCAGGTTGGAGATACTGAAGGTATTGCCGCTGAATTCCTGTGGCTGCAGCTTTTTGTTTTTGGCTTTGTCGTACAGGCCTTTCGCATCAGTGGCAATCTGGCTGAGTGTTTTCTGATCTGCAAAGCGGATTACCGGAACAATCAAACCTTCTTCAATAGCCACAGCAGAACCGATGTGTATATGTTGGTTCTGACGGATAAAATCGCCCATCCAGCTGCTGTTCACTGCCGGATGCTGACGCAGTGCCATGGCAGAAGCCTTGATCACCATATCGTTGAAGGAAATCTTAACAGGGGAAATTTCGTTGATGGATTTGCGCGCTTCTATCGCCTTATCCATATTCACATCTATTTTCAGGTAGAAGTGAGGAGCGCTAAATTTGCTTTCGCTGAGGCGTTTAGCAATTACCTGGCGCATTTTGGTCAGCGGAATATCTGTGAAGCCTTCCTGGCCGGCAGGTACAAACGCCGGAGCAGCAGGCGCTGCGCCGCTTTGTGCTGCCGGAGCCGCCTTGGCTGCAGGAACATAGCTATCTACGTCTTTTTTGATAATACGGCCACCGTCACCTGAACCAGGAACCTGGCTGATATCGATGCCCTTTTCCTCTGCCAGCTTCTTAGCCAGCGGAGATGCTTTCACACGGCCATCGGCGCTGGTGGTTGCAGCAGCAGGAGCCGGAGTTGCCGCCGGAGCAGCAGTCGTGCCATTCTGTGATGGGGCAGCAGGTGCGGATGGAGCTGATGCTGCCGGGGCAGCGCCTTCAGCAGCCAGGATCGCATCTACATTAGTACCCTGTTTGCCCACAATGGCTATAATGCCGTTTATTTTGGCCGCTTCGCCTTCCTTCACACCTATATATAATAAGGTACCGTCGGCATAACCCATTACTTCCATGGTCGCTTTATCCGTTTCCACTTCAGCCAGTACATCGTCATTCTTCACAACGTCGCCTACCTTTTTGTTCCAGGCAACTATTTTACCTTCTGTCATGGTATCGCTCAGGAGCGGCATACGGATAACAGTAGCATTTTTCAGCGCTTCTTTTAATGCAGCGTCATCAGCCGGTGCAGCAGCAGCCGGAGCAGCCTGTGGTGCAGGTGCAGCAGCAGCAGGTGCAGCATTAGCAGCAGGCGCCGGGGCAGCAGCAGCTGTTTTACCTTCACCTTCCAGCAGGGAAGTGTAATCTTCTCCGGGTTTACCTACAATGGCAATGATCCCGTTTACCTTTGCTGCCTTTCCTTTTTCAACACCTATATAAAGGAGGGTTCCTTCTACGTAACCCATCACTTCCATAGTGGCTTTATCCGTTTCCACTTCAGCAATTACATCGTCTGCCTTTACTGTATCGCCCACCTTTTTATGCCATTCCGCAATCACCCCTTCCGTCATCGTATCACTCAAAAGGGGCATTCTGATAACTTCTGCCATAGTGCTTTATTCAAAATTTTGTTCAAACCTACATGTTTTTGCGCAAAAACGCAAAGAAGGAATTGTAAACTGTTTAAAAATGTCTGTCTATCGTTAATATTTAATCAGCGCAATCACGCTAGAAGTCTAACTCCATGTTCAGCCGGTCTTTCAACTCTTTCACCAGCGGGTATTTTTCCGCCATCTGCTGGAATTGCTCCCGGCTGGAAAGCGGCGCCGGACCTATATCCTGAGTCTGCTGACTCTCATCCAGCTGCAGGGTGAGCACAATGGCCGGATTGTTAAATTTCTTCTTCAGAAACTCAGCAATCACGAGCTTTTCTTCTTCCATAAACCGGAATTGCACAATGTTCCGGCTCACAATTCCCACCTCCGTAGTGCCCAGCAGTTTCAGTTGCGCCAGCTGCAAATTGCTTACCACCGTCATTTTGTTGGCCTGCCGGTACAGATCAATAAATTCGTCCCAGTACACATGGATCGCTCCCATCGTAAGCGGCGTCGACTGCACATGGGTGGTTCCCTGCTGTTTGGCAGCCATCGCTTCTTTCATGGCAGCCAGCCCTGTTAGTTTGCTGGCCGGAGCAGCTGCGGAGGTGCCGCCGGCCGCAGGTGCTCCGGTGGCAGGTGCGGGCGTTGCAGATACAGGGCTGGTTGCCGGCTGACTGGCCACAGGCGCCGTTGCCGGTTCGTGGGTAGCAGTTGAATGCCCATTGGAAGGTATTGGCTGCGCAGGAGCAACGAATGCAGGTGTGGGCGGTGGCGCAGGTGCTGCCACAGGGGCCGCTGTTGTTACAGGAGCCGCTGTTGTCACAGGAGCCGCTACGGGCGCCGTTTGCTGCGGAGCAGGCTGAACCGGCGTGTCTACCGTTAAACGTGGTCCCGGCACCGTGCCGATACTCTCCGTAGTAGCCGGATTCCCGGTAATGGTTTTAGCAGTTACCGGCTGGGCCACAGGGGCCCGCAATTTCTGCGGGGGAGAACCATCAGCTACCAGCTTTTTTTTTGACACCTCCCCGTTACTGTCATCACTGACCAGGGTTACTGCCTGTTGCAGAAAACACAGCTTAATCAGCGCCATCTCCACATGCAACCGCTTGTTACGCGCCATGCGGTAGTTGATCTCCGTTTCATTCAGCAGGTGAAGGGCAGTGATCAGGTAAGCAGGACTCACCTGGCCCGACAACTGCTTATATCGTTCTTTCAGGTTACCGGAAACCTCCACCAGGTGAAGAGCCTTGTCTTCTTTACATAACAGCAGGTTACGCAAAAATTCCGCCCACCCGTTCAGGAAATTATCCCCTTCAAAACCTTTCTGTAAAATTTCATCGAATATCAGCAGGGCATTGGCTACGTCCTGTTGAAGCACAGAAGCCATTACCCGGAAAAAATAATCGTAATCAAGAATATTCAGGTGCTCCAGCGTATTCTGGTAAGTAAGATGCCCGCTCGTAAAGCTCACAATCTTATCCAGCGTACTCAGGGAATCACGCATACAGCCATCTGTTTTCTGTGCTACCAGGTGCAGGGCATCTGTTTCAGCCTGGATATGCTCTTTGGTACATATCTCCTGCAAGTGGTCTACCGTGTCCTGTATGGTAATACGTTTGAAGTCGAAGATCTGGCAACGGCTCAGGATCGTTGGCAATATTTTATGCTTCTCCGTAGTGGCCAGGATAAAAATCGCATAGGATGGCGGCTCCTCCAGGGTTTTCAGGAAAGCATTGAAAGCTGAGGAACTAAGCATGTGTACCTCATCTATTATGTAGATCTTGTATTTTCCCGCCTGTGGCGCAAAACGCACCTGCTCCACCAGGGTACGGATATCATCTACCGAGTTGTTGGAAGCAGCATCCAGCTCATGAATGTTGAAGGAGCTGCCCTCATTAAACGACTTGCAGGAATGACACTCATTACAGGCTTCCCCATCCGGCTGCAGATTTTCGCAGTTAATGGTTTTGGCCAGGATACGCGCACAGGTGGTTTTCCCTACTCCGCGAGGCCCGCAAAACAGGAAGGCATGCGCCAGCTGGTTATTGCGGATGGCATTTTTGAGAGTGGTGGTAATATGTGCCTGTCCTACTACAGTTGAAAAGTTCTGTGGACGGTATTTACGGGCTGATACGATAAAATTCTCCATATGACTGCTACGCTTTCGCGAGCGCCGAAAATACGCACAAATTCAGTAAGAGAAAAATGCACAACAGGAACAGCGCTTCAAACGGGGTACGCTCCCGGTTCTAAGGTTAAAATAAATTCCAGATATGATTTTTTTAGTAATATGATTCCGTTGTTGAAATGTTCCATCATCGCTGAACTGATTTCATGTAACTCCTGGATAGCCACATAGTCGGGGATCATATCCTGTATAAAAGTGCAATCATGCTCCCTGAATCTTTTCAGCTTTTCCTCCATACCTTCGGGAAAACTGCCGAACAACGCACCCTGCTGAATGTTTTCCGTCATCATCCGGAAACCCCAGCACTCGGCCGACAGCTCATCAAAAAGCGCCGGCAGCGATTCGATATCCTGTTCGCCGGAATTAAACAACAGGCTGATACAATGAATGATCCGGATCACCTGCTCATTCAGCTGTTGGCCGGTTTGCTGATACTGCAGGATCTGGGTGTATTTCTCCTTAAGCAGGGCCGCCTTAGCCGGACTTTGCTGCATGGCAACGGTATAATGATACCGGAAGGCGTGCTGATCATGACACTGCAGCCACGCCTCTTCGGACGTAACCTGCGCAGATAACATCCGGGCCAGCTGCTTTGCCCGCGCGGCACTGTATTTCTGTCCGTCAAATTCAAAATAACTGGTCTGAAACTGCCCGCTGCTGATAGCCTGCAACGTTTCCTCATCCTGACGGTCACGGTAAAAAGCCCGCATCCTCATAATAATATCAGGATGATAAAGCGCCTGTAAACTGCCGGCGGTTATTTCCTCCGGTGGCAACAGCCGGGTAAACTCCTCACTAATGCCGCAGAATGGCCGGTTATCATAGTAATCATTAAATGCTTTCGGATATTCGTATAACCGGTGCCGTTGCGAAAGCTCTTCAATGTAGGCGGCAGGAGTGATCTCCGTAAATGTTTCGTCACTGTTATGTACCGTGAAATTATATATCAGCGAAGTCATGTGCTGCTGCACATTTTCCGGCTCATTAAACAGGTTCCAGGCACTAAGGCTGACCGGCTTACAGGAAACATTCGCCGCTAAATAATGCGCCTCCCGCGCCTCCCTGGAAAGATGCGAAGTCCACTGCTCCCGCAGCTGCACCCGGCTCTTCAGAAAAGTATGGAAATAATTGTCGGTGATAACCGGTAATCCGGCAGCATCCACTGCGAGATGGTTCTGTGAAGCATAGTAACGGATCATGGCCCGCTGCGCCGTAAAAATATTGGCAAACCGCAGCGTTCTTTCTGCAAGATCCGGTACTTTATGAAAACAATGATCCAGACAGTATCCGCCCATTTCCAGCCGCCGTAAACCGCTGATAGCTGTTTCTGTACTGGTAAGACTCACAGCTACTGTATCTGCATGATATTCCATCTCCCTGCTTAATTCCAGGTACTGCCGGTTAATGATCGCATATATCTTCCGCAATACATACTGCATTCCGTTCAGTATCCTCGTAGTAATATGCGCAAAGAAACTTAACAGGCTGCTGCCACTGCTCCAGCGGGCCTCTATTTCATCCCACCGTTCATTTTCATACAGCATATTATACAACATCTTATTCAATGCATAGATGTAGCTGCCCAGTTTCATACTACGCTGCGAGAAATGTGCAAACTCATACGCCAGCAACATCTTAAATTCACTCACGTTTACACTATTAATTAACCCTAAACCTATTTCGAGGTTTTTCCCCACCGGCCAGAATAAACTCAGAAAACTGGAATGATAGAATACCGTAGTATGCATATCCGGTACAATAAATACTTTCTTCGGAAAACTGATGCGCGTGTCCTTCACCAGCTGCGTAATAAAATCAAATAAACGGGGATGATGATCCCGGAAGATCTGCATACGGTAAGGGTTACCCGCAGAACGTTTGTTGAAAAGAAATTTAATGAGAAAAAACAATACCATCCCACCCAGTAAAATGAAACTGAGTCCGATGATGCCGGTGCTCCAGGCCGGATAAGCGCGGAATAACATAATCCCCCCCGACACACAGGCCACAGCCAGCGCAACGGTTGCCAATAGCAGTACCACGTAGAGAATAAAGAACAACACCACGCAGCTGACGGCTTTCGTTATCTGTTGCCTGAATAGTAACGTGGGCTGAATAAGTGCCAGATCCGCGTTATCAGGGCACTCAGGGTATAAGTTGGTCATAACAAAACATCAGGTTAGATACGATTGTAACAGCAAAAGAGATTTAAATGTTACATAATATTCATAAACTTATATACTCCCCCAATGCTCCCATATATTCATATGAGAGATGTATATACCCCGCTCCGGCGGATTATTTTTTATGCCAGGATCGGATGCCTTTTATATGGAGCCGAGCGGTCAAATAAATAACGATAGGTGGCGAGCCTGCGGGTTGGCGTAGCACCAAGCCCCTCGGCCACATTCTGCATTCTCGGATTAAAATCACCAATCCACTGCATTTCATAATCTTCATAATGAGACATGCTGCTCTGAATTAATTTCGCCCCTTCTACAATCATATAAGCATCCACGCCCTTCCCCTGGAATTCAGGAACTATACCAAATATAATTCCCACCATCTTTTTGCAGTAACCGGTTTGCTTTAACCACAGGAACTTCAGCTTTTGTAACAAGCCAAATTTCCCGTTCATATGTTTTATATACTGGTTCAGATCCGGTAAATTCAGCCAGATGGCAATAGGATCGTCGTTGTGATAAACGAACCACGCTATCTTTTCGTCCATCAACGGCTTCATCTGCTTAAACAGCGCTAGCACCTGCGCTTTCCCCATTTCCTTTCCACCCATGTGCTGCGCCCATGCCTTGTTATACACAATGCTGAATGCCTCGGCAAACCGCGGCAGATCATTCTTCCGGATATGCACCGCCCTGAAAGCCGGATCAGCTTCAATAGCTGCATGCCGGATAAAGAATTTTGGCAGCAGCTGGTCACTAACCCTCATTCCATAACAAAGTTGGTGGAAGAAAAGTTGAAAACCATACTGCTCAAATAAACGGATGTAATAGGGAGGGTTGAAATTCATGCAGTATAATGGCTCATGAAACCCTTCTGTAAGCAATCCCCACCAGTTATTGCGCTCCCCGAAATTAATAGGACCATCCATCGCTCCCATGCCTTTTTCCTGCAGCCATTGTTTGGCCGTATCAAAAAGCAGGTTGGCTGCTTCCTGTTGATCTATACAATCAAAGAAACCTACACCGCCTACCAGGCACTCATCTCCTTTTGTCTTATATTTCTTGTTAGTAAAAGCCGCAATCCTGCCGGCTAACCGGCCTTTGTCATCTTTTAAAATCCATCTGATACACTCCCCATGACGGAATGCCTTGTTCTTTTCAGGATCGAAAACAGTATTAATATCTTTATCCAGCGGCCTTATCCAACCAGGTACATTTTTATTTAAATTCACATGCACGTCGATAAATTGCCGGGCGGTTTGTTCATTATTTACAATAATCAGCTGCATTGAAACCATTTGTACAAATGTAATAAAAATGCATTGGCATTATTTTTTCTCTTTCCCCTGATATGAAAAGAACTTATGTTTATCCCGCCATACTCCTGTTGCTCATCGTGGTATTTACCCTGGGCTATTGTCAGCAACAACGGCAAGTGCGCAAAGTGCTGTCCGAAAATCAGCGCCTGTGGAACGAAAACCGTGATCTGCGTAAAAGTCTGGATCAATCCGGGGCAGTTTCCCGGCAAATAACCGATCACCAGGAACTCCGCCAAAGGGTGGCCGGCCAGTTTATTGAACGCAGGGCTTATTACCGGCGAAACTGGCAACAGTTCATTGCCGTTACCGCCGGCGATTACCGCACAGGGCTGCTGGGAGGGATCAAAGACCTGGATATTATCGTAAGAAATCAAACAGAATACCCGCTGGATAATGTAGTAGTCAGCGTTTCCTACATGCGCAACAACAACGAAGTTTTTAAAACAGAACGGTATACCATCAGTAATATTCCGGAGAAAGGTACCCGCAGCATTGCAGCCTCCAACAGCCGTAAAGGCAGCAAGGTGGCCGTAAAACTGATCAGCATTACCAGCCAGCCAATGAATTTCTGCTGGGCTGCCGATAAACCTGCCCCCGCCGGCAATCCCGATCCGTTCGAGTGTGTACCCTCCGTTAAAAATATACCGGCGCCACCAGCACAGGATAATCAGTAACTTCGCCGCATGATCCGGCTAATACCCACCACCATCGCCAATGAAGCGACCAGGGATTTGTATGAAGAAGCATTTCCCGAAGAGGAAAGAAGACCCTGGAACCAGCAGGTGCAGCTGGTCGCATCCGGGAAACTGCAGCTATTGCATATTCACCGCGAAGACGCTTTTGCCGGATTTATTTTCTACTGGAACCTTCCTGAATTTAGTTTTATAGAACATTTTGCTATTCATCCCGGCACAAGGGGAGGAGGAGCCGGAACACAGGTAATGCAGCTGATGGAGGCGCAACTGAACGGAATTGTACTGGAAGTGGAACCGCCTGTAACGGAACAGGCTATACGTAGAATTAAATTTTATGAACGACTGGGCTACCAGGCGTTTGCTGAATCCTATCACCAGCCTCCGTATCATCCCCACTATCCGCCGCTGGAACTGCGCCTGATGCAGAAAGGACTAGCGCCCGCTGCTGCTATGTTTCCAAATATAAAGGAACAGTTGTATAAATACGTTTATAACAAATAAAAAAAGTACGAATGAGATACAAGGCATTAATGATGTAATCTCACAAACATCTTTGCCGCTGTTATCATTCGTACTTTCGTTATGTCAAAGGAAGTTTATCCTACACGTGAAGGACGTTCCCCCTGTTGTCTGGGTTGCTCCTGCTGCCGTTGCTGTTGTTGTTGCTGCTGTTGCTGTTCTCTTTGTATCCTTTGCTGTTGTTGCTGTTGCTGTTGTCTCTGTTGCTGTTGTTGTTGTTGCTGTACCCTCTGCTGTTGTTGCTGTTGCTCCCTTTGAACCCTTTGTTGCTGTTGCTGCTGTTGCTGTTGTTGTTGCTGCTGAGCCCTCTGCTGTTGTTGCTCCCTTTGTACCCTTTGCTGTTGTTGCTGTTGCTGCTGCTGTTGTTGTTGCTGAATCCTCTGTTGTTGTTGCTGTTGGTCCCGCTGTACTCTCTGTTGTTGTTGCTGCTGTTGAACTCTCTGTTGTTGCTGTAACTGCTGTTGCTGTTGTTGTTGCTGGATCCTTTGCTGTTGCTGTTGTTCAGCAGTTCTGTCTGGTGTTACTCTCGATGGCCTGTTAAAGTTACCCGGGGTATTGTTATTACCCGGATTCGCATTATTAGCCGGATTTGCCGGCTGGGTAGTAGTTCCCTGCCTTACTCTTCCTCCGTTGTTATATGGAGGTATATTTCCGGTATTGTTATTTCCAGGCTGATTCGCTTCTCCGGGACGTACCCGGTTACCACCATTGTTATTATTATTACCCGGTTGGGTAGTATTGCCCGGTGTAACACGGCCCGGACGATTGTTGTTGTTATTATCTACTGCCTGCACCGGTCTTGTACGGTCTACCTCACGTCCTCTCTGGATAGCTGCGGCATCCGGGCGGTATATACGCAACTGGTTATTCTCTAGTCTTCCCCCGGTTCCCGGTCTGTTGGTATTTTCCACTCTCACTGGTCGTACTGCCTGGCCGGAATAACGTTGTACTTCGTTGGCACTCGGACCGGTATATACTCTTCTTCCTCCGTAATTATTAGTGTTGTTGATAACAGTGGTGTTGTTAATGATCGTAACGTTCCTGCTGTTATTAACGTAGTAGTTGTTGATCCGCGGACTGTTAATGTACTGTCTTGGTACAAATGCCCAGTAATCAGCTGGTGCATTATAAGAATATTGCGGACTCATTGGCGCCCATCCATAATAGTCACCACCGGTTCTCCAGCTAACCCAGGCCGGACCCCAGTCGTAACCCGGTACCCACATCCAGCCCTGGAAATCGTCATATAACCAGCGACCGTAGTGGAAGGCTGCCCAACCCCACGCGTAATCAGATACCCAGGTCCAGCCATAGTCGGTGTATACCCAGTGCCCGTTTGTATAGTAAGGTCTGAAATCACGGCCCGCATTAGGGATCCACACCCTGTCGTATCCGGGGTAACTTACCCAGCGGCCGTAAGGACTCAATTCATCATAAAAAGAAATCGATCCGCTCACCTGCACCTGCGGTCCGCCGGAGTAGGATGAGCCATATTGATCATCATATCCGGGTGCATACGTTGATGCACAACTGCTGATGAATGAACCTATAAATAAAAGTAATATTCCTGTGTGTTTTAATAAACTGTTCATAACTCCTGTTTTTTAGTCCTGATAGGTATTGTTGTTTGTAAGACTCTGGAGATGTAATGAATGCTGCGTAAAATTGTGTTTATATCGACAAGCATTTTTTAATGGTCTGTGAATAAAGTATAGAAGGCGGAATCATTTTAAATTGTTAAAGGATTATGTTAAAATTTTTATAACGCTTTGCTGCAGTTACAGCGTCATATATATCATTAGACAAAAATGGTTCCAATTTCGCAACCGCTGTAAGAGCTTGCATTACAGCCGGTAACAGAAGCATATGCGGAATAATAAAACATTCCTGTAATATTGCAGCAGCTCACTTAAATCAAAGATGGCTTCCTTTTTCAGTATTCATCATATTTTCTTTACCACGCTGGGATATCCGGTCAGTTATGTGGAGTTTATCGGCACGGTCACCGGCTTGTTATGCGTATGGCTGGCCGCAAGGGATCATATCCTTACCTGGCCGGTGGGGTTGGTTAACGTGAGTTGCTTCTTTGTATTGTTCTGGCAATTGCAATTGTATGCCGATATGTTCCTGCAGGTATACTTCTTTGCCACCGGGGTTTATGGATGGCTCTTCTGGTACAGGAAGCAACCGGAAAATGAACCTGTGTATGCATTGCAGCCCCGTCATCGCTGGTGGCTGGGAATTGCAGCCCTGCTGCTGTCGGCAGCTACCGGCTATGTTATCAGCCAGCTGCACCTGTGGTGGCCCCACGTATTTGAACATCCCGCAGCATGGCCCTATACCGATTCACTGGTGGCGGTTTTAAGCGTGATCGCCAATATCCTGCTGGCGAAAAGGATCTGGGAAAACTGGCTGCTATGGGTAACGGTAGATGCAATAGCTACCTTTATTTATTTTCAGAAAGATGTAAAGTTTCTTGGAATAGAATACTTTATTTTGCTCATCATTGCCGCCATGGGACTGGCAAAATGGTTGAAAACATATAAACAACAACTTACCAATAAATAACCCTATGCTTACTTTTAAACAGAAATTCCGTCGTATAGCCCTTACATTTATAGCCATTTTTGTATTGATGTTCCTCTGCAGGATCGGGTATGGTTACCTCTATAAAGGCCGCCAGCAGGAAGCATCCGGTGAAAATGATTTTTTATCCGGCGTAATGAGGCAACAGAAAAATTATGCATCTGAAAAAATAAAAGCCTTTAACCCACAGAACAATGCACCGGATATGGTTTCCGGCAATCAGAAGTATGAAAAAGTAGCCAATGTACGGGCGAAATCATCACAGTTTTCGGAAGATGAAAAACTGCTGCATGGCACCATTAAAAAATTTGATGCCATTGTACAGTACGAGCAGCAATCCGGCAACAGCGGGAACCGCCAGATACAACTGCTGATAGGCGTTTCGCCTCAAAAGTTCGATTCGTTTTACCAGGCAACACAAGGGATCGGAGAAATAAAATCTACCGAAATAACCAAAACAGATAAAACAAGCGAATACCGTAAACTAAATGCCCAAAAGGCTTCCCTTGAAAATTCACTGGCTTATTTTAATGAACTGAAAAAGAAAGAAGGCAAAATAGAGGACTTTATCCAGCTGCATAACCAGATCTATGAAGTAGAAAAGGAACTGCAGGGCCTGGGCGTGGAGCTTGGCAATTTCGCAGAAGAAAATGAATTTTGTACCGTGCAGTTCTCCATGTATGAAGGCGCCGCCGTTAAAGGTATTGCTTTTATTACCCGTGTAAAAGTAGCGCTGGAATGGACTATCAAGTACTATGCATTGCTGGTAGCGGCCATTTTCTTTGCCGCAGGGAGCGCCTGGTTTTTACTAAAGCTGTGGGAACTGCTGAATGGCTGGATATTATCCGGCAAAAAGGGTTAAAATAAAATGGCGGAGTCCCCACTCCGCCATTTTGTACTTACACGGTGTACTCACCCACTTTGGTGCCGTCGTCTCTCAGCATGGTTAATACCAGTTGCTGCTGATCGGCTTTTATCTTTATCAGGGTACGATTACCTTCTTTGGGCCCGCCGCCAATGATGAGCGGGTATTCATGCTGTCCTTTTGCCGGGGCATACACGCCGTATTTATGGGTATGGCCGCAAATGAGGATATCAATTTTGTGTTTGTTAAAGAGGCCGCCAAACATTTCGCGGCAATGTTTTACGCCATGCCACTCGCCGGAGTGGTAGTGCGGAATGTGCATCATCACTACTTTATGTTTCGCTTTCCGGAAGGCCGGACTTTGCAGTTGCTGCTCCAACCAGCGGGCCTGCTGTTCCCGGTAGGCGTCGAAGTCAACGATGCCCGCGTATACAGGATGCTCATCTTCTTTATCTTCTCCTGTATCCAGCACAATAGCCGCCACCGGCCCTATATTAAAGGTGAAATAATTGTTATGGCCCGGGTTGTCAAAATACTGGTGCCATTCCCTGGCATATTTGCCGCGGGTTTCGTGGTTTCCCCTTACATACATAAACGGGGTTTGTGTGGAAAAGGTATCACCGCAGGGAGTGAGCATATGATCAATGATCTGTTGCTCATCGGCCTGGTAGTCAAATACATCTCCGTTAAAAAACACGAAATCATAAGGATCATCGCCGTTCAATTTCATCAGGTGTGGGATGGAAGCCGGCCGGTCGTGGATATCGTTAATGATCACCCAGGACACTTCTTTCGCCTTCGGATCAGGAGCGGTGAAGGTGTAGGTGGCGCTTTCTATGGTTTCGCCATAGGTTAGCTTATACGGTTCAAAGGAAACAATGTCTTTTGAGCATACCTTATAGCTATACTTTTTTCCAGGCTCCAGCTGGTCCAGTTCTATGCGGTGGAGGCGGTTATTGGCGTCTACCAGTCCGTTTGTAACGCGGTGGGCTTTTTTGCTAAGCTGCCCGTCTGTTCCGTATTCCACCCAGCTGTAGCAGGGGCGGCTGGTGAGCCACATCACTGAAATGGTATGCGGACCAGGATACTGGAGGTACGGTTTGCAGAGAAAAGCGTGTTCAGCAGCTGTCGTGGTGGATGTTGCTGACAAGATGCCAGCTTTGGCGGCGGCCGGTACAATGCCGGTGATGCCCAGTAATCCTGCTTTGGAAAGGTTGCCGAGGAATGACCTGCGGGATTGTTCACTGTTTGACTTTATCATATTTATATATTGTATATATCAGGATAGCGATTTAAAAATAGTAAAGGAATTAAGAAAAGGAAGCTATTTTTATATGAATGGCGCCTGTAGCTTCACGTTATTTATGAATAATGAAAATATATAATTTGACAGGCTCCGCTTTGCATTGCCGGGGTATAAAACTTTATTAATGATAAAATCGGCGAAAAATGCGGTGGGAAAAGGTTTTTTTTCATCGTTAGCGTTTTGATTTTCACCCATTAACTCTTACCTTTGCGGCAAATTTTGGAAACTGTATACATGCAATTGTGTGCGGTTTTTGGAACAGTAACATTTTAGTATTTTTATAAACCTCTTTAAAAATATGCCTAACACAGGTAAGATCAAACAAATTATCGGTCCCGTGGTGGACGTGCACTTTGATGACAAATTGCCCGAAATCTACAGCGCATTGGAAATTACCCGCGAAAATGGTCAGAAGGTAGTATTGGAAGTACAGCAGCACCTGGGTGAAGACAGTGTTCGTACAGTGGCAATGGACTCCACCGACGGTATGGTTCGTGGCATGGCTGTAGTTGATAAAGGCGCGCCTATTAAAATGCCGGTTGGCGACCAGGTGAAAGGACGTTTGTTCAATGTGGTAGGTGAGGCGATTGACGGTTTAGGTGATATCGATGCTTCAAACGGTTACCCTATTCACCGCGAGCCGCCTAAATTTGAAGATCTGGCTACCGAAACAGAAGTACTGTTCACTGGTATTAAAGTAATTGACCTGATCGAACCCTATGCAAAAGGTGGTAAAATCGGTTTGTTCGGTGGTGCCGGTGTGGGTAAAACTGTATTGATCCAGGAACTGATCAATAATATCGCAAAAGGTTACGAAGGTTTATCCGTATTCGCCGGTGTTGGTGAACGTACCCGTGAAGGGAACGATCTGATGCGTGAAATGATCGAAGCAAACATCGTTAAATACGGTGACAAGTTTAAAGAATCAATGGAACACGGTGACTGGGATGTTACCGCTGTAGATAAAGAATTACTGAAACAATCACAGGCTACGTTTGTGTTTGGTCAGATGAACGAACCTCCCGGAGCACGTGCGCGTGTGGCCTTGTCTGGTTTAACACTGGCAGAATATTTCCGTGATGGAGATGGCACTGCAGGTGGTGGTAAAGACATCCTGTTCTTCGTAGATAACATCTTCCGTTTCACCCAGGCAGGTTCTGAAGTATCCGCGCTGTTAGGCCGTATGCCTTCTGCCGTGGGTTACCAGCCAACACTGGCTACTGAAATGGGTCTGATGCAGGAACGTATCACCTCCACTAAAAATGGTTCCATCACTTCCGTACAGGCCGTTTACGTACCTGCGGATGACTTAACGGATCCGGCTCCGGCAACAACCTTCTCCCACCTGGATGCTACCACCGTATTGGATCGTAAGATCTCCGATCTCGGTATCTATCCGGCTGTGAGCCCGCTGGACTCTACTTCCCGTATCCTGTCTCCGTCTATCGTGGGTGAAGCCCACTATAACTGTGCACAGCGCGTGAAAATGATCCTGCAACGCTATAAAGAACTCCAGGATATCATCGCCATCCTCGGTCTGGATGAATTGAGCGACGAAGATAAGCTGACAGTATCCCGTGCACGCCGTGTACAACGTTTCCTGTCCCAGCCATTCCACGTAGCAGAACAGTTCACCGGTCTGAAAGGCGTACTGGTACCAATCGAAGAAACTATCCGTGGCTTTAACATGATCATGGACGGTGAAGTAGATGAGTATCCTGAAGCAGCCTTCAACCTGGTAGGTAACATCGAAGCAGCTATTGAAAAAGGTAAGAAATTACTGGAAGCAGCGAATAACTAATTAAGTCAATGATCCCGGTTCCGCCGGGATCATTACCCTTCACCATTTACGATCATAACATGCTATTAGAAGTATTAACACCTGAAAGAAAAATATATGCCGGAGAAGTGTACGGAGTACAACTGCCGGGCATTGACGGTTCTTTTGAAATACTGGATAAACATGCGCCATTAATTGCAGCCCTCGGAAATGGTAAAATGAAAGTGCTGAAAGATAAAGCTCATGCAGAGTTCTATACCATCAGCGGCGGATTTGTGGAAGTGTTGCGCAATAAGGCTACCGTACTCGTAGAAGGCGCTGTAGCAGTGGAAAAATAAAGCATACCAGCTAAAATATAATAACCAGGCCGGGTAAGAATACCCGGCCTTCGTTTTGTCCTAACTATTCCAATCTTAGATGACCCGGTTAAGGACAGGACTGTCCACCGGGATTTCCTCCTATTCATTATGTACAATACATTACCTGCACGGCTATACGAGATATCCGCAGTAACTACATGTACATCAATAGACAGCCTCATCAAGGCTGTTTATATTACCTAATGAATGCCTTTGACAATAATCAGTTAGTGATCAGGTAAATGCTGGTATCGGTCTATAGAAGGAGCAAAATGTTCATAGGTTTTGCCTTCATAGGTGTATCTTATCGGTTATTAAATTACCTGAAAACGGGCTATGTAGCTGGTTTGAATCCCCAATTACTTTAGCAAGATATTTAATTTGTTTTAAATAAACAGCATTCATCCTGTTCATTTTTCACTTTAAATACCGGGCACAGCCCATCTCCTTCTGTCTCAGAATATTACCATTAATTTAAGGAAGGATCAATTGGATAATTTGCCATCATGGCAAAGGTACTGCCAAGATTTTTAAGGGATTGCTGCCATATTTGCTGCTCCCTGCGCTCAAATATCAGTGAAGTGTCGGTGTCAGATAAGATCCAGGATTTCTCCTTTACCTCTTCGTCCAGCTGACCCTCTGTCCAGCCGGAATAGCCAATAAAGAATTTAACCTTGTCCGGCTCCAGCAAACCCTTATTGATGGCAGCCACTACCTGGTCAAACCTGCCACCCCAGAAAACACCAGGCAATATCTCCTGCCCCCCGCTGATCAGCTCCGGATGCCGGTGCACAAAGTGAATGGTATCCATCTGTACCGGACCACCATAGTACACCGGGACATTGCCTATCAATACCTCGGGCACAAGATCACTAAGCGTTTGGTCAAACAACTTATTGATTACAAAGCCAAAACTGCCTTTTTCCTGGTATTCACAAAGAAGTACTACCGTGCGCGCAAAATTTGGATCTTTTTAAAAATGGATCAGCTATCAGCAAAATGCCGGGCGACAAAGTTACCATAGACAAACAATTTTATAGCCTGTTCAAATTTAACTAAATCATTGAATAGTAAAGTAAAAAGAAAAATGAGAGGAAAGTAGGAAAAATAAAAAAAGGAGGCTAGAAAACCTCCTTACCATTTTATCAACCAAAATCTAAATCGCTTATGGAACGAATCCACATCGATGTATGTAGAAAGTTTAATTACTTTGTTATGATCCTGAACTAATCAAATTTAGTACCAAGATTCTGAAGCAAAGGTAAGGAAAGAAGCATTAATAAAAACAGCAGTACCCAGTTAAAATTACGTTAAAGTGATGTTGTATTGCGGAGAATAAGTACAGAGGCAATATCCCGTCTGGAATTTTGTATCATAGTTGCTATAGCAAACATCTTTTTTAACATATTTTAGTATTTCTTCGCACTTATCTTTGAGATAATTAAAGCCTGACAAAAACTTACATGATACCACTGAAGAAGATTTTCCCCGTCATCGTTATCCTGATCACTTTGTCCCTGCTTGGAATCATTTATATCCAGGTCAGCTGGATCATCAGTGCCGTGCATATCAAACAGGACCAGCTCTTTCAGCGCGCTGTCAGTATGTCCAGGGACGTATATAACGATATGATGTACCGCCGCCAGGCTGCCATTATGTTTAAGCTCGATAACAAAGAAGGAGCCGCTACCAAAGGATTTAATCTCGACATTAACCGGGTACCCCAATACAGCGTTCCCTCCGTGAGCGACTTCTTTACTGTGCAGGAAGTGAAACGTTGCATCCAGAACAATATGAGGAAAAATCACCTCGATAGTTCCAGCTTCGAATTTGCCATCATCGGCACTGTTCCCGGCTCCGAATTCGGTACCATCCGGATGCAGTCGGCCGGGTTTGAAAAGATGTTCCAGCAAAATGAAGCCGACAGCATTAAAGAGAAGAAAGACTACCGCGTACAGGTGATCCTCCTGTCGGAATCCAATGATTTTAATCCACGGGCAGAAAAGCTTTACATCATCATGCCCAACGATGATTCGGTGGCCAAACAATTAGGTATCATGATATCAGGAGGCGTCCTGTTTACCATGATCATCATCACCGCATTTGCACTTACCATCCGCACCCTGCTCAATCAGAAAAAACTCTCGGAAATAAAATCGGATTTCATCAATAACATGACCCATGAACTGAAAACACCACTGGCTACTATTTCGCTGGCCATCGATGCTATCAGGAATGAGAAAGTAATGTCAAAACCGGAAAAAATCCAGTATTTCTCCGGCATCATCAAAGAAGAAAATAAACGTATGAACAAACAGGTGGAAAGCATCCTGCAATCCGCCCTCCTTGAGAAAGATGAAATAACGCTGAAACTCCAGCCGACTGATGTGCACAACGTTATTCAAAGTACCGCCGATAACCTCCAGTTGCAGCTGGCCACCAAAAATGGTGTGGTGGATCTTCAGCTGGATGCCATCAACCCCATCATCATGGCAGATGATGTTCACTTCTCCAACCTCATCTTCAACCTGATGGATAATGCCATCAAATATTCCAATGATCAGCTGGAGATAAGAATACAAACTTACAATACCCGCAAAAGCCTGTTCATCGTGATTGCAGACAACGGTATCGGTATGAGCCGCGACACTATTTCACGTATCTTTGAAAAGTTCTACCGCGCACATACCGGCAACGTACATAACGTAAAAGGCTTCGGCCTAGGACTCACATATGTAAAGGCCATTGTAGACGCACATAAAGGAAAAATTAAAGTGGAAAGCGTAGTAGGTAAAGGCAGCAAGTTTACCCTCGAATTTCCGCAGGAACTGGATAAAGGATAAAGCATATGATACTCAGCGAAAAAGAAATACAACATTTCAAAAATCCTATTGCCGTGCCGGGCATGGGCATCACCATGCAGGAGAAGCTCAAGGAAGCCCGCGTACTGGTAGTAGGCGCCGGCGGCCTCGGAAGCCCGGTGGTACAATACCTCAGCGCCAGCGGAGTGGGCGTAATCGGCATTGCCGACTATGGCGTGATCAATGATGAAGACATGCACCGTCAGCCCATCTACCAGATGCAGGACATCCGCAAACACAAAGCAAAAATGGCTGCCAGCCGCCTGTGGGCAGTCAACCCATATACAAAACATTACCCCATCCTCATGCAGGTAAAACCCGACAGCATCAACCTGATGCTGGTAGGATTCGACCTCGTGATAGATTGCACCCAGCATCTGCCCACCCACCTGGTGATCAACGATGCCTGCCTGGTACACAACAAACCTTATATCACCGGGGAAGTACATAACTGGATGGGCTGGTTCGCCGGGTTTAATATGCCCATGCCGGATGGCACCACTTCAGCATCCTATCGCTGCGCATTACCGCTCACGGAAGGCTACCGCAATTTCGATGCTGGCGCCCTTGGCGCTACCCACGGCGCCCTCGGTACCCAAATCGTTTGCGAAGTGGTGAAATACCTGATCGGTGTTCCCCTGGGCATCGCCGGCAAATTCTATGGTATCGACTACCTCCACAATCAAACCCAGGTTCACGACCTGCAACCCGATACCGCACTGATAGAAAGCACCCGCGCCGCTGGTGTCCTCACCGCGGAAGAATACGGCCTGGAGATCGTTCCTGACGTAGAGGACTAGTGCGGAAGCTGCCTGCCTCCGGCGCGGATTTTGTCTTTCTCGCTGATTACGCTGATTATACTGATTAGCTGGATTTTTACTTTTGGATTTTATAAAGGATTAAGGGAGACAGAAGCGGATATATTCGCTTTTATCTCCCTTAAATATTATTAATCTAAAAATCCAAAAAATCCAAAAGTAAAAATCCAGCTAATCAGTATAATCAGCGTAATCAGCGAGAAAGACAAAATCCGCGCCGATCCATCCGCTACACCTCCGCAAGCACGGTTGTGGCGCCTATCTTCAACTCGTGCTTCACACCAAGTTTGAGCGAGTAGTTGGCTGTCTGGTGTCCGCTCGGGAAACCAAAGCAAACGGGGAAGTCGTAGTCTTTAACCAGGTTACTGATAATTTCATACTCCGACTGGCCAAAAGGAGTATCTGTTTCTTTGCCATCCGTAAAGGCGCCTACTACCAGTCCGGCGAGGTTGTCGAGCCAACCGGCGCGTTTAAGGTTATACATCATACGGTCGATGTTATACCGGTATTCACCGATATCTTCCAGCAGCAGGATCTTTCCTTTGGTGTTGATTTGTGACGAAGTGCCGGAAAGGTTGGCCAGGATAGATAAATTGCCGCCTACCAGTATCCCGGTGGTTTTGCCTTCCCTGTTCATTGGATGCGCTGGTGCGGAGTAGCGGTAGGCTTTCCCTCTTAGCGCTGTTGCCAGGCTTTCTGTATATTCATTATCAAATGTATCGGGGGTAATACCGCTGCACATTACGGAATGCAGCGTGGCAATTCCAAAGTGCCGCTGCACATGCGCATGCAGCGTAGTAATATCACTGTAACCGCAAAGCCATTTGGGCTGCTTCCGGAAACGGGTGAAATCCAGTTTATCTATGATACATACCATTCCATAGCCACCACGGCCAAATATAATCGCTTTTATTTCCGGATCGTTCAGCATATCCTGTAACTCTTCCAGCCGTAGTTCATCCGGCGCGGAGAAGTTATGGAAGCTGGTTCCTACCGTGATACCGAGGTGTACACGGTAACCCCAGGAAATGAGTACGCCACGTGCATACTCCGCTGCCTGCAGATCCATTTTGCTACTGGGGCAGGTAATTCCGATCAGATCACCTTTTTTCAAATATGGCGGAATTTTTACCATTGTTCCTTTTGTTTACCTTTGCAGATTAGTTAGCGTAAATTCATTCTTTATTCGCTGACTAAGGTGATAAATTGTTATGGTGATTCCAAAAACAATCATTGATTTAAAGTTTATTTAAGCATTCTTTAAGAGAATATGGCAAAATTTAATAGATATTTAATAACTGCGGCATTACCGTATGCCAATGGCCCGGTGCACATCGGACACCTCGCCGGCTGCTACCTGCCTGCAGATATTTATGTGCGTTATTTACGTGCAAAAAAGGCAGATGTAAAGTTTGTTTGCGGCACAGATGAACACGGTGTTCCCATCACCATCAAAGCAATGAAGGAAGGCGTGAGTCCGCAGGATGTGGTAGATAAATACCATAAAATTATAGGCGACAGCTTTGCTGCAATGGGAATCTCTTTCGATATTTTTGCCCGCACCAGTGCTCCCATACATCACCAGACCTCCCAGGATTTTTTCCTGAAGATGTACAACGACGGTTTGTTTGAAGAAAAAGAAAGCGAACAGTTTTTTGATCCGGAGAAAGAAATGTTCCTGGCAGACAGGTACATTATCGGAACCTGTCCTAATTGTGGTAACGATAAAGCCTATGGCGACCAATGCGAGCGCTGTGGCAGAACCCTGAGCCCGGATGAACTGATCAACCCACATTCTGCGCTGAGCAATGCACCGCTGGTGAAAAAGAAAACCAAGCACTGGTATATGCCTTTGCAGAACTACGAACCGTGGCTGAAAGAATATATCATTGATGGTCATAAAGAGTGGAAGAACAACGTATACGGTCAGTGTAAAAGCTGGTTGGATAGTGGCCTGCAAAGCCGCGCCATGACCCGCGACAGCAACTGGGGCATCAAAGTACCCCTGCCGGATGCGGAAGGCAAGGTATTGTACGTATGGTTCGACGCCCCCATCGGTTATATCTCCGCTACAAAGGAGCTGACCGAAAACTGGGCGGAATACTGGTGTAAAGACGATACCAAACTGGTGCACTTCATCGGTAAGGACAACATCGTTTTCCACTGTATCATCTTCCCGGCCATGCTGAAGGCGCACGGCGGATTTGTACTGCCGGACAATGTACCTGCCAACGAGTTCCTGAATATTGAAGGGGAAAAAGTATCCACCTCCCGTAACTGGGCCGTGTGGGTAAACGACTATATCGAAGACTTCCCCGATCAGCAGGATGTACTCCGTTATGTACTTTGTGCTACCGCGCCGGAAACAAAAGACAACGACTTCACCTGGAAGGATTTCCAGGATCGTAATAACAGTGAGCTGGTGGCCGTTTTCGGCAACTTCGTCAACCGCGCAATGGTGCTGATGCATAAACTGTGTGGTGGAAAAGTACCTTCACTGCATCCTGAGTTCATGAACGACGGCGATACCGAAATGCTGAAAGAGTTCGGCCTGGCAAAAGAGAAGATTGAAACCAGCATCGAAACATACCGCTTCCGGGAAGCACTGTCTGAGGTGATTGAATTTGCCCGGAAAGGCAATCAATACCTCCAGAAAAATGAACCCTGGATACTGGCAAGCGTACTTGAAAAGTTGAAGAATGGAGAACAACACGCCAAATACCCACAGTACGAAGAAAAGGACATCGCATTTTTACAGGGTCGCATCGACATTTGCCTGCACATCGCATTGCAGATGACGGCCAACCTGGCGATCTTCTCGCATCCGTTCCTGCCGTTTACCGCGAAAAAGATCTGCCACATGCTGAAAGTGGTGGACCGTATGCTGGAATGGGACAACGCCGGCAGCGACAAACTGCTGAGTGTGGGCTATACCCTGCGTCCGCCGGAACTGTTATTCAAGCAGGTGGAAAACGACCAGGTAACCGCTCAGGTGGAAAAACTCCATGCAGGTTTAAAACAGGCGATGGATGCCGCCGCTGCAGCTGCGCCCGCCGTGGAAGAAGCGCCTCCCGCCCCGGTAAAGCCCGAAATTCAATACGACGATTTCGCTAAACTGGACTTGCGCGTAGGAACCATTTTGCAGGCAGAAAAAGTAGCCAAAGCCGATAAATTACTGAAATTGCTGGTAGACATAGGTACCGAACAACGTACCGTCGTTTCCGGTATCGCTATGCACTTCAACCCGGAAGACATTGTAGGCAAACAGGTAACCCTGGTAGCCAACCTGGCCCCCCGCAAAATGCGCGGAATTGAAAGCCAGGGCATGATCCTGATGGCGGAAGACAATGGCAAGCTGATTTTCGTAAACCCCGCCGAAGGTGTAAAGCCGGGCAGCGGAGTAAGCTGAAACCCGGCAGGGTAGCTGGTTTCCAGATCAAGTCCACGTCACCTCCGTGTACACTGCACGGATACTCCGGGTGTAAAGCAGGTGCAAAGCGAATACGAAGTAATGGCGAAGCCTTCATAAAGCCGGTATAATTTGCGGATCGGAGCGTAGTTTGTCTTTCTCAGGATTAAACTTATTACACTGATTACGCTGATTTGATCACTTTTGATTTTAAAAGATTCAGGGAGATATAAGCGAAAATATCCGCTTATGTCTCCCTGAATCTTTTAAAATCAAAGGAGGTCAAATCCCCTAACCGGATACTTTCGCTTATATCTCCCTGAATCTTTTAAAATCAAAAGTGATCAAATCAGCGTAATCAGTGTAATAAGTTTAATCCTGAGAAAGACAAACTACGCTCCGATCCGCAAATTTTACAGAAATCGGGTGCCCCCTGATGATGGAACTCCAAAAAATGCTAAATTCAAGGATCGGTAAATTTAAGTTACAAATGCTGGAAGCTCCGCGTAATGAATAAAAAGCTGACAGCCAAAAGCCAAAGCAATGAGACACATCAACAAAGTAGCCGTTTTAGGCTCTGGGGTAATGGGATCAAGGATTGCCTGCCATTTTGCAGGAATAGGCGTACAGGTTTTACTGCTGGACATAGCGCCAAAGGAACTGAACGAGGCAGAAAAGAAAAAGAATCTGCCACTGGATAGTCCCGCTGTGAAGAACCGGATTGTGAATGATGCCCTGCAGGCCGCCATAAAATCCAACCCGTCGCCCGTTTTTACCAAAGATGTGATCAAACGCATTAAAACAGGCAACTTCACCGATGATATGAAACGCCTCGCGGATGTTGACTGGATCATTGAAGTAGTTGTGGAAAACCTGGATGTGAAGAAAAGCGTGTTTACCCAGGTGGAGCAGTTCCGGAAACCTGGTACCCTCATCACCTCCAACACCTCCGGCATCCCGATCCACCTCATGACAGAAGGCCGCAGCGAAGATTTTCAGAAACACTTCTGCGGTACCCACTTCTTTAACCCGCCCCGCTATCTCCGTTTACTCGAAATAATTCCAACACCACATACCGATCCCGCTGTCATAGATTTTCTCATGCACTACGGCGATCTTTTCCTCGGTAAAACAACCGTACTGTGTAAAGATACCCCGGCATTTATTGCCAACAGGGTAGGCGTGTTCTCTATCATGGCCATCTTTCACATCATGCAGGAAATGGGCCTCGGCATCGACGAAATTGATGCACTCACCGGCCCTGTCATCGGCCGCCCTAAATCAGCTACCTTCCGTACCGCCGATGTGGTAGGGATAGATACCCTGGTGAAAGTAGCCAAAGGCGTTATGGAAAACTGCCCACAGGATGAAGCCATCGGCATCTTTAAAATACCTCCCTTCCTCCAGAAAGTAGTGGAAAACAACTGGCTGGGCGATAAAACAGGGCAGGGTTTCTACAAGAAAACAAAAGGAGACGGCGGCAGTAAGGAAATCCTTACGCTGAACCTCCAGTCAATGGAATACGGACCAAAGCAAAGAGCTAAGTTTTCCAGTATCGACGCAGCCAAACCCATCGAAGACCTGAAACAACGCATCAAAGTGCTGGCAGGAGCTTCCGACAAGGCCGGCGACTTCTACAAACAGTTCCACGCATTCCTGTTCTCCTACGTGTCGCACCGCATTCCCGAAATAGCGGACGACCTGTATAAAGTAGACGACGCCATGAAAGCCGGCTTCGGCTGGGAAATCGGCCCCTTCGAAACCTGGGACCTGCTCGGCGTGGAAGCATCCGTAAAACTCATCGAAGAAAAAGGACTCACCGTTGCCCAATGGGTAAAAGATATGCTGGCGAAAGGAATCACCAGCTTCTACAAAGTAGACAACGGCAAGAAATTATATTACGACGTAGCTACCCAAACCTACAAACCATTACCGGGAGAAGGACAATTCATTATCCTGGAAAACTTCTCCAATAATGTAGTCTGGAAAAACAGCGCCTGCAACCTGATTGATATCGGCGATGGCGTGGTTTGTTTCGACTGGAAAACAAAAATGAATACCATTGGCGGGGAAGTGCTGGAAGGATTGAATAAGGCCATAGACCGCGCCGAAAAGGATTTCCGCGGATTGGTAGTAGGCAACGAAGGCACCAATTTCTCTGCCGGCGCCAACGTGGGCATGATCTTCATGCTCGCAGCAGAACAGGAGTTTGATGAGCTGGACATGGCAGTGCGCCTCTTCCAGCGCAGCACCATGCGCCTGCGCTATTCATCGGTACCTGTAGTGGTGGCCCCACATGCCCTCACCTTAGGTGGTGGCTGCGAAATGTGCCTGCACGCCGATAAAGTACAGGCGGCAGCCGAAACGTATATCGGCCTGGTGGAACTGGGCGTAGGCCTCATCCCCGGCGGCGGAGGTACCAAAGAAATGGCGCTCCGCGCCAGCCTGGAATACAAGGAAGGCCGCATCGAGGAAGAACCCCTGAAGGATTACTTCATGACCGTAGCCACCGCTAAAGTAGCCACCTCCGGTTTTGAAGGATTTGATATGGGCGTGCTAAAGAAAGGACACGATGAAATTACCATGAACCTCAGCCGCCTTATTGCCGATGCCAAACGCAGCGTAATTGCACTGGCCGACGAAGGCTATACCCGCCCCGTGGAAAGAACAGACATCAAAGTAATGGGCCGCGGCGCTCTGGGAGCCTTACTGGCAGGTGTATACGCCATGAAGTTTGGTAATTATATTTCAGAACATGATCAGAAAGTTGCAAATAAACTCGCTTATGTGATGTGCGGCGGCGATCTTACAGAAGCCTCTTTTGTAAGCGAACAATACCTGCTGGATCTCGAAAGGGAAGCCTTCCTGAGTTTATGCGGTGAACGCAAAACGCTGGAACGCTTACAAAGCGTGATTAAAACGGGCAAACCCGTACGAAATTAGAAACTGTTATTTTAATGTATGGGAAATGTAGTGAAGATTAGCCATAAGATCATTCGCTGCATTTCCCTTTTTATTTTCATCTTTTAGATTTACTCCCGTGCCAATTCTATCCTTACAAAACATTTCCAAACGATACGGAACGGTGCAGGCATTGTCCGGTGTATCCTTCGATGTGCCGGCTGGTAGCGTGTTCGGCGTACTGGGCCCAAACGGCAGCGGCAAAACAACCCTGCTGGGCATTGTTACTGATGTGCTCAAAGCAGATACCGGTAGCTTCACCCTTTTTGATAAAGCGCCTTCCGCCGCAGAACGCCGGCAAATAGGAACGTTGCTGGAAACGCCCAACTTCTATCACTATCTCAGCGCGTATAAAAACCTGGAAATCTCCGCTGCTATCAAACAGCGCGGGAAAGACGATATTGCCAGGGTACTGGAGATCTGCGGTCTTACACTCCGCCAGCACTCGGCCTTTAAAACGTATTCACTCGGTATGAAACAACGGCTGGCCATTGCCGCTGTTTTACTCGGTGACCCCGATGTACTCATCCTGGATGAACCCACCAACGGCCTCGATCCCTCCGGTATCGCGGAAGTGCGCGAACTGGTGCGTAAACTGGCAGATAGCGGTAAAACCATTATCCTCGCCAGCCACCTGCTCGATGAAGTGGAAAAAGTATGCACACACGTGGCTATTTTGAGAAGCGGGAAGTTATTGCTGTCAGGACCGGTAAACACCGTCATCAGCCGGAACGACTTCGTGGAACTGGCGGCAGCAGATAACGCGCAGCTGCAGGCCACCATGCTCAGGTTCCCCGGTTGCACCGGCGCCATCATACAGGGCAACATTGTCAGGGCTTCCTTCGCTGAATCCCCAGATGCCGCAGCCATCAACAGCTACTGCGCCCAACAGGGCATCTGGCTCAGCTACCTGCAACTCCGCAAGAAAAGTCTCGAAACTGCATTCCTGGAAATCACTAACATCGCCGCATCATGAAACAGATCATCTATACCGAATGGCTGAAAGTAAGGAACTACCGCACCTTTTGGGTAATGCTGCTGCTGGCACTGGTGATTATCCCCGCCGGCAATTTCATGGTAGCCGACAAACTCAGCGGAAACCTGGAACAGATAAGCAAAATGCTTGGCAATCCCTTCAGCTTCCCGGAAGTGTGGTTAACCATGGCTTCGCTCAACAGTTATATCTCCGCATTATTCGGACTGCTCCTGATCATCCTGGTAACCAATGAATATACGTATCGCACCAACCGCCAGAACGTAATCGACGGCTGGGAAAGAAGCCAGTTTGTATACGCAAAGTTATTCTGGCTGGTGGCTATTTCCCTGCTCACACTAGTGGTGGCTACTATCAGCGGCGCCCTGGTGGGAATCATTTATGGCAACAAGCCCTTCAGCCTGGATGGATACCATTACATGCTGTATTACTTCCTGCAATTTAATGTGATGCTGACCATCGCCCTGCTGATCAGCGTGTTGGTGAAACGGGCGGGACTGGCCATTGTGCTTTTTGTGGCGTATAATATGATGCTGGATCAGCTGTTGTCTTTTATTGTTAAAAGAAATGCCGGCCCCGTTGGCGGCCTGCTGCCGCTCCAGAGCGGCGACGAGCTGCTGCCGTTTCCACTGGTGGGCAAAATGGTATCCACCGGCGATCAGTACGAAGCGTACGTGTATGTAACCGCCATGATAGCCTATATCGCATTGGGCATCTACCTGGTTTTCAGGAAAATATTAAAATCCGATCTGTAGAAATATCCATATATTTCACATTCTTTTAAAGCGAAATGTTTGGCAGAGAGCTTAAATTTGTTGAGCAAAGAAAAAAGGTGAATTATGGCAAAACAAGAGCGGGTTATACTGGTAACAAACGATGACGGCATCACGGCGCCGGGCATCCGGGCGCTGATAGAAGCAGTGAAACCTTTGGGCAAAGTGGTGGTGGTAGCGCCGGATAGTCCGCAGTCGGGTAAAGGACACGCCATTACCATCGGCGTTCCTTTGCGTTTGGAAAAGGTGGATATCTTTGAAGGAATAGAGGCATGGCAGTGCTCCGGCACGCCGGTCGACTGTGTAAAGCTGGCCCGCGACAAAATCCTGCATGGCAAACCGGACATCTGCGTGAGCGGCATTAACCACGGCGCCAATCACTCTATCAACGTGATTTATTCCGGTACAATGTCTGCCGCAATGGAAGCGGCCATTGAAGGCATTCCTTCCGTTGGCTTCTCGTTCCTGGAATACAGCTATGATGCTGATTTTTCGCTGCCCAAAAAAGTAGCGCACAGTGTCACCAAAAGAATGCTGGAATCCGATCTGCCACCAGGCACCCTGTTCAATGTGAACATCCCGATAGTGAGTGAAAAGGATTTCAAAGGACTGAAGATCAGCCGGCAGGCAGACGCAAAATGGGTGGAAGAATTTGATGAACGCCGCGACCCGCACGGTAAAAAATATTACTGGCTGACAGGAGAATTTAAAAACCGCGATACCGGACAGGATACAGATGTGTGGGCACTGGAAAATAATTACGCCTCTATGGTACCAGTGCAGTTTGACCTGACGAACTATTCATTGAAAAAGAAGCTGGAAGAAGATTGGAAAGACCTGTAAACATTCGTTATATCGCCATCATAATTACAGTATGTTAAAAAAAGACAATCTTCCGTTAGGGATTTTACTGGGGTTTTTAACACCCCTGCTTGCGTTTTTCCTGTATTACTTTTTTGTTATCAAACCGCATAATAACGTGGGACTGGGACAGTTTCTCGGTATTCTGAAAGATAATAAACAGATGATTCCGAAGCTCACCAGCATCTGCCTGTTATTAAACGGACTGGTATTTTTCCTGTATACAAGAAAACGGCTGGATATTACAGCCAAAGGTATTTTCCTGATGACCATGCTGTATGCTATCGGCATATTGTTACTCAAACTGATCAGATAATTTTTAATCAAAGAATATTGAAATATTACATTATTGCAGGAGAAGCGTCAGGTGATTTGCATGGCAGCAATCTTGTAAAACAATTACGGCAATTAGATACGTCTGCGGATATACGTAGCTGGGGAGGCGACCTGATGGAAGCTGCCGGCGCCCATGTGGTAAAGCATTACAAAGAACTGGCCTTCATGGGTTTTGTGGAAGTGGTGATGAACCTGCGCACCATTTTAAAGAACATAGAACTTTGTAAAAAAGATATCGCTGCCTTTAAACCAGATGTGCTGGTGCTGGTGGATTATCCCGGGTTTAACATGCGCATCGCCGAATGGGGCAAACAACAGGGATTTAAAATAGTGTATTATATTTCCCCGCAGGTATGGGCCTGGAAAGAGAACAGGGTAAAAAAACTCAGGCAGTATGTAGATAAAATGCTGTGCATCCTCCCGTTTGAACCTGACTTTTACAATAAATGGAATTATGTAACGGAATACGTAGGGCATCCGCTGGTGGAAGTAATCAAAGCTGCCAGGGAACAGCCCGCAGATGCGCCGTTATCAGATAAACCCGTGATCGCCGTATTGCCGGGCAGCCGTAAACAGGAAGTCAGCGTAAAGCTGCCGATTATGCTCACCATGGCAAAGCACTTTCCGCAATACCAGTTTGTAGTGGCACAGGCGCCCAGCCTGGACGACCATTTCCTGGAAAGTCTCACCGGTCAGCATCCCAACGTGTCCATGGTAAAAGGACAAACCTATAAGTTATTGCGCCAGGCAAAAGCCGCACTGGTAACTTCCGGAACTGCCACGCTGGAAACAGCTTTGTTCGGCGTGCCGGAAGTAGTATGCTATAAAGGAAATCCTATTTCGTACTTCTTCGCCAAACACCTCATCAAAGTAAAATATATCTCCCTGGTAAACCTGGTGATGGACAAACTGGTGGTAAAAGAATTAATTCAGCACGACCTCACAGAAGAAAACCTGTTAAAGGAATTAAATGCGCTGTTGAATGATGAAGCTGCCAGAAGCCGCGTCATGAAAGACTATGCAGAATTGTGGCATAAGCTGGGAGAAAAGGATGCTTCCCGCCGCGCTGCAGAAGTGATCTACGAATACGCTATCGCTTAGTGCCGCCTGATCAGCTTGATCACCATGATAATAATAGCGATGATAAAAAGTAACAGTGAAATTCTGTTCATCCCATGCATCATAGCCACATAACGTGTTTTTGGTGCATTGGGATCCTTCTTGCCTATATACAGATACCTCAATATTTGTTGCCAGATACTTTTCATCTCCCAAAGATCGTAAATCAGTGCTATTTTTGGTTCTTCTGAAAAAATAGGACATGAAATATTTACTGTTAACAGTGGGACTGTTTTTTACCCTGTTTACCAATGGAATAGCACAAAATAACCCTATGCTCACCGGTTGGGAATTTTCCCGCGCCGATGAAGGCATCTGGCGGTCGGCTACCGTACCCGGCACGGTTCACACCGATTTGCTGGCACAGCATTTAATCCCCGACCCTTTTGTGGGAACCAATGAAAAGGCCGTGCAGTGGGTAGATAAGAAAGACTGGCAATACCGGAAAAGATGGCATATCAAAAAGCAGGAGCTGAATGCGGAGGTGATAGAACTGGAGTTTAAAGGTTTGGATACCTATGCAGATGTATATCTCAATAACCATTTAATTTTGCAATCGGCCAACATGTTTGTTTCGCATACGGTAAGTGTGAAAGAATGGCTGGTAGCGGGTGACAACGAATTGCGCATCCTGTTTAAAAGTCCCATCAAAACAGACATGCCCAAATTTTTGCAGGACAGCATCATCTATCCCGCTGGTAATGATGCCAGCGATATGCCGTTAAGTATTTATGCACGTAAAGCGCCGTATCACTATGGCTGGGACTGGGGACCACGGCTGGTTACCTCCGGGATCTACCGCCCAATTGTATTGCGGAGCTGGAATAAAGCAGTGATCCGCGATGTGTACTGGCAACAGCTGCAGCTGGATTCCGCGAAGGCAGACATGCAGGCGGAAATAACCATTGAAGCCGCTGCCGCAGGCGATTATACCTTGCAGGTGCTGCCAGGGAAAGCTATGCGTGAACTGGCAAAATTGCCGGTAAGCCTGCAAGCGGGGATAAACGTAATAAAAGTACCTTTCTCCATACCCAAACCGGTGCTGTGGTGGCCTGCCGGTATTGGCACGCCGTTCCTTTATGAATTGCAGGCAAATCTGCTCAGCAATAAAAAAGTACTGGCTGCGCAAAGCGCCAGGGTGGGGCTACGTACCATCGAAGTAGTGAATAAACCAGACAGCCTCGGGGAGTCGTTTTATGTAAAAGTAAACGGCCGCCCGGTGTTTATGAAAGGCGCCAACTATATTCCCCAGGATAATTTTCTGCCGCGTGTGTCGAAAGAAAAACAGGAAAAACTGTTTCAGGATATGGTAAGCTCCAACTTCAATATGGTGCGCGTATGGGGCGGAGGTATTTATGAAGATGATAATTTTTACAAACTGGCAGATCAGCACGGGATACTGGTTTGGCAGGATTTTATGTTTGCCTGTACCCTTTATCCTTCCGATCAGGCGTTCCTGGAAAATGTAAAGCAGGAAGCCGTGGATAATATTAAACGTTTGCGCAATCATCCTTCGCTGGCGCTATGGTGCGGCAATAACGAAGTGGCCGTAGCTATCAAAAACTGGGGCTGGCAAAGCGGTTACGCCTATACGAATACGCAGTGGGAAAGTTTGCAGCAGGGATATGATAAACTGTTTAAAGAAGTGCTGCCACAACAGGTAGCGGCTTATCAGCCGGGCGCTTTTTATTTCCACTCTTCGCCCATCAGCAACTGGGGCAAGCCGGAAGATTTTACCAAAGGAGACAATCACTACTGGGGCGTATGGCATGGCATGGAATGGTTTGAAGCATTCAATACACATATACCACGCTTCATGAGTGAATATGGTTTCCAGTCCTTCCCATCTATGGAAACGATCCGCACATTTGCCGCGAAAGAGGATTACGATATCTTCTCTAATGTAATGCAGGCCCACCAGAAAAGTCCTGCGAAAGGAAATACGGCTATCAAAACGTATATGCTGCATTACTACCGCGAGCCGAAAGACTTTCCCTCCTTTGTTTACCTCAGCCAGGTTTTACAGGCAGAGGGCATGAAAGTAGCCATAGAAGCCCATCGAAGGGCTATGCCTTATTGCATGGGCACCCTGTACTGGCAGCTGAATGATTGCTGGCCGGGAGCTTCCTGGTCGGGCAGGGATTACGATGGCCGCTGGAAAGCATTGCAGTATTATGTAAAAGATGCGTTCAAGCCGCGACTGGTATCCAGCGTCATTGAAAACGGACAGCTGTGTACCTACCTCGTAACAGACGAATACGAAGGCAAAGCTGATTTATTGATGAAGGCCGTGGACCTGAATGGCAAGGTGATCTGGCAAAAGGAATTAACGGATATCGCTGTAAAAGGAAATACCAGCGAAAAACTACACAGCATAGATACCGCCGCTATTTTACAGGGAAATAACCCGGCAAGGGTAATATTCTATGCGCAACTGCGAATAGACAGTAAGGATATGGAGCGGAATATCTTTTACTTTGCTCCAGCGAAAGATATGAACCTGGAAGTGCCGCACCTGGATGTGGTAACCAGCAAGGTGTCCAAAGATAACGGCGTTGTTTATATCCGCCTGAAAACGGATAAGCTGGCAAGAAATGTTTACCTGTCGCTTGACAATGCCACTGCAACCGATCATTTTGAAGATAATTACTTTGATTTGTTGCCGGGAGAAACCCGGACCATCCGGTTGCGGACAGGACAACTGCCCGAACTTATTCACCAGGCTTTGAAAGTAACTACTTTAGTATCGTCTTATAAAAACTGACAATGAAAAAGAAATACCTGGTTTTATTGGGATTTGCGTTGCTGGGCTTTAATAGTCTGCACGCACAGAATGAAGAACCGCCTTATGTGCCTGAAACAGACCAGGCGGTGGTGAAGAAGCTGGATGAGTGGCAGGACTGGAAATTTGGGATGATCATGCACTGGGGACCTTATTCACAATGGGGTGTGGTGGAATCCTGGAGCATTTGCCCGGAAGATGAAGGCTGGACACAGCGTAAGCCGGCAGGCATTCCTTATTACGATTACCTGAAAAAGTACGAGGCATTGGGGAAAACCTTTAACCCGGTTCACTTCAACCCCGAAAAATGGGCAAAAGCCGCAAAGGACGCAGGGATGAAGTATCTGGTGTTTACCACTAAGCACCACGATGGCTTCTGTATGTTTGATACCAAACAAACCGATTATAAAATAACCGCTGCGGACGGCGCTTTTAGCAAGAACCCCCGCGCCAACCTGGCGAAGGAAGTATTCCAGGCTTTCCGTGAGGAAGGTATTCACGCAGGGGCTTACTTTTCCAAGCCCGACTGGCACACTGAATACTACTGGTGGAGCTACTTCCCGCCAAAGGACCGCAATCCGAATTATGACCTGAAGAAATACCCGGAAAGATGGAACCAGTTCAAGCAATACACCTATAACCAGATTGAAGAACTGATGACCGGCTATGGTAAACTGGATATCCTCTGGTTAGATGGCGGCTGGGTGCGCCCGCTGAAGCAGCAAACCAAGGAATCGCTTTCCTGGAGCCAAACGGCTCCGCAGGACCAGGATATAGACATGGGCAAAATTGCCACCATGGCCCGCAGCCATCAGCCCGGCCTGATTGTAGTGGATCGAAGTGTGCATGGCCCGTACGAAAATTACCGTACTCCTGAACAGCAGATCCCCGACAAGCCGCTCAGCTACCCGTGGGAAACCTGCATGACAATGGGCAGCTCCTGGTCTTATGTGCCGGACGATAAATACAAGTCCGTGAATGTACTGATCCACAACCTGGTGGACATTGTAGCCAAAGGTGGTAACTACCTGCTGAATGTGGCGCCTGGTCCTGATGGCGAGCTGCATAACGATGCATATACTACCATGAAGCATATTGGCGAGTGGATCCATATCAACGGGGACGCTATTTACGGCACCCGGGCGGTAGCGCCTTACAAGGACGGGAAAGTGTGTTTCACCCGTAAAAAAGACGGCAGCGTATATGCGATCTATCTCCTGGATCAAAATGAGAAACTGCCCGCAGTAATTTCATTTAAAGGATTAACACCGGTTAAAGGCGGCCGTTTACAGGTGCTGGGGACCAATAATAAGCTGGTGTGGAAAACTACGGCAGCAGGAGTGGAAGTGCAGATCCCTGCATCTATCCGTGATAAAGGATTTCAGCATGCTATAGCTATCAAAATACCGGCTGTGGAAAAACTGTGATTGTAGTGTGAATTAATGTGAACTAGTGTTGATAAATAAAAAAAAGAGATGGACGCTTACCCGCGGACATCTCTTTTTTGTTTTATAGTCGAACTGATCACAAATGGTAGCTATATGAACAGAAATCCAAAAGTCTTGCTTGTTGACGATGACAAGGCATTCGGCGGTATCGTCAAACAGCACCTGGAGCAGGCCGGCTACAGTGTGGAACATTGCTTCGACGGCGTAGATGCCTGGAACCTTTACTCAAGGTCCAAATATGATATCTGTCTTATCGACATCGTTCTTCCGAAAATGAGCGGATTTGAACTGGCGAAGGAAATCCGGAATGTGACCATGCTGACGCCGATCTTTTTCCTGACAGGAGAAAAGACGGACGAAGCTGACCGCATCAGCGGATTCCAGCTGGGAGGGGATGGTTACCTTGTAAAGCCATTCAGCTTTGAGGAACTGGTAAAAAGAATGAAGGTGATGCTGAAGTGGACCCGTCCCAACAGAACAGAGTTGCTGGTAGGGCACACAGTGGCGAATTACACCTTCCATTACCGGAAACTCAAGATCTTCGAAACCAGCAGCAAACTGGCCAAAGGCAAAATTTCTCCCATCGAGGCAAAAATGCTGCGTTATTTCCTCAGCCGGCCCAATATCATCGTCCAAAAGGATGAAGTATTGCTGCGGGTTTGGGGAAAAGAAGATTTTTATGCCAGTCGCAGTATGGACGTATTTATCGGCCGCGTACGCAGGCTGCTCCGGCTGGTGCCGCGCATAGAGCTGGAAACCGTTTACAACGTTGGGCTCCGCCTGAATGTGCCGGAAGACATCCTGCCGGTAAAGATCACCGTGCCTCTTCACTGATAGCATTTTTTTCCCGCCTGATAATCAACCTGCCCGCCCTTTCCGGTTTATCCCGGCAAAGGGTGGGTGTTTTTTTGCAGCACCCTGTTTTTTCTTTCAGATTATATTAAATCGTAACTTTATTGTAATGGAAACAGTGGTTGTACAAAAATATAATTTAGACGAAGAGCAGGAAAAGAAGGAAATCGTTCGGCATTACCGTGCTTTATTGAGGGCGTTGAAGCCCCGTTTGAAAAAAGGCGACAGGGAGCTGGTACGTACTGCTTTTGAAATGGCAGCAGATGCACACAAGGAAATGCGGCGTAAATCCGGGGAGCCTTATATCTTGCATCCGCTGGCCGTAGCGCAGATCTGTGTGGAAGAAATAGGCCTTGGCGTACGCTCCGCCATATGTGCCCTGCTCCACGATACCGTGGAAGATACCGAAGTAACACTGGAAGATGTGTCCCGCGAGTTCGGGAATGAGATCGCTCACATTGTAGATGGTCTCACAAAAATATCTACCGTAATAGACTCCAGTACCAGCACCGCACAGGCAGAAAACTTCAAGAAAATATTACTGACGCTGGCAGATGACCCCAGGGTGATCCTGATCAAGCTGGCAGACAGGCTGCACAATATGCGTACGCTCGACAGCATGAGCCGCGAAAAGCAGCTGAAAATAGCTTCTGAAACCGTGTTCATTTATGCGCCGCTGGCCCACCGTCTTGGGTTATACAATATTAAATCCGAAATGGAAGACCTGGCCATGAAATACACGGAGCAGCAAACCTACCGTGAAATAGCCAAGCGTCTCAAAGAAACCAAACGCGAACGCACCCGTTATATCAACGAGTTTATCAAGCCAATCAAAGAGGTGCTGCAGGAGGAAGGATTTGAATTCGAGATTTATGGCCGCCCGAAATCCATTCATTCCATCCATAACAAGATCAAAACAAAAGGTGTTGCCTTTGAAGAAGTATATGACCTTTTTGCCATCCGTATCATCCTGGATTCCGCGATAGATAAGGAAAAGGCAGATTGCTGGAAGGTGTATTCCATTATTACCGACTTTTACCACCCAAGCCCGGAAAGAACCCGCGACTGGCTCAGCAACCCCAAATCCAATGGGTACGAGGCGTTGCACGTAACCGTAATGGGTCCCAGTGGTAAATGGGTGGAAGTGCAGATCCGCTCCAAACGCATGAACGACTATGCGGAAAAAGGGGTGGCCGCACACTGGCGGTACAAGGAAGGCAGCAATGCCTCCGCCCAGCAGGAATCTAAATTTGATCAGTGGTTCACCCAGATCCGGGAAATCCTGAACAACCCCGATTCCAATACGCTCGACTTCCTCGCGGATTTTAAGAGTAACCTGTTCACAGAAGAAATTTATGTGTATACCCCCAAAGGGGATCTGAAAATATTGCCGGTAAACTCCACTGCGCTTGACTTTGCATACTCTATCCATAGTGCCGTGGGTAACAAATGTATCGGCGCCAAAGTGAATTACAAACTGGTGCCCCTGAGCCATAAACTGCGCAGCGGAGACCAGGTGGAAATCATTACCTCCAATAAACAGAAGCCTTCGGAAGACTGGCTGAACTTTGTGCTCACCGCCAAAGCCAAATCCAAGATCAAGGATGCGCTGAAGGAAGAAAAGCGGAAAGTGGCAATGGACGGAAAGGCCGCACTGGAGCGTAAGCTGTCGCACATGAATATTTCTTTCAGTCAGCATAATATCAATGAACTGGTACAGTTCTATAAACAACCGTCCCCGCTGGATTTATATTACCAGGTGGCGGTCCGCAACATTGATCTGAAAGAACTCAAACAGTTTTCTGTACTGGGCGATAAACTGGAACCTCCAAAACCGGTGAAAGTACCGGAACACGTACCGGAAGAACATGTAAAACACCAGCTGCCTTCCAAAAAGGATGCAGAACTGATCATTTTCGGTGAAAGCTCGGATAAAATCGCCTACAAACTGGCGAACTGCTGCCGCCCGATCCCGGGAGATGACGTATTTGGTTTTATCACTGCCAGCGAAGGGTTGAAGATACACCGTACCAACTGCCCCAATGCCGCACAGCTGCTGGCTAATTATGGCCACCGCGTGGTAAAAACCAAATGGGTGAAGAACCGTGAAATTTCCTTCCTGACAGGCTTGCGCATTATCGGGATGGATGATGTAGGGGTGATCCACAAAATCACCAACATTATTTCCGGTGAACTGAAGATTAATATCTCCGCCCTCAGCATTGAGTCAAAAGAAGGCTTATTTGAGGGTTTGATCAAAGTATATGTTCACGATAAGGAAGAACTGGACGAGCTCGTGGACAGGCTTAAAACGCTCGATGGAATACAATCTATCCAGCGCCTCGAAGAATCTTAAAGTAAAAAATACAAACAGCAAATAAAGCAGGGCGGGTAAAAGGGAAGATTTCAGAAGATCTTGATGAAATCTTCCCTTTTATCCGCAATTCCGGTGTGTAATTAGTAATTTGTTTGTAATTCTTAATATTCGCCTTAATTTTGCGACTTCTTTTAAAGCAACAAACCTCCGATATTTAATTAAATCATTATGGTAGACGTTTTGTTAGGCCTGCAATGGGGCGACGAAGGCAAGGGTAAGATTGTGGACTATTTTGCCGGCAGGTACGACGTGATTGCCCGTTTCCAGGGTGGACCAAATGCTGGTCACACTTTGTATGTAAACGGTCAGAAAGTAGTATTGCGCACCATTCCATCCGGTGTATTTCATGATAAGACCATCAACCTGATCGGTAACGGCGTGGTGCTGGACCCGGTAGCTTTCAAAAAAGAAAGTGAAGATATTTCAGCCCTGGGAGTAGATCTGACAAAAAATCTGTTTATTGCTGAAAAAACCCATATCATTGTTCCTACACACCGCGCGCTGGACAAAGCGTCTGAAATAGCGAAAGGAAATGATAAAATAGGCTCTACTTTAAAAGGTATCGGCCCTGCTTACATGGATAAAACCGGCAGAAATGGTTTACGCGTAGGTGATGTTTTATCCCCCGATTTTAAAACACTGTACGAAAAACTGAAGCAGAAACACCTGCAGCTGTTATGTCAGTACGATATAAATGAATTTTCAGAAGATATTGCCAACTGGGAAGCTGAATTCTTCGAAGCCATCCCTTTCCTGCAGCAAATGAATGTGGTAAGCGGCGAATATTTCCTGAATGAGAAACTGAAAGCCGGTAAAAAAGTATTGGCTGAAGGCGCCCAGGGAAGTATGCTGGACGTGGATTTTGGTACTTATCCTTTCGTTACTTCTTCCAATACCATTTCTGCCGGCGTATGTACCGGTTTAGGTATTGCTCCACAGTGGATCAGAGAAGTGATTGGTGTTACCAAAGCCTATTGCACCCGCGTTGGTAGCGGTCCTTTCCCTACCGAACTGCATGATGCAACCGGCGAGAAACTGCGTTCTGCAGGCCATGAATTTGGTGCGGTAACCGGCCGTCCACGCCGTTGCGGCTGGATCGACCTGGTAGCGCTGAATTATACCTGTATGCTGAGTGGCGTTACCCAACTGGTAATGACAAAAAGCGACGTGCTCGACGAATTCGACGAAGTACTCGCCTGCACCGCTTATGAAATTGACGGAAAACAAACAAAGCAACTGCCTTTCCAGATTAACGGTCTGGACATTAAACCAGTCTGGGAAACATTTAAAGGATGGAGTGATAAAACTTCTACCTGTCAGCAGTTCAACGAGTTACCAGCGGAGATGAAAGCATTTGTTACAGCAGTAGACACCTATCTGGGTGTGCCCGTGAAATACGTTTCCAACGGACCTGGGCGCGATCAGATCCTAGAAAAGTAGAACCAAAAAGTAAGGAAAAAAAACAGCAAAAAAAATTTGGCGAATAAAAAAAACTATTAAAACTTTACGGCAAAGAAATAAGGTAACCTATTATGAAATCAAAATCTGATAAAGAGAAAGAGACCAAAAAAACTACTTCTCCTAAGACTGCAAAAGAAGCTCCCAAAGCTGCGGCCAAGCCTAAGAAAGAGGTGGATGATGATGATGATGAGGAGGATGATGAAGATGTGAAACCTTCCAAATCTGCCTCAAAGAAATCAGATAAGTCTGCATCCAAATCAAAACGTAAAGATGATGATGAGGAAGAAGACGACGCAGATGAAGAGGATGATGTAGATGATGCGTGGGAGAAAGGAGAAGATGATGATTATGATCCTGATTTTGAGGAATTTGACATGCCTAAGTCGAAAGGTAAACGCGGCCGTCCCAGCACTGGCAGCAAAAAAGCCGATGATGACGACGATCTGGGTATCGATGATGAATTCAAAGACATGGATCTGTTCAACGATCGTTTTGATGATGACGATGATGATTTTTAAGCACTAAACACGATTGTTATCAGGATATTTCACACTTTTCCGGTTGATAATCAGAAAATATTTAAACAACAAATGTTGGATTGGGGAAACCAGTTCAACATTTGTTGTTTTTTAGACAATAATAATTACGATTCTCCCTGGCATCAATATGAAGCCATACTCGCTGCAGATGCACTGCATACCCTCGAAGTAAACGCCGGCAACGCATTCCCCGCTTTACAGCAATTCCATCAAACACACGCCGGCTGGCTCTTCGGGCACCTTGCCTATGATCTCAAAAACGAAACGGCAGGTCTGCATTCACACCACTACGATGGTATCGGTTTTCCGGATATGCACTTTTTTGTGCCCCGCATCATCATACAACTGCAAAAAGACCAGGTGCATATCGGTGGAGAAGCCTTTACCAGGGAAGACGCGCAGGAGATCCTTACAGCAGTATTGCACCTGCCGCCGGATCCTACACCCGTAGTTACTTCCCCGGTGCAGCCACTGCAAAGCCGCCTGGATCACCAACGCTATATTGCCGCAGTGAAAAGCCTGCAACAACACATCCTGCAGGGCGATTGCTATGAAGTTAATTTCTGCCGCGAAAACTTCATGGAAAATATCAGCATACATCCACCGGCTTTATTTACCCGGCTCAATGCCTTGTCGCCATCGCCTTTTGCCGCATATTATCGCCTGGATCACCGTTACCTTGCCTGTTCCAGCCCGGAACGGTTTGTGCAAAAGAAAGGCAACACCGTTATCTCTCAGCCGATTAAAGGCACCAGCCGGAAAGATGCAGACCCGGTAACAGACCGCCAGCTGCAACAGGACCTGCTGAACAGTGCGAAAGAACGTGCAGAAAATGTAATGGTAGTAGATCTTGTTCGCAACGATTTATCCCATACTGCCTTGCAGGGCACCGTGGAGGTAACAGAACTGTTTGGCATCTATTCCTTTGCCCATGTGCATCACATGATTTCTACCGTCTCCGCACAATTATCTCCCGAAACGCCCTTCACGGAAGTATTGCGGAATGCTTTCCCGATGGGATCCATGACAGGCGCGCCAAAATTAAGGGTGATGCAACTGATTGAACAATATGAGCAAACCCGCCGGGGACTTTACTCCGGAGCCATAGGATATATTACGCCGGCAGGTGATTTCGACTTTAATGTGGTGATCCGCAGCATACTGTACAACGCAGATAACCGCTACCTCTCTTTTCAGACCGGATCTGCCATCACTTTTTACAGTGATCCGGAAAAAGAATGGGAAGAGTGCTTACTGAAAGCTGCTGCTATGGAGAAAACCGTTATCGGCTAAACAGCTGCTCCATTGCATCGTTAATGGTAGGATAAGAATACTGGAAACCGGTTCGTTGTATTTTGTCGGCAGACGCTTTCACGCTTTTCAATACTTCCACACTCATTTCCCCCAATGCCAGTTTCAGGGCAAAAGCAGGTACATAGGTAGTCATAAAGCTGCGTCCTTTGGCCATCCGGGCCATACTGAGTATTAGTTCACGGTTGGTAACAGGATTGGGCGCCACTGCATTGTAAACGCCTTCCAGCCGGTCGTTCACAATAGCATTGAAGTACAACCGTACAATGTCGTGAATATGTATCCAGGGAACAAATTGTTCGCCAGATCCAAGTATGGTGGCAAATCCAAACCGCAATGGTTTGTAGAATTCCTTTAAAGCGCCGCCATCGGGGCTGAGCACAATGCCGGTCCGGAAAATCACCAGCTTTTTATCAAGTGTAGTTACTTTGGAAATGCTTTGTTCCCAGGCATGGGTGGTGGTGGCCAGGTAGTCGGTAGCAGGAGGGTCTGTTTCGGTGAAGATGTGGTCTGTAAAGTCGCCATAATAACCTGTTGCCGAAGCGCTGATCACCTTCTTTACCTTGTTGGGGAAGTTTTTAAGCGCAGTGAAAATTAATTCACTGCTTTGGGTACGGCTGTCAATGATTTCCTGTTTACGCGCTGCTGTCCAACGTTTCTCTCCCACGTTGGCGCCCGCCAGGTGTACGATATAATCCGCCTGTTGAATAACTTCTTTATCTATGGTTTGGGATTCCACGTTCCAGTGGGCATATGTTACATTCGTGTTGCTGCGTTTATCAGGACGCCTGCTGAGAATAATCACCTTATAGCCGCGCTCCAGCAGCAGCCGGGTTAATGCCGTCCCTATAAGTCCTGTTCCACCGGTTATAATAACGGTTTCCATCCAATAATAGCTGCTTTTTTAAAATAATTTATTAAAAATACACAATAAATCGGGCCTTTTGGAATTTATGTAAAAGCAGGACTTACCGGCTTTAAATTGACAAGTTAATTTCTGAATTTTAATGTAAGTTTGAAAATGGCACATGCAAATGGGCCATCTGCATTATCACAAAAATATCTGAAATCTATATAACCGCATGCATACGCTATACCGCCTACAGTTATTATTGTTGCTGCTTTTCGCCGGCACAGCAGCAACGGCACAGAAAATAACCTATTCTGAACCGGAGAAGGACGACTATAAAAGCACCGAGTTTGAGATTATTGGCAAGGTAGCAGGGAATATACTGGTGTATAAAACAGACCGCGGCGACTATGTGGTGTCTGTATATGACAATGCGATGCAGCTGAAAGAAAGGGTTAAACTGGACTTCCTGCCCCGTAAGGTGATCAGTATGGATTTTGTGGCCTATCCGGATAAAGTGCTGATGATCTACCAATTCCAGCGCAAGGATGCGGTATACAGTTTCTGCGCCACCATGTCGCCGGAAGCTAAATTTGCAGATGCACCCATCCTGATCGACTCCACCCGCATCGGTATCTACTCCAAAGAGAACAAAGTATATTCTGTTGAAGTATCGGAAGATAAGAATCGCATCATGGTGTATAAGATCAACCAGGATAACGAAAACAACAACGTATTCTATACCTTCCTGTACGACAGTGCCATGAGCCTGGTGAACAACAGCCGTTTATCCATGCCCATGCAAAAGAAACAGTTCCTCAGCAACTTTAATCTTACCAATACCGGCGACCTGCTCTTTAATAAGCTGGAACGCACGTCCAACCGCGACTATGTGGTGAGCGGCAGTATGGTCGTGAAACGTTCGCTGGTCGACAGCTTTGAAACCTCTGTAATGGCCTTCAAAGCACAGCTGCTGGATGAAGTGAAAATGAAGCTTGATAATAATAAGCAAACGGCCCTGGTCACCGCTTTTTATTATAAACAGAAAAGGGGAAATGTAGATGGCTTGTATCTGTATAAGTACGACTACGCCAATCATAAAACGGTGTATGAGAAATCGCAGGTATTCCCCGATGACCTGAAAATGAATGCCCGTGGCGAATCCAGCACCGCCGCGGCCTTTAACGACTACTTCATCCGTAAGATCATCAATACCAGTAACGGTGGATTCCTCCTTACGGCAGAATCTTTCTCCACCTCTTCCCGCTACCAGCCCTGGAACCGGTGGAATTATATGTACGGCAGTCCTTACGGCGGCATGTACGCCCCCTATTACTACTCGCCTTACTCTTCCATGTACTACAATCCCTACTACTGGAATAATTCACAGGGATTGCGTTATCATTATGATAACGTAGCGGTATTGTCTTTCGACGATGAGGGCAATATGCAGTGGAATAACTTTGTTCATAAGAGCCAGTATGACGATAACGCCGACCTGTACCTGTCTTACCTGATGGTAAACGTGGGCAGCGAATTACGTTTTCTGTATAATGAACTGGACAGAAGGAATTATATGTTGACAGATGTAAGTCTGGCCCCGGGAGGTAAAGTGAACCGCATGCCTACGCTGCGTAACCTGGATAAGGGTTTCACCTGGATGCCCCGGTATGGCAAACAAATCAGTGGCCGTACGGTAGTGATACCATGCATTTACAGGAATTATATTTGCTTTGCTAAAATTGACTTTTAATCACACCTTTGCACTGTGATAAGATTTTTCCGCTCAGGCAATCCGCTAACGGTATTGCTGTTGTTAATATACACGCTGGTTGTTAAGTTTTACTATCTGATCCACCCATCTACCTATATGGCAGACGGATCAGAAGGGCTTTTGTATCACCTGCTGGTGAAATGGATGCATACGTTTACAGGCGGCAGCCCGCTGGTGTTTACGTCAATGGCCGTGCTACTGCTGTTTCTGCAATCCCTGCTTTTCACCCGTATCATTAATCATCACCGGTTATTTCCGCGGCCTACTTACCTGCCAGCCATGTGTTACCTGCTGTTTACGTCCATGCTGCAAAGCTGGAACGTATTTTCTCCGGCACTGATCGTAAACCTCATCATGTTGTGGGTATTTACCAGTATAACGAAGTTGTATACACGTACCTCCGCCCGTGATGTAGTGTTTAATATCGGGTTTGCACTGGGGATAAGCGGGCTCTTTTACTTTCCTTCTGTTATATTCTGTTCTTTGTTGCTGTCCAGCATGCTGATTATGCGGGCTTTCCGGCTGGCGGAATGGATCATTGCCCTGCTGGGCCTGATTTGTCCGTTATACCTGATGGGCACCTACCTGTTCCTCACCGGTCAGATGACCCTGCTCTGGAAAATCCCGAATATAGGCGCCTCGTTGCCCATGATCACCGATTATAAGGTTTGGGGCGCCATGATCGCCTGTTTGCTCTTTTTCGTGATAGGATGGCTGCTGTTGCAGCGCCCGCTTAAAAAAATGTTGATACAGGGCCGTAAAATATGGGCGGCACTCATCATATATGTACTGGTAGCCATGATGGTACCGTTCTTTAATGTTCACTTTTCAGCAGCCTACTGGGTACTGGCAGTTTTGCCGATTTCTATGTTCGCCGGTAACGTATTCTGGTCGGTTACCAACGACACTTTTGCCAACATTATCCACTTCTTTGCACTGGCATATGTGATTGTTATGCAATATTTCAGCTGATTCCTTCATTTTAAGGGCCTGATTACCAGTAATTTGTTAAATCAGGACAAACGGCAATGGAAAATTGCGAACGGCGAAGTAATTTTGTCCTTTCCCATTAGTTTTGTCATTCGTATAAATGGTGGCAAAAATGTGGGGAAAAACGTTTTTTAAAAGCATTATTTACACATAAACACAAAACATTTTCAGATGAAATTTGGCGTTGTCACCTTTCCCGGTTCTAATTGTGATCATGATATGATTGATTCCCTGCGTAATGACCTGGGACAGGAAGTTATAGAACTGTGGCATAAGGATAAAGACCTGAGCGCATTCAGCACAGAAGATTGTATCGTATTACCGGGCGGCTTTTCCTTTGGCGACTACCTGCGTTGCGGCGCTATTGCGAAATTTAGCCCTATGATGCAGAGTGTGATTGAATTTGCCAACAAAGGTGGCCGTGTCATTGGTGTTTGCAACGGTTTCCAGGTATTATGTGAAGCAGGTCTTCTGCCGGGCGTATTATTACAGAACCAGCACCAGCAGTTCATCTGCAAAAATGTATACCTGAAAAGCGAAAATACCACTGCATCCCTCACCAAAGATGTAGCCGGCAGACCATTAATGATCCCGATCGCACACGGAGAAGGCCGTTACTATGCCGACGACGCTACCCTGGATGAGCTGTTTAAGAACAACCAGGTGTTATTCCGCTACTGCGATGAGTTTGGCAACATTATTGAAACTGCTAACCATAACGGCGCCATCCGTAACATAGCAGGCATCTGTAACAAAGCAAAAAATGTTTTTGGTATGATGCCTCACCCGGAAAGGGCTACCAGCCTGGCCCTGGGTAATACAGACGGGCAGCTGATCTTACAAAGTCTGATCAATAACAACTAGATAGATTAAAATCAACCAACCAATTAAAAAGAAAAGCATGAAAAAATTATTAACAGCACTGGCTTTATTCGCCTTGCCCATCCTGGCAAGTGCACAGATAGAGAACCCGGTAAAATGGAGCTTTACTGCGAAGAAGGTGAATGCCACTACCTACGAAGTACACGCTACTGCTACGATCGATGCCGGCTGGCATCTGTACGCACAGGAAGCGGGAGAAGGTCCGGTAGCTACCTCGTTTAAGTTCACCAAAAATCCACTGACTGCCGCTGTAGGTAAGGTGGAAGAAGTAGGTAAACTGCATAAGTCATTCGACAAAAACTTTAACTCAGAACTGAAATTCTACGAAAGCTCTGTAGACTTTGTACAAAAAGTAACGGTAAAAGGCAAAGCCGCTACCAAAGTAAAAGGATCTGTGGAGTACATGGTTTGTGATGACCATCAGTGCCTGCCACCGAAAGAAGTGGAATTTGCAGTAAGTGTTGGAGGAAAATAAATTGAATCCGGTAACTGATAACAATACTTGCAAAACGAGTTCCTCAACGGAACTCGTTTCTTGTTTTCTCAGATTTATATTATTTAAAGCCTATTGACTATATGAAGCATTTGCTTTCATTTCTAATACCTGTCTTTGCCCTGTTCGCACTTAGTGCAAACGCGCAGGACGCAAGCCCGAAGCCTGTTAAATGGCAGTTTTCTGCAGAAAAGAAAACTGACCAGGAATATGTGCTGCATCTGAAGGGCACTGTAGAAAAAGGCTGGTTGCTTTTTTCCACCACAATGGGAAACGATGATCCTAATACCAGGGTAGTACTGGATAGCAGCGTAAAAGCCACTATTACAGGTATCACAGAAAATGGTAAACTGGAAAACCGCAAAGAACCATTATTCGATAATCTGGAAATCAAATATTTTGAAAATGAGGTAGAACTGGTGGCAGCGGTAAAATTCGATGGACCAGTTCCCGCCAGCATCAAAGGCAGTGTTAACTATATGGCACTGAAAGGAGAAGAGGTAGCCGGGCCGGAAGAAGAGGCTTTTAAGTTCAATAAAGACGCTTCAGGTAACCTGATAAATGTGGCCGCTGGCTTACAGGAATCTGCGGATAATGCGCAAACATTAAAGCGCACAGCTATCGATTTACAACATCCTGTAAAAGATTGTGGTGGCACAGGCCAGGAAGGCAGTGCCAAAAAGAGCCTCTGGGGGTTATTTATTCTTGGTATGTTAGGAGGGTTCATCGCGTTGTTTACACCATGTGTATTCCCAATGATTCCATTAACAGTATCATTCTTTACAAAACAATCAAAGGACAGGAAAAAAGGGGTGATGAACGCTATCATATACGGCTTTTTCATTTTCCTGATATATGTACTTCTCAGCTTGCCATTCCACTTCCTGGATTCATTGAATCCGGAAATATTGAATAATATTTCCACCAACATTTGGCTAAATCTTACTTTTTTCGTCATTTTCATTGTATTCGCTATCTCATTCTTCGGCTATTTTGAAATCCAGATGCCAAGTAGCCTGGCTAATAAAGTAGATGCCAAAAGCAGTGTGGGAGGTCTTGTTGGAATTTTCTTCATGGCATTAACATTGGCCCTTGTGTCTTTCTCATGTACTGGTCCTATTCTGGGATCTTTACTGGCGGGCTCTTTATCGACAGATGGTGGAGCTATTCAGTTGTCGGTAGGTATGGCCGGGTTTGGATTTGCACTTGCGTTACCTTTTGCGCTCTTTGCACTGTTTCCAGGGTGGCTTAATTCATTGCCCAAATCTGGGGGATGGCTTACTTCTGTAAAGGTAGTATTAGGTTTTCTGGAATTGGCGATGGCCATTAAGTTCCTTTCAAATGCGGATCTGGTTAAGCATTGGGGGCTTCTGAAACGCGAAGTATTCTTTGCTATCTGGATCATTATCGGATTTTGTATTGTATTGTATTTGTTTGGGAAAATTCGTTTCCCACACGATTCTCCGATTAAGAAACTTAGCAAAGGCAGAATCGTTCTTGCCTTGATTTTCCTGGCATTTACAGTATACCTGTTGCCAGGAGTCACCAATACTAAATATGCGAACCGTTCACTCATCAGTGGATTTCCCCCACCGTTGAATTACAGCATTTATGGAGAAGATGCGGCCAAAGGAGTGGAAGCCAATGTAGTAAACGATTACGAGAAAGCACTCAAACTGGCTAAAGAGCAAAACAAACCCCTGTTGCTTGACTTCACGGGTTGGGCATGCGTTAACTGTCGTAAAATGGAGGAGAACGTTTGGCCTAAAGACGAAGTAAAAGTGTTGATAGAGAAAGATTACATTTTGGTTTCTCTTTACGTGGATGACAGGAAGTTATTGCCCGAAGATCAGCAATTCCTGTTTACTACCAGCAATGGGTTTAAAAAGGAGATTAAAACAATAGGAGACAAGTTTGCCACTATGCAAACAGAAAACTTCTCCAATAACTCCCAGCCATTTTATGTATTAATTAGTCCTGATGAAAAGTTGCTGACACATCCTGTTGGTTACACACCGGACCCAAAAGCATATGCAGACTGGCTGAAATGTGGTTTGGATGCATTTAAAGGTGCTAAATAGTTAGTTTCTTCTGATAAACAAAGAGGGCTGCACAATTAATTGTGCAGCCCTCTTTGTTTATTTTGAAATGAGTTTATTCAAAATGCGTAGCTGATCAATTCCGCCCCGCTGATCTTCTCCTGCTGGCCCGTGGTAAGGTTTTTTACGCTTACCAGGTTTTCCTGCAGTTCAGATTCTCCGAGGATAATGACATAAGGAATCGCTCTTTTATCTGCATACTTCATTTGTTTATCCATCTTCGCTGGTTCATGGAATAACTCCGCGGCAACGCCCTGCTGACGTAATTGCATCATATAGCTGAAAGCTGCGCGGGAACTGGCTTCTCCCAGGTTGAGGAATAATACTTTGGTAGATTGCTGCGCCGTTTGCGGGAATAGTTTCAGTTCTTCCAGCACATCGTAAATACGGTCAACGCCAAAGGAGATCCCTACGCCGGAAATACCTGGCAGGCCAAAGAGGCCGGTAAGGTCATCATATCTGCCACCACCGCCAATGCTGCCCATTTTCACGGTAGCCGGGGCTTTTACTTCCACGATTAGTCCGGTGTAGTAATTTAAACCACGTGCGAGTGTAAGATCTAATATGGGTGTGGTATTAAATGTCGTGTATCCGGAATGTAGCACAAAGTCCAATTCTTCAATGCCTTTTTTACCGGTATCTGAATTGGCAAAAAGACTTCGAAGCTGTTCCAGAACTGATTTATTATCTCCCTGGATACCGAGAAAGTTTTCAATGATTGTAATATCCGCCTCAGACAATCCCCGATCACTCAGTTCACCTTTTACACCATCCATTCCAATTTTATCAAGTTTATCGATGGAAATGGTGATATCAGTAAGCAAGGCAGGTTTGCCTACCAGCTCCGCTAAAGCTGCCAATATTTTCCGGTTGTTGATGCGAAGTTCATATCCTTGCATACCTAATTTAGTAAAGACAGTGTCGTAGATCAGTAATAATTCTACTTCATTAAGTAAGGAATTGCTACCTACCACATCTGCATCACACTGATAGAATTCACGATAGCGGCCTTTTGCAGGACGATCGCCTCTCCATACTGGTTGCATTTGATATCTTTTAAAGGGCAAGGCAAGTTCATGTTGGTTCATGACAACGTATCTTGCAAAAGGAATGGTCAAGTCATAGCGAAGTGCCTTTTCGCTTATTAGAGATGCCAGCTCACGGCTGTCTTTCGCTTGCTGTGCGCGCTCAAAGATCTCCCCATTATCCAGAATTTTAAAAATCAGTTTATCTCCTTCCTCTCCGTACTTGCCGGTGAGGGTGGATAAATTCTCCATCGCGGGTGTTTCCAACGGCTGGAAACCAAATACCTCAAAGGTTTCGCGGATGGTCTGGAAAATATAATTACGTTTTCTCACTACCACCGGGCCAAAATCACGGGTGCCTTTAGGAATACCGGGCTTTATCATCTCTGAAAAATATTAAAAGTTTTATGGTTGCTGGTCTGCGATGTTTTCACAGGCCTGATAGATCATTTTATAAACAGGAGCAAACAGGGCATCGTCAAACCAGGGGTCAGGTACATCCTGCTGATCCGGCAGCAGGAAGGCTACTTTTGCTTTATCCGAGTTGTTCCGGGCTTTGCGCAGCACATCGGCATAATTATTCCTGTCCATTACATAGATGCGGTCAAAGGTATCAAAATCGGCGGTCTGGAACTGCCTGCCCCGTAAGCCGGTGATATCCACACCATTTTTCCGGGCTTCCTTTATGGAGCGGTGATCTGGTGAATGGCCCACGTGCCAGTTGCCGGTACCGGCAGAATCAATTTCCCAGTCCAGTCCCCTTGTTGCTGCCAGGTGCCTCATAATCCCTTCTGCAAGGGGGGAGCGGCAAATATTACCCAGGCAAACCATCAATATCTTCATGCGGATGAATATTTGAATATCAGGCCGCAAACCTACAAGATATTATGGAAATGTGGGTGTATTTGCATCTTTTAACAGGAATTAGAAGAAAAAAACGGGGATTTATGAGTTACAAAGAAGTATTTGCCGCAAATTGTAATAGTCAGTAAATGATCATATTGTAAATCAAAAAATAACAACATGTTGAAAAAATGCCTCAAATTGCGGCTGGACAAGCAAAAGGGTGCGGTTTTAAGTCAGTTTTTTAACATTCCTCTAAAATTCTCTATGACCGATTAAAAAATTATTTTTTGTATAATTGTAATTCGCAACATGGAAACACACGAAGAACAAACAAGCAGACGGCAGGAAAACAGGTATCGGCCAATGGGTGAGCTGATCAGGGGAATATTTTTTATCCTCTTTGGTTTGTTCGCAATCTTTGCGGAGAAACTGGGATTCGGGGAATTCAGAATATCGCCACAGATGATGAGTATTGTTGGTGCGGTTTTAATAGTTTACGGCCTCTTTAGGGTTTATAATGGAGTGAGAAAACTTTTTTTTAACAGGAACTAAAGAGGTGTGATATGTTTTTCAGTTTAGAAAGAATGAATGCTGTATATTTAGCAGCTATTACATTGATGATGGCCGCTTGCGGACAGAATCCAAATGCGAAAAAATTAGATACAGCTACAGAAGGCACCATCCATATAAGTGTGGATGAGACATATAAGCCGCTGATTGATTCGGAAATAAAAGTTTTTCAATCGCTGTATCCAAAAGCACATATCATCCCTACCTATAAACCGGAGGCTGATTGCTTTAAAGATCTTTTAAATGATAGTGCCCGCCTGGTAATCGTTACCCGCGATTTCAACCAGCAGGAACGCGATTACTTCAAGCAAATAAAAATTACGCCTAACAGCCTTTTACTTGCCTGGGACGCGCTTGCGCTGGTGGTAAATAAGGAGAATCCTGATTCTGTGTTGAATATGAATCAGGTACGTGAGATTATGGACGGCACCAATAAAGACAGGAAGTGGCAACTGGTGTTTGACAATGCCAACTCAAGCACCGTGCGGTATATCATGGATTCCATCAACAAGGGTAAACCTCTGCCAACCAATACAATGGCTGCGAAAACCAACCCGGAGGTGGTGGATTATGTGACAAAAAACAAAGACGCGATTGGTGTTATAGGTGTTAGCTGGATCTCTGATCCGAACGATTCATTGTCTATGGCTTTTACACGTGAGGTATCTGTAGTCAGACTAAGAGCAGACAATGGTTCAGAATTTGTTAAGCCATACCAGGCCTATATTGGTATTGGCACCTATCCGTTAAAACGCGGCTTCTTCTATTGCCTGAAAGAACCATATCATGGACTTGGCAGTGGATTTGCAACCTTTCTCGGTAGTTATGAGGGACAGCTGGTAATGAAGCAGTTCCGTTTATTCCCGGCGAGATTGAATGTAGTATTCAGGGAAGCCAACCTTAAGTAGAAGAAAAACACAACTAAAACTAAAAAACCAGATTGCATGAACAAACGGAAAAGTTTAATCGTAGCATTGCTTTGCGCCGCCTCAAGCGGTGTGATGGCCCAATCTGTGGAGGACGGACTGAAAGACCTGTATTACGGTAAGTACCTGTCTGCCAAGCAGAATTTAGAGAAAGTGATCGCAGCAAAGCCTACGGAAGACAAAGCGTATTATTACCTCGGTATAGCCCAACTCGGAATGGATGATGCTGCAGGTGCTGCTGCTACCTTCCAAAAAGGCTTACAGGCAGTACCCACATCTGCTTTACTGCAGGCTGGTATGGGCCGTATTGATCTGATCAATGGTAATGCCGCCGCCGCAAAACAGAAATTTGATGCCGCCAGCGCCGCCACACAGGGCCGCGATGGAGATGTTGCCCGCGCTATTGCTGATGCAAACAGCGAAATCAAAGGTGGCGACCGCGCTTATGCCCTCACTGTAATGGAGAAACTCCTGAACAACGAAGGCCGTAAGAAAAAAGAACAATATACTCCCGTTGCAGCCGATTATATTGAGCTGGGAGATGCTTACCGCTTCCTCGGTGGTGAAAACGGCGGTAAAGCCATCACCACTTATGAAAAAGCACTGGAACTTGATCCAAACAACGCTGAAGCAGTAATGAAACAGGGTTTGGTGAACTATAACGCCAGGCTGAAAGCAGAAGCAGTAGCAGATTATACGAAAGCCACCAACATGGATCCGAAATATGGTCCGGCCTTATATGAACTGTTCCTGTTCTACACCACTCCTAAAAAAGATCAGCTTTCCTGGGAAAATGCAGCGCAATACCTGGAGAAATATATGGCGGTAGCCGATCCTGCTGATAAAACCAAGAATGAACTGCTGTCAGCTTCTATTTCTTTCTTCAAGAAAGATTATGATGCCGCTATCAGTAAAGGTCAGGCAGCATTGCCAAATGCCACCGACGCCTATAAGAACCAGTTGGTACTGCTGATCGGGGACTCTTACCTCCAGAAAGGTGATTCCCTGAACGCGCAGAAAACAATGGATACTTATGTGCAGCAGGTGGGAGAAAGCAAACTGGATTCTGCGGATTACAAACTGTTGTCAGCCATCTACATGAAGCTGAAATCTTCTGATTCCGCTACCCAGAACCAATACAATACAAAGGCCCTGGCTTACCTGGAAAAATATGCAGGTTCTATCACTACAAAAGATCCGGAAACCTTTATCCAGATCGCAGAGCAGCTGAAAGGAGCCCGTAACTACACTGCTGCGGCAGAATGGTATGCAAAAGCGAACGAATTATCTCTCGCTAATAAAGAGCAACTGCAGGCGATCGATTACTTCAACGTAGGTATCAACTACTACTACGGTGCCGTAAATGTTAAGCCTTTCGATACTACTTTGCTGGCTAAAGCCGATTCTGCTTTCCAGAAAGTAATTGAAGCAAAACCTGAGCTGGGTACCGGTTACTACTGGAGAGGCCAGAGCAATTTTGCTAAAGATCCACAGGCCCAGGCCGGTGTAGCAAAACCTTTCTATGATAAATACATAGAAATCTCTGAAGTTGATCCTGCTAAAAACAGGGGTACGCTGATCAACGCTTACACTTATGAGCTGTTATACTACTACTTTAAGGAAGATAAAGCCAATGTAAAAGTATATGCTGATAAACTGACTGCCTTAGATCCGAATAACACCGCTGTTAAACAGATCAACGAAAATATGGCTGCCCGTGAAAAACCAGCCGCCAAACCAGCTGCAAAGCAGGGTCAGAACAAGAAATAGTTATTAATTACATATAATTGCTAAAAACCTCCTGTACCCGCAGGAGGTTTTTTAGTTTCCGGTTGGTGAAAAAAGATAATATTTTAACTCTTAATAGATTTGATAATTGGTCAACTTACAGTATTTTTGCGCATTCGGACAATGTTTTTATCGGGAAGCTTATGTATACAGAAACTGTATTTTTGTCAGCAACGACTACTCCTTTTAGCTATTTCCCTATAGTACTGCAATTAATTGCTGCTTTAGGTTTCGTTGGGATCACGATGTTAGCTACTCACTTTTTAGGTCCTAAACGCAAAACCAGCGACAAGCTTATCAACTTTGAAAGTGGTATCGAGCAAAAGGGTAACGCCCGCCAGCCGGTAGCCATCAAATACTTTCTGACCGCTATTCTTTTCGTGTTATTTGATGTAGAAGTAATCTTTTTCTACCCTTATGCGGTTAATTTCAGGGAATTGGGATGGGAAGGCTTTACGGCCGTGCTGATGTTTGTGGGCTTCTTTTTGTGTGGATTTATCTATATCACAAAGAAGGGTGCTCTGAAATGGGAAGATTAATTAACTCTTTAAATTAAAACCAATGGCTCGTCCGGTTCAATATAATAACAAGGTGAAGATGGTGGAAATCCCCGAGGGATATTCCGGTGAAGGATTTTATGCCACCTCTTTTGACAAGGTAATAGGTTTGGCGCGTAAAAACTCCATCTGGCCTTTACCATTCGCTACCTCCTGCTGTGGAATCGAATTCATGGCTACCATGGCGGCTACTTACGATATGGCCCGTTTCGGGGCAGAACGTATGGCCTTTACGCCACGCCAGTGCGATTTACTCATGGTAATGGGTACCATTTCCAAAAAAATGGGACCTATTGTGCGCCAGGTATACCTGCAGATGGCAGAGCCACGCTGGGTAATGGCCGTAGGCGCCTGCGCTTCCAGCGGTGGTATATTTGATACTTACTCTGTATTACAGGGAATCGACCAGGTGATCCCGGTAGATGTATATGTGCCAGGATGCCCTCCCAGACCGGAAGGTATCATCGATGGCTTCATGAAAATACAGGCCCTGGTAGGCCAGGAAAGTCTCCGCCGCCGTAACTCCGACAGGTATAAAGAACTGATGGAGTCTTACGGTATCAAGTAAGGAGAGGGGAATGGTTAATTGTAAATCGTAAATTTCAAATTGTTAATGTCTTTAACAAACGAACGCATACAGCAACGCCTGACGGAGAAGTTTGGAGATGTGCTAACCGGCTTTGAAGAGCCGTTTGGGCTGCTTACCCTCACCGCACAGAAAGATTATAACCTGAAAGTAATGCAATTCCTGTTTGATGATGAGGAATTGCGTTTTCGTTTTTTAACGGATATCACCGCAGTGCATTATCCCGACAGGAAAAACGAAGAACTGGCAGTAGTATATCACCTGCACAACCTGCAGGATAACATCAGGCTCCGTCTGAAAGTATTCACACCCGTAGCCAAACCGGACGTTTTTACCGCTACCCAGCTGTACGCATCGGCCAACTGGATGGAACGCGAAACTTACGACTTCTACGGGATCAACTTTGTAGGACATCCCAACCTGATCCGTGTGCTGAATGTGGACGAAATGACCTATTTCCCCATGAGAAAGGAATTTCCGCTGGAAGACTCCATGCGTATTGATAAAGATGATGAGATGTTTGGAAGGGGAGGAAATCTTTAATACAACGAGGTTATGTTAGATCAGAAACAACATATAAAGCTGCCGGAAGGCTCTATAGAAAAAGATACGACCACGCTCAACCTGGGTCCTACACACCCGGCCACGCATGGCGTATTTCAGAACATTCTGGAAATCGATGGCGAACGCATTGTGAGCGCTGTTTCTACCGTAGGGTATATTCACCGCGCATTTGAAAAGATCGCTGAACGCCGCCCCTATTACCAGATCACGCCACTGACAGACCGTTTGAACTACTGCTCTGCCCCTATTAACAATATGGGCTGGTTACTGACCGTAGAAAAGCTCCTGGGCATTGAAACGCCTAAAAGAGTGGATTACCTGCGTGTTATTATCATGGAGCTGGCGCGTATTGCAGATCACCTGATCTGTAGCTCCGTAATGGGAGTAGATACCGGCGCATTAACCGGTTTCGTATACGTGATGACCTACCGTGAACTGATATACGAAATATATGAAGAGATCTGCGGTTCCCGTCTTACTACCAACATTGGTCGTATTGGGGGCTTTGAAAGAAATTTCACACCCGCAGCTTTCGCAAAAATAGAACGCTTCCTGAACGAATATCCTGCTGTACTGAAAGAGTTTGAAACCCTGCTTACCCGTAACCGTATCTTCATGGAACGTACACAGGGCGTAGGTGCTATCACTGCAGAAAGGGCACTCAGCTACGGCTTCACCGGTCCAAACCTGCGCGCAGCAGGCGTGGATTACGATGTACGTGTAGCCAATCCTTACAGCTCTTACCAGGATTTCGACTTCTCCATACCGGTAGGTACTACCGGCGACAGCTACGACCGTTTCCAGGTGCGTAACGCAGAAATGTGGGAAAGTCTCAGTATCATCCGCCAGGCCATGGATAAGGTGAAAAGCCTGCCGGCAGATGTGTTCCACGCAGATGTACCTGCTTATTACCTCCCTGAAAAACAGGATGTTTATACAAAGATGGAAGCGCTCATCTATCACTTTAAAATTGTGATGGGTGAAGCAGACATGCTTCCGGGTGAAGTGTACAACGCAGTGGAAGGCGCCAATGGCGAACTTGGTTTTTACCTGATCAGCGATGGTGGCCGTAGTCCTTACAGGCTGCACTTCCGTCGTCCATGCTTCATTTACTACCAGGCCTACGCCGAACTGGTGGAAGGCGCCATGTTGAGCGATGCGATCGTTTGTATGAGTAGCCTGAACCTGATCGCAGGTGAACTGGATGCGTAGTTACGCTATTGAATATTTCGAAGATTAAAGCTGAATAAAATAATGGCTGTGGTTCAATTTTCTGAAGAGAAACTGAATAAAGTAAAAGAAATCATTGCACGCTACCCGGAAGGGAAGCAGAAAAGTGCGTTGATACCGGTGTTGCACCTGGCTCAGGAAGCATTTGGTGGATGGCTGAGTGCAGAAACAATGGACTACGTTGCAACTTTACTGCAACTGCAATCAATTGAAGTGTATGAGGTAGCTACTTTCTATAGCATGTTTAACCTGAAACCGGTAGGCACCTATTTATTTGAGGTGTGCCAAACAGGCCCGTGCATGGTAAGTGGTTCTGATCAGATCATTGATTACATTAAAAATAAGCTGGGTATCGGCGTAGGTGAAACTACCGCCGACGGGCTGTTTACCCTTAAAACGGTGGAATGCCTCGGCGCCTGTGGTTATGCTCCCATGATGCAATTGGGAAAACATTACCGGGAGCACCTTACACCGGCTAAAGTAGATGAAATCATCGCAGAATGCAGATCTAAAGCAAACGCCAACTGATGCATCCAAAAAATAACCTGATCATGCGTTTTAAGGAAATGTATCAGCGCCACAAATTACAGGTAGCGGAAGCAATACTGCTGATGGCGTTACTCACCGCATTATGGCGGATCGATAACTGGCTGGTTTCCGTTATTTGTGGCGTAAGTGCCGGGCTCCTGTTTTACAGACTGGCAGAACGCATTTCGCAACACGGCATACGTAAGGCATAAAAGATATACACAAATCTGATAATGGCGCCGGGAATACCGGTAACATTACACCATAAGGAAGACAATGGGACGCAAATTACTGTTAGATAAAGCACATATTGAAGGCATCCGGTACTATGACACCTACCGGAGCAACGGCGGTTATGCTGCAGCTGAAAAAGCGCTGAAAACCCTGGGGCCGGACGGCGTACTGGATGAAGTGAAGAAGAGTGGCCTGAGAGGCCGTGGCGGTGCGGGTTTCCCTACCGGCCTGAAATGGAGTTTCATCGCCAAACCGGAAGGCGTTCCGCGCTACCTGGTTTGCAATGCAGATGAGTCGGAACCAGGTACGTTCAAAGACCGCTACCTGATGGAATTCATCCCCCACCTCCTCATTGAAGGATTACTGATCTCCAGCTTTGCCCTCGGCGCTAACAGTTGCTACATCTACATCCGCGGTGAATACGCCTGGATTCCGGACATCCTGGAACAGGCCATTGCAGAAGCAAAAAATAAAGGCTGGCTGGGTAAAAATATCCAGGGCACCGGCTTCGATCTCGAAATATACGTACAACGTGGTGCAGGCGCTTACATCTGTGGTGAAGAAACTGCCCTGATAGAATCCCTGGAAGGGAAACGCGGTAATCCGCGCATCAAACCACCATTCCCCGCGGTAAAAGGATTATGGCAATCGCCAACCGTAGTAAATAACGTGGAAACACTCGCTGCAGTAGTGCCTATTATCAACATCGGCGGCGACGAATATATTAAATACGGTACCGGCAAATCTACCGGCACCAAACTCATTTCTGCCTGCGGTAATATCAACAAACCCGGCGTTTATGAGATAGAAATGAATATCTCCGTCGAAGAATTCATCTACTCCGACGAATACTGCGGTGGTATCAAAAATAACAAACGCCTGAAAGCCTGTATCCCCGGCGGTTCTTCCGTTCCGGTGTTACCGGCTAACCTGCTGCTGAAAACAGCAAAAGGTGAAACCCGTATGATGACCTATGAAAGCCTGGCCGATGGCGGCTTTGCAACAGGCTCTATGCTGGGTTCCGGCGGATTTATTGTAATGGACGAGGACCAGTGTATTGTGCGCAATACCCTTACCTTTGCCCGCTTCTACCACCACGAAAGCTGCGGTCAGTGCAGCCCTTGCCGTGAAGGCACTGGCTGGATGAAGAAAGTGCTGCAGAACATCGAGTATGGTAAAGGCAAAATGAGCGACATCGATTTACTGTGGGATATTCAACGCAAAATTGAAGGAAACACCATCTGCCCGCTTGGCGATGCAGCAGCATGGCCGGTAGCAGCAGCTATCCGCCACTTCCGCGATGAATTTGAATGGCATGTGGCAAATCCTGAAGAATCACAGACCCGCAATTTCGGTCTGGCTCATTACGCAGACCCATTGCCGGCGCCAACACCAGCTGCTGTATAACGGGTATGCATATACTGAAATAAAGAATCAATATATAAAATAAACGTTGCTCCCCGCGAGCACAAAAGATATTAAGATGGCGGAGGAAATAAAATTATTTAAGGTTAAAATCGATAACATCTCTGTGGAGGTGGAACCCGGTACAACCATACTGAATGCGGCCCGGAAGATAGGAGGAGAGGTAGTGCCGCCGGCCATGTGTTACTATTCCAAACTGCAGGGCAGCGGCGGTAAATGCCGTACCTGCCTGGTAAAAGTATCCAAAGGTTCCGATGCCGATCCACGCCCCATGCCTAAACTGGTGGCCAGCTGCCGTACTACTGTAATGGATGGTATGGAAGTAGCCAACATCACTTCCCCGGAAGTACTGGATGCTCGTAAAGGAGTAGTGGAATTCCTGTTGCTCAATCACCCGCTGGATTGCCCGGTATGTGATCAGGCCGGGGAATGCCACCTGCAGGATCTGAGTTACGAACACGGCGCCGACAGCACCCGCTACGAATTTAAACGCAGAACTTTTGATAAAGTAGATCTCGGTGATCATATCAAATTGCACATGACGCGCTGCATCCTTTGCTACCGCTGCGTGTACACCGCTGATCAGCTTACCGAAAAACGCGAACATGGCATCCTGGGCCGTGGTGATGCTTCTGAAATCAGCACCTACATCTCCCAGTCGCTCGATAATGACTTCATCGGTAACGTCATTGACGTTTGCCCGGTAGGGGCCTTAACCGATCAAACTTTCCGGTTCAAAAACCGCGTATGGTTCCTGAAACCGGTAGATGCACACCGCAATTGCGAAAATCCAAAATGCTGCGGTAAAACTGTGCTTTGGATGCGCGGCGACGAAGTATTCCGCGTAACCGCCCGTAAAGATAAATACGGCGAAGTGGAAGACTTTATCTGCGATGTTTGCCGCTTTGATAAAAAAGAAGCAAAAGACTGGATCATTGAAGGTCCACGCAAAATAGAACGTAACAGCGTTATTTCCCAGGGGCATTACGTGAATACTGTAAAACCTAAAGATCCGCTGGTGGATGTATTGGACGGAAGACAACCCAAACTGTTGTTTAATATTCACTCTGAAAGCCAGGTAAACAGACCGGACATTGATTTGTCGAAGATCGACGGCCCGGCTCACTCTGATGATTTTAAGAAGTAACAATCGTAATTACGTGTAAGTATGACCTTATTAAGCATAGATTGGTTTTTTATAATTGAAAAAGTACTCCTGATATCAGGGGTGCTGGTACTTTCATTGGTAGTGGCCATGTATTCTACCTGGGGTGAAAGAAAGGTGGCAGCCTGGATCCAGGACCGTTTAGGTCCAAACCGCGCCGGTTTTATGGGATTGCTGCAACCACTGGCAGATGGTGGCAAACTCTTCTTCAAAGAAGAAATTATTCCTACCAACGCCAACCGCTTTCTTTTCGTGCTGGGCCCTTCCATCGCGATGTTGGTGGCTTGTATGACCAGTGCCGTGATTCCCTGGGGCGATACCCTGGTAATTGCCGGCCGTCCTGTTTCCCTGCAGATAGCAGATGTGAACATCGGAATCCTTTTCATCTTCGGCGTAGTGAGCATGGGTGTGTATGGTATCATGATTGGCGGCTGGGCTTCCAATAATAAATACTCTTTGCTGGCATCTGTACGTGCCGCTTCGCAGATCATCTCCTACGAACTGCCAATGGGACTGGCCCTGATCGCATTACTGATGCTGACCGGTTCCCTGAGCTTAAAGGATATTGTGGAACAACAGCGTCATGGTTTATGGAACGTAGTATATCAGCCATTAGGCTTCTTCATCTTCCTGGTATGCGCTTTTGCTGAATGTAACCGCGCTCCCTTCGATTTACCGGAAGCAGAAAACGAATTGAACGGTGGTTATCACCTGGAGTATTCTTCCATGAAGCTGGGTTTCTTCCTGTTTGCGGAATATATCAACATGTTTATCAGTTCTGCCCTGATCTCTACCATGTACTTCGGCGGGTATGCCTTCCCGTATATGGATCAGCTGGGACTGGATCCGAATATGGTCACCATCCTCGGATTTGTGGCGCTGTTCCTGAAAACACTGTTTTTCATTTTCTTCTTTATGTGGGTGCGCTGGACCGTTCCGAGATTCCGTTACGATCAGCTGATGCGTTTGGGCTGGAAGATCATGATTCCGCTGGCACTGGTAAATATGCTGATCACCGGGGCACTGGTATTGGCACGTCAACATTAATATTATCTGATTAAAATACACACCAAACGTGTGGATTAAATAAAGCATTCATTATGCAAGCATTAACTAACAGGGCGAAAGCAGTAGACCGCCGGCCGATGACATTCGCCGAGAAGATGTACATCCCTGCTATTGCCAAAGGTATGGGGATCACTTTTAAGCACCTTTTTCAGAAGAAAGCTACCGTTAGTTTCCCTGAAAAGACACGTGATTTCAGTCCCGTATTCCGTGGTTTACATGTACTGAACCGGGATGAAGAAGGCCGTGAAAGATGTACTGCCTGCGGATTGTGCGCAGTAGCCTGTCCTGCTGAAGCCATTACCATGGAAGCAGCGGAAAGGAAAGAGGGAGAAGAGCACCTGTACAGGGAAGAAAAGTATGCAGCGAAATATGAGATCAATATGCTCCGTTGCATTTTCTGTGGTTTTTGTGAAGAAGCTTGTCCCAAAGATGCAGTGTATATGTCTGAAACTTTTGCTCCTGCAAACTATCAGCGTAAAGGTTTTATCTACGGAAAAGATGATCTGCTGATTCCTCATCCGAAAGAAGGCAAATAATATTATTCACAGCGCACATTTAGCTAAAAATACAATAGTCAAACATAGCAGAGATGGGAATGAGTATACAACAAATAATTTTCATGGTGCTGTCGGTCGTGGCGCTGGTATCAGCGTTGGGCGTGGTATTGAGTAAGAATCCTGTGACGAGCGTGTTGTGCCTGATCGTAACATTCTTTACCATAGCCGGGCACTATATTATGATGAATGCCCAGTTCCTGGCAGTAGTGCATATCATTGTATATGCAGGGGCCATCATGGTATTGTTCCTGTACGTGCTGATGCTCATGAACCTGAATGCTGACCTGGAACCGCAGAAACGCAACTGGCTGAAGTACGCCGGCGCTATCAGCGGGGGGGCTTTACTGGTGGTACTGGTAGCTGCATTACGCGATGCCAGCATGCCGGCATTGAGCACAAATGCTACTGATATCGGGTTAATTAAAAATCTCGGTATGATCCTGTTCAAACAATATGTGGTGCCGTTTGAAGTGAGCAGTATTTTGTTCCTCAGCGCAATGATCGGCGCCGTGGTAATTGGTAAAAAAGAATAGTAATACGGATTACCTGTTGTAATTCGTAATTCCTAACCCGTAATTTATTTTATGCCTGTTCAATATTACATATTCCTGAGTATCGCCTTGTTCTGCATAGGTGTGATGGGTGTACTGATGCGCAGAAATGCGATTATTATTTTTATGTGCATAGAGCTGATGCTGAATGCAGTAAACCTGTTGATGGTGTCATTTTCCAAAATGTGGGCAGATGCAGGACGGGTAGATGCAGGGGCTGCACAACTCTTTGTATTCTTTATTATGGTGGTAGCGGCTGCGGAAGTAGCAGTAGGACTGGCTATAATTACTATGGTCTACAGAAACACACATTCAGTAGATATTAACATTCTTAACAGGCTGAAAAATTAATAATTCTGCTTTCTTAATTATTAAATTTTTCGACGTCGTAAATAGAATTGATAAATGATTAATCTAGTTTGGCTGGTACCATTTTTACCATTATTGGGTTTCCTGGTGAATGGATTGGGACGCAGATTTTTATCCAAGTCCCTGGTAGGATTTGTTGGCAGTGGCGCAGTTCTGGCGTCCTTTGTGATTAGCTTATTAATATTCCTGGAAGTTAAAGCCCCGGGATTTTCTGCTCAGACAGTACACCTGTTTGATTTCATTTCTGTAGGCTCCCTGCAGATTCCTTTCGCCTTCCAGGTAGATCAGTTAAGTGCCTTGTTCCTGCTGGTGATCACCGGCGTAGGTACCCTGATCCATATCTATTCTACTTCTTACATGCATGAGGAAAGTGACGAAAGCTTCGCAAGATATTTCGCTTATCTCAACCTGTTCGTGTTTTCCATGTTGATTCTGGTGCTGGGCGCCAACTACGTGATGATGTTCATTGGCTGGGAAGGCGTTGGTCTTTGTTCCTATCTCCTCATCGGTTTCTGGTTTAAAAATACCAGCTATAACAATGCTGCTAAGAAAGCATTCGTGATGAACCGCATCGGTGACCTTGGTTTCCTGATTGCCATCTTCTTCATGATCCTGCAGTTTGGTACGGTTACTTTCCCTGATGTGTTTGCCAAAGCGGCGCCGCTGGGAATGAACAATGGCGTTATCACCGCTATTGCCATGCTGATGTTTGTTGGCGCAATGGGTAAATCAGCACAGATTCCTTTATATACCTGGTTACCGGATGCGATGGCTGGTCCAACCCCGGTGTCTGCCCTGATCCACGCTGCTACCATGGTTACCGCCGGTATCTATATGATTGCACGCAGCAACGTGATTTATACACTCGCGCCGCATATCCAGACAGTAATCGCGATCATCGGTCTGGCTACTGCCCTGTTTGCAGCTTCTATTGCTTTAAAGCAAAACGATATTAAAAAAGTACTGGCTTATTCTACGGTGAGCCAGTTAGGTTATATGTTCCTTGCCCTCGGTGTGGGCGCTTATGGAGCGGCTGTGTTCCATGTAATGACACACGCCTTCTTCAAAGCCCTCCTGTTCCTGGGTTCCGGTTCCGTGATCCACGCAATGGGTGGCGAACAGGATATCAGGAAGATGGGTGGCCTCAAAAAATTCATGCCTACTACTGCATGGACGTTCCTGGTAGGATGCCTGGCGATTGCAGGTATTCCCGGTTTCTCCGGCTTCTTCTCCAAAGATGAAATCCTGGCACAGGCATTTGCCAACAACCCGGTATTATATGTACTGGGCCTGGTAGGCGCACTGATGACTGCCTTTTATATGTTCCGCTTATACTACATCACTTTCACCGGTAAATTCCGTGGCACACACGAACAGGAGCATCACCTGCATGAAAGTCCTTCTGCTATCACCATTCCTTTGGTAATCCTGGCAGTGCTTTCCGTGATAGGTGGCTATGTTGGTTTACCCGAAGTATTTGGAACAAAGAATATGCTGGCCGAATACCTGGCGCCGGTGTTTGCACCATCTGCACCTTTTGCAGTGGAACATCACCTGTCGCATGGTACAGAATGGTTGCTGATGGGTGTGAGCAGTGTGCTGGTGATTGTATTTATCCTGCTGGCGCGTCAGAAATTTACGAAGTTTGAAGATGCGGGTACAGAAAGTACTGGTTTGGCAAAAGTGCTCGAAAACAAATGGTATATAGATGAACTGTATGATACTATTATCGTAAAACCATTGTATGAATTGTCCCGTTTCTTCCGTGATACGGTGGAAAAGGCGGGTATCGACAAGCTGGTGAACGGTGTAGGCCGCGGTGTACAATGGGGAGGTCAGCAGATCCGCCTGGTACAAAACGGGCAGGTAGGTTTTTACATCTTTGCCATGGTCATCGGTATGATCGTATTATTTGTGATCGGATTCTTATTATAAACCAATAGCAGAAGTTACAAGCGCAGATAAATTATGTTGACAGTTTTATTAATATTGATTCCTTTCATAGCGGGCCTTATTGCATTTGGTCTGAAGGGGGCCGGGCCAAAAGTGCTGGGCATGATCTCATCGCTGGCAACAGTGGTGTTGGCAATTGGATCGTGGTGCCGCTTTCGTACTGCTCCCGACAGCCTGAACTTTGTTGCCGACTGGATTCCGCAGCTGGGAAGTCAATTCCGTGTTGGATTAGATGGAATGGGTGTGATGCTTTGCTTACTTACAGCGATTGCTTCTCTGCTTGTTTTCATTACTATTTATAACCGCAACTACGAAAAGGCCAATGCCTTTTATGGTCTGATGTTATTATCGCAGGCTGGCTTAACTGGTGTATTCACCGCTTTCGATGCCCTGCAGTTTTACATATTCTGGGAACTGGCCCTGATACCTGTTTATTTCCTCTGCTCTTTATGGGGTGGTGAAAAACGGATCGCCGTCACCTTTAAATTCTTTGTATACACTTTCCTCGGTTCGTTGCTGATGCTGGTAGGTATTATCTATATCTACTTTCAAACACCGGATCATTCCTTCAGCTGGGCTTCCTTTACAAGTGCGGCATTGAATCCGGATGACCAGAAATGGCTGTTCTGGCTGTTCTTTGTGGCATTCGCCATCAAGATGCCGGTATTTCCATTTCACACCTGGCAGCCGGATACTTACGAGCAATCGCCCACTCCTGTTACCATGATCCTTTCCGGTGTAATGGTGAAAATGGGTTTATTTGGAGTGATCCGCTGGCTGCTGCCGGTAGTGCCACAGGGCGCTGCCATGTGGTCTGATGTAGCTATTGTATTATGCATCATCGGTATCATTTATGCTTCCTGCATTGCGATGGTACAAAATGATCTGAAACGCCTGATTGCTTACTCTTCCATTGCCCACATCGGTTTGATGTGCGCTGCTATTTTCGCCAACAACGAACAAAGCCTGCAGGGGGTAATGGTACAGATGTTTAACCATGGTATCAATATCATTGGTTTGTGGATCATCGTGGAAGTAATTCAGAACCGCTTAGGGATTAAGAACCTCGACCAGATGGGTGGCATGGCACAGAAGGCGCCACGCATGGCTATTTTCCTCGTTATTATCAGTCTGGCTAACATCGGTTTACCACTGACCAATGGTTTCATTGGTGAGTTCCTGATGTTCAGCGGATTGTTCCAATATAATCACTGGTTTATGGCATTTGCCGGATTAGGTATCATTCTCTCTGCTGTATATACCCTGGGTATGATTCAGAAAGTGATATTTGGCGAAGGAAATGAATTAACCGAAACTACTACAGATCTGCAGCCGGGTGAAACGCTGGCACTGAGCCTGGTGGTGATCATGATCATAGTATTGGGCGTTTATCCCAAACCTATGCTGGATCTGGTGAGCGGCACGTCTGATGTGGTAAGTAAATTATTCTGATCTTCAGCCAAAAACTGAATACCGGAATGGAAAAATTTGTAACGGGGTTTTGTAACGCAAAAATATGAATGCACTAATTTCTACTGCTTTATCGGGCGTTGTACTGATGTTTGTTGGTTTATTTGTACGCAATAAGCAGCATATTAAATTTTTTGCCATCGCGGCCATCCTCATAGCATTTATTGCTAATCTGGCGCAATATCCGTCTGTAGAGCAGGGCGGGTATATCATGTATGGCATGATTGAAGTGACCAAATTTGGTGTGTTGTTCAACGCTGTAGCATTGGGCGCCACTTTGTTATATTTCCTGTTGTCGGGCAGTGAATTTGAAAAGGTAGGAGAACATGTAGCTGATTATTTCGCCCTGGTATTCTTTATCCTGGCGGGTATTTCGCTGGCTACCTCGTTCAGTAACCTGCTGATGTTGTTCCTGGCGATTGAAATTATGTCTATCCCGCAATATATTCTCGCGGGAGCAGATAAGAAAAGCCTCAAAAGTAATGAAGCATCCCTGAAGTATTTCCTGATGGGATCTTTTTCTACCGGTATCCTGCTCATGGGTATTACCCTGATTTATGGCGCCGCCGGCACTTTTGATATTGCAGCATTAGGACTAGGCGCAGAAAGCGTGCATCCGTTGGCGTTATGCGGTATCATCCTGATGGTATTTGCCCTGTCTTTTAAAGTATCTGCAGTACCATTCCACTTCTGGACACCGGATGTATACGATGGTTCTCCCACTGTATTCACTTCCTTTATGTCTACCGTAGTAAAAGCAGGTGGATTTGTGGCTTTCCTGCGGATGTTCCACACCAGTTTTGCCGGTGGCAGCATCAGCGGACACTGGACACTGATCCTTTCTATTATCACAGCGGCGACCCTGATACTTGGTAACTTCAGCGCAGTTTTCCAGCAGAGTGTAAAACGGATGCTGGCTTATTCCAGTATTGCGCAGGCGGGCTTTATGCTGTTCGCAGTAGTGGCTATGAATAACAGGGGCGCACAGGGAATTATCCTGTACTCCGCCGCTTACAGTATTGCCACTATCGGCGTGTTTGCGGTACTGATGAAGCTGAAAGATTATACCTTTGAAGGATTCAACGGCCTGGCCCGCAAGGAGCCTTTGCTGGCGGCAGCGGTGGCAGTGTTCCTGTTTTCCCTGGCTGGTATCCCTGTTACAGCTGGTTTCTTTGCAAAATATTTTGTTTTAGCCGCGGCTATCGAACATGGTCATATTTTATGGCTGGTGATCATAGCAGTATTGTGTGCTGCTATCAGCGTGTACTATTACTTCCGCGTGATCATTGCCATGTATTTTAAACAGGGTGAACCCGAAGTAGAACCTGTTTCAGGCGGTTTTAAGGCTGCCCTGATCCTGGCCATAGCACTGGTGCTGGTATTGGGCCTGTTCCCGAACCTGTTATTATGCTGGATGTAAAAGCTGTGAGCTTATAACATAGGGAGAAGACCGAAGCGATTTACCTGATCCGCTTCGGTCTTCTCTTTTATACTGATCGCCGTTACCCGCCGTTCATCCCAAATTGAATGGATTAAATAGCTATATTACGTTAACTTTATAGGTAACCCGTTATTATGCAATCAAGAGATATTTTTTCCCTGGCATACCGTTCTGTAACCAGCAACAAGTTGCGTACTGGTCTTACTGTGTCCATCATTGCATTGGGTATCACGGTACTGGTAGGTATTCTTACGGCGATCGACAGTATGAAGAACAGCATCTACAGCAGCTTTGCGAGCATGGGCGCCAACAGTTTCTCCATCCGTAACCGGGGGATGCAGGTGCATATCGGGGACGACAACAACAAAGCTTCCAAGGGAAACAAGCATGTAAAAAAGGTAAAAAAATCCAACAGCAATAAAATTATCCGTTACCAGGAAGCAGTGGCCTTCCGGGACCGTTATCACTTCCCGGCTGTGGTGAGTGTGTCTTTCCAGGCCACCGGTATTGCCACGGTATACAAAGATGATAAGAAAACGAATCCCAATGTACAGGTGATAGGGGGAGATGAACACTACCTGCAGATTTCCAATTATGAGATTTCACAGGGAAGGGATTTTAACCAGCTGGATGTTCAGTCCGGCAGAAATGTGGCTATTCTTGGAATTGATGTGGCGGAGAAACTATTTGGCAAACAGCTTAAAAATGTGGTGAACAGTACGATCCGCGTGGGAGACATCCGGTACCGCGTAGTAGGGGTACTGGCATCAAAAGGCAGCAGCAAAATGATGAGCGCCGATAACGTGGTGATCACCACGGTGAACAATACCCGCAGGGTATTTAACCGGCCCAACGCCAGTTACCAGATAGCAGTAGCCGTAAAAGATATCAAACAAATGGACGCCGCCCAGGGAGAGGCCACAGGCCTGTTCCGTATTATACGCGGATTGAACATTAATGAAGAAGATAATTTCGAAATCAGCAAGAGCGATAGTATTGCAGAAATGCTTTTTTCCAGTTTGGGCAAAGTAAACCTCTTTGCTATTGTTATTGCCTTTATTACGCTCTTTGGTTCTGCTATTGGACTGATGAACATTATGCTGGTATCGGTAGCCGAACGGACCCGCGAAATAGGTGTTACCAAAGCGTTGGGAGCCACTAGTCACGTAGTGCGTACCCAATTTCTGTATGAGTCTATTATTATCAGTGTAATGGGAGGGGTGATCGGTGTAATTATGGGCATGCTCCTGGGAAATATTGTTTCCGTATTACTGAGCTCTGCTTTCATTGTACCGTGGTTCTGGATCATTATTGGAGTAACTATCTGTGCTGCAGTAGGGCTCGTTTCAGGTTTATATCCTGCCTATAAGGCTTCCAAATTAGATCCGATTATAGCCTTGAGATACGAATAATATTTTATTATCTTGTTGTTTTCCATGTTCATGTAAAACAACAGCTGTATGCCCTTATTAATTGTTATTGCGGCCATCCTCTTGCTGGTAATACTGGTCGCCTGGTGGCGTTTAAATACTTTCCTCTCTTTCCTTATAGTGTCTTTGCTGATGGGACTGGCGTTACATATGAACGTAACAGACATCACGCAGTCTATTCAAACAGGCATAGGTAAAACGTTAGGGTCCCTGATTGTGGTGATTGTTTTCGGCAGCATGCTTGGAAAGCTGGTGGCGGAAAGCGGCGCCGGGCAAAAGATTGCCGGAGGTTTAATGAACCTGTTCGGACCAAAGTATGTGCAATGGTCGTTGATGCTCACTGGTTTTATAGTGGGGATTCCCTTGTTTTACAATATCGGGTTTGTGCTGATGGTACCCCTGATCTTCACCGTGGCGGCACGTACAAAGTTACCGGTGGTATATCTCGGTATTCCTATGCTCGCGTCTTTATCAGTAACGCATGGATACCTGCCGCCGCATCCCTCTCCAACTGCGTTGATACAGCAGTTTCATGCCAACATGGGGCTTACTTTGTTGTACGGTGTTATGGTGGCTATTCCGGCTATTGTGCTGGCGGGACCGGTATTTTCGCGTTTCCTGAAACACTACACCAATCCCCCGGGAAAAATGTTTGTGGCGCCACCGATTCCTGAGGAGCAGTTGCCGGGTATGTTTGTGAGTCTCTTTGCTGCGTTGTTACCGGTATTTTTACTGGCGGTGACGGCTTTGGTAAAGTTATGGATACCTGAAGATACTTTTCTTTTCAGACTGGCCAACTGGCTGGGAGAGCCGTTGATAGTGATGTTGCTGGCAGTGTTGAACGGCATGTATTTATTGGGATTGAGAAGAGGAATGCCCGCAAAAAAAGTAATGGTAGTAATGGATGATGCTGTGCGGGATGTAGCCGTTATCATCCTGGTAATAGGCGGCTCCGGTGCGCTTACGCAGTTGCTGCACGACAGCAAGGTTAGCAGTTACATTGCTACCACGCTTCAGAATATGCACCTGCACCCGTTAATCCTGGCATGGGGTATTGCGGCTATCATCCGGGTGTGTATAGGATCTGCTACTGTAGCAGGACTCACAACCGCCGGGATTGTAGCGCCTATGATTGCTGCATCCGGTGTAAATCCGAGTCTGATGGTACTGGCTACCGGTGCGGGCAGCCTGATGTTTTCCCATGTAAATGATGCCGGTTTCTGGATGTTTAAGGAATACTTTAACTTGTCTGTGAAAGACACTATTAAAACCTGGTCGATAATGGAAACTATTGTATCAGTAACAGGTTTAATTGGCTGTTTGATCCTAAGTTTGTTTGTATAACGTGTATGATTATACGTAGTATAGTTTAAATTTCTCTGCATGGAATGGTATCAACTTACAAATGCTGCGCAGATTGATTCTCCGGCAATTGTTATTTATAAAGACAGGATAAAGGATAACATCTCATTGCTAAAAACAATGATCGATGACATACGACGGTTACGCCCACACGTAAAAACGAGTAAGATCGCTGAGGTAATACAGCTGATCATGGAAGAGGGAATAACGCGTTTTAAGTTTGCCACCATTGCCGAAGGAGAGATGCTGGGGATGGTAAATGCAGCTGATGCTTTAATGGCTTATCAGCCGGTGGGACCGAAGATTGTGCGTTTGCTGGAACTGGTACAGAAGTATCCGCATACCGTTTTTTCCTGTGTTACCGACAACGCTGATGCTGCCCTGGCTATCAGTACTGTTTTCGCTGCGCAGGGGCGCCGGTTGCCCGTATATGTGGATCTTAATGTAGGAATGAACCGCACCGGTATCAGGCCCGGGTCCGACGCGCTGGAGTTATACCAATATCTTAACACTTTGCCGGGAGTAGTGCCTGTAGGGTTACACGCATACGACGGTCACCTGCATGATACGGATATGGATATACGAAAACGGCGTTGTGATGAAGCATATGCACCTGTTGCTGCACTGGCAGCGGCTGTAACAAATAGTGGGTTACCACAGCCGGAGATTGTTGCAGGTGGCACACCCACGTTCCCGGTACATGCAGCAAGGAAAGGTATCACTTGCAGTCCGGGTACTTTCATTTTCTGGGATGCGGGTTATGCAGCCAATCTGCCGGAGCAGCCGTTTAAATGGGCTGCGTTGGTAATCAGCCGCGTGATTTCTGTTATCGATGAACAGCATATTTGCGTTGATCTCGGGCATAAATCCGTAGCAGCAGAGAATCCGCAGCCACGGGTGCAATTCCTGAATGCACCGGCAGCAGAACCTGTATCGCAGAGTGAAGAGCACCTGGTATTGAAAGTAGCGGATGCAACCCAATATCCCGTTGGCACAGTGTTGTATGGAGTACCAAAACATATATGCCCCACCGTGGCGCTATATGAAAAAGCATATGTAGCGGAGCGCAATGCGGTGGGCGCCAACTGGCGTATCGTAGCGCGCGACCGGCAGATTATTATCTGAGGACCGCGGATGTTGTCTTTCTCGCTGATTACGCTGATTATACTGATTACTTTGATTTTTACTTTTGGATTTTTTTTAGATTTTTAGATTCAATAATAATTAAGGGAGATAAGAGCGAATATATCCGCTTCTATCTCCCTTAATCCTTTATAAAATCCAAAAGTAAAAATCAAAGTAATCAGTATAATCAGCGAGAAAGACAACATCCGCGTTGCTCAGTAATATAATTGCGACAAAACATTTGTGTCGTCGAAGGATTTAGGTTTTAGCCCCAGGAACTCTGTGTATTGTGTGAGTGTTAGCAGGGGTTTCAGCTTTGCATGCAATCCATTTTGCATACTGTTCATCTTGGTAGTATAAGCTTTCAGGTTACTTTGTTGCAGTGGTTGGATATTGACTTTTTGTCGCAGGTAATTAGTCACGATATTAAGTAGTTTGGGCTTTTGCGTTTCGGTAAGGATCAACGATTTATCCAGTTTGCTCACGATTGAACTGGCAGTTCCCTCCACATTCATGGTAGGCGCCTGAAATCTTGTATTAACTGGGGAGAGCGCGGCAAAAGCGGTATAGCAACAGGTGAGTGCTATTAATAAACCAGCGGTGAACAGTTTTTTCATGAGCGTGGATTTGATATGCGATATCTCACTAAATATACTAAATACTGTTATTGCATTACCATTTTTACATAGCGTATTTGTGTATTTCCTTCCTCGTCTATTGTAATGTATTCAGATAGAATGGTTTTGTTATTGATCCAGTGTACCAGGCCCGGACCCCAGTCGTCGAGGCTGGCTTCTCCCACGGCTTTTATGTCGTTACCATTTACAGAAAACAGTTGAAACCCATTAGGATCAAAAGCGGCTACGAGGTCCATTGATGCGGTGATGATATACTTTTTATCCGGTGAAACGGCGGGGGCCGACCAGGTTACCATAGAATCGCCATTCAGGGTATTTACCAGCTCAAAGGCACTGCCTTCGTAGTAGGTAATAAAAAATCCTTTTCTTTTGATAGCTGGATAACTGCCGGCATAGGTATAGCCGATATAATCTTCGCCGTCGTTGTTGTTATTCGCCATGATCTTTTGCTTTCCATTTTCCAGCTGGATGGTTAGTTTATTACCTTCCCTTTTTACGAGGCTGTCTTTTGCCAGTACATCTGCTTCGCTGGAATCCGGGGGAGCAAGCGGAAATTTATCGAAATCTGTTTTTTCGATAAAGTACACGAAGAAGGTTTTATTACCCAGCTGAACGGTATCATCGGGAGTTTTATTAATAGCAGGCGGTGTGGAATCGTTGGCAGTGGCGTTGGTGTTAACTGCTGTTTTGTTTTTGCAGCTCAATATCATTATTGCGCATACACACAGCAGAAACCATAACTTATTCATCATCTTTTGTTGCATTTAAGTGTACAAATGTAAGTATTTAGAATTTCGGAAGAGGTTTAGCGGGTAAGTCTTTCCCCATCTGCTTTTGTCAGTGTAAAAAAGAAAAGATACCCGGTAAGGGCGCCGCTCAGAAAGCCAGCCAGGTGCGCTGCATTATCCACTCCTTGTGAAACCGCAGCAGCGATTACATTTAATGCTATAAATAAACCAATATAAGCCAGAAACGCTTTCCTTATCTCCGCCGGGAAGAGGGGAGTGGTGAGCAGCGCCAGGAATACACCGTAAATACCAAAAATAGCACCGGAAGCGCCTACACCCACTGCGCCTTTATGATACCAGATGCTGACATAGTCGGATATTAATCCTGTGATCATATAGGCAAGGCCATAACGGAAACTACGCAATACCGGTTCCAGGAAAATGCCTCCAATAAACAGTCCCAGCATATTTGTGAAAAGATGGCCCATTCCTGCATGCAGGAACATGCTGACGAACAGCCGCCAGTACTGCTGTTGCTCTATGGTCAGTGACCAATAGTTGGCGCCGGCATGCAGCAGGTGGGTTCCATCTCCCCACCATATATTCATTCCTGTTAGTATGGTGTAAAGAAATACGAGTACGTTTATGCCGATCAACACCAGTGTAACCGGCATCGCCTTTAATCGGTCTGTGATTTTCATCTCCTAAAAGTTAATGAAAAATCCCCAATTGCGCGTTATTCGTATTGATATTCAAGTGCAAAATGGTTGTCGCTTCCCAATTTGGTATATCCTTCACTGTGTAAATGCACCCAGGCGCCAGCCGGATATTGGCGGCCGCCGTTTGAAATAGTAGGCATATTGAACAGTGGTAGTGCGGTCATATTCGAATAAACCTTGCTGGCAGCGTGTTTTTTCTTTTTCTGTAATCTTGATAAGAAAAGGATTATGGGTATTCAGGTGCAGAAAAGCGTCTGATAAGTCACCCTGGGGAGAAAGGTTAACGACCGGAGCCACAGCATGACTGAGCAGCAACTGATTGGCCAGGGGATGCAGGGGGTTAATAGAATCTTCGCATTCGTATTTTGCAGTTCTCAAAGTAACTAAGGTATCTTCTTTTTTGCCTGAGAAACTATCGATACAGATATCTTTTCTTACAGGGTTTGCGGCATCATAATTCCAGCTGACTGCCTGTGTGGAATCGGAGTACTTCATGGCAGCGGGTAACCCGTTCTTCCAGCGAACATTGGCAACGCGGAGCAGTTGTTCCTTTGCATCAAAGTATTGTACGGTAGCGATGTTACCATCTTTATCCCAGGAAGTGACTTTAGCGCGCTCTTTTACTGCTGTGACGTTATTTTCCCGGTTGGATAATACCATTCCGGTAATCCGGTGGGAATGATCATAGGAAAAAGTGCTGATGGTATCGTTTAATGGCCGGTGATGTACCAGTTCAGCGAGATTGCCCTGCTGATCATACCGGAAGGTATACTGGGGCATGCTTTCTCCCTGGATGCTGATGGTGGTCAGCCGGGGAAGTCCGGGCCTGTGATTCCTGGTGCTGCAGGCCGAGGCGGTAACAACAACGATAAAGAAGAAGATAATTTTTTTCATACTCATGGCGGAATATTGGTATGAAAATACTAATAAGATTTGAGTTTTTCGGCGGTGGATTGGGTTAGTTGGCGAAAGCAGGAAAGGATATAGTTCTTCAGGTTGTTTTTGAATGAATAATGATAGAAAAATAGATATCCATATCTGCGGTATGAATAGATTCGTTGTATTTTTCAATCGTATCTGTTTGCCGTTGATGATACCATAATTCGAATATCCTCATTCTGCTTTTTTCCCGGGCATCGGCACTATCGCACACAAAAAAGAAAACCTTTTCCGGGTGAGTCGTCAGATAATCAATGATAATATTGGAAATAGTGACCCGCACCCTCTTATCAAAAGGCGTTTTCCTTAAGGGATTAGATATCATATCAAAACCGAGTGTATGCACATCAGCTGAAAATTCAGGATATGCATCAAAGTATAATGACTCATCTAGCATATATACACTATATACAATGCCGGAATCGGTAGTGAATAAATAATCTCCTTCTTTTAGCTGGGAAACGTTATAGGAACTTAACAAACTTAAATCCTTTAGCTTCTAATTCACTTAAGCTTTTTCCGCTTCGGATATGCTCATGAATTATCTTTTTGTCTGCTATCATTCTTTTTAAAATAGCGACAAATTTAGGATCAGGTGTTGATATGTGTTTTGCTGGTTTCATTGTGGTTACATTACAAATATAACCAAATCTATCAACAACTCAGTTGCCATTCGTTAATGAAACATAAATGCAATCATATTGATACAAAAAAAAGTCCCGGGCTGATTCAGCCCGGGACTTTCTTCTTTCCAAACAAGTCGGAATATTACTCAGCTACTACTTCAAATTCCAATTCGGTTTCGTTGCCTTTACCGAAATCGAGGCGAGCTTTGTAGGTACCCAGTTCTTTAACATCATCCAGGATGTGGATGCGGCGACGGTCAATTTCATAACCTTTCTGTTCTTTAATTGCACGGGCAATCTGAACACCAGTTACGCTACCGAAGATCTTACCGGATGTACCGGTTTTAGCGCCAATTTTAACAGGAGAAGCTTTCAACACTTCTACTACTTTCGCAATTTCAGCCAGCAGTTTCTCTTCTTTCACTTTCTGCACTTTCAGGCGTTCCTGAAGCTGCTTCATGTTGGAAGGGCTTGCTTCTACCGCAAATTTCTGAGGAATCAGGAAATTCCTGGCGTAACCATTTTTTACGCTAACCAGTTCATTCTTCTGACCCAGGTTATCTACGTCTTGTATTAAGATAATTTGCATAACTTCTTACTTTAAAAGGTCAGTAACATAAGGCAATAAAGCCATTTGACGAGCTTTCTTAATAGCCTGGGCTACTTTACGCTGAAATTTCAGGGAGTTACCCGTAATACGACGTGGCAACATCTTGCCCTGGTCGTTCAAAAATTTCTTCAAAAACTCCGCGTCTTTGTAATCTACGTACTTGATGCCCAACTTCTTGAAACGGCAGTATTTCTTCTGACGTTTCTCGGTTTTTACGGCCGTTAAGTACTTGATTTCTTGTTTCGGTTTAACTGCCATAGTTTTAAGCTTCAGTGGTTTTAGATTCAGCATTTACGCCATGTCTTTTGCGACCGTTGTAAGTAACAGCGTGCTTGTCCAGCGCAGTAATCATGTGACGTAATACATTTTCATCGCGATTCAGCTGGATTTTCAGCTTCTCATTGAGGTCGGATGGCGCATTGTATTCCAGAACAACATACATTCCTGTAGTCTTCTTCCGGATAGGATACGCCAGTGATCTTAATCCCCAGGGATTTTCGTGCGTGATTTCTCCGCCGTTATCTTTAATGATATCAGCGAATTTCTTTTGGGCGGCTTTGTAGTCGTCCTCAGAAAGCACAGGGGTAAAGATCACCATCAATTCGTAGTTCATAATTCCCTGTTTTAAATGGTTTAATTAAAAAATTAGGACCGCAAAGATACTGAACTATTCCTTATTTCCACGCATGAAAGGCCGATTTCCCTAAATATCTTGCCTTTTATAGAGAATAATACGTAATTACTTGATACCCATACATAAAAAGCCGCCCCGGTAAGCAGGGCGGCGTCTCATTTGCATGGTTTTTTCAAAAAAGATCACTGATTAATAAGAATCTTGGTCACCTGCACCAATTCACCCGACTGCACTCTCAGGAAATATATGCCCGCAGGTAACTGGTCGGTAGCGATAGTTCTGTAGTTCCTGCCCTTTACAAAGGTAGTTCTGCCCTGGTAACGAACACGACCCTGCACATCCAGCAACGTTATATTAGCATCACCACTGCGGGGCCAATCCAGCCAATACTGCAACTGGTGGCCAAATATGCACCATAACAGCTTCCGCCAGAAGTCCTTGTCCGTTACCAATACCATTTTAACCGGACTGTACCTTACGCTGCTGTCCAGACCAATTGTTTTTAACCGGTAAGCGGAAAATCCCGGCCAGGGTTGCTCATCATAGGAAATATAATCGGATGCTTCCGCGGTACTGCCATGAGCAGCCACCGTGTCCACCGCCTCATAAGTCCGGAGATTCCGGGAACGTTCTATCACAAACCTGCTGCTGTTGATTTCATAAGGCGTATGCCAGCTAACCAGCACTTTACCGCCATCGGCCCGGGCATCGAAGTTTTCTACTGGTAAAGGATTACCCAAAATACCCAGATTATACCTGCTTAATACCGGGTAATGATCCGTGGTAGTAGTACCATAACTGCTTACCAGCCCCGCTACCTGGGTTTGTATCCGTGCGGATGCCGGTAAATAAGCAACACCCACCTCGTTGGAACCGATCACATTGTCGATCACCGAGGCGTAGCTGACGGTGGAACGCTGACCCGATAAACTCAAGGGCAAGGTCAACGGCCGGTAATTGATACTGTCGCGGATGAAGTCAATATATGAAGTAGTAGTATCCGGTAATAACTCCGTTGTAATAGTTTTTGACAGATCGTCATTAAAATCTCCCAGCATAATAATATTGCTATACGGATATTGCACGTCCAGCGTATCTTTCAACTCCTTCAACCCATCTTTGCGACGATTCCAGGAAGTAATCTTTTCGGGCTTTGTACCTGTATTAGCCTTCGCATGCAATAATATAAACCGGATACGCGCCGAGTCATTACCCAGTTTGGCAGTAGCCTCCATTTCATAAGGGAACCTGCCGGACGACCAGTTATAATAAGCATTGCTGCTGCCTCCCTGTCTTAATATGCCGTAAGTGCTGATTTTACGGATCACAGCCGTTTTATACACAAACGCGAGTTTCTGCGCCGAAACATAATCAGCATCCGTGGTACTATCTGCATAAGAACCAAAGTCAGATAACACATAGCTATAACCCGGTAACTGGCTCACCACCGCACGGAAACGGGCGGTGTCCACTACTTCTGCCAACGCAAAAATATCGGCATCCAGTTTTTTCAGGATGGTAGTTACATTGGCTTGCTGTAAACTATCGTTGGCCGGGTTTTGAGCCGGGCTGCCAAACCATTCTATATTCCAGTTCACCACTTTTAATGACCGCAACGATGTGCCGCTGAGTGCAATGGAACGGCTGGGGAAACCGGGACCGCTGAAGGTAAGTTGGCCGCTGTAAGCCTGATCAGCAGCCGTGGGAGCGAATTTTACAAATACTTCCTGCGGACCGGCAGCCAATGCTGCTGCAGTGAAAATAACCTGGCTGCTGTAACTGGAGCTGTCACCTGATACCATGAAACCTGCCGGGGCAGTGATTTTCAGCTCTCCGGTAAAATCATTGGCCCAGAAACTAACACGCTGTGCTTCTGATGTTTGCCCGGATTTTACGTAGTCGAAGTCAATAGCAGCAGGACTGCTGTTCAAACTCGGCGCCGGCGCAGCGGTGGTATCCGTCAGCCTGAAATCATCAATCGTCCAGCGTGCCGCCTGAACGGCAGGGCCGGATGTATAAACAAAAGCAATATAAACGCCTGTCTGTTTGTAGGCAGCGAGATTAATACCGGAAGATAACGTCCACACGTCGCTGCCGGGTTCAGGAAAACGGCCATTCAGCGTAGTCCAGGTAGCACTGCGCGGATCGCCGCTGCCGGTGTAGTTAGTGGAAACACGCAGGCTAAGTGCGGGGCCGGCAAACGCAGTGCGGCTGCTGAATTGTAACAGCGGGAATTGCAAACCGGTGAGATCAAATACGGGAGATATCAGCCAGTCTTCATTTTCAACAGCTCCGCCACTGTAACCATTTATCTGTACACCATTGCTGTTCTGCTGACCGAAATTTGTACATCCCCATAGCTGCGCGCCGGTTACACTGTATTGTGTGAAACCCCCGCTCAACTGGCTGCTGCCAATTGGCGTACAGTCGTTGAAGTTATAGCTGAGTTCCTGGCTGCCAGTAGTGAAATTCCATTGCGTGGTATCTGCCATACCTGTTAAGTTATTATCCGACAGATCCTTTACTAATCCACTGTCCAGCGTGATGTAATAATGACTGTGGGGTTGCAGGATTTGTTTCAGGGTAAGCACATTGTTATTAATTACAATAACGTTACCGGTCACCGGAAAACTGTCTGTTATTCCGCTGTTACTGTTGTGCAACCTGATGTACCCGTTACCGGCTTTTATGTTTTCGCTGAATATAATTTCGGGAGATGTAACAGGCGACACGTCTGCTGCCGCGTTAACCGGTGCCAGGAGGGTGATTACGGGGGGAGTGGTATCTCTGCCACTGCCGGATGCAGTGATGTTATCAATGGCAAATCCCGGCCTGGAGCCGGCGCCGCTGATCTGGCGGTTTACCCATCGCAGTTGCAGTATTGCCTGGTTATTACAATCCGGCGGCAGTATCACTGACATATTCACCAGGTGCTGTGGTGAGGTAACACCTGAACCGGTTTGCGGAATGGTGTCATTCTGATAGGCCGTTTCATTGATACTCGTAAAGGTACCGGTTACGCCTATACGATATTGAATAACCATTTCATTGATCCTTGTATTGGAGTTGCCATCGTAAGGATTCCTGATGGTCATGGCATCGTAGCTTAAACGTACATTCTGCTGTCCGCTGGTACTAAGGGAAAGCACCAGTGAATTGTCGGCGCTGCCGCTGTTCAGGAAGCCCAGTTTGCCGGTGTAGTTATAAACACCATTGGCGGTAGCCGACGCACTGCCGTTACTGATCATTGGTTTATCGGATGCCGGTGCCGCTGTATTAAAGCTGCCGGAAGGAGCGCCGCTGAGCAGCCATCCCTGCCATCCCGCCGGGTATATCACAGCAGTCGATGGTAACGCGTCAAAATTTTGTTCATATGGTAATGGCTGCACAGCCGGATTGGTTTGTGCGCTTACATTACCACAAACAAAAAAAGCCATAAATAAGAAGATGAGTAGAGGTCTTTCCATAGTAATATTTGAAAAATTGGGGAATCCGGGTTTCGATACAATAAATCTACTGAATAAACCCTTTCGGCGGTTTTTTTAATATGATTATTTTGTTAATTTGACGGAATGTAATATGGTTTTATTTTAATATTTGTTATAGATATTTTTAGCACTGCCCTTTTTTCAGAATTAAATTACAATGATGGATAAACCCAGGTAGTGTATATTCACAGCCGCAATATTCATATTTAATATTTTTTCAACTTGTGTGTTGTCATCTTGTCAGCCCTCATCCCGCTGGCACACACTTTGAAAAAAGTTTACCAAAAAAAACAGATATCAATGCAAAAAGGTGCAATACGTGTTCAGACAGAGAACATATTTCCAATTATCAAGAAGTTCCTGTATTCAGATCATGAAATTTTTATCCGCGAACTGGTAAGTAATGCCGTGGATGCAACCCAGAAATTGAAAACCCTGGCCAGTGTGGGAGAATTTAAAGGAGAACTGGGAGACATTGCTATTGATGTAAGAGTAGATAAGGAAAAGAAAACCATCACCATTGCAGATCATGGAATCGGTATGACTGCGGAAGAAGTGGATAAATATATTAACCAGGTCGCCTTTTCCGGTGCAGAAGAGTTTCTGAAAAAATATAAAGGACAGGAAAATGGTACCAATATCATTGGTCATTTTGGCCTCGGCTTTTATTCTTCCTTTATGGTAAGCAGCCAGGTGGAAATCTTTTCAAAATCCTGGAAAGAAGAAGCTCCAGCTGTACGTTGGGAATGCGACGGAAGCCCTGAGTATGAACTGGAAGAAATCAGCAAGGCCGACAGGGGAACTGAAATTGTAATGCACATCAACGAGGAAAGCGAAGAATTCCTGGAAGATGGACGCATCCGCACTATCCTCGAAAAGTTCTGTAAATTCCTGCCTGTTCCGGTAACTTTTGAAGGCACGCAGATTAATAACACCACTCCTGCCTGGACAAAGAAACCAAGCGAGTTGACTACTGAAGATTATCAGAATTTCTACAAAGAATTATATCCATATGCAGAACCTCCTTTGTTCTGGATTCATCTGAACGTAGACTATCCTTTTAATCTCACCGGTATCCTGTATTTCCCGAAAATCAACAAGAGCTATGAGATGCAGAAAGACAAGATCAATCTGTATTCCAACCAGGTATATGTAACAGACGAAGTGAAGGATATTGTTCCGGAATTCCTGATGTTGCTGCATGGTGTGATCGATAGCCCGGATATTCCGCTGAACGTGAGCCGCAGCTATCTGCAGGGTGATCCTAACGTAAAAAAGATCAATGCTCACATCACCAAAAAAGTAGCGGACAAACTGGATGAAATATTCCGTAACGACCGCGCTTCCTTTGAAGATAAATGGGATTCTATCGGACTGTTTGTGAAGTATGGTATGATGACCGACGACAAGTTCATGGAAAAAGCCAATAAGTTCCTGATAATGGAAGATGTGGAAGGCGGTAAATTCTATACACAGGAAGAATACCGTACTGCCGCAGCAGCCCTGCAAACCAACAAAGAACAGAAACTGGTGGTATTATATGCTACCAACCCTGTACAGCAGGACAGCTATGTGCAGGCCGCAAAAAATAAAGGTTTCCTGGTAGTAAAGATGGAAACAATGGTGGATGCTGCATTCATCAACAACATGGAGATCAAATGGGATAACGTTTCCTTTACCCGTGTGGATGCAGATATTGCCGATAACCTGATTGATAGAGAAGAAAATACTACTACCGTATTATCTGAAGAACAGGAGGGTGCTTTGAAAGAGTTGTTTGGCTCCCAGGTAACGCAACCCAATATCAAAGTAGAAATGAAAGGGCTCAGCGCAGAAGCGCAACCGGTAATTGTAACCCGTCCGGAGCTGATGCGTCGTATGAAAGATATGGCAGCCATGGGCGGCGGCGGAATGAGCTGGTATGCGAGTATGCCTGATGAAATAAATATGACCATCAACGCCAACCACCCGGTATACACACAAATTCTTAAGGAAGGAGACAACGCATTGCAACAGAAGCAGATAAAGAACCTGGCAGACCTGGCGCTGTTGTCCCAGAACCTGTTGACAGGTGCAGATCTTACAGCATTTGTGAATAGAAGTGTGGAATTGATGGGCGACAAAAAATAATAAGACGGGCACAATAAAAAAAATAACGGTGTTTGCTCTTTTGGTCTTTTATTTGCAGTTGTTGCAATAGAAAAACTGAAACGAAAAATATTGTAAAGCTGTCCCCCGGCCATAGGCCGGGGGACTTTAGTTTGTACTAGTTATATGAAAAAAAGAGCAATTAAAATTTTGTGCCATGTCTTTGTGCTGAGTGCGCTCGCATTTTTTTCCTGTTCAAAAACAGAAATGACTAATCCGGTAACTAATCGGCCGGGGGATACTATACCGGTAACGCCGCCGCCAGGCGATACTTTTCCTCCACAGCAAACAGGCATCACTGCGAAAAAAATAGACACCAAAGGAGGCAACATCAGTAACTACCTGCTTTATATCCCTGATGGATATAACGAGAAGAAAGATTACAAATGGCCGATCGTGATATTTCTTCATGGGGTAGGGGAAATGGGGAATAATATTGATATGATAAGGAATGTTGGATTGGTAAAAGTGTCAGCAGGAAAGCCATTTGTGATAATTGCACCACAATGCCTGAGCGGATGGTGGAATCCACAGTACCTTGATATATTATACAAAGAAGTGATCAGCAAATATCATGTGGATCCCAAAAGGGTGTATCTGACCGGATTGAGCATGGGCGGCTACGGAACCTGGGACTGGAGTTCTGCACACCCCGAAAAATTTGCCGCCATTGTTCCTATCAGCGGGGGAGGTGATATAAACCGTATGAAAAATCTGAAAACCATGCCTATATGGGTTTTCCATTCAGCAGACGATCCTACTGTAAATGTGGAGAATTCACGTGTCCTGGTAAAGGCATTAAGAGCGTTGGGTAATAATGTGCAGTATACGGAATATCCAAACGGCGGCCATGATGCCTGGACAAGGGCTTACGCCAACCAGGATGTTTATACCTGGCTGCTGAAGCAACACTTGTAACTGCCTTCATCTCTCTTTTATAAAAGCTACTGGATAGCTGCAGTCCTGATATCAATTACTTTCAGCTGGAGCGACGTTTGTCCGTTCCATTCATTTTCATCCAGTGTAAATGCCATATCGAAAGGCTTTTTATCTGCCATCAACGGAAATTTCTCCGCCATATAAAAGCCAATTCCGGACATAGTGGGACCATATCTCCCCTGTTTGACGGAGAATTTAATATGGTCATCTTTTACAATCTTCGAGTAGCCGTTGTCAACAAGGTTTCTGGCAAGAAAAACAGGGCGTAGGTTATCTGGTCCCAGTGGTTCAAACTGCCGGAGAATATTATAAAATGCAGCAGTGATTTCCGTGAAATGGATTTCGGTATCTATCACTATTTCCGGTACCAGCTGATCCGGGTGGATGGTCCGGGCTACCACTTCTTCAAAGCGTTCCTGGAAAGCTTTTACATTTTCTGTTTTCATGGTCATCCCTGCCGCATAAAAATGTCCTCCGTAATTTTCGAGAAGATCTTTACACTGGTGGATGGCTTCATATACATTGAACCCCATCACAGAACGGGCGGAGCCGGCTACTTTATCATTCGACTGGGTGAGGATGATAGTAGGGCGATAATAATATTTATCGATCAGACGGGAAGCCACAATGCCTACCACTCCTTTATGCCAGTGGGCCTGGTAAAGCACGGTTGATTTTCTGCGTGCAATATCCACATCATTTTGTAACAGAACGATTGCTTCCTGGGTAATGGTGCTGTCTATTTCTTTTCTGTCGAAGTTATCGGCGTGCAGTACAGCTGCGATGGCAGCAGCCTTTTCCACGTCGTTTTCGATGAAGAGGTTCACTGCTTTGCGGGCATCGTCCATTCTGCCGGCGGCGTTTACCCGTGGGGCAATTACAAATACGAGGTTGGCAATGGTCAGTTTTTCTTTCAGCGCGCTGAGTGTAATCAGTGCTTTGATACCAGGTAAAGGATCTTCATTTACTTTTATAAGACCATGAAAAGCCAGTATCCTGTTTTCACCGGTCATCGGAACGATGTCGGCTGCAATGCTGGTAGCCACCAGGTCCAGGAATTTATTGGCTTCCGACTGGGGGAGGCCTCTTTTTTGTGCGAAGGCGCAGATCAGTTTGTATCCGATCCCGCATCCGCTCAGTTCTTTATAAGGATAGGGACAATCGTGCTGTTTCGGATTCAGGATCGCCACGGCAGGCGGCAGTATTGCATCCGGCAAATGATGATCACAGATAATAAAGTCGATACCCCATTCCTTTGCAGTAGTGATATGTTCGATTGATTTAATGCCGCAATCGAGCGCGATGATCAGGCTAAAATCATTATCCCTGGCGTATTCGATTCCCTGTATGGAAATACCATATCCTTCGCGGTAGCGGTGGGGAATGTAAAATTCAATATTGCTGTAGAGTTTTTGCAGAAAGGCGTACACGGTAGCAACAGCGGTAGTGCCGTCTACATCGTAATCCCCGTAGATCAGTATTTTTTCGTGCTGGAAAAAAGCCAGTTCAATCCTGGAAATGGCTTTGTCCATGTCTTTCATTTTCCAGGGATCGTGCAGATCTTCCAGTGTAGGTCGAAAAAATTGCCGGGCAGCCTCATAGTTGGTCACATTGCGTTGTACCAGTAACCGGCATAACAACGGATGTATGCGTAATGATGACTGTAGTAACTGTTCCTGGTTTGGTTGATATGCCTTTACTGTCCAGCGTTTTTGCATTATTATATTTTAAAGGCTTAAGCTTCTCGCTTCTTCCGCATATTACATTATTTTTTATTCTTACTAAAATGTTCTGTCAGTTGTAAATCGTACGAGGGATTCTAATCCGTTTCTGACAGCGTTTTCAGGGAATTTATTCAGGATGGTAAGGGCTTCATCCCGGTATTCAAACATTTTTTTCCTGGTGTAGTCAATGCCACCGGATGCTTTTACCAGCCGGATAACTTCTTCTACCCGGTCTTTTTCTGTATTATGATTTTTGACGATATTAATAATCCTCCTGCGTGTTTCAGTGGAAGCATGTTCCAGGGTATAGATAAGCGGAAGGGTCATTTTTTTTTCCCGGATGTCGATGCCGGTAGGTTTACCGATTTTGGCGGAGCCATAGTCGAAGAGATCATCTTTAATCTGGAAGGCGATGCCTACTTTTTCGCCGAAAAGGCGCATTTGTTCGGTGGTATGGTCATCGTTGCTGCTGCTCCATGCGCCGGCAGCGCAGGCGGAAGCCAGTAATGAAGCGGTTTTGCGGCGGATAATTTCAAAATAAATATCTTCCTTGATATTCAGTTTGCGGGTTTTTTCGATCTGCAGCAGTTCTCCCTCACTCATTTCTTTAACAGCTTCTGATAATATCTGTAAAGTTCGGAAATCATTATTGTTAAGAGACAGCAGTAGTCCTTTTGAAAGGAGGTAGTCGCCTACCAGTACCGCTATTTTATTTTTCCAGAGGGCATTAATGGAAAACAGGCCACGGCGTTCGTTGGCATCATCTACCACATCGTCATGTACCAGGGTGGCGGTATGCAGCAGTTCCACCAGAGCGGCGGCCCGATAAGTGCTTTCCTGGATATTGTCACTGAAAAGTTTGGCGGATAATAAAACAAACATGGGCCTGATCTGCTTCCCTTTTCGCTTTACAATATAATGCATGATCCGGTCCAGTAACGGCACATGACTTTTTACTGAATCTGCGAACTTACTTTCAAAATCCTGTAATTCTTTACCTATCAGGTGTTTAATATCGTCCATGTATTAAATAAAAAAGGATTGCTAAGCTAACTTTTATAAATCACATTTTAACATTTTGGCCTTTAATTTGTATAAGGAGTATAACATTCCTTTAACACGAGTTAAGGAATCCTTTAACACGAGTTATACAGATCTTTAACTTAACTGGAATTAAGGTATATAAATACTTTCATTTAAGCTCTAATTTTGAAGGACTTATCAATGAAAATAATATTGCAAGAAAAATTTGTATATTCATTTATGATATTTACCTTTGCTAGGTAAAAAACGGGTTATTAGTAAATTTTTAACAGTTTTTAATAAAAAAAACAATTATGGCAAGCAAAAAGTACTTATTACTGGCAGGCGCTGTGGGTTTACTATCAGCATCTACTAGTTTTGCACAGGTTCAACCAACCGGCTACGATGCTCTGGATAGCTCCAAAGTGTCTAGCAAGCGTATGGTACAACAAAATAACTTCACGAACCACCAATCAAATTTCCCGGCTAAACCGAGAGATATGTGGGAACTGGGTTTTAGTGGTGGTTTACACCTGATCAGCGGAACCGTTCCTCCTCAACCAGGTTTTGGTGGCGGTGTTTCCCTGAGAAAAGCACTGGGACATACTTTCTCCCTGAGAGCTGAGTACATCGGTTCCATCGATAAGGGTCAGGACTACAAACTGCGTCCTACTCAGGCTGCAGGTGGTATCAATCCATGGGGAAGAACTGCAGCTTTAAACGGCGGCATGATTGTTCCTAACTACAAGTCTCAAAACCATCAGCTGTCTTTGGATGTGATTGCTTCTTTAAGCAACATCCTGTTCTACAGAGCTGAACCTAAGGTTAACTGGTATTTACTGGCTGGTTACTCTATCGTAATGGCTGACGTTGACGTTGATGCATTAGATGCAAGCGGAAATGGCTATAACTATTCCGGTATTAATTTCAATGCAAAACGCAGTGATATCAGAAAACAGATCAAAGATCTGAGAGATGATAAATACGAGCAAAATGCTCCTTCTCAGGGTAACCGTATTTCCATCGGCCGTAACGACGACAACCAGTTACTCCGTCATGCACTGGATGTAGGTACTGGCGTTGCGTTTAAAGTTTCTAAACGTTTCAACATCGGTATTGAAGAAAAAGTAACTATGCCTTTCGATGCATACATGGACGGCTATGCTGGACCAGGCGGTGCTTCTAAAGATTTCTACTCTTACACAAGCGTACGTCTGAACTTCAACCTGGGTAACCCAGCTAAACGTGTACAGCCATTATGGTGGATCAACCCACTGGAATATGCTTACAGCGAGCTGAGCAACCCACGTCACATGAAACTTCCAACTCCGGTTCTGCCTGATGCTGATGGCGATGGCGTAACTGACCAGTTCGATCGCGAACCTAACACCCCAGCAGGTGCACCAGTGGATGTTCACGGTGTTGCTAAAGATACTGACGGTGACGGTGTTCCTGATTACAAAGACAAACAACTGATCACTCCTACTTACTGCCAGCCAGTTGATGCTGATGGTGTTGGTAAATGCCCAGATCCAGAATGCTGCAAGAATCCTCCAGTTGCGCCTTGCGCAAGCCTGGTTCTGCCTAGCGTTTCTTTCAAAGGCAGCTCTACCAAAATAGGTAACGATCAGGAAGCTATCCTGGCTTCTGTTGCAGCTTCCCTGAAATCTAACCCTTCCTGCAACGTACTGGTTACCGGTCACGCAGGTGCTAAAGGTAAGAAAGGTGGTGTTGACCTGAGCAGCCGTCGTGTTGACTCAGTAATCGACTACCTGGCTGACAAACAAGGTATCGACCGCGGTCGTTTCATCAAACAAAACACTCCTGGTGAGTCTGGCACTGTTGACTTAGCTCCTGCTAACTAATCAGTATCACTCATTAAGATGATAACTTAAAAAAAGTCCTCTCCCGTTCATTCGGGAGAGGACTTTTTTTTGAAGCAAACACTCCTGTACGAAATATTGTTGAAGTGTCAATTATTACCCCTAATTTTGGAGGCTTTTTTAATAAACTTATTATTACGTGGGAATTAACATCAACAGGGTATCCCTGGCAGGCCTGGTAGTAGCGCTCGGTATTATCTACGGCGATATTGGAACATCTCCACTCTATGTTTTCAAAGCCATCGTAGGAGGGAACCCCATCAGCGATCTGCTGGTAATTGGAGGTATTTCCTGTGTCATCTGGACACTAACCCTTCAAACTACCGTTAAATACGTTATCCTCACCCTCCGGGCAGATAATAAGGGGGAAGGCGGAATCTTTTCACTCTATGCACTCGTAAGACGCCACGCCAGATGGACCGTGATTTTTGGTATGATTGGCGGCGCCGCTCTGCTCGCAGATGGTATCATCACCCCACCCATCACTGTTACTGCCGCCATTGAAGGTCTCCGGACGCTGGAAGTCTTTAAAGACCTGGGCCAGTTGACCATCGTCAAAATAGTGCTGACCATTATTACAGGACTCTTTGTTATGCAACAGTTCGGTACCGTTTCCATTGGCCGGATGTTTGGCCCCATCATGGTATTGTGGTTTTCGATGCTGGGAATCCTTGGTATTTCGCATGTAGCAGATGATTTAAGCATTTTAAAAGCATTTAGTCCCCATTATGCCATTGAACTCTTAACTACTTATCCCCGGGGATTCCTGATCCTGGGAGCTGTATTCCTTTGTACCACCGGAGCGGAGGCCCTTTATTCTGATCTCGGTCACTGCGGTAAAGGCAATATCCGGGTATCCTGGATCTTCGTTAAAACATGTCTTATCCTGAACTATCTCGGTCAAGGTGCCTGGCTGCTCACGCAAAAAGGTCAGATCCTGCCAAAAGATCAGAACCCATTCTTCACCATTATGCCGGAATGGTTCATCATTTTCGGGGTATTAATTGCCACACTGGCTTCGGTAATTGCCAGTCAGGCACTCATATCAGGTTCTTTTACCCTTATTGCAGAAGCCATGCGGCTTAACCTGTGGCCCAAAATGCGGGTAAACTATCCTACAGAAGAAAGAGGACAGCTCTACATTCCCGGTATCAATACCATGCTGTTTGTAGGTTGCGTTTCCATTGTGCTGATCTTCCGGGAATCGTCGAATATGGAGGCGGCTTATGGCCTCTCCATCACTATCTGTATGCTCATGACCTCCTGCCTCTTCGCTTTTTACCTTTATACAAAGCGGGTATGGGTAGGTTGGATATTGCTATATCTCATCGTTTATTTCACCATAGAATTTTCATTCCTCTTCGCCAATGTGATTAAATTCATGCACGGAGGTTATGTAACGGTTATTGTAGCCGGCGCACTCTTCCTCGTGATGATTGTATGGTTCAAATCGCGTAAGATCAAGAACCGTTACGTGGAATTTGTGCGACTGGAAGATTATCTGCCTATCATCCAGGAACTGAGCAATGATACCTCCATTCCAAAATACGCTACCCACCTGGTGTATATGAGCAGTGCCGATAATCCGAAAGAAATAGAACATAAGATCATCTATTCAATTCTCAATAAAAAACCCAAACGGGCGGATATATACTGGTTTGTACACGTGGATGTGGTAGACGAACCTTACCTGAGTGAATACTCTGTACAAACAATTATTCCAAACGAAGTGATACGCGTAGAGTTTCGCCTGGGCTTCAAAGTGGAACAACGTATTAACCTGATGTTCAGAATGGTGGTGGAAGATATGGTTCGTAACAAGGAAGTAAATATCACCAGCCGCTATGAATCACTGAGTAAGAATAATGTGGTGGGTGACTTCCAGTTTATTGTTATGGAGAAATTCCTGTCGCACGACAACGACCTGCCTTTGTATGAAAGAATGGTGATGAAGATGTATTTCTTCCTGAAAAAGATCAGTTTGTCAGAAGAAAGGGGCTTTGGACTGGATTCCAGCTATGTGACCATCGAGAAATACCCATTGGTGGTAGCGCCGGTCACCAATCTGCAGCTGAAGCGGATCGTACATTAATATAAATCTTTAACAAGAAAAGCCGGATCTTATTATGATCCGGCTTTTCTGTTTTATATAACCGATCGTCCTCTTTAAAGGGAAAAATCCACTTTTTTTATAGATATTGAGGTTTCTGGATGACGGTGATCAGTGAACAAATCACGTTATCCGAATATCTGAAAACGCTAAATTTTAGTATGGTGAACAAATTTTTTGGCGTGCTGGTAATGCTGGCACTGCAACAAAACGTATGGGCGCAAATATCTCCCGCCGCTGGCTACAGGGACCTGCCCGATCCCAAACCCGTTAATAAAGCGTCCTGGGCGGCTGTTAATGACACCAGGCTTCACGTTGCATTCGGTACTGCAGATACCCGTTATGAAAAAAGAAATGCACCCGATAACAGCAGATTAACGCCAACCTGGGAAACGAAAGCATGGAAAGGCGAAAGGGTCCATACCCAGTTGGTGATCTGGTCTGCCACTGTGCAGCCCGAAGTAAGCCTCCGGGCATCTGTACTGCAGGACAGCAAAGGCAATAAAATTGCGGCTTCGGCAGTCACTACCGGTTTTGTTAGATATGTACTCACAGATGGTTTGAATAAAGACGGCGGCGGCTGCGGGCACCGCAACCCGAAGGATTACGACTCCTCGCTCGTGGCAGATGGCATTGATATCATCAATAAAAGCACTATTGCCGCCAGTACTACACAGCCGGTATGGCTAAGCGTTCAGGTGCCGGCAAACACACCAGCCGGCATATATAAATGCTCGGTAAGTGTAAAATCAGGCGCTACCACAGTGGATATGCCTTTTGCAGTAACCGTGCTGGAACATACCCTGCCTGCTCCGAAAGACTGGCAATTTCATCTTGATTTGTGGCAGAGCCCTTATGCAATAGCACGCGTATATGGCGTAAAGCCCTGGAGTAATGCACACTTCGAAGCTATGAAACCTTACATGAAAATGCTGGCAAATGCAGGTCAGAAAGTGATCACTACCACCATTATTTATGATCCCTGGAATAGCCAGACACAGGACATTTATGGCACAATGGTAAAATGGACAAAGAAGAAAAATGGCAGCTGGACATACGACTACAGCATCTTTGATAAATGGGTGCAGTTTATGATGGACCAGGGCATCCGGAAGGAAATCAACTGCTACAGCATGATCCCCTGGAACCTGAAGTTCTATTATTATGATGAGGCAGCTGCAAAGGATACTTTTATTGTAGCGAAGCCTGGCTCTGCGGAATATACAAAACACTGGCAGCCTATGCTGACTGATTTTGTAAAGCACCTGAAGGCAAAGGGCTGGTTTGATATTACGGCTATCGCTATGGATGAGCGGCCTATGGAAGACATGCTGCAAACACTGAAAGTGATCCGTGGTGCGAGCAGCGACTTCAAATTATCACTGGCGGGTAGCTATCATGAACCATTGGCCAATGAAATACATGATTACTGTATTGCACTGAAAGAATCTTTTCCTGCCAACATCATGAAAACCCGCTTAGAGAAGGGATTGCCCACTACTTTTTACACCTGTTGTACAGAAGGATTCCCCAATACTTTTACTTTTTCCCCACCTGCAGAAGCAGCTTTTATGGGCTGGCATGCTGCAAACAAAGGATATAACGGGTATTTGCGCTGGGCTTTCAACTGCTGGGTTGCAGATCCGCTGCATGATTCCCGTTTCCGCTCATGGGCTGCAGGAGATACCTATTTCGTATATCCGGGACCAAGGTCTTCTATCCGTTATGAAAGACTGATAGAAGGTATACAGGACTATGAAAAGATTAGAATATTGCGCGAAGCATTTACAAAAAGCGGCAACGCGGCGGGTTTGAGTAAGCTGGATAATTTAGTAAAGCCTTTCGAGGAAGAAACGCTGAAAACCACACCAGCAGCTCAAATACTGAATACAGCCAAGCAAGGGTTGAACGAACTTTAATTGAATAAAAGTATCATAAAAAAAGTCCTCCGGGGAACCGGAGGACTTTTTTTAACACAACTAAAAAACAATCAAATGTGTTCATCAATCGGGCTTTTTCCCATCTAAAAAGGTATTGATCGTATTGATTTCCGTATGATTATTAGGGCCCTGATCACCACTCACCGTATAGTTGGAGTAGAGGTGTTCAGCAGAGCCAGCACCATTATCCAGGTTCACATTTCTGCGCAGGTAAGCAGGTACGTTTTCCAGTTCCGCGTTGTTGTCCATGTTTTTCACATTGAAACTGATGCTGCGTAATTTGGCCACTCTTTCCGCTTGTTTGCGTTTCTGTTCTTCCAGGTCTTCGTAAGCCTGTTGCATAGGCACTTCCGGAGGAGCAGGAGGTACGTTTACCGCACTTTCTTCTTCCTCTTTAAATACCATTTTCATTTCGGGAGCAGGAGCGCCTGGTTCCACGTAAATATGTGCAGGTCTGTTTAAATATCCTCCGGCCGCATTACCTGTTTGCGGTTGAATGATATTTACACCAGGCTGTTGTGTATGTGCAGGTGGCACTTGCTGAACAGGCTGTTGTTGAACAGGCTGTTGCTGCATTTGCTGCATCTGTTGCTGTTGCGCCTGTTGCATTTGTTGTTGTATCTGCTGCGGGTCTGGCTGTTGTGGCTGTGCAGGTGGTACCTGTTGTATGTTCAGCACATAGTTTTGACGTGCAGGAGCAATAGGCGCCTGTTGTTGTGGCTGCGGTGGCGTATAAGCCATTACAGGCTCAGGATGACTTACTACCGGCTCCATCAGGCGTGGCGCCATCAGGTCTTGCGGCTCCTGGAATAAGGTGCCCTGTGCCTGTTGTACGCTCATCTTTTTTTCGTCACCATCTTTACCTAACTGCATTACAATTTTAGGTTCTACGCGCTCCGGGTTGGAGGGTGTGATTTTCTGCTGTGTAATGGGTTTTTGTTCAAAACCGGTAGCAATGATGGTTACGCCCAGTTGCCTGTCGAGTGTTTGATCGTAGCCAACACCGAGGATCACATCGCAATCTTCACCCGCCTGGCTTTGTACATATGCCTGGATAATATCCATTTCATCGAGGGTGTGTTCAAATTCACCTTCAGAAGAAGAGATATTGATGAGGATCCATTTAGCACCGCGTATATCGTTGTCGTTCAGCAGCGGAGAAGTTAATGCATCTTCGATAGCCCTTTGTGCACGGTTTTCGCCTTCTGCCAGTGCTGCACCGAGGATCGCTACGCCACCGTTACGCATAACGGTACAAACGTCGGCAAAATCCACGTTGATCTGACCGGTAGAGTTGATTACATCGGTAATACATTTGGCGGCAGTAGCCAGCACGTTATCTGCTTTTTCGAAAGCAGCCTTGAACTTCAGGTCGCCGAATTTCTGACGTAATTTATCATTGGAGATAATCAGCAGGGTATCTACATACTCTTTCAGGCGGTTAACGCCTTCATCAGCCTGCAGCATTCTCTTCTTTCCTTCGTAAGAAAAGGGAGTGGTAACAATACCAACGGTCAGAATACCAAGTTCCTTACATATCCGTGCGATGATAGGAGCGCCACCGGTTCCGGTGCCACCGCCCATACCGGCAGTAATGAAGGCCATTTTGGTATTTACCTCCAGTATTTTTTTGATTTCTTCAAAGGATTCTTCCGTCGCCTGTTTCCCGATTTCAGGATTTGCACCGGCGCCAAGTCCCTGTGTCAGGTGCGGGCCCAACTGTATTTTATTGGGAACCGGGCTATTAGCAATAGCTTGTGCATCGGTATTGCAAATAATGAAATTTACCCCCTCAATGCGCTGGCTATACATATGATTCACCGCATTACTTCCACCGCCACCGATACCGATGACTTTGATGATGGAAGATTTTTCCTTAGGAAGATCAAAATGTATCATGACTCTATACTTTTATGGGTTAGTACGAATAATTAATAATGAACTATTAAGAATTAAGTGCGTGTATGCTTGTATGTTACTATGGTTCATTTGTCCTGTCATTATTAATTATCGTTCTTAATTCTTATTATATTAAACGTTTGCTTTTTGCAACAATTGCGCCATTAAACTTTTAAAGTTTTGCATCTTCTTCTTCGGTGAACATATCAATGATTTTTGTTTTCATTTTGTCCAGGAAGTTTTTCAATGAGGCGTTTCTTTCTTTTGCTTTCCGGTCCTGTATTTCCTGACTGCTGGGGGTTTCTTCTTCTATCCAGTCTTCGGCTGAAGCTACCGATTGAGCAGCTTGTTCTTTGGCCAGATAGCTGGTATTAATTTTTACATAATTTTCTTCGAGTGCTTTTCGATCGTTTTCAAAATCGTTGTAGCCTTTCAGGATCAGGCCCACGCAGGTAGCATACATAGGTTTTGTTAATTCATCTATGTGGCCGCTTGCGAGGTGCTCGTTGGGGAATCCTATACGGGCGCTTGCACCGGTGGTGTATTCTGTCAGCTGTATGAGGTGTTTCAGCTGAGAACCGCCACCAGTAAGAATGATGCCGCCATTCAACATTTTATTATCCATACCGATCTGCTTGAGATGATATACCACGAAATCGAGTATTTCACTCATACGTGCCTGGATGATGTGTGCCAGGTTCTTCACGGAGATCTCTTTGGGGCTTTGACCTCTTAATCCGGGGATCGTGATATAGGCATTTGTTTTGGCTTCATCTGCCAGGGCATAACCGAACTGTACTTTCATCTGTTCTGCCTGTGTTTTTAATACACCCAGGCCGTTCTTGATGTCGTTGGTAATGTTTTCACCACCGTACGGAATAACGGCGGTATGTTTCAATATACCTTCATAAAATACTGCCAGGTCGGTGGTACCACCACCAATATCCACAATGGCTACACCTGCTTCAAAATCCATGTCGCACATTACCGCTGCAGCAGAAGCCAGTGGCTGAAGCACCAGGTCGCGGATTTTGAGACCGGATTTCTCCACGCTGCGGTTAATGTTACGGATGGCGTTTTTGTCGCCGGTAATAATATGGAAGTTTGCACCCACCTTTACCCCGGACATACCGATAGGGTAAGTGATGTTCTGCAGGCTGTCCACTATATATTGCTGCGGAATCACATCGATGATCTGATCGCTCGCGGGAATAACTGTTTTGTACTGATCGTTGATCAGCTGGTCGATGTCTTTCTGGGATATTTCCGCATCAGTGTCATTGCGTACAATATCTCCACGGGTTTGCAAACTTTTTATATGGTGACCGGCTATACCAACATATACCTCGTTAATTTCCAGGTTAGGGTTGGATGCATAACAATTCTCGAGTGCTTGCCTGATAGCTTTAATGGTTTGGTCAATGTTCAGCACCATACCGTGCTGTACACCAAACGATGTAGCTTTACCGAATCCCAGGATTTCCAGTTTCCCGTATTCATTCTTCCGTCCTGCAATGGCAGCAATCTTCGTAGTACCTATATCGAGTCCTACAATGATGGGAGCTTCCTGATTCATGGCGTTTTTTGTTTTTTTGATGTGTTAACAGATTTATTCCCTGGCTTATACACTGCTTTAGGTTGTTGTTTGGCCGGCGCAGCTGCTTTTTCTTTCTTCACCTTTGCTTTCTGCGGTTTAGCCTTTTCTTTCGCTGCATGTGCCGGTTTAGTTACCGGTTTGGCAGGTTCGGAATGTACCGGTTTTGCTACTACCGGTGCTACCGTCGTTGAATCTTCGCTGTCCGCTATCGGCGGTTCATCTGCATCGGCCAGTTTCAAACTATCCGTTTTGATCACTGGTTGCAATGGAACAACGCCATCCTTACGGGTACACACCACTTCGTTTTCAAATGCGATGTTGATGCGTGTATAATTATTCCAGCCTACTTTATTCAATCCTTCCTTATAAAAAGCCAGCAGTTTGGTGAATTTTTTTTCTATGTCTATACCTTCTCCGAATGCAATCACCTGGTCTCCCAGTTTCGGTATGAACTCAAACCTGCGGTCGCCCGTGATCATGAGTTGCTCTACCTGAGCCATCCAGAAAGGATCCTTACCAATGTATGTACCCATATCTACTATCTGCGCTGCCAACAGGCTGTCGGGTTGCTGCAGCTTTTCTGCATCCGTGGGAAACCCTGTGAATACGGGCACCCTGGCTGCGTAACGACTGGATACCGGTATATGTTCGCCGGCGCCATCCAGGTAAAAGCTGTTCCCTGAGAAAGTAAATACCCTTGCTACCGGTTCGCGTTGTGTTACTTTGATATTCAGCTGCTGACCGTTGTCAAAATAGATCTCCGCATTTTTTACCCAGGGATCCTGGTCTACAATGGATTCCAGCTGAGCGATATTGATATCGGCAATACTTTTACCGACCGGGTTCAGATTTTTATCTTTCGTGATCAAAGATTTGATATCCTTTGATTCGATAAAAAAGTTATCATCTTTCCCCTCAAATTTTACCTGTATACTTTTACATTTACCGGCATCCTTGTCCTGTATAGCCGCCACCAGCAATACTGTAAAGCCTGTGAGCACCATTCCCCAGAGAACGGCGACACCCAGTCGTTTTAATATTGTGGTAGTTTTAGACAAGCTTTTTATTTTTAATGTTGTGTTGTTTTATTTTTAAGAAGATGAGCCAATGGTTCTTTTAACTGGTCTATATCTCCCGCTCCGGCGGTAATCAGTAATGGCACGTCCTGTTTGTCCAGGTATTCCGCTACTGCTTCTTTCGGTAAAATCTTTACAGGTACTGTTATTTTATCTGCAATCATTTCGCTGGTAACACCGGCTATCGGCAGCTCACGCGCCGGGTAGATCGGAAGTAATATCACCTCGTCTGCCAGGGAAAGGCTTTCTGCAAAGCCATCCGCGAGGTCACGGGTGCGGGTAAATAAGTGCGGCTGAAAAATAACGGTGCATTTTTTACCTGGAAACAATGCCTTTGCACTGGTGATCAATGCACGCAATTCTTCCGGATGGTGTGCATAATCATCGATATATACCTGCTGATCTGTTTTTACCACATATTCAAATCTCCGCCTGATCCCTTTGAAATTACCAATGGCTGCACGGATTTTAGCCGCATCTATTCCCAGCAGGTGTGCTACTGTAATAGCTGCTACTGCATTCTCCACGTTGTGCATACCACCAATGTGCATGGAAATGTTATCGATCATCCAGTCCTGATGCATTACATCAAACTCATATCCGCCATTGATCATGCGGATGTTGGAGGCGTAAGCGTTGGCAGCATCGTTTTGTAAACTGTACAACAACTTGTTTGTTGCATTGAGCTCCTTGTTGCGATGCAGGCCGAACCTAGCAATCAGCGTGCCATTGGGCTTAATATTGTGCGTATACTGGATAAAAGCATCTTCCATTGCCTCCGGAGTGCCGTAAATATCCAGGTGATCTGCATCCATGGCAGTTAACACCGCGATATCCGGACTTAATTTCAGGAAAGAACGGTCATATTCGTCTGCTTCAATTACTGCGACCGCCTTATCGCTGCTCCAGAAATTTTTATTATAGTTCACGCTGATGCCACCCAGGAAAGCGTTACAGCCATAACCGCTGTCGGTAAGCAGGTGGGCGATCATGGTAGATACCGTGGTTTTGCCATGCGTACCTGCCACGGTGATAGCAAACAGGGAACGGGTAATTTCCTGCAGCACATCACTGCGCTTTACTACTTCATAACCATTATCGCGCAGCCATTGCAACTCCGTATGAGTAGCTGGAATCGCCGGCGTATATACGACCAGGTTAGCGGTTTTGTCGATTAAGTTAATATCGTCTGTATAATGGATTTGCATACCTTCTGCTTCCAGCTGCTTTGTGAGCGCTGTGGAGGTACGGTCATAACCGCTTACCTGCACCCCTTTCTCATTGAAAAAGCGTGCAATGGCGCTCATGCCAATACCACCGATACCGATGAAATAAACCCTTTGTATGTTGTTCAAATCCATATACTCTTCTAAAAAATCTCTTCTAAATGATTCCTAAAACCTGGTTCGCAATTGTCACATCCGCGTGCGGATTTCCCAGCTTGCCGATATTGCTTTCCAGTTGTTCCATCAGCGCTTTATTTTGCAAAAGGCTGAACAGCACGTTGCCCAGTTGTGATGGCACCTGGTCGTCTTTAATGATCAGGCCCGCCTGTTTGTTTACCAGGTTCATGGCGTTGGACGTTTGATGATCTTCTGCCGCGAACGGGTAGGGCACAAATATTACCGGCTTTTTCACTACACATAATTCAGCAATCGCCAGTGCGCCGGCCCTTGATAACACTACATCAGCCGCTTTATAGGCAAAGTCCATTACGTTGATGAAATCGTATACCTTGATATGCGATCCGTATGGCGCCGCGGCAGCTTTCGCTGTTTCGTAATAAGGCTTCCCTGTTTGCCAGATCAGCTGTATATCCTTAGCCACTAATTCTTTTAACAGTGGTTGTAATCCTTCGTTTATTGACTTGGCGCCCAAGCTTCCTCCCACGGCGAAAACCGTTTGCTTTGCCGTACTCAGTCCGAAATGCTGCAAGGCATCTTCCCGTGTTACGGCCGACTGGGAAATGCTGTTCCTCACAGGATTGCCGGTCATCACCAGTTTTTCTGACGGGAAAAATTTATCCATACCATCGTATGCCACACAGATCTTTTTCGCGTTCCTGCCCAGTATTTTATTCGTTTTACCCGCAAAGGAATTTTGTTCCTGTATCAGGGTAGGCGTACCGTTTTTCTGTGCCCTGTTCAGCATGGGGAAGCTCGCATACCCGCCCACACCTACTACCACATCAGGCTGAAAGCGTTGCAGGATGGCCTTTGCGCGACGCAGGCTTTTCCATATTTTAAACGGCAGCAGGATATTTTTGAAAATATTGCTGCGGTTAAAACCAGCTATTTCAAGTCCTTCGATCGGATACCCTGCCTGCGGCACTTTCTCCATTTCCATTTTCCCCGTGGCGCCCACAAAAAGAATGTTGATGTCCGGCTCTATTTTTTTCAACGCATTCGCGATCGCTATCGCCGGGAAGATGTGTCCCCCCGTACCGCCGCCTGCTATGATCACTTTGCGTTGCATGTTCTATTCCTGATTACAATTATTGTTATAAATACGTATTAAGCGACTGCAGCGGTTTCCGATTGCGCAATAACTCTTTCCAATCGCTCTTTCTCTGCCTGTTTACCTTCCATCTCTTCCACGTTCCGGGATACACTTAATATAATACCGATGGCCATACTGGTAAATAATACAGAGGAACCACCCATACTTACCAAAGGCAGTGGCAGCCCTGTAACCGGGAACAGCTGTACGTTTACCGCCATATTGGTTAACGCCTGTATGACCAATGTTACACTGAGTCCTACTGCCAGGAATGCCCCGAAAGCATATGGACATCTTTTATAAATCCTGATACTTCTCAGTAATAAAATCATATAAGCCGCCAGTATCAGGAAAGCGCCAAACATGCCATATTCTTCTATAATAGTAGCGTAGATATAATCGGAATAGGCGTGTGGCAGGAAGTTACGTTGTGTACTGTTGCCGGGTCCTTTTCCCAAAATACCGCCGCCTGCAATGGCAATGTTGGCCTGTTGCACCTGGTAGGGCGTTTCTGTATGATCACCATGAAGGAAGTTATCGATACGTTTTTCCCATGTTTTCGTACGCATCTCCATGCCGGTTACTTTGGCGATTCCAAAAAGCAGCACTACCATTACCGCTCCCGCGGCCACCATAGAGGCCAGGAACCGGATAGGCACCCTGCCAATAAAGCAAAGGAGCATACAGCTGGCACCCAGCAAAAGTGCGGTACTCATATTGGCGGGCATGATCAGTGCGCAGATAATGCCTACCGGTATAATGATGGGCAGAAATCCTTTTTTGAAATCATTGATCAGGTTTTGCCGTCTTGATAATTGCCTGCTTACATACATGAATATGGCGAGTTTAGCCACATCGGATGTTTGAAAGGTAAGGTTGATGATCGGCAGCTTGATCCACCTGCTGGCTTCATTGATATTAGACCCAAAGGCCAGTGTGTACATCAGCAATGGTATGGATACCAGGAAACCGATTTGTGCCACGCGGGAATAAATCGTATAGTTCACACGGTGTGCAAAATAGATGATCAGCAATCCCATTACCAGTACCGTGAGCTGCTTCAGGAGATAATACTCCGTATGGCCGCCCCTTTCGCGGTAAGCGAGTGAGCCGGTAGCACTATATACAGCAAGCAGGCTTACCAGCGATAGAAAAAATACTACCGTCCAGATAACCTTATCGCCTTTTGTTCTATAGAGCAATCCCATCATTAGCTGCGTTTTGCTTTCATTTATTTTTTAAGATGTAACCCTTTATTCTGTTTATCAACACCTGTTACAATGCTTTTACTTCTTCTTTAAATTTCCTGCCACGATCTTCATAATTTTTAAAGAGGTCGAAGCTGGCGCAGGCGGGCGACAATAAAACGATGTCTCCTTTTGCGGCCTGTTTAAATGCTTCCTGTACTGCGTCGTGCATACTGGTAGTGTTGATCATCACCGGTGTGTCTTTTGATAACGCAGTAAAGATGGGGGTGTTGTCCACACCCATACAAATAATTGCTTTTACCTTTTCTTTCACGAGGTCGCGGATGGCATCATAGTCGTTGCCTTTGTCCACGCCGCCCATGATCAGCACAATGGGCTTGTCAAAACTTTCCAGTGCAAACCAAACGGAGTTTACATTGGTCGCTTTGCTGTCGTTAATAAAATCCACGCCTCTAACCGATGTCACATATTCCATGCGGTGTTCGAGGCTCTCGAACGACGCAAGGCTTTCGCGGATCTTCTCATTTCTTATATCCATGGTCCTGCCTGCAATTGCTGCTGCCATTGAATTGTACAGATTGTGTTTTCCCTTTAATGACAGGTCATACATTGACATGATAACCGGTTCTCCGTTGACATCTATGTGCAACTGGTCGTTGGCAATAGAGCCGCCTTCTTTCAGTGGTTTCATGATGGTAAAAGGTATTGATGCTGAATAAATGGGTTGCTGCGCTAAATGTCGCATGATCTCAGGATCATCCATGCAGTAGATGAAGTAGTCTTCAGCTGTCTGGTTCATGGCAATTCTGAACTTGGAGGCTACGTAATTTTCCATGCTATAGTCGTAGCGATCCAGGTGATCAGGCGTAATGTTCAACAGGATGGCCACATTGGGTTTGAAGTCCTTAATGTCATCCAGCTGAAAGCTGCTGATTTCAATCACATAATACTCCGCTGGTGCGGTTGCCACCTGCCTGGCATAGCTCACGCCAATATTGCCTACCATCGCCACATCCAAACCTGCGTTTTTAAAGATGTGATAGGTGAGGGCCGTAGTGGTACTTTTGCCGTTGCTGCCGGTGATGGCAATGATCTTTTTACCTGTCGAGAAACGGTAGGCCAGCTCTATTTCAGAAATCACGGGTATGCCTTTTTCACGCACCTTTTTCATCAATTCCGATTTCTCAGGAATACCGGGACTTTTAACGATTTCGTTTGCATCCAGTATAATATCCCAGGAATGATGTCCTTCTTCAAAAGAGATCTGGTTTACCGCCAGTTCCTGTTTATAATTATCTTTTATTGTTCCTCCATCAGATACAAATACATCATACCCTTGCTGTTTTCCCAGCAAAGCCGCACCTATTCCACTTTCTCCTGCTCCTAATATGACGAGTTTATATTCCATTCGTTTTATCTTCTTGTTTTAGTGTTGTTTTATCTCATTTTCAGTGTTGCAATAGCTACTACCACACACATGATGGTAATAATCCAGAAGCGCACTGATATTTTACTTTCGTGGTAACCGATCTTCTGATAATGGTGATGCAACGGCGACATTTTCAGAATACGCCTGCCTTCTCCATATTTCTTTTTAGTGTATTTGAAGTAGGATACCTGTAACATCACCGACAGTAGTTCCACCAGGAATACACCACAGAAGATAGGTATCAGTAATTCTTTCCTTACTATAATGGCCAGTGAAGCAATGATGCCACCCAACGCCAGACTACCGGTGTCGCCCATGAAAACCTGCGCCGGATAAGCATTGTACCAGAGGAATCCGATACATCCGCCCACAAAGGCTGCAATGAAAATTGACAGCTCCCCGAGGTTCGGGATGTACATAATGTTCAGGTATTCCGCAAACTGGATGTTACCGGATACATAGGCAAAGATGCCCAGTCCTATCCCGATGATGCCCGAAACGCCTGTTGCCAGTCCATCTAAACCATCAGTAAGATTAGCGCCGTTGGATACGGCCGTAATAATAAAGATGACCACCAGGATATAGAGTACGAATGTGTACTTTTCTGCGCCGGGAATCCAGGAGATCAGTTTGGAGTAGTTGAACTCATGATTTTTTACAAACGGAATCGTGGTAATCGGCGTTTTAACGTCCACAAAACGGTGTCCGTCGCGGGTTACACGCTCCGGGTGATTAGTCACCTGTCTTTCATAAGGCGCCAGTGTTTTTGCGCCTATTACCTCACGGGATACCACCACATCTGTATTAAAATAAAGTGTACAGCCCACAATCAAACCAAGTCCCACCTGTCCCATGATCTTGAAACGTCCTGCCAGTCCTTCTTTATTCTTTTTAAATACTTTGATATAATCATCTACAAACCCGATCATTCCTAACCATACGGTAGATAACAGGATCAGCCAGATATATACATTTGCCAGTTGTGCAAAAAGTAAAGTGGGAATTACGATGGCAGATAAGATGATGAGTCCGCCCATCGTAGGGGTTCCTTTTTTGGTGTTTTCTCCCTGGAGGCCCAGTTCACGGATCGTTTCGCCGATTTGTTTTTTCTGTAGAAATTTAATAATCCTTTTACCGAACAGCAAAGAAATAACCAGCGACAGCAGTAATGCCATCGTTACACGGAAAGTGATATACTGAAACATACCACCGCCGATGACGCTGATCTTAAATTCTGTTTTCAGGTAATTTAAAAAATAATATAACATATGTTTTAGTCGTAACCTGTTCTCCGCTGTCCGGGGAGTACAGGCTTTTAAGTCATTGGATTATTAAGTATCTATCTTTAGTTTTAGTCTATTTCTCCAGGGTTTTCATCAGCTCCAGCAGCACTTCTTTATCATCGAAGTGATGTTTAACGCCTTTTATTTCCTGGTACTTTTCATGTCCTTTACCTGCCACCAGAATGATGTCTTCCCGGTTGGCGAGCGACAGCGCCGTTTTAATGGCTTCTTTTCTGTCGGTAATGGAAATGACTTTCTTTTTCAGGTGAACAGGAACGCCTGCTTCCATTTCCCGGATAATTTCCGCCGGATCTTCCGAGCGGGGATTATCAGAGGTAAGGATAACGCGATCGCTGTTTTCCACGGCTACATCTCCCATCACAGGGCGTTTGGTGGTATCCCTATCGCCGCCGCAGCCTACTACTGTGATCACCTGTTCATTGCCTTTGCGCAGGTTTTTGATGGTAGCCAGCACATTTTTCAGTGCGTCCGGCGTGTGTGCGTAATCAACTATAGCGATGATCTGTTCTTTATCGGAAATGATATAATCAAATCTGCCTTCTGCACCGGAGGTGTCGCTGAGGGCCTGTAATGTTTTGGCTTTATCGATGCCCAACAGCACTGCGGCGCCGTAAACGGCCAGCAGGTTATAGGCGTTGAATTCACCGATCAGGCGGAAATGCACTTCTGTATCTCCTGTCAGCATTACCAGTCCTGTGAGATTATTTTCCAGGATCTTTCCTTTAAAATCTGCCAGTGTGCGCAGGCTGTACGTTGCTTTTTTAGCTTTCGTATTCTGCAGCATTACCATTCCTCTTTTGTCGTCCAGGTTAGTGAGTGCAAAAGCGGAGGAGGGCAGGTTGTCAAAGAATGATTTCTTTACCCGGATATATTCATCAAAAGTTTTATGATAATCGAGGTGGTCGTGGGTGATATTACTGAAGATGCCTCCCGCGAATTTTAGCCCGGCAATACGTTGCTGGTGAATAGCATGGGAGCTTACTTCCATAAACACATACAGGCAGCCGTCATCCACCATTTGTGCCAGCAGGGCATTCAGGTTAATGGGATCAGGCGTGGTATGTGTGGCGGGTATAACGGTATCGCCTATCTGATTTTGCACGGTGGATAATAGTCCGCAGTGATATCCCAGTTTGGTGAACAAACGGAACAGCAGGGTAGCGATGGTTGTTTTTCCGTTGGTACCGGTAACGCCTACCAGTTGTATTTTATGAGAAGGGTTATCATAGAAGTTACCTGCCATGATACCGCTGCTGACAGCGCTGTTGTTTACCTGTACATAGCAAACATTTTCTGTCAGTTGTTCGGGTAATGTTTCACAGATCACTGCTGCGGCGCCCAACGCAATTGCTTTTTCAATGTACACGTGTCCGTCTGTGTGTACGCCTTTCACTGCAATAAAAGCATCTCCGGACCCGATGGATCTGGAATCGATGGCGAGTGCGTGAATGGCAATATCTGTATTACCATGCACTGCCAGGATGCTTACATTATACAATATGTCTTGCAGCGTCTTCATCTAGCTCAGTTCTATTACGATTGTTTGTTCGTTTCCTATTTTAGTTCCGCCGGGGAGTGATTGCATTTTCACTTTACCGGCGCCTTTTATTACTACCCGTAACCCGGCATTTTCGAGCAGATACAGGGCATCTTTGAGGCCCATTCCGGTAACATCGGGCACTGCGCCTTTTGTTTGTGCTACCTGCTGGAAGGCAATTTTGCGGTCTGTTACCTTGGCGCTTACCCAGCTGTTATTAGCAGGGGCGTTGCCGATGGGCAGCTGCAGTTTACCCAGGATTTGTTTCCATTCACTGCCTTTGCCATTTTTCAGTGACAGCAGGGTATCCAGTTGCATGGTGGCCTGCATGGGTTTTTGTCTTTCTACCGCGATGGCATATAATTTATCTGCCACTTCTCTAAACACGGGACCCGCAACGCCTGCACCGTAAAAGTGCAATGCATGCGGTTTATTTTTTATCACCACCACGCAGGTGTACTGCGGATCATTTGCCGGGAAATAACCGGCGAATGACGATTGGTAAATTTTATCTGCATACCCGCGGTTGCCGTTTGCCACGAGTGCGGTACCTGTTTTACCTGCGAAGGTGTAAAACTGGCTGCGCAGTTTTTTTGCAGTACCATCAATGGGCACACCTTCCAGCATGGCCTGTAACTGTTTCAGCGTGCTTTGCGTGCAGATGCTGTCCAGCAATACAGTAGGCTCAAACTGTTTTACTACCTGGCCATACTCCTGTATGGAGTTGACGAGGTAGGGTTTCATCATTTTACCGTTGTTAGCCACTGCATTGTACAGCATGCACGTTTGCAGCGGGCTGATAAGCACTTCATATCCGAATGCCATCCAGGGCAGGGATGTGGCGCTCCATGTTTTGGAAGCGGTGGTTTTAATAACCGGTCTTCCTTCGCCTATCAGGTCTATACCGGAAAACTGGTCGAGCCTTAATCTTTTCAGATGGCCGACGAATTTGTTAGGTTGCCGGTTATAGAACTGGTAGGCCAGTTTTGCCATACCCACATTTGAGCTGAGTTCAAATGCGTGTTTGATCGTTACATTTTGCGGGCCCGGGTGAGGTTCAGAATCGAATACGGTTCTGCGTCCTACCTGCCAGCGGCCACCATCCATGTTTACCATAGAGTTCATGGTGGCGTATTTATCTTCCAGCACTGCGATAACGGTAGCCAGTTTAAAAGTGGAACCGGGTTCCCCTACCTGCAGTGCGTAGTTCATATCTTCCCAGTAGCCGTTGCCGTCGGGTTGTTTGCCGAGGTTGGCTATTGCTTTTATTTTGCCTGTTTTCACTTCCATGAGAATGCAGGTGCCGTGTTCGGCTTCATTCTGCACCATCATATTCATGAGGGCTGTTTCCACGATGTCCTGCATGTTTACATCGATAGTGGTAACTATATCACGCCCGTTTTCAGGTTCAATATCGTAACCGTCTACGGGTACATAAGTACCTCCTGCGATGCGGCGCATCAGTCTTTTACCGGTAACGCCCTTCAGGTATTCGTTGTAGGTTCTTTCAAGTCCTACGCTTTGTGAATTTTCGCGGGCCAGCCCGATGGTCCTGTTGGCGAGCAGTTTAAAGGGATTGATGCGCTTACTTTTGGATTCAGCGATCATGCCGCCTTTGTTTTTGCCGAGGCGAAACATCGGGAAGCTGCGTAATTCCTGGTATTGATTAAAGGGTACGTCTCTTTTAAGTAAAAAGTAACGGTCCTTTGATTTATATCCTTCCTGCAGCTGCTGCTTCCAGGCGGCTTTGCTGCGGTCAGTGAATATCTGGGACAGGCGGTAGGATAAGGAGTCAAGGTTTTCCTTGAACACCAGTCCGTTCTTATCCCGAAGGCCATCTGCTGCAAAATCTATCCGGATGTCGAAATAAGGGATGGAGGTCGACAGCATCCTGCCTTCCTCCGAGTAAATAGTGCCTCTTTCTGCGTCCAGTGCCACGTAGCCGGTGTGCAGGCTATCGGCCATACTACGCCAGTAGTTGCCCTGCACGTTCTGGATATAGAACACTTTCACCAGGATGGCGACGCTGAACAGCGCCATGCCGATGAGGCACAGATACACTCTCCACAATATGTCCTTTTTTACATCCACGATGTTGTATTAGCATTTTAGCCTTTAGCCTTTAGCTGTCAGTTATTTACCCTGGGGCAGATAGCTGACGGCTAAAGGCTGATAACTTATAAGAAGATACCTGACACTGGCTGCATTTATAATTGAGATGCTTGCCATTGATTTGATTTACCAGCATCCCCGACCTGAGTGATGGGTCAGGCGGGCAGCGTCAGGCATCAATATTAAATTCATTTTTCTGTATCCTTTTTCAGCACAATCTTTTGCGGAGGGGAGCTGAGTTGTTTAAGGCCCAGCGGCTCTACTGACTTACTGACTTCACTCATTTTGCTTCGAAACATGAGCTCACTTTTCACATTGATATACTCCCACTTCAGCTCTTTAATTTCTTTGCCTAGTTTGTTAATGCGCCGGATTTTTTTTTCAGCGAGGTGACTGTTGGCGATATATACTAAAGCCAGGAGGGAAAGGAAACCGATAAACGGCATGTTTTGCACCAACGCTTTGTAGTTGATGCGCAAACGCCATTCTTTACGTTGCTCCGGGGGAAGGGTACTTTCTTCAGCCGGATTTTCCTGGATTGTATCTAAGTCGTCTCCCACGCGCTATGTCTTTTTAAAAATTGACAATATTAATCTGAACGCAAATTCAAAACGGGTGTGTATAGGATAGGGTAGGATGTGACAGGCAGTTTACAACCTTGTCACGCTTGTTTTTCGGCTACCCGCAGTTTTGCACTTCTGGATCTTCCATTAAGCTTCAATTCTGCATCACTGGCGGTAACCGGTTTTTTTGTGATTAATTTGAACAATTTAGGGGGTGTTTCTTTTGCAAACGGGTCTTCCTGTGCTTCTTCAAAACTTCCGGTCTTCATAAAATTTTTCACCATCCTGTCTTCCAGCGAATGGAAGGTGATGACGGCGAGTCTTCCTCCGGGTTTCAGCACATTGGTAGCCTGTTCCAGTAAATCTTTCAGTGCGCCCAGTTCATCATTAACGGCTATACGCAATGCCTGGAAAACCTGCGCCAGGTATTTTTGCGGATTGCCTTTTACAATGGGCTGAATCACAGATTTAAATTCTGCGATGGTGCGCATGGGGTGTGTTTTGCGCTGCTTTACAATTGTTTGGGCGAGGGTTTTTGCATTGGTTACTTCTCCGTATTCCTGGAAAATCAGTTGTAACCTTGCTTCTCCCCATGTTGCCAGCAACTGAGCGGCAGTAAATTCCGTTCTGGTATCCATCCGCATATCCAGGTCGCCATCAAAGCGAATACTGAATCCTCTTTCTGCTGTATTGAACTGGTGCGATGAAACGCCCAGATCCGCCAGCAGGCCGTCTACCTGGTCTGCTTTATGTAACTTCAGAAAGCGTTGCAGATGACGGAAATTTTGTTGTACAAAAGTGACACGTTCGTCTATAATCCTGTTTCGGTAAGCATCTTCATCCTGATCAAATACTATCAGCCGTCCTTTTTCACCCAGTTTCTCCAGTATGGCTCTTGAGTGTCCTCCGCCTCCAAACGTAGCGTCTACATAGATCCCATCGGGATTTATCTGTAACAGCTCCGTCGTTTCCTGCAGCAGAACGGGTAAATGATATTGTTGTTCGCCCATATGCTCCCCTCTTTAAATTGATATGTTATTATCTCCTCCTCCCATTACCTGTTGTGCCAGATCACTGAACGCCCCTGGTGAGAAATTTTCAAAGAACTCCTGGTATTTACCTTTATCCCAGATCTCAATTTTATTGGATGCTGCTGCCAGCACGATATCTTTTTCCAGATTGGCGTACGACAGCAGGTTTTTCGGTACCAGCAGTCTTCCTGCACTGTCTAACTCCAGAATGGTGGCCCCGTTTAAGAAGTACCGCCTGAATTCCCTTACTTTTGGATCAAAGTCATTCAACTTGCTGATACGTTCGAAAATAGGCTGCCATTCGTTCATGGGATACAGGGACAAGCATTTTTCAAACCCACGGTTAATCACAAACTGTCCTCCGGCCCCGTCTGTCAACTGCTTTTTAAACCCGGCAGGTAACAGAAAGCGTCCTTTTGCGTCCAGCGTCGATTCATATTCACCGAGAAATCCTGTCATACCATGGGGGCAAAGTCCTTGAAAATCCTTTTTCTAACACAAAATAACACTTTTTCCCACTTTTTAACGAAAAAATACTTTATAAATTTTTTCCACAGATGCAAGCGCCCGCATCAGAGCCATTTTACCCTCATTTATGCACCCTTACGGTGCATTAAACAATAATACGTGTGGATAACGTGTTTATAAGTGTGAATTATGTGTTTATATCTTGCAGATGCCCCATGGGATAAGACATTCCCGAATAGCATAGCGGGTGGGAAAATGGGGTGCAGAAATCGTTATGAGTGGATTTTTTTTATAATCTGAGCCCTTTTTTCAGGTACATCCGTTACCTGAAATCAATTTTTCCACATCGGGGTGGGAAAAATGTCAGCAACCCCGGCGGTGGTGGAAAACCTGTCTTTCGGCGATTTAATTCCCTCTTTTGCAAAATTTTAACAGCAATCAAAATCTCTCTGCCTTACATTTACATTTAATTCTTAATTTTGCCACTCTTTTATGCGGAAATTTTTATTGTACATCAGTGTTCTTGCGGTTGTCGTAACTACCTCCTGTAACAACCAGTTACGGAGAATAGAAAAAAGTAACAACTTTGAAAAGAAGTTGGATTACGCCAATCAGCTGTTCCAGAAGAAAAAATACAATACGGCAATAACACTCTACACTGACCTGGTTCAGGTGTACAAGGGAACTGAGAAGTTTGAGCCCATGTATTACAATTTCGCATATTGCTCTTACTACGTTAAGGACTACGTTCAGGCAGCCTTCCAGTTTAAAAACTACCTGGACCTGTTCCCAAACAGCCCGAGAGCGGTGGAAATAGATTATATGCAGGCTTATTGCTACTATAAGCAGTCGCCAAAGGTATCACTGGATCAAACCAATACCATGAAGGCCATTGCTGCCATGCAAACCTTCATTAATAACTACCCTACCGCAGATAAAGTGTCGGAAGCCAACCTGGTAATCGAGTTGTGCAGACGAAAGCTGGAAAAGAAAGAATTCTCCAGCGCAGAGCTATATTATAACCTGGGCTTCTTCAAAGCCGCCGGTATTGCCTTCAAAAACCTGATGCGCAACTACCCCGACTCTGATAAAAGCGACAGTTACAAAGTAATGGCCATCAGATCTTACTATAATTATGCTAAAAACAGTATTCCGGAGAGACAAAAAGAGCGCTACGCAACGGTTCTCGACGAATACCTGGACTTCGCGGATCACTACCCGAACAGCAAATTAAAGCCAGATGCCGAAAAATTTTATACCTTAGCACAAAACAACATAAAAACACTGGATAATGAGCAAATTAAAGCGAAGTCTAACCAGTAGCCTTAATCCCTGGGTAGAAACCAAAAATACTACCGACATTAAGAACAGAACTGGTAATTTATATGAGTCTATTGCCGTAATAGCCAAACGCGCCAATCAGATCAATATTTCCGTGAAAGAGGAGCTCCATTCCAAACTGGAAGAGTTTGCCAGTCATACTGACAACCTCGAAGAAGTGCACGAGAACAAGGAGCAGATTGAGATTTCCCGTTTTTATGAAAGACTGGCAAATCCGGCCATCCAGGCTACTCAGGAGTTCCTGGACAGCAAAATTTATTTCCGCAAGAACGACGACGATTTGTTTAGCTAATCCGCCACACATTATTTTGTGAGGTGCGTGATTGCGAAAAATAAAAATATTAATTTCATGGCGGCAGAATGATTTCTGCCGCTTTTGTTTTTATATATGTCCATGGACGCTATCAAAATGCTACAAGGAAAAAAAATCCTGCTCGGAGTGAGCGGCAGCATCGCCGCCTACAAGTCCGCTACCCTCATACGCCTGCTGGTAAAGGAAGGAGCCGAAGTAAAAGTGGTCATGACCACCGCCGCCGCCGGCTTTATTACCCCCCTCACCCTGGCCACCCTCTCTAAAAACGAGGTTCCCCTGAATATCAGCGACCACAACAGCTGGAATAATCATGTGATGCTGGGCCGCTGGGCAGATATTATGCTCATCGCACCCGCTTCTGCCAATACCCTCGCCAAAATGGCCCTGGGCCTGTGCGACAACCTCCTGCTGGCGGTATACCTTTCGGCAACCTGCCCCGTACTCTTCGCCCCCGCAATGGATGAAGACATGTGGCATCACCCGGCTACCCGCAGCAATGTGGAAAAGCTCATTTCTTTCGGTCACCAGCAGATTCCCGTGGAATCCGGGGAACTGGCCAGCGGACTCTTTGGAGAAGGCCGCATGGCAGAACCAGAACAGATTCTGACTTTCCTGCAACAGCATTTTCAACAGAAAAACGGAAAAAAAGCCCTGAACGGTACCACTGCTATTGTTACAGCCGGCCCTACCATCGAACATATTGACCCGGTTCGCTACATCAGCAACCACTCCAGCGGCAAAATGGGAATTGCCATTGCGGAAGCCCTGGCAGATGCCGGCGCTGATGTACAGCTGGTACTGGGTCCCACCTCCCAGAAAACAACCCACCCCGGTATCACCATTACCCATGTGCAAACCGCCCAGGAAATGTTTGATGCCGTAACAGCCCGCTATTCCGGCGCCGGAATAGTAGTGGCCGCCGCCGCCGTAGCAGACTACCGCCCGGCAAATGTGGCCGACAAAAAGATTAAAAAAGGGGAAGCCCAGCTTCATATCGATCTTGAAAAAACACCCGATATACTACGCTCGCTGGGCGATAATAAAAGCCCGGGGCAATTGCTCATAGGATTCTCCCTGGAAACAAACAACGAAAAAGAATATGCTCTGAAAAAACTGCGTGATAAAAACCTGGACCTGATCGTGATGAATTCACTGGCAGATAGAGGTGCAGGCTTTAATTATGATACCAATAAAGTAACCCTGTTTGACAAAAACGGGAATGAACGCAGTTTCCCCCTCAAATCCAAACAGGCCGTGGCCCAGGATATTGTTTCCGCTATAATCGAATTGCAACATGCATAATCGTTTCCCGTTGTTCCTGCTGCTTGCAGGCGTCTTTTTACTATGCTGCTACCCGGCCGTTAAAGCCCAGGAAATAAGGGCCAATGTGTCTGTAGTTGCCCAACAGATACAGGGCGTAGACAAAAAAATATTTACTACCCTGCAGAATTCCGTCCGGGATTTCCTCAATAACCGGCATTGGGCAAACGATGCCTTTACACCGGCTGAACGGATAGAATGTAATTTTTTGCTTAACATCACCGGTACTTCAGGGAACGACAGTTACAAGGCTACCCTGACCATACAGGCCACCAGGCCGGTATATAACGCCAGCTATGTAACGAGTTTGCTGAATATCCAGGATCCCAATGTGGTGTTCCGGTACGTGGAATTCCAGCAGCTGGAGTTCAGCGATACCAGGGTGGTGGGAAATGATCCGCTGGCCTCCAACTTAACCGCTATCCTGGCCTATTATGTTAATATCATCCTCGGGCTCGATTATGATTCCTTCTCCCCCAAAGGCGGAGATGTATATTTTAAGAAAGCGCTTAATATTGTAAATAATGCACCGGATGGAAAGGAGATTTCCGGATGGAAAGCTTTCGAAGGAAACCGCAACCGTTACTGGTTACAGGATAACCTACTGAACGCAAAGTTCCTCCGGTTCCATGATGTAATGTACCAGTATCACCGGCAGGGGTTGGACCTGATGTATGATGATGTGATAAAAGGCCGTGCAGCCATTCTGAACTGCCTGAATATGCTCTATTCCATCCACCAGGATATCCCCAATTCCATGCTGATGCAAACCTTCTTCCTTTCCAAAGGAGAGGAGCTATTAAAAATATTCTCCCGTGCCACACCACAGGAGAAAAGCCGTGCAGCGGAATTGCTCTCCCAGATGGATGTGCCCAATGCACAGAAGTATCAACAGATGAAGTAACGCTATGATGAACATGATGATGAAATACGCCTCCCTGGCTTTGTTAGTGGTATTCCTGGTTGCCTGTGCCAACAGCGACCAGGTGCCGGGTAAATATATTTCAAAGGAACATATGGCAGGTATCCTGGTAGATATGTCTATTGCAGATGCCTACAGCAATGAGCAACAAATGCAGGTTACTTATACGCCCAATTTCGATTCCCTCCGGCAGGAGAAAGTAAAGGTCTATTACAAACAGATACTGGACCTGCATAAAGTAAGCGTGAAGGAATTTATGGAGAGCTACCGGTATTACGAAAGTCATCCCAACAGGCTGAAGGAAGTTTTCCAGATGGTACAAACAGATATTGCTTCCAGGAAACAACGGTTGCCCAATCCAATCGATGAAAATGCACCGCTCCGGTTTCGTATGAAAAGTATTTTCCCCTATGCAGACAGCGTACTATTGCTGCCGAAGGCGGATACAACCCGGCCTTTTATCAAGCGGCAGCCCTAATCTATAAAACACCAAAACATGAACAAAGTAGTAGCAAATGCCGATGAAGCCATACAAGATATCCGGGATGGAGCGGTACTGATGCTGGGAGGGTTTGGTTTGTGTGGAATTCCGGAGAATTGTATTACCGCCCTGGTAAAAAAAGGAGTGAAGGATCTGACCTGTATTTCCAATAACGCGGGAGTAGATGATTTTGGTCTTGGCCTGCTGCTGAAAACCAGGCAGATCAGGAAAATGATGTCTTCCTATGTTGGTGAAAATGCAGAATTTGAAAGACAACTGCTGGCCGGAGAGCTGGAAGTAGATCTCATTCCACAGGGAACACTGGCTACGCGTATCCAGATGGCAGGCATGGGAATTCCTGCTTTTTTCACGCCTGCCGGCTACGGAACCGAGATCGCTGAAGGAAAAGAAGTTCGGGTATTCGATGGCAAGCCTCACCTGATGGAACTGGCGCTGCACGCCGATTACGCTATTGTAAAAGCCTGGAAAGGAGATACGTTGGGTAACCTCGTATTCCGTAAAACCACCAGGAATTTCAGCACATCCATGGCCAGGGCAGGACAAATCACTATTGCCGAAGTGGAGGAACTGGTGCAACCCGGAGAGCTGGAACCAGACCAGGTACATGTGCCGGGTATCTACGTACGCCGCATTTTCAAAGGCGGCAACTATGAAAAACGGATCGAACGCAGAACCGTTAAGATGTAGTTCATCCAATTCTCCACGCTTCAAATCTGATATTTTATGCCGCTCGATAAATATGGTATCGCAAAAAGAATTGCACAGGAACTGCAGGATGGTATGTATGTAAACCTGGGTATTGGTATTCCTACGCTGGTATCCAACTATATACCTGCCGGAGTTTCTATTATGCTGCAGTCTGAAAACGGGATCCTTGGTATGGGACCGTATCCTGCCGCTGATGACGTTGACGCAGACCTGATCAATGCAGGAAAGGAAACAGTTACCCTGCTGCCCGGTGGCAGCTTCTTTGATTCCGCAGAAAGCTTTGGTATGATCCGCGCCGGTAAGGTAGATCTTACCGTATTGGGTGCAATGGAAGTATCCGATACCGGCGATATTGCCAACTGGAAAATACCGGGTAAAATGGTGAAAGGCATGGGTGGCGCTATGGACCTGGTGGCTTCTGCCAGGAACATCATTGTAGCCATGATGCATACCAATCCAAAAGGAGAAAGCAAACTGCTACCAGCATGTACATTACCGCTTACCGGTGTCAACTGTGTAAAGAAAATTGTTACAGAGCTGGCGGTGCTGGATGTAACGTCCGATGGGTTTAAGCTCCTGGAACGTGCACCCGGTGTTACCGTAGAGGAAATCCGCTCTAAAACAGCCGGTAAGCTGATCATTGAAGGAGATATCCCGGAGATGAAAATTTAGCTGAAGCATAGGATCTTCTCATCAGCCGGATGGCTTTGTATGTCTGCATTTCGGAGGATTGCAACTCCGTAAATAATACGTAACCTGTATAGGGATTTAGATGTTTTGTTTTTGGAATACATACTTCACTGAAACAAAATGTCTAAATCTCTAAACTTAAAAATACCTAAATAATTGGTACCTTTCAAACTGCTAAAATAGTTCGAGGTGCAAGTTGGATTTCTCTGTTATAACGGTAAATATATTCCTGCAGCCGACCCGATTTTTACGGCAGATAATCGATCTTTCAGATACGGGGATGGCTTCTTTGAAACCCTGAAAGTATACCAGGGACAAGTGTTGCTGGCTGACCTGCACTTTGAACGGATGCTCGCCAGTTTACACCTGCTGCATTTTGATATCCCCACACATTTTACCAAAGCATATTTTGTTAAGCAGATACTGGAACTCTGCAATAAAAATGATATATCCCAGATGGCCCGCGTACGGCTGGCTATCTTCCGCTCCGATGGCGGCTTATACGATCCCATCAATAACTTACCAAACTACATTATCCAATGCTGGGAATTAAGCAGAACAGTATTGGAATTAAATGAGAACGGACTCGTAACTGACGTCTTCCCCGATGTAAAAAAGAGCTGTGATAAATTATCCGCTATTAAATCAAATAATTGCCTGCCCTATGTGATGGCTGCCATGTATGCCAAGCAGCACCGGCTGAACGAGGCGATATTACTTAATCCATATGGAAGGGTTGCCGACAGCACCATCGCCAATGTATTTATTGTGCGGGATAAAGTACTTTATACGCCACCGCTGTCTGAAGGCGGTGTGTGCGGCGTAATGCGCAAGTTCCTGCTGAAAACAGAACTGCCATTCAAAATAGAAGAAAAACCACTCAATATAGAAGACCTCGAAAATGCGGATGAAATATTTTTAACCAACGCCATCTATGGTATCCGTTGGGTGGGCCTCTTCCGCGACAGCAGCTATGGTAACGCCACCGCCGCTATTTTGCACGAAGTATTACATGAAAGCATGCTGTAAAAATCACCGTTAACATGGAACAAAAAATCAGTTTATGCTGGTTTCGCCGTGATCTGCGGCTGGACGACCAGGCCGCTTTCTATTATGCATTACGTGCCGGAAACCCGGTAGTACCGGTATTTGTTTTTGATACCCACATTCTCAATGACCTGGAAGATAAACACGATCGCAGGCTCACCTTTATTCACGAAGTACTGGAGGATATGCAGGAGCAACTGCAACAGCTGGGTTCCTCAATGGACATTTTTTATGGTACTCCGCAGGCTGCTTTTGCGCACTGGACCGCCAAATACAACATTGCCAACGTATACACAAATCATGATTATGAACCCTATGCAAGAAACAGGGATGCTGCCATAGCAAAGCAGCTCAGCGAACAGGGTGTTTCTTTTCACAACTACAAAGATCAGGTGATTCTTGAAAAAGGAGAAGTACTGAAAGATAACGGTGAACCATATACGATATTTACGCCTTACAGCAGAAAATGGCACGACACCCTCACCTTTTTTCATCTGAAATCTTATCCCTGTAAAAAATATTATCAGCATCTTTTTAAACAATCCCCTGTAAAAATTCCCTCCTTAAAAGAGATGGGATTTACAGCGGGTGAAAAACATTTTCCTGCAAAAGACCTGAAAGAAGCACTGATTAAACACTACGATGAAACCCGTGATTTCCCTTCTGTGAATGGTACCTCCAAATTAGGTGTCCATCTGCGTTTTGGTACAGTAAGCATTCGCGTATTAATGCAGCAGGCCATGCAGCTCAATGCCACTTTTGCAAAGGAATTGATCTGGCGGGAGTTTTACCAGATGATCCTCTGGCATTTTCCGCATGTAGTAGGAAATTCTTTTAAGAAAGAATATGATAAGATAGTATGGCGTAATAATGAAGCGGAGTTTGAGAAATGGTGTAAAGGCCAAACCGGTTACCCGATAGTAGATGCCGGTATGCGGGAACTGAATACTACCGGGTTCATGCACAACCGTGTTCGCATGATCACCGCGAGTTTTTTAACCAAGCATTTACTGATCGACTGGCGTTGGGGGGAAGCTTATTTTGCAGCTAAACTGTTAGACTATGATCTCGCTGCAAATAATGGTGGCTGGCAATGGGCAGCTGGTTCGGGATGTGATGCTGCGCCTTATTTCAGGGTATTTAATCCCACGCTGCAAATGCAGAAGTTTGATAAAGATTTAAAATATATCCGTAAGTGGGTGCCGGAATTTGAAGGATTTGAATATGCTAAACCGATCGTGTCGCATGAAGAAGCACGCCGGCGCGCATTGGAAGTATATGGAAAAGCGCTGAAGAAATAATAAAAAAAGCAGTGGAGATGATCATTCATCTCCACTGCTTTTTTATGGTGAATGTTAGTGGTTAAATACTTCTTTCAACTTAACGTCTAATGCCTCATGTTCTTCTCCGCCGCCGCCATAGCGGGCTATAATTATCCCTTTCGGATCAATTAATATCTGGGTAGGCAAAGAATGAATGCCGAAGTGTTCACTGATATCATCCGGGTTAGGTTCATTCTTCAGGCGTTTATTCATGTCCAGTCCGCGCAGTACGTGTTTCCATACACCAATACCATCTTTTTCTACCGCTTTTTTCCAGGCGTCATGATTGCGGTCGTCGTCGGACACACTGATCACTTCAAAACCTTTATCCTTGTATTGTTTGTATAGTTCCAGCAGATGAGGATTACCCGCGCGGCACGGTACGCACCAGCTGGCCCAGAAATCCACCAATACATATTTCCCTTTGAAATCGGATAAACTGAGTGGCTGGCCATTGATATCTGCTTTACTGAAATTAAACGCAACGCTGCCCGGCGAACCTTGTTCAATTTTTTTAATCTCCTGGGCTATCTCCACACCATTTTTACTTTGTTTTAAAGCGGCGCTTAAGCCGTTGTAATAATATTTGGCAGAATCCAATGTCATGCTGCCTACCTGGAAACGCATGAGATAAATACTCAGGAAAGAATTAGGATGTTCCCGGATAAATTTCCTGGACAACTGGTTGTTTGTTTCAAAGTAAGGCGCCAGTTGCTCGCGGATAGCCCCGGCTTTGTCGTGATCTTTTTCATTCCGTAATGCTTCCAGTAATGGCTGGTATTTTACAGTAGCGATTTCTCTTTCTTTCTCCAGTTGTACATTTTCGTCATTACTTACAGAGCCTTTCAGAACGGTGGTACTGAGGTCACCGTTTGTGATAGTGATCGTCATGGCGGCGGGTTCCAGGAACAGGTAGGCCTGCTCTTTTTTGTTGCCGGTCATGTTGTTGATCAGCGCTGCAGAAAACACGCCGGGCGTGGGCTGCGATAAGGTACCCGCAAAGCCGAACCTGCCATTTTTAACTTCAGCGCTATCGGTAATGTATTTCGTGCCATTGCTATACTGCAGGTAGTATTTCGCGGGCGCATTGCCGGTAACGGTACCGGTTATACTGAATTTCTGTTGTGCGGTTACCAGCTGACTGAATGCTAACGGTAACGATAGTACGAAAATTATTTTTTTCATAATGCTATTGTTCGTTTTGTGTAAGATTAGGATTGAGGATAATTTCTTCCTGCGGAATGCGCAGTAATATCTTCGGGCTCGTGGCGGCAATCGTCATGGCGCCGCTGCTGGCAGAAGCATAGTTGCGTACCATCGGTAATCCATTCCTGAAAAAATCAAAACCGATATGCCCTTCAAAGGCGAGTTCCAGGCGCCGTTGCAGGAGGATTTCATCCAACAGTGCCTGCCCGGAAAGATCTACGGAGGCGAGCCCTGCGCGGTTACGGATGATATTCAGATCGGCCAGTGCAAGATCTTTTTTGCCGAGCTTGGCGTTGGCTTCTGCGCGGTTCAGGTATACTTCCGCGAGGCGGATGTACCGGAACGGCGATTTACTATAGATGGCTGAGTACAGGTACATGTACTTGGCCGTGGCAATGCTGTCGTTTGGAAAGCCGGGAGTTACGTTTACTTTATAGTGCGATGTGCGCAGATCTGTTGTGCTGATCCTCGTCAGCAAATCGGGGGAAGGACGATAGTAACCGCCGGTATAATTGATCTGCGGAGGATAGGCGTACTGTTGACTGATAGAGGTGCTGCCATAATCCGTATTGCCCGCAAAAATATCTTCCTTATTGGCGGCATTGCTGCTGTTGTAGTAGGCCCGGTAGTCGTTGCCGGTGAGCAGGGTGTACTTGTTACTGTTAATCACCTGGTCAGCATAACTCACTGCCTGCTGGTTAAAAGTGGCGTCGGGTTGTTGGAACGTGCCGCCCATATAAAGGTACACGCGTGACAACAAAGCAGCGGCGCTCATTTTACCGGCGAAGCTGTTGGACTTTTCCTGGTTAAACAAGGGGATAGCTGTTTCCAGATCTGAAACTATCTGCTCGTACACGGCTTTAACACTGGCACGCGCGGGCTTATAGCCGGTGCCGTTGGCCGCCGTGGTAATAAGCATCACACCGGGCGATCCTGCTGCGTCCTGGTAATAAGGCTTTGCATAAAAACGCACCAGGTTAAAGTATACAAACGCCCTCACAAACAACGCTTCTGCTTTCGCCTGTAAAATGGCAGGACGTTGTTCCTCTTTGGTTACATTATCCAGCAACTTGTTGGCGTGCAGGATGGTAAAGTAACTCCCTCTCCATAAGTAGTAAGTCCAGCTGTGGTCTTTATCGGGCGAATTGGTATAATCGAACGCATCGGAGTAACGATTAGGCCCCAGATCGAGTGAACGGATATTGTTGCCGTGTGTTTCCGAAAGGAACATCGTAACATCACCATATCCAAAGCTGCTGTTTTCCATGGCAACACCCGAGGTGATCATCGGATACAAACCCAGTGCTGCCTGGGAAAATCCTTCGGGAGTACTGAACTGGGCATCTTCGTTGATGACGTTATGCGGACGTAATTCATCCAGTTGTTTATTGCAGGCGCTTAATGAAATAAGGCTGACGGCGGCTATTATTATTGTACGCTTCATTTTTCAGTAGTTTAGAATGTAACATTAAGACCAGCAGTAATGCGCCGTGGATTTGCGTTCCCGATACCTACTCCTCCATAGGAAGTGGACGTGCCGATGGAGGCACCTTCGGGATCTGCGCCTACATAGTCTTTACGTTTGATAACAAAAACATTGTCCATGCTAACGAATACGCCTGCACGCTGTGCGTGGATCTTTGCCAGTGTTTTCTGAGCAAGATCGTATCCGATCCTGATGTTGCGCATGCGGATATGGCTGGCGTTACCATACACCAGCGATGAGCGGCTGTCGAATGCCCGCCAGGTATTCATCTTGCTGCTGTACACGTCAGGGTAGTTAGCATTTTTATCACCGGGTTGTTGCCATACTTTCTGGCTGGATTGCCAGTTGACATTGTTCCTGCCGAGAAACGGCGCACCAGGATCCTGGAAGTTGTTGATAAGGCTCATCGCAGTATAGTTGCCTGCCTGGAACCACATTTCTGCACTCAGCGAAAATTGTTTGTAGGTAAAAGTGTTGGTAAAACCTCCAAAGAATTTGGGTGTAGCAGAACCCACTGTCTGGTAATTGCGGATATCTGACATGGCGCCAATGCCTTCCACCACCTGCTTCTTGCCGGATGCGTCATAATTTTCAAACAGTGGAGCGCCGTTGTCGGGATTTACCCCTGCATAGCGGATCGCTTTAATCACGTTCAGGTCTTCTCCTTCATAACGGTAATACGCTCGGTTGTAGTTATCAAGAAGAGAATCGCTGTATAATTTTTGTATCGTATTTTTATTAAAGCTCACATTGAGGTTGGTGGTCCAGCTGAAATTCCGGGCATCTATATTCCGGGTGTTCAGCATCAGTTCCAGCCCTTTGTTCAATACTTCTCCCACGTTCTGATACTGTTGGAAAGATCCTTGTGCAGAACCTACGAATACCTGTTGCAGCAGGTTTTTACTGAGCTTGGAGTAGAGGTCCGCCGTGAGTTCCACGCGTTTCCATAGACTGAGGTCTATCCCGGCGGTATTGTTAACAGTGGTTTCCCAGCTGATATCCGGGTTTTCCAGTTGTGTGATGGCGGAGCCAATGCTATTAACGTTGTCGTAGGTATAGTTGCTGGCAGCAGCATAAAGGGTTTGGTTCAGGTATCCATCGCCTACATCCCTTCCGGAAGTTCCGTGCACTACTCTCAGCTTCAGCAGGTCTATTGCTTTCACATCTGCCAGGAAAGCTTCTTTGTTGATCAGCCATCCGGCACTTACGGCATAAAAAGTACCGTATCTTTTATTACGGCCAAAGTTGGTAAAGGCATCAGTACGAAGGGAGGCTGCAGCATAATATTTAGCGAGGTAGTTATAATTTAATTCACTAAAAGCAGAGAAGCTCGCTCTTTCTGTATACCCGCCGGAGGGCCGGTAGGGGGAATTGTACGCCACATTGATAGCGCTACCGAAGTTTTTCGCTGCGCCCATGTTTCTTTCACCCGGCAGCAGGTTATACATATCTGTACTGCTGGTTTCACTATTACGTCTTGCCCATTCTGTTCCTGCCAGGAAATTCAGGCTGTGCTGTCCAAACTGTTTGGAGGCATTCAGTGTATTTGTGGAGGTAAAATTAAAGAACCTGGTATCTGCAATAGTAAGCGTTCCGTTAGGAGTAGCAGCGCCAGGAGCAAACAGGTAAGGATAACCACCATATTTCCCGGAGAAGCTACGGGGATCCAGGTATGAGTTCCGGTGGGTATTGATATAATCGATAGTATTGGTGGTTTTAAGACTTAACCAGGGCAATACGCGATAGCTAAGCCACGCGGTACCAGTGAAGTGCTGGTTGTTTATAACCGCGGTATTATCGAATTTCTTTTCGGCTAAAAAATTCTGTGACCAGGTGGTATAAGGAACACCAAAATTATTGGATTGCCTCACCGGGATACTGTCGGCCAGTGTACCATCCGCATTGTAAGGCGTTACAAAAGGCTGAGTCATATAAAGTGCCGGCACACCGTTGCGGGAAATGGTTTTATCGATGATGGCACTGGTGTTCAATCCGCCGGAAACTTTTTTGGAGAAGTTCTGGACAAGGTTCAGCCGGAGGTTACGGCGGTCGAAGGTATTACCAATGTTAATGCCTTTCTCCTTGTACCAGTTTACGCCTGCGTACACCATTGTTTTATCGTTGCCACTGTTAAGTCCCAGGCTGATATCAGAAAAATCACCATCATCAAACATGGCTTTTTCCCAGTCGAAGTTCTTGGATTTATCTTCATCTGTATAAATCCTTCTTTGCTGAATAAAATCTGCTGCAGTAGGAAATTGTTGCTGAAGAGAAGGTGTTTCCTCCCATCTGCGTTGCATTACTTTATCCATCAGCGCAGTACTTTCTGTGGTGTTCATCATGCGGATGGCGCGGTTCTGTTTAATAGCGCCGTAACGGGTATCGAGTGTAACATGCACCCCGCTGTTGGCGGCAGCTTTTTTGGTGGTTACCACAATGACTCCCTGTGCCGCGCGTGAACCATAGATGGCCGTAGACGCAGCATCTTTCAGGATAGTAACGCTTTCCACATCAGCAGGATTTACTACATCCTGCAGGTTCTGTGAGTTGGAAATCACACCGTCAATTACGATCAGCGGTCCGAAGTAAGCGCTGGTACCGGATGGGAGGGAAGATTCGCCGCGCAGCAATACCTGTCCCCTTGCGCCGGCATCGGCGCTGGGTTCCACGATGTACATGCCGGTGGTTTTGGCTTTCAGCATAGAGAGGATGTTGGAAGAAGAAACAGAGCTGCGCAACTGGTCGCCCGAAACTTTTTGCACAGCGCCGGTTAGTTCAGCCGCTTGTTTATTGGTATAGCCCATTACTACTACGCCGCCAAGACTGGTAGCATCTTCCTCCATCGAAATATGATTTTCTTTCCCGGATACTACTTGCGTTTTCTGGCGGTAGCCGATGCTGCTGATTAGCAGCGGGTGACCTTCTTCAGCTGTTACCGCGAACATGCCGTTGGCATCTGTTACGGTGCCTTTGCCGGTAATAATGTCCCGCACGGTAGTGCCGGGAAGCGGCTGTCCCTGACGGTCGGTTACCCTTCCTCTTATCATGGGTAGGGCCTTTGTAACGCCGGTTGGATTGTAAGGCTTTACTACGCCGATCATGTTACCGCTTACCCGGAATTGAAGGCCGGAAGCATTTTCCAGCTCTGCCAGCACTTCGCGGATGTTCCTGTTTTTTATGGCCAGGGTAACATGCCGGATGGGCAAGGTGGCGGCATCATAAAAGAACTTTACCTGGTAGGTGCTTTCAATTTTTTTGAAGGCGGTAGAAATTGTCACATCCCGGAGCGCTATTGATTTTCTTTGCTGGGCGTATGATAGCATACAGATCATCAGCATTAACAACACCAAAAGAGGGAACTGCCATTTTACTGCAGTGCTTAACGGCGCACGCAGGCGCGCATAATTAAAAGTCATGCATCAGATTTTTTAATGATGGTTGATATGGTCACTACAGGCGCCGGCAGCCTGCATGTGATCCCGGTTTCAGCGATTTTGGTGGAAACGCTTTGTTATTAAAATTGAATCAGCACTTTGTCCGGTTGTATTTGAAAACTACATCCGGCTGTAAAACAAAAGATGTTCAAAACTTTTTCTAATTTATCGTTGTCGAAGGCTCCGGAGAACCGTTTGGCATATAATGAATTTCCGGTTACCTCGAATGGTATTCCATACCAATTTTCCAGTTCACGTATAACTTCAAAAGCGCTGGCATTGTTAAACACTAATTTTCCTGATTTCCAGGTGCGTAATGCAATGGTATCAAATGTTGACCTGCTCATTTTCCGGGTAGATTCATTCCACCGCGCCTGCTCTCCCGGCGCCAGTGTGAGCGGATCTGCCTTACCTGATTTCTCACTTACCTTTACTTTTCCGCTGAGCAGAGAAACGGTCGACTGTGGCTCATACGGATAAGATTTTATTAAGAAGGAAGTCCCCAGTACCGTGGTTTGTATCTGTTTGCTGGTTACCATAAAGGGATCATCGGAATTTGTTTTTACATCAAACAGGGCGGCGCCCTTTACCAGTTCTACATGCCGGTGCCGGTTGCTGTAATCAGAAGGAATCCTAACGGTTGTATTGGCGTTGAGAATGATTGAAGAGCCATCCGGTAAGGTGAGCAATTTCCGTTGTCCCCATTCGCTGGAATACACCAGGAAGGTGTTGGGGGCCGTTGCGGGCTTCCGTGGCTTTAGCCGGGGCCATAACAGGGTAGCGCCTCCCACGAGCAGGAGTACTGCTGCTGCGCGCCAGGCCACCTGCCGCCAGTTGATCCGCCGGATACGCGCTGGGTGAGTGGCTTTGATCGCCTGTTGCAGCCTGTTTAGCTGTACCGTCCTGTCTTTTTCCGCCTCAACCGTATTGATGTTATAATATAGCGCCACTGCCGCTGCCACCTTATCCTTTATTTCAGGATGCAACAGGATATAGCTTTCCCATTTAGCAATAGCCGTGTCGTTGTTTCGCCGGATATATTGCAGAAAGGTGTCGTCGAGCAGCAGGTCTAATTCAGTCAGGTCCTTTGGCAGCATTCCCCATCTATTTTTAAAGTAGAGCGACAATCATTGCTCTTTTACCGGGTATGGACCGGTAAATTTTCAGATTTTGATAAATTTTATTTTAAAGAGGCTTTATTGAAAATAATCTAACAGGGAAATTATAAGGGAAGTAACAGCAGTAAAGTTCTCAAATGCAGGTTGCCGGATTTAAGATCCTGTTCCAGTGATTGTTTGAGTGATTTCAGTGCTTCGTACAAGTGATTGTAAACAGTGCGGTGCGTAAGGCCCGTGATACCTGTTATTTCGTCGTAGCTCCGGTTTTCGTAAAAGCGGAGGTTAATTAGTTCTTTCTGTCTCGGACTCAGTAAAGATATGGCTTCCTGTATACGTCCGATGGCTTCTTTGTTTTGTTGTTGCTGCATCAGCAATTGTTCAGCAGAAGGAATGTCGCTGCCGGTTTCGGTCTCCATCCATAGCGACAACAGGCCATTGTCCTTTTTTTCCTGCTGAAGATGTAATAACAGTTTGCGTTTAAAGGAGGTGATAATGTAGCTGCGTACATTGGTGACGGTATCCAGTCCTTCTTTCTTCTCCCAAAAATAAAGAAACACCTGTTGGATACAATCCTTTACCGGTTCGCTTCTTGCGCATATTTTAAGGCCCAGGAAAAGGAGCAGGTGATAATACTTTTCATACAAGGTATATAGCGCCTGTTCCTCTCCTTGCCGGAACCTGTTCCACAGGTCTGTATCCTTATTCTCGATCATACCGCAACAAAAGAACGAAAAAATCGGCTGCTTTACGGGCGGATTTTTTCCGCTGCTTCCATCAGCGCTACTACGGCGGCTTTGCCTTCTTCGCCCAGGTCTAAGCTGAAATCATTCACATACAGATCAATATGCTGGCGCATCACGGATTCATCCATTTCCTGCGCGTGTGATTTCACATAGTCAGACAGCTGCGGGTAAGTAGTATAGCTGTTTTGCAGGCTTTTATGGATTAGCGCATCCAGTTGTGCACGGGTCGCTTCAGGTACATCTTTACGGATAAAGATGCCTCCCAGCGGGATGGGATTACCGGTGGTTTGTTCCCAGTACTCGCCCATGTCCATCAGCTTTACGAGGCCTTTGAGCTGGTAAGTGAAGCGGTTTTCGTGGATGATCACGCCAGCATCCACATCACCGTTCAGCACAGCGTTTTCAATTTCTGAAAACAGCATTACCTTTTTATTCGTGGCTTCGGGGAAAGCGATGGAGAACAACAGGTTGGCAGTCGTGTTTTCTCCGGGAATGGCGATGGTCAGATTTTTTATCTCTTCGCGGGGAATATCCTTCTTTGCAATGAGCAAGGGGCCGCAACCACGTCCCAGTGCACTGCCGCTGTTGAGCAGTTCGTATTGATCTTTTACCTTGAGGTATACGGCAAAACTCAGCTTTGTAATGGCCAGTTTGCCTTGTAGTGCCCAGTTGTTCAGTGTTTCCACATCTTCCAGGTGGGTATCGAAGGTAAATTCCCTGGTGTCTATTTTATTGTTTACCAGTGCGTCAAAAATGAAAGTATCATTCGGGCAAGGTGAAAAACCTAAAGATAAATGCATAGCTATCAAAATTTTATAGTCTGTCGTTAAATGCCGGCCAGTGTTTCCACGGTTTTTATCAGTTCGTCGTTGAGTGTTTTTATTGCCAGGGGAATCTTCCATTTGCTTTTATCCCTGATTTCCACATAGTTAGAGATGCTGCGCAGTTGAAAAAACGGTATTTCTTCCAACAGGCAGGCATAGTGAAAGGCGGCGCCCTCCATGCTTTCTATATCTGGGTCGTATTTGGCCACCAGCTTTGTTATGGTAGGTTCGCTGCCGCTTACCAGGTTTACGCTCACCCCGGTAGCAGTGGGCAGGGGAGGTACTTCGGGCAATCCAGCAAAGGTATTCACCAGGCTGGTACCGGTAAAGGGCGGCTGTGATGGCTGCCAGAGCTGTATATCAAATAAATCTTTAAACTGATCGTTGTCTTCCGCGCCCAGGTCGGCCAGGTATTCGCGTTTAATGAGTACCACCTGTCCCAGCTCCCAGCTGTGGCGGAAACTACCGCCAATACCCGCCTGTATGGCTATATCGGGCCGGTTTACCACCAGGTGCCTCCCGAGGCTGAAAGCGGTGTGCATCATGCCAATACCCGCAATCAGTATGTCTATATTGCAGTTCGCGGCTTTAAGGGCCGGAATGTGCTGGTCGATGTACTGTAAAAAAGGCTGTATTTCCAGCGTGGTAGCCGCGGTCACCAATATTTTCATCCTGTAAAAATACAGCAAAAATGATTGCTCCCCGTGTAAAACAATTGACAGGAATTAGGATAAATTGGCTCTACTCACTTAATAGTGGTATTTTTGCAAAAATTTTTTGCAATAATGATTTATTTAACGCGAGTAGAGAACTTCAATGCTGCGCATAAGTTATCTAACCCGGGCTGGAGCAAAGAAAAGAACGAAGAAGTTTTCGGTAAATGCGCCAACGAGAACTGGCATGGTCATAATTACGAACTGCACGTCACTATAAAAGGTAATCCTGATCCGGAAACGGGTTTTGTATTTAATGCCAAGACTTTAGGGGTAATTATCCGGGATGCGGTGATAGAAAAGATCGATCACCGGAACCTGAATATGGATGTTGATTTTATGAAAGATAAATTCACTTCCGCTGAAAATTTATCTATCGCTATCTGGGATCAGCTGGCCAAACACCTGCCTGCAGAAGTGCAGCTGCATTGTATCAAACTGTATGAAACCCCGCGCATCTACGTGGAGTACTATGGTGGCAAGTAATGCCTGTATATTACCGGCCTTTGAAATTTGTTAAATCATATAAGAATGGCGTATAATAAGAACGAGAGTTACGATGAAAAGATCACGTCCGGTCTTGTAGAAAACTATAAAGAATGCCTGCACCTGCTGGGGGAAGACCCTGAAAGGGAAGGACTGCAGAAAACACCTGAACGGATGGCTAAAGCCATGCAGTTCATCACACAGGGATATCAGCAGGACGCGCGCGAAATACTGGAAGGAGCGAAGTTTACCGAAGCATATAGTGAAATGGTGATTGTAAAAGACATCGAGTTATACTCTATGTGTGAACATCACATGCTGCCCTTCTTCGGAAAGGCCCATGTAGCCTATATTCCAAACGGGTATATCACCGGCCTGAGCAAAATAGCCAGGGTGGTGGATGTATATGCCCGCCGCTTACAGGTACAGGAACGTTTAACACACCAGATCCTGGATGCTATCCAGGAAACCCTGCAGCCGCAGGGCGTTGCAGTGGTGATTGAAGCGCAGCACCTGTGTATGATGATGCGCGGTGTACAAAAACAAAACTCCCTTACCACCACGTCTGCTTTCAGTGGCCAGTTCGAACATGGTACCACCAGGGCCGAATTCATGAAACTGATCAGCAAATAAAATAATTTATATTACGGATTACGGATTTATGGGTAGATGATAATAGTAATTTATATTTATCAGCTACCTGTAAATCCGTAATTCTTATTTATATTTGAAAAAATATTAATTTATATTCACATGAAGCATGCTTACGTATTTCCCGGACAAGGTTCCCAGTTTCCGGGTATGGGCAAAAATCTGTACGACACCAACGCAAAAGCAAAAGAACTTTTTGAACAGGCAAACGACATTTTAGGCTTCCGTATTTCTGATATCATGTTCAATGGTACAGAGGAAGACCTGAAACAAACCAACGTTACACAGCCAGCCGTATTCCTGCATGCAGTGATCGCCTTCCTCTGCACGGAACATTCTCAGCCCGAAATGGTGGCAGGTCACTCCCTCGGGGAATTTTCCGCCCTCGTAGCCAATGGCGTGCTGTCATTTGAAGCTGCCCTGAAACTGGTGGCTATCCGCGCCAATGCCATGCAGAAAGCCTGTGAGCTGCAACCCTCCACCATGGCCGCAGTACTGGCCCTGGATGATGCTAAAGTAGAAGAAATATGTGCTGCTGTTACCGCTGAAACGGGCGAAATAGTAGTACCTGCCAATTATAATTGTCCCGGCCAGCTGGTAATTTCCGGTACCCTCAAAGGCGTGGAAATTGCCTGCGAAAGAATGAAGGCCGCCGGCGCCAAAAGAGCGCTGATCCTGCCGGTAGGTGGCGCGTTCCACTCTCCTTTAATGGCTTCTGCCAAAGAAGAGTTACAGGCAGCCATCAACACCACCACCTTCAATAATCCTTCCTGCCCCGTATACCAAAATGTGGTAGCCGTAGCCGTAACAGCACCTGCACAGATCAAACAAAACCTGATCGATCAGTTAACCGGTGCTGTGAGATGGACACAATCCGTTCAGGCTATGGTGGCCGATGGCGGCAAGGAATTCACCGAAGTAGGCCCCGGTAAAGTATTACAGGGACTGATCCAGAAAATCAACAAGGAAACGGTGGTAAACGGAATTAATTAATGCCGCGGATTTTGTCTTCCTCAGGATTAAACTTATTACACTGATTACGCTGATTTGATCACTTTTTGATTTTAAAAGATTATGGGAGATATAAGCGGATATTTTCGCTTATATCTCCCATAGTCTTTTAAAATCCTTTAAAAAATCCAAAAAGTAAAATCAAAGTAATCAATAAAATCAGCGTAATCAGCGGGAAAGACAAAATCCGCTATAATACAATCTCCATCTCGTACTGCGACAGATAATGCATCAACCCCGCCTGTTGCAGGAATTTGTCGATCTCCGGAAAATGTTCATCGATATTAATAATGCTCACCGCCGCACCCATAAACTGATCGGCTGCGTATTGCAATAAGGCGCTGCCAACACCTTTTCTGCGGAACCCGGGGTGAACCGCTATATTCCTGATTCTGCGGGTATCTTTGTGAACACTGATAAAGCCCGCCGTTTGTCCGTCCACAGTAGCTTCCCAGGTCACTGTAAAAGGCGCTTCCCGCTGTATGCTGTTCACGCTGTTGGACCAGGTGGGCATCATATCCATAAACGTAGCCAGCAGGGGCCAGTCGGGTGTTGTATTTTCTTTTATGGAGATGCCCGCCGGGTTTTTATGCGTTTTTATATTGCCTTTGAAAGAATGAATAGTGCGGGTTTTATGAAACCCTGTATTCGTATATGCTTTGATGGCAGGAAGGTTGGTGCTGATTACTTCCAGTATTATTTTACGGATACCCTGCAGCTGGTATGCAGGAATAAACTGATCATACATTTTCTGCACGAGGTGCTGGCCGCGGTATTGGGGAATAATGCCGGTGCCGCCGTTGTATAACACCGTTGGATGCACTTTGTCGTCCACAGCATGTAAAATGAATCCGCCAAGCGAATTCCCGGCAAAGGCGCCGATAGAATAATCCCGTAGCAGGTTTTCGCCCTGCATCTTTTGTTCCAGTATAGAGGGAGTAAGGTGCAAAGGTACTATATAATCGCTGAAAGCCGCGTTGAAAGTGTCGCAGAGGTCGGGTGTGGATACGTTGTGAAGTGTCCGGAAGTCCTGGATAAAAATCATAGTGGAATGGTATGTCATCAATATTAACGAGGATTAACGACATACCGTTCCGGAATTGTATGAGCGGAAAATTATTGCAGTTCTATGCTGACATTAATCCACTCAGGATCAAATTTATCCGTATATTTTTGGTAGAAATTAATGGCAGGTGTATTCCATTCCAACACCTGGAATACGATGCCGCTGAACTGCTTTTCCTTTGCTTCAATGATCAGCTGATCAAACAGCAGCTTGCCGATGCCCCGGCCCCGCCAGTTCTCTGTAACAATAATATCTTCCAGGTACATCCGGCAACCTTTCCAGGTGGAGTAACGGGTATAATACAGCGCAAACCCGTGAATCACTTCCTGCCCGTTAACTGCAGTGGAGGCTACAAATGCCTTCCACACCGGGTTGGGACCAAATCCGGCTTCCTCAAAATGTTCCTGGCTCACCGTTACTTCTTCCGATGCTTTTTCATACGCCGCCAGTTCCCGGATCAGTTCCATCAACCTGGCACTGTCTTCTCTTCGTGCAACCCTTAACGTTATATCTTCCATATCTGTATATATTAATCAGGTACCCTGGCCGTTTGTTTATACACACCCGTTTGCAGGAACGGCCTCCGGCCGCAGGCTGCAAATTAATCAAAATTGCGAAGTCCGTCGCCGTCATGCATTCCGGTACACGGATGCCCATGTACCGGCAACTAAATATCGGTGGGTTAAAATGACAAACAATATTGTAATTTGTAGGTTGTTTGGGATGGAAACGGCATTAATCTCTTCTTACATGAAAAATATGCTTGCGCATTATACTGCTTACAATTGCTGGGCAAACCAGCAGCTGGCAAAGGGGTTACTTAAACTAACGGATGAACAGCTGGACCGGGACCTGGGAGGAGGGATTTCTACATTGCGCGCTGCCGTTTATTACCTGTGGCATACGGAAAGTCTCTGGTATCAGCGTTTACAGCTCACGGAGAAAACAACCGATCCTACGGCGGGCTTCAGCGGGAGCTTTGCGTCAGCCTGCGCCGCCTGGCTTACACAGTCGGCACAACTGGAAGAATGGGTACAAAAGGCCAGCGAGGTAAAGCTGAACCACACCGTTGCCTACACCCTCAAAAAGAGTGAGCACTATAAAATAGCGGTGCAGGATGTGATCATGCAGGTGTGCAACAGTAGTACCTTTTACCGTGGTCAACTCGTATATATGTTAGAGTTGTTAGGCATAAGTAAGATACCGGCTACGGAATACAGTCGTTTTAAGCCGAAAAAATAGGTTGGTTTTGTTATTTTTGATAGATTTTCCGCCTTTTAAAATTCCTATATGAATGCTGCTTCTTTTTATGCTAAAGCCCCGAAACACCTGGTGGCAGTAGATTGTATCATCTTCGGTTTTGATGAGGGCCGCCTGAAATTATTGATCATGCAACGTAAAGTTGCTCCTATGGCCGGTGAATGGTCGCTGGTAGGCGGCTTTGTGCAGGAAGATGAAAGTACCGATGAAGCGGCCGCCCGCGTGCTGGAACATACCACCGGGCTGAATGATATTTACATGAACCAATTGCATTGCTACGGTAATGTAGGCCGTGATACCGGCGCCAGGGTTATATCTGTTGCCTATTATGCGCTGATACGTATTAAAAACCACGATAAGCCACTGGCCCGTGAACATGGTGCGCACTGGCTGGAACTCCACGAAATACCGGAACTGATCTTCGATCATACAAAAATGATTGAAGACGCACTGGCCGCACTCCGCAACAATGCACAGTTCCATCCCATTGGCTTTGAACTGCTGCCGGAGAAATTTACCCTCTCGCAACTGAGAAGTCTCTACGAAGAGATCTACCAGAAAACCCTCGATAAACGTAACTTCCGGAAGAAGATCCTGTCGCTGGATGTGATGGAAAAACTGGAGGAAAAAGACAAAACCTCCTCCAAAAAAGGGGCTCACCTGTACCGTTTCGAATCCCGAAAAATATGAAGCCCTGAAACGTAAGGGATTGGTATTTGAAATCTAGGTGGTAAAATGAACAAAATGGATGGAAGCAGGGACTGTAAATAAAATTATTTTACAGGCCGCTGATTCCCTTTTATGTCATGTTTACGCCGTATGGGCCTGTGTGCCCTGCTTTTTATTTCGCGGACATTGTGCGCCCAGCATAATGATATTGTAGCAATTAAGCATGCGTTACCACGGTTAACGGACAGTGCTGACTATGCAGATGCGTTAAACAGGATATCATCGTTGTATCTGCCGCAACAGCTGGACAGCAGCGGGGCATATGCCAGGCGCGCCAACGAACTGTCGGAGCGTATTCATTACAGCAAAGGGCAACGCGACGCATTACGGGGCATGGGCCGGTATTATGCGCTGAGACCCCACCGGTATCTTTCCTTTCTCTTCTATGACAATGCACTGGCTGCCTGCCGCGCTGCCGGCGACTCCGCAGGGGTTACCGTATCGCTGATGAATATTGGCACCTTTTATCAATACCAGCAAAAACATGCGGAAGCCCAGCACTATATTAACAAGGCACTGAAAGTAGCCTGGGATGCAGGATTAGACTCCCTGCGGGCATGGGTACTGGTTAGTTACTACCTTATTAATGAATCGGATTCCACCGCTTTGCCCGTTGCACAGAAAGCGCTGAAACAGGCCATCAACCTCACACACAGGTATAACGACGTCCCGGGTATTTTATACACCCACTTATTTGCAGCGCACGAACAACTGCGCGCAGGCGAAACCCGGAAAGCAGAAGAAACCCTGAAAGAAGTAATGGCCGCGGCCGGCAGTGCAGGGTTTAACTACATCGCCATGTACGCCTGCATGCAACTAACAGGCTATTGTATCTGGCAAAGAAAGGCAGATTCGTTGCTATATCAGCGTAAATCGGTGGACTATGCAGTAGCAGGCGGATACACCGGGTTAATGCTTCCCGTGATCACCGGGCTGTATAACACCTGCCTGCAATTGCGAGACACTCCCAACGCCAACGGTTACAGCCGCCTCGCCCTCGGCGTAATGCAGCAGCAACAGGAAGATATGCTGGCCGGCGAAGCAGATTATCTTTCCTATGCCTTTGGCGATGAATGGCTGGACTCTCTCCGGCTGCAACACCACTCACAACGGGAGCAACTGGCCTCTAATAAAGCCGCAAATCACTTCTGGTATTACCAGCTGCTGATCATTGCGGGCATTGCCATCCTGCTCATCATCCTCCTCACTTACTATGTGCGCGCCCACCGCCTTTCCCGGAAAAATGCCGCCAGTATGGCCACGCTGCAGGAGGAGATCCGCCTGGGTAATAAAGCGCTCCAGGATAGCGACGACTTTAAGAATAAACTGATTTCCATGATCGCGCATGATTTCAGAACACCCCTGTATAACATCGTCAATATCACCGGGTTTATAGATGAAAAAGCGCTCACCGTAACAGATGCCGCCAGCATGATTGTACAGGTGGAACATACGGCCTCAGACACCCTGGTTATTTTTGAAGAAATATTACGATGGATCCGTACCCAATTGTCCGGCTTTGTGTATCATTCGAAGATATTCCTGCTGGAAGAAATGATCAACGCCACGGCAAACGCCCTGCAGCATTTACTTGCCGCGAAAGACATCCGGTTATCGATCGACATTCCTGCAGGTACCACCGTTCAGGCAGATTATGAAATGTTGCAGTTCATCCACCGGAATTTTTTGCATAACGCAGTTAAATTTTCGCCCGACTATGGCGTAATAACAATTAAGGCTATACGTAAAAATAACTGGCTTACGGTTTCTTTTATTGATGAAGGTTCCGGCATCGATGCCGCTGTACTGCCGCATCTCTTTAACTGGAGCAGCCACACCAGCGAGCCCGAACGTGCAGGGAAAGGCGCCGGGCTGGCGCTCATCATCTGCAAGGATTTTATAGATAAAATGAACGGAAAAATAAAGGCAGAAAACAATTACGAGGAAGGCAGCACCTTTTACTATCAGCTGCCGGAATCACCGGAAACAGCATGACGCGCAGCATAAACAACTCATATTACCAACGCTGGGTATCCGCCACGTTGCTGGCGCTCGCATTGTTGTGCGCTGCACAGCGCGCTGTACCCCAAAGTCCGCAGCTGCCGGAATTGCTGCATGAGTTGTCTGTTCAGCAGGATAGCATCGCTTATATCAACACCCTGGGGAAACTCGGGGCGCTGTACATGATGATTAACCTCGACAGCAGCTTTATCTATGCGGTCAGGGAACATGAAATGGCCGGACGATGGCAGTATAAACAAGGCCTGGCAGACGCCTGCGATGTGATGAGTTTCTGTTACGCCCTGAGAACAGATTTTAATGTTGCCGGCATTTACGGCTACGAAGCACTGCGGCTGCATAAAGCGTCATCAGACAGCGCACGCATCGCTAAAACGCTGAGCAACCTGTATCTCTATTACCGGAATATGGGCCGGCCGGCAGATGCCAATAACTATTTCTATGAAGCCTTTCATATGGCTGCCAGGCTTCCGGCATCGCAGGATTCTGTCTACAGTATACTACTGGTAAATTACGCGATGCGTTTTTACAGGGATAGTACCCGTAAGGACTCCGTACAATGGGCATTACAAACAGCTGCGCGTATCAGTAAGAAGTATCCGCAAAGCCGGTTGCCGTTGTACATCGACGCTTATGCAGCAGATACGCTGGTAATACAGGGAGGTGGAAAAGAGGCAGAGGCCAGGATCAACAGCCTGGCTGCGGCGGCGCTGAACAGGGGACTACCTTATGTGGCCATGGATATTTATAACCGGTTGGAAGACTATCACCGGCTCGGCTATCATACAGATTCTACCCGTTACAGGGAGCTGTCTTATGAGCTGGCGAAGAAGGCCGGGTGCATTGAGCTGAACCTGCTGGTGCTGGCGGGGTTATACGACTATTACCAACGGCATAACAACGTTGTGAAAACCGGTTATTACAGCCCGGGAAATCATGCGGTTGGCCGCGCAACACCGCTACCAGCAGGGAAAGGACCCAATTAATTACATGGCCTTTTTCTTAAAAGAACAATCCCTGCAACAGCTGTCGCGCAGCAACAGGCAGCAACAGCTGGAGCTGGAACAGGTGCAGTTGCGGAAAAAGCATAGCCAGTTTGTAATAGCCGGCCTGTTTATTATTGTGATCCTGCTGTTTATCCTGCTTTACAGCAGGTACCGGCAATACATCACCTGGCAGGAACAGGAAGCTGCCATTTCAGACAGTTATACACAGGTATCGCTAAAAAATGTGGCCCTGCGGGCAAATGATGAGTTTAAGAACAAGCTGATTACCATCATCGCCAACGACTTCCGCGCACCGCTGTATTATATTTCGGAGGTGGCCATGAAGCTGCGGAATCAGGAGGCCGGCCAGCCCGCCATGGCTGCTTTGATCAGGGAAATTGCGTCGGTATCCGGTAGCACACTCTGTGTATTTGACAACATCTTAATGTGGATCCGCATGCAGTTGTCGGGGTTTGCTTATCAGGGAACACATTGCCAGCTGAGTGATATCTTCCGGCAGGTATTAAAACAAACAGCGGCTGCTGTAAAGGAAAAAATACTGGTGGTAGTTAACCTGCTGCCGGAAGGGGCGGTGGTAATGGCGGATCCGGAAATGCTCCGTATTGCACAGTTGCACCTGCTGCGGCTCTCCATACAGTATGCACAGCCGGGCAGCCTGCTGATCCTGTCGGCCTGGAACAACGAAGGGGTAGCATATATCCGCATCATTGCCGATACCGGCCCTGCTACAGAAGAGATCTTACAGCAACTGGCCTGCTGGCAGTATGATATGTATGCCCTCAGTTATGCTATTACCCGGGATTTTATGGAAAAGATGAAAGGGGCTGTATTGGCTACCACCAGCGAAGGACGGTACCTGGTGTTTACGGCCGTGCTGGAAGGCGTAAAAACACAAACGGATAACAGCTGCGGGTGATCCGCCACTGTTATCCGTTGTAATATCGGGAGTAAGGTTATTTACCGTATTTATCGCCGTCGTACGCCCACTTGATGTAGTTGGCGCCCCAGGTGAATCCGCCGCCAAAGGCAGCCATCATTACGTTGTCGCCTTTTTTAAGCTGCTTTTCGTAATCCCACAGGCATAAAGGAATAGTGCCCGCGGTGGTGTTGCCATAGCGGTGAATATTCATCATTACTTTCTCATCCGGTACATTGATGTATTGGGAAGTAGCCGCAATGATACGTTTGTTCGCCTGGTGGGGTACCAGCCATGAAATATCGTTTGAGGTAAGGTTATTGCGTTCCATTACATCCTTCGCGGCTTCAGCCATGTTGGAAACGGCGTATTTAAATACCATTTTACCTTCCTGGTATACGTAGTGTTCGCGGTTGTTTACGGTTTCAATGGTGGCAGGTTTTACAGAGCCGCCGGCCTTCATGTGGAGGTATTCACGGCCGTGACCATCACTCTTCAGGATGCTGTCAATTAACCCGAAACCTTCTGTATTAGCTTCCAGTAATACACCACCGGCGCCATCGCCAAAGATGATACAGGTGGTTCTGTCGGTATAATCAATGATAGAACTCATTTTGTCGGCCCCGATGATCATTACTTTGGCGTAACGGCCACTTTCAATGAACCGGGCACCGGTTTCGAGGGCGTATAAAAAGCCGGAACAGGCAGCGCTGATATCAAAGCCAAAAGCGTTTTTAGCGCCGATTTTGTCGGTTACCACGTTGGCAGTAGCTGGAAAAGTCATATCCGGGGTTACGGTGGCCACAATCAACAGATCGATTTCTTCGGGGGAAATTCCTCTCTTTTTGCAGATTTCCAATGCTACCGGAACACACAAATCAGAAGTACCTTTCCCTTCTCCCTTCAATATCCTTCTCTCCGAAATGCCCGTCCGGGTTAATATCCAGTCGTTCGTTGTATCTACTAATTTTTCTAATTCCTGGTTGGTTAGCACGTAATCGGGAAACATACCCACCCACCGCTGTAATAGCGGCCGTTATTTTATTCATATAAACTAAATATGTGTTTAAAACGAGGCGTAAAAATACGATATAAACGTATATTTCCTAAAAAAGTCGCATATGACAAATATTAGGGATTGTCAATCCGTTAAAAGTTAGCATCTTTGCCCCGGTTTTCCCGGATACATTATTAACCATTTTCCAAAAGTTTAATTAATTTACTGAACCTTTACCTCGTATGATTGCTTATCTGAATGGTAAATTAGCATATAAATCACCTGCTCTTGTTCATATGGATGTGAATGGAATCGGTTATGAAGTACAGATTAGCCTGAATACATATTCCCGGATACAGAATATGGAAAGTTGCAAACTGTTGACCTTCCTCCAGATTAAAGAAGATGCACACACATTATATGGTTTTTTTGAAGAAGCAGAAAGAAGCCTTTTTCTCCTGCTGATCAGTGTTTCAGGGGTAGGCGCGAGTACCGCGCGCATGATGTTGTCGTCCTTACAACCGGAAGATGTACAACGCGCTATCATGATGGAAAATGAAAAAATGCTCGAAAGCGTGAAAGGGATCGGTGCGAAAACAGCCAAAAGAATAATCCTGGAACTCAAAGACAAATTGACGAAGCATAAGGATACCGGTATACATTTATCTGCAAACGTGAACAATACAATCCACGAAGATGCGTTAAATGCTCTGATAACTCTGGGGATAGCCCGGGGTATGGCAGAATCATCTATCCAGAAGGTCATGAAAACCGAGCCGCTATTGCAAAATTTGGAAGAACTGATAAAGAAGGCTCTGAAAACGTTATAAGAAGTAAATAAAATCCTCTATAAAACCTATTTTTCTTGGCAAGAAAGACATACTATGGTGCATTTGTAGTGACAGCAATTGTATCTTTTATCATTGTTGATACTGCCGCTAGGGATCGTTCTGGGAATCTGAAATTATCGAGAAGTAGATGGAAACCGGATACCACCATTACTCCTCAAACCAAAATCGATACTACCGGGAAAAAAGATACCTTGAAATACCCCCTTCAAGACAGACGCGGCCCCAAAATAACGGATCAGGGGTCAGGGAATGCTATTGATCTCAAGGACCCTTCCAATATCAACAAGTCAGTAGAATACGATCCGGTTACCAAACAATACACCGTTACCGAAAAAATAGGTAACCAGTATTACCGTAACCCTACCTATATGAACTTCGACGAGTTCTATAAACTGCAATCCAAACAAAGTGAACAGGATTACTGGCAGAAAAGAGCCAGCGCACTTGGTAACCTGAACCAACGTGCCAATGGACCCACCCTGTACAATGGCAACAACCTGTTCGACCGTATCTTCGGAGGCAGCAAAGTGGATATCCGCCCGCAAGGTAGCCTGGACCTCACTTTCGGATACCAGGGCCAGAATATCAAAAACCCCGTGCTGGTGGAACAAGCCAGGAAAAATGGCGGGTTTAATTTTGATATGGGCATCAACATGAACGTAGTCGGCAAAATCGGGGATAAACTGAAACTCATCACCAACTATAATACCCAGTCACAGTTCGATTTTGAAAACCAGGTAAAACTGGAATACACCGGCTACAACGATGAAATTATAAAGAAAATTGAAGCCGGTAACGTCAGCTTTCCCCTGCGCAGTACCCTCATATCCGGTATCCAGTCGCTTTTCGGGGTGAAAACCCAGTTGCAGTTCGGCCGCTTAACCGTTACCAGTGTACTCTCCAATCAGAAGTCGCAGAAACAAAACCTCATGCTCAAAGGCGGTACCCAGGTACAGGACTATAACCTGAGGGCCGACGAATATGAAGATAACCGCCACTTCCTGCTGGCACAATACTTCCGCAATAATTTCAACAGCGCCATGTCCAACCTGCCGGTGATCAAGTCACTGGTCAATATCACCAGGCTGGAAGTATGGGTTACCAATAAAACCGGGGCCACCACCCAAACCCGCGACATCGTTGGTTTGATGGACCTGGCAGAACAGGAGCCTTATAATAAGGATGATATCACTGTACTCACCAGCTCCAAGCTGCCGGATAGAGGAACCAACGACCTCTATTCAAAACTGATCAGCGATCCGGGCAGCCGGAATACCGGGACAGTGGTGAGCCGCCTGCTCAATATCGGCTTGCAGCCGGTATCAGAGTTCGAAAAAACATTCGCCCGTAAACTCGATTCTACCGAATACATCTACAACAGGCAACTGGGCTTTATCTCCCTTAACCAACAGCTGCAACCGGATGAAGTACTGGCTGTAGCTTATCAATACACCTACAACGGAAGGGTGTACCAGGTGGGTGAGTTCTCCCAGGATGTACCGCCGGACCAGAACAACAGCGCCAATCAGCCCGTTCTGTTCCTCAAATTGCTTAAAGCCACGTCCGCCCGTCCTACCCTCCCGGTTTGGGACCTGATGATGAAAAATATTTATGCCACCGGCGCCTTCCAGGTAAATAAGGAAGACTTCCGCATGGACGTATACTATAAAGATCCGGGCGCTGAAGGAAGGCCACCAAGTGATAAGCGGTATATCCCCGATGCCAAAGGCGACTACGCCGGCGCACCCATCATCACCATCCTGAGCCTCGACCGCCTCAATAACCAGCTGGATCCGCAGCCGGATGGCGTGTTCGACTACGTGGAAGGCTATACGATCAACTCCCTGTCGGGTAAAATCATGTTCCCCGTACTGGAACCCTTTGCCGACGGATTGAAGAAAGCCTTTAACGGCGACGCCAGCCTGGAAAAACAATATCTCTACAACGTATTATACGATTCCATCAAAGTTATAGCCCAACAATTCCCGCAGCTGAACCGGTACGTGATCAGGGGCTCCTATAAATCGGCCAGCAGCTCGGAAATCAACCTTGGCTCCGGCACCACCATCCCGCCAGGGTCAGTGGTAGTAACCGCCGGGGGCCAGCAACTCCGCGAAAATGTGGACTATATCATTGATTATAACCTCGGACGTCTGAAAATTATCAATGGAGGCGTACTCAACTCCGGCGTACCTATCAACGTGCAGTTTGAAAATAACTCCCTGTTCGGGCAACAGGTCCGGAACTATTTTGGTACCCGCCTGGACTATCTGGTAAATGATAAGTTAAGCCTCGGAGGTACTGTGGTGCGCATGAGCGAACGGCCCTATTACCAAAAGGTGAACTACGGCGAAGACCCCATTAAAAATACAATGGTGGGCGTAGACGCAAACTACGCCTCCGAATGGAAAGGACTTAACCGCTTCCTGGATAAACTACCCAACTATAACAGCACTTCCCCTTCCAATATCCTGTTCACCGGTGAGGTAGCCCGCTTATTCCCGGGCCACAGCAAACTGGTTAATGAACCCGGCAGCAAAAGCGGTACCGCTTATATCGACGATTTCGAAGGTGTAAAAAGTGGCTACGACCTGAAGTTCCCTGCTACCAGCTGGGCGCTCGCCTCTACGCCAAAAGGCGCTACAGACGCCAGCGGCAGGGTAATGTTCCCGGAAGCAGAATTGAATAATATACTGGATTACGGAAAAAACAGGGCAAAACTGTCCTGGTATATTATCGAACCTACCCTCCAGTTACCAAAATCACCCAACCTGCCGGCAGGTATTTCGGTAGATGATCAGTCGGACCCGCGGGTAAGGCTGGTATACCAGAAAGAAGTGTTCAAGAACAGGTCTACCGATTTCGGGCAAAGCCAGCTGAGCACCCTCGATCTGGCTTACTATCCTACGGAAAGAGGTCCTTATAACTTTACCAATACCCCCATAGCCATGGACAATAACGGTCACCTGGCACGGCCACAGGGTAAATGGGGCGGTATCATGAGGGCTATTGACAACAGTGATTTCGAAACAGCCAATATAGAATACATCGAATTCTGGATACAGGACCCCTTTATAAAACAGCCTAACAGCACCGGCGGTTCCCTGTATTTCAACCTCGGTAACGTGTCGGAAGATATCCTCAAAGACTCCAAAAAGTTCTTTGAAAACGGAATGCCCGATCCCCGCCAGGATCCGAATAAGATTGACTCTTCCAAATGGGGCCGCGTACCTAAATTCCAGCAGCAGATCACCCAGGCCTTTGATAACGACCCCAATATCCGTAACTACCAGGATGTGGGCTACGACGGCTTGAAGTCACAGGACGAAGGGGCCTTCTTTAAAGGATACATGGATACGCTGAGACAAAATTTCGGCGGCAGCCCGGTATATAACCACGCTTTACAAGACCCGGCCAATGATGACTACAAGCATTACCGCGATCCGGTATATAATGGTCTCACCATCCTGCAGCGCTATAAGAACTACAGCAACCCGGAAGGTAACTCCCCGGTGTCTGACCCGAAATCACAATTCTCCTCCGCCGCTACCAATATTCCTGAATCAGAAGACCTGAACAGGGATAATACCATGAATGAAACAGAGGAATATTTCCAGTATAGGGTAGATTTGAAACCCAATATGGCGGTAGGTTCCAACTTTATTGTGGATAAAGTAGAGGCAGATGTGACATTGCCCAATAACCAGAAAACAACAGAAACCTGGTACCAGTTCAAAGTACCGTTGAACCAATACAACGCTAAAATAGGCAGCATACCGGATTTTAAATCCATCCGGTTTATGCGTATGTTCCTTACCAACTTTAACGACTCCATCGTAGTGCGTTTTGGTAAACTGGAACTGGTACGTAACCAATGGCGCCGTTATATGTACGAACTGCGTCCCGGTGATCCTATCCCGTTGGATAATACCACTACCTTTAATTCATCTGCTGTTAATATTGAAGAAAACTCTTCCCGTACACCAATACCATACGTGTTACCACCGGGAGTAGTAAGGCAAAATACCATCAGCACCAATAACACCACCCTGCAACTGAATGAACAATCGTTGTCTGTTCAGTTATGTAATCTGCAGGATGGGGAAATCCGCGCATTGTACAAAACACTGAATATGGATCTCCGCCAGTATAAAAAACTGCAGATGTATATTCACGCCGAAGCGGTAGGCGCCGCTACTGCCCTGAAAGATGGACAGGTGCAGGCGGTAATCCGCATTGGTAGCGACTTTGTAAGCAACTATTATGAATACCGCATCCCGCTGAAAGTAACGGATTGGAACGGTCCTAAAACAGCGCTCGACATCTGGCCGGAACGTAATAATCTCGACCTGCTCATGTCGCAGCTCAGCACCCTGAAACAACAACGCAACATGTGCGATTCCTGTTCACCGCTGTTGCCTTATCCTGCTAACCCGGTAGCCGACCAGTACGGAAACTTTATGACGGTAATCGGTAACCCCAGCCTGGGAGATGCCCGTACCATGATGATCGGTATCCAGAACCCGAAAGATGACGGTCAGCCACGTTGCGCGGAAGTATGGCTGGATGAACTGCGTCTCTCCGATTTCGATGAGAAAGGCGGATACGCTGCATTGGCAAGGGTAGATGTGCAACTCTCCGACCTGGGATCCATCTCTGTTTCCGGCAACATGCATACCGCCGGCTTCGGAAATATTGATCAGCGCGTAAATGAACGGTTCCGCGATAACTTCCTGCAATACGATGCCGCAGCCAACCTGGATCTGGGTAAACTGCTGCCAAAGAAAGCAGGTATCTCCATCCCCGTATATGCCGGTTACTCACAGTCGGCCAGCAACCCGGAATATGATCCTTACGATCTGGATATAAAACTGAAAGATAAAATTGCCCTGGCCAGAAGCAGACGGGAAAAAGATTCTATCCGGCGCGATGCACAGGACTTCACCTCTATCAAAAGTCTCAACTTCACCAACGTCCGGAAACTCAACCTGGGTGGCGGCGGAAAACGACACCTGTGGGATGTGGAAAACTTTGATATCAGCTATTCCTTCTCCCAGATCATGCGGCACAACCCTCTCATCGAAAATGATGTGCTTACCAAACACAGGGGAGGCCTGGGATATAATTATGCCGGTCAGCCGCACTACCTTGAACCGTTTAAAAAACTGATCAAAAGTAAAACGCACTGGCTCGACCTGATACGGGATTTCAATGTCAACTATGTACCTTCTATCCTGAGCTTCAGGGCAGATATTTCCAGGCAGTTTGGCGTTACCCGCGTACGTAATGTAGGCGGCGACGTGAAATACAAGCTCCCGGAAACCTATAATAAATACTTTACGTTCGACCGGTACTACACCGTTAAATGGGATCTTACCCGTAGTATCAATTTTGAATTCAACGCAGTAAATAACGCACGCATCGACGAACCCGCCGGACGTATCAATAACTCGGCGAAGAAAGATACAGTGCGCAGTAACTTCTTCAAAGGCGGGCGTAATACCAACTACATGCACAACGCCAACTTCACGTACACATTGCCTACGTCGAAGTTCCCTGCACTCAGCTGGACCAACATCGCATTCGGTTACAGCACGGAATACCGGTGGACAGGCGCCTCCCAGCTGGCTTTATACCTCGGTAACGCGATCGAAAACTCTCAGCAGAAAACACTGACGGCGGAATTCAAATTCACGGAACTGTATAATAAATCGAAATTCCTGCGCGAAATAAATGCGAGGAAACCACAGAATAACAACAATCAGAATAATAACAACAATAACAAAAACAACAACGGCAATCAACAGTCCAATCAGAACCAGACCGCTTCTTCCAGCGAAATTTCACCGTGGGTAAAAGGACTGCTGAAACCACTGATGATGCTGAAACGAATCGGGTTTAACTACAATGAAAATGCCGGTACCCGTTTGCCAGGGTATATCGACAGTACCAAAATTATTGGTATGAACTGGGCCACCATGGCGCCGGGACTTAACTTCGTATTTGGTTACCAGCCCGACAGGAAATGGCTCGACAGGTTTGCGCAGAAAGGACTCATTACCCCGGATACCATGTTTAATATCCAGGCACAACAACAGTTTACACAAAGATGGGACTTACAGGCCCAGCTGGAACCGCTAAACGATCTGCGTATTGATCTGACCATGACGAAGTCGTTTACCAAAACACATACGGAACTGTTCAAAAATCTCACAGATCCAACAGACTTCCAGCACCTGAGTCCATATGATGCCGGTGGTTTTGAAATTACTTACATCGCCATCAAAACCATGTTCGGTAAAATCAATACGTCGGATGGTATTTCACAAACCTTCCGCAACTTTGAATCATACCGCAACGCCATTTCAAAACGACTGGGCGCCGCCAATCCATACAATAAAGATCCGGGCGTACCAGCCACCGATCCTAAAGATCCGGCTTATGCATACGGTTATACAAGGTATGCGCAGGACGTGCTGATACCAGCCTTCCTGGCGGCATATACCGGCGCCGACCCGGATAAGGTATCACTGCTGAAACAAGGCAATGATAATGTGAAGAGCAACCCATTCAGTAATTATGTTCCAAAACCGAACTGGAGTATTACATACAATGGCTTAACCAAGCTGGAACCATTCCGTTCCTTCCTCACCAATTTTACCATCAGGCACGCCTATACCGGTACGCTGAGCATGAACTCCTATAATACATCCATGTATTTTGAAGATCCGCGGCTCACCGGGTTCCCGGCGTTCAGGGATACTATATCCGGAAATTATTATCCTTATTTCCTGGTACCTAACCTCACACTTACAGAATCGTTCTCCCCGTTATTGGGTGTGGACCTCACTTTTGTGAACAGCCTGAATGCGAGGGTGGAATTCAGAAAGAGCCGTTCCCTCAGCTTGAGCCTCATCGATTACCAGCTCACAGAAGTACGCTCCAGCGAAATCATCATTGGAGCAGGCTACAGGGTGAGAGGTGTTCAGATGCCATTCTCATTCAGTAAAAATGGTGGCAAAAAACTGCAAAACGATATGAACTTCCGGCTGGATCTGAGCTTCCGGGACGATAAAACGGCCAATAACCGCCTGGATGCCGACCTGTCTATTCCTACCAGCGGCCAGAAAGTAGTGGGCATTTCGCCTTCTATCGACTACGTAGTGAATAACCGCCTGAATTTACGCTTCTTCTACGACCGTCGGCAAACCATACCGGTTATCTCCACCGCTTACCCGATAACCAGCACCAGCGGTGGTATTACCTTCCGGTTTGTATTATCACAGTAGGTAATAAAAATATTTTACGGATTTATAGTTAGATGAACAAAGGCAGCAACTGTCCCGTTTATCTAACTATAAATCCGTTTTTTCCTGGCAGGGGAATGGTAATTATTTACTAGGTTTGCGGCGTGAAAGGATTGGGTATTATATGCATATTTCTGGGTCTGCTGCTGCAAAACTTCAGCAGAAGCGTGGTTTTTGTGCAGTTTAAAGTGAACCAGTCCTATATCGCCAGCGTTCTTTGTGAAAATAAGAATAAGCCCCAGATGCACTGTAACGGCCGCTGCCATCTCAAAAAAGAGCTCGACCGGGACGCCCAACAAGACAAAAATAATAATACCGGGAAAGATAAATATGAGGTGATGTTCGTAGAAACGTTACAATCTTTCCACACCACGCCCCCCGTTAATCAGCTCGTTTTTACCTCGTATTATAAAGCTCCCCACCCGCACACACTGATTCTTTCCGTTTTCCACCCACCACAGCTGGTAGTAGCCTGATTTTTGGAACTTATACTACCTGATTAACGCTGTTCGCCACCGGCGAACAGTCAATGACATATACATACATGAAACAATGTTGTTTACTCCTCATTGCATGCATGGCTGTTGCTAACAGTTATGCACAGCAGATACATGGGCGCGTGGCAGATGCACAAACCAAAGAAGCCCTGCCGGGTGTGAACGTAAGACTACTGCATGCCGGCAACGGATGTAATACCAATGCACAAGGGAAATATGAATTAACAGCCACTGCTGCAGACTCTATAGAAATATCTTACGTGGGATACGTTCCTGTGCAAATACCCGCTGAATCAGCGGCCGGAATGCCCGTGATCTACCTGCGCCAGAGCACTACCAGCCTGAATGAGATCATCGTATCATCTTCGCGCGATAAGCAGCAACGCTCGGAAGCACCGGTAGCTATCAGCACTATATCTGCCCAAACACTGAGTGAAGCCAAAGCCACCACGCTGGATAAAGTACTGAATAAAGTGAGCGGCGTATACATGATAGACCTGGGCAACGAACAGCATACCATGGCGATCCGTCAGCCCATCGGGTATAAAAGCCTGTTCCTTTACCTGGAAGATGGTATACCCATCAGAACCATCGGCGACTTTAACCACAATGCGCTGATTGAAATTAATATGGCCGCATTGAAAACAGTGGAAGTGATCCGTGGTCCGGTCTCTTCCCTGTATGGAAGCGAAGCGGTAGGCGGCGCAGTTAATTTCATCACCGCTTCGCCAACGTTGGTGCCTACCGCCCGGATACAACTGGAAGGCAGTAATTGGGGATACAAAAGAACAGATTTCAGCGTATCCAATACGGTGAAGAAAGTTGGATTTGCAGTGAGCGGCTATTACGCCAACCAAACCAATGGGTATATGGATCACAGCGATTTTCATAAGCTGGCGCTCACCGCGAAAGTGGAGTACCAGGTCAATGAAAAGAATAAATGGACCAATGCCGCTACACTCATCAACTATAAAACAGATCAAACCGGTGGCCTCGATAGCGCCCATTTCTTTGCAAAAGATTACCGCAGCTTTCAAACATTTACCTACCGGGAAGTAAAGGCATTACGGGTACGCAGTACGCTGGAACATGAATGGGATAACAGCAACCATACTACCTTTACCGCCTTCTTCCGCAATAATACCATTGGGCAAAATCCCTTTTATGCCATCAGGGATATAAGAGGTACTCTCAAAGCAGGCGGACAAATCAACAGCGACGGCTTTAACAGCTATGGCATTATTGCGCAACACAAAAAACAATTCGGCTGGAAACAGGCGGCACTCATCGCAGGAGTAAGCGCCGATTACAGTCCTGCCACCTACGTGGCCAATTATATTGATATTACAAAAGACGCTGCAGGCTATTATACGAGTTACCGGAACACAGACTCCCTGCTCACGGATTACCGTGTAGGATTGCTTAACAGCGCCGTATACACGCAATTCGAGTTTTCTCCATGGCCGGCAATGAGGGTGGTAGCTGCCTTGCGTTATGATCGCATGGATTATAATTTTGACAACCACCTTACGCCATCAGCCTATACCGGCGCCCCCAGCGAACGGAATAATTTTAATGCGCTTACACCCAAGCTGGGACTCACTTACAACCTCGGTAAAAACCGCGGTTTGTATGCAAATTATAGTGTAGGTTTTGCGCCGCCCAATATCTCAGAATTGTATACAGGCGTAAAAGTACCGGCGCTGAAATCAGCTACTTATCAGAACTATGAAGCCGGCGGCTGGTTTGCTTTTGCACAGCAGAAGGGTTATGCCGATGTGAGCATTTACCGCATGAATGGCACCAATGAAATTATCAGCGTAAGAAATGCGGATGGTGTGTATGAAAACCGGAATACCGGCGCCACCACGCACAGCGGGGTAGAGTGGAACGTAAAGTACACACCATTGCGTAGCTTGTTCATCCGCGCCAGCGGCACTTACGCGGAACATATTTTTAAAGCTTACGCAGATGGCAGTAAAGTGTACAATAACAACCAGATGAGCGGTGCGCCTAAGTGGATCACGAATACAGAAGTTACGTGGAAACCGGCGCTGTTAAATGGTTTCAGGCTCGGCGCCGAATGGCAGCATATCAGTAAGTATTATATGGATCCCGCCAACACTTCTTTATACAATGGCTATAACCTGTTTAATGCCAGGGTAGGATATGCTTATAAGGGATTTGAGTGCTGGCTGAACTGCATGAATGTTGGAGACCAGTTGTATGCCACCACCGCAGAGCAATCCGCCTATGGTAAAACATACAGGGTAGGTCCGCGTCAAACTTTCAACCTCGGCGTGGCATATACGTTCACCGGAAAAAAATAAACAAATGAAGCAAGCAGGAGTATGGATATTAATGATGATTGGAATTGCCGCGTGCCACTCCGGCGCCTTACAACCTGGTCAGGCAATAGTGGTGTCGCATGCAGGGAAAGATGCATCCTGTCCGTTTATTACAAAGGATGCAGATGGCCGCCCGGTGATCAGCTGGGTGGAAACGAACAGCGGTGCAGATACCGGTTTGATGTACTATGCAGTGTCTAACGATAATGGTTATACGTTTTCTGCTCCCGTTGCTATTCCTGCTTCTGCAGGCGTATACCCGCATGATGAAAATTTACCCAAGCTGCTGTTTAAGCCCGGTGGTACGGTGATAGCGCTCTTTGGTGTGGAAGCCAATGATCCGCGGAATAAATATGCAGGCAAAGTAATGTACACACAGTCGTTCGACGATGGTAAAACCTGGCAGCCGGCCGCACCCATGGTAACAGATACCGCCGGCTACGACCAGCGGTATTTTGATATGGCATTACTGCCGGGAGGAGAAGCTGCTGCCATCTGGCTGGATAACCGCAAGGATACTAACGCTGAAGGCTCTACGCTTTACTTCGCTACCACAGTCGGCCGTAACGGTTTTCAGCATGCAATGCCGGTAGCATCCACTATTTGCCAGTGCTGCCGCACTAAAATGTATGTGGCAGAAAACGGCAATATTCACCTGGCCTACCGCGATATCATCAACGACTCTATCCGTGATATGGTACACCAGGTATCTGCAGATGGTGGCCGCACCTTTTCTGCTCCCGTGCGCATCAGTGCAGATAACTGGGTAGTAAATGGCTGCCCACATACCGGGCCAACGCTTACGGCCAACAGCACCGGTCTTCACTTTGCATGGTTTACCATGGGTGGTGGACAGGGCGCCTTTTACTGCCGCTCTGTTGATAACGGTAACACCTATACGCAAAAGGAATCGCTGAGTAAATCACCTATGGCAAAGCATCCGCAAATGACTACCATCGCAGATCATATCATGATTGTATGGGATGAACCGGTAAAGTGGAAGGGCGACTTCAATAGCAGGATCGGCTTTCAGTATAAAGCAGCAGATGGTAAAACGATGGAGGCAGGCAACCTTACTGCCGACAGCACCTATGCTAATTTCCCGGTGATCAGCGGAGTAAAGGATAATAAAACACTGGTGGCTTATAAAAGAAGAGCAGGTAACAGGAGTGAAGTAGTGGTAAGCCTGTTGAGTATGCCGTAAAATAATTTTGGGATTTAGCTGTTTGTTTCCCGGAATAAAAAAGGGGAAATCAAATAACTAAATCCCAAAATTTAAAAACCTGTTTCAGCTGTAACCCAGGGAAAAGCCTTTTTGTCCGGCCCAATCTTTACGCGATGCCCAACGGCCATAATTGCCTTTCCGGGAATTACCGAAATAGAAGCGCCAGCCTTCTTTCCACCGGGGATAGTACAGACGCAGCAAGTACACAGTCATAAATGTAAGCATAGGGATATGGTTTCATAGTTTAGGATAGTCTGCATTGGCATTGATTTCTGCGAAACGGTAAGGTATGTACAGAAAATATATAAATGTTTCCAAATATAAAGACTATCATCAAGTAATGAAATCACACCTATGTGTTATTTTTTATCTATGTAATATGCGTTGGCCTGTTGTAATGGCGTCATTACCAGGTCGTTGATACAAACATGCGGTGGAAGCGATGTGCAGTAGTATACTACGTCTGCCACATCCTGGGCGGTTAATGGGATAAATCCCTTGTACACTTCTTTCGCTTTATCTTCATCTCCTTTAAATCTCACCATCGAAAACTCTGTTTCTGCCGCACCGGGGTGAATAGCGGTTACTTTTATCCGGTAAGGCAGCAGATCAATACGCATGCCCTGGGAAATAGCGTCTACCGCTGCTTTGGTGGCACAGTACACATTGCCTTTGGCGTATACCACCTTGGCGGCAGTGGAACCGATATTGATAATATGTCCCATCGTGCGGGAGCGCATCCATGGAATAACGGTGCGCGACACATACAGGAGTCCTTTTACATTAGTGTCTATCATGGCATCCCAATCGTCCGTACTGCCTTCGTCGATGGTGCTTAAACCGGCAGCAAGGCCCGCGTTGTTCACGAGGATATCAATTTTGCGCCAATCTTCCGGAATAGTGCCTAAAACGGCTTTCACTTCTTCCTCTTTTCTAACATCAAAATTCAATGCCAGCACATTGATACCAAATTCCTGCGTTAACTGGGTTTGCAATGCTTCGAGCCTTTCTTTCCGGCGACCAGTAATAATCACATCATAACCTTTGCCGGCGTAAGTAATAGCGCATGCCTGACCAAAACCGGCGGTTGCGCCGGTGATAAGAACAATTCCCATGAGTGGTTATTTTTTTATGCAATTTACTAAGGATCAGCGGACCAACGTCACAGTTCCTTTTTTCATGATCTCTTTTCCATTGAAATCGGTACCCTGTAATATCCAGATATAGGTATCCACCGGAGCCGGCATCCCTTTGAAGGTGCCGTCCCAGCCCGTGCGGAAATTTGTTGAGGAGTAAATTTCCGCTCCCCACCGGTTGAAGATCCGGAAGAAGGTATAGGTAGTAATGCCCACAGGAATAAACCGGAAATAATCGTTCAGCCCGTCGCCATTGGGCGAAAACGCATTAGGGATATACATATCAGGCCCGGTGTAATATTTTACGTGTACCGAGTCGAAACCAAAACATCCCTGTTGATTAGATACACGCAGCGCAAAAGAGATGTCCTTATTATAGTTTAACAGGGGTTGCGCAATATTGGGATTATCAAGCCCGTCTGCCGGCGACCAGGAATAAAACTCGCCGCCACTGCCCTGCATCACCATTTGCTGCCCCTTCGCCAGGATAGTGTCGTTGCCGGCAAAGGGATTTACTTCGTATATCCTGATGTTTTTACTCACAGTTTTTACGCACTGCTTATCCGTTAGCAACGTCAAAGAAATCGTATATACGTCACCTTTAGGAAAAACATATCTCATAGACCGTTGTGTACCAGGTGTAACCACACTGTCCAGCAAGCCCAGGTCCCAGATATAGCCTGTAATACTTCCATACCGGTAGGAGGAAGTATCATTGAACTGAACAGGATCACCCCTGCAGTGCCCGGTAGTGGTAAAGCCCGCCGTTAATCCCGGGTAGTTAAATATTTCCCCTTCGCTGCTATCAGTACAGGCCAGCCCGGGGTTTACCACCATCTTTACTTTGTATACACCGGTGTCGGGATATTGATGATAAAACATTGTTCTGGTGTCCGTGAGCGTATCGGTACCATCACCAAAGGTCCAGTAATAGGTAGATGTATAACCGGCTACGCTGGAATTGGTAATAGGAACGTGTAAGGCAGGGTCTTCTGTACAGTTATTCAGCACCGATGGAAAGATGGCGGTAATTTTTGTCTGGCAGTTAAATACGGTCAGTAAGATATCCTTGCTGTGGGTACCCAGGAACTGTTTGGTTACCGGGTCAAATTCGTTTACGCATACCGTCACTACATACTTTCCTGCCAGGTTAGGAGTACAGGTAATCAGTCCCTGCGGAGAGATGGAGATTCCCGGGCTGCCTCCCATCGGGTTATTGCCCGAATAAGGAGGGATATAACTTACGGTAGAATTATAAGGCGGCGGTGTGGTGGAGTTGCTTTCATTGGCGTCGGAACCATCCGTTAAGGCGCTGCAGAGGTTATAAGTTAAACTGTCGCCGTCTTCATCATACGCTGCATAATCCAGTTTAAACGGCATGGCACTGCAAATGACAATAGCAGTATCCCGGTCGAAGTACGCGCTGTTATTATTGGGCCTCGACTCAATTCCCGGTATCACAGTATAATAGGTGGATCCTTCGTGTTCAGAATCATAGATATTGCTCAGTTTTTCGCCCCGGCAGCAGCGTTGGGAGGAAACATAATACCCCCCGGCAACAGGTGGCAGCTCGATGGTAGCGGTATAAAAAGCCACTTCAAGGTGTTGCGCCTGCGGAGCAAGACAAGGATTTTTCAGAGTATCTATCAGCGGACGGGTAAAAGCGATGTAGAGGTAAACGGAGGATAAAACTTTGGAACCATTGGAACTAAACACGTTAGCAGTAACCGGGTTCTCAAATCTGTCAATACAACCTTGTCGGTCGCCACAGGTAAAATCTGCGTCGCGGTATAACTTGAGAGTGATGAGATAACGGTAGCGGGAGTTATCTTCAGTCATTCCTAATGTTTTATAAAAAATTTCGCCACCAATGATATGATATCCAGCCGCAAAAACAGGGAACAAACAGCAGCTCAATATCAGTAAAACTGCTCTCTTCATGATGGGGGATACTGCTCTCTGAATTTAACACAAAAAGAGCATATACGGTTCAATTCGGCCAACTTTATCTTACAAGTGTGACGGTCCCCTTACGTTGAACAGTATTATTGTTAATATCTTTCCCCTGAACTACCCAAACATAGGTACCCACTGCAGCAATATTGCCGTTAACAGTTCCATCCCATCCCTTGAGATACGCCGTACTGGAGAACATCAGCTTACCCCAGCGATCAAACACCCGGAAGAATTCCATCTGCACAATACCTACCGGTAACGGGCGGAATAGGTCATTTAAACCATCCCCGTTGGGTGAGAATGCATTAGGTATATAAATATCCGGCCCTTTGATAAAGCGCACAAAAATGTTGTCGGTTCCGGAACAACCTTCCTGCGTATAGGCGGTAACGGTATATGTAATATCACGGTTATACGTAGTTACCGGATTATAAATATTGCGGTTATTCAATCCGTCCGGCGGCGCCCAGGTATATCGCACCCCCCCGGTAGCATTCAGCTGGAACGGCGTGTTCAGCATGATGATGGTATCGTTGCCGGCAAACGCATTTACTTTAGGCACCACGTTTACCATCGCGGTGGCAGTAACCGGTTTAGGGCAACCCAGTGTATCCGTTACCGTTACAGTAAACAAGGTGGTGTCCGGCGGATGGGCCAATGTAACTGCCGATGTGGATTTATCCACATAATAAGCCGGCGTCCATTTATAATAAGCGCCCCCGGTAGCGCGCAGCGTGAGCGGAATACCAAAACAAACCGTGGTATCAGGAGACGCAGTAGCCCTGGGCGGATCCACCACTTTGAGTGTAACGGTATCGGCAGAACGGCATTTCCCCAATGCTACCTGTATCTCATAGCTTTGTTTGGGCGGAGCCGGAGTAACATACGCATCGGCCACCAGCGACACTACCTGGTTGCGGTCCAGGTCCGTCCAGCGGTAAGTATACAACCCATCTGTAACGGACGGTAAATGCACCTCATCACCGGTACATACGGTGCTGTCGGAAATCGTCCGTACCCGGATGGTATCTCTTACATCTACCTTTACCTCTTTAAAATTGGTACAACCCTGTGTATCCGTAAACGTTACCTTATAAACAGCCGACTTCGGCGGAAATACAACGGCGTTTGGTGCGTTGGGATTCAGGATAAAGTAATTATCCGGCGTCCAGGAATAACTGCCGGCAAGTGCGCTGCCTGCCCGCATCTGCAAACTGTCTTTTGCACAAAGCAAGGTATCGTTGGTGGCCGTGAATGGCGGCTTATCATAAATCACCAGCGGTTGTGTAATGGTTTGCTCACATCCTTTCACATTGCGGGCATACAGCTTTACGTTATAAGTGCCCGGCGTGGTATAGGTGTAAGGCGGATTTGCCAGGTTGGAAGTATCCCCGTTGCCAAAATCCCATTTATAATACGCAATACCACCGGCATCGGACCGGGTAGGAGCAGAGTTGAATTTCGTTTCTTTATTCGCACAGGCGCCGGCGGTGGTAAATGCCGGCTTGAATACCGGGTACGCATATACGATAGCAGTGGCGCTGTCGCCGCAATTGCTGGCTTTATCTACATAAAGTTTTACAGTATAAGTGCCCTGCCGTGCATAGGTATGCTGAATAGGATTGGCAGTAGTGGTATCAAGGGTGGTGCCATCTCCAAAGTCCCAGTGGTAGGGTTTTCCGAGCGTACTGTTATTGGTGAAGGTAACGGTTAAGCTGTTGCAGTCTGCATATTTTTCGGGCATGGCCGCCGTGGCCAGTTTTACGCAGGAGGTAACGTTGATATGAAAGTCCTTCCGCAACGTTCCAATCTTCTGGCCGCGGCGGAATTCATTTACACAAACAGTTACCACGTACTTACCCGCCGCCGGCGCCACACCGGAAATAATGCCGGTATGCGGATCTATGGTTACGGTAGATCCCAGCGGACTGCTGCCGCTGAATGGCGACACATAGCTGGCGAAACTGTAGGGAGGCGCTACCGCTGCAGGTGGTACATCTCCTTCACTGGTCTGACCGCCTTTATAAGCATCGCAGAACTCGTAGCTGAGCGAATCTGCATCCGGGTCCGACGCAGAAAAATCATACGTGAATTTCTTATCTGCACAAACAAGGGTAGCTTCTTCTTTATTAAAAACGGGACTGGAATTATTGGTAGCGCCGGAGTTGCTGCCGGGAATATCCGCGTAGTAGGTAGCACCAGTGCCCAGGTCGCCGGGACGGCCGCCGGGAATAGGTTCTGCCACTATATTTTCCATATATGGATCGCGGCAACAGCTCTGGAAAGCAATGGTATACCCCGAGGCGTTTACCGGAATGGAAATAGTGGTAGTGTAAGTTCCGATCTGGTAACAGATCACCGGTGGGTTAACGATACAAGGATCTATTTTTGCAAGATTTTTTACTTCAAAGCTGGTACGTGAAATTTTGTACTGGCCTACCGCCCGGTAATCACTTCTGTCAAAAGAAGAAAGATACACAGCAGAGGGCATTTTGGCAATCCGCTCCCCATCGCCGCAGATGCGGTATAATTTCAGTGTGATGGAATATTGAAGGTTGTTTCCACTCTGCCCGAGAAACTTGTAATATACCTGTCCGCCTATAATATGACTGGCCTGCGCCACCAGGGCGCACACCATGCATAGCAGGATGACAAGAAGTTTTTTCACAACAGGTGTTTTTAGATTATCGTTGACAAAATGCGATGAACTGCTCCAATATCACATTGCTCTCTTCCGCTATTTCCCACATACCCATGTGGCCCACGTTTTCAAAAATATGTATGCTGCTAACCGGGGGTAAAGTTATCTGAGGCAACACGTTATCCAGCGGCACTGCATTATCATCTTTCCCGATCATAAATAATACCGGCACCCGAAGGGTTTTCAATACGGCTGTCCGGTCCGGTCTCACTGCCATTGCTTCGTAATACGCTATCAGCGCAGGAAGCTGGCATTCCATGCCTAGTTTTACATAGGCGTCTATTAATTCGTTATGTTTACTTTTGGTAGCCGGGCTAAACATATTGGGCAGTGTTTGCCGTAAAAATGTTTCTGCTCCGTATTGTTCCATCATCCGGATGGATTTGCGCCTGCCTTCTTTTTTCTCTTCACTGTCTGCCTTTGCAGTCGAATGAAAGAGTCCAAGTCCTTTCAGCAGTGCCGGGTATTTTTCAGCCAGCGCCAGCGCAATGTAGCCACCCATCGAGTGACCGATAACAACTGCTTCACTGATATTTTCTGCTAACAGGATGGCATATACGTACTCCGCCATAGATTCAATGGTCAGCGGAGTAGTGAGCGGCGATAATGCGGTGCCGGGCAAATCAGGGATAATAATCCGGTAATGCTCCTTTAGTCGCGTTGTTTGGTTGTGCCAAAGCGTGGCATTTTCTGAAAAACCGTGTATAAGCACTATCGCTGCACCCTTGCCTTCGTCGAGCCAGGTGATGTTTCCGTTATTGATTGATTTCCGCATGTCTTAAGCCGGGAATAAATCGTGAAATAAAAGCATGTACCACAAACAAGATACAAAATATTAGTGCCGCTTTCGAAACCAGATCACCATTTTTTACATAGAACGTAATACCTGCCTCCGGTGTTACAGTTGCTTTAAAAACAGCTTCTTTCCAATAGGGTTGTGGCTGATGCACGTTTCCTGCCGGGTCAATCACGGCCGATATACCCGTATTGGCACAGCGGGCTATCCAGCGCCGGGTTTCAATGGCGCGTATCCGGGCATACTGTAAATGCTGCCGGTGACCTTCGGTGTTTCCCCACCATCCGTCGTTGGTTATAATGACTAATAAATTAGCACCGGGTTTAATATGGGTGGCCATGTAATTGCTAAACACAGATTCATAGCAGATTACGGGGAACACGTTAATGCTGTCGGCGGGATTTGTAAACATTTCCACACCCGGCATCCTGCCATAACTGCCGGTAATACCGCCAAAATCCAGCGCCACACTTTGCATAAACGATAGGTAGCCTACATACGGCACCAGTTCGGCGCCGGGTACCAGCTCATATTTATGATATACCTGGACGTTGCGGGAAGTATCTACCTGGATCGCGCTGTTATAGGCATCCCAACGGGTGCCGTCATTCATGGTGCGGGCGGTGGTGGGTATTTCATCGGTAGTGAGGTAGCGTTTCATAGTGGCAGCACCGCTGATAAGCTTCGCCTTCGGGTATTTGCGCAGCATTTCACGGATGGCCACAATTTCCGGCTGATAGTTCAGTTCATGTTCCCAGGCGCCCTGCGGGAACAATGCCGTTTCCGGCCATATAATATAACGGGTATTGCTATCTGCTTTTTCTTCCGTGAGATGTAAAAACTTTCCAAGCTGCTCCATCGCCGATCCTGCGCTGAACTTTTCATCATAAGGATCAATATTCGGCTGCACAATCACGATTTCTGTTTTCCGCGAAGGGTTATCCACCGGGGCAGATATAAAGGCAGAAATAATCAACGGTAAACCAATTACCAGCAGCGGTTTCCAGCTTTCCCCCAACAGGATCTGTTTCCACGTAAAATCGTATAGGCGGGCCCGTTTCCATACATTGTAAATAACAACATTGGCCAGTAACACCCAGAAAGTGCCTCCGCTGGTACCGGTATACTCATACCACTGGATCCATCCCGGCCGCAGTGCAAAGGCATGGCCAAGCACCAGCCATGGCCAGCTGAATTCCCAGGTCTGGTGAATGTATTCAAACGTTAACCAATATACGATCAATGCAAAGTAAGCCACAGATTCCGGCAATTTCCGCTTCGTGTTTTTGAAACCCAGCCAGGGAATGCTCATGAGCAGGGCGTTGAAGCAATTGGCAAAAACGCCGCTCAGCGGAAGGGTGGTATTGCCCACCCACCAGGTGGATGCCACATTCCAAACGAGGAAAGCCATGAAAAGAAGCCCGAAATATTTCCAGCGGTGCTGCACCTTATCGCTGATATATAATAGGGGCGTAAAGGCGATGAAAATAAGCGGGGTAAACGGCAGGGTGGGCCAGGCAAGCCAGCAAATCAAACCACTCAGTATACTCAGCAACAGGTAAGGCTTCTTCATGTAAGCATTGCGGATTATGAATTACGAATTACGACGAAGATAAGCGGGGAATTACTGAAAACAAAAACGCCCGGTACTTTCATACCAGGCGTTATATCTAAACAGTTGTTTATCTGCTGTAGTTAGGTGCTTCCTTTGTGATCACCACATCATGCGGGTGGTTTTCTTTTACGGTAGCTGCTGTAATTTTTACGAACTGCGCTCCCTGTAAAGCCTTAATATCTTTGGAACCGGTAAGACCCATACCAGCCCGTAAACCACCTACAAATTGTTGTACTATTTCTGACAACATACCTTTGTATGGAACACGGCCAACGATACCTTCCGGTACCAGTTTCTTGATATCATCTTCATCCTGGAAGTAACGGTCCTTACTACCTTCCTGCATGGCTTCAATAGAACCCATACCACGGTAAGATTTAAATTTACGTCCTTCGTAAATGATAGTTTCCCCGGGGCTTTCTTCCACTCCTGCAAAAATAGATCCTGCCATGATGGTAGAAGCGCCTGCGGCGAGGGCTTTCACCATGTCGCCGGTATAGCGGATACCACCATCTGCAATTACCGGGATACCCAGTTTCTTCAGTGCATCAGCAGCTTCCATTACAGCGGACAGTTGCGGGAAACCAGCGCCTGTAACAATACGGGTAGTACAGATAGAACCAGGTCCTACACCTACTTTCACTGCATCGGCTCCTGCCTGTGCCAGTGCCAGCGCACCATCTGCGGTAGCTACGTTACCGGCAATCACCTGCAGTTTGGGGAATGTTTTCTTTAATTTCTTCAGGTTGTTTAGTACGGCAATAGAATGACCGTGTGAGCTGTCCAGGCAAACTACATCCACACCTACATTAATCAGGGCCTGTGCGCGGTCCAGTAAATCGGCAGTAATACCTAATGCTGCACCCACCAGTAAACGGCCAAATTCGTCTTTTACTGCATTGGGATAGCTGGTCAGCTGAAGGATGTCACGGTAAGTGATCAGTCCTGCCAGTTTGCCCTGCTTGTTAACAACCGGTAACTTTTCGATTTTATATTGCTGAAGAATTTTTTCTGCCTTTTTCAGGTCAGTGCCTTCCGGAGCAGTGATCAGGTTTTCGCTGGTCATCACTTCTTTTACAAGGCGTTTTTTATTTTTTTCAAACCGTAAGTCCCTGTTTGTCAGGATGCCTACCAGCTTGTTGTGGTCATCAATGATGGGAATACCGCCAATACCGTTCTCTTTCATCAGTCGCAGCGCTTCTCCGATGGTGGCATCCACCTTCAGCGTAACGGGATCAATGATCATTCCGCTTTCGCTGCGCTTTACACGTCTTACCATTTCGGCTTGCCGTTCGATGCTCATGTTCTTGTGGAGAATACCTATTCCGCCTTCCCTCGCCAGCGCAATGGCCAGCGTTGCTTCTGTAACAGTATCCATCGCTGCAGATACCATTGGTATATTCAGACGTATGTTTTTTGTTAATTGCGTAGAGAGATTTACTTCTTTAGGCAGAACTTCAGAGTAGGCCGGTACCAGGAGCACATCATCAAATGTAAGTCCGTCAGCTACAAATTTGGGTTTAGATTTTCCCGCAGGCATGATGCAACTATTAATCAGTTAAAAAATAATTGCACGCAAATGTACACCTAATTACCCAATAAATAAAATAATCACTTCCCGCCAGGCGCCGCTGGTTGTTAATAAATCATTAACAAACCAGCTCGTAAAGCTGTCCGGGTAAGCTTCTGAGCACACTTTGCATTTCCAGGTTGAACACAGCGGTAGCCACCTGGCTTCCGGATAAACGGGTTTGCAGGTACAATTCTTCGAGGTGCCGCTGCGATTTTTCCCGGAAAAGCGACATAATCAGCTGTTCGTCCTCGCTTAATTCCGGAAATAGCCCCGGTTGCACTACCGGCGCCTTAACAGCAGCTGTTTTCTCCTGCCAGCCCATCAGCGCCAGCACATCCTCCGCTCCCGTCAGCAGGGCAGCTTTGTTTTGTTTGATCAGGTAATTACAACCGGCAGATTGGGGATCATGAAGCCTGCCGGGGATACAAAACACATCCCGGTTGTAGCCATTGGCCAGATCAGCTGTAATCAGCGACCCGCCGCGCATCCCGCTTTCTATCACGATAGTGGCGTCGCAGATGCCGGCTACTATCCGGTTCCGCTTGGGGAAGTTCTGCCGGTCAGGCGCCGTTTGGCTCGGGAAGTCCGTCAGCAGCCCACCCTGTTCCAGCATCTGCACAGCTACCTGCTTATGCGCCGGCGGATAAATCCGGTCCAGCCCATGTGCCAGCACCCCAATGGTAGGTATTTGAGCTTTTAAGGCCGTTTTATGGGCAATGATGTCGATACCATAGGCCAAACCACTCACAATGGTAATCCCCGCCTCAGAGAGCCCTTTTACCAATGTTTCACAAACACTCTTCCCGTAGGCGGATGGATGGCGCGTGCCCACAATATTGATCATCCGCGGGGCATTCAACGACGCGCAGCCCTTGTAATATAACATCGCCGGATTGTCGTAGCAATGAAGCAATCGCTGCGGATACGCCGGGTCTGTACAAAATAACGGTTGTATCCTGTACTTCTCCATAAAACTGATTTCATTTTCTATCTCCGTAAAATCACGGAAATTCCGGATGGCGGCGGCCCTGATGACGCCCACCGTTTCAATTCTTTCCAGCTCCTGCTTCCGCGCGTTGAAAATGTTGCCGGCACTGCCAAAATGCTCGAGCAGTTTTTTAATAATCACATCTCCGATCAGGGGAATACGGGTTAATGCCAGTTGATACATGAGTTCCTGGGGCATAACAAACAATATTTCCGCATAATTTACAATTTTCCTGCGGCACTTTTTCTGCACTGCATGAATTATTTTTGCAGCTACCAACGGATATTTTTATGAAGATGAAATGGATACTGACAGGCGTAATGGTAGCAGGATTGTTTGCCTGCAAAACTACCCGGCCCGCAGCAGAGAAAACCACCGGATCGCCACTGATCCCGGGCGGACCGGCATGGGCGGCATTATGGCAGCAACAATCCGGAGAATACAAGGCGTTGTGTCTGCAGGCTTATCAACTGGCGGCCCTTCGCCTCGATCAATACCTCGCCGCCAAAGGAAACAAACCGCTGGCAGTAGTTACCGACATCGACGAAACCGTGCTGGATAACAGCCCCTACTCCGTACACCAGGCGCTGGCAGGTAAAACCTACGATGATAAAAGCTGGATGGAATGGACCGCAAAAGCCGCCGCAGACACCGTTCCCGGCGCACCTTCCTTTTTCAGGTATGCAGCCTCTAAAGGCGTAAAAGTATTTTACATCACCAACAGGGCCGAAAGCGAACGAGCCGTTACATTGCAAAACCTGCAACGCTACCAGTTTCCCGATGCCGACGATCAGCACCTGCTGCTGAAAACCACCACCTCCGGCAAAGAACCCCGCCGGCAACAGGTATTACAGCAATACGAAATTGTAATGCTGTTTGGCGATAACCTCGGCGACTTCTCCGCCACCTTCGATAAAAAACCTTTTGAAGAAAGAAATACCGCTGCCCTACACGCAGCCCCCAACTTCGGCAGCCGCTATATCGTATTGCCCAACCCAATGTACGGCGACTGGGAAGGGGGCATTGTACAACTTCCAATACAAACTAACCACCCAACAAAAAGACTCCGTCCTGCAAAGCCGGTTGCGCAACTACTAATGATGCAGGGGTTTGCCGCGTAGATTGTCTTTCTCGCTGATTACGCTGATTATATTGATTTTAAGGATTTGAACACTTTGGATTTTAAATGATTTTGGGAGATATAAGCGGGTATTTTCGCTTATATCTCCCAAAATTTTTATAAAAAAAGTAAAATCAAAAAAGTAAAATCAAATATCCACTTATATCTCCCAAAATCATTTAAAATCCAAAGTGTTCAAATCCTTAAAATCAATATAATCAGCGTAATCAGCGGGAAAGACAACCTACGCGCCGCTCTACAAGCTGATAATCCGGAACACTGTCCGCCTGTTAGCAGCTCTTCCTTCTTCTGTATCGTTGGTAGCCACCGGGTCGTTTTCGCCGTAACCCTTTGCGGTAAGGCGATCCAGCGGGATGCCTTTTTCAACGAGGTAGCTCACTACTGCTTTTGCGCGGTTTTGGGAAAGCAGTTGATTGTCTTTGTCGGTGCCTACATTATCGGTGTACCCGGCGATCTCGATTTTTATGGTAGGGTTATCCTTTAGCAGGTTTACCAGCTTATTAAGTTCTGTTACCGATTCGGGTTTCAGGTTATACTGTTTGCTGTCGAAGAAGATATTATGCAATACGATGCTGGCATTGGCAGCCAGTGGCTGCAATGGAATATTTTTTTCGTAAGGGATGCCGGGGTTATGTTCTTTCAGTGAAAAATTATCTGAATAAAAGAGATATCCTTTCCTGTTTACGTGCATGGCGTAATCCTTTCCTACGGGCAATGGCGCGAGGTAGTCGCCGGTTTCATTGGTTTTCACGGTGGCAATGTTATATCCGCCCTGGAGGTCGATGATATCTATGCTGGCGGTTAAACGTTGCTGCGTGAGGGTATCATACACATAGCCTTTTACGTAGAGTGTTTGCAGGGGGCGTGCTTCGGGATAGAGTTCAAAGCGGTAAATATCGAGTGCGCCGCGGGTATCGGAGCGGTCGGAGGCGAAGTAGGCTGTTTTACCATTTGCTTCTACAACCAGCGAGGCGTCTTCATCGATGGTGTTGATCGGGTAACCGAGGTTGGTGGCTGGTCCCCAGCTGCCGTCCGGTTGCCGCCGTGAGTAAAAGATATCGAGGCCGCCATATCCGGGATGCCCGTCGGAGGCGAAGTACAGTGTTTGTCCGTCGGCATGTATGAAGGGGGTGGTTTCTCTGCCGTTGGTATTGATATTGGGTCCCATTTTTTGTGGTACGCTCCATTGCCCGTTGGGTTGCCGGCTGGTTACAAATATATCTGCACCATGATCTGGTGTTTCACGTGCAAAATAAAGCGTTTGTTTGTCGGCGCTGAGACAGGGTTGTGATTCCCAGTCGCGTGTGTTAATGGGCGATCCCATATTCTTTGGGGCGGTCCAGCCCGAAGCGGTTTTTTCGGAGTAGTAGAGATCGCAGCTGCCTTTGCCTTCCGGAAATTCGCAGCCTGTGAATACCAGCATGGTACCATCTTGTGAAATGTTTTGTGCGCCTTCATTGAAAGAGGAGTTTACAGGTTCACCCATGTTTTGTGCCGCTGACCAGATATTGTTGTCCCGGTACGTAATATAAAAATCTTCATTGCGGCCATTTACGCGCCTGGTGAAGATCAATGTTTTACTGTCAATAGTTAATGAGGGAAAGTATTCCGGATCTTTACTGTTTACCGGATCACCCAGGTTTTCCGGGTGGAATGGCACTGCCTGACGGTTGTTGTTAACGGCAAATTCATAATTAACTTTCAGCTTCTCTGCGTTTGCACTTTTCGATTTTATGGACGCAATGTATTGATTGATTAACTGTAATGCACCTACGAAATTACCGGTGCCTGCCATCGCTTTAGAATAGGGCACCATCACCGGTCGCAGCCCGCTGCTGTCTAGTTGTTTTAATTTCTCAAATGCGGAAGTGGCTGCTGCATATTCTTTCAGCTCTACATAACACAAACCCATTTGTCCGTATGCGTCAGTAAATCCCGGCGCCGCTTTTATGGCATCCTGCAGAAATCCGATAGCAGCTTTTGTCTGGTAAGTTCTTACGGCATCAATAGCGCGGTCAAAACTGGCTTTGGCTTTTTTAGGGGCATTTTCATAGGTAACTGTCTGGGCTTGTAACAGCAGTCCGAAGCCCAGCAGGCAAATCAGTATTAACAGGGAGGTCTTTTTCATAGTATGTATTCGCAGTGTAATTAACGAAAATACTGTGAAAATAGTGCGCGCGGATTTTGTCTTTCTCGCTGATTACGCTGATTATACTGATTTTTTTGATTTTTGCTTTTGATTTTATAAAGGATTAAGGGAGATAGAAGCGGATATTCGCTCTTATCTCCCTTAATTATTATTAATCAAAAAAATCCAAAAGTAAAAATCAAAAAAATCAGTATAATCAGCGTAATCAGCGAGAAAGACAAAATCCGCGCTATGGAACATTGATATACTTATGGATCTGCAATGACATTGTCCACTCCGGATGATCCTTGATATACTCCGTTATCAGCGGCGTCATTTCGGCGCTGCGTTCCCATTCGGGCTGCAGGTACAGCTTACAGTGTTTGCCGGCTAAGGCTGCATATTTTTCGGCCCAGGCAAAATCTGTTTTATTAAAGATCACCACTTTCAGTTCATGCGCGGCCTTGCAGATTTCCGGCAGGGGCGCCTTAAACTTTTTGGGCGATAAAGTAATCCAGTCCCACTTTCCGCTGAGCGGCGACGAACCAGAGGTTTCAATATGCGTATGAAAACCCTGCTTATGCAGCGAACGGGTAAGTGCATCGAGGTTATGGAGCAAAGGCTCACCACCGGTAACCACTGCAATACGGCCTGGATAAGCCGCAGCTTCAGTTACAATATCGGCAACGGCTACCTGCGGATGCTTATCTGCATCCCAGCTGTCCTTTACATCACACCACACGCAACCCACATCACAACCACCCAGTCTGATGAAATAGGCAGCCCGTCCCTGATGATAGCCTTCACCCTGGATAGTGTAAAAGCGTTCCATCAGCGGGAGGGTATCGGTACTAATATTTATCGTTGTTACAGACATGACTTACTTCACAAAGGTCCGGTTTTTTTAGTTCCGGCTATATTTAATTCATACTTCCTTTCAAACCAATAGTGGCGTGATAGGTATTTTTGAGTAATGCGGCAATCGTCATCGGACCTACGCCACCTGGTACAGGACTGATATAGCTGCATTTAGGAGCTACTTCGTCAAATTTCACATCCCCTTTCAGGCGGAATCCGCTTTTCCTGGTGGCATCTTCCACCCGGTTAATACCTACGTCCACAATTACGGCGCCTTCTTTCACCATATCTGCCGTCACAAAATCCGGTCTGCCGATAGCGGCAATAATGATATCTGCTTGCCGGCAAATTTCAGCCAGGTTGTGCGTCTGGGAATGGGTAAGGGTAACGGTGCAGTTACCGGGATTGGTATTGCGGCTCAGCAAAATGCTCATAGGCGTACCTACAATATGGCTGCGGCCTATCACCACTGCATGTTTTCCTTTGGTAGGGATGTTGTAATGCTCCAGCATCAGCATAATACCATAAGGGGTTGCAGGAATAAAGGCAGGTAAACCGCTTACCATTTTACCTACGTTCATGGGATGGAAACCATCCACATCTTTGCTCGGATCAATGGTGTTGATCACCAGCTCTTCATTAATATGTTTTGGTAAAGGTAATTGTACAAGGATACCATCCACATCCGGATTCTCATTCAACAGAATGATCTGGTCCAGCAAATGCTTTTCAGAGATCTGCGCATCAAAACGCAGGAGGGTGGAATTGTAACCGCATTCTGCACATGATTTTACTTTGGATGCTACGTAGGTTTCACTTGCCGGATTATTACCTACCAATATGGCTGCCAGGTGAGGGACCTTTTTCCCAGCGGCCTTCAATTCAGCCACCTGAGCGGCTAATTGGGCTTTTATAGCCTCAGAAACGAGTTTACCGTCTAAAATTTGCATGTGCAAAGGTAAGAAAAAGCTGTATGTAATCAGCTATGGGAATCAGCTTTTTAGGGAAGCGCTGTCAGAAGGAGTGGGGAGCTATGGACTTACATCTTCCGAAGATCCAGCAAAACAAGCTCCTGTAAAGGAACTTGCTTTGCTCAGGCATTGCGCCCGTCAGGAACTTACGAGTTGTTCAGTGGAAATTATAAGGCAAAACTTAAATATAAATCTTCTTGTTGATGTATACAACGGAAGAGCCGGATCACAGTACTTTATTTATTAAATTTTAGGCGCCGCAGCCAGGATTTCCGGTGCTGCAGCTCCCGCATATTTTTCAAAATTGCGGATGAACTGTCCGGCCAGGTCCCTCAACTGCTTGTCATAAGCGGCTTTGTCTTCCCAGGTATTGCGTGGGTTCAGGATGTTGGACGGAACGCCGGCGCAACGGTCGGGGATTGAAAAACCGAATACAGGATGCGTATGGAATGTTTCCTTATCCAGGCTGCCATTCAATGCCGCAGTGATCATAGCGCGGGTATACGACAATTTCATACGGCTGCCGGTGCCATAAGCGCCGCCGGTCCAGCCGGTGTTGACCAGCCATACGTTTACGTTGTATTTCCGCATTCTTTCACCCAGCATCTGTGCATACTGCGCCGGGTGCAGAGGCATGAACGGCGCACCGAAACAGGCGCTGAAAGTGGACTTCGGCTCAGTAATGCCCGCTTCCGTACCCGCTACTTTAGCGGTGTAACCGGAAATGAACTGGTACATGGCCTGCCCGGGCGATAACCTGGAAACCGGTGGTAATACGCCATAGGCATCACAGGTAAGAAAGAATATATTCTTTGGAATGCCTCCTATAGCAGGCTCCATGGCATTGTCGATATACGGCAACGGATAAGACACACGGGTATTTTCGGTGATCCGGCAATCCGCATAATTCACGGTATTGGTGCCGGGAAAAAAGTTGATATTTTCCAGCAGCGCACCTTCCCGGACTGCATGAAATATCTGTGGTTCTTTTTCTTCAGAAAGATCAATACATTTTGCATAACAACCGCCTTCAAAATTAAAGACGCCGGTCGCAGTCCAGCCATGTTCATCGTCGCCGATCAGCTTCCGCGAAGGATCGGCGCTGAGCGTTGTTTTGCCGGTACCGCTCAAACCAAAGAAGATGGCCGTGTCGCCGTCATCGCCCACATTGGCGGAGCAATGCATGCTTAACACATTTTTGTTGTGCGGCAATTCATAATTCAGGATCGTGAAAATACCTTTCTTAATTTCACCGGTATAGGCGCTGCCACCAATGAGGATGATCTTTTTGGTGAAATTCACGACGGAGAAATTTCCCTGCCGTGTGCCGTCAGTGGCGGGATCAGCCAAACAGCCGGGCGCCTGGATCACGGTCCAGTCGGGGTGCATGTAATCCAGTTCATCTTCCGAAGGACGTAAAAACATGTTGTAGGCAAACAGACTTGACCAGGGCAGTTCTGTAATTACTTTGATGTTGACCCGGTAATCCTGGTCGGCACACGCATAGCAATCACGTACCCATACATCTTTCCCGCTGAAATAACGGGTGATTCTGCTATATAAACGATCAAAATTTTCTTCAGAAATGGGGAGGTTAAAATCGTTCCAGTTAACAGTGTCTGTGGTGACGTTGTCTTTTACAATGAATTTGTCTTTAGGTGAGCGGCCGGTGTATTCGCCGGTATTTACAGCTAATGCCCCTGAATCGGCATATACCCCTTGTTTACGGGCGACCGTTTGCTCCGCCAGTTGCTCGGGTGAAAGTTGGTAATAGACGTTCGTTACGTTCTCTATGCCAAGTCCCCGTAAGTCAGCAACAGGATTCCTTACGCTACTCATTTGCATAAAAGCAAGATTGTTTTGGTGTAAAAGCAAAACTAGCGATTTTTTGATATTGTCAAATTTTATAGGTGTTATACCATTGAAATTTAGAAATTAAATAGCGGTTTGAGGTAGTTGTTGCGATATCTTCAGAATGTCTACTTTTCATTGCGGAATTATCTAACCACAATTGAGAGAATATACTATTAAATAATTGTAAGGAAATATTAGTACGATTTTGTCATTTAATGGTGCAGATATTGACCGATTTGCCGGTTCCGGCCATTTTCATATTTCTACCTCCCGAATTTTACATAGGTTTGAAGCCTCATTTGAAATTAAGCGATATGAAGAATCTGCCCTTGGATCCGCAGCTGTTCGTGAAGAACCGCCAGCGTTTTGTGGCTAAAATGCAGCCACAGTCTATAGCTATTATCAACTCCAATGACGAACTGCCCACCAATGGCGACGCGTTGTACAAGTTCAAACAGAATGCTGATCTGTATTGGCTCACAGGCATTGATCAGGAGGATACGATGGTGGTGCTATATCCCGATAACCCCGACCCGAAGTACCGCGAAGTACTGGTGCTGGTACGGCCCAACGAGTTAAAGGAAAAGTGGGATGGACACAGGCTGCGCAAAGACGAGGCATATGCGGTGTCAGGTATGAATACTGTAGTATGGCTCGATAGCCTGGATGCGCTTTTACAACAGTGGATCAACGAAGCCGCCAACATCTACCTGAATTCCAACGAAAATAACCGCAAGGCAAACCAGGTACCGGTAAAAGACTACCGCTATGTACAGGAAATGAAAGTACGCTACCCGCTCCATAACTACCTGCGTGCAGCCGTTATCTTTAAAGAACTGCGCGCGGTAAAAACACCGGAAGAAATCAAGGTGATGCAGGAAGCAATGGACATCACGGAAAAAACTTTCCGCCGCCTGCTGAAATTTATTAAACCCGGCGTATGGGAACATGAAATCCATGCGGAAATTTTACACGAATTCCTGCGTAACCGCTCTGCCGGTGAAGCTTATAGTTCTATCATCGCCTCCGGCGACCGCGCACGCACCCTGCATTACATCTCTAATAACCAGGAATGTAAGGATGGTGAAGTAATCCTGATGGACTTCGGTGCAGAATACGGTGGATACAATGCGGATCTTACCCGCTCTGTACCGGTAAATGGTAAGTTTTCGCCCCGCCAGCGCCAGGTATATGATGCCTGCCTGCACCTGCATAACTACGCCAAATCCATTCTCCGCCCGGGTATCACCATCGCCAAATACCACGAAATGGTAGGAGAGGAAGCCACTAAACAGTTCATAAAAATCGGTCTGCTCACAGAAGAACAGGTGAAAAACCAGGACCCGGAAACACCGGCCTACCGCAAATACCTGTATCATGGTATTTCCCATCACCTGGGTGTGGATGTGCACGACCTCGGCCCTTCTTTCCATCAACCTATCCCGGTAGGCGCTGTAATGACCATCGAACCAGGTATTTATATTGAAGAAGAACAACTGGGTATCCGCATTGAAAACAATATCTGGCTCACCGCCGATGGTAATGTAGACCTGATGAAGAATATTCCTATCACGGCAGATGAAATTGAAGCCCTGATGGCGAAAAAATAAAGGTGTTTTTTTGTGATTATCCTGCTTAGCAAAGATTAAAAGATAGATGATATAATATAATTGTCAATATTCTATCTTCGCTCATCAGGATAATCACAAAATCATCATAATCACAGTTAATGAAACAAATACCGAATATTCTTACCCTATGTAACCTCTTCTGCGGTGCACTGGCCATTATCTGCATACTGCATGCGCCTGAATACCGCGCGGAAATTAACGGTACCGACTATACGATTATCAGCCCTGAACCTGTATACTGGGCATCTGCTCTGGTAGTGATTGCAGGAATTTTTGATTTTTTTGATGGCATGATAGCCCGCCTCCTCAAAGTATCAGGGCCTATGGGCAAGGAACTCGATTCACTGGCCGATGTAGTTACCTTTGGCGTAGTGCCCGGCATGATGTTATACCGCCTCCTGCGCAGCGCTTATTTTCAGCAACCCGACGTATTTGACGTATCTATTCTCAACCTGGCGCCAGCCTTACTGGTACCCTGTTTCGCTGCTTACCGCCTCGCCAAGTTCAATATAGATACCCGTCAATCCGAAAGTTTCATTGGCGTGCCCACTCCGGCAGTAGCCTTGCTGGTGGCCTCTTTCCCACTTATCCTTTTATTTAATCCCTTCAACCTGGCACATTGGTTCCAGAATATCTGGGTATTATATATCACCATTGCCGTGCTCTGCTACCTGATGGTGGCGGAAATACCCATGATCAGCCTGAAGTTTAAAAGCAAAAGCCTGTCACACAACTGGCCCCGCTTCTTACTGATCGGGCTCACCCTGGTGAGCATACCGCTCCTGAAGTTCGCTGCTGTTCCTTTTATATTTATTTGTTACGTAATATTATCGGTAGTGGCGCCGCCCAAAATAGAAGTGGTTTAACATTCTGGATTTTTTGATGTAGGTTTGCGGCAAAATTTCTAGCACAATGACTTTTACTGCACATATCAATGTGATGCCACTGAAAGAATTATTAGACCCGCAAGGTAAAGCGGTAATGAGTGGTCTCAAGAACCTCGGCCTGGGCCAGGTACAAGATGTACGTATTGGTAAACACATTACTCTGCAAATTGAAGCCGCCAGCCAGGAAGAAGCAAGGCAGATCGCTGAAAATGCCTGCCAGAAACTGTTGGCAAACCAGGTAATGGAATCTTTTGAAGTACAAATACAATAATTAATTGCGAATTGCGGATAACGGAGCTGTGGGGAGATGACTGGTAAAGTCTCCGGACTGCATCTCCCCACACATTCGTAATTCGTAATTCGTAATTAAATTATGAAATTATATCTCGTTCCATCTCCCATTGGCAACCTCGCCGATATTACCTACCGGGCCGTAAAAGTACTCGAAGAAGCTGATCTCATCCTCGCGGAAGATACCCGTACTTCCAGCGTATTACTGCGGCATTACCAGATCAATAAACCCGTTACACCCTACCACCAGCATAATGAGCATAAAATAGTACAACACCTCCTGCAACAGCTGCAGGGTGGTAAAACAATGGCCATGCTCACGGATGCCGGTACACCCGGTGTTTCCGATCCCGGGTTTTTACTGGTAAGGGAATGCGCCCGCGCCGGCGTACCGGTAGAATGCCTTCCCGGCGCCACCGCCTTTGTACCCGCACTGGTAAACAGCGGCATCCCTATGACCCGCTTCGCCTTTGAAGGATTCTTCCCCCTCAAAAAAGGCCGCCACACCCTCTTTACAAAACTGGCCACCGAAGAACGGACTATCGTTTTTTATGAGTCGCCCATGAGGCTGCTCAGAACCCTCTCCGACCTGATCCAGTATTTCGGACCAGACCGCCCATGCTGCGTATGCCGCGAACTCACCAAAATGTTCGAGGAAAATAAACGTGGCACACTCCAGGAAGTACACGATTACTTCGCTGAAAAAGGTGTAAAAGGAGAAATCGTAGTAGTGGTTCAGGGCGTTGAATAATTATCTTTAACTTCAGGTTCGTTGCTGACATACCGTTGTCTCACCCGTGCTGTTGTTTTGTATAACAAATCATTTAGCCATGCCCGTTATTGATATTGCTGCATTAAGACTCCAGCATCAGCAGTTGCTCAAAACATCTTTCAAAAAACCACAGGACATAGTAGCCTTCTTCGGCGCCATGCAGGCACAGGAGCATGCCAACAGCAAATGGGGTATTGGCGTTCGGCTCCCCGGCAGCACCGATGCAGACATCGAAAAAGCGATCAGCAATAAATCCATTATCCGCACTACCGCCTTCCGCGGTACCCTGCACCTCCTGGCCGCCGCCGATGTACGATGGATACTCCAACTCATTGCCCCTACTATAAAAGCCCGCATGGGCAGCATGATGCGCAAACTGGACATGGACAACGCCCTCCTGCAGAAAACCAATCAATACATCGCCAAAGCACTGCAGGGAGGCAACCACCTCACCCGCAAAGAACTCATCACCCTGCTGCAGGAAAAAGGAATTAATACCGACGACCACCGCATGAACCACATCATTTATCATGCTGCGGCGGACGGAATTATTTGCAACGGCCCCCTCAGCGGAAAACAATTTACCTACACCTTATTGGATGAATGGCTGCCAGGCACAGCAACATTTAACAAACAAACGTCGCTGGTTACCCTGGCCAAACGCTACTTCATCAGCCACGGCCCGGCTACTTTACCGGACTTTGCCCAATGGGCCGGCCTGTCGCTCACAGATGCTAAAACCGGACTGGAAGGCGCCCAATCTGCATTAAAACCACTGGATGTAAGCGGCACGGCCTATTGGATGGCCCCCGGAAAAAAACAAACCACACATGACACCGCCCTGCTGCTGCCCGCCTTCGATGAATATTTCATCGGTTATAAAGACCGCAGCACACTGATAGACATGCAGTTCGCCAAAAAAGTAATGACGATCAACGGGATCTTCAACCCCATCATGGTGCAAAACGGGCAAATCATTGGCACCTGGAAACGCAGCTTTAAAAAAGACAGCGTCACCATCATGACCGATCCGTTTAAACCACTAAAAAAAGCCACATTCAAAACTTTTGAACCAGCCGCACAACAGTACGCGGACTTTCTCGGACTCACCCTCCACAGTTTCTCCTGATTTACTTCTACCGCCCGCATTCATCAAATATCAACGGCAAAATCGCCAAATCATCCTTATTTTAGCTGTTTTAAACCAAATGAAACGGAATGAAGTATCGGGTTACAACAGGTAGCTGTCTGGCCATCGCTTTGCTGGCGGGCAGCTGGTTAAAGCTAAGCGCTCAGTCAGACCGCTGGCAGCAGAGAGTAAAGTATACGATGGATGTGAAGGTGGATGCGCCGGCTAATCAGTTCACAGGACAACAACACCTTGAATATTACAATAACTCCCCCGATACATTAAAGAAAGTCTTTTATCACCTCTACTGGAACGCCTTTCAGCCCGGCAGCATGATGGATGTACGCAGCCGCGAACTGGGCAAAATTGTAATAGGAAAAGATAAGAAAGGGAACGAACGCCGCGACTGGGATAACCGCGTACGTGATCGCATCTCCCAGCTGAAACCAGATGAAATAGGTTACCAGAAAATCATCTCCCTGAAACGCGATGGAAAACCACAGGACTTCAAAGTAGTGGAAACTATCCTGGAAGTGCCGCTGGATAAGCCGATCCTCCCGCATTCCAAAGCCGTTTTTGACATGGAGTTTGCCTCACAGGTGCCGGTACAGATCCGTCGCAGTGGCCGCAATAACGCAGAAGGTGTGGACTTCTCCATGTCACAATGGTATCCAAAAATGTGCGAGTACGATTATGAAGGATGGCACGCCACCCCTTACATCGCCCGCGAATTTTATGGCGTATGGGGCGACTATGACGTAAAGATTACCATCGATAAAAAATATGTGATTGGCGGTACAGGCTACCTGCAAAACCCCGATCAGATTGGCCATGGTTACCAGAAACCAGGCGTCAAAGTAACGCCTCCCACCGGCAAAACGCTCACCTGGCATTTCATTGCGCCCAATGTGCATGATTTTATGTGGGCCGCCGACCCGGATTACAAACACATCACACAGAAAGTGGATGGCTTTACGGCGCACTTCTTTTATATCGACAACGAATACACGCACAATACCTGGCCTCAGCTGGCCAAAATGGTGCCGGCAGCCTATGCCTATATCAAAGCACATTACGGCGCTTACCCGTATGAGCAGTATTCGTTCATACAAGGTGGCGACGGCGGTATGGAATATCCAATGGGCACGCTCATCATGGGCAACGGTAAAATGGATGGCCTGTACGGTGTAGCCATGCACGAATGGATGCACAGCTGGTACCAGGGAATGCTGGCTACCAACGAAAGCCTGTATCCCTGGATGGATGAAGGCTTTACCACCTTCGCGGAAAACAATGTGATCTTTAACACAGTTGATTCACTGAAAGGCCGCGATGCACAGGAAGATGCTTATGCCGGTTATTTTGCGCTGGCAAGAAGTCCTTTCGAAGAACCCGCTACCACACACGCCGATCACTTTAATACCAATTATGGTTACAGTCTTACCGCTTACTCCAAAGGCGCTGTGTTCCTGGAACAGCTGGGTTATGTAATTGGCGCTAAAAACCGCGACAACGGCCTGTTACGCTATTATAACGAGTGGCGTTTCAAACATCCGAACGTAAATGATTTTGTACGGGTAATGGAGAAAGAAAGCGGGATAGAACTGGATTGGTACAAACAATATTTTATCAATGCGGTAAAACATATCGACTATGGTATCGACAGTGTTTTTGCAAAGGGAAATAAAACAATAGTGCGTTTGCGCAGGGTAGGATATATGCCGATGCCCATTGATTTTATGGTAACAGATAAGAGCGGTAATAAAGTGCTGCACTATATTCCGTTGTCAATCATGTATGGCGAAAAACCTAACGAATACCCGGATGTAAAGCGTATAGTCGATCCCGTTTGGTACTGGACTAATCCTGTTTATGAAGTGGAACTGGATACCCCGCTCGGAGATATTAAGGAGCTGGAAATAGATCCCAGTCAGCGTATGGCCGATGTGGACAGAAGTAATAACAAAGCAGTGTCTTAACACACACCAGTAATAAAGCATGCGCCGGGATGTTGTTTGCAAAAGCAGCATCCCGGTATTTTTTTACAGCAGTTGCAACGCTTCTGCTGCCCGCTGTTCCCCGGCTTCCATCATTTCTTTCATTGCCTGCGGTATAAATTCGAGTCCTCCCATAGCTACATCCAGCGCTGTTTTCGGGCGGATGACATGCAGCTTTACTGTTCTTTTTCCTTTGAACGGGTTAGCGGCGGGAAGATCAAAACACGCATCGATATCGGCAGCAGGGATGCCCTTTTTTTTCAGGTGATCTTTTACTGTATCAAGATAAGTCAGCGACTGGTTGATGAGCTGTGTTATTTCCAGGTCGGTGGCAGCTATTTCATTGGTGCTGTTATCCACCTGTTTTTCGAGGATATCGAGTAAATTTTTGAATAAGATATCATTTTCGCCGGGTGTTTCCGGGGTGAGCAGGATAACATAGATTTCGGCGGCGCCTTTTTCTATGGCCAGTTTAACGGGATGATAATGTGCGCCTCCTGCATTGGTGAACTGCTGCACATGATCGGGAAGGGAAGCCACTTCCACCGGTGGCATAAACACCGGCATGCTGCAGGATGCCTGCATGGCTTCACGGAATGTATAATTGTCGTGCAGCGATATAACGTCATAATCCTTCTTCACCATATCCGTACCCGATGGAGAAAAGTAGGTGATACGATTGGTTTGCAGGCAGCGCGCGGTCACAAATACTTCTTTGTTCAGCTGTTGCAGCGCCCGGAAGCGGACGTCGGTAAAGATGTTGGTAATTTTATGGGTAAGGGCGGTGGCGTTGTAAAGAGAGTTGTTTTGGGGGAAGCGTTGCAACATGGTACTGGTGCTTACCAGGTCGGCGGTGGTGTTGCTGGTGAACAATTTTTCCAGCAAGCCAATTTCTCCCAAAGCTGCAAGCGGAGCAATTAATGCGCTGATACCAGTGCCACAAAAAAAGTCGAATGCAATGGCTGGTTGTTGTGAATAGAGGTACTTCAGGGCGCCTACAGCAAAAGCTGCCCTGGAGCCGCCGCCGCTGATGACTAACGCAGTTGTAGCCATGATGATTTTTTAAGTAGCAACAATTTAACCTAAAAAATCAGAATATCAGCTGCTGTAATTGGTTCTGCCAGGTGTGGCCCTGTAATTCCTGGTCCTTTAATTTGTTCAGGTGATGTTCATTATGATGCGCAATGTAATACAGCATCTCGCGGATGGTAATTTTTCCGAGCAGGGGATGTGGCAGGCGATACTTATCCAGGTCACTTTCCGACCAGGCAGCCAGTTTGTTGATCAGTTTATTTTTCTGAAGAAGAAAACCTTGCAGTAACGCTGGTCGCTGCGCAGGATAGATCACCCCGGGCTGATAGGCCCTGGTAGCCTTTGCGCCGGCATCCAGTATCCGCTCATAATCAGCCACCAGCTGGTCGTACGACCGTGATGGCATGGCGCTGGTGCCGAAATACAGCAGGGTTACCTTGGGAAATCCCATGGCGCTGCTTACAGGCCTGATGGATTTGGTGAGATGATCGAGCTGCTGGCCGGCAGACCACTTACCGTAAGGTGAAGCGGTAAAACGTATATCCGGCAACGTATTCACAAAATCCACGAAGTTATCGAAACTGGTATTTAAGAGAGATTTGATCTCGTGCTGGTTCAGGTACATAGGAAACAAAATTTAGAGGGTTTCAGATACACAATACCTGGCTTTGTAAACAATATACCCGGGCCGCTGCATTCTCTTTGAAGTTACGTCAGATTTGCGAACCGGCCAATAGCATATTACATATAAAATGAATTTATGTATAATAAAACCGCCACATGGCCCGGGAATATTGATTTGCTGTGGAAAAATCTCAGATTATTCCAGCACAGCGCATTCAAAACCTTGTTTTTGAACGAATTCTATAATAATATTCTCTTCCACCTGTAAGTCGGCAATACGTAATACTTTATCGCAGTCGTCCAAGTCTACATGGCATGACCCAACGGGGAAGCTGGAAGCAATGGCCTGGATCATCTGCTGGCGCTCTTCCAGGCTGCCTATATTGGTTTTGAATATTCCTATCATCGCACAAATGTTTTTAGTGTGATTCTTTTTCTTCGTTTTTAGGTTGTTCAGGGTCACGGTCACGATCCCATCTGCTGTCCGGATCACGATGCCAGTCGTCACGTTTCCATGCGCCAAACCCGGTTCTGCAGCGGTTGCGCAGGTGTTCTCTCATTTTCTCCTGTTCTTCCGGCGTCATGTTCGCCATCCTGTCTTTCAGGCGGGATTTCCATTCCCGGCCACGGTTAAATTTATCGTGATGGTTATGCCATCCAAAAAGTAACTTACCCAGTAACATCAGGCCAAGCGCCTGCCAGAAAGTAATGACCGGCCCGTGGAACAGTTCAGGGATCAGGCAGTTCCATAATAGCATGGTGGCAAATCCCACAACTGTAACAAACAGCGCTCCCATTATCACAAATTTGAGCACCTGTAGTCCTCTTCTCCTGCCAAAATTGTTTCTCATATCTTTTTAATTAAATCAGTCGTTAAGTAATTCGTTGTACAGCTCTGCCAGGCGTTCCCGCAGGAATAGCACTGCATAACGTTTGCGTGACAAAAGGGTATTTACCCCGATGCCGGTTTCTTCACTCATTTCCTTAAAGGATTTCCCCTCCAGTTCGTGCTGCAGGAATACCTGCCGCTGATCGGCCGGTAACTCATCAATGGCCTGCATGATGGCTTCCGACATAATCTTTTTCGCCATCGGAGTATCTGCCTCCATGTTTTTGTCGGAAAGTAGTTCGGGGAGAAATAGCACTTCTTCGCCTTCTATCTCGCGCGTGAATTCGGAAAAAGGAGTTTCTTTCTTCTTACGGAACCAATCGGTAATCTTATTCCGGGTTACGGCAAAAAGCCATCCGGTGATAGAATCTACCTGGCTTCCCAGGCGCAGGTATTCGGTAAACTGATAGAAAACATCCTGTAAAATATCCTCTGCATCGGACGCATTATTTACCCGTTGCCGGATAAAATGCAGCAATCGCTTGCGTTCCTGCTTCACGGTTGCCTGTATGCGTTCGTTTTGCTCTATGGCCATAATGCTATTTGTAAGGACCAGCTGTTTCATCTTAATAAGGATGACGAAGCAGCGAAGCGGATATTTTATAAGGACGAAAAAAAATCTTCTTAAATTACGTACAAGGAAATCAGTTGTTTATGCATGATCATGCCCACGCTCATACGCCGGCACTTAACAACGCCCAGGTTAACAGGGCTTTTATATGGGGTATTTCCCTCAACCTGGCTTTTGTGGCGGCCGAGTTTATCGCCGGTTTCCTCACCCATTCCCTGGCCCTCATGGCCGATGCCGGTCATAATCTCAGCGATGTAGCCAGCCTGGCCCTCTCACTGCTGGGTTTCCGCCTGGTTAAAATCACCTCCAACCCCGGCTATACCTACGGCTACCGCAAAAGTACAATTCTTATCTCCCTGTTTAACGCTATGCTGCTGCTTATTGTGGTAGGCGTAATCGGATACGAGGCCATCCGCCGCTTCAGTCAGCCTTACGAAGTGCCCGGAACCCCCATTGCCGTTGTAGCAGGCATCGGCATTTTCATCAACGCCTTTACGGCCTGGCTGTTTTTCAAAGACAAAGAAAGAGACCTGAATATAAAAGGAGCCTACCTCCACCTGGCGGCAGATGCCCTGGTATCTATGGCAACCGTAGTTGCCGGTATCCTGATCATCTACACCAAATGGTATTGGCTGGATCCCCTGCTGAGTATAATAGTAATGGTAGTAATTGTAATCGGTACCTGGGGGCTGCTGCGCGACAGCCTGCGCCTGTCGATGGACGGGGTGCCAAAGGATATCGACTTACAGGAAATAAGGAAAAAAGCACTGGCCGTGAAAGGGGTGAAAGATATTTATCATATTCATGTGTGGGCGATCAGCACTACCGAAAACGCTTTAACGGCCCAGGTAACCATAGATCCGCAGCTGGACGCTGCCGGCACAGAAGCTTTGAAGAAAGAACTGCGCCATGAACTGGAACACCTAGGCATCCACCACACTACACTGGAAACCGGGTTTAGCTCTTAGCCAATACCACAAACTTCTCCTTAAAACTTTCTTCGGGGAAAATATCATACACCTTTACCAGGCGTGGTTTTAAGCCGCTGTCGGAAATTTCCTGGGCCAGATCCCCGCCCTTCAGGCAAATCAGCCCCTTCTCAAACTGCTTACCCGGCACGGTGGATTTCTTTAATACATGCTTGCTCCAGCGCCAGAGATCTCCCAAAGGAGCCACAGCACGGGACACCACGATGTCAAACTTCCGGTTCTTAATGTCTTCCACGCGGCTGTGCGCCGCAGTAACGTTTTTCAGCTGCAGTGCTTCCGCTACCCCCTCCACTACCTTGATTTTTTTACCAATAGAATCTACCAGGTGAAATTGTACTTCCGGGAAAAAGATGGCCAGGGGGATACCCGGGAATCCGCCGCCGGTACCCAGGTCCAGGATTTGGGTGCCTGGCTGGAACTCCGCTATAGCGGCTATACTGAGAGAATGTAATACGTGTTTTTCATATAAGGCGTCTATATCTTTACGGGATATCACATTGATCTTTTCGTTCCATTCCTGGTATAATCCCTGCAGTGCCTCAAACTGCGACAGCTGTTCCGGTGTGAAGTCGCTGAAATACTTTAAAATAACTTCCATGCGGCAAAAGTAAAGCAAAAGCAAATAAGCAGAAAGCTATTGCCTGCTGCTTATTACCATTTATTTTTTGACTTGAAAAGCAAGGCCGGTGTAAAAATGATATAATATAATACCATGAAAATATCCATCAGCCAGCTGAATTTAAACAAATCGCTTTCATCCAGCCTGCGCATGGCGGCATAAGTAATAATGGACTGTATCAGCACTTTCCCCGCGAAAATTCCCAGCACATACCAGAGTATGGGCGGCGGGAAAAATAAAGCGAAAATAAACGCCGGGTAAAAAAGGAAATGCGTCAGCGAAAATAATCCCAGCACAAACTTATGACCGAAACGGTAATGCTTACCGGTAGACATATGCCGGGTTTTTTGCTGGAACCAGCTTCTCCAGCTCAGCTTCGGCTCGGAGTAGGTAAAAGCCTGTTTGTCTATTACCACTCCCACATTTTTCCGGTTGGCCGCCGTGTTCACAAATAAATCATCGTCCCCGCTGGCAAGATGCTGGTGGCTTGTAAACCCCTTGTGTTTAAAGAACAGCTCTCTTTTATAAGCCAGGTTACGGCCTACACCCATATAAGGCATACCGCTCATGGCAAAGGAAAGATGCTGGAGCGCACTGAAAAAGGTTTCATACCGGATAATCTTATTCAGGAACCCCGGTTTTTTATGATAAGCGCCGTATCCCAGCACTATTTCCTTTTTATCGGTAAAGCCCTGGCTCATCAGCGAAAGCCAGTAGGTGCTGCCCGGTTTGCAATCGGCATCCGTAAGCAATACCTTTTCAAACTGGGCGCCCTTCAAACCGATGGAAAGCGGGTATTTCTTGCCGGGAATGAATTTAGCCGCCTGCTTGATCTCTATATGCCGGTAATGTGGATAACCTGGTTCAATGGAGCGCAGGTAGTACTTGGTGTCGTCTTCAGAGTTATCATTTACCACAATCACCTCGTATTCGGGTTTCATGTGCTGGTGATAGCGTTGTTGCAATACGCCCGGCAGATTTTTCTGCAGGTTCAATTCTTCATCCTTGGCGCAGATGATAACCGAAAAAGGCCCGTCCGGTGCATGGTCCAGGTCAAATTTACGTCTATAGAAAGCTACCCGGGAAAACACAAAAAGGAAATAAATGATCTGTATCCCGGCTATGGCAGCAAAAGAGTATAAGGCAATTTCACCTAGATGGTCTAGCATAATGACCGCAAAAATATAATATTTTTATTATCTGTAAAAGAATTAATTATGAACATTGGAGAGATTGCCTCCCGCAGCAAAATCCACCAGCTTCGATCTTCGCTTCATTTCAATATCTTTGCGGCCTGAAATATCGACGAGTGAATTTTGAACTGATAACTACAGATAGCGGCAGCAATGCCAGGGCCGGGAAAATCACCACTGCCCACGGGGAAATAGAAACGCCCATTTTTATGCCGGTAGGTACTGTTGGCAGCGTAAAAGCGGTTACCCAGGAACAGCTGCGTGCAGATGTACAGGCTCAGATCATTCTTGGCAATACCTATCACCTTTATTTAAGACCCGGCCTGGAAGTGTTGTCGCTCGCCGGTGGTCTGCATAAATTTAATGGCTGGGACCGGCCCATCCTCACCGATAGCGGCGGATACCAGGTGTTTTCCCTGGCAGCCAACCGCAAGATCAAAGAAGAAGGCGTGGTTTTTCAGTCGCATATCGACGGCTCCCGCCACCTCTTCACGCCCGAAAATGTAATGGATATCCAGCGCACCATCGGAGCCGATATTATTATGGCCTTTGATGAATGCCCGCCCTATCCGTCGGAATACCGTTATGCACGCAAGTCGATGGAACTCACACACCGCTGGCTCGACCGCTGCATCACACGCCTCAACGACACCCAACCTGCCTACGGTCATGAACAAACCCTGTTCCCGATCGTACAGGGCAGCACCTATAAGGATCTCCGCAAAGCCTCCGCGGAATACATTGCCTCCCGCAATTGCGCCGGTAATGCCATCGGTGGCCTCAGCGTAGGAGAACCGGAAAATGAAATGTACGAAATGTGCGGACTGGTATGCGAATCACTGCCCGCCGACAAACCCCGTTACCTGATGGGTGTGGGCACCCCCTGGAATATCCTGGAAAACATCAGCCTCGGCATCGATATGTTCGACTGTGTAATGCCCACCCGCAACGGCCGTAACGGAATGCTGTTCACCTGGAACGGCGTTATCAACATCCGGAACAAAAAATGGGCAACCGACTTTAGCCCCGTGGATGCTAACAGCCCCTGCTTTGCTACCAGCACCTACTCAAGGGCCTACCTGCGACACCTGTTTGTAGCCGGCGAAATTTTAGGCATGACATTAGCCAGTATCCACAACCTGGCCTTTTACCTGGAACTCGTGAAGGAAGCCCGCAGGCAAATACTGGCCGGCACTTTCGCCACCTGGAAAACCGGGATGATCAATCAGCTGAAAACACGCCTGTAAAAGTCCGGACTATAAAATAAACTAATATCTTTGGGGTCATGACTAAAATTGACTGGTACATTTTACGCAAGCTCATAGGTACTTTCATTTACTCCCTGATGATATTCCTATTGATTTCTGTAGTGATCGACACTACGGAAAAGGTGGATGACTTCATGAAGCATCACCTGTCGCTGCATGAAATCATAGTGGATTATTACTTCGGCTTTATCCCGCATATCCTGGCATTACTGTTTCCGCTGTTTATATTCCTGTCAGTTATTTTTTTTACTTCCAAGATGGCCTACCGCTCGGAGATCATCGCCATACTGGCTGCCGGCGTAAGCTTTCGCCGTTTTCTGCGTCCCTACTGGATGGGCGCCTTCCTGTTCGGAGGAGTACTCTGGCTCGCCAACTACTGGGTAGTTCCCAACGCCAACCGCATCCGTACCAGCTTTGAAAATAAATACCTCCATAGTCACGACGACGAGAAATCACAATACGACCGCACCACCCGTATCGATAGCTTTACCTATGTAACTTTCGGTACTTACGATCCCAACTATAAAAGCGGGAGCAATTTTGTACTGTCTGTTGTGAATAAACAATCCATGACTTTCAAACTTAAAGCCGACCGTATCAGCTGGGATTCCACCGCCAAAAAGTGGAAACTGGACTACGTATCCATGCGCACCATGAACGGCCTGAAGGAAACCTGGACCAGCAAACAGGATACCCTGCTTAAAATACCCCTGGTCCCCAAAGACCTGGTCGACGAAAAGAATATCCAGGAAGCCATGACCACGCCCGATCTCAGGCGATACATCCAGCGGGAAAGCATCCGTGGTGCCGAAGGACTGAATACCTATTGGGTAGAATATTACAGGAGAACCTCCGCCGCCTTCGCAGTAGTGATCCTTACCCTGATCGGTGGCATTATCGCCGCCAAGAAGGTGAGGGGCGGAAGTGGATTGCACCTGGCAGTAGGTATTGTGATCAGTGCCAGCTACATCATATTCCTGCAATTTGCCACCGTATTTTCCGTAAAAGCAGACCTGAACCCGCTGCTGGCGGTGTGGATCCCCAATATTTTGTTCGGCGCCCTGGCGTTCTACCTGTATCGCCAGGCCCCCAAATGACGCGGAGATTGTAGCGGAGGTTGTCTTGAGCGCTGATTACGCTGATTTTGCTGATTGACTTTTTTGAGATTTGGGGAGATGGAAGCCGAGGTTGTCTTTCTCAGGATTCCCTTGATTTTGCTGATTGACTTTTTGAGATTTGGGAAGATCGAAGCGAAGGTTTTCTTGGGCGCTGATTACGCTGATTTTATTGATTGGATTTTTGTGATTTTGGCAGGGATTTAGGAAGATTAGTACGCTGGTTAGATTTTAATTCGTCTATTGGTTTTTCTCTGGGGAATTGGTTTAATTTCGTTTTTATGTGATTTTTCGGAAAATTCAATGAATTTAAAAGCCTTTTACCATCATTATTCCATAGATAATTTAAAAAGGCGGATAGTATTTAACGGTAAAGATTTATTGAATGCTGGTGAGTCATTTTCACAGTTATATTAGCACACCGTTTCACTTATATGATAGCACTGCGTCTAAGCGCCATATACTTTCTCGTCTGTAAAGCCCTGCCACAAACAATCTTAGCTTCAAGTCCACGTCACCTCCACATCACCTCCGGGTCATCAGCATACATTAAGCATGTATCAAGCATCTTTCAAGCATATGCTAAGCCCATGCAAAGTAAAAATGAAGTATTCCACAGTCAATATCAATCCCATCTTATTCAACCTTTATTCAATCCTAATTCAACCACCATCCTCCCCCAATTTCATTCAATAAAATTTACCCATCAATTACCCTGAAAATTCCAAACTTCCCTCAAAATCACAAAAATCCAATCAATAAAATCAGCGTAATCAGCGCCCAAGACAACCTCCGCTTCCATCTCCCCAAATCTCAAAAAGTCAATCAGCAAAATCAACGTAATCAGTGCTCAAGACCACCTCCGCTACAACCTCCGCTTCCATCTCCCCAAATCCCAAAAAGTCAATCAGCAAAATCAGCGTAATCAGCGCTCAAGACAACCTCCGCTAAAATCACCGCTATTTTTCTTTCAATATTTTCAATTCATTCTGAAAATTTTACATTTCTTTAACGTCTATATAGATGCGTTATATGTTATATTCGTAATCGGCTTATAAATATGCTGTTAATGAAGCCCGCTGCGACTATATCGCCTTACTTTTTCATCGGAGAATCGTTGTTAATTTGGCATTAAATACCACGAAAGGGTGGTAACTTCGTTAACAAATCATTACTTTTGACTATTGATCGATTTTGTTTTCATTAATAACAATAGCAGTAAAATGGGGTACATAAAAGAGAAATTCAAGGTTAAAGCAGATGAACTTAACATTGAAGTAAAAGACCTGGTAAAGAATCACGGCACCAAGAAAATTGAGGAGGTAACACTGGCACAGGTTTATCAGGGTATGCGCGGTATAACCGGCCTGGTAACAGAAACTTCCCTGCTGGATGCCAATGAAGGAATTCGTTTTCGCGGATATTCCATCCCTGAATTAAGAGAACACCTGCCAAAAGCACCAGGTGGCGCAGAACCTTTACCCGAAGGTTTATTTTACCTGATGCTGATCGGCGAATTGCCTACTGAGGCAGATGTACAATATCTGTCCAGCATGTGGGGCCGCCGTTCTCATGTACCCAACCACGTTTTTGATGCTATTGAAGCTCTCCCGATCACTGCACATCCCATGACCATGTTCAACGTGGGTATCATGGCGCTGCAAACAGAATCTGCTTTCGCACAGGCTTACTCAGAAGGAATTAATAAAAAAGATTACTGGAGCTATACCTATGAGGACACCATGAACCTCATTGCCCGTCTGCCACGTATTGCAGCATATGTTTACCGCCGTAAATATAAAGGTGGCCAGCATATTCAGCCAAACGGCATGCTCGACTGGGCAGGTAACTTTGCACACATGCTCGGTTACTCTGATGAAGGTTTCAAAGAACTGATGCGCCTTTACATGGTGATCCACGCCGACCACGAAGGTGGTAACGTGAGCGCACACACGACGCACCTGGTAGGTTCCGCACTGAGCGATGCTTACCTCTCGTTCGCCGCCGGTATGAACGGTTTGGCCGGTCCGTTACACGGCCTCGCTAACCAGGAAGTGATCAAATGGATACTCCAGATGCGTGAAGAACTGGGTGGTGGAGTTCCTACTAAAGAACAAATTGAATCCTACGTACGCAAAACATTAGCCGATGGTAAAGTAGTACCCGGTTACGGTCACGCGGTTTTACGCAAAACAGATCCACGCTTTACCGCACAGATGGAGTTTGCCAAAAAACACCTGCCAAACGATGAACTCGTGAAAATTGTATGGCAAGTGTATGAAACCGTGCCGCCAATCCTGCAGGACCTGGGCAAGGTAAAGAATCCATGGCCTAACGTAGATGCTCACTCCGGCGCATTGCTGGTACACTACGGCCTGGTGGAATATGAATTCTATACCGTGTTGTTTGGCGTATCCCGTGCATTAGGCGTACTGGCTTCCCTTTGCTGGGACAGGGCACTCGGACTTTCCCTGGAAAGACCGAAATCTGTTACCACCGAGTGGATGAAACAGTTCGTGGAAGGAAAAGTAGATGCAATAGCCGAATAGTTTTATAATTGTTTTTTTAGTAAAAGAGGCAAGTGGTGAGTTTTTACCGCTTGCCTTTTTTATTTTTGTTGTTCACAAAAAACGAAATAACCATTTCTACTTTTACTGCCATATTATCAAATCCGATAGAATACCTGAAAGGAGTAGGCCCGCAGAAAGGAGAACTGCTGCGTAAAGAAATCAAAGTATATACCTTTGGCGACCTCCTGCAATATTTTCCTTTCCGTTATGTAGACCGTACCAGGATTGATAAAATTGCCTCCCTCAGCGGGTATGAAGATTTTGTGCAGATCCGCGGAAAGATCATCAACATGGTGGTAATGGGAGAAAACAGGTCGAAAAGACTGGTGGCTACTTTTAAAGATGAAACAGGCACCATCGACCTGGTATGGTTTCAGGGCTGGCAATGGATGCAGAAATCACTAAAGGAAAATGTGGCCTACCTCGTATTCGGCAGGATCTCCGTATTCAATGGCGTTACCCAGCTGGCACACCCGGAGGTGGACCTGCTCACAGAAGAAATTGCAACCGGTAAACAATTCCTGGAACCGGTTTATTATACCACAGAAAAACTCAAAGCCCGCGGACTAACGGCAAAGGCTATAGGAAAATTGACCAAGAACCTGCTGGAACAATTATCTCCACTGGAAATTAGGGAAAATATCCCCGCAGAAGTATTACAGCAATACCGGCTCATGCCCCGTGCGATGGCCTATTTCAGGATCCATTTGCCGGCCAGCGAAGACGATGCACGGCTGGCACAACGACGGCTGAAATTTGAAGAACTGTTTATTGCACAAATCCGTATATGCCGGTTAAAGCTCAAAAGACACAAGCAATCGCACGGCTTTGTGTTTGGTGCAGTGGGCGATTCTTTTAATGAATTCTATAACAATCATCTTCCCTTTTCCTTAACAGGCGCACAGAAAAGGGTACTGAAAGAAATAAGGACAGATACCGTTCACGGACGGCAGATGAACCGCCTCCTGCAGGGAGATGTAGGCAGCGGTAAAACAATGGTAGCACTGCTATCCATGTTGCTGGCAAAAGACAACGGCTTCCAGGCATGCCTTATGGCGCCCACGGAAATCCTGTCGCAGCAGCACTTTAAAGGCATCTCCGAATTGCTGGAGCGGATGGATGTAAAGGTAGCACTGCTTACCGGCAGCATCAAAGGCAAGGCACGTAAGCAGATACTGGCCGGCGCCCTCGATGGCAGCATCGATATCCTCGTTGGCACCCACGCCCTGCTGGAAAAAGAAGTGGCGTTCAAAAATCTTGGAATGGCCATCGTGGATGAACAACACCGCTTCGGCGTGGCACAACGGGCACGCCTATGGGAAAAAAATACCATCCCGCCACACATTCTTGTTATGACGGCAACGCCTATACCAAGAACACTGGCTATGACCATCTACGGCGACCTGGACGTATCCGTTATTGATGAAATGCCCCCTGGACGTAAACCCATTACTACCGTGCACCGCACCGAATATCAACGGCCGCAGGTAATGGATTTTATTAAAGAAGAAGTAAAGAAAGGAAGACAGGCATACATCGTATACCCGCTGATCGAAGATTCAGAGAAGCTGGACTATGAAAACCTGATGAAAGGATATGAAGAGGTGAAAGCTTTCTTCCCCGAACCGCAGTATTATATCAGTATGGTACATGGCCGCCAGCCGGCCGAACAGCGGCAAACCAACATGCAGCGTTTTGTAACCGGCGATACCCATATTATGGTAGCCACCACCGTTATTGAAGTAGGGGTGAACGTGCCCAACGCCTCTGTAATGGTGATAGAAAGCACCGAACGTTTCGGGCTGTCGCAGCTCCACCAGTTGCGGGGAAGGGTGGGCCGCGGAGCGGAACAGTCCTTCTGCGTGCTCATGACCGGTAATAAGCTAAGCCAGGATTCCCGCGAACGGATCAACGTAATGGTGCAAACCAACGACGGATTTATTATTTCGGAGAAAGATATGGAACTGAGAGGCCCCGGAGATATTGAAGGCACCCGCCAGAGCGGGGTACTCGACTTTAAACTGGCGGATATTGTTGCGGACAAACCCATCCTCGACGCCGCCCGCGCCAGCGCAGAAAAGATCCTGGAAGAAGACACCGATCTGCTTCTGCCTGAAAATCAGGCACTAAAAGAATTTTTAGCTGCCCAGAGAAGTAAATCTGTCTGGAGTAAAATTTCCTGATGGTTTTTACGTTTATTAACTGATGGATGAATTAAAAAAGTATAAAGCTGCTGAAGCTGAGATTCACCTTGTTTCCCATTTAGCCTGTTATTCCTCAATTCAGAAGTTTTGTGCCTTTCCCGACCGTAACAATTTGAGTGGCTTCTGCGTTTAATAGTATTATATTGGTTTTTAAGAATAAAATAAAATCTAATCCCGTTGAAATTTACCTTCCCGACCGGCCTTATTGGATTAATGATTTGCTTTTTGTTCACCGGACGATCCGCCCAGGCGCAGCAGCAACATGCGAACTTCACACCGCTGAATTTTATTGAGAACAAAGGCCAGTGGGATAAAGATGTCATCTACAGAACAGAACTGGATGGCGCTGCTATCTTCCTCAAAAAAACAGGCTTCACTTTCCTGATGATGAACCAGCAGGATCTCTGGAGCCTGAACGAATATGTGCACGGACACTCCCACCGGAGTGATACGGTATACGTTCCGAAAAGCAACTTTAAACCAGCACCTGCCCAGCCAGGGAATGGCCAGCCCCCTCCACGGCCCGGCAAAATTCCTGATGTGCGCGGGCATGCGTATAACGTTACTTTCTTGAACGCCAATCCCGACGTACAAATAGTACCCGAAAAAGAACAGGACGCCAAAAGCAGCTATTTCATCGGAAACGACCGAACCAAATGGGCAACCGGGGTGGGTTCCTTCCAGGGCGTTAATTATAACTCCCTTTATTCCGGCATCGACGCGCATGTTTACTCTGAAGGTTCCCAACTGAAATATGACCTGATTGTGCATCCGGGTGCTAACCCGGATAATATCCAGATGGTATATGAAGGCGCTACCGGTATGGAACTGAAAAAAGGCCAGTTGCTGGTGCACACCTCTGTGGGGGATGTGATTGAACAACTGCCCTTTGCTTACCAGTATATCAATAATCAACGTGTAACCGTAAAGGTATCTTACCGGTTAAATGGTAATAAACTGGGCTTCAAAATATCCGGTGAATATAACGCGGCCTACCCGCTGGTCATAGATCCGATCTACGTTTTTTCTACCGTATCGGGTGCCCGCTCGGATAACTGGGGCTTCACTGCCACCTACGATGATGCCGGCAATTTATACGGCGGCGGTATTGTGTTTAATCCGGGCTACCCCATAACAACCGGGGCAGTACAAAGCGTTTACGGCGGCGGCCAGTTTGATATCGCCATTTCAAAATTCAACACCAATGGAACCAGGCTGGTATACGCCACCTACATGGGCGGCAGCGGCGTGGAACAACCTCATAGCTTATTTGTAGATCAGCAGGGCAACCTCGTGATCTCCGGCAGAACCACTTCCAACGACTATCCCAATACCAACGTAAAAGGAACCCGCGGAGGATGGGATATCGCCATTACTAAAATAAACGCCACAGGCACCGCTATCATTGGCTCACTGATCATTGCCGGCGGCGGAGATGACGGCGTAAATATGCGGGCCGACCGTCAGGCCGGCGACTGGGTACTGCTGCGTAACTATGGCGACGACGCCCGCAGCGAAGTGGTAGTGGATAATGCAGGCTATATTTATGTGGCCAGCTGCACCCGCTCCACCGATTTCCCCGTAACAGCCGGCGTATTCCAGAGCACCAACAAAGGCTCGCAGGATGGCGTGATTATGAAAATAAACCCGCTTTGCCAGGACCTGGTTTGGGCCAGCTACCTCGGAGGCAGCAAGGAAGATGCGGCTTATGTAATTGCATTAAACGGGTTGAATACCCTGTATGTGGCCGGGGGCACCGCCAGCGACGACTTCCCCGTTACTGCCGGCACCATATACCCCCAGTACCGCGGCGGCGTATGCGATGGGTTTATTGCTCATATTTCTAACGACGGAAGAAACATTATCCAGAGTACTTTCCTCGGTTCTGATAATCCCGCTGCCGACCAGGTATACGGCATCCAGCTGGATAAAAATGGATTTGTATACGTAATGGGCACCACAGAAGGAGCATGGCCCATCATACAAATAAGCGCCAATGGATACAATGAAAACGGACTGCAGTTTATCTCGAAGCTCCAGGCAAACCTGTCCGCATTCGTGTATTCCACTACTTTCGGAAAAAGAAGAACACTGGTTTCTTCCCCTAATATTTCTCCCACCGCCTTCCTGGTAGACCGCTGCGAAAACGTATACGTGTCCGGATGGGGCGGAGGTATCAATACCTCCCTGCACTACCCGAATTCAGGAACTTCCGGTTTAACGACCACCCCGGATGCGCTGCAACGCAATACAGACGGGATGGATTTTTATTTCTATGTGCTGCAGCGCGATGCCGTACGGTTTAGTCCCACGCAGGGCCCATTGTATGCCAGTTATTTTGGCGGCTCCGGTTTGTATGAACACGTAGATGGCGGTACCAGCCGCTTCGACCGCAATGGTATTATCTACCAGGGGATCTGCGCCTGGTGCAACGTGAGCAACAGCGGCTTCAAACCGCGGTACCCGACCACGCCGGGCGCCTACTCCAGCACACCGCCAGCCTCCTGTAATCTCGGAGCACTGAAAATTGCTTTTAACCTCGATGGGGTGAAAGCAGGAGCCAAAACACTCGACAGGCGCACCAACTACTGCGTACCGGATACCATCACCTTTGTGGATACCACCCGTTTACCAGGTAAGTCGTATCAGTGGTTCTTCCCGGATGATGGCACCACGCTGAATTTCGGACCAGAGGGAGATACCGTGACGCACATCTTTACAAGAATTGGCACCTTCCGCGTAAGAATGGTAAAATATGATCCGCAAAGTTGTAACGGATCAGATACCGCCTACGTAACCGTGAAACTGGGCAACAATGAAGCGATACTCCATTTTGAAGCCCGACGCCAGGATCCATGCGATAGCCTGAAGTATATGTTTGTCAATGAATCCACACCAGCTGCGGATTTCAGGGACAGCTCATTTATCCTCGACTATGGCGATGGAACACCTCCATTCTATACCGGTTTAGATACCTTCCCGCTATTCCACTATTACCAGAATGCGGGCATCTATAATGCTACTCTTACACTGGTGGATACTAATTTCTGTAATGCACCGCAAACAATTACCTACACCCTGCGTGTAGCCGAGAACGTTATAGCGAAATTTACCGACCCGGGAACGGTTTGCGTTGGCACAGAAATACAAATGGATAATACCACCGAAGGCGGTGAAACATTCACCTGGACCTTTGAAGATGATGGTTCCGTTTCACACGACCCTTACCCGGTGCATACATTTAATAAAGCAGGCCGCTGGAAAATAACCCTCGAGGTAGACGATCCAAACACCTGTAACAAACGGGATTCGATTACACAGGAAATAAATGTGGCAGCGCCGCCTGTAGCAGACTTCGATTTTTCACCCACCAAAGCAATTGAAAATACGCCGATACAGTTCCTGAATGGTTCTTCGGCAAACGCGATACATTACCTCTGGAATTTTGGCGACGGGGATACTTCTTCCCTGCCAAACCCCAGCCATCAATACCTGCGCACAGGTACATACAATGTGTGTCTTACTGTTACTAACGCAGAAGGCTGTACGGATACAAAATGTGAGGAAGTAAGCGCTATTGTGGTACCGCTGTTTGATGTGCCCAACGCCTTTGCACCAGGCGGTAAGAACAATGTGTTTTATGTAAAAGCTTTTGGAGCGACCAAATTCAATCTTAAAATATTTAACCGTTGGGGACAATTGGTTTTTGAAAGTTCGGATCCTCAAATCGGATGGGACGGCCGGTTTAAAGGAAATATTCAGCCCATGGATGCTTATGCCTATATCGTAAACCTGGAGTTTACGGATGGCACCAAAGGCAGCAGATCAGGAAGTGTAACCTTGTTAAGATGATGAGCCATGAATCAGATCGTTAAATTATCAACATGTCTGGCAATTTTATTAATTGTTTCAATGGGTGGGGCGTACGCACAGGACCTCCATTTTTCACAGTTTTTTAATTCGCCGTTGACAACTAACCCTGCCAATACCGGATTCATTCCGGACGGCAATTACCGTATTGGCATTAATTACCGCGATCAGTGGACCAGCGTTCCGATACCTTACCGGACGATGTCGGCATATGGCGACTTCCAGTTATTCCGCGATCAGCTGGAATATGGCTGGGTAGGCATCGGGGGTGTATTGCTCCGCGACGTAGCCGGCGCAGGAAACCTCACCTCTACCAAAGGATACGCTTCGATCGCTTATCACCAGCTCCTGGGTTTCAGCAGCCTGTTATCCGCAGGGTTTAATGTAGGCTCCGCCGGCAAACGGGTGGATATCACCAAGCTCACATTCGCCGACCAGTGGAATGGTAAATTCTTTGATTCACAGATCCCCACCGGGGAACCCATCACCCAAAGCAGCGTCAATTATTTCGACCTGCAGGCAGGCTTGAATTATGCTTATTTTCCTACCGATAATATTTATGTAAATGCAGGTTTCTCTGTACAACATATCAACACACCCAGGGAAACCTTTTTTGATGGCAATAACACCGTTCCCCGCCGCTATATCGGGTTCCTGAATGCGAGTTTGAAAATGAGCGATAAAGTGATCCTGAACCCTGCAGCGTATTATGCCACACAGGCCGGCGCGCGGGAACTGATGCTGGGCGCCAATGCTGCCTATAATCTTTCCGGCGACGGCGTACAACAACTGTATGGCGGCGTTTATTACCGCGCCAATGATGCGGCTGTATTCCTGGTTGGCTACCAGATCAACGCCATAAAACTCATGTTTAACTATGATATCACTACCTCCAGTCTCTCTGCCGCCAACAACCGGCGTGGCGCTTATGAGATAGGCATCGTTTATACAGGACTTTACAGCAACCGCACCTTTAACAATGCGAGAAGATCTACGATCTGTCCCTCTTTTTAACAGTCCGGATATACCACCTAACCGGCATTATGATTATTTTTGTTCCATGACAACGTTCAATAAAGTAACTGCCGCTCACGTAGCGGCATTACGTGAAATAGCCGGAGCGCAATATGTATTGGCCGACGAAGAAAGTATGAGCCGTTATGCACAGGATGAAACCGAGGATCTGCATTATCTCCCCGAAGTAGTGGTTAAGCCGGATACCACCGAACAGGTAAGCCGTATCATGAAATTATGCAATGAAGCGCTGTTGCCCGTAACTCCCCGTGGTGGCGGTACAGGGCTCAGCGGAGGAGCGCTCGCCCAGTTTGGTGGCGTGCTCATATCCATGGAACGCTTTAACCGCATCACCCTCATAGATGAAAGGAACCTGCAGGTAATCACCGAACCCGGTGTGATCACAGAAGAATTACAGAACGCCGTAAAAGAAAAGGGATTGTTTTATCCGCCCGACCCGAGCAGCCGCGGTACCTGCTTTATCGGTGGTAATATTGCTGAAAATTCAGGTGGTCCCAAAGCGGTAAAATACGGCGTGGTAAAGGATTATGTGCTGAACCTGGAAATGGTGCTGCCCAGTGGTGAAGTGATCTGGACGGGCGCCAATGTACTAAAAAATGCCACCGGTTATAATCTTACTCAGCTGGTAGTAGGCAGCGAAGGCACCCTGGGCATCGTTACCAAAATAGTATTGCGTTTAATACCACTACCCAAAACAGATCTGCTGATGCTGGTTCCTTTCCGCTCTGCTGAAAGCGCCTGTGAAGCGGTAAGCGCTATCTTCCGGGCGGGTTACACACCTTCCGCCATGGAATTTATGGAACGCGACGCTATCGACTGGGTAACAAAATATGTACAAAGCAGCGCAGTTAAAATAGAAGACGATATACAGGCACACCTGCTCATAGAAGTAGATGGCAATTACCCGGAAGTGCTGATGCAGGAAATGGAAGGTATTGCCGGTGTGGTAGAAGGTTTTGATATCGGGGAGATATTGTTTGCAGAAGATTCCCAGCAGAAGGAAGAACTCTGGAAACTGCGCCGCCGGGTAGCGGAAGCCGTAAAGGCAAATTCTGTATATAAAGAAGAAGATACCGTGGTACCCCGCGCAGAACTGCCGGTATTGCTGAAAGGAGTAAAGGAAATCGGGAACAGGTATGGATTCCATTCAGTATGCTACGGGCATGCCGGCGATGGTAACCTGCATGTAAATATTATCCGCGGCACCCTCACGGAAGAACAATGGAACGGGACCCTCACGGAAGGTATACGGGAAATTTTTCAGCTGGTGAAAGCATTGGGTGGTACCATCTCCGGTGAGCATGGTATTGGGTTGGTACAGAAAAACTATATGGATATCATTTTTGATCAGACCTCCATGCAGCTCATGAAGCAAATAAAACAGATCTTTGATCCGAAGAATATATTAAACCGGGGTAAAATTTTTGATTGTTAAACCTTTCTGCCGGTAAATAGTTAAACTTAATAAAGCTGATCATGAAACGTTTATTGATATGTTTTTTCCTGCTGGCTGGCGTACAGCTGGCACACGCCCAATATTATAAAACAGACACGGTTACCCGTAAGGGCTTTGATCCTTCCCGTTTGGTATTAGGCGGTTCGCTGGGAATGGTGTTTGGCGATGTTACCAACGTGGATATCTCTCCGCTGGTAGGTTACCGCTTCTCCGACTACATTGCTGCAGGTGTTAACATCAATGCGCAATACGGCCAGTATAAAGTGTGGAGCTATGACCAGATAGTGCAGCGGGATAAGTACACTATTTTTGGTGGTGGTATCTGGGGCCGTGTATATCCGCTCCCGATGGTATTTATACATGTTCAGCCGGAATATAATTTCGTTACACAAAATTCTACCGTTTACCTCAACAACAACGAAAAACAAACCTACAAAACCAACTATGGCGTTCCCAGCTTACTGGTAGGCGCGGGTTACACCCAAAACGTAGGCGGCAGGGTAGGTATTGGCATCTCCATTTTATATGATGTGATCCAGGACGATCGCTCGCCCTATAACAACAGCCTGATATACCGGGTGGGTGCAGGAATCGGCTTCTAGCGAATTTTGTCTTTCCCGCTGATTGCGCTGATTATACTGATTAGCTGGATTTTATTTCTTTGGATTTTAAATGATTCGGGGAGATATAAGCGAAAATATCCGCTTATATCTCCCCAAATCATTTAAAATCCTTACAAAATCCAAAAGCAAAAATCCAGCTAATCAGTATAATCAGCGTAATCAGCGGGAAAGACAAAATTCGCATATTACGCGCATGTTAAATGTTTATAAATGCTAAACTTATTTTTAGTAACTCCTTATCTTTGCCACCTATTAACAATGGGAAAAGATGGGAATACAATTAGTTGTTTTTGATATTGCAGGCACTACCCTGCATGATGAATCCAATGTAGCAAAGGTGTTGCAGCAAGCCATCGGGCTGGCGGGTGTTACAGTAACGCTGGAACAGGTGAACGAGGTGATGGGGTACGCCAAACCGTATGCTATCCGTTACCTGTTGCAGCAGCAGAAGGATAGCCGCTACAGCGATGAAACCTTTATTGGCGACCTGCACAGCCGTTTTGTGGCGGACATGAAAGTGCATTATGCCACACATCCTGCGGTAAGGGAAAAAGAAGGGGTATCAGCGGTATTTGCCGCACTGAAGGCAAAAGGTATTAAAGTGGCACTGGATACGGGCTTCGACAGGGCCATTACCAACGTGATCCTGGAAAGGGTGGGCTGGCAGCAAAAAGGACTTATTGATGCCGTGGCTACCAGCGATGAAGTACCCTTCGGCCGTCCATACCCGTATATGATATACCGGATCATGGAACAGTTGGGAATCCGCAGTATAGCGTCGGTCGCTAAAACCGGCGATACCATTTCCGACCTGGAAGAAGGTACTAACGCAGGTTGCCGCTATGTAATAGGGGTTACTACCGGCGCTTATACGCGGGAAGAGCTGGAGAAAGGTCCGCATACCCACCTGGTAGCATCCCTGGATGAACTACTGTCTATCTTTTAATCACACTTTACATTTGATATCATGCAACAACAACAGGCAGATGTAGCAGTAATAGGCGCAGGAATAGTGGGATTGGCCATGTCTTACCACCTGGCAAAAAAAGGAAGAAAAGTAGTGCTGTTTGAACGTAACAGTAAAGCGATCAGCGCTTCTATCCGCAATTTCGGACTGGTATGGCCCATCGGGCAAACAGCAGGTAAAATGTACGACCGCGCTATGCGCAGCCGCCGTACCTGGAAAGAGCTGGCTGCTGCCGCCGGGTTGCAGTGCCAGGAAACCGGATCACTGCACCTGGCGTATGAAAAAGATGAACTGGCGGTATTGGAAGAATTTGTACAGGCCGCTCCCGGCAACGGTTACAGCTGTGAGCTGATTGCTCCCTCACAAATAGGAAAATATACCAGCGCGATTAAAACAAACGGGTTGAAAGGTGCATTGTGGAGTGCCTCCGAAATGACCGTGAACCCACGCCAGGCCAGTGCCGTTATCGCAAAGCATTTGGAGGAACACCTGAACGTAACGGTTCGTTTCGGCACCGCGGTAAATGGCATCAGCATGCCCTTTATTGAAACCAAAGATGAGCGCTGGAAAGTGGAAGAAGTATTTGTTTGCAGCGGCGCTGACTTTGAAACGCTTTACCCTGCTGAATTTGCGGCCGCACCGCTGAAAAAATGCAAACTGCAGATGATGCGTACCATTCCGCAACCGGGCAACTGGCAACTGGGTCCCGCACTATGCGCAGGCTTAACCCTGGGACACTATGCGGCCTTTGAAAGCTGTAAAACCCTGGAACCACTGAAGCAGCGCTTCGCACAGGAAATGCCGGAGTATGTGAAATGGGGCATTCACCTGCTGATTTCTCAAAATGGCGCAGGCGAACTCACCATTGGTGACTCACATGAATATGGTCCGGACTTCGAACCATTTGATAAAGCATTTATCAATGAACTCATCCTGCAGTATATGCATACCTTTTTACAGGCGCCGGAGTATACCATCCAGGAACAATGGCATGGCATCTACCCAAAACTAACCAACGGCAAAACGGACCTGGTATTCTCTCCCGAAAAAAATGTAACGATCGTAAATGGTCTTGGCGGAGCCGGGATGACATTGTCTTTCGGGCTGGCCGAAGAAGTAGTGGCAGGCGCGCATACCTTTGCGTAACCTTGATAAATTTAAATTAGGTTATTGCTTAAATAATTAATAAATTAATGGAGATTAAGCGTTATGAGAACATCTGTTGATTAAAACGGTAGTACTATCTTACTAAATTTCAACATTATTTATTTTTTTGATTGCCAGCATTAGCAACGTTTCTGCAGCGATGTTTATTTAACATCGCTGCACGTTCATAACGTGTTAAATGTAAAGCAGGTTTCTATATAGTTACCTGCTTTTTTTATGCGTAAAGCTGTTACTGTAAGCCAATTATTATATAAATTACATCATTCCGCGTGCCTGCACGGGGGAAGGTGTTTTATAGCATAATAAAAAAGCAGTTGCATGAACAGTAGTATAAAGAATCTTAAAGAAAGAGACTGGACGGAAACAAGAGCGCATTCCAGCTGGCAGATATTCAAGATAATGGCGGAGTTTGTTGAAGGATTTGAGAAACTGGCTAAAATAGGACCCTGTATTTCCATATTCGGATCGGCCCGCACCAAACCGGGCAACCGTTATTACGACCTGGCCCAGGAAATATCCACCAGGCTGGCAGAAGAAGGCTTTGGCATTATCACCGGTGGCGGACCAGGTGTTATGGAAGCCGCCAACAGAGGCGCGCAGGCAGCACATGGCAAATCAGTGGGCGCCAATATCACCCTGCCGCACGAGCAACATCCCAATGTTTATATAGACCCGGAGAATAGTCTCAATTTCGATTACTTCTTTGTCCGTAAAGTAATGTTTACCAAGTATTCCCAGGGCTTTGTGATGATGCCTGGTGGCTTTGGTACGATGGATGAATTCTTTGAAGTAGCCACCCTTATTCAAACCAAGAAAATGGAGGAAACGCCGATGGTGCTGGTAGGGAAAGAGTATTGGAGTGGCCTGCTCGACTGGATCCGTAATGTAATGATGGAAAAGGAAAGCAATATTAACCCGCAGGACCTCGACCTGCTGCAGTTATTTGACACAGCAGATGAAGTAGTGGAATATTTCCGTGTTTTCTATACCACCAATAAATTAAGACCGAATTTCTAATAAAGCCTCCCTTCAGGCCGGAAAAGCGGATATGCGTGAACGTACGCCCGGAGAGAATAAAACCCGGCAGAATAGCGTTTATGGATATATCCGCTTTTTCTGTTGAAAGCAACAGGCTGTCGGTTAGCCGCTTTTCCTTAGCTTTGCAGAAATTTTAATATATGGAGCTCATACCGGCAGCAGTAGAGGCCTATTCAGAAAAATATACCAGCCGGGAAAGTGAATTGATGTACCAGCTGAACAGGGAAACACATCTGAAGGTAGCGTTGCCGCATATGTTGAGCGGGCAGGTACAGGGCCAGTTCCTCAGTATGATAAGCCATATGATCCGGCCGCACCGTATCCTGGAACTGGGCACTTACACCGGGTACTCAGCGATTTGCCTGGCCGCAGGCCTCGCACCCGATGGCATATTACACACCGTAGATATCAACGAAGAACTGGAAGCCCTTTGTCATCAATATTTCTCGGCAAGCGGGAATGCAGATAAAATAAAAATGCATATCGGCAAAGCGGCCGATGTCATTGAACAACTGGATGAAGTATTTGATCTGGTGTTTATTGACGCGGACAAATCCGGATATGAACAGTACTACGACCTGGTTTGGGATAAACTGCGTCCCGGCGGATTTATCCTGGCAGATAACGTGTTGTATCACGGCCAGGTACTGCTGCCTGAAAACGAACAGGGACGCCAGGCAAAAGCCATGATCAGTTTTTGTGAAAAAGTGTTGGCAGATGACCGTGCAGAACAGGTATTACTCACCATGCGGGATGGTGTACTGATGATCAGGAAGAAATAAAACGCCCATTAAATCCGAACATACATGCAAGTAAGAAAATTCTTATTGGTAGTCAGTTTTCTTATTGGCTTCGTTACCGTACTGCACGCACAGAACATCACAACGCAGCAGTACATCGCCACCTATAAAAACTTAGCCATTGAGGAAATGCGCCGCTCAGGCGTGCCTGCCGCCATCAAACTGGCGCAGGGGATTATAGAAACACAGTCCGGCAACGGCACCTTGTGTTTACAATCGAACAACCACTTCGGTATTAAATGCAAAAATACCTGGACCGGCAAAACCATCAAATACGATGACGATGCAGCCCAGGAGTGTTTCCGTGTATATGAATCCGCCACCGATTCCTACCGTGATCACTCCGATTTTCTGCACGCCAACCCGCGCTATGCCTTCCTCTTCCAGTTTGATGGCGAGGATTATAAATCATGGGCTTTTGGTCTTAAACAAGCCGGATACGCTACTAATAAAACTTACCCACAACAGCTGATTAAAGTAATTGAAGATTATAACCTTCAGCAATATACGATGATTGCTATGGGGAAAGATCCTTCTGCTGGTGGCGCAGCAACCGATGGAACGATGTATGCAGAAGTAACCGAAAAGGGAAGCAAAACATCTCCCGGAAGGAAAAATCAAAGTACAGGCACCAAACAAACTGCCAGCTATCCGAAAGGTATCTTTGAAATCAACGGCCGCAAAGCAGTGTATGTAAAGGCAGGCAGCTCCCTCATCCAGGTAGCCGACCAGCGTAATATGCGCCTGCGTAAGCTGGTACGTTACAACGACCTGGAAAATGATAACCCGCCTGCAAAGGATATGATCGTTTTCTTACAAAAGAAAAGCAAAAGAGGAAGCAGGGAATACCACAGCGTTGTTAACGGGGAAACCATGCACGACGTAGCCCAGGCAGAAGGCGTACAGTTAAGATGGTTACGCCGCCGTAATAAAATGAACGAAGGGGAAGAACCTGCTGCGGGTCAGCGGTTAACGCTTGATGGTTTTGCTTCCGCCGCACCACGGCTGGCTAAAAATACCCGGGTACTGAAAGAAGAAGACCAGGAGCCACCGGAAGATTTCTCTCCCCGTAAAGCACTGGAGGGTATTAAGGAAGAAGTGGCCCAAAACGCAGCAGGCGCTGGTGCTGTACCGGAAACAAAACCAGCCCCGCAACAGGGTGGTGTGCCGGTAGCCATGATAGAAGACCTGAAGAAAGCCGGCCAGGTAACCACCACCGGGAATACAGGTACACCAAAAACATCCGTGCCGCAACCGGCTCCGCGGCCTGCTACACCTGCACCAGTGCAGAAATCAGGTATGCAGTACCATGATGTACAGCCGAAGGAAACGTTGTATGGTATTGCCAAAATGTACAACCGGTCTGTTACACAGTTGCAGGAATGGAATAACCTGCAGGGTTTTGATATTAAAATCGGCCAGCGTTTACTGGTAAGTAAATAAGCAGCGATCTTTTTTTGCTGATGATTGTTAAATAAGGAAATGAGCGTATTATGTCGTTGATCAAAGTGCATGACAAAGAGTTCCAGCCCTATATTGATGAAGTGGCGTTGCAGCAGCGGGTGAAGGAGATGGCGGAACAAATCAATAAGGATCTGGAGGGAGAGCGCCCTCTATTTATTGCCATTCTTAACGGCTCCTTTATGTTTGCCGCAGATGTGTTTAAATACCTCACTATTGAGGCGGAGATCTCGTTTATTAAGCTGGCTTCCTATAAAGGCACCAAATCTACGGGTAATGTGGTACAGGCCATTGGCCTGGACGAAGATCTCTTTGGACGCACCGTAGTAATCCTGGAGGATATTGTGGACACCGGCCGGACCATGAGCCAGTTCCTGCCCCAGCTGGAGCATCAGCAACCGAAAAAATTACTGGTGGCCGCCCTGCTCACAAAGCCGGATGCGATGATCCATCCTATCAAAATAGATTACCTGGGCTTTTCCGTTCCCGATAAGTTCCTGCTGGGATACGGCCTCGATTACGATGGCCTGGGCCGGAACCTGCCAGCCATTTATCAACTGGTGGAATCCGGGCAGTAATTATTTTTTCCGGGCGCTTGCCCGGAAAAAATCTTAACTTAATACATGCTCAAGTACCTTTTACTCTTTCTTTTGTGGGGTGGAGGGCTGCAGGCGCAAACAATCTGGGTATCGGGAGCGGTAGAAGACAGTTTATCCCACCGCCCCGTTGCAGGAGTACAGGTGAAGGTGATGGATGACACAGTCCATGTGGTCACAAACGCTTTCGGTCTTTTTAAAATTTCAATCCCCACGGCATCGGCCACGTTATTGCTTACACAAAACGGTTATCAATCCAAAGAGATAACGGTGCGCAAATACGACAGGCTGTTAATAACGTTATCGCCTCTACGAAAAGATGCAGATCCGGTGGCCCTTGCCAAAGCCCGGTCAAAACTGTTGCATAGCAGCAATCCCAATTACGGTAATACCGGCATGGGAGTACACTCCTTTTACAATGAAACTTACGGAGCCACCTACGAAAATAAATTTGTCCGTACGGCCAACCATCCCGTATCTACCTTCGCCGTGGATGTGGACAGGGCCGCGTATAGCAATATCCGCCGCTTCCTGCGGCTGAAAGAAGCAGTGCCGGTAGATGCCGTTCGTATTGAAGAGATGATCAACTACTTTCACTACGATTATCCGTTACCGTTAGCCGGCGAAACGATGGCTATGTATAGTAATTACACCACCTGCCCCTGGGAAACTACCCACCGGTTATTACAGATCGCCATTAGGGCCCGCGCATTGGAGACAGATAGTTTTCCCGCCAGTAACCTGGTTTTCCTGCTGGATGTTTCCGGCTCTATGGGCACCCCCAATAAATTACCTTTATTACAGGCAGCTTTCCGCATCCTGGTCAATAATCTCCGTCCGGTAGATAAAGTAGCGATAGTAGCCTATGCAGGCGAACCCGGTGTTCTTTTACCGGCTACGCCCGGCGATCAGAAAGAGAAGATCCTGAACGCAATAGATAATCTCAGTGCCGGCGGCGCCACTGCCGGGGAAGCCGCCATCAAACTGGCGTACCGGATCGCATCAGAGCAGTATATCCCTGAGGGCAATAACCGCGTGATACTGGCCACCGACGGCGATTTCAACGTAGGCCTCAGCAGTGATAATGAAATGGAAGAGCTGATCGTTCAGCAAAAGGAAAGCGGAGTATTGCTTACCTGTTTGGGTTTTGGGATGAAGAATTATAAAGATTCAAAGCTGCAATCCCTGTCCAGTAAAGGGAATGGTAATTTTGCCTATATAGATGACCTGGAAGAAGCCAATAAAATATTTGCCCGTGAATTCGGCAGCACCTTGTTTACGATTGCCCGCGATGTGCAGTCGGAGGTATGGTTTAACCCGGCACTCGTAAAATCGTACAGGCTTATCGGTTATGAAAATAAAATACTGCCTGCCGACAGCTCGGAGAAGGGGGAATTTGGCGGAGGGATCATTGGCAGCGGGCATTGTTCTGTGGCCTTGTATGAAATTATTCCCGCACCGGAAGCTGCTGCCGTCGATACAGTGCTGGCAAAGATAAAAATATCCTGGCGGGATCCGCAGGATACGGCGATGCAATATTTACCCGGTGTTATATCCGCAGAAATGAAAAATTTTGATAAGGCCTCCGATGATTGCCGCTTTGCTGCCGGCGTGGCTTTATTTGGGATGCTGCTGCGCAAGTCGTCTTACTGCGGCAAAGGCAATATAGAAATGGTGAACGATATTGCCCGCCAGGCATTGGGCGCCGACAAAGGCAACTATCGCTCAGAGTTTTTGAAGATGGTAAAAATGGTACGCAAAGGAAAGCATTGATCCTTTATTTTATTAACCGGTAGCACTTCCTGATCATCTTCTGCTGAAAATCAAATGGTAAAGTTTGATTGGTAATATCCTTTATGCTGGAGGCGCTGATCTTATCGGCTTCCAGTACAAACCGGCGGTAGTTGTTACTGAAGTAAACAATGCCATCTTTTTTTGTGGCCAGCAGCACTTTATTGAGCATATCCGCATGATCCCGCTGTACGTCGAGGAAATCCTTCATCCGTTTGCTGTTGGAGAAAGTAGGCGGGTCTATGATCACGAGGTCGTAGGTATTAAGTTTAAGGGTGTCGAGGTATTGCAGTACATCCGCATGTACAAAAGTATGTTTCGGGTTATCGAACCCGTTCAGCTTCATATTTTCTTCTGCCCAGGCCAGGTAGGTTTTAGACAGATCCACAGAAGTTACTTCTGTTGCGCCTCCAGCGGCGGCGTATACGGAGAACGAGCCGGTATAACAAAACAGGTTAAGTACTTTCTTGTCTTTTGCTTCTTCCCTTACCATGCTGCGGGTAATGCGATGGTCGAGGAACAGGCCGGTATCGAGATAATCGGAAAGGTTCACTTTAAATTGCAGTCCAGCTTCGTAAGCCGTCATGATATGGCTTTCCAGGCTGAGTTTTTCGTACTGGCTTTTCCTGTTTTCTTTGCGTTGCCGTTGTTTAACCCATATTTTATTGGGTGCTACTTCCAGTACTTTGCTAATCAGTTCCAGGCAGGTATCGAGCCATTCTTCATGTGCATCTTCTTCCATGCCGTGTTTGCGGTGGTATTCTGCGATGTAAACATGGTCTTCATACATTTCTATACTGAAGGGAAATTCAGGAATATCATCATCGTACACCCGGTAGCAGGTGATGTTTTGTCGTCTGGCCAGTTTGGAGGTATGCCGGAAAACTTTCGTCAGCCGGTTTTCGAACATCTGCAGTTTTTGTTCCATGGTGTAGTGTTTACCGCGCGAATTTTGTCTTTCTCGCTGATTACGCTGATTTTACTGATTAGTTTGATTTTTACTTTTGATTTTATAAAGGATTAAGGGAGATAGAAGCGGATATTCGCTTTTATCTCCCTTAATTATATCTTAAGAAAATCAAAAAAATCCAAAAAGTAAAATCAAACTAATCAGTAAAATCAGCGTAATCAGCGAGAAAGACAAAATCCGCATCAGCTGAAAATATCTCTTACCTTTTCGAAGAATCCTTTATCAGATTTTTCGGGATTTGGTTTGAAGTTATCGGACGATTGTAATTTGTCGAGCATTTCTTTCTCTTCCGCGGTCACGTGTTGTGGTGTCCATACGTTCACATGAATCAGCTGATCGCCTTTTTCATAAGAATTTACGGAAGGGAATCCTTTGCCTTTCAGGCGGAATATTTTACCGCTCTGTGTGCCGGGTGGGATTTTAATTTTGGCTTTTCCGTCGATGGTAGGCACTTCCAGGGAGGTGCCATATACTGCATCGGGGAAGGAGATGTGCAGATCGAAGGCTACATTGAGTCCATCGCGTTGCAGCTCCGGATGTGGTTCTTCTTCGATGAGGATCAGCAGATCGCCGGGTGCGCCGCCTCTTTCGCCGGCGTTACCTTTACCGCTCATGCTCAGCTGCATGCCTTCCTGAACGCCTGCCGGGATGTCGATGCTCACCATTTCCTCACCGTACATACGGCCTTCACCTTTACAGTGGCCGCATTTGCTGGTAATGATCTGGCCTTCGCCATGACAGGTGGGGCAGGTGGTAACGGTTTGCATTTGTCCGAGGAAAGTTTGGGTAACTTTTCTTACCTGGCCAGAACCGCCGCAGGTATTACATGACTGGAATGCGTTTTTATCTTTTGCACCCAGGCCACCGCAATGCTGGCAGGGTACATATTTTTTTACTTTAATCTTTTTGTTGGCGCCTTTGGCGATTTCTTCATAGGTAAGACGGATCTTAACCCGGAGATTGGAGCCGCGGGTACCGCGTCCACGGCGGTTTCCACCGCCACCACGGGCGCCACCGCCGCCAAAGAAGCTACCGAAAATGTCATCGTTACCAAAAATGTCACCGAAGTTGGAGAAGATGTCGTCCATGTTCATTCCACCACCGCCATATCCGCCGCCACCACGGTTGCCATTCATGCCGGCATGGCCAAAGCGGTCGTATTGCGCCCTTTTATCAGGATCGCTTAATACTTCATAAGCTTCAGCTGCTTCTTTGAATTTTTCTTCTGCCTCTTTGTTATTGGGGTTGCGGTCAGGGTGAAACTGCATCGCCACCTTGCGGTAGGCTTTTTTAATTTCATCCTGTGAAGCAGATTTGGCAACAGCCAGTATTTCGTAATAATCTCTCTTGGTAGACATTATAATAATCACTTAATGCTGGTGCAGGCACCAGCTCTTGTCCGGTAAAAAATATTGTTTTACGTCAGCTTTTAGCATAGGGCATCCTTAGAGATTATGCCACATCGTCATTTTATTTGCCCACAATTACCTTAGCATGACGGATCAATTTGTCACTCAGGTAATAACCAGGTTGCAGCACATCTACTACTTTACCAACCAGCTCTGGCGTGGGAGCAGGGATTTCGGTAATAGCCTCCTGCAGATCCGGATCAAATGGGGTATGTATACTCTCCATTGGCTTCAGTCCTTTCGCTTGCAGAGTGTTTCTCAGTTTATTGAAAACCAGCATTACGCCGTCTTTAACGACCGCAACATCTGTTGTGTTTTCCAACTGCTTTTCAGCCCTGTCGGTATCATCCAGCACATCCAGCAAAGATATGATAACCTCCTTGCTGGCTGTTTGCATCAGTTCTATACGCTCTTTAGCAGTACGCTTACGGTAATTGTCAAATTCTGCCTGTAACCGGAGGTACTTATCACGGATTTCACTTACTTCCTTTTCTTTCTTCTCCAGCTCACTCACTTCACCTGATTCATTATTCGTATTTGAACTATTGCTTATATTTTCTTCTGGCATGCCTTCGTTTTCGCTACCAGTGTTAGCCTGACCCGTTTGTCTGCATGTCTTTTTCGTTTTCTGTCATAATAAGTAATAATTGTCTGCGCAGGTATCCAGTCAATTTCTTTGCCAACAGCGGTTTTGCCGACAAAAAGGCAGAATTGAAAGTGAAATCCCCAAGGCTAACCGCTAAATAGCTACCTTTGCCCCTCGAAATACAATAAATGACTAAAGTTTTTTTAAAGAAACAGATACAGAACAGGGTATTACAAGGGCATCCCTGGATTTTTGGCAATGAAGTGGCCGAAATAAAAGGAGATGTAAATGCCGGTGATATCGTAGATGTATATACGCATAAAGGTTTTTTCCTGGGTCGTGGTTATATCAACCCTCAATCCCAGATCCTCGTAAGGCTTCTTACCCGTGATAAGAACGAAGAAATAAACCCTGAATTCTTTTACCGCCGTCTCCTCAAGTGCTGGGAATACCGCCAGAAACTGGGCTATGTGGAAAACTGCCGCCTCGTATATGGGGAAGCAGATGACCTGCCGGCACTGGTAATCGATAAATTCAACGATTATTTCGTGATACAAACCCTCGCGTTGGGTATGGAGAAATGGAAAGATGCCATCGTAGATGCTATCAACCGCATTTTTTCACCCAAAGGAATTTACGAAAGAAATGACGTGCCTGTAAGGGAACTGGAAGGCATGACCCAGCAGAAAGGCTTTCTCAGCGAGCCTTTCGACACCAACCTGATCATCAATGAAAATGGTTTGCGGTTTCATGTGGATATCGTAAACGGTCAGAAAACGGGCTATTTCCTGGATCAGCAAGACAACCGCCGCGAAATCAAGCATATTGTAAAAGGCGCCGATGTGATGGAAGCCTTTTGCTATACCGGTACTTTTTCCTGTCATGCCGGCTTTTATGGCGCTAAAAGCGTACTTGGACTTGATATTTCCGAAACAGCGGTTGCTACTGCCCGCAAAAACGCCGAGCTGAATAACCTGCAGGATATCTGCCGGTTCCAGGCGGTGAATGCGTTTGATCAGCTGAAGCAATGGACAAAGGAAGAGAAGAAGTTCGACGTGGTAATACTGGATCCGCCGGCCTTTACCAAAAGCCGCGAAAATATTTCGAAGGCAGTAACCGGTTATAAGGAAATTAATCTTCGTGGAATGAAACTGCTGAAACCCGGAGGCTTCCTGGTAACAGCTTCCTGCACCAACCTGGTATCGCCGGACCTGTTCCTGCAAACCATAGATGCGGCCGCAAAAGATGCGAAGAAAAGACTGCGCCAGGTTACTTTCCAGACACAGGCCCAGGACCATCCCATCCTGCGGAATATTGAGAATACTACGTACCTGAAATTCCTGATTGTAGAAGTTTCCTGATAACAGAAGATATAAAAAAGGAAAAGTCACGATGTAAATCGTGACTTTTCCTTTTTTATTTTGATGCCAGATATATCTAAGCTATTTCACTACATTGAATTTCCCGGATTCCACCAGGTTACCCCGCTGGTCCCTTAATTGGAAAATATACAAACCGTTATAATAATTATCCAGGCTCACCGTTGTCTTGGAACTGATGCCTTTTAACTGATCTATTTTTTTTCCGAGGAAATTATATACAATAAGATCGTATAAGCGATCGTTATTATGTTGTTGAACTTCAAATGTTATGACGGTAGTAGCTGGATTGGGATATAGCTTCACGATTTTGCTACCCCCCTCCGTGGCAGGTTGGGATTTTTCGCTTTGAGCCTTGCCTATGCTGGTAAAAAGGCTGAAAACCATTATGAGAATCAGGGTAGAGGTTTTCCACATAGTATTATAAAAATAAAGTTTTTTTCAAATATTTCCTAATTTTTGTTTGACAAATTCGGCTCATTCGAGCGCCTATGTTTCTACATAAAAATAACAAACTACAGGCCATTTTGTTAGTATTTCCGCATATTTTATGTAATTTTTAACGCTTGGTAATTTATTTTCATAATTAATTGATTTATAATAGATTAAAATCTGGGACAGTTTACGCTTTCCAGCGTTGAATTCCGGCTGTTAAGAAATCCCTTGAAAACCAATGAAATTTCGAAGCCGCCAAATGTCTGGCTGGCTGTTCTCAGTTTGGAAATATTGGTGTCATAACTCATTCCGATCTCGTATTTATCCATGTCAATTTTGATGGTTGGGATAATAGCATCATTCCACCTCAGGAAGAGGCCGCCATAAATGGCCCGGGTCGATTCCAGTCCCTGGTCCATTAAACCATAACCGATTAAAGCACCGCCAATATATTCTGTATAAGTGCCCTGGTGCAACTGGTTGTAATGTGCAATTACTTTTACCCGCTCATCTACCGGGATTGTGATACCCGCGTTAAACGTAAGTTTCGGCTGCAACTCAATATTCTGATCGTTATAGAAGGATATTTTGGCTCGGTTAAAATGGAAGTACCCGGCCCCGATAAAGTAATTCACATCTTCTCCGATCACGCTGTTGTAACTCAGGCCCACTCCAGCATCGAGGTAACTGTAGCCTTTCAGCGCCAGTTTGCCTTCTTCCCCGGTAGCGGTAGCAGGATCAAACCGGCCGTTGGTATACTGGTTGTTAAAGGTCATGTTGGTGGGATCGAACTGCCGCTGCACAAAGCCGCCCATGAATCCTACAGAGAGGAAACTACTCTTATCTTCATTGAGCGATTTATGATAGTTGATAGCCGGGAAGATCTGCGTGGACTGCAGTTTGGAAGTACCTGCACGGTCGTAGGTAACCTGCAAACCGGTAGTCACATAGTCGTTGCTGCGACCCACAGGGAACTTTATTTCGCCACTCACGGTACCGGTCTGGTAAGGAATGGTAACGCTGTTCCACTGGTTACGATATACAGCCTGCACGCGCACATCGCCGTTGAAAATGCCTATCAGCGCAGGATTGCGGAGGATAGGCGTTTCATAGAACTGCGACAGATGTATATCCTGGGCATACAACGGTGCTGCATGCGTGATGCAAACTATCGCCAGTAATACGCGGTATATGGTTTTCATGTTAGCCAGGTTAAAAATATTTATCTGAGTAATGTTACGTTGCCTTTCATCTGGAAAAATTCGTTGGTATCACAGTAAGCCTCAATAAAGTAGATATACACATCAGCAGGCTGCGGCTTGCCGTTAAAGGAGCCGTTCCACCCGGTGCTGATATCATCAATGTTGATTCTTTCGCGATGATGTACTTCCTGTCCCCAGCGGTTGAAAATCCGGAAAGACTTTATCAGGCTGATGCCCTTTCCGCGTGGATAGAATATATCATTTTGCCCGTCGCCATTGGGACTGAAAGTATTTGGAATAAATACCACGTCGGTATTGCAAACGAGGTCCACGTTCATGATATCGCTTTTCGTACAGCCGAACTGGTTAGTACCGGTAATGCTGTAAGTGATAGGCTTACGTACGGCAGCCGTTACATAAGGAGAACTGGTGTTATCGAGGTAATCATCCGGGCTCCATTTCCATTTCACAATGTCAGGACTTCCGCTGGCCATCAGTCGCACAATATCTCCCACCATCACTGTCTGGTCCTTGCCGGCATCTACCTGTGGTACCGGTTTTACGGATACTTTCACAGCAAGCGGCGCACTCATGGGGCAAATAGCGTCGTTGGTGCCGGTTACCTGGTAAGTGATGTCTGTTATGGGTGTGGTAACCGGGTTAGCGATAGTGTTGTTGGTCAGGCCGGTAACGGGCGTCCAGTTATAGATGGTAGCGCCGGCTGCTTTCAGTTGTACCGAAGTGCCGTAGCAGGCAATGGTATCATTGCTTACGGTAAGATTTACTTTCGGCACCACTACTACATCAGTGGAATCAAATAACGTACATCCGTATACGTTAGAAGCCTGCACGCGGTAACGGGTATTTGTAAGTGGCGATGCCACCGGATCTGTACAGAAAACACAACTGAGCTGGTTGGTGGTGAGCCATTGCACCGTGCCGTCTGATAAGGCATTCAGGTTAACACTGTTGCCCTCGCAAATCTTTGGTTGTTGTGCCGATGCTTTCAACACCGGGGTGGGATGAATGTTGATGGTTTTGCTGACAGAGTCCCTGCAATTGCGGGCATCTGTCACCACCAGTTTCACCGCCTGTCCGCCGGAAGTGCTGTACTTAGTCGCTGGCGGTGTTTGAGCGGTGGAACTAAGGCCATTGCCCAGATCCCAGTACCAGTTGGCAATCGGGATATTGGGAGAAGTAATGGTGTTATTGATAAAGCTTACCGCCTGGCCTGCACAGGTAACCGGGCCGGTGGTAAAGTCGGCCTGTGGTGCGAGGATGTCAATATCATCCGGTTTATACACAATGTCGTCGCAATAAGCGGGATCATTATAACGAATGGTCAGCTGGTTATCGAATGTACCCGCAGCGGCCCATGTTTTTATATAGGTTTGGTCAGTCGTGGTAAAAGTGGTGCCATCGCCAAATTGCCAGGTGTAGCTGGAAACCAGTCCCAGTGGTACATTCAGCACACCATAGGTCGCCTTGCTTCCGCGGCAGATGGAGTTGACGCCGGCAGTAAAATCGGCCCGGAAATAATAGATTGTCTGGAAGTTGCTATGGTTGCAGTTATTGCCTATTTCCCCAATAGTAAGACGAACGGTATAATTACCGGGTGTTATATAATTATGTACTGCGTCCATGGTGTTTACCAGGGGAGAGTTATCTCCAAAATCCCACTGGTAGGTAGAGTTGGCGCTGGTACCAATGGAGTTGTTGGTAAAGATAAATTTACTTTTATCGGCACAATCGCGAACCACGCTGAATTGTGACACCGGACCGGTTACGTTTACAGTAGCTGGTGGCGCAGCTGTGAAGCAGCCATTACTGCCCGCTTTCATTTGCACGGTGAGGGTGCCATTGGCATTAAACGAATGACGGATATCGTTACTGCTGCCTGATTCCGTTTTTCCATCTCCGAAATCCCAGCTGTAGGTGTCCGCAAAGCTGGCATTGGCGAGCAGTCGTACCGGATCGCCGGTACAGGTACTGGCCGGAGATACAGTGAAGCTTACACTGGACGGGGGATTGCCGGTATGCACAAACTTATCGAACGCTGTAGTTACGACGCATTGCCCCTGGGTAGTAACGGTAACGCCTACGTTATAAGTTCCGGTTTGCGTATAGATGTGATTTACATTTCCGTTGGCAGTGGATTGGGTGTTGCCATCCCCGAAATTCCAGGCCCAGGATACCACCGGATCATTGATATCGTTGGCGGAAGTAGCCGTGAACGCAGCGGTATAAGGCACACAGCCGGATAACGGTGTAGCCATGGTGATCTGGGGCAATGAAATATCGATATAGGCATCTTTCTTTAATGTGGCCGTACAGCCATTGGTGTTAGTAACGGTAAGGGTTACATCAAATTTGCCCGCTCGGGTGTATTGATGTGGTATGTAAGCATTACTGGTGGTAACCGGTGCAGTACCGTCGCCGAAATCCCAGGTACGACTGGCCGCGCCTATCGTGGCATCCGTGAAATTAGCGGCGAATACTTTGCAGCTTTTTGTTACATCTGCCGAAAAAATTACCTGGGGGGTAGCACCTACTACCAGGTTACGCCAATAAGTACTGGTAGTTGTTCCGCCGCTTACTTTATATACTGCCTCGAGGGTGATTTTTACGGGTCCGCCACTGGTATAGGTGACCTGTGGATGCTCCTCATGTGAAGTTCTGCCATCCCCGAAATCCCAGTTATAGGTAAGCGGAGTGCCGGTGCTGGTATTTCTCAATGTAAGTGTTACGGGTGTACACAGGCTGCCCGGCGAAGCGGTATAGGTAAAGTCCGCCTTCTGTGCCAGTAAGCAGTTTGCCTGCAAAAGGGATATAAGGAGCAGCAATGTCCAAAAACACTTTGCCTGTCGGTATTTCATAGGGTACACAGGTTTTCCATTGACTAAATGTCTACACAAATTAATAAAAATTACATATATAAATTTTTTGATTTTCGGAAATTTTGATAAGGAAAGATGGAAATACAGCAGAGTGGCTGCAAATCAACAACATCCGTATCAAAAATTCCGTTCGGGGCGTCTCTACCTGATAAGGGTAATATTCCCTTTCAACAGGTTTACAGCACCTTTGTCACACACTACTTCCACATAGTATACAAATACATCCGGGTTCAGGATGGCGCCTTTGTAACGGCCATCCCATCCAGAGGATGGATCATTGGTATTCACTCCGGTACGTTCAAATACCAGTTGTCCCCAGCGGTTGAAGATCCTGAAAATGCGGATGGACTGCATACCGCGGCCCCGCACATAGAAAACATCATTCTGTCCATCGCCATTGGGAGAAAATGTATTGGGGATGAATACATTACCTTCATTGCATACCAGCTTGATCGCTACATCGTCGGTACTTACACAGCCAAACTGGTTGGTTACCTTTACATGGTAAGTAATATCGTCTGTGGGCGTGGCCGTAGGCGTCAGGCAGTCGTAACAGCTCAAACCAGTTACCGGCGTCCATTCAGTTTTAATAATATCGCCGCTGCCTGTTACCGGCAATGGAATAACAGAGCCGGTAGCTATCACCATATCCGGACCGGCATTCACTACCGGTACCGCACGTACGTAAACTCTTGCTAACGCAGTATCTGTGAAGCAGGTGCTGTTGTTATAACCCACTACCTGGTAAGTGATATTGCCATCCGGACTGGCAACGGGATCGGCAATATCCGCGCGGTTCAAGCCCCTGGCGGGAATCCACTGGTAGCGTAAGGCACCGCCTGCATTCATCTTCACGCTTTCGCCCGCACATATTTCGGCATCCTGCGCGTAAATTTTGAACGGCTGCGTAACGGTAACGGCTATTTCACCAGTATTCGTACAACCGTATTCGTTAGTGGCGGTAACCCGGTATAAGGTATCGATATCCGGCGTTGCCTGCGGCGATACGCTGGTTACGTCGGAGATGTTGTAATCAGTCCAGTTTACTGCTACATTGGCGGTGGTATTCGCCTGTAACTGTAATGCCGCACCACGGCAGATAGTGGCCGAAACCGGAGAGGGATTTAATACAGGTGAAGGATGTACGATCATCTGAGTAGTAGTTTCTGAAGGACAGGAACCATCACTGTTGGTGATCGTTAATACCACCGGTATGGTGCCGGTGCTGTTTAAAAGTATTTCCGGCGGAACAGGTACGTCGTATGTTTGCCCGGTTCCTATCTGCCAGTGCCACTTGGTGCCTGGTATATTTTTGCTGTCGCTGCCGGCCAGCTGTACTTTCCCAGACACACAAAGCGGTAAAACAGGAGCAATGACGGCCACCGGTTGCGGCGGAATTACCACCGGCAGGATCTTCTCATCTATACAACCATAGGCGCTGGTTACTACCAGTTTAACATGAGTAGTTCCAGGCTGTGGATAATTAAACAAGCCGTTCACGGTGGCAGCGCTGTTGCCGGGATGACCCGGTGCGCCAAAGTCCCAGGCATTGGTGAAATCAAGTGCAAGTGAATCTTTGGTTAACGTTTTACTCTTGTTGGTAAAAGTTACTTCACCACCGCCACATACCTGGAAATCATTGGTAGCAAAATCAGCTATTGTTTGATCTACAATAATCTTATCGTTGCCTGCCGCTTTTACCACGCAACCCTGATTGTCCAGTAAAGATACACGCGGATAATATATGCCTGCCTTGGTGTAGGTGTGTGCCGGGGATACCGGTGTGGTAGAAGTAAGTACGGTACCATCATCGAAGTCCCACATATAGCTGTCGGTTTTAACAGAGGTAGCGCTGATACTGATTGCCAGTGGTACGCAACCCTGTGTAGGCGTGGTTTTCATGGTGCCGTCCGGTCCTTTGATGGTAATAGGAAGCGTGGCAGTGCTGGAGCAACCTCCTTCTGAATATACGGTGAGCACTACGTCGTAGGTGCGTGCCCGTGCGTATATATGCACATCGGGATCATTTTTGGCGGAAGTGCCGTTATCACCAAAATTCCAGCTGGAGTTTACAAAATCAGTAGAAGTATTGGTAAATAATACTTTCACCGGCGGGCACAGGTCCAGGTTATCCGGTATCGTGAAAGATGCTTTCGGATCAGGAACCCTGATGGCATTTGTTTTGGTGATTTCATCCGTACAACCCGCGGGGGAGGTTACTTTGAGTGTTACGTTATATTGGCCAGGGGCGCTGTAAACCTTTACAGGTCTGTTTCCCGTGCCGGTGGTATTGTCGCCGAAATCCCATGCGTAGTTTTGGATAGTACCCTGCGACTGATCCATAAATGTAAACGACTTATCCAGGCAAGCGATATTGGATGGTACCATAAAGTCGGCCTTCACCCGGTCGAAACGAATCACTTTCTGGATTTTCACTGCACAACTAAACTGATCGGTGACGGTTAATGATATCGTGTAATCGTTCGCGTTAGTATAGGTATGTTTTATGTCAATGGGTTGTGTAGTATAATTCTCTTTATTGCTCTGATCCCCGAAATCCCATTCCCAGTTGAGTATGCTGTTGCCGCTGTTTACGGTAGACTTATCCGTGAAGCTGAAAATCTCATCTTTACATCTCTTGCCGGTGTAATCAAAATCAGGTGTAGCCCCGTTTACATCAATGCTAATGGGTGGGGCCTCGCGGATACAGCTGTTTTTATCTGTAATGGTAAGCTTAATGGTAAAGGTGCCTGTTTTGTTATAGGTATGTGTGATACCATTGGCAGGATTAAAATTGTATGCCGGTATATTTTGAATGGCGCTGCCGTCGCCCCAATCCCAGTTATATTCGTTGATATTGGCATTATTCAGCGGTCCTAATGAAATGTGGATGTTTTCTCCTTTGCATATCCTGGGCTTATCAGCAGTAATAACGGGCTTTTCATCAATGATGTTCACCGATTGCGTAGTGGTAGAAGTACAGATACCATTGTCGATGGTGAGCCGTACCTGTTTCAGACCTGTTGTCTGGTACCGGAAATCCGGATGCTGATCGGTGGAAGTAGCGCCGTTTTCGCCAAATTCCCAAAGCCAGGATTTTACTGCGGTGGGAATAGGCCCAAAGGTGGAATTGTCCGTGAATTTACGGTGATAGGGATCCAAGCAATCCGGTGCAGTTTCAAACCGTGCAATAGGTGGAATGATCTGGATATAATTCCGCTTTATTAACTGCTCAATACAGCCGTTATTGTTTACTGTGAGAATGATATCATGACTGCCGATTTCATTGAAGGTGTGGTTGGGGTTTTCCTCTGTACTGGTGCTGTTATCCTGTACAAATGTCCAGATCCAGGAAGTACCACGGGGAACAGACAGGTTGGTGAACTGTACCGGGTCTTTAGCGCATGATTTCAGAGGGGTGGCAACAAAATCCACTACTGGTCTTGTTCCTGCCATAACAATAGTAGTGCCGCTGGCAGTACATCCGCCTGCTGTGGTTACGGTAATGGTAACCGTGAAAGTTCCCTGTGTGGTGAAAATATGATGGGGCCTTGCATCGGTAGACGTGCTGCCATCACCGAAGTTCCATTGATAACTGACAATGGGATCGGTAACATCCAGTTCTATGTAGAAGTCCGCCGGTAAAGGGATACATCCTTCCGTTGCGCTGCGATAAATACTCAGGTTGGGTTTGGCAATGTTGATGTAACCAGGATTGGTGACTGTTTTACTGCAGCCCGAAGCATTGGTGGCGGTGAGACTTACCGTGAATGATCCTTCGCGGGTGTAGGTATGTGAAGGGTTTTCGAGCGTAGAAGTAGCGCCGTCTCCAAAGTTCCAGTTCCATGCAGTAGCGTTGGCGGATTGCGCGTTGAACTGCGTGGTAAAAGGCGTATTACAGGCGCTGAGTGGCGTAGCTGCCGGGTTGATTTGCGGAGAAGGAGCTACGTGAATAGTTTGCTGGATCTCTTCCATGCAGGTACCGAGGGTGGCCCGCATTTTCACGACATAGTCGCCCGGCGTGGCAAATTGTTTCACCGCGTTTGCAGTGGTTTGAGTAGTGCCATCCGGGAATGCCCAGGTCACCTGGTCCGGAACAGGTTGTGTGGTATTGGTGAAGTTAACCGGTTGATCAGCACAGGGTGCTGAAAAAGTAAACGCCGGTTTCACTTTTTCAATGACGATGTACGCCGTTTTAGTAAGAGGAGCGGAGCATCCACCGGAGGTAGTGGCGGTGAGCTTTACGGTGAAACGGCCTTCCCTGGTATAGGTATGCTGGTTGGCGGTGCCGGTAGTGCCATCGCCGTAATCCCAGGTATAGGTCACCGGATCGGGCGAGTTATTCACTGTATTGTTAAAGAAATTTACCATGAATGGCGTGGTGCAGCTTTGTGTTTTGTCGGCCGAGAAAGCCGGCGTAGGCGCGCTTTGTATTTTCACTGGTTCGGGTCCTTTAAATGCCGTACATCCGTGGCTGTTAGTTACAGCGCTGAGTACATTATAAGTGCCTGCCTGCGTATAGGTGTGTGTAACATTTGCGCCTGTGGCGCCTCCACCGTCGCCGAAGTCCCAGGTAATATCTGCAATGCTGCCGTCTCCCGGGGGCAGACTGGTCCCTGAAAGTAGCCATGAAGGGTGCGCATCCGGTGGTGTTGGGGATGGTGAAGTTGACAAGGGGTTTGTTATATACCTGGATGTCAAGTTGTTTGACGATGGTATTGGCGCCGTAGGTAGCCGTTAGTTTAACATGGTAAATGCCGGGGTCCTGGAATGTTTTGGAGGGGGTGAGGTCGTTGGTCACATTGGCGCCAAGTCCGAAATCCCATTCTATCTGTTGGTAGCCTGCATCTAATGTGGCGGTAAAGTTCACCAGGAAAGGAGGACAGCCTGCTAATTTATCTGCATTGATGGCAACTGACTGCGCACGGGCAGCAACGGCCAGGGCCATCACCGGCAGCAGGCAAAGCAAAATATGTTTTGTGACAATCCACAAATAATTGTGTAGGCTTTTCATGGCATAGGTTGGCGTTAAGGCCTTTTCACAGGTATATTCAAAGCATAAAAATAGTAATAATGTTTGGAAAAGCGATGCATTTATGTATGTGGCTGAATGGCCGTAACTTAGCATAAAAAGCAATGCCGGATATGGATAGTCAGTATTGGAATGACCGCTATCTTAAAGGAGATACGGGTTGGGATATGGGAGCGGTGTCGCCACCCCTGAAAGAGTATATTGATCAGCTGGTGGACCGGGATATTCGTATACTCATTCCCGGTGGAGGCAACAGTTACGAGGCTGCTTACCTGGCAGGCCAGGCTTTCAGCGATGTAACGGTGCTGGATATTGCACCGGCATTGGTGGAACAACTGAAAAAAACGTTTGCCCGTACCCGTGTGAAAGTGCTGGAAGAAGATTTTTTTGCGCATAAAGGCAGTTACGACCTGGTATTGGAACAAACATTTTTCTGCGCGTTGCCTCCTTTCCTCCGGATGGATTACGTGGACCATATGTATTCGCTGATCAAACCTGGCGGGCACCTGGCAGGGGTGTTATTTAACCGTCATTTTACGCAGGACGGGCCGCCCTTCGGTGGTACAGCAGCGGAATACACCAAGTTGTTTTCTCACTTATTTGATATAAAAACGTTACAGCCCTGTTATAATTCTCATCCGGCCAGGCAAGGTGCAGAGTTGTTTATTAATTTTATGCCGAAAATAAAGAAGATATGGGACGAGTTTTCTTAGCCATCTTATTGATGCTCACAGGCATTACCGCAATGGCACAGGAGCGGCAGGAAGTGGATGCCGCGGAATTTGAAAAGGATATTCAACAGCCGGATGCACAGGTGTTTGATGTGCGTACCGCCGGGGAATTCAGTACCGGGCATTTGCCGCAGGCCTTACAGGCCGATTATACAAAGAAAGAAGAATTCATGGACCGGGCGCAGTACCTGGACAAGAAAAAGACCGTTTATATTTACTGCCTGAGTGGCGGCCGCAGCACCGCCGCCGCCAAATGGATGAGAGAGCATGGTTTTACGGAGGTGGTGGAGCTGGATGGCGGCATCAATGCATGGAAGCGGGCAGGCAAACAATTGGAGGGTGTCGCTGAAAAGAAGCCGCAGCTTACTATAGCGGATTATAACAACGCCGTTCATGCAAAAGGAATGGTACTTACCGATGTTGGAGCTGCGTGGTGTCCTCCCTGTAAACAGATGGAGCCGGTGCTGGAAAAATTCTTCCAAAAACATCCGCAGGTAAAGAGGGTATTGGTAGATGGCGGTAACGACCAGGACGTAATGAAATCTGTTGATGCAACTAAGCTGCCTACTTTTATTTTTTATAAGGATGGTAAAGAAATAGCGCGGAAGCAGGGTGTGATGGAGCTGGCAGAGCTGGAGAAGCAGGCGGGGTTGTAATCGAAGTATACTACAAGTAACAGGAAAGTCCGGAACCATCTTTCACAGATCGTTCCGGACTTTTATTTTAGAAACCGTATATCCCGGCATATTTCGCTTTCGCGTATTCCAGGAACTCGCCAAATACCAGTTGTTTCCCGGTTACTTTCTCACACAATTCATTTGAGGTATAAAATCTTCCAAACGGATGTACGTTGGTACGCAGCCATTCCAGTAACGGCTGGTAATTGCCGCCGGCAATACGTGCGTCCAAACCAGGTACTTGTTTTTGTGCAGCAGCAAAAAACTGGGCGGCATAAAAACTGCCGAGTGAATAGGTAGGGAAGTAGCCGAAGCTGCCGTGCGACCAGTGGATGTCCTGCAATACGCCATGAGCATCGTCGGGTACCGTTACGTGCAGGTATTGACGGTAGTATTCATTCCAGGTGTGTTTCAGATCTTTTACATCAATGCTGCCATCGATCAGTCCTTTTTCAATTTCATACCGGATCATGATGTGGAAATGATAGGTGAGTTCATCTGCTTCCGTGCGGATGAGGGAAGGCTGCACTTTATTAATGGCTTTATAGAACGCATCCAGCGACACGTTTCCGAGGTTTTCGGGGAAGAGTTGCTGCAGGCGGGGATAGTGATATTGCCAGAAAAGAAGGCTCCGGCCCACGTTGTTTTCCCAGAGGCGCGACTGGGATTCATGTATGCCAAGGCTGGTGGCTTCTCCGCAGGGAAGGCCGTATTGTTCGGTAGGAAGCCCCTGCTCGTAAAGGGCATGGCCACCTTCGTGGATACAGCTCCAGGTCATGTTACCAAAATCATTTTCATCGATGCGGGTGGTTACCCTTACATCAAGTGGACTGAAGCTGGTGGTGAAAGGATGTTCTGAAACGTCCTGCCGGCCTGCTTTCAGGTCGTATCCCATACCTTCCAGCAGGGCGAGACCAAATTTCCATTGTACATCGCGGTTATAATGCAGATGAAGGAAATCCTTATTGATAGCGGGTTGTTGTTCTATTTGGCTGAGCAGTGGTGAAAGGGCGGTTTTCACTTCATTGAAAATGGTATCCAGCATACCGGTATGGGCGCCTTTTTCATATTCATTCAGGAGGGCGTTGTAGGGATGTCCTTCATAGCCGAGGATATCCGTTTCCTGTTTTTTCAGTTCAACCATCCGGGCGAGCGCCGGGGCGAAAATGGAATAGTCGTTGGCTTTGCGGGCTTTTATCCAGGCGTGATAGCTTTCGTTGGTCACTCTTGACATTTCTGCCACAAAGGCTGCCGGGTATTTTTTATTCTTTTCAAAGTCTTCTGTGGAAAGAATGATATTTTTCTGTTCTACAGGATTCAGTGTGGTATTCCCTTTCAGGGCCTGGAGGATGGCTTCCAGTTCCGGGGCGGTGAATAGTTCGTGAGCTATAGAGCTGAGGGTGGTGATCTGCTGACCGCGGAATCCCGCGCCTTTTTCCGGAAGATAGGTTTCCTGGTCCCATCCAAGTACCGCCAGGGCATTTCTTACGTCCGCAATTTTTTGCATTTTTATTTTGTAATCCGCATACTGTTCTGCTGTAGATTTGCTTCCGGGCATAAAAGATATTTTTTTGCAAATTTAGCAGATGCCGGGAATGAACCATTAATTTTTGCAGATATGAAGATAAAAGAGATCATACAGGCCATCGAACAGTTCGCGCCTTTGCAGTACCAGGAGAGCTACGACAATGCCGGGCTTATTTTCGGGCGGGCGGATGTGGAGGTGACCAATGCCCTGCTTACCCTGGACGCCACTGAAGCTGTTATTGACGAAGCCATTGCAACCGGATGTAACCTGGTGATTGCCCACCATCCCATTGTTTTCGGGGGATTGAAGAAGATTAATGGGAAGAATTATGTAGAACGGGTGGCTATTAAAGCCATTAAACATGATATTGCCGTGTATGCAGCGCATACCAACCTGGATAATGTACGGAACGGGGTATGTGCGCAGATGGCGGCTAAACTGGGGCTGGAGCAAACGCGGGTATTGCAGCCTAAGCGGGGATTATTAAAAAAGTTATTCACATTTGTGCCTTCGGCAGATGTAGAAACGGTAAGGGCTGCCTTGTTTGAAGCGGGCGCCGGCCATATTGGCAATTACAGTGAATGCAGCTTCAACGGCGCGGGGGAAGGCACGTTTAAAGGGGCGGAAGGCACTGATCCTTACGTAGGTACGCCCGGAAAACGACATTTTGAAGCCGAAATAAAGTTGGAAGTAATTTTTCCGGTATATTTGGAAGGAAAAATTTTACAGGCGCTGTTGAGCAGCCATCCCTACGAAGAGGTGGCTTATGACATAGTAAGCCTGGAAAATGCTTATCAGCAGGTAGGTTCGGGATTGATAGGTACTTTGCCGGAGGCAATGGAAGAGCTGGAATTTTTACAGTTTGTAAAGGAGCAGTTCCGGACTGGTTGTGTGAAATATACTCCTTTGAGAGGGCGTCCCGTAAAAAAAGTGGCGTTGTGTGGTGGAGCGGGCAGTTTCCTGTTGAAACAGGCAATATCGGCCGGGGCAGATGCCTACATTTCGGCTGATTTCAAGTATCATGAATTTTTTGACGCTGACAATCAATTAATTATAGCAGATATCGGACATTTTGAGAGTGAGCAGTTCACAGTGGAATTATTTTATCATATATTGACCGAAAAATTCCGTAATTTTGCGCCTCTTAAATCTACGATTAAAACAAACCCGGTAAATTATTTATAATACATGGCAACCGTAAAAGAATACTCCGTTGAAGAAAAATTAGCGTCTGTACTCAGATTGCAAAAGATCGATTCCAAGCTGGATGGGATCCAGGTGTTGAAAGGGGAGTTGCCGATGGAGGTAAAAGACCTGGAAGACGAGATCGAAGGCCTGAACACACGTCAGTCTCACATTGAGAATGAAATGAAAGGTATACAAGACTTTGTTGCCAGCAAGAAAAACGCCATCAAAGAAGCGGAAGCGCTGATCAAGAAGTACGAGAAGCAGCAGGATAATGTGAAGAATAACCGTGAGTTTGAAGCCATCACCAAAGAAATGGAGATGCAGGCGCTGGAAATCAAGCTGGCTGAAAAGCATATCAAGGACGCTAACGAAGAGATCAAGGAAAAAAGCCGCGTACTGGAAGTAGCCAAGAAAGCGGTGGCAGATAAAGAAGCGAACCTGAAGCACAAGAAAGGCGAACTGGAAAAGATCATCGGCGAAACAGATAAAGAAGAGAGAGCATTCCGCAAAGAAAGTGAAGATGCTAAAACCAAGGTAGATCCCCGCTTATTGCAGGCTTACGAAAAAATCCGTAAGAACTACCGCAACGGTTTGGCTGTAGTAACTGTAGAGCGTGATTCCTGCGGTGGGTGCTTTAATGCGATCCCTCCTCAGCGTCAGGCAGAAATCCGTCAGCACAAAAAGATCATCGTTTGTGAGCACTGCGGACGTATCCTGGTGGATAACGATCTCGAAGCGACTGTGACTATCTAAAATATAGTCCCTCAGCAATAAGTATTTAAAAGGACATCTCCGGATGTCCTTTTTCTATTGGTGTATGTGCATAAAAAAATATACTAATTTATTTAGTTTTGTTTTACTAATTATATTAGCTTTGTGTACATTGCCGTTGCGCAGGTACCTTGCGTAGTAGTTCTTTTATTTTGTGGCAGGGATTTAGCTAAAACAATGCAACTTTAAAAAATGTGAAGTGTTATTTGGGATTTGGAGGATGTTATGAGAGATTTGGCCTTTAATTTTGGAATTTTTCCCCGTATGCGTATTATTTTTTCTTTGTTGTTATTGTTGAGTGTAGGATTTAACGTGAGTGCCAGGCAGAAAGTATTTGATTTTAACACCCGCTGCGAGCAGGCATATGATGCCATTATGCAGCTGAGGTTAAACACCGGTAAGGCTTTGCTGGAAGCAGAAAAAAAAGAGCATCCGGATAATCTGGCGCCCTATTTCCTGGATAACTATGCAGATTTTTTCCCACTCTTCTTTAATGAAGACCCTGCAGAGTATTCAAAGAAAAGGAGTCTGCGTTCCTTCCGGCTGAATAAAATGGCAGAAGGTTCCCCGGACTCGCCTTATTACCTGTACACACAGGCGGCCATCAAATTCCAGTGGGCCCTGATCAAAATAAAGTTTGATGAAAAATGGGATGCGACCTGGGAGATCCGGAAAGCATATATCATGCTGAAAGAAAACCAGCAACGGTTTCCGGGCTTTGTTCCCAACAACCTGCTGCTGGGCGCCATGCAAACCGTATTCGGCACTATTCCGGAAGGCTATAAGTGGATCACCAATATCCTTGGCCTTAAGGGCAGTATGAAAGAAGGGATGGCGAATGTGAATAAGTTCATTGAGAGCAATGCGCCCGAAGCCAGAATGTTCCGGGAAGAATCTTACTACTATTATTGCTACCTGATGTTGTTTATTGTGAATAAACCGGAAGAAACGTGGGAATTCTTACAAAAAAAACAACTGGATACTAAAAATAACTACCTGTTTGCTTTAATGGTGGCGAACCTTTCTTTAAACAACCAAAGGGCAGCTACCGGCATAAAAGTGTTGCAGGAACGGAATGATACAGCGGAGTATGCGGACATGCAGTATTACAATTATGTAATGGGATTACTGAAATTAACACGGCTGGATCCGGATGCACATATTTACCTGGAGCGGTTTGTCAGTAATTTTAAAGGCAAGTTTTATGTGAAGGAGTGTTTGCAGCGACTCAGCTGGTATTATTACCTGGAAGGAAACCAGGCTGCGGCAGATAAATACCGCGCCCTGATCCTCACAAAAGGGGGACTGGAAACGGACGCCGACAAACAGGCACTGAAAGAAGCCAAAACCGGTAAATGGCCCAACCCATTCCTGTTGCGCGTACGTTTACTGAGCGATGGCGGATATTTCAATAAAGCGCTGGCATTGCTGCTTACCAAAAAAGCGGCTGAATTCCCTGCAATGGAAGATAAGCTGGAATATGCCTACCGTTTGGGCCGCATATATGATGAAAGCGGGCAGGATGATCAGGCCATTGCCATGTACGAGGTAACCGTGAAAGTGGGCAGCAACAGGCCGGAATATTATGCGGCACGGGCTTCCCTCCAAATGGGTTACATTTATGAAAAGAGAAACGAAAAAGCCAAAGCCATAGAATGTTATCAGCGTTGTCTGAACATGAAAGGCCACGATTATAAGAATTCCCTTGACCAGCGCGCCAAAGCAGGCATGCAGCGGGTAAACGGAACCTGAGCTTTCAACATCATAAAGGAATTTCCTTACTTATGTTACAGCGACTAACCATCAAGAACTACGCAATTATCGATCACCTGGAAGTAGACTTCTCAGGGAACCTGAATGTGATCACCGGAGAAACCGGTGCAGGTAAATCTATCCTCCTCGGAGCCCTTTCCCTGATACTCGGAGAAAGAGCAGACCCGGGAGTATTGTTCGATAAAACCGGCAAATGCATCATAGAAGGGCTCTTTAAAGTAAAGAAATCACAGGTGGCGGCCTTCTTCCAGCAGCATGAGCTGGATCTGGAAGATCAGCTGATCATAAGAAGAGAAGTGAGTGCTGCCGGTAAATCAAGGGCGTTTGTAAATGATACGCCGGTGAACATCTCCCAGCTGGCTGAACTCAGCGGATACCTGGTAGACCTCCATCAACAATTTGATACACTGGCGCTCGGTAACGCCGATTTCCAGCGCGAAGTGATCGATGCCCTGGTAAACAAACCAACGGAACTGCAACAGTACCACCAGGGATTTGTTCAGTACACACAGGTACAGAAGAAATATAAACAGCTGCTGGATAACCGCGACAATGCCAACAAAGAGCTGGACTATAACCGCTTCCTGCTTGATGAACTGGCGGAAGCAGGCTTCAACGCCAACGAAATAGAAGAACTGGAAGCAGAACTGCAAACATTGAGTCACGCAGAAGAAATAAAGAACACCCTGAACCGGGTTTATTTCCAGCTGAAGGAAGATGAACAACCCATTCTTCAACAGCTGAAACAGCTGCAGTCATCGCTGCAGGCCTTATCTGCCTTCCATAAAGAGATGCCCGCGGTATCTGAACGGCTATTGTCCACTTATCTCGAACTGCAGGATATTGCCGGTGAGGTGGAAAGCATCAACGACCATGTACAATATGATGCGCAACGGATAGAACTGGTGAATGAAAGAATGGCGCTGGGTTACCGTTTGTTCAAGAAACATGGGGTGCATACCACTGCCGAATTGCTGGCCATCAAAGAAGTGCTGACACAGAAAGTAGAGGATGTACTGAACCTGGACGAACAGCTGGCATCACTGGAGCAGGAACAAACCCGGCTGAAAGAAAGCCTGCAGCAAGCGGCCGCCGTCATCACCGGGCATCGCCAGGAGCAGGCCGGTCCTTTTGAAAAACATGTAAACACTTTACTGGCGCAGGTAGGTATGCCTAACGCCCGCCTGAAAGTAGACATCATACCCGGAGAACTCAATTCATACGGACAGGATACCATCGAATTCCTGTTTGACGCTAATAAGAGCAACCAGTTTGCACCAGTGGGCAAAGTGGCCTCCGGTGGGGAATTGAGCCGCATCATGTTATGCATCAAGTCGCTGGTAGCCCAGTCGGTAGCGCTGCCTACCCTGATCTTTGATGAAATTGATACCGGTATTTCAGGAGAAGCTGCCCGCCAGGTGGGTGTTATTCTGAAAGATCTGGCCAAATCACACCAGATCATCTGTATTACCCATCAGCCACAGATAGCCGGGAAAGCAGATGCACATTACTTTGTATATAAAGACGCTAAAGCGGATAAAGTAACTACCAGCGTACGTTTATTGTCGCAGGACGAGCGGGTGAATAAAATTGCCCAGATGCTGAGTGGAGAACGGCCTACTGCCGCTGCGCTGGAGAACGCCCGCGAAATGCTGGCCGTACATTAATAAACTGCTATCTCATAATAGCTGTTAGCCTTTAGCAGGCTGCATTTAGTTAAAGACTAACCGTCTAAATGCTGGTCGCTGACAGCTAACAGCTTTTTTTTTCAACTATAACGACTATTTTTGCCGAAATTAATTTTTGACCAAATGGCTCATAACTTATTAAAAGGGAAGAAAGGTATCATCTTTGGCGCACTGGACGACAAGTCTATTGCCTGGAGAACTGCACTGCGTTGCGTGGAAGAAGGCGCTGAAATTGTGCTTACCAATGCCCCTATTGCCCTGCGTATGGGTGAGATCAACAAACTGGCGGAAACCTGTAAGGCACCTGTTATTCCGGCTGATGTTACCAATATGGATGATCTGGCCAACCTGTTCAACAAATCCATGGAGCACTTTGGTGGTAAGATCGACTTCGTTCTCCACTCCGTAGCAATGGGTATGAACATCCGTAAAGGCAGAAGCTATACCGACCTGGATTACGATTTTAATCACAAAACATTTGATATCTCTGCGATGTCTTTGCACCGTGTGCTGCAAACAGCCTACAAGCTGGATGCACTGAACGAATGGGCATCTGTTATCGCATTGTCTTATATCGCGTCTCAGCGTGTATTCCCCGATTATGGTGAAATGGCCGACGCAAAAGCCCTGCTGGAATCAATTGCACGCAGCTTCGGTTACCATTACGGTACCCACAAAAAAGTACGTGTGAACACCATCTCCCAGTCACCGGTTAAAACAACCGCAGGTGGCGGTGTGAAAGGTTTCGATGGCTTTATGTCCTATGCAGAGAAAATGAGCCCGCTGGGTAATGCCACTGCAGACGAATGCGCTAACTACGCTGTAGCCATGTTCTCTGACCTCACCAAAATGGTGACCATGCAGAACCTGTTCCACGACGGAGGTTTCTCCTTCACCGGCGTTTCCAAACCGGTGATCGACCAGATGGAAAAATAAACCAGTTATTTATTGAGCCCGGCGATGCAGCAGAAACAATCATTTCTGCCACATCGCCGGATCTCTGAATACCAAAAATAAAAGCCGCTTCCTTATCAGGAGCGGCTTAGTAATTATTTGTCATAGTTGAACGGGAGTGCGGTCAGTGATACTGGCTAATATTCATCCTCATTAAAGAAGAAGTCATCCTGCGACGGATAATCAGACCAAATATCTTCAATCCCCTCATAAATTTCCCCTTCATCCTCCAGCTCCTGAAGGTTCTCGATTACTTCGATCGGTGCACCGGAACGAATGGCGTAGTCGATAAGTTCGTCTTTAGTAGCTGGCCATGGAGCGTCCTCCAGGTATGAAGCTAATTCTAATGTCCAGTACATCTTATTAAAATTTTTACTTTTTAATTTTCCGCAAAAGTATTATTTAATTTGAAATAAACAACTTTTACTATTTTATCGGTTAATTACTTTTCTTTGGGTTATGCTAACCGCTCGCAATGTTACCAAAAATTATTCCAATTTACCCATATTAAAAGGGGTAGACATTACTGTCAGTAAGGGAGAGATTGTAACCATCGTAGGCTCCTCCGGAGCTGGTAAGAGTACCTTGCTGCACATTCTTGGAACCCTTGATACACCTACTGCTGGCAGTATCTGGCTTAATGATGTCAATCTGACCGGTTTAAAGGGAAACGCCCTGGCCGATTTCAGGAACCGTCATATTGGCTTTATTTTCCAGTTCCATCACCTGCTGCCGGAATTCACTGCCCTCGAAAATGTGTGTATCCCCGGTTATATCGCCGGCACCCGCAAAAGCCAGGTAAAGGAAAAAGCGGTGTTCCTCCTGGAAACGCTCGGATTAAAAGACCGGCTTGAGCACAAACCCAACGCCCTCTCCGGCGGAGAACAACAAAGAGTGGCTGTAGCGCGCGCCCTCATCAATGATCCCGACGTGGTAATGGCAGACGAACCTACCGGTAACCTCGACTCCCGTAACGCGCGGGAACTGCATCACCTGTTCATGGAACTGCGCGATAAACTGAAGCAAACCTTTATCATTGTTACGCATAATGAAGAACTGGCGCCCATGAGCGACCGCCAGCTGGTAATGAAAGACGGGAAAATTATTTAACCGTAAATACGGATGCCTGCCTTAAAAGTATTACAGTGCGCATTTACGATATCGCGGATGTGGGTGGAATAACCTCCTCCCATCGCCACTGCACAGGGGATGTGATGTTTTTTCAGTGAATGGAAAACCATTTCATCCCGTTCCAGGCAGCCCTGCTGCGTAACCTTCAGCTTCCCGAATTTATCCGTTTCCAGGATATCCACCCCGGAAAGATAAAAAACAAGATCCGGTTTAACCCGGTTAATCAGCACTGGCAGGGCTTCTTCCAGCAACTGCAGGTAAGTGCCGTTATCCATACCGTCTGCCAGGGGAATATCCCAGTCGGATGTTTCCTTATGAAATGGATAATTGTGTGCGCCATGCATACTAAACGTATATACATGAGGGTTACCAGCAAACAGTGCGGCGGTGCCGTTGCCCTGGTGCACGTCGAGGTCTATCACCACTGCCTGTTTGATACGTTGCCGGTGCAGCAGGTAATTGGCAGCTACAGCAAAATCGTTGAGCAGGCAGAAACCTTCCCCATGATCCGCAAACGCGTGGTGGGTGCCGCCAGCTACATTAAAACCAATACCATGATCGAGCGCATGCAGCGAAATATCGATGGTGCCCTGTGTAATCACCATCTCGCGCAGGGTAAGCGCAGGCGATTGGGGGAAGCCTATTTTCCGCTGTTCCCGGGGCTCCAGCGTTTGGTCTCTCAGCTTATGCCAATATGCGGCGGTATGTGTTAAGAGAATAGTTTCTTCTGTAACCGGTTCGGGAGCGAATAACTGCCAGGGGGTGATAATGCCTTCCCGCAGCAGCTGTGCTGGTATCAGTTCATACTTAAGCATCGGGAAACGATGATCTGCCGGCAAAGGATGGGTATATATATCGTGACTAGCAATCTTCATTGGGCGCGTATAATCGATTTTCCGGCTATTACAAACACAGGATCCCTTTCCTCGGGGTCAAGGTTCGCGGAACCGGTAAAGTGGCCAAAAGCGGGTAAAATGCCGCAATGCCGGCCAAAATAAAAGCAGGGTAAACGCAGCCGTTGCCTGCCGGCTCCATGCATCACGAAAGCCGGGTGCAGGTGTCCGGAAAAAGTATAGGCGAAGCCATTGTTGTCTTCACAAGGCTCATGGATAAAATGAATATTACGCAAAGTAAGTGCAGGGTGTACATTGATCTGCAGCTGCTCATACACAGCATCGGCCATAATATCATGATTACCTTTCACCAGGTCGAAGGAGATCCTGGAAAACTGCTGCCGCCATAATTTAAAATACTGCACTTCATTGTTCTCCCGGCTATGAAACATATCTCCCACTATAATAATTCTGTCTGGCAGGTAATGGGTAATCAGTTGCTGTAACCGGAACAGGTCTTCCTGTACAATACCCGCCGGCACGGCAATCCCTGCCTTCCTGAAATGAGCCGCCTTCCCCAGATGCAGATCTGAAAGGATCAGCGCTTTTTCTTCTTCCCAGAAAATTGCCCGCTGAGGTGATAAATGCCAATGCTGTTCCTGAAAGTGAAATATTTCCGCGACCACTGGATCAACTGTTTTTTAATGAGGTGCAAATTAGAGATTTCTTAACCGTTCACCGTGATCAATTTTTTGATCCGGTCTTCCAGCTTTTCGCTGGTCATGGTGTCACGTAAACTGTCTACTTTAATCGGGAAGCAGAAAGGCGTGAGCTTTTGTGGTGTGGTGATCACGATCCTGCTAACGGCAATGCGTTCCAGCGTTTCCCTCAAACGGGCCTCTTCCATCTGGTAAAAGAACGCTTCGTTGAAAGCCTGCTTTAGCAGCAGGTTTTGCGGATCGTAGTCTTTGAACACGTTAAACAACAACGAAGCCGACGATTGCAGGTGACGGTTAGCCTTGTGTTTACCGGGATATCCCTGGAATATCAAACCGGCTATCACCGCAATGTCGCGGAATTTTCGCCGGGCCATCTCGGTAGAGTTTACACTGGTTTGCAGCTCCATCAGCAGGTTTTCGGTAGAAAAAAGCTGTTTGGCGTTTTCGGCCGTCAGCGGAATAGGCTGATCAGACAACAACTCAAAGCCATAGTCATTCATGGCGATAGAAAAAGTAATGGGCTGGATACGGCTGATCCGGTAAGCCAGCAGCGCCGCCATTACTTCATGCACCAGCCGCCCTTCGAAAGGATACACGAAAAGGTGGTAACCATCTTTGGTGGCTATCTGTTCAATCAACAGTTCATTGGCTTTTGGAATATGCGACAGTTCTTCCTGGAGGTTGAACAGTGGTTGTAAGGCAATCAGCTCCGGATCTTTTGTATTACGCGAAAGCGCCTCATTAAATTTTTCGCGCAGCATCCGTCCCAGGTTGGAAGAAAGTGGAATACGGCCGCCCTGGTAGCTGGGCACAATCGATCTTTTTGAATTTGATTTGCGGACCAGTACCGTCATATCTTTGATCAGGACAAATTCCAGGTTGCGGCCAGCCAGGGTAAAGGAATCGCCGGGCGACAGGCGGGAAATGAAACCCTCTTCGATGACACCGATGTAGCCTCCGCTCATGAACTTCACTTTGAGCATCGCGTCGCTTACAATGGTGCCTATATGTAAACGGTGGCGCATGGCCATCATCCGGCTGCGGCAGATGTAGAAGTTACCTTCCCGCTCTACTTTTTTGAATTCATCATAACTGCCCAGCGCCTCGCCGCCGGTGGTGAGGAAGGAGAGGAGCCACTGCCAGTCATCTTCGGTAATATGCTGATAGCAAAAGGTATGTCTTACTTCTTCCCATATTTCATTGGCATGAAAGCCGTCGGATACCGCCAGCGTCATGAGGTATTGGAGTAATACATCATAAGCGAGTAGCACCGGCATCCGGCTTTCTATAAGATCCTGTTCCATAGCGGCTTTCAGCGCTGCCGCTTCTACCAGTTCCAGGGCATGGGTAGGCAGGAAGAAAATTTTACTGATGGCTCCCGGCTGATGTCCGCTACGGCCGGCTCTTTGCAGGAATCGGGCCACCCCTTTCGGGCTGCCCACCTGTATAACGCTGTCTACCGGCCGGAAGTCCACCCCGAGGTCCAGGCTGGCCGTACATACCACCGCTTTCAGGATACCGTTGTGCAGGGCTTCTTCCACCCATATACGCAGTTCCATATCTATAGAGCCATGGTGCAAAGCCAGTGCGCCTGCCAGCATGGGATCTTCGCGGAGAAGCGCCTGGTACCACAGCTCCGACTGTGACCGGGTATTGGTAAATATCAGGGTGGTTTGACTGTCGTTGATAATGGGTAACGACTGTGGCAGCATTTTGATGCCGAGATGCCCTGCCCACGGATAATTTTCTATTTCGTGGGGGATCACGCTTTTCAGGGCAATATTCTTTTTCAGTTTGGCGCGGATAATAAGGCCATCGCTATGATAGGGGCCCAGCAACACTTCCAGCGCTTCATCGAGGTTGCCGATGGTAGCGGAAATCCCCCAGACTTTTAGCTGATGCTGTCGCAGTCCCCTCAGCCGGCTGAGACCCAGTTCCACCATTACGCCGCGTTTACTGCCTATCAGCTCATGCCATTCGTCTACCACCACGGTGTGCAGGTATTTAAATACGGAAGGGTATTCTTTCTGCGCCAGCAGCAGGTGCAGGCTTTCCGGTGTAATAATAAGTACTTCCGGCATTTGCTTTTTTTGTGCCGCCCGCGTGGCAACGGGTGTGTCGCCACTGCGGATGCCTACCTGCCAGGGAACATTGAGTTCCTGCAGGGCGCTTTCCATGGCCCGGCCCAGGTCTTTGGCCAACGCACGCAACGGCGTTATCCATAATAGCTGTAACCCGTTTTTTGTTTTGTGGGTATAATCTTTCGGGTGCGCATCTATCCAGGCGATAACGGCGCCCAGGAACAGGGAGAAGGTTTTTCCGAAACCTGTAGGTGCATTTACGATTCCTGATTTGCCCTGCAGGTAAGCCTTCCAGGCATCCTCCTGGAATTTGAAGGGCTTCAGTTCTTTTTCGCCCAACCAATTATTAATCACTTTCCATCCACCCGAACGTTGTTGCATAGGAATGAAATTAGGATAAAATGATAAATCGTGAAACGCTTATTTTTGCATCATGCTCGCAAAATTTTTCCGGCTCTCCGAACATCACACTACTGTTAAGAAAGAAGTATTGGCAGGGTTAACCACCTTTTCCACCATGGCGTATATCCTGGCCGTTAATCCCAGTATCCTGTCGCGCACAGGAATGGATTTTAATGCGTTGATTACCGCTACTGCCCTGGCCGCTGCCATTGGCACATTGGTGATGGCATTATATGCCAGGTTACCTATTGGCGTAGCGCCGGGGATGGGCCTAAACGCATTTTTCGCCTACACCATTGTATCTTCTATGGGCTACAGCTGGCAGTTTGCGCTTACGGCCGTTTTCCTGGAAGGCATTATTTTTATTTTTTTGTCGATGTTCAGGATCCGGGAGGCGATCATCAACAGCATACCGGAAAATCTGAAGCATGCTATTTCAGTGGGTATCGGGTTATTGATTGCCTTGATAGGCATGGCCAATGCAGGTATTATTGAAACGGGGATGCATCATGTGGGCGGCGGAAAGCTGGATGGTGTGATCCTGAAGATGGGCGATGTGACCAGTATCGGCCCCCTGGTAGCGCTGATAGGACTGATCGTAAGTGCGGTGCTGATGTACCGGAATGTGAATGCCGCGTTGCTGATTGGTATCCTGGCTGCAACGGTAGTGGGTATTCCGCTTGGCATCACGCATTTGCCGGCCAATGGTCACCTGGTAAGTCTGCCGCCTTCGCTGGCGCCGATAGCCTTTAAGCTGCAATTCGATAAAATATTCACCCTGGATATGGTGATGATCCTGTTCACCTTGTTAATGGTAAACCTGTTTGATACGGTAGGAACGCTGATTGGTCTTTGTAATAAGGCAGGCCTGCTGGATGAGCAGGGCCGGCTTCCCCGCGCCAAGCAGGCTTTGATGGCAGATGCGGTGGGTACTACGGCGGCAGGCTTATTAGGGACCAGCGTAGTAACCGCTTATGTAGAAAGTGCCAGCGGAATTGCCGCCGGTGGTAAAACCGGTTTAACGGCGCTTACAGTAGCTGTTATGTTCCTGCTCTCCCTTTTCTTTGCACCTGTTTTTGCTATGATTCCACAAGCTGCCACTGCACCGGCTTTGATCATTGTAGGGATGTTGATGATGGGAGCGGTCACCAAAATTAATTTCAATGATGTAACAGAAGCAATTCCTGCATTCCTGGCTATTGTGATGATGCCATACAGCTATAGCATTGCAGAAGGCATTGTGTTTGGTATGTTGTCTTACGTATTACTGAAAGTATTAACCGGGCAATACAAAAGCATCAGCCCGGTCATGTATGTACTGGCCGTGTTATTTATCATTACATTTCTTGTAAAGTAATTATTCCTTTAAAGTAACCGTGTCGTCGCCAACATAGAAGGAATGCATCATGCCGCATTTAAGGGCATAGTTATTTTTCTGATGTCCTACGGGGAAATTAAAACACACGGGGAAGTTAAAATCTTTCACTTTTTCCAGTACCATATCATACACGGTTCTGCCAAATTCTTCACCGGGATCATCCGGCTTAATCCTGTTAAATCCGCCAATGATAAGGCCTGCGAGATTATCGAGTTTATGTGAGCGCTGCAGGGTGCCTAACATACGGTCAAGGCTATACGGGTATTCGCCCACCTCTTCCAGAAACAGGATCTTCCCGTTGGTGTCAATTTCCGAATTGGTGCCTGACATACTTTGAATAATAGACAGGTTACCGCCGGTGAGCACCCCTCTCGCCTTTCCTTTCCTGTTGCGGGTATCCGGTAAGGCGCTGTATTGCATTTTTTTGCCGGTAAGCGCCTGGTAGATAGACATGATGGTATCCTGGATAACGGGTTCTGATTTTCCGAAATCGTCCGGGAAGCTGTTACACATTTTTGAATGCAGGGAAGCGATACCAAAGTGCCGGCTAATATGGCAATGCAATACGGTAGCGTCGCTGAAACCAATCACCCATTTGGGTTTCCGCTGAAAGCGGGAGAAGTCGAGTTTGTCCACAATCCGTGCGGTACCATAACCACCCCGGCCGCACATAATAGCCTTAATATCATCATCATTCAGCATGGCTTGTAAATCCGCGAGTCGTTCCGCATCGGTACCGCCGAAACTATAGTCCCGGTCGCCCACGGTTTTGCCTATACGAATATTAAAACCCCAGCTTTCCATAATCCGGATCGCGGGCTGGATCTCCTCCCTGCTGATATATCCTGCGGGGCAGGTAATGCCGATGATATCACCGGGTTTCAGATAAGGAGGAACAAGCGGTTCCTTCTTATCTGAAGGAGCAGATAACCCAATGCCGGCGAGTGTTTGCAGTGCCGGCAGGCCCGCGCCGGTGGTAATAAGAGCAGACAAAAAGTGTTTGCGGTTCATACGCTTAAAATAAGCATATTTCAGCAAATAATTTATGTGGTGATCATTTCACGGATAGACCAGTGGGCAATGTATTGCCCGTCTTTCAGCTGTATGATATCAATAATACGCAGAGTGGCTTTTTTGCCGGTGGGCGCCTGTCCCATAAAAGGTGCGGTGAAGGTGCCTGTAAATGCTTTGCGGGTTACTACCTTGTCATCTTCCGCTATCATATCAAAAATTTCCAGTTGAAGATCCGGCATAGCAGGGTGTAGTAACTGTAGGATAAAATCGCGGGTGGCAATACGGTCGTTGTTGCCGGCAGGTGCAGTATGGTTAATAAAGTCCGGTGCTACTATTTCTTCAAAAGCCTGCAGGTTGCCTTTCACCAGGAATTCTTCATTGAAGCGTTTTACCACTGCCTTATTCTTTTCAGATAATGTTTGCATATTCTTCTTTTTATAAATGCAAAATTATCCCCGAATACGCATCGCCGGTAACGGAAAAAGCTCAGATGATAGCTTTTTTGGCTCTTACATGATTGGGCGTGATACCATAAGTTTGTTTGAAGATGCGAATGAAGTGGGACGTGCTTTCAAAGCCACAGGCAATAGCTATTTCAGCTACCTGCTGTGTAGTGGTTTCCAGGAGCATGTGTGCATAGGACAGTCGCTGCTCATTGATCCACCGCCGGGGCGAGGACTGGTATTGCTGCTGGAAATCCCGCTTGAAGGAAGCCAGGCTGCGGCCGGACAACCTGGCCATTTCTGCCAGGGTAATAGGTTGAAACAGATGTTGTTTTACAATAAAGGCAATGTCCTGCGGCTGTGCATATACAATCTGTTGCATAAACGCCAGCACGGAAGCATGTTGCGGCGTAGCCAGCAATAGGAGGAATGCCTCGTATAGTTTTACAGATAACAGCGCCGCCAGCGTAGACGGTGTTTGTGTAAAGTAGGCGGTATAATGTTCCCCGAAAACTTCCAGCAATGGAGTAATGGGCAAGGTAAGATGACTGGTGGCAGCAGATTTTACAGGCGTAAGGTAATTGTATTTATGGAGGAACCTGCGCAGTTGTTCATCTGAAAAATATAACAGCAAACTTTGAAATTGTATTTCTTCCCTCACATAGTCGGACATTACGTAAAACCCACGTTTCATTAGCAATACAGAACCCGCTTCCACTTTTACAGTATGCTGGTCGAAATGCAGCAGTTTATGTCCCGCCAATACAAATATTATCACGTTTTCCGTCAGGAATATAGTGCGTTTATCAGCCTTACTCCTTTGCTTTAACATGGCGAAGTGGGTATTGCCTGCTTTGAGGATCTGCTGCCCGTTTTGATCTTTGGGAAATTTGAGTAACATGGGGGTAAAGGTACACGAGATTTGCTAAAAATAGATTTTTAAGAAGCTGGTTGCTTATTGGCAATTTGCTCCCGGATAAATTGCTTTTCGCGTTCAAGTTCATTTTTCAGTTCCTCCTCAGTTGGTAATACAAGCCGGTACTTTGCCGCAAAAATTTGTTTACCTTCTTCCAGCATACTATATTTAACTATAGCTTGGTCTTTTTCAGCACAGAGAATAATTCCAATAGTAGGATTATCTCCTTCTGTTTTTTTGAGATCTTCAAACATCCGAACATACATATCCATCTGCCCAATATCCTGATGTGTGAGGTCCTTTATTTTCAGGTCAATTAATACGAAGCATTTTAAAATATAGTTGTAGAAAACCATGTCTATGAAAAACACTTTAGTATCTGTCTTAATACGATATTGGCGTCCAACGAATGAGAAGCCTTTACCTAATTCGAGTAAGAATGATTGTAAATTGGTAATAATCGCAGACTCAATTTCGCTTTCTGAGTATCCGGTTGGCCACTCTAATCCTAGAAATTCCAAAACATAAGGGTTTTTGATAACATCGTCAGGCTTTGTTTTTCCATTTTTTGCTCGGCCAATAAGGCCTTCCTTTTATTAGAGTTCAATAATATCCGTTCGTAATAAAGGGTATTGATATTGCGTTCAAGCTGGCGAGTACTCCAGGATTGCTCTGCAGTCTCTATAAGGTAATATTGCCTGGCTGTTGGGCTGTCAACTCGTAAAATAATGCGATAATGAGTCCAACTCAATTCGGGGCGCAGTGCGTCCCGAATTGGGAATAGCTGGTAAAATTGCCGCATACGGCGTAGTTCTCTTTCATCAAAACCCTTCCCAAACTCCTTAGTTAGGTGCCTTGCAAGTTCCTTTATCAGAAAGGTACCATAATCTGCACGTTCCTTCCTAACTGCTCTTCTTCAAAAATACGTTTGCCGATGTTCCAGTGTACTTCTACCATTGCAGAATTAACAGCGGCATATGCTTTCTGTCTGGCGGTAAAAAGCATGCTTTTAATATCTGCTAAAAATGATGTTTTTATATTGACCATTAGGTGTAATTTTTATGTTCAAAGTATATACACCATTGTTTGTGTAAACGTCACATTGCTGCTGCTGTTTTATATATTTTTGACTACAATTTTAACTTTTCTGTAGAGGAGAACGTTACTATTAATGGCAACATTTTTGAACTCATTTCCTAAACGAAAACTATGCGCCTCCTTATCATTTTCTTATCCATCTTATCCGCTACCTCCGCAGCATTCGCCCAGAAAAGCGCCTGGCTCATCACACCCGGAAAATCAATCGGACAAATAAAACTCGAAGCACCGGCACAGAGCCTGGCAGTATTGGGGAAACCGGATGGCGGCGATGCCGCTATGATGAAAGCCTGGCGGATATGGTACAGCCGCAGAAAAGACGACAGTATCGATTCGTCGCATATGCTGGCAGTATTTACCGCGATGCGCACACAGGACACGCAGTACGTAAAACAGATCCGCGTAAATTCACCGAAGTTCAGAACCCATAAAGGCGTGGGACCTGGAAGCAGCATTGCAGCCATCAAAAAAGCATATCCGGATGTTCAGAAAGCACAGGCTTATGAATCTGCTAATAAGGCAAGAAAAATTGTAGTATATGAGGATAAGAAACAGGGCATTGCTTTTGAAACAGCCAACTCCCGCAGCAGGAAGCCGGTATGTTCTATGGTAGTTGTTTTTGATCCGGGGGAATCTGCAGCAGGCTATCTCGACTTTCACGCAGGTTTTGATTTGATGAACCCCGTGGCGCCATAATTTTTCGCCGGCTCTCCATCTTTTTCTTTCTCATTTCCCGGTCCAGTTCGTGATAGTATTCCCTGGGGTGGTCGTAGTGCCGTTTCTCCCTGTGCTGATGTATACGGATGCCGATATTATAGAGCAACGACATGCTGAATATACCTTTGATATCAGGATTGTTATTACTGAAGTTAAACATATAGGAAGACTGCAGGCTCCATGAGGAATTACCCATAGGGAAATTGATGCTGCCATCCAGCACCAGGCCATGCGCATGTACTTCCACCGTATCGATACCGGGTCCCGGATCCACATAGCGGCGGCCATTGTGCGCTGCGTAGCCTGCTCCAACAGAGTACCCAATATATTTATAGCTTCGGGGAGTGGCAGCATTGCCAAAAGTATAATGAACGGTAACGGGAATATTCACCATCCATCCTGGCTGTATAGGACCGCCGGAAATCTTATCGCGATCAGTACGCCGGTCAGAACCAATAGAAGGGCCCATCGCAAAGCAGGCGCCAACTGATAAACTCTCCTTCTCAGAAAATTCATAAAAATTAAATCGGGGCTCAAAACTGAACGCCAGGGCGCCGTAATGATAGCCGCCAATACCACCTATTCCGGCAGCAGATTGAAAAGATTTCTTTTGGGCAGTGACAGTAGCAGTTACAAACATTAACAGGGATAGGTAAAGGTATTTCATAGGTTTAAAACGGGTAAATAAGTTATAAGGTTACAGTAAATATTTTTTTGTGTATCAATTTTATCGTGTGCTGCTGATCCCTAACCCGTTTGCTGGCGTTAAAACACTACCTGGTGCGTTGCTTTAATCACGGAAATCACAAATATGCTTTGTGTATGACTCAGATTGTCTAACTCACCCAGTTTATTCACGTAAAATTCACGGTACTCATCCATGTCTTTTACCTGTACTTTGATCATGAAGTCAAACTCTCCTGAAATATTCAGGCACTCCGTTACTTCCGTGAAACCCAGTATTTCCTGGATGAATTTCTTACCGCACTTTTTATTGTGTTCTTTCAGGGTGATATAACATAAAACAGTGAGGCTCTTATTAATCTTCCTGGGATCTACGATGGCTGCATATTGTTTGATAACGCCTGCCTGTTCCATTTTCCGGATCCGCTCGTACACCGGAGTAGTGCTGAGGTTCAGCTGACGGGCAATATCCCGGATGGTCATTTTTGCATCCTGCTGTAATAACTTCAGGATACCCAGGTCTTTCTCATCCAGGTTCAATTGTATGTCCTCCGTATTATTTTCTTTTTTGCTTGCCATGTGCATATGTGTTTGGAACAAATATCTAATTTATTGTGTGATTATAGCCGTTTGTTCTAAATTTTTAGGATTTAAATTCCTTTTGAGATGTTTTAATACGTTTGTACCGTGAAAAAGGAACGAATCATATTAACAGTTGCCTGCATGGCTATCTTCTTTGAAGCATTGGATGTATCTGTGCTCAACATGGCGATTCCGCAGATGGAATCATTTTTTCATTTTGATGCAGCTGCCATTCAATGGGTACAAACCGTGTATGTTTTATTTTATGGGGGACTCGTATTGCTTGGCGGCCGGCTGGCAGATACTATAGGAAGAAAGAAAGTATTTGTAACAGGCGCCTGCTGTTTTGTGCTGGCTTCCCTGGCAGCAGGTTTTTCCCAAAACTTCACCTGGCTGCTGGTATGCAGGGCACTGCAAGGCGCCGGTGTGGCATTAGCCATTCCGGCGGCAATGGCTATTATTACCAATACTTTTAAAGAACCGGTAGCAAGAAACCGCGCATTCGGAATTTTTGGCGCTACAGCGGGCATTGGATTTGCCACGGGGCTTGCTATCGGCGGATTAATCAGCAATTATCTCGGGTGGCAATGGGTATTTTTTATTAATGTACCGGTAATAGGACTGGCAGTGATATTGGCGATGGCATATATTCCCGCTGATGAAAAGACCGCGGCAAAACCAGCGCATAACTTACTCAGTGCATTATTGATTACCGGACTGATGATGCTGGCAGCATGGCTGATCCATGATCTTGGCAATATCACCTACCACTATATGGAATACTGCCTGTGGTTATTACTGTTCCTCGCAGCCGGTATGTTTTTTATACGCCGTGAACGCGTACATCCGTCTCCGTTAGTAGACTTTAAACTGTTCAGGTTACAGGGGGTGATCACCGGAAATATAGGAGCAGTAATGCTGGGTTGTATCTTTCTAAGCTATATTTTTATGCTCACCATCTACCTGCAACAGGATCTGCACTTCACCTCTTCACAGGCCGGCCTGCTGTTATTCCCCTTTAGTATTTTATCAGGTGTCATTTCAAAATTTATATTACCCCGTTTGTTTAGCAGGCTGGGCGTGGTAAAAACAGGCATGCTGGGAAATGCTTTTATGGCATGTGGCATACTCTTTTTTATCGTGAGCTACTTCACAGATTATAGGTTGTTGTTTATTTTTTGCGCGGTAGGCTGTATCAATTCATTTGGTATGGCTATTACTTTCCCGTGCGTAACTATCCTGGCGGTGCAGTCGGTGCCCGAACCACAGCAGGGACTTGCTTCTGGCATTAATGGGACGGCCAATGCGTTGGGCGGCGGCCTGGGTTTATCTTTGGTCGGATTGATGATGCAGCTGGCTTCAATAAAGGGTTGGAGCAGCTATGGCGCAGGATTAACCATGCTGGCGATGATTGCGCTGGCAGCTATTATACAGCTGCTGGTATTTTATAGGCGCAATCAATCAGCTGCTGGTGTTGTGGCCGTTCACCCGCAATAGTTCTTTCAGGTCTTCAAGCGTATTTATTTCTGCTACCGGCTTATCTTTCCTCCACCGGTTGATACGTGGAAAGCGCAGGGCTACTCCGGATTTGTGGCGGTTAGAGGCGGCAATGCCTTCAAAGGCAATTTCAAATACCAGCTGCGGCTGCACCGTTCTTACCGGTCCGAATTTTTCAATAGAGTGGCGCTTGATCCAGTTATCCACTTCCGCAATTTCTTTGTCTGTCAGGCCGGAATAGGCTTTGGTAAAGGCTACCAGTTGATCGCCATCTTTTACTGCAAAAGTGTAATCAGTATATAAATTTGAACGGCGGCCATGACCTTTCTGTGCATATATCATCACGGCATCTATTACCAGTGGATCTATTTTCCACTTCCACCAGTCGCCGCGTTTGCGGCCTACCTGGTAAGCGGTTATCTTTTTCTTGAGCATCAGTCCTTCACTGCCTTTATCGCGTGATTGAAGCCGCAGTTGCGTTAACTGATCCCAGCTGTCAAAAATAATTTCGGGCGATAACTGCAATACCGGCATCTGCATATTCTGCACCAGCGCTTCCAGGAGTGCACGGCGTTCTGCCAGCGTTTTTTCCCGGATATCGGTTCCTTCCCATTCCAACAGATCGTAACACAGGAATATAACCGGTGCTTCCTGGAGTTGTTTGCGGGTTACATTTTTACGGCCTATCCTGGTTTGCAGTGTTTGAAAGGGTAGTGGGAGGCCATTGGCAAAGGTGAGTATTTCTCCATCCAGTACAGTACCATCCGGTAGAGCGGCAGTTAATGGCGTAAACTCCGGGAACTTTTCAGTGATCAGTTCTTCTCCCCGCGACCATACAAACAGTTGTCCTTCCCGCTTGATGATCTGCCCGCGGATGCCGTCCCACTTCCATTCCGCCTGCCAGTCTGTTTCCGGCCCCAGTGATTCCGGTAATCCTTCCAGTGCGTAAGCGAGATAAAATGGATATGGCCGGGAAGCGTCTGCGCCGGTAGTATGCTGATGCAGCAGTTCTTCGATCGTAACATTATGCGGATCCCAGTTGCCGCTGATCATATGTGAAAGCGTAGCAGGTTCAATCTGGTACGTTTTAGCGAGTGCATTCACCATCATTTTCTGCGACACGCCTATACGAAATCCACCGGTGATCAGCTTGTTGAATACAAACCTTTCCCCGCTGTCCAATGCATCCCATGCCTGCAAAATAAAAGCCTGTTTCGTTTCTTCGGTTGCTTTCTCCAGTTGCTGCAGCTGCTCCAGCCAGTAATGCAGGGGCGCCGCTATAGGAGTGGTGCGTGGTGGCAGCAGCAACGCGATGGTTTCCCCGAGATCTCCCACCGTATGATAGCATTCTTCAAAAAGCCAGTCGGACAACCCCGTGGCCTGCATGCACCAGGTTTTCAGTTGTGTGCTGTTGACCGTTCGTTTGGGCCGGCGACCTGAAAACAATGCCAGCACCCAGGTTTTATCTTTATCCGGCGCTGTGGCAAAGTATTGGCTCAGCGCCCCCAACTTCTCATTGGTTTTGGTGCTGTTGCTTAATAATTGTACCAGTTCAGCAAATTGTTGCACGGTTTACGATTCAGGATTATTAATAATTTCCTCATCGCCATACGAAGTAGTTACTTCTTTGGCGGCAATACCTTTTTCTGTAAGATAACGGGCAAATACGCTGCTGAAGCCATGAGTGGCATATACCTGTTCTGCTCCGGTAGCGGTTACCGCCTCCAGCAAGCCGGCCCAATCCGCATGATCCGATAATACAAATCCCGCATCCGCATTCCTGCGGCGCATATTACCACGCACCTGCATCCAGCCACTGCAAATACCCAGTGAGTATGGCTGGAATCTGCGCATCCAGACATTATCTTCCGCCGAAGGCGGGGCAATAATTACCGCATTCTTAAACGCAGTTTTAGGTGTTTCGGGCGTTATTCTTTCTACGGGAGGTAGCGCCCATCCTTCCTGCAGCAGCACTTCATGGGGAATGGCGATGGCGCCATGCGCCAGAAAATGATCCACTTTATCTTTCAGGTGATATAGCAGCCGTTGTGCTTTCCCCAGGCTGTAAGCCAGTAGCACACTGGCCTTACCGGCCTGCTGATTTTCGTATATCCATTGGGTGATGCCATCAAAGATCTGTTGCTGCGGCGCCCAACGGTAAATAGGTAACCCGAAAGTAGATTCGGTAATAAACGTATGGCAGCGGATAGGTTCGAAGGGGGCCGACAGCCCATCATTTTCCAGTTTGTAATCCCCGCTGGCTACCCATACTTCTCCATCCTGTTCCACCCGTATCTGTGCGGAGCCAATGATGTGGCCTGCGGGATGCAGGGATACTTTTACCCCGTTAAAAAAAATAGTTTCTCCATAGGCGACGCCCTGTACCTGGATGTCGTTGCCAAGCCTTAACCGCAGTAAGGGAACACTGGCATTTTCACATAAGTAGTATTGATTTCCCCACCTGGCGTGATCGGAATGTGCATGCGTGATCACCGCTCGTTTGACGGGTTTCCAGGGATCAATGTAGAAATCGCCTGCAGGGCAGTAGATGCCGTTGTCGGTAAATTGCAGCACATTCATATAGGGAATGTACGTAAAAAAAATCGTGCCACGACAACCGCCGTGGCACGAAGTAAGTGGTGTTGCAAAGCAACTATTTATTCATTTTAATGTCTACGCTGTCGCCCTTCTGGATGATGTAGATATTTTTATTTTCAAAGTAGGAAGGCGTTTCCTCTCCTTCTTTCAGATACACCGGAAGGAAGTTATAGTTGGTGATCACTTTGGGGGAAGTACTCACCATATTGTTGAAATAAACGCCATTGGTATACAGCAGTTTTACAAAGTAGTAGGTCAGGTCAAAGCCTTTGAAAGCCATGTCAGACGGGCGTGCTTTGTATACCCTGCGGAAATAATCGGAAACATACCGGCTGTAGTAATCTGTTTTGTCGTTATAATAGGGAGATGAATAAAATACCTGTAAGCCTTTAAACTCGGGTTCTTTCAGCTTAATCACGTCCCAGGTGGGCATACCAAAGATCTGCAGCGGATAGGTAGTGGCAGAAATGCTCAGCTTACGCAGCAGGCTTTTGGCGCTGGCTTCATCCAGGGCAGTTACGATGACAGCATTGGTACGGTCTGCCAGCAGGTATTTGGAAATTTCTTCTGGTGTGGTGGCCTCATTCCATACTACTTCCCGGATCCTTGATTTTTTGGTACTTTCCATTTTATCATAGGATGCCTTGAAATCTGCTGCCAGCCTTGTTTCAAAGGCCGTGTTCCTTCGGAACAACACAATGTTTTTAGTGGCAAATGCGTCCTGGATATAATTCTGGAGCGCGTCGCAATGTGTTTTCAGCGTGCTGTTGGAGATGTATAAAAACGGGTTGTTGCTGATACCGCCATCGTTGGGGAAGGTACCGGAAACAAAGTTGATCTCTTTGTTTTTGGCAAAGTCGCTCAGTTCTTTCAGCTCCGGGTTGCTCACAGCACCCAGGATCAGGTCCGTTTCATCGAGCGCTTTGCTGCGGATCAGGGAAGATACACTTTGCCTTGCTTTGCTGTCATATACGGTCACTTTCAGGTTATATCCCTGTTGTTGCAGCGTATCCAGTGCCAGTTGCGCGCCTTCATAAAATTCGAGACCAGGCAATACATACCGTGGCATGGTGCGGCCGGGAATTTCACTGCTGTTGGCAAAAACGGAATCGAGGTATAATGGTGCGAAGAAGGCAATGTTATAGGAAGCTTTTTTAACTTCTTTCCCAAATGCGGGCACATTAAAAGGCGCTTTTGCAGCGTCTTTCTTATTATCCTCCGGTTTTTTGGCCGGTGTAGGTTTACTCAGAGATGGTGGTGGCCCGTCTACCTTACTGGCACTTTTCCTGGTAGATGAGCAGGAGCTGATCAAAACCAATAAAGCCAATCCGGATAACAGGTGCTTAATTGAAACTAAGTGGTTCATAATTGGCGCTAATTTACAAAAATCATTCCGGGGAATGTGAAATAAAGCATTACGGAGTTATGGATAGAAGAAATTATCTGTCTATCCACAACTCCGTAACTATAGCTCAGTATTTTATTGCTTCCTTTTTTTATTCCCACTCAATGGTAGCAGGTGGCTTGGAGCTGATATCGTATACTACGCGGTTAATGCCTTTTACCTTGTTAATGATGTCGTTAGACATTTTAGCGAGGAATTCATAAGGCAAATGCGCCCAATCGGCGGTCATTCCGTCTACAGAAGTTACTGCACGTAAAGCTACTGTGAATTCGTAGGTACGTTCGTCGCCCATTACGCCAACGCTTTGAACCGGTAGCAGGATGGTGCCCGCCTGCCATACTTTGTCGTATAAGCCGGCTTCTTTCAGTCCTTCTACATATACATTATCCGCTTCCTGCAGCATGTGTACCTTTTCGGGGGTAATGGCGCCGAGGATACGGATGGCCAGGCCAGGACCCGGGAAAGGATGGCGGCCCAGGAATATTTCGCTGATGCCAATTTCACGACCCACGCGGCGTACTTCATCTTTAAAGAGGAAGCGCAGCGGTTCTACCAGTTGCATATTCATCTTTTCCGGCAGCCCGCCTACGTTGTGGTGCGACTTGATAGTAACGGAAGGACCGTTTACGGAAACGGATTCAATTACATCGGGGTAAATGGTACCCTGGCCCAGGAAAGAGATATCAGTAAGGTGAGTGGCTTCCTGCTGGAAAACATCGATGAACAGGCCACCGATGATCTTTCGTTTTTGTTCCGGATCGGAAACGCCTGCCAGTTTTCCGTAAAAAAGATCTTTTGCATTGATCCCTTTTACGTTCAGTCCCATGTGTTTATAAGATTCCAGTACGGTTTCAAATTCGTCTTTTCTCAGCAAACCATTATCCACAAAGATGCAGAACAGGTTTTTGCCGATGGCTTTATGGATCAGTTCAGCGGCAACGGTAGAGTCCACACCGCCGCTGAGGGCCATTACCACTCTTTTATCGCCTACCTGCGCCTTGATCTTTTCTACGGTTTCATGTACAAAAGCCGCCGGTGTCCAGTCCTGGCTGCAGTTACAGATGTGTAACAGGAAGTTGCGGAGGATCAGCTTACCTTCCAGGGAATGGGTTACTTCCGGGTGGAATTGTAAACCAAACATCGGGTTGGCGGCCAGCGTAGTATTTTTGAAAGCTGCTACCGGGATATTTTCTGTAGTGGCAATAATTTCGAAAGCTTCAGGAATACGTTTAATGCTATCTGCGTGGCTCATCCATACCTGGCTTTTTGCAGAGATATCATATAATAACTTTTCCTCTTTGTCGTTGTGCTCCATAAAGGCGCGTCCATATTCACGGAGGTTGCTTTTAGCCACTTCACCGCCAAAAACTTTGGCCATCATCTGTGCGCCGTAGCAAATACCGAGTACGGGTACTTTTGCAGCAATCGCGGCAATATCAATGATAGGCGCATGCTCATCATTCACCGAAAAAGGACTGCCTGATAATATAACACCTTTAATAGTTTCGTCCCAGGCAATGGGCTGAAGGCAAGGTTTAATTTCGCAATAAACATTCAGTTCACGGATGCTGCGTGCAATCAGCTGTGTATACTGGGAACCGAAATCGAGGATAAGTATCTTTTCTGTCATGGTGGTGCAAAGATAAAGTCCTTCCACGAATTTCGGATTTGGAAATTCGAATTTCGGAAATCTGGCGTATCTTTCTATTATAATTTAAACCCATGATATCAGCAAAATCGCTCCTGTATCAGGCCATAGTGGCCTCTTCTGTTTCTGTACTCTTTTATTCCTGTGATGTAATCGGACAAAATCGTGTAAAAGGTAACGGCCATGTTATCAAGGAAGAACGGCAGGTAGTCCCCTTTCAAAGGATCAAAGTAGAAGGAAGCATGAATGTATACCTCACACAGGGCGCTGCCAAAGCGGCTGTTATTGAGGCAGAAGATAATATCGCCCCACTGGTGGAGCTGGTAGAAGAAGACGGCCGCCTCATTGTAAGATTGAAACGCGGCGTTTCCATCAGCACCCATAAAGATCTGAACGTATTCCTCACCACCCCGGAAATCAATGAGGCCAGCCTGGCTGGCTCCGGCGACCTGAAACTGGATGGCAAATTTACTTCCCGATCTGATGTGAAGTTCAACCTGTCCGGCTCCGGTAACCTCAAAGGCGAAATCAACGCCCCGGCAGTAAAAGCCTCCATTGCCGGTTCCGGCGATATGTTCCTGAAAGGCGAAACAAAGGATGTTAATTTGTCTATTGCAGGCAGCGGTAATTTTGAGGCAGATGAGCTGCTATCGGAAAATGTAAGTGTAAATATTGCAGGTAGCGGTGATGCAGATGTATATGCCAGCGTAAAGCTGGATGCAAAAATTGCCGGCTCCGGAAACGTAAATTACAAGGGTACCCCGCAAATTTCCTCTTCTGTAGCGGGTTCTGGCAGTATTAGTAAAAAATAAGCTTCAACATTTACAAATCTTTAACATTCTCAATATCATATTTGGCGGCGTTAGAGAGTTTATAGAGATGTTTTGAAGAAAACAATATCAAGTCCTTGAGTCCAGGTACAGCATTCGCTTTAATTATCCCGCTGATGCTGTACCTGGCTGGGGCACAAGACATTACCCCCTTAATAAATACCCCACCCCATCAACAATTCGCGTCAAATTATCATTAAATCACATGAATCATTGCCGTTTTTTTGTATGTTTACGGCTTGAATTGTAGATTTTACTATTTGAACTGTTTGATTTACGTTTTGAATTGTTGAACTCCTATTCCTTTTATGAACGAAAGACCGAAGATCCTGGTGGTATATTATACACAGACAGGGCAATTGAAGAGGATTATTGATCATGTGTTGGCTCCGCTGGAAGGCAAAGCCGATATTACTTTTGAGCAACTGGTGCCTGTAACGCCTTTCCCTTTCCCATGGGGGAAACAGCAATTTTATGATACCATGCCGGAAACCGTTCAATCCACCCCCCGTGGTATTGAACCATTGAAAGTGGACGTGAATGCGCAATTCGACCTGGTGATACTGGCTTATCAGCCCTGGTTTCTTTCTCCTTCACAACCAACCGCCGCTTTCTTGCAAAGTGATGCTGCCAAACAATTGCTGAAAGGCAAAAAGGTGGTTACCCTGCTAGGCAGCCGGAATATGTGGCTGAATGCACAGGAAAAGGTGAAAAATTACCTGCAGCAGGCAGGCAGCACCCTGGTGGGCAATATTGTTCTGGTGGATAAATCACCTAACCTCATTTCTGTAATTACCATCCTTCGCTGGGCGTTTAAAGGAAAAAAGGAAGCCACGCGCTTTCTGCCCCAGGCAGGAGTACAGGAAAACGAGATCATTACTTCCGGCCGGTTTGCGGCACCGATAGCCGAGGCGCTGCAAAGAAATCAATGGGACACCCTGCATGCACAATTGCTGTCGCTGGATGCGGTAGAACTGATTCCCAACCTGGTAGTACTGGAAAATAAAGGAATGAAGGCTTTCCGCTTCTGGGCAAAGTTCATCAGCGCTAAAGGTGGTCCGGGAGCCCCTTCCCGTCAGGGACGCGTATCCATGTACCGGGGATTACTGCTGGTAGGTATTTTTGTTTTAACACCAATATCCCTGATTACTTCTCTTATACAGTTAAATCTGAAAAAGGCTAAGCTGCGCCGCGAAGTAGATTATTATAAGGGTATTTCCCTGAGATAACAGGATCAAGTCCACCTTAAAGGCGTATCAAAGCCGTACATAAAGCGTGTATAAAGCGACCTTCAGGCAGTGGCGTGATACTTGTAATTCCAATTAGAATTCTATATTTACGTCTGTATACAACGTATATTAAATTAAAATATGTTTTTCACTGTGAGCTGGCTGGCAAGGCAGGGCAGCTTTGACCAGGTTTTACATGTAGCCTTAAAAGACGAATAATTCAAATGAAGGAAGTTTATATTACCAGGCTGTCTAAATTTTTACCTAACAAGCCTGTAGAAAATGAGGAAATGGAGAGCATTCTCGGCATGGTAGATGGAAAGGCTTCCCGTGCGCGTTTGAAGATACTGGGTAACAACAAAATCAAAACCCGTTACTACTCTTTGGACAAAGAAGGGAAATCCACGCATTCTAATGCAGAGATGACCGCAACTGCCGTGTCACAATTATTTGATGAGCAGTTTCCGATCAGCAAATTACAGTTGCTGGCCTGCGGTACCACTTCTCCTGATCAATTGTTGCCTAATCATGCTGCGATGGTGCATGGTATTTTGAAATGCCAGCCGGTAGAGCTGATTGCAGCCACAGGTGCTTGTGCGGCAGGAATGCAGGCTTTTAAATACGCCTGGATGTCTATCCGCTGTGGTAATACTTCCAATGCCGTAAGCACCGGTTCTGAAAAGTTTTCCGCCTGGATGCTGGCGCAGAAATTCCAGCCGGAAGCAGAAAATCTGAAAAGCCTCGACGAAAATCCGATCATCGCTTTTGAAAAGGACTTTCTCCGCTGGATGTTATCAGACGGCGCCAGTGCAGCCCTTTTCCAGGATAAACCCAATGAAGACGGCTTATCCCTGCGGGTAGACTGGGTAGAAATACTTTCCTATGCTAATGAGCTGGAAACATGTATGTATGCCGGCGCTATCAAGCAACCGGATGGCAGCACCACCGGATGGATTGATATGACCCCGGAAGAATGGGCGCAGCATAGCGTATTCTCCTTTAAACAAGATACCCGTTTACTCGGTAAAAATATTGTTCCTTCCGGAGCACAAATGTGGAAAGAGCTGGTAGAGCGCCACCAGATTAATCTTGATGAAATAGATTTCTTCCTGCCTCACCTGTCGTCTGAATTTTTCAGGTTAAAGATAGACGAGGAAATTACCCGGTTAGGCGTTCCTATTCCTCTGGAAAAATGGTTCACCAACCTGGCCGAGGTAGGAAACGTAGGCACCGCATCACCTTACCTGATGCTGGAAGAACTGATGAACAGCGGCCGTTTTAAGAAAGGTCAGAAAGTAGTAATGATGGTTCCGGAAAGTGCACGTTTTTCATATGCTTATGCACATATCACCGTGGTATAAGCAATCACTTCTAAAACTGCTATCATGAAAAAAGAGGAAGTACCACAGGATAGTGATAACCTGCATGAAGGTACATTCAAGCAGATTATGTATGCGGTGGATAATTCCGGCAATTATGTACAGGTGCAGAGCGCAGGCTGGGAGCCGGAAAACATTGCTCTGGACCAGGCCTGGGAAGAAGTAAACGAAAGAGTAAAAGCGGCGCGCGCCAGGGTAGAAGCCGGCGAAATCAGTCCTGTTGCCTATTACATGGAAAAAAACCTGATGGACCTGCCATTATTGGCCAGCTATGTCGGTAAATTCCAGTGGCAGGTAAAAAGACACATGAAACCCGGCGTATTCAAAAAGCTCAGTCCTAAACTGCTGCAGCGTTATGCAGATGCCTTCAAAGTGAGTTTAACAGATCTGCTGCACATCAGATAAAGCATACCAATAGTAACGGATTTGTGGGTAGATGATATCCGATGATCTTCCCACAAATCCGTTATTCGTCATGCTGCCACAAAAAATATTATGACTAATTCTTTTTTCCAACACCACCAGACCGCCCATTGTGAAAGTGGAGTAATATCAAACCTGCTGGGACATTATGGTTTGCAGATCAGTGAACCAATGGCTTTTGGCATTGGTGCAGGCATCTTTTTCGGCCACCTGCCTTTTGTAAAGGTGAACGGCGTGCCTGGTACCACTTACCGGATATGGCCAGGCGCCATTTTTCAACGGGTGTGCAAACGGCTGGGCGTACGGATGGAATCCGAGAAATTTTCTACACCGGAAAAAGGAATGCTGGCCCTGGATAAAGTAATTGAAGCGGGTATTCCCGTCGGATTACAATCCAGTGTTTATTACCTGCCCTACTTTCCAGCTTCTTACCGGTTTCACTTTAACGCACATAACCTGGTTGTTTACGGCAAACAGGACGGACAATACCTGGTAAGCGATCCCGTAATGGATACCGCCACCACCATTGACCCGGAAAGCCTGGCGCAGGCCCGCTTTGCCAAAGGGTTTCCGGCCCCTAAAGGAAAAATGTATTACCCGGTACACGTACCGCCTTCTGCCTCATTTGAGAAACCGATCAAAGCCGGCATAGAACAGGCCTGCCACTTTATGCTGAAAGTGCCTATTCCCATGTTCGGCGTAAAAGGAATCCGCTTCCTTGCCAAAAGGGTCGCCAACTATGCTGAAAATCCCGGCGACCGGAAAGCTACCCTGTATCTTGGAAATATTATCCGCATGCAGGAAGAGATCGGCACCGGTGGCGCAGGTTTCCGTTTCCTGTACGCCGCTTTTTTACAGGAAGCAGCAGTTTTACTGAAGAAAGATGAATTGAGCAGACTTGCAGGGGAACTGACAAAAACCGGCGACTTATGGCGTAATTTTGCATTTGCCGCCGGCCGCGTATGCAAAAGCAGATCGGCGGATAATGTTTCCTATAAAGAGCTGAGCCAGATGTTACTGGAGTGCGCGGCATCGGAAGACGCATTCTTCCGCAAGCTGGCACAGGTGAAGTGGTAATTAAATATCCAATTGAATTATGTCCGGCATATCTGTAAAAGATCTATATAAAACCTACAAGGGTAGTGCAGAGCCCACACTGAAAGGACTTACGTTTCAGTTCGGGAAGGGGAAGATTGCCGGTCTACTCGGCCCCAACGGGGCAGGTAAAACCACCACGATTTCAATATTATGCGGTATCGTGAGAGGCGACAGCGGAGAAGTAATCATACACGACTTAAAACAGCAGGCCGCCCACCGGGAGGAAATCAAACATATTATCGGGATCGTACCGCAGCAGATAGCCTTGTATCCACAACTATCTGCCGTAGAAAATCTCACTTATTTTGGTAATCTCTACGGTTTCAAAGGAAAGCCACTGCAACAAAAAATTATGCATTACCTGGAGCTTTTCGGCCTGGAGAAAAGCGCACACAAAGAAATTCACAAATATTCCGGCGGTATGAAACGGCGGGCCAACATTATTGCAGCCATCCTCCACAACCCCAAACTGCTGGTGCTGGATGAACCTACTGCCGGTGTGGACGTGCAGTCGCGCAGTATGATATTACAGTTCCTGCGCGATTACAACAGCCAGGGAGCCAGTATACTGTATACATCCCATTTGCTGGAAGAGGCGCAATCGTTATGTGAAGAAGTAGTGATCATGGATGCAGGAAAAATGATCGTACAGGGTAACCCGCAAACCCTGATCCATCAGCATCCTGACTGTAATAACCTGGAAGACGTATTCCTGCATTTCACCGGAAATGCACTCCGGGATTAATTTTTTAAAGCTAAAAGCGAAGGGCCAAAAGCAATGTTAAGACTACTGGCAACCATCAGGAAAGAGTGGCAATTGCTGTTACGTGATAAAACAGGGATCATCCTTCTGTTTGTAATGCCTGTGGTATTGATTACAGTAATGGCGCTGATCCAGGACGCGCCCTTCAAAGATTACCAGGATATCAGGTTCGATATCTTAACAGTAGATAATGACCACGGCCGTTTGGGCCGGTCTGTAAAAGAAGGACTGGCTTCCGGCGGGCAATTCAATATAATCGATTCTCTTGATGGCCAGCCAGTAACGGCCGAACGGGCCAGGCAACTGGTGAACGAAGGGAAATACAAGATCAGCATTATCATACCGGCAGGTGCTACAGCCGCTATTGTGAGCAATGCCAACCGCATTGTAAATGATATCACCCATCGAATGGGCATGTCGGTATCCCTGCCGGTTAAGAAAACCGTTGATTCATTAAACGTAACAATCTATTTCGACCCGGCCGCGAAGAAAGCATTTAAAGGCGCTATTCATCAATCAGTAGATAATTTCCTCACACAGGTGGAAACAGATTTGCTGCTAAGCCGTATTAAACAACAGCTGAAGAGTAAAGACAGCACGGTTGCTCCTGCTGATACGCTGGCCATCCGCCTACAGGCAGTGGGGTTGAAGGAACAAAGCACCGGCACGGCAAAACAACTGGATGTAATTTCTAATTCTGTTCAGCATAACGTACCTGCCTGGAGCATTTTTGCGATGTTCTTTATTGTGATACCCATTGCAGGCAATATGATCCGCGAAAGGGAGGATGGCAGCCTGCTGCGGATGAAGCTGATACCGGGGTCTTACCTGGCTATACTGGCTGGTAAGATGCTGTTTTTTGTAGGGGTTTGTGTATTGCAGTTTTACCTGATGATGCTGGTCGGCATTTATGTGCTGCCACTGCTGGATTTACCACAACTGGTAATGGGACAGCATCCGGGGGCTACCCTGCTGGTAGCCGGTGGAATAGGACTGGCCGCAACCGCTTATGGCATCCTGATTGGCACGGTATTTAAAACACCTAACCAGGCGCTGAACTTCGGGGCAATCTCTATCGTGATACTGTCGGCCATTGGCGGCATATGGATTCCGCTGGAGGTGATGCCTGCCAGGATGCAGCTGCTGGGGCATTTGTCGCCTTTAAGCTGGGGACTCGATGCTATTAACGATATTTACCTTCGCAACGGAGATGTCAGGTTTGTGTGGAAAAATGTATTGAGATTAATACTCACCGGACTCGCTATGCTGGCCATAGCCGGATGGGTGGAAAAAAGAAGAATGAACTGATAAATGTTTTCAAAACAATAGTAAAACTGTATTTTTACTCCCCACAAGGGCATTCGCCTGTTGTGAACAACAGGTGATAAACCTACAACATTATGGAAGAATTAAAAAAGAAACTGAAAGAACAAATCATTGAGGCGCTCAACCTTCAGGATACCAAGCCGGAAGACATTGATGACAATGCACCGTTATTTGGAGATGGCCTGGGTCTCGATAGCATCGATTCGCTTGAACTGATGGTATTGCTGGAAAGACAGTATCATATCAAAGTAGAAGACCCGCGCGAAGGCCGCAAGATCCTGCAGTCTGTTCAGTCTATGGCGGAGTTTATCCAATCAAAACAACCAGCATAAGTAAACTGGCTACATGGCGGAAAGAGTGTTTATAACAGGGATAGGAATGATCACCGCCATTGGTGATAATGTAGCCGGAAACTTGCACCATCTGCGGTTACAGCAAAGTGGACTGGGTTACAGCAACTACATTGATACCATCTACAAAAATGTGCTGCCTGTTGCAGAAGTAAAACATGCCAGCGATGCCTTGTTTGCATTGGCCGGTGTACCGGTAAAGGAAGGGTATACACGTACCACTTTACTCGGACTGGCAGCTATGCGGGAAGCCTTGCAGGATGCCGGCATTACGGATGTTCAATCGGCCCCTACAGGCTTTATTAACGCCAGTACCGTAGGAGGTATGTGCGATACCGAGAAGTTATATTTTGACATTATCAATCCTGAAAAGACAGGTTCCTTTTTACAATATATAGATACGCTGGATTGTGCGGATTGCACGCAGCGTATAGCCGACACCGTAGGGTTCAGTGAACATATTGCTACCATCAGCACTGCCTGTTCCTCTTCTGCCAACGCGCTGATGTTTGGTGCACGCATGATTAAGCTGGGGATGTTACCACGGATGGTATGCGGCGGCACTGAAGCGCTTACCCGTTTTACACTGAATGGATTCAATTCCCTGAAAAATGTGGATAAGCAGTTTTGCCGTCCCTTTGATCAGCAACGCACCGGCTTGAACCTGGGCGAAGGCGCGGCTTACCTCGTACTTGAAAGTGAATCTTTTGCCAGGGCCAACAACAGCCGCATCCTGGCAGAGCTAAGCGGATACTGTAATACTAACGAGGCATTCCACCCCACGTCTCCTTCACCGGATGGCGACGGCGCCTATGAGGCCATGAAAATGGCCCTCGCTATGAGCGGGTGCTCAATGGAAGAAGTATCTTATATCAATGTACATGGCACTGCCACGCTGAATAACGATGTTTCCGAAGGAAAGGCGCTGGAACGCTTATTCGGCGATAAAGTGCCCCTGTTCAGTTCTACCAAGCCTTTTACAGGACATACGCTGGCTGCAGCAGGCGCAATAGAAGCCATCTATTCCATACTGGCCATTCAACATGGGATAATATTTCCCAATCTCAATTTCTCTGAAAGAATGGAGGAATTGAATATTAGTCCGGTTACCACCCTGATGGAAGGATACCCGGTAAATCATGTTATTTCAAACTCATTCGGCTTTGGGGGCAACAATGCTTCCCTGGTGATCAGCAAATATGAAGGGTAAGTGTTACATACAAGCAATGGCGGCCATCTCCCCGCAGCCAACTTTTGAAGGGGATATTTTTTCGGCACAGCTGGCACATACAGATAGTAATCTGCTTGCCTGTATTGAACCCGATTATAAGCCATTCATTCCCGGCAACAGCCTGCGTCGTATGACAAGGGTGCTTAAAATGGGACTGACCGCTGCACTTAAATGCATCCAGGAAAGTGGTATCACCACACCAGGCCCTATTGTTACCGGTACCGGCAAAGGCAGTTTACAAGACACGGAAAAGTTTATCAAAGAGATTGCCGAATACAAGGAAACAGCCCTGAATCCCACTCCTTTTATTCAATCTACTTACAATTCTGTGAATGGATTAATTGCATTGCAGCAAAAGTGTACCGCTTACAACAACACTTTTGTACACCGGGGTTTTTCCTTTGAAAATGCTTTGCTGGACAGTATGATGCTGTTGCAGGAAGGCGCCACGCACACGCTTACCGGCGCATTCGAAGAAATTACAAAAGAACATTTTTATATCAAAAGCCGGATCGGTTTCTGGAAAGACCAGCCCACCGACAACCGGGAATTGTACCGTCATCTCTCCCCCGGCAGCATTGCCGGAGAAGGCGCTACTTTCTTCACACTAGCGGGCACGCCTACACCGCAGAGTTACGCGTCTATTGCCGACTTCAGGATGCTGTACAAACCAACCGGGGAGAAATTGTCTGCCGCACTGAAAGCCTTTATCACCCCTCCTGACCTGATCATTACCGGCCGTAATGGCGACAGTAACTACGAACATTTTTACCAGGAGCTGGATCAGTGTTTTCCTGGCATACCACAGTTGCCGTTCAAGCATCTTTGCGGTGAATATGACACCGCCGGGGCGTTCGGATTATGGTTGGCCGCGCAGATTATCAAAGCGCAGCAAATACCCGTGGCCTGGTTTCCCGGTACGGAGCAGTTGTCTGCGCCTGTGCATTCTCTTCTTTTTTACAATCATTTTTACGGGGAACAGCATGTCATGCTGAAACTGGAAAGGGTTTAGCTTTCACATCTTCTCAATTCACCCGCCAGGAACTGCTGTAACTGTTCTTTGGTAGGGAGCTGTACTGCATAAGTGGAGATGAACATTTGCTGGTCCATTCCCGAAGGAATGGCATATTCAGCAAGTGCCTCATCTTTATTGGTAACCAATAAAATACCGATCGGTGGATTATCACCTGGCGCAAAAGGGTCAATTGGATTATTTGAAGTTCCCAATTCATCAGATACTGTATGACGAATTCTATTTAATTGACTATCAGTTGATTGTAATTCGTCAGTCACTGACTGACGAATTCGCATGTTAATTTTTTCAAATTCATCTGCCATTGACTGATGAATTTGAAAAGCACTGTTTTTTAATTCGACTGAGATTTCAGAGTTAATCTGAGGATAATACTGATAGAATTGCCTGCACAACTTTAAGTTTGTAGGGGATAGTTTTAGCATCGGTAACGCTTTTGAAATCTGTTCCAATAATTGTGCGCCATATCTGGCCCTGTTTACACCTTTTTGTTCATACTCTACAATATAGCATCCAATCATCCAGTTACGGATAGTAAGGGAACGATTAATGGCTTTGGCAGCTACTTCCTGGAAATGTACATGTGTGGTTTCAATGCTGTTAAGCAGATGGTTAAATTTCATTTTGATAATGGTTTTATATGAGAGATTTTGTTGTAAAGGAAGAATGATAACGTGTAGACGGGAACTGCAGTTATTTTGGGATTATTAAAATGAGTTGTTAATTAACTTTTTTATAGCATTTGCCTAGTGCTTCAGCATTAGGTAAAAATTCTTTCATGTTTTCAGGTATACTATTGGCCTGATAATGTGTATAGGTGCCTACACTCATTGCTTTATCGATAGATTTGATAGCATAATCTACCACCATATTGTCTTTCTGTTTGCAGAGCACAATGCCGATGCTTGGATTTTCGTGTAGCAGCTTTACTTTATCATCCAGCACATTCAGATAAAAGTTCAGCTGACCGGTATATTCAGGTTTAAACTTTTTACGTTTAAGTTCAATCGCCACAAGGCATTGCAGGTGCCGGTTATAGAAGAGCAGATCTACAAAGAATTCATTGTTGTTTACTTCCAGTTTATATTGATTGCCAATAAAGGAATATCCTTTTCCCATACTCATAATAAACTTCCTGATGTTGTTCACTATTTCGTTTTCAAGGATGCCTTCATCATCATCTTCATTAATATTAACAAAGTCGATGAGGTATTCGTCTTTAAATACTTCCAGTGCTTTGGATTTGATATTTTCCGGCAGTGTTTTATTGAAGTTGTGGGGCATATTGCCCTGGTGTTTGAAAAGATTGGCGTTAATTTGATGTTCTAATTCTCTTACTGACCAGAATTGTTCCGCGGCCTGAAAGATATAAAACAAACGTTCATTTTCGCTGGAACATTTTTCAAGAATACGGTTGTGATGTGTAAAACTTATGCTATAAAAGGAAGTTTGTAATTGGCCCATCACTGATGGGCCAATTACAAACTTCCCGTAGAGGTCGGAAAACTGCCGCATCCTTTTCAGGCTACTGGCGGAGAATCCTCTGAGACCTGGCAATGATTGTTGAAGATCTATAGCTATTTGTTCTATTACTTTTGCTCCCCAGTTCTCCGCATTTATTTTCTCGGAAAGCATTTGTCCAATTTTGAAATAGAGTTTTAATTGCTCCTGATTTGCGAGCCTTGCAGCAATGTATCTGCTTCGAACAATGTTTGTTTTAAATCCTGTACGAAAAACATTTAAACGCGGACGAATTTAAAATATGTTCCAATAAAAACCCGTTCATTTTATTCAGGGGTGAAATGATCCGTTCATTATCATGAACAGCATGCATAAAAAAAGGCGGAGACATAAGCCCTGTTTATATCTCCGCCTTTATAGCTGATAATATTTTATCGCACTCGGTACACCGGATAGCGCATGTATTCCGGCTCTGCATACGGTGAATTTTTAAATACAAAATTCAGTTGTGCACTGGCACTGTTTGCAAATGCGGTATCGGCAGCTTTTTTCTCAGCTAACAATTCCTGCAGCTCCGGATGTTGTTTCAGATATTCAGCACCGGTATCTTCAAAAACATAGGAAGAATATCCTTCTTTTTGTCCGAGGATGGCATCAAAAAAGTTCCAGGCAAAAAACGAATCGCCACCGGTGGGTTCCAGTGTTTCTATCAGGAAACGGTTGGCGTTCTGATTCATGGGAATGTAGTAATCTCCTTTGCGGAACCTGATGGAATCTTTACTGCTGGTTACTTTAATATTGGTGTGCAGATAATGCTTTTCAAACGGTTTGGTGTAGCTCTGGAAGTCGGCAATGTGGTATACTTCTACGAGGATGGTAGTATCGTGTTGCAGTGGCTGCATTTTTACCTGGTTATTTTTAAGCAGGTTAATTACCGCCCACCAGCCTTGTGGAATAATATAGGCCTGCGGTTTTTCCACAAAGTTTTCTTCGTTGGCGTAGTTATAAAATTTCACCTGCCTGGTGTAGGGTTTCGAGCGGTCGTAGTACAACCTGGGTAGGCTGGAAATATCACTGGGTTTGTGCCCGGAAGCAAAGCCACGGAAAGTGATCAGGCTGTATTTGTTCATATCAAACTCCCAGGCGAGCGGAAATGTTTTTTGTGTAAGAGCAGTTTGCTTTGCCTGTTCGCGCAGGTGTTTAATCTCTTCGCTGTGGGTCGCAGTAAAACTAATAAAGCATTCCATCAGGGCGTAAGTTGCCTTTACGCGTAATGGATAGGGTTTCAGCATATGTGTTTCCGGTACAAAACCGAAGGTATGGAAGAGGGTAGTATAGCCGGTGGAGTAGCGGGGAGCGTCGGCAAATTCTACCCAGCCGCTGTCGGGCGTTTCACCAAAGTGATTTACATAAGGAACGAGGTCGTAACCTTTATTTTTCATAAGGGCGTATAATCCGGGTTCAAATGTTTTGTTCATGAATTCGCCCATTGGTCCGCCGAGTTTATTGTGCTGGGTAGTGAGCAGGGTCATGATATGCTGATAGTCGGCGCCGTTGCTCACATGATTATCCACAAATACATCCGGATCAGTGAGGTGATAGATTTGCTGGAAGGCGAGGGCGTTTTTTGAATCGGCTTTGATGAAGTCGCGGTTAAGATCCAGGTTCTGGGCATTGCCGCGGGACCCGAAGGCATCGGGTCCGTTCTGGTCTACCCGGTACCAGGGGGAGCGGTTCAACATTCCGCCGATATTATATACGGGGATTACAGCGAGTATAATATTTTCCGGGAGATGGATTTTCCCCTGTGCAAGGTCGCGGAGGAGCATCATACTGGCGTCTATGCCATCTGGTTCCCCGGGATGGATACCGTTATTGATGAGGATAACCCGTTTATTTTGCCGGTGAAGGCTTTTAAAGTCGAAATTCCGGCCGGGGGAGTAGGTAACCAGGTGCAGGGGGAATCCGGCATCGGTGGCGCCAACGGTTTGTATATGGATTTGCGGGAAGCTTTTGGCAAGCTGTTCGTAAAACCGGATCACTTCAGTGTAAGTGGCGGTTTCCCGGCCATTGGTTTTTTCATACCGCGTGGTGAAATCCTGCGCAGAAGAGAGCAGGGGAAACAGGGCGGTCAGCAGCAGGAGTATCTTTTTCATCGTCTTGATAAATGGAAAAACAAAAAGCCCTTCCTTTTCGAGGAAGAGCTATAAATATTGTTACTGAAGCAATTAAGCCAGAGCTAATACTCTCTTAGCCAGCTTGCTTTTCAGATTTGCAGCTTTGTTCTTGTGAATAACGTTACGTTTAGCCAGCTTATCAAGCATAGAAGCTACCTCAGTTAAATCTTTCTCCGCTGTTGCTTTATCGGTAACTGCTTTCAGGTCACGGATGGCGTTACGGGTAGTTTTACCATAGTAACGGTTACGCTCATTACGCTTTCTGCTTTGACGTACGTCTTTCTTTGTTGCTTTATGGTTTGCCATTTTTCAAATTTCAAGTTTCGGACGGCAAAGGTAACTATATTCCCTTTACAAAACAAACTAAATCTAGTTTTTCCGGTGAGCTACAAATATAAGCACCTTTTATCACAGATAATCAGTTGATTTTTTCTCATTTTTTCCAACCAGCGTATCGAAAAACGAGCGATATTTGCAATCCCATATATTAATATATTGGGATCAACAGAAAAGTATTTGAACTGAAGATCAGCAAAACTCGTTGTAAATGAAGGACTTCTCATTCGTCACTAACTCACATCCTGCTTACATTGAATCGTTATACCAGGATTTCCGCAAAGATCCCAACTCTGTAGACCCGGATTGGGTTAAATTTTTCGAAGGATTTGATTTTGCAGTATCCAACGTAAACGGCAAGGCGGCAACAACAGCGCCGGTAGCAGGGGGCAGCACTTCGTTGCCTGTGAACGACGACCAGCTGGCGAAAGAACTGGGCGTGTACCGCCTGATACAGGCGTATCGCAAAAAAGGCCATTTAATTGCTAAAACCAACCCCATCCGTGAAAGAAAAGACCGCAAGGCCAACCTGGACCTCGCCAGTTTCGGATTAGGGGACGCTGATCTTAAAACAGAATTTTACGCCGGAACCACCATTGGCGTGGGTAAAACCACCCTGGAGAAGATCGTTGCCTACCTGCAGCAGATCTACGCCGGTTCCGTAGGACTTCAATACACTTACATCAACGACCGCGATAAAGCGAAGTGGATGGAGAAAGAGTTTGAGTCGATCATGCTGCAACCGTTGTCGCTGGAACAGCGCAAACGCATCCTGCAGAAGCTCAACCAGGGCGTTATTTTTGAAAAGTTTCTTCACACAAAATATATCGGACAGAAGCGTTTTGGCCTGGAAGGAGGAGAATCCACCATTCCGGCGCTGGATGCGATCATTAACGTAGCCGCAGAATATGGCGTACAGGAATCCGTGATAGGAATGGCCCACCGTGGCCGTTTAAACGTACTGGCCAATATCCTCGGTAAAACCTACGAACAGATCTTTAATGAATTTGAAGGCCTCGCCGTACCGGATATGACCATGGGTAGCGGCGACGTGAAATATCACCTCGGCTTCCGCTCACAGGTAACCACTCCCGGCGGCAAACCCGTTAACCTGCAACTGATGCCCAACCCTTCCCACCTGGAAGTGGTGGACCCGATCGTTGTGGGGTTTGCACGCAGTAAAGCAGACGTGATCTACAACAGCGATTACGACAAAATACTCCCTATCCTCATTCATGGCGACGCTGCCGTTGCCGGCCAGGGGATTGTGTATGAAGTGGAACAAATGAGCAAACTGAAAGGATACTACGTAGGTGGTTCCATTCACTTTGTAATCAATAACCAGATCGGCTTTACCACCGATTTTGATGATGCCCGCTCGTCAGACTACTGTACCAGCGTTGCATCTATTGTACAGGCTCCAGTATTCCATGTAAACGGCGACGATGCAGAAGCAGTGGTGAAAGTATCCCAGCTCGCTGCCCGCTACCGCCAGGAATTTAACGAAGATGTGTTCATCGACATGGTTTGCTACCGCAAACATGGCCACAACGAAGGCGATGAGCCTAAGTTTACACAGCCGAGCCTCTACGCCCTGATTGAAAAACACGCGAATCCGCGTGAAGTATATACCCAGTTCCTCCTGAACAACGGAGAATCTGAAGCACAGGCGCTGGCCAAAGAAATGGAAAAAGGCTTCTGGGACGATTTACAGGCCCGCCTGGATGATGTAAAACAACATCCGCTGCCTTATGTAAGCCAGAAACCGGAGCAGTGGTGGCAGGCGCTGCGCAAAGCCACCCCGCAAGACTTTGAGGCTTCCCCGGTAACCGCTATTAAAGAAGAAGATTTTAAACGGCTGTTCGACGGCCTTATGAAATGGCCTGAAAGCTTTGTGCCACTGCGTAAAGTGAGCAAACTGCTGCAGGACAAAATAAAACTCTACCAGGAAGAAGGCAAGGTGGACTGGGCAACCGGTGAACTGCTGGCATATGCCAGCCTCCTGATCGAAGGAAAAGACGTAAGAATGAGCGGGGAAGACGTAAAACGTGGTACATTTTCCCACCGTCATGCGGTGTTGTTTGATGAAAATACCAATGAAACGTATAGCCGTCTCAGTCATTTCCAGGAAAACCAGGGTAAATTCAGAATTTATAACTCGTTATTGAGCGAATATGGGGTATTAGGCTTTGAATATGGCTATGCCATGGCTAATCCTAATAACCTGGTATTATGGGAAGCACAGTACGGCGACTTTGTAAACGGTGCGCAAACAGTGATTGATCAGTACATCAGCAGTGCAGAACAGAAATGGACTACACAGAATGGCCTGGTAATGCTGCTGCCTCATGGTTATGAAGGCGGCGGACCGGATCACTCCAATGCCCGCCCGGAACGCTTCTTACAACAATGCGCAGAAGAAAATATGGTGATCACCAATATTACTACTGCTGCCAACTTCTTCCATGCGTTACGCCGCCAGTTAACCTGGCAGTTCCGCAAACCACTCATCAACTTCTCTCCAAAAGCGAATCTGCGTCACGTGGGCGCTTACTCCGCCATGCAGGAATTTACACAGGGTGGCTTTAAGGAAGTACTGGATGATCCGTTTATCGACGACGCCGCTGTAGTGAAGAAAGTATTACTGTGCTCCGGTAAAATGTATTTTGATCTGAGTGACAAACAGGCGAAAGACGATCGCAAAGATGTAGCGATTGTTCGCCTGGAACAACTGTATCCGCTGCCGGTTAAACAACTGGAAGCCATCGCGCAGAAGTATAAAGGAGCTACCTTCTTCTGGGTACAGGAAGAACCACTGAACATGGGCGCTGCAGCATTCCTGCAAATGAACCTGAAACAGATCAATTATGGTGTTATCAGCCGCAACCCGAGCGCTTCCACAGCAACCGGTTATGCGAAAGTTCATGCCCGTGAGCAGCAACAGATCATTGACACGGCTTTTAACATCTAAAGAAATTCAAAGTATAAACAGAATAACGGGGTTTTACGTTAAGCTAAGGGCTAACCGCTAAATGCAAAACCTGGTATCACCATCAACTGATTAAATATGGTTATCGAAATCAAAGTCCCTACGGTAGGAGAATCTATTAGCGAGGTAACAATTGCAAAGTGGTTGAAAAAAGACGGAGATTATGTTCAGCAGGACGAGGTATTGTGTGAAATGGAATCTGAGAAAGCCACCTTCGAACTGAATGCAGAAAAGGCGGGCGTTCTCAAAATTGCCGCCGCAGCTCAGGAAGGAGCTACTTTGAAGATTGGTGATGTAGCCTGTAGCATCGATACAGACGCCGCTGCACCAGCAACCGGCGCCGCACCGGCAGCTGAACCCGCTGCACCAGCAGCAGCAGCTCCTGCACCTGCTCCGGCAGAAGCCGCACCGGCAGCACCTGCAGCAAATAAAGGGACGATTGAAATGAAAGTGCCTACAGTAGGAGAATCTATCAGTGAAGTAACACTGGTAAAGTGGCTGAAGAATAATGGTGATTATGTAGAGCGTGATGAAGTGGTATGTGAACTGGAATCAGAAAAAGCCACCTTCGAACTGAATGCAGAAGAAGCCGGCGCACTGATTACCGTAGCCAAAGAAGGCGATACGTTAAAAATAGGCGACGTTGCCTGTAAAATTGATACCAGTGTTGGCAGACCGGCAGGCAAAGCCGCACCAGCAGCCGCTCCCGCCGCACAACCCGCCAAAGCTGCTCCACAACCGCAACAGGCGCCTGTTACCAGCATCCCGAATGATGTGAAAGCATCCCCGGTAGCTGCCGCAGTGATTGCCGATAAACATGTGGATCCTTCCAGCATCAAAGGCTCCGGCGCTCATGGCAAGATCATGAAAGACGACGTATATGCCGCCCTGCAAAATCCAGGCGTGGCAATAGGTCAGGAAATGTTTACCCGTGCCGAACGCCGCGAAAAAATGAGCAACCTGCGTAAAACCGTTTCCCGCCGCCTGGTGGAAGCGAAAAATACAACGGCCATGCTAACTACCTTCAACGAGGTAGATATGACAGAAATTATGGCGCTGCGTGCTAAGTATAAAGAAGTATTCAAAAAGCAGCATGAGGTAAACCTCGGCTTTATGAGCTTCTTTACCAAAGCATGCTGCTTCGCTTTACAGGAATTCCCTTCTGTAAATGCTTATATCGACGGAGAAGAACTGGTGTACCACGACTACTGCGATATCTCTATCGCGGTGTCGGCTCCGAAAGGACTGGTAGTACCGGTGATCCGCAATGCAGAAAGCCTGGATATGGCAGGTATTGAAAAAGCAGTAGTGGAACTGGCTACCAAAGCCCGCGACAACAAACTGACCATGCCTGAAATGACCGGTGGTACTTTCACCATCACCAACGGTGGTGTTTTCGGTTCCCTGATGAGCACACCTATCATCAATATCCCGCAATCCGCTATCCTGGGTATGCACAAAATCCAGGACCGCCCCATGGCCATCAACGGCCAGGTGGTGATCCGCCCGATGATGTATCTGGCGCTGAGCTACGACCACCGTATTATCGATGGCCGCGAATCAGTGAGCTTCCTTGTAAGAGTAAAAGAAATGCTGGAAAATCCTGAACAATTGCTGTTCGGTAAAGATCCGCTGAAAGCATTGCTGAAACTCTAGTTTCAGCTGAGAAAATAAAATAAAATCCGGTCTGTTATCAGGCCGGATTTTTTTGTGCGATCACCACCGCGTCAATATTAGCCCTTATCTTCGCGTATGACCCGTTGGGAAAATTATTTAGCATCCGCAGAAAAAATTATCGGCGCTTACCAGGGCAGCCTGCCATTACACCATTTCCTGAAATCTTTTTTCAAGGAACATCCCTACATGGGAGGCCGCGACCGGCGCTGGATTTCACAGCTGGTATATCATTACTTCCGCCTCGGAAGCTGGGGTAAAAGCCTTTCTGTAAGCGAACGGATCATTACCGGCGCGTTTCTTTGCGAAACCACACCGAATGATTTCCTGGCAGCGATCCGCCCTGCCTGGAACCAGCAGATCACATCGCCGCTGACTGATAAAGCAGCGCTGCTGCCTGTTCCTTTAACTCCTGATACACTTTTTCCGTTTCTGCCCGACCTGTCGGACGGAATAGATGCTAACGCATACGCCTATACTGTCTTAAAGCAGCCGCGGTTATTTATCCGCGTGCGCAATAATAAGCTCGATAAAGTATTGTCATTATTGGATAAGGCAGCCATTCCGTATGAACTGTTTCCCAATAATACTACCCTGGCATTGCCCAACGGCACTAAAATAGAAGTAGTGGTACCGGAAAAAAGCTGGTACGAGGTGCAGGACGCTTCCAGTCAGCAGACCGGTGAATTATTCCATCCGCAGAAGCAGCAGCGTTGGTGGGACTGCTGTGCTGCCAGCGGTGGTAAATCCATCTTGCTGAAAGACCAGCAGCCCGGTGTACAATTACTGGTATCTGATGTGAGAAGATCTATCCTGGAAAATCTGCAGCAACGTTTTGCGATAGCAGGGGTCAAGCATTTTGAAGCACGTGTGGCAGATCTTACAGCAGAAAACTTTCCTGCTTCTATGGGAAGTCAGCAGTTTGATGGCATCATCCTGGATGCGCCCTGCAGCGGCTCCGGTACCTGGGGCCGTACCCCGGAAAGCATCTCCTTCTTTAAAAAAGAGGAGATCGGGAAATACCAGCAGTTACAGAAAAAGATTGCTCATAATGTAGCGCCATTTGTAAAAAAAGGAGGCTCGCTGATCTATATCACCTGCTCTGTTTTTAAACAGGAGAATGAAGAAGTGGTGAAATATATAGAAGAGATCAGTGATCTGCGGAAGCAGGAAGGAGGCGTAATTGCCGGATACGACAAGGGCGCGGATACCATGTATGCAGTAAGATTGTCTTAGTTTTTGAAGATAAAAAAAGGGTGGGAAGATTTGTCTTCCCACCCTTTTTTATGAAATTAATTTTTACAAAACCGGCATCGTCCGCTGGATAATTCCTCCGCCAACTACATCGTCGCCTTCATAAAAAACAGCCGACTGGCCCGGGGCTATGCCTTTCACACTTTCGTAGAAGCTTACTTTTACCTGTCCGTTTTCATTGTACAGGTTACTCAGCGCGCCTTTATCTTTATAGCGGATCTTGGTAACCGCTTCCATGCCATCTGGAATGGTATCGTATTTACCCATGTTAATGCCGCTTACAAACATTTCGCTTCTCTGTAATTCATCTTCATTACCTAACACCACGGTGTTGGTTTCGGGAATAATCTCCGTTACAAAAACAGGACGTCCGAGGGCGATATCAAGCCCTTTACGCTGCCCAACGGTATAGAAGGGGTAACCCTTGTGATGGCCAACGATCGTGCCGTCTGCCAGCACAAAATTGCCGCCGTTTACTCTTTCTTCCAATCCGGCTACTTTTCTTTTCAGAAAACCGCGGTAGTCGTTATCCGGCACAAAGCATATCTCATAGCTTTCTGCTTTTTTAGCCAGTTCGGGATAACCGAAATCAAAGGCCATCTGGCGTATTTGTGTTTTACGGTATTTGCCTAAAGGAAGAATTGTGCGGGCCAGTACATCCTGTTGAATGCCCCACAGCACATAGCTTTGGTCCTTGGTTTCATCCAGGCCTTTGCTGATTACATAGCGGCCATTGTCGTGCTGACGGATCTGGCCATAGTGACCAGTCGCAATAAACTCACAATCCATTGCGTCTGCACGTTTCATCAGTGCGCGCCATTTTATATGGGTATTGCACAGTACGCACGGGTTAGGCGTACGTCCTGCGATATATTCCTCGACAAAATTATTCACTACAAAATCACCAAATTCATCACGGATGTCCAGCACAAAGTGTGGGAAGCCGTGATGCACCGCTGCCGCGCGGGCGTCGTTAAAAGAATCCAGGTTACAGCAGCCGGTTTCCTTTTTACTGGAACCAGCAGATGCATAATCCCAGGTTTTCATGGTGATGCCCACCACGTCATACCCCTGTTCATGCAGCATCAGCGCTGTAACAGTGCTGTCAATACCACCACTCATGGCTACCAGCACTTTACCATGCTTGCTCATTTATAAAAGTTTAGAGCAACAAAATTACTTAAATTTAAGCCAACGGCCATCTGTGCTTTATTGATCCTGACAATGGCGGGATTGATTCTGATTATATCCCTGGTATAATTTTAACAAGTTTTGGCGATTATTTTCCGAAACACTATAAATTGTTAGTTGTGAATTATATATTTATTAGTTTTAGCCACCTTTTAGCATAAATTAGTCGCAATGCTACCTATATTAAACAAAGAGCTTATATTTAAAAACCAGGATTCCGGCGTTCATGAAAAAACATTCACCTTCCCGGAAAAGATCCTTCAATTCGGTACCGGCGTGCTTTTACGCGGTTTAGTAGACTACCTTGTAGATAAAGCCAACCGCCAGGGAATTTACGAAGGAAGGATTGTGGTAGTGAAATCGACCGATGGCGATACCATTGATTTTTCCAGTCAGGATAGCCTGTTTACCACCCATATCAAAGGTGTTTCCCAGGGAGAACTGGTAGATCAGGTGCTGATCAACGCCGCTATTAGCCGGGTTTTGCAATCGAATGCAGAGTGGCAGGAAATATTAGCTGCGGTTCATCAGCCCGCTTTACAAACAATTATCTCCAATACCACAGAAGTAGGAATCCAATATGTTCCGGAAAAAATAGCAGACGGCGTACCAGCCTCCTTCCCGGGCAAATTGCTGGCGGTGCTGTGGGAGCGGTTTACCTTTTTTAAAGGTAGCGCCAATACCGGCTTCGTCATTGTACCCACGGAACTGGTGGTAGACAATGGCCGCCTTTTAAAAGATATTGTATTGCAATTGGCCGCCTATAATGAACTGCCGCCGGCATTTATCACGTGGATCCAGCAGGATAATCAATTCTGCAATTCCCTGGTCGACAGGATCGTTCCCGGTAAACCCCGTAACCTGGCGGAAATTGAACAAAAGGCCGGGTACACCGATAAATTATGGATAGAAGTAGAACCCTATCTGTTGTGGGCCATAGAAGGGAATGAACGTACCCGTTCCGTATTATCTTTTTATAAGGCAGATGAAAGAATGTTGATTGAGCCCAGCATCACCCCGTTCCGTGAACAGAAGCTCCGGTTACTGAACGGTAGTCATACCGCGGCAGTGCCATTGGCTTTCCTGTCGGGCCTCAACACCGTATACGAGTGCATGCAGGACGATTATATGAGTCATTTCTTCAAAGAAGTCGTGCTCCGGGAAATACTGCCTACCATTGAAGAGGCTTGTCCTACGGCGGCCGCGTTTGCACCGGAAGTGCTCGATCGTTTTGCCAATCCGTTTATTGCGCATAAGCTCATCAGCATCACGTTCCAGGAAAGTTCCAAGATGAATGCGCGCAACGTGCGCACACTGGTACGTTACTACGAAAAATACAAAGCGCTCCCGCCTCATCTGTGCCTGGGCTTCGCCGCCATGCTGCTGTTCCTGCAGCCGGCGAGGGAAGAAGCCGGTAAATATTACGGCAGCAGGAACGGGGAGGAATATGTCATTACCGATGATAACGCCACGGTTTTTGCCGCCTGGTGGCGTGATCACACCAATATAAGCGATATGGTAACCGGGATCTGCAGTGATAAACGTTTATGGGAAACAGATCTGTCGGCCATTCCCGGTTTTGCTGAACAGGTGGCCGGGATCTTAAAAATGCTGAAAAGCAACGGCGTGAAAGCATTTATTCAATCGCAGCTGCTCAAAAATTAATCATGTTATGAAGGAATTTCTGTCTGAAGATTTTTTATTAAAAACGGAAACGGCTAAACGATTATATTTTGATTACGCCGCGTCCATGCCGGTGATAGATTATCATAACCACCTGCCACCGGACGAAATAGCAGGGAATAAAACATTTGCCAACCTGTATGCCATCTGGCTGAAAGGAGACCATTATAAATGGCGGGCCATGCGTGCCAACGGCGTACCGGAAGAGTTTATTACCGGCCCCGCCGACGACTATACGAAATTCCGCCATTGGGCAGCTACTACGCCGTATACCATGCGGAATCCGCTGTATCATTGGTCGCACATGGAATTAAAAAATCCTTTTGGTGTAACGGACCTGCTTAATGAAAAAACGGCGGAGAAGATATACCACGATTGTAATGCACAATTACCCCGGTTATCCACACAAACACTCCTGCAACATTATAAAGTAGACACGCTGTGCACAACCGACGACCCGGTAGATTCGCTGGAACACCACCGTGCTATTGCCAATAAGCCTTTCGGCACACGGGTGCTGCCTACCTTCCGCCCCGACAGGGCCATGGCAGTGGACAATCCCGGGGTGTTCAACCGTTTTATTAACGAGCTGGCAGCAGTTACCAATAAAGAAATCACCAGGTTCGATGATCTCATAGAAGCATTACATAGCCGGCATACCTATTTTCATGAAGCCGGCTGCCGCCTGAGTGATCATGGCATCAGCACCTTTTATTTTTCACCGGCTACCGGAAAGGAACTGGACACTATTTTCAATAGTACCCGAGACCATCGCGCAGCAACGCCTTACGAGAATGCACAGTTTAAAACGGCGATCCTGCTGGCTGTTTGCGAGTGGAACCACGAACGGGAATGGACACAACAGTTTCACGTAGGCGCTATCCGTAATAATAATTCCCGCCTGCTGCAACGGGTAGGGGCAGATGCAGGTGTGGATTCTATCGGCGACTGGCGCGTTGCGGAAGCCATGAGCGCATTTTTAGATGCACTGGATAAGAAAGATAAGTTAACAAAGACAGTAGTGTATAACCTCAACCCTTCTTACAACGAAGTTTTTGCTACCATGGCAGGCAACTTCCAGGATGGCACCGTTGCCGGTAAAATCCAGTATGGTTCCGGGTGGTGGTTTCTGGATCAGAAAGACGGTATGGAAAAGCAGATGAACGTATTAAGCAACATGGGCCTGCTGAGCCGGTTTGTAGGAATGCTAACCGATTCCAGAAGTTTTCTGTCTTATTCCCGCCATGAATATTTTCGCCGTATTTTGTGTAACCTGATCGGCAACGATGTGGAGCAGGGAGAGCTGCCAAATGATATTGCCTGGTTAGGGAAAATGGTACAGGATATATGTTACTATAACGCAAAAGCATATTTTGGATTCTAATGAAGCCGGTAAAAGTTATCACATTCGGAGAAATATTATTACGCTTGTCGCCGCAGCTGGCACAAAATACTGCTGCCATTTACGTAGGCGGTGCGGAAGCCAACGTTGCCGCTGCATTGGCCAACTGGGGCACAGAAGTGGCCTATATCAGCAAAGTGCCTGAAAACGGCCTGTCGAAAGACGTGCTGGAGCAACTGAGTAACCGCGGTATCCATACCGACAGGGTATTGTGGGGCGGCGCGCGCATTGGTATTTATTACCTGGCACAGGGCAGCGACCTTAAACATGCAGAAGTGGTGTACGACAGGGCATGGTCGTCTTTCAGCCAGATAGCCCCCGGCACGGTTGATTGGGACAGTTTACTTGGTGATGCCGAATGGTTTCACTGGAGCGCTATTACGCCCGCCTTAAACCCCGATGCAGCCGCAGTTTGCAAGGAAGTATTGGAAGCGGCTACCCGGAAGGGGTTGATCATTTCCACGGATCTTAACTACCGCAGCAAGCTATGGCAGTATGGGAAAAAGCCGGTGGATGTGATGCCGGAGCTGGTGCAGTACTGTGATGTAATCATGGGCAATATCTGGGCAGCCAATAACATGCTGGATACCGCACTGGATACAGCTGCGCTGGAAGCCAATAGCAAGGACACCTACCTGCAACAGGCAGAAAAGGTAGCAGCAGAAATCACTGCTACGTATAAGCGTTGCAAGCGGGTGGCGTTCACTTTCCGTTTCAGCAATGCTCCTACTCATAATTTGTACTACGCTTTTTACTATAACGAAGGACAGATGAGTATTTCCCGTGAATATGATACCAATGACGTGGTGGATCGCGTAGGTAGCGGAGACTGCTTCATGGCCGGGTTAATACATGCACAGCTGCAGGGACTGGACGATCAGCAGATCATTTCCTTTGCCGCTGCTGCCGCGTATTCCAAATTTTTTGTGATGGGAGATTTTAATACTACCTCTGAGAAAGAAATAATAAAACTGATATAGCATATGGCACCAAGTCCTGATACAATTATAGCAGCATTTGAGCAAAGCGGGATTATTCCGGTTTTTTATCATGATGATGAAAATGTTTGCCTGGAAGTACTGCAAGCCTGTTATGATGGCGGCTTACGGGTATTTGAATTTACCAGCAGGGGAGAAAATGCACGAAAGAACTTCGCTACCCTGCGCGACAGGAAACTGGCTGCCATGCCGGATTTGTACCTGGGTATCGGAACTATTAAAAACGCATCAGATGCCGCAGTATATACCGGTATGGGCGCCGACTTTATCGTTTGTCCCGTAACCGATCCGGAAACGGCCACATATTGCAGTGCTGAAAACATTACCTGGATTCCCGGCTGTATGACGCCTACCGAAATTGCTGTTGCCGAAAAGAATGGCGCCCGGCTGGTGAAGCTGTTTCCGGGTAATGTACTCGGACCGGGCTATGTAAATTCCATTAAGCCGCTGTTCCCGCAACTGAAGTTTATGCCTACAGGCGGTGTAGAACCTACTCGTATTAGTATGGATGCCTGGTTTGATGCCGGCGTGGTATGCGTGGGAATGGGGTCTAATTTGCTGTCTAAGTCCCTGATTGAAAGTAAGGACTGGGGCGCGCTGAAAGATAAAATAGTGCAAACGTTTGCATTTCTCAGGGCTAAGAAGTAACTTATGCACTTTATAAATTCCAAATAAACCGTAATGAATTCCACAACTTTAGGTAAGTATCGCTGGAGGGTATGTGCACTTTTATTTGTTGCTACAACCATTAACTATATAGACAGACAGATATTAGGATTGCTTAAAACTGATTTATCAGCCGAGTTTAACTGGTCGGAAACGGCGTACAGCAACCTGGTAATGGCATTTTCCGCTTCCTACGCGATTGGCTTGCTTTTCTTTGGCGCATTGGTAGATAAGATAGGTTCCAAACTGGGATACGCGGTATCTATTGTGGTATGGAGCCTGTCGGCGATGGCACATGGACTGGTGCGTTCCACGCTGGGTTTTGGTGTGGTAAGGTCTATCCTAGGTGTGAGTGAAGCGGGTAACTTCCCTGCGGCTATTAAAGCCACCGCGGAATGGTTTCCAAAAAAGGAGCGGGCACTGGCTACAGGCATTTTTAACTCAGGTTCCAATATTGCGGCTGTTATAGGACCGGCTATGGTATACTGGCTGGCCAGCAATCATGGCTGGAGAAATGCTTTTGTATGGACCGGCGCCATCGGTTTTATCTGGTTGATATTCTGGTGGATCTATTATGAAATTCCTGCCCGTCACAAGAAATTATCCAAAGCAGAATTTGATCATATCCATTCCGACCAGGAAGTGGAAGAACTGAAACCCAAACCCATTAAATGGAGTAAACTCCTGGGTATCAGGCAAACATGGGCTTTCATATTTGGGAAATTACTGACAGACCCCGTATGGTGGTTTTTCCTGTTCTGGTTACCAGGTTACCTGGAATCTATTTTCCATGTAAATATGAAAGAAACGCTGGGTCTGCCGGTAATCATCATCTATTCCATTACCAGCTTTGGCAGCATCGGGGGCGGATGGTTATCTTCCCACCTGATCAAATCCGGTTGGCCGGTTTTCAAAGCCCGTAAAGTGTCTATGTTGATCTTTGCGCTTTGTGTATTGCCTATTATGCTTATACAGTATTCCAATAATGTATGGTTCGCTATTGCATTGATCAGCCTGGCTACCGCAGCACACCAGGCATGGTCCGCCACTATATTCACCACTGCATCTGATATGTTCCCTAAACGGGCGGTAAGTTCTGTAGTGGGTATCGGTGGTATGGCCGGATCTATTGGCGGTACGCTGTTCCCCATGCTGATCGGCGCTATGCTGGATCATTATAAATTAATCGGCAACATTGGTATTGGCTACAATATCCTATTCACCATTTGCGCTTTAGCCTACCTGGTAGCCTGGACCGTGATGCACTTCTTTGCGCCTAAAATGGAGGCGGTTAACCTGAACTAAGCAGATTTTGTCTTATTCAGGATTACGCTGATTAAGCTGATTACTTTGATTTTGTCTTTTTGATTTTATTTTGATTTATAAGATTTAATAAGAGTAAGAAAGAATTGTAAATTCCTTTAAATAGAAAACGTCCGGGCAGATGTCCGGACGTTTGTTTTTATTCTTATGAGTATCAAAAATTATTCGCTTAGTATCTCTCTTAATTCACAAATCAAAAGTAAAATCAAAATAAAATCAAAAAGACAAAATCAAAGTAATCAGCTTAATCAGTGTAATCCTGAGTAAGACAACCTTCGCTACAAAGAAACTCCCCGTTTCCATGGAATAAAATCGTCCTGGTTAAGCTGCTCGGCCTTTGTATGCACTTCGCCGCTGGCGGTACGGATAACGTATTCCAGGATTTCTTCTCCCATGCCGGCAATGGTTTGTTCGCCGCTGATGATAGTGCCGGTGTTGATGTCGATGATATCTTTCATGCGGGTGGCCAGTTTGGTATTGGTGGCCAGTTTTACTACCGGTGCAATCGGGTTGCCGGTAGGCGTGCCGAGGCCCGTGGTAAACAACACCACGTTAGCGCCGGAACCAACTTCTGCTGAAGTGGATTCAACATCGTTACCGGGGGTGCAAAGCAGGTTCAGACCGGGTTTGGTGACATATTCAGTATAATCCAGTACGTCTGTAACCGGTGAAGTGCCGCCTTTTTTAGCTGCTCCCGCAGATTTGATGGCATCTGTAACGAGGCCATCTTTGATATTTCCCGGAGAGGGGTTCATATAAAAGCCGGAACCCACTGACTGGGCCTGGCTTTCATATAGGCGCATAATGCGGATGAATTTATCGGATATTTCTTCTGTCTGGCAGCGGTTAATCAGTTCCTGTTCCACGCCGCAGAGTTCGGGGAATTCAGAAAGAATAGAAGTGCCGCCCAGCGCTACCAGGAGGTCGGAGGTATGACCTACGGCCGGGTTAGCCGAAATGCCGGAAAATCCGTCAGAGCCCCCGCATTCGAGTCCGATGACCAGTTTGGAGAGCGGGCTTGGCTTGCGGGTCAGCTTATTGGCTTCCACCAGCGCCAGGAACGTGTCTTTGATGGCGGCAGACAGCATCGCAAATTCGGAAGCACTTTTCTGCTGTTCGTATACCAATACCGGCTTGTTAAAGGCCGGGTTGAGCTTTTTCAGTGATTCCTGGAGGATAGATACCTGCGCATGCTGGCATCCCAGGCTAAGAATAGTGGCTCCGGCAACATTGGAGTGATGAATATAACCGGCCAGCAGGGCACATAAAGCGTCTGAGTCCTGGCGGGTTCCTCCGCAGCCTCCCTCATGGGTGAGGAATTTGATACCGTCAATATTCGGGAAAACTACGTTACGTTTACTCGTTTCCGTTAGTGCGCCTGCCTCGTAGTTTTTAATGGCTTCCAGGTCACCGCTTTTGTAAAGCGAAACCAGGTCTGTTACCTGTTCGTTGTATACTTCGGCAGGAGAAAAACCAAGACCCTTTTCGAAGGCAGTTTTAATTACACTTACATTCCTGTTTTCACAAAAAACCAATGGAATTACCAGCCAGTAATTACGGGTGCCTACCTGGCCATCGGCCCGGTGGTAGCCCATAAAGGTGCGGGTTTTCCATTTACTCACATCGGGCGCCTGCCATTCCAGGGAGCTGTCTTTTTCATGAAATGCGTTGGCATCATGGATCACATTTTCCGTGGTAATGGTTTCTCCCCTCCTGATGCTTTTGCTGGCTTTGCCCACCAGCACGCCATACATCGTGATGGGATCCCCTTCACGGATATCATTTACCAGGAATTTATGTTTAGCAGAAATATTTTGTTGCAGTTGAATGTTATGTCCGTTAAATGAGATATCGGTTCCTACCGGTATATCCTGTAAGGCTACCAGCACATTATCGTCAGGATGAATTTGTAAATAAGCGTTCATAGGAGCTAAAGTAGTAAATAACTGCTCCGGCTGGTGATAGTAAAATGTTAATCCATGATAAGATTTTGACTATTTGATTATACCGCTGGAACACCTTATGGGAGCAGGTCAGGAATGAATTATAAATTGTTAATCGGCTATCAGTAGGATTTCACCGGCCGGATAGGAGCAGGTAGTTATCCGGTAATGTTTATGCAAACGTTTGTAATTCTGGTATATTTTGATATTTTTGATTCACCGGCGCGGGTTTCCGGCGATGAAACTAGTAAATTCCATGGGAGAAGAGGTAATATTTTTAAAGATGCCGGTATGGGCACTATTTACCGGAGGCGGCACGATTCCGTTTGAAAGTAAGCACCAGGTGAACAATGAATGACAGTATTGTAACAAATACATGACAGTGCCTCTCCACACCTTAGCCTATAATTCCGTCCTGCTTATATCTTATTAAAAATAAATGTCAAATGCACGTTAAAAAACTGGTATGCACGGTATTGCTCTTTTCAGGTATTAGTATAGGCGGCAACGTTGGTGCCCAGGATGCTGGTAAAACAAGAAATTATTTGTACGAAGAATACAGGCAGAAAGGTAGTGATGCTGCATTTAAAAATATTGTGCAATGGAGGCAGCAACGATATAAATCCATCGTGGAACAAATTGCCGGCCTGCCGGCCGCCAGCAGGGCCATATTGCTGAAGGAAGCGGATAAAAATTTATCGTTCAGCTGGCCTTCATTGCCGGCTACTTTATACCTGCAATACCGTGATAATGGCAACCGCGTAAATTTTGAAAATGCACAGTTTGAACGCCGGAAGGTATTAGCGGCATTAGTGGCAGGAGAACTGGTGGAGGGGAAAGGAAAGTATATACCGCAAATCGTAAATGGTTTATGGCTGATCCTGGAAGAAAGCACCTGGGTATTGCCGGCACATATCGGGGCACAGAAAGCAGGCAGCGATCTGCCGGACCCTGAAGAGCCGGTGGTAGACCTGTTTGCAGGGGAAACTGCCGCCACACTGAGCTGGGCACAGTTCCTGCTGCACGATCAGCTGGATAAATTTTCCCCGGTAGTAAATAAGCGGATCACCTATGAACTACAACACCGCATTGTGGAGCCTTACCTGAAACGGACCGATTTCTGGTGGATGGGATGGGCCGGCCGCAGCGTGAATAACTGGAATATCTGGATCAATACCAATGTTTTACAAACTGCGTTACTGGGTATAAATGAAACGGATATACGAAATAAAGTAATTGAGAAAACGATCCGCAGCGCGGATAATTTCGTGAACGGCTATCCGGAGGATGGCGGCTGCGATGAAGGACCTACCTATTGGGGACATGCAGGAGGTAAACTCATTGAATTTATCGATTTGCTGAACAGTGCTTCTGCACACCAGCTGAGCTGGAGCAACAATGAACTGATTCACCGCATTGGGGCCTACATTTATAAAATGCATGTGGACAGCAGCCGGTTTGTGAATTTTGCAGATGCTTCTGCCAGCACCATTCCGCCCGCACATACGGTGTATTTATTCGGAGCAGCCTTTCATGATCCATTGCTGGTCAACTTCGCCGCTTATCTCTCAAGGCTGGAGAGCCCCGACACCAACAGGGTGAAGACGCCTTCCCTGGCTTTCTTTGTGTATAACGTGGAACTTCGAAACGCCCTGTTATCTGCTAAAGCAGCAGCCCCTTATACCGCTGAAAACTGGCTCCCGGATTTGCAGGTATTGTCCCTTCGCTCAGAAGCCGGCGTATCCAAAGGCTTGTTCTTTGCCGCACAGGGCGGACATAATGCAGAAAGCCATAATCACAACGACGTGGGGAATTTTGTGCTGTACATGGATGGGAAACCCGCCATTATTGATGTGGGCGTAGGCACTTATACAAAGCAAACATTCAGTGCCGACCGCTATAAGCTATGGTTTATGCAATCGCAATGGCATAACTGTCCTACTATCAACGGTGTTCAGCAACGCGATGGCCGGCAGTTCCAGGCTACTGCTGTGCAATACAGCCGTAACAAGCTGAGTATGGACATTGCCGCGGCGTATCCCGAGGCAGCTATGGTGCAATCCTGGAAGCGCACCTTTACATTCAACCCCGCCAAAACTTCACTGCAGTTATCAGAAACATACCAGTTGAAAGATTGGAAGGAGCCCTTCCTGCTGCATTTTATGACCAGCCTGGATGCCGATACCCATACGCCAGGGAGGATTTTACTGAAAGGCAGCACAGCTGACCTGTTACTGACCTACGATCCTACCTTATTTGAAGCAACTGCGGAACAACAGGAAATAAAAGACGACCGCTTATCACCGGTGTGGGGCGAGTATGTAACACGCATCAGCCTGAAGGCCCGGAAGCAGGCGTTAACCGGCAAACACTCGGTGGAGTTCGTGATGCGCCGTAAATAAAGGAATTTGGCCATCCTGTGAAGGCATTTTTTTAAATAAATGCTTGATTTTTGCAAACGTTTGCATTACTTTAGAGTTTTCGCCTGATTAGCAAAAATTATCCGGAAAGATAATGATGTAAATTGCCGGTAAGCTGAAGAAGAACCATCAGCTACTGTTTCAAATAAATAAAAACATGCAGACTATATGAGCACCACGTTCGAATCAAGATATGCCAGCAGTCCGGCTGAAGTAAAGCAAATGGACACTGCACAACTCAGGCAGGCATTTTTAATGGAGAAAATCTTCGACGCCGACCACATTGCCTGGACCCACACACATTATGACCGCTACCTCACAGGCGGCGCCATGCCCGTAAAAGGACCGGTAACACTGGACACCATTGACCTGCTGAAAGCAACCTATTTCCTGGAAAGAAGGGAACTGGGCATGATCAACGTAGGTGGTGATGGCATAGTGGAAGTAGACGGTGAGAAATTTGAACTGGCGTATAAAGAAGCATTATACATCGGCAAAGGAAAACAACAGGTGATCTTCTCCAGTAAAAACGCAGCAACACCCGCTAAATTTTACCTCAACTCCACACCAGCGCATCATAGCTACCCAACCCGTAAAGTGTCTAAAAAAGAAGCGGAAGTGGTAACACTGGGCACATTGGAAACTGCCAATCACCGCACCATCAATAAACTGCTGGTGAACAGCGTGCTGGAAACCTGCCAGCTGCAAATGGGCATGACAGAGCTGCAACCAGGCAGCGTATGGAACACCATGCCGGCGCATACGCACGACAGAAGAATGGAAGTATATTTTTACTTTGAAATACCGGAAGGCCAGTCTGTATGCCACTTCATGGGACAGCCACAGGAAAGCCGGCATATCTGGATGCAGAATGAACAGGCGGTTATTTCCCCACCCTGGTCCATTCACTCCGGCGCCGGCACCAGCAACTATACTTTTATATGGGGTATGGCCGGTGAAAACCTCGACTACAGTGATATGGATCATTGCAAGATCACGGAACTACGTTAATGAACTGATAATAGCTGCTATCATGATGATGAAAAAAATTATCGCAGGAAGCTTGCTGGGCTTGTCTTTCCTGCATGCCGGCTTACCGGTGCATGCTGCGGAACCCGTTACCAGCCTGCATGCCACGGCTTTCACGGATGCCTATACCGCAGCTGCGGTAAGGGCGCAAATGGAAAAAGTGGCTTCCTGGCAATGGCGCCATATAGCTGAAAATGGCTGGAACCACGCGCCTACCGACTGGACCAATGGCGCAATGTACGCCGGTATGATGTCGCTGGCCCAGGTAACATCCAATCCCTTTTTTGTGGACCGCCTGGTACAGGTAGGGAAAGACAACAACTGGAACACCGGGCCCGATCGTTTCTTCGCAGATGAATATTGCGTAGGTCAGCTCTATTCACAATTGAATAGTGTCTATAAAGATCCGGTAATGACCGATAAGTTCCGTAAGCTGGCAGATAGCATTGTGGCAGCGCCGCATACAGAATCACTCGAATGGAAAAATGGTGTTCACCACCGCGAATGGGCCTGGTGTGATGCCTTATTCATGGGCCCCCCGGCATTGGCATATTTAAGCACGGCCACCGGTGATCCGCGTTACCTGGCCACCGCAGATAAGCTATGGTGGAAAACAACAGACTACCTGTATAATAAACAGGACAGCCTTTATTACCGCGATGGCAGCTATATCGGAAAAAAAGAAAAGAACGGGACCAATGTATACTGGAGCCGTGGCAACGGTTGGGTAATGGGCGGCCTGGTTCGTATGCTGGATAATATGCCCGCCGGCTACGCCGGAAAGGCACGTTTCCAGGAGTTGTATAAACAAATGGCTTACCGCATAAAAGCCCTGCAAACAGCCGATGGTACCTGGCACGCCAGCTTACTGGACCCTGAAAGCTACCCAGCAAAGGAAACAAGCGGCACCGGCTTTTACGTATATGCGTTGATGTGGGGAGTGAATAGCGGTCTTTTACCGGAGAAGGAATTTTTACCGGTGATACAAAAGGGATGGGAAGCGCTTACCGGCTGCGTGCACCCGGATGGTAAGCTGGGATTTGTGCAGGAAATAGGCGCTGCACCCGGAAAAGCAACCGCCAATGATACCGAAGTATATGGCGTAGGTGCGTTCCTGTTAGCAGGCTCGGAACTGATCAAATATGATCTCCGGAAAAGTGCTGCTGCCCAGGTAATCATCTCCAATAACACTGGTATCAACAGGATAGAAGAAGTGACAGAAATTCCTTACCCCGCTTTCAGTGCAAAATTATCCAAACAAACGCTGAAAGGTTTTAAGATAGTGGACGTATTGAGCGGACAGGAAATTCCTTATCAACTGATTTATGAAGGCGGTAAATCGCCAAAGAAGATATTGGTACAGGTAACACTGCCCGCTGCTGCAAGTTTGTATGCGCGGGTAGTGGAAGGCGCCCCTGCGCCCGTAAAGGCAAAGGCATACGGCCGTTATGTGCCGGAGCGTAAAGATGATTACGCCTGGGAAAACGACCGCATGGCCTATCGCATGTATGGCAAGGCGCTTGAAAAAGTACCAAAAGAAATGGCCTATGGTATTGATGTATGGGCCAAGCGTACAACCGATATGGTGATTGACACCTGGTATAAACTGGACAACTATCACCACGATAACGGGCAGGGACTGGACTATTACAGCGTGGGCTTAACATTTGGCGCAGGTGACACAGCGCCATCCGGACAGGATACCATCTATTTCCCAAAAAACTACCGGCAGTCGAAAACCCTCGACAATGGTCCGTTGCGCACCACTTTCTCCCTCACCTACGATACCTGGCAGGCAGGCAACACCGCCGTTACCGTTACTAAAACCATCTCCCTGGATGCAGGTTCCCAGCTCAATAAAATGCAGGTACAATACAGCTTCAAAGGGAATGACATCCCCGTGGTAACAGGTATTGTAAAACGCAAAGAGCCCGGCACCGTATTGCTGGATGAGAAAACAGGCGTAATGGGTTATTGGGAGCCCGCTCATGGCGACGATGGCACGCTGGGCATAGGTTGTGTTTTTGCACGGGAAGTACCCGGAATGAAAACGGATCATGTACATTTGCTGAGTCCCGGAACAGCAGGGAGCCAGCAGCCATATGAGTACTATTTCGGGGCAGCATGGAGCAAAGGTGGCAGGATCACTTCTGCCGAAGAGTGGTTCGCTTATCTCGAAACATTCGCCCGGAAGATTAAACAACCCTTACAGGTAACGATTCAATAACTTTTCCGGCAGGCCACCACTGGCCCGCCGGAAAACTCCAACTTATTCATCATGGACTTATTTCAGTTAAAAGGAAAAACTGCGCTGGTTACCGGCTGCAAACGTGGCATAGGAAAAGCAATGGCAGTGGCACTGGCTACCGCAGGTGCAGATATTATCGGGGTTTCAGCCTCCCTGGAGCTGGAGGGCAGCGAAGTGGAAAAAGAAGTAAAAGCATTGGGCCGTAGTTTTAAGGCCTATCAATCCGACTTTTCCAACCGGACCAGCCTTTATGCCTTTATTAAACAACTGGAACAGGACGTTCCGGTAATAGATATTCTCGTCAATAACGCCGGCACTATTCTCCGTAAACCCGCCGCAGAGCACCCGGACGAGTACTGGGACGAAGTGATTAACATCAACCTGAACGCCCAATTTATCCTGACCCGCGAAATAGGAAAAGGAATGATTGCCCGTGGAAGCGGAAAAGTTATCTTTACAGCGTCTTTGCTCACCTTCCAGGGTGGTATTAACGTACCGGGATATGCAGCCAGTAAAGGAGCCGTAGGCTCACTGGTAAAGGCATTTGCCAATGAATGGGCTTCAAAAGGTGTAAACGTGAATGCCATTGCGCCGGGTTATATTGCCACGGATAATACGGCAGCCCTCAGGGCAGATCAGCAACGCAGCAGCGCTATACTGGACCGCATTCCGGCCGGCAGATGGGGTGAACCGGAAGATTTTGCCGGACCAGCAATATTCCTTGCCTCAAAAGCGGCTGATTACATACATGGTACAATCCTTACAGTGGATGGTGGCTGGATGGGAAGATAACAGGACATATTACAGCTAATAGCCTCTATACATGAGCAAACGTACCGAAAAAACAATTGTGGATATTGCTGAAGAGCTGAAGCTCTCCGTATCCACTGTTTCACGCGCCCTGAATGATAATCCTAACATCAGCGCACGTACGAAAGATAAGGTAAAGAAGATGGCCCGTAAACTCGGCTATCGTCCCAACGCCTTAGCCGCCGGGTTACGCAACAACAAAAGCAAAACCATCGGGCTTATTGTTCCGCGTATCTCTATGTTCTTTCCAGCTACCATCAGCACCATCATTCAAAACAAGCTGCAGGAACATGGATATAACCTGATCATCTGCCAATCCAACGATTCCTACGAACAGGAAATAGCACTGGTAAATACGCTGTATTCCGCCAGGGTAGATGGATTGGTGGTATCTACCACTTTATATACCACCGACTTTTCCCATTTCGATGTATTCAAGGACAACAAAATTCCGCTGATATTTTTTGACAGGGTACCGAAGGATTACAATGTAAAGGTAATTAAGGGAGATGATTACCTGGGAGGTTATACCGCCACTAACCACCTGATAGAAAAAGGCTGTAAAGATATTGTTCACATTTCCGGGCCGCTCAGCTGTAACCTTTATGTGGAAAGGGTAGCAGGGTATAAGAATGCATTACAGGAATCAAAACTGCCGTTTAAAAAAACGCGTGTATTTTATCACGAACTCACCCGCGATAACGCCTGGCAAACCTGTGAAAAAATATTCTCGCAACCTCCATTCCCCGATGGCGTTTTTGCATCTAACGATACAACAGCCATTACCATCATGCAGTATTGCCGGAAAATAAATGTAAGGGTGCCGGAAGACCTGAAAATAGTAGGGTATTCCAATGATCCCCGTACAGAAATCGTAACGCCGGCTGTTACCAGTGTAGACCAGTACCCGGCCATGATGGGGGAACGTGTGGTAGCCGCTCTCATGGAACTGATCAGTACCGCACCTTCCACTGTATCACGTTATTCACAGGAAATAATACCTATTCAACTGATAGCCCGCGAATCTTCTGCTGGTACAGCAAAGAGCAGTGGAAAAAAGAAATGATCATACTATAATCACGTTATTATGAAGAAGAACCTGTTCTTTACGGTATTGTTATTGCCGGCATTTATGATGCAATCGTATGCGCAGGCGGGTAAAGCAGATAAAGCCCTACTCGCAAAAGCAGATGCCACCCTGCAATTCGCCGCCAGGCAGTACAAGCTGATGATGACGCATGTACCCGATAGTTTGCTGCCACGCAGCACCAGCAAAGATGGCAGTTTGATGACATCTAACTCCGGCTGGTGGACCTCCGGTTTTTATCCCGGTACCAACTGGTACCTTTTTGAATATACCAAAGATCCGGCCTTTAAAAACGAAGCCCTGAAGAGAATGGCGCTGGTACAAAAAGAACAGTACAATACCCACACACATGACCTGGGCTTTATGATGTATTGCCCCTTTGGCAATGCCCTCCGCATCACAAAAGATACCGCTTACAAATCCATTTTGCTCACCAGCGCAAAGTCATTGTCCACCCGCTTTAACCCAACCGTAGGTTGTATTAAATCATGGGATCACGGCGCATGGAAGTTCCCGGTGATCATTGATAACATGATGAACCTCGAACTGCTGAACTGGGCTACCCGCGAAAGCGGCGACAAAAAGTTTGCAGAAATCGCCCGCATACACGCTAACACTACGATGAAGAACCATTTCCGCCCGGACTACAGCTCTTACCACGTAGTGGATTACGATCCCGCTACCGGTGCGGTAAATGAACGTAAAACACATCAGGGACTGGCCGACAGTTCTGCCTGGGCACGCGGACAAGCATGGGGACTATATGGCTATACCCTTATGTACCGCGATACAAAAGATAAAGCCTACCTGGAGCAGGCCCGTCATATCGCAAACTTTATCCTGGATAACCCGCATATGCCGGCCGATCTCGTGCCTTACTGGGACTACGACGCACCGGATATTCCCAACGCACTGCGTGATGTATCTGCTGCTTCAGTAGCTGCATCAGCCTTGCTGGAGCTAAGCCGTTTCACCAATAAAGCCGATGGCAAACGTTACTGGAATGCAGCAGAAAAAATGCTGGCAAGCCTTTGCAGCCCGGCATACCTGGCGAAGGAAGGAGAAAACAATGATTTTATACTGATGCATAGCGTAGGCCACCTGCCTAATAAATCGGAAGTGGATGTACCGCTCACTTATGCTGATTATTACTTTATAGAAGCATTACTCCGGTATAAACAATGGGCAAAATAATGCCGTAAATTTATTTGCATGGACAGACGTTTTTTTATCAAAGCTATTCCTATGGCAGGAGTGGCAAGTACTATAGGCTCTGAAAAGGGATTGCTGAAAGCGATGGCGGCTGAAAAGCCTGCACCCGATGACAGGGAGTATAATGTGGATCTGATGATTCGTATATGCCAGCCCGTTATTGAGCAACTGAGCAAAGGAAAACTGAAAGCCACCATGCCTACCGAAGTGGCGCCGAACTATGGAAAACCGGTGGAGAAAGTAACCTACCTCGAAGCATTTGGCAGAACCCTGGCCGGCATTGCCCCCTGGCTGGAACTTGGACCAGACAACACGATGGAGGGAAGCAAGCGTATTGCCATGCTGGAAATGACCCACAAAGCAATAGCGATGGCAGTAGATCCTGCATCCCCGGACTATATGAACTTTACCGGCAAATTTGATGCACAACCACTGGTAGACGGCGCTTTCCTCGCGCATGGATTATTACGCGCACCAAAGCATGTATGGCGCAGGCTCACTCCCAAAACACAACAGCAGGTAATAGATGGATTAATCAGTTTACGCAGCATTAAAGCATTTACCAACAACTGGGTATTGTTCTCCGCCATCATTGAAGCCATGCTGCTGAAATTCGGCGCCGACTGGGACCGCAAACCAATTGACCTGGCCGTGCAAAAAATGATGGAGTGGTATAAGGGTGACAGTATGTATGGCGACGGCGCGCATTTTCATTACGACTATTACAACTCTTTTGTGATCCAGCCCATGCTGGTAGACGTACTAAAGGTGATGGCTGAAAAAGAAGAGGGAAGTAAAGCAAACTATGAACTGGCATTAAAACGAATGCAGCGTTATGCCGCTATTCTTGAAAGGCAAATTTCTCCTGAAGGAACTTTCCCGGTAGTGGGTCGCTCCATGCCTTACCGCAACGCGGCTTTCCAGGCACTTGCGCAAATTGCACTGGAAGAAAAACTGCCGGAAGAAATATCGCCCGCACAGGTAAGGTGTGCACTAACGGCAGTGAATAAACGAATATTTGAGGTGCCCGGTACTTTTGATAAAAAAGGATGGCTGAAGATTGGTTTCTGCGGGCATCAGCCGGAGATTGCAGATACCTATACCTCTACCGGCAGCCTGTATTTATGCAGCACCGGTTTCCTGGCATTGGGCTTACCTTACGGCAGTCCGTTCTGGTCGGAACCGGCGCAGCCATGGACCTCAAAGAAAGTATATGCCGGAGCTTCTGTGAAAAAGGACCATGCTATCGACTATTAGAGAAGGGGCTGTTAAGTCAGCCACTTCTCATATACCAGCCGTACCGGCTCATATTTTTCCGATGCCAGGAACCGTTGCATACGATGGTTGTTCGCCAGCGTATATCTGACTATCCTGCGAATACCCATTGCTACGTATATCCGTTCCAGTTCTTCATTCAGCATCCTGTAAATACCCTGGCGGCGGAATTCATCTGCTACATAACCATCAGATACATAGAGGGTGTTACCTGTATAATCTTCAATCCGGCTGTCGTCCGGTTCTTCCGGATATGCAAAGATGAAGCCTGCTGGTTTATCACCTGCATAGGCCAGCAGGCAAGTGCCACCGCAGGTTTCCTGCATTTCTATCACATGTTGCATATAGTTGGATGCAATGCTTTCCCAGGTGGCCGTTTTCGGGAAAAATGCTTTTTCCGAAAGATGCAGCTGCTCCATCATGTTGCTGATGAGAGCATAGTGATCTTTTATTTGTATGGATTGGATGTTAATCATTTTCGTATAGTTGATAGCGTTATTCCGGTTTAACCGGGCTGCCTGTCCAGCTGGTACCAGGTTGTAATTTTTCTCCTTTCATTAACAACGACAACGGCGCAATATTTACATCATCGCCTATTTCACTATCGTACAGAATAATGGACCTTGCGCCAATGCTGCTTCTGCGGCCTACTTTAATGGGTCCTATCTTCATCACCCTGTCTTCAAACAGGTGTGTCTGCGGGCCGCTGTCTTCATTCAACACACTATCAGTACCTATTTCCACCATGTCAAATTCCGTGATATCTGCGGTATTCAGTAATACGCGGTGGCCTGTTTTTACACCCAGCAGGCGGAGTATTACCGGCAGCCACGGAGTCCCTTTCAGGTATTCCAGCAGGAATGGAATAGAGAGTGCTTCGTAGGTAGAAGTAATCGCTTCACTGCGCCATACATTGGATGTCCACATGGGGCTTTGTAAAGCCTTGTATTTGCCTACAAGAATCCATTTGAGCAGCACGGTAAAGAAGAATGCCGGCAGCCCCAGGAAAAAGAGATAATAGAAGGGGAACTGCAACAGGATCATCCACCAGGGTTCATCTGTTACAAGGTCATGGGCATAGGCAATGAACAGGATACTGCAGCAGATCACCACTGTTTCCGGGATGAGGATACGTATAAATTCAACCGTAGCCCTGGCCAGTTTGCGTTGTGGCGATGGATGGGTAGTGAGTTCCGGGGGAAAGAAATGACTTTCCTGGCGGCGTGGCAGCGCAATAGCCGGGGAGCCGAACCAGTCGCGGGCAGTACTTGCTGCCAGCTGTTCTTTGGAGGGTGGTGTGGATAACACGCCTATCAGCATATTCTCCGGCAATTCATAACCCTGTGGTATCAGGGCACTGTTGCCAACAAAGCTGGTATTATGTATGATCGTTTTTTCGAGTATCAGCTGTTGTCCGCGTACATCAGATTCGCCGAGTGTTACCGCATCTGCAATAAAGGCGCCGTCGCCTATTTCGAGTAAAGGATGGGTAACGCTGCTGGCGGTAGATACTTCGGTATTGCGGCCTATTTTGGCTCCCAGTGCGCGGAACAGCGAAGAGATATACACTGTGGCAAAAATAGGATGTATTACAATCAGCGATAGCGACATCAACTGGTCAGCAAACCATTTACGGGCATAAAATGCGCTGTAAATAGGATAAGTGCCCGGCTTAATTCCCCATTGCAGTAAACGGGTAAGCAGCACGGTTTGCGCAGTAAATAAAATAATATAACTCAGCGCCAGCGCCGGTGTGATCACCATATAATTGAAGTTATAATCCGGTGCGGCATTATCCATTTGGTTGAGGGTAATGATGGTAGGCAACAACGGCAATAGCACCGTAAATGGAAATACCAGCAGGAACAGCGAAAAGATAGCGCTGTATTTTCTGCGGGTAGCTTTTGATACCGGCAGGGGCTGTGGCAGCTCACTGATATTTTTAGTTACTTTTAGTACAGCCGGGCTACCCTGCCATACCTCGCCAGATTTCACAGTACTGTTGGCAGGCAGGAAACTAAGGTCCTGTAATTCGCTCCAGGCTTCCATTACCGTGTCGCCGCCAATAACTGCACTGCTGCCTACGTATGCATGATCGCCAAGATACACGCTGCGTAGTTTCAGCCATCCATCTTCCACAAACGCATTATTGATGACAGCCTGTGAACTGATACTTACATCGCTGCCAATGGTAACAAGATCTTCTGCGCCAATGGTTACCGCGCCGAGTTGCGCATCCGGTGCTATTTTCACGCCCAGCAACCGGAGATAAGCCGGGTATAAAGGCGTGCCATTGAGGAATTGTGAAGGCATAAGGCGCTGGATTGTTTTTACCAGCCACCAGCGGAAGTAATAAGTACCCCATAAAGGATAATCTCCTGCTTTCATTTTGCCTATTACCAGCCATTTGGTACTGATAATAAGCATGGAAAAGAGAGGCGGTAACAGGCAAAACATGATAAGAGCGGTAAGGATCGCATATCCAAGGTGGCTGGTATCCTGTTCCACGTAATAATATCCCAGGTAAGGGAGGAATATCTGCATGGCAAATAATCCGAAGATCACCAGTATGGCAACAGTTTGTGCTATCCAGCAACTGAGATGACGCCACCACGGCACTTTATTAAAAACGCGGGGCGGCTTAGGGGCCGACTGTGGCTGTGCGGCCCATACATTTACCAGTTCCTGCAGGGGGCGGTGTATATAAATATCTTTGAGAGATGCATTAGGCACATTGGCCTCACGGCGCAGTCGTGATACAAAAGCTGCTGCAAGTAAGGAGTGTCCTCCCAGGTCGGTAAAAAAGTCCTGTTGAAGATCGATTGTTTTATCCGGAAATACCTTTGACAGGATAGCACTGATCCTGTCGGCTACAGGGGCGTCCGGATCAATGGCTTCATGAGTGGTTACCTGTGCAAAGGCCGCAGGCAGTGGTAGTGCTTTACGGTTTATTTTGCCGCTTGGCAGGCGGGGCATATCTTCCAGCGCTACGATGGTGCCGGGCACCATATAGGGTGGTAATACTTTGGCGAGTGCTGCACGGAGGAAGGATTCATCAAAAGGAGCATGATCTTCCTGTACAATATAACCTACCAGCTGATCCTGGTCGTTGCTGTCTTTTTTCACCGCCACTGCTGCTGCGGCAATGCCGGCAATAGCATGGAGCTGGTTTTCAATTTCCCCGAGTTCGATCCTGTATCCCCGCAGCTTGATCTGATCATCGAGGCGGCCCTGGAAGTCGATACTGCCATCCGGTAAAATAATGGCGGCATCACCGGTGCGGTACAGGCGTGAGCCGGGTAGTTCCGTCATGGCAGCTGGCTTATCCACAAATTTTTCGCGGGTCAGCTCGGGGCGGTCGATATACCCGTCGCCTACGCCGGGTCCTGAAATAACCAGTTCTCCGCGTTCGCCTACCGGGAGGATATCCAGTTTTTCGTCTACCACAGCCATGTTGTAATTGGGCAGCGGCTGTCCGATGGTGATATAATCTCCTGGCTTTAACGCCGCAAAAGTGGCGCTTACTGTTGTTTCCGTAGGCCCGTAACTGTTATAAAAGTGCCTCGGGGGTACAGCCCACCTGGATAGTACCTGTGGCGTACAGGCTTCGCCGCCGGCATTAATGAGGCGCAGCGTGGGGATATTATCGTCCATGATAGCGAGCAGGCTGGGAACGGCATGTAGTACGGTGATTTTTTCACGGCGCAATACATCGCCCAGTTCATCAATGGCTTTGGCGGTGGTGGCATCGGCCACCCAGAGCGTGGCGCCGGCAAAGTAACTCAGCCAGGTTTCTTCGCACCACATATCAAAAGATACGGAGAAACCCTGGTACACCTTATCGGTGGCACGGATATTTAAAACGGTTTGTTCTGCCCTGATAAGGTGGCAGATCTGCCGGTGATTGATCGGGATGCCTTTGGGTTTGCCGGTGCTGCCGGAAGTGTATAATATGTAAGCAAAATTTTCGGGTTGTGGTCCGGCGTTAAGGGTGAATATTTCAGTGCTGCCAGGTACCGGTGGTACTGATAACACCGGGGCTTCCAGCTGGAGGGGAACTTGGCTGAAGCAGGCCGCCGCCTTTACTTCTGTCAATACACCTTCTACTCTTTCTGCCGGCATCTCCCGGTCGAGGGGAACATAAGCCGCACCGGCTTTAATGATGCCCAGTATAGCGGCATGCAGTTCAAGGCTGCGTGGCCACCAGATCCCAACCACACTGCCGGGACCTATTCCTTTGGATTGCAGGAATACGGCGATGGCATCGCTCCAGTGATCCAGCTGTTGATAAGTAAGTGTTTGTTGCTGGAATATCAGTGCGGTTTGATGGGCATGTTCCTGCACCGATTGTGAAAAAATATCGGCCAGCGTTTCATGATGAAGCAGCTCTGGCTGTTGGGGTCCTTTAACTATACTGTAAACATTCATAAGTTCGCGTTCCCGTAGGTACTTTGGTGTTTGGTATAGCAAAGTTAGGTGTAAGAATCGGAGCGCCGCCTTATAATACGCTTAAAAAAAATAGATTGTTTGGCAAAATTTGCGTATTATCTGGTAAGATTCCAGCGCTCACTGATAAGTATATACGGGCATTCCAGCACACATTGATCAGCCATCTCCGGTCACACCATATCACCGGTTTACCGGCAGGTTTCTTTCCGGATTCATTGTTTTTTATGGGGAGGTCAGAAAACGCATGGATATTGGTATATGTAAAGGATTGATACTAAATATCGATATGTTTTTTAATGCGGACTCTAAACAAACAGGAAATTTATATATGAAAATGCAAAATTATTTTTTATTTTTAAGGTAACCTATTAAGCACTACTAAGCATCTGCGGGAGGATGTGTTTATAGCAACCAAAATCTGAAGAAGAAGTATCACAAACGATAAACTAACTTGATTAACATCTAAACCGGACGCTGATCTTCGTGAGAGAACTAATGCTCATGCCCTGCAGGCATGTTTGACGACGTTTATACAATGGTGATATTTTGACTTTTCTGATAAACTTTTTTTTCCTCGTCTAACCGGCAGGCACTATTTAGTGCTGGTCCTTTTTTTCATAAGCAAAAACGGGGCTGTCCTACACAAGCGGGCAGCCCTTTGTTTTTTGGACGCTGCCGGAATACCGGGCAGTTTATATCTCCCATCCATCAGTATTTCCTTTTTTGGCGGCTTCCCAGCCAATGATGGCGCTTTTACGTGTGCTTCCCCAATGGTATTGCCCGGTGTCGCCGGTGGCTTTAATTACACGGTGACAAGGAATCAGGAAGGCCACCGGATTCTGTGCCACCGCTGAGCCTACTGCGCGGGAAGCATTTGGGTTTTGAAGGGTTGTTGCCAGCTGTGAGTAGGTAGTTAAATTACCCATCGGGATTTTCAGCAGGGCTTCCCATACTTTCAGTTGAAAGTCCGTTCCCCGCAAATGCAGTTTTATTTCAGACAGCCGGCTCCAGTCCTGCGTAAAAATATACAGGGTGTTTTGCTGAATAAGGTCCACCATCTGGGTAAACTGTGCATGGGGAAACTGCGCGGTCAGCGCCTGCAGGGCGAGTTGCTGATCGTCTGCAAAAGCCATATGGCAGATACCTTTGGAGGTAGATGCCACAATGATATCACCAAACGGACTCTCTGCAAAACTGTAATTAATGCGCAATGCCTTGCCGCCGTTTTTATATTCTCCCGGCGTCATACTTTCTATATTGATAAACAGGTCGTGCAGGCGGCCGGTGCCCGAAAGCCCCGCTTCAAAGGCAGCATCGAACACGGTTACCTTTTCTTCTCTCAATATAGTTTTGGCGTAATCCAGCGTAAGGTACTGCAGGAACTTTTTAGGTGTTACCCCTGCCCACTCTGCAAATACACGCTGAAAATGAAATGGGCTCATATGTACGGCCGCAGCAATTTCCTGTAAGTCGGGCTGCGTTTTGAAATGCTCTTTAATATAGTCTATTGCCGTGGCAACGGTGTTATAATGATTCATAGCATCAATGTTTTTAAACAAAGGTAGCCTCGTGAATATCGGTAAAAAACCCGGTTATTGCGATTGAAGAAGATTTTTAATAAGAGTTGAAAATTGATTAAATTAGAAAGGAAGTATTAACTATGCTACACCTGACCCGTACCCTCTTTATTTTACTGATCACCTGTTTGCCCGTACATACGGCCGCACAACAAGCCGCGCCTGGCACATTTTTATTCGACCCTGCCGTGCTCACGGCGCAGAAAGCAGCCATCGCAACGCATCAGCCCGGAGCTGAAAAGGCGCTGCATGAATTACTCACGCGCGCTGACCGTGCGCTGCAACACGGTCCGTATGCGGTTACTTTTAAAAGTAAAGTCCCCCCGAGTGGCGACAAACATGATTACATGAGTGTAGGCCCCTACTGGTGGCCGGATTCCGCCAAAGCAAACGGATTGCCATACATCCGTCGCGATGGAGTGACCAATCCGGAACGATATACGATTAAAGATGATTCTTATTTCAATGCCTTGTGCAACGATGTAAATGTGCTCGGTCTTGCCTGGTTTTATACCGGTAAGGAACAATACGCCACCAAAGCAGTGGCGTTATTACATACCTGGTTCCTCGATCCGGCTACCCGGATGAATCCCAATCTCAACTACGGCCAGGCCATTCCAGGTATTACAGAAGGACGGGGTATTGGCTTAATAGATACACATGCTGTAATTGCATTGATGGATGGAATGCAGTTGCTGAAAGATTCGCCCGCCTTTCCGGTGGTGGAATACAAAAGTATACAGGACTGGTTCCGCCAGTTCCTTACCTGGATGCGTACCAGTAAAATAGGGAAGGAGGAGTTGGCAGCAAAAAATAATCATGGTACCTGGTACGATGTACAGGCAGTAGCCATGGCATTGTTCACCGGACAACAGGCGCTGGCAAAACAATTGCTGCTCACACAAACCAAGCAACGGATGGAACAACAATTTGAAGCCGATGGCCGGCAGCCGCTGGAACTCGAGCGCACCCTTTCCTGGAATTATTCTTACTTTAACCTGAAAGCTTTTTTTGAACTGGCACTGATGGCGGAAAAGATAGAGGTAGATCTCTGGAATTATGAAAGCCCCGGTAAGAAAAGCCTGCGCAAGGCTTTCCAATGGATGCTTCCATTTGCTGCAGGTAACGCCGCCTGGCAATACCGGCAAATTAAGCCGATGCAGGCAGATGGCTACCTGGAACTCGCTGCCATCGCAGAAAAAAAATATCCGGATCTCGATCTGACGCCTCTCTGGAAAGCACATCCGAAAGACACCGGTTATGCCTATACGTTAACCGGATGGGGAGAATAAAAATTTCCGGTCGGTAATTGAATATATAAGCCGCTGATAGCTAAATGTTAGAGTGTTGGAAAATCGTTTTTGAAGAGATGAATGCAAAGTAATATTTATCACTGCGATGAAAAGTTAAATTTCTTTTTTATTTTTAAGTAACCAGTAAATCTGGCAACAAACCTTATTGTGAGTATTTGTACTGTAGTAGCAACCAAAGTTCTGAATCTAAACCTTTATTATTATAACTAAAATCTTAAAATTCGGGACTGTAGAGTCTTTTAGCTAAGTAATAACCTGGTCTTTGTTAATGCATGCCAATCCGGTTCATGAGCCGGAGCAGGGTGTTTATTGCCAAAAATCCCGATACCACCATTGTAATTTTTATCAACAATTAAATCTAAACTGACATGAGGAAACTTCTACTCGTGCTGGCAGGTATGCTATTGATAGCAACCTCGCTGCTGGCACAGCATTCCCGCACTGTGAAAGGAAAGATAACAGACGATACCGGTAATGGATTACCCGGTGTTTCTGTGAGCTTACCCGGAGGCAAAACAGGCACCGTTACCGACGGAAAAGGCGAGTTCTCGCTTGCTGTGCCTGAAAACATCAATTCATTGAAAGTATCTTTTGTAGGATACGAAACAAAAACGCTGGCTGTCACAGGTAATACCACAGGCACCGTTATCCTGTTGCCCGATTCAAAAGCTATTTCCGAAGTGGTGGTAGTAGGATATGGTACACAACGTAAAAAAGATGTAACCGGCAGCATTGTCTCCGTTAAAGGTAGCGCCATCGCTGAATTACCGGTGCAAAGCTTTGAGGCAGGTTTAGGCGGTCGTGCCGCGGGTGTGCAGATCACGGTGCCTAACGGAATCGTGAATAACCCGCCGGTGTTCCGGATCCGCGGCTCCAATTCTATTTCCATGAGCGCCTATCCCTTAATTGTTATCGATGGAGTACCTGCATTTTCCGGTGATGTAGGCGCAGGTATTTCCAACTCTCCGTTGAATCCATTATCAAGCATTAATCCTGCTGATATTGCCTCCATAGATATCGCCAAAGATGCTGCTGCTACAGCCATTTACGGCAGCCGCGCTGCCAATGGAGTGGTGTTTGTAACTACTAAAAAAGGAAAGGCAGGCCGCCCGAAAGTAGTCTACGATGGCTGGGTAGGTACTACCAGGCCCACACGCCTGCCCACCGTATTGAATACGGAACAGTTTCTTGAAATGAAAAATGAGGCGCTGAAAAATGCCGGTAATGCTGATCGCTATGTAGCCAACCTCGATGCCAACGGTAAAGTGATTGATACCAAATGGATGGATGTGGTGTACCGCGATAAAACCATATCGCAGAATCACAACGTAAATGTTTCCGGGGGTTCTGAAAATACCAGCTATTATTTTTCAGCAGGATATACCAAACAACAGGGTATTCTGAAAAAGAATGACTTCGCGCGCAAAAGCCTCCTGTTCAGCATTGACCAGCAATTGGGGAAATCATTTTCCATTGGTGCGCGGATGTCTTACTCCAACGAACAAAGCCTGATCTCGGGATCTTCCGGCTCGCTGGAAGGAGAAGCCTTTAACTCCGGTGGTCTTGCCCGTCTTGCTTTCCTCACTTCCCCGTTAGTGTCCGCCTATAACAACGACGGAAGTTATAATATCAGTGGTTCCGGTATGAGTGGCGGAAAAAACACCTTGCCTATCGGTATCTACAATCCGCAGGTACTGCTGGATATGGACCATTCCAATACAGAGGCCAGTCACATCCAGGGCAATATTTACCTGCAGGTGAAACCTTTTGAGTGGATGACATTAAAAACCCAGTATGGCGCCGATTACATCCTGATGAACAACGATATTTATCTCAATAACATGTCGGGCGATGGCGTTTCTTCTAACGGGGATGTTAATAGTATTTATACACAAAACAAACGTTGGGTATGGACAAATACAGCGCAGCTGGATCGTTCTTTCGGCAAGCATAACCTCAGCCTGCTGGCTGGTTTTGAGCAACAACGGGATGCACGCGAACGGTATGGTTTGCGTCGCCAGAAACAAATGGATAACTATTTCAACAATAGTGAAGGCGGCTGGCTCACAGACCTGTCGCGTTATTTGCTGCGCAGGGAAAATTACCTGTTATCTGCTTTCTCCCGTTTAAATTATAATTACAATGAGAAATATTATTTAAGCGCCAATGTAAGACAGGACCAATATTCCGCTTTTGGTCCCAACTTTAAGAAAGGTACTTTCTATGGTTTTTCCGCAGGATGGGAAATTACGAAAGAAGCTTTCTGGACCAATGCAGGTCTTAATAATGTATTCAGCAGTTTCAAGATCAGGGCCAGTCATGGTAAAGTGGGTAACTTCGCGGGCCTGGGCGACTACGATGCATTATCACTGTATAAGCCTGCTCCTTACGGTGGCAGTTCTTCTATTTATTTTAACCAGGCAGGTAACCCCGATCTGAACTGGGAAACCAGTAAGAAAACAGACATAGGATTTACTTATGGTATCCTGAATAACAGGATCAGTGGTGAGTTCTCTTATTACTATAACGATATTAACGGCTTAATCCTGTTTGTGCCGCAAATGCCATCTGCGGGCATTCCTATCACCAGCATCACGGCTACCATTGCTACCATTCCTACCAACGTAGGCAGCATGTACAACAGAGGAATGGAATTCAGCGTAAACGCAGTGGCTATTGATAAGCGCGACTTCTCCTGGAACATCGGTTTCAATATTGCACATAACAAAAATGAAGTAACATCCCTGGCCGGCGATATTACTGCCATTCCTTTTGTCACCAGCAGCCTGGAACAAACCAGTATCAACAAAGTAGGCTATCCTGCCAGTATGTTGTATGTAGTGCGTACGGATGGTGTGGATCCTGCAACCGGCAGAAGGATCTTTATCAACGCCAACGGCGACAAGGTGTATTTTAATAATGCGGATGCCGTTAAGTATAAGTATGAAGATGGCAAAACAGCTCCTACAGTAGGTGTGAAAGATGCCGTGGCTTATAAAAATACCAATCCGAAAATACTCGGTGGCTTGGAGAATACTTTCCGCTACAAAGCTTTTGAGCTGAATGTATTGCTTACCTATCAAACAGGATTTTATGTGTACTACGGCAGTAATGCAGGGTTAAGGGATCAACGCTACTGGAATAACAGTACCGATGTGCTGAACAGGTGGCAGAACCCGGGTGATCAGACAGATATGCCGCGCGTAGTATATGGCGATAACATTTCCAATGGTTCTTCTTTTGCGATTGCTGCCAACGTTTTCAAAGGCGACTTTGTAAAGTTAAGTACCGCCGCACTCACTTACCGCCTCCCTGATAATGTTGCAAGTGCTATCCGTTTGCAGGGCGCCAAAGTTTATGTGCGTGGACAAAACCTTGCGTTGATTACAAAGTACCCCGGCCCCGATCCGGAAGTTTCTTCCAATGGTAATAATGCTTCCGGTCAGGGTGTTGACCGTAACACGCTTGGTAATGGAAGAACGCTGACAGTGGGTCTTAATGTTAACTTTTAAATTGAAAGAAGATGAAAAAATATGTGTTAAATATATTGGCGGTTACCGTGATAGGTTTGGGTGCTTGTCAGAAAGGATTACTGGACCCGGTACCTTCCACAGATATTCCTGATTTCAGGGCCTTTGAAACCAAAGAGCGGATCGCCAGCCAGGCGAATGGCTTGTACTCTGTGATGAAGCACGGCAAGTTCCTGGGAGGAAAATATGCCATTGCCAACGAAGTAAGAGGGGAAGATTTTGTGAATGAAAAGGCCAACAACGTAACGCTGAATGCCACCTGGCGAATGGTGCCTACAGGCGAAGCGCAGGAGGTGAAAGAGATCTGGTCGCAGGGTTACATTACCATTAACAACGTCAATGTTTTCCTTACCGGTATGAATGCGGTTGGAAACCAGATCGTAGGTGACTCCATCGCAAAGCTGTACGCCGGGGAAGCCAAGTTTGTGCGGGGTGTAAGCTATTTCTCCTTGCTGCAGTTATATGCACGTCCGCATTGGGATGGCGCCGGCAGCAGGCCAGGGTTAATTATTCACACCGAAGGACATGCTAAAATTGGCAGTTATGCGCGCGCCCGCAGTACGGTGAATGAAACATATGCGCAGATTATCCGCGATCTTGATTCTGCTGAAGCGTTACTGACCAAACCGGCAGCAGGGGCCTTAACCTCCATTACGCGCGCCAATGCCTATAGCGCGATCGCTTATAAAACCCGTGTATACCTGTATATGGAGCAGTATGATAAAGTAATAGCAGAAGCGGCAAAACTGGTGTCAGCCAGTGCGCCGTTCGTATCGCCTGCGGGGCATGCGCTGGAAGCGGATGTACAGAAGGTGTTTGCGCCGCCCTATTCTACCAGGGAATCTATATTTTCATTGCCGTTTACCGGGTCTACGGATGATTTCCCGGGCACGCAAACCCAGCTGGGATATTATTTTACACCTGCTGCAAAGCCATTCACCGGCAACGGAGAGTACTCCATGCATCCTAATGGGGTGATCGCTGATTCTTCCTGGAAGCCAGCTACCGATGCGCGTAGGAAGTTTATTGTACAATCTCTCGGGAAGAATTTCTGGACTAAATTCCCTACGCCAAGCCCCTTCACAGATTATATTCCCGTGATCAGGTATGCAGAAGTGTTACTGAACCTGGCAGAAGCAAGGGCACGGCAAACCAATTCAGTGGATCCTACAGCAGTAGCATTATTGTCTGCCGTAAGACACCGTTCCGATGCCACCATTACTTATACCGTTGCTGATTTTGCCAACGTAACAGCATTGCTGGCCGCCATCACCCGGGAAAAGCATATTGAACTGCTGGGAGAAGGCTTCAGGAGTATGGAAATTACCCGCCTGGGAATTCCATTCCCTGCCAAAAGCAGCACCGTTCCGGTAATTGCGCCAACCGTTGCACAGTACATCTGGCCGATCTCTTCAGACGAACTGATCTACAACAAGCTTTGTGTTGACAATAACTAAGTCCTCATAATTATAAAAAGCCCCCGCATCCATCTGGGTGCGGGGTTGTTTTGCGAGCGAAGGTTGTCTTGAGCGGAGGTTGTCTTGGGCACTGATTACGCTGATTTTACTGATTTCTCTTTTGTGATTTTTTTTATGATTTTTCTGTGATTTTGGAAGATGGGAGCAATGATAGATTTTTATTTAATAGCCTTCATTGGTTACTGAAAATTGAATTATTTTTGTCTTTTTATAGAATTTCCGGAAAATTCAGTCAATTTAGGATGGTTTTACAATAGTTGAATACGGCATTCATTTCCCTCATGTATCAGCAAGGCCATTTCACTTAGATGGCACTGATGTGTATAACCGCCTTGTACTTTTTCGCCTGTAAGGCCCTGTAGTAAAAGATCTTAGCTTCAAGTCCACATCACCTCCACATCACCTCCGGGTCATCAGCATACACTAAGCATATATTAAGCATGTACCAGGCATCTATTAAGCAGATGCGAAGCATCTGCTAATCATCAAAACAACCTTCTCCAATCAAAACTCCAATCTCCCCAAATCAAAAAAAATCACAAAAGAGAAATCAGTAAAATCAGCGTAATCAGTGCCCAAGACAACCTCCGCTAAGATAACCTCCGCTCACCCTCCGCTCCATCCGCGGAAAAAAGCGGCCCCACCCACCTACAACCTATTATTCTTTTTTGTAGATTCCTTCCTAAAGGAAGCATTTAAAGACTTATTTAAACCCAAGATCAATGAAAATCAGGAAAAGCTTTGTAGTGGTGGCGGCATTTATGGCTGCCGGCACCCTATGTTCACTCGCACTGCCCCAGGAGCCGGAGAAGGCTACCAATCTGAAAGTATTGCCAAAAGATATCAGTCACGACGACCTGATCAAAGTAATGCGTGGCTTTAATGCTGCGTTGGGCGTAAAATGTAATTTCTGTCATGAGCCGCGGAAAGATGATGCCAAGAAGCTGGATTTCGCCAGCGACGCTAATCCGCATAAGGGCGTTGCCAGGGATATGATGAAGATGACCAAACGCATCAACAAGAAATTCTTTAAGGGCAGCGAGGTAATGGCGGTTTCCTGCTACACCTGTCACCACGGGAATGAAGAGCCAAAAACCAAACCTGATGCTGCACCGGAAGCGGCAAAGTAAATTTCTAAAAAGTCGCCGGAAAGCGGCTTTTTTTTATTTAAGCCCTCATAACGGCAATTATGGACTGTTTTGACACTTAAAATACCCCTTTCATATGGCTTTTTTTTAATTTATCAACATCTTCACCAGAAAATCAGTATCTTTGCTTCCGTCTGTTGAGTTAAAAGCATAAAGCACAGAAATATCTATTCTCTCCAGTCCGGAAATCTTTTCTTTACTGCTCTCCTCAATTGTGATAACGCTAAAGATGAAGAAGCGTTATTTTATATTTATTACATCAGATATATCAACATGTTATTTGAGCAATTAGGGCTTATTGAGCCCATTTTAAAAGCAGTGAAAACTGAAGGGTACACTACACCTACTCCTATACAATTACAATCTATTCCCATTGTATTGGAAGGTAAAGACCTCTTAGGCTGCGCGCAAACAGGCACCGGTAAGACGGCTGCGTTTGCTATCCCCATCTTACAGTTATTACATAACAGTACGCCGGAAAAACAAGGTTTTAAACATATCCGTACACTGATCCTCACGCCCACCAGGGAACTGGCGGTGCAGATCGATGAAAGTTTTGCCGCCTATGGCAAACACACCGGTCTGAAACACGATGTGATCTTTGGTGGTGTTCCGCAGCACAGGCAAACCATTGCCCTGCGTAATGGAACAGATATATTGATTGCCACACCGGGTCGTTTACTCGACCTGATGAACCAGGGTTACATTTACCTGAACCACCTGGAAATATTTGTGTTGGATGAAGCCGACCGCATGCTGGACATGGGCTTTATCAACGATATTAAAAAGGTGATCCGGGAACTGCCACAGCAGCGCCAAACGCTCTTCTTCTCGGCTACCATGCCGCCAAGCATCGCGCAACTGGCTAACTCCTTACTTTACAAACCGGAGAAAGTTACTATTACACCGGTATCTTCCACCGCAGAAAGGATTGAACAATCCGTTTATTTTGTAAAGAAGAAAGATAAACAATCACTGCTGGAAACTATCCTGAAAGACCACCGTATCGAACGCACCATCGTGTTTACCCAAACCAAGCATGGCGCGGACAGGATCGCAAAAAACCTGAAGAAACGTAACATCGATGCAGATGCCCTGCATGGTGATAAATCACAGGCTTCCCGTCAGAATACCCTGAACAACTTTAAAAATGGCCGCCTGCGTGTGCTGGTAGCTACGGATATTGCTGCAAGAGGTATCGATGTGGACTCACTGGAACACGTTATCAACTACGATCTGCCAAATGTTTCTGAAACTTACGTACATCGTATAGGCAGAACCGGTAGAGCGGGTGCGGCAGGTTTTGCCCTTTCTTTCTGTGATACAGAAGAAAGACCATTCCTCCACAGCATCAATAAACTTATCCGGCAAACCATTCCTTCCGTGTCGCATCCGTTTGAGGAAGCAGCACTGATGGAAGCCAACAGCGCCAACCCGGATATGCCAAAAGCGCTTCCAAGAAGACCCAAACCGCAAAACAGGAGAGGAAAACTGGATAAACGCGACAGAACTTTTTAATATTAGAAGATCGTCATAGTGATGGGGATGTTGTACCGCAACATCCCTTTTTATTTGTGCTACAGCGTCAAAAGCACTACCGGTAACGGGTATACGTGTATTTGACTTTCCCTCCAGGCGCCGGCAATCCCCTTTTAAATCGCTCCCCTAACTATTATTGATATTGCTTTTGCTTTATCATGCGCTCGTATCAGAACATTCTCTATCTTTGTGCCGTATACCTAAAGAAAAACTTTAACCTGGTTTTATGCGTAAATACCAGGTATTAGCTCATTTTAACCGAACCCTTAACCAATCCTGATGAATCAGCAGCACTATATGGAGCAGCAACTGCGCAATATGGGACTCAGCGAAGAAGAAATTGCCCTGTATAAGCAGCAGTTACGGCAAACTACCAGCCCGGTAAGCGACTGGCCTGCCCTGTTGAAGGATAACGTCAAACAGTTTAACCAATTATTTTCCGGTGACGATGCAGATGTAACTGATGGAGATGAACATCCGCTGGCCATATTACTGAATCCCCACAGCCAGCTGGATGCCCCGCAGCAATGGGCAATAGCCTGCGGCGCTGATATCGCCTTTGTAAACTGCCAATACCTGAACGATCTGACTACAGGCGCCAATGAACAGGCAGCCCGCGAACATTTGTCGGAGTGGTGGGATATCAGCAATGCCGGTGAACTACAGGAAACGCTGGCCTGGCTCCAGGAAAGCGGTCACCGGATAGAATACGACATCATCTGGCAGGCGATCAATGCCGTATCCATAAAAGAGAGTAAAGCTTTTCTAAGGGAACATATTGCTACCAACGAGCTGGAAGAGGCGGTGGTAATGGAGCGGTTCCGCAACACCCGTAAAGCGCTGGAACTGTTCAGGGAAAGGAAACTGGTAACTGAAAGCCTCCAGCCGGATATGCTGATCTGGGATTTTGGCCGCATTATTAACCTGAGCCGGTCGGGCTATGCGGCCGGTTACATCAGCTTCGGGGAGGCGCAGGAATATATCCAGGCTTGTGTACCCCTGCTTAAAAGGACCTATACCTCCTGGAAACATCTCTCCGTTTCCTACCAGTTTGCACGTTGCGTGTGGAATGGCGTGGAAATGGGCAGCTTCGAAATCCTGCATAATAATATGGAATACCTGTTGGTAACGCCGGAAAGCCCCTGGGTGCGGTTACCTTTCAACAGCTAGTTATTTAATGCTGCATGATCCTGTTCTGCTCACTGTCTTTCAGGTGTACCAGGATATGCTTTGGCAGCAAGGGGCTGTCGAAGGCCAGGTCTACAGACGTTCGCTGGAAGTCCTTCACTTTAGCCACCCGGTGAAAGATCTCATACAGCGCGATAGGTTCTTCATTAAAGCTCACACAGGTGCTTACAAAGTTTAATTCGTTGATGGCATACCCGGATCTTTTGATATTGTCTTCCATATCTTTCAGCCGGCCTATGAAATGACGTTGACGGATAAACGTAGTACTGTTCATGATAATAAAAATGTAGTTGGCATAAGAGGTTATTTTGCCGTAATACATATGATTGTCCCTGCCGGTGCGCTCCACCAGGTATTCATCGCCCGACTTATAGATCTCCAGGGAAGACCTCCAGATGCGTTCCGCCGCTTTCTTACCCGACTTAAACGGAAGGTTCCGGTTATAGCAATACCAGTAACCTACCAGGTGATCCAGTAGTTTATGATTCACTTCCGACAGGGGGATACCGATCTTCAGTTCATGAAAAGGGTATACTTCTGCCGAATTGTTGATGAAATCAATGTAGCTGGTAAAGCCCAGTGCTACGGCCATTACATTCAGCTTGGAGAAATTAGGGCTGCTCAGCGCTGCAATACCCGCACTGTTTTTGGCTGCTTTCAGTTTCCGGATCACCAGGTGTTCATAGAAATAATTGTCGCCGAAAAGGGAAGGGGGCGTGGCTAATTTCCTGAAGCGCTGTTGCTTCTCAATAACGGTATTGAACTCATGTACCACATGGCTCCATTCTGTTTTTGAAACATCTTCCCAGCTTACCTTTTTCAGATACTGATAAGCAATATAATTCATCAATCGTTCCAGGTTAAGCAGTTCTTCCTTACTCATAATAAGACGATTATAATACGAAAATAGGTCGATGTAAGATACGCACAAGACTTTAGTATTCTGAAATAATTTCATCTTGGTATTAACAAATAAAAAATGAAATTATGATGATGAAAAACAACGAATTTGTAGCCTTGTCACCGGGTAAATTGCTCTGGGAGCAGATCAGTAACTTCCATTTGGATGAACCGGATATCAAGTTCCCCTTTTCAAAGAAGCTGGCCCGGGAACAGCGCTGGAGTGAAGACTTTACACAGCGGGCTATACAGGAGTACAAGCGCTTTATTTATCTCTGCTGTATTTCTCCAACGGGCGCTTCCCCTTCTGAAATTGTAGATAAAGTATGGCACCAGCATTTACTTTACACGCAGAATTACTGGGAGGCATTTTGTGAGAAAACGCTGGGTAAAAAGATCCACCATCACCCTTCCGGCGGGGGGAAGGCAGAACAGCAAAAACACGCCGCCTGGCAGGAAGATACGCTGCAGTTATACCGGCAATGCTTTGGAGAAGATCCGCCGGAAGCCATCTGGTCAAATAAATCCCCCTCTCTTTCCTTCTCCCTGATAAAGCGTATTAGCTTGTTTCCCCGTCGCTTTATAACACCCCTTCTCTTCTTTTCTTTCTTCTTCTTTACCGGTTGTTCGGCCGACAGCGGCCCTTTCTTTGGATTTACAATGGTACTGCTGTTTATGGGTCTTCTTATTGCGAAAAGCGACAAAAAGAAGAAGGAAGCCGGGAGTGAAAATGATGCAGGCGGCAGCAACTGTAGTAGTGGCAGCAGCTGTGGAAGTAGCTGTGGCAGCAGTTGCGGAGGTGGATGTGGTGGTTGCGGTTCCTGATCTTTAAAAATGATAACATGAAAAACGAAACAACTCCACGGCCCCTTTTTTTTTCCATCCTGGTCCTCTGTGCCTTCTCGTTACCCTTCCTGTATGTTTACCACGTTACCTCGCAGTGGAATCCCTTTGCTATTAAAGGGAAAACATTCCTGGTTTTCTATGGCCTGTTTATTACCATTGGTTACCTCACCTTATTGTTCCGGAAATATGCTGGTTTTTTCCCTTTTGCAAGAGGCATGGTGATAACCTTACTGGTCGCCGGGGTAGCCCGGTTGTGCCAGGGAGTGTATAACGGGAAGCCGGTAGGCTACCTGATCCTGCTGATGATGTGTTTGTTGATTTTGTGGCGGTGGGTGCAGTGGCTGTATAATAAAAAGAGATAGACTGATGCCTATCTCCTTTAGAGCTGTAAGGGGGAAATCATAGTGTTTCCATAGAATAGAATAGTATTAGCAGGTAGATATTCATACCCTCAGCTAAAATCTTTTTTTGGAGTTCACAAAGGACAAAATTCGCTAGGTTTTCTGACCAGATTGGTGTAATATTATTAATAAATTAAATGTCAATCTATTTAAGTGACAATGGTAACAACAATGGATGAAAGTATCTTTTGTGCAGTTTATGCACGTTTCATCCTTGTTTTTGTAGAATTTTTAACGGCAAAGAGCTTAAGCCAGCGAACATATTCAGGCTTGCATATCAAAAGTCAGCATTAAATAGCAGCCTGTTAAACTTATTAGACGTATTGACCTATAAACGCGATGAAAATGCGGTTGTATCCAACATCGTGTACTTTAGCTGCTGTCGGAAGGCATTCATAATGTGTAAGTTATAGACTAAAAAGGCTATTTGTATATCATTTTATATTTATATGATAAAAGAAAATTAAAATTGGTAAAGTATTTTTATTTTACTTGCTGCTGCTTACGGTAAATTTTTTATATTCAGGGATACAATGCTAGCTTTTTTCAGAAGTAAAACCAATGGAGAGCCGCCTGACATCAGCCGGAAATTCATGGAATGGATTTCATTTTTTTTGTCTGATAAGTATTATCGAAGGAGAGTAAGAATATGGGCGCATGTGCTCATGTGGGGATGCATGGCAATGTTTTATGCCTTATTAGTGAGTGGTACTTTTGCTGTTTCCGCCAGCGCCAGCCTTGTATTTGTTATCCGGAACATGTTGGGCGCCATGTTCTTTTTTTATTCCGTTTTTTATTTTACGATACCGAAGGTTTTACTGAAGGGGTATTTTTTTCTTACGATTGTATGTTTAATAATACCTTTCCTGTTCTGGTCTGTTATTAATTACCTATGCTCTTTGTATGTAGTTACATTTCTGGAGATCACGGATGTTCCGGTGAAGGAATTCCTGGGGCGGGTGGTTGGCAGCGGATGGAAAGATACTTTTTCACCTAACCATTTACTGAAGATCTTCTTTCCTGTATTGATGACAGTAGCGCCGCCCATGTCGTTGAAACTGGTCCTGGACATTATCCGCACCACCACCCGTACGTTGAGGCTGGAGCGGGATAACCTGAACCTGGAGGTTGATTTTCTACGTTCCCAGCTGAACCCGCATTTCCTGTTTAATACACTGAATAACATCTATTCATTGTCTATCAGAAATGACGCGCTGGCATCAGACCTGATCATGCACCTGTCGGAGATGATGCGGTATACGCTCTATGATTCGAATACAGAAATGGTACCGCTGCACCTGGAGGCGGAGTTCCTGAAAAATTATGTAGAACTGGAAAGTGTGCGTTATGGAAAAAATGCCAGTATACATTTCGATTGCGATACGGAAAAGATGGGTAGCTACCAGATAGCGCCATTACTAATGTTTCCTTTTGTAGAAAATGCTTTTAAATATTCACATAGCACTACAGCAGATAGATGCTGGATTCATGCGTCGATGGATGTATCGGATAACCAGCTGAGATTTGAAATTTCGAACAGCAAAGGGGAGCTCCCGGAAGGTAAAAAGGTATCCGGGGGAATTGGGTTAACGAACACCCGCAAAAGACTTATTCTGTTATATCCTGATCAACACATTTTATTTATTGAAAATAATCCCGAATATTACAAAGTTGTCTTGACACTAAAGTTGAACTAGAAAATATGGATCAAGTAATTACCTGCCTTGTAGTGGACGATGAGCCGTTTGCGAGGGATCTGATGGAAAATTACATTGGAAGGGTGCCTTATCTGCAACCTGTAGCCTTTTGCGAAAATGCCTTTGACGCAATTAATGAATTGCAACGGCAGCCTGTGGACCTGCTGTTTTCCGATATCCAGATGCCCAATATTAATGGCATCGAAATGATCCGTTCCCTGAGTAATCCACCTGTTGTTATTTTTACTACCGCCTCAAGAGATCACGCTATTGCGGGTTTTGAGCTGGATGCAGTGGATTACCTGGTAAAGCCTATTTCATTTGACAGGTTCCTCAAAGCGGTAAATAAAGCGCGTGCGCATATCAGTCAGCGTTGGCAACCGGCAGCTGTGGAAACTACCAAGTCGAAAGTTCAGCCAGCCAATCACCTGTTTGTAAAAGACAATAACAAGTTGACGAAGATTATCTTCGATGATATTTATTACGTGGAAGGGATGAAAGACTATATTAAAATTGTTTGCAGGGAAAAAAATATCATTACCTATATGCGGATGAAAGCGATAGAAGATATTTTGCCGCCCGATCAGTTTATGCGTATCCACAAATCCTACATTGTAAGATTACAGGCGATTAAATCCATCATGGGTAATACCGTGGAAGTTGTTAACGGCCAGTCTGTAATTATTTCCAAAGCGTCGCGGCAGGACCTCAAGCGCTTGCTTGGCATTGCCAACTATAATGATGAAGACGATGAATAGTTATCAACAATGAGGGCTGTTGGTCGAAGAAAAAGGCAATTATGTCTAATAAAATATGATATTTATAAGCATTGGGCGAGATTCGGCCTGTGATTTGTTTAAGAGATCATCTTAAATGCATGTTTTATGTTGAAATGCAAATTGTCTGTGAATCGCCGCCCTGTGTTAATTTTAGAAAAAGAAATTGTTTCAAAAGCTGATGTAAGGACAATAGAGAACATAAGGGCGTCCAGTTATGAAGGAGTAACATCAATACTTTCGAGTGTTCCTACTACTCCCACTACTTTAACAGGGACAGGTTTTTTACGCTAGATCTTTAAATTTGTTTATTATTCCTAATTGATTAACCCCTTTGGTAAGAAATGCAATACAGATGTGCCATAGTAGATGACGAGCCTCTGGCATTAGATATACTGGAAAGCTATATCCAAAGAACATCCTATCTAAAACTCGTAAAAAAAGCATCAGAGTTGGACACCGTGGAAAGCCTGATCGCTGAAAGAAAAGTAGACGTCGTTTTTTTGGATGTTAACCTGAGAGGCAATACAAGAGATATCATAGCAAAGTTCCTTAAAAAGGACTGCGTTTTTATTCTTGTTACCGCTTATTCCAGCCGTGAGGTCCAGCATCTTTGCCAGGAAGAAAGGCAAGGTTACCTGGGTAAACCTGCCAGTTACAAGAAGTTTGTAGATGAAATGGAACGGGTTATTCCAGGTATCAAAATAGCTGTTACCTGAGATCCTAAAAACATTTTATCTTTATTCAAGCATACAGAACCGGAAAGCATGGCTTTCCCACTAAAGTAAGTATGCCATTGTCGCGTATGTCCGTGTTGAACGCCTGCGATTTCTTTTTATCGAGAATGCCACTATTGTCATATGAGGAAGTGTTACAACTGCATCGTAACACCCGCAATGACCAGCCCTCTTTTGTATCTGCCCTCCGGAAAATATATTCTCAACCGTTATTGCAGGAAGCCGTTTTCCTGGCCAGTCCAACGCTTTACGCAGAAATGCTGAAGTGGCTGCCATCGGCGGATACCTCCCTGAAACTGCCGCTGGCGCTTTACCGTTACCTGCTGAGGATGAGCACACGCTGCACCCCTTACGGCTTATTTGCCGGTTGCAGCACCGGTTACATCCGTACCGGGCCTACCCGCTTACCAGCCCCTGTTATAGCACAGCGCCAGGCAGTAGCACGACTGGACATGGGATACCTGTCCGGCTTGATGAGCGAACTGGCCCAACGGCCTGAAATAGGCCCGCAACTGCTTTATTTTTCCAACAGCAGTTTATATCATTCCGGCGATGCCTTCCGGTATTTTGAATACCAGCTGCGGGATAAGAAGCGGCATTATTTCCTCAGCGCCTTCCCGCAAAATGAATATATGGAAGCCATCCTCGCGGCAGCCGGCAGGGGGGCCAGCACTTCCCGGCTCACCGGCGTACTCACCAACCTGGATATCCCGGCCGACGAGGCCCGGGGCTTTATCGAAACATTGATCCGGAACCAGATCCTGGTAGCCGGATTATCTCCGGAAATTGCCGGTACTGATAACCTGGAGGGACTGATCCGTGAATTGCTGGCGTTACATCCGGCACCGGACTGCCTGCCTGCATTGCAACAAGTGCGGCAGATTTTACAGCAACCTGCCATTGGTATAAACAGCTACCAGGAGGTTAAAAATATATTAGCCTCAAATTTCCCGGGCATCGACGCGAAAGAGCCGGTACAGGTGGATCTTTTTTTTCCGTCGCCGGAAGTCCGCCTGGCTGCATCCGTTACCAGTACCTTGCTGCAACGGCTGGAGCGGCTGCTGGTATTTGGCGCCTCCGGTGAAGGCGGCGACCTTCAGCATTTTAAAGAACAGTTCCTTCAAAAATATGATCAGCGCGAAATACCCCTGATGATGGCCCTCGACAGCGAATCCGGAATAGGGTACGGGGTGGTATCCGGTGAAGACGCGAGCTATACCCCCCTCATAGATGACCTGGTAATGCCGGCCGGTAAAAAGAACGATACCATTCACTGGAACGCCCAAACGAAGTTTGTGCTGAAACGCTTTCTTGCTGCCGGAGCCACCGGAGCCATGGCCATTTCCCTCACGGATGCTGACCTGGACGAACTGGCCGCGGATACCGATAAACAGGAAATACCACCATTTTTTTGCGTCATGGGTTCGCTGGCAGCTGCTTCGGCCGCTGCTATGGATAACGGCGACTTCAAATTTTTGCTGAAAGCATGCCATGGCCCCAATGCCCTGGCCCTGCTGGGCCGGTTTGCTGCCGGAAACAGGGAACTGGAAAGCCTCTTACGTGATTTTACACGCCGCGAGCAGTTACTGGAGAAAGATAAAATACTGGCAGAAGTTATTCATTTACCGGAAGGCCGTTCCGGCAACGTGTTACTACGGCCATCCCTGTACGATTATGAAATACCGTTCCTGGGAAAAAGCAGCCTGCCGGAAAACTATCAGTTGCCCGTGAGCGATCTGCTGGTAAGCGTACGTAACAACAGGGTAGTGCTGCGTTCGCAACGGTGGGGAAAAGAGGTGATGCCCCGGCTCACCAGCGCCCATAACTACAGCCGTGGCTTATCGGCCTACAAATTCCTGTGCGACCTGCAACAGCAGAACGCACTATCGGTACAGTGGAACTGGGGAATTTTACAGGAAGAACCCTTTCTGCCCAGGGTGGTATACCATGAGGTAATCCTGGCGCCGGCCAGGTGGTATCTGACCCGTGCCGCGTTTGAATCACTCATGGAAGCCCATTCCGCAGATGAGGCGTTGCTGCTGTTAAAAGCGCAGTGCCGGCTGCCGGAACATGTACTGTTATCCGAAGGAGACAACGACCTGTTAATAGATTTCTCAAGTGCTTTTGGTCGAATGCTGTTAACAGATAAACTGAAGAAAGGAAATGTAGTATTATATGAATGTTTATTTAACGAGGCTACCCGTTTGTCGACGAACGGACAGGGTGCTTTCTGCAATGAAATTATAATACCGCTGCGTAACGCCGCGTGGCAGCCATCGGCTGAATTGCCCGCCACGCAGGCGCCGGCAGGGGTGCCGCGCAGCTTTGCCCCGGGCAGCGAATGGATGTATATAAAAATATACTGTGGCCCTAAATGGATGGATAAACTGTTGCTGAAAGTATTGCTGCCCCTCACCGTCAGGCTGCAATCCTCAGGGGTAACGGATCGCTGGTTTTTTGTCCGGTACCAGGACCCGGATCATCATATTCGTATCCGCTTTCATTTGCCCCAGCACCGGGAACACAGCGCCGCTGTGATGCAGGAAGTGGAGGCACTACTGCTCCCTTATCTTAACAGTGATATTGTACAGAAGATACAGCTGGATACTTATGTGCGGGAGCTGGAGCGGTACGGACCAGCGCTGATGGAACATAGCGAGGCTTTCTTTTTCCACGACAGCGAGGCAGCGGTAAGACTGTTACTGACCATCAGCGGCGCTGAAAGCCAGGAGCGCTGGCTGCTGGCGTTAAAAGGAGCAGATGAGTTGTTAAACGGTTTCGGCTATACGCCGTTGATGAAAATGAAGCTGTTGCAGCATTTACAACAGCAGTACTTTGCGGAGCATCACGGAGATGCTTCATTGCTGCGGCAACTGAATAATAAATACCGTGCGCACAGCAGGCAAATTACGGATGTGCTGTCGGATAACGTAAACGATTACACGTTACCCGATGGCGCCCGCGAAATATTGGCGGAACGGGCGGCCAGGTGGAAGGATATAATCCTGGAACTCCGGGTCATACAGCCGGCGGCAGTAACGGAACTGGTGCCGCATTACCTGCACATGTTCCTGAACCGCATGTTTACGGCCAACGCCCGTTTGCATGAGCTGGTGATTTATCATTACCTGATGAAGTATTACATTTCCCTGGTAGCCAGGAGCTGATGCCATTCATCCATAAATTAGGAATTCCATAAAAACCATTACTATTTTTACACGGTAAGTTTAAATATCCCCTCATCAATCATTGTAAATAAAAGAAATATGAAAACAAGAGTAGTTCTCCTGGGATGTTTGTCTGTGATGACGCTGTTGTCCGTTCAATGCCTGGCCAATAACGGCGACAGCAGCGCTGTTCGCCGTACAGTGGCAGATCCCGGCAATGCAGGGTTGAAACTGCCCGCAGGATTCAAGGCGCAGGCAATAGCGGAAAACCTGGGCGCAGCCCGCCACATAGCGGTAACACCACTGGGGGATGTCTATGTAAAAATCCAGACTTCAAAACCGGGAAAAGCCATTGCAGTGATACACGGCAAGGACGTAAAAACCTTTGGCACTTACCGCGGTACCGGCATGGTAATCAAAGGAAACTACCTGTATACCTCCTCCGATGAGGAAGTATTCCGTTATGCACTGAATGATAAATTTGAAGTGATCAACCCTGAACAACCGGAAAAGATCGTAACAGGATTGATTAACCGCCACCAGCATGAAGCAAAAGCTTTAACGCTGGATAACGAAGGAAACATTTATGTGAACATCGGCGCCTACTCCAACTCCTGCCAGGAACAGGATCGCGCGAAAGGTTCCAAAGGCATAGAAGGATGTCCTATCCGCGATTCGGCAGCAGGCATCTGGCAATTCCGGGCAGATAAACAAAACCAGACCTATGGCGATGGTACTCGCTATGCCACCGGGCTGCGTAATGTGGTGGGGCTCGACTGGAATACAGCGGATAACCAGTTATTTGTAATGCAACACGGGAGAGACGGGTTGTTTGACATGTACCCGGAATATTACACGCTGCAACAGGGTAATGAATTACCAGCGGAATGTATGTATGCCTTAAAGAAAGGAGATGATGCCGGCTGGCCCTATATTTACTACGACGGACAACAGCAAAAGAAAATGCTGGCGCCCGAATATGGCGGCGACGGAAAGAAAACCGGTGGTGAAAACGCCATTGACCCTGTAGTGGCATTTCCTGCCCACATGGCGCCTAATGGCTTGTTGTTTTATACCGGCAGCCAGTTTCCGGCCAAATATAAGAATGGCGCTTTTGTGGCTTTTCATGGTTCCTGGAACCGTCAGAAAGGACAGAAGGGTTATTTCGTAGCATTTGTGCCGTTTAAAGATGGTAAACCATCCGGTAAATGGGAAATTTTTGCAGATGATTTTGCGGGTGTACCGGATATCCAGTCGCCAGGCCAGGCAAAGCACCGCCCCTGCGGACTGGCACAGGGTCCCGATGGTTCCCTGTATGTAACAGATGATGTAAAAGGAACGGTTTATAAAATTACCTACAGTGGTAAATAATGATATGGTATGAAGAGGATCATTTTAACAGGTGTTGCATTTGGTGCCATGCTTTCTTTTTTATCTGCGCAGACCAAAAAGCCGGGCGCCAATCCTGCGATGGCCCGCGGTAAAAAAGTATATGAGCAATATTGTCTTACCTGCCACCAGGTAGATGGCAGTGGCGTACCACATTTAAATCCGCCGCTGATTAAAACCACTTTTGTGCTGGGAGATAAACCCGCATTGGTGCAGGTGATATTAAAGGGCATGCAGTCGTCTGTTCCGATAGATGACGAGTATTATTCCAATAATATGCCGCCGCATAATTTTCTGAAAGACCAGGAAATAGCGGATGTGCTGACTTATGTGAGAAATAATTTCGGCAACAAAGCCAGTGCGGTTACCGCTGCGGAAGTAAAGGCCATCAGGGCAAAGAATTAATCCGTAATGGAAAAGAGAGGCCGGATCAGCACATGATCCGGCCTCTTTTCATTTTGGTACCGGGAAGATATATGTTACCCGTTTATCGTATTTTTAAAATATGAAGGTCCTCTGGAACTATTTGAAGCCACACAAATGGCTGGTCATTTTATCTTTATTACTGGCCGGCATCAGCCAGGTGCTGGTGATGACGGATCCGTTGATTTTCGGTAAGATCATCGACGATTATGCCGGTAAGGTAAACAGTATACCGGAGAAGGATCTGGTGCACGGGGTATTGTTCTGGCTGGGCGTTGCCGTAGTGGTGGCTTTGATGGCACGGCTCGCAAAATCTTTCCAGGAATATTTTCTTCGCCTGGTAGTGCAGAAATTCGGGATGCAGGTTTTCAACGACGGGCTCAAACAAACCCTCCGGCTATCGTTTGAGGAATATGAGGAACAGCGGAGCGGGGAAACACTTGCCGTACTGCAAAAGGTAAGAACAGATACAGAACGTTTTATTACTGCTTTTATTAACATCCTCTTTACTTCCCTGGTGGGTATGGGATTCCTGATCTGGTATGCCATTACCAAACACTGGGCACTGATACCTGTATTTGTGATCGGGATTATTTTCCTGGGTGGGCTTACCGGTTTGCTCAGCAAAAAAATGAAAACCGTACAGCGGGCGATCAACCGCGAAACGCTGCAGCTTTCCGGCGCCATTACAGAATCATTGCGGAATATAGAACTGGTAAAAAGCCTGGGGTTAACCTTCCCGGAAATAAGACGGTTAAAAACCTTTACCAAAGAGATCTTCGACCTGGAAATGGAAAAGACACGGCAGGTGAGAACGCTGTCTTTTTTACAAGGCACTACGCTTAATATCTTAAAACAGAGCATCCTCTTTATCCTGTTGTGGCTGATCTTCAGGAATATACTCACTACAGGGGAGCTGATCACCATGCAGTTTATTACCACGGCCATTTTTGTTCCGTTGCAGGACCTGGGGAATATTATTATCCAGTACCGGGAAGCAGAAGCATCGCTGCAGTTGTTTCATAAACTCATGCAACGCCCGGTAGAAGAGCGCCCCGAAGAGCCGGTGGAAATCGGGGATTTGCAGCAGATGCGTTTTGAGGATGTGGTGTTCAGACATAAAACTGCTACCACCAATGCGATCGACCATATTTCGTTTGCCGTGGAAACCGGTGATACCATTGCGTTTGTAGGACCATCCGGCTCCGGTAAATCCACCCTGGTGAAATTGCTGGTGGGGTTGTATAAACCGGTAGCAGGAGAAATATATTTCAATGATGTGCCCTCCGGCGATATCCGGTATAATGCGCTGAGAAGGCAAATTGGCTTTGTAACGCAGGACACACAGTTGTTTGCCGGCACCATTAAGGAAAACCTGCTGTTTGTAAAATCTGACGCCACCGATGAAGAAGTGATTGAAGCACTGGAGAAGGCCTCCTGTACCGCCCTGCTGGCCCGTTCCGGTAAAGGCATTTATACCCGGCTGGGAGAGGGCGGCGTAAAATTATCGGGTGGGGAAAAGCAGCGTATTTCCATTGCGCGTGCATTGATCCGTCATCCCCGCCTGCTGATCTTTGATGAGGCTACTTCCGCACTGGATTCTATTACAGAGGAGGCGATTACTGATACGGTAAGAAGTATTTCCGCCCGCAGGGAACAGATCACCGTGCTCATTGCACACCGGTTGTCGACCATTATGCATGCCGACCGGATCATTGTACTGGAAAAAGGAAAGATCGCTGAAACCGGCACACATGACGAGCTGGTGGAGCATAAGGGATTATACTATGCCATGTGGCGCCAGCAGATAGGAGAAAGGAGAACGGCCACCTTACCGGTGGAAAAGAAAGCGCCGGAAGAGGAAAATGAAACCGAATGGGACGCTTTATAGTCCAGGCTTTAACCCCCATAAATTCCCCGGAATTACAAGATTGTCTGCTAAATCTTATTTAAACTTATATTTTTGTGCTCCAAATTTGATCGTTCCGTGGGCAAAAAATACTATATAATTGACTTTGACAGCACTTTCACGCAGGTGGAAGCATTGGATGAACTGGCGCGCATATCCCTGCAGGACCATCCGGAAAGAGAACAGATCTATAAAAAAATTGAAGATCTGACCAACCTCGCCATGGAAGGGAGGCTTTCTTTCAGGGAAAGCCTTGCAGCCCGGGTGCAGCTGCTGGAGGCAAATAAGGACCATCTGAAACTGTTGGTGAAGCATTTGAAGAAGCTGGTATCCACTTCTTTCTCCCGGAATAAAAACTTTTTTAAACATCATGCAGAGGATGTGCTGATCGTTTCCGGCGGATTCAAAGAGTTTATTACACCGGTAGTATTGCCTTTCCATATCAAAAAAGAAAATATTTATGCCAATACCTTTTTGTTTAACGACGAAGGGAAAATAGTTGGCTATGATGCCGCAAACCCGCTGTCCAACGAAGGCGGCAAAGTAAAATTGCTGCATGAACTGCAGCTCCAGGGCGAAATTCACGGTATTGGCGATGGTTATTCCGATTTTCAGCTGAAAGAGTCCGGCATGATCAAGAAGTTTTATGCCTTTACAGAGAATATAGAGCGTAAGTCCGTCACCGAAAAAGCGGACCATATTACGCCAAGTCTTGATGAATTCCTGTATGTGAACAACCTGCCCTCAGCCATCTCCTACCCAAAGAACCGCATTCTTTGCCAGGTAGCAGGCGATGTGCCGGAAGCAGCAGTAAAATACCTGAAGAAGGATGGCTTTACCATTAAACATGCCGGAACAGACGATAAACAGCTGTCGGCCGCCGGGATATTGTTAATGGGGGAAGGAGAAAAGCTCAGCGCAGAACAGTTGAAAAAAGCGGCCAAACTGAAAGTGATCGGTTACCTGGGCAATAGTAAAAAACATATCCCGCAGGAGCTTTGTACAGAAATGGGAATCGTGATCTTTGATAATATGCGCAAGCCGGAATCTGTGGCAAAAAGAATTGCCAGGTTTATCAACAATGGCGACTCCTTTAAAAGCAGCAACTTCCCGAATATACAATTGCCGGAAGTAAATAATGCTCATCGCTTTATCCACGTTCACCGCAATGTGCCGGGCGTGATGGCAAAGGTAAACCAGGTGCTGGCAGATCATCGCATTAATATTGTTTCACAATTCCTGATGACGAATGCCGCTATCGGTTATGTGATCACCGATACCAGCAGCGAATACGATAAAAAGATATTGAAAGAACTGAAGAAGATTAAAGACACCATCAGCTTCCGGGTGTTATATTAAGGAAGTGGAGTTACGATATTAAAGAGGCTGGATCAAATGACTATTGATACAGCCTCTTTTGTTTTAACCCTGTCCCTGCTCAGCTAATTTTTCGCAGTTCCCGTCATATTCCATTGAAAGCTTCGTCAACTGTGCAGCCCATACAATAAACTTCGCCATTATTTCTGCTGCTACCAGGCCGGTAGCCATTGTAAAAGCTCTTGCAATGATAGCAGTCAGGGCAAACCAACCCGCCGAGACTACAATGAATTTTAAAATGGGCCATAAAATCTTTTCACGATGCATTTCTGTTATAATATCCAGCCCGGACATAACGGTGATCGTAGTGCCGACTACAGCAGTAATTTTTGCCAACACCTTTGCATTCGCGATAGCGAGATTGAAAATTTTACCGGGAATCTGGTTGTAGGGAGAGAAAACCGGAAGCGGGAGGAATATGCCCAAAAATTTAACAGAGATGCTGTAGACAAAAACTATCCACCAGATAGTGCAGTCAGTTACTTCTCCTATTGGACGGTCATAAATAAGTGCGTCGCCGCGAAGGTCGTGGTATATGATCTTTGTTCTTCCATTTTCATCTGTTCTGGTATAAACTTTCCGGAGATTTTCATTCTCTGAGAGCATTTTTTCTGCCCGTGCATATGCTTTTTCAAATTCTTCCCGGAAAGCATGTTGTTTTTCTCCATCCACCTTCCAGAAACTAACCAGGTCTGTAAATGTTTTCTCCTTCAGATCGGCGGAGGATAGTTCCCGCTGATCAGCAGGTTTTATGACTTTTGGAGGAGGAAGAGGTGCTTCTTCCACGCTATTAAAGTAGCTGGAATTGATAGGCATAGAAACACCCAGCTGGGCTTTTCTGTCTGCCAGTTCAAGGGTTGTTGTTGCCAGCGCGCTGGCAGCACCGTTCAGTAGTTGAACAGTATGGCCCATTGAATCCATCGGTGGGGTAGTAGTGAAATCGAAGTTGGCTACCAGTCTTGGATCGGTGATCACATCATTCAGTATCCATTGACGGAGTTCTGCCTGCTCCAGGCAATCTTTCCATAAACGGACGTTTTGAATGTAACCGGTAAAGCCGGTTCCGCCTATTACCAGTCTCCCCTGGGCAACATTCGCTACACCACCGGGAAAGTATTCAGCTGTTTGCAGGTTCCCGTTTACGTAGAGGCTCATCATTTTTGAATCTCCGTTATAGGAAACGGCAAAATGATAAAAACGTCCTTCAGTGATTTGTTCCTTGGAGTAGATGGCTTGTCCATCTGAATTCCGTTTTGCAATGAGGCGGCTGTTGACTTTATCATACTGAATATAGTATTGCCAATGCAGGTCTTTTTCAAAGGCGACTAATACGGCCATATCCGCTGTGGAGGTGGGATTAAACCAACCCTCAATGGTATATGGCTGATAGCCGCCGAAATTATACTCCGGATATACACCGCAATCAATATAACCATTTTCTGTTACCCCTGCCGAAGGGATACTGTAAACATAGTTGGGTGGCGGCGTACTGTAGGAGATCTCAATGCCATTACCGGAACGGTCTTCAGTGGGCATTTCGGTGAAGTCTGTCCATAAAACGAGATCAGTTCCTGTTGCCGCGGGGGGAACAATCGCAAATGCATCTTCCGCGATCTCAAAAATGTCCCGGGCCGATTTCCAGATGGCTATACGTGCTATATGCCCATAGAATAAATTCTGGTATCCGGATGGGGATTGGTATTTTCCGGCGCCAATATGAGTCTGAAGTGGTATGACCTGGTAAGGAATTCCCTGTATGGGGCTACTGCCTACTTCTATTCCATCCAGGCACAGCGTGATCAATTTCCTGTCACTGTCAAAAGTAGCTGCCACCTGATGCCATTCCAGCAGGGGTAGCTTTTTTGTAGCCGTTACCTGAAACGGCTTTCCAGTATTATTCATGGTCTCCAAATACAAAAAACCGTTGGAAAAGGCCGAAGTTAAAATAAGCGCCGGCAGTCGGCGATGCACTGCAAAGAATGGTCCCTGTTGATGCCGTTGAAAAGATCGTTGCTTCAAGCGTAAACGACCTCATGTTGTTAAGGTGGTTGGATGGGAAATAAGCATACGAGGTCCCATTGAATTGAAGCGCGCTATATCCCCAGCGCATTGTTAATCCAAGATTCATAAGTGTATTTTTTGGTCCTACTCTGTTATGGTTTTTCGGTTTCACCCCCTGCTTATTGTCAAGCCAGGCAGACCTGTTTTTTTCTGTGCTGCAGCTGCACATTCTTCTCCACAAATGTCCATTGATCTGGCGGCCTGAATAAGAGCGTAAATGAGTGTTTTTGAAAACAGGTATTTATACCTGTTTAGGGAGATATAGCGGGTATTTATATCTGCTTCCTGTTACTTTATGTGGCTTGCGCTAAAACGTTTTTTCCGTATTGCGTAAACCTTTTTCCCGAATTCATAACCTCGCCCGGAGTATCGCCGTTAATTTCGCGCCTGAATTTTAAACCGAAATAACCGACCTATATGTTTTTATTTATCAACCGGATAACGGTGTACTTATGCTTTCTATGTACTGTTTGCTTTTCCGTGAATGCAATGGCTGATACTGAGCCCTTATCCGCTATCCGCGGCCTGGTAGTTACCTCCGACGGAACGCCTGCCGCTTATGTAGCTGTACAGATCAAAGAAAAAAACAGGGGCACACTCACCAATGAAAAGGGCGAATTTGTATTCAAAAAACTGGCGCCCGGAAAGTACACCTTGCAGGTGATGCTGATCGGGTACAAAACAATGTCGCAGGAAGTAATAGTAGAACAGGACCAGATTGTGCAGATGAAACTGCAGCTCGAAGCTTCCGATAAACAATTGAAAGAAGTAATTGTAAGCGGTGCAAGAAACCGGTATAAGAACGACAGTCTTTCCGGATCACTGCGACTGAGAACGCCTATCCTCGAAGTGCCACAGAATATCCAGGTAATATCTGCCAATGTAATTGCCGATCAGCAGGCATTTGACCTGGTAGATGGTATCACCCGTAATGTAAGCGGGGCCACACGTGTAGGCCATTGGGATAATCAGTATGCGAATATCAGGATGCGCGGTTCCAAGATCCCCGCTTTCCGTAATGGTATGAATATAGAAGCCAGCTGGGGACCCACAGCAGAAGATGCCGCTATGATTGACCGTGTTGAGTTTGTAAAAGGACCGGCAGGCTTTATGCTGGCAGGTGGTGAGCCGGGTGGCTTTTATAACGTGGTTACCAAAAAACCGACCGGGATTACCAAAGGTGCAGCCAGCATCAGCATGGGAAGTTTCAGTACTTACCGCGCCGCGCTCGACTTTGACGGTAAACTGAGCAAAGATGGTAAACTGCTGTACCGCCTCAATGTGGCCGGTCAGCAAAAGGATTATTATACCAAATACAACTTCAACAACCGTTACCTGTTTGCGCCGGTATTAAAATACCTGGTAGACGATCGTACTTCTGTTACGCTGGAATATACCTACCAGGGATCAACCTACCTGGCGAATGGTAACTATGTTTTCTCCGGCAAAAAATTGTTGGATGAAGATATCTCGAATGATTTCTTTTACGGAGATCCATCCCTCACGCCTGGTAAACTGAAGGATCACAGTGTGTACCTGTACTTTGATCATAAGATGAATGATAAGTGGGAAGCGCATGCGCAGGTAGCTTATTTCAACTTCGGTATGGAGGCAAACAGTATATGGGCTTCCAAAGTAGATAGTGCAGGGAATATGGGCAGAACTTTCAGTGTGGCAGATGAAGCGGGGGAGAACCGTTTTGCGCAGGCTTCCATTTCCGGCGAAGAGTATACAGGTACGGTGCGGCACAGGATACTGGCGGGTGTAGATATGGGGAATAAAAAGTTTTGGGGAGATTTCAGAACATTGGCCAATATCGATATGGTGGGGGATAAAAAATTCAATGTATATAACCCTGTATACAGCATTCCTATTGGTACCCTGCCTGCTATAGACCGCAGCCAGAGTGTAAAAACAAGAGCAGGTGGCAGTAACTATGTGAGCTCAGTAAACTATACCTCGGCTTACATACAGGATGAACTGGGCTTTTTTAACAACAGGTTACGTTTATCGTTAGCCGGGCGTTTCACCTACGCAGAAACGGTTGGCAAAACCAAGGCGCTTGCTATTAAGGATAATGTGTTTACTCCCCGCGTTGGCCTGAGCTATTCTGTAGATAAATCCACCACCATTTACGGTTTGTTTGATCAGTCGTTTGTACCTGTGCCTGGAGCTGATTCCAACCAGAACGCATTTAAGCCTATTAAGGGAGTGGATGTGGAAGCTGGTGTGAAGAAGGAATGGTCTGAAGGCAGGTGGGTAGCATCAGCTACGGTATACCGTATTGCCAGGCAAAACTCGCTCGTAAGCCTGAATATGAAAGACAGTCGCGGTGCAGATGTACAGGAGCAACTTGGTGAAACACTCACCAAAGGTGTGGAAATTGACATTGCCGGGGAAATACTACCTGGATTAAATGCCACGCTGAACTATGCTTACACCGATTCAAAGATCTCCAAGGAATCACCTACAGCCACAACGAAAACAGTAGGTAATATCACGCCTAATACGGCTACGCATATTACCAATGCCTGGCTGAACTACCGTATTGGCAAAGGAGTTTTGAATGGCCTCGGTGTTACAGGCGGCATTCAGTGGATGGCTGATCGCTACGTAGGAAGCGCCACAAAAGTGTTCTCTATTCCCAATTACTTCCGTACAGATGCGGGTTTGAGCTACGTTAAAGGAAAGTACAGTGTTTCATTACTGGTGAATAACCTGCTCGATAACCAGCGGCTGCTCACTGCTGCTTCTATACCTACTACTGCTACCGGGTTTTATAATTATATAGTAGAGGCCCGTCGTAACTTCAGGATGACGATCGGTTACCGCTTTTGATATCTTACTAAAATGAATAAAAACAAAAGGTGTACTGCTCATAGTACACCTTTTGTTTTTATTCATTTACCAGCACTATTTTACCGGTATGTTCACTGCTGGCCATTAGCCGGTGCGCTTCCGCAGCCTCCTTAAAAGGGAACGTAGCGTATATCAATGGCAGGAATTTTTCAGCTGCTATCAATGGCCACACATGCTGGCGGATATCAGCCGCCAATGCTTTTTTATAATTGTATTCCCTGCTCCGGAGTGTACTACCGGTGATGGTGATACGTTTCTGCATGACCGTGGAGATATTTACTTCTGCCAGGTTGCCCCCCATAGAGTTGATGTACACCAGCCGTCCTTCCGGGTTAAGGACAGCAAGATTTTTACCGAGATATTTTCCTCCCACCATATCCAGTATAACATCTATGCCCGTTGTGGCCAGTTCCTCCTCAAAATCCTGTTTTTTATAATTGATATATTGCGTAGCCCCCAGCCTGATGCAGGCTTGTCCTTTCTCTTCTGTACCTACTGTTACCCATACTTTGCTGTTTAATGCATGTGCCAGTTGTATGGCGGTAATACCAATACCGCTGGAACCTCCATGAACCAGCAACGTTTCTCCCGGCATTAATTTAGCGCGTTGAAAAACATTGCTCCACACGGTGAAAACAGTTTCAGGTAAACTGGCAGCCTCGGCAAAGCTGAGACCTTCCGGAACCGGCAGGCATTGCCCTTCTTTTACGGTCACATATGCTGCATATCCGCCGCCTGCCAGCAGTGCGCATACTTTGTCGCCGGGCGACCACATGGTAACACCCGCACCGCAACTCACCACCGTGCCGGCCACTTCCAGGCCGGGAATATCCGGCGGCACGCCGGGAGGCGCCGGGTATTTGCCTTCGCGTTGCGACAGGTCGGCCCGGTTTAGTCCGGCAGCACGCACCTCAATCAATACTTCTTCCTGCCCCGGCGCCGGTGTGGCATATTCCTGTAACTGCAATACCTCAGGTCCGCCCGGCTGGGTAATAACGATGGCTTTCATGACGAATGATTTCATCAAAAATCGGTGTTTCTTTTGGATTATGCTTCTTTTATCCGGGGTTAAAATATTGAAGTTCTGCGACCAGGAAGTCGCAAATGGCCCTGTATAATGTCGCGTTAATGCCTTGTGCAAACACCCGGATTATGCTAATTTTAAGAAAGAATTCAGCGATATGAAAACAGGTAACGACATTGATCAGTATATCGCCGGTTTTCCGGAGGAAACCCAGGCGCTGTTGCAGCAAATAAGGGCGGCTATCAGAAAAATTGCGCCTGCCGCAGAAGAGAAGATAAGTTATGGTATTCCAACTTTTGCGTTAAACGGCAACCTGGTCCATTTCGCAGGATATAAACATCACATCGGTTTTTATCCTGCTCCTTCTGGTATTAAAGCATTTGAAAAAGAACTTTCCGTTTATAAGAATTCCAAAGGCGCCGTGCAGTTTCCATTGGATCAACCTCTTCCTATTTCCCTGATCAATAAAATAGTAAAATTCAGGGTGAAAGAAAGCCAGGAGAAAAATACCAGCAGGCATACCAGCGCTCCCGGGGAGCTTTTTGCTTCGCTGGCTGCCCCCGCCCGCCGCGCGTTGGAGAGTAAAGGAATAAGAACCGTACAGCAGCTTTCTAAATTCAGCGAAGCCGATATACTGGCGCTTCATGGCATGGGAAAAAGTTCCCTGCCGAAGTTGCGGAATGCGCTGAAAGAAAAAGGATTGTCGTTTAAGGGAGTGTAGAAGGATGTTTATTACTGCAGGAAGCTGCTTAGTTCCTCCACGGTTTGCCTGGCGGTTCTGCCTACACCAATAAGCGTGGCAGAAGCAAAGCCGGTCCACGATCCATAGCCGGTTAGCCAAAGACCGGTAATATCCGTTGCTTTTGTTCCGTTTGTTTTAATCCGTTCATCCGGTTGAATGATTCCCAAAGGGGCCAGGTGCGCTAACGCCGGCCGGAACCCGGTACAAAAAATAACGGCATCTACGGGTTCCTGTTGGCCTGTGTTCCACGCTATTCCATCGGGATAGAAATGATCAAATGCGGGAAGAAAATGTTCGTACACGCCTCTTTCCCTTGCTTCTTTTACAGCAGGCACCATTACAATATGTCCCAGTGATGGAGGCTGGTAATCCCTGCCTTGCTGCCGGGCTTCATATTGTTGAGTGGCCGCATCAAAAAGATATTTGCCATCAATATTATCCGGTAAAAATTCGGGCGGTTGCTTTGTGATCCACAGGGTAGATGCTACTTTGGAAACCTCCGCCAGGATTTGTGCGCCGGAGTTGCCTTCGCCTGCAATGGCCACACGTTTTCCTGAAAAGCTTCCCGGTTCCTGGTATTGCGCCGAATGAAGTATAGTACCTTTAAAAGAGCCGGCTCCGGGAATAGCAGGAATAAACGGATTGGCATAACTGCCCGTGGCGCTCACAATTGCTTTTGCGTGATATGGACCGGCAGTGGTGGTTAAAATAAAAGTTCCTTCCTCTTTCTCTACAGATGTAACCTTTACCGGCCTCACTACCGGGAATTTATACCTCAACTCATACTCCTGCAAATACCTGATGGTTTCTGCGCGGCTGGGATAATGATGCTGGCCTCCCGGCATAAAAACGCCCGGAAGTGAGCTCCATTGCGCCGGGGAAAATAACGCAAGTGATTTCCAGGTATGCTGCCAGCTGCCTCCCGGAAGAGGGGCGGCATCCAGGAGGATATATTTCAGCGTGGTTCTGCGAAGATAATAGGCCACGGATAAAGCGCTTTGTCCGCCGCCGATAATGATTACGTCGTATATGTTTTGCTTGTCGTCTGTCATGCTTATTTCCTGTCAGTAGTAATATCTAAGTTAACGATTTGCTTTAAAGAAAAGCCCGCTCATTGAGCGGGCTCCTTCAAACCTGGCCGGGCCGGAATTAATGTTTAATAAATTTATAGGTATGATTTATTTCTGTGGATGTAACCTTTAAGTAATACGTGCCGGGTATTAGTTCGGCGATGTTAATTGACATACCTAATGCCGTTTTCATTCGCTGACCGTCGTTGTCGTACACCTCAAGGTTAGCGTTGTTGTTCAGCCCCCTGATATAAAGCCTGTTGCCCACCGGGTTGGGATACAGGGAAATGTGCTGTTTTGCAGTTTTGGCGGTGTTCATCATATTGATGCGCACATGGTTCATGCCTGCTACCAGGCTATCGGTGGAATCAACATCCGGAAGACCATTTTTTTCGCGGAGCAATTGGAAAAGATGATCCGGCCGCACCACGATATGGTTTGAATCAAGTGAATTCATTACGTTCTTAAAGTTCGTAGGCTTCACATCCTGCCAGGGTTGCGCCTGTATAATCATGAACCTCGGTGATGTTCCATTCCACCCTGCAGAGGCAGCGGCAATAGCATCCTTCATGGCTTGTTCCCCGGTGCAGTAATTGCACGAAAGGGGCAACCCGGGCAGTGTTTGATTGTAGATGCTGAGGGGGCCGCCTGTATTCTGCGCTGTTAACCCAAGTAATGATGGCGCGTAGGTGGCAAAGCTCTCTCCAACATTTTGGTTAATGCCACCGGTAATGGTGTTCCAGATAGTGACCACCCGGAACCCTGCTCTTTTATTATAATCTTCGGTTTTAGCAACAAATTGATTGAGTGTATTTTGATCCGGGAAATTATTGGGGTATACATAACCGTACCCGGACGGACCGGAAATAAGATTATCATTATCCGTAGCAGTTTGATGATAGAAGTTCAACGCTCCCGGCATGGCATCCAGCATCGCCGGAGAAAGCGTCCACCCGATGGGAACCGAGCCACGGTCAGGATTGTTCCAGAGCTTGCGCATCAGGTGTTCAACATATTGAAGATTGTCGCCGTCACTTAATATAAACGCCACATAAATTTTGTTTTTCAGGATTGGTTTTGGCGGTATAGGTTTAACATTAACGGTTCTGGGCATACCGCTATGAACCGTTAAATTAGTAGCATAATCGCTGGCAATGGTGGCTATTCCATAGGTAGATGCTCTTGTTACACCGGAGCCTTCTTCAGGCCACCAGCCCATGAAATTTGCCCCCGCCGGCATGGAGGCTAAGAAATTGTTCAGCAGTTCACTTTCACCTGCCACCCGCGGGTCCAGCCATATTACTGCGGCGCCAAGGGCAGTGGCATATTCCCGCAGGGAACCCTGATGTACTTCCGGGCTTAACCCGATTAACAGCCGGTGATCCAGTGTGGGCCAGTAAGTGTTATACAACGTTTGGTATACCTGCAGGTTACTGGTAAACTGGCCACGTAAATCCATCAATACGGGGAAATTATAAGGGGCAGCCGTTAACCGTGATAATAAGGATGGGGAGGCGATGAGCGCCTTTTTATTTTTTGCCAGCATAGTGGCCAGGTTAACGGTGGCCGTCTGCGCCGGATCATACACGATCAGGCCGGATATCTCCGTACGGTACTTGGTGATAAGCGCCCACCGGTCGGTATATTCTGTCCAGGTTAAACCCAATGACTGCATCCAGGTGTATGGCCCTTCTGCAAAGGCATCGCCTTCATAGGAAAAGAGCCGCGGCTGCGTGCGGTTGACGATGCCTTTCAGGGAAGTGAATAAATAGGTTTCTGCGGTGGCGTTATCCTGCTGTACACCCACCCAGTCCACTTTTATATAAGCGCCTCCTCTCCAGAACACACGCAATTCAATAGCGTGACTATCGGCCGGCATAGTGAAGGGCAATTTAAAACTTGTGTAATTGGATGCTACAGGGAATTGCTGACGGGTAATAGCCTTAAACGCCAGGATCGCACCGGTGGTAGCATCCCTCACATCGATATCGACGATAGAGTCGTTATTAGCCGTATTATTATCCGTTTTCATCCTGAACTCGGCAATATTCGCTCCTGCCGTAACGCTGTTGTCGTAAGGACCGTAAATCATATGCTCATTCGCCGCATCGATTCCTACCTGGCAAAGCCAGCCATCGCTTTCTAAACGCCCCGTATGATGGCTGAGAGACGGGCCTTCACCTTCCCAACGCCAGGACCGTTGAGAGGTGCCGTTATTATAAAATAAATCCAGGCTGCTTGCCGTTGCCGGAAACGAAGGCAGCAGCTGACCCGCAGGCCAGGTTATCTGAGCCATGGAAGTCGTTGTCATCAGCATCAATAAAGAAAAGAGCAATGCTCTGCGGGTTAAATAAGGGTTCAATTTGTGGGTCATCGTGGATAGAATTTGGGTCATAGAATAAAAATCAGAATATCAAGGGTTTATTGGTTGCGATCCGTCACGCTCACGGTATCCCCGGCATCGGTAGCCTGCCTGTTTCTGTTAACAAAGTGCCGGTGCAGCACATACATAAAATAGGGTAATTAAACCAGATTTTTCAATTTTTATTATCGACGGTTAAATCTTGTTTTCATTTTCTTACAATTTCATCTGGCAGCAGCTTTCCAAATTTGTGGTATAAAATTATTTAGCGTGGTAAGGTGTGTTTTTTAAGGTCTTTTATTCCGTGATTATTGTTTGTACTAATCCTTTTAATGTTTAAATTACAAGAACTGTTTGACGGTTTAAATGTAATTATCAAAAAAAACAGATTATGACGGTAGATGAGATTTATTTGGCCATTGCAAAGAATATTTCCAGCGTAATAAAAGAAGACTGGCAAAGCGCCGTATTAAACCTGGAAGTACTGGATGGAATGGTTAGTAATACCGGAACTTACATAAATACCTCCCATGAGGAAAAGCAAATAGATGTCGACGAATTTGATTTCCAGTTGACATTTGATATTCTTGAACTCCGCAGTATTACCACCGAAGGTGAAAACAACAAATGGAACAAAGCTATTTTTAGATTGGAGTCCGATGGTAAATTCAATATGGAGTTTATCTGGGATCAGCAGTTACATGACCAGGTTGAAAAACTAAGCTAGTTAATGAAAATATGCATAGAGAACCGTTAAGAGATAGCGCCTATTGGCAAAAATGGATGGACGATTGTATTGAAGCTGTTCATGAACGGCAGGGCAAGCTGAACGTGACACCTTTCCCGGAAAAATGGAAGAAAAATAGCATCACCCAAAATCTCTATTATGATTGTAAAAGACTTATCACTTTAAAATACTCTGGCGGAAGCCCAATAGAGGATATTAAAGCTGATTACCCCCAACTAATAGAAGCATGGGTAGCCTACAACCGGAATATCAGTACAGGGGATAATAAAAAGCATTTATTATTGACACATGATTACTACCGGGTGCTTACCCTTATTAGCTGGGGCATTATCTTTGATGCGCCTGTTGAGCTGTTTCAGCAAATAGCTAATCATCTTCACAGCAACGGAGAGGATGCTTTGATTGAAGCTCTGTTAATAACTAAGCTAACAGACAGAGTCGCAACTGATCAACTTATTTACCCAAAGTCTTTTGAGCTTTTGTACAAAGCGACGCAGGTCAGGGGCGGGGAACAGGTAGCTCTAATCAAAGAATATTTGAGCAGCTGGTATCAGGGTAAGAAGGACTTTATTAACTATGATGCACACAAAGCCAAAGGTGAAGGAGGTTTTGAAGGATACTGGAGTTTTGAAACGGCTGCTGTGGTTATATTGTATAATATTGATGATAGCAGTTTCAGGGACATGGATTTTTATCCGAAAGATATAGTTGCCGTTAGAAGATGAATATTGCCTCACTCTCCAACATCTAAAAACCAATCATATCCATTTGTTTTTTGTAATTCCCCGGAGACATTCCCGTAATTTTTTTAAAAATTTTAGAGAAATAAAATACGTTCTCAAAACCTGTTTGCGTAGCAATGTCAGCAAAGGTCATCTGCGTGGTTACAATCAGGTACTGCGCTCTTTCAATTCTTTTTTCATGGATGTACCTTACCGGCCTTTCTCCGGTGTGTTGATGAAAAAGGCGTGAAAAATAATCTGTATGCAGGTTCGCTCTTTTTGCCAGCGAGGTGACCGATAAATCGCGGTTCAGGTTTAATTGAATATAACTGATGGCGTTTAGAATTTTAACCGGCACATGACCGCCGTCTTTGTGTGTAAGTATTTCCTGTGTCAGAAAGCGTGAAACTAGCTGGAGCAGAATACCGTGTGTTTCCGCGAATGTGGACATGCTTTGCCGGTTATTCAATTCCTGGTATTCTTTGTAGAAAATATTTTTTTCATACACCCTTGGATTGTCAGAGCGATTAATGCCCCTGCCGGGGTTTATTTCCAGCAAACGCGCAAAATTCAGTATATCGATTTCAGTTGCTTTTACTTTAAGAATGGACCTGTTATTCTCAAACAAAGAAATGCCATCCGATGATTCCTCAAAAAACTGGACGAAAAACTGGCTGAGATGGTGGGGGCAAACAAGGTTACATAATGTGAAGCTTGGTATGATGTACAGAAAACCGGGCTCAAGTTTGATCTTCGCAGAAACATCCCAGATTTCCCCTTCTCCGCCGTCGATATAGTATAGCCTGAAATACGGGCTGATCACATTTTTGTAATTCCACCTGGAGTCGAGCTTTACGTGATCAACGTTCAATAACGTGAATGTATGTTTTAGTGCTCTTTTAATCATACCGTGCAATTAATTGTTGAATGGCCTGTCGAGGAAAGCTGCTTTCACTTTTCCGGTATCCTGTTTTTCCCAATATTTCGGTTTCACCACCACAATAATAAGCAAATAGTCGGTTTTGTATAAAGAAAAGTCCTATTAAGCCAAATGTTTGATAAGTATTTCGGAGTAAGTTTGATTTATCAATATCATTCGCCATTAAAGGCTTGTGTTGAGCTAATAAAAAATAAATTCCATGAAAAGAAGAACGCTGATAAAGGGCCTGGCTACAGGTTTGTCATCTTTATATCTATCTAATCTTTATGCTCACCGTTTGTTAACATCTCAGTCTATTCCACGTATGGCGCCCGGTCCATTTCAACCTACCTGGGATTCACTGGGGAAATACCAGGTACCGGATTGGTTCAGGGATGCAAAGTTTGGGATCTGGGCTCACTGGGGGCCGCAATGCCAGCCGGAACGCGGCGATTGGTACGCCCGTGGTATGTACCAGGAAGGTGGCGATCAGTATAAATTTCATCTGCAGAAATATGGACACCCTTCAAAATTTGGTTTTAAGGATGTCATAAACGACTGGAAGGCGGAGAACTGGAACCCGGGAGAATTGGTTGCCTTATACAAAAAAGCCGGCGCCAAATATTTTATGGCCATGGCCAATCACCACGATAATTTTGATCTGTACGACAGCAAATATCACAAGTGGAATTCCACTAAACTGGGACCCAAAAAAGATCTTATCGGAGGCTGGGCAAAAGCAGCGAAAGAACAGGGACTGCCCTTTGGCGTAACGGTTCATGCCTCTCACGCGTGGACCTGGTATGAGGTGGCGCAGCGTTCCGACAAATCCGGTCCTTATGCAGGTGTGCCTTATGATGGCAAACTGACTAAAGCCGATGGCAGCAATAAATGGTGGAATGGTTATGATCCGCAGGAACTATATGCCCAAAATCATGCGTTGAGTAAGGACAGCCTGAATGATGGCAGTATGGGCGACCGCTGGTATTGGGGGAATGGAGCAAGTGTGCCTGACAAGGCGTACTGCGATAATTTTGTAAACCGGACTATTGACCTCATCGATAAGTATGGTCCTGAACTCGTTTATTTTGATGATAATGCGCTGCCGCTTTGGCCGGTGAGTGATGCCGGATTAAGAGTAGCAGCACATCTTTATAACACCAGTATCAAAAAACACGGAAAATTGCAGGCTGCGTTGTTCGGTAAAATGTTAGACGAACAGCAACGCAAATGCATGATCTGGGATATTGAGCGTGGACAGAGTAACCAGATAGAGCCTCTGCCCTGGCAAACGGATACCTGTATTGGCGGGTGGCACTACGATCGCCGTTTGTATGATAACAAAGGATATAAAAGCGCCAAAACGGTGATACATACGCTTGCCGATGTGGTAAGTAAGAACGGGAACCTATTGCTGAACGTGCCTGTACGTGGTGACGGCAGCATCGATAGTGAAGAACAGGCTGTAGTGGAACAGGTGGCAGAATGGATGAAGGTCAACAGCGAAGCCATTTACAGCACCCGTCCCTGGAAAGTATTTGGCGAAGGGCCTGCCATGGAATCGGTGGTAGCTTTGAGCGCACAGGGCTTTAACGAAGGAAAGGGCAAACCATTTGGACCGGGAGATATTCGCTTTACGGCGAAAGGCAAAACGCTTTATGCGGTGATGCTGGGATGGCCGGCAGATAAAACTGCATTGGTTAAAACATTAGCGAATGGTCAGGTTGGAAAAGTAAGCCAGGTAAGCCTGTTGGGAAATGACCGACTGAGTTTTGAACAAACATCCGAAGGGTTGAAGGTGCAGTTGCCGGAACAACCGCCGTGCAAAGAGGCATTTGTGTTAAAAATTGAAGGAGCGATTGTATAGATGTTTTTTCACCCAACCAGTTACCTGTAAAATTTAAGACGTTCATATGGCAAAGTCCCATACTCTTTTCCCGTTTATATTGATTACAAGCCTGTTTTTTTTATGGGGCTTTGCACATAACCTGGATCCCATACTTATCCCGCATTTGCAGAAATCATTTACGCTGACAACCGTTCAGGCTACGCTCGTTGATTCTGCTGTGTTCATCGCTTATTTCCTGATGGCACTGCCAGCCGGTTTTATCATGAAAAAATATGGCTATAAAGCGGGCATTATCACCGGTCTGCTGGTGTTTGCATTGGGCTCATTTTTATTTATTCCGGCCGCCAATACGCAGCAGTATGCGTTTTTTCTCATAGCGCTGTTTATAATCGCCTGCGGATTAACTATCCTGGAAACGGCGGCGAATCCTTATGCTTCCTCACTCGGAGATCCTGCCACCTCTACCCAACGGCTTAATCTCGCACAGTCATTTAATGGCCTGGCTACTACACTCGCGCCCGTGATTGGTGCGCGTGTGATACTAACCAAAGGCTACACAGCGGCGCAGTTAAGTGCCATGACGGAAGAAGGCCGGAAGCTGGCCCTTGCCGCCGAGGCGGCCACCGTAAAAATGCCTTATTTTATTCTCGGAAGCGTACTTGTATTAATCGCCGTGATTTTTGCCTTTACCCGTTTGCCGGCTATTCAAACAAATGAAGGTCATGTGGCCAGTAAGAATATTTTTCATGCGTTTAAACACCGTCATTTAACCTGGAGCGTTGTTGCGCAATTCTTTTATGTAGGCGCCCAGGTATGTGTGTTTAGTTTGTTTATTCTGTACGCACCAAAGGCGGCTGGTATATCGGAGGTAAAGGCCGCTGATTATTTAGGGTTATGCGGACTGGCATTTTTAATTGGAAGATTTATCGGTACTTATTTAATGCAATACTACAGTTCCGCAAGGTTATTGGCCGTGTATGCAGTTATCAGTATGCTGCTTTGTTTGATCGCCATCTGGGGAACCGGTATCATCACTGTTTATGCGGTTATTGGCATTTGCTTTTTTATGTCCATTATGTTCCCTACCATTTTTGCGCTGGGCATAAAGGAATTACGCGGCGATACTGAATTTGGAAGTAGTTTAATCATTATGTCTATTGTTGGAGGCGCCGTGTTACCGAGGATATTCGGTTATATAAGCGATGTAACCGGTAATATCCAATATGGTTACGCAGTGCCATTGGCCTGTTTTGCTGTGGTGGCTTATTTCGGATTTAAAGGTCATCTGGTAAAAATGAAGCAGGAGCAATTATCTGTTTCAACTATTCTTTGAAAATAAGTGGCTTTTATATGCAGGAACTCATATTGCCCAAAGTTATTTTTGGTACCAGCGGGTTAGGAAATTTATATGTGGCGCTACCGGATGAAGTGAAGTTATCTATCGTTAAGGAGAGCATCAAACACTCTCCAAAGCCAGTTGTATTTGATTCGGCCGGTAAATATGGCGCCGGCCTGGCACTGGAGGCGCTGGGCCGCAGCCTGGAACAATTGCTGATCAGTCCTTCGGATGTGCTGATCAGCAACAAACTGGGTTGGTTGCGCACGGCATTAAAAACAACCGAACCCACTTTTGAGCCGGGGATATGGAAAAACCTGGAACATGATGCCATTCAGCATATAAGCTATGATGGTATCCTGGAATGCTATGAGCAGGGAAATAAACTGCTCGGTAACTATAACGCGCAGCTGGTATCTGTACATGATCCCGATGAATACCTCGCCGCATCAAAGGATGAGCAGGAGCAAAAGCAACGCTACCAGGATATATTGGATGCTTACCGTGCTTTACATGAATTAAAAGCAGCGGGCAGGGTGAGGGCTATCGGCGTGGGGGCAAAAGACTGGCGGGTAATAGCCCGGATAGTTAAGGATGTAAAGCTCGACTGGGTAATGATTGCGAATAGCATGACTATTCACAGTCATCCCGCGGCGTTGGTGGATTTTATGCTGGAACTTGAGCAACAGGGCATCACAGTCATAAATTCTTCTGTTTTTAACGGAGGTTTTCTAACAGGATCTGCTTATTATAATTATCAGTTAACAGACCCGGAAAAAGACAAAAATTTATATCACTGGCGACAGCAGTTTTACCAGTTGTGCCAGGATTATAAAATAAAACCGGTAGCCGCCTGCGCAGTTTTTGGCATGAATGCACCCGGCGTAAGGAGTATCGCTTTGAATACAACACAGGCAGAAAGGGTAGCACAGAATGTTGCATTGCCCCACTCCATTATCCCGGAAGGGTTCTGGAAAGAAATGGAAAAGCGTGGACTGATTGACCAGTCCTATGCTGCCAGCTATTTGTAAAGTTAATTAGCACTATGAAAAGATATTGTTTAGCCCTTGATTTAAAGGATGATCCGGAGCTGATAGCAGAATATGATTATTGGCACAGGGCCGGAAATGGTTGGCCGGAAGTAAGAAAAAGCATTCTTGATGCAGGGATCGTGGACATGCAGATTTACAGAACAGGTAACCGCCTGATGATGATCATGGAAACCAATGATCTCTATAATGAGACAGCAAAAAATGCTTCAGATGCTGCCAATCCCAAAGTGCAGGAATGGGAGCAGTTAATGTGGAAGTTTCAGCAGCCTTTGCCCTGGGCAAAGGGAGAAGAGAAATGGGTGATGATGGAACAGATATTTCAACTTTAAAATACTAATATGCGAATAATAGTTTGTGATGAGCCCGGGAAATTAACGCTTAAAGAAGAAAGCCGGTCGCTGCCCGGGGAAGGCTACGCCCAGATCAGGATCCGCAGAATTGGCGTTTGCGGTACGGATTTGCATGCGTTCGAAGGAACACAACCTTATTTTAATTATCCGCGTGTTTTAGGACATGAGCTTTCGGGAGAATTAGTGGAAGCCAATGGAGCAGCAGGGTTTGCAAATGGGGAGATCGTAACGTTTATCCCCTATTTTAACTGTGGGGTTTGCATTGCCTGCAGGTCAGGAAAACCGAATTGCTGTGTTAAAATTAATGTTTGTGGCGTTCATATAGATGGAGGAATGGCGGAATACCTGAATGTGCCTGTCTATTCGTTAATACATGGGGAAGGACTGAGCTACGACGACTTGGCATTGGTGGAGCCGCTGGCTATCGGGGCACATAGTATCAGGCGGGCAGAGGTAAAGCGAGGTGAGTTCGTATTGGTTATTGGCGCCGGCCCTATTGGATTGGGGATCATGGAGTTTGCCCGCATTGCGGGCGGGAAGGTAATTGCCATGGATATGAATGCAAAAAGACTGGAATTTTGCAAAGAAAAGCTGAACGTTGAGCATGTTATAAACGTATCCACCGGAGATGTATCAGCGCAACTGGCTGCTATAACGAACGGCGATATGCCTGCAGTAGTAATAGATGCCACGGGCAGTTTGAAGGCGATCAATAACAGCTTTCAATATATAGCGCATGGCGGCAGATATGTGCTTGTTGGTTTGCAAAAAGGCGAGATCAGTTTCAGTCACCCGGAATTCCACAAGCGGGAAGCCACATTAATGAGCAGCCGTAATGCTACGCGGGAAGACTTTGAACATGTCATCGCCTCTATTAAAAAAGGATGGGTGCAGCCTGCTAATTATATCACGCATCGTATAGCATTTGAAAACATTACCGGTGAATTTGAAGGTTTACTGGATCCGGCTAACGGGGTCATTAAGGCTATCATAGAACTGGAATGATTACAAATTTAATTTCTCCTTAATATAAAACAGGCATTGGTTTTAACAATTATTATTGTTATTTTGACACTTATTAAAATTCTGTCCACGGGAAATTTTAAGTGTTTTTTATGAAACGTATATTGTTATTGATTTTCATAATTCCATTATCCATACATGCGCAAAGCCATAAAGCGCTGGAATTTTTTTCTTTAAATGATGTCCGGCTGCTCCCCGGTATTTTCAAAGAGCAGGAGCAAACTGACATTAATTATATCCTTGCCCTAAACCCGGACAAGCTGCTGGCGCCGTTTCGCAGGGAGGCTGGTCTTCCTGAAAAATCCGGAAGTTATGGAAACTGGGAAAGCTCCGGGCTGGATGGTCATATCTGCGGGCATTATCTTTCTGCGTTAGCCATGATGTATGCCTCCACGGGTGATAAAAGAATGTCCGGCCGCCTGGATTATATGATAGGTGAGTTGAAACTTTGCCAGGACAAAAACGCCAATGGTTACCTGGGCGGCGTTCCGGGCAGTAGAAAACTTTGGGAAGGAGTACTGGAAGGAAATTTCGCGGATTATAAGCGGAAATGGGTGCCTTTCTACAATATACATAAAGTTTTTGCGGGCCTCCGGGATGCTTATTGGTATGCAGATAATAAAACTGCCGGTCAGATGCTGATCCGGTTTGCGGACTGGTTTTGTGAAATGACTGCTAAACTCAGCAGGGAGCAGATGCAGGAGCTGCTTGGAAATGAACATGGCGGTGTCAATGAAGTGCTGGCGGATGTATACGGCATTACGGGCAATAAAAAATACCTGAACGCCGCTTACAGCTTTTCGCACCAGGCTATTTTGCAACCCCTGGAAAGGGACCAGGATAAGCTGGATAACTTACATGCCAATACGCAAATACCCAAAATAATCGGGTTTAAGCGGATCGCCGATTATAGTGGAGACACTGCTTATAACCATGCCGCGGAGTTTTTCTGGCAAACGGTCGTGCATCACCGCACTATAGCAACAGGAGGGAATAGCGTCAGGGAGCATTTTAATCCCTCTAATGATTTCTCCACCATGATGTCCAGCGTAGAGGGACCGGAAAGTTGCAATACTTACAATATGCTCAAGCTTACGGAGGATTTATATTTATCAGATCCGGACGTGGCTTATATTGATTACTACGAAAAAGCTTTGTACAACCATATTCTAACTACCCAGCGCCCCGGCAAGGGAGGCTTTGTTTATTTTACGCCCATGCGCCCCGGTCATTACCGGGTTTACTCTCAGCCGGAAACGAGTATGTGGTGCTGCGTTGGCAGCGGGTTGGAAAATCACGCCAAATATGGAAAGATGATTTACACCCATTCTGATAACCAGCTCTTTGTTAACCTGTTTATTCCATCTGAACTCAAGTGGAAAGATAAGGGACTGCTGTTCAGGCAGGAAACTGCGTTTCCTGAACAGGGCATTACCACGCTGAAAATAGTGGGTGTTAATAAGAACAGTTTTGACCTGAACATCAGGTATCCTTCGTGGGTAAAAGAAGGCGCACTGAAGGTAAAGATCAATGGTGCATCCGTAGCCGTCAACGGTAAGCCTTCCTCTTATATAAATTTAAAACGGAAATGGAAGAAGGGAGATGTTATTACAGTGGAGACGCCTATGCAAACCAGCACAGAAGCGCTTCCTGACGGATCTCCCTATGAGGCTGTTTTGCACGGGCCTATCCTGCTGGCTGCTGTAATTGATACGCTTTTCCAGAAATCACGCGAGGCCGACGACAGCCGGATGGGGCACATTGCCGGCGGTGAACTCTACAAAATGACCGATATGCCTGTTTTTGTAAGCGATGCCACAAACGACGCAGCTATGATTGAGGAGGACAAGCATGCGCCCATGTCTTTTACGGCTGGAAAAATAATTTATCCTGCAAAGTATAAGGATTTGAAGCTGGTGCCGTTCTATAAAATACAGGATGCCCGCTATATCGTATACTGGCGAAAAGAATCCAGCAGCGGTTTTGCGGCTTTACAATCAAAACTGGCTAAAGAAGATTCGCTGGAAGCAAGCCTCGCCGCCAATACGATCGATGTGATCGCGGCCGGGGAACAGCAACCCGAATCGGATCACGCAATCTTACACGAGAGTTCCTTTGCCGGTGTTAGCTTTAACAGGCATTGGCGGTCAGCGAGAGAGTGGTTCAGTTATAAATTAACAGATAAGAACAAGACGGGTAAGAAAATACGTGTTACTTATTTCGGGAAAGAATTTAATCATAAGTTCTCCATATGGGTCAACGACCGGCAGCTGGCTAAGGTCGATCTCCGGGAAGGGCAGAGCGATACATTTTATGCCATCGATTACGAATTGCCTACGGATATTAACTATGCAGAGGATGGATCTATGCGGATTAAATTCCTGGCGGACAAAGGATCAATTGCAGGTCCTGTGTATGAAATACGCCTGTTGAGAAAGTAAGTCATGATCCTGAAAAAAAAAAGCGGCAATAATCACTACCGTGGTTATTGCCGCTTTTTGCCAAATCGGGTCTGTCTCACAGGAATGAAGTACCTTTTGCTTTTTACAAAAGTAAAAACGTTATCGGGCATCTTTAATGATCAGCGGAATGGCAGGTAAAGCGGCAACAGCCGCTAGTGTATGAATGTCTGGGAGGCGTAAACTTTTTTATCTAAAACCTACAGTAATGCGTTACCTTTTTGGGGTTATTTTGCTACTGCAGTCCCTTGTTGTTTTATCGCAAAGTGAGCATTATAATTTTTCGAAGCTCAATACATACACAGGTCTGTCGCATAACCAGGTAAATGCAGTGCTAAAAGACCGGGATGGTTTTTTATGGTTTGCCACTGCATATGGACTTAATCGTTATGACGGATATTTCTGCAGGATATTTCATAAGGATCACAATGACAGCTCTTCAATAAGGGACAATAATATTGTGTCACTTTATGAGCTTCCGGGCAGGAAAATGTGGTTGTCGACCGTGAGTGGCCCCTGTATTTATAACCCCGATACCGAGAAATTTAATGACAACGCTGATGACTATTTGCATTCCATCGGTTTGCCATCTGGTGGTGTTACCAATATAGTGAAGGGGAACAATAACAGGTACTGGTTCCTGTATGATGATAAGGGTTTGTTCCTGTATTCAGCAAACGATAGAATTGTAAAACCATTTAATCAGAAAGCACCGCCGGCTTCCGGGAAAATTACTTCCGTAAGTGAAACATCGGATGGGAAGTTATGGTTGGTATACCAATCAGGTTTTTTGCAGGAATATGATATAAAGCTGGATAAAATAATTTTTTCTACCAATGCTTTACTGAAGAAGAATAAAGCTAATAACCCCTATCATCTTTTTATAGATCATGATAATGACATCTGGCTTTGGAGTTACAACTTCGGAATTTTTCTTTTTCACCCGGAAGATAATACTATCAAACAGTTTGATAAGAATTCTTATCCGGCGAGATTGAATGCGGAACTGGTAAGCCAGGTTGTACAGGATAGTAATGGTTTGCTCTGGATAGGAACCGATCACGGAGGAGTAACGCTGATCGACAAAAAGAACGGATTCAAAACCAGTTATCTGCTGAACAACCCCAATGATCCCAAGAGCATCAGTCAGAACAGTATCACCACCTTGTATAAAGATGACCAGGGGATTATATGGCTGGGAACTTATAAGCAGGGCATAAATTATTATAATAGTAACATCATTCAGTTTCCATATTACCATCACCAGGAACTAAATGAAAACAGTCCGCAATTCGACGATGTAAACCGTTTTGTTGAAGACAAGGCAGGTAACATCTGGATCGGTACCAATGGCGGTGGCCTGATTTATTTTGACAGGAAGAATAATACTTTCAAACAATACTTATACGATCCAAAAAATGAAAACAGCCTGAGTAACAACGTCATTGTGAGCTTATGGATCGATCATGAAGATGTTCTCTGGATTGGGACTTACCTGGGTGGCCTCAATCGTTTTGATGGGAAGAAGTTCACCCGGTTCAGGCATCATGATAATGATTCCTCAAGTCTGGCAGATGACAAGGTTTGGGAGATATTTGAAGACAGGGATCAGAACTTATGGATCGGCACTTTGGGTGGCGGCCTGGATCGTTTCGACAGAAGAACAAGCCAGTTTAGCCATTATAACGCCAGGCGGGGAGTTTTACTTTCCGATTATCTTTCTGCTATTATGCAGGATAGAAAGGGGAATTTATGGATTGGTACGGCTTACGGTATTGCCGTTATGGAAAAGAATAAAGCCACCAGTGTTTTTTACCTGGTAACAGATAAAAAAAATGGTTTAAGTGATAATGGGATTATCTGTCTTCTGGAAGACAGTAAAGGCCGGATTTGGGTAGGAACGAGGGAGGGATTGAATTTGTTTGATGAACAAAAAAAGGAGTTTCATACATTCACCATGTCCAACGGACTTCCTGATAATATGATCCTGAATATCCTGGAAGATAATCACCACGCGCTTTGGATATCCACACCTAACGGGTTATGTAACGTTACTCCCCACCAGGAAAATAAGGATATGGTTATTTCTGTGGTTACCTATGATGCCACCAACAACCTGCAGAACCGCGAATTCAATGATAATGCAGCGCTAAAAACGAAGACCGGCGAATTGATCTTTGGTGGCCCTTCGGGCTTTAATATTATCAATCCTGCTGCTATTGGTAAACCCGTTTATCATCCTAAAATTGTTTTCACCGGTTTTCAGATATTAAATAAAGATGTTGAACCCGGCGAGCTGGTCAATAACCGGGTGCTGCTCAAACGTTCTTTATCCCAGCTTCAGCATATTGATCTGAAGTATAGGGAAAATGTTTTCTCCATTGACTTTGCTGCGCTTGATTTTTCTCATAACGCATATGACAAATATGCATATATGCTGGAAGGGTTTAATGAAGACTGGTTATATGCAGATGGTAACCAGCGGAGAGCCACTTATACAAATCTAAATCCCGGTCACTATGTTTTCAAGGTAAAAGTTTTGAACAGGTCCGGCCTATGGAGTGAGGTAAAAACGTTGCAGATCAATATTGAACCCCCGTTTTGGAGAACGCCTGTTGCCTACATTATATATCTGTTGATCGCTGCAGCGTTGTTCCTGCTTATCCGGCGCATTACATTAGACCGGATACGGATGCGTTTTGAAGTGCAGCAACAGCGCAGGGAAGCGGAGAGAGCGCATGCGCTGGAGCAGTTAAAGACAAAATTCTTTACCAATGTAAGTCACGAGTTCCGCACGCCGTTAAGCCTGATTATTGCACCATTGGATAAGATCATTAAAAATACGGCAGATGAAGAGCAGGTAAAACAATTAGGGCTGGTACAGCGTAATGCCAAACGCTTATTAAACCTGGTAAACCAGCTGCTCGATTTCAGGAAGATGGAGGTGCAGGAAGTAAAGTTGCATCCTTCCATAGGCGATATTGTCCGGTTTTGCAGGGAAACCAGTTATTCTTTTACAGATATTGCAGAGAAAAAGAAGATCCAATTCTCTTTCTCATCTGACACGGATAGCCTCGAAATTTATTTTGACAAAGATAAAATTGAAAAGATTTTATTCAACTTGTTGTCGAACGCTTTTAAATATACTTATGACAGCGGAACGGTGAGCGTTGGCCTGATCTATAAGGAGCCGGCGGATAATGAGTCCGATGGCACACTTGCTATCGAGGTAAAAGACTCCGGTATTGGTATTCCGGCCGATCAGCACGAAAAGATATTTGAACGCTTTTTTCAGACGGATGTTCCGGAAAGTATGGTAAACCAGGGAACCGGCATCGGCCTGGCCATTACAAAAGAGTTTGTAAAATTGCACAATGGTATCGTCACCGTAAAAAGCGAACCGGATCAGGGTACCTGTTTTACGGTATTGCTCCCCGCAAGAAAAATTTATGTTTCTTCTCCCCGGACCCTGGCTAATCCCGCATTTTCAGGCGAAACGGAGCAAATAATGGCGGAGGAAAATAAAAAAGGTGATAAGAAGAAGACGATAATGATAGTGGAAGACAATGAAGACCTGCGCTTTTACTTAAAGGATAACCTGAAAGGGCAATATCATGTTGAAGAAGCCACAAATGGAAAGGAAGGCTGGGAGAAAATAAAGTTGTTAAACCCCGATCTGGTGGTAAGCGATATCATGATGCCTTTAATGGACGGCGTTGAACTTGCCAGGAAAATTAAAAACGAAACACTCACTGCTCATATTCCTATTATTTTACTTACTGCCATGGGAAGTGAGGAAAAACAACTGGAAGGTTTGAAAGCAGGCGCAAACGATTACATTACCAAACCCTTCACCTTTGAGATCCTGGCTTCCCGCATCAATAATCTGCTGGCGCAGCAGAGATTATTGCAAAAGAGGTTTCAGAAGCAGATTGAAGTCAACCCCGGAGAAGTGACCATAACGCCCGTAGATGAAAAATTCCTTCAACAGGCATTGGAAATTATTGAAAAGCAAATAGACAACCCGGAGTTTTCTGTGGATGAGTTCAGTAAAGAGATGTATATGAGCAGGGTTACTTTATATAGAAAGATACATTCGTTAACGGGTAAGTCGCCGTTGGATTTTATCCGTTCCATCCGTTTGAAAAGAGCCGTTCAACTGCTGGACAAAAGCGGGATGTCCATTTCTGAAGTTGCCTATCAAGTCGGGTTCAATAATCCGAAAGTATTCCGTAAGTTATTCAAGGAGGAGTTCAAAACTACCCCTTCCGAATACGTGGCAAATCTTAAAAACAAAAGTCTTTAACGCACCGCCTGTCAAAAATACACCAGTGATATTCAGTCATTTGTAACATTTGTGCCCCCTTGTTGAATCATTTGACGCCCCGGTTTCTGACAGCATAGCAATAGTTTTACAGCATCTAATCCACGTATATGAAATTGCGATTACTGCTGTTTAGCCTGCTGGCTTCTGCGTTACTAAATAACTTATTTGCGGCGCCACCTGCCTATATTACTCTTCCTGATGGGGTGATCGTTTTTACGGATTCCCTGCTAACGGGTTCAACGTATGCTGTTAAACTTGAAGTAGTGTCGGACGATATTATCAGGGTGATGGCAGCTCCCGGGAAAGAAATAGTGGCCGGTATCAGCCTGGTTACTGTTTATCATAAAAAACCAGGGCTCACCTGGGATTTCATTCCTTCTAAAGAAAACCTGACTCTCAAAACAAAAAAATTAATCGTCACGGTAGACCGGAAAACCGGCGCCGTTACTTTCACGGATCTGGCAGGTAAAAAAATCCTGTCAGAAAAACAGCCGTTTGGCAGGGATTTTCAATCCGCCATATTCGACGGTAAACGTTATTACGCCATTACGCAAACATTCCAGACGGCCGACGGGGACGCATGGTATGGACTCGGACAACACCAGGACGGTATAATGAATTACCGGGGCCAACAGGTTACCTTCTTCCAGAACAATACCGAAGTGGCCATTCCTTTTATGATCTCCAATAAAAACTATGGCATTCTCTGGGATAATTATTCCCTCACCAGGGCCGGCGATATCAGGCCGCTTCACCCGCTTTCTTCCATGCAGCTTTTTTCAAAGAAAGGTGAAACCGGCTGGCTTACCGCCTCCTATTCCAATAACATGCATAAACCGCAGGAGATAAACATTGAAAGAGCAGAGGGAAATATTGATATGGAGTTTTTGGGAGATTCAAAAATTCTACTGCCCCGGGAATTTACCCCAGCTTCCGGTATGGTGACCTGGGAGGGAAGCCTTTCCAGTCACCTGTCGGGGTTACATCAGTTCCGCTTCACTTATGGCGGTTCGGTAAAAGTATGGCTGAATGGAAAATTGGTGCTGGATCGTTGGCGAAAGGCCTGGAATCCCGCATCTGCATTGATTCCATGGGATTTCAAAAAAGGAGAAAAAGTACCGGTGAAAATTGAATGGCTACCGGAAGGGGGCGAGTCCTACCTTTCTTTAAAATGGCAGGAGCCATTGAGCCGTGATCAGCAAAACAGCTTTGGTTTTTGTTCCGAAGCCGGCAAACAGGTGGATTACTATTTCGTGTATGGCAATAATATGGACGAGGTAATTGCCGGCTACCGTACGCTTACAGGTAAGGCGCCTATTGTGCCAAAGTGGGCGTTAGGTTTCTGGCAAAGCAGGGAGAGATACAAAACACAGGAGGAGATAGTGAATACTGTTGATGAATTCCGTAAAAGAAAAATTCCTATCGACAACATTGTGCTGGACTGGAATTATTGGAGAGAAGCGGAATGGGGCAGCCAGGAGTTTGACGAAAAACGTTTCCCTTCTCCCGACAGCATGATTGATTTGTTGCATAAAAAATACAACACGCAGATTATGATATCTGTATGGCCGAAATTTTATGATGGTATACCGGCCTATAACGACTTTGATAAAAATGGATGGCTTTATAAAAGAAACATCGCCGATCAGCAAAAAGATTGGATAGGCAAAGGATACGTTTCTACTTTTTACGATGCTTTCAATAACGCCGCCAGGAAAGGATTCTGGAATCTGATCAACGAAAAAATTTATAGTAAAGGAATTGACGCCTGGTGGATGGACGCCAGCGAACCGGATATAGTTTCCAACGTAAACCCGGAAAAAAGAAAGCTGCAAATGACACCCACTGCTTTGGGTAGCGCGGCAGAGTTCCTGAATGCATATCCGCTGCAGAATGCAAAAGGAATTTATGAAGGACAACGCTCAACGGATCCGGATAAAAGGGTCTTTTTGCTGACACGATCCGGCTTTGCAGGTTCGCAGCGTTATGCGGCGGCGATATGGAGTGGTGATATCGGTTCCACCTGGAATGATATGAAAGCGCAAATAGCTGCAGGGAGTAATTTCTCTATGTCCGGGCTTCCTTACTGGACGATGGATATAGGTGGCTTTGTGGTGCCGAGGAAATTTGAGAGTCCGGATGCAGAGAGCCTGGAAGAGTGGAGAGAGCTGATGACCCGGTGGTCGCAGTTTGGCGCATTTGTTCCTTTATTCCGCTCCCATGGGCAATCTCCTTACCGGGAAGTATTCAACACAGCTCCTGAAGATCACCCCGCTTATAAAAGTTTCCTTTATTACGATAAACTGCGTTACCGTTTACTGCCATATATCTATGCGCTGGCAGGGTGGACGTACCATGATGACTATACCATCATGCGCGGACTTGCAATGGACTTTGCAAAAGATACCGCCGTGCTGAACATTGCTGATCAATATATGTTTGGCCCTTCACTGCTGGTAAACCCCGTGTATGAATACCGGCAAACAAAACGTGCCTTGTATTTACCCGAGTGCGCAGGATGGTATGATCTCTATTCCGGGAAGTGGTATGCAGGTGGTCAGAAAATTACTGCTGAAGCGCCTTATGAACGGATGCCTTTATTTGTAAAAGCCGGATCTATCCTGCCTTTTGGGCCGGAGTTACAATATGCAGCGGAGAAACAGGCCGACACTGTTACGTTGAACATTTACACTGGTGCGGACGCATCTTTCAACCTGTATGAAGATGAGGGCACCAATTACAATTATGAAGAAGGTGCATTTTCCATCATTCCAATAAAATATACCCAGGCAACAGGAACTGTTACTGTCGGAGAGCGGAAAGGATCGTTCAAAGGCATGTTACAGAAAAGAGCCCTTCGCATTAATATCATTTCGCCCGGAGAACCCAGGCGCCTGGATCCTGATGCCAAATGCGACAAGGAAGTGGTTTACGATGGAAGAAAAATAGATATAAAAAGTAGTCAGTTAAATCCACAATTATGAATTCATTCAAAATCATTTACTTGCGAATATTGCTGCTGTGGGGCATGCTTGGGGCCTTAACCCTTAGCCAGAACGCCTTTGCCCAAACGTCAAAGGTGAGTGGAACGATCACCAGTCAAAGTACGTCCGCTCCGGTTCCTGCAGCATCAGTTACCGTAAAAAGCACCCGTGTATCCGCCGTTGCCGATGATGCAGGACGGTTTACTATTGAGGCATCAACGGGGGATGTGATAGTAATTACATCCGTTGGATTTGTTGAAAAGGAGGTAAAAGTTACCTCACGCGAATTGAAAGTTCAATTGCTGGAAGCTGAAAGCCAATTGGAAAATGTAGTAGTAATCGGTTATGGTACCCAGAAGAAAAAACTCGTTACAGGAGCCAACATCCAGGTAAAAGGCGCGGACATCCAGAAACAGAACACTACCAATGCCATGCAGGCTTTGCAAGGCCAGGCGCCGGGTGTACAAATCACTTCCTATTCAGGACAGCCAGGTGCAGGAATGAATGTGATTATTCGTGGTAAGGGTACTGTTGGTAACTTTTCTCCTTTATATATTGTTGACGGTGTTCAAACCAGCGACATTTCATACCTGAACCCCGCAGACATAGCCTCTATCGACATTCTGAAAGATGCTGCCTCTGCTGCTATTTATGGTTCACAGGCGGCCAACGGTGTTATCCTGGTTACCACAAGAACGGGAAAAGTCAACCAGAAACCGCAGGTTACCCTGGATGTTTTTTATGGCGCCCAGCAGCTTGCCCGCAAGGCTAAACTGTTGAATGCAAAAGATTATGCCACCATCATAAACGAAGCTGCTGTCAACTCCGGTAAAGCGCCGTATTTCAGCAACGAGGTAGTTAACAATTTGCCGGTAAGCACAGATTGGCTGGACCAGATGTTTAAAAAGAATGTGCCGACTCAAAACTATGTATTGGGCGTGCAGGGAGGCAGTCCCAATTCCACCTATTCCCTGTCACTGGGATACACCAGCCAGGGCGGCATTGTAGGAGGATCGGACATTTCTTACCTTGACCGCTACACGTTCAGAATAAACTCCGAACATAACCTGTACCAGAATATTGTTAAGCTGGGAGAACATCTTACGTTCAATTACCAAAACAATCATGGAATTGCGATAGACGGCCAGTATAATAATACATTACGTGCTGCTTTCACTACAAGCCCTTTCCTGCCCACGTATGACACGGACGGTAGTTATTTCAGCAGCGATAAAAAAGGCTGGTACCCGGGAAAACCTGATCAGGCGTGGAACAATACAGAGGCCAATCCTTATGCAGTGATGGACTATACCACGCGGAACCGCAACAGTAACCAGGGTTTATTTGGCGATGTGTACATACAGGCGGAACCCATTAAAGGCTTAAAATTCCGTTCCAGCCTGGGTTTAAACTATTACGCGAATCAAAGTCATGGTTATACACCCGTTTATCATCTTTCTATTTATTCCTTTAATGACACTTCGAAGGTGAGCCAGTCAATGGGTAGTGGGCGTACCATTCAGTTCGACAATTTACTCAGCTACGATTTTGATGTTGCTGCTGATCACCATTTTGGTGTAATGGCAGGTAGCTCTTCGCTGAAAACACAAACTGTTGGTATGAATGGTTCCAACTGGGACCTGCGTGTTGCCGATCTGCAGCATGCTTACCTTTCTGTTGCGCAGAATGTGAACAAGGGTGCGCCATATATGAGTCTTGGCGGTGGCCCGTCTGAGAATGCGTTGATGTCTTACTTCGGACGATTGCAATATAATTTCCGTGAGAAATACCTGCTGAACCTCACCTTCAGGGCCGATGGCTCCTCTAAATTCGCGCCGGATCATCGCTGGGGATATTTCCCTTCCGTGTCCGCCGGATGGGTGACTTCTATGGAGGAGTTTATGGAGGGTGTGCAGTGGTTGAATTTCCTTAAGCTCCGTGGCAGCTGGGGACAGGTAGGTAACCAGAATGTAGCGGCATATCAGTTTGTGTCTCCTATCAGCTTCAGTAATGCGGGTTATATATTCGGACCGGTGGAAGGAGCCAGTACACAGGGAGCTTATCCAAGCCGTATTGCCAATCCGGATGTAAAATGGGAAACGTCGGAGCAAACAAACATCGGGTTTGATGCTACTGTGTTACAACGGCTGGATATAACCTTTGATTATTATGTCAAAAAAACAAAAGACTGGTTGATTACCGTGCCTATTCTGGCTACTGCCGGCGCAGATGCGCCGCTGATCAATGGCGGTGATGTGAAAAATACCGGCGTTGAACTGGCGCTTAATTATCGAAACAGCATCGGCAAAAATTTCCATTATTCAGTGGGCGTAAACGGCGCCTATAATAAAAACAGGATAGGGAATATTCCTACAAACGATCATGTGCTTCATGGTAATACCAATGTGCTGTATGCCAATGCAGGTGAATTTTACCGGGCGGCAAACGGTGAACCGGTAGGCTATTTCTGGGGACTTAAAACCGCAGGCGTGTTCCAATCGGACGATGAGGTAACGGCGTATAAAGGCAAAACGGGTAATCCCATTCAGCCCACCGCCAAGCCTGGCGATGTCCGGTATGTTGATTTAAACAACGATGGTGTTATTGACGCCAACGACAAAACAAATATCGGCGATCCCAATCCTGATTTTACCTATGGGTTTAATATAACGCTTGATTACAAAGGGTTTGATCTCTTAGTACAGGCCTCCGGCGTAACAGGTAATCAAATTGTACAGTCGTACAGGGGACCGGGCGGGTTTGGTAACTATACCTCAGAAATACTGGACCGCTGGCATGGCCCGGGAACTTCCAATAAAATTCCCAGGGTCACAGAAGATGGCGCCAACTGGGCGCAGTTCTCTGATCTGTACATACATAAAGGAAATTATCTGCGTATCAATACGATTACCCTCGGTTATGATTTCTCAAACCTGATCAAAAAAAATTACCTGGGCAAAGTAAGATTATATGCTTCCGTGCTGAATGCTTTCCTGTTTACCAAATATAATGGTATGGATCCCGAAGTTGGATATAATGAAGGCTTTTCATCGGGAGTGGACTTAGGATATTATCCCAGGCCCAGAACATTTATGGTTGGAGCAAACATCCGGTTTTAAATTAAAAACGAATTGGCGATGAAAAACTTAAAATTTTATATGCTGGTTACTGCGCTGTTGTCGTTGATAGCCTGTAACAAGGACTTTCTGGACTCAGAAGATGTAACGTCTGCTACCGAGCAGAACTTTTATAAAACACCGAACGATGCCTGGAAGGCATTGGTAGGCGTGTATGATGGATTACAGCGTGTGTGGGCAAGCGGCGTTGCTTTTCCTGTTGCGTCTGCCATCATGTCTGACGAAGCATTTGGAGGCACCGGTAATGCCGACGGGTTTGGTTATCAGATGATGGACGAATTTGATAAACTCCGTTCACCTTCTGATGAAAATATGTTTGGAGACACCTGGAACCTGTATTACAAGGCGATCTATCGCGCCAATATGCTTCTGTCGCATCTTGACGGGGTGGATTGGAAAGGCAATGACAGTTTGCGCAGAACGTATGAAGCGGAAACAAGGTTTATACGTGCCTATTGTTATTTTGATATGGTCAGATTATGGGGCAATATTCCGTTGATTACAAAGCCTACTACGGATAATGTACCTCAGGCGAGCCCCGACAGCGTTTATAAACTTATTGCCGACGACCTGGTATTTGCAGCTTCCAATCTTCCTGCCACCAGCTATGGCGTTCAGGATCCCTCCAGCCGTGGGCGGATAACCAAATGGGCGGCAGAATCGCTGCTTGGCCGTGTGTTCCTTTGCTATACCGGTTATTACAATAAAGCCGACCTGGTGGGAACTGTTTCAAAATCGCAGGCGCTTGCTTACCTGGAGGATGTTATCAGTAATGGAGGATTTGGGTTGGTAGACAAATTTGCCAATTTATGGCCCGCTGCCTCTCTTAACAATTACGTAGGAGAGGATAATAAGGAAACGGTGTTTGCCATCAAATACACTTTTACCAGCGATTGGAATGGAAACGTGGATGGTAACCAATGGATGGTGTTATTCGGTATTCGCGTTCAGAGCATTTATCCGTATGGGATGGGCTGGGGCGGAGCCACTGTAAACCCGAAACTTTGGAATGCTTTCCCTGCCGGTGACAGCCGGAGAAGCGCCTCTATCATTTCAATAGTGGATGAAGGGCTCAATTTTCAGAACATAAAGGATCAACGGGAGTATACAGGCTACTGCATTAAAAAATATACCCCGATGGCGGATGAGGCAGGAAGAAGTCTTGCTGAAAAAATGGGGGGCGCGAGCTTCATGATCAGCCAGTACCAGGATTATGTGTCTATCCGCTACGCGGATGTTTTGTTAATGGCGGCCGAATTAGGCGCCGGTGGGGCACAGAACTACTTTGATGATGTGCGGAGACGGGCATTGGGTACCAGCTTTGTCCAGGTTCCGGTTAGCAAGGCAAATATTATAAATGAAAGAAGACTTGAATTTGCGGGAGAAGGAATCCGTTACTGGGATCTTCTTCGCCAGGGCATCAATGTTGCTGCCTCAGCCATTGCGGAGTCGGTGACCGTTCAAAATGGCGGCGTGAATACCACCAAAACCATTTTAGCATCGAAGGTAATCGAAACAAAGGGGCTGGTGCAGATACCTTATACACAAATCACTTTATCGGATAACGTATTGAAACAAAACGCGGGTTGGTAATGAGCCAGGGCCGTTCTAATTAATTATCAGGAGAACCGGGCAGGGAGACAATGCGGATGTTGGATGAATGCAACATAGTGGCCCCGGTTTTCCCTGGTTTATTGACAGTTGCTAGTGATATTCAACGAATTGTAACATTTGGGCCTCCTGGTTGAATCAAATGACCCCCTTGATTCAGAGAACATAACAATAGCTTTACAATATTCAATCCACGTATATGAAACTACAATTGCTGCCACTTAACTTGCCGGCCTATGTCTCGTATGGAGACTTATTAGCAAGTCCTTCTGCCTACGTTGCAGATCCTGACCACCTGTCTACCTTTTCAATCCCTTTACTTAGTCCTTCACCTCAGGCTTTTCAACTTGAGGTCGTCACCCAGTACAGTAGAAAGTGACTATTGGAAACAACGAAAGCTGCTGAAAAAGAACTGGCACTTATCGATTGCATGGCTCCTGTCACGAATGTTCCGGCCTTATGAAACATCATCCTCGCTGAAAACAACTGCGAGGATCATCATCTACCCACGTTAAAATTAGAAAAATGAATTCAACCAAAATGATTCGCTTGCGAATACTACCGCTATTGGGTATTCTTTTGGGATTCCTTTCCACCCTAAACCTCTCTGCGCAAACAATAAAAATAAGTGGTAGAATCATCAGTAAAAGTAATTCCCCCATTCCAGGCGCCACTGTTACCTTAAAAAACACCAGCCACTTCACTATTACTGATGGAGCGGGAAAGTTTACGATCGATGCTTCCCCGGGGAGTACATTGGTAATTTCAATGATAGGTTACCAGAAAAAAGAAGTGGTGGCTAAAACTGCTTCCCTTGAAGTAGAAATGGCTGAGAATATTTCACAACTGGAGGATGTGGTGGTAATCGGGTACGGCAAAGTAAAACGGCCGGATGTTACCGGTGCCATATCTTCTGTTTCCGGTGACGAGATCCGTAAAACACAACCGGTAACCTTTGACCAGGCTTTGCAGGGTAAGGTGCCGGGGTTAGTGGTTCAGCAAATATCAGGTCAACCAGGTGGAGCTGTATCGATACAGATCCGTGGCTTGTCTTCTTTTGGAGGAGGTTCGCCTATGTATGTAATAGATGGGATCATTATTGGCAGCACCGCCACATTGGGCGCAGGTGTGAATCCATTGGCAGGTATCAATCCTTCTGAAATTGAAACCATTGATGTATTGAAAGACGCATCTGCAACAGCGATTTATGGTTCACAGGCAACAAATGGCGTAATAGTAATCACCACCAAAAGGGGGCAGGTCGCTCCGCCAAGCATTTCTTATGAAATGTATACAGGCTACCAGCAAATACCTAAAAGGTTACCTGTAATGAATTTAAGAGAATATGCAACCTTTATAAATGAGAGGAATACAGGGTTAGGATGGGGATTTGACACCCGGCCTGAATTTGTAAATCCAAAATACCTGGGCGAAGGGACCAACTGGCAGAAAGAGCTTTTCAGAAATGCCCCGATGTCTAATCATACCTTATCCATTAGCGGGGGAGATACAAGAACACAATACCTGCTGTCGGGTTCCTATTTTAACCAGGAGGGTATCGCGCTTGGATCCAATTTCCGGAGGATTTCATTAAGGTTGAATCTCGATAATAAAACAACCAATTGGTTAAAGATCGGTACCAGCCTCCAACTGGTGAATATCAAGGAGAATGTAAATTCAACCAGCTCCAATGTAATTAATACCGCACTAAGCCAGACGCCGGATATCGCCGTAAAGAATGAGGATGGCAGCTGGGGCGGAGCCTATAACCCGAATGGATGGGTGAACAGTACCGTGAACCCGTATGCGATCGCCCTCATTAATAAAGACGAGGCAAAAAGAAACCAGCTTTATGGTAATTTATATGCAGAAATTGCTTTTACCAAAGATCTCACCCTCCGGAATGAAGCAACAGGAAGTTTTTCCATGGCAACGGAAGACCGGTTTAATCCTACCTATACATTTGGTCTTGTAAAAAATAATACCAACAGCGGGTCTTATAATTTTTCGCAAAATTTGTTTACCACCATCAGGAACTTCCTTACCTACTCACATCTGTTTAAAGATAAATACAATGTAAATGTGTTACTGGGTCATGAAGCGCAACTCGGTACAAATGAAGGTTCTTCTGCAGCAAGAACAAATTTCCCTTCAAATAATGTGCAGGTAATCAGCAGCGGTGATCCAACCACCGCCACCAATAGCGGCTCCAAAGGGCAAAGCGCCCAGGAATCGTACTTTGGCCGTATCAATTTTGGCATCAACGATAAGTACCTGTTTACTGCCAATCTCCGGGCAGACGGCTCTTCAAAGTTTGCCCCTGAAAACCGCTGGGTGAATACCTACTCAGGAGCATTTGCCTGGAAATTGAATAAGGAAAATTTTCTGCAGTCTGTTAAAGATATTAATGAATTGAAACTGCGCCTGGGGTATGGGTTAACAAATAACCAGAACATCCGGGATTATGCCTATACCTCCACACTGGCTACGGTGGCTACCGGGCTAACGGGCATCGCCCAGCTTACCCAGAATGTGGGAAATCCTTATGTACAATGGGAAAAAACAAAATATGCCAACATCGGGCTGGAAGGAACACTTTTTAACTGGAGATTGAATTTCTCCGTTGATTTTTATAACCGCAAAACCGATGGTCTTGTTTTGCAGATCCCTTTACCGCTGTATTCCGGAACGGCGATTGGTTACTCGCCAGGCGCAATGGAAGCTCCGTATGTCAATGTAGGTACTGTTAATAACAAGGGCTTTGATTTCAGGATCAGTTCAACCAGTATTAAAACCAAAAATTTTACCTGGAAAACAGATGTGACAGTTTCCCGCAATATCAATGAAGTGCTTAAACTCAATACGGATGGCGCTTCACTGAACAGGCAGTACAGCAAAACTGCAGTGGGCAGATCTATCGGCGAGTTTTACGGCTATGTTATTGACGGAGGTGTGTTTGCTACGAGAAAAGACTTTGAAACGCACGCATTGCCCACTAAAAATGGTGTGCCACTGTCGGTAGGAGCTGCCGGTGGAAGCATCTGGTACGGTGATCTGAAATTCAAGGATTTTAATGGTGACGGCGTTATAAATGAATCTGATCAAACCTACCTCGGTTCCCCCATACCTAAATACCAGATTGGTTTCAACAATACCTTCTCCTATAAGAATGTGGATTTGAATATATTTTTTGCGGCCAACGTTGGCAATAAAGTATTTAACCAGCTTCGCGTAAATGGAGAATTTCCGGGTACCAGCTTTGGTTATTTCAAGGCGTTAAACGACTATGCGAAATTAACCCTGATTGACCCGAAAGGCAGCGCCACTGATATTAATAATATACAGGTAACTAACCCTGAAACAAGAATTGTCGGAATCAGGAATGATAATACCAATGATAATAACAGGAATTCTGACAAGTTTGTAGAAGATGGGAGTTTTTTGAGATGTAAGAATATTTCTTTGGGATATACCTTCCCCGAAAAGCTGATCAGTAAAGCCAGCATCAAATACCTGAGAGTTTATTTCAATGTTTCAAACGCCTTTATGATTACAAACTATAAGGGAATGGACCCGGAGATCGGATCGTGGGACCCGCTGAGCGCTGGTGTTGATGGCGGCTTTTATCCGCAGCCCCGCGTGTTTACCATTGGTGCGAACATTAAACTGACTAAATAAAATATTCATCTGTTAATATAAATAGTTATGAGATCAATATTGGATAAAATAATTGTCTTCCTGATAGCTACGATAGCTATAACAGGATGCTCCAAAAGTTTTTTGGATCGTCCGCCCCTGTCGCAGATAAGTGCGGATAATTTTTATCAATCGGCTGGTGATCTCAGGTTGGCAACAGCTGCATTATATGCTGGTACGCCCTGGGCTGACTGGAACTACAATTGTTATTTGCCTGTAGGCGATGTGCTGAGTGGAAATATGGCGGTTGGTTACTGGGGAGATGCCGTGCAGTTGAATACTTTCACAGTTACCGGATTAAACGGCATCATGATTTCCAACTGGAAAGGGATGTATAATATCATTGCGCACTGTAATGTTACGATTAATGCCATCACACAAAAGGCGCCGGCTTCCATTCCTGACAAGGACAAAAATGCGGCTATTGCTGAAGCCCGTTTTATACGTGGATTTGCCTATTATAACCTGGCGATATTATGGGGCGCGGTACCCGTTATTGAAGATAACAGCGAACTGATTGTATCTCCGTTGATCAACCGTGTAAAAACGGAAGACGTATATAAATTCGCGATCAATGACCTCACCTTTGCAGCCAGCCATCTCCCCGCTGCTGATGCTGCCGGAAGGGTAACTACCTGGTCGGCACAAGGGATGTTAAGCAAGGTTTATCTGACAGTAGCCGGGTTAAATCAGCAGGGAGGCACGAGGAACCAGGCTTACCTGGACAGTGCAAAGAAATACGCCGGAAATGTGTGTAAGAAGAGCGGCCTCGCGCTGGTAAAAAATTACGCCGACCTGTTCAAAACCCAGTTTAACGACAATCCGGAGTCATTGTTTGCATTGCAGTGGGCGCCGGGAGGAGGTTGGCTGGAAGGAAATATGTTGCAGGTCTATTCTCCGGGAGGTGTGGAAATATCTGCCAATGGCTCAGCAGGCTGGTTTGCTATTAGTCCGACCATTGATATGTACCAGCTTTATCAAACAAAGGATTCCATAAGGCGTAAAGCCACTTTTATGATTAACGGCGACTATTACCCCGAGTTGAATGCAGCAGGCGGAGGATTTAAATATACAGGTAGCTCCGGGTTGAAAAAGCACATTATCGGAACCAACAAGGATAACAGTGCGCCAACTATGACCCTGACTTCCTCTACAGAGCATAATGCTTTATTAAGACTGGCGGATGTTTATCTCATTTATGCTGAATCAATACTTGGTAACAGTGCTTCGAGTGCCGACGGCGATGCGCTGCTCTACTTTAACCAGGTTCGTACAAGGGCTGGGATGGCTCCTGCTCCCAGAATAGATATGGACTCCGTCATTAATGAGAGAAGAATTGAACTGGCGGGAGAAGGGCAATATTGGACCGACCTGGTTAGACTATCTTATTATAACCCGGTCAAGGCCATCAGCAAATTAAATGGAGAAAGGCGGGCACCATTTACCATTTCAAATGGTGTTATAACACCCGGAGATCCATATGGTATTATTACGCCTGCCACCATTCAAAGTTTCACATTCCCAATACCTTCTTCTGAGGTAACCGCCAACCCGAAATTGCTGGAACCTCCGGTGTCATATTATTAAGAACCACTAAAAACATTATACCGTGAATAAAATAATATTCAACCAGCGCTATTGGAGGTTACCGTTTTTTGCACTTGCTGCTGTTTTTGCACTAATGCAATCTGCTTGCAAGAAAGATGTAACTGAAGCAGCTCCTGTTATCACCAGCGTTAGAAATTATGCAGCTTCTCCTGCTGATACGCTTGTCAATTCCCTCACTACCGGGCAATGGGTGGTGCTGGTGGGGCATAATCTGCAGGATGCTGTGCAGATCTCTTTCAACGGCGTACCCGCTAATATCAATAGCATCATGTTTTCAGATACCAGTGCTGCCGTGCTGGTACCAGCTGTGATACCATTCCCATCGGTGCCGGCAGAAAGTTTGAATACGATCCGCTATGTGACCCGGCACGGGTCCACCACTTTTACATTCGGCATTGTGGCGCCACCACCTTCTATTACCAGCATTTCCAACGAAAATGCCAACACAGGTGATTCCGTTTATATCTATGGGCTAAATTTGTTTTTTATAAATGAACTGACTTTTGCCGGTACACCAATTACCGATTATAGTACAGCCGACGATGGTACGGCCATCGGGTTTGTACTGCCAACGCTTTCGCAAGGCGGGCCGGTAGTGATCAACACAAAATCTGGTAACGCTTCCACCACCTTTAATGTAAACGATCCCACAACCGGCGCGCTCTGTAATTTTGATAATGTAAATACTTTCAGTTGGGGTACCGGTACAGATAACAGCAGTGTTAATTTTCCCGGCAACAGGGGCAGTTATGCAGTGTTAAATAATGATGTTCTGCCTGCCGGCGAGGGTAGCTGGTGGAACTGGCAACGGAGTATAAATACCAACGACGTACAGTGGATCCCTGTTGACAGTTTAAGCGTTCCTATTGATCAATATGCCGTTAAGTTTGAGATCAATGTCCCCGCCGCATGGTCAGGCACCTCTATTTATGTACTAAGAGGTAACTCATTTGACTATATGGCCCGCTATGAGCCGTGGCAGGGCGCTGATGGCACTGTTATCCCCTTTAAGACAAAGGGTTGGCATACAGTCACCATTCCGTTATCCACATTCAGGACTAATGAAGGCAAAGGTAGCGCAGCTGCCGATCTGACCACTTTGCTGGGCAGCTCGGCCAAGGGATCTGTAAATATTCATACCAAAAACTTTTCTGCTTCTCCTTCTGCTTCCGGTTTACAAGCGGCTGTAGATAATATCAGGGTAGTAAAAATAAAATAGTACCAATAAATTTTAACCAAATATCATGATTATGAAAACCAGAAATTTGTATGGACTTATCGGACTAATGGTTTCCGCGGTAATGTTTACATACTGTAGTAAAAAGAGCACGGTTACGCCGGAATTGTCGGTTTCTTTATCTGAAGTTATTTTTCAGCCAGATGGTGGCACTTCCAATGTAACCATTGCCAGTAATGTAAATTGGAATATTAATAATCCCGCTTCTTCCTGGCTGCAGGTAAGTCAGTCGACCGGTAATAGCAAGGCTGCCATCCGGTTGACTACTGTACCCAATACCACCGGTGCGCCCCGGTCGGTGGTGCTGGAGGTGAATGCCGGAAGTAGCCAGGTGCGCAGGGTTAAAGTAACGCAGGCCAGCGGTATTTATCCGGGTTACAATGTCTCGCCTGCGCCGGCTAATTCAACAGGCATGGTAAGTAACGCTGTGCAATTGGCCGCTAAATTTAAACTGGGCTGGAACATTGGCAATACCCTGGAAGCTATTGGCGGGGAAACCGCCTGGGGAAATCCTCTGATCAGCGAAAGCTATGTACAGGCTGTAAAACAGCAGGGATTTACTGCCATCCGCCTGCCAGTTTCATGGAACCAGTATTCAGACAAAACTACTGCCAAGATCCAGGATGCCTGGCTGAACCGCGTAAAAGAGGTGGTTCAATATTGTGTTAACAACGATATGTATGTTTTACTCAACATCCACTGGGATGGTGGCTGGCTGGATGCCAATATTAACAGTGCAAAAAAGGATTCTGTCAATGCCAAACAAAAAGCATTCTGGGAGCAAATTGCGACCACCATGCGTGATTTTGATGAGCACGTGATGTTTGCCAGCGCTAATGAGCCTCCTGCTGAAACTGCGGAGCAGATGGACATACTCACCAGCTATCATCAAACCTTCATCAATGCCGTTCGATCCACCGGTGGACGCAACAGCTACAGGGTGTTGGTGGTACAGGGGCCGTCAACGGATATTGATAAAACCAATACCCTGATGAACACACTTCCCACAGACGCCGTGAAAGATCGCATGATGGTGGAAATACATTATTATACACCGTTCCAGTTCTGTTTATTGGAAGGCGATGCATCCTGGGGTAAAATGTTTTACTACTGGGGGGCAGGACATCATTCTACCATTGAACCTGACCGGAATTCCACCTGGGGAGAGGAAGGTGACGTAAACACCGCCTTTGGCAAGATGAAAACCAAGTTCGTCGACAAACAAATCCCTGTTATAATGGGCGAGTATGGCGCTTACAGACGCGGCGGGAGTAATAACGTTCCCAAAGATCTGGCTACCCACAACGATGCCGTGGATTATTGGTTGACTTATGTAACCAAACAGGCAATAGCCAATGGTATTAAACCTTTTTTCTGGGATACAGGGGGTGCTTTAGACAGACGTAATAACACAGTACTGGATAAACGCACTATTGATGCCCTTGTTGCTGGCGGTAAATAAAATTTAAACGAAGAAATGTTGAATATGAAATTTGCGGTTGTTTCCGTTGTCCTTTTTTCTCTTAGCTCTCTGTCGTTATTTGCACAAAGGACAACGGTGCAATCGCCGGATAGGAAAATCAGTGTTGAACTGTTTTCAGTACAAAATAGTGATATTGGGAGCTGGTACATCAAAGCGTCTTACCATAACAACGGGAAGGTTTCGGAAGTTGTTCCGCATATTGATTTAGGGCTGTCGCGCAGTGATCAGGATTTTTCAAAAGAACTGAAATTCCTCAAAGCAGGTAAACCCATTTTGATCCGGGAGCAATACAATGCGTTGCATGGTAAGAAATCCGTTTGTACCAATGCTGCCAATGAAGTGATGGTTTCTTTTGAGAATCCTTCCAAAGCAAAATTGAATATTGTTATCAGGGTGTATAACGATGGCATTGCTTTCCGTTATGAATTTCCGGAGAAGCAGGGTACGTTTGTTGTAAAGGATGAACTGACTGCTTACACCATTCCAAAGGAAACAACCCGCTGGATGGAAAAATGGAATACTGCCAATGAATGGTTGTACACTTCCATGAGCGATAACAAAGTGCAGCAACAGGAATGGTGTTACCCGGCACTTTTTAAGTTAAAGGATAATTCCTGCTGGTTCCTGCTGCATGAAGCAGATGTAAACAGTACTTATTGCGGCACTAAACTCAGCAATGCCGCTGATGAAGCAACATACAAACTTACTTTCCCGGATCCGCGGGATGGACAGGGACTGGGAGCATCGCAGCCTACGATCACGTTGCCGTGGAAATCGCCCTGGCGGGTGATGATTACAGGTACCCTTGCTGATATAGTAGCCTCTACTTTGGTAGATGATGTGTCTGCCTCGTCTGTTGTAAAAAATACCGGCTGGATTAAACCGGGAATCGCCTCCTGGAACTATTGGTCAAGTAACCATGGCACAAAGGACTATAAAATTGTTTGTGCATTTGCCGACCTGGCAGCCGAGATGAACTGGCCTTATACGTTGCTCGATTGGGAATGGGATGCGATGAGCAATGGCGGACGCCTGGAAGATGCCCTTCAATACATTCATTCAAAAGGAGTGAAGCCATTGATGTGGTACAATTCAGGTGGCCCTCATACCGGCGTTACCTCAACTCCCCGCGACAAATTGTTGACGCATGAAAGCCGGGTGGAAGAATTTACGAAGTTGAGGAAATTGGGCGTTGCAGGCATCAAAGTCGACTTCTTTGAAAGCGAGAAGCAGGACATGATCAAATATTATCTCGACATCCTGGAAGATGCGGCTCAATTTCAAATGATGGTATATTTTCACGGTTGCCTGGTGCCACGGGGCTGGACAAGAACCTATCCGAACCTGATGACATACGAGGCAGTACGCGGCGCTGAATGGTACAACAATGTCCCGGATTTTACACCCGCTGCGCCAGAACATAATACCACGCTGCCTTTTACCCGCAACGTGGTGGGTCCAATGGATTACACACCAGTTACCTTCACCAATTCCCAATACCCGCATATTACCTCCTATGGACATGAACTGGCACTCAGTATTGTGTTTGAATCAGGGATTCAGCACCTGGCCGATCGTCCGGAAGGCTATCATGAATTACCGGATGCCGCCAGAACATTTTTAAAGGAAGTTCCGAATGCCTGGGACGATATTCGGTTGCTTAGTGGCTATCCTGGTAAAGATATTATACTTGCCCGCCGCAAAAACGATGCATGGTATATCGGTGGCATGAATGGCGAGGAGTGGGAGAAGAAGGAAACGATCAGCTTCGCTTTCCTGCCGGAAGGAATTAAATACAAGCTGACACTCATTACGGATGGAATACACGATAAAGCGCTGACAACACAGTATTTGGTGGTGGACAGATCCAGTACCGTTGAGGTTAAGATGCTTCGCCGCGGCGGTTTTGCGGCGGTGTTGAAACCAATATGATATTTCAAAATCGGTGAACACCTTGGTAGTAAATAAGTAAAATAGATCAACAGATGAATAAACGCTCGCTACTTGTTATTATAACAATCTTAATTTCGGGATTGAATGCCACCTCGCAGGAGGTGAACCACTTCTTTCCTGAAAAAAATCTTATCACCACCGGCATTTATTATTATCCCGAGCATTGGAATGAAAACCAATGGGAGCGGGATATAAAGAAGATTGCCGGCATGGGCTATGAATTTGTGCACCTGGCGGAATTTGCCTGGTTTAAAATGGAACCCGAACAGGGTAAATTTGAGTTTTCGTGGCTCGACAAGGTGATTGGTCTCTGTACCAAATACAACCTGAAAGTGCTGATGTGTACCCCTTCCGCAACTACACCTGCCTGGATGAGGGCAAATTACCCGGAAACTTTTGTGATGGATGGCCATTACATCCGTGGGGAGCAGGGCACACGTGGATTAGGATCAATCGTTAACCCCGCTTACAGGAAGTTTGTAGCCACCATTGTAACAGAAATGGCTAAACGGTATGGAACAAATAAAAACGTGATTGGCTGGCAGCTTGATAATGAGCCTGATGCCAAACCCGATTACAGCCCGTCTTCGCAGGAAGCATTCAGGCAATGGCTGCAACAAAAATACAAAACAATTGAAGCACTGAACAGCGCCTGGGGAACCGCCTTCTGGAGCCAGTGGTACAATAATTTTGACCAGGTGATCATTCCAAATACCAACCTCGTTGGTTGGTGGGGAAATAATCCTCATGCGTTGCTTGACTTTAAACGTTACTGCGCAGATGCCCAGGGTGAATTTCTCGATTTTCAGGCGGGCATACTGCGGAACCACATCTCAAAAGATCAATATATCACTACTAATTATACAGCCGTTTCTACAGGAGCAGATCCCAGGCGTACAGGTAAACTTGATTTTGCTACTTATACCGCCTATCCGAATGGTGGTACCAATAATATAGGGGACCAGGGCTTCCGCTTGGGAAATAGTAAAGTAATTCTTTTTGCTGCTGAATATTATAAATCAGTTGGCGGTGTATCCGGTGTGATGGAAATTCAACCCGGCCCTGTAAACTGGGGAAGCTACAACCCGCTGCTTTTGCCGGGTACCGTACGTATGTGGCTCTATCACACCTTCGCAGCAGGCGGAAAGCTGGCCTGCTCCTACCGCTTCCGCCAGATTAATTATAGCGCGGAACAGTATCATGCCGGCGTAATAAAAACAGATGGCGTAACCCCTTCGCAGGGCGGCGAGGAGTACATGCAATTCATGAAGGAAATAAAAGAGTTGAGAAAACAATATAAACCCAATACTGCAATACCTCAGAAACTGGCGACCCGTTCAACGGCAATCCTTTGGAACCTGGAAAATTACTGGACGATTGACCGGCAAAAACAAACCTGGCAATGGGATACCTGGAATTACCCGGTTAAATTCCTGGAGATAGCAAAATCATTCGGCGCACCGGTAGACGTAATTCCGGAAACCACTGATTTGTCGAAATACAAATTTGTGATTGTTCCTGCCTACGAAATGGTGGATAGTGCGTTGGTACATAAATGGAGGGAATATACAGCCAACGGCGGCCATTTGATCATTACCTGCCGCACGGCCACCAAAGATCGCATGGGCCATTTCTGGGAAGGTGAATGGGCCGCTCCCATATCGGGGCTGATTGGAGCGCAGGTAAAAGCGACTGATATGCTTTCCGGAAGCGCCAAAGGTGATATCCTTATGGGGTCAACCCACTACAGTTGGAATAACTGGGCCGACTTACTCGTCCCTGATAAAAATGCAGCAACTCTTGCGGCATTCGATAACCAGTTTTATAAAGGAAAAGCGGCAGTAGTGAAGCATAAAATCGGTAAAGGCACTGTTACCTATATCGGCGTGGATACCGATGATGCTAAACTGGAGACAAACATATTGCAGGAGATCTATACCAGCGCGGGCGCTACCACCGAGAGTTACCCTCCCGGTGTATTTGTTTATTGGCGGGATGGTTTTTATGTGGCCGTCAATTATTCTTCGGATAATTATGAAATGAAAATACCGGCCGGAGCCAAAATATTGATCGGGGATAAAGTATTGGAACCAGCAGGCGTATTGGTTTGGAACGAATAAAGTAACGTTATAAAAGTATGAAATGAGTAACAGGTATTTATTTGTTTTGATGGTATTTATTGTTGCCAGTCATATCAGCCTGGCACAAACAGGCAAGGTTTCTTTTAACGCGGACACTATCACCTCGTTTCCTGATCCATCAGCCGGATTTAATGTGCAGCGTAATAATGTACCTCACGGAAAATTAACCGTTGTTCAATACGACTCAAAAACGCTTGGAAAGCGCCGGGAAATGAGTGTATATACGCCTCCGGGATATTCGGCTGACAAGAAATATCCTGTGCTGTATCTGTTGCATGGCTTGGGATCAGACTATCGTCAATGGACTGAATGGTGCCAGGCAGATAACATTGTAGATAACCTGATTGCAGATAGTAAAATTCAGCCGGTAATTTTGGTTTTCCCCAATTGCGATTCTAAGCTGACAGTGACGGATACGGCAACAGCAAGCCGTTCCGGGAGAGCCGATGGTTTTGAAGGTTACAGAAAATCATTTGAAGAAGATTTATTGAAAGATATAATTCCTTACATCGATTCACATTATTACACTATCAGTGACCGTGAACATCGTGCTATAGCGGGTTTGTCAATGGGTGGAGGACAGTCGTTAAATATAGGTTTGTATCATCTGGAAATTTTCGCCTATATAGGTGGATTTTCTTCGGCGCCCAATACGAATATGTTCGGTGGTATGTATACAGATGTCAAATTTGTGCCGGATATTAAAGCTGCCCAGGAAAAGTTGAAACTGCTATGGGTGGCATGCGGTAATAAAGACGGCCTTTGGCAGATTAGTGAAAGGGTCCATCAGTATCTTGACGAAATAGCTGTCCCACACGTTTGGAGTGCAGATACTAATGGGCATGACAACATTGAGTGGGATCGTAACCTGTATCTATTTTCCCGGCATATTTTTAAACGGTAGTAAGAAAGGTAAATATATTGGAAGATGAAAAGAATTTTATTGCTATTAATGCTCCTACTTTTATCCATTGCAGGAACACTGGTTGCCCAAACGGCAAAACAAAAGAAGCCAGCCATCGGGGAACGGGTCATTAACACCGACTTCAATAAAACAGCGGGAAAACTCAATACCATGTTTAATGAGTGTGTGGGTGCAGGCCGCGCTAACGAAGGGCTCCGGGCCGACTGGCAACAACAGCTCGCATATGTAAGAAAGGAATGCGGCTTCAGATATATTCGCATGCACGGCCTATTAACAGATGATATGGCTGTATACACAGAAGATAACAAGGGCAACCCGGTTTACAACTATAGTTATATCGATGTTTTATTCGATTTTTTACATAGTATCGGAATGAAGCCTTTTGTTGAATTGGGCTTTATGCCTGCTGCATTGGCCAGTGGTTCCAAAACAATCTTCTGGTGGAGGGGTAACGTAACACCTCCAAAGGATTATGAAAAATGGGCAGCATTGGTACGGGACCTTACCGGGCATTTCACAGAACGTTACGGCGCCGAGGAAGTGAAAACCTGGTATTTCGAAGTCTGGAACGAGCCTAACCTGGATGGTTTTTGGGCAGGGACGCAGGATGACTATTTCAAATTATACACTTACAGTGCCAAAGCAATTAAAAGTGTTAACTCATCCTACCGCGTTGGAGGACCAGGTACAGCGGGAGCTGCATGGGAACCCGAAATGATTGCATACTGCCATAAGAATAATGTGCCCATTGATTTTGTAAGCACGCATGCCTATGGCGTAAAGCAGGGATACCTCGATGAATTTGGTAACTCAGGTACCGTACTTGATAAAAATCCCATGAGCGTTAGTGGAGAAGTACTTCAATCGCGGAAGGAAATTGCCGGTTCATCTATGCCTCATCTGGAACTTCATTACACCGAGTGGAGCGCTTCTTATACCCCCGCCGATCCTATCCATGACAGCTACCACGAAGCAGCCTATGTATTGCAAAAAATAAAACAGGTAGGCAACGCTGCCAACTCTATGTCGTATTGGGTTTTTACTGATATTTTTGAAGAGCCCGGACCCCGCTTTACACCGTTTCACGGTGGCTTCGGCATGCTGAACACACAAGGCATTAATAAACCGGTGTTCTATGCCTACCAGTTTTTGAACAGGCTTGAAAATACTGAATTGGTAAATAATGATTCCACCTCATGGGTATGCAGGGATCAGGCAGGAAATATGCAGGCGTTGGTTTGGGATTTTACCAATACCCATCCTGGCGACTCCGTACACAACCAGCAATATTATGTCCGTGATCTCCCTTCAAAATCTAAAGGAAAATTGAAGGTCAGTATTGCAAACGTGCCTGATGGTGCTTATGCCCTTGAAGTGTATAAAGTAGGTTACCACAGCAACGATGCCTATTCTGCTTATCTCTCCATAGGGAAGCCGGCACAACTTACAAAGCAACAAGTTGAGCAAATTAAAAGACAAAATGATGGTTCGCCCGTTACCAGGGAAATCGTTACTGTGAAAGCCGGGACTCCTTTTGTGAAAGAGTTGCAGATTCGTGAGAACGATGTTTTCTTCCTGGATATTATCAAACTGTAATGATTGCAAACAATTAATAAAAACAAAATCAATGATCAAGAAAACCCTTTTGTTTTTGTTGTGCCACATCATCCTTTATACAGCCGTTGCACAGAACGTTACTATTTCGGTTAATTCTGCTCAAAACAAACGATTGATTTCTCCATACATATATGGCCGGAACCAAACCTTTGACAAACCAGCGCAATTTTACAAGGATGCCGGTTTACAATTCTCCCGTATGAATGGAGGTAATAATGCAACAGGTTATAACTGGCGAAAGAAAATTACGGTCCATCCCGACTGGTATAATAATGTTTATGGCACCGATTGGGATGCATATGCACAAAACATTGCGGCCAATTATCCCGGCATGCAGGGGATGTTTGCCTTTCAATTAATGGGCAGGGTTGCATCAAATACCAATAACAACTTCGATGATTGGTCTTTCAACCAAGCCCAGTACTGGGCCGGGGTTGGCCAGAATTTAGCAGGTGGTGGCGTACCCAATACGCAGAATCCTTCGGGGAAGGCGTTAGTGGAAGGGAATATTGATTTGTTTACACAGCCATGGCCTGCCGACTCTGCTGCGGGTATTCTTAATCATTGGTTTGGAGCCGGTGGTTTAGGCCTGAACAAAAACCAGTTTTTATACTGGAATATGGACAATGAAGTAGATATATGGAGTGGCACACATGACTATGCTATGCCAACACAAGTGTCGGCCGCTGTTTTTATGGATCACTACATAGAATTAGCAAAGAAAGCGAAAGCTTTATATCCAGGCATCAAACTTTGCGGACCTGTTGCTACCTCTGAATGGCAATGGTATAAATGGTCAGATGAAAGCCTGTACATAAACGGCAGGTATTATTCCTGGATTGAGTATTTTATAAAACGCCTTGGGGATGAGTATAAGGCAACCGGTATCAAACTGGTAGATGTGGTAGATATTCACAACTACCCCTGGTATAATAATGACGATGCTGCCGCACTGCAGGGACACCGGATTTATTATGATACTACGTATGATTATCCGGGTTCAAATGGTATCAGAACAAGCACCGGCGGATGGGATGCCTCACTTACAAAACAATATATTTTCAAGCGTATCGACGGTTGGTTAACTGAACATTTTGGGGCCAACCATGGCATAACATGTGGTATAAGTGAATGGGGCACCATGTCGAGCAGCAACCCAAGCCTTGAATCTGTTATATATGCGTCGCATCTTGGTACATTTGCGAACAATGGTGTTGAATTCTTTTCTCCGTGGAACTGGTCTGTCGGCATGTGGGAAACATTGCATCTCTTTAGCAGAAATGCGAAAAAATATAGTGTTTCAAGCACTTCTTCACTCGAAAATACGGTATCTGCTTACTCCTCGGTAAATGAAAATGCCGACTCTTTGACGGTAATGCTGGTAAACCGCGACAGGACTGCTTCCCGCACTGTTACCATTAACCTGAGTAATTTCACGGTTGCTAATGGAAATTACAAAACATTACAGTTATCATCTTTACCGGCTCAGGAAACTTTTATCTCGCACACACAAAATGCGCTGAATGAAAATACAGTGGCGGTAAATTCAAATTCACTTGCCATAACTGTGCCGGCTCTTTCTACTACGGCCATTCTGCTGGTTAAAACCACCGCTCCTGCAACTTACTTTACGCTGGCTAACCGTGCCACCGGATTACAGTTGGATGGCATGTACAGGTATTCCGATGGATCCAATGCGGGGCAATGGAGCAACAGCGGCAGTGATGCACAGCAATGGTCCGCGGAAACAACAGGTAGCTATGTGAAGCTAAAGAACCGCGCTTCGGGTCTGTATCTCGATGGCATGGGCAGCACCACCAATGGGGCTGTGGCGGGTCAATGGAGTAATGGCAGCAGTTATAACCAGCAATGGCAACAGATTACTTCAGGGAGTTATATCAAGCTGAAAAACCGTGCTACAGGGCTATACCTCGACGGTTTGGGCCAAACTGCCAATGGTTCAGATGCAGGTCAATGGTCGGAAAGCAGCAGTTATAACCAGTTCTGGACCATAGCACCGGTTGCACAGGCAAGAAAATCAGTAGCCATAGATACTTCGTCATCCGGGAAGATAACTGAGCCATCTGATACGGAGGTATCATTATATCCAAATCCATTTACATCAACATTCAGACTATCGGTGGATAAACCAGGTGAGGTAGACCGTATTCTCATATTTGACATCATGGGAAAGCAGGTGGAAATGATAGCGCGCAGGTCAGTATCAAATCTGAATACAATGGGAGCAGCCCTGAAACCAGGAACTTATATAGTGAGGGTGGAAGGAACAAAATGGTTAAAAACATTTAAGATTGTTAAAGTAAATTAGAAGGCAATAAATAATTAACTATATAATCATTAGTGCAATGAAGTGTTTGCTGTATGGACTCGTTCTTTCCCTGTGTTCAATTAGTATTAACTATGCTCAGACTAAAGCGCCCGCTCCGTTTGGTCCGGTGCCAACCGCAAATCAGATGCGATGGCAGGAAATGAAGTACTACGCTTTTGTTCATTTCTCCTTAAACACTTACACCGACCAATCATGGGGATTTGGCAATGAAGATGTTAAACTATTTAACCCGGAAAAGCTGGATTGCCGTCAGTGGGCCCGTATATGCAAGGAAGCCGGTATGAAAGGAATAATACTGACCGCAAAACATCACTGCGGATTTTGCCTGTGGCCGTCAAAATATACGGAGTACTCCGTAAAAAATGCGCCCTGGAAAAATGGTAAGGGTGATGTAGTCCGGGAAATGGCCGAAGCCTGTAAAGAATACGGCCTGAAGTTGGGAATATATTTGTCGCCGTGGGACAGAAATCACCCGGATTATGGAAAGCCTGAGTATATCAACTACTTCAGAAATCAGCTTACGGAGTTGCTTACCAACTACGGACCAATTTTTGAAGTGTGGTTCGACGGAGCTAACGGTGGTTCCGGATTTTATGGCGGCGCCAATGAAACCCGTACCATCGACCGTACCACATACTACGACTGGCAGAACACCTATAAGCTGATCCGCAAGCTGCAGCCTGATTGTGTAATATGGAACGATGGCGGCGATAGGGGTGATCTGCGCTGGGTAGGAACCGAAGGGGGTTGGGTGGGTGAAACGAACTGGAGTTTATTAAACGCTAAAGGTGAGGTTGAATGGAATATGTTGCATCATGGTTTAGAAAACGGGGATTCATGGGTACCTGCTGAAGTAAATACCTCTATAAGACCGGAATGGTTCTATCATCCACACGAAGACGGCCAGGTGAAAACAGTTCCCCGGTTATTGGAAACTTACTATCACTCCATAGGACGCAACGGTTCGCTGCTGCTTAACTTCCCGATAATGCCTAATGGCCTGATTCATCCAAACGACGAAAAAGCAGCACTTGGATTAGCGAAAGCCGTAAAGGAAGCATTTGCCGTAAATCTTGCTGTAAATAAGAAAGCAGAAGCATCAAATGCTCGTGGAAATGCAAAGGAGTTTGGTCCGGCTATGGCGATTGACGATGACAAGGATACCTACTGGGCAACTGACGATGAAGTAAACAACGCCTCACTGACAATAGATTTGGGTAAACCAACTACCTTCAACCGCTTCCTGGTACAGGAATATATCCCGTTAGGACAACGTGTGAAAGCATTCACAGTAGAAGCGCTTGTTGATGGAAACTGGAAAGAACTGGCAAGCGCAACAACTATCGGGTATAAGCGTATTCTCCGCTTCCCTGGCGTAAAAGCCACGAAAGTCCGCTTTACTGTTACCGGTTCGAAAAGCTGCCCTGTAATTTCCAATATCGGCATTTATAATGCTCCCCAGATTCTCGCTGCACCTTCTATTACCAGAAATCAGTCCGGGGAAATAACCATAACGCCGGCAGATGCAGAGTCGGTTGTTTATTACATATCCGGCGGCGGGCACCCTACTTCTAAATCAAAAAAGTACACAGGCCCTTTTCAATCAGACGGGAAATTGGAGATAAGTGCCATCGCCTGTGAACCAGCTACTGGTAAAAGTAGCCCTGTGTCACGGGAAAAATTTGATATTTCCCGGAAGAACTGGAAGATTACCGGGGTAAACGATGAAAAGGCAAATGCCATACTGGATGGTAACCCATCTACTGCCTGGCATCAAAGTAACGACAAGAAAATGCCTATTGACCTGGTAATCGATTTGGGGAGTGAGCAAAACCTTTCCGGGTTTAAATATCTGCCAGACCAGGGCAGCACCAACGGCGCAATTTCAAAGTATCAGTTTTTTGTTTCGCCTGACAATACAGCGTGGAAACAGGTAGATGAGGGAGAATTTCCGAATATCAAAAATAATCCCCTGTGGCAGGTCAGTAGTTTTACGCCCGTGAAAGCCCGTTACATAAAGCTTCGTGCCGTGCGTGAGGCGGGCGGTAACAATAATGCCGGATATGCCGAAGTAGATGTGATCACCAGGTAAAGATTATAACACATGAAAACAATTGCAAGGATAGTAGTTACGTTAGTCGCAACAATTTTTTACCAGTCATCAGGTTATGCTGTGACTACCTCGAAAGCATTCAACGACAGTACTTCGATAGGAAGAAATGGTGCTGGTGGCAGTATTGAACGGAAACAACTATTTGACTACAGCTGGAAATTCTTTTTAGGCGATGTACCTGAAGCGAAAACAAAAGATTTCAATGATAACAATTGGCGAAAGCTCGACTTACCACACGATTGGAGTATTGAGGGGAAAATAAATCCCAAAAATCCGACCGGGGGTGCAGGCGGATACTTTCCGGCAGGGATTGGATGGTACCGGAAAGCGTTTCAGGTTCCCGGCGAATGGGATCCGGCTTTGGTATCCGCGCTATAAAATTTACGGCCGCAAACGGTTTTCAGTTGAATGGGAAAACAATAAAAATGAATGGTGGCTGCGTGCATCACGATAATGGATGCTTAGGCGCTGCTGCTTTTGATCGCGCCGAGGAACGCAAGGTGGAGTTGCTCAAAGCTGCCGGTTTCAATGCTGTAAGAACTTCTCATAATCCTCCCTCTGAAACTTTTTTAAATGCTTGTGATAAATTAGGTCTACTGGTGATGGACGAAGCATTTGATTGTTGGAGAAGAGGAAAAAATAAAAATGATTATGCCGTGTATTTTGATAAATGGTGGACGCGCGATTTGGAATCAATGGTGGAGCGCGATCGTAATCACCCATCGGTTATTATGTGGAGTATAGGTAATGAGATACCAGAGAGAGGTGAACCGGAAGCAATAAAAACAGCAAAAATGCTTGCGGATGATCTCAGGAAGATAGATATTTCCCGCCCCATCACATCTGCCATTGTAGAAAATAATAAGAATTGGGCGGCATTTGATTCACTCATGGATGTACATGATGTGGCTGGTTATAATTATCATTTGTATAGCGCTCCTGCTGATCATCAAAGAGTTCCTTCACGTATAATTGTTCAAACGGAATCCTATCCGAAAGATGCTTTTATCAATTGGAAACTGGTACAGGAGAACAATTATGTTTTGGGTGATTTCGTGTGGACCGCCATGGATTACCTGGGTGAATCGTCAATAGGCCGTTGGTATTACTCGGGAGACGTTCCTGGCCAACATTGGGAACATGATTTTTTCCCCTGGCATGGTGCTTACTGTGGCGACGTAGATCTGATCGGATGGCGAAAACCTATATCACATTACAGAAGCATGTTGTACAATAACGGTGAAAAACTCTATATGGCTGTCAGGGAACCGGCTCCGGAGCCAATTGAGATAAAGGAAACCTGGTGGTCGGTATGGCCTACCTGGGAAAGCTGGACTTGGCCCGGATTTAAAGGGAAGAATGTTCAGGTGGAAGTTTATTCAAAATATCCCAAAGTCCGGTTTTACCTCAACAACAAGCTTATCGGTGAACAGGCAACTACCATTGATCAGCAATTTAAAGCAACATTTCCGGTGCCTTATTCAGCCGGCTTACTGAAAGCAGTTGGTATGGAAAATGATAAGGAAATTGAATCTGCCACCCTGCAAACTGCCGGCATGGCGGCAAAAGTAAAACTAACTTCCGATCGAAAAGAAATATTGGCAAACGGGCAGGATTTAGTTTATGTCACAATAGAGATAACGGATAGGGATGGAACCTTTCAACCTGAAGCCGCAAACCGTTTGCATTTCCGGATTGATGGGCCTGGTGTTATTGCCGGAACAGATAATGCCGATGTTAAAGATACTGATCCGTATGTTGGTGATACACGTAAAGCATGGCGTGGGCGTGCATTAGTTGTAATCAGAAGCAGCCGGAACACAGGTGATATTAAACTTACAGTTACTTCAGATGGGTTATCTGAAGGTGCTTTAAGCATCAAAGCACATTAGTACTTTAACCGGGAATCGGAGTAACGGAATGAATCTATATCAACAAACCCGCTATCCGACTCAGTATTGAAGTTGAAAATACCGATCCTGTCTCCGCGGTAACTGCCCCAGGCTAACCGGGCCACGCCTCCGAAAGGTGAAAATGATTTTCCATCAACGCTGTAAAAATATCTGTTCTCTCCCTGGTAGGTCCAGGCAGATCGGAGCCAGATAGTACGCCCGGCAATGGTTGGTCCGGTAGAGTCCTGATCATTATGTGTGTAGGTCAGGTACCGCGAGTTGTTAACCTGCTTTATTCCAATGCAGCTCGTGCCCGAGGTTGAAAAATGCGTTAACCCTGCATATTCACCGTTACGCATTCCATCAATATCTAACTTAACGGTAACTGCGTTGGATTTTGTGCGTAAGCTGCGTTGGGTAATGGTATTGCCTGCCTGTAAGAGGATATTCTTATTATCAGAGGTTACAGGTCTGAAAGCATACAATCGTAAAAATCCTTTATGGTCGGTTAAGGACCACATATCTGATCTCGGCTGGTAATTCCATTCCCATTGTGAAAGAAGGGTAGCAGAATTAAAATTATCGTCGGTTTGTATGGTTAACAGCGGCGCCTTAAGATGAATTGGTTTGCGACCCGACCAAACCATGGAACCAATGGTATCATTCCCTACCTTTCCAATAATTGGCCAGCCATTTATCCAGGTAACAGGAAGCAGGCTGGCGGCACGGCCCTCCCAATCACCCGTACCATGATGCGTAAAAAAATACCATGCTCCGCTGGTTAATTGAATAAGCCCTCCCTGGTTAGGTTCTTTATCCAGCATTTTATTTACATGGTTTAATTGCTTTATCTCCCATGGTCCGTAAATGCTTTTCGAGCGTTCCATCATGATCACCCGGCCTTCTGACTTTACTTCACTGAAGAGATGGTAGTAAAGGCCATTTATTTTGTATAATTTATTTGCTTCACTTCCATGTGACTGATGGATGATACTGTCCGTTCCCATCATCAGTTTTTTTCCGTCCGGTGTCATTTTGAAAACATGGATATTGTATTTCTTATTGTTTTTGGGATCAGTTTCATAGTTGGTGGCAACAAAATACAATTGACCATCTTCATCGCAGAGGGAGCAGCAATCATCCCAGCCGGATACTTTCCACAATTGATGAGCCGGTTCCCATGGTCCTGCAGGATTTGCTGCCGTACTCATAAAGAAGCCATCATCCGGTGTACCGAAATATACCCAGAATTTATTTTTGTAATACCGTAAAGAACCCGCCCATATGCCTTTGCCATAACAATTCATCTTATCCCAGTTGAGATTGGGTGAGATGCGTGTAAGATCCGGTACAATATGACTGATAATTTCCCAATTAACAAGGTCCTTTGAATGTAGAACGACCATACCCGGAGAATACTGCATGGTGGATGATATAGCATAAAAATCGTTGCCTGCACGAATCGCGTCCAAATCGCTGAAGTCGCCTGGCAGCACAGGGTTAATATAAGTTCCATTTCCCTGGTCTCCCCATTTCCCGGTTTGCTGACCAAATGAATTTAAGCATGGCAGCTGGCACGTCCAAAGGGCTATCAATAGCTTGACATTATTCATAAATCCCATCTTTTAATAAATATTCCACTCCCAAACACCTTTTATTCCGTTAGTAATTTTAATTCTCAGAAAGCGCGTTCTGATATTGACAGCATCGGAATGAGGGGATTGTATTTTAACATCATTATGACCACCACACGACAACCAGTGTGTGCCATCCGTGGAACATTCCAAAACGTATGCGTGTCCGGCTGTTGGCCGGACAAAGTAAACCTCGCTGCGTTTGATGCTCATGACTTTACCTAAATCGGCCATGATCCAGCCTGCGGAGTCTTCGGGGGAAGCCATCCAGCGTGATCCGTTTGAGCCATCAAAAGCAAAGGTGGGCATGAAATATTCAACACGGTGAAGCAATGAATCTTTTGCCGGTTTAATTTTTAATTCGGCCCGGGTGCTCGATGCTGTGACCTGCACGATTTTTTTTGGAGCGCCGGTCTTCACCTGATGGAGTGCGCCAACACCTGTCATTGTCAGGTCGACCGGTTGAATGGACCCATCTTCATTGAAGCGTAATCTGTTGACGTACGTTTGCCGGTTGGTACTTCCTCTTCCATACTCGAGATACGCAAAATAGTAATCATCTGTACCTGGAACATTGAAAACGCATCCGTGCCCCGGACCAAAGATCTGGCGCTCGTAATTTGTGGTAGCGATGATGTCGTTGTTTTTGGGAGAATCGAACGGTCCCAGTGGAGATGCCTTTCCTGAAACGTAAGCGTATTGATACTTTTCATCTCCGCCAAGCGTGTAAAGAAAATAATAAATGCCTTTCCGTTTGAAAAAAATGGGTCCTTCGGAATAGCCACTGCGCGGTGTTTGTATGGTAACAGTATTGGTGTCAACAGTGATCATGTCCTCATTAAGCGGGGCCGCATGCCTCAATTGCCAGTACAAATAAGCTTTATGGTCGTCGTCTGTAAAAATCTCTGCATCGATACCAGTGGGACCTTTGGGTGTTTTTAGTTTAAGCAGTGTATTGGGTGAATAGGGCTTTATAAAAGTATCGGCCCCTGTAGCCAAACGGAATGGACCGTCGGGAGAGTCTGCAACTGCTGCATACATGTATCCGTTGACAGTGGGGTAAAGATAGTATTTCCCGTTTGCGCTGATTGCCTTACTTGGCGCCCAATACAACTGCCCGGCGGCAGACGGAAAGTAAGTCCCTGAAAAGCTCCAGTGAACAAAATCTGTAGATTTCCAAACCACGGGAGGTCCCGATGTGCGAAGGCCGTCGTCATAACCATCCGTAGTTGCATAGCAATAGAATGTGCCATTTATTTCCTGGATACTTGCATCAGCAATCATATCGGGGATAAGTGCATTGCCGAAGGGATTGGACTGGGATTTTCCGGGCAAGGAGCACCACATTATCAGCAAAATGATGATGCATGTCTTCGTAAATAGGAAGAGGGGACTTGTTATCATAAGTGGAACAGCATAACGCTTCTTTTTCTTGAACATACGTGATGTAGGGTGAATCAACAAAATAGTCGTTTTTTTCGGTTTCTTACAGGTTATTTACGTTAATTTAGAGTGAGTAATAACTTACCTGGTTATATGATTTTTGAATTTACAGCGTCACCAGATTTTGACTTTATAACATTTTTTTCAAAACAGATTAATGTGCCTGTGAGAGATAATGTATTGGAAATCCCAGCGCGACTGGGAGAAGGTTACATACGTAAAGTTGGGTTTGGGGATGATTTCAGGTTAACCATCCACCGGTATAAATTAAAAGAAGATTTTGTTATTAAACGTAATCCGGCCATCATATACAATAACATACGTACCATTTTCTTTTACAATAATGAAGAAGATTTTGAACTTAAATATAATAACGAGGAAAACATACCGTTCTCACAAAAGAATGATTCCGCCATACAGCTTTCTACAAACGACTTGCGCACAGAAATCCGTTTCCCAGCGGGCAGCAATATTCAGTATGTAGTAGTGGGTGTTGCTGCAGATAGATTGCGCAGCATTCTATCTATCGAAAACCCTAACAGTACAATAAAAACCATTACAGCAGAAAATGCTTCCTTTCTCTTTTTCGAAAGTTTGGATGCTGAAATGCAATTGCTGCTTAAAAATATTGTGTCTGTCGATATGAACAACTCCCTGAACAATTTCTATGTGCAGATTAAGGTACAGGAAGTACTGTACTTGCTTTTTAGTAAGCTGTCGCTCAGGGAGAACACCACATTTAAAAATATTAATAGTACCGACGCCGAGAAACTCCTGGTAATACGCAGCGAGATATTACGAGATCTTAGTACTCCGCCGGTTTTAAAGGAATTAGCTACGATCGCTTCAATGAGTGAAACCAAGCTTAAGCAGCTCTTTAAACAAACTTTTGGCGATACTATATACAATTACTATCAGCGTGCACGAATGGAAGAAGCAGCCTTTTTATTGAAACAGGCCAAACTCTCCGTTTCTGACGTGGGTTATGAGCTCGGGTTCTCCAATCTGAGCCACTTTAGCAGATTGTTTGAAAGGCAATATGGTATTACCCCCAAAAAGTTTTCCTACAGAGGATAGTCCCCATCTTTACTTCACAACTTTTTTAAGTTTAAATGTGCCCCTGTCGCATTGGACTATTCTTGCGCCTTTTTGGGTTATTTTACCCATAACATAACTTCTAATTTTGTTTGCAGAATTAAATCATCATACAAAATGAAAAAGTTATTTACGCCTTTTGAAAAGGGCCCGCTAAAACTCAAAAACCGTTTGGTAATGGCGCCCATGACCCGCAGCAGGGCCATTGGCAATCTTCCAAATGAACTGATGGCAACGTATTACTCACAACGTTCAGGCGCCGGATTGATTGTAACCGAGGGTACATCACCGAGCCCCCAGGGACTTGGTTATCCACGTATTCCCGGTATTTATTCTGATGAACAGGTGAAGGAATGGAAAAAAGTTACGGATGCTGTTCATCAAAACGGATCAAAGATTTTTTTGCAGATCATGCACACCGGACGTATTGCTCATGTTGCCAATATACCAGGCGGACAACTGCCCGTAGGTCCTTCGAATATCAGGGCTGCCGGCGAGATTTTTACCGACTCGCTTGGTTTACAGCAACACTCTGTTCCGGAAGCTCTTAGCCTGGAGGGGATTACGCGTGTGATAGCGGAATTTGTAAGCGCTTCAAAAAATGCGATCCTTGCAGGTTTTGATGGGGTGGAGCTCCACGGCGCAAATGGTTATTTGCTGGAGCAATTCTTAAATCCAAATGTAAATAACAGGACAGACCAATACGGAGGGAACCTTAAAAACCGAAGCCGCCTCATTGTAGAGATTACCGGGGGCATCGCAGCTGCTATCGGTCCGGATAAAATAGGGATTCGTTTTTCCCCGTTTTCCCAATTAAGCGATCAACAGCCTTACGATACAGAAGAGGTGCATCAAACATACGCCCATCTGAGCAGTGAATTGAATAAGATAGGAATCGCCTATATTCATCTTTCAACCAACCCGGAAATTCCTGAAAAAACATATGACGCCATCCGCACAGCATTTAATAACACCATCATATACTGTAACGGCTTGACACTAGAGACAGCAGAGCAAAAACTACAGGACAACTCGGCAGACCTTGTAGCCTTTGGGCGGGGATTTCTTGCTAATCCTGATTTTGTGAGGCGCATCGAAAAAAACGACCCCCTCAATGATGTTGACTTCAACACATTGTATACACCCGGCGAAACAGGTTACATTGATTATCCAATTTACAGGTCACTTCAGTAAAAAAACTATTTACAATTTTAAAAAATAAAAATAATATGAAAGCAATGCAATATAAAGCCTTTGGTGGTTCAGAGGTGATTGAACAGGTAGAGGTTGCGACACCATCTATCCAAAATGAAAATGATGTTTTAATCCAGGTGAAGGCAGCAAGCGTAAACCCGATAGATATGAAAATACGCATGGGATTTATGAAGCAGATCCGTCCGGTGGAAATGCCCTTTATACCAGGTGGGGAAGTTGCGGGGATAGTTGTTGCCACCGGCGAAAAGGTATCAAAATTTAAAGCAGGTGACGAAGTCATCGCTATCCCATTAAAAAACGGGTATGCGCAATTTGTGGTTGCAAACGAAAATTTCGTTGTGCCAAAGCCGCAAAGCCTGTCCTTCGAAGAGGCAGCATCGATAGGTGTTAGATATCGGGACTGCTCAATCTGTTCTTTTTACGGAAGGGAAGTTAGCAAAAGGCCAGAAAGTTTTAATCCAGGGTGGGGGCGGTGCAGTTGGCGGGGCTATGGTGCAAATGGCAAAGGCTGCCGGTGCATATGTGATTGCCACTGCATCCGGAGAAGGTGTGGCCTTAGCTAAGAGCCTCGGCGCCGACGAAGTGATTGATTATAAATTGCAGGATGTGACCAGCATTGTTACAGGCGTTGACCTGGTTGCGGATACGGCTGGCGGCGAAGCCCAGGCCGGGCTTTTCCGGGTATTAAAGCAGGGTGGTAAACTATTGAGTATCGTGGTGCCGCCTTCACAGGAGCTGGCAGAACAGTTCCATGTGGAAGCGCGTTTTATCGCTTCCGACTTATCGTTTCAAACATTGAAAAATGGCCTGGACCTGATAGCAGCCGGAAAATTCAAACCAATTGTTTCCAGAACATTTAAGCTTGAAGAAGCAGCAAAGGCCCAGGATTTCTTAACGGCTGGCGGCGTAAACGGTAAAGTTATCCTTGTTGTAGCATAGCAATATATTTGGGAACTGCTGCTCCACCGCGCAAAGCCACTCTTTAAGAGTGGCTTTGCGCGGTGGAAGGAAAAGTTTCGAACTTTTTTAATTCAGAGAAGGGTAACTTTATCATAACTAGCCCTACTTATATGCACAAAGGATTTCTTTTTTTTCTACTGTTCTGCCTTATTGCCTGTCATGCAAACAAACCTGATCACCGCACAAAAGTTGATACTGCAAAAAAAGAAGATAGTAGCCCTGAAATCACAATAGATAGCGACGCTAATCTTGTCTATACTGAAAATGAGCTAAAAGATATCTTAAAACGAAATCCGGTGTTCATGGAGAAATATCCAACCAGCCCGGCAGAAGCTTATGCAAACCTTTGGTGTCATCCAACACCGGAAGATGCCCGTTTTGGTGGTGAAGCAGGGCAGGATGAGTTCTATCTCCTTTATGGTTATTTTTGGAAAAAGAAGAATGTTAACCAGCATCTGAGAAGAGAAAGATTGCTTAGGTTGTATAGATATGTTAATGAGATTTACGGGGAATTACATCACGGAGGAACGTATTTTGGGCATCAATACAAGAGAATACCGGCTTATGTTGAATATGATCTCTATTGTCTGGATCCTGTCGACAGTTTACCGGTGTATAAAAATATCAGGTCATTATATATAGGTTTGTTTAAAGAAGAAATTAAGAGTAAGATATCAGGAGATAATGATATTGATCCTGCAGCGGAGGAAAAATTACTGGAGAAAGTTGATGAGTTAGCGTCTTTGATTACAGATTATATAGATCTGATGTTTGTTCGTAAATTTCAGTATTCGAATTATCATTAGGGGATAATGTTCGAACTCAAAGCACTATCGAACTATCGAAGTACTTTCGACCCATATTTAGTTGGCGTGCTTTAAATAAATACATTAACTAAAATCAGGTAAGCGTACCAGGAAAAAAAATCTGAATATGAGAAATGAGATTTACAGGTTATGGATGACGGCCTTCATTATCACCCTTGTAGTACCGTGTTTATACGCACAAAAAGCAACTAATCCCATTATTTATGCGGATGTACCGGACATATCAATAGTACGTGTAGGCAATAGCTATTACATGAGCAGCACAACGATGCATATGAGTCCCGGTGTACCGATTATGAAGTCGACCGACCTGGTGAACTGGAAGCTGGTGAATTATGCATATGATACTTTAGCAAATGTTGATGCATTAAATCTCACAAATGGCAAAAACGCATATGGGCATGGTTCGTGGGCAAGTTCTATTCGTTTTCATAATGGCACCTATTATGTAAGCACATTTGCGGAAACCACGGGCAAAACTTATATCTACTCTACAAAAGATATCGAAAAAGGCCCGTGGAAGGCAAGGTCATTTGCCCCCGACCTGGGTGATAACTCTTTGTTTTTTGATGATGATGGGAAGGTTTATATGATTAGTGGAAGCGGGAAATTAAGGTTAGTTGAATTAAATGAGGACCTTTCGGGCATAAAGCCAGACGGAACAGACCTGCTTATCATTGAGAATGCAAGCCCTCCTTCGGGCGGCCTCGGTCCAGAGGGTTCTCAGCTGTTTAAGATAAACGGCAAATATTATCTTTTCAATATTACATGGCCAAAGGGCAGCATACGTACTGTTATAATACACCGGGCAGATAAAATCACCGGCCCGTACGAAGGACGAATTGGGTTACAGGATCTGGGCGTGGCGCAAGGCGGATTGGTCGAAGCGCCAAATGGAACCTGGTATTCTTATTTGTTCCGTGATTATGGCGCTGTAGGCCGGATACCCTATTTGGTCCCTGTAAAGTGGGAGGATGGATGGCCCGTTTTGGGTACCAATGGCAAAGTGCCCGATACAATCGATCTGCCGGCCGGTAAAGGTTTGATCCCCGGCATTGTTGCTTCGGACGAATTTACCCGTAAAAAAGGCGAACGGGCATTACCACTGGTTTGGCAATGGAACCACAACCCGGATAATAGTTTATGGTCTGTTACAGATCGGAAAGGGTATTTACGACTCACCACCGGCAGGATTGACACCGATTTTGTGATGGCACGAAATTCATTGACACAACGCACTATTGGCCCGGTATGCTCCGGAACAGTTTCGCTTGACATTTCTAATATGAAAGATGGTGATTTTGCGGGTTTGGGCCTTTTGCAAAAAAATTACGGATTGGCTGGTGTCAGAATAGCCGGGAATAACAAAGCTGTCGTAATGATCAATGCCAGCACCGGCCAACCTGTAGAAGCACAAAAAATCCCCCTGGACCAAAAGGTAGTATACTTTAAGGCGGAATGCAATTTTACAAACAGAAAAGATGTAGCAGATTTTTTTTATAGTCTCGATGGGAAAACGTGGATACCATTGGGCACACAATTAAAAATGGCCTATACCTTCCCGCATTTCATGGGCTATCGTTTTGCTTTGTTTAATTATGCTACAAAAAACATAGGGGGAGCGGCTGACTTTGACTTTTTTCATATAACAGAATCCATTTCCCGGAAAAATAACGAATTGTTATGTTATTCGCAATACAGTAAGTCGCCGCTACTCATTTTACCAATTACCTGGTCTGCATATTCCTTCTTAATAATATATATAAATGCTTTCAGATAAGTTTCGTTCTTCCCCTCTTTTATGGTCTGCTGGTCCTTATCAGTACCAACTTTCAAAGCATTGCTATCATTCTCACTTACCACACAATATTTAATGATCCTGTCTTTTAATTGCCAGGAATAAATATCAAATGGTTTAATAAACTCGCTCTTGGTCTTAACTGCCTTCCCATATTTGTCATTCAATAGCTGCACAAAGCGTTGGGTTTCTTTCAAAGAAATCTTCCCCGCAACCGCGTTGAAAACCATCAATTTTCCGGTTACCGTTGTGGCAAAATTGATCGCATTAAACTCAAAATCACCGAATCTTGCAATAACATCTTTCTGGGAAAACATTTGTTGTTTATAGTCAATTCTTATGGGCTGCTCACTTCCTATAAATTCACCGTCTAAAACGGTGTCTGCGCCAATTATTTCAGATTTTATTTGATAATAATTAGTATAAGTTTTGTGCTTGTTTTTGGCCGATACAAATGTCGATAAATTGCTGCCCAGGTTAAAATCTTCCAGTTCTATAGCTGGTTCCTTTTTACAACCTATCAGCAAAACTGCTAAAAGTAACAATCGATATTGTTTTATCATTTGAATAGGATTATGTCTGTTATTTGTGTTATTCGTTCCGGTAAGAGACTTTAAATTCATTAGTTGTTGATACCTGTATGTTCATCATGGAACAGAAGAGATCGTCGGCAATTTAGCTATTATTTACCTATTCTATAATAATCAAAGCTTCAGCCTTCTTTTTCCTACCAAAAGAGAAAACAATTTGCTTGATATAGCAGTTTTATTGCTAAATCATCATGCTAATCTTGACGCAACAAATAGTTTTAGTAACCAACCGCTATGGCCAGCTGTTTTTTACGTTCGGGGTGACAAAAGAAAGCATGCTATTGTAGAACTTTTTTTGAACCATCATGCGGATCCAAACCATAAGAACAACGCTGGTGCAAGCCCTTTATCTTTTGCGGAAAAAGTAGGTAATATGGAACTCGTAAATCTGTTGAATAAAAAGGTTGCATAGCTAAATATGGTTACCTTGGATGAGGAAGTGCGTATCCTACTCCACGGTGCAGCTCCTTAGTCTATTTATACCCTTAGTCTTATTTCAGATCGTCAAGAACTTCCCCTATTTGCATATTAATCTGTTGCATTTCTGATGAATAACTATTTATACCTTGCTCCGGGTCCTGGGCGATTAGTTCACAAGCTTTTATTCTTAGTCTGCAATATTTGATGAGCGTTTGGTTGCGCAGGTGTAACCGGTTAGAGAGGTTCATTTTATCCAATTCGGTGATCAATTCAATACCATGGCTCCAGGCTGATTTTCCTTGTTGCAGTGCCCGAAATAATTCTTCGCCCGTACCGTTTTCCTGCCCTCTTAGCACTTTTAATGCATTGGTATCGATTTGGTAAAATTCCTGGATCTGCTTCTGGTAGGTAACCTTGTCGCTCTTGGCAAGGTTAACGTAGATTACCGCTGAGACAAGAATGACACCAGTTACCGACAATATCTGTGTAAGCCATTTTAACAAGACATTCCCGGGTTTTTGCAAAGCGGGGTAAAAGGCGTATCCGATCATCACGCCTGCAAGCAGTCCCCCCAGGTGTGCTGCGTTATCTATTCCACTTTTAAAACTGCCGAATACTAAATTGTAAACCACAAAAAGGCCGATGTTTGTGAGCAAACCTTTGCGCATGGAACGCTCGATGTGATTTGTGCTTAACAGTGCAAGGAATACCCCATATAATCCGAAGATAGCGCCTGAGGCGCCGGCACTCACGGTATTGTCATGCCACCAAAGGCTGATCACACTTGCAAAAATGCCAGCCAGAAGGTATGCTGTGATGAATTTTACCCTTCCCAGAAACGGTTCTAAAAATAATCCTACAAAAGCAAGGGCATACATATTTAGCAGCAGGTGGATTATGCCGAAGTGAATAAAGCAGCTCGTAATTAATCTCCACCATTGACCCCCGAGCGTATAAATAGTTGCGTTCGCTCCCCATGTGGTCATGCTTGCAGCATCAGGCTCGAATACAGCTACACCCGAACATACCATGATGAGGTAGATTAAAATATTGAGCACAATTAGAATTGGGGTAAAAAAGTAGCCTGTTGCCGGTTTAAAAAAAGACAGCAACCCACCTAAAAAATGAAATTTCGGCCTGATATCGGGCTTTAGAGTATCTTCGTAAGCAGGAATAAAATCTTTTTTGTAGCTTTTATATTTTTCACACACTTCATCTTCGTTGATCTCTGATTTTAGCTTTTCAAATGAGAAAACAAATGCACGTACCACGGCCTCGCTGCGTCCGTTGTCAGTTAGCAGACTTGATATGGTGACACATTGCACCGTAGCACCAGATGTGTCTAGTTTAACAGTGATTTCTCCGTTCCAGGAATGCTCGCCATTATTGGTATAAGCGATGACACCGGCATCTGAGATAAATCTGATACGCCAGCCAAGATATTTAACCGTTTCAGATGCAATCACCAAAAACTGCTTGTCAGTCAACTCATTCTTAGATAAGTGTTGCTCAATTTTCATATTCCGTGATAGTTTTTCTGTCGGTCAGCTTATACTATTGACGAATTTTGCTTATTGAAAGCGTATGCTGTTCCTCCTACATCAGAGCCAAAAATGAAATAATCAGGTGCATAGCGGTCCACCTCATAGTACGTATTTAATTTAACAAGTTCCTCAATACCCCACAATTTCAGATTTTGATTATTTCCGATTGCTCTTTCCGTCCCATTATATTTCTTAATAAAATCAAGATAGTCAGCGGGAGGAGTGAATTCATTAGGGTTAACCGCGGGTACCAATTTCGGAAATAAAACAGGTACCCTTTTAGGTACCCTTTCTCTTTGGTAATGTTTGTTATTACTTAATATGCTTTTCTTGCTAAAACCCGATTCTAGCGGGTTTTAATAAAAAAAGCCACTCTTAAAGAGTGGCTTTGCGGACCGGACGGGACTCGAACCCGCGACCTCCGCCGTGACAGGGCGGCATTCTAACCAACTGAACTACCGATCCTTCCTACAGGCAAGCCTTTCAGCCATTCTGTATTCCCCGTTTGGGGTTGCAAATATATAAATAATAAAATCATTTCTCCAAATATTTCTATCACCCTTCTTTTTTGTATTCAAGCAGCGCCAGTCGTCCATAATGATCGGATATCCGGGTGGTTTCCGGTAAGCGGTATTGTGTACATAGTTTCAGTACGATGTCAGTGGCGGTAGCCAGCGATATTTTATGTCCTGTGGAAACAAATACCGGGTTAATGCCGGTTTGTGTCCGCAGTGCATTACCGATATGCTCACCGGCTTCTGTTAAGGGCGCAACACTGCCTCTTTCTTCTCCGAGGTGATGATATTCACCACATAGCCGTGTTTTACCACAGCCGATCACGGGTTTGTTAACCGCTACCCCAAAGTGACAGGCCATTCCAAAACGGCGCTGATGGGCCAGTCCCTGGCCGTCACAAACGATGAGGTCCGGAAGCAGGGGGAGTTTTTCCCAGGCTTTCAGCAGGGGAGGCATTTCCCGGAAGGAAAATAATCCGGGGATATAGGGAAAGGTGACTTCCATACAATGAGTAGCCACGGCCAGTACCTGCAGCGTGGTGTAATCCAGCAATACAATGCTGCCGGCAATCAGGTTGGAATCTTTGTCGTATTCCACATCGGTGCCGGCAATAATTTTAATGGTATCCGGCAATTCATCGGTGGTGATTACCTGCCGGCGCAATTCTTCCTGTATGGCGATAGCTGCATCTTCGGTGAGCATAGGCGACTTTTTAAAACAGGCAGAAAGATACTTTTTTTGAGGTAAGATGTACGCTTTATAAATATTCTTTCCCGTTTGAAAAAGTAAATTTATATTTGATTGAGGCCAATCAGTCCACATTAAAATATCAATCAAAGAACAGTAACAACTTTATAATGAACAGTACAGGAGCAACACCACTTCTTCCTGTGAGGATCTGCTAAATCGATTTTCAAAAGAAAAGAAGCCTGGATTCATAACGTTAATATCCACGTAATATTAGACAATTACTTTTGTAGGGACTGTTATATTTCAACTTATGTCTGCGCTTAAGAAAATATCTTTCCATCATGCATCCGGGGTTTCCGGCCAGGCCGACTTTGAAGCGGCTGTAGCTTCCTACTGGGATAAGTTACTCGGTATTGCCGTGGCCAAAACCAATCCGCACGACGCATTTGATATTGTACAGGATGTGCTGCTTTCGCTATGGGTGAAATGGGAGGAAGTGCCCAAAGATGAAACGCTGGAGTTTTACCTGCTCCATGCACTGAAACTGCGCATCTTTAAATACTATCGCACCAATGGCCGTTACCAGGCACACCTGAAAAAGCTGGAAATACTATTAAACGACACCCTGGAGTCACCGGGTGCAATAGCCTCCGACGAACTGCACGGACTAAAAGAAACCATTATCTCTGAAGCGCTGGAAATCCTTTCTCCCAGTCAGCGCCAACTATTTATCCTTCGCGTAAACCACCACTATTCTTATCAGAAAATTGCCCAGCAATTGGGTATAGATGCCGGCTCCGCGCGCGTTTTATACAGCCGTGCCCTTAAACAGGTAAAGGCACATATTAAAGCAAATCCGGCTTTGTCTGCCAGCCTTATCTCCTCTTTTTTACTGTTTACAATTCCTTAACCTTAGATCGAGTTAACATTTTTTGTGTTGCGGGTATTCATTAACAGATGGCAATACAAAAATATCCAAGGGCAGAAGCCCTGTTGAAAAAGTTTCATGCTGGAAAATGTACGCAGGAAGAACTGGTATTACTGGAACAACTGGTATGACGGTTTAAACAACGAAGCAGATTTGTCTGCCCTGGAATCAAACCTTTACCGGCAGCAATTCCTGGCTAATTTTCACAGCATGTTGCCGGCTGCCCCGGTGGCCTGGTGGAAAAAACGTGCTGCCCAATGGGCTGCCGCCGCCAGCATCTTGTTATTGGCCGGTGCAGGATTTATGTGGCTCCGTTATTCACAGCAGCCACCTGCCCGCCTCGCAGATAACAAATCATTCCAGGTTACCAATGAAACCGGCGATATTAAACTGGTCGTACTGCCGGATAGCTCCCGCATCTGGCTGAATACCGCCGCTTCTCTCAAATGGAAAGAGGACTACAATAAACAAAGCCGCAATGTACAACTCACCGGAGAAGGCTTTTTCGAAGTACAGGGCAACAGGAACAAGCCGTTCGTCATCCACACCAGGGATCTCGCGATCCAGGTACTGGGCACGCAGTTCAACGTAGAAGCCTATGCCGGCGAAGGATTAACCCGTGTATCACTGGTACAGGGTAAAGTAAAAGTACATACGGGAAAAGACAGTACCATACTGAAACCTGGCTATGCCGCCGCTTATAATAATGAAGATAAAGCACTGAATATTTCCGCTACAGAAGCCGGCAAAGTGGCCGCCTGGAAAGAAGGCGCATTCAGCGCTACCGATCTGCCTTTCAAAGATGCCGTAATGCGATTGTGCACACGCAACGGTTATCAGGTGAAATGGGAGAACACACAAGGCATCGAAAAAAATGTTTCTGTGCTCTTCCAAAAAGACAGCTTCGTAAAAATGCTGGGGAATCTATGCTACATCAGCCGTAAACAATTCCGTATTTCCGACAAACAGGTGACCATCTATTAAATAACACGTGAACGCTCCTGAAAATTTCAACACATGAAAATGACATTTACTTCCGCTGATCAGCATACCCGCAGCAGCGGGCCTGCTGTATCCCGCATCAAACGTTTCCTGCTAATGGGATGTGCCCTGTTGCCAGCTACCTTCGGATACGCCAGGCAAACCGGGTTGAGCGAAAAAGTGAAACTGGATATTTCCCGTGCCTCCCTTTCCCAGGTGCTGAGCGCACTGGGGCACCAGAGCAGCTTTACATTTAATTATGTAAAACAGGACTTCGACAAAATTATTGTCAGGGATTACAAACCGGATAATATTACGTTGAACGAAGCCCTCAACATGCTCCGTAGTAAATCAGGTATAGAGTACAGCGTAAGCGACAAAGCAATCCTGCTCAGGAAAGCGGAAAAAGATCCGGAAGTACAAACCAGCCAGGCAGTCGCCCGCAAAATTACCGGCCGCGTAACTACCGAAGATAAAGAACCTATTCCCGGCGTATCTGTTTGGGTAAAGGGCACTAAAACAAGAACCGTTACAGATGCCGATGGCAAATTTGAAATCACCCTGGAAAACGATAAAGCAATTCTCAGCTTCAGTTATGTAGGCTATGAAACCGTGGAAATGCCTGCCGGTAGCTCAGATACGGTAAACCTGACACTGAAAACCAGCAACAACGCACTGAATGAAGTGGTGGTACTTGGTTATGGCACCGCAAAAAAAGGTGACCTCTCCGCTGCCGTAGCAGTAGTGCCAGACATGAAACAGATCAAAGAACGCCCGGTACTGGATGTTGCCAATATGATACAGGGTAAAGTGCCTGGTATCACCGTGGTAAGTAATGGTGGACATACCAGTAATGCCAACAAGGTAACCATTCGTGGTGTGGGTTCGGCCAACAGTGAAAATGTGCTGTATGTGGTGGATGGAGTGCCCGGCGCCCCTTACAACCCTGCAGATGTGGAATCGATCACGGTGCTGAAAGATGCGGCTTCCGCAGCTATTTACGGCGCTTTCTCCGGTTCGGCCGGGGTTATCCTCATCACTACCCGCCAGGCAACACAAGGGTTGCCCAGTGTGCAGTATACCGGCTTCGTAGGCGCCAAGCAACCATGGCGTACGTTGCAGTCGCTCACCGCGGAAGAACAAGGCAGGGTATCCAACCTCGCACAAACCAATGCCGGATTGCCCCCGCTCGAAGGATGGAATCCTGCTAAAAACCCGGATGGCCTGGTAAACCGCACCGACTGGATGGATGAAATTTTCCGCACTGGCCTCGTACAACGACACAATATCAGTGTAAACGCCGGAACAGATAAATTTTCTACCCTTTTCCAGGCACGTTATGAGAAGGAAGAAGGTACGCTGATCAATACCTATAATAAAAATATTTCCCTGAGATTTAATGCAAATTATCAGTTTACTAAGAACGTTAAACTGCGCCAGGATATTTTTTGGAATAACAACGATAACAGGGATGCAGAAACAGCCAGTGGCTACAGCGGCGCTATTCTCTCTGCGCTGTATATGCCCCGTTCTGCCACGCCGTATTACGCCGATGGTACCTTTGGCGGCGTAGGTCCGAGAGGTTCCCAGTATAACGGGATCTATGGAGATGTGATCAACCCGGTAGCTACCCTCTTGAGAAACAAACCCTATAACAAAAGAAACGATCTGCAGTCGGTAACAGAATTAACAGTATCTGATATTATCCCTGGCCTCACTTACCTTTCCCGTTTTTCTTACCGTCAGCAAAATGCACTGTGGAAGAATTTTGAGCCCAGAAGAACAGAACCCGGAAAACCAAATGACCAGAATACGTTAACTTATTCTACAGACAAAGGTTATAACTGGATCTGGGAAAATACCCTTAACTATAATAAGATCATCAACCGGCATAACATCGGTGTGATGGCCTCTATGACCGGCCAGGAAGAATCTAACCGCAATTTCTCCGCTGCTGCAAAAGGATTTGAAAATGAGGCAGACTGGGCGCAGTTTTTTACCAATGCCACCATCTTTGATCAGAATCTGCCGGCTGATGATGAATGGAAAGACCGGACAGTTTCCTACGTAGGAAGATTATCCTATAGCTGGGCAGACCGGTACTTTGTAACCGCCAGTTACCGTAATGATGTTGCCGGCAGGTTAGCAGAAGGCTACCGCTCCAAAGGATTTCCGGGTGTAACCGCCGCATGGAAAATCAGCTCAGAGTCTTTCATGGATAATGTAAAATGGATGGATCTGCTCAAGATCAGGGGAAGCTGGGGCCGAATAGGTAACCTGGGCTCTATCGCACACTATTATGGTTATGCTAAACTCACACCGGATTATACCTTTCAGATCGGCGATGGTGCGCCACGAAGCAATTCCCTGGCAATGACAGCAGCCTTCAATCCTTCACTTTCCTGGGAAACTTCACAGCAAACAGACATCGGTATTGATATCAGCCTGCTGAAACAACGCCTGTCCATTACCGCCGATTACTTTGATAAACTCACCTACGACCTGATTCAACAACAGGCCGCTGCCTGGCCCAATACCTTTGGACTGGAAGCGCCCCTGATTAACAAAGGGGAAATCGGCAATAAAGGTGTGGAAGTTGCCGTATCCTGGAATGATCACGTAGGACAGCTGGGATATAGCCTGAGCGCCAATATTGCCACATTAAAAAACAATGTGGAATATATCGATACTGATCCCTCCTCTGTAATGGTACACAATGATGCTTTCAGAGGAGTGCTCACGCCTTTCCGTTCTAAAGTAGGGCAGCCGTTTTATTCTTACTGGTTGATAAAAACGGCCGGTATCTTCCAATCAGACGACGAAGCAAAAGCTTATCAGAAAGATGGTAAAATGATCCAGCCCAGTGCCAAGGCCGGTGACTTGAAATTTGTAGATCAGAATGGTGATGGCGCCATTAATGATGGCGACCGTGTATACATGGGCAACGCATTCCCAAAACTCACTTATGGATTCACGGCCAGCTTCACCTGGAAAAATTTTGACCTGAGCCTGTTTATGCAGGGCGTAGGCGGCGTAAAGCTGTTCAACGCTTTCAAGATGACCACCTTAAGCGGCTCCGAACAGGGATACAACCGTTGGGATAAAATCCTGGATGCCTGGTCTCCTGAAAATAAAGGATCCAACATTCCCCGTATCTCCGCGAATGATCCCAATAAAAATTTTCAGACCAACTCCGACTGGTATCTCGAAAATGGTAACTACCTGAGATTAAAGAACCTGCTGATCGGCTATACCTTTAAGAAAATGAGCTGGAACCAGGGTCTTCGCATATACTTCAGCGGTGATAACCTGCTCACCATTACCAAATACACCGGCATGGACCCTGAAGTGGGCGGTATCGGCCTGGATGGTGGCCAGTTCCCGGTATCACGTGTGTTTTCCCTGGGTGCAAATATTAAATTCTGATCAAACCAAACGCTTTTATGAAAACAACATTCAAACATATATTTCTCGCGGGATCGCTGATGTTGAGTGCTAGTGCCTGTAACAAATGGGTGGATACAAAACCCAACGGCGCACCTACCACTGCTTACTTCTGGCAAAGTGACAATGATCTCCGGAAGGCTACCAACGACATGTACGTGGCCATGCGCAATGAATCTACCTGGGGCCGTGACCTTTTCTGGGTGCAGGACGCCAGCGACGACCTGATTGTAGGACGGGCAAAGGCAGACGGTGAAAATATCAAGAACTTTATTCCAAGTGGCCGTGAAGGTTACCTGAAAAGCGGGTGGGCCGATCTGTATAAAATGATCAACCGTGCCAACCAGGTGATCCAGAATGTACCCACTTCAAAAAATACTACAGAAGCGGCACGCAACCAGGCATTGGGCGAAGCGTATTTCATGCGCGGATTTGCACATTTCTGGGTGGCTTATCTCTGGGGGCATAAAGACCAGGGCGTTCCTTTCGACGGACCGGAAAATCCCGAATTCGGAAAACGTATTCCGCCTCAGCTGCCTTCTGTAACGGACAACTATGCACAAATCGTCAGCGATATGGAAAAGGCAGCCTCCCTGCTGCCCCTCTTTGAAACGTACAGCACCTCCGACCAGGGACGCGCACACAGAGCCGCTGCATGGGGCTATATGGTAAAAGCATACGCTTACTGGGCACAGTACGATGCCTCCAAATGGTCGCTGATCCCCGCACTCGCCGATAAGATCAGGGATGAAGGTCACCGCGCCCTCATCAAAGGAAAAGAAAACAGCCAGCAGAATTACCGCGCTGTTTTCAGTATCGCCAATAACTGGAGCTCTGAATATATGTGGTCTGTTACTTCCGGTGTGCAGGGTGGCTCTGAATTTCCGGGCGTAGTACTGGAAAATACCGGCTGGGCTATTTTCAATGGCTGGGGCTATTTCCAGCCTACAGAAGAACTGTATGATGAATATGAAGCGAATGACCCAAGAAGGGAAGTAACCATCCTGAAATTTGGTGATAAGTTCACTTTCTTTGGCCTGGTGCGTTCTTACTATTCTACCAACAGCTTGTCGGGTTTCCAGATGAATAAGTATATGGAGCCTTACTCTTATGGTAAAGATGGTGTTATTACCACCAATACCAACATCAATCAGAGCCCGGATTATCCAACTACCGCACTCAATTTACCACTGATGCGCTATGCGGAAATACTGCTCTTTAAAGCAGAAGCGCTGATCAAACTGGGCAGGGCAGGCGAAGCCGCTGCACCGCTGAATGAAGTGCGCAGCCGCGTAGGACTGGCAGGTATTGCAAATCCTACGATGGAGGATCTCAAGCATGAACGCCGCGTGGAACTGGCCTGCGAATGGACAGACCGCCTGCAGGATCTCAAGAGATGGGGCGATTATGCAAAGATCAATGCGCCTTTACATGGCCGTATCCACAGCGATAAGGTGAATCCATTATCGTCTTATGAAATAAAACAGGTATGGCCGGCACGTAATTTTGACCCGGCCAAACATATGGCATGGCCCATGAATCCTGATGTAATTGCGCAGAGCAACGGCGTGTATAAACAGGTGCCGGGCTGGAGGAACTAACCGCGAATAGCGAACAATGATACAGGCGGATGGTAAGAGTAAAGATATTTATATATCTTCACCCTTACCATTCGCCTCTTTTGTTTCACTCCTTATGCTCATTGTATTATGCCACGGAAGTATTTGTTTACCACCATCCTCTTCTTTACTGCTCTTATGATCAGCTGTGCAGAACATGGTCCTGCACAAACGAGCCTCGCCACCACTGATTCCATACCGGTTACCAGCCGGCCGCTATTCAGGGATTTTATGGGTGTCAACGGCCATCTTACTTTCAAACCGGATTTATATAAGCAGGTATGCCGGCTGGTGCGCAGTTATCATAATATCAGCTGGGATGTGAATGCCCCCGGCGATCCCATCACCATTCCTAACACCATCAATAATATTAACTGGAAACGCGATGCTTATGGTCCGTGGAAAGAAGCGGGGTTTGAAACAGATATCTGCATGCAATTCCTGGGGGTAGGATTGGGAAGTCCTAACTACAAACAGTTATGGGCCGGTAAGGAACAGTGGGCATATGATTATGGCAAAGCAATGGCGGCTTATTACGGGCCATCAGGAGCGGAAAAATTATGTACTTCCCTGGAAATTGATAACGAGCCAGGTACCAGGTTTGATCCCGCGCTTTTCAAAACGCTGTTTACAAAAATGGCCGAAGGGGTGCGTGCCGGCGATCCGGCTATGAAAATTGTTACACCGGCAGTAGCCGTAAAGGCAGATCCATATTCACAGGGATTGAATGATTTGTATATAGATAAAAAAATACTTCCCCTTTATGATGTGATCAATGTACATACTTATCCTACAATAGCACAATCTGCCGGCAATGAAAACAGCTGGAACAGAAGTTATCCTGAAGATAATTCCCTGCAATATCTCAAAGTAATAGAGGATGCCATTACATGGCGCAATCAGCATGCAAAAGACAAAGAAGTATGGGTAACGGAATTCGGGTATGATGCATGTACGCCGGAGGCCATGAAGCACCGGAAAGACTGGGCGCTGAAACTGAACTGGCAGGGAGCCAGCGATCTGCAGCAGGCGCAGTACCTGGTGCGATCTTTTCTGATGTTCGCTACGCTTGACATACGGCGTGCTTACCTGTATTACTATAATGATGAAGATGAAGCTTCTTTTCACGCCGCTTCCGGGCTTACGCGGAATTTTGTTCCGAAGATGTCGTTCTGGGCGGTGAAGCAACTGTACCAGACATTGGGAGACTACCGTTTCCGGCGTGTAGTAAAAAAAGAAACAGATTCCCTGTATGTGTTTGAATTTATAAAGGGAGATGATCCGAAGATGCTGGTATGGGTGGCCTGGTCGCCTACCGGCGCCAAAACCCATCAGCAGAAAGGCTATCAGCCACATGTGGTAAATGCGGTACTGGATAATCTGCCGTCGTTGCCGGTGAGCGCTACCGCTATGACCACCGCAGATGAACCTGCAAAACAGGTAAAGTGGGAGAAAACCGGGGATACTGCTGTGCGTTTAGAAGTGGGGGAGAGCCCCGTTTATATAATGTTTCAGACTACCCCGTAAAATGCGGAAGGTTTTTTTATATTAGCCGGATGAATGATCAGCAAACCCGCCCATCTGTGAAACGCCCGTTTGTTTTATCCGGTGGTGGCGCCAGGGGATATGCCCACCTGGGCGTTTTAAAAGCATTTTCCGAACAGGATATTTACCCGGAAGCAATTTCGGCTACCAGCGCGGGTTCTATAGCAGCCGCTTTTATTTGTGATGGATACAACACCGATGAGGTGAGGGAAATATTCCGGGTGCATAAGCTTGGGCTGTCGATGCACTGGCGGAACTGGCGTGCCGGTTTTCTGTCTCTCAAAAAAGTAGCAGAAGTACTAAAGCAAACACTCCGGCATCAGACATTTGAAGAACTGAATACGCCTTTGTATATCACCGCCACTGATTTTTTAACGGGCAATCAACGTATTTTCAGTGAAGGTCCCTTGATCCCGGTTATCCTGGCGGCATCCTCTGTGCCGCTGCTGTTCCCGCCGGTGGAGATAAATGGTGTACAGTATGTAGATGGCGGCCTTTCCGGCAACCTGCCCATAGAACCACTCCTGGCCGAATACCACGATATCATTGGGGTGCATGTAAATCCGCTTACGCCTTACAACCCGGCAGAAGGTTTCCTGGCCAATGTGGAAAGAACCCTTCACCTGGCCATTCGTGAGCCGGTACTGAAAAACAAGTTGCTGTGCAGCTATTTTATTGAACCAACAGACCTGGGTAAATTCGGTATGTTTGACTTCAAGCACCTGGAGGCTATTTATACAGCCGGGCTTGAATATACCCGCCGTCAATTACAAGAGCAGCCGGTGATGCTGCATGAGTAAACGCATATTATTGATGTGATCCTGGTGATCTGTTAATTTGTAGTACATTTAAACAAAATATCAGCTTGTTTTATGGGAATTGAGAATTTACATATCGATATTGGAAAAGTGAGTTATAAAACGATGGCAGACGAGGTGGAAATGAAGCTGCTGGAATATCTCAAACGAAAATCGTTCAAACCCGGGGATGCCCTGCCAAAAGAAATGGAGTTGACAGAAGCCCTGGGAGTGAGCCGTAATGTATTGCGCGAGGCCCTCAGCCGCTTGAGAATGCTGGGCATGATTGAAACAAAGAAACGGAGAGGTATGGTACTGTCCAGCCCCGATATCCTGGGCTCCATGGAACGTGTAATGGATCCGCTGATCATCGACGATACCACGCTGCAGGATATTTTTGAATTGCGGCTTACCCTGGAAATGGGGCTGGCAGATATCCTGTATATCCGCAAAACAAAAAAGGATATTGAAGAACTGGAGAAAATTGCCCTCAGTCAGAAGACAACACCCACCAAACAAAATTTCCGGATTAAACATGAAGTAGAATTTCATGGTAAAATTTACCAGATGACCGGTAACCGCACCATGCAACGTTTTCAGACGATGCTGCTTCCTATTTTCGGACACCTGGTGAACGAAGAAAAAGTGCCGATCGTAGGCAAGGTATCACATATCGATTTGGTAAACCTGTTGAAGAATGGCTCCCGGGAAGAATTCCGCGAAGGCATGCGGAAACATCTTGAACATCATTTCAAAAAGTTGAAAAAGTAAGCACGATAAGTTACGCCAGTCCATTGCTCCAAAAGTGGCTATGGCCTTCGCTTTCATACATCTTTCCATACACCGGCATTTTCTTTTTTTGAAAAATGTTTTGCGGTATGGATTTTTTTAGGCAATTTTAATATGTAGTACATAAGTATTTAAGAATATTAGTACAAGTTAATTGTCTAAACAAATTCCCGTATGAAAATTGCTCTCAACAAACTGATGGGGGTACTCCTTGCCATTGCCATCAGTACAATAGCTGTAGCTCAACCAAAGAAAATCACCGGCAGGATCATCTCTTCAGAAGATCAGCAGCCACTGCCCGGTGTAAGCATTGTCATCAAAGGAAAGAAAACGGCCACCATCACCAACGCGGAAGGCTACTTCAGCATAGCAGCTGCACCCGAAGATGTGCTACGCATTTCCTATATCGGGTTTACGCCGCAGGAAATCGCAGCAGGAAACCGCACCACGGTAAACATCTCCCTGGTATCCGCTACCTCTAAAATGGATGAAGTAATAGTAGTGGGATATGGTACACAAAAGAAGAGCAGCCTGACCGCATCAGTAGCGCGACTGGACAAACGGATCCTCGAATCCGGTATCCGCGCCAACCCCGCACAGGCGCTGGCCGGCACCATTGCCGGGGTGAGAGTATCCACCAACTCCGGTAAACCCGGCGCTATCCCCAACATCATCCTCCGCGGTGGTACCAACTTCGATGGCTCCGGCAGTCCACTCATCATCATCGACGGACAATTCCGCCCCTCTTTAAGTGATATCAACCCGGAAGATATTGCCAGTATGGAAGTACTGAAAGACGCATCGGCTACAGCCATCTACGGCGCCCGCGCCAGCAACGGCGTCATCATGATCACCACCAAAAGAGGAAAGTCAGGGACATCGGAAATTAACCTGAAAGTAAAAACAGGATTCAACTATTTAAATTCTCCCTACACCTTACTCACCCCGGAAGAATATTTATACTGGGGAAGAAAAGCACTGGTGGAAACCTATAAGGTAAACGGTAACCAAAGCCTGATCAATGCTTCCGGTCCACGTGGTACCGGCAACGTTTATAAAGATGCCGATGGAAATATTGTAGACGGCAACTACAACCTCAATGCCTTATTCAGCCCCATGCGCCTCACCGATCAGAACAGGGAACTGCTCTCCACCAACGACGGCTGGAAAGTGATGAAAGACGCTATCCCCACCAATGCCGCCGGGCAGTATGATCCCAACGGTACCTATGCAGACCTTATCTATAAAGGCTTCAGTTATGGAGACAATGCCTTTAATAAAAAATCACTCACACAGGATTATAATATCAGTATGACCGGTGGTAACGAAAAAGGCGCCTACTATGCCAACCTCGGTTATTATAACGAAGATGGTATTGCACGCAAATCGTTTTACAAGCGATTGAATTTTACGCTCAACGGCGATTACAAAATAAGAACCTGGCTGAAGTCGGAAAGCAATGTGTCCTTTTCCCGCGCCAACTCCCGGGATCAGGCACAAACCAGCGATGTGAATTACTGGGGGCGTTTGCTGATGGCCGCGCCTACCATGCGTGGCAGCAACACCAACGGGGAACCGCTCCTGGGAAGGAATGCAGGCGATGGTAACCCCGCCGTGAACATGGACAAATATTCCCGGAAAAACCAGGCAGATAAATTTACCCTCGCCCAATCTTTTAAAGTTGACCTGTACAAAGATCTCTACTTCAGAGCGGGCGCCATTCTCATGTACGACGAAAGCTTTAACGAATCATTCAACAAAGATTTCCGTACCGGCGTAATGAGTAAAACCGATCCCAACGCAGGATGGGACCGCACCCGCAACAGCAGTGCAGCCTTCGATCGCACGGTGCGTCAAACCTATAACGCCACCCTTCACTACAACAAAATTATTCACGACGATCACAACATCGACGCCATGATCGGCGGTGAATTTTTTGACGCTTATAATTATGGCTTGTCGGCCAGCGGGAAACTGGCGCCTACAGATGATTTCCCGACGTTGGGATTAACCTCCAGCGACGCCAACACCCGCGGGCAAAATTCGTATCATCTCCGGGAACGTATCTTCTCTGGCTTTGGGCGTATTAACTACGACTGGAAAGGAAAATACCTCGCTACGTTTACCGCCAGAAGGGACGGCTATTCCAGGCTGATAGGCGATAACCAGTATGGCCTGTTTCCCGGTGCTTCAGTGGGCTGGTTGCTGCACAAGGAGAACTTTATGGTGAACACCAGCAAGTGGTTATCCTTCCTGAAATTGCGCGGCAGCTGGGGAAAGAATGGTAACATCGGTGAAGTGGGAAAACGCTCCGACGGCACTATCGATGTATATTCCCTCCAGGGTGGTTACCCGGCTACCACCCGTTATGAAAGTGTGATCGGATTTTCATTGGGTAATATTCCCAATCCCGGCTTGCGGTGGGAGAAAACAAATACCGTTGAAGGCGCCGTGGAATACGGATTATTCAATAACCGCCTGAACGGAAGTATCGCTTATTACAACCGGATCACCACCGATAAAATTGCCAGCGTAAACCTGCCCGGATCCGCCGGTGTAGGCAGCATTCTCACCAACAACGGATCCATGCGGAACAGGGGATTTGAAGCAGACCTGAATTATAAAGTATTGCAGTCGGGCAACTGGAATGTTAGCGTGGGTGCTAATGTGGCGTGGAATAAAAACGTGGTGTTGAAACTGCCTTACAACGGAAATGAAAATAACCGTCAGAACGGGGTGCAGATCTATGATCCATCTACCGGCAGGCTTATATGGGCCGGCGGTTTGCAGGAAGGGCAGGAGCCAGGCGAAGTATTCGGCTATTTAACGGATGGCATCATCAGAACAACCGCTGATTTAGCGGCCTACAACAAAATAGATCTCGCTGCCGGCCAGGTGCAGCTGAACAATGCCGCCGGCCGCCCGGTAGCCAGTCAGCAGCTGATAGATAAAAACGGGCTCACCGGATTCTGGGCTACCAGTCTAGGTGATATGAAATGGAAAGACCTCGACAGGAACGATACGATCGATTTCAGGGACCGTGTATCATTAGGTCACACCATTCCGCGCTGGACCGGTGGGGTCAATGTAGCTGCCGGCTGGAAAGGATTACAACTGTTTGCCCGTCTTGATTACGCCATCGGTTTTATGCAGATGGATGTAAAACAAATGTGGGCGCTCGGCAGCATGCAGGGAGAATTCAATGGCACCGACCTGGTAAAAGATACCTGGACACCGGAAAATCCCAACGCTAAATACCCGATCTACGTAAACCAGGATCAGCAGCTGAAAAAGAACTACGACCGCCACAGTGATATGTTCTGGAAAAACTCCAGCTATCTCGCTTTCCGCGAAGTAACGCTGAGCTACATAGTGCCGAAGAAGATGCTTAATAACGCAAATATTGCGGGCTTAACGGTGATGGTCACCGGGCAAAACCTTGGATACATCAGTAATAAAATGCTGGCGCTGCCGGAACGCACCGGGCAGCAGGATGGCGTATATACGATTCCCACATCACTGGTATTCTCCGCTAACCTCACTTTCTAACGCAATCAAATCAGCACTCATGAAAACAACATATATTTTCCTGCTGGCACTGATAGTAACCGCTGCCAGCTCCTGTAAAAAAACATTGCAGTTGTCGCCGGAAGATTCTTTCGGAGATGTTAACTTCTGGAAGAATGAAGCACAGATTACCAGCTTTATGACAGGCTTGCATAATGAGTTTCGCAACGACCAGTTCCAATTCTTCCGGTTGGGGGAAATGCGCGGTGGTGGCTTTACCACGGAAGAAGCTTTTTCATTATCGTTGCAGGAAAGTCCCCTTATTGAGCAACGGTTGGAAGAAAACGTTTCCGGTGTGAACAACTGGGCCGGATTCTACGGACCCATCTTACAAATAAATCTCTTTATACAAAAAGTGGAAGCAGCCAGTTTTTTGGGAGATGATAAAAAGAAATACCTGCTTGGCCAGGCATATGCCATGCGAGCCTATTACTATTTTCACCTGTTACGTACTTATGGCGGTGTGCCGCTGCGGTTAACTCCTGATGTGGCTAACGGTGTAACAGATCCCGTATTACTGCGCATGCCACGGGCTACGGAAGCAGCAGTGCTGGCGTCGGTGAAGTCGGATGTGGATAAGGCGGTCACTAATTTTGGTATGGCAGCGGCAAAATCCAAAGGACAATGGTCGCCGGCGGCAGCATTAATGCTGAAAGGCGAAATATATTTATGGTCAGCCAGGGTGTATGGTAACACGGCGGATCTGGCCACCGCAAAATCTGCGCTCAATGCTGTAACAGGTACCAGTTTGTTGCCAAAGTTCAGCGACGTATTTGCTTATGCCAACAAAAAAAATAGCGAAATCATTTTTGCGATTTCTTTCATGGTAAACGAAGCTGAAATGTCCAGCGTATCATTGTTTACTTACGACCTGCCCGGTATGGCGCAGGACTGGTACGCAGATTCACTCGCCTCGGGGCCAAAGCTCACGGATCCGCTGAACATCGGACAGGTAAATTCAAAACAGATCATTCAACGTTACCGTTACAGCTTTAAATTATTCCAGGCTTATGATAACCTGGACCAGCGCAAAGTGGCCACCTTCTACGATTTTTATAAAGTAGATAAAACCAGTGGAACCCCCGTGGTGAAAGTGCGGAACACCGTATTACGTAAATTCCTCGGCGCTTTTGATGCCGTAACACAAAAGAGATATTTCTCCGACGATTGGCCCGTTTACCGCGAGGCCGACCGGCTGCTGATGCTGGCAGAAATAGTGAATGCAGAAGGGGGCGATCCGTCGCCTTATATCAAAGCCGTGCGCGACCGTGCCTTCGGCGGCCCTGGTATTGATCCGGCTCCTTTCGTAAATTCGTCTAAAGATGCCAATGAACTTGCCATCTTCGCAGAACGCGGTAAAGAGTTTGTACATGAAGGCAAACGCTGGTACGATTTGCGCAGAATGAAATACGGCAATGAACCGCTGGTATTTATCAATGCAGGCCATCCTTTTGGCGTGCTGAATAAAGCCACACAGGCATATAAAATATTATGGCCGATCGATGCCAACGTATGGACCACCGATTTGCTCGTTAACCAAACGCCTGGTTACGCTACTTCGAAACCCGAATAACCCAATATAAAAGTATCATTTCATGAAGCATGAACATATTGAAGGACTGATCGCAGCCGCATTTACTCCCTTTCACAGGGATGGCTCCCTGAACCTGGAGCTGGTACCCGCTTTAACCGATAAGCTGGTAAAAGACGGCTTAAAAGGAATATTTGTTTGCGGCAGTAATGGCGAAGGTCCTAACATGACCACCGAAGAAAGAATGCAGGTAGCAGAAGCATTTGTAAAAGCAGCCGCTAAGCGGTTGCTGATCATTGTGCACGTTGGTCACAGCAGCATCGCCGAATCGCGGAAGCTGGCCGCCCATGCGGCCTCCATAGGAGCAGACGCCTTTTCCTCGGTGGCCGCATTTTATTTTAAACCTACTTCGGTACAAGTGCTCGCCGATGCCATGGCGGATATTGCCGCTGCCGCGCCTGCACTGCCTTTTTATTATTATCATATTCCTACGCTCACCGGTGTAGGCATGGATATGATGGAGTTCCTGGAAATAGCCGGCGACAGGATCCCCAACCTGGCAGGGATCAAATACACCTCTTCCACCATCCAGGAATATCAATCCTGTTTTAATTATCAGAACGGTCGCTTCGATGTGCTGTTCGGATTCGATGAATTGTTGCTGCCTGCATTGGCTGTGGGCGCGAAAGGTGCTATCGGCAGCACGTATACCTTTGCCGCACCGCTGTATCTGCAAACAAAAGCGTATTTTGAAAAAGGCGATATAAAAGCCGCGCAGCAACAGCATTTATTCATGGTAGAGGCGATCAGGATCTTTGCAAAATACCCGCCTATACCGGCGCAGAAGGCGATTATGAAAATGCTAGGCTGGGACCTGGGGCCATGCCGGCTGCCTTTAACCACGTTTACTCCCGCGCAATACGATAAATTGTATAAAGAGCTGGAAGCCATTTCATTTTTTCAGAAAGTACAGCATTCATGAAATACCTGCTTTATTCGATATTTATGATGACAACGGTGAACAATATCAACGCCCAAGTGAGAAATGTGCAATGGTCTGTGGCGGCAGTACTTCCGCCTGCTGCCGGGCAACCGGTGCAACCCGGCGTAGCCGGGCCGGTAGCAGGCATTAGTAATGATATAATGATCGTGGCCGGCGGCGCCAATTTCCCGGCGGCCATGCCGTGGAACGGCGGTATAAAGAATTATAAACAGGACATTTATATTTTCCGGCAAGATGGAAAAGGGAATGTGCTGCCGGGTGTGGTAAGCCGGCAAACATTGCCGCAACCGCTGGCGTATAGCGCCAATGTGAGCATGCCGGAAGGCCTTATTTACGCAGGTGGTGAAAATGATCACGGTCCCACGGATAAAGTAACGTTGCTAACATGTAACACTGCCGGTGAAATTACTTTCACATCGCTGCCATCATTACCGGTAGCGCTCACCAATTTATCGGGCGCCTGTTATCAGCATACGCTGTATATAGCCGGTGGCGAATCGGTGAACGGTCCCTCCGCTAAATTCTTTTCGCTGGATGTATCCACGCCGGGCACTGCCTGGCAAACGCTGGCAGATATACCGGTGGCCGTTTCCCATGCTGTAATGGCGGTACAGGATGGCGGCGTGTACCTGGTCGGAGGCAGACGGAAAAACAGTAACGGCATCAGCGATATTTTTAATACCACTTACCGCTATGATCTGCATACAAAAGCATGGACCCGGAAAAATCCGCTGCCTTACCCTGTATCCGCAGGCACGGGGCTCGCCGTGGGGGATCATGAAATCCTGTGTTTCAGCGGCGACAAAGGAGCCGTATTCAGTAAGATGGAAGCGCTGAATGCCGCCATCAGTGCGGCTACTGATGCCATCAGGAAAGAAGCGCTGACAAATGAAAAGAAGGCGTTGCTGAATACACATCCGGGATTCACAAAAGAAGTATTACTATATAACACCACCACCGGCCAATGGAAAGCAACAAACGCTTTAACGATGGAAGGACCTGTTACCACCACCGCATTGCTGTGGAACGGGGTGATCATGATTCCTTCCGGGGAAATAAAAGCGGGAGTGCGCACGCCGGTGATAATTTCGGGTAAATTATTTTTCAACTGATCTGAGTATCATGTCCAATAAAGGAAGTTATCGCTGGGTAGTAGTAGGATTGCTATGGGTAGTAGCATTGCTGAATTACATGGACAGGCAGATGTTGTCGACCATGAAACCCGCCATGCAGGCGGATATTGCGGCTTTGCAATCGGCCACGAATTTTGGCTACCTGATGGCCATCTTCCTATGGATCTATGGATTTATGAGCCCGTTGTCGGGTATTATTGCGGACAGGCTTAACCGGAAATGGCTGATTGTGGGCAGCCTGTTTGTGTGGTCGGGGGTAACATTTGCCATGGGCTATGCTACTACTTTTCAGCAGCTGTATTGGTTACGCGCGGTGATGGGCGTTAGCGAGGCGTTGTATATACCGGCCGGACTGTCGCTCATAGCAGATTTCCATTCCTCTGCCACCCGGTCGCTGGCTGTGGGCATTCATATGACCGGGCTTTACATGGGACAAGCGCTTGGCGGTTTTGGCGCTACTATTGCCGCCAGGTTCTCGTGGCATGCTACCTTTCATACGTTTGGCATCATTGGTATTGTATATTCCCTGGTGTTGATCGTATGTTTGAGGGAAGCCGTGAAAGGCCCGCCGGATACGCTAAAGGAGCGGCCGCCTTTTCTGAAAGGGTTTGGATTACTGATGACAAATATTTCTTTCTGGATACTCCTGTTTTATTTTGCCATTCCGAGTCTACCTGGCTGGGGGATCAAAAACTGGCTGCCGACTTTATTTTCTGAAAGTTTACAGATAGATATGTCGGCCGCAGGCCCTTTATCTACCATAACTATCGCGGCTTCTTCTTTCCTCGGGGTAATTTTCGGAGGCATATTATCTGACAAGTGGGTACAGCAAAATAACAAGGGAAGAATTTACACCAGCGCCATCGGCTTATCGCTGACCATCCCTGCATTGCTGCTGATAGGGCTGGGACACAGCCTGGCGCACATAATGGGAGCGGCCGTGCTGTTTGGTGTGGGCTTTGGTATGTTTGATGGCAATAACATGCCTATCCTCTGCCAGTTTGTACCATCAGGATACCGGGCTACTGCCTATGGGCTACTGAATATGTCCGGCGTATTTGCCGGCGCTTTTATCACCGATCTGCTGGGACGCTCCACGGATGCGGGCAACCTCGGGCAAAGCTTTGCCATGCTGGCGGGAATCGTACTGGTGGCGATTATTATTCAACTATGTTTTTTGCGTCCGAAAACCAATGATATTGACCTGATAAATAAATAATGATGATTAAAAAGATAATGACTGTGCTGCTGCTGATGTGCCTCGGCACTACCTATGCACAACAAAAAGAAATACCCGTTTTTATTTCCGGAACAGATGGTTATAAAACATTCCGCATCCCTGCAATTATTGCATTGCCCGATGGCGATTTGCTGGCTTTTGCAGAAGGCCGTGTAAACGGGATGGACGATTTCGGGGATATTGATATGGTGATGAAACGCAGTAAGGATAAAGGCAAAACCTGGTCACCCATGCAGGTGGTGGCAGGCGCCGATAACCTGCAACTCTCCAATCCCGCGCCGGTGGTTGATCTTACCGATCCGGCCTATCCGCAGGGCAGGGTCTTTCTTTTTTACAACACGGGTACACATAAGGAGGGAGATATTATTAAAGGCAAAGGAATAAAGCATTGCTATTATATCACCTCTGCGGATGGCGGTCGCACGTGGGCGGCGCCGGTGGATATTACGTTGCAGGTGCATCGTCCTAAGCAACCTGATATTGACCCGGCGTTTAATTTTGCGGAAGACTGGCGCTATTACGCCAATACGCCTGGCCATGTTATGCAGTTTTCTGAGGGGAAATTTAAAGGAAGAATTTTTATTGCTGCCAATCACACTGCTGGTAAAGCATTGCCCGGCGCCCGGCATTATGTGGCACATGGGTACTACACCGATGATCATGGTAAAACATTTCATTTAGGCAACAGTATTAATTTGCCCGGTAGCAATGAATCGATGGCTGCTCAACTCTCCGGCGATAAGCTGATGATGAACAGCCGTAACCAGGCAAAGGATGTGAAGGAGCGGATCGTGTCTGTCAGCAGTGATGGCGGCGCTACCTGGGATACCACTTATTTTGACCATCAGCTGGTAGACGCCGTATGCCAGGGCAGCATCCTGGACATAGGTACTTCTAAAGGCAAAAATATACTCGCCTTTTGCAATGCTGCCGATTCACTGGAAAGGGATAACCTCACACTCCGCATCAGTTTCGACGACGGGCGCACCTGGAAGAAAAGCTATATCATCTATAAAGGGGATGGCTCAAAAAAAGCCGGATATGGCTACGCGGCATACTCTGACATTGTGCAGCTGGGCAGGAAGAAAATAGGTGTGCTGTATGAAAAGGACCACTATTCTTCCATTGTATTTACGGTGGTAAACTGGAAGTAAACCGGTATTGCGGCGGCTGTCGCAAATACGACACTATTTTGTCGTATTCAGCCATGCCGGGAATAAAATACTCATGCTATGTTTGCATTAACAATAACGGTTAACATTTAAATCTTAAAAACATGCAAACAGCTAATAACACAACGAAAGTCACGGTAAGCGCAACCATTAATGCACCTGTTGCAAAAGTATGGGAGTTGTGGAATGCACCCGAACATATTGTTAAGTGGAATACTGCTTCAGAGGACTGGCACTCTCCAAAGTCTGTAAATGACCTGCGCCCGGGTGGTAAGTTCGAAACCCGGATGGAAGCTAAAGACGGCAGTTTTGGTTTTGATTTCGGTGGCGTGTACGACGAAGTGACGGAACACGAACTCATTACCTACACCATGGGTGATGGCAGAACAGTACGGGTGACCTTCTCCACTGCCGGCGACACCACCGCTGTTACAGAAACCTTTGACGCAGAAGACACCCATAGCGTTGAAATGCAACAGGGCGGCTGGCAGGCTATCCTGGATAATTTCAAAAAATATACAGAAACACTGGCTTAGTCATCTCCGGAAAGCTATATAACCGCATGGATCCATGCGGTTTTTTTATACCTGTATCCAGGTAGATTTAAATGACTGTTTGCAGGTATTGCTGAATTGCCATGGTATTCCGTCTTTTGGGGTATAATTTCCCCCATGGTTATCATGTGCTGGAATATTAAAAACAGAACTTGTTATGAACCGGAAATCACTGCTGATCGGTTGTATGTTATACTTTGCATCGGCTTCCATCACGGCATCTGCGCAAAAAGGAGTGGAATATATTCTCCCTGCTGCTTCCTTCGATGAGGCGGCTACCAACAAGTTACTGGAGCCCGGCACTGCTACCATCCGGGGTAATGCTTTTCTGAAAAAGAAAGGCAAAGTTAATTTTGCCACAAAAGGCCATAATATCATCCTGTTTCCGGTAACCCCTTATTTTACTGAGTTTCTTGAGCTGAAGAAGAAGTACAACAAAGGAAAGAAACAAGCCTCCATGACTAACGACGCCTTCACTTACCGCATAGAAGGCCGCTACCTGGATGACCAGGGTAACTTTGAATTTACAGAACTCAAACCGGGGAAGTATTATCTCGTTACCTGGATTGAGTATGAGCGGAAGAAGAATCTTATCCTCCGCACCGGTACCCGTACCTTTTACAACGTATACAGCGGCAATGAAGTCAGGTCTGAACCTATTTATAATGCCTATTCTTATTATTATCAAGCAGAAGATGAAGTAGCCGGATTTGTAGAAGTAAATAAAGAGGGAGAAGTAGTGAATACCGTTATCAGTAACTAAACAGAGCCATGAAAAAGATATTCTTATTTGCTGTTCTTTTGATGGCATTGCAAATACAGGCACAAACCGTCAAAATTCCGGATGCCAATTTCAAAGCGGCGCTGATCAACCAGGGCTTTGATACCAACAACGACGGGGAGATACAGGCAACAGAAGCCCAGAAGGTGACCCGGCTGTATGTAAATGGCGCTGGTATTGCCAATCTTACCGGTATTAAAAGTTTTACCAACCTCAAGGAATTTGGTTTTTATGATAACCAGATCAAAACACTGGACCTGGAAGGAATGGCCAGCCTGAGAAGCATTTACGGCGCTAATAACAACATGGAGTATGCACGCGTGAAGGGCCTCACCAACCTGGAAACCATGTACCTCAATGATAATAAGATCCGTGCGCTGGATCTCACCGGGCTTAATAAGCTGAACGACCTGAAGATGTACCGGAACGCTTTATTTAAAGTGAATTTCAGTCACCTGCCGAACCTGGAAAATGTAGAACTGCAGTATAATAACCTGGTAGAATTCGTGGCGGAAGGATCGGGGGTGAAAAAACTGAATCTGAACAATAATAATATTTCTTCCATTGATCTTACATCTTTGAAAAAACTGGAGAAGGTGGACCTCGATGACAATATGTTTTTGTCGACCCTGAAAATCCGTGGATTACGGTCTCTCAGATCATTGTATTGTAGCCCCAATTTAATAAAGAACCTAAACATGAGTGGTACAGTGAGTTTGACGGAGCTCAGCTGGTAAATCAGTTATAGTTTATATGAGGGGGATGTTATATTTTCATGTAAGATATATTGTCCACGTCATTTAAACTTTTCATTCATGGGACTTACTTTCCTGCAGATTTTATTGGGAATTACGGCTGTTTCCACTGCATTGATGGGAGGCCTTTTCTACGCCTATTCCTGTTCTGTTAACCCGGGGCTTGGCCGGTTATCTGATATCGGTTATTTGTCGGCCATGCAATCTATCAACCGGGCTATCCTCAATCCGGTATTTTTTGCTTCTTTTTTAGGCTCCCTTGCTTTATTGCCTGTTTGCACCTGGGCATATTTCAGTTATTCAGTGTCGCCTGGAAGCTGGTGTGTATTAGGAGCTACATTCGTTTATTTTATTGGCGTTTTTGGTGTGACGATCGCCGGCAATGTTCCGCTCAATAATGCGTTGGACAAAGCGGATCTTACCGCTACTTCTGCGGGGCAGCTGGCGGAGCAGCGGGCAGCGTTCGAGGAACGATGGAACCGGTTGAATATGGTGCGGACGGTGGCGGCTGTAGGTACGGTGGCATTGATGGTGGCGGGGTGTATTGGTTTGAGATGAGTATCAGGAAAGCATCTTTCCCTTTAATGTAATCCGTTTTTCATGTACATAATAATAAAATAGTCCTCCTCCAAAGTACATTATCACGTCCCACATATCTCCGGTGTAGGCAGCAGAAAACTGTGGCATTACCCATTCAAAAACAACCGACATATATAGTGCGATAAACAGCAGGTAAGAAATTGGATAGCTGTAACTTTCGTCGCGGACAATGTAGCTACGCGTAAAAGCAAGCGCAAGATGCGCTATAGCAGGTACCGCCATGAAATCGGTGAGGTGTCCGTTGAGCAGCGGAACCGGATGCTCCATATACCGGAAGAGGTGCATGATACTCCATAGTCCGCAGTAACTTAGGAATAACGGATCAAGTAAGCGTTTCATTTTACAATACAAACATAATAGCGCCTCCGAGCAGCAGTGTAACAAGTAACGCCATTACGGCAAACAGGTAAAACGCACTGTCTTTCAACAATTTTACGGGTGTGGCATCTGTTGATTTAACAGGAAGAATGCTGTTCCTTAATCTTTGCAGTAAAGGCTTGTCTTCCTCCTGCAGATCATCCGGGTCATTATTCATATTATCGGTATTTAGAACAAATGTACTAAATATTATTATTTTTAGATCAATTGTTCTAAATTTGATTATGGATACGCGGACAAATATTCTCAAAACGGCGCTGGAACTTTACAACAGCCAGGGTGTAAACACAATTACCAGCAGGCATATTGCGGCAAAAATGGGCATCAGCCCGGGGAATCTGCATTATCATTTCAGGCAAACAGATGAAATCGTAAAGACGCTTTATGAGCAGTTGGCCGCCGGTTTTGATGCCCTGGTTTCGGAACTGGAATTAATTAATCCCGTTACACTGGATACGCTCCAGGATTTTTCTGTCCGTTCGCTGGAGCTGGCCTATAAATACCGTTTTATATTTTTACATTTCGTGGAGATAAGCCTGCGCGTGCCTGCCATCAGGAAAGACTATTATGCGCTCACACGACGCCGGGAAAAAGAATTCTTTATTATTTTCGGCCAGTTGAAAGGAGCAGGGATTTTCCGGACCGATTTTCCGGAAAGTATCTGGGAGTCGTTGGTAACGCAGATATTTATTATGGGAGATTTTTGGTTGTCGAATAATGAATTAACCGGGAAGCTGAGGGGAAGCCAGGCGATAAAACATTATAGTAAAATTTTCTCCGCCATGTTTTATCCTTACCTCACACCGTCAGCGCAGGCACGTATGGCGGAGTAACTCTTTCTCCGCCCTGTTATTCTTTAAGAAATGCTGTAATCATGGTGGTAACCAGCAGCGGTATTTTACTTTGCTTATCGGGTGCGCAAATTTCTCCGATATAGTCGCCATGACCGCCCGGTAGAATCGCCAGTTGCGCATGGGGCAAAGTGCGTGCTAATAATAGCGCATGTTCCGGCAGTATAGGCTCTGCGTAACCATTTATCACCAGTGCCGGCGCCTGGATACTTTTTATATCTTCAGTGCTGATATCTTTAAAATTTTCCATCCTTGCCACATCCCGGTGAAACATCGCTTCAAGTCCTTTGGGATCAGGGTTAGCTTCCAGGTACGCTTCTTTTAGCTGCGGAGGCATATTGTCCAGAGTAGTGTTTTTAAAGCCATCAAAGAAACCGGGAGGTGTACCATCGCGCCTGAAAAGGGCAGAGGCCAGTACCAGTTTATTTACCAGCTCCGGATGCTGTATGGCAATTTGCAGCGCAGTGGTGCCTCCATTACTGAAACCCATAAAGCTAGCCTTGGCAATGTGCAGTTGCCCCAGAAGAGCGGCCACATCATCCGCATCCTGCTCAAAGCTCAGCGGCCGGTCGATGTCGGCCGTATGACCATGCGCCTGCAGTTCTATGGCAATTACCTGGTGTGTTTTTGCCAGCTCCGGAAGGATGGCACCATAGTTAGACTTAATGGTAGAACCTCCGCCATGAAGCAGTACCAGCGGCGCCCCGCTGCCATGGATCTCATAATACATCTTTAAGCCATTCACCGCTGCATAGTGGCCCGTTTGTTTTTGCTGTGCATTTATCTGCAAATGTGTTACGATTAATAAGAGTATAAAAATAATGGATGTGCGTTGCATATGATATGTATTTTGATAGGGTAAACCTACATCAAAACACGCGATCCTGATGGGTGCAAAAATGCCAATTTGCAGGGCAATTGCGACAATAAAATCAACATACGGGCATGGCTTTTTTCACAACTTGGCTTATATTAGAGCCATTAACCTACTATTCTTATGACAGCAGAAGAGTACAAACAAAGATTCAGGGAAGATGATCCCGTTGGATGGCTTTCAATAGACAGTGCCCTGGAAACGGTGTACGGTAAAACCGAACCCCGTCATTACGGACCGCTCTGTGGCATACACTTTATGGCCGGAGGTACTGACCCCATCGATGGCGCAAGCATTTACGATTCCAGCAAACATGAATACCACAGGCATATTATCAGTTATGGCATGTCGGAGCTGTACTACGACCAGGACAAGGCTGGTGGTGAGTTCAGCAAATGGGGCTTTGAATTTACCTTCCGGTTGAAACCATTTGCGGAAGATAAGGATGACCCGCTGTGGGCCGTTCATGTAATGAACAACCTTGCGCGGTATGTATTTAATAGCGGAAAATGGTTTGAAGAAAATCATTTTATACCAGCTAAAGGCCCTATACGGCTCGATACCCAAACAGAGATAACCGCTTTTGTGCTGGCGCTCGACCCCGAACTGGGAAGAATAGAAACGCCACACGGCGAAGTGTCTTTCCTGCAACTGGTGGGCATAACAAATGCTGAACTGGAAAGACTGATGCGGAATCCTACTACTACCGAAGTGGCTACGCTGATCAGTGAACTGAAAAAAGATAACCCTCTACTGATAACAGATCTGAACAGGAAATCATAAACAAAATTCAATGCCGGGAAATTTCGATAATGATTGATAATGATACAAAGCGGTTGTCGCGACTCACTGCCATCTTAACCCAGTTGCAAACAAAGCGGCTTTTGACGGCAGCAGAATTAGCCGGTAAATTTTCGGTGAGCAACAGAACCATTTACCGGGATATTAAAGCACTGGAACAGGCAGGCGTTCCAATCCTGACAGAAGAAGGAAGAGGTTATTCCCTGATGGAAGGGTACCGGATTCCGCCCGTTATGTTTACGGAGAACCAGGCCAACGCCTTGATTCTTGCAGAACAGTTAGTCCTGAAAAACAAGGATGCTTCTTTCATTAAAGATTATTCAGCAGCCATCGAAAAAATAAAAGCGGTATTAAGACATAATGTAAAAGATAAAGCCAATCTCCTGGCAGAACGGACACAGTTTGACCAGAACCTCAACAGGGAAAGGAACAGTAATAACTTATCTGATCTGCAGTTTGCCCTTACCAATTTTTATGTAACAAGAATTGAATATGCCAATGAAGCCAACAAAGTGACCAGCAGGTTGATTGAGCCTTTTGCATTATTAAACACAAAGGAGAACTGGTTATTGGTAGCGTGGTGCCGCTTACGCAAAGAGTTCCGGTATTTTCGCCTGGACAGGATTAAACGACTGGAAACCCTGTCTGAAAAGTTTACCCCTCATAAAATGACCTTGCAGGAATATTTTGATAAATATTACTAACCCCTTCCTACCCTTGACATAGGGCTGTCAATACCCCCACATAATTTTGCTTAAACATTAAATGAATAAAAATGGATTTGCAAAATTTAGTTACAAATTATGCCGGCTATAATTTGTCGGTAAACCAACAGTTTGTGGATTGGTTGTCCAATAAAACAACGGAACAGTTGAACCAGGAGTCGCCGTCAAGTTTTTCCAGCATCCTCAAAACCTTGAATCACATTTGGGGAATGGAAGAATATTGGTATTCCATTATTTGCCAGCAAACAGACTTTATAAATCGTTATGGCATAGAAGACCTCAACGCGGACGAAGTTTTTCAGGGACTCATTAACAGGTCGCAAGTGCTGGCAAACCAGATAAAATCATTTTCCCGGAATGATTTAGTGGAAAAAATAAAAGTGGTAAGTCCCTGGTTTGAAGCCAACCAATCCCGCTATGAGTATATACAACATTTTGTTAATCATGGCACCTATCACAGGGGACAGATAGTTACTATCGGCAGAAGTATCGGGATAACGGATGCCCCGGGGACAGACTATCTCTTCTTTAATGTAAGAAAGGAGCAGCAATAGAAGCGCCTGCCAAAACGGTGTAGCCCCTGCAATGAAAATTTGCAGGGGCTTTTTATCTTGTTCCCGGCATCGGGGAGTACGAATCTCTTTGCTTTAAACACTTTTAATTAACTTGCCTCCACACTGATAGCATCTGTTTATGCGTTTTCTTACTTTAATATTACTTTTTATCGCAGGTAGTGTATCTGCCCAGTTTACGGATGGTGAGCAATATGTCCGCTCCCGGGAGGGGAAAATTGTTTGGTCGAAAAGTACGCTGTTCTGGCGTTGCATAAATGGGATGAAAGCGGATGCCTCAAATAAAGAGGCCGTTCAGATCTGTAATTGCCAGGTAGACGCGATCGACGGGTATTTTCCTATGAAAAAGATAAAGGAGTATGAGCGCTTGTATCCTAATTTTTCACTGGCTAAACTTATAGAAAAAGATACCCTGCTTCAGGCTCGCATTGATCAATGTTACAAAGATATTTCCCAGACCAATCTTTTTTTCTCACCCGCTCAGATTTTAGCTTATCGTGATTCTATGGCCGCCTATATTCGCGGGAATCAAAAGGAGAAACTGGATGAAAGCAGGATAAATCCATATTGTGATTGTGCGGTATCTATTATGACAAAGCGGAAAATAAATGCGCAAACCATTAAAGATATGAACGATCCCAATTCCATGTTATTTAATGAAATTGCCTATCGTTGCGGTGGGTATCCCTATAAAAAAGTATCCCCTACCACTTCCTGGAGGGCGACCGATAGCTTGGATGTAACCAGTAACAGGAGAATCGATTCTATTGATGTAATTACCGTAAGCGCCATGACGAAGCTGAAAGTAAAAATAGGACCGCTCGTAAACGTGTGGATGCTGGATTGCGGCGCCACTGACATGCTGGTGTCAGATACCATGATCAATAAATTGCTTCAATTAAAACTGGTTTCCGACAATGATTTCCTGGGACAGCAAACATATACCCTTGCCAGCGGGAAGGAGATTTTGTGTGATGTATACAGGATCAACAATGTTCAGGTGGGTAAATTCACCGTTAATAACCTCGTTATTGGTGCCTCTAAAGAAACAGATACCTTTTTGCTCGGCAAAACTTTTCTTAACAAATTCCGGCGCTGGTCTATTGATAACCAAAGTAATCAATTGATTTTAGAGAAATAACGCTGTGGTCATGTTCTTCCATATTTATATTTTTTGGAAGAATGCTTACCTTTGAAAAGGTCAAAGCATTAGTTAAAATCACTTATGGAAGCTAAAGAAACGTTGAAAGCTCATATTGGGAAGTTTGTCAGTTTAACCGATGAGCAGTTTGATTATTTCTTTTCACATTTTAAGCCACTGAGCTTTAAAAAAGGGCAGGCTATTATTGCCGAGGGCGATACGGTAGATTGTGAATACTTCGTGATTTCAGGATGCTTAAAATCTTTTTTTATCAATGATGATCTGAAAATGTTCATCCTGCAGTTTGCCATGCCCACATGGTGGGCTTCTGACTACAATGCGTTATATAATCAAACCAAAGCCACCATCAATGTAGATTGTATAACCGATGCGGATGTTCTTGCGCTTACTAGCAGCGACAGGGAAAAGCTATGTAACGAACTGCATACTGTAGAGCATTTTTTCAGATGGAGGACCAACAGGGGATATGTTGCTGCTCAAAAGCGGTTGTTGTCCTTTATGAACAATAATGTGAAATACCGTTACGAGGAGCTGTTAAAACTATATCCGGAACTTTATAACATGGTTCCTAAGAACCTCATTGCCGCATATCTGGGCGTTTCAAGGGAAACCCTCAGCAGGCTGTAATCTATAAGCTAGTCTATATCTTTTTCTGGAGCAGGTATTTAAATACCTGCTTTTTTTATTTCCCAATTAAGGTTCGATTAAATGAAAAGTGACCTGGATCACATAAGTAACGCCTCCCTTCAAATGTGATGTAGATCACGCAGCCGTGTTGAAAATGCAACCGTACTTTGGGGTAACATAAAAACATAAAAACATGGAAACAAAAAAATTTTATATCATAAGCACCCAAAGCAACATTGATTGGGTTGGCAGAAAAGTAACCGGCGCCCACAACGGCACCATCGCCGTTAAAGAAGGCGAACTTCTTTTGAATGACGGAACACTTGCCGGTGGTAAGTTCGTCATCGACACCACCTCCATTAAAATACTGGATGTAACAGACCCTGCAACAAATGCGCAGTTCTTTGGTCACCTGGCTTCGGATGATTTTTTCTCTACCGATAAATATCCGGAGGCAACATTGGAAATCACCTCCGTGGTGGGCAATCATGTTGAAGGTGATCTGACCATTAAAGGTATTACGCATCCGGTCGGTTTTGATGTGGCGGTTAATATTAACGGCGACGAGGTAACTGCTACCGGCAAGCTGGTGATTGACCGTACCAGGTACGGCATAAAGTTCCGCTCAGGTAATTTCTTTAAAGACCTGGGAGATACCTTAATCTATAACGATTTTGAACTAAACGTAACTGTAACCGCTAAAGCCGCCTGAAAACGGCTTTAGCATAAAAACCTAAGTCATGCCATACGTTAAAATAGAAGTAACCCGTGAAGGCGTTACAAGAGAGCAAAAGCAAATCCTGATTAAAGGTATCACTGACCTGATCAGTGACACCCTGAATAAAGATCCGCAACTGACATTTGTGGTCATCCGGGAATATGACCTGGACGACTGGGGTGTTGCCGGGGAACAGGTATCTGTATTAAGAGAGAAAGGGATAACCGCTGAAAAAAAATAAGGCCATGAAAAAGCAAACAGTAATAGTTACCGGCGCCTCATCGGGCATTGGCAAGGAGGTAGCCCGGCACTTTTTAAAAAACGGAGATAATGTAGTAATTAATTCTTTAACTGCCGGGAAACTGGAAGAGGTTTACCAGGAGTTAGGCGCAGGCGAAAACCTGGCTATGGTAGCCGGTAATGTGAAACATAAAAGTACCGGTGAGAAGATACTGGCAACGGCTATGGAGGAATTTGGTTCGGCAGACGTATTGGTAAACAATGCCGGTATTTATGAAACAAAGCCATTTCTTGAAGTGGATGAAGCTTATCTCGACAAATTTCTTGATACCAATCTGAAGGGTACTTTTTTCACTACCCAGGCGGTTATTCCACAAATGCTCCGGCAGCACCACGGCGTGATCATCAACATCGGTACGCCATTGGTAAACCACGCGTTGGGAGGCGCTCCATCTACTGCGCCATTGGCATCAAAAGGGGCGATACACGCACTCACCCTGCAGCTGGCTGCCGAATTCGGCAAGGATAACATCAGGGTCAACACCATTGCCCCGGGTGTAATACGCACACCTATGCACGGTGATAATGCCGGTCAGAGCGCAGGATTACATTTACTGAACCGCATTGGAGAAGCGGAAGATATTGCTGAAATGGTTTATACCGTTGCTAAGAGTAACTTTATTACAGGCGCCATCATCGCCGTAGACGGCGGAATGGCGGCAGGACATCATCTGAAATAACATGAAAACACTTTTTTTAACCGCTTTTTTGTCCGGCGTCTTACTGGTATTAAAAGCACAAAATTCAATGAAAATGGAAACCAGTCAACAGGATTCCCTGGCAATTGCCCAGGCGCTGGAAGAATATTATTTCAAAGGAATTTACGAAGGCGACATCAGCATCCTGAAAAATATCTACCATCCCGGTACCCTATTGTTCGGAGATGTAAAGGGCCAGCCATACGCCAAAACCCTTGATCAGTACCTGGATGGTGTAAAGAACCGACAAAGTGTGAAAGATTCCGGCAAACCTTTTAAAGGAACCATCATCTCGATTGATGTTGTTAATACTATAGCGATGGCAAAAATTCACGTTAAAATGTATGAGTTTAATTATGACGAATTTCTCTCGTTTCATAAAATCAATAACCGGTGGATGATTGTTAATAAAATGCTTACCGATATAGCGGACTAAAATTTAGAAGTTCAGGTAGTATTATAGCGGAGATTTGTTATAAGTTATCAAGCATAATTTTTCCATTAAAGCAAGTAATTAAATAGTTAAATTACCAGGACTATTTAAGAACAGCTTAAAATTAAATTATGACAGCAGATGAAATTTATTTAAGCATAGCAAAAGGCATCGCTAATGCTATCGACGAAAGTAACTGGACAAATGCTAAATTGGATATAGAAGTTGTTGCCAATGGAGTGGTAGGTTACACGGGCGACTACCAGGCTGGTAGTACCACCGTTGACCTGTCTGTCAGAAAAATTCCCCGGGAGATCAGGAATTGGATAAAAGAATTACACAGTATTACTACTGAGAGAGGGGCAAACAAATGGAACAGGGCCATTTTCAGATTGGAGCCTGATGGTAAGTTCAATATAGAATTTATCTGGGATCAGCAGCTTCATGACCAGGTTGAAAATTTAAGCTAGTTTTTTCGCTGTCAATGGGTCCTAACTATCCGGTTGAACGTCTGTTTTACGGAAGTACCATGTAAACTGAAAACGATCACCCAATTGACCACGTTGAATAGATGAAACAAATAAAGCCTCTCGGATTGTTGATCCTTAGCCTGCTGCTCTGTCATCTCACCTTCGCGCAGCCCGTAAGAATTATTTTTGATACTGATATGGACTCCGACGTCGATGACGTGGGCGCCCTGGCTATGCTCCATGGTTTCGCCAATCTCGGGGATGCCGAGATACTGGCGGTTATGGTATCCAGCCTTAATCCATGGTCGCCGGGAGCAGCCGATGTGATTAATACCTACTACGGCAGGCCAGATATCCCTATTGGCGCTGTGCAGCGATTTGGCGTGTATCATAAATCCAAATATGCACGCAGGCTTTGCGAAGAATTTAAGCCCAATGTTAAACTGGGGGAAGATATGCCGGAAGCTACGTTGCTGTACCGGAAGATACTGTCGTCACAACCGGATACAAGCGTGGTGGTGGTGACGGTGGGCGACCTGACCAATCTTTCCAAACTGCTGCAAACGGAAGCAGATCAGTTTAGTGAATTGAAGGGTATTGACCTGGTAAAGAAGAAAGTGAAGCGCCTGGTATGCATGGGAGGCAGGTATCCGGCAGATCAGGACCCAAGGCCCTGGGGAAATTTCAAATCCGATCCGCACGCCACCCAACATGTGGTTGCAGCATGGCCCACCCGCATATATTTCACCGGTGGCGGGGCTTTCGCTGACAGTGTGCCAACCGGGAGGATTTTTTTCAGGGAACAATATAAACACACGCCGATGGCGCATGCCTACAAACTGTTCCTGGAAAGCTGGAAAAGGAATTGGCACCACAGCGCCGACCTGATTGCGGTTTATGTGGCGGTGAAAGGGCACCTGCCTTATTTCAGGCTGGAAGAACGCGGATATAACCACATTTTTGAAGACGGAACAAATTTGTGGCGTTTAGCGCCAAACGATGAACGGCATTACCTGGTCAGTGAGTTTGCGGAGGGTATTGATCCAAAAGTGATTGCAGAGAAGTTTGATGCAATGATGGTGATGCAAAAGCAATCCGCCAGCCATTAGCACTATTCGCGGTTTTTTTCTAAATTTGACCAAACGCGAAAGGTTGGGCAATCAGCATTCTAATATCAATACAGCCAGTGATAAAAAGATACCGGATGAAGATGTAAGGCAGTTTTCTATTTTTTATGATAAATATAGTGCTGCAGTATACAACACCGCTATGGTTTTTACCAAAGGAGATCAGTCACTATGTGAAGATATCGTGCAGCTTGTTTTTATGCGTATGTGGGAAACCCGCACAAAGCCGGGAACATTAAAAAAACCGGAACATTACCTGTACATACTTGCCCGGAATATTATTTTCGACACATTTAAAGCGCGTGCACGCCAGCTACATCACCAGCTACAGCTGGGCGAATTGCTTCACGATGGTCCCGATTCACCTATTAAGATCCTGGCTGCCAAAGAATACGCAGGAATTTTGAAGCAAGCGGTGGAATCCCTTACCCCGCAGCAACGTATTATATTTCAACTGGCAAAAGAATCAGGCATTTCCCATGCCGAAATCGCAGAAAGAATGGAGATCAGCATCCAGACAGTGCGAACCCATCTGAAATTGGCTACCCGGGCAGTTCGCCAATATGTGATGGCCCATATAGAAGACCCCGAAGTTTTAATGATTTTGTTGGTACTGCTGATGCAATAATAGGCAACATCCATTTTTTTTCAATTCATCTACCCACTTTTAGCGTGGTGGTCGTCTTTATATTGTATCGCTTTAAAAACCGTTTATGGATGAGATTTATTTCCAATCCTTACTTGAGAAATACCGTAAGAACGAAATTTCCGCCGGCGAGTTGTCAGCATTTACAGAAGCCATAGCTACGGGCGCTTACGATGAAACCGTGAAAGCGTCTATCCAGGGCTCACTTGAATCAACGGGTCAGCAGTGGGATGAAACGCGGCAACAGGTGGTGTTGAAAGAAATACTCCGGCAAATCGAGGCAGAAACGCCTGTGAAAAGGCTCCTGCCGGAACGGCGGAAATGGTTGTCTGTTGCGGCAGCCGTACTTACTATGCTGGCTATCGGCTGGTACACCGTTAACCGGTTAAAAACAAAGCCGGTCCATGAAAACCAGATCGCTGTTCAGGACATTAGCCCTGGTCGCCCCGGCGCGGTGCTGATACTGGCAAACGGTAATAAAGTAGTGCTGGATACCGCAGGCAACGGAACAGTGGCTTCGCAGGCGGGTGTTGACATAGTGCTGAACAACGAGGGCCTGGCCTATGCACCTGCCACGTCCGGAGAGGTGGTTGCAGAGGAGCTGAATACTGTTCTTACTCCACGGGGAAGACAGTTCTCCATTGTTTTACCGGATGGTTCAAAGGTTTGGATTAATGCGGAGTCTTCACTCCGTTTTCCCGTTCGCTTTTCGGGAAAAGAACGCCAGGTGCAGCTTACAGGAGAGGCTTATTTTGAAGTTGCGGAAAATTCATCCCAACCCTTCAGGGTATTGGTGAATGATAAAACCCAGGTGTTGGTGTTAGGTACTTCTTTTAATATCAACGCTTACGGCGATCAGCCACGGGTGAAAGCAACGCTGGTAACAGGTAAGGTAAATATCCGTAGCGGGAAGGCTGAAGCTATTCTGGTACCAGGGCAGGAAGCCAATATAGCCGGCGATATTACCGTTGCCGATCATGCAGATATCAATAAAGCTATTGCCTGGAAAAACGGTGCTTTTGATTTCAATAATGTAACTATAGAAGAATTAGCTACACAGCTGGAGCGCTGGTACGATATAGAGGTGACCTATGATCATCATATTTCGCAGGTCCCGTTTGGCGGCAAAATAAGCCGGAAGGTCAGCCTGAAAACGTTAGTCAGGTTAATGGATGGTACAGGGCTTAGTTTTCGCCTCGCAGAAGGCCGTAAGCTGATAATAACAGAAAGAAAATAAATTTCAGATAAAAGTATATATGTAAGAAAGAAAGGCCAACCAAAAGAAAACCGGAAGTGATTGGAGCCACTTCCGGTATAAAGCTTAGTTATTAAAGAGCGTGCCGCTCAATTTATCAACCAAACACCTGCAAATTATGCAAAAAACTGCTTATCAGCTAAGCATTTTCGGCGCGTGCCATATGGCGGCGGTCCGGAAAAAAAAGATTATCAACCAAACATTGCTGGTAATGAAACTAACCATTCTCCTTTTAACAGGAGCTCTTCTACAGGTGTCTGCATCCGGGCTGGCGCAATCGGTTACTTTTTCTGCTAAAAAAGTACCACTGATAAAAGCACTCAATGCGCTGGAACAACAGACGGGCTTCTACGCTTTTTTCAAGAGCCGTGAAATTCAGCGGCTGACGGAAACCAGCAATATCACCATTGCTGCGAAGAATATGCCGCTTAAGCAATTCCTGGACGAGCTGCTTAAAGAAACGCCGTTCACCTATGAGCTGGATGATAATACCATCGCATTGCAGATGAAAGGTCCGGCACCGCTAGAGGCAAAGAAGGAGGTAACAGCCCCCGCCGCTTCTCTTTCCGGCCAGGTAACTGATATTGACGGAAACCCGCTGCCGGGGGCAACAGTAATGGTATGGAAAACAACGATTGCTACTTCCACCGATGGACAAGGACGTTTCCTGCTGAATAATATACTGGACAATGCCAGCATTGTCATATCATCTATTGGTTATATGCCAATGGGGCTCCGACTGTCGGCCAATAATACTATTATGTCGGATCCTGTCCGTATTACTACCGGCAACGGGCAACCAGATCAAACCGAAGGCAATGCCCAAAGCAATTTTCGCATGCTGTCTTCCGGTATGGTAAATGTGCGTTTGGCCAGGCTGATCAAAGGCATTGAAGGCGTAGTGGTAACGGGACTTTTCCAGCGTTCGGGCAATAATTTTACCGGCGCATCGAAAACAATTTCCGGTGCAGAACTGAAAAAGGTGAGCGCCAATAATGTATTCGCAGCTGTATCTGCACTTGACCCTTCTCTCAGGATTGTGCCCAATAATGTGGCCGGTGGCAACATTAACCAGCTTCCTGAAATCCAGATGCGCGGACAGAACTCATTTCCCAATCTCACCGGTCAGCTTTCTGCCAATCCTAATGCCCCTTTATTTATCCTTGATGGATTTGAAGTAACGCTTCAGCGTATCGTGGACCTGGACATGAACCTGATCAATAGTATCACCTTGCTGAAAGATGCGTCTGCTACTGCCATTTACGGGTCCCGCGGGGCAAACGGCGTAATGGTGGTTACTACTGTTACACCAAAACCAGGCAGGATACAGGTAACATTCAACAATGATTTCCGGTTTACGACCCCCGACCTGTCCGTGTATCATCTTTTAGACGCTGCGGAAAAACTTGATTTTGAACAGCGCGCCGGCGTTTATACTTCCTCAAGTGCGCAGGCTCAGCACAAGCTGAATGTGCTTCGCAATGAAAGGTACAAAGCCATGAAAAGCGGCGTGAATACCGATTGGCTCAGGATCCCGGTTCAGGATGGCGTCAGTAACCGCAGCTCACTATATCTGCAGGGGGGAGACCAATCAATCCGCTATGGATTACAATTTTCCGCCGATCTGCAATCAGGTGTAATGAAAGGACAAGACCGGAAAAATTATTCCGGGCAGTTTGATCTTAATTATGTAGTCAATAAACTGCAGTTCAAAAACTCTGTCCGCATCTTCCAGAATAAGTCAAACGAATCTCCTTACGGCGACTTCAGTGAATATGTAGCAATGAATCCCTATTGGGCGCCTTATGATGAGAAAGGGAAACCAAAACAAATGCTGGAGGATCTGCTGATCAATTACACTAATTACACGCAAACGAATCCCGCGTATGATGCGAGTCTTCATTCTGTAAACAGCAACCAGTACTTTGGTATTTCCAATAACTTCCAGATGCGTTATACGCCGGTACCATTCCTGTACCTGGAAACAAGCCTGAGTCTTAATAAGCAGAATGCCTCCGGAGACCAGTTTTATTCCGCCCAGGATTCCCGTTTTGCAGAGATAACGGACCTCAGCAGAAAGGGAAGTTATACCGTAAGAAATGAAAATAGTTCTAGCTATGAGAGTCTGACCACCGCTAACCTCAATATCTCACGGGGACCTCACCAGTTGTTTTCAATGCTTGGGTTTAATGTTTCCAACAGCAACAGCAACTATTACTCCGTGGTAACGGAAGGATTTCCTTTTGATAAGCTGGATAACCTGTTGTTTGCGGCACAATACGAAACAAACGGGCGACCAACCGGTGATGAGAGTACCATCAGGAGAGTGGGTGTGGTGTACAGCGGAAGTTATAGTTATGACAACCGATTCCTGGCCGATGTTTCCGCCCGCCGGGACGGGTCATCACAATATGGAACGGAAAAGAAATTTGGAACATTCTGGTCGGCCGGTATTGGCTGGAATATCCATAATGAAGCATTTTTCAATAAAAGCAGCCTGGTGAACAGGCTTAAACTGAGGGCCAGTTATGGTTCTACCGGGTCACTTAATATTCCGGCTTACAGCGCCCAATCCCGGTATAACTTTGGTGTGAATACCAGCTATTTTGGAGAACTGGGAGCAGTCCTCATCGGCTTGGGCAACGAGTTCCTGAGCTGGCAGAATGTGTATAAGGCGAATGTTGGTATGGATGCCGTATTATTAAGAGAGAAACTGGATTTCCGGCTGGACCTGTATCGTGAAAATACCAAAAACTCGCTGACGCAGATCACCCTTGCCCCCTCCACAGGTTTCAGCAGTTATGCAGAAAACTTAGGTCAGATACAGAATACAGGACTCGAATTCTCTGTACGGTATAAAATCCTGGAGAAGAGCGCTAAGGGGCTTTTATGGTCAGTGAATGTAAACGGGTTCACCAATAAAAATATCCTGAAAGAGTTATCCAATAAATTGAAGGCTTCCAATAACAAACTCAATGGGGCTAATACTGATCAGGTCACTCCCAATGTACAGTTTGAAGAAGGAGAATCTATTAATACCATTTATGCGGTTCGTTCGCTGGGTGTAGACCCGGCAACCGGTTCGGAAGTCTATCTTACAAAAGACGGAAAAAGAACTTTCACCTGGGATGCAGCAGATAAAGTACCGGTAGGCATTAGTCAGCCTAAATGGAATGGTAATTTCGGCACCAACTTTATGCTGAAGGGCTTTGAGGTCAACCTGATCTTCAATTATCAATGCGGTGGCCAGGTCTATAATCAGACACTGATAGACCGGGTTGAATCTGTGGATCCCTCGTTTAACGTAGACCGCAGGGCATATGATCTCGGCTGGTCCGGGCCGGGAGATGTAAGTCCATATACCCGTATCGGTGTTTCCACCCAACCCACCCGCCTGACCTCCCGTTTTGTTCAAAATGATAACAACCTGACGCTTAGTTCGGCTTCCTTCGGATATAACTTTTACAGGAGTCCGTTCATAAAAAGAATTGGCATGCGGAGTTTACAGGTGACAGCCATCACCAATGACTTTTTCCGTGCAAGTAGTATTCAGATAGAACGTGGTACCAGCAATCCATTTGCCCGTACCTATTCCCTTTCACTCAGAGCCGGTTTTTAAAATTATGAATATGAAAAAGAGCTTGACTATAATAATATGCCTGGTCGCATCTTTGGGGTTCAGCAGCTGTAAAAAATTCCTGGACGTAAAGCCTAAATCCGTTATTTCGGAAGATCAGCTGTTCGCCTCTGAAATTGGTTTTCAACAGGCGCTTACCGGCGTATATTCCCAGCTGGCCAGCCGGGCATTATATGGTGATAACCTGTCAATGGGATTTGTGTCGGCACTGGCACAAAACTACGCAGTATCCGGAGCCGGCGCCCCATTTGTTCAAACACGGGCATTGAACTTTGCATCTGCAGAGGTAATTGGATATACCAACAATATCTGGGATACGGCATATGCTGCCATCGCCGGTATAAATAAGATCATTGTCAACACTGAAAAAAGAAAAGATGTTCTCTCTGCCAACAGCTATGCACTTATACGAGGAGAGGCCCTTGCACTCAGGGCATTCCTTCACTTTGAAGTATTGCGGATGTTTGGTCCTGAGTATACCGCAGGCGCAGCGATGAAGGCCATCCCCTATAAAACTACTGCTGACCAATACGCAAAAATACCTTCCATTACATCAGAAGTAGTGACACTGGCACTCGCAGATCTTAGCGAGGCAGCAGATCTGATGAAAGATGCTGATCCCATTTTAACGGGTTCACAGAACAGGCGTATCAGGATGAATTATTTTGCTGTAAAGGCCCTGGAGGCAAGGATCCGTATTTACGCAGGAGACAAACAGGGAGCTTTCCAGGCGGCTTCCGTGGTGGTGACCTCCGGTAAATTCCCGTTTGTAACCCCTTATGCCGCTTCATCCACTGCAGGTTACCGGGATCGTCTTTACATTGATGAAGAGATATTTTGTATCCGTGTGCGCAATATAAAGAACTGGGCAGAACAACAATATTTCCGCTTTAACGGAAGCGCCAACATAAAGCTGACAAGAAGTGCCGCCAACTTTAATACACTTTATGAAACTGCAGCAGGCGGGGCCACTGATTTCAGATTTCTTTACCGTATTGAACAGGACGGAGGCGTCCCCTTTCCTTCTAAATTCTGGCAGACATATCAGTTTAATACACTGGATTCAAACAGATTGGATCAGCATGTACCCGCCATTCGTTTATCTGAAATGTACTATATCATGGCAGAAGCGGCTGTAACACCGGAAGAAGGCGCCGGATATCTGAATGAAGTGCGGAGAAACAGGGCGCTGCCTGAGCTTCAGGCGGGTACCATTACCCTGCAAACACTGGAGAAAGAAATCACTAAAGAATATCAGAAAGAGTTTTACGCGGAAGGGCAGCTATTCTTTTACTATAAACGGAAAAAGGTAACCAAAATGCTGTTTATGACTGCTGAGATTCCGCTTAGTAAGTATGTGCTTCCTATACCCGCGTCTGAACTGGAATTTAATCCTAACTACAACTGATAAAGCCCGTTTTTATGAAGTACCTGTTATTTCTCAGCATATTGTTTCTGATGGCAGCCTGTAAAAAGGAGAATGTATCAACCTATAAAGGTCCCGACGGGATTACATTTTATGTAGATGAGTATGAAGTAGACAGCCTCAATTATTCTTTTGCGTATTCCCCGGTTCCCAAAAACAGGGATACCGTTTTTCTTAAAATGCGTGTGGTAGGTGCTGCAGCTGACTATCCCCGGGTTATTTCCGTAACAGCGGGCGCGGGGTCAACGGCCAGACAGGGTAAAGATTATGAGCTACCGGAAATTACGTTGCCGGCCGGCGCTTTAACGGTGCTGTATCCTGTGGTACTGTTGAATTCACCGGAGATGACTACCACCACTTTCCGGCTTGTTGCCCAGGTTGCACCGGGTAAAGATTTCCAGGTAGGCGCTACAGGGCGTGAGATCGGAGGAACAACCAGCCTCGAAAAAATTATCATTGACGTGAGTAACAAGATCATTAAACCTTCTTATTGGGACGACGTGGAGAGTGCATTCGGAGCATTCAGTGAGCGTAAGTTCAGGTTTATGGTGCAGGTTACCGGCCTTTCTGATTTTTCTTACGATGCAATCGGCGTGGATGGTTACTACAATTTGCCGGTTAAATTACAAAATGCCCTTGCTGAATATGAAGCCGTCAATGGGCCAATGATAGATGAATCCGGTAACGAGGTCACCTTTTAGTTCAACTCAAAATTAAATTCATGCGTAATTATATATTCAGAGCATTCCTCGCAATATTGGCGCTGGCCTGGGCTTCCTGTCAGAAGGATAATCAGCGGTTTGTCTATGATAAACTAAATACGGTTTCGATCAAAACAGCTGATTCTTCATTTGTGATAACACAACTGGATACACTCAGTATTCAAACACAACTGACAGAGTCCATGCCTTCAGGAGATAGTTATACTTATGAGTGGAAAGCCTATATGGTAGGGGAAGATGCCGTGATATTATCTGATAAAAAGGACCTGAAAGTGGCAGTTAAACTGTCACCAGGGTCATATGACCTGATATATACTGTAACAAGTGTGAAGACAGGTATATCTTCTTTTATGTTGTATCCGCTTACTGTAAACGGAGCATTTTATGAGGGGTGGCTGGTGGCTGCAAACCAGGACGGGAAGGCGCGGTTGTCTTTTATCCGGGCAAACGATTCCGTGTTTTTTTCTCCGGCAGAAGATGTGAACAAGACCACTTACCCTGGAAAGGCCGTGGGGGTCAGTGCCGGTATTACCAGTATTTATGCAAATCTTGCGCTGGTGATGTTTTTTACCGACCAGGGTGTTTACAGGTTTAATGCCGACGATTTTATTCAGAATGGTACTACAGCAGATATTTTTCCGGAGCCGAAGCAATTTACTGCTTCATGCGCGTATGCCATGAATAAAATACCTTACGATCAGTATATTGTTGCTGACGGAGGACTGTATGCCGGCATCGGACCTGTGTTTTATCCACAGGATGTGTTGAAGCCTTATTCTGAAAGATTAACAGGTGATTATACCCTTTTCCCGGTTGTGATAAACTCCGCCACTTCTGTCACTTTATTCTATGATAATAAGTACAGGCGATTTATGTCTGTTCCGCTGGGCGGCAGAATGTTAAGTCCTGTATCTGCGACTCCGGGCGCTGGTTTCAATATGGCTGATGTTGGAAAGAAGATGATTGGCTGGAGCTATGGAACGCAGTCTGTCATTTCATCTGATGAAATCTACTTTATTATGCAGGATGATGCCGGTATCCGTTACGTGTACTCGCTTAACGGGGCAACCCCGGCATTAAACCAGCAGATCGGCAATAGTCCGGATATAGAGAAAGCTACTGCTTTTGCTGCTTCCGGTGTTGTAAAGCATCTTTATTATGCCGCAGATAATAAAATTTATCTCTATGATATACTGGCGAATTCTTCGAAAATGGTATACACGTTTCCCGATGGCGTAAAAATAAAAGACCTGAAAATGTTGTCCCTTACCAGTAAGAGAATTGTGGCGGCAACTAACACAGGAACCGCGGGGGAAGTATATTATTTCGACCTGGATAACCTGGGAGATATTATCAATCACACCTATGTTAAGAAGTTCACCGGGTTTGGTGAGATTATAAATCTCAGTTATAGATCAGCTAACTGAGATAAGCAATAATTTTTTATTTACTATTATTTACCAGAAGTATGAACAGCAATAGACTATTTTTTTTCCTTGGTTTAATATTATTTTCTCTGACCGTATCCGGACAGCAGGTGAAGAATGCACAGTATACCTTAACCGGTAATATTGAAGGCCTGGTGAGTAAGGCCGGGTATGCTAAAGGGAAGAACTTTACAGCAGGATATATTTACCTTTCAGGAATAGTGCGTAACGGCGCCTACACAACGGATTCCGCCAAACTAACTGATGGCCGTTTTGTTTTCACGGGAAATGTTGATGAACCTTCCATGGCCTATATTTTCTGTATGCCCGGAGAACGTAATTCCCCTGTTATCCTGGCGATGTTTCTTGAAAATTCAAATATCTCCGTTACCGGCAAATACAGCTGGGATGAAAATTCAGTAAAGGATCCGCAAATAAAAGGATCTGCAGTGCAGGATGAATATACCGGGTTATTTGAAAATGCGAACAACATTTCAGGAAGAACTGAAATAAGAAAGCAATATGAAATAGCCATGAAAAAAAATGATACAGCGAAACTTGCCGCCCTCGAAAAGGAAGGAACAACAGCGATGGAAAAGTATACTGATTATATGAGAGCATACACAAGTACACATCCTGCCAGCTTTGTTAATCTGTACCTTTTAAGTGACTACATACCCCGCGAAGAAAGTGGGCTGACGGGACTGGAGAATGAATTGAAGCAGTTCGATAAACAACTTCAATCATCTTTCATGGCAAAAAATATTATCAGTGCTATAGCTGATCAAAGAAAGCGGTTACAAATAGGGCCCGGTAAGCAGGCCATTGAGTTCAATCAACCCGGTGTTGATGGCAAGATCGTTAAACTGTCCGATTATGCCGGCAAATATGTACTATTGGATTTCTGGGCGTCCTGGTGTGGCCCCTGCCGTGCTGAAAATCCTAATGTGCTCAAAGCTTACAACACTTTTAATAAAAAAGGCCTTGAAATATTATCCGTATCATTGGATGAGAACCGGGCAGCGTGGTTGAAGGCGGTGAAGGCAGACAAGTTACCCTGGTTACAGGTTTCCGATTTGAAGGGCTGGAAGAATGAAGCCGGGAGCAAATATATGATCCAGTCAATTCCGGAAAATTTCCTGATTGACCCCAGTGGAAAAATTATAGCTAAGAGTTTACGTGGAGAGCAGTTATATAAAGAGTTGGAGAAGATTTTTAATTGAAAATGATATAAAAAATTACCTGTGAGAAAAGAAACTTTTCTCACAGGTAATCATCCGCACATCAGAACACCTTATTCAAAGCAACGTATTTCAAAGATTGCTGCGGGTGTGCTGGCCGAAGGATGCGTGGTTTTGATGGTAAGGCTTGAAGTGACAATGGCGTCGGGAAAATCAATCTCGTTCCTTGTCTGGTAGTTATCCTTTTTTTCATACACCTTGCGACCATTTTCATCAAAGATGGCATAGTTGCGGACGCAAAACGGCATCACATTTTCCGGGTGCGACATCAGCACAGATTCCATCGGGTGATCAAAGTCTGTATCAAAGGAAAGGATCAATTTTTTAATATGCTTGGGCGCTTTCCAGGTCAGGGTCAGCGTAGGATCTGTGTCATTAGGATCGGCCACCCACGCATTGGGTTGTGTGGTAGGCCTTGCAAAGCCATTGCCTATATTGGCAGGGCCAAATGACTGCAAAGGGGTGTCAAACCGGAGCGCAATATTTTGTCCTGCCGGTCTGCGCTGGGCGCACCAAAACTCAAAGCTGTCTATGCCGATGCCGTCAGGCGCCTCTTGTTTGCCATAATTGGAGACAGCGGGATTAACCGTATTAAAAACAGACAGGATACCGGTGATCCTTTTATCTGACCTGCTGATCTTTACCAGCGGGTTTTTGTGAAGCATAACAAATACATACTGCGTTTGTTCAACGGTAGCACCGGATATCAGCTGTATGCAATTCCTGCCGGGCTGAATGGCGAACTCAAAAGCAGCAATGGAAGTATCCGGCGTATAACTGCCTGTGCGGGAGCAGGTTCTTATTTCAGCATGCAGGGTAGTTGTTTCGTCGCTGTACGCATGCAGCTGAAAGGCCGGCAGTTTTCCTGCGTTTACCGGAATCATTTGCGCTACGGAAACATCAAGCGGTAGCGGCGTCCTATCTTCTTCCAGTCCCGAAAGCAACAGTTCACTGCTGGCTGTAATAGCTGCCTGTTGTACAATATCCTCTTCATCTTTTGACAGCACACCCGGAATATATTGTCCGCTGCGCAGCAGTAATTGCTGCAGTTTCGGAATGCTGCCATTATTATAGAGGGAAGCAGGCGTGCATCCCAGCGAGGTACAAAGCACTGCCGCCATGGCCGATGCCTGCGAAACATATGCGCTGGTGGCCATTACGCGGCTTGAGCCAAATGCCACGTGCGATGCGCTGATAATACGGCCTGCCAGCAAAAGGTTGTGGATATTCCTGGAATAAAGACTGCGGAAAGGTATCTGATAAATGCCTTTGCTGTGCCACTGGTTGCAACCAGGTCCGGAAGTGTAAATACCGTCCGAGGGATGGAGGTCGAGGCTCCAGCCACCAAAAGCTACGGCATCATCATGCAGGCGTTGTTCTACAACATCCTGCTGTTTTAAAATATAATCGCCTTCAAATCTGCGGCTCTCTCTCTTGCCAGGGATCATACCTACCCATTCGAGGGTTAAAGTGTCTGCTTCTGGAAAATTGCCTGAGTTCTTGATGTAGTTCCATACGCCATATACTATTTTCCAGAGCTCCCATTTTATTTTCTCTGTGTCGTGTACGGTATCCATACGTCCGCCGTATTCGATCCACCATAGTTTACAGCCGTACTCCTGCGAGTTAAAGCTCCGGAACCTGGGTATCTGTGTAATATCGTTGAGGGCAAAGGAGGGAGGAATAAAGTTTACGGGTTTGCCGGTGTCTTTTGAATAAAAATAAAGCGAATGGCCAAGTAGTTCGCCATAGGTTTTTGTTGGTGCAAACAGTTCATTAAATTCTTCTTTAGGCTCTGCGCCCATCCTGAATGCCGCACCGGAGAGGAAACCAACTACACCATCGCCGGAGGCATCACAGAACAGCGGCGCCGTTAAATCGTATTCCGTTTGATTCTGACTACAATAAGCTTTTAATGAGGAGATAGTTGTACTGTCCTGTTTCTCTACATGATAAACGGCAGTATTCAGCAACAATGTTATACTGGGTTCACTGGTTACTTTGTCGAGTAATATCGCATCCAGGATCACCGGGTTACCTTCCGGGTTCCGGTACATGTTTTCCACCAGTATCTCGTCTACAATGCCGCCTTCCCTTGCCCAGCGATTGTTGTTGCCCATGTGAGAGGTGGCCCCCAGGATCCATAAACGGATTTCACTGCTTGCATTACCACCCAGCACGCTCCTGTCCTGTACAAGCACTACTTGCAGCCCATGCCTTGCAGCGGTAACAGCACAACAAACACCGGACAGTCCGCCGCCCGTTACGATCAGATCGGCCTTTAGTTTTACAAGTGGGAATGTACGTTTATCCGCGCTTTCTGATCTTATCATTATTTAAGGGTTTTTTGGATGATCGTAAAACCGCCTGGTTTTATCAGCGCAACATCGGCTGTTTCCCCGGCCAGGTCAACATTAAGCACCACGCTCTCGCCGGGATGCAGGGTTTTTACAGGTATATAGGTTCCGTTACATTTTAACTGGTAACCTTTCATCGTGTATGAGGGGAAATCTTTTCTTGCGGTAATACGGATGCCTGCCTGCCCCGCAGTTTTATTAACAAGCTCAATGGTTGCCGGAGAAAATTCTTCCTGCCACGCCGTGTACATGCCTCTCAGCGTCCTGTCTGGCGCTACCAGCCCCCACGGCCGGTATCCGTTTGCATTGGTGCCGGGGAAGCGGCTGAAATAATCATTGAAGGTCCACACGGAGGCGCCTATTAAATAATCACATTGCCGGAAATCCTGCATCGCTTTTTTGAGATAGGCAATCCGCTCTTCTTCAGATCCAACGGCATCTGTTCTTACGCCAAATTCACTCACATAAACAGGTTTTGAAGGATACAGCGCATGTATATGCTGCAGCACTTTTAAATGATTACCATAAATATTTGCGCTCACAAAGTCAACGTATTGCGATGCTTCATCTTCGGGTTTCCTGATATCCTCACGTCCCAGGAGCATAGTGGAGAAGGTGATAAGGCGTGAGTCATCCAGTGATTTTACATAACTGCTCATATCACGTACCCAGGCTTTGCCTTCTTCCGTTTGTGACTGGAATTCGTTGCCTACACTATAAGCGATGACGCTGGGATGATTCCAGTCACGCTCCATCATTTCCCTCATCTGCGACCGGAACTTATTGCGCATCAGGGGATCGTTCATTTGTTTGGGTGTCATTTGCCAGTTGCCCGCTTCTACAATAATGAGAAGGCCGTGTTTGTCCGCCCATTCCAGCATGGTTTCCGGTACCGGGTAGTGACTAATACGGGAAAGCTCCATACCACCGCTTTTGATCATCGTCAGGTCCTTTTCCAGTACTTCGTTGGGATCCATGGAGCCATAGCCGGGATAATCCAGCGGCCTGTTACACCCGCCCATTTTTATGGGTTCACCATTTAACAGCAGTTTTGTGCCACTCACTTCAATTTTCCGGATGCCAAATGTTGTTTCAACGGTATCCTTACCGGAAACAATGGCTGCACTATACAATGCAGGGGCGTCGGGGCTCCATAAAGCCACTTCCGATGCGGGCAGGGTGCCGGTCATCTCCACGGAAATAACGCTGTCTGGTTCCACCTTTACCTGCTGCGGTTTAAAGCGGATACTGCTTTTGCCCCCATTACGGTAAACACCGGCATTCACTGCGGAGGTAATGGCGGTTGCACTGTTGTTCCTGATAAATGCTTTTATCCTGATAGTTGCATCTCCCTTATTCAGATCAGGGATGGCAATGATTTTACTGTTGCTGATATATGTAGCAGGCCGTGTAACAAGATGTACCGGCCTGGTAATGCCGCCGTAATTGATCCATGGATAAAACTGGCGGTGATTGGCGGCTGAATAGGGAACAGGGGTTTTAGCGCCGGGAATGGTGGTGGTATCCCAGGAATTATCCACTTGTACTGCCAGCGTATTCCTGTTTTTAAGCAACGTTGTGATGTCAAACTCAAACGGCGTATAGCCGCCTTCGTGGGTACCCACCAGTGTGCCGTTCAGCCATATTTTTGTTTTATAGAAAACGGCGTCAAATTTCAGGAACACGTGGTTGTCGCCCGGTGCAGCGGCTTCAAATTGCTTAAAATACCATGCCGTGCCGGTGTAAAAGAAGTACCGGGTATCTGTAGAAAAACAATGCGGCACTTTTACTTTATCAAAGCTGCCGGTTGCAAATGATGTATCCTGCCAACGTTCTTTTTCCCCCACTTTTATGGGGTCTGCGGCAAACTTCCATTCACTGTTTAAGCTGTTATCAGTACGGCGTTGTCCAAAGAGTAAGAATGGAATGACCAGTAACAAACAAAATAATATTCCTTTCATGTTTACTTTTTTCCTTTAAGTGCAACCTGTTTTGCAACTGCTGCTCCGATGTTATTTAATGCGGTTTGATTATAGTGTATCTCATCCTTCATCCATCCTTTTTCTTTAAAGCTGTCTGTTTGAGGGTACACAATGAATACATGCTTCATTTTTCGGGCAACATTTTCCTGTGCCTTACGTACGATATCAAAACCCTTAGCCGGATGGTTGAGGTAATGGCCGGTTTGTATCATATAGAAGTTGACCTGGTTACCAAGCGCCGCTTTGAATTGATTGATCAGCCATGTCAGCTGTTGCTCGTATTCATCCGGAGAAAGCTGTTGTGCATTAATGGCATTGGCATCCCGTTCTCCCTGGCACCATAATATTCCGGTAACCGGTAAGCCTGTTTTGCGGGCAGCAGCCCTGGCCTTTACAATGGCGCTGTCGAACAAAGGCAGTCTGCCCCTGTTATCCCAGGTGCCGTAATTATTTAATTCCGCTTTATAGTGGCAGGAGCTTCCGCCCCTTGCCGCCGGCACAATCACCACCTGGCTTCCTGTGAGGTTGTGGTAGGCTTTTGCGAAAGCCGGCCACGCGCTGCCGCTGTTAGCTTTTTCAAACTGTAGTTCACGATGCCCGGCAGGATCTTTTAAAGCAAGCAGGGTATCTCCCGAGAACCGATATTCAAAAGCAGTTCCGGCGGTGCAGTGTACCGAAGCGGTGCTGTCTCCCTGGCCAACGGCATTACTTTGACCGGCAGCCAGGAATAGCGTTTTATGCTGTGCCCATGCAGGCTGTAAAGTAAGAAAACAAACAGCGGTTATTATCCATCTCATTTCCAATCAGGATTTTGTTCGAGTTTCGGGTTCGCATTGATCTCATCCAGCGGGATGGGAAAGTAACGGTTTTTTGCCTGTGGTGTCCGGACAGGGAATACATTATTTACTGCTTTTGGAATTACCTGTAAAAAAGTATTGGTCCTGGTCAGGTCATACCAGCGGTCGCCTTCTCCAAAGAGTTCCCAGCTGCGTTCCTGCAGTACAGAATCAACAAACGGTGCCTTGCCCAATCCGGTGGTTAAACCGGGAAGGCCGGCCCTGCTCCTGACGGTATTAATATAGCCATATGCCTCACTGGATGGACCGTTTTGCTGTGCCGATGCTTCTGCAGCAATCAGGTAAACATCTGCGAGGCGCAGAATAGGGATGTTAACAGCCCCATTTCCACCAATAGAGTTCGGGTCCATATATTTTTTAACCAGTACGCCTTGTGGCGTGATAGGTGTAATATCTTTCTGTGCCACTACCTTTCCCTGCCTGTTGATATAATTGGTATCCAGCAACAACCGCCTGCGGTCTGCCGGGTTAAATGAGTTAAAGAAAGATTGGTAGGCAAATGCAGAACCAAAAGTGGAGGCAGCATATTGTGGCCCGTCGCTGTTCTTAGGGCCAAACAAGCTGATAATCTGTGTAGAAATACCCGGCGAAGTGCTTTCACATTCAAGCGCCCACATGTTTTCCTGCCTGGCGGCGTCCTCCTTGGTAACGTTATAAACATCCAACACGTCTGGCATCAGGTTGTATTTGCCGGAATTCAACACCTGCTTTGCTTTATCCAGTGCGGTTGGCCAGTCCTGTGCATACAACGCTGTTTTTGCGTACAGTGCCAGCGCTACTTCTTTTGAAGGCCTGCCTTTCTGGATACTGGCAGAATAGGAAGGCAGTTTGGCAACGGCCTGCTCAAGGTCCTGGTATATCTGTTTAAAGACATCGGCCTGCATGGTTTTGCCAATGATAGCAGTATCAATATTAGTGCTGGGTGTTGTTTTAACCACTATATCACGAAAGTTCTTGGTAAGCATCCATAAATAAAAGGCGCGCATATAATATGCTTCTCCCAGAATAACTGATCTTCTTGCCGTATCCATATTGGTGTCGGGTACGCGCAGCAAAACCCAATTTGCTTTTTCAATACCCTGATAGCAGGATTGCCAGATTTGCTGAGGAGATTCAAACTGCCTGTTAAAACTTTTTTGAGTAGTATAGTTTGGATCATAACTGAAAAGCGTGTAGGTATCCCTGCCTACTACGGGCCGGGGATAGATCTGGTCTGCGCTGAAGTCTGATGCCCCGGTGCCGGCGGTGCCATATATACCGCCAAGTGGCCCATAAACTGCTGTCAACGCTGCTTCTGCATCTGATGCCGTCTTATAGAAGTTATCAGTAAAAATGGAAGAGTAAGGGCTTTCTGTGAGCTTATTGCAGGATGTTTGCACAAGCATCAGTAATAAACCGGCAAGCAGGAATTGTATATTCTTCTTTGTTTGCATAAATATCATTTTTTAGAGACCAACCTGTAAGCCAACGATGAAGGACTTTGCCATGGGATAAACGAGATTGTCAACCCCGATCTGTGTGTTTGAACCGCCAAAGGAATTTACTTCGGGATCATAGCCACTATAGTTGGTGATGGCGAAAAGATTGTTGCAGCTAACATACAGCCTTGCGTTGCTGATATATTTTACAGCAGGAAGTTTATAACCAAGGGTGATATTTTTCATGCGTATATAGGAGCCATCTTCTACAAAACGGTCCGATACCGGTATTCTGCCTCCCTGGAAGCCGCTCGCATATTCATTGCCGGGGTTTGTGGGCGACCACCGGTCCACCATGCCCGACAACACATTTCTTCCACCCAAACCGTTTTCAAAAGTGTAGCGGCTGAGGTTAAAGATCTTGTTGCCCTGCACGCCTGAAAGAAAGAAGGACAGGTCGAAATGGCCATAACTGAAGTTGGAAGAAAATCCGAAAATATAGGAAGGGTTTGCATCGCCGGTGATCCTTTGATCCGCCCCGGTAATTTGCCCGTCTTTGTCCAGATCCGCTACTTTTACACCGCCTGTTCTGCTCCCGCTGCCTGGTATCACGGTTTCGCCGGTTTGATAAATGCCGTTAAATACATAGGTTTTGAAGATGCCAAGCGGCTGCCCTACCTTGAGCACACTGTAGGGACTCAGCACGTATTCATTTGTACCACCCTCCAGGCTTAAAAGCTGGTTGCGGTTTACAGAAACATTTGCATTGACGTTCCATTTGAATTTCCCGGTAAACAGCCTGGCATCGGCGGCAATTTCCACTCCTTTGTTCCGGATGCTGGCAAAGTTGCCGGTGATGGCGTTATACCCCGAAGAAAGTGGTAAGTTCTTCACAAACAGCAGGTCCTTTGTTTCCTTATTATAATAATCCACCACAATGGTCAGCCTGTCCTGGAATAGCCCGATGTCAAGACCCGCATTGGCCTGGGTTGATTTCTCCCACCGCAGGTCAGCATTGGGAATACCTGTTGGGCTGATACCTACTGTATAGATATGATTGAACTGGTAATTACTTCCGGAATTTTCAAGTGACAATGACTGGTAGGGTGCAATGGCTCCGGCGTTTCCTGTACGGCCGTAGCTGGCCCTTAATTTCAGATCGCTGAACAAATGGCTGTTTTTCAGGAAAGGTTCTTCAATGATCCGCCAGGCGCCGGCTATGGCCGGGAAGAAACCCCATTTGTGGTTTTCTCCGAACTTGGAGGCGCCGTCATAACGGGCAGTGATGTCGAGGAAGTATTTATTGGCGTAGCCATAGTTAATACGGCCCATGTACGAATTGAGTGCTTCTTTGGTACGGCTGCTGAGTACTGTTCTGTTTACCGCCAGCTGAACGGCTTCATTGCTGGTGGCATCATTCGGAAAGCCGTTTGCATTGATGATATTGTCGTTATATAAATTACTTTGAATCGCATACACACCCGTGAACTTGAGCGAATGGTCTCCAAAGAGGCGATTATAGGTAAGAATGCTTTCATGCAACCAGTTGGTAGTGTTGATGTTTCCTTTGGAAGCAACACCTGAATTGGCATTAACTTCGGCTTTACCAAGAATACTAATGGGGGAATAATAATCGTTCAGCGTGCTGCCAATATCTGCATTGAAGGAGGCCCGGTAGCTTAACCCGTCGATGATCTGTGCCTCCGCATATACATTGGAGAGCGTGCGTTTAATGGTATTGCGGTTAAGGATGGTCACCAGCCCAACCGGGTTGGCAATTTCCCGGTAACGGCTATTGAACTGGTCCGCAAAAGGATAAATGCTGCCGTCTTCCCTGTAAGGCACCAGGGTAGGGGGTGCGCCAAGGGTGGCGCCTATAATGCTTTGGGTTACTAGTGCCCCCGTCAATATTATTTATACCCGTTGGAATGTTATTGTTGATGGTGTAGCTGCTAACCAGGCTTGTGCCCACTTTAAAGCGTTTGCTGATATTATGATCCAGCGTTGCCCTTAAAGAATAGCGCTTGAAATCCGAAGAAATAATAATACCTTCCTGATTGAAGAAGTTGCCGGATAAAGAGAACTGTGTTTTCTCCGAACCACCGCTTACGGATGCCTGGTAGTTTTGTATGCTGGCCCTGCGGTAAACAACATCCTGCCAGTCGGTTCCCTTTCCCAGGGAAGACGGGTCGGTGTATATCGGGGAATTATAAACGTCATTTTCAAGTTGAGCAAACTGTGTTGCGTTGAGCATTGAGAGTTCTTTGGTAATGTTTTGTACGCCCTGGTAAACATCCAGCTGCACCCGCGTAACGCCGCTCTTCCCTCGTTTGGTGCTGATGAGCACTACGCCGTTGGCGCCCCTGGCCCCGTAAATCGCAGTGGAGGATGCATCTTTTAATATTTCCACCGATTCAATATCATTTGGATTGATGGTGGATAAAGGGCTTACATCATTTACGCCGCCGCTGTTGGAGATCTGGATACCGTCAACAATATAGAGTGGCTCAGAGGAGCCGTTGATGGAATTGGTACCGCGTATACGTACGCTGATATTACCTCCCGGGGCCGCATTATTTTGTGTAATTTGTACGCCGGGTACCCGGGCAGCCAGGCCCTGGGCCACATTCGTAACAGGTGTTTGCGTAATATCCGCCGCTTTAACGGATGCGATGGACCCTGTAGATGCCGCTTTGCGTTGAGTGCCATAGCCAACCACCACTACATCGCTTAGTTTACTAATATCAGGTTTTAAGATCACTGTCAGGTATGACTGGCCGCGGACTGCAATAGCGGTATTTACATACCCCTGGAACGAAACGGTAATGGTGGCGTTGGAGGTTACCTCTTTTAATGTAAACGTGCCGGTGCTGCTGGTGACCGTTCCTTTTGATGTACCTTTTACCGCAACAGTGGCGCCCGGCAATGCCTGCCCATTCTCATCCGCTACCTTGCCTGAAACAGTTGGCAAAACGGATTGGGCATTTGTTGGCAGCGCAAAAAGGGAAAAAGGTACAAGCAGCAGGATCCTGAAAAGATCCCGTGATTTAAACAAGGAGCTTGTTTTTTTCATAACGTAAGCGTCTTTAACTTTTATAAAACATTAGTCATAAGTGGTAAAGCAATGTTAGAGAAGAATATTAAACAATGAAAGAATTTCCAGCTTCCGGGAAAACAGAATCTACCGGGAACGATACCGCAAACGATACCGGTAGTCACGGAGTAACGGGAGCGTGGCAGACAAACAGGCAAAAGCACTTTATTTAGTACGACCAATTTAAAATTCTTCTGTTTTAATGATAAAATGTATCCGGTGCAGTCAAGTACACACGATCACAAAATCTGGTATTGTAAGAGGGAAACAGCGCTATTATTGTAAGGATTGTAATATCTATTTCACACTTCCCGGGGAAAATTCTGTGGATATGCGGCAGTTTAAAAAGCACATGACCACGATCGTTGACATTGCCAAAGCACTGAACATATCCAAGTCTACGGTATCCAGGGCACTGCACGAACATGGGGATATCAATCCGCAAACAAAAGCAGCGGTATTAGAAATGGCCAGGCAGCTTGATTATCAGCCCAACCTGCTGGCTCAAAGTCTTGTAAAAAGTAAAAGCAACACCATTGGTATTATCGTACCTGAGTTCCTGACGTATTTTTTTCCTACCATTATCATGGGCGCACAACAGGTTGCTGCGGAGGCGGGCTATAACGTTATTATTTGCCAGTCGCAGGAATCATATAAAACAGAGGTAGCCAATGCCAATGTACTACTGGCAAACCGGGTTGATGGCGTGTTGATTTCCATGACAAGGGAAACCAAAAAATTCGACCATTTTAAGGCATTTGAGCGGCATGGGATTCCCGTGGTTTTCTTTAACCGGATCTGCGATGAGATGAATACCTCCAAGGTGCTTGTTAATGATTACGAGGGAGCGCTTAAAGCCGTGGAGCATCTTATTAAAAACGGCTATCGCAATATTGCACATATAGGCGGTCCGCCTGCGTTACTGATAACACATAACCGGCTAAGAGGATACCGGGATGCACTGGAAAAATATCACCTGCCCTTTAAAGAAGAATTGGTTGTCCATTGCAATCTCTCAAAAAAAGATGCCATCCATTGCGCTGAAAAGTTACTGAACCTGAAACAGCGGCCGGATGCTGTTTTTTGTGTGAACGATCCGGTAGCCATTCAACTGATGCTGGTTGCCAAAAAACGGAAAATAGATATCCCCTCCGAGCTTGGCATTGTTGGTTTCAGCAACGATCCTATATCAGAAGTGATTGAACCGGCGCTCACCACCGTTCAGCAGCCGGTAGCAGATATCGGCAGGTCGGCAGCAGCTATATTGCTGGACACTATAAAAAAGGGAGAAGACTACTCACCAGTGCTGAAATCGTTGAAAACAACGTTGATTGTAAGGGAATCGTCGAAGAGACTCCCGCAATAACATCAACAAAAAAATTATCCGGCAATATCCGTGAATTTGTATTTTGGGTGCAGTAAATAACGCTGGTGCCGTGAATTGTTCCAGCATCCTTCAGTGTTTATAGTGCAACCCACCACGTTATACAATTTTATGAAAGCTATGCTACGAGCCATTATACACGCCGGTATATTCCTTATGGCCTTATTGGGTTTGCTAACTGCAGAAGCCATGCATCCTGCCACCGCAACAGACAGCCTGCGGCAGAAAATACTTGCACTAAAAATACCAGGGTTAACTATCACGGATATTCAATACATCAATGATGGTCCTTACCAGCCTGTTGGTTCAACAACAACATTTACCGGGTTACCGGCATTTTGCCTTGTTGCCATAACACTTAAACCAACGCCTGTATCCAATATAAAAATTCAACTCTGGATGCCCCGCAATAGCTGGAACGGCCGGTTCTTAGGGACCGGCAATGGCGGAGGTGGTGGCACCATTATTTATGACAGGCTGGCCAACGGAATAAAAAAGGGCTTTGCAACGGCTAATACAGACATGGGTACCTCACCTGGCGTGGATTCCGCTGTTAATCACCCGGAACGATGGGCGGATTTCGGTTATCGCGCCACTCATTTGATGACGGTTGTTTCCAAACAGATAGTGGAAGCATATTATGGTAAGGCGCCGCATCATACCTACTTTGTTGGCTGTTCAACTGGTGGGCAGCAGGCATTGATGGAGGCGCAGCGATATCCCGGCGATTATAACGGCATCATTGCAGGAGCGCCGGCAAATAACCGCACGCATTTACATACCGGGTTCCTGTTAAACTATAATGCCATCAATGAAACTCCGGGAAACCGGTATTCACCGGCGGACCTGGCGTATATTACAAAAACGATTGTTTCCGCATATGCCGGTAAGGATGGCGGGGCGCCATCCGACAGCTTCCTTACTGATCCGAGACTTGCCAGATTCGATCCTGGTGAGCTTTTTAAACGCGGAAGAAAGGAGGAAGGCCCGCGCCTGACCGACGCGCAGTTGACCGCCTTAAAAAAAATATATCTGGGACCGGTGAATCCCCGTACAGGAGAGCAGATATATGCCGCGCTCCCTCCCGGAGCTGAGAATTCCGGAGGCGGACTTGAACTTCAGCAAACACCAAAAGGAGCTGCCAGCCTGTTGTATCCTTATCGCTGGGCGCTGGGAGCCGATTTTGATTACCGCAGCTTTGATTTTGATAAACACCAGGTGGTGGTAGACTCCATGCTTGCCCCGTTGCTTAACGCCAATAACCCGGATCTGGGCAGCTTTAAAAAAGCCGGTGGCAAACTTATTATGTATACCGGAACAGCGGATGCCCTTGTTCCCTATCCGGATGCGATTAACTACTATGAGCGCGTCATACATCTGCAGGGCAGCTTGAAAAAAACACAGCATTTTTTCAGGTATTTTTTGATACCGGGTATGGGACATTGTGGCGGCGGACCAGGCATCAATGATTTTGGACAAAATCTGAGGACCGCTGTAAAATAGGACAGTGAACACGATGTTTTGCTGGCGCTGGTGAAGTGGGTAGAAGAAGGGGTGGCTCCCGCCAAAATTATTGCCGCTGCTTTGGGTTGTTGCGGCGCCGATTCAGCATTCAGGTTTCAACGACCGGTTTATCCTTATCCTCAATTTCCTGAATATACCGGAGGAGATCCGGGAGATCCTTCCAGCTACAAAGCCGTGGAGCATCCAAGGGGAGAAGTGTTAGTACCGGCTGAGAAATACCTTCAATAGTACCGGCGTCCGCTCACGCCATCGACTATTTTTTTACAGCTACACGCCAAATGGTATTGGATGCATCATCCGCCACCAGCAATGCGCCATCTTTAGCCATAGTAACGCCAACAGGGCGGCCATGAACCTCACTTTTAGTTTCATCTGCGATAAATCCGGTCAGAAAATCTTCCGCTTTACCGGCAGGTTTGCCATCTTTGAACGGCACATAGATCACTTTGTAACCAGAGAGGTAGTCGCGGTTCCATGAGCCATGCTGACCAATAAATGCGCCGTTGCGGTATTTTTCGGGGAATGCAGTGCCTTTGTAAAAGAGCAGTCCAAGGGACGCTGAATGTGCCATCAGGGCAAAGTCTGGCGTCAGCGCACTTTTTACCAGTTCGGGCGCCTTGCCTTTAAGACCAGGATCTTCATGCTGACCAAAATAGGAATAGGGCCAGCCGTAAAATGCGCCATCTTTCACACTGGTAAAGTAATCGGGTACAAGATCGTTACCCAGCTGATCACGCTCGTTAACTACCGTCCACAGGGTATGTGTACCCGGTGCCCAGTCCATGCCAACCGGGTTGCGTAATCCGCTCGCATATACTCTGGCGCCGGTACCATCCGGATTTACTTCCAAAATGTTAGCCCTGTTTTTTTCATTTTCCATTCCATGTTCAGCGGCATTGGTGCCGGAACCTACGGATATATACAGTTTGGTGCCGTCTTCACTTTGGATCACATTACGCGCCCAATGGTTATTATAACCACCCGCGGGAAGGTCTAAAATTTTCTTGCCTTCTGCTTTCATTTCCGTCATGCCGGCAGTGTATGGATATTGCACCAGCGCATCGGTATTGGCCACATAAAATTTGTCGTTCAGGATCAGCATTCCCATTGGCTGATTGAGGTTTTCCAGGAAGACATGCCGCTCATCAGGCACTCCGTCCTGGTTGGTATCCCGGAACATGGTGATTCTGTTCGCAGTAATGTTGTTATTTTCTGATTTGGATTTACCACTCATTGCATTGATTACTTCCTGGGAAAATCGTTTAATGGCATGTGCTTCGGAAACGAGGATGTCACCGTTGGGCGCCACGTAGATCCATCGGGGATTTTTCAGGCCATCAGCAAATTTGTTGACTACAAATCCTTCCGGGGCAATTGGTTTGTTGCCATCTTCCCAACCGATAACGTGACTGAAATTAGTGACTGACGGAGTAGCACCGGGGGCAGGCAGGGAATCGGGGGGCGTATTATTGATGATTTCCAGTGAATCCGCTGCCTTATGTTGCGTTTTGGGCTTGCCGCTGCTGCATCCATTCAAAACAGCCAGTAATGCCACAAAACCGGCAGTCAGTAAAAGTCTTTCCATACTTTGTATCATTTATATTGTCATAGGTCTATTAACGCCGGGATGTGCGCCTTGCCTGAAGCAACAGCGCATTTAAATCGTTTTTATTGATAACCCCGGAGTGACGGTTAAATGGTTGCCTTGTATAAGGGCTTACATCCTGGCCTCCAAAAAAATGCTGACAGATCCACACTCATATTATTCCGGCTTTATGATGTGCTAAAGACCGGCGGATTTAATCCACATTAAATATAGGATTCTTCCCCGAAAGATTTCGGCTTAAATTGCAATGAATCATTAGTTGCTGCCTGTCCTTTAAACCTATCTATCGCATTCTGGGAATGAAGGAACCCGCCGCGGCAGGCACCACCGCCCAAATGCTTTCCTGGTGAAGAAAACCAGTTATCATAAAGCTACCGGTTTATAGACCAGGGTAGCCTTGCACAAGTAACTGCTGAGAGCATCAGAATGCCGGTAAGGAGGTTACCTGTAAGCGGAGCTCAATACCGGTTAATAATTTAAAAATTCAGTTAGAGATTATATATTGAGTTACCAACTTATACGAACTTATGAAGTATTTTTTTAGTTTTCTCTTCCTGCTCTATGTGATGACTGGTTTAGGGCAAGCATCCTTTCCTAAAGGGTTTAAATTAATAGAAGGGGACAATCCGATGGGAGAAGATGATAGATACTCTAACGGAAAAGATGTTTTTCAAACACATCTCTTTTGGAGAGCCTATGACAATTACACCTGGAATGATGATAAAGTTAAACAAGACATAGCAAAAGGCTATGGATTTCCAATTTACCGGACCACCGATAGTCTCTTGTGGGGAACAGGGAAAACGGATGACCTTTACTTTTATATAGTAGTAGACTGGGGCGGTGAAATATTTGAACTTTTTTCCCGGGATAATGACGCAGACTTCGCTACCTATTCTAAATGGCTTATTTCTTCTATAAGGGAATATCGCAAAAAAGGAAAATGGTTCATATTCCCGAGAAGGATTTTAAAATAGAAAAATTTACCTGATGATAAATAGGTGTGAAGTACGATTGCCTGCATTAGAATAGTGAAGGCTAAATGAATTATTCCAGCTTTTAAACCGGACATCAACTGTACAAAACCGGACAGGTTGAAAAATACCGGCAACTTTAATTCATTGGTTTTTATAATATTAGAAACTGGTATTTTATTAGTAGTGGTGGGGTCAAAGCTATCTCCATGTTTAAAAATTATTTTAAGCTCGCCTGGCGCAACCTTATCCACAATAGATTATATAGTCTGCTGAATATATTGGGCCTTGCCACGGGGATGGCGGTGGCATTGATCATTGGTTTGTGGATCTGGTATCAGTATTCATATGACAGGTTCCTTCCTGATAGTCAGCAGATCTATAAGGCCGGGCTAAAAGGTACAGGGAATAATGGAGAGGCATATGCCTATCTTGTTTCACCTATGCCATTGGCAGAAGCATTGAGAAGGGACGTTCCTGGTATCAAACATGCGGTCATGACGGACTGGATAAAACCTCACGGGCTGGTAGCAGGAGAGAAGAAGATATACCTGCCGGGAATAATAGCGGAGAATGATTTCCTGAAAATATTTCAGTATCCTTTGTTAAGAGGCCGCACAGAGCAGGTGTTAAATGATCCTTATTCGATCGTACTTACGGAGTCGACCGCAAAATCATTATTTGGAAATGAAGATCCGCTGAATAAGATTGTCCGTATCGATAATCAGAACAATCTGAAAGTGACGGGTGTGTTAAAAGATATTCCGGACAATTCTACTTTGAAATTTAACTACGTTATCCCTTATGAATATCTTATTCAGAACAGCGATATAAAAGAATACCTTAACATGTGGGGCCAGATTACATCCAATGTGTATGTGTCATTACAGCCCGGAGTATCCTATGCGCAGGTGGAACCAGCACTGAAGAAGATCATAGCCAGGTATAACCCCGAAGAATATAAGCATTCGCATACTGAAGTAATCATGCAGGAAATGAAAGACTGGCATCTCTATACAGAGTTTAAAAATGGGATTGCTACTGGTGGGATGATCAGCTATGTAAGGGTATTTAGTGTTACCGGGATACTTGTGTTGCTGATTGCGTGTATCAATTTTATGAACCTTTCTACGGCGCGGTCTGAAAAAAGAGCAAAGGAGGTAGGCGTAAGAAAAGTCATGGGCTCCCAGCGATATGAACTGATTTTACAATTTCTGACAGAATCTTTTGTGATCACTTTTGCCGCATTTATCGTATCGCTGCTGTTGGTGCAAATTGCATTACCCTCATTTAATACACTAACACAGGCAACTATCCGCATTCCATATACGAATGTATTTTTCTGGATCATTATGATCAGCTATTTGCTGCTCACTGGCTTATTGGCGGGCAGCCGGCCTGCTTTTTATCTTTCTTCTTTCAGACCTGTCAGAATATTAAAAGCCGATCGCGGAGCGGTGCGTTCGAGAAAAATGCTGGTATTAATACAATTCTCCTGTTCCATAACACTCATCATCAGCACCATCATTATTTATCAGCAGATAAAATATGCACAGGAACGTCCTGTAGGCTATGATCAGCAACGATTGATGATGACTGACGCCAGCAGCGATCTGAAGAAAAATTATCCGGCTTTAAAAAATGATTTGCTGCAGAGTGGTGTGGTAACGGATGTTACCATGTCTTCGGAGACCGTCATTGCACTCAGGAACTTCAGTAGTATCGAAAGCTGGCCAGGAAAAACACCCGTGGAGGAAGTGGGCGCCGCAGTTGTGTTTGTTGCGGATAATAATTACTTCAGAACGATGGATATAGATCTGGCTGCGGGCAGGGACTTTACCGGTAACACAAGCGCCGATTCGTTGAATGTAATCGTGAATGAAGCCGCTATTAAACGGATGAAGCTGAAAGACCCGATAGGACAGGTTATTGCTTATAATGGCCGTCATAATTTAAAGATCATAGGTGTCGCCAAGGATGCTATTATGGAATCTCCTTTTTCGTCGCCTACTCCGACAGTCTTTATGTACAACCCTAATGGAGCAAGATTTATTACCTACCGGTTGTCTCCAAAGGTGAGTACAACAAAAGCAGTTGACAGGATTGCCGGGATCTTTGGACAGTATAATACCGCTTATCCCTATATCTACAAATTTGCCGATGAAGCTTATGCAAAGAAATTTGAACTGGAAATGCTGATCGGTAAATTAACTGGTCTGTTCTCCCTGTTGGCAATTTTTATTTCCTGTCTTGGTTTGTTTGGACTGGCCTCCTATATGGCAGAACAGCGAACCAAAGAGATTGGCATACGGAAAGTATTGGGAGCGTCTGTCATGCAGTTATGGGCATTATTATCCCGTGAATTTGTTATTCTTGTGATGATCAGTTGTTTGATCGCCTCTCCGTTGGCCTTCTATTTTCTTAATAGCTGGCTGGAGAAATATGTATATCGCATCAGCATAGGGCCACTGGTTTTCATCCTGGCCGCCATAATCACTGTCGGTATCACCGTGCTTACGGTGAGTTTCCACGCAGTAAGAGCCGCTATGATCAACCCGGTGCGGAGTTTGAAAACGGAATAGCTTCATTGGCACAATACGAAAAAAGCCTTCAGACTATTCATCTGTAGGCTTTTTTTGTATTGCTAAACTTTCGGGTTTATTCCGCGGACGGAAAATGTAAAGCTTCCAGCAGCAACAAACCGAAGGGTTCTTTTGCTTTTTGCACTCGTTGTTGAAAAGCAATTAAAAGAAGGGTCAGAGCTATTGTGCTTATTTTATTTCCTGCTTTAAAAACTCAATCAATTCATTGTTTACTTCCTGGGCTCGCTCTTGCTGGATCCAATGGCCGCAATTTTCCAAAAGAACGACTTTTCTGAGATTCGGAAGACTGTTTTTCATCTGCTCTGTACTGCCAAATTTAATAGCAGCTTCTTTTGCTCCACCAATGAACAGTGCAGGTTGGGTGATTCCTCTTTTATAAATTATTTTAAGTTTCGGATAGTCCTCATCAGTATTACGATAGAAACCTAATGCGCCGGTTATACCTGTCTTTTTATATGCATTGACATAATAATCAAGATCTTCCTTGCTAAGCCATGCGGGGAGCTGATCTGTTGGGGGAAAGGAGGTCATTAACCTGTCATTGGGTGTGTCTTTAAGTAAAGTTTTTCGATGGTACCGTCCGGTGCATCTCCGGAAAGGGCATAGAAAAAAAGTTTGAAAAACCGCTCGGGGTTCTTTTCAAATTCAGTTTCCACAATCCCTTTCTTTTCAAAATTTGTGAAAACACTTGACCATTTTTTCCGGATCATTGCCGGGTCTCTTGGTTCCGGATAAAAAGGGATGCTCAGTGCGACTACTGCACTTACCGTATTCGGGTATAGCTGTGCCATAGTCCACAATAGATTTGCTCCCCAATCATGTCCTACTATTACAACTTTGTCAGCGCCAATATGGTCAATAAGCGCCTTCACATCCTTGGCATGCTGAATTAAACTATAATCCCTTTCGTCAGTTGTAACCTCTGACTCCCCGAAACCGCGCAGATCTGGTGCTACAGCATGATAACCTGCCTGAGCCAGCGCAGACAGTTGCTGCCTCCAGGAATACCATAATTCCGGGAAACCGTGCAACAGTATAACCAGAGGTCCTTTCCCGGCTTCTGCATAATGGTATTTAATTCCGTTAACGGTAATATATTGATGTGTTAGCTTAATTGAATCTGTGTTTTTCATAATCGTGCTTTTAGGTTGTCTTTTAAAGGCGGCAATCATGGTGTCAGTCATACAGATCAGCAGAATAGCAAAACCTATTGCCAAATGTATTTTCCTTTTAAAGGAATGGCAGCGTATTTTTTCATCCTTTTGATTTTTATAAGGACAATATTAATTATAGCCTGCATGCAATTTGAGAATGACTCGACTCGTTTTGCAAATGAATAGACATCACGCGCAAATGTGTAGATAACCTCGCATCGCCTGGCATCATTTGCAGTTTAGCTGCTACTAACTTTGGAAATCGGCGTAAATATGAAGAAGAAAGGAAGCTCTGGTTAACCTTATAGTATGAATCACCGTTTAATAAATGAAAAACTAGGGAACAAAACTTTAGCTTCAATTCAGAAAAATATGACTATTGGCTAGTTTATGAAACAATAAATCACTATTATCCGATTGGGATATTGCCAGATTCCCCGGAAGCCGCGGATCCGGCATGGCAAATCTACCATCAATTTAAGGGACAAAGGGCTCTCGGAAAATTGATTGAAGTGAATTTTGCGGATGAGGAGGTATACAAAGACCAGTGGGAATCCATCGGAACGGATTTAGGCAAGGGATTGAATTTAAGATCAGAGGGTACCACTATGTCCGACATAGTCTTTACAACATGACCATTCCCGGATTGGAGTTTAGACATCATTCCTATCCAACAGGAAAAAAAGGATTGATCTATCACGCCCTTTTTAATTATTTACTGACAGGCTACGAAGTCGCAAGGGGAGATAGATATTTCGGATCTGATTACTGGATGAAATGATCACAATGAGGTAAAGTGTAATAGCTGATATTTAATCAGACAGAAATGAACCAGGGTAACATAACTTTTTCGTATCTATAAACATAAATCAGGCAATGAACCTCCCAGAGAATTATACTACCGACTATGTGGTGTCAAAGGATGGAACAAGAGTCGGTTATAGACAAATTGGGGCCGGGCCTGGAGTTATCCTTGTCCATGGCGGTATGATGACTTCTAAAAATTTCATCAAACTTGCTAGCTTCTTATCAGCTGAATTCACTGTATATATTCCAGACAGGCGGGGGCGCGGCTTAAGTGGTCCGTTTGGCCAGAACTATGGCATTGGATCAGAAAGCGAGGATTTGCTGGCATTAATCCATAAGACAGCAACTGATAAGATATTCGGGCTGAGCTCCGGTGCAATAGGTGTACTTCAAACGGCCATCATGGAACCAGCGCTTAAAAAAGTGGTCCTCTACGAACCTCCGATCCCAGTTAAAGGAACCGACCCTGCGTCCTGGAGTGGTCGCTATGAATCAGCCCTCTCCCGCGGAAACCTTGGAAAAGCAATGTTCACTGCCATAAAAGGCACCGACGACCCCTCATTGTTTACAGCCCTGCCCGGCTTCCTAATTGCACCATTGCTAAATATTGCTATAAGCGCAAATGCTAAGAAACAATCGGGCGATGACGTGTGCTTTAAATCCTTAATTCCAACGATGCATTACGATCTCATATTGGTCCGTGAATCTTCCGGACTGATAGACGGTTGTAAAGAAATTAAAGCTGAAGTGCTACTGATGGGAGGGACAAGGAGCCAACGTTACCTTAAACTTGCACTTGATACATTAAGCACCACTTTGCCAAAGGCAAAGCGTGTAGAATTCCATGGTTTAGGACATACGGCCGCCGACAATGACAACAGCCCGGAAAAAATCGCAAAAGAGTTAATTGTCTTTTTTCAACAAAACGTTATACATTAATTGTAGAATAAGTTAGGATAACAAATTTTTGATTTATCGGACTAAATCCCGCCCAATACAGTTAAAACGTAACCCCGGAAGTAAGTTTAAACTGGCCTTACCTCATTGGTATCATCCTGACAGGCTGCCGCCCTGTTGATTTCAAAAAGTTTAGTCCATTAGTAATTCAATAACTTCCTGTGGATCTGTATCATTTTTTTTCCAAATATCCTCAAGCGTTTTTATGTCGCTTATTTTATACCCCTTTTCTTCTAACTTTCTGATTGCTATGGAATAGTCTATGCTCAGAATTTTGCATGATTCCTTTAAAGGAGCTTTAAATGTTTTGTCGACAATAACAATATCCAATGGAAGTTGCTTTCGTTCCAGATAAACAAAAGTTAAAGCTAACACTGTTACAGCAATGGCCGCTGGCATAAATACTTGTTTCATAAAATGGACTTTTAAGCCTTTCCAATTTAGTATAATATGTAAAACTGCGGCAAGTACGAACCCAATTCCAATTAATTCATGTGCAACTTCAGTATATCCGTCAAAGAGATGAAATAGCATAAAAATCCCCGTAATGGCCAAGACCATAAATAGCAAGGAGATGAATGGTGTTACATATTTTCTGTCTGGTTTCATTTTTTGGAATTCGTTTTTTTTGTTAAAGTCTATTTAAAATCAGTAAACCTTTTTTCTAAATTATTTAACCATTTGACTCTCTTTTCCTGGGTAACCGATTTTACCCTGTTATAACTAATCCAATTTAGGTTCTTATATCCCATCGTTTTGAAAACGCTTCTAAGCATTACTTTCTGAATCAAATTTCCGATGAGCAGCGAATACATTATTTTGGGTTTGTTCATTGTGGTAATAAGCGTAATACTTTTCAGGTTTTTTAAAAGGGGAACGAGCCCGAAACCTCGCGGGTGATGATCATACACAACGGCTGGTGCTAATACTCTGTCTATAAACCCTTTGGTTGTAGCCGGCATAATATCCCACCAGATCGGAAAAATAAAAATCAGATGGTCTGCCTTTTCCAATCTTTTACCGTAATCGATTACCTGTGGGTCTACGGCTTGATGTGCTACAAAGCCTTTTAAATCCTCCGCAGACATTCTGGGGTTAAATTCTTCCCGGTCAAGGTGCATCAGGTCAATTTCGTGATTGGCTTTTCGAAGCCCATTGGTAACCACGCTAAGTATGGCATTGCAGTAGCTTCCTTCGAAAGGATGGTTATATACGATTACTGTTCTCATTTTTATTGTTCATTTACAATGTAAAATTGAGAAGGATTTAACCGCCGGACGATAACAATTGTTAATAAAGTTTTTTTATCTTCTGTTACGTATCCTACTTAGGGATACAGAAGTAATGCCTAAGTAAGAAGCTATATAGTGCTGTGGGATGCGTTTTATAATTTCTGGATGCTGTTCCAACAATTCTGCATAGCGTTGTTGAGGCGTATTTTTTAAATAGAAAAAGAAAATCTGTTGACTTTTTATAAGCCGCATAAATAGATGTTCAACCAGATTGTCTTTTAGCTCAGGTGAGTTTTGGATAATATCTTGAAAATCTTTTTGTGAAATGGTCTGTAAGACACAGGGCTCCAAACTTTCAATACTGTATAAACTTGGCCGGTTAGTTCTAAAACTTTCAATGGAAGATACACTGTCACCTTCAAAGAAGAATTGAGTGGTTATTTCTTTGCCGTCATTGTTAACCCAAGTCCGCAAACATCCTTTTTCAATAAAGTACATCGTTTTTGATACTTTCCCTTCTTGCAAGAGGATGGCTTTAGCCGGAACCTCTATTTGTTTGAAATAGGGGTTGAATATTTCCCATTTGTTTGGCTGCACATTTTCCTGTTTCATCTTATTTTTAGTGCTATTTTAGGGTTGCCGCTAACGTTAGGCGACTAATTAGCAGATCCGGAGCGAGTTCTCTCTGCGAGACTCGATTAAAGTTATGAAAAAAGCTGACTCACGCTGGCCTTAACCAGCGATTTTTTTAAGGTTGCCTTTTTGTTAACACACGACAGTGTAAAAAGCAATGAATAAATCGGGTAGTATTTTTTGACCCAGGGATAGTTCCGCTCTTTTGGAGTCTACAGTCAGGCGGATAGTAATTGGCATCTTTCCGTCTTTAGATGCCTTTGATTTTTCCAAAAGTAATAGAATGGAAAGTTTTTCATTGACCTTCATAACACACATTTTAGGTGATCGAATAAAAATTCGCTCATTCCTAAACCCTTCTCACAAAAACATAGGGTTAACTGAGGGTACCAATTTCGGAAATAAAACAGGTACCCTTTCTCTTTGGTAATGTTTGTTATTACTCAATATGCTTTTCTTGCTTAAACCCGATTCTGGTGGGTTTTAATAAAAAAAGCCACTCTTTAAGAGTGGCTTTGCGGACCGGACGGGACTCGAACCCGCGACCTCCGCCGTGACAGGGCGGCATTCTAACCAACTGAACTACCGATCCTTAATACAGACGGGCCTTTCAGCCGATCTATATCCCCCTTTGGGGAGTGCAAATGTAGCAACATTATTTTCAAACAACCAAATTTTTTTGAATAAAATCAGAAATTTATTAACCTGTGGGTGAAATATACATCGACATAATCCTTTACTGCAAACGGTTTGGAGCATATGACCCTAACGGGAACGGTTATATTTCCGGAAAAGAACCATTACAAGGATTTTGATATATTTAAAGTATTTCACATATTGCAGGGGTGTTTGTAAACGACCCGTAAATAAAATGAGTTATACTGGTATCATCACCCTGTTAATCATTCTCACTAATGTGGTTATTTCCTGGAGAGGATTTAAAAGCCGCACCGTGTTCAATAAGTATGAATTTGAAGTAGAAAGAATCCTGCTGTACAAGGAATACCGGCGTTTGATCACCTGCGGATTCCTGCATGTCAGCTGGAAACACCTGATCTTTAACATGATTTCCCTCCTGCTTTTCAGCGTCATGCTGGAAGCTGATATGGGTCCCGTCGCTTACGTTTGCATTTACCTCGGAAGCCTTATTGGCGGAAACCTGCTATCCCTGTACATTCACCGGCGTGAGAACGACTATAGTGCAGTAGGCGCTTCCGGCGCCATCTGCGGAATCATTTTCGCTTCTATCGTCCTGTATCCGGGTATGATGGTGAACTTCTTCGGACTGTTTCCCGTACCCGGATGGGTGTATGGCATCGTATACATATTGTATTCTATTTACGGTATCAAGTCACGCCGCGATAACATAGGCCACGATGCCCACCTGGGCGGCGCTATGGCGGGCATGCTCATCGGGTTGATGATTGAACCGGCAGCGATTACACAAAATATCGCTGTTATTATCGCGCTCACAGTACCCTGTGTATTCTTCATGTATGTCATTATTCACAAGCCACATATTATCCTGGTCGATAACTATTTTTATAATCAGCATCATGTGCTGGCGGATATCGATGACCTGTACAATGTGGAAAAAGCCAACCGCCAGAAAGAAGTGGATGCGATTCTTGATAAAATCCATCATAAAGGGATTAACAGCTTAACCAAAACAGAAAAAGAAAAACTGGAGCGATACTCCCGCCAGATAAGTTAATAAAAAAGGCGCCGGCCTTTGCCCTTACCAGACAACCGGGAACCCGCATCGGTACCTGGTTTATACTGGTAAAGACAAAGGCCGGACGCCTTTTTTCTTTAGTAGCTCTTAATTTTTATACACCCTTACATAATCTATTTCCAGCGAAGCACTGTTGAACGCCGGATCAATGGCCCCGCCGAAATGCCCTCCCATTGCGAAATTCAGGATCACAAAGAAATCATGATTAAACGGCACATTGCCTGAATTAGGGAAAGTATAAAACAGTTGGTCATCTACATAAAACCTCAGTAATGCAGGTGACCAATCCACGGTATACTTATGAAACACGGTGGTTTCATTCTGTACCATTACCGTACCCCCGTCGGCGTTAGCACCGGCATGATTGGGATGATGCACTGTACCATATATTTTATTGGGCTCGTTACCTTTGTGTTCCATAATATCTATTTCCCCACAGGCAGGCCAGCCGGCGGTAGTAATGTTACTGCCCAGCATCCAGATGGCAGGCCAGGTGCCACCACCCGCAGGTAGTTTGGCGCTGACCTCTACTTTACCATAGGTAAAGGCAAACTTATCCCGGGTGAGTATTCTTGCGGAGGTATAAGCACTGCCGGAATAGTTTTCCTTCATGGCGGTAATTTTCAGGATACCATTGGAAATACTCACATTCTTCGACCGGTCGGTGTAGTACTGCGACTCCGCATTGCCCCAGCCATTATCGCCGGTGCCAATGTCGTAGCCCCATTTGGCAGGATCGGGCGCGCCATCGGTGTTAAACTCATCTGACCATACCAGCCCGGAAGCAATAGTAACCGTTACGTCGGCGGACTTACTCAGCGTAAGTCCATCTGCACTTTTAGCTGTTACTTTTACGGCATAGGTGCCGCTGCCGGGATAGGTATAGTTGGTAATACCATTGGCAACGGTTTTATTGATCCCATTTCCAAAATCATAATCATAACTAACCGCGTTATTGGCAGCAGCGGTAAAAGCTACTGCCCCGCTGTTGTCTGTATTTACCACCACATGAAGTGTCAGATTGGTGGGCGCGGTTTTCGCCGGTGGCGCTTTTTCATTTTTTCCGCAGCTGGTAGTACTGATCAGTAATGCCAGCATCATTCCTGTGATATATTTCATACGCTATTGAATTGCTATTATTTTAACATACCATGCACCGGGACTCTGTAAGCAACGCAGGGTCATCTGCGTGGCGGTTCTTTCAAGTACCTGGTATTTATGTACGCCTTTATACATGCCCAGGTGTCCTTTGCTGGAAAAAGTAATATACTCCGCAGTGGCACTGCCGTCGTAACCAAATGTTTCCGTGTAGCCGGCAGCTTTAGGCCCTGTTAAGGTAAAGTCACCCTCGCCGCTAAGCGACGGATCAAAATCTTTCAGGTACTCTTTAGATCCAAAAATATCATTGTTGGTTTCATGGGTAAAGGCATTGCCGTTCGCAGTGAAGGTATACACGTCGTCATAAATACCCAGGCCCGCTTTTTCATCGGGACCAGCCGCCCACCACGCCGGGGTAAATACCGCCGCATCTGATACGCCCAGGTGTCCGGGATTGTCTTTATCCACCCGCCATTTTTTGGTGCCGTTGTTGGTAAGCATGGTCACAAAAGCAGGATCCGGCTCAAATGCCCTGAATACCGTGATCTCCTGTGCATTGGTGCTGAAGTTGCCGGCCTTTCCATAAACGGTTACACTTACCGTAAGCGTTTTGATGCCCGTATGATCATATTGGTATTGAAAAACAGAGCTGGTAGATGTTTTAGCGGGTTTGCCATCACCAAAATCTACTTTATAGTTGATGGTATTGTCGGCAGCAACATTTACCACTATCGTTCCTGCGCCGCCGCCATTTGGATGCGTGGCGTCTTTACCCGTGATCTCAATATTTAAGATCGGTTTGGATGGTGTGATGATATCGCCGAACCGGAAATCATCTTTATTACAACTGTTCATCACCATCAATACAAACAGCAGCACCGGTGTTAATAGCTTTATATGTATTCTCATAACCGTGGATTAGTTAGTTAAAGTAATATCGTCAAACAAAAGGGTGAAGTTGTTACTGCCATCTCCCGTTACGCCGTTGTCCAGGAAAAAGAGGATGTTCTGCAGGCGTTTGCTGTTATCTTTTATTTTTCCGGAGAAATCAAAGGTGAGCTCTTCCCAGGCATTTGCTACAGTGGTGGCCATCTCCACGTTTTCCTGGAAAGTGTTATCGCCGTTTCTTTCCAGTTGCAGTAATACCCGCATGCCGGCGCGCCAGGAATATACTTTTACCCTGAACTTTTTGTGCTGCGTAAAATCAATGGGATCAGTCATTACAATAAAGTTGCCGGCCCATACTTCCGCTTTTGTCTTTACAATTTTACCAACGGTAGCACTGGTATTGATACCGCTCCGCACGGGATTGGCGATCACAGAAGTAGCGCTGCCGCCAAAGTCGCCCCAGGCATAGTTAACGGTCGGCAGCTCAAAGGTCATGGGCAGTGTGAGCGGATCATAAATCGTCACGTCTTTTGTAACAACGGTGGTGGCTTTTCCTCCGCTCAATGCTTCCACTTTAACGGTATACACACCGCCTTTGGCATAAGTGTGTTTTATATTGGCGCCGGCGGCAATCAGCACCGGTTCTTCGTTTGGAACTTCGCCGAAAGATACTTTGAAACCACCGGTGGCATACAGCCCAGTGGCAGATAGGGTGAGTTCATGCGCGTTGCCCGTAGTAGTAACGGTTACATTTTCCGGCGCCCGGAAAGTGACGGTCAGCTGTGCGGTGGTATCCGATTTTAACCCGCTCAAACCGGTGGTCACCACCTTCACGGGATATGTCCCTTCTTTATATACATGCGTGGTGTTCTTTCCGGGTAACACCGTTACGGGTGCGGTAGTCCCATCTCCAAAATAAATATCATAGCTGGTACCTCCTGCGCTGTTGGGCGTAATGGTCACCTGCCCGGAATTATCATCCGCAATTTTAAACAACAGCGATTCATCGGAAGGCGCTTGTATGGAATTTAAAAACGACAGATCGTCGTCTGTTAACTTGGTGCAACTGCTTAGCGCAAATGCCAGTAGTATATATGAAAGTCTTTTCATGCTTCTTGTTTTACTGATAAGCGATTAATACCCTGGATTCTGTGGTAAGTTGGATATTTCCACTTCCCTTTGTGGCAGTGGGAACAACTCATTTTTACCTGTTTTGAAACCGGTGATGGAGGCAGCAGCTTTACCTGTTCTTACGAGATCAAAGAAGCGATCGCCTTCCATGGCCAGCTCCAGCCGGCGTTCTTTCCAGATGGCGTCTGTTAAGGCGCTGCCGGTTAAGGTAATATCGTGCGCATTATCCCTGAAAGCACGGCGGCGAACTTTGTTCAGGTAGGTTTGTGCTTTAGCATCATTGGGTGTGGTAGCACGGTTGTTGGCTTCTGCGGCCATCAGTAATACATCGGCATAACGGATAGTTCTGTAGTTATTGAGATAGTTTAGTTCCAGCTGACCGGAAGTTTCTCCTTTTCTTGGTAAATATTTCTGGTTGTATAAACCGGTATTTTTATAAGGTGCTACCTGGTAAGTAATTTTAAAATCCGGGTGTGCATTTTTGTAGGCTTCTATATCCAGTACCGTAACGTCTTTCCGCTGATCGCCTGCAGCGTAGGCGTTGGCAAGGTTCTGGGTGGGTAAGTTGGTGCTCCATCCGGAGGCATAGGGACTGCCACCGTTTAATCCCCGTATTCCACACTGCTGTACAGCATAGTTGCCCTGTCCACGGGTAGCGGCGCCCCAGTTGTAGTAGGGAGAAAGATTGGAATATTGAATTTCAAAAACAGACTCAATACCATTTTCTCCTGACTGCAGAAAAATATCTCCAAATTCAGCTACCAGCGTAAACGGGCCATTCACCACATTCTCCAGCATGGCCGCGGCTTCGTTGAACTTGTTCTGATAGAGCAGTACTTTCCCCAGCAATGCCTGTGCGGCGTATTTGGTAATACGTCCGGCCTGTGGCTGCGTAGCAGGTAATACAGCAATGGCATTGTTCAGATCCAGCTCTATCTGTTTATATACATCTGCTTTGGGAGACCTGGGCAATGTCCTGGAATCGGCCAGTGTTAATCTTTTATCAGCAAACAGGGGGACATCTCCAAAAAATTTCACCAGCGTGAAATAATAATACGCCCGCAGGAAATAGGTTTCTCCATACAGCGCTTCTTTGCCGGGAAAATCAACCGTGCCGCCGCCGGGGTTCTTGTCCTTAAACTGGGTCAGGTAGTTTACACGGTTAATGCCCTCATAGGAAGCAGACCATATCTCCGTTAAGTAATCATTATTGGTGGTGATGGCATAATCATCCATCTGTTGTAATCCCAGTACATCGGAGGCACTTTCACCGCCGCTTACGGAGTTGTCGGAAGCAATATCACCAATGGGTACCGCCTGGTTCAGCCACTGGATAGGAGAGTAGGTACTCACCGCCATGGTCCGGTAATCGCTTTCACTTTTCAGGTAATCCTGGTCTGTTACGTTAAAGCTGTCGCTCGGTTTGTAATCGACCCACTTTTTGCAGGAGCTCATGGCAATCGTGAAATAAAATATGCCTGCTATTTTCAGTATGTTTTTCATTTGTTGTCTTTTTACTTTGAACATTACAGTTTTAAATCAATACCTAAAGACCAGGTCCTGGCCTGTGGATAAGCGCCTCTGTCGATGCCCGATTCCATTATACCACCGGCGATTTCAGGATCAAAGCCGGAGTAACGGGTAAACGTATACGCGTTTTTAACCTGGGCAAATACACGTACCTGTTTAAATCCTGCACGGTCCAGCACAGAACGGGGGAAGGTATATCCCAGCTGTATGTTTTTTAGTTTTACGAAAGAACCATCTTCCACGTAGCGGTCGGATACCCGCGCATTATTGTTGGCGTCCGTAAAAGAGTAGCGTGGGTGACGGGCATCATTGGTACTTCCGGGCCCGGTCCAGCGGGCGAGTATATCGCGGAATTTGTTGGTATATGTAGCATTTCTTTCGTATGCCCGGTAGATGTCGTTGCCAACAGAAGCATACGTGAAAATGTTCAGGTCGAAGTTTTTATAACCCAGAGAAAGGTTCCAGCCCATCGTGAATTTCGGGAAGGGATTGCCGATGTTTGTTTTATCCTTGTCCGTAATTTCTCCATCGCCGTTTACATCCACAAAGCGGATATCGCCGGGCTGCGCCCCACTTTGTTTGGGCGCTTTGTTTACTTCGTCGGCCGACTGGAATAAGCCGGCTGTTTTGAATCCGTAGAAATAGCCGGGCGCTTTGCCGGTTTCAAAAGCAGTAACCGTTTGCGACTGACCATTGAAATAACTGCCACCATACAGTATGAAGGAGTTATCAGAGTTGGTGCCGGTTACTTCGTTTTTGGAAGTGGTGAAAGTCACGTTGGTATTAATGGAAAGGTCGCGGCCTATTTTATCGGTGTAACCGAGGTTGAGATCTATACCACTGCTTTTGGTAGAACCGATGTTGGCATCCGGCACTTTAGCCGTTCCCAGGAAAAGGGATACAATAGGTTTGAACAGCAAACCCTTTACGCTTTTCTGGAAGTAATCGGCGCTGAGGTTAAACTTGTTATGGAAGAAGGTAACATCAAAACCAGCATTAAACTGGGTTTGTTTTTCCCAGCTCAGCGTAGTATTGGCATAGGAACCTACCGTAGATCCCGACAGGAAAGTATTGCCAAAAGTATATCCGTTGTTATTGCCGTCGTCGTAATTAGGACCGCCTGTTACAATCCTGGGGAAAGCCGGGTTGGTGTTTTCATTTCCCACAGTACCATAGCTGCCTCTTATTTTCAGATAGTTGACAAAATCAGAGTGAAAGAAATTTTCTGAAGACGCTACCCAGCCCAGTGAACCGGAAAGGAAGTCTGCGAATTTATTATCTGTACCAAAGGCAAAGGAACCATCCCTGCGCATGGTAACGGAGGCGAGGTATTTATCTTTGTAATCATAGTTGATCCTGCCGAAGTAAGATAAATTTTTACGGAATCCGTTGTATTTGCTGGCTGTTTGTCCGTTCAGGTTGGCGGGAATATCTCCTTTGGAGTTATAGATCTTTACTGGTACATTATTGATCACCGTATCTATAATATAAGGAATAGCAGCGGTATTGATACCGGTGGCGGCGTTGTAATCTGCAAACTGCCACGAGTTGAAAGGTACGTCCTGCCGGGTAACGGTCATGCCGTTGTTAGTAGATTTAAAAAAGGAGATACCGGCTACCGCATCAAAGTGATGATCATTTTTGATATTGAAGTTATAGTTCAGATAGGTTTCTGACGTAAAACTGGCTGCGCTGTTCTTAAACTCGCTTACGCTGTTGTGGGTGGAACCCGCCAGCATGCCCAGTTCATTTTTGAGCGGAATGGCATTGCCATCCGCACCCATGGTGTTTTCCACGTTCAGCGGACCATAAAACACCAGCGGCGTAAAGTTCTTGCCGGTTTGGTCGTAATTGGTATAGCCAAAGCGGGTGGTCGCTTTTAGGTTCTTCAGGATATCGTACTGTAGTTCTACTTTTCCGAACAGTTTGTTGCCGCTGGAAGTATTGTAGGTATTTTCCAGTTTGGTAAGCGGGTTGAAAATTTCGGAGGTAAGGAGGTTACTGAAGCTATATTTACCGGGTGTATTCGGTATTTCATTATATACCGGCAGGGTAGGATCAAAGTTCAGTGCGCTGCCGATAATGGAATTGAACGAATTTTCCTGTATTCCTTTATTTTTAATATTGGCGAAGCTGGTGTTCACGATCAATTTCAGGCGATTGGTGACATCGGCGGTGATATTGGCAGTACCATTGATCCTGTTGAAATTGGATTTACTGCCGCCGCCAACAATACCATCCTGTCCAAGGTAGCTGCCGGAAATGAAATAGGTGATCTTGTCTCCACCGCCTCTTGCGCTGGCATTATAATTTTGCATGGGCGCCTGGTGGAAAATCTCTTTCTGCCAGTTGGTACCTACGCCCATTTTGGAAAGGTCGGGAAAGATGATGTTGCCGCCGGAAGCTACGCTGCCTTCATTGATGATGCCGGCGTATTCAGTGGCATTCAGCACTCCTATGGTTTTGAATACTTCCTGTATGCCATAATTGGCGTTCACGGTAATTTCGGGCCGTTGATTCCTTCTGCCGCTGCGGGTGGTGACCATAATCACGCCGTTGCCGCCTTTTACGCCATAAATAGCGGTGGTAGCAGCATCTTTCAGCACGTTGATGGATTCAATGTCTGCTGCGTTCACGGCATTCAGATCGTCCAGCGTTTGAGGTACGCCATCTATTACCACCAGTGGGTCGGAACCGCTGTAAGAGGGGATACCGCGTATCAGCACAGTAGGCTTGGCGCCGGGGGAACCGCTTTGGATAACGCTTACGCCGGAAGCCCTTCCCTGCAGGGCTTCTTCTGCCCTTACGGGCCGGAGATTGGCGATATCCGCTCCCTTCACTGTGGAGATGGCGCCGGATATTTTGGTTACCTTCTGGGTGCCGTAACCTACTACCACTACTTCTCCCAGTTCTTTATTGGAGAGCGCCAGCTGTACTGCTAACGGCGAAGCTCCTACCGCTATATGAAAGGTGGTATATCCGATGGCGGAGATATCCAGCACTTTCTCTTCCGGTGTTACGGATATAGAGAAGGCGCCATTGGCATCTGCTGCTACGGCAGTTTTGGAAAGTTTAGCTATTACAGAAGCGCCGGGTATAGGCGCCCCGGTTTCATCTGTTACCCTACCGGTAACGGTTTTGTTTTGCGCCCACAATGTGGAGGCAAATAATAGCAATAGCGGGATAAGAATGCTTTGTAAGAGTTTTTTCATACGTGAATTTTTTGTTGACGATTTTACATGCGGGGTACTTTCACCAGCATCGGTGTGCTGGCGGTAAACGTGAAATCCCGTTGATGTTTATTTCATTTTATGGCTGCAGGTGATCTTTTTTACAGCATCGTGGTGTTCTGCATTTTTTTAAATGGATGGATGATTTCAGTTGACTAAGTACTATTTTTATACTGTTTTGATTGGGCTAAAATTACACCTTCCACAGAACGAAGCCAATTTTCCGACTACATCTATACTGCATCACAATTGGATAAATGATTGATTATTAATAAATTTAAACTACATCATTACTACATCACCGGAAGTAATCCTATATTTTATGAAAAGATGGTGGCTGTTTTTTTTATGCATCGGGTGTTTCCGGATGGCCGCAGGTCAGAATACGATCGGGTTGCCCCGGATCATCAATTATAGTAAAAGCGACTTCCAGGCAGGCACCCAAACCTGGGATATTGAACAGGACAGCAAAGGCATCATGTACTTCGCCAACAACGAAGGAATGCTTACCTATGATGGCAGTCACTGGAAAGCATACCCGCTTCCAAACCGTACTATTGTGCGCGCATTGGCCATTGATACGGTCGACCGGATCTATGCCGGTGGCCAGGGAGAACTCGGCTACTTCGCACCCGGGCCAAACGGTAATCTCGTTTATACCTCCCTGAGGGACCTTGTTCCTGCCTCACATAATAAGTTTGCGGACATCTGGCGGATAGAAATTTATAAAGAAGCTGTTTTCTTCCAGGCTTCCGACCGCATCTTCGAATACCGGAATAACAGTATTAAAGTATATCCCAGCGAGTGGTTGTACCTGAAACAGGCCGGCCATAGACTGTATGCACAGGATAAGTATAATGGACTGATGCTGTTTAAAAATAATGAATGGCAGCCCGTTAATACCGGCCATAAATTTACAGACGGCCTCATATCCGGCATTATAGGCATCGGGGCTGATACGCTCCTGGTGATAACCCAGGCAAAAGGACAATTCCTTTTACGCAACGACTCCATCATCCAGCAACACGCAGCCTTTTCCACCGGCAATGTGAATATCTCCGCACAGATCAACGCCATGGAATTTGTGGCAGGCACCTCCACGGAAGGTTGCGTGGTGCTCAACTTCAACGGCGAAGTGGTGCAAAAGATTTCCCGCACGGAAGGACTTCAGAATAATGACGTGATCAGCGTCTTCCTTGATAAACATAATAACCTCTGGGCCGGGCTCAATAATGGTATCAGCTTTATCGCCTACAATGCCGCCATAAAATATATTACACCCAGTAAAAGCAATGAGCTGTCGGGATACTCCACCCGTATCTTTAATAATGAACTGTACATTGCCACATCGGACGGCGCCTGGTACGTGCCGCTGGCGGCTGCCTCGGGCGATCTCAGTTTCTCCAAAGGTGATTTTACCCGCGTAAGGAACAGCAAGGCAGAAGTGTGGCGCCTCGATGAGGTGAACAATCACATCCTGCTGGCACAACACACCGGCAGCGCTGTCCTGAAAGATCACAGCGCCGTGCCGCTATTTGCTGAACCCGGCGCCTGGCTGTATAAACCGGTATCGGCAGTGTATCCTGCAAAAAACGTCCTGGTAGGCAGTTATACCGGCGTGCAGCTGCTGGAATACAGTGCCGGCCAGTTTACCGATAAAGGAAAACTGGAAGGGGTAGGAGAGTCGCTGCGTTTCCTGGAAATAGATAATAACAACATCATCTGGGCGTCGCACCCGTACCGGGGCGTTTATAAGCTGCAGCTGTCGGCCGATAACAAAACCGTTTCTTCCCAATTGCTCACGGATAGTGCGGGGCTGCCTTCAGCGCTGAGTAATTATGTTTTTAAGATAAAGAACCGCGTGGTGTTCTGCACGGGTAAAGGGGTATATGAATTTGATCCGGCCACCAACCGGTTTGTTCCTTCCGCCTTCCTGACGCCCATACTGGGCAACATGGAAATACGGTATATGAATGAAGATGCCGATGGTAATATCTGGTTTTGCAGCGGCAAGGATATTGGGGTGGTGAATTTCAACCAGTCTTCCGGCGATAAACCATTTACCATTACCTGGATACCAGAGCTGAACGGCAAGATATTACTGGGATTTGAAAACATTTATCCCTATAATAAAGAGAATATTTTCATTGGCTCCGAAAAAGGCACTATTCACCTGAACTATGAAAAGTATGCCACCAACAAACAGGCGGTGAAGGTTTTACTGGGGCAGGTAAAGGCTTTTGGTAAATCCGACAGTGTTATTTTCGGCGGCTATTTCCATCACCGCGGAGCGGCCGGTTATTTACAGGATGACACCGAAATGGTGGCTTTACCAAAAGGATATAACTCCTTCCATTTTGAATACAGCTCGCCGGCATACGGACTGCAAAGTAATATAGAATACAGCTACCAGCTGGAAGGATACGATCAGCGCTGGTCCGCCTGGTCGCCCAAAACAGAAAAGGATTACACCAACCTTCCGGACGGTAAATATCTTTTTAAAATAAAAGCACACGATAACCTCGGACATGAATCAGAAGTGGTGACCTACAGTTTTGAAGTGCTGCCCGCATGGTATAAAACTACCTGGGCGTATATTGGCTATGTGTTGTTGTTCCTCGCTGTGCTATATCTCCTGAACCGCTGGCAGGAAAGGAACCTGCGCATCCAGCAGCGCCGCTTTGACGAGGAGCAGCAGCGTCTTAAATATATTCACCAGCTGGAGCTGGAAAAAAACGAAAAGGAAATCATCAAGCTGCAGAATGAAAAGCTGGCGAATGAAATACATTTTAAAAACAACGCGCTGGCAGATGCGTCCATGCACCTGGTGGAGAGAGGCGATGCGCTGGTGAAAGTAAAAGATATCCTGGCATCGGTATATAAAAAGAATGGTAACAACCCGGAAATCAAGAACGCGCTGTTATTGTTAAATGATGTAGAAAAGAATAATGATAACTGGGATCAGTTCGCCGCTCATTTTGATGAGATCAACAATAACTTCCTGAAGAAGCTGAAAAGCAAATTCCCTGCCTTGACGAATACCGATCTGAAGGTTTGTGCTTACCTGCAGCTGAAATTATCTACCAAAGAAATTGCGCAGCTGATGGCCATTTCGGTGCGGGGCGTGGAAATAAAGCGGTACCGCCTCCGGAAGAAACTGAACCTGCTGACGGAGCAGTCGATGACAGACTTCCTGAATGAGATCTGATTTATTCAAATGAGGAGGCAGTGAGGATCCGCTCAATTTTCATTACTTTAGTGGCGATACCACCAACCTTATCAACCATCAGCGTATTCTGCAACGATAATGCACGACAATATCTATATTGACAAATCACTGTTTCAGCGCATTTCTGAGGGCGATGAAGCGGCGTTTGGTATCCTCTTCAATACTTCCCTGACAACGCTGGAACCATTTATCCGGAAAATGGTGAAGTCGCCCGAGAACGCCAAAGAGGTGATCCAGGCTACTTTCCTGCGGGTATGGCTGAGCCGCGACAAGCTCGCGGACATCGATCATCCGAAAGCCTGGCTATTTAAAGTGGCCGCCAACGAGTGTTATACTTACCTGAAAAAAGAAGCCAACGAATACCGCCTGCGCGGAACGGCAGTGGTTACCGCCGATGACACCGATACCGCTACCCGGCGGCTCACACTGAAAGAATTGCATACTGTTATAGAAGAAGCCGTGATGTTGCTGTCGCCGCAACGCCGGCGCATTTACCAGATGAGCCGCAATCGTGGTATGAAGATCCCGGAAATAGCCACAGAGCTGGATTTGTCGCCCAACTCTGTTAAAAATGCCCTGGTGTTTTCCCTGAAAGCCATACGGGAGCACCTGCGTCGCAACGGGCATGCCATCCCGCTTGTTTACCTGATTTTTATTTGCAGGTAAAAAATATTTTTAAACAGATAGGTCCTTTAGGTCGTTAGCCTATTCTTAATACCGGGGAGCCGTTTAAATCCCGGTTTTCTTTTTACGCATGCAGGAGCAAAGGGTCATATATTTATTGCAACAGCGACTTTCCGGTAACGAAACGGTCGAAGAGCAGGAAGAGTTGTACACATTGCTGGAAGACGACGGCAACATGGAAATACTCATGGCCGCGCTGACGGACCTGATGTGGCAGGCGCCTGCGGATACCGCCCCCGTCGATACTGCCGCCCGCACCGCTTTGCTGCAAAGTATTACCGGCGCAGACCTTACCACTCCTTTTGTGGAAACCGTGCAACCTGTGAAGTTTATACACCGCCTCTGGTGGGCTGCCGCCATAGTTACCGGCCTGCTGTTAGCCACCGGTTTATATTTCCTGCTCCGGCCGGTAGCCACCATGAAACCCGTTCCTGCACTCGCACAGCGTTATAAAAATGACATCGCCCCCGGCGGCAATAAAGCCATGCTCACCCTGGCAGACGGCTCCCAGATTGTGCTGGATGAAGCCAAAAATGATACGCTCGGCAAACAAGGCAGCACCAGCATCATCAAATTACAAAACGGGCAGGTATTGTACCATGCCACCGGCGCTACCGCCCCGGTTACTTATAATACATTAACTACTCCCCGTGGCGGACAATACCAGCTTACCCTGCCAGACGGCACCCAGGTATGGCTCAATGCAGCCAGCTCCCTGCGTTTTCCTACAGCTTTCACAGGTAACAACAGAACCGTGGAACTCACCGGCGAAGGATATTTTGAAGTAGCTAAGGCGCCCGGAAAACCATTCCTGGTAAAGGCCAACGGCGCCGATATCACCGTACTGGGCACCCATTTTAATGTGATGGCATATACGAATGAAAATGCGCTGGCAGTAACCCTGCTGGAAGGCGCTGTGAACGTAGGCCGCAATGGCGTCATAAAAAAACTGCTGCCCGGCCAGCAGGCACGCATCAGCAACAGTAACAACATCACAGTAACAGGTACCGATGTGCAGGAAGCCGTAGCCTGGAAGAATGGCTTTTTTATCTTCGACCGGGCAGACATTACCACCGTGATGCGGCAGCTGGAACGCTGGTACGATATAGAAGTTGTATACGAAGGTACACCGCCCGAAATGCGCTTTGGCGGCGGTATGCAGCGCAGCCTGTCCCTATCGGGCATCCTCAAAATATTAGAAAAAAATGGAGTACTGTTTAAAATAGAAGGAAGAAAAATAACCGTATTACGATCGTAAGCATGCCATATTTTTTAACACTTAAATCTGACCAGCTATTGTACCAGAAGTAATCAAAATCAACTAAAACCAGCGCCATTAAAAAACCAGTGATGGGCAAACATCACTGGTTACAGGCAATAAATTATTCGTGTAAACTCATTTTTATCACCGAAATCAAATGTATGATTTTAACTGCTTTGTTCCAAAACAGAGAAGAGGGATCGTATTCCCTTGTCCGCAGGCCTGATCATCACCACATCAACACTTCCGGAAAGCATCACCACCAATGCAGATCTTACAACCCGGTATTTGCCGGTACAATGAAAAAAAATAATCTGCCAACCAAAATTTGGAGGATCATGAGGTTATCTGCTTTATTACTAATGGCAGGCATGCTGCAGGTTAGCGCCAAAAGCGCTGCACAACGCGTAACACTGTCTGTCAGAAACACACCGTTATCAACGGTCTTTACCACTATCAACCGGCAAACGGGCTACATCGTTTTTTATAATTACGATGCACTGCAAAGTACCCGCCCCGTTACGCTGGACATGAAAAATGCCACTATCCAGGAACTACTACACGTTTCGCTCATGGGGCAGAACCTGGAGTATGCCATCGAAGACAAAACCATTACGGTTACACGCATCGTGCCCCGTACGCCGGCATTGCCCGCCGCCCCGGCACAGATCGTAATTACCGGGCGCATTACCGATGAAAATGGTATTCCGCTGCCCGGCGTTTCGGTAGTAGTGAAAGGCACCGGCAAAGGCACACAAACCAATAACAACGGGGAGTATACCGTTGCGGTGAGAGACGAAAATGCCGTGCTGTCGTTCTCTTATGTGGGCTACGAAAAACAGGAACTTGTAGTGGGCAAAAACGGCGTTATCAGCATCACGCTGAAACCATCCAATAATAAGCTCACCGGCATCGATGTGGTGAACACCGGCTACCAGACCATTTCCCGGGAAAGGGCCACCGGCTCTTTTTCCGTCATTGATCCCTATCGCCTCCGCGCTAAACTGAAACCGGATGTGAAATCAGCCCTTGAAGGTCAAGCCACCGGGGTGGTACTCACCAAGGAAGGTAACCTGGAAATCCGTGGCGTGTCTACCTTGCTGGGCACTGCTGCCAGCGCGCCCCTGCTGGTAATCGACGGGTACCCTTCCAGCGCAGGACTGGAATCTCTCAATATCGATAACATAGAATCGATCACTGTGCTCAAGGATGCAGTAGCCGCCTCTATTTACGGCGCCCGCTCCTCCAACGGCGTAATCGTAATCGCTACCCGCACCGGCAGAAAAGGTGCGTTGCAGGTAGAATACAAAGGATCTACCGGCATCACGCTGAAACCCGATCTGTCGAATCTTAACAGGGCATCGTCCGCCGATTACGTGGATGCGGAAATAGAGCTCTATAACCAGGATCCCAACGACTATCTCACTACCTATAATAACTACGGCAGCACTTCCCGTGTTAACTACCTGCTGATCGCAAAGTCACAGGGATGGATGAACGAAAAAGATGTGACCGCGGAGCTGGATGCCCTGAAGAAAAACGACGGACTGGCACAGATGGAGAAATATTATTTCAGAAACCAGTTTACACAGCAACACAATATCTCCTTATCCGGCGGCAGTGAAAAAAGTATGCTCAACGCCGCAGTAAGATATGTATCCAATCAGAATAACACCGTCCGGAATTCAGACAACCGCCTCATCTTCGATGTGAAAAACGACTGGCAGCCCCGCAAAGGTGTGAACATCCGCCTGTTCTCCAATGTGAACTATGCCACTTCCGCTTCACCGGTGCGCGGCTGGCAAGATATGCTGGCATTCACCAACACCTCGCTGATACAACCGTACAACCTGCTGGTAGACCCGGCTACAGGAGAAACACTGAATGTGCCATCTAAAAACCAGAAGAAAGAAGACCGGTATACTGCGTTAACAGGGTTGAAACCACTGTACTATAATCCGCTGGATGATCTTGGGCTGGAAACCTACAACACAAAAGCATTGCAGATCCGGTTGGGCGGCAGCGTGAATGTAAAGATCTTCGACGGGCTGAACATAGAAGCAGGAGGTGCCTGGAGCCGCGGCGATGCACAAACCAGGTCGCTGTACGATAAAACGTCTTACCGGGTGCGGCAATGGTACGATGATAATACTTCCATCTCCAACGGTTCCAAACATTATATCCCGGATGGCGCAGTGGTAAATGAAGCGCGCAATTTTAACCAGAGCTATATGTTCCGCACACAGCTGAACTTTAACCGGGTAATTGCAACCAAACACCGCGTAAGCGCCATCGCCGGTAATGAAATAAGCCGGAACACGGCAGATAACAATGCCCTGCCAACCCGCTTTGGATACAACGATCAGGCAGGTACGTTTTCTACTTTTAACTATGCCGATTATAATGCAGGGTCCTATAATGCAGATATGCTGGGCACCAGCAGACCTACAGCCAGCATAGGCAGTTACGCCTACCAGGATAACCGTTTTGTTTCCTGGTATGCCAACGGTTCCTATGAATATAATAACCGCTTTATTCTCAGTGGAAGTATCCGGCTGGATCAAACCAATTTCTTTGGTACCGATCCGCGCTACCGCTACAAACCGTTGTGGTCTGCCGGGGGCACCTACAAACTGGCGGAGGAAAAATTCTTTCATGTACCATTGATTGATCGCCTGGATCTGCGCGCATCCTATGGTATCAACGGAAATATTTCCCTGAACTCAGGTCCTTTCCTGATCATTACCCCTGGCAGTTATTCCAATTATACCGGAGATGTATCTTACAGTATCTCTTCACCGCCTAATAACTCGCTCCGTTGGGAAAAAACAAAAAGCACCAACTTTGGTGTGGATATCTCCCTGCTGAACAGACGGATTAATTTAACCGCCGATTATTACCTGCGTAACAGCAGTGACCTGCTGGCATCCGATGCTATTGATCCTACCCGTGGCTTCAGTTCCCTGGTGAAAAATATAGGGGAAGTAAGAAACAAAGGATATGAAATTTCAATAAATGCAGATGTATTACGGAAACGTAATTTCGTTTGGAACACCTTCCTCAATTTCAGCTACAACAATAATACGGTTGTTACCTATAATGTAAATTACCAGTATGCCTCCAGCATCACCAATGGCGCTATCAAAAAAGCAGGCGATCCGCTGGATGCCCTGTACAGCTACCAGTATGCCGGCCTCGATAATAATGGCGTATCACAATTCTATACTGCCAAAGGAGAAAAAAGCGGCGGTGGCAACGTGGCCGTGGGCGACCTGATTTACAGCGGTACCCTGCGCCCGAAATATGCGATCAGCTTAACCAACTCTTTCCGTGTGCAAAATTTCGATTTGTCTTTTATGTTTATTGCAAAGCTCGGAAATGTATTAAGGAGAGATGCCTTCAGCGGATCTAATATCCTGAACAAGCATGTATCGGAAAGATGGAAACAACCGGGCGATGAAGCCAACACCATTTATCCTAAACTCAGCAGCTGGAATATGGATATGTTCTATTTCCCTTATTCAGACATTCTCATAGAAAGCGCCAGCTACATGAAACTCCGGGATGTAACATTAACCTACGATATTAACCCTCGCCTGCTGAAACGCATCGGCTTCACCAGTACCCGGATTTATTTCCAGACAAGGAACCTGTTCATGATCACCGCTAACAGCGATCACCGTGATCCTGAAACATCAGAACTGAACCTGTCCGGTGGTACCGGCGCATTTACAGAACAAGGATTTTCTTCCCTGTCGCTGCGGCCGGAATTTTATGTAGGGTTATCATTCAGTCTTTAACAATTAACTACGGCGATCATGAAACAGCGTATACTCATACTGGTTATTATCATGGCGGGAAGTATCAGCTCCTGCAAAAAATTCCTGGATGTAAAACCAAAAGGAAAACTGATCCCTTCAGAGGTGGCAGACTTTGATCACCTGCTGGATAACAGCAATATTGCCCAGTGGGTGTTCATTGATAACAACACCGGGTGTAACCTCGGCTACCTGACAGATAACCTGTCGCTTTCCGATGGTATCGGGAATATTAGTTACAAAGCCAACAACCATCCTAACATCGACCGTTACTGGGCGTATGTTTTCAGACAGCCTTACAAAAATCCGTCTACGTCGGATTATTTCTGGGATTGGGGCACTTACCGCTCTATGGCTTATTTCAACAACGTGATAGATGGCATACGCGCTATTCCCAACCTCAGTGCAGAAAATCAGCAGTATGCAAAAACAGTAGTGGCACAGGCGCTGGTAGATAGAGCCTGGTCGTACTTTATTACCACGCTTGTATATGGTCCGGTGTATAAGCCTGGTTCACCCAACGATACTAAAACCATTCCTTATGTGACCAGTGCTGATATAGGCGCAGCATTACCAGATTTATCCACACAGGAACAGGCCTTTGCACAGGTGAAGAATGATGTGCTCACCGCTTTACCGGATGTGCCGGAAGTAACCAACTGGCCTTCCCGCCCGAATAAAGTGGCAGCGCAGGCATTGCTGGCATACTATCACCTGTTTACCCAGAAGTACGACAGCGTGGTGTATTATGCCAATCTCGCGTGGACGGCGGCCAGCAAAGGGGGCACCGATAAACTGATTTATGACTACAACAGCTTTTCGTGGACGGATCCCACCAACCTTATCAACAGTACCATTAAAGGACCGGATAATTTCCTGAGCGCCGCCAACAGCCGTGAAAACCTGCTGTACCGCAATCTCGATGCCGGCGCCGGCAGGTCTTCCTCCAGCTATCCTTCCGATGAAGTGATTGCGTTGTACGACCAGGCCAATGACCTCCGGTTTAAATATTTCTTTTTAACAGCGCCGGGGTATAAAACCACTTACAATAATGTGGTGTATGATGATGGTAACCGCATCCAGTATTATCGCGGTTCCAAAACCAACATGACCGCCGGGTTCTCATATCCCGAACTGTTGCTGATGCGTGCAGAAGGATATGCCCGCACCAACCAGCTGGCCGCCGCCATCGGCGACCTCAATACCCTGCGCCGCTATCGTTACAAAACCGGAACGCCTACGCTTCCGGTAGGGTCCCAGGATGAAGTGATTCAGCAGGTGCTGGATGAAAGAAGAAGAGAATTGCCGCTAGGTTCATTCAAACGTTTCCTGGACCTGAAAAGACTTTGCCTCGAAACCGGCAAGCCCTGGTGCAAACCTAAAATACAACATAAGATAGGCACGGAAACGCATGAAGGAACCGTGGATTCAAAAGACTTTATTTTAACCATCTCCAACGTGATATTGAAGTTTAACCCGCAATGGAATATACCGCTGGATGGAAGACCATTTTAAATCATAAAATTAAAAACCAAATGAAACACATCTTAGTATCAATGCTGGCGTTATTGCCGGCAGCGCTCCTGGCGCAGGACGGAACATATGTGCTGAAAGGGAAAATAGGGACACTGGATGCTCCCGCCAAACTGTTTCTCACTTACCGGGCCAATGGCACTGTCGTAAGGGATTCAGCCGCCTTGCAGCAGGGCGTATTTGAATTTAAAGGCAAAGTGGGCGACCCTGTGAAAGCTACGCTGGTACTGCGTCATACCCCGCCTACCAATATGATGTCTTATAAGTCTGATATGTTGGCGGTATACCTTGAAAAAGGTACCATTGTTCTCAGTGGTAAAGATTCTGTGTATAATGCTACCATAAAAGGTTCCCGTCTTAACAACGATCAGCAGCGCCTGCAGGCAAAGCTGAAAGCAACGGCTGCGCAAAGAGATCAGCTCACGGAAGATTATATTGCCGCTACAGAAGAAGCCCGTAAATCACCGGAATTCCGGAAAACTTACGATGGAAAAAGTAAGGCTATCCGTGAAGAAGAAAAAAAGATCTACCAGGCGTTTATAAAAGAAAATCCTGCATCCCTGGTAAGCCTGGATGCCCTGCAAAGCAGTGCCGGCTCCATTCCCGAAAACCCTGCGGAGCTGGAAACGGTTTTCAACACTTTATCTGCCGGGGTGAAGGAAAGCAAAAAGGGAAAAGAAGTGGCTGCGCTGATCAATGGCTGGAAACAAACCGCTATTGGCGCTACTGCGCCCGTGTTTACACAAAATGATACATTGGGCAAGCCGGTAAACCTTACCGATTTCCGCGGCAAATATGTGCTGGTGGATTTCTGGGCCAGCTGGTGTGGCCCCTGCCGTGCAGAAAATCCGCACGTGGTAGCAGCCTATAATAAATACAAAGACCAGTCCTTCACCATCCTGGGGGTATCTTTGGATCAGGCTAACGGGCACGATGCCTGGCTGAAAGCCATTCATACCGATCAACTCACCTGGACGCACGTATCTGATCTGAAGTACTGGGAAAATGAAGTAGCGAAATTATACGGTGTTCGTGCAGTGCCGCAAAATTTCCTGCTGGATCCAGCAGGGAAAATTGTGGCCAAAAACCTGCGTGGGGAAGACCTGGATAAAAAACTGGCGGAGCTACTGCCGCATTAATAACAGCCGGAAATACCCTGGCTGTTATCCATGTTTGTTAAAGGGTTACTACGATCTTTCCTTTCGTAGTGCCCTTTTTCATTTCATCTATGGCCGCCCGCATCTGGTCGAACGGAAACACTTTATCGATGTAAGATTTTATTTTTCCTGACTGCAGCAATACGGCGATGGCGTCAATCGCTTTTTCGTCGGAGGTAACGCCGGTGAAGCGTACATCAAATCCTTTCGACTGGTAGTATTGGGTGGTAGCTGCCGGCAGGCCATGCGGCAGGTAGAACAGGGCGGCGCCCGGCGCGAAGTGTTTTTCATACAGGGAGGCCGGGTATCTTCCGCCGGAATCCAGTACCAGGTTCAGTTGCAGGCTATCAGCCTGTTCAAAATCAAAGTGATGGTAGTCGATGATCTCATCGGCGCCCAATTGAAGTACCCAACCGGCATTGGCGGCGGTAGTTACGGCTATTACATAGGCGCCTGCTGCTTTAGCCATTTGCACGGCATAATGACCAACGCCGCCTGCCGGTGCAGTGATGAGCACCCGGTCGCCTTTTTTTACCGTGTAATGCGTATGCAGGTTTTGCCATGCCGTAACCGCTGCCAGTGTTGCTGCAGCCGCTTCTGTAAAGGATATATTCCCCGGTTTTTTAGCAAGATGGATAGCCGGCGCCGCAACATACTCCGCGAATACGCGGCCATGCCCCGGCATCCTGATCATCCCGAATACTTCGTCGCCTGTTTTGAATTTGGTGACAGCGCTACCCACTGCCGTTACCACGCCGGCAATATCCGATCCCAGGATCAGCGGCGAAATACCATCCAGGGCAGGCGCCCAGCTGGCCCGTAGTCCGTCGGGCGTGGTATAGTCCTCCAGTGTTTTATAGTCGACCGGGTTAATGCCTATCGCTTTGTTTTCAATGAGTACTTCGTCCTCAGCAATAGCCGGTATGGCGGTGTGTGACAGGGTGAGAGGGGCGTTTTTATCCAGTCTTTTTAAAATAATTGCTTTCATGTGATCTTCATTTTTTATGACAACAAAGCTAACCAGCCGCCCGCCGGTACGCCCGTACCGTAAAAGGAAACAGCAGTAACAGGATGGGATGCCCCTTATGCAGCGGCAGTTTATTACTTACATTTACAGTATGGAAAAGGTACACGACCCGTTTAGCATCAGCATCACCACCCTGGAGCGCTGGGAAAAACGCAACCGCAGGAACAACTTTTTTGAACTGGTGTATATCCTCGAAGGCAGCGGGGAACAGCAGGTAGAGCATACCCGTTCCGGTTACAGCAAAGGAAGTATTTTCCTGTTGCCGTCGTCCGACTGCCATACCTACCGGATAGATCAGCCCACTACTTTCCTGTTTATCCAGTTCAACGCCAGTTTTTTTTCGGGAGAACAGGATTGTGTGATAGATTTCGGGAAATGGTTCTGCCGCCTCAATTTCATCATTGGTAATTATAACCGCAGGGCAGGGGAGCTGATCACCGTGGACAGCGACAAACAGCACCTGGTTCGTTTACTGGAGTTGCTGATGTATGAGCAGCAGCGTTCCGATAATCATTCACGGCGCATTATGCAGGGATTGATGGTGGCCGTGCTGGAGCTGATAGCCCGCAATGTGGCAATGGAGCTTCCCGGCGGACAGGGCGTGGAAGGCAGGCGTTTTGCGGAAGTACTGTTGCACATTCAATATCATTTGCTCGACGAAGAAAAAATTACGTTGTCTTATTTATGCCAGCGGTTCAATATCTCGGCTACTTATTTCAGCGAATATTTCAAACGTAACGCCGGTGAAACCTACCAGGAATTTGTGCTCCGTTCCAAATTAAAACTGGCCGAGGCGAAGGCGCTGTACACCGACCTGCCCTTTAAGGAAATTGCCTGGGACCTTGGTTTCACGGACAGCAGCCACCTGAATAAAATGATGAAACGGTTTTACCAGAAGGGGATGAGCGATATCCGGCGGCAGGCCATGCATGGCGCCGCATAATGGTTATTTTACCTTTTCAAAATCATAATGCCCTTTGATGTGTTTGTTGAGATAGATGCCCTTTGAACCGGACGACTTCATTGCCAGGTATACCGCTTCAGGCACGTCCTTGTAATCATATATCATCCCCGACACGAATATAATCCGGAGCGTACGCGTTTCTGCGTCATATATCATACGGGCTACCACAGATGAAGGCATACCGGTGCCGGATCAATTATCATACCGGTGCGACATGCCAACCCGGTCACCAGCTGGAACTATTTTGCTTTTTTCTGATGCAGAATTAACATTTACAAGATAACTTATCGTATAATTTTGATAATTATTGCCAACTAATTAAAATTTTCATAAAAGTTCTTGTAAAATTTACAGAAGTTTGCCTATCTTGAATCAGCATTTTACTGATAATGTTGTTCACTTGTACCAAATTGATGTAGATTTAAACTGTAAGCAAACAATCATCTAAATGGTGTCTGATCGCCAGGAAATATTTAAAAAAACGTTATTAAAACACCTGTACTTTAGCAAGGAATTATCCTGTGCCGATCTCACGCTGCTCACCGGCAAGAGTCTCCCGCATACCACCAAAGCTTTGAATGAACTCGTGAAAAGCGGTTTGGTATTGGAATCGGGGTATGCCATTTCCACTGGAGGAAGGCGCCCGCAGATGTACTCTGTGAAGCCGGACTACATGTACATTTTATCGGTAGCGATGGACCAGTTTGTAACCAGTATCAGTATACTGGATATGCAGAACAGAACAGTGGGAAAAGAACGCATGGTGTCGCTGGACCTGTCGGCACATCCGGACGCCATCGCACAACTGGGGCAGGAACTGAAAGCATTTATCGATCATTCAGGAATCCCGTTGGAAAAGTTTGCAGGCATTGGTATCGGGATGCCGGGTTTTGTAGATGTAACAAAGGGCATCAATTATTCTTTCTTCGACAAGCACTACGGCAGTATCAATGGATACCTCGAAGCGCTTACCGGTTTACCGGTGATCATTGACAACGACTCCAGTTTAATTGCGCTCGCGGAATGGAAACTGGGAGCAGCCCGGAACAGGCAAAATGCACTGGTTATTAATATAGGCTGGGGTATAGGTTTGGGAATGGTGCTGAATGGTGATCTTTTCAGGGGAGAAAACGGGTTTGCAGGGGAGTTCTCACACATCCCGCTTTTTACCAATAATAAGATCTGCAGCTGTGGGAAAATGGGATGCCTGGAAACGGAAACCTCATTGTCGGTGATTGCAGAAAAAGCGGTAGCTGGTATCAGGGAAGGAAGAACTACCGTTATGAAAGACTTGTCGATGGACAACCGCGACGACACGTTTAGAAAAATTATGGATGCAGCGGTAAAGGGCGATAATTACGCGGTGGAATTATTATCACAGGCGGGTTATCATATCGGACGCGGCATTGCCATCCTTATTCACTTGTTGAATCCTAACCTGATCATTTTAAGCGGGAGAGGAACATTAGCCGGAAAGTTATGGCTGGCGCCTGTACAGCATGCGTTAAATGAACATTGTATACCAAAAATCGCTGAAAATATTGAAATAATAATCTCGCCTCTGGGGTATGCGGCGGAAAGACTTGGCGCTGCAGCACTTGTTATGGAACACCTCGATAAAGGCCAACTGTAGTAAAACAAAGCAATAACGTTCACTTGTATCAATCAAAAATGAGGCAGTAACTACCTGCAGCATGCGGGCTTCCCATGCCATCAGAGAAACTATGCCTTGATTATTCATCTTCATCTAAATTCACACTAATGAAAAGGTGGCTAGGCTTCCTGCTGCTAACGTGTTTAGTGGCAACGTGCTATCAAAGCGTTTCCGCACAGGAAAAAAAATGGGTATCCGGTACCCTGAAAGACGCTTCCGGCGCTCCCGTAATCTATGCAACAGTCATTGAAAAAGGTACTACCAATGGCGCAACAACCAATGAAAAAGGAGCGTTTAAGCTCCAGGTAGGCCCCGGAGCAACGCTGGTTGTTTCCAGCGTAGGGTTTACTACCAAAGAAGTGCCGGTAGGTACTTCCATTAATTTTGACCTGGTAATGGAAGAAACTTCCAAAGGGTTAAACGAAGTGGTAGTAACTGCTCTAGGCATTACCCGCCAGAAAAAATCCGTGGGATATGCCATGCAGGAAGTAAAAAGTGCTACGCTGATAGATGCGCATGAACCCAATCTTACCAACGCGCTTACCGGCGTGGTGGCGGGCTTACAGGTGATCCGCTCCAGCACCGGTCCTGCAGGTTCTTCTAAAATTAATCTGCGCGGAAATAACTCCCTCACCGGGAACAATCAACCGTTGATCGTAGTGGACGGTATTCCGGTAGATAATTTCGTGGGCGTAACAGATGGCAACAACGATTTCTGGAATCCATCACTGGATATGGGTAATGGTCTCGCTGATCTGAACGCGAACGACATCGCCAGCATCTCTGTGCTGAAAGGACCTTCCGCTGCCGCCTTGTATGGTAGCCGCGCAGGTAATGGTGTTATTCTTGTTACCACCAAAACCGGTAAGAAGTCAAATGGTATGGGCATTGCCGTATCTTCTACAGTAGGTTTTGAAAGCATATTCACAAATCCTGACATGCAGAAAAGTTTCGGACAGGGTTCTGTGAATGATTATGATCCAATAGTACTACCAGCTGGGGACCAAAAATTGCAGGTCAGGATGTTACTAACTGGAACGGCAAAACGGAAAAACTCCGTTACTTCAACAACATCAACAATTTTTACAAGACCGGGGTAAACCACAACGAAAACATTTCATTTCAGCAACAGCTGGATAAAACGTCTGTGTACACCTCCCTCAATTACATGAACGATAACAGTATGATTCCAGGTACCAAACTCTCCAGGGTAAATCTCATGGCCAGAGCCACTACTAAGTATGGAACAGCTGAACGTTTGTCTACCGATTTTAAAGTTCAATACTCTAATACCAACGCCAGGAACAGGCCCACAACCGGTGTAAACAGCAGGAACTATTCTTCCCTGTTATATACCCTGCCTGGTACAATGGATATCACCCAGTTTAAAGATCCTTTGAATGAGCTGGGCACTATGCGCTGGTATGGTACCGGCAACCAGGTGAATCCATACTGGGCAAGCCGTTACAGTCAGAACGAAGATATCCGTAACCGCTTTATCATGAACGGAAGCATTAAATACCAGTTCACCGACTGGTTAAATGCAGAAGTAAAAGCAGGTGCTGATATTTATACCACCAATACAGAAGCTAAAACCTATGCAGGTAGCCCGCTTTCTACCAATGGTAGTTACAGCGTGGGCAAATTTACCTTCTCTGAACTGAACTACAGTACCCTGATCACGGCAAAGAAGGATAACCTGTTCAGCAGGTTTGGTGCGTCTGCAAGCGTAGGCGGTAACCTGATGCAGCAACACTCCTCCAGGCTAAGCAACAACGCCGCTTCGCTGTTGGTACCGGATCTGTTCAGCATCAAAAACTCACAGGGTAATCCGGGGATCACGGACGAAGTAACGGAACAACGTATTAATTCCCTGTATGGTACTGTGGGTGTAAACTGGGATGGTTACCTGTTCCTGGATGGAACTATGCGTAACGACTGGTCCTCTACCCTCAGTCCTGCTAACCGCTCTTTCTTTTATCCTTCTGTGAGTTTCTCTTATGTATTTACAGAACAGTTTAAGAGCTTGCCTAAATGGATCAGCTACGGTAAACTCCGTGCTTCCTATGCAGAAGTTGGTAACAGTCTTTCGCCCTATCAGTTGCTGAATACATATACGATCGACAGGGATCCTAATGGTAACCCGACTGCCTCCAGGAAAACTACTCTCTTTGATCCAAATGTTCGCAGTGAGTTGATTAAATCCTATGAAGTAGGTACTGAGCTGCGCTTTGCGGATAACAGGTTTGGTGTGGATTTCAGCTACTATAAATCAAATGCTACCCGCCAGCTGATCGATCTGCCAATGGATCCTGCCAGCGGTTACGAAAAAAGAAAGATCAATGCCGGTAATATCCAGAACAGCGGATTTGAAATTATGGCAGATGCAAAGATCCTTGATAAAGGCTTCATCTGGAACATCTCCGGTAACCTGTCTATGAACAGGAATAAAGTTATCGAAATATCTGCTGCTGATAAAGTGAACAGATACCAGCTGGGTGGCTTCGATGATGTATCCATCGTAGCGGTTGCCGGTCAATTGTACGGTGAAATTTACGGTAGCAAATTCCTGCGTGTAACAGACGAAAAGAGTGAACACTATGGCCAGCTGCTGCTCACTGCAGAAGGCAGACCACAACGTGGTGAACAGAATGTTCGTTTAGGTAACCAGCAATCCAAAGCATTACTCGGTATTACCAACAGCTTCGGTTACAAAAACTTCACCTTTGCTTTCCTGATTGATGCCCGTTTTGGCGGAGACATGTTCTCTGTAACCCAGGCAATGATGCAGAGAGCCGGAACAGCGGATATCACTGCACCCGGTGGAAAAAGAGATGACATGACACTTGCAGGGGTAGTATCAAATGGCGCCGGCGGTTATACTGCCAATACCAAATCAATCACTACACAGCAATATTGGGAATCAGTGAATACCAACGTAGGTAATCTCGGCGTGTCTGAACTGAACATCTACGACGCTTCCAATATCCGTCTCAGAAATGTTCAGCTGAGCTATAACCTATCAAAAAAATTACTGGGCAGAACACCTATCCAGTCTGCTAAAGTAGGTGTATCCTGTAACAACGTATGGATGATTTCCAGCCATATGCGCGGCCTGGATCCGGAATCCGTATTTGCGGTAGGTACAAATGCCACTGGTTTTGAAAACGGTGCTCCTCCAACCACCCGTACTTTCCTGGTGAACCTGAGCCTTAGTTTTTAACTTTTAATTGTAACTGAAATGAAGAAGATACTCATAAAATCAGGCTGGGCATTGGCTGCTTTCGCGATGGTGATGTCTGCCTGTAATAAATTTGAAGAGATCAATCAAAATCCGAAAGACGCCAGCCTTAACCAGGTACAGGTGGAATACTTTATCAATAATTCCATTATCGGCGCACAGATGGATCCCAATATTGCGGAACGTTCTTTTGTATTATACTGGAAAACTGCCAGCCGGCAGCACCTCAGCGGAGGCTTGTCTTCCGGCGCAGTAGATGACGGATGGTCTTCCGAATACTATCGCTATAGCTCCGGTTGGTTAAACAGCATTAATACAGCCATCCAGATTGCTGATGAAAAAACACAAGCCGGCGATACCAAACCATATACGGATAACCTGAAACAGGTGGCCCGTATCTGGCGCGCTTATTTGCTGAGTGAATTGTCCGATAACTTCGGTCCTATTCCCATCAACGCATTCCAGGGTACCAACCCCGAATTCGTAAGCGTGAAAGATGTATACTACTTTGCACTGGATGAACTGAAGGATGCCAGCTCCAAGCTGAACACCACTATTGTCGCATCTGATGAACTGAAGAAAACCGATCCCGCTTTTGGATATGATTTCATGAAGTGGAAACGTTATGCCAACTCCATGCGCTTACGCCTGGCCATGCGTTTGTCTGAAGTAGATCCCGGTAAGGCTAAAGCAGAATTTGAGGCAGCAGCAGCGGGCGACTTGATGACTAACATGACCGATATTTTCCAGGTACAGGAAAAGCCAGGATGGGATGCACTTAGCGGCGTAATGAGCCGCGAATGGAATTCCCAGATCCTGTCTACCACCCTGGAAAACATTTATACCGGTTTAGGAAGTGTAAAAACTGCTGACCAGGTAGATGCTTCCCTGCAATCATACATAAGACCAGCCAACTGGGCCGGTTTGCAGCTGACAGACCATTTCTCTACCATGACGAATGATCCGTTTGCAGGTTTCTGGTTCGATGGATTACCGCAAACGGTTGACCCCCGTGCTTATAAAGCATTTATCCCGGCCGGGGATTTTACAAATCCCAACTTTAGTAAATATCCTTCTTACGACAGGCCTACCTGGGAAACAACCGCCCGGAACCTGCTGGATGGTACCGGCGCCGTGGTGAAAACACTGGACGGTAAATTTGCCTGGAACGGTTCCAATGCAGGCGCATGGGGCGTAAAGGGAACCAGGAACCAGTGGAGGGCTTTCCCTGGTGCAGCTCCCCGTCTGGGTCAGCAGTTCAGGAACAGCGCTAACAAACGCATCTTCTTTGCTCCATGGGAAACACATTTCCTGCTGGCAGAAGCTGCGGTAAGAGGATGGACGGTGCCACTGGGTGGTAAAGCCGCCTACGAAAAAGGCATCGCCCAGAGTTTCGAATACTGGCAGGTGGACGGGTTCCTGGGTACTTACCTGGCCTCTACCAGCTATAACATGACTGGTACTTCTGTTAGCTGGGATCATACCATAGAGCCCCCTGCTACCCATACCATGGATTTCAAAAATGGTTATACCAATACGGCGGGCACCGTGGCAATCAAGTATCCGGTGAATAACCTGTATAAGAATGGTACCGTTAAAAACGATCTCTTAACAAAGATCATCACCCAGAAATATATAGCACAGGTTCCCTGGCTACCGCTGGAAGGATGGAATGATAAACGCAGACTTGGTTTGCCTTTCTTCGAAAATCCCAACGTGGAAGAGCCACTGGGTACATTGCCTACACTCAATGCTTCCAATTATATGACCAGCAATGTGAAGTTCTTCCCGCAGCGCCTGAAGTATCCTTCTTCCCTGAAGAATACCAATGCTGCCGGATACGACCAGGCTGTCAGCTTTCTTGGAGCTGGCGGAGATGAAGTATTAACACCATTATGGTGGGCAATTAAGCAATAATTTGCTGTTCACTTATATTTATTAAAAAAAGCTGACCGCGTAAAACCCGGTCAGCTCTTGTTTTAGAGCAAGCCGGACCACTATCAGAAAAAAACTCTTAGGTGATACGGATATATTAGACTATCTTGTGAGCAAATACAATATAATGCAACAAGGTACAGTTAAATTTTTCAATGAATCCAAAGGATTTGGTTTCATCACTCCATCTAATGGTGGACAGGATATTTTCGTTCATATTTCCGGTACTACTGGCGAACTTCGTGAGAATGACACCGTAACGTATGAAGTTGAAAATGGTAAAAAAGGTCTGAATGCAGTTAACGTAAAAGTTATCTAAGTTTACATATCTTATTTTCTGGGGGGCTGATCAGCAAGATCAGCCCTTTTTTTATGCCCTTAACTATCCCTCGCTTTTCTTGTCACGGAATGCTTTGGGCGTTTGCTGTGTACGCGCCTTAAACACTGTGGAAAAGTAGGCTGGAGAGGAAAATCCGCACTCATAGGCTATTTCCGCTACCGATAACTTTGAATTCGCCAGCAGGTACCTGCCTTTTTTAACCCGCGCATCCAGGATATAGTCGTTCACATTACAATTTAATAACAACTTTACTTTACGGTACAGCTGCATTTTTGAAATAGCCAGCTGCTGACAGATATCTTCCACCCCAAACTGATCGTTTCCCAGGTTTGCCTCCACGATGGCCGTAAAGTCATTCACAAACTTACGGTCTGGTTTGCTGGATTGGGTACTGTGTACCCGGGTGTCAGGTTCGGCGATATAGTGATCTTTCAGCAAAGCCCGGTTATTGAGCATGCTGCTGATGCTTTCCGCCAGGTATTTCAGGTGGAAGGGTTTACTGATATAGGCGTCTGCATTGTGCTGCATGCCTTTTATACGTTGTTCCTCGCTGCTGTTGGCGCTGAGCAGGATTACCGGGATGTGCGAGGTACGGATATCTTTTTTTAAAGTCTCCAGCACCTGGATCCCATCCATGCCCGGCATCATAATATCGCAAAGGATCAGGTCCGGTACATGCTCAAAGGCCAGCTTTAACCCATCTGCGCCGTTGCCGGCGTGGAACACTTCATATTGACCGCTGAGAAAATCGGCCAGGAAATGATTCAGGTCCGGGTGGTCTTCAATCAGCAGCACCGAATGAGGATGTGCCTGCAGGGTGAGCGGTATTTCTTCTGCCGGCGTGTCGTCCAGGTCATCCGTATAGCTATGCAGCGAGTGATTGATCACATTCATATGTTCATCTTCCTGCTGAATTTCCTCTGGTGCAAAAGGGGCGGAAGTACCCGGCAGGGTAATACTGAAGGTGGTGCCGGCGCCTTTACTGCTTTTTACGGTGATGCTGCCATGATGCAGGGAAATGATTTCGCGGGTGAGTGCTAGCCCGATACCGGTTCCTTTATGTTCATTGTTGCGGCTCTGGTAAAACAGTTCAAAGGCATGTGCCAGGGTGTTTTCATCCATGCCGCTGCCATCATCTTCAATACGTATTACCGCTTCCTGCCCGGCTGCAGGCTGTTCCAGGTAAATATGCACTTTGCCGTAGTCGCTGGTAAATTTGAAAGCGTTGGACAACAGGTTATATAATACCCGGTCAAACAGGTGTTGATCGAACCAGGCTTTGATGCCGGGCTGCCGGCTGATAAGCCGGAAATCGATATGTTTTTTAACCGCGATACCTTTATATGCTTCCATAATATCCAGCATAAAGGCGGGCAGCTCATTTTCTGATACTTTCAGTTGCAGTTTGCCGCTTTCAATCCGGCGGAATTCCAGTAGTTGGTTTACCAGCCGCATCAGGTGGGTCACATTCCTGCGCATCAGTTCCAGCTGCTGTTTCTGCGGGGAAGAGAGCTGCCTGCTGCCCATCAGGTTTTCCAGTGGCGCCTGTATGAGGGTTAAAGGGGTACGGAATTCATGCGAGAGGTTTGTGAAGAAGGTGAACTTGGCCTCTGTGGCCTCCTGCGCGCGGGCGGTCATTTCCACCAGCTGGTCCCGTTGCTGGAGAATTTCATCGCGCTGTTGTTTCAGTTGCTGATTGATCCGGCGGTTGGTGCGTAAAATGAAGATCAGCACAATACCGAGCAGGAAAGCGATGCCCAGCGTGGTGACTACTATCCGCAGCAGGTGCTGCTGGTCCTGGTACAGCGAAAGCTGCTCCTGCAGCAATGATTGCTGCTTTTCTATTTCCTGGTGCTGGGCCTGTATCTTATCTATCTGCAGGCGCATCAGCTTTACATTGCTGCTGTCGATCAGTACGGTTTGAAGCAGCGTATTGCGGGGTACCTTTTTCCCGGCGAGTATATCCGCAGCCATGCTGATGGCTTCTTTGCCGCCACTGGGGTACAGCAGCGACGCGCTGAGGATGTCGCGCGATACCAGGTCTATCCCGGCATCGGGGTAAGGTGAAGCATCTACACCAATAAACCGGGTTTGTTTGAGGCCCTTTTCCCGGCAATAACGGTACATGCTATACGCCATCACATCATTTTGTGCGAAGATTACATCCGCCTGCTGCACGGCGGAATCGTTGCGTGCGGCGGCTTCCCGCGTTTTATCTGCCACCCAGCTGCCTTCCAGGGTGGCTATCACTTTCAGGCCGGGGTAGTGTGCGAGGGCATCACGGAACCCCTGGTGCCTTTCCACGGTGGGAGAAGATCCACGAAGCCCGGTCACCTCTATAATACGCCCGTGGCCATTCAGCCGGGCGGCAATATATTCTGCTGCCAGCTTACCGATATTGTAGTTATCGCCCCCGATGTAAGCGGTGAAAGAGTCCGTGGCGGCCTTACGATCCAGGATGATCACCGGGATGCCCTTTCCATAGGCAGCGGCTATTACTGGCGCCAGGGGCGCGGCCTCATTAGGGGATACCACCAGGATGTCTATTTTCCCCGCCAGCAGTTCCTCGATCTGCTGTACCTGCCGCTTGCTGTCACTTTCCGCATCTCTGTACAATAACTGCATCTCCGGATGATAGAAAAGCTCCCGCTTCATTTCCGTGAGCATGTTCCGGCGCCAGTCGTCGTTGCCGGTACACTGGGAAAAACCGATCCGGTATTTCGGTCCGGTTTCCGGGCGGCATCCTGCGACATACATCAACAGGAAAAGACTTATTAAACAGAGATATCGTTTTAATACTGCTGGCAAGTGGAATAATTTTGGTTTTATTTCGAAAAACAATGATACAAAATTGAAAGACGTTAGCCTGAAATATATCTATCTTAATGTATAAAAATATATATGTCAATATATTAACTGATTTTATGCCCGCTGTTATAATTTCGAAAGAAAGCGGTGCTATACAATAACGGCAGCCTTTAGCAAAGAAGTAGGTTTGACTTATCGATCAAAACTTATTTCTACGTTATGAACAACAAGATTGTTTTCTTCTGGGCTTTTGTGGTAGCACTTGGCGGTTTTCTTTTTGGTTTTGATACCGCTGTCATCTCCGGTGCGGAGCAACATATTCAGCAATACTGGCATTTAACGGAAGTACAACATGGATTTACGGTATCCATTGCATTAATAGGAACGGTGTTTGGCGCATTGGGAGGCAGCACGCCTTCGGATAAACTAGGACGCCGTGCCACCCTGCTGCTGGTAGCGTTGGTATACCTGGTGTCGGCAGTGGGTACAGCAATGGCTACCAACTGGTACTTTTTCCTGGTATGCCGTTTTATCGGCGGTCTCGGTGTAGGCGCTTCTTCTGTAACGGCCCCGGTATATATTTCAGAGGTATCACCTGCTTCCTACCGCGGACGAATGGTCGCTTTATTCCAGTTTAACGTGGTTTTCGGTATCCTCGTGTCTTATTTATCAAACTATTTCATTGGCGGATATGGAGGTGAAAACTCCTGGCGCCTGATGCTGGGCATCCAGGCATTCCCCGCGGCTATGTTCCTGCTACTGCTCCGCTGGGTACCGGAAAGTCCCCGCTGGCTGCTGTTGCACGGTAAAAAAGAAGCTGCCGCCATCAAAACCCTGCAAATCATCAACCCCGCCGGTTACGAGGACGATATCACCACCATCCGGCAGTCGAGGCACCAGAGCATTGGCGCGCCAAAGGAACGGCTGTTCTCCGGCAAGTACCGCACGCCGGTAATGCTGGCAGTATTGTTTGCCATCTTCAACCAGGTGTCGGGTATTAATGCTATCATTTATTATGCTCCCCGCATTTTTGAAATGTCCGGTTTAGGCACGGCGTCTTCTTTGCTTTCTACGGTCGGACTGGGCATCGTGAACTTCATTTTTACGTTAACGGCTATACGGTTTATCGACCGCATAGGCCGCCGGCAACTGATGCTGATAGGTACCGTTGGGCTTATTGCCACCCTGGGCCTCACCGCTATTTCCTTTTATATGCATACCGGCGGTATTGCCGTGATTTCCTACCTGCTGGTGTATATGGCATTCTTTGCCTTCTCGCAGGGCGCCGTGATCTGGGTATTTATCTCTGAAATATTTCCAAACGCGGTACGCGCCAAAGGTCAAACGCTGGGCAGCTTTACCCACTGGATCATGGCCGCCGTCATTGCTTTTACTTTCCCCTGGCTCGCCAGCCATATTGGCGGTGGTCACATTTTCGCCTTCTTCTGTGTGATGATGGCATTGCAACTACTCTTTGTATGGCGCTGGATGCCGGAAACAAAAGGACAAACCCTGGAAGAAATTGAAATGACAATGGTCGTGCATTAAACAAACATTTTATGACAACAAAGTATAACATCGCCTGCCTCGGGGAAATATTGTGGGACATATTACCAGACCAGGAACTGCCCGGCGGCGCTCCCATGAACGTAGCGTATCATTTACAGAAACTGTCGCAGTCCGTTGCCATGGTATCGGCTACAGGCACAGATGATCATGGCAAAAGACTGCTGCAACTGATGAACAACATGCAGCTCTCTGCCGCTTACGTACAAACGAATACTATTTACGCCACGGGTAAAGTAAATGCCTGGATGGATGCGCATAACGATATGCAATATGATATCCTGTACCCTGTGGCCTGGGATCATATTGGCTGGAATGCTTCCCTGGAGGCTTTATTAACGGGTGATGACCTGCAGTATATTGTTTTTGGCAGTTTGATGGCCCGGCATGAGGTATCCAGGAATACGCTCCGTAAAGCATTGGAATCAACCGCCACAAAAGTATTGGACATTAACCTGCGCACTCCCTGGTACTCCCGTGAAACGCTGGAATGGCTCATGGACAGCTGCCAGCTGCTAAAGCTGAATATTGCTGAACTGGAGCTGATCAGCGCCTGGTATGGTGCATGGTCTACGCACGAAGAACAGGTAAAGGCATTGTCTTCCCGGTTTAACATCCCGGTAATAGTTGTCACCCTGGGCAGCAAAGGTTGCATGGGATATATAGATGAAGCTTTTTACTACCAGGAAGGACAAACCGTGAAAGTAGCAGATACTATTGGCAGTGGCGACGCTTTCCTTGCCGGCTTTCTCGCATGCCGGCTGCAACAACGTTCCCCTGCCTGGAGCCTGGCCTATGCCAATGCATTGGGCGCACTGGTGGCATCCCGCCCCGGTGGCTGTCCACCATACGATCCATCCGAGATATACAGCCTGATGAAAATACCACAGCACACTTAGCCAGTTATTACATTTCCACACCACCATTTCACAAATTCCATTATGAAAAAGTTGTTTTACTTATTACCGATGTTGCTGTTCGGCCTCTTCGCCATTGCACAGCAACGAAACATCACCGGTACCGTTATCAGTAAACAAAACAGAACGCCTTTGCCCGGCGTAACCGTACAGTCGGGCAACAGGAACACCATTACCAACGGCAGCGGGCAATTTACATTACCGGCTGCCGTGGGGGAAGTGCTCAACTTCTCCTATATCGGCATGAAGCCAATGTCGCTGAAAGCTTCGGAAGGCAGTATGTCCGTAGAAATGGAAGATAATGCCACCGATTTAAACCAGGTGATCGTAACCGGTTACCAGACACAGAAAAAAGCCGATCTTACCGGCGCCGTATCAGTAGTGAATGTGAGCGAAATAAAAGACATTCCGCTCGGTAACCCGGTGAAAGCCCTGCAGGGTCGCGTTCCCGGCGTATTCATTACTTCCAACGGCGATCCTAACAGCAATGCCACGGTACGTATCCGCGGTATCGGCACGCTGGGCAACAACGATCCGCTGTATGTAGTAGATGGTATTCCTACCAAAAGAGGATTGCAGGAACTGAACCAGAATGATATTGAATCCATCCAGGTATTAAAAGATGCTTCTGCTGCCACCATTTATGGCTCCCGCGCTGCAAACGGCGTGATCATTGTTACCACCAAAAGAGCGAAGAAAGGCTACAGCCGCATCACGGCAGATGTATCTGCTTCTTTGCAGGATTACAGTACCAAGTTAAAAACGCTGAACACGGAAGGCCGCGGCCGCGCCTATTGGCAGGCTGCGGTAAATGACCGCACCGATCCCAACAACAACCAGATTTACCAATACGACTGGAATGGCGATTTCAACAACCCGGTGCTCAACAAAATTAATCTGCCAGAATTTATTGATGCCGCCAAAACCATGAAGCCGGCGGATACTTACTGGTACGACCAGATCGCACAAACGTCCCTGTTGCAAACCTATAACGTGTCTATTGCCAATGGTAACGAAAGAGGTAACTCTTATTTTTCAGTAGGCATGTATAACAACAAAGGCATTGTAAAAGAAACACAGCAACGGAAAATAACCGCCCGCTTTAATACGGATTATTCCTTTTTTAAAGGCAGGCTGAAGATCGGTGAAAACCTGTCGGCTACCTATATCAGGGATGCGCTGGTGCCTGCCACGGATATTCTCTTCGCCGCGCTGGTGCAACAACCGGTAGTGCCGGTACACACCGTCGACGGTGGCTGGGGTGGCCCCGCACCCGGCATGACCGACCGGCAGAATCCTGTGCGCCTCATTGAAGATAACCGGCAGAACAAAAGTAATTTCCTCCGCTTATTTGGTAATGTATATGCCGACCTGGAAATTATTCCAAACCTCCATTTCAAAAGCAGCTATGGTATAGATTATAACGGTACCTATCAGCGTACCCTGCGTAAGTCGTATACTTCCGGGTTCCTTTCTGATCCGTCCAACTTCTCCCAAACCTCACAGGATTATAATGGTAACTGGGTATGGCAAAACACGCTCACTTACAATGTGGCCCTGCAGAAGCACCGGTTCGATTTCCTGCTGGGAGGGGAACAGATTAAATATATTGCGCAGAATTTCTACGCCAGCAGGCAGGGATACGCGCTCGAAAATATTGACTATGCTTACCTGAATGCAGGATCTTCCAATAAAGATAACGGCGGTACCGGCAGCGGCTATACGTTGTTGTCTTATTTTGGTAAAGCAAACTATTCTTACGATAATAAATACCTCGCTTCGGTGACATTGCGCCGCGATGGCTCTTCCCGCTTTGGTAAAGAAAACCGTTTCGGGATGTTTCCTGCGGTATCTCTCGGATGGCGCGTGAGTGAAGAAAATTTCATCAAACAAAACCTGCCTTTCCTGTCGGACCTGAAACTCCGCTATGGCTGGGGCAGATCGGGCAACCAGGAAATTGCCAACAACGCTACCTACACTTTGTACTCTGCGATTTATGGTATAGATCCCACCTGGGATTTCGACAGCGGCAGCGCGTATGATCTGGGCGGTGCAGGCTCCGGCCAGTTACCATCGGGGTATACACTGATCCAGCAGGGGAATCCCGCATTGAAATGGGAAAGCACCATGGAGTCTAATGCCGGGATAGATTTTGGTTTGTTTGATAATCACCTTAGCGGTTCGGTGGATTATTTTATTAAGAAGACATCCGATATCCTTATCAGCCCGGCTTACCTCGCAGTGATCGGCGAAGGTGGTACCAAGTTCGTTAATGGCGCCTCCATGCAAAATAAAGGACTGGAAGTATTGCTGTCGTATAACGGTAACATTGCACCCGAACTGGCGCTCACCGTTACAGGTAACGTAGCCACCTATCGCAATAAGATCACCAGGCTGCCACCGGAAGTATTGACTTCCTATCCCGGCAACGGACAGGATAAAACCATTCTCGGCCACTCTATTAATTCCACCTTCGGGTACGTAGCCGATGGATTGTTCCGCTCACAAAAGGAAGTAGATGACTATGCAACGCAAATCGGGAAGGGCGTGGGCCGCATCCGTTATAAAGACCTGAACAGCGACGGGGTGATCGATGACAAGGACCGCGACTATATCGGCAAAGGAGATCCTGATTTTACTTACGGACTGAATGTAACACTGGAGTATAAACACTTTGATCTGACCTTCTTCCTGCAGGGAATACAGGGCATCCAGGTATATAATACTTACAAAACATACACCGACTTCTCCTCCATCTGGCCGGGAACTAACTGGGGCGCACGTACGCTGGATGCATGGACGCCGCAACATCCAAATGCTTCCATACCTGCGCTCACGCTGGTAGACCGTAACAATGAAAACCGGACATCTACCTATTTTCTGGAATCAGGTTCTTATCTCAAACTCAGGAACCTGCAACTGGGGTATAGTTTCCAGCATATGTTCAGCAAGCGTTTACAAACAGCACGGGTATATCTGCAGGGCAGCAATTTGCTCACGTTAAAAAACAAAGGTTTTACTGCCACCGATCCTGAGAATCCTAACAATGCCTATCCCATTCCGGTGATTGGCACGATCGGTTTAAACCTGTCTTTTTAAACACACAACACAGCCACCATGAAGTACACAAAATATATCCTTTTACTCAGCTGCCTGTTGCTCGGCGCATGCAGCAAATTCCTGGATCAAACGCCGCAGGGTGTTATTTCAGGCGACGACCTGAACTCGCCGGCCAACCTGGAAAAAATGGTGACCGCCGCCTATGCATCACTGGGCAACGATCACTATACCGCTCCTTATTCCAGCATGTGGCCCTATGGCAATATCCGCAGTGGCGATGCATATAAAGGCGGTGATGGCGCCGGCGATATCAGCGATTATCACTTCTATGAAACCTTTTCCCTGAACAGGGTGGATAACGGTTCCTCCGACCTGGTATGGTTTCGTCTGTATGTATGCATTGGCCGCGCAAACGATGCACTGGCACGGTTAAATAAAGTGAATGAAAGCGAATTTCCGGAAAAAACAGTGCGGCAGGCAGAGATGAAGTTCCTGAGAGGACATTATTATTTCCTGCTGAAAACATTATTCAAGTATGTGCCCTACATCGATGAAAATGCGCCAAAGGAAACCTATGATACCATTTCCAACCGCACTTATTCCAACGTGGAGCTATGGACGAAGATCGCAGATGATTTTACTTTTGCCGCTTCCCATCTCCCCGATATACAACCGCAAATAGGAAGGGCCAATAAATTCGCCGCAAAAGCTTACCTGGCCAAAACATTATTGTATGAAGCCTATAAGCAGGATGAGAATAACCATGTAACCGGTATTGATGCGGCTTTGCTGCAACAGGTAAATACCTTATGCGATGAAGTAATCGCTTCCGGTAAATACCAGCTGGCCGTTGATTATGCGAACAACTTTTTGTCGAAAAGTGAAAACGGCCCGGAATCCCTTTTCGCTATCCAGTATTCAAAGGATGACGGCACGCCTAAAGGCCGCCTCGATTACGGACATGCACTGGATTACCCGATGAACCAGGCCTATGGTTGTTGCGGTTTTCATTCGCCCAGCAGTAACCTGGTGAATGCTTTTCAAACAAGCGCCAGCGGGCTGCCGATGTTTGAAACTTTCAATAATGTGAACATCGTTACGGAAGCGGATTTTCATACGCACACCTTTGATCCGCGCTTAGATCATACCGTGGCTATTCCGGGACATCCTTACAAATATGATCCTGCTTTTCTGTACCAGCGCGCCTGGGCCCGTGCGCCGGAGGTATATGGTAGCTACCTGAGCCTCAAAGAAGCGGTATTGCCCGGCGATGCTACTTTTCAGAAGGTACCGCCTTTTATGTCGAGCTCCAAAAACTGGGAGATTATCCGTTATGCTGATGTGCTGTTATTTAAAGCAGAAGCATTGATAGAACTTGGACGCGCTGCCGAAGCGCTGCCACTCATCAACCAGGTGCGGCAAAGAGCGGCTGCCAGTACCGGCTTATTAAAACAGGCAAATGGTACCTTTACTTCCAGTTATAAGATGAATACTTATCAGCCGGGCGTTAACTGCACCTGGTCCACCGACTTTGCGCGGCAGGCATTACGCTGGGAACGGCGGCTGGAATTTGCCATGGAAGGTTCCCGTTTCTTCGACCTGGTACGCTGGGGTATTGCAGCAGAATATCTCAATGCTTATTTTGCCGTGGAAAAAACACGCCGGTCACACCTGAATGATGCTTCCTTCAAAAGAGGCAGGGATGAATACCTGCCCATACCATTAAACCAGATTAACTACAGCAAAGGGTTATACAAACAAAACACCGGCTGGTAAAAATTAAATATCATTGTTATGAAGAAAAAACTCTTTTCCATATTACTGGCAGGATTATTACCCGGATGGCTGCACGCACAGGATAATGCCACGCCTACTCCGCAATGGAGACCGGTATATCACTTTACAGCGCCTAAAAACTGGCTGAACGATCCCAATGGACTGATCTACATAGACGGCGTGTATCATTTGTACTACCAGCATAATCCCTTTGAAAACAAGTGGGGGCATATGAGTTGGGGGCATGCTACCAGCAGGGATTTGCTTAACTGGAAACACCTGCCTGTTGCCATTCCGGAAATAGAAAAGAAAGATACCACCACCTGGGCTTTCTCCGGCTCCGCAGTGCTGGACGAACATAACAGCAGCGGTTTTGGTAAAAACGGGAAGGCTCCTATTGTAGCTATTTACACGGCAGATCAGCCGAAGCAGCAAAAGGAATCACAGTTTATTGCCTATAGTAATGATGGTGGTTTAACCTACACCAACTACAGCGGCAATCCCGTTATAGACATACAGAAAAAGGATTTCCGCGATCCCAGCGTGATCTGGCTGGAAGATCAGCATAAATGGCTCATGACGGTGGCGGTACCTGCCGAGCATAAAGTACAGTTCTACGCATCTGAAAACCTGAAGAACTGGGAGCTGCTGAGTGAGTTTGGCAACCAGGGCGATACCCGTAAAATATGGGAGTGCCCGTCTTTAACGCCGTTGTATGTAGACGGCAACCCGGCGAAAAAGAAATGGTTGCTGATGGTGTCTTCCGGTAACCCTGATGCCGCTACCGGCATGCAGTATTTTACCGGCGACTTCGACGGCAAAACATTCACCAATGACAACAAGCCGGAAAGCCAGTTGTTTGTAGATTACGGCAAAACTTTTTATGCCGCCATTCCTTACAATCATCTGCCGGACAACCGGCAGATGATGATCGGCTGGCTTATGCCATTTGAAACGCCCACTTCACCGTGGCGCGGGCAGATGTCAATTCCACGTGATCTGCAATTGAAAACTACGGCAGCGGGTATACGTTTATTTCAACAGCCATCTGCTGAGATCAGTACCTATCTCCGGAAATTACCTGCGGCTAAAAAACTGCAGCTAAAAGCACAAACCCTTAACAGCAAGGAATTGCAATTAAGCGACAAAGGTTTTAATACCAATAGTAATTGGGTGGATGCCGAATTTACCATTGGTAGCGCGGCTGATTTTGGTTTTAAGATAGCACAGGATGTAGTGGTAGGCTATAATGTACAACGGAATGAGCTCTACATCCGCGATGGAAAAGACGTGCAACAAATGAGCATTCCATCTGCCAACAATAAAATCAGGTTGCAGGTGCTGCTGGATAAATCGTCGGTAGAGGTATTTGTAAACGACGGGGAGAAAGTGCTTACCACTTTAATATTCCCGGATAAAGCGGCTACGGGGCTGGCTGTGTTTGCAGAAAACGGCGATGTGCAGTTGAATGGATTGAAAGCGTGGGACCTGGGTAAGTAAGGGGGAATTATTTATAGACAGGCGCCGGCTCTTTTTTGAGACCGGCGCTTTTTGTGTTAACTTGTATTGATAAAGTTGGTCCCATGGCCTTTAGTAAGCAAAAAAATGTGGTTAACACCGGAATAGCCCTTGTGTGGATGATAAATGGCGTGTACTGTAAAGTGCTGAACTACGTTCCCCGGCACCAGTTAATTGTAGCAAGAATACTTGGCGAATCCCATGCGCCTGTACTGACCCGTATCATCGGTGTCCTGGAAGCCGGAATGGCGATATGGATACTTTCCCGGATAAAATCCCGCTGGTGTGTTATTTTGCAAATGCTGCTGGTAGCCGCTATGAACATCATAGAGTTTATAGCAGCACCCGACCTGTTATTGTTTGGGAGAATGAATATTATCATCGCTGCCGCTTTTATATTTATCATTTACCGGAATGAATATAGTACCCATGTTAGCCTTTCTTAAAAATCATCCCTTTGCCGTGGAAGCGTTCTTTGAAAGCTCCCTTGTGCTTACCTATGCGTTGCCGGTATCGGTGTTGGAACCCTTAATACCTCCGCAACTGGAGCTGGATATATTCCAGGATCAGTGGGCCTTCATAGCCATTGCCATTGTGAAAACGAGGAACCTGCGGCCTAAAGGCTTCCCGGCATTTATGGGAAATGATTTTGTACTAACCGGTTACCGGGTGTTTGTGCGTTATACCAATAGTGTGGGAAAGCGGTTACGCGGTTTATATATTTTGAAATCAGAAACCGACAGTAAGAAGATGGAATTTTTCGGTAACCTGTTTACCCATTACAGTTATACCACTACCGATATCAGTATTACGGGAGAAGACGATATGGTTACCGTTAGATCGGTGGCATCTGGGTTGAATATCACGGTTGATACCGGTGCTGAAGCAGCATTACCAGCAGGATCTCCTTTTGCTGACTGGAAAGAGGCGAGGCGGTTTGCAGGTCCATTGCCTTTTACATTTACCTGTAACGAACATTCCGGCGAAGTGCTGATTATCGAAGGTGTGCGGGAAAACTGGATGCCAGTACCGGTATCGGTGTTGCATAGCGAAGCCGGTTTTTTGAACACGCCTGCGTTACAGGGCGCCCTGTTGGCGAACGCATTTATCATCCGGCAAATTCCCTACTACTGGAAAAAAGGAAAAATGGATCTATGGAAAAGGTAAACAGAACGCCGTTTCAGGGCATCGTGAATATCATCCGGTTTAACTGGCATTTTTATGTGTTGTTTTTACTGTTACTGGTAGCAGGGTTGCTATTCACGCAATACACGTTAACCAGGCTGATGTTGTGTGGAGCTGCCATCGCCACCTTATCGTCGTTAGTCGTCTCCTGGTATATTTACGACCATTCAGATTTATATACCTTCCGGTGGCTGGACGATATGGCGCTTCGGCCATGCCGCCGTGTAGTAAACATCCACGCAGGGTTTGATGAAACCAGCCAGCTGCTGGCGCATAAATACCCGGGAGCTGACTTGCAGGTATTTGATTTTTATAACCCGGAGATGCATACCGAGGTATCTATTGAACGTGCCCGGAAAAGGTATGTGCCTTATGCTGGTACGAAAATCATCAGCACGGCCGCTGTTCCGCTGGCACCTGCATCAGCGGATGTGGTGTTTCTTTTGCTGGCGGCGCATGAAATCAGGGATCCAGGGGAAAGGATCACTTTTTTTAAAGAGTTGCGTCGCTCCCTGTCTGCTGACGGAAGAATAGTGGTACTGGAGCATTTGCGGGATGTACCTAACTTCATCGCATATACGATCGGGTTCCTGCATTTCTTTTCGCGTACTGCCTGGAATCGGGCATTCAACAACGCAGGCCTGATCGTCGTAAAAGAAAAGAAGATCACCCCTTTTTTGTCGGCCTTTATATTGAAAAAGAATGGAATTGCATCTTAAAATTGCCGGTTATATACTGGTGCTATTATCGCTGATACATATTTTCTTTCCGCGGTATTTTAACTGGAAGAAGGAGTTCACGGCGATCAGTCTTTTGAGCAGGCAGATCATGTATGTGCATACTTTTTTTATTGTGCTGATGGTGTTGCTGATGGGGATAGGATGTATTTATGCAACCCACGACATCCTGCATACCCGCCTGGGGCATCTGCTGGCGTTTGGGTTATTTGTATTCTGGTTATGCCGGCTGCTTTTCCAGTTCTTTGTTTACTCGCCGTTGTTGTGGAAGGGTAAACGGTTTGAAACTACTGTGCATATCCTGTTTTCACTGGTGTGGGGATATTTCAGTGTTGTTTTCCTGCTTGTATTCCGTACGGAGGTATAAATACAGTTGTTAAAACCCGCGCCAGTAAGCGTTTCCCATCTGATCGTACAATGTTATATCCCGGAATACAACATAAAGGTATGGACGTGTGAAACCAGGTAAAAACAAATCCGCCGTTTTTGCCGATTTTTACCGGATTATGCCGCCGCAACATAAACCTTTTCCAGATTTAACACTTATATTGTAAACTTTAAACAGGATTATCTAACAAAAGTGTAAACCTATTTCAGGACGTGACCCTATTTCAGGACGAGTCATAGTGTATAGGGAGTGTATGGGAAGTGTATCATGAGTGTATCATGAGTGTATGGGGAATGTATCATGAATGTATGGGGAGTGTATCATGAATGTAAGGGGACTATATGGGGAATATATGGGGAATACGACACATACACGACTCCTAAGTATCCGAGAAGTATCCAAGAAGTATGGGAGAAGTATTAGCTGCATTATCATCTCCTGAAAGTGAACATCCCCAGTTCATAAACGGACAGTTTAAATAAATACCATATCTATAAAAAATCAAGTAATAATGAATTGTTATTTGGCATTTCTTTGGGCATTCCTGCCAGGGAGTCTGGAAACCTAATAAAACAGCCATGTTAAAGAACTATTTCAAGATTGCTTTCAGAAACATCGTCCGGCATAAGGCCTTCGCTACAATTAATATTGCAGGATTGGCCATTGGCATGGCTTGCAGCATTTTCATTTTGCTTTGGGTGCAGCATGAGTTGAGCTACGACAAATTCCATAAAAACGCGGGTACTATCTACCGCCTTACGGCTGGTGGTGCAACAAATTCCGGGCCCATGGTTCCCGAACTTAAAGCAAGAATTCCTGCTATAAAAAACTTTGTACGCTTTAGTCAGCCTACTCCTACCGTTTTTGAAACGGGTACAAAAAAGTTTGAAGAAAAAGCCGTCTTCTATGCCGATTCTTCCCTGTTGCAGGTATTCTCATTTCCCCTGTTAAACGGAAATGCCGAAACCGCATTAATACGGCCTGATGCTGTTTTAATTACGGAAGATATGGCTAAGAAATATTTTGGCAATGAAGATCCAATTGGGAAAATTTTAAAAAGGGATAACAAAGATAATGTGGAAGTTACAGGCGTGCTCAAAAATATTCCGGCAAACTCGCATCTGCAATTTGATTTTATTATGCCGCTGTCTGCCATTGCACAGACCGATTGGCGTTTACGCCGGAACATCTGGGCTAGTTATGATTTCTATGACTATGTACAACTTGATGAAAATTTCAAGGCTACGCCGGCCGCCCTGGCCGGCCTTAGCAGGCAAGTAAATAAAATTTTTGGAGAGCACGTAAAGGAAAATCAACCTGATATGAAACTGCAGGCTTTAACTGATATTCATCTGCGTTCTGATTACCAAACTAATTTGCCCGGCCAGGGCAATATCCAATATGTAAACATATTTTTTATTGTTGCGTTGTTTATTTTGGCGGTAGCCTGTATCAACTTTATGAACCTGGCTACCGCAAGGTCGGAACGCAGGGCAAAAGAAGTGGGCTTGCGAAAGGCGGTAGGTGCGGGTCGCGGGCAACTTATCGGTCAGTTCCTCGGCGAGTCATTATTCATTTCTTTTATGGCCATGTTAATGGCTGTTGGCATTGTATGCCTGTTGCTACCTGTTTTTAATAACCTGGCTGGCAAAGAACTTTCTATACAACTATTGGATGGAAAATTAATCGCATTGCTGCTCGGCATCGCATTATTTACAGGGCTTGTTTCCGGCAGTTATCCTGCTTTATTTCTATCCGGATTTAAGCCCGTGGAGGTGCTGAAGGGAAGCATGAAAATGAGTGGAGGGAATCTATATTTTCGTAATGGGTTAGTGATAATGCAATTTGTTGTTTCGATCGCATTACTCGCCGGCACGGCTGTAGTATACAAACAATTGAATTATATCAAAAACAGGGATATCGGTTTTAATAAATCGAACCTGCTTTATATGCCGATGACCGGCGAAATGGGAGACAAGCAACTGGCATTGAACGCGGAGCTCAAAGCGAACCCGCTTACTGCAAATTTTACTGCTATCACCGATCCAATATCCAATCTGACGAGCAGCACCACCGGGATAGAGTGGGAGGGAATGGCCTTGTAGGATAAGAACATCTGGTTTTCAAAAACATGGGTAACGGAGGGTTTCTTCGACGTTCTTCAAATGAAAATGGTAAGCGGACGGGCTTTGTCTGCTACCGAATTTGCTGACTCAGGTAATTATGTGATTAATGAAAAAGCGGCAAAAATTATGGGGATGACCCCGGCGGCGGCCATTGGTAAATCACTTACGTTTTCGGGCGATAAAGGAACTATTGTAGGCGTAGTAAAGGATTTTAATTATAAACCGGCGCAAACGGCCATTGAGCCAATGATCCTTGCGTTCAATAAATGGAATGGAGGAATAGTGCTGGTGCGTACCCAACCCGGAAAAGCGGCAGCCACCATCCAGGCATTGGAGAAAATAAGCAAACAGCTTAATCCCGCTTTCCCCTTCTCTTACGGTTTTGTTGACCAGGACATTAATAATTTATACAAAGGCGAGCAACAAATGGGTAGCCTGTTTAATGTATTTGCGATGATAGCCATTTTTATTTCCTGTATGGGTTTGTATGGCCTATCGGCATTTATGGCGGAGCAACGCACTAAGGAAATAGGCGTTAGAAAAGTGCTGGGAGCATCTGTATTCAATGTAGTATATCTGTTATCAACAGGATTTACAAAGCTTATCCTGATTGCCATTGTAATTGCAATACCCATTGCCTGGTTTGCCACCAATAAGTGGCTCGGCGGTTTCGCTTATCGTGTAAATGTTGGCTGGGCTATTTTCCTGATGGCTTCATTAGCGGCATTAACCATAGCGTGGATAACAGTGAGTTATGAGTCTGTAAAAGCAGCTATTGTGAATCCTGTAAAGAGTTTGAGAAGTGAGTAGATAGATGGGGGGAGCCCTGAATTGATCAGCGAGAAAAAATTTTTCTTTAACGGTATAGTTATAGTTTATCTGATATTTCGCTTCTATCTATATTAATCCTGACCCTTTTGCTTACACTATAAAAACTATCTGATAGCATAATGGTAAAAACAGTTTCCCAATTTTTTCCCAATAACCGATTTATTTTTCTTGCTTTTGTATTGTCAATAAGTTGTAAAAGAATATTCTTATCACCATTAGTATCTATAAACCCCACGTATTGTCTTACCCAATGGCAAAAAAATACTTTGGTATCAACAGTTGCTTTTTGTGCCTCATTATGCTTTTGATTGAAAATTTGTTCTGCTTTTATTATGTCGTCTTTTGTCGGCGTATATCTTAATTTAAAATTTTGCATTTCAACTCCGACAACGTAATCTTTATTAAAAATCACTCCTTTCTCTTTATAATAAGAAGGGAGATAGATTACGCTAAATTTATGTGATGTATCAATATCATTCTGCGCTTTGCTCATTAGGCTTATGCCCAAACTAAATAATAATAGTAATATACAGATTCTCATAATCAATAAGTATAAGGTATCGGGATTAATCCGAACGGTGAAAAAGACATATTACTGATAATTGGATAGTTTGCATTTGTTCTAGTTCCAGGTATTAATACGCTACCCTCTCCAATAGGCGCACCTGCCGCATTCTGCCCTATACTATAAAAAGCTCTTAAATTTATTCCGTTCTCAGCTCGCAAAAGGCTTTCAATGTGTGTAGAATAAATTTCAGCCTTAGGTATATTAATCCCTCCAGAAGTGGTGTACCAAGTACTATAATCAACTTTACCATCCGATATCTGGTCGTCAGCATGAGCTAATTCATGCCCTAATCCAATAAAAGCAGGTCTGTTTTGATTTAAAGAGGCATCAGGCCCACCATTGGTACTACTTGGGGTCCAACGCACCACATTTGTCATTCCTGTTGCGTTATCATTTGCGTTAAAACTATTACTGCCTTTCATAATGTTTACTGTTTCTTTACTGTTCACAATATCATTTATCAAACCCTTTCCGGTAGGTCCCCCTGAAGAAATTTTATTTTAAACCAGCAACAGCTTTCTTTAAGAACCCCTTTACTTTACCAGTATAAGCAGAACCGTCTGTATTTGTTAATTTCCCTCCATTATAATCTACTTTCTTTCTACCACCTAATCCCAAAAATCCCGTCCTAAATTGTATTCTCGCGGTATCACCTAATGGATCATTAAAGCTAATTGGATTATTATACATTGCAGAGTATAAACTCTGTGCATAGTCTGGCTTGGGGTCTACCTGCCACCATCTGCCTAACTGTGGGTCAAGGCTTCTTATTGGCGTAGCATACATCTCCCAACCACTACCATCACTAAACTCCTTATTTTGTAGTTCAGCCCCCTTGTTGTATTTATATTTATTCTCCGGATAGTTAGGCCCTTTAATAGCGGAGCTGCTAATCCCTGCCATCGTTAACCCAAACGGATAATAATGCGTCTCCTCTAGTAATGGACCCGATGCCTGGGTTACCACCACATCGTCAAAATATACATCCTGGTTACTTTCATTGCTGGTATATACATACAGGAATCCACTTTTCTTTATGGGCATCTTGTCCTTTATCAATTTCTGCAACTCATCGGGAGATGCAGTTACCCGCTTTACACCGCTATTTTCTTCCACTAATTTAAACTGATCATCAAACAAAACAAAATTAAGATAAGCTTTGGGTCTATCGGGGTTTTGCTGATCAGGCTCTTTTTCTTTCAATTGCTGATAGTCGTTGTTATAGAAGCTGCTGGTAAATGGTGCCGACAATCCTGCATTAGAGTTTCCGTGTGTGCCTGTAGTGGCTGCGTTACCACCGAAAGTCTGTATAAGATCTGCCAGCATATTGGTGGCAGAAGAAGGCGCTTTATCCTTTTGGGGACCAGTGGATTTATAGAATGCATTGGTAGAAACGGCAATAGTGTCACCAGCCATTACCCGGAGTACGAGTGATGGCCCTGTTTTTTTTCCATTACCGGTGGGTGTTAACTTAGCTACGCTTTTATTACTGCTGTCTGTGGCTGGATAACCTGCTGGTTTGGCAATACGGGTATTGTCAATATTGCTGAATAGCTGGGTTTCAGTAGCAGCATTTGCCGTTTCCATAGAGGCGGCATACACTGAAAGATCGGATTGTTCGGTGAGAACCATTCTTACATTGCCAAGATGATCTTTCAGAAAGTAATCATACCAATAGCTGACAGGTTGATTGACAACGTACACCGGCCGTATACGGCCGTCTTCATGACCGATAAATTGAAGTGTGTCATTCTGATATACAAAATTATCTATATAGTCGGTGGTAATCATTCGGTTAATCGTGCCAGTGTTGTCTGCAACTATCTTTCTGAGCTTTGTACCATTAGCATCATATAAGTAAGAAATTTCCCCTTTCTCTGTGATAGCTATTGTTTCTGCTAAATTGAGATGATTATAGCTAATGGTATTTATTTTCTTGTTTTCATCTTTTATCAGATTTCCGTTTGCATCATATGCGTAATCATCGTTGGTATTGATGCCATCTTCAAAATCACCTAGTTTATCAGTGGAAACAGGAATTACATCCTTTACTTTCATTAGCTTATTGCTGTTACTTTGATAGGTATAAGTCAGCTGATCGATTACTCCTGAAGAACTACCCCGTTTCCCGGATTGGTTCATGGTATTGATATTTCCATTTGCATCATAGGAGAGGTTACTAACAGAAAAATCATTGGTAGTACGATTCCAGACTCCGCTGTTGTTTTCTGTAAAATTTGCCCCTGTCAATCGGTTTACTTTGTCGTAACTATATCCATAAGCGCGTGCTTTGCCATCCGATTTGCTTTTCCATTTCGCTCCGGCAATGTTGCCCGTATATTGTGGCCCATCAAACCCGTAATCGTAGCTTAATTCCTGTCCAAACCAGTTGGCAGTGCTTTGGTCGCTGTTTACAAAGCCTTTGTTAATACTTTTGAGCCATCCACGGATATTGTACTCGTAATTTAATGTTTCGAGTTGTCCTGACCCATTAATACCTAATCGTTTACTTGCCAGTTGCCCTAATTCATTATAAGCATTCATTTCAATGGTTTTCTCCTGGGACACCACATCGTTTAAACGTTTTTTGATACTGGCAACCCTGCCGGTAGCATCATAGACGAGGATTGTTAGTAAAGTAGTTTGCGGGGTGGCGCTGCTTCTTTGGTTGCGATGCCGGTAATAATTACTCAGTAGCTTTCCGTTAAAATCATAGAGGTTGGTGTTAACCTCGGTTCCACCGGTAATATTATTGGATACTGACTGTATCAATCTTTCTTTAGTATTATAGTAATTCGTAGTAGTAAGCCATTGATCTGTGCCAAGTATCCTGGTTTTTGTACCGGTGAGCATACCATTTACTGTTGTTGCTGGTGTGGCCGGTAATGCTTCCGGGTAGGGATTACCGCCTGCTTCTACTTTGTCCTTATCGCCGGCAACATAGTTTTGTTTTCCGGGGAAAGTATAATTTCCATAGAAAAGATAGGTAAGTGGTGTTAACGAAGCAGCTGGAATATTCGGTAATGGATTGGTAATAGTAAGGGATATAATTCCATTGTTGGCAGTGGCACTGATCTCTGCTGTCATTTCCATGCCGGTGCCTGTATCAAAGCCATCCGTCATGGTAATGCTCTGTGTTGCCTGGTAAAGTGGGGTACCGTCGTGGTTATTCAGAACAAGGTCTGTTGCTGCAGGGAAAGTATAAGGCAATGTTTGCGTATTGGAAGTGGCGTTGTTCATGGTACTTTGTAATGCAGATCTTTCAGCAGCCGAATTATATAAGGCTGTCATAACAGGTCGATTTATATTGTCGTAAAAAGTAACTAACCAATTTTCGCCTTTCATATTACCATTACGCGAGAATACAACTCTGTCCCGCACGTCGTATACCAGTTCGGTGGAGTCTGAACCAGGTATTTTCTTTACGATCATCCGCTGTCTTTCATCATATCGATAAACAAAACATAGTTCTGCCATCAAGGCGGCAGTCAGGCTCCAGTTGCCTGTGATAGCTGCCGTTGCCCGGGGGGAGACCACGACACGCAGATTATTCAGGTCATCGTATATATAATAGGTACATAACCATCCCATGTGAGCAGTACCGATAGCAGCCAGTTGTTGAACCTTTTTAGTATGACCCGGCCGGCTTTGTCCTTGTACTCAACTACCTGGTTTTTTGCTTCGTCTGTAATTATATTCTTGTATAATTGTCCTGCATCGTATATGGCAGTAGTGGTAGGGATAGCTGATCCAGGAATCATTCTCCATAATCTGACAGAATCAGCAAGCGTATTTATCTGCTGCGAGATTATTACAGGGAGATTACCACCAACTTCACCTGTGGCGGCATCGATCTTTGCCCAACTGTTACCAGGTGCATACTGTTTAAGCTCCCTGTTTAGTGGAGATGCTTCATAATCTGTTCTGGCATAAAACACTTTTTCTCCAGCTACACCTGGAAGCAGCGTGCTGTTCTGATAAAAGGTCTGTTGCGCTGCAAATGGTGTGGTCTTGAATTTCCCGTCACTCGTATTTCCGGATTGAGGGGCGTAGGGCAGATATTTTAAGACCTCACGGTCAAATGCATCATGCACCACGGGCGATACAAGATCCTTTCCTGTGCCACTGGCCCCTTTTGCCACGCTTTGAACTAATCTTCCTAGTCCATCAAAGTATTGGGTCGACTGTTTTACTTCTGCGGTTGTTCTTGCCGTTGCCGTTACTACGGCCGGATCAGAGGATGGCATGGAAGGTTCCCAGGTTCGTATATAATTAATAGCGGTATTTGTGTAGACCGCTGGTAAAGCTATTGGTGTCGCTGCCGGAGGCTGGCTGGATGTAGGGACCTGACCATATAATAATCCGGTTCCCAGTAAACAAACAACAAAAATTGGGGATGCGAATCCTAAGAAAGTATTACACATATACCGGGTGTTATTGAGATATAGGTTGCTGATATTGATAGTTGAACACTTTGAGTATTTTGCCATCGCTGTCTTTAATTCTTATTAATCTGCCCAGCCCGTCATACTCATAGAAAGTGGCCTTTCCTGTAGGATCAGTTTCACTTGTTATGCCTATCTGTGGAAGATAGGTATAATAAGTAATGAGCGCTGCAGGGAACTGAAGCCTCAGAGCTGCCAGATGATCCCGCAGCTGCTGGTCACTCGCAGGATTATTCAACAGGCTTTGATTGATATACGGTTTAATTGTATTATAATCTACTCCGGTGATCTTTGCCACAGGATAGGTTGACTTGTAACCCCATAAGTACGTTTCAGCTGCATCATTGCTTTTATGAAGTCCCTGAACATTGCCGAGCGAGTCGTAAACATCGAAGTAAGCCTGAGCTTTATAGGCGGGGTGCATGACAGGCGTACCATTGGATGCAAAAGATGATTCCTGCAAATTGGTCGCTGGTTCTGCGGTCTCAATATTATATACAATTTCAGGTTTGAAAAACCTGCTGTTATATTTCTTATAACTGGTATAGGTGCCGCCAAGTAATTTAGTATCTGCTCCATTCTGAATAAAGGTTTGTGATTCCAGTACGGGACTGATCAGATGTACACTTTTCATTTGATTTGCAAAAGATGGAGTAGTAGTTGCCGGATAATCACCAGGGCGTTTGAACTTTTGTACCATTTGCCGGCCATCACTTTGATCAATATCTATCCTGGTTGGAGACCTATGTGTATTATTGTCATAATAATATTTTTTAGTAGTGATCAACTGGCGTGTTCCATCAAACAATGTTTCCTTTTCAGTAACTGGTACGGTCCAGCTGGAAATATTGTCGTAATATTTCATCTTATAATAATAAACTGGTGACTCAGCAGCAATAACATTCCATATTTTAATGCCCTTTAGAATGTCATTTTCCTTTACCTGATAGGTGTAATCATTTCTTTTCACCGGTTGCCCGTTAGCGTTGTATACAATTACGGAATCGGGTTTGCCATTTAATGGATCGCCAACAGTAGGAGTGCTTGGGAACAAGGTTACCGCATCTTCATTGTTGTGGTAGTAATAAGTAGTTTTCCCATTTTCTCCGTTTTCGCCATCTAGCTCGGTGACTTTCGTATATCCCAATACGCCGGATTTTGATGACAGTCCGGGAACAAGCCCGGGTTGTGCAAGAACTGCGTTAAAATCAGCCACTAAATTACAACTGGATACATTTCCAATACCAATATAATACTCGGTGCCGCCCACTTGGTAATGACAGGCATATAACGGAGGTGTCATCAAAACACCGGACGATTTCCCGTCGTCACCTTTATAGGTGTAGCGCTTTACCCGCTTGGTGCCCATGCCATCATCATCTGTTATTCTCATGATCCTGATGCCGGCACCTTTACGGTTATCAAGTGGGATGGGTTCCTTTTCTTCCCAGGAAACAGACATAAAAAATGACCACCCGGAAGTAGAGAGCAGGTGTATTTTATAATTGCCGCTGTCTACGTTCCTGTTCGTAAAAACAGGGCTCGGATTGGGTTGGTTATAATTGGCGGATGTACATCCGCTTATAATTTCCAAACTATTATCAGGTCTGATTCTCCAGAAGTTGGAGTATCCAAGGCTGACAATGTCACTTACATTAGGATTTACTTTCTGATAGCTGCATTGAATAGTAATAGGTATTTGATGATATGGTTCGCCTAATGGCGGAGGGATATGAAAAGTTACGTCTGTAATGTCTCCTTGAGGATTTATGTCAGGATTGGCACGGACAGTGGCAGAATTGGAAATAGTTCTATACGCCTGCTCACCATGGAGATTAGAATAATCGTTTAGCTCATATTCAAATTTGGTGGTGCCTCCTGTGGGGTATTTTATATTGGACAATACCCCGTTCATTGGATACATATGCAAGGTGTCGGCACTTCTGTCCGCGCCATAAAAAGAAGATGGAGCGTTGATAAACACACTGGTCGGAAGAAATGTGGAATTATTAATTCCGTTATAATATCCCCAGTGGTCTACGGCTTTACTGTATTTGTCTGGTAGCAATCCAAGGTCATAATAACTAAATACATAAGGAGGCTTTTTTTCTCCGGCGCCACCTGATTCAACGATAGAATCAAGCTTTAGCCGCCCTTGTATCGATGATCCGTTAAAATAGTTGTAGTAAAACGACCACGCTTTTAACTTTGTACCTATAGCATTCTTTACGATAATGCTATCCAGTTTCGATGGTACTATTTGTTCAGGATAACGGTCAGCCAGATATTCAATGTCCATCCGCTGCGAGTATTTCATTTCTACTGAGCCATTGATATAATTAATCCGTTTTAAATACACATCTCGCAATTCCTGGCGGCTTGCGTCATAAGAATGTTGCTCACTCTGAAACTGTGTGTAAATTTCAGGAGAACAACCGCTTGAACCAGGGGTTATTCCTCCCAGCTTCTGTAGAGTTTCACTCTGCTGCACAAGGCTCAGGCTTTTGCCGAGTATATATTCAAACGTAATTTTTCCACCAGTAGGCGCTACAATGGAATCGATATACCACGCTGTTACGGGAAATGAGCTAATGCTCATGTTGAGGCCATTTATTCCGTTGAAAGAAGTCAGCTCAACCGGAGAAGATCTGCTATAATCTTGTGTATGCTCAGGAGTGCCCAGATAAAATTTATACCCCTTCGCATCGGTTGCCTCCCAATGCCCGCTAATATATACAAGATCCATATTGTTCTTATCATCATAAAAAACAATGGAACCGGCATTTCTTTTTCCTAAAACAAATTTTCCCGAATAACCGGCAAAATTATAACTGAAAACGTCAGGTTCAGCATCTGCCTGATTCAGATAAACATCATCAAAATATACTCTGTCGAGGTTTTCGCGGGCGGGATCATACGCATAATCGTTGCCGGTAGTATTTGGTGGTAAAGCGGCATAATTATAATATCCATGCCCGGAAAAATCATCTCCCTGTCGTACCACCCGGGTAATGGCGCCTCCGGCATTTAAAGACCATCCCAATCCTACCAGAGAAGCATCCTGGGCTACCTTTGTTCCGCTGGCATCATACTGTAGTCCAATGTCCAGCGATTGGTCGGCAGTACTGATGTTGTACATTGGAATGGAAATGTTAGGAGTGCCTTTGTACAAACTTACTGGTGTATTACCATATTTCCCCAGTGATGCCGACGTAGGCGATGGAGGAATTACCTTTGCACCCCGGTACAGGGAATCCTGGGCATTCACAATAGTTCCAACACAAAGGAATAAAACAAAAAAGGTCAGGAAAGAACGTAACTTATAGGGATACATATAAAAAATCAGTTAACAAATAAAAGGTAGGGTATAATTCCTTCACCAATATAATATTATAATTTCTTCCTCTTGTATTTTTTTGGGACAAAGGATCTTCTAAAAACGATTAAACCACCCTCATCCCACGCCCGCATTGTTTTTTTTCTTTACTTTGTCCATAGAAGCAGCTAATCACTTTTCACTTTATGTTCCACGCAAACGAAATAAAGGAATGGCAGCGTCGTATCAGCTCATACGACGACGAAGTGGCGTACAGGGAACTGTTCCTGCGCTTCTATAAGCCGCTGCTGAAGTTTGCCACCTCTTTTGTAAAGTCTGCCGAAACAGCCGAAGAAGTAGTATCCGATGTGTTTATCAGCCTGTGGGAGCGCCGCCAGCAGCTGGAAAACGTGAATAACCTGCAGGTATATCTCTATGTAAGCGTAAAGAACACCTCGCTGAAATACCTGCTCAAACAAAAGAAGCAGTCTGCTATCACCATTGATGAATTATCTGTAGAGCTGGCAAGCCCGCACCAGAACCCGGAGCAAATGCTGCTGACGGCAGAGATGCTCTCACGCATTGAGGCCGCCATTGAAGGACTGCCGCCCCGTTGCAAGATCATTTTTAAGCTGATCCGTGAAGATGGCCTGAAATATAAAGAAATAGCGGAAATCCTGAATGTATCCGTTAAAACCATTGATAACCAGCTGGCCGTTGCCCTCGCTAAAATAGCCAGGGTATTGAATGTGCAGCTGAAGAAATCCTCCCGCTGATACCCCGCCCGGAAAATATTTTTGTTTCCTTTAGTAGATATTGATTTCAAATGGTACCTATATACAGAGTAGCTATCGAAACGTTATGAATAATAAGCGCGTATGGGAATTGATTGGCAGGAAACTGGCCGGAGAAGCATCTGCAGAAGAACTGCAGGAGCTGGAAGGTTTATTGCGTGCCAACCCTGATCTTCACTTTCCCGTGGAAGCCATTACAGATATCTGGAAAACCACGCCTGATCCGGCCGACAGGGCAGAGGGAGAGGACGCGCATACCCGTCTTATTGGGCGTATGCAGGAGAAGGGGATAGCTATTGGTTTATCTGCAGAAGAACAGCAGTCTGCCATTTTCCAGCTGGAAACCCGGACAAGAAGTCCATGGCTGCGTTACCTGGCTGCCGCTGCAGTTGCCGGCATCCTCATTGCAGCAGCCACCTGGTGGTGGCCTGCGGGAAAAGCGGTACATGCACCGGCCATCAGCGAAGTATCCACCCGCAACGGTTCCCGCACTTCTATACAATTGCCCGATGGCTCACATGTATGGCTCAACGCCGGCAGTAAACTTACCTACAGCAAAGATTTTGGCAACAGCAACCGCGAAGTAAACCTTAGCGGCGAAGCCTTTTTTGATATCGCTAAAAACGCAGATTATCCTTTTATTATCCATACTGCCCGCATGGATGTGAGAGTATTGGGTACCCGGTTTAACCTGAAGGCTTACCCGGGAGATAAAATGACAGAAGCCACACTGCTGCAGGGCAGCATTGAAGCTTCCCTCGCCAGCCGCCCCGGTGAACGGATCATCCTGAAACCCACAGAGAAAATCCTGGTATCAGATGACTCTTTACACACGGTAAAAACCAATGATCCGGTGATGGCGGTAAAACATCTTACTTACTATGCTGAAAAAGAAGATGCCATTGTAGAAACTTCCTGGATGGAAAATAAACTCGTATTCCGTGATGAGTCATTTGCATCGCTGGCCGCCCGCATGGAACGCTGGTATGGGGTAACTATTCAGTTTGCAGATAAAAAGAAAGAAGAGCTGCGGTTCACGGGCGTGTTTGCACAGGAAAATATTCAACAGGCGTTGCAGGCATTACAAATGACTGCCGCATTTAATTATACCATCCACGGTACTGAAATTATTATTAACCAGTAATATTTCCGTTATGAAAAAAGGAAACAGATTTAATTCGTCTTGAGCTGCTGGTAACTAAAAAGGGAAATGCGCCAACATTTCCCCCTGAAGCATAACAGGAAGCTTCGCCAATCGTGAAAAACAGCTGGCTTCCATTTTATTACCTCTAGATCTAAAAGTATGAAAAAATCGCTAACAACTGCGAAGCGACCTTCCCATGCCTTCAAAAAAGTCTTATTAATTATGAATTGGACCGCCGTACTGCTGCTGGCAGGTGTGCTCCAGGTATCTGCCAATGCGAAGGGGCAGGGAACGATAACCCTCCGGCTCAAAGAAACGGAGATCGCCAAGGTACTCAGTAGTATTGAGAAACAAGGCGAATACCGGTTCCTCTATAACAACGCATTGAAGGATATCAGGAAGAAAGTGGATGTGGATGTGACCAACACACGTCTGGCTGATCTCATGAGCGAAATACTCAACGATACCGGCCTGAAATATAAAGTGATAGAGAACAACCTGGTGGTCATCATGGCTAACACAGGGGAGTTGCAGGATATCAAAATTACCGGTAAAGTAACCAGTAAAGATGGCAATACACCGGTGCCCGGCGCTACTATCAGCATCAAGGGAACCTCCCGCGGAACGGTTACCGGGCCAGATGGCACCTATACCCTTACCGTGCCGGAAAACGCTACCCTGCTGGTGTCCTTTATCGGCTTCACCAGCCAGGAAATACCGGTCAACAGCCGCTCTGTGATCAATATTTCCCTGGCAGAATCGGTGAGTATGGTGGAACAGGTGGTGGTAGTGGGTTATGGCGTGCAACGTAAGGTAGATGTTACCGGCGCTATCAGCCAGGTTAAAGGAGAAGAGATCAACAAACAACCTATTAATAACGCGGTAAGTGCCCTCCAGGGAAAAGTGCCCGGTGTTACTATTACCAATATGGGAAAACCCGGCGCGGCGCCTGAAATCAAGATCCGTGGTATGGGTACCATATATGGCAGCGCCAACCCATTGTACGTGGTAGACGGTGTGTGGTATGACGATATCAACTTCCTCAACCCTGCTGATATCGAAAACATGAGTATCCTGAAAGATGCTTCCAGCGAAGCAATTTATGGGATACGTGCGGCAAATGGCGTGGTGCTCATCACCACAAAAAAAGGAAAATCCGGAAAACCAGTCGTAAACTATAACGGCTACGTAGGCTATCAGAAAGTAACCAACGAGGTAAAAATGGCCGATGCCAATCAGTATGCCACCCTGGTAAATGAACTGCTGGAACGTAATGATAAAGCTCCGCTGTTCGATGATCCTTCCCAGTTTGGAAGAGGCACCGATTGGTACCATCAAACCCTCCGGAATGCACTGGTAACCAATCACCAGCTGTCTCTAAGCGGTGGCTCAGAAAAATCTACCTATAATTTCTCTATAGGTTATCTGCACCAGCAAGGTTTGGTAAATACAAACGACTTTACCCGCTACACCGCCCGGTTACAAAACGATTTCCAGGTATTTGAACCACTGAAGGTTGGTTATACCGTTACTGCATCTGCCAATAAATCAAATGACGTTCCCGATCTTATCTGGCGCCAGTTGTACAGTGCAGGCCCTGTAGTACCCGTGCATTACGCCGACGGTACTTATGGCGATCCGAACGATTATAACCTCGGTGAAGGCGCGAACTTCAACCCACAGGCAACCCTCGACTTTTTCAACCAGTTCACCAAAAAACAAACCGTTACAGGTAGCGTATACGCCGACCTGCGGTTTGCCAAACACTTTTCTTTTCATACCAGCATCGGCGGCGAATATGGCGAAAACCTGATGCGCAACTATGTACCTGTATTTACAGCTACCATTGCACAACGCGCCACCAACAGTAAACTCACCCGCGAAAATACTGATACCCGTAACTGGATTGTGGAAAATACACTGACCTATCAGAATAAATTCAAAGACCACGATCTGAGAGTATTGCTGGGCCAGGGTGCACAGCGTTATCAAACTTATAAGCTCACTGCTACCGCACCTAATGTGCCGAATAACAGTGAAGGAGATATGTACCTGAAATTGGGCAGCACCGCCGGCAGGGAAATAACAGATGAAGGAGATATCTACACTGTATCCTCCTACTTCGGACGGATCAACTATTCCTTTAAAAACAGGTACCTCCTCAATGCCTCGCTGCGTGCCGACGGCGCCTCCCGGTTCTACGGTAATCAACGCTGGGGCTATTTCCCTTCTGTAGGGGTGGGCTGGATCATCAGCGAGGAAAGCTTTATGAAGCAACAACATTTCTTCGATAACCTGAAACTGCGTGGTAGCTGGGGCCAGATAGGCAATGCCTCCGTTTCTTCCAATATTTCTATATTGAGAGTAGCCCAGGACCCTTATCTCACTGCCGTCTTTGGTGGTAATGTATACACCGGCGCAAGCATCAACTCCGTGGTACCGCCTACTACCTATTGGGAAAAAGGCGTAGGTACGGATGTAGGACTGGAAGCCAGCATGCTTAATAACCGCTTGTACCTGGAAGCCGGTTTCTATAACCGGAAAACAATGCAGGCCATTTTTGATGTAAATATTCCGGGTTCTGTGGGTACCAACTCTGGTACTATCATCGCCAACCAGGCCGATCTTCAGAACCGCGGAATTGAAATCGCAATAAGCTGGAAAAGCCAGATAAAGAAAGACTTTACCTACTCCGTTGGCGGTAACCTCGGTTATAACGAAAATAAAGTATTAAGCGTGGTATCCGGGAAGAACCCTATTTATGGCGGCGGTGGTGGCCTCACCAGCGGCGCACTGAGTACCCGTACTATGCTCGGCAGGCCCATAGGTGAGTTTATTGGTTATATAGTAGATGGGATTTTCCAGACAGATGCGGAGGTGTTAACCTCTGCACAAAAAAAAGCAAGAGCAGGCGACTTTAAGTACAGGGACGTAAGCGGACCTAAAGGCGTGCCCGACGGCGTTATTGATGCGAACGACCGCGTGCCACTGGGGAACCCTAATCCCCGCTTCAGCTATGGCATTAATACATCTTTCACCTGGAAACAATTTGATCTTGCCCTCGATTTCCAGGGTGTTGCAGGTGTAGATGTTTACAATGTAAACCTCGGTGCGCGTTTTGGTAATGAAAATTTCACGAAAGATTTTTATGATAAACGCTGGCATGGACAAGGTACTTCCAATACCTATCCCTCTGCTTTCATCGGCGGTCGCGATAACTACCTGCCTAACTCTTTCTTCGTGGAAAACGGCAGCTACTTCAGGATCAGGAACATTCAGCTGGGATATAATTTCCCCGCTGCTATGACAGAAAAATGGGGCATGAAAAACCTGCGCGTATTTGCAAACGCACAGAATGCTTTCAACTTCTTCCAATACCGGGGATTTACACCGGAAATTGGTGGTAAGCCCAGGGAAGCTGGTATCGATAACAACGTATACCCACTCTACGCAACCTACAATTTTGGTGTAAATGTTACTTTCTGATAATAAAGCAGACTTGTTATGAAACGAAATACTCAACTTAATATACAACGTTTAGCCGGTGGCGTTATATTGCCGGCATTACTGGCCATCGCAGGCTGCGGGAAATCATTTCTCGATGTACCGCCGCAGGGACAACAACCCAGCGAGCAGTTCTGGAAAAATGAAGCAGATGCTACCAAAGCAGTAAATGCTATTTATGCAAACCTCCGCGAATGGAAACAGGTGGGATTTGCCGCCGTAGCTATAGAAAGCCTGGGCTCCGATGACGCCGAAAAAGGAAGTAACGCTTCTGATGCCAGCTTCCTCAATAAATACGACGATTTTTCAGTGACCGCTACAGAAGGACAAATCCTTGATTTCTGGAAATCACAATACCAGGAAATTAATTTCTGTAACCAGGTACTGGATAATATTCCTGCCATCAGCATGGACGACGCACTGAAAAACCGCTACCTCGCAGAAGCAAAATTCGTACGTGCGTATGCGTACTTCCGGCTGGTACGCGCCTTTGGCGATGTGCCCCTGCGCCTGAAAATACCGGTTGATGCCAGTGAATATAATTTACCAAGAACACCCAAGGCAGAAGTATGGGCGGCTATTGAAAAAGACCTGACGGAAGCCGCATCGGTATTGCCACCGGCATATCCTGCCTCCGAGGCAGGACGTGCCACCAAAGGCGCTGCACTGGCCCTGCATGCAAAGGTAGCCATGTACCTCAAAAAATGGCCGGATGTGCTCAATTATACCAACCAGGTAATGGGACTGGGTTATACCCTGTATCCTAACTATGAGCAACTGTTCCGCATTGCGAATGAAAATTCCAAAGAATCCATTTTTGAAATCCAGTGCCAGCTGATCCTGAACAGTAAAGATGCATCCAATTCCCAGTACTCTCAAATACAAGGAGTAAAAGGCGTTGTAGGCGGTGGATGGGGCTTCAATGTTCCCACGCAAAGCCTCGTAAGTGAGTATGAACCCGGAGATCCGCGGAGAGATGCTACCATCATTTTCAGGGGAGAAACCACGCCGGAAGGTGATCTTATACCGCCCACCGGCGATAACCCGATGTTCAACCAGAAATCGTATGTGCCTTTCCGTTTGTTCGTAACCGGCTACACAGAAGGCGCCGATCAGAATGTGCGCGTGATCCGTTACTCGGAAGTGCTGCTCATGAACGCAGAAGCCGCCAACGAACAAGGTAATACAGCCCTGGCACTTACCTCGCTGAACGCTGTAAGGGCCCGCGCACGTGGCAACAATGCAGCCATTCTCCCGGATGTAACTACTACCGATAAAGTAGCATTACGTAATGCGATCTGGCATGAAAGAAGAGTAGAACTGGCCATGGAAAACGACCGCTACTTTGATGTGATCCGCCAGGGAAGAGCCGCTACCCTGTTTGGCACTAAAGGCTTCGTGGCCGGTAAGAACGAGATATGGCCGGTTCCGCAGAATGAAATTGATATCAGTGCAGGAACATTGACACAAAATCCGGGTTACTAATCTCTAATAAAATTATTATGAACTTCAGATATCAATCATACGTACTGCTGGCAGCTATCACGCTGTTTGGGTCGTCTTGCTATAAAAAGTTTGATGCCGACAGCTATAAACCGGCATTGTCTATCGGTGGTTATACCAGCGCCTCCGAAATTGCTCCCGGCAACCTGGTAGCCTACTGGGGATTTAATGGGAATCTCGCCGACAGCATCTCTAAAACCAACTGCGAAAACAATGGTACCTCTTTCGCTACAGGTATCAAAGGAAGCGCGCTCAAAGGCGCGGATAAAGCATACGCGCTGTTCACACCAGGAGCTGCTATCACCGGCCTCAAAGCATTTACGATCACGCTGTGGGTAAATAGCCCGCAGAATACCACCGGTATAGTAGGACTGCTGAGCCTCAGCAATACCAAAAGCTTTTGGGGTAACATCGATATCTTCTTTGAAAATGGTAGCACCGATGCGAAAGCCGTACTGAAAATGCATGTGGCCAGCGCACAGGGAGAAGCATGGCTGGGTAATTATGATGTACAGAATGTATGGGGCAGGTGGACCAACTTCGCCTTATCTTATAACGGCGTGGATTCTTTTAAGGTATATGTAAACGGATTAAGGATCGCCACACACGTGATGGACGGAGCAGGTCCGATCCAGTTCGTGAACCCGGGCAAAATGGTATTTGGTACCTCACAGTTCCAGACCGTTCCCAGTCTCACTTCTGAAGCCACCGCACAGGACTGGGCCAGCTACCTCACCGGCGGCCTCGATGAAGTAAGGATCTATAATAAAGCATTGGAAGAAGCGGATGTCAGCGCCCTCGTTAAACTGGAAGGGCGGGGTAAATAGTTTTTTATGAAATGGATAGCTTGTTTATTATTGATAATAACAGCAGGTTGCAGTAAGGGCGGAGGCGACAATACGTCGCCTCCGCCCGTTACGCCGCCCTCCTTCAGCTTTCAGGCCCTGAGCGTGGATAGCGTGTCTGCGGGATTTTCCTATTATGGTACCGGCACACAACCTGCCATCAGGATTTCCTTCTCCGACGCCGTATCGCGCAGCTCTGTTGCTGCTGCCTGTTCTTTTACCGGTAAAATTGGTGGTAACGTGCCATACAACGTAACGTGGGAGCACGGCGACAGTACCCTTGTGTTGAAACCCGTTGCGCCATTGTCTAACCTTACCGCCTATACGATTACCGCAGGCGCCGGCCTGCTGTCAGCGAAGAACGCCAAACTTCAATCGGCCGTTTCATTGTCGCTGGTAACCGCTATAGATACCACCGATAAATTCCCGCGTATCTCCGATGATGCACTGCTCACACTGGTACAACAGCAAACGTTTAAATACTTCTGGGACTTTGGTCACCCGGTTAGCGGCCTCGCACGCGAAAGAAACACCAGCGGTGAAACCGTTACCTCCGGCGGCTCCGGCTTCGGTATCATGGCCATCATCACCGGGATAGAACGCGGCTTTATTACCCGCAGCGAAGGACTGGCACGCATGCAGAAAATAACCACTTTCCTGGGCACAAAGGCAGCACGCTTTCACGGCGCTTTCCCGCATTGGCTCAATGGCAGCACCGGCGCAGCTATTCCTTTCAGCACAAAGGATAATGGCGCCGACCTGGTGGAAACAGCTTATCTCATCCAGGGACTCCTAACCGCACGCCAATACTTTAAAAATGTGGATGTAACGGAAACGCAGCTACGAAGCGATATCAATGCCATTTGTAATGCAGTGGAATGGAACTGGTTCCGGAAAGATAATGCAAACGTGCTGTACTGGCACTGGAGCAACGAGTATAAATGGGAGATGAACCTGCCGGTAAAAGGATGGAATGAATGTCTTATTACCTATATTCTCGCGGCCTCCGCACAAACGCCGGTACCAAAAGCTACTTACGACAGCGGCTGGGCAAATAACGGCGCCATGCGCAACAACAATCTTTACTATAATATCAAACTGCCGCTGGGTCCTGCTATGGGCGGCCCACTGTTTTTCTCGCATTACTCGTTCCTGGGCATCAATCCCAAAGGATTGAAAGATACTTATGCGGATTATGAAGAACAGGTGGTGAATCATACCCGCATTAACTACGCCTATTGCGTTGCCAACCCGGAAAAGAATTATGGCTACGGCGCTAGTTGCTGGGGGCTTACCGCCAGTGATATCCCCAACGGCTATACGGCCAGTTCACCCACCAATGATGTGGGTGTAATTGCACCCACTGCTGCGTTGTCGTCTTTCCCGTATACGCCGCAGGAATCCATGCAGGCGCTGAAATTCTTTTATTACAAACTGGGCGATAAGATCTGGAAAGAATACGGCTTTACAGACGCTTTCTCCCTTCAGCACATTTGGTTTGCCAACTCATTCCTGGCCATCGATCAGGGGCCGGTAATAGTGATGATAGAAAATTACCGCAGCGGATTGTTGTGGAACCTGTTCATGAGCTGCCCGGAAATAAAAACGGGTATGCATAACCTCGGCTTTACCAGCCCACATCTCTAAAAAAGAAAAAGAATGAAGTATATACTGTTTATTGGCTGTTTGTTTTTCCTGCTGCAGCCGGCAATGGCACAAAAGAAGATCAAAGTTAACCGGCAAAAAATGTCGGACGAACAATTATTGGAACTGGTACAAAAACAAACGTTCCGCTACTTCTGGGATTTTGGTCACCCGGTGTCAGGTATGGCGCGCGAACGCAGCAACAAATCCTTTGACTATGGCGATGAAGTGGTTACCACCGGTGGCACCGGCTTCGGCGTAATGGCGATCATTGTAGCTGCTGAACGTAAATGGATCACCCGCGAAGCTGCCGCACAACGGCTGCTGAAAATAGTGAACTTCCTCCGGAAGGCAGACAGCTACCATGGTGTTTTTCCACACTGGCTGAATGGTAACACAGGCAAAACGATTCCCTTCAGCCGTAAAGATGATGGCGGCGACCTGGTGGAAACATCCTTCCTGTTCCAGGGACTCCTTTGCGCCCGCCAGTATTTCAGCAACGACAATCCAACGGAAACGGAGCTACGAAATAAGATCAGCTGGACCTGGAATGAAACAGAATGGAACTGGTATACGCAGGGCGGACGCAATGTACTGTACTGGCACTGGAGCCCCAACAACGGCTGGAGCATGAACCACGAAATCAAAGGATGGAACGAATGTCTTATCACATATGTACTGGCCGCTTCATCTCCCAGCTATGCCATCAACCCGGAAGTATATCACCAGGGCTGGGTGAATAATATTTATTTCAGGAACGACCGTACCTTTTATGGGATCAAACTCCCGCTGGGATTTGATTACGGCGGACCGTTATTTTTCTCGCACTATTCTTTCCTGGGCTTAAACCCACACGGCTTAAAAGACCGTTACGCCGATTACTGGGAACAAAACCTGCATCATACGCTTATCAACCGCGAACACTGTGTTCGTAATCCAAAAGGATTTAAAGGCTATGGCGCCAATTGCTGGGGACTCACCGCCAGCGACACCTACGACGGATATAATGCACATTCGCCGGAAAACGACCTGGGTACGATCACACCCACGGCGGCATTATCGGCGTTCCCATACACGCCTGAATATTCTATGCAGGCGTTGAAACATTTTTACTACGACCTGGGCGATAAAATCTGGACGGAGTATGGCTTTACTGACGCTTTCAACGAAACAAAGCAATGGTATGCATCCTCGCACCTGGCCATTGACCAGGGACCCATTGTTGTAATGATAGAAAACTACCGCACCGGGTTGTTGTGGAAGTTGTTCATGAGTTGCCCGGAGATTAAGCAGGGACTAAAGAAACTTGATTTTGAAACAACGGAAAAATAGTGATGATGAAAAGATGGATATATGCACTGGTGATCCTGTTCATATGCATGGATACAACTGCGCAAACTACCTATTGTAACCCGGTGAATATCGACTACGGCTATTGTCCTATTCCCAACTTCACCACCTGGGGGAAACACCGTGCTACCGCCGATCCGGTAATTGTAAATTACAAAGGCGACTACTACCTGTTTTCCACCAATCAGTGGGGATATTGGTGGAGCCCGGACCTGCTCAACTGGCATTTTGTGGAAAGGAAATTCCTGAAGCCGTATCATCATGTGTACGATGAACTGTGTGCGCCCGCAGCATGGGTAATGGGCGATACGTTGCTCGTATTCGGATCTACCTATACCAGCGACTTCCCCATCTGGATGAGCACTAATCCCAAAGGAAATGAATGGAAAGAAGCGATCGACTCGCTGCAGATAGGCGGTTGGGATCCTGCGTTTTTTGCAGATGACGATGGCCGTTTGTATATGTACAACGGCAGCAGCAACCGGTACCCGTTGTATGGCGTGGAAATGAATCGCAGCACCCTGCAACCGAAAGGCACGAGGAAAGAAATGTACCTGCTGGAGCCCGACCGCTATGGCTGGCAACGGTTTGGCGAAAACCTGGATAATACTTTCCTGGACCCCTTCATTGAAGGCGCGTGGATGACAAAGCACCACGGGAAATATTACCTGCAATACGGCGCTCCGGGAACAGAGTTCAGCGGCTATGCCGATGGAGTAGTGGTAGGTGATCATCCGCTGGGGCCTTTTACGCCGCAGTCAGACCCCGTTTCGTATAAGCCCGGAGGTTATGCCCGTGGTGCAGGTCATGGCGCTACGTTCCAGGATAATAAAGGATTTTGGTGGCATGTATCTACCATGGTAATTGCGGTAAAAAACAGCTTCGAGCGCCGTATCGGCTACTGGCCCGCCGGATTCGATAAAGAAGACGTGATGTTTTGTAATACCTCTTTCGGCGACTACCCGCATTATATTTCAAGGGGCGCTGATACCACCGCTTTTGATAACGCCGGGTTTACCGGTTGGATGCTGCTGAACTATAACAAACCAGTTGCCGTATCTTCCACATATGGTGGCTATGTGCCCAACAACGCCGTAGATGAAAGCATAAAAACGTATTGGAGCGCCGCCACCGGCAACAAGGGCGAATGGATACAAACAGACCTTGGGAAAGTAAGCCGCGTAAATGCAGTACAGGTAAACTATGCCGATCAGGATGCTCCGTTTCTGGGTAAGCAAACAGCTATATATCACCAGTATATACTTTGGTTTTCGGAAGATGGAAAACACTGGAAGATGCTGGCCGATAAAAGCAAACAACGCAAGGATGTGCCGCACGATTATATTGAGTTAGCAAAGCCGGTGCAGGCGCGTTATATCAAAATGGAGAACATCCATATGCCCGGCGGAAAATTTGCACTCAGTGGGCTAAGGGTATTTGGCAACGGCAACGGCGCAGTGCCCGATACGGTGAAAGACCTGCTGGTGCTTCGCACGGAGAAGGATAAACGAAGTGCATGGATTAAGTGGTCGCCGGTAGATAATGCATACGCATACAATATTTATACCGGCACCTCACCGGATAAATTATACAGCTGCATCATGGTGCATAACAACAATGATTACTACTTCAAAGGCATGGACAAAGATCTCCCCTATTATTTTTGTATAGAAGCCATTAATGAAAACGGCGTATCTGCCAGAACAAAGGTGATAAAAGAAGATTAAAACAAACAGTATGAAAGATATACATACCCTTTTTAAAAGTACGCTGGTGGCGCTGATACTGTTGGTTGCCGGCCAGGTACAGGCGCAAACAACCAGCGCGAAAATGAATACTTTCGTGAGTGCGCTGATGGGAAAAATGACGCTGGAAGAAAAGATCGGGCAGTTGAATTTGCTTACACCCGGCGGTGGCGTAGCTACCGGCTCAGTGGTAAGCAGTGATGTGGAGACAAAGATCAGCAAAGGAAATGTAGGCGGTTTGTTTGGTGTAATTGGTGTGGAAAAGATCCGGCAGGCGCAGGAACTGGCCGTTACTAAAAGCAGGCTTAAAATTCCGTTGATTTTTGGATCCGATGTAATCCACGGCTACAAAACCACTTTTCCTATTCCACTGGGATTATCCTGCAGCTGGGATTTGCCGCTGATTGAACACAGTGCGCGGCTGGCGGCAACAGAAGCCAGTGCCGATGGTCTTTGCTGGGTGTATTCCCCAATGGTGGACATTGCCCGCGACCCGCGATGGGGCCGCGTAGCAGAGGGCTCGGGGGAAGATACGTACCTGGGTTCAAAAATCGCCGCCGCCATGGTGCGTGGATACCAGGGTAACCGCCTCGGCGATAAAAACAGTGTGATGGCATGTGTAAAACATTTCGCCTTATATGGCGCGGCTGAAGCAGGCAGGGATTACAATACCACTGATATGAGCCGCATCAAAATGTATGAATATTAACCTGCCACCGTATAAAGCGGCCATAGATGCCGGCGCCGGCAGCGTCATGACTTCCTTCAACGAAATTGATGGCATCCCGGCTACGGCCAATAAATGGCTGCTGACAGACCTGCTCCGCAAACAATGGGGCTTTAAAGGCTTTGTGGTAACGGATTATACCGCTATCAATGAAATGATGGCCCATGGCCTGGGCAACCTGCAAACGGTATCGGCGCTGGCATTAAAAGCGGGTGTGGATATGGACATGGTAGGCGAAGGTTTTGTGACCACCCTACAGCAATCACTGAAAGAGCGTAAAGTAACACTGAACGACATCAATGATGCCTGCCGCCGGGTGCTGGAAGCAAAATATAAACTCGGCCTGTTTGAAGATCCCTACCGCTACTGCAATACCGCTTCCGCTGCCAAAGAAGTGCTGAGCGCAGATAAAAGGCAGGCTGCTAGGGAGCTGGGCGCCCGTTCCTGCGTATTACTGAAAAATGACCGGCAAACATTGCCGCTGAAAAAATCAGGCATCATCGCGCTGATAGGACCGTTGGCCAATAACAAAAGCAATATGCTCGGCACCTGGGCCGTAAGTGGCGACGCGCAATTATCAGTGCCTGTGCTCGACGGCATGAAACAGGTAGCCGGCAGCAGCGTGAATATCCTCTATGCCAAAGGCGCTAACATCAGCGATGATACCAGCTTTGCCAAAAAAGTAAATGTATTTGGCGAAAGAATAGACATCGATACCCGCACACCGGAGCAGTTACTCACAGAGGCAATTACCACAGCCGCCAAGGCAGATGTGGTAGTGGCCGTGGTGGGAGAGGCATCTGAAATGAGCGGCGAAGCCGCCAGCAGATCGGATATAGGCATCCCGGAAAGTCAGCGTAAACTGCTGACCGCACTGGCACAAACCGGCAAACCACTGGTAGTAGTGGTAATGAGCGGACGGCCATTAACCCTTACCACCGAAAATGAACAGGCTACTTCCTTACTGGAAGTATGGTTCCAGGGCCACGAAGCCGGCAACGCCATCGCGGATGTACTCTTCGGGAATTATAATCCTTCCGGAAAACTCACCATGAGCTTCCCCCGGAACGTAGGCCAGATCCCTATCTACTACAATTATAAAAATACCGGCCGGCCGCAACCGGAAGGCCCCACCCAGAAATTTCATTCCAACTACCTCGATGTGCCCAATGACCCGCTGTTTCCATTCGGATACGGGCTCAGTTACACCACTTTTAAATACGAAGGACTTACACTGAGCACCAATAAAATAAATGGCAGTCAGACCATCGATGTAGCGTTTAAACTCACCAACACCGGCGCTTATGCCGGCGAGGAAATAGTACAGTTGTACCTGAGAGACCGGGAAGCTTCCGTTACCCGGCCCGTGAAAGAACTGAAAGATTTTCAGAAGATAAAGCTGCAGCCGGGAGAAAGCAAAACCATTCACTTCACCATCAACAGGGAAAAGCTGTCGTTTTTCAACAGCCGGTTGCAATGGATAGCCGAACCGGGTACATTCGACCTCATGATTGGCGCCTCTTCCGCCGATATCAGGCTGAAAAATACGGTTGAATTATTGTAAAGCCGCATATCTTTATTACTGGTTAAAAGAAGCAAGGTCGCCCGGAAGGACGGCCTTTTGCTTTTGGGATGCTGAAAGCTTATATTTGAGAACTGACCATTAGCGCTAATTATATGGAACCTATCACTGCGATACAACTAAAAAGTATTCCTGCTCTCAAAGAGGTGCCGCTGGAACAACTGCAGTGGCTGATATCCCAGTCGGAGGAAAAGCTGGTGCCGGAAGGCGAACTGATGTTTAAAGCCGGTGACCCGGTGGTGGCCACCATCATTGTGATTTCAGGAAAGATACGCATCTCCGCCACCATCAACGGGCATTACCGGGAAATAGTGGAACTGAACGACGATAACATTACCGGGTGGCTGCCTTTTTCCCGTGTGAAAAACGCCATGGGGAATGGCCTGTGCCTGAAAGATACCCGGTTGCTGATTTGCCCGTCGGAAAAGATTAAAGCACATATTGAACAACATTACGAACTGACGGAAGCACTGGTGCATATCATGACGAGCCGCGTGCGGGAAACCACTTCCTCGCAGCAGCAGAACGAAAAAATGATGGCGCTGGGAAAATTATCCGCGGGCCTGGCCCATGAACTGAATAACCCGGTAGCCGCCATTTGCAGAAGCTCGGATAAACTGTTTGAAAATATCAGCCATATTCCTGCCATATTTAAAGAGATGGCAGCGCTGTGTTTATCACAGGAGCAGGCCACCGCTATTGTTGATAACCTCCAGCAATGGTGGAGCAACAAGCCGACGAAAGCACCCACGGTGCTGGAATTGTCTGATAAAACGACTGCTATCGAGGACTGGATGGACAGCAAAAACATCTCCCGGATAGAAATAGCGGAAATACTGGCGGAATATGGGGTAGAAACCACTGTACTGGAAGATTTCAGCCGGCTGTTTGACCCTGCGCACCTGGATGTGATCTTCAGCTGGATACATGGCGCACTGGAAGCCAACAGGATGGTAGGCGACCTGCAGATCTCTTCAAAAAGAATATTTGACCTGGTAAGCGCCGTGAAAAGATATACGTACATGGACCAGGAGCCGGATAAACAATTTATTGATATCCATAGCGGTATCCACAACACGCTGGCCATGCTGGATTACCGGTTCAGAAAAGGAAACGTGGAGCTGGTAGAAAATTATGATGCCTCACTGCCCAAAATAAAAGCGCTGCCCGGAGAGCTGAACCAGGTATGGACCAACCTCGTGGATAATGCGCTGGATGCCATGGAACCTGCTAAAAAAGGACGGCTGGAAATAGCCACCACAAAGGACCGCCAGTGTGTGCATATCACCATTACCGATAACGGCCCGGGCATACCGGAAGAAATACAATCACGTATATTTGAACCTTTTTTTACCACCAAAGATTTGGGAAAAGGGACAGGACTGGGACTGGATGTAGTATCGCAAATTGTGCAGCGTCATCGCGGATCAGTGAAACAAACTTCTGTACCCGGTAAAACCATTTTTACCATTTCATTTCCCATAGAGAATAATTAATGTAGAAGATATGAGTCTGCCCATAATATTTGTTATAGATGATGATAGACAGGTGCTGAATGCCATCACGCAGGACCTGAAATCGTATTACCGGAAATCATACCGCATTTTGAGTACCCTTTCCGCCAACGAAGCGCTGCAAAGCCTGGTGGAACTGAAAAACAGGAATGATACCGTGGCTATCTTTATTTCCGATCAGCGGATGCCGGAAATGGAAGGTGTTGATTTTCTGCAGCAGGCGATGGAAATATTTCCTGCCGCCAAACGTGTGTTACTCACCGCTTATTCAGATACTAACGCCGCCATAAAAGCCATCAATGAATTGCGGCTGGATTACTATCTCCAAAAGCCCTGGGACCCGCCGGAAGAAAAGCTGTATCCCGTTATCAATGATCTGCTCGACGACTGGCAAACCAATTACCGCCCGGAGTTCCAGGGGATTAAAGTAGTGGGTTATCCTTTTTCGTCAGATGCCTACCGCATGAAGGAATTTTTGGCCAGCAACCTGATTCCCTATCATTCCGTTGATGCTAACAGCGACGAAGGAAAATTGCTGTTGCAGCTGAATAACCTGGATACATCCGCTTTACCTGTTGTAATACTGGAGCATGGAGAAGTGATGACGGCTCCTGCGATCATTGATATTGCAGCGAAAATCGGACTGAATCCTACCTTAAAAAATGAGATCTATGATGTAGTGATCATCGGCGCCGGTCCGGCAGGATTGGCCGCCTCTGTATACGGCGCTTCTGAAGGATTAAAAACCCTGCTGATAGAACGTCATGCGCCCGGCGGACAGGCAGGCACCAGTTCCCGTATTGAAAACTACCTGGGCTTTCCCTCGGGATTGAGCGGCGCAGAACTCACACGGCGCGCGATTACGCAAGCCACCAGGTTTGGTACGGAGTTTTTATCGCCACAGTCGGTGAAAGAAATCAAACTCAAAGCAGATTATAAAATTGTTTGCCTGGAAAATGGTACGGAAATAAATGCACGCGCCGTTGTGATCACCACCGGGGTGGATTACCGCAAGCTGGATACCGTTGGCATAGAAAAGTTCACCGGGGCAGGCATCTATTACGGCGCTGCTACCACGGAAGCCGCCTCGTGCCGCGACCGGAGCGTGTACATCCTGGGAGGTGGTAACTCCGCCGGCCAGGCAGCGGTGTACCTGTCAAAGTTCGCAAAGGAGGTATTCATTCTTATCCGGAAAGAAAATCTGAATGCAACTATGTCGTCCTACCTGATAGACCAGATCCGGGATATTCCCAATATCAGCATTCTAAACAACAGTGAAATAGTAGAGGCTTCGGGCACCGACCGGCTGGAAAAGCTGAAGATAGAAAACCTGCAAACACAGGAAGTAAAAGAAGTGCCTGCGGATGCGTTATATATTTTTATCGGCGCAAGGCCCTACACCGATTGGCTGGGAGATCTCATCATCAAAGATGAAAAAGGCTATGTGCAAACCGGCAGGGAAATGAAATCATTTGATTATTTTGGTAAGCTCTGGAAACTCAACCGCGAACCGTATCTGCTGGAAACCAGCTGTCCTGGTATCTTTGCAGCCGGCGACGTACGGTCCGGCGCTATGAGCCGCGTGGCCTCCGCAGTAGGGGAGGGCTCCATGAGTATTAGCCTGGTGCATAAGTACCTGGCAGAAGTTTAAAATATTTTTTATGGCTTTATGTTCACACCTTGAAGCAATAACCGAAGTAAAGGTTAGTGCCGAGCATGTTTGCGAAGAATGCATCAAACAACATGGCAAATGGCTGCACCTGCGTACCTGTCAAACCTGCGGTGTTACGCTTTGCTGCGATGATTCACCGTCAAAGCACATGACGCAACATTATCATCAAACGGACCATCCCGTGATATCGTCCGCGGAGCCGGGCGAGCAGTGGTTATGGTGTTATAAAGACGGAACGTTTGCAGAATATTAAATAAAAAAAAGAGGAAGACAACGGTCTTCCTCTTACACTACCGTTACTTTCACACCCATATCTTCCATTTTCCTGACGATATGTTCGGAAATTCCGCTGTCGGTAATCACTTCATCTATTTCTTCGAGGGCACAAATGCGACCGAAGCCTCGCTTTCCGAATTTGGTGGAATCCGCGAGTACAATGGTTTTCTGCGCAGTGGCCATCATTTTCTGGTTCAGGTGCGCTTCCATAATATTGGTGGTAGTAAGACCAAACTCCAGGTCGATACCATCTACCCCGAGGAATAGTTTACTACAGGAGAAATCTTCCAGTATTTTTTCTGCATAAGACCCGGTAACAGAAGTAGAGCTGTTACGGAGATGCCCGCCAAGCTGGATCACTTCAATCTCCGGCCGGCGCAATAGTTCCAGCGCTACGTTCAGCGCGCCGGTGATAACGGTAAGATGCCCTTTGGGTTGAATATTTTTTGCCAATGCCTGCACAGAGGTACCCGAGGCGATGATGATCGCATCGTTCGGTACGATGAGTGCAGCGGCAGCCTGCCCTATCAGTTGTTTTTCCTCCCGGCGTATATTCTCCTTTTCATTCACCGGTTTGTCCATGGTATATGGATTATGCACCGTAGCGCCTCCGTGTGAGCGGAATAGCAGCGACTTATCCTCCAGCAGCTTGAGATCTTTTCGTATAGTCACGCCCGATACATCCAGCTCCTTACATAGCTCCAGTACATTAACATATCCCTTCTCGTGCAGTTTGCCGAGAATAAACTTATGACGTTCCGCAATATTGATCATAGACATATCAGATAAAAATAACGTATTAAAGTGTGTTGACACGGGATAATCTGAAAAAGATGCTCCTTACAAATATCCGGCAATTTTGTTTCATTTGGTTAAATATGATTACGTATTAAGTAGTTAATATCCTTCATTCTGATCTTTCAAATTGGAAATATGAAATCAAATGAAGACATAGTGATGTTATATTTATATCTATCTATTTGATTAATATCATATTATATTTTTCTTTTTATTTCTTTTCCATTCATCAATAACTTTTTCACCTTTTTCATTTTATTTTATACTTTGGTTTCAAATTATTTCTTTTTGTTTTTATTACTATTGCAAAGAAAATAAATGAAACAAATTAAAAGTTATAGGGGAATAAAATGAAAAGAACTGAATCAATCAGGCAATTAAAGGAAGCCGGTGAACAACCCTGGGATCTTATCATTATAGGTGGCGGAGCTACGGGTCTTGGTATAGCAATGGATGCCGCTACCAGGAACTACCGGACATTATTACTGGAGCAGGCCGACTTTGCCAAAGGCACTTCCAGCCGCAGTACCAAACTGGTACACGGCGGGGTAAGATACCTGGCGCAGGGCGATATTGCCCTCGTACGGGAAGCCCTGTACGAAAGAGGACTGCTGCTTAACAATGCCCCTCATCTGGCACACAACCAGCAATTCATCATCCCGCAGTATAACTGGTGGCAAGGCCCCTTTTATACCATCGGCCTCAAGATCTATGATTTGCTGTCCGGGAAACTCAGCCTCGGACGCTCCCGGCATATCAGCAGGTCGGAAGTGATCAACAGGCTCCCTACTATCCGGAAGGAAGGACTGAAAGGTGGAATCGTTTATCACGACGGTCAGTTTGATGATGCCCGTCTCGCGGTTGATATCGCGCAAACCGCTGCTGAAAACGGCGCCGTACTGCTCAACTATTTTAAGGTAAACGGCCTCGTTAAAAACAGCGCCGGCAAAATAAGCGGCGTTCGCACACAGGACCTGGAAACCAATGAAATCTATACGCTCCGGGCCAAAACAGTGATCAACGCTACCGGCGTATTTGTAGATGAAGTACTGCAACTGGATAACCCGGCGGCGCCCAATATGGTAAAGCCGAGCCAGGGCGTGCACCTGGTGCTGGACCCTTCTTTCCTCAACAGTAAAAGCGCTATCATGATCCCGAAAACGGATGATGGCCGCGTACTGTTTGCTGTACCCTGGAACAACAAAGTACTCCTGGGAACAACCGACACACCGCTCGATGAACACAGCATGGAACCCATCGCACTGGAAGAAGAGATCAGCTTTATTTTAAATACCGCAGGTAAATATCTTGACCGTCCACCTGCACGGGAAGATGTGCTCAGCGTGTTTGCCGGATTACGGCCGCTGGCAGCACCGCAAAAAGAAACGGGCAGTACGAAGGAAATTTCCCGCAGCCATAAAATACTGGTAGCGCCCTCCGGACTGATTACCATCACCGGCGGTAAATGGACCACCTTCCGCAAAATGGCAGAAGATACGGTGGACCAGGCCATCAAAACCGGTGGACTGGTACCGGTAGGATGCAAAACAAAATCACTGCATATCCACGGGTATCAGCAACAACCATCCGCGCCCGCACCGCTGGACATATACGGCAGCGATGCCGCCAGGATACAGGCATTTATTTCACTGCATCCCGACATGAAAGAGCAACTGCATCCACGCCTGCCATACATCAAAGCACAGGTGATATGGGCAGTGAAACATGAAATGGCCCAAACCGTGGAAGATGTGCTGGCCAGGCGCCTGCGCGCACTCTTCCTGGATGCGCAGGCAGCTATAGACATGGCGCCCGCAACAGCCGCCATTATGGCCGCAGAAATGAACAGGGATATCAACTGGCAACAAAAACAAGTGAAGGATTTTATACAGGTGGCACAACACTACCTCCTGAAAAATGGCACTACCTATAAACAACTGAAGGTTACGGCATAGACTAAACGAAATCAACATCCACGTAAAAATCCACGGGAAAAAAGAAAAACATGATCAGATACATTATGGCAATGGATCAGGGTACGACCAGCTCAAGGGCCATTATCTTCGACAAAGCAGGCGCAATTATTTCCACGGCGCAGAAAGAATTTACACAACTGTTCCCGCAACCAGGATGGGTGGAACACGATCCCGCTGAAATATGGAGCAGCCAGATCGGCGTAGCCACCGAAGCAATGGCGAAAGTGGGCCTGGAAGGTGGTAACATTGCCGCTATCGGTATCACCAACCAACGCGAAACCACATTGGTATGGGATCGCGAAACCGGTAAGCCCGTGTATAATGCCATTGTATGGCAGGACAGGCGTACGGCCGGTTTCTGCGACGATCTCAAAGCAGCAGGTAAAGAAACCCTGGTACGCGAAAAAACAGGATTGGTCATTGACGCCTACTTCTCCGGAACAAAAATCAGGTGGATCCTGGACAATGTACCCGGGGCACGGGAACGCGCCAACGAAGGCAAGCTGGCTTTCGGAACAGTAGACTCCTGGCTGATCTGGAACCTCACCCATGGCGCGGTGCATGCTACCGATATCACCAACGCTTCCCGCACCATGCTGTTTAATATCCACACCCAGGCATGGGACAATGAACTGCTGGCCATGCTGGATATTCCTGCCGCTATGCTGCCGGAAGTAAAACAATCGAGTGAAGTATGTGGCGAAACCGCTCCCGGCATCTTTGCCGTACAGATCCCGATTGCAGGCGTTGCAGGCGATCAGCACGCGGCGCTCTTCGGGCAAATGTGCACCGCTCCCGGCATGGTAAAAAATACCTATGGCACCGGCTGTTTTATGCTGATGAACATCGGCGACACACCCATCATCAGTAAAAATAATCTCCTCACCACGGTGGCCTGGAAAGTAAACGGACAGGTACAATACGCACTGGAAGGGAGCATCTTTATCGCCGGCGCTATTGTGCAATGGCTGCGCGACGGTCTCGGTATCATCCGGGCCTCCTCTGAAGTGGAAGCACTTGCTGCCAGCGTAGAACAAAACGATGGCGTATACCTGGTACCCGCCTTTGCAGGACTCGGCGCTCCGCACTGGGACCAGCACGCACGCGGTACACTCGTAGGCATGACACGTGGTACCAACGCCGCGCATATCGCACGCGCTGCATGATGGAAAGCATTGCCTATCAAACAATGGAAGTGCTGAAAGCGATGGAAGCAGATGCCAATATCAGCATAAAGGAATTGAGAGTAGATGGCGGTGCTACCGGTAACAACCTGCTGATGCAGTTCCAGGCAGATATCCTGCAAACGAAAGTAGTGCGGCCAGGTATTACAGAAACAACTGCGCTGGGCGCCGCGTATCTCGCCGGACTGGCCACAGGCTACTGGCAGAACCTGGAAGAAATTGCCAGCCAGTGGAAAATGGACAAATGTTTCTCTCCCAACCTGGAACAGGAACAACGCCAGCAATGGATCAATGGATGGAACCGCGCAGTAAATGCCGCAAAAGCATGGGCTCACCAATAAAATTATAAACTATGTATCCTTTTTTAGCTGAATTCATAGGTACTGCCTTATTGCTGCTGCTGGGAAACGGCGTGGTAGCCAACGTGGTACTGCATCAAACCAAAGGTAACAACAGCGGCTGGATCGTGATCACCACCGGTTGGGCGCTGGCGGTGTATATAGGCGTAGTGTTCGCCGGCCCTTACAGCGGCGCACACCTTAATCCCGCTGTTACCATTGCACTGGCTGCCGCGGGCAAATTCAACTGGGCAGATGTGCCTTTGTTTATTGCCATGCAAATGCTGGGCGCTATGCTGGGTACTTCACTGGTATGGCTCAATTACAAAGATCATCTTAATAATACGCCCGACAAAGGTTTGCAGCGTGCCGTGTTTTGCACGGAGCCGGCTATACGAAATACCTGGCGCAACTTCATCTGTGAAGCTACCGGCACCTTTGTATTGCTGTTTACCATTTTCTATTTCACCAACGCAGAAGTAGGACCGGAGAAAACACCGGTGGGCCTGGGTTCGCTCGGCGCCATGCCGGTAATGTTGCTGGTATGGTCTATCGGGTTGTCGCTTGGCGGCACTACCGGCTACGCCATCAACCCTGCCAGGGATCTGGGTCCGCGCATCATGTACGCACTGCTGCCCATAAAAGGAAAAGGACACAGCGACTGGAGTTATTCCTGGGTACCTGTTTTCGGGCCACTGGCCGGCGCTGTAATCGCCGCTTCACTGTACCTGTTACTGAAGTAGATAACGTTTACCTATATACGCAATTAATAACACGTTAGAACCACGCGCAATGAAAACAAAGTTTAATATCAGTCTCATAGGCTGCGCCATGGCGGTAGCCGCTGTATGCACCTTTAATGCATGTAAAACAACTAAAACAACTACTGCTGCAAAAAATGGGTATCCTTCCTTTTATAAAGTAGGACATCGCGGCACAAGAGGTTTAATGCCGGAGAATACCATTCCTGCCATGTACCGCGGGTTAACGGAAGGCGCCAATACCATTGAGTTTGATGTGCATATCACGAAAGACGGCCAGGTAATGGTGTACCACGACGCGTCGTTTACGCCGTCATACACCACCACGCCGGATGGAAAAGATATCCCGGCAGAAAAGCGCACGGACTATATTTTTTACCAGATGAACTATGCCGATATCCGGCCGTTTATCATCGGGGAAAAACCATACCCGGCTTATCCGGAACAACAGCGCATGCGTTCTTACGCACCATTGCTGTCTGAAATGATCGACTCCGTAGAAGCCTATACGAAAGCGCATCATATGCCGGCGCCTTACTATCTGCTGGAAATAAAATCTTCCGAAAAATCAGATGGTAAAGAACAACCCGCACCGGAAGAGTATATGGATAAACTGATGGCGGTAAAGCAATTGCAGCCACTCGGGAAACGCCTGCTGGTGCAGTCTTTCGATATGCGCCCGTTACAGGTACTGCACCGCAGATATCCTGATATGGCACTGGGATTTCTGACGGATGATAAAAAGAACGGGTTCGATCAGCACCTGGAGCAACTGGGCTTCACACCGTTTTTCTATAATCCTAACTACAAGCTGGTAACACCGGAGCTGGTGAGCAAATGCCATGCTAAACATATTAAGATTGTTCCATGGACAGTGGATGACGTTAACGAAATGAAAAAGCTGAAAGCACTGGGCGTTGATGGTATTATAACCGATTACCCAAACAGATTACGCGAAGCAGGGCTCTGACCATTATTTATCTACCAGTATACTAACAAAAAAAACAAACACACTTATGAAATTCTTTTCACGATTCCGCCTGTTAAAACCGGCCACGTTCCTGTTGCTGTGTATCGGGATCATCGGCGCCGGCAGCTTATCCCTGCAGGCGCAGGACATTCCCGTTACCGGTAAGGTAACTGCCGCCAATGGCACGCCGCTGATCGGGGTGAACGTACAGGTGGCAGGTACCAGCCGCGGCGCCGCCACCGATGTAAACGGTGCTTTTAAACTCACCGCGCCTAAAGACGCTACCTTGAAATTTACCTTCATAGGTTACCTGCCTAAAGAGGTGAAAGTAAAATCTTCCAATGTACTGGTAGTGTTACAGGAAGATATCCAGAAACTAAACGATGTAGTGGTGGTCGGTTACGGCACACAGAAAAAAGCCACGCTCACCGGCGCCATCACCACCGTGAATATGGTGGATAAGGAAGGCCAGCCACTTACCAACGTAAGTAACGCATTGCATGGCGTGCCCGGCGTATTCGCCAACCTGAGCAACAGTCAGCCAGGTGTGGATCGCAGCACCATCCGTATCAGGGGACTGAATACTTTTGGCAGCACCGATGCAAGAGCTAATGAGCCGATGGTATTGGTAGACGGTATCGAGTACTCCATGGATGAACTCAATCCAAACGATATTGAAACCGTTACGGTACTGAAAGATGCTGCTGCCGCCATTTATGGCTCCCGCGGTTCCAACGGCGTTATCCTCGTTACCACTAAAAAGGGAAGAGGCAGCTCCCGCGTTAACTACAGCTATTACTACGGTCAGCAAAAAGCAACCTACCTGCCGGATGTGATCAGCGATCCTATCGCGTATATGAAACTGAAAAATCAGGCGCTCATCAATGAAGGAAAAGCCATTGAATACGCAGAAGCGGATATAGACGAGTACCAGAAAGGAATGGCGACTGATCCTTTCACTTATCCCGCAAATAATTGGTATGATATTGCCTTGAAAAACGGCGTGATCCAGAAACATGACCTGGCTATTTCCGGCAGCGGCGAAAAGTATAATTATCGCTTATCACTCGGTTACCTCGACAGGGACGGTATCCTCTTCGGACCTGGTAACCATGAAAAGAAATATTCCGTTGGATTGAATGCTTCCATGGAAGTATCCAAACGCCTGCGCGCGGGTATCACCATGGATGGTTACTACAGAACCTACACCACGCCGTTTTATACAGATACCTGGACTTACCTGGCCCGTACATTGCCTATCCTCACAGATACGCTGCCGGATGGCCGCTATGGCAACTCCTGGCTCAGAACAGCCGGCCGCAACAACTGGGAGAATCCGCGTATGCTGGCATACAATGGTTTACAGACCAAACAGATCCAGCGCTTCCTGACCACCGTTTTCGCAGAATATAAACTGCCTTTCGATATCAACTATAACATCAAGTTTGGTGTGGATAAATATGATGGTTTGCTCAGCGGCTTTACACCACGTATGCAAACTTTTAATCCGAAAACAGGCGCGGCTATCAACTGGAACAGTCCCGCTACTGCGCCCCGGTCAGCCAAAACGGATTATAACGACATGAATATCCATTTCTATAACACGCTCGACTGGAAACACCAGTTCAAAGGGAAACACAATCTCTCTGCCATGCTGGGCGCCAGTTATGACAATTTCGATTCCGACTCATGGGCCACCAGTATGTATGGTTACCTGGATGGACGATTGGATGCATTAAGCGCGGGCACTACCTGGAACGCTACCTCCGGAAATCTTACCCGCGATGTGCTGGAATCTTATTTTGGCCGTTTGAACTACGACTATGATGGCAAATACCTGCTGGAGGCCACCTTCCGTTATGATGGTTCCAGCCGCCTGGGAAGACACAGTCGCTGGGCGTTTTTCCCTTCCGTATCTGCCGGCTGGCGTATTGATAAAGAAGCCTTCTTTCATTCTGATTTCATCAACGTGTTGAAGCTGCGTGCTTCCGCCGGTAAATTAGGTAACCAGGCCATTGCACTGTACACGACAGACCCAACCGTCAACCTGGGTGAAGACTACAGTTTTGGCGGCGTATTAAATTCCGGCGCTGCGAAAACTGCGGATGCAGATTCCACGCTCAGATGGGAAATCACCAATGCTTACAATGTGGGCGTTGATGTAAACTTCTGGAATAATCGTATAGGCCTTACCGTTGATGCCTATAAGAAACGCACCAATGGTATCCTTCGTGAAGTAGGCATGCCTTCCCAGGTGGGTAACCTGGCCGGCGCCAAACAGAATGTAGGTACGGTAGATAATACGGGTCTCGAAGTAGTAGCACAATACCGTGATCATATTGGCGAAGTGGATCTGAATGTGTATGGAAGTGTGGCCTACAATAAAAATGAAGTAGTGGACCTGCATGGTGAAATTATTTATGGTACAGGTACCATTACTCAGGCAGGATCGCCCATTGAGTCTTTTTATATTTTACAGGCAGAAGGCATTTTCCAGAGCCAGGCAGAAATAGATGCCAGCGCAAAACAATCTGCCAATACAAAACCAGGCTATATCAAATTTAAGGATGTTAATAAAGATGGCATCATTAACGGCGACGATCGTGTAATTGTGAACAGCTCTTCATCCGTACCGAAGTATACCTATGGTTTCGGATTCAATGTAGGCTATAAAGGCATCAGCCTGAGTGCCTCATTTCAGGGAATTGGCGGTGTAAAAGTGCTGCCTACTGCTAACCTGGCTTATCCGTTTAACAACGGCGCCAATGCTACCTGGGAATGGACAAGAGACGCCTGGACACCGGAAAAAAGAGATGCACGCCTGCCTATCGTAACTACCAGCACCGGCAGCATCGATAATTTCCAGCGCTCTACTTTCTGGTTAAGGGATAACTCTTACCTGAGAATGAAGAATATTCAGCTGGGTTACGCACTGCCACAGCAATGGTTGTCGAAAGCAAGGATCCAGAAAGTGAGTGTGTTTATCAACGCGGAAAACCTGCTCACCTTCTCCCGTTACAAAGATTTTGATCCGGAATCTATACTGGATCAAACAACATTGTATACTTATCCAATGCTGAAAACCTTTAATGGCGGTATCAACGTTACCTTCTAAACATCCAAATTATGAATAGTATGAAAAAGATATATCTCTTACTTTCCTGCACGGGTCTCCTTGCTGCAGGTTGCAACAAAAGCCTGCTCGATACTTCTCCGCACGACCGTTACCCGGAATCAACCTTCTGGCAAACACCGGAAGCGGCCAACGCCGGCCTCGTAGGCTGCTACTCTGTATTGCGCAACCAGGGCATATTTGGTGGTAAAACCTCCAACAATGCCACCGCGCTTTGGGAAGAAACCCTTTCTCCCAACGCCTACAACCAAACGGATGCCATGAGCTTTAATTCCATTGCCCGTGGTACCCAGATGTCGAGTACCGGTGGTATCGTTACTGCCCGTTACTCCGATTGCTACAGCGGCATTGGCCGTTGCAATACTTTTTTGAAGAAGGTAGATGAAGTAACTGCAATTGAGGCGGACATCCGGAAGAGGATGAAAGGGGAAGCATATTTTCTGAGAGGGCTTTATTACTTTATACTTGAAAATTATTATGGTGCAGTGCCGTTAATCCTCGATCCGCCTGATAGAACTGCCCAGGCTAAGTTACCGCGTACTCCACGTGCAGAAGTGGTAGCCAATGTGTTGAAAGACCTGGATATGGCTGCTACGCTTCTGCCAGTGAAATACACAGGAGCGGATGTAGGCAGGGCTACCAAAGGCGCAGCCATGGCGCTGAAAGCCAGGGTGCTGTTGTACGAAGCCAGCCCGTTGCTGAATCCATCCAACGACCTGATGAAATGGAAGGCAGCAGCCGATGCCGCCTATAGCGTTATGGGGCTGGCCGGCACCGGCTATGGACTCTTTGCCGATTATCGGGGATTGTTTTTGCAGCCCAATGAAAATAACAAGGAAGTTATTTTTGATGTGCAGTATATTTTCCCGCAGCAGGGCAGCTCATTCGACCTGATCTGTACGCAATACAACACCAACGCACCGTTGCTGGACCTGGCGAAAACCTATTACATGAATAATGGATTGCCCATCACTGATCCGGCTTCAGGATATAAAGCAGATAGTCCGTATCTCCGCCGTGATCCGCGCTTATACGGCACCTTCACCTATCCGACCGATATGTACCGCGGCGCCATTATTCCTGCCAGCCGTTTTGCTATTACGGGTTATGGTATGAAGAAGTATAGCCTCTATGATAGTATTGCACCGCCAAAAGATAAGTCGGATCTGAAAGACGGCCAGTCTGATATCAACTTTATCGTATTGAGATATGCCGACATCCTGATGATGTACGCAGAAGCACAAAACGAAGTAAGCGGACCGGATGCTACCATCTTCGCTGCGCTCGACAAGATCCGCGACAGGGTGAAAATGCCACATATTTCCACTTCTTTATCCAAAGACGCGCTGCGCGCAGAAATCCGTCATGAAAGACGCGTGGAATTTGCCGGGGAAGGATTGTATTACAACGATATCCGCCGCTGGAAAACCGCTGAAACCGTGATGAATGCACCTATTGAAAACTACAATGGTAAGAAGATTGAAACCCGCACGTTTGATAAACTGCGCGACTACCTGTGGCCGATCCCGGTAGGGGAAAAAGATCTGAACCCTAACCTGGAACAGAACCCGGGATACTAATTGCCGGATATGTTATGCAGATATGCAGTTACCTGGTAACTGCATATCTGCATTTTTTATTTAGTCATAAATGGATACGTCGTCAATAGAGAAATCCTCTTCCAGCTGTACTTTGATCTCCGATCCCGGAAAGATCTTTTCAGCGATGAAATTTAGCATGAAACCTTCCGGAAATACTTCAATGCCTGTTAAGGCGAGATCATTAATAAGGGCGGTTAACTCATCAGCCGAAGGCGGTACATCCTGCTGCCCATAGGCACTTTCGTTGATTTCCCTTGCAACGGCGTCAACAATTTCCCCGAACTTCCCACCATCCAGGTAGGCCACCAGTTTCTTTGTTGCTTCCACCAGGGCGCTAAAGTCGTCCGGCTCCGTACTAACCGTTTCCGGGTCTATCATCAGGGAAACAGGTTCGGGAATAGCCGCCAGCTTCACTTTGGCGGTAAGCATATTTTCGTCGATATGGCCTTCTATAATTTCAGGGCCAAAACTGTGTTTTTTTGCCATCTTGTTGAAATTGACCGAATATAACAAATCGAGGGGAATATAAAGCCCGGCTTTTAACGGATTTTTTCTTCAGGAGATATAAAAAGGGAATGCTATTTTTGTTGGTATAGGATAGGACAGCAGCATTGCTTTCCGGAAATACATATTCAACAGTGACAATTTAATTAACCCGGTATGAACCACGTATTTGAACAGGTTTATGAAATGGAGGCAGTGAGCGGATTATCCAAGCATGAACAATTGGTGAATGGTATTTTAAATGCTATCCAAAATAAAGGACTGGCACAGGGGGATATGCTGCCTTCTGTGAATGAACTGATCAATGAGTTTGGTTTCGCCCGGGAAACAATTGCGAAAGCCTATAAGGAGCTGGTAAGCAGGGGAATTGTAGAGCCGAGGAACCGGGTTGGTTTTTTCGTGGCCAATGTGAATATCAAACAGCACCTGCGCATTGCCCTGGTATTGTTTGCCTTCGATGCCTTCCAGGAAATGTTCTATAAAACCTTTCGCGCTGGTTTAGGCAAAGATGTGCATATCGATATTTTCTTCCATCATAATAATATAGAAGTACTGCAAAGTATCGTTAACAGTATAAAAGGCAAGTATGGGATGTACGTGGTGGCGCCTATCCCGCACAATAAAACCGCCGGTATCCTCGGCGCATTGCCGATGGATAAGTTCCTGATGATAGACCGCTACGAGCCTATTCCCGGTGACTACTCCTATGTGGCGCAGGAGTTTAAGCAGTCGTCCTACAAAGCCTTTTCTGCCCTGGCAGGAGTGATCAAGCAATATAAAGGCATGGTGTATTATCACCGGCCCGTAGCCGATACCCCCATAGAGATCCTGCAGGCATTTAAGAAGTTTGTAAAAGATTTTAATATCAAAAGCGAAATAAAACCGGAATACCTGCCAGGCACCCTCGAAAAAGGGAAGGTCTATTTCACTATCAACAATGCCGAGCTGTGGACCATGCTCAAGGATTGCAAACAAATGAAACTCAAGCCCGGTAAAGATATTGGCATCCTCTCGCACAACGATGATATTGTAAAAGAACTGATTTTCGACGGCATTACCACTTATACCACCGACTTCAAACTCATGGCTGAAAAGGCTGCTGCCTTTGTTTTAACCCGCGAAAAGATCCGGGAAATAATCCCCACTGTACTTATCAGGAGAAAATCGTTATAATCTATTTATAAAGTTTTTAAGCGAGAGGATACGTGTTAAACGTATCCTTTACGCTTCTTATGATATTGTTTTATCCTAACCTGATTGCGGTTTAACCCTCCTGTGCCTTTTTTGCGGCACTGCAAAAAATAATTGCCCATTTCTTTTGGCGGTTATGAAAAAAATATATATTTGCTATAGTATAGTATAGGATAGTACAGAATCACATTTCTATTTCGCGAGATACCAACATCAATCATTAATTACGATAGAATTACAGGTTTCCAGGTTATGACGGAATGAATGAAGTAAACGTTATGAAATAAACTTTTTTTCTCCCTTTACATTAGTTACTGAATGCCACGTATAACTATGATGGCCGTTTGTCCTGCAGGATATCCGGAAGCATCGCTATGCATTTTATACACGTTATGTTTTTTATACTTCCAATAATTGCTCTTAATATGTTCAGGAAATTTACTTGCTACAAGAAGAGATTTACTGCCGTTTTGCCAACGGCATTATCCGCTCCCCGCTACCTTTTGATCCTGCTGTTATTGATACTGGCAGGCAGCGCTCACGCGCAAACACCGGCCCGGGTAACGATTACCGGATCGGTGTCCGACACCACCGGCAGATCCCTGGAAGGCGCCACCATCTCGGTAAACGGCAAAAGTTCCAGTGGAACCGCCACCGACCGGAATGGTAAATTTATCCTCGACGTACCCGTCGGCGCCACCATCCAGGTAACCTTCGTAGGCTTTATCGAACACCGGTTTGTGGTAAGCGCCACACAAAAAGATTATCACATCCGGTTAAAAAGTGTGATCGCCTCGGTAGATGAAGTAGTGGTAACTGCCTTCGGCCGCAAGCAAAGAAAGGAAGCCGTGGTTGGCTCGGTCACCAGCGTCAACCCGGAGGACCTGAAAATCCCCACCAGTAACTTAACCAACGCCCTGGCCGGCCAGATGGCCGGCGTAATCGCCTTCCAGCGCGGCGGTCAGCCGGGAGCAGATAACTCCCAGTTCTTTATCCGCGGGGTTACTACCCTGGGATACAGCGCCAGCCCGCTCATCCTCGTTGATAACGTGGAACTGAGCGCCAACGACCTGGCCCGTTTACAGGTAGATGACATCGCCAGCTTTTCTATCCTGAAAGATGCCAGCGCTGCAGCCCTGTACGGCGCCAGGGGCGCCAACGGCGTAATCCTCGTTACTACCAAGGAAGGCAAACCAGGTAAAGCCAGGGTAAGCGTACGCCTGGAAGATGCCATTTCAACACCCACGCAAAACCTGAAACTGGCAGATCCGATTACTTTCATGAATCAATACAATGAAGCAGTAACTACCAGGAACCCATTGGCTACGCCATACTTCACGCCCAACGCCATACTCGCTACCAAAGCTACTATCGATAAAGCGCCAGGGAGCAATCCGTATGTATACCCGGCGGTCGACTGGATGAAAACATTGTTCAAAGATCAAACGACCACCAAGCGCGCCAACTTCAGCGTACAAGGCGGATCAGATGTAACCAAATATTATATCGCCGGATCCTATGCCCGCGACAATGGTATCTTACAGGTAAATCCCGTGAACAACTTCAACTCCGGCATGAAGTTCGAAAACTACCAGCTGCGCTCCAATGTAAACGTAAAGATTACCAAAACAACCGAAGCAGTGGTACGCCTCTGGGGTAACTTCAACGACTATACGGGACCTATCACCGGCGATGCCTCCGGGTTAGCCACCGACCTGTATTCCAGGGCGCTGCACACCAGCCCGGTGGCATTCCCTGCCTATTACGAACCGGATGCGGCAAATGCGAACACCAATCATATCTTATTCGGCAGCGCCTATGGCAACGATGGCTCCCTGCTGAATAATCCCTATGCCAGCCTGATGTACGGGTATAAAAACTTTTCGGAATCCAGGATGTCGGCACAGTTTGAGCTGAACCAGGACTTCAACTTCATCACAGAAGGACTTACCTTCAGAGGTATTTTCAGCACCAACCGCTATTCCTATTTTGACCTGAGCCGCTCCTATAAACCGTTCTATTATGGAGTGGGAAGCTATGACCCCGATGCTAATACTTATGTGCTCAACTGGCTGAACAGTTCACCCGGACAAGCACAGGAATTCCTCGGTTATTCAGAAGGGGCTAAAAATATCTATAGCTACATCTATTTACAGGGCGCAGTGGATTATAACCGCGACTTTGGAAAAAGTAACCTGAGCGGTACCGTGATAGGTACCCGCCAGCAAACACTTTACGGTAACGCCGGTAGTTTGTTAGGATCACTACCTTACAGGAACCTCGGTTTTTCAGGAAGAGCTACCTATTCATTCGATAAAAAGTACTTTGTTGAATTTAACTTTGGTTACAATGGATCAGAAAGATTTGCACCGCAACATCGCTGGGGCTTCTTTCCCACCATCGGCGGCGCCTGGGTGGTATCCAATGAATCTTTCTGGGAAGGCGGCATCGCCAAAATTGTTTCCCGCCTGAAAATCCGCGGAAGTTACGGCCTGGTAGGAAATGATAATATTGGCAGCCAACGTTTCTTCTATCTCTCCAGCGTAACGCCTGATGACGCGAATGGTCCGGGCGCTACCTTCGGTACCAACAATAGCTTCACACTTAAAGGTACTACCATACAGGCTTACCCCAATCCGGACGTAACCTGGGAAACCTCCAAAAAAGGTAACCTCGCTGTGGAAATGACGATCGCCAACAAACTCAATGTAACCGCAGAAGTATATAACGAGAACCGGTACAATATCCTGATCAAACGTGGATATATCCCCGTTACCGCTGGTATTGAAGGTTCCGCCTCCAACAATCTCCAGGCAAACCTGGGTAAAGTAGATTCAAAAGGGTTCGATCTTCATCTCGATTACAAACAGAATTTTTCAAAAGATATGTGGTTGTCTGTTATGGGCAATCTCACGGTAACAGACAATAAAGTCCGCTATTACGAAGAACCGGAGTATAAATATGCATACCGCTTTTCCACCGGCAACCCCGTTAACCAGCAGTTCGGATATGTGGCAGAACGGCTTTTTGTAGATGATAAAGAAGCCGCTAATTCTCCTGTACAAAACTTTGGCAGCGAGTTCCCTAAAGGCGGCGACATCAAGTATAGAGACATTAACGGGGATGGCGTAATTAACCAGGACGACCAGGTGCCCATCGGTTTGCCTACCACGCCACAGATTATTTATGGCTTTGGTTTTTCCTTCGGGTATAAGAGTTTCGATGTGAGCGCATTTTTCCAGGGACTGGCAAGGGAATCATTCTTTATTGATCCGAAAGCGACCGCACCATTTGCAGATAACGCGCAATTGCTGCAGGTATACGCCGACAATCACTGGTCCGAGGAAAACCAGAACCTGTACGCCCTCTGGCCGCGGTTATCCACCTCGCATATTGCCAACAACGAACAAAGCAGCACCTGGTGGTTGCGCGATGGAAGTTTCGTAAGGTTAAAGTCTGTTGAAATGGGTTATTCATTACCGAAAAGATGGATCGCACCATTACGGTTAACCAACTTCCGGGTATACTTCAGTGGTCTGAACCTGCTCACCTTCAGCAAATTCAAACTGTGGGATCCGGAGCAGGCTGGCAACGGCTTCGCATACCCCATCCAGAAAGTATTCAACCTGGGTGTAAATCTTAATTTCTAAGTATAAAAAATATAAAACAATGAGATTTTTTAAAAGAACATTGTTGGTAGTATTGCCGGTCATCTTATCAGTATCCTGTAAGAAATACTTAGATGTAACACCGGACAATGTCGCTACGCTGAACAGTTCATTTGCCAACGCAAATGAAACACAGGCTTACCTGTTTGGTTGTTATTCCAACATGCAGGGCCTGGCGGATGTGAGGCGTAACGCGGGTTTCACCAGCTCCGGCGAAGTGATCTTCCCGATTGACCTGCTGGATAAGAACACACTCGGTGGTGCAGGCGGAGACAACGGCTTTAACGTAATGCGCGGTTTGCAGAACAGCCCCAATCCATTATTAAATTACTGGGATGGTTATAATATGGGGTTGAACCTGTGGCAGTCGATCCGCATGTGTAACACCTTTCTCGATAACGTAGATCAGCCGCTGGACCTTCCGGAATACCAGCGCAACAGGTGGGTGGCAGAAGCAAAATTCCTGAAGGCGTACTATCACTACTGGCTCATCAGGATGTATGGCCCCATTCCTATTTCGGATGTAGCCTTGCCCGTGAATACGCCTACAGATGAAACCAGGTTGAAGCAACAATCCGTTGACTCCTGCTTTGGTTATGTAGTAAGCCTGCTGGACCAGGCCATTCCCAACCTGCCGGATGTAATACAGAATGCCGGTGCAGAAGCAGGCCGTATTACGGCCGTAATTGCCAAAGCAGTAAAGGCAGAAGTGCTGGCTACACAGGCAAGCCCGTTGTTTAACGGGAATCCTGATTACGCATCCATCAAAGGAAAAGAAGGGCAAAACCTTTTCCCGGTGGCGTATGATGCCACTAAATGGCAACGCGCAGCCACCGCCTGCAAAGTAGCTATTGATGCCGCTGTAGCTACGGGTGCCGCCATCTACCAGTTCAGGGCCAGCGGAGGTATCGTGCATATGTCCGACACTACCAAACAACTGGTAACCTTGCAGGGTGCACTCACCGATCCGTGGAATACAGAACAAATATGGACCCTCAACCCGCAATTCGGCTGGCAGTATATGGCTTCCCCAAGAGTAACTGCTGATGCAGCTTCCAACGGTTTTGCCGTATATTCCAATTTCTCCGTTCCAATGGCGCAGTCGGAATTGTTTTATACACAAAACGGCGTACCTATCAATGAAGACCGTACCTGGGATTATGCCAACCGTTACAAAGTGCAAACCGGCGATGATGCGCACCGGTATTATATCCGCAAAGGCTACACCACTGCCCGCGGTAACTTTTACCGCGAAGCCCGGTACTATGCCGACGTAGCCTTCGACGGCAGCATCTGGTTTGGCTCTGCCAACACAGACGATAACAACGCCAACTATGTAAATGCGGTAAATGGATTTGCTGCGTATACCCCTACCCGTTATAACGCTACCGGCTATTGGCCAAAGAAACTGGTGCCATGGCAAACTGCCTTCGGACAAACATCCGTGCAAACCAATTACTCCTGGCCATTCATGCGTTTACCGGCCCTGTGGCTGTTGTACGCAGAATGCCTGAACGAAGCCAATGGTCCGGGTGCAGAAGTATACAGCTATATCGACAAGGTAAGGGAAAGAGCCGGCTTGCCGGGAGTGGTGCAGGCATGGTCCAACTTCTCCCGTAATCCCACCAAATACGGTTCTAAAGAAGGATTAAGAGCGATCATCCACCAGGAAAGAAGAATAGAACTGGCCTTTGAAGGACAGGCAGGATGGGACCTGAGAAGATGGAAAGAACTGCAGGCAGTACTCAACGGTCCTTTCCAGGGTTGGAACGCGAAACAACGTACCACGCAGGGATTCTACCAGCTCACCAACGTATACCAGCCGGTATTCGGGCTAAGGGATTACCTGTTTCCTATCCAGGACTACGACATGCTCACCAATCCCAACCTGGTACAAACACCTTATTGGTGATAACAGGCATGCGTAAACGAAATCATTTCAAACCAGTTTTTAATTTTTTATATGGATGCTATATATAAAATATTCCGCGTGCTGATACCGGTGGTTACATTACTGATGATCCAGTATTCGTGTAAGAAGAATGATGGATACAACGATGTAATTTCGGATGATAAAACAAAACCACAGCCGGTTTCTAATATCAGGGTGATCAATAAAAACGGTGGCGCTTATATCACCTACACCTTACCCGACTCAAAAAATGTACTCTACGTGCAGGCAGAATACATGATCAACGATACCAAAAGTAGGCAAACCAAGTCTTCCTTTTATTCCGATACCATCGCAGTAGGCGGTTTTGCAAAAAGCCAGGATTATACGGTAACGCTGTACACCGTTACCCGTGCGGATGTGAAATCTGATCCTGTAAAAGTAACGGTGCATCCCGGCACCCCCACATATCTTCAGGCGCTGCCCACCGTGGTTATGCGTGCAGATTTTGGCGGCATCAACATCAGTGTTACCAACACTGCTAAAGATAATATCGGGGTGGTGACCATCACGGAAGATGCCACCACAAAGAAGATGGAGATCAAAAACCAGAACTACACCAACCTGGAAAATATCAATTACAGCATCAGGGGATATGATACCATCCCCAGGAAGTTTGGAATATATCTGGCAGATGAATTCGGGAATATCTCCGACACGGTGTATGCCACTATCAAGCCCATCTACGAAACAATCATGGATAAATCGAAGTTCAACGTTTACAAGCTCAATTCCGATGATGGATCGAGCTTTGGATGGGAACTGCGTTACATGTGGGATAATAACCTCGGCCGGCCCGGCTATCACTCTACCTATCCTACCACGGCGCCATTACCTAAATGGGTAACATTCGACATGGGACAGGTAGCTAAACTGAGCCGGTTTACACTCTGGGGCAGGGGCCTGGATGATGGTAATTATCTCTGGGGATACGGCAATCCGGATACCTGGGTGATGTGGGGCCGGGCAGATGAACCGGTGGATGAAATACTACCGGATACCACCAATCTTCCTGCATTGGGACAGGCAACGCCCGGCGGATGGATTAATATGGGCGTTTATCATTTGCCTGCACAACCATCCGGACTGGTATCACCGGCGTATAACAATGCCGATCTGGCTTTCTGGAATGCCGGCTTTGGATATAACTTTTCGCTGAACCTGCCCAAAGTAAGGTATATGCGGTTTGAATGTGTTACCAATGCAGCGCATAGTAATGAATTCTTTCACATCATGGAACTCAGTATTTGGGGCGATAACAGGTAGCGTATCTTACCTGATCCCCTCTACCGGTATTGTTTAAAGTTATTTTATTAAAAATATAAAGAGATGAGAAAGTATCCCATAACTGCAAAACTCCTCTTACCATTTTGCGGTTTATTCTTCTTCATAGCCTGTACACGGAAGGCAACAGACTTCCGCGACTTCCTCGGCAATACAGAGGTGCAGTACCCCGGTACCGTATCAGGGATTACGCTGTTTCCCGGCAACGGCCGCCTGGCCATAGGATGGAAGCCCAGTCCCGATCCCAGCATCAGCAAGTATGTGTTGTTCTGGAACAACCGGCAGGATTCCGTAACCATCAATGCCACTTCGCATAATCCTTCAGATACGGTACGTTGCCTTATCACCGGGTTAAACGAATACGCCTATACGTTTTTCCTGTATTCCTATGATGCCGCCGGTAACCGGTCTATTGTAACGGAAATTGATAATGCGCATGTATACGGCAATATTTATAAAAGCTCATTACACAACCGTCTCCCGGATGCGACTACGCCTTATAAGGTTCGTGACGACGGCTCCGTAACGTTGTTCTTCTCCATACCTGATACTATTAATATCAGCACCAGTATCAGGTATACCAATGCCGCCGGTGTGGCTGCTGTAGCCTCCATTGCCGGCGACCAGGATTCTGTTAATTTACCCGGCTACAAAGCCGGTCAGGCAGTCACTTACCAATCGTCCTACATTCCTTCAAAAAGCGCACTGGATACTTTTTATACCAACAGCTACGATACCTTCCCAGATATCTACAGACTGGTGGCCTGCGATAAAAGCCTGTTCCAGGAACACGACCTGCCAAATGATATGGGCATCTACCAGTCGGACACCCGCGTCAGCAAATTATGGGATGGCAGCGTAGGTCCGCAGGGATATCCCAACATTTTCCATAGCGACGATAATGGTTCCAACGACCCACTGCCACGTACCCTCACTTTTGACATGGGCAAATTATACAACCTGGGTCAGATCGAGGAAACAGGCAGGAACTGTTGTAATAATCCTTCCGAGTTTGAAGTATGGGGTATTGCGGATATTTCCAATGCAGCCACGTCGCTGAAAAGCACGGATCCGGGATGGGCTGCTGAAATGAGCAGTAAAGGGTGGACATTATTAACCACTGCCATAAGAGGAGACGACGGAAATGAAGCGATGAAATTTAATTTCATCCCACAGGCCCCGCCGGCACGTTACATCCGCATAAGAGTGTTGCATACGGTGAATAATTCCAATTCAATAAACATGAGTGAAATCACGATGTACAGCAAACAGTAAACAATTATCTTTTATAAGAAAGCGGCAGATGGAATATCGGTTAATCTTGAACCGGTGAGCAAAGGAATAAAAAAAGGAGAACGCCTGTTAACAGGCGTTCTCCTTTTTAAAAGAAAAAACAAAATTATTGTTTCACCACCTTCATCGTTTTGCTTTGTGTACCCTGACTAATATTTATATAATAAATACCTGGTTGCAGGTTTTCACCAACCTGGTAATTCACGCCGGCATTTATTTTTGTAGAATAAATGATGGTGCCGGAGTTATTAACGATCCTGAGTAGCGTCGGCGCTTTCGAGGAAGAAGTCATTTTTACATTAAACACGCCGCCGGAAGGATTCGGATATACATCCGTTGTAAAATCCAGTTTAGCACCGCTGCTTAATTTATTGCCAGCCACTGCGACCATGCTTTGTTTTTGATTTACACTTTGCAGTGAATCTGCCGCTGTTAAGTTCCGTACTTCGATACCGGCAATTGAACCACTGTAAGGATCATACAATCCTGTTTTAGGGTAAAACATCACCGTTATCAAACCTGCGCTGTTGGCTGTTGCCCTGATGGTTTTTATTACGGCGGTATTCAACCTGTTGCCTGCGGCCTGGTATATATTAAAGTCTGTAAGACTGTCCAGTCCATTGGAGGCTCTGATGCTGAATATCCGCTTATTTTTCTCTGCGTCCTGTGCCTCAACGAAGTGCATCCGGATAGCATACACCGTGTTAGGGGTGAGGCCACGCAGGTAATAACGCATCTGGGAAACATTGCTTTTGAACACACGTATATACTCGTATACCTGCGGAGGAGCGGGATCGGTTACATATGAAACATCTACGGGAGAACTCACTCTTTGTATCCAGGTATAACCTGCATGCCATAGTTTATCGGTTCCGGTAGGTCCTTCGGGAACATATTGCGCAAAGGTAGTGTTTGCATACGGGCCGGGAGGCGTGTTCGTAGTACCCGCGTTTATGCCATAAACAGCCGATTGATTTGTTTTTAAAACTTCTATACAATAGTCATCCACCCATACCGTACCGAATCCAACCTTGGAAACCCAATAAGTAAGCCCTGTGGCACTATCAGGCACGTTAATGGTATCTCTTATCTGAGCCCAGTTCTCGCGGTATGCGTTCACATTATCTATTTGTTTTTGGTAAGCGGTACCGGTAGCAGCGCCCTGGTTATTTACAAACCCAACACCATATCCTGACCACCAGGGATAACCCGTAGCATCTTTTTCTACTTTAACCCATTGACTAAGTACGATGACGCTGCCGCCTCTCACAGGTATGGAATCTTTTATGTTCAAAGCGGTGCTTGCTGTAGTGGAACCCAGCGTAGCGGCTTTGTCGCCCGAATGGCCTTTACCACTAACGGCGTACACGGCGCCCACTGTAGCGACAGACTCTTTATAAGCTATCCAGTTAATAACACCGCTTTCAAAACCATAATTGGGTATTCCTCCACAGGAATCAAACGGCACCACGGTTACCGGCAAAACTGCTGAAGCCCCTGAGCCATCTTGTGTATTGACGGTAATGGTAACGGTACCTTGTTTAATGGCGGTGATAAGGCCTGTACTGTCAACTGTAGCAAAGCTTGTATTAGAACTGCTCCAGCTTACTTTTTTAATGGAGGTATTAGCCGGCACGAAATTAACTTTCACGCGCAGTGTATCCCTTTCCCCGATAGTAGCGGTGGCCGGTTGTAATGTAAGACCGGTGGCCAGTACATTGGCTACATGAATATTGGCCTGTGCTTTAATAGCCGGGTTATCTGCCGAGGTGGCGGTGATGATTGCATCGCCTTGTTTGATACCGCTGATGGTGCCATTGGTACTAACTTTAGCCACGGTGGTATCTGAGGATGTCCACACTACTCCTTTATTGCTGGCTTTGGCCGGGCTGATGCTGGCGTTCAGTTGTAAAGTTGATCCTACAAATACGTTGGCCGAAGTGCTATCCAGCGTTAAGGATGTAACAGGTATGTAGATAACAGTATAGGTTTTTGCAGCCGTAAATTTACTTTCCGCAGAGGTAGCGGTGATAGTAACCGTGCCGGCGCCTTTTCCTGTTACCACACCGTTCAGATCTACTGTAGCGATAGCGTCGTTGGAAGATTTGTAGACCAGGTTCCGGTTGGTGGCATTTGCCGGTGTAGTGGTCAGCTTCAGCGTGTCTTTATAGCTTACATAGAGATTACTGCTGTCTGAATTGATGCTGATTCCCTGGAGCGGGATGATAGATACCTCAAGGGCGGATATAGAAGCACTGTAAGGGTCGTTGGTACCCGTTTTAGGAATGAACATCACCGTTATTACACCAGCGTTGTCAGCTTTTGCCTGAAGCGTGCGTGTGATCACGGTATTCAGCTTATTGCCTGCAGCCTGGTAAATGTTGAAGTTGATGAGACTGTCGCCGCTGGTCTTCACATTAAACACCCGGTTAGCCTTGTCAGCATCGCTGGGCTCAACAAAATGGAGGCGCACCGAATAGTTGGCATTGGGAATCAGGTCGCGGAAAAAGTAACGCAGCTGGCTCGACGAATATTTGCCGATGCGCATATACTCATATACGGGACGGGGAGCAGGCGATGTTACCTGGCTCAGGTCCATCGTTGCGGTATTGCGACCACTCCAGGTATATCCTGCATGCCATAGTTTATCGGTTCCGGTGGGCCCTTCAGGTATGTATTGACCGACTGCCGTATTCTGAAGTGGCGTTGCCGGGCTTCCCGTGGTGGCCGTTGTACCTGCATTGATGGCTGTTACAATGGTGTTCACGACCAGCTGTACGGTTTTAGTAGCACCTCCGTCCGCTGTGGAAATGGTGAGGGTAGTAGTGCCCAGCTTTAAGCCGGTAACCACGCCGTTGGCATCCACTTTTGCAATGGTGCTATCTGCCACGGACCAGTTCAGCGTTTTATTAGTGGTATTTGAGGGCACAAGAGTAGCGATAAGCTGCTTGGGCGTATTCATAGTACCATACGTCACACTGTCTATCGTAATACCGGTGGATATAGTGGGAGGAACGACGACAATCTGTCTTGTATCCGTTTTCCCTCCATCGACCGATGTAACGGTAATAGTGGCGGTACCTGCATTAATGCCGCTCACCTTCCCGACCTGATCTACTTTAGCGATGGCGGTATCCGAGGAGCTCCAGGTAATGGCAGGATTGGTGGGATAGGTGGGCGTGAGCTTTGCACCCAGTTTCACGGAGAATCCTCTTACAATAGTGTCTGATGCGGGATTGACTATTTCTACCGACTGAACAGGACCGGCTACCGGGGAACCGAAGAAGATGCCATTCCCGCTGATGGCAAGAAACATTCTTCCTTTATTGTCTGCCGTAATATTCTGCACCACGCCTGGTACCCGGTCTAAGATGGTGGTCCAGGTACGGCCGGTATCATCTGAGCGGAAGGCGCCGTAGGTAATGCCATTGATGGGAAGGATCTGGGCGGTGGCGTACAAAGCCAGGTGCGCATTGGCCGTGGTGTCCGACATGGCGGCAGCTATCCATTTGGGCTTGAAATTTTCGCCACCTACCTTACTGAATGTTTTACCAGTGTCTGAGGTATGGTAAAGGGCGGCGTATTGAGGATAGGCGTCATCATAAAATGCGATCCATACATCCCCTGTTTTTCCCGGCGTTGCTTCAATGTTGGAGGTAGTGGCATAAGAAGAGCCATTGGTGTTGTTGCCGGCGTTTGCAGTAAGACCAGTGGCAGTTGTTTTCTGGAATGATTTTCCGCCATTGGTGCTTACATAAAAAGAACCGCGGTCCCAGATATAGAAATAATCGCCGTTTACCTTATCCGCTACGAGATGGTTTTGCCCGGGATACAGGTTGAACTGCGGACCAGCGGGTAAGATGCCCGAAGAAGTACCGGTGGATTTGGTCCAGGTAGTGCCCAGGTCTTCCGACCAGTAAACGTTACCGGGAGCATCATTAACATCTATTTGGGTGAGCCAGAGGATATTTCTCCGATTAGCGGATACGGCTACACGCCCACGCAAACCGGGCGATTTCCCAAAAAGGGTGTAGGTATCACCACCATCGGTGGAGTAACCCGCGCGTGATGCTTCAATCTTATTAGCCGCAGGGCCGTCGCAGCCTACGCGGACAACAAAATTAGGGTCGGTATACTGGAAAGTTACTCCCTGCATGTTAAACGCTGAGCCGATGCCGTAATGCAGAGCGGTGCCGGAAACAGCGCCCTGGTTCAATGGTTCTGTAAGGGAACGGTGATGGGCGCCTCCCACATCTGCAGTAGCGGTGAGCAACAGGTTCTTGCCGCTCGGAGGAGCTGCCATAGGGCCTGTTACCACAATTTCTTCCAGGCCCACTACGCGGATCTTCCAGTTGGAAATCGGGTCAAAGATATTATCTGTGGAAAGCACGTCCAGCATATCGTTGAGCCATATCCGGTTCGGGTAAAAAGGATCCCAGGTAAAAGCAGCAGCATTATGCCCGGGTGAATTATAATATAACCCGTCGTTCGCCGAATGCGGCGCTTCCGAATTATCGCGAGTGATCTTTCCCTGGGTATAGGAGCCCGGGGCGCCGCCCTGCCTTGAAATATAATAAGGATCTTTTTGCCAGCTGCCGCGGGTGCTTACAACAATATCATTTGAATTGGCAGGGTTTACTGCTACTTTAGAGAAGTATCTGTCGCTATTAACCGGATCTGGATCTAAAGTTACAGGAGACACGTCCTGCCAGCTGCCACTCTTATACTTGTAGACGCCTTTTTTTTGATTCTCGGTTCCGGCAGAAACGTACAGGGTGCCATCGCCGTGAATCACGGCCCGGAGAGGGTACAGTGGGCTGTTTGTCATCAGCGTAAAAGAAACACCGCCGTCATCTGATGCCCAAACGCCTGTAGGCCGGCCGATGTAAATGCGCTTGCTGACATTCTGCCCGTTTATGGAAACGGTGCCGGCGCTTTTGTCGAAAAGAATAAAGGAACAGTTGCCAGGCGTGGTGATGGCGCTTACCTGCGACCAGCTGGCGCCGGCATTGTCCGTTTTCAGGGCGCCATTCTGGTCGGTAACAACCCATACCGTATTGCTATTGGAGGGATCCACCTGTATACGATCCCCGTAAGTCTGCGTGCTGTTAGGGTGTACAACAATAAGAACCTGCAGGTCAGTCCAGGAGTCGCCCCTGTCGGTACTCTTCATGATAGTACCCATTGAGCTCGACCCTTTGCCCGGCGCCGAACCGGCGCCGTTTTCCACGGTAGCATAAAGAATGTTGCCGGTGGCATCACTGGGATCTACACCAATGCTGCCGCAACGCTGGTTAACTTCCCAGTTCCAGTAGTTGACTGGTATTTTTTTGAACAGCATTAAATGCTCCCATTTCTGCAGGTTCTTATTCCATCGGTAAGGAGTGCCTACATCGGTGGTGATGAAATAAAGATCGGGTACCATAGGGTGCGCCACAAAAGAGGGTAACGAACCGGACCCGCCTATCCGGACCTGGTTCCAGGTGTACGCTTGCGCATGTACTTCCTGCGAAGCAGTCAGATAAAAAATTGTTAGTAGTAAAGTGTAAATCGCTCTCATGTTCATAGTGGAATTTATTAGGCTTGTTTTAAATTTATCCTGGTCTGTTTGTTTGGATATACCTGTTGTCCGGAGGCTGGACACGATACATGTTTCAAAAACGCGGCTATAAAATAATTGTATCAGGTTTTAATAATGGCGACTATGGCTGATCTTAAAGATAACGGTGAGCTCCCGGCGGAATCGCCCTGAGGACAAATTTTTCGTCAAAAAAAATTGCCCCTTTTCCTTTTCTTACTAAATACTGCTTCAACGCATGTATTAAAATTGAAGGGTGAAAGAATAGTAAATTGGTTGATAAATAACTAATACGTTTGTGAGCGACAAACTACGTAGCCGGAATGAAGAAATATTTTTACGGACCGGACGGAACCACACCTGGGGGTAACAAACTTACTGCTTTCTCAATGGGTTTTATTTTAAGGCATTGATTTTCAGAACTTAAACTTTATACCCCAAAAAGGTAAAAGTGCTGAGTAGAAAATTTATCTTTAAGCAAGACATCTACTTTCGATACAATGGAGGAATTCTTTCTAAAAATAAACAGTTATCAGAAACTGACTCCCGAAGCAGAATTTGCATGGATGCAAATTCTTAAGCGAAAAGAATATAAAAAAGGCAGTTTCCTGGTGAAAGCGGGGGATATTGCAAGGAATGTTTCTTTTGTTTCCCGGGGTTTATTTTCTCAGTACTGGTCAGATGAAAATGGAAAAATTTATATCAAACGTTTCTTTTCTGAAGGTTATTTTGCGGCATCAACAACTTCTCTTTTGAGCAAAACCCCAAGTGTGACCACTATCCAGGCATTGGAAAACTCAATAGTTTGGGAATATGACTTTGGATTATTTAAAGCACTTACGCTGAAATATCCGGATATCGCGGCATTTTACATCCACTATATGGAACGTCATTGGATAATCGAAAAAGAACCGGAAGAAATTGGTTTCAGGCAACATGCGTCGCAAGATCTGTATGAAGACTTCATTAAAAAATATGCCCACCTGATTAAGCGCATCAAAAAACACCACATTGCTTCATATCTGGGAATTACTCCAACCCAGGTGAGCAGGATCTTTTCGGCTAAAAAATAGTTTAACGCGCTGATTTTTGTGCATCCTCAACAAATGTTGAGGATGCACAAAAATATTTTCATTTCCTCAACAAATGTAAATGTCTAAAAAAAACAACTGCCTCATATTTGTGGTACCAGTTAATCAACTCATCGATAACAGGTATTGTTTTTAGCACATCATTTCATTTTTACCAGATCGAAAAACTAATAATCATGAACAAAGCAAACAAAATTGACGAATTTTTAAGTAAGCTTAACCATCCTTTAAAAGCTGAAATAGCATCGGTAGTAAAAATAATCCGCGAAGTCAGTCCCGGGATAGAAGAAGACGTAAAATGGGGCGGCCCGAGTTTCGACTACAAAGAGCCCATGGCGACACTAAATCCAAGGATAACTGATTTCGTAGCAGTGATTTTTCACAAAGGAGAGCTGTTAAATGACACTACCGGTTTCCTCGAACCCGGACCTAAAGGTAAGGCATATGCCAAATTCCGGTCAATGGAGGAGGTGAAAAAGCAGAAGGCAAATCTTCAGAAAGTAGTCAAAGACTGGATAAAAATAATGAACAGTTGAGGTGTCCAGATGTGTTGAGACTGACAGGACTTTAGCCTCCTATCATTTTATGAAATTAATTTTCCTTAACCATTTTACCACTTCAGTTTCAGCTTCCACTGCTTTATTGCCTGCAATAACAGCAACTTACCATCGCGTTCAGATCCGCTGGTCATCGTAAAGCCTTCGGGCACTTTACTATCAGGGCAAAGTTCTTTCACTTGTCAAAACTGCTCCCGATACCATCACCCCCGTTCGTATTAAAGGGAATCACCTGCTTACCTTTCAGGTGATAACTTTTCAGTGATGGCCTGGTACTGGCCGGATGGAATCCCGGAGAAGGAAGAACATTGCATAGCAATGAGGCAATTTGATGGACTAAATAAGAGTTTATTCAAAAATTATTACTTTTATGTAGATATTAACCCCATAAAACATCCTATCATGAAACTTTATATTTTAGTAGCATTAGGATTATTTAGCCTCACTACCAACATTGCCTGCAAAAAAAGTAAAAAGGAAGATAAGCCTGTTATCAACGCCTTCGCAACAAGCGGAAACAACCTGCTGTCATTTAACCTGAATTCACCTGCTACCGCTTCTGCCATACCAATCACCGGGCTTCTGCCTGGAGAAACAATCGTTGGCATGGATATCCGTCCTGCCAACAACCAGCTGTATGCAGTAGGAAGCACCAGCCGTCTTTACCGGATTAATACTTCCACCGGAGCGGCTACTCCGGTGAACGCGAGCCCCTTCGCCGAAGTACTAAATGGTACCGCTTTTGGAGTGGACTTCAATCCATCCGTAGACCGGCTAAGAATCGTCAGCAACACAGGCCAGAACCTGCGCATACATCCGGAAAACGGCACATTAGTCGCTAAAGACACTGATATTAATCCTCCTGGCAGTGGTATATCTGCTGTGGCTTATAGCAATAATACCGCCGGATCGGCAAGCACTGTATTGTACGACATAGGCTACGCGAGCAACTCACTTTACAGGCAGGATCCACCAAACGGAGGAGCTGTTATTTTGGTAGGGCGACTTGGTATAGGAGCGAGTGAATCCAATGGTTTTGACATCAGCGGCGCTTCAAATAAAGCATACGCGTTATTTACAGAGGGTGGCATAACAAAACTCTATGCGATTAACCTGGAAACAGGCGCCGCAACGGCAGTGGGCGATTTTCCGGCACCAGTAAAAGGGCTTGCTATAGCGCTGAATCTTTGAGTTTTTCTTTAAAAGAATTTAATGTGAAGATATAAATTACATCAAACAGGATCAGGTAAAAACCCGATAATCGATTCGTGGATGCTGTCATTTATTTACAGCTGTTTAATTCAGCGTGTTCAACTAAACTAATTGGAATCGTCAGAGGCGCCTACCCTTCCGGTACTCCGGAGCTTTGTTAATTCTCTTCATTTCTAAATCTTACAGCCGGAATTTAAGTCGTACAATCACTACTTCGTTCTGCCATTCCTGCAGGGAATGCAGTGACTTATTCATACGATTACCAGTCTGCATAGCCACGCTGATGGGAGGCGTTTTGTGTTGAATTGTTAGTAGAGATTTTCACTGAAATATCTACATTATTCCCGGCATCTCCGAAATGTATAAAACCTGTCCGGAAATGTATAAGTAGCCTTACGCCGCGCTGTTGAACTTTGCTATATAAATTAAAACTTTAAAAAGATGAAAACAACAGCATCAAAAATTGTCCTTGTAACTGGCGGAAGCCGTGGAATAGGAAAAAGTATTGCGTTAAATGCCGCTCAACGTGGTATTGACGTTATCCTCACTTACAACAGCAATTCCGATCAGGGGAAAGCTGTTGCTGATACCATCAACAGCAGCGGAGGTAAGGCCGTTGCCTTGCAATTAGACACATCCAAAACCAGCTCCTTTAATGGCTTTGCCAATCAGATTTCGCAGGTGCTAAAGCAGGAATGGAACCGGGAGAACTTCGATTATCTTGTAAACAACGCAGGGATATCCCAGCGAACCCTCATCAAGGATACAACCGAAGAACAGTTCGACGAACTTGTGGACGTAAATTTTAAAGGCGTGTTTTTCCTTACGCAAAAACTGATTCCATTGATCGTTGATGGTGGCCAGGTTATTAATATTTCCTCCGGGCTTGCCCGCTTCGCCTTTCCTGGTGTTGCCGTATATGGTGCTCTTAAGTCCGCGATAGAAGGCTTGACACGGTATTTTGCCAAAGAATATGCCGGAAGGAAGATCCGTGTAAATAGTGTTGCACCAGGGGCAATTGATACAGAATTTGGTGGTGGAAAAGGTGATGACAGCCATCGCGAGCAAATTGCCGGCATGACCGCGCTTGGACGTCTTGGAAATGCGGACGATGTGGGCATGTTTGTCGCATCAATGCTATCCGAAGACAGCCGCTTTGTAAATGCCCAACGCATCGAGATATCGGGTGGGATGTTTATTTAGTTCTGGGGAGGAACATGCTTTGCGTTTGTTCCTCAATTTTTCAAACTCAAAAACATATTTATGAATCCGTTAAAAAATAAAGTGGCATTGGTTACTGGCGCCTCAAGAGGCATCGGTAAAGCAATTGCTTTGAGGTATGCCCAACTGGGCGCACATATCGTAGTTAACTATGCAAGTAACAGCGTGGCCGCCGATGCAGTAGTTAAACAGATTGAAAGTTACCAGGTAAAAGCTATTGCAGTGAAAGCGGATGTTTCCAAGCCCGCTGAAATAAACCGGCTATTTGAAGTTGCCATCCAGGAATTTGGGAAAATTGACATTGTTGTGGTAAATGCAGGATTGGAATTGGTAGGCGTGCCGGTTACTGCGTTTAGCGAAGAGCAATTTGATAGCCTGTTTGATACCAATACAAAGGGCGCATTCTTCACTATGCAGGCGGCAGCCAGGCATGTTGCCGACAATGGCCGGATTATTTATATCGGTTCCAGCACTACCGGACTGCCCAACGCCGGCTATGCGCTGCATGGTGGAAGCAAAACCGCTGCTTTGTACCTGGTGCAGGTATTGGCCAAAGAGTTAGGTAAAAGGGGCATAACTGTAAACGCCATACTGCCCACGGCAACCGAAGGCGCAGGAATCCATACTGTTGTTGACGCAGAAGCGCCTATCAGGGCCATCGTACCAACATTTTATCCCATGGGAAGGATGGGCACACCGGAGGATGTAGCAAATGTTGCAGAATTTTTCGCTGGTGAACTGTCTGGATTTGTAAGCGGCCAGCAGCTTCTGGTCAGTGGAGGTGCTATCGCCTGAAGGAGAAAATTACCTCTGCTTCATTGTTTAACACCTGACAATAAAAAAATCATTATAAGAAATACAATTATGAAACGTACAATCATCGTTACAGAAGCCTGGCGGTACAGGTGGCAGCCTTGAATATGGTCAGCACTTTTTAGTAAATTTACTTGGCTCCCTAATCTGTTACTGCATGCAAAAATCATTCGTCGATATCAATACCATACATGAGCTGCATAAGCTCTACAGCTGCCCTCCACCGAAGCATCCATTAGTTTCCTTCCTTCCGTTGCAGCAGGCCAGCAGGAATAACTTTCCGGAAAAGGAAACCGTGTTCCGCCTGGGGTTTTATGCGGTGTATCTTAAACAGTTAAAAGGATCAATGGGCTATGGGCGTTCCCATTATGATTTTGATCAGGGCACATTGGTATTTACCGCACCAGGGCAGGCTGTTTCTACACAGCGTTACATTTCTTATGATGATGGCTGGGGATTATTCTTCCACCCTGATTTGCTGTACCGGACCGCACTGGGCAAAAAGATCCATGGATACTCATTTTTTCAGTACGATGCCAATGAAGCGCTGCATGTGTCAGGTGATGAAAAGAAGACGTTGCGTAGTTGCGCGGATAACGTGACGCAGGAGTATTCGCAAAACATAGACAAACACTCACAGGAATTGATCGTAAATAACCTTGAATTGCTGCTCAACTACTGTAGCCGTTTTTACGACCGGCAGTTCCTCACACGTTCCAAACCCAGTCAGGACCTGGTCCAACAGTTTGAAAGCTTGCTGCTGGACTATTTTTCAAAGGATTCGCTGATCGATGACGGACTTCCCGATGTAAAATACTTCGCATCCCGGCTGAACCTCTCTGCTGATTATCTTTCGGATCTGCTGAACAGGTATACCGGTAAAACCACCCTGGAACATATTCACCTGCAACTGGTGGACAAAGCGAAATCCCTGCTGTGGAGCACAGAGAAAAACATCAGTGAAATTGCATTTGAACTGGGTTTTGAACACCCCTCTCATTTTACAAAGATATTTAAAAACAAAACCGGTAAGTCACCGTCGGATTTCCGGCAACAGAATTGAAAACTGACGGCACTCTGTCATTTTATAAACAAATTTTTAAAAAAGTATACTATGAACCTACATCCCAATCGTGGCATTCGCACATTTAAAATGCTGGTTATTTGTATTATGACGATTTTCGTCGCAAAGTTACAAGCCCAGGTTTCCCCAAAGGTCCAAAACATTGTGCTTGTTCATGGCGCATTTGTAGATGGCTCGGGGTGGGAACAGGTCTATGAAATCCTCACCAAAAAAGGTTATAAGGTCAGCATTGCCCAGCCTACACTGACTACCTTTGACGGCGATGTAGCTGCGGTAAAACGGGTAATTGACCTGCAGGACGGGCCTTGTATTTTGGTAGGGCATAGCTACGGAGGCGCAGTAATAACAACGGCGGGTAATAATTCCCTCGTTAGCGGACTGGTATATATTGCCGCGCATGCACCGGATCATGGTGAATCTGAAGCTGACAATGGCAAAATTTTCCCGGCTGCCTATAAATCACTGATCAAGGGAAATGACGGCTGGGACTACATCAACCCAAAGATGTTTGCCGCTGATTTCTCAGGTGACCTGCAAAAAGCAAAAGCAGCGTTTATGGCAAATTCGCAAACGCCTACTGCTGACGTGGTATTCCATGCCATCATTCAAGATCCGGCCTGGAAAACGAAACCGGTTTGGTATATGGTAGCAAAATCCGATAGGATTATTAACCCTGATTTAGAACGGATGTATGCAAAAAGGGCTAATAGTAAGAAAATAGTTGAAGTAGAAGGTGCAAGCCATAGTGTCTATATAAGCCATCCCAAGGACGTTGCAGACTTAATAATTTCCGCAACTCACCTTTAAAAGAGTAGGGTAGGCAGGTCTGATTACTGACATGGTTTCAACAAAAAAGCCACTCTTAAAGAGTGGCTTTGCGGACCGGACGGGACTCGAACCCGCGACCTCCGCCGTGACAGGGCGGCATTCTAACCAACTGAACTACCGATCCATTCCTTTTTTGTCCTAAGAACTTGTGTCCCAATCCGTTGTGTTCTTCCGTTTTGGGATTGCAAAGATAGCAACAAAGTTCCCAATTAAGCAAATCTTTTTTAAAAAATATTTTCAGCATTATCTTTACATCCGATCTTTAACCAATTTAATCAAATTATGCAATTCCTGGATTTCGAGAAACCTATCGCTGACTTATACGATCAGCTGGAGAAGCTGAAGGAAAATGGTGAAAAATCAGGTGTGGATGTTTCTGCTACTGTTAGCGAGTATGAGCAAAAAATTGCTGATACCCGCCAGAATATCTACGACCACCTCACCGCATTCCAGCGCGTACAGCTGAGCCGTCATCCGGATAGGCCCTATACACTGGCGTACATCGAAAAAATGTCCACCAATTTTACGGAACTGCATGGCGACCGGAATGTAAAAGACGATAAAGCCATGGTAGGCGGTTTCGCCGACCTGGATGGCGAAACAGTCATGTTTATTGGTCAGCAGAAAGGCGTAAACACCAAAATGCGCCAGCTCAGGAACTTTGGTATGGCCAACCCCGAAGGGTACCGCAAGGCCCTGCGCCTGATGAAACTGGCCGAAAGATTCAATAAGCCCATTGTTACCCTCATCGATACCCCCGGCGCTTATCCCGGCCTGGAAGCGGAAGAAAGAGGCCAGGCAGAAGCCATTGCCCGCAACCTCTTTGAAATGGTAAAACTCCGCGTCCCCGTCATCTGTATCGTAATCGGGGAAGGCGCTTCCGGTGGTGCACTCGGCATCGGTATCGGCGACCGCGTATTTATGCTTGAAAACAGCTGGTACACGGTAATTTCTCCCGAAAACTGCTCCACAATCCTCTGGCGTAGCTGGAATTTCAAGGAAAAAGCGGCAGAAGAGCTGAAGCTGACCTCCGATTATATGAGCCAGTTTGGCCTGGTAGACGGCATCGTACGTGAACCACTCGGCGGCGCTCACGTAAATCCCGATGAAATGGCCCACCTACTGAAGGTCCGCATCAAGGAAACACTCGCAGAATTAAAGAAAATTGATCCGGATACCCGCATCGAACAAAGGATCGATAAGTTCTCCCGCATGGGTTTCTACGAAGAGAAATAAAAAATATTTAGAGATAACAATAAAAATTTCGAATTTCGGCCTTCGAAGTTCGAAATTTTTATTTTCCCGTAAACGCAATATGGAACAACTAAAAGGCACCGGGGTGGCATTGGTAACACCCTTTAAAGCAGATGAAAGCATCGATTGGAATGCTTTGGAAAAGTTGATCAACTACGTGATCGATGGCGGCGTGAACTATGTTGTGTCTTTAGGCACAACTGGCGAAACACCTACTCTTTCTGCAGATGAAAAGCTGGATTTGATAAAATTCACTTTCGAAAAGGTGTCGAAGCGGGTGCCTGTAGTGATTGGCGTTGGCGATTATAACACAAGGGATGTGGTAAAACGGCTGGAGAAATGCCCGCTTGATGAAGCGGCGGCCATTCTCAGCGTAGCGCCATACTATAGTAAACCTACCCAGGAAGGTATCTTTCAGCACTATAAAACCATTGCTGAAGCCTCTCCCAAGCCGGTGATCCTGTACAATGTTCCCGCCCGTACCGGTCGGAATATGACTGCGGAAACCACCCTGCGCCTGGCGCATGAAGTGGAAAACATCGTGGCCATGAAGGAAGCTTCCGGCGATATTATGCAGTGCATGCAGATTATCCGTGATAAACCAAAGGATTTCCTCGTTATCAGCGGCGACGACGCACTGGCGCTGGGTCAGCTGGCCTGCGGCATGGACGGCGTTATTTCGGTAGCAGCCAACTATTTTGCGACCGATTTTTCCAGCATGGTACACGCTGCCCTGTTAAACGATTATCCCGCTGCACGGACGCTCAATTACAAAATGCTGGAAGGATTTGAACTGATGTTCTCCGAAAATAATCCTGCCGGTATCAAGGCATTCCTGCATTACGCAGGGATTATGGAAAATACTTTCCGCCTGCCTGTACTGCCCGTTACCGACGGACTGTATAGCAAGATAGCAGCCTATCTGAAGAACTACTAACAGTAAAATGTAAATAAAAAAAGCAGCAGCCATCCACCAGGGATGGCTGCTGCTTTCATTTTATAAACCTAGATAATATAGGTTACGCCCTCTTCCGCAATCTCCGTATTCAGGAAAACTGGCCTGGATTCATCCAGGAAAGGTTGTAATTCGGTGTATTTGGAAGAAAAATGGCCGATCAGCAGCCGTTTTACCGCCGCTGCAGCTGCGAGGGAGGCCGCCTGCACAGAAGTGCTGTGAAAGCGCTCTGCGGCCCGCTGCTCTAAATCGTGCAGGTAGGTGGTTTCATGATACATGAGGTCCGCATCCTTCAGCACCGGCAACAGGTTTACATCATACAGGGTGTCGGCACAATACACATACCGCTTGCCGGGAGGCGGGGGTAAAGTTACCCAGTCATTTTTTACCACGGTGCCGTCTTTCCGCTGATAATCGGCGCCATCCTGCAATTTGCTGAAATAAGCAGCCGGGATCTCATAAGCCCTGGCCTGTTCGGGGATCAGCTTGCGCTTGCGTTTCTGCATCTCAAAAGAAAAACCAAAACAGGTGATCCGGTGCTGGGTAGGAAAACAGCTTACCGTAAGATCCTTATCCTCCAGGATAATACCACTGTATCCCGGTTGAAGCGGCACAAAGGTCAGTTCAAACTTCAGCACAGTGCCAGAGCAATCCAGCTGTAGCTGGATAATTTGTTCCAGCTCCGGTGGCGCATATACGCTGATCGGGTCGGTACGGCCCATAAGGCTGAGCGTATTCAACAGGCCGATCAGCCCGAAGTAATGATCGCCGTGAAGATGGCTGATGAAAATATATCTCAGCTTACTGCGCCTGATCCGGTACCGTGCGATCTGTAATTGTGTGCCTTCTCCGCAATCTACCAGCAGGAGCTGCTCATTGCAGGTAACTACCTGGGCAGTGGGGTGCCTGTCCAGGGTGGGGATAGCAGAATTGTTACCTAATATCGTGACTGCGAACATGTAAATAGCTTTAATCGTTCAATTGCCTCTTTTTTCAAATCACCCTTACGTGGGAGTAAAAAAGAGCTGCAATCCATCCTTACTCCAATCCATTCAGTAATTCTCTTTCCAGCTCTTCCATCATTATGAGGTCTATTGCCTCTGCCATGGTAGGCGCCAGATTGAGCATATCATCTCCCGCAGATTTCAACTCAGCTGTTAAAGTGTTGTTAAGACCGGTGATTGCGCAGGATAAATTAGTGTCATACATACGCTGATAAACTGTTAAAATGGCTTCAACGCCCTTTGCATCAATTTTTTGTACCAATGTCATATCCAGTATGAGATTGCGTCCTTCCAGCTCCGGCAATCCTGTTGCAGTAGCCACAAAGTCGTCTGACAAATTAGCATCCAATGCTGCTTCTTCCGGACAAAAAACGACTATTTTTTCTTTGGTATCAATTTTGAATTTCATGCGTTGGACGTTGTTTTATACTTTTAGTAAAAATAAATTTTGAACAGAGGGACCCGCCTATAAAATATAACCGCAAGAGATTGAAAACAAAAACCTCTTTTTCTTCGTAGATATTTTTAAACGAACGTACCCGCATCACCACAAAAATAATCTTATACTATTAAAGTGTAAGTTGTTTAAGTTTAAAAAGGAATAACTTCATTTCCGCATAAAGCGTGATAATCTTAAGTCAGAATTATTCGTTATTATTGTATAAGCAAGCCCCCGTAAGGGTTTTTGATAATTTAATAATCTCACAATGGACCAGAATTTTTCACCGCAAGTTAAGGAGATCATTTCGTTCAGCAGAGAGGAAGCTTTACGCCTGGGCAATGACTTCATAGGTACTGAACACCTGCTGTTAGGTATTATTCGAGAAGGCGAGGGCACGGCCGTAAAGATTCTGCAGGCTTTGAACGTAGATCTGTATGAGTTACGCAAGGAAGTAGAGCTGGCTGTTAAAGATAAGACAGGAAAGAATATCGCTAACATCAATAGTCTCCCGCTTACCAGACAGGCAGAGAAAGTTATACGGGTTACCGTACTGGAAGCCAAAGCACTGAAAAGCGCTACGGTGGAAACGGAACACCTCATGCTTTCTATACTCAAGAATAAGGAAAACGTTTGTACACAAATCTTACAACAATTTGACGTGGACTACGATACTTTTAAAAACGAACTGGGCTTTGTAAAATCTGCGGACCCTAAATCTGAATTCGACGATCCGGGCGAAGAAGAGTTTGAGGACGAAAGAAAGAGTTACGCAAGCAAAGCCAAACAGACAAATACCAAATCCAAGACGCCCGTACTGGATAACTTTGGTAGAGATATTACCAAGCTGGCCGAGAGTGGCAGCTTAGACCCGATTGTTGGCCGCGAGCAGGAAATTGAAAGGGTATCCCAGATACTTTCCCGCCGTAAAAAGAACAATCCGATCCTTATTGGTGAACCCGGTGTGGGTAAAACCGCCATCGTGGAAGGTTTGGCGCTGCGTATCGTGCAGCGTAAAGTTTCCCGCGTGCTTTTCGATAAGCGCGTGGTAAGCCTCGACCTCGCCGCACTGGTGGCCGGTACCAAATACCGCGGCCAGTTTGAGGAAAGGATGAAGGCCATCATGAATGAACTCGAGAAAAACAGGGACGTAATCCTGTTTATCGATGAAATTCATACAATCGTGGGCGCTGGTGGCGCTTCCGGTTCACTGGACGCTTCCAACATCTTTAAACCGGCACTCGCAAGAGGCGAACTCCAATGCATTGGCGCTTCCACCCTCGATGAGTACCGCATGTACATCGAAAAAGATGGCGCACTCGACCGCAGGTTCCAGAAAGTAATGGTTGAACCACCAAGCGTGGATGAAACCATCATGATCCTCAATAACATCAAGCCGCGTTATGAAGAATACCATAACGTAAGCTATACAGATGCAGCCATTGATGCCTGCGTGAAACTGAGCGACCGCTACATGACCGACCGCCTCCTGCCCGACAAGGCAATTGACGTACTCGATGAAGTAGGCGCCCGCGTTCACCTGAAAAACATCAATGTTCCTCAGAATATCCTCGACCTGGAAAAACAGATAGAAGATATCAAACAGGAAAAGAATAAGGTAGTGAAAAGCCAACGCTTCGAAGAAGCAGCTGCTTTACGCGATACTGAAAAGAAACTGGGTGAAGACCTGGAACGCGCAAAAGCAATGTGGGAAGAAGAAGTGAAGCATAAACGCTACCCGATCGACGAGGAAGCTATTGCAGAAGTGGTAAGCATGATGACCGGTATCCCCGTTAAAAGGATGGTACAGGCTGAAACTGAAAAACTCCGCCGCATGGGTGAAGACCTTAAAGGCGCCGTGGTTGGACAGGATGAAGCCATCAGCAAAGTCACCAAAGCCATTCAGCGTAACCGCGTAGGTCTGAAAGATCCGAAAAAACCAATAGGTACCTTCATATTCCTCGGCCCTACCGGGGTAGGTAAAACAGAGCTCGCCAAATCACTGGCCCGCTATATGTTCGACTCCGACGAAGCGCTTATCCGCATCGACATGAGCGAATACATGGAGAAATTCTCTGTTAGCCGCCTCATTGGCGCCCCTCCGGGATATGTTGGATACGAAGAAGGTGGTCAGCTGACTGAAAAAGTTCGCCGCAAACCTTACTCCGTAATCCTCCTGGATGAAATTGAAAAAGCGCATCCGGATATTTATAACCTCCTGCTGCAGGTACTGGATGATGGTATCCTCACCGATGGTCTCGGCCGTAAAGTGGATTTCAAAAATACCCTCATCATCATGACCTCCAACATCGGAGCCCGTCAGCTGAAAGATTTCGGCGCCGGCGTAGGTTTTACCACCAGCGCAAGAGCCGTAAATGAAGAAGAGAATACCAAGTCAGTGATCGAAAAAGCACTGAAACGTACCTTCTCTCCCGAATTCCTGAACAGGATCGATGACGTGATCATCTTTAACTCCCTGGCGAAAGAGCACATCTACACCATCATTGATATCACAATGAAAAGTGTACTGAAACGCCTGAACAACCTCGGATTCAGCCTGGAACTGACAGACGAAGCCAAAGGCTTCCTGGCAGATAAAGGTTACGACCAGCAGTTCGGCGCCAGACCGCTCCACAGAGCCATCCAGAAATACCTGGAAGATCCGCTGGCAGAAGAAATCCTCAACATGAACATCCATGATGGAGATATCCTCGTAGCTGACCTGGATAAGGAAAATCAAAAGCTGATCTTTACCCTGAAAAACAACTCTTCCAAGAGTAAATCAGAGAAATCAGAAGCGTAATAACACGCAAAACATAACCAAAGCAGCCCATCAGAAATGATGGGCTGCTTTTTTTTATAACATGAACATGTTAACCTCCCTACCCGCACTAGATTATTTTAAGCACCCCCATCCCATAACAGCATATATTTCTTCCGATACCATATTTTACGACCCACATATAGTGAGTCCTTACCCCGTCAGTGAATAATTATCGGAACTAAAATGGTATGATCATGTCATTTTTTAAAAAGATTTAATATGTCACATTTGCAGCATAGATTTTTATATGATCTATGTAATCCAAATTATGTCAAACTATAACAGTTTAATATTTTTACTATTATTTAGATTATATAGAAACATAAATCCCTTACACCACGATAATTGAATCTATTTATCCTTATTACTGTCGTACCGGCAAAGACCAAATGCCGGAGATGGGCTTGACATTTAATATTTATCCCTATATCTATGAGAAAATCTCTACGCATTGTAGTACGGGTGATGCTGGTTGGCGGTGTGGGCATGATCGCCTCAAAGGCAAATGCACAGCTGAAAGTCGGTAAAAATCCAACTACGATAGAAAAATCCGCTATCCTGGATCTGGACGCAGATAAACAAGGCTTATTACTCCCACGTTTAACCGACACAGTGGGCATCACAGGCTTAACTCCCCCGGATGGGATGGTCATCTACCTCAAAAAAGCCGGTGAAGAAGGCTTCTATGTAAGAAATCACGGCTACTGGCAAAGAATGGCTAACACAGGAGATGTAGCCAACACCTGGGGCCTCAGGGGTAACCCCGGCACCACCGGCGATTTTATCGGCACCACCACCAACGTACCGTTTTCCCTCAAAGGAAACAATGTGGAAGGTTTTGTGATCGACAACGGTTATGCCTTCCTGAAAAAGCTGGACCCGGTAACCGCCGGCGTGGATGTGCTACTGATTGATCCCGTTACCGGCAAAATCAACAAACGCACCATCTCGGAAACAGCCTTTACCACAGCGATCAATAAGATCAACGGTTTAACCGCAGCCGATCAGAAACTGACCACTGCCGCGCCTACGGCCACACCCAATGATTACGCTTTCACTACTACCGGAACAGATACACACCTACTCACTATCGCCACACAAAAAGGTGTAACCGGCGCCGGTGAAGTAACCGCAGGTTTACTGAGCCTGGCCGACTACAAGCGCTTTGATAAAGCCACACTGGCAATGATCATCGGCGCATTCGATGCCACACCGGTGAACGACGGTTTAACTATCGACAACACCAACCCGGCGGTACCGCCTAAACTGATCCTGCACGCCGCGGATGCCACCCATCCCGGTGCGGTTTCTACGGGCGCGCAGTCGTTCGACGGTTTAAAAACCTTCCTGCAATCTGTTACAGGCAATGAAGATCTGACCATCCTCAAGAAAGGTCAGTTCGGAACAGGATTAACCGTATTGGCTAATGGCGCCACTATCACCGGCAACTCTACTATCACCGGTAACTTAACATTACCTGGCGCTGCCAGCAATCTCTCTGTAGGAGGAAATTCCACCCTGAGCGGTACCCTGAATGTAACCGGCGCCACTGCACTGGCCGGCACCCTCGGTGTTACTGGTAAAGCTACCCTGGATAACGATCTCCAGGTAAAAGGAAATACACAGCTCGACAATAACGTGGTGCTCACCAATATCGCAGACGGAACCACGCAGGATGTAGTATTACTCCGTGACGGTACTTCAGGCAATGTGGTGAAAAGAAAACTTTCCGCCAGCGCATTTAAAGACCTGACCTTCAAATCAAGTCACGCCGGTCTCGATCTGGCAGTAGCCCAGGTGGCAGATGAAGTGACCGTGAGCATTCCCGTAGCCTCACCCGCTACCACCGGTGGCCTGGTAAGCAACGCTGCACAAAGTTTCGCAGGGGCCAAGAAATTTGGCGATGAAGTTTCCATAAAGAAAAATGTACACATCGGTGATACCAATAACATCGGCAACTCTACCTTGCAGGTAACCGGTTCTGTATCCATGTCTATTACTACCGTTACTGCCGGCGGCACTTACACGGTAGCTGCAACAGATAATACCATCCTCGTAAGCGCAAACGCTGTTTGCAGCGTGGTATTACCAGATGCTACCACCTGTACCGGACGTATCTATACAGTTAAAAAGATACCCGCTGCCTCCGCACCGGACGATACCAAAATTGATAACGATGTACAGATAACCTCCGCCGGCGGCACGCTGGAAGGTGGAGCTAAACTGACCATCTACAACGACTGGACCTTCTACACACTCCAGTCTAATGGAACAAACTGGTACGTAATTAAGAAATAAGCTGAGAAAATAATAGGAACGGCTATGTGCAAATCATAGCCGTTCTATTCCTTTGGGTACATTCCTTAAATGTTGATGTATGAAGCTGCAAGGGCTTATAAAAGTATGTGCTGCAATGCTGTTTTGCCTGGGCAATCAACAGCTGACGGCACAACAATTAAAGCTGGGAACTAATCCTTCTCTGATAAAACAATCTGCTTTACTTGAACTGGAAAGCAAAAAGCAGGCACTCCTCCTTACCCGCATTGCAGATACCAATCAGATCGTTACCCCGGTAAACGGGATGATCATCTACCTGGAATCTGATAATACTTTCCGCGTCCGGGCCAATAACTACTGGACAAAACTGATAGCAGATGGCGCCGCCATCAAATCCATTAACAACGACTTTTCCCCCGCACAGCAAATTAAAGCCACGTACACGCCAGGCGGCACTTTTGGCTTTGCCTCGGCCGGCGGTATTCATAACCTTACCATTCCGGACGCTTCTCTCACAGCGCCTGGATTTGTTAATTACAGCGCCCAGTCGTTTAAAGGATTAAAGAACTTTACAGAAGGACTGCAAACCTACTCACTGCGTGTAGCCAACGACGTTAGTACACCCATAAAAATATTAGGAAAGGATGCCAGCGGAGATGTTGCTTCCATGACCATCGATAATAACTTATCCATCACAGCCGGACAACTGACGGTGAAAAACGGTAACAAATTATGGAACGCTAATAAAATAGCTGACTATGATATATTGTTTGGTACCACCCCTGTTAATAACGATGTACTTACTTTCAATGGAACGCAGTGGATTGCTAAAGCGGGTGCAGCTACTTTTATTCAGAATACCACTACTACACAGGCATCTTCAAATTTTAATATATCCGGAAGTGGTGTGATCGGCACAACGCTTACCGTGAAAGGGTTAACACCCGGTTCCATTCCCTATGTGGGCACGGGAAATGTTATTGCTGAAAATAACGGACAGCTATTCTGGGATGCTACAAAGTTGTTGTTAGGAATAGGCACCAACGCTCCCGTGAATAAAGTGGAAATAGCAGGGCCACCGTCTACTTCAGCTCCTTTCTCAGCAAATACTTCCGGGTTGCGCTTAACAAACCTGGCCACTGCTACGCCGGCAGCAGCTACTTCTAAAGTGCTTTCAATAAACAGTACCGGCGACGTTATTTTAACAGATAACCCTGCTACCACCAATTGGCTTACCGGCGGTAACGCAGCCACTGCCACGCAATTCCTCGGAACCACCAATGCCATTGATATGGTGGTGAAGTATAACAATAAAGAACTTTTCAGGGGAAGCAGGGGACAAACCGCTGCCGAAAGCGGCGGCGTTGATTTTTCCGCCTCTACTTTAACCTTGTTCAACGGCGCCGTGAAATTTAACGGGCACCCGTTAATTGTACGTGCAAATGGAAATGATGTGCTGGCATTTGAAGATGCCGCAGGTACCCCAAAATGGCACTGGAATCTGTTAAGCAACGGATTGAACTTTGTGGAAACCAACGTGCAGGATTACCGTTTGTTCCTGCAGAACGGCGGAAACGTGGGTATAGGAACCAGCGCTCCCGGCGCTTTGCTGGATGTAAATGGTACGGCCATACTTGGCGCTGACGGTACGGTGCTAAACGGTGTATACAGGGTGTCAAATGTGAATTGTACTGGTGTAAACGGTGTTACCGGTGCAACCAGCATTCCTAACAGCACAACAGCAACTGCCACCGTAACATTCGCCGTAACGGGTGCTAGGCTTGCGCTGGGCGGCAATGTTATCATCAATCCGAGGTTTGATTTTCCCTTTACTTTACGCTTAATTTCTTCAAGGGTATCCGCTGATAACACCGTAACAGCAGTTTTTGTCAATACTGGTGTTGCTGCCTACTCTTTGTCAGGAACCACCAGACTTTTCGATATTACTGTAATCCAATAAAAAACATTGGTGAAGAAACTATTGCTGATATTATCCCTTTTGTTTTTGGTGGGTTTCACATCCGCCCAGCAAGGCGTTTACATCCCCGCCGGCGCTACCGTATGGCTCGCCGGCAATACCAACGTAGGCATCTTCGCTGATATGACAAACAACGGTGTCCTCGGCTCTAATCCCAATGCCACCTTTTATTTCCTCAGCAAATTATGGACTAACGGAAACGGTGCTACGCTGCCCGATGAAAGTGCAGACGGTACTTCCGGTACCGGCGGCACCTTCCTCTTTTCCGGCGCCGGTCAGCAAAGGATATTTGGCGCTTACAGCTTTATTGCCGGAACAGGCGCCAGCTTTCCAAACCTGCAGCTCAATAACCCGGCGGGCTTACTGCTGGAAGACTTCAGCGATCTGAAGATCAGGAATAACCTTCATTTTGCGGGCGGACGCATTTATCTGAACGGCTGGAATCTCCAGGTAGGCGATAAAACACCCGGTACTATTACCGGCTACAGCGACTACCGCTATGTGGTTACCGGGAAAGGAATAGCAGGCGGATTACTATACCGCGCCGCTATCACCAACGCAAGTGGAAAAGTGGTGTTCCCCGTAGGAACGGATGATGATAGCTATTCACCCGCCGCTGTGCTCATCACAGGCGCAAAAGATATGATAGGCGCGCGTGTATACGACAGCGTATTTACCGTAGCGGCCGGTGGCAGGGCTTATCCTGACAGCTTCGTGAACAAATCCTGGAATATCCGCCGGGTAGATAACAGCGGGGGAGAAGTAGATGTGATCCTGCAACACATGGACCTCAGCGAACTGCCGGCCTATGCTACATCGCGCGACAGCAGCTTCATTACCCGCTTCGTTGGCGGCGTATGGGACGCCGTACCGGTAATCACCAACAGGCCGCTGCCTGGTACACTAACCACCACGACGATGGTACAACCGTCAACCATGCACCTCCGGCATTTCGACGCATTAGGTGCCAGCGAATACTTTACAAAAACAGCATTGATCGGCTCCGCCAAACCAGCCATGTTCCTCAGCTTTGAAGCCTACAGGATTGCCCCGTTATTGGTGCAGCTGAACTGGACTACCAGCCGTGAAATTTATAATGCCACATTTGAAGTGGAACGCCGCTACGAAAGACAGGAAGCATTCGTGAAAATCGGTGTGCTGCCAACAAAAGCCGTCAATGGCAATAGCAGCATACCGTTGAGCTATACCTTCCCGGATGTGAATGATTACGACGACTGGACCTATTACCGCATCAAGGCAATAGGCAGGAACGGCAAAATCACCTATTCTGAAATACGCGCGGTGCCTCCGTTTGTACAGATCAAGGTATTCCCGAATCCGAATAATGGTAACTTCAAAGTCACTATCCGCGGTATCCGCGGTGATATGCTGATGCAGCTGCACGATACCTGGAGCCAGGTAATGCGCCAGTATGAGGTAAGAAGGGACGCCGAAGTGAATATCTCAGATCTGCCGTCAGGCGTTTACTTCCTCGTGATCTACCATAAAGACACCATGAAAGTGGCTTATACCTGCAAGGTAGTAGTAGCCCAATAAAAGGCCGGAATTTCCCCCTACCGGAAATTCCAGCCTTTTGTTTTGATTTTCTCGGAGATTTGCCCCAATTTTGTAGGGTTCTTCCCTATAGGCGATTCATTTAAACAGATAGTTTTGAAAAAAATAATCATCACGATAGATGGCTACTCTTCATGTGGCAAAAGCACTTTGGCCAAGCAACTGGCTAAAAAGCTGAACTATACCTATATAGACAGTGGTGCCATGTATCGTGCGATTACCCTTTACTTTATTCAAAACCGGATCGACTGGACGTCGCATGAAGCCGTGGCCACTGCACTGGAAGATGTACACCTGGATTTTGTTCCTAACTCACTCACCGGCATCAGCGAAATGTATCTCAACAATGAAAACGTGGAACACCTGATCCGCGAAATGATCGTAGCTGAAAAAGTGAGCGAGGTAGCCGCTGTAAAGGAAGTCCGTGATCTGGCCGTAGCCCAGCAAAAGAAGATGGGCGCCCGTAAAGGCATCGTGATGGATGGCCGCGACATCGGTACCGTAGTATTTCCCCATGCGGAACTTAAGATCTTCATGACCGCCGACATCGCGATCCGCGTGCAGCGCCGGTTTAAGGAACTGTATGAGAAAAATAAGAACATCACCCTCGAAGAAGTAAAACAAAACCTCGAACTGAGAGATTATATTGATGCCAACCGGGAAATAAGCCCGCTGCGCAAAGCAGAAGATGCTATCATCCTGGATAACAGCTACTTGAACCTCGATGACCAGCTTCAACTGGTGATGCAATGGGTGGAAGACGCTATTATGGCGCACTCCTCATAAAATATTATTTCCTTTTATTAAAACTCTTTTATACATTTGTTATGTGGCCTGTTGGTCACCAACCCGATAATTTTTCCACATCCTCCCGAATTTCCAGTAGAATTTTATTTTCATGCCCAAATGATGTCAACTTTTATTGACCATTTCTGCATAGCCAACCTGATCCTCCCTGAAAAATACTGCTTAGGTAATTTTTGTATGGAAAAGTCCGTGCTGTTGATGTAGTGCTGTCGACTGTATAAGACATTAAGAACAAGTGCGTAAGACGCGTTATCATATATCGTGCTCCCGGAAAGGTCTTATCCTAGCTATATCCACAAGGACCCTTTGCTATTAACCGATTATAATGTTGCTATAATATAAAATTTGGTCTGCGTGAGCATAACCGCTGCCAGCAGGCATTTAAAGGTAATGTGGGATGGCGTGGCACGCCATGGCCGTTCCATGTTTTCAGTAGGTGTATTCGGTTAATAGGAAGAAGGGGCGAATTCTTTCGCCCTTTCGCTTTTTTAAACACTTTGATTGTCAGTGAAAGGGTAACGCTATCCCGTTTAACCGGATATCTTTAGATCGCTATGCGTTATTCGTAATTCTTTTTTAAATTGTGTAGTCACACAGACCAGCCAATGTCTATAAAAGGTGTATGTTTTTTATGCTTGCTCCTGCTGGGGGCCTGTTTTGAGGCGATAGCCCAGGACTCCCTGCGGATATACAACCTGCTCGACTCTGTTCGCCGGCTCCCCTCCGATACCGGGAAAGTGTCTTTACTGCTGAAAAAGGGCGGAGTAAACAACCGCTTTTTTGAATCGCATAAAATAGAAAATCCCTTCTGGCAGGAAGCGCTCACCTTATCGCTACAGCTCAAATATCCCAAAGGAGTATCGCAGGCATACAACGAATTAGGCACCGCCAAAAGAAATAAGTCGCAGTATATCGTTGCAGAAGATTATCACGAAAAAGCACTCAAAGCTGCGGAGGAAGCGAAAGACACTTCCCTCATCGTATTTTCCCTGAATAACGCTGGGGTAGATTGCCGGCGGCAGGATAAACTGCAGAAGGGATTCGACTACCACGTAAAAGCCCTCATACTTGCCGAAAAGATCAACGACATCCGCAATGTTTGCGTGGCCACCAACAGTATAGGGAATATACAGCTCACTACAGAAAAATATGCGGATGCCATCACCCACTTTAACCACGCCCTCGAACTGGAAGAGAAAAGTGATAACCAACTGGGCGTAGCCATTAACCTCGGCAATCTCGGTTACGCATACCAGGGCCAGAATAAACTGGACCTGGCCATCCAATACTATAAACGTTCCCTGGCCATCAACCAGAAAATGGACCGCCCCATCGGTATGGCAATATGTTATAATGCCCTCGGCGCCGCCTATAAGGAAAAGAAAGATTATACGGCCGCCATGGACTACCTGAAAAAAGCACTGGAAGTAAACGACCGGGTAGACGATAAGGTACATGTGGCGGAAAGCTACCTCAGTATCGGTAAACTGCTGGGCGCACAAGGGAAACACGAGGAAGCCAGGAAAAATATGCTGCAATCGATCGAGATCAGCACCTTCTGGGGCTTCAAAGCCATGCTGATGGACGCATATAAAGCACTCGCAGCAGACTTTAAAGAAAGCGGGGACTTTAAAAAATCACTGGAAGCGACCGATAAATCACTGTTGTATAAAGACAGTATCCTGGATGAGAAGTCGGCAATGGCCCTCGCCCAGATGCAAACCATTTACGAAGTAGACCGGAAAGATAACCAGATCCGTAACCTGGAACATGATAAAGTGATAGCGGCGCTACGCACCAAACGCAATGTGGTGGTCACCTTTTTCCTGGCGGCATTCCTGTTAATGGCCATCGTGGGCGGGTTGTTCTATATCCGTCACCGTAACCTGAAGGCAAATAAACGAACCTTACAGCTGGAACTGCGGTCGCTCCGCTCCCAGATGAATCCGCACTTCATCTTTAACTCCCTCAGCTCCATCCACCGGTACATCTGGAGCAATAACCAGGAAGAGGCATCCGACTATCTGACCAAGTTTTCCCGGCTCATGCGCCTCATCCTCGATAACACCCAGCACACTTTTGTTACCCTGAATAAAGAACTGGAATCATTAAGGTTGTATCTTGACCTGGAATCATTACGCTGTAACGGCATCTTTGAATACCGGTTCCTCATAGATGCGGAGATTAATGATGATGAAGTACTGATACCCCCCATGATATTACAACCATATGTGGAAAACGCTATCTGGCATGGACTCGTGCATAAACACCCGGATGAAAAAGGAATCCTTGATATTGAAATTGTACTGGAAAAAAGAAGCCTGGTATGCACGATCACCGATAACGGCATAGGCAGAAAAAAAGCAATGGAAATAAAAGAAAAGAAAGGACGGCTACATAATTCTGTAGGCATGAAAGTAACGGAAGGCAGGATAGACCTGATCCGTAAGATTAATAACAAGGAAGCAAAAGTAACGGTAACAGACCTGGAAGATGAAGCCGGAAAGGCCACCGGAACAAAGGTGACTATAATTTTACCTGCGGAATTTATATTTTAGCTTACTCACTGATAAACCATAAAAACAGCTGATAGCTAACAGCTAACAAAAGCTACTTGTATGAGCGAAATAAAAGCTATCATCGTTGATGATGAGCAACACTGCATTGATGCACTACAAACGATGCTGCAAAAAAAATGTCCCGGTGTACAGGTGATTGGTTGGGCTAAAAGTGTAAGGGAAGCGAAGGAAATGATTGATGAACTGCAGCCGGATCTGGTATTTCTCGACGTGGAAATGCCCTATCAGAATGGCTTTGAGCTGTTGAAGCTATTTGAAAAGGTGTACTTCGATGTCATCTTCACAACAGCCTATGAACAATATGCTTTAAAAGCAATTAAGTTCAATGCGCTCGACTACCTGCTGAAACCCTTTAGTGTAAAGGAATTACAGGATGCTCTGGAAAAATGCAGGGAGAAGAAATTGAACCGGCCAAAGGACCAGGGCATTTCTCCGATGGAAGTGTTTTTGCAGAACATGAAAACAATACAGCAAACACACAAGAAAATTGCATTACCCACTATCAACGGCCTGGTGTTTATGCCTGTGCAGAACATTGTCCGTTGCGAATCGACCGGTAACTATACCCGCATCTTTTTTACGGATAAGAAAAATCTCATGGTATCCCGCCCCCTGAAAGAGTTTGAGGAGTTGCTGTCTGATGTGGATTTCTTCCGGGTACATAATTCCCACCTGATAAATATGCAGCAAATGCAATCGTATATCCAGGGGAGAAGGAGGCTTTGCACTGATGAGTGATGGTACGCAGGTAGAAGTGTCCAGAAGACGCAAAGCAGAGTTCCTGAAAAAGGCGATGCAGTTCTAAATGAGGATGTACAGCGTATTTGCAGAAGTGCGTATTCCGATTTTATTCGTTTTTATGCCAGTTATAATTAATTACCTACCATATAATAAATGGCTATTGCGGGCATATTGGAGATAAACTACTTTTGAATTACGATTTCAATATAAACGCAATATAAAGATTTTATACTCTGCATTACTAGCGTGATTAGCCCCAAAGAAAAAAGACACCACGTGGTGTCTTTTTTGCTTTTATGACATTTTAATCAGTTTTGTACAGATAGATACTTTTAATCAATTATAGCCATTTCATCTGCCTTGTGCTCCAGCTGGTAAAACGAAAGCAGCCGGCGTATCACGCCTTCCACAAGGGCATCCGGACAGGAAGCGCCGCTGGTAAGCAGGATGGTTACCTTTTCTTTTTCCGGTAAAAAGCGGTCAGCAATAATCTCTTCTTTATGGTGAAAGTCCCAGTGATTAATCGCCTTTGCGGATAGTATTTTTTCGGGAGATGAGATAAAATAAGTAGGCAGCTTTTCTTCACACAGTTCCACGAGGTGCGAAGTATTAGAGCTGTTATAGCCTCCCACTACAATGGCCAGGTCAGCAGGTTCCTGCAGCATGCCGGTAACGGCCGTCTGGTTATCATTGGTGGCGTAACAGAGCGTATCGCGGGTATCGGCAAACCTTTCGCCGGCGGTAGCCTCTGTAAGCCCGAAATGAGTGATCATCACCTGCCGGATGTAATCGGCAATGGCCTGCGTTTCGGTAGCCAGCATCGTGGTTTGGTTCACTACGCCTACCCGTTGAAGATCGGTAGCCGGGTTAAAACCGGGTGAATATTGTCCTTTGAACAAGGTATTAAATTCCTCCGGGGTACGCCGGCCGGTAATAAACTCTGCCAGCAGCTCCGCTTCCTTAATATCTTTTACTACCACGGTAGGCGTGCCGGAGGCGCTATGGGAAAAGGTAGCCCTGGTTTCTTCGTGCTTTGGCTTGCCGTGTACAATTACCGTATAGTTTTTCTTACCAATCTGTTCCGCCTTGTTCCATACGCGTTCCACAAAAGGACAGGTGGTATTATATTTCAGCGGTTCAATACCCAGGGAGGCCAGCTGCCGCTCGGTTTCCAGGGTAGTGCCAAATGCAGGGATGATCACAATATCATCTGTTTGCAGGCTTTCCCAGGGAACCAGCTGATGGCCGGCGGTATCCATAATAAATTGCACGCCGCGGTCAAGCAGATCGTTGTTTACATGCGGGTTGTGAATCATTTCACTGAGCAGGAAGATCCGTTTGCCCGGGTTTTCGTCCACGGTTTTGAAGGCAATTTCAATGGCGTTTTCCACACCATAACAGAATCCGAAGTGCCGGGCCAGTAAAATCCGGAGCGGACCAAAATCCAGCTCGGTGGGCGTGAAGTCCTTTTTTCATGCGGTCCTGCTGCTTGCGCTGGTTTTTGATGGCGCTGATCAGCGGACTGCGATATATAACCGGAACGTTAAATGTTTTCATGTGTTAAATGGCAGAAAATTGAAGGACAAAGTTAATCAGTTTTCTTTGCTCACTTTGTCCAGCCATGCTTTTTCTTCGGCGCTGAGGCTATTATAACCTTTTTCATTGATTTTATCCAGGAGCTGGTCTAACCTGGAAGGGTCCCTGTCTTCGGCTTTTTTTACCACTTTCAGCGGCGACTTCTTGGGTTTGAATTTACGTGTCGGCCGTTGCTGTCGGCGGTTGTTGAAATCAAATAACCATATCAGGGGCTGGCAGAGGTCAGTACCTGCCTGCAGGGTGCGTATATAGAGGAAGCCCAGCAGGGAACCGCCCATGTGGGAAATCAGGCCGCCGATGTTACCATCCGGGATAGAGATCAATCCCAGTATCACCAGGGCCATCGCCAGCCATTTCAGTTTCACGCTGCCCAGGAACATCAGGCCAATTTCAAAATTGGGCATCAGGGTTGCCGCTGCCACCAGGATACACATGATGGCAGCTGAAGCGCCCACCATAGTGGTACCTACGAAGCCCGGAAAAAGACTGGCACTCAGCAGGTACAATAAACCGCCCGCAATACCTCCCAGCAAATAAAGGGGAAGTACCCGCTTATTTCCCAGGAAATCCCGGAACAGGTTACCAAACCAGTAAAGGTTGATCATATTGAAGAGGGCGTGGAAGATGCCAACATGTGTAAACATGTAAGTGATCAGCCCCCAGGGCTTTAGGATAAATGCGCTGAGCGGAACATTCATGGCCAGCTGGTCATAGGTCCATTCAAAAGGAGTGGGCTGCTTGGTCAGGAACGCAATAAGACGCAGTATATTTAATCCCAGGAAGATGACGATATTCCAGAAAAGCAAATAGTTAACTGTGTTTCCCTGCCTGAGCCAGTAGCGAATATCCGATTGAAATGAGGTCCCGTTCATATACACAAATTAAAATAAAATCCGGGATTAAATAATAGTAATTAACATTTTGAAAGCACGAAAAGTAAGCCTGTTCACTGCTAATGAATATCATCTCTCCTGCACCTGTTAACAACAATTAATCCGGATACTGGTTCTTCCTGCGGCAAAAAAAATGCCGTTTACGCAGTTTAATTTTTTGTCGTAGTAAGATTATTAATAATGCAATTAAAAAATATCTGAGAAGACCAGCCAATACCGCAGCGGAAGGTGGATTTCTTCAATAAAAATACGTATAAACGGGTATTTTTTCGTATTTTTGCCGTCCCATAAAACAGGGTATCCGGGTATTCCGGGTAAAATTTTAATTTTTTATGAGCGAAAACAACATTTCTAACGAACAAAACGCTGAACAACAGGCTCCACAAGCAGAAGCTGCTGTGGTTGAAACAGCGACACCAAAGGCACCTGTAGCAAAAGTTGAAACGGCACACGACGATTTTGACTGGAGCGTTGACAAACGTAACGTTTCTTCTTACAGCAAAGAGGAAAAAGAAAAGTACGATGTTACTTACGACAGCACTTTCAAGGTGTTTGAAGAAAACAGCCTGCTGACAGGTACTGTTGTAGGTTTAACCAACACAGATGTAGTGATCAACATCGGATTCAAATCTGATGGTTTGATTTCTCTGAACGAATTCCGTGATTTACCAGGTCTGAAGATCGGTGATGAAGTGGAAGTGCTGGTAGTAGAAAAAGAAGACCGCGATGGTAACCTGCACCTGAGCCGTAAACAGGCTCGCCAGAAACGTGCATGGGAAAAAATCGTGGAAGTTTACAAAACAGGCGAAGTGGTTACTGGTACCGTTACCAGCAAAACCAAAGGCGGCCTGATCGTAGATGTATATGGTATGGAAACATTCCTGCCGGGTTCTCAGATCGATGTGAAACCAGTTACAGATTACGACCAGTTTGTAGGCAAAACAATGGAATTCAAGGTGGTGAAAGTAAACGAAACCATCCGCAACGCCGTTGTTTCCCACAAAGCGCTCATCGAAAGCGATATCGAACAACAGAGAGTGGATATCATCAGCAAACTGGAAAAAGGCCAGGTGCTGGAAGGTACCATCAAAAATATCACCGACTTCGGTGCGTTCATCGACCTGGGTGGTCTGGACGGCTTGCTGTATATCACAGATATCAGCTGGGGCCGTATCTCCCATCCGAGCGAAGTACTGCAGATGGATCAGAAAATCAACGTTGTTGTGCTTGACTTCGATGACGAAAAACGTCGCATAAGCCTCGGCTACAAACAATTGACCCCGCATCCGTGGGATACTTTGCCAGCTACTATCACCGAAGGTGCTAAAGTAAAAGGTAAAGTTGTAAACATTGAAGACTACGGTGCATTCCTGGAAATCATGCCAGGTGTGGAAGGTCTGGTTCACGTATCTGAAATCTCATGGGCTTCTACGCCAATCAACGCTAAAGAATTCTTCAAATTAGGAGAAGAATACGAAGCCGTTGTAGTTACCCTGAGCAAGGAAGAACGCAAAATGAGCCTGTCTATCAAGCAACTGACAGAAGATCCATGGTCTACTATCGAAACTAAATTCCCGGTTGAAAGCCGTCACAAAGGTATCGTGAAAAACATCACTCCTTATGGCGTATTCGTTGAACTGGAAACTGGTATCGGTGGAATGATCCACATCTCTGACCTGAGCTGGATCAAACGTTTTAACCACCCATCTGAATACACTAAAGTAGGTAACGAAATAGATGTAGTAATCCTGGGTATTGATAAAGACAACCGTAAACTGAGCCTCGGTCACAAACAGATCGAAGAAGATCCATGGAACACTTTTGAAACTATCTTCCCGATCAACTCTGTACACGAAGGTACCGTTGTGAAGAAAGATGATAAAGGCGCTACGGTTCAACTGCAGTACGGTCTGGAAGCTTACGCTCCTGCACGTCACCTCAGAACTGAAGATGAAAAACCAATCAACGTTGAAGATGTGAAAGAATTCATGATCATCGAATTCGATCGCAGCGAAAAACGTATCCTCGTTTCTCATACCAGGGTTTGGGAAAAAGCACAGGCGGAAGAAAAACAGGCTGTAGTGAAAGAGAAGAGAGAAGAAGCTGATAAAACCCGTAAGGCTGTGAAAAACATCCAGGGTAAAGTTGAGAAAGCCACTTTAGGTGATCTCGGCGCTTTAGCTGAACTGAGAGAAAAACTGAAACAATCCGAAGGCGGCGAAGAAAAAAGCGCGCAATAAGATCCGGTTTCATTAAATAATAAATCCCGCTTCGAGTAACATCGGAGCGGGATTTTTTTATAATAGTTACCGGTCTTTACTTCATCAGCAACGACAGCTTCGCATCATTGAATTCCAGCAAACTGTCCAGTTTCATATTAGCCAACGCATACCGCGGATCATGCCGGTTATGCGCCTCCGGTACCACCACCGTAGTCATCCGCGCCGCCTTGGCAGCAGTCATACCCGTTACAGAATCCTCAAAAGCGATGCAGTCCAGCGGATCACTGCCCAAGGCTTTGGCGCAGGCCAGGTACACAGCCGGATGCGGCTTCCCATAATCCTCAAACTCAGCAGAATATACCGCCTGGAAAGCGTCTTTTATCTGCAAATGCTCCAGTGCCGCATTAATCAGGCGCAGCGGGGAAGAAGAAGCCAGCCCCATTTTGAACCCTTTCTCCCGGAAATATTGCAGGATATACGATAACCCCTCCATAGGATAGCCCTCCGCTATAATTTTTTGTATTACGCTGTCAATAATTTCATTTACTACCTGCTCTGCACTCTTTCCTTCCCATTTATAGTAATTATGCCAGTAACTCACCACTTCCTTGGTGCGAAGCCCCGTGGTCAGATGCGTCAGCTCCGGCGAAAGGTTTACCCCCACCGTTGCAAACACCTCCCGCATGGCGATGCCCCATAAAGGTTCTGAGTCTATCAGCAGGCCATCCATATCAAATATTACCGTATCTATCATATGTTTTCCATTTATGCGCGGCAAAGATAAGAAGTTATGCGGGGAGATTGCAGTGGGCCGCTAACTGTTTGCCAGCCTGCATTTGGGCTTCAAGTCCACCTTTACTTCCGGTATACGCCGGGGATGCTTCCCCTTAACCCCGTACCAGCGTACCGGCACGCGTTATCCCATAACAATAAGTTATACGCCATAAACTTTGGTTATCGCATTGCTGCGGTAACCAGGCAGGCCGCTCTCCGCCAATCCGTCCCAGACCGGCGTTTACGCCGCCTGCCCGCTGCAAACCTGCGGCCTCTGCTAATTTCCCCCCTTTTTGGGGCCTTATTGAATGTTGAAAAAAGTTTTGGAAAGATGCCCTGCATTTATATCTTTGTATTACTCTACTAAAATTATAGGGAATATGGGTAATGATAGAAGGAATTGTCGTAGAAACAGTTGTTGTTCATCAACACCCATGAGGCGCGTGTAATATGGAAAATCAGTGATCATCTTGCTGTAAATCAACATTATACGAGGCCTCCGCTAACAATCCGGGGGCTTTTTTATTTAAAAAACGACCAACACCCCCAAACCAGAATTAAATAATTGCTTTACCACCACTGAAAATACTTTTTATGCAAAGCTTCAGAACAGAACTAGAAAATCCAATCGTTGAACAAGATATTATAGACCTGGAGAAGAAGATCCGCCTGTTCCGCGAAGGCGCCGTGTCAGACGAAAAGTTCCGCAGCCTCCGCCTGGCCAGAGGTATTTACGGTCAGCGTCAGCCCGGTGTGCAAATGATCCGCATCAAATTGCCATACGGTAAAATGACCCTGAAACAATGGCACCGCATTACCGAAATTTCAGATGAATATGCCACCAGTAATCTGCACCTGACTACCCGCCAGGACGTACAGATCCACTACGTGAGCCTCGACAGAACACCCGAATTATGGTCTAAACTGGAACAGGATGGCATCACCATCCGCGAAGCCTGCGGTAACACCGTTCGCAACGTCACCGCATCAGACCGCGCCGGTATCGATCCGGATGAACCATTTGACGTTACGCCATACGCCGATGCCACCTTCCGCTACTTCCTGCGTAACCCGGTGAGCCAGGAAATGGGCCGCAAAATAAAGATCTCTTTCTCCTCTTCTGAAAAAGATACAGCCTGGTCATTTATGCACGACTTTGGCATGATCCCCAAAGTAAAGATCATCGATGGTAAAGAAGTACGTGGCTTCAAAGTATTGGTAGGCGGCGGTTTGGGCGCACAACCCTTTCTCGCTAAAGTAGTATACGAGTTCCTCGAAACAGATCAGCTTATTCCATATATCGAAAACGTACTGCGCGTGTTCGACCGCTATGGTGAAAGAACCAGCAGGAACAAAGCCCGCATGAAGTTCCTCATCCAGAAAATTGGAATGGAAGAATTTGAGCGCCTCATTAAAGAAGAATACAAAGCCATAAAAGTAAAAAGCGTACCGGTAGATGCAGACGCATGGCTGGCAACAACACCGCCTCCCGCAGTGCCAACACCGGCTTACAGCATAAAAGATCCAAAGAAATACGAAGCCTGGAAAGCTACCAACACCTTTGAGCAAAAACAAAAAGGATACTTCGCGGCTTACGTTAAAATAACACTGGGTAACATCGGTTCAGCGATCAGCCGCAAACTTATCGAAGCGCTGCGCCCCGTAATAGCCGACGATGTACGTGTAACTGCCAACCAGGGCCTGTTACTGAAATACATCCTGCCGGCAAATCTCCCGTATGTTTTCAGCGTACTGGAAGAAGCAGGCTTTGCAGATCCCGGATTCGACAGCATCGCAGATATCACGGCATGCCCTGGTACCGATACCTGCAACCTCGGCATCTCCAGCAGCACCGGCATCGCCAAAGTACTGGAAGATGTGATCACCGATGAATTCCCGGATCTCGTTTATAACAAAGACATCAAAATAAAGATCAGCGGATGTATGAACTCCTGCGGTCAGCACGGTATTGCCAGCATTGGTTTCCACGGCAGCTCCATGAAGAGCGCCGGTAAAGTACTTCCCGCCCTGCAGGTACTGCTCGGTGGCGGTATTGTAGGCGATGGCGCAGGCCGCGTTGCCGATAAAGTAATTAAGGTACCAAGCCGCCGCGGCCCGGACGTATTACGCAGCCTGCTGCACGACTATGAAATCAATGCCCAGGAAAATGAACTGTTCAACGAGTACTACGACCGTAAAGGTGAAAAGTATTTCTACGAATTGCTGAAACCACTGGCAGATCTCAGTTCCCTCACCGCGGGCGACTTTATCGACTGGGGACAGGCGCAGGACTACGCTACAGCTATCGGCGTGGGAGAGTGCGCCGGTGTAATCATCGACCTGGTGGCTACGCTGCTGCTGGAAGCAGAAGAAAAACTGGAACTGAGCAGTGCCGCCATTATTAAAGGCGCCTATTCAGATGGAATTTATCACGCTTATTCTTCCTTTGTGCAGGGCGCAAAAGCACTGTTACTCGGCGAAGCCATCAGCGGTAATACGCAGATCGGTATCATGAACGATTTCGATAAACATTTTGTGGCTACCGGTAAATTCAGCTTTGAGCCTGATTTTAAAACAGTAGTGCTGCAGATTAACGGTAACGAGCCTACGGAAAGTTTTGCAAAAACTTATTTCCAGCAGGCGCAGTCATTTTATAATGCTGCACAGGTATACCGTCAGAGAGCCAGCGAACTGGTGCAGGCTTAATTATTTATTTATCAAAAACACGACCACTCATGCAAAAGATACAACCCAAACTCACATTGATAGGTGCAGGCCCAGGTGATCCGGAATTGATCACTGTTAAAGGGTTAAAGGCTATTCAAAACGCCAGGGTAATCCTTTATGACGCATTGTCCAGCAATGAACTGCTGGACCATGCGCCGGCTAACTGCCTCCGTCGTTTTGTGGGTAAACGTGCAGGAATGCATGTATATTCACAGGACGAAATAAACAGGATGATTGTAAAATATGCATTAACTTATGGCAGCGTTGTCCGCTTAAAAGGAGGCGACTCCTTTGTTTTCGGCCGTGGCCAGGAGGAAATTGCCTTTGCTCAGCAGTTTGGAATTACCGCAGAAGTGATTCCCGGTATTTCCAGCGCAATCTCTGTACCAGGCGTCAACAAAATTCCGGTCACTGCACGTAACGTAAGTGAAGGTTTTTGGGTGATCACCGGTAATACACAGAACGGGAATTTATCCCGAGATCTGGATCACGCCATCAGGGCCAATACCACGGTCATCATACTGATGGGGATGAGCAAACTCGCAGAGATTGCAGGGATCTACAGCGCAGCAGGAAAAGGGGAAACCCCCGCCGCTATCATCCAGAATGGCACTTTGCCAACCCAGAAAATGGGAGTGGGCAACGTGGCCGATCTGCTGGAAATAGCCGCTACGCACGATCTGCATAATCCTGCCGTTCTGGTGATAGGCGAAGTGGTGAGCTTCCATGAAGCTTTCCAGGCCTTGAAGAACAAGGTGTCAGAGGAACTAAAAATTGCCGTATAATGGAAGAAAATCATTTATTCCCGGTGTTTTTCAAATTACACCGCCTGCATGTACTCGTTGTGGGTGGTGGTAATATCGGACTGGAAAAAGCCAATGCCATGCTGGAAAATTGCGCAGATGCAACCATTACAGTAGTGTCGTTGGATTTTTTGCCTGAACTGGAGGCGTTAACACACCAGTATCCCAATATTACCCTTGTTCAGAAATCATTTTCATGTGGCGACCTGCTGGGGAAAGACCTGGTAATAGCAGCCACCAACAACAAGGACTTTAATTATTACGTGTGGGAAAAAGCCAAAGGCAGCAAAGTGCTGATCAATGTAGCTGATACCCCTGAGCTTTGTGATTTTTACCTGGGCTCTATCGTAAAAAAGGGAAATCTGAAGATCGCTATTTCTACCAATGGTAAATCACCCACCATTGCCAAACGCCTGAAACAGGTGCTGCAGGAAGCCATCCCGGATACCCTCGATGAAGTATTGAACAAATTATCGCTGATCCGCGAAAAACTGACCGGTGATTTTGCCAGCAAAGTAAAAAAGCTGAACAGCATCACAGAGGTACTGGTGAAGCCCGAAAGTGAAGGTGTGTAATTATTTTTTCAACAACTCCAGCAGCACCTGTGCCTGGTTGTGTGTTTCGTCTTTAGCCCCGTACAGCAATGTTACCCGCTGATGTTGCGCCTTCTTTTTAATACCGGCCAGCAACTCTTTTTTCTCCTGTAATTCATGTTTATATTTTGTTTTGAACTCAGCAAACCGCGCCGGGTCATGGTTAAACCATTCGCGCAGTTCGTTGCTGGGAGCGATTTCTTTTGCCCATTCATCAACATGGGCCCGCTCTTTTGAAATACCCCTCGGCCAGAGGCGGTCTACCAGGATGCGGTAGCCATCGGTATCTGCATAATCTTCGTATATCCGTTTAACCTGTAACATATTTACATAACGTTCACAGGAACCGTATTGTTTTCCTCCATCGTCTTCCCAAAAATTAATATCATTGCACCTATGATAACTCACGGTCAGATCATCACCGCAACGGTGGATTTTGTAAAAACGGAATTAGCAGGAGCAGAAGGGGGCCACGACTGGTGGCATATTTACAGGGTATGGCAACAGGCAAAACATATTGCCGCCACCGAAACAGCCGATATGCTGGTAGTAGAACTGGGCGCCATGCTACACGATATTGCAGACTCAAAATTTCATAACGGCGATGAAAATATAGGCCCGGCAAAAGCAGGGGCTTTCCTGCAATCACTGGAAGTGCCGGCCGGTATCATCACACAGGTGGAGAATATTATCCGTCACATTTCTTTTAAAGGAGGCAACCAGGAAAAAACATTTTTCTCTGCAGAGTTAGCCGTGGTACAGGACGCCGACCGGCTCGACGCTATCGGCGCCATCGGCATCGCCAGGGCTTTTAATTATGGCGGTTTCAAAAACAGGTCGCTCTACGATCCTGCCATAAAGCCCAATATGCAAATGACAAAAGAGGAATATAAAAACAGCAGCGCTCCTACCATCACACATTTCTACGAGAAATTACTGCTGCTGAAAGACCGGATGAATACCGCTACCGGTAAAAAACTGGCTGAAGAAAGACACGCATTTATGGAAGCATTCCTGGAGCGGTTTTACAAAGAGTGGGAGGGGGAAGCGTAGGTTGTCTTTCTCGCTGATTACGCTGATTATACTGATTACCTTGATTTTACTTTTTTTGATTTTGTAAATGATTTAAAAGACCAGGGGAGATATCAGCGAATATATCCGCTTATATCTCCCCAAATCTTTTAAAATCAAAAAATGATCAAATCAGCGTAATCAGTGTAATAAGTGTAATCCTGAGTAAGACAACATCCGCTATATCTTCTCGAAGAACAGTGCTTTCAGCTCATCCGCATCCTCGGGTTTCATTTTGCCTCCCAGGATCAGGCGCAGCTGACGGCGGCGTAAAGCGCCTTCATATAACTTTTTTTCTTCTTCTGTGTCGGTCAAGATGCCAGGTACCGGCCGGGAGTTGCCGTTGGGGTCCAGGGCTACAAAGGTCATGAAAGCTTCGTTGGATTTATAGCGGTACTGTTGTACCGGGTCTTCTCCCCAAACTCTCATGTGTACTTCCATGGAAGTATTGAAGGCCCGGCTTACTTTAGATTCAATATGTACCACGTTTCCCAGTTTAATGGGATTTTCGAAAGATATATTATCTACAGAAGCGGTTACTACGGGTGCGCTGCAGTGTTTCATGCAGGCCAGTGCCGCGGCAATGTCCATCCAGTACATCAAACGGCCTCCCATGAGGTTACCGAATGTATTGGTATCATTCGGTAAAACCAGTTCGGTCATCTGTATCAGCGAGTCTTGGGCTCTCTTTGGCGTTAAAGTCATCTTTTATGTATTTCGGACGCAAATTTACTGTTTATATATTTATAGTCGCGTACGCATTTACAGAACAGCGTTGGCAGATAAAGGTTTTTAACAAATAATTTCCGGTACTTGAAAATTCTTTAAAACGCCCTGTAGATAAGTGATGAGAGCTGAATATTATCTCCAAAAAATTAACAAACAAATAAAGCGCTGCCGTAAAAAACTTGGGAGCGACGCAAATTTGTGTAACTTTGCATGACCTTCGGAAGTAGTTTACTTGATCGGTTTTACACCAAACGCAGTCCGGCACTTCCCCGTTTATAGGTCAAGTATTCTTAGCAGAATTTTAGTTTTATGGCAAAATATATCTTCGTTACAGGAGGTGTTACATCTTCTTTGGGTAAAGGAATTATAGCAGCTTCCCTTGCAAAATTATTGCAGGCACGCGGCTTTAGAGTGACTATTCAGAAATTTGATCCATATATCAATGTGGATCCGGGTACATTAAACCCTTATGAACATGGTGAATGTTATGTAACGGAAGATGGCGCAGAAACCGATCTGGATCTCGGACACTACGAACGTTTTTTGAATACGCCCACGTCTCAGGCCAATAATGTTACCACCGGCCGTATTTACCAGACAGTAATTAATAAGGAAAGGGAAGGAGCTTATCTCGGTAAAACCGTACAGGTAATCCCTCACATTACGGACGAAATCAAACGCCGTATCCTCCTGCTTGGTAAGGATGGCAAATTCGATATCGTTATTACAGAACTTGGTGGTACCGTAGGTGATATTGAATCACTCCCTTACATTGAGGCGGTTCGCCAGTTGCAATGGGAGCTGGGTGAAGAAGATTGCCTGGTAGTGCATCTTACACTGATCCCGTACCTGCGTGCAGCTAAAGAGCTGAAAACCAAACCTACGCAACACTCTGTACGCCTGCTGAGCGAATATGGCGTGCACCCGGATATTATCGTTTGCCGTACAGAAGAACCATTGTACCGCGATCTGAAAAAGAAAATCGCCCTGTTCTGTAATGTACAGGTAGATGCCGTGATCGAAGCAAACGACGTTCCTACCATCTATGAAGTACCGCTGGAAATGATGCGCGAGAAACTCGATGTTTCTGTACTGAAAAGACTGGGATTACCTGTGGAAAAAGAACCTGAACTGGTTAAATGGCGTGAATTCCTGGATAAACTGAAATATCCTAAATCCAAAGTTACCATCGGTTTGATCGGTAAATACGTGGAATTACAGGATGCCTACAAATCTATCCTGGAGTCATTTATACATGCCGGCTCCCTGAACGAATGCAAAGTAGTGGTACAAAATATCCACTCAGAACATATTACACCTGAAAATGTATGTGAAAAGCTGAAGAACCTCGATGGGCTCCTGGTAGCTCCGGGCTTCGGTCATCGCGGCATTGAAGGAAAGATCATCGCCATCCAGTATGCCCGTGAAAATCAGCTGCCTTTCTTTGGTATCTGCCTGGGAATGCAGATGAGCGTAGTGGAATATGCCCGTAACGTACTCGGCTGGAAAGATGCACACTCCGTGGAAATGAATCCTGACACCGCTCACCCGGTGATCAACCTCATGGAAGAGCAGAAGAAAGTGACAGCTAAAGGCGGTACCATGCGTCTGGGCGCTTATGCCTGTGAACTCACACCAGGCAGCAAAGCAGCCGAAATATACGGTGGCACCAACATCAGTGAAAGACACCGCCATCGCTACGAGTTTAATAACGACTTCCTCCAGCAGTTTGAAGACGCAGGCCTCGTTCTTTCCGGTAAAAACCCGGAAAGCGGTCTTGTTGAAATCATCGAACTGCCTACCCATCCGTTCTTCGTGGGCGTACAATTCCACCCGGAACTGAAAAGTACCGTGGAAAGCCCGGCGCCTGTTTTCGTGTCTTTTATTAAGGCCGCCAAACAGTACGCAGAAGCCAAAAACGGCAAAGCCAAAATGGAAGAAACCATCGCGAAGTAACCTGCGCGGAGGTTGTCTTTCCCGCTGATTACGCTGATTATACTGATTAACCGGATTTTTACTTTTTGGATTTTATAAAGGATTAAGGGAGATAGAAGCAGATACATCGCTCTTATCTCCCTTATACTTACCGGTGATTTTAAAAGATTTGGGGAGACATAAGCATATCCGCTTATATCTCCCCAAATCTTTTAAAATCAAAAGTGTTCAAATCCCTTAATCAGTATAATCAGCGTAATCAGCGAGAAAGACAAAACCCGCTCTGATCCTCAACATAATACGCATTTTCTTTACTTATTTATTATTTTAACCGCATTTAACAGGGGTTTCACCTAAAAAGCATGGTCAATTCATAAAATCCTGCTTACCTTTGCTGCCTAAATTTTAATTGCATTTCATGGATAGAAATTCGGTCATTGGGTTTTTACTGTTGGGCGTTTTGTTGGTAGGATATATATTCTTCAACCAGAAACAACAGGCAGGAGCCGCAAGGGAAAAAGCCAGGCAAGATTCCATCGCAGAGCTTAACAAGCCTAAAACACCTTTAGCAGATACTGTCAGTCTTGCTGCAGCCGCCGCAGGAGGCCAGCTGGATTCAGCCCACCAGGCGCTGTTAAACGGCGAATTTGGCGTATTTGCCGCTGCTGCCACCGGCAACATGCAGAACACAGTACTGGAAAACGATGTGGTAAAGATCACTTTTTCCAATAAAGGTGGCCAACCGGCAAGTGTACAACTGAAAAAATACAAAACTTATGATGGTGGTCCGCTGATGCTCGTGGAAGGCTCTTTTAACCGCCTTTCGGTTGAAGTGCCTGCCAGCTTAACAAAAATGCTGAACAGCGCGGATCTGTTCTTCACCGCCGGCCAACCCCAGGAAGGCGCAGGTGGCGTAAAAACAATCGCATACCGTCTCAATACCAATAACCCGGCTTCTTACCTGGAATTTATCTATTCCCTGAAACCAGGCAGCTACGTAGTGGATTATACCATTCACGCGGTTGGTATGCAAGGCTTACTGCCAGGCAACCAGAACTACCTGAGCCTCCAGTGGAACAGCCAGGAAGACAAACAGGAACACGATCTTGAAAATGAGCGCCTGAACAACCAGGTGCATTATATGCTGGAAAATGATAAACATGATTACTTCACCCTCAGCCGCACCAGTCATGAAAAACTGGAAAACAAACTGAAATGGGTGAGCGTAAAACAGCAGTTCTTCAACACCACCCTGATCGCTAAAAAGGAACTGTTCACTAACGTGGATGTAAACACGAAAGTGCCGGTAAGCCCTAATATCGTAGGACAAACATTCAGCACTATACAGATTCCGTATAGCCGCACCAATGATTTCTCCTTCCCGGTTGAGATCTATTATGGTCCCAACCACTATAAAACACTGAAATCTTTTGATATCGGCCTGCAGAAGATCATTCCGCTGGGTACCGGTATCTTTGCTTTTGTGAAGTATGTAAACATCTTTATCATTATCCCGGTGTTTAACTTCCTCAGCGGATTTATCAGCAACTACGGTATCATCATTATCCTGCTCACCCTCTTCATTCGCCTGTTGATAGCTCCTTTTACCTACCAGAGCTATGTTTCCCCAGGCTAAAATGAAAGTGCTGAAACCTGAAATTGATGAGCTGAAAGCAAAACATGGCGACGACCAGCAGGCATTCGGTGTGGAACAAATGAAACTGTTCAAGAGTGCAGGCGTAAACCCGCTGGGCGGATGTTTACCCGCATTGCTGCAGCTGCCTATCCTGGTGGCGATGTACAGCTTCTTCCCGTCTTCCATTGAGCTGCGCCAGGAAAGCTTCCTATGGGCAAAGGATTTGTCTACTTATGATTCTATCCTGAACCTTGGCTTCAACATACCGTTCTATGGCAACCACGTGAGCTTGTTCACCATCCTCATGACCATCACCAGCTTGATCCTGGCGTTCTACAATCGTGGAATGACCGACCAGAGCAACCCGGTAATGAAATACATGCCTTACGTAATGCCGGTAATGTTGCTGGGTATCTTCAACCGCCTTGCTGCGGCACTTACCTTCTACTACTTCCTGTCTAACGTGATCAGTATTCTGTTACAGTTTGTGATCCAGAAGTTTATCATCAACCATGATAAAATCCACGCACAGATCCAGGAAAATAAAAAGAAACCAAAGAGCAAATCCAAATGGCAGGAGAAACTGGAAGAAGTCCAGAAACGCCAGCAGGACATACAGAAGAAAAAGTAGGATTAATACAATCTGAACATTTCAATAATATTTTTTCGCAGAAGGCTTCCCGTTAAGGAAGCCTTCTCTATTTTTGAACGGATATGATAAAGAGATGGTTTTTATTGATGTGCGCCGCCGGTACAATCACCGCCGCACAGGCACAGGACACTATTCCTGATGCTGCACGCATTCAGGGAATAGTGAACTACCTGGCGTCCGACAAACTGAAAGGCAGGGGCACCGCAGAAAAGGGCGGGAAAACAGCCAGCCACTACGTGGCAAAACAGTTTAAAAAACTGGGACTGAAGCCGGTAAACGGCAACAGCTTCTTCCAGGATTTTATATTTACCCGGAAAGAACATAAAGATATTCCCAGCAGGAACGTAATCGGGTATCTCGATAACGGCGCCGCACGTACGATTATCATTGGCGCCCATTATGATCACCTCGGAACGGCCGCTTTATTCGATGGAAAGTATCCCATCGGTGAAATCCACAACGGTGCAGATGATAATGCTTCCGGCGTGGCAGGCCTCCTGGAACTGGCGCGGCACTATGTAAAGAACCAGGGCCGCGAGCCCTTTAACTTCCTCTTTATCGCTTTCGGTGGGGAGGAGCTGGGGTTGCAGGGTTCAAAATATTACACGGCACATCCGCTGATGCCGCTGGATAAAGTGCATTTCATGCTCAATATGGATATGATTGGCCGCTACAACCCGGAAAGGGGCATCGGGATTGGTGGCTATGGCAGCGCAGAAGAGTGGCCTGCGGTGTTCAAAGATGTACAGCAACCGGGCATTAAATACTTTACAGATGCAGCGGGGAAAGGCGCTTCTGATCATCATAATTTCTATATAAGCGGGGTACCGGTGATGTTTTTCCATACCGGTGGTCACGACGATTATCATAAACCTACCGATGATGCGCCTAAGTTACAGGCCAAAGCAGAAGCCGGCATCGTGCAGCTGGAAATTCAGCTGATCAACCGTGCCATGGCTTTCCCGGTATTGCATTATGTAGGGGAGAAGAGTTAGGAAATAAGTTCTACTTCGTATACCGGGCTAAAAAGAAACCATTTATTAGACGCTACCTCTTCACAGCGGTAGCGTTTTCTTATTTTATCCCCTCTGCGGAATACGCGTCCGTCTTTGGTTTTAAACAGTCCGTTTAAGGGAACCTGTTCCACGAAGAAATGGTTTTCTTTCTGCAGATCATAGTTTTTCAATACCCGCATCAGGTTTTCATCTGCGCAGGAGCTGGCAGCGGGATTGGCCATGCTCTGGCGCACCGCAGTTTCCACATCGGGTGGCAACAGGCTTTTACCTACAAAGTCGCGCAAAATAAAGGAGAACTCCTGCTTCCATTCCTTGCCATGCGACGCCACGCGGTTGGCGTATTTATTAAAGGTGGTGAGATGTGCAATTTCATGCAGCAGGGTGAGCAGGAAAGCGTATTTATTCAGGGAGCCATTTACACTGATCCGGTGTCCTTTGCCCTGCCCATCGGGATGACGGTAGTCGCCGAGTATACTCGACCGTTCGCGTGTAACCGTCAGGTGTACCTTATAGGTACTCAGAAAATCCATTACCTGTCCGAAAGTTCCTTCCGGTAAGTAGGACGCTAGTGCATTTAAGGGCGCCTCTTTTTTCAAATAGATTATTTTTTTAGCCTTGTCAGCCGGAAAAGGCTGATTGTTTCAAATACAGTATACACCAGGTACAGGAACAACAGCATGAAAATGGTGAGCTTACTCACATTGGGCTTATAAATAAGCACGTAAGCAGCTATACCAATGACGCAAAGAAAAAGTTTGCTGAGCGTAGAGCCATAAACGGCCCTGATAAATGCATTGTGGTTGGAAGAAGCGAGTCCCCGGCGGCTCATAATATAAGACACCAGGGAGATAATAGCCATGATCAGGTTACCGGCCATCAGCACATTCACATGTGTGCCAAGGTCCAGCAACCTGGGTTTGAATATGATAACAAGTCCGTTTAGAATTCCAAAAACTGCGAATAACCGTATAAAAAATCTATCACTCATGCCGTCGGGTGTCTTTTATAATTTGCCACAAAAGTATGGCTAAAGCAATTAAAGAAAAAATGATCAGGAATACCGGGAACCGCCAGCCAATCCATTGGTCTAGTTTATATCCCGCAAATACTCCCAAACCCAGTGTAGCCATCATCTGGAAGGCTAATCCGGCATATCGTAAGAGGAGATTTCGGTTATTCGGCTTCCTGGAGGACGGTTTTTCCATGTTTCTGGTTATCAGCCGGCTGCTGATCGTCCATGTAGCAACGGCCATTGAACTTAGCAGAAGGCTCCATTTCAAAATGAGCGGTGTATACATCGCCCTTTACTAATGCATTCCCTTTCAGAAATAATAATTCTTCTACCTTGATAATTCCTGTTACCCTGCCCAGGATGTCAGCACTCTGGCATACCAGGTCACCGGTGATTTCACCCTCAGGTCCTACCACTATCTTAGCTTTGGTAGATACCAGGCCATTCACCTGTCCGTCAATTCTGATATCGCCTTCACATACAATGTCGCCCTGGATAGAAGTGCCATTGCCTATAATATTAACCGTTGATGTTGGCAACATGGACTTGCTGTCACCTTTCGATTTTTGATTGCTATTAAACATAGGGAGTTAGGTTTTTCAAGTTTAGTGTGTAATATAAATAAATATATATAAAATTTTTGTATTTATATACTAATAGGTGCTGTTATCTACGGCAGGCACTTTTAACATCGTGGTGTCCACTTTCCCGGTAAAATCGCCGTTAATTACCTTTTTGATATTGTTCAGATACTGGTCGCGGGCATTGATAGCCGTTTCCAGCGAATCAGCCCTCATTTTCAGATGGATAAACTCTTTTCGTTGTTTCAGATCTCCATAACCTGGGATGTAATAACGCAGCGGCGTAAATACCACCGTAGCTACCGTAATGGCTACCAGTAACACAAAAAGGGTGCTGAAGGCAATGTACACGCTCATCCGGGAGAGTTTGAATGAGGTCACTTCTTCATAGGTATCGTCATTCATAATTACCAGACGGTATTTATGACTTAGTTTTTCCAGGTTTCGTCTGCTGTTTTTATTCCCCTTCTTGGCCATGTTTTGCGGTACTTCTTAAAGAATGCTATTTCTTTTAAGGCGGGCTAAAGTTAATCATTATTGTAAAATAGGAAACAGTGTTTTGAGGATTGCCGGCAGAAAGAAGTCTTTTTATCTGAAAACCAGCCGATTAAAATGTATCTGCTACCGGAAAAAGTCTGCATCACTTCTTCCAGACGCATATTCAATCAACTATTTTATCCTATCTTTAAAATATTTTTTCAAACTGTAAGTTATATATATTTAGCCTATACACCCTGGCATCCATGAATTGCATCATCAAACTGCTACCAAAATATTCGGGAATAATAATTTTGTCATGTTGCCTGGTTTTGCAGGCTGCCCGGGCACAAAATAACCCTCAAAATCAGCCTCCGCAAACAAATTCCCAGGGCCAGGCCCCCGGTAAACAGCAACAGCAGCAAAAGCCTGCCGTCAAGCCCCTTTTTAAACCGCGCGAACAACGCGTGCAGGACCGTCGTCCCCCTTCTGAAGTAATGCTGGAGAAAAAGAAATGGACCTGGAAAAGACAATTCTTCCAGAACATGGCTACCCGCTTCAACTATTACTTTCATGCCAGGGTTAAACTCGACCGGGTAGTGAAAACCGCTAACCGCGACGGCCAGGATAATTATAATATCCTCCTGCCGTTTTATCCCTTCAGTCTTCAGAGCCAGGGCTTCAGCAAAGGTGAACTGGACTCCGTGATCGATAAAACAAACATGGCCATCCAGCTCCATGACCCCCGCGGTAAAATGGATCGACGATTGCTTCCTGCTCATGGGACGCGCCTACTTTTATGAAGGCGACCTCGAAAATGCCAATAAAACATTCCAGTACATCAATATTGCCTTCGCACCCAAAACGAAGTCGGAATACAAAACAGTAGTGGGAGCGCATGAAAATGACCAGATCTCCATCGCCACAAAAGAAAAAAGAAAAGGTGTCTTCGGCCGCCTTAAACATACCAAAGCACGTAACGACGCTTTCCTGTGGAGGGCCCGTACCCTGCTGGAACAACAGGAATACGATGAAGTACAGGCGCTGCTCAATATCCTGAACAATGATCCTAACTTCCCCCACCGCCTCGACGGCGACCTGGCGGAAGTACGTGCCTACAGCCACTATATCCAGAAAAGGTACCCCGAAACAATAGAACCGCTGAAAGTGGCCATCGATAAAAGTCATGATAAAGTGGCCAAAGCCAGGATGTCGTACATCCTCGGCCAGCTCTACCTGCAGCAGCAGCACCCGGATTCTGCCCTCGACCAGTTCCGCAACGTGATCAGCATGAAACCCGATCCTATGATGGATTTCCAGGCCCGGTTACAGATTGCCAGAACCAACGCGGAAACCACCGGTAACATAGCAGGCAGCATAGCAGGCCTCCGCCGCATGCTCAAAAAGCAACGGTTCGAACGGTTCCGCGACGGGATCTACTATACCATGGGCGTGCTCGAATATCCCGATCACCCGGAAGCGGCGCTTAACTATATGAAACAATCACTGAAAATACCCAGTGACAACCTCATGCAGCGCACCATCACCTACAAAGGCATGGCGGATATTTACTACGACCAGCGCAATTATACCGATGCAAAAAAATATTACGACAGCACCGCGGGTGTAATGACAAAGGATTTTGCAGACGCCCCTACCGTGGAAACCCGCAAAGAAGTGCTCACGGAAGTGGTGGCACGGCTGGAAACCATTCACCGGGAAGACAGTCTCCAGAAATTAGCCGCCATGTCCCCGTCCGACCGGAACATTGTGTTATCGAAAATGGTGGCCGTCATGGAAAGTGAAGCCGCCGAAAAGAGAAAGAAAGATAAACTGGCCGCCGCCAATCCGCAGGAAAGCGCATCCTCCTTCAGCATGACCGGAGCAGGCACCGCCTATTCACCAAAAGAAGAAAAAGGCGACTGGTATTTTTATAATGCAGGCAGTAAATCAGCCGGCTATTCTGAATTCAAACGCAGATGGGGCAGCCGGCAGCCGGTAGACAACTGGCGCCGCAGCCAGAACGGCGTGGTAAATGCTACCAACAGCGCCGGCCCGATAGAAATTACAGAGGAAACAAAGTCTGTCATCCTGGGCGACGTGCCGGCAGACACGATCAGCACGGCATCCCTTGCCGCAGGCTTGCCGCTGACACCGGAAAAACTGGCCGCCTCACAAAAAGCAGTACACGAAGCCTGGTTCGATCTCGGCAAATTATATCACGATAAACTGGAAAACTATTCACTGGGCATAGAAACCTACGACTCCCTGCTGATCCTCTACCCGGATCATCCAAAGAAACCGGAGGTATTGTATTCCCTGTATGTATGGCATAGCAAACTCAATCATACCGCCCAGGCTAATCACTATAAATCAATGGTGCTGAACCAGTACGGTAATACCAATTTTGCGGACATCATCCGCTCAGGCGGGTTAAGGGATATCGACAGCCAGAAAAAGAAAGAGATCAGCGCCGCTTATGACGCCGCTTATGAAGCCTTCCGCCACGGTAACTATGCGGAATCGATGGCTATGAAAAAACAGGCCGACAGCACCTTCGGCGTTAACTTCCTCCAGTCCAAATTCGATCTGCTGGAAGCAATGCTGATCGTGAAAACAGATACCCTGTACGCCACCGATACTCTGCAGTTGTCGCGTAAAGCAGTACAGGCAGTACTTACCAAGTACGCCGCGGATGAGCCGGTACGCGCTCAGGCACAGGCTCTTATGGATGCCCTGAACCACCGCGCAGAACTTTCCGACTATCTCGCCAAGCTGGAAGTAAGGAAGAAGGACGCCAACGGCGTATTGCTGGATGAAGATGTTTCTATGCGATACCCCTGGCAAAATCCACAACCGGTACTGGCCGACAGGATCAACGGCGCCAAAACGCCGGTCGATTCGGCTAAAATAGCCGCCGGTATGGCTGGCACACTGCCTGCGCCCATAGTGCCCATCGCACCGCCAAAACCGGTAACGCCCTATAAAATATCGCCCGACAACCCGTTTTTTGTAGTGCTTTCCTTCCAGCGCGTGTCTAAGGAGCTCATGGATGAGGGCCTTAACCAGTTTACACGTTATAACGCTGCCAAACATGCCACTGATAAAATTGAAGTCGGCAGTTTTGTGCTCACCCCTAACGACGTGATGCTGATTTTCCGGCTTTTCCCCAACGAAGACAAAGCCCTGGCCTACTTCGATGAGATCCGAGATGAGGCTGCTGCGAATATCATTCCCCGGATAAGACCCACAGAGTACAATTTCTTTGTGATTTCCAGGGATAATTTCATCTTATTAAACAGCACCAAAGACCTGGCCGGTTACCGTAAGTTTTTTACAGATAATTATGTGACCCAGTAAGTATTTTTGGAATTTTAAATAGCTTTGTCGGTCGGGCTGCCATAAACAGGCTTGTTTATTGCATATAAACTTTATTGAAAAAATTATATATATAGCCAACAGATAGTGATAAATTGTCTTTCATATAAAGAAATCGGGCAAAATCTGGCCATAAAACAAATTAAATAAGCGCATGAAAAAATCGGTGAAAATATTGTGGCGGGTGGCTTTTGGTATCTTAGCATTAATTGTTCTCTTAGTTTTACTCATTAACTTCCGGATCATCGGCAGCATGCCGTCGATGGAAGAACTGGAAAATCCGCGGGCAGCACTGGCCGCAGAGGTAATTGCCGACGACGGTACCATTCTCGGTAAGTACTACCAGGTGGATCGTTCCAGCAGCGACTATAATGAGATCTCCAAAAACGTGATCAACGCGCTGATAGCAACAGAAGAAACCCGTTTTTATGATAACTCCGGTATCGACCCCAAAGGCACACTGGCTATCCCTTTTTACCTGCTCATCGGTAAAAAACGTGGTTCCAGTACCATTACCCAGCAGCTGGCTCTGAACCTGCAAACGGATAATCTGGGAAAACAACGCTCCGGTAACCCGATTGGCAGGGCGTTTCAGAAAGTGCAGGAGTGGATCATTGCCGTAAAACTGGAAAGGAACTTCACCAAACAGGAAATCCTTACCCTCTACCTGAACACCGTTGCCTTCGGCGATAACGTATATGGTATTGAAAACGGGGCCAGAACATTCTTCAGCAAAGATGCCGGCCATTTATCTATCGAAGAAGCTGCTATCCTTGTGGGAATGCTTAAAGGCAACACCCTGTATAACCCGCGCCGGAACCCGCAAAATGCCCTCCAGCGCCGTAACACCGTGATCAGCAATATGCAGGAAGCCGGCTTTATTACGCCAGCGGAGGCCGCATCCGCGAAAAGCAAACCGATTGTACTACACTATAATAAAATTGATCACAACAAAGGACTGGCTCCTTATTTCAGGGAAGTGCTGCGCGATGAACTGAAGAGCTGGTGCAAAGTGCATAAGAAAGCCGACGGATCAGAGTATAACCTCTACCGCGATGGACTCAAAATATATACGACCATCAACCCGAGAATGCAGTTGTATGCAGAAGAAGCGGTGGCCAAGCACCTTGCGGTGCTGCAAAAATCACTCTCTGCACAAAACGATATCAAAACTGGCAATGTTTGGAAGAAATGGCCCAAATTCCTGGATCAGTACATGAAGGAATCTGACAGGTATAAATCCATGAAAGAGGACGAAGCAGACGATTCTACCATTGCCAGGGCATTCAATACGCCGGTACGCATGAAGGTATTTGGCTGGAGAAGTTCTACCGAACCAGACCTGAATGAAATAGATACCACCATGACCCCGCTGGATTCCATTAAATATATGCGTGCCATTTTACAGGCAGGCTTTATGGCAATGGACCCTGAAAGTGGTGAAGTAAAGGCCTGGGTAGGCGGACCGGATTTCCGCTACTTCAAAAATGATCACGTGGCAAAAACACGCCGCCAGGTGGGTTCTACATTTAAACCCTTCCTGTACTGCTTCGCCATTATGAATGGCATGTCGCCAAATACTATTTTGCCAAACGAACCGATTACCATCAACGGCTGGACGCCGCATAATTCGGAAGGCAGCACCGGTGGCAGCATTACGATGGCGGGCGCACTGGCAAAATCACTGAACCTGGTGGCCGCCTACCTGATCAAACAGATAGGGGCCAAGCCGTTCGCTGATTTCGCTAAAAATAAAGTAGGCTTTACCAGCGATATCCCTGCGTACCCGGCCATTGCGTTGGGCGCCGTGGAGCTGTCGCTGTATGAACTCCTGCAAGGGTACACCATGTTCCCCGCCAGAGGTATTAATACCAAACCTATTTACATCACCCGCATAGAAGACAGGAATGGTAACATCCTGGAAACCTTCGCGCCGGTGAAACGCGAGGTGATCAGCGAAAGGGAATCTTATACCATGGTGAAAATGATGGAAGGCGTGGTAGCACCAGGTGGTACCGGCGCCCGTGTCCGTTCCCGCTTTAACATTCAGGGTGAAATAGCCGGTAAAACCGGTACCACCAACGATAACACCGATGGTTGGTTCATGGGCTATACGCCTAAAATACTGGCCGGCGCATGGGTAGGTTGCGAAAACAACTTTATCCACTTCAGCACCACCGCCATTGGTCAGGGCGCCAATACCGGCTTACCCATCTGGGCGTATTTCATGCAGAAAGTGTATGCCGATCCAACCCTGAAAGTAAGCTCCAACGATCATTTCCCGGTACCGCCCAATATGAGCGAAGACGATATTTACATGAATTACGATTCCAATGTAAAACCGGGCGCTGAATCTGAAAACGTAGGCAACGGTTCCGCCGACGATTACGGCTCCGGCGATGCCAGCGATTACGCCACCCCTGGCGCCGACAGCCAGGAACCCGCGCCCGCAAAGCCAAAAGAAGAACACAAAGACAATAAAGAAAACAAGCCGAAAGCTACCATGCCGCCCGCGCCCAAAAAAGGCGAGTGAGCGAAGGTTGTCTTTCTCGCTGATTACGCTGATTATACTGATTCAGGAGATTTGATCACTTTTGATTTTAAAAGATTTGAGGAGATATAAGTGGATGTATTCGCTTATATCTCCTCAAATCTTTTAAAATCCTTTATAAAATCCAAAAAGCAAAATCAAGCAAATCATTATAATCAGTGTAATCAGCGAGAAAGACAAAATCCGCACTTATTTATTAGCTTCGCCCCACCAAACCATTAAAAAAACAGTACAATGAAAAATGCAATCAAAGCACTGCTGCTGGCAGGCCTGTTGCCATTGGCATCGGCTGCGCAGGACAGCACCCAGTTTATCAAGGGAAGCTGGAAAGAACTCACCGCCAAAGCAAAAAAGGAACACAAACCCATTTTCATCGACACGTATTTTGAAGGATGCCATGCCTGTAAAGACATGGAAGTAAAAGTATTTCCACGACCGGAAGTAAAGAAGTACATGAACGAGCACTTCATTTGCACCGGTTATGATGTATTTAAAGAGGAGTTTGGGAAGGAACTCTGCGCCAAGTACTTCATGACCGGATTTCCTACTTACCTGATCATTTCCGGGGAAGGAAAGCTGATCAATACCGGTATGGGTTACCAGGAACCACCGCAGTTCCTGCAATTCCTGGAAAATAATATTGCCAGATATAAAGCGGGTGAGTACCTGGGCGGTTTTGGCAACAGCCTGAAAACCGATGACCCGGAATTTTATCGAACCTTCTTTTTTGCAAAGGACAGGAAGTATCCGGATAGCGCCGTGGTAAAGGAATACCTGTTAAAACAAAAAGACCTGTTTAAGGAATCCGTATTCAAGGTAATGCTGGTATGCCGCAACCTGCCAGCTAACTACAGGGAGTTCTATATAAAAAACAGGACTGCTTACCAGGATCGTTTTGGCGTGGAGCTGAATAAGAACATATTAAACGGCCTGCTCAGGCAGGACCTGGCTGCCCTGCCCAAACAACTGGATACGATGGCATTTGAGGCATTCCTGGCAAAACAGCAGCAGGTATACAGTGCGGCCGACTGGCACGAAATAGAGATGTACTACGCAGAAAATTATCTTTTTAAAACCTGCAAAAACGCAAAGGCATTCCTGGAGTTTGCCATCGCCCATAAGGATCTGAACGATAACCGGGTGCGTTACATGCGCTTTTATATGGCGGGGGAGCTGGAAAAACAACCGGAACTGAAAGATTTGTATGTGCGTTGGGCGGCGCCGGCTCTTACAGAAAACTCCAGCCTGGAAGCCATCTCCATGATGGCGTATATGTGCCGGGAAGGGTATAAGGAGCAGGCAAAGAAATACTTCACCTGGGCGGTATCCAAAGCTACTGCTATGGGACAGCCGGCAGACAATTACAGAAAAGAACTGGAAAAGCTGGGAAGCTGATCTCCGGGAGATAACATAAAAAAAGGAGCACAGATGACCTGTGCTCCTTTTTTTATATCTTCTGACAATTATTATCAGCTAACGGCTTTATTTACCAGCGCAGCTGCTTCGCTGAGCAGGATGGCTGACTGTACTTTCAGACCGCTTTCTTCGATCAGTACTTTTGCTTCAGCAGCATTGGTGCCCTGTAAACGTACAATGATAGGCACGGTGATGTTGCCGATAGATTTGTAAGCATCAATAACACCCTGGGCAACCCTGTCGCAACGAACAATACCACCAAAGATATTGATCAGGATAGCTTTTACCTTAGGATCTTTCAGGATGATACGGAAACCTGCTTCCACGGTTTGTGCGTTGGCGGTACCACCTACGTCCAGGAAGTTAGCCGGTTCACCGCCGCTCAGTTTGATCATGTCCATAGTAGCCATGGCCAAACCGGCGCCATTTACCATACAGCCTACGTTACCGTCCAGTTTCACGAAGTTCAGGTTGTATTTGCTGGCTTCTACTTCGGTAGGATCTTCTTCAGAAATATCACGCAGGGCTTCCAGATCCGGATGACGCATCAGGGAGTTGTCGTCCAGGTTTACTTTGGCATCCACGGCAATGATCTTCTCATCACTGGTTTTGAACAGCGGGTTAATTTCCAGCATGCTGCAATCCAGTCCTACGTATGCGTTATAGAGGTTGGTTACAAATTTCACCATGTTTTTGAACGCTTCGCCGCTCAAACCGAAGTTGAAAGCGATGTTACGCGCCTGGAACGGCTGCAGGGTCATATTTGGTTTTACCCACTCTTTGTATATTTTTTCAGGAGTGCTGTGTGCTACCTCTTCGATATCCATACCACCTTCAGTGGAATACATGATAACGTTCTGGCTTTTAGCACGGTCCAGCAGGATGGACAGGTAGAATTCCTTTACAGGGTTAGCGCCCGGATAATAAACATCCTGTGCTACCAGTACTTTATTTACCAGTTTACCAGCATCGCCGGTTTGAATGGTAACCAGGGTGCCTCCCAGGATATTTCCTGCTATATTTTTAATATCTTCTGCATTTTTTCCTACTGCCACACCTCTCTGTTCCGTACCACGGATCTTACCTTTTCCACGTCCGCCCGCATGAATCTGGGCTTTTACAACGGCAAATTCATTACCAAATTGCACTTTCAGCTGCTTGTATGCTTCCGCAGCCGCTTCAGGGGTATCCACCGGGATACCTTCCTGTACCGGTACATTATATTTTTTCAACAGTTCTTTAGCCTGGTACTCGTGTAAGTTCATCGGAATAAAATTTGCCGCTAAAATAGGTCATTATGATTTAAATATAAAACTGCAGTCATTTGTGAATTAAAAAATAACTTTGCGCGGGTTTGTTTTTTAAATCCGGCTTTTTTTAATGTATAAACAGATGAGTGAATTAACAGCAAAGATCACGGCAGCGGGGGAGTATATCAGCAAATTCTGGCAAAACAAGCCAGTGGCGGGCATTATCCTGGGCAGCGGCCTGGGTAACCTGACAGGGGAAATTGAGGATAGCATTGAAATTCCATACAGCGACATACCCCATTTCCCCGAATCTACGGTGGAAGGGCATTCCGGCAAATTGATCCTCGGATTCATGCAGGGGAAGCCGGTAGTGGCTATGGCAGGGCGTTTTCACTTTTATGAAGGATTTTCCATGCAGCAGGTAACTTTTCCTGTGCGGGTCATGAAGGCCCTGGGAATCCATACTTTATTTATTTCCAACGCCGCCGGGGGGATGAACCCATCTTTCCTGGTAGGCGATCTGATGATCATCCGGGATCATATCAACTTGCAGCCGGAACACCCGCTGCGGGGCAAAAATGAGGACACGCTGGGTCCACGTTTCCCGGATATGAGTGAACCCTATGCCAGAACACTGATCGATGCAGCGAATAAAATTGCTGCGGCCAACAATATATCTTTACATAGCGGCGTATATGTAGGCGTTCAGGGGCCTACCTTTGAAACACGGGCAGAGTACAAATATATGCACATCATCGGCGGCGATGCCGTTGGGATGAGTACCGTACCCGAAGTAATTGTAGCGGCACATGCCGGTTTGAAAGTATTTGCCATGAGTGTGATCACCGATATCGGTATCCGTGAAGAAGAAAATGTGATCACCCACGAAGAAGTACTGGCAGCTGCAAAAGCAGCAGAACCTAAGCTTACGCTGATATTTAGTGAATTAATCCGGCAACTATAAACGCTTTTGTTACTTTCGGATGAGGCAAATTTTCATTTTCATAGCCCTGCTGTTATTGTGCGGGAATCAATTAATGGCCCAGTTTAACTCGGGACGCATCAACAATATGGGCGGTGGCGGCGGCGGCACCAGCAAAATGCAGCGGGATACAGGGAAACATGAACACGAGCCGGATACGCTGACATTAACCTACCGTATCCTCGGTGAACCCACCGATTATAAGCTCGACTCCTCCGTGGCCGATTTTCAGACCAATTATCTGAAAGTACCTTCCTCGTACACCACGCTCGGTAACACCGGCAGCGCAGCTTATAACATGATTTATACACCACGCATGAAACCCGGTTTTGACGCCGGCTTTCACGCGTACGACGTATATTCCAATTCCCATAAGGATGCCCGCTTCTACTATACTACACGCCCTTACACAGAGCTGCAGTACCTGGTAGGCAGCAAACAGGAACAGATTATCGGGCTTTCCCATACCCAAAACCGGACGGAGCGCTTCAACTTTGCATTCGACTACCGCAAAATAAACGCCCCCGGCTATTTTCGCTCGCAAAATACCAATCACGATATCTACCGCTTTACGGCCCGGTACCAGAGCAAAAATAAACGCGCCCATACCTACCTGAGCTTTTACTTTAATAAGATCAACGGCGGGGAGAACGGAGGGATCAGGAACGATTCCTTCATGAACATCAGCACTTACAAACAACGCAAAACTATCCCGGTAAACCTGGGTAATGATGCGTCAACAACATATGCTTTCTTTGGAGGCAGCATACCGGTGAAATCCAACTACCGCGAAACAGGGTTCCTGATCCAGCAGCAGTACGACTGGGGCCGCGGCGACAGTATCCACGTAAACGATACCACCGATTATTATAAGTATGATCCGATATTCCGTGTACAATACACGTTCAATTATCAGAGTAACAACTACGAATTCCTGGATAGCAGCCCTGATACCGCTTTTTATTCCGGTCACTATAACTTTTTACCTGGCGATACGGTAGCATCCAAGCACCAGTGGAAAATGATTTCCAACGACCTGTCGCTGATCCAGTTCCCTGTACTCGGTAACCAGGGACACTTTATTAACATTGGCGCTCGTTTCGAAAGTCTCACCGGTACCTTCCTGGACGCAGATATTAATTTTACCAACCTGGCCGTGCATGGAGAATACCGCAATAAAACGCGCAACCAGAAATGGGATTTCTCTGCAAGAGGTGAGTTTTATGTAGTAGGACAGAATATCGGGGATTATGGTTTTTATGGAATGTTAAGGAGACATATTAACGACTTCCTTGGGGATGTCCGCCTGTCGGTCAGCAACGTAAATAAGGAACCCTCTTACGTCTTCAAATATTTTAACAGTACAAATGATGCCTGGTATAATACGGGCCTGTCGAAGGAAAATATTACCCAGCTGCAGTTTGCCACCGAAAACAAAAAGCTGAATTACAGCCTGGCGGCCAATTATTTCTTGTTTACCAATTACACCTATTTTAAAGATTATTATCACAGCGAACAGTATAACTCGCTGTTTAACCTGTTACAAATAACGTTTAGCAAGAAGTTTAACATCAAGCCGTTTGCCTGGTATGTAGATATCGCCTTCCAGCAGCTGCATGGCAACGGCCCGTTGAACGTGCCCACTTTCTGGACCCGTAACCGGTTTGCCTTCGAAAAAAGACTGTATACAAACCTGAACCTCATGACAGGGATCGAACTGCGCTATAACACCGGTTATTATGCAGATGACTATTCCCCGCTCACCGGTCAGTTTATTTACCAGAATGCCACCAAGATCAGCAACGCTTTGCCGGATATTGCAGCATTCGCCAACTTCCGGATCAAATCCTTCTCCGCATATGTGCGTGCAGAAAACCTGAATACTTTCCTGGGTGATAACAATTATGCGGGACCATTATACCCGTATAATAACTTCGCCTTCAGGTTGGGGCTCAGATGGTGGTTTATTAACTAGCTATTACATATAACTATATGATGACCGGTATTGTGGCGACGCAATCCCGGTCATTTTTTTTCTTATCTTTGTAATTCATCATGAAGCAATTTTTCGCCATATTATTTGCAGTACTGTATATCACGCTCACCAGCGGGTTTGCAGTAAACGTGCATTATTGCATGGGCAAACTGGCCTCTGTAGATCTGCAGGAAGCTCCGGCTGACCACTGTGGAAAATGCGGAAAGCCTTCAAAAGGCATGGATTGCTGTAAAGATGAGTTTAAGTTCTGTAAGGTTACTGAATCGCACCAGGCCGCCAAAGCGCTGCAAGCCGGTTTCAGCCCTGCCACAGATATGAAGCTGCCCGTAAGGATTTTACCTGTTTCCGCTTTGCCGGCGCAGGAACTATTTTTCGTGAGCCGCCCCCACGATCCGCCAGACATTCCGTCTGCGCCTATTTTCCTCCGCAATTGTACTTTCCTGATCTGATGCAGTTTTTAATGTAGTGTTGGTTGCTGTAAGACAGCACCGCTATTGCTTTGACTGTTATTCATCTTATTATTCAATTTTATTTCATCAGATCATGAAAATAGTATCCATTATATTGCTCGCACTGGGCATATCTTTCGGCGCAAACGCGCAATTTAAAAAAGCCAGCGTACACGCCACCGGCCTTACCTGCGCTATGTGTTCAAAAGCTACATATGAGGCCCTGGAATCACTTCCTTTTGTTGATAAAATAGATACCGACCTCGATAACACCACTTTCATTCTTACCTTCAAAACCGGTGCACCGGTGAGCATTGATGCCATTAAAGGTAAAGTGGAAGATGCCGGTTTTTCTGTAGGTAAGTTGGTGATGACTGCTAATTTCGATGCTGTAAGCGTGCAAAACGATACGCACGTGGCATTTTCCGGCAGCACCCTCCATTTTATGGATGTAAAGAACCAGGTATTATCCGGGGATAAGGACATCACCGTAATTGACAAAGACTTTATTTCTTCCAAACAATTTAAAAAATTCAGTACTGAAACCACTATGCCCTGTTATAAAACAGGTATGATGGGCGACTGCTGTAAGACTGATGGCGCTGCTGCTTCCAAAAGAATTTATCACGTCACCATTTAATAGCTGGCCGGTATATGAAAAGAATTTTAATAATAGCCACGATCATCATGGCGGGTAACAGCATAGCAGCTGCCCAGGAATTGTATGTAAATACAGAACCGGCGAGCAATATGCCCGCCAACTCACTGGGGATCAGGCTCACCAATAAATTTTTCAACATGAAGCATTCGGGCGATAACGGAATGCGCTTTGAGCCGGAAGTAATGTGGGGCGCTAATAAAAAGCTCATGCTGCATGTGCTGGGATATGCGTCCAATATGATGCAGAACTCTGTAAAACTCGAAGGTGGTGGTGTATACGCCAAATACCGTTTCCTGTCGCTGGACCAGCAGCACGCGCATTTCCGCATGGCTGCCTATGTAAGAGGCGCCGTGATCAACAATCCATATTACCCGGAAATGCCCGACGGCTCACATGCCATGCGACCGTACGACAATAAGGAACTGGATCTGGAAGGAGCTACTTCGGGTGTAAACGGGGGGATTATTGCTACACAACTGTTACATAAACTGGCGTTGTCCACAACGTTGGGCTACTCCCGTTATATGAACAATGTGAAGGATGAAATCCCGGACGACTTCTCCCGGAGTTCCGTAAATTATAGTCTCTCTGCAGGGTACCTGGTTTTGCCGGTGAAGTATAAAAGCTTCCAGCAAACCAATTTAAACCTTTACGTGGAACTGTTGGGCAAAACCAATACAGACGCGGTGGGCAGAGGTTCCTATCTGGACATAGCGCCCGCAGTGCAGTTTATTTTTAACAGCACCACCAGGCTGGACTTGTCTTACCGCACCCAGTTAACCGGAGATATGGCTAGGAATACCTCCAACTCTTTTTTAATCAGGGTGGAGCATAACATTTTTAATATCAAAAAGTAACCGATGGCAACAACAGATCTGTTTATAAAGAATATGGTTTGTCCGCGCTGCATCAAAGTGGTTACTACCACCATTGCCGCGCAGCAACTGGACGTTGAGGATATACAACTGGGCAAGGTAACCGTTGCAGGTAATGTTTCAGAGAAACAGCTGCAGCAGTTGTCCGAAGCGCTTCAGCAGGAAGGATTTTTACTGATAGATGATAAAAAACAGCAGCTGATTGCCGGCATAAAAAGTATTATTGTACAGGCGGTGCATCATTCAGAGCTGGATGAAATGAAAGAAAACTTTTCCACCTTACTGGCAGGAAAGTTGCAGAAGGACTATCACTATCTGAGCAATCTTTTCTCTGAAACGGAAGGCACTACCATTGAACAGTATATTATTCAGCAGAAAATAGAACGGGTAAAAGAGTTGCTGGTATACAATGAATTAAGCTTAAGTGAAATTAGTTACAAGCTGGGATACAGCAGCGTGGCCCATCTTTCAGCACAGTTCAAAAAAGTAACGGGTCTCACGCCAAGTAAATTCAAACAATTGAAAGCGCCTGAGCGTATACCATTAGATAAGATATAGAAGTTAGTTGTTTTAGTTTTAGTTTAAAGAGAAGCTGCTGCACATCGTGGCTTCTCTTTTTAAAAAATCCGGACATGAAGAAAGTTGTTATAAGCATATTGAAATTTGTTCAGTCGCTTTTTGTGAAGAAGGATTGTTGCAGATAGATAGCAGGGAGAATGATTTTTAAAGCCGCAGATGTAGTGTCTGCGGCTTTTGTATTTTGGCGCGTTGTTATTTCGCAGATGCCTCAGCCATGCTTCAGACATGCGTATGTTATGGGGAATCCATGGACTCTTCATGCACTCCTCATGGACTCCTGATGCACTCCCCATGCACTCCCAATACACTATGTCCCGTTTCAGATGGCGAATAAATGATATGTGTGTTGTCTGCGTAGGTAAATTAAAGCGGGCATTATGATTTACTGGTAGCGAATGCAAGCAAAATAAAAGGGAGGATAAAGCAAAGTCAGCTAAATATACTAGTAGGATACCAACTCGGTCGCTTTTTGTGAAGCAGGATTGTTGCAGAAAGGGTTTTGTGGGAGACTATCCTCCTGCTTCATCATGCCGTTTAAAGCCAATCATATTACGCGGCTGCTGGGGTGGACTCAGTAATTCCCTGAGATATTCAAAGATCAGTTGTATGTCAGCATCGTGGCTACCGGGCTTCTTTTCCAGTTGCTCCAGCTTCAATAAAATATCTTTGTGCGTAGACAACATTTCCCGCATTTTTACGAAGATTTCAATAATACGGATGCTCACCTGTATAGCCCTTTCGCTGCGTAATACATTTGCCAGCATTAACACACCATGTTCAGTAAAAACATATGGAAGATAGCCACCAAGGTGCTTTTTGGATGGTATCGCATTTTGCGATACCATGCTTTCCACTTCCTCCTGTCCCTTGATATAATAGATTTTACTGATTAATACCTCATCATGTAAAACCATTTCTTTTCTTTCTTTACTCATGATTAAAATATAAGATTATAGTGTAAAACTTTGATCCGGATTACCATTTCCGGTAAAAGTTGGTTTTCTCACTTTATGCAAAAGAATCCAGCAAACCCTTCAACGTCATATTCCTCACTGCAATTTTTTATGTAACATGCTTCATGATTCATAGTTGTAAACCGGAAAACATTCATTTTCTATAGTGGCAGCCGTAGTAGAAGGCTAACTGTTTCCATTTCCCGTTCTCCAAAAATTTTCAGCACAGTATTTGTAAATTCCTATCTTTACCATAGCGATTTACTGCAGATGAAGAACAAAATTTTTATTATCAGTTTGTTATGCGGATCTGGAATGTGCTTGTTGTTAGCCTGTGTAAATAAAAAAAAGCATACCGCCCCCAAACAAAAACAGATTGTAGCAAACATCAAACAATTGGATGAAGTGATCACGGAGAGTATCACCGAACGATTGTCGGCCCTGAAAGATAATGATGGCGAACTGGAAGACAGTTTGCAATCTTTCCGTGCATCAGCTATACAGGATTTTTACGGAGCCGATAAACCGTCCAGCCAATGGTCAAAGAACGGGATTACCAATCCCGCAGCCGATTCCATGCTGTATATGATCCAGCACGCGGAAGACGTGGGGCTGTTGCCTGCGCAATATCATGAGCCCGCGCTAACAGCTGCCTGGGAACAGATTACCAACGATGCTACCGCAAAAAAAGATGCCGCCCTGTGGGCAAAAGTCGATGTGCTGATGACAGACGCCTTCATGAAAATGGCGTCCGATCTCCGCTACGGCGTTGCTCCGCGTGACAGCATCACCCTTAAAAAGGATTCAGCGTTTACCGACGAACAACTGATCACACAATTGCGGCAGGCATTGAACGAAAAAAATGTAGCAAACATCCTGCATTCACTGGAGCCTACGCATGAAGGGTATATCGCCCTGAAAGAAGGGATCCAGTCTTTCAAAGCCAAATACGAAAACTATCACTGGGATACCTTACCGCTCAATTATACCGACACGCTTGGGTTCCGGCAACTGGTGATCAACCGGCTGGTACAAAGCGGCCATCTCGATACCACGGGCCGGGAGCTGGATTCAGCCTTACTGAAAACCGGTGTAAAAACTTTCCAGAAAGAATTTAATATTTATGCCGATGGCGTAGCAGGAAAGAGAACAGTGATGGCAATGAACCGCTCTATGCACGACTGGATCATGCAGGCCGCTGTAAACCTCGACCGATGGCGTAAGCTGCCGGATACATTGCCGTCCCGGTATATCATGGTAAACTTGCCCGGCTACAATCTGAAGGTAGTGGATAGTGGGGAAGTGGTGCTGGAATCGCGCGTAATTGTGGGTACACCCCGTACCCGCACGCCGTTGCTCAATTCCTATATGACCAACTTCATGATGTTCCCTTACTGGCGGGTACCTTACAGTATTGTATTTAAGGAAATGCTGCCGGCTATTAAAAAGAATGTCGGCTATCTTGCGGCTAAGAACCTGGAAGTAATAGATAGAGATGGCAATGCAGTAGATCCTTATACCATCGACTGGTCGAAACTCGGTAAAGGGCATTTTCCTTATGTGTTACGCCAGATGGATGGAATAGATAATTCACTGGGCATCATGAAATTTAACTTCAGGAATAAGTACAGCGTATACCTGCATGATACCAATAACCGCGGACTGTTTAAAAATTCCATGCGCGCCATGAGTCATGGTTGTGTGCGGGTGCAGCAATGGGATAGCCTGGCGCAGTACCTGGTGCGGGCGGATAGCTTACGGCATGTTGGAGACAGTGTTCGCGTATGGCTGGCGAGGGAGGAAAAGAAACAGGTAGATCTGCCTAAACATATTCCTATTTACCTGCGGTATTTTACTGCAGAAGGACAAAATGGTAATCTTGTTTTTTACGATGATATTTATGGAGAAGATAAAATATTAAGAAAGAGGATGAAGTTGTAAGCAACCCATCTGGTTAAAATAAAAAAGCAGCGGATACTTTATCCGCTGCTTTTTTTATTGTCTTTATGAACTTACGCCAGTTTCGCTTTCAGCGCAGTATCCAGTGCTTCCAGGAATTCTTCTGTATACAGGTAGTGTTTACCATGTTCTACTTTGTTACCGTGGATACAAACAGCCAGATCTTTGGTCATTTTACCACTTTCAACGGTTTCAATACAAACCTGTTCCAGTGCCTGGCAGAATTTGATCAGTTGCTCGTTGTTGTCCAGTTTACCACGGAATTCCAGACCGCGGGTCCATGCAAAGATGGAAGCGATGGGATTGGTGGAGGTAGGTTTACCTGCCTGGTGATCGCGGTAGTGACGGGTTACAGTACCATGTGCGGCTTCTGCTTCCATTGTTTTACCATCGGGGGTAATGAGGGTAGAAGTCATCAGGCCGAGAGAGCCAAAGCCTTGTGCAACGGTATCAGATTGTACGTCGCCATCGTAGTTTTTACAGGCCCATACAAAGTTACCATGCCATTTCAGTGCGCTGGCCACCATGTCATCGATTAAACGATGTTCATAAGTTAAGCCGTTTGCCTGGAATTCAGCTTTAAACTCCTGTTGATAGATTTCTTCGAAGATATCTTTGAAACGGCCATCATATTTTTTCAGGATGGTGTTCTTGGTGCTCAGGTATAAAGGCCATTTTTTCATCAGTGCCTGGTTGAAACATGCACGGGCAAAGCCTTTGATAGATTCGTCGGTGTTATACATGGCTAATGCAACGCCATCGCCTTTGAAGTTGTATACTTCGTGTTCGATCACTTCGCCATTTTCGCCTTCAAACTTAATAGTAAGTTTACCCTTTCCTTTTGTAACGAAATCGGTAGCGCGGTACTGATCACCGAAAGCATGACGACCAATACAGATCGGGGCAGTCCAGTTAGGCACCAGGCGGGGAACATTGCTCATTACAATTGGTTCACGGAATACAGTGCCATCCAGGATATTACGGATGGTGCCGTTGGGGGACTTCCACATCTGCTTCAGGTTGAACTCCTTTACGCGATCTTCATCGGGCGTAATGGTAGCGCATTTGATACCTACGCCTACTTCCCTGATAGCATTGGCGGCATCAATGGTAACCTGGTCGTTGGTAGCATCGCGGTGCTCCATGCCAAGGTCGTAATATTTAATTTCAACATCCAGGTATGGAAGTATCAGTTTATCCTTGATGAATTTCCAGATGATTCGTGTCATTTCATCACCATCCAGTTCAACTACCGGATTAGCAACTTTAATTTTTTCTGCCATTTCGGGTTTTTTAAAATTAAATTAAAAGCATTTCACAACAATTATTCAAGCGAGTCCCAATTGGGATAATCACGAAAAATACGAATAGCTGTGAAAAAAACAAAATTTCGCGAATTTTGTCTTTTTCAGGATTACGCTGATCTTACTGATTACCCGGATTTGATCATTTTAGATTTAAAATGATTTGGGGAGATATAAGCGGATATATCCGTTTACATCTCCCCAAAAAAAATATCACTTATATTTTCTCGGAATTATTTTAAATCCACTCGCTGATATCTCCTCAAATCATTTTAAATCTAAAATGATCAAATCCCTAAATCAGTAAAATCAGCGTAATCAGCGGGAAAGACAAAATTCGCGAAAGACAAAATTCGCGCTTAATGCAGCATCTGCTTGATCACTTCATCCGCAAATTCGCTGGTTTTCACCAGGGTGGCATCGTCCATCAGGTTGTAGAAGTCGATGGTAACACGTTTGCGCATGATGGCGGTGCTGAGGCCGTGAACAATGATTTCAGCCGCTTCTTTCCAGCCCATGTATTCCAGCATCATTACGCCGCTCAGGATCACGGAGGATGGGTTCATGGTGTTGGTGTTGGCGAAGCGGGGTGCAGTACCGTGTGTGGCTTCAAATACAGCATAGCCGGTCAGGTAGTTGATGTTGGCGCCTGGGGCAATACCAATACCGCCTACCGCAGCGGCCAGTGCATCAGAAATGTAGTCGCCGTTCAGGTTCAGTGTGGCTACTACAGAATAATCCTGTGGTGCCAGCAGGATCTGTTGCAGGAAGTTATCCGCAATTACATCCTTGATCAGCAGCTTTCCTTTTGCCAGGGCTACTTTCAGTTCTTTGTTGGCTTCTTCTTCGCCAAGGTCTTTCTTGGTTTTTTCCCAATGTTCCCAGGTATATACTTTATCACCGAATTCTCTTTCTGCCAGTGCATAGCCCCAGTTTTTGAAACCACCTTCGGTGAATTTCATGATGTTGCCTTTGTGCACCAGGGTGAGCGACGGACGTTTGTGCTCCAGCGCATAGCTGATAGCGGCGCGTACCAGTCTTTCCGTACCTTCAATAGATACCGGTTTAATACCCAGGGAAGAGGTTTCCGGGAACCGGATCTTTTTAACGCCCATTTCATTTTGCAGGAAATCGAGCAGTTTCTTTGCTTCAGGCGTACCCGTCATATATTCAATGCCGGCATAGATGTCTTCCGTATTTTCGCGGAAAATCACCATGTCCACTTTCTCCGGGTGTTTCACCGGGGAAGGTACTTTGTTGAACCAGCGTACAGGCCTTACACAGGCGTAGAGGTCGAGCTCCTGGCGCATGGCAACGTTCAGGGAGCGGATGCCACCGCCAACGGGAGTAGACAGGGGACCTTTGATAGATACCAGGTATTCTTTCAGCGCATCCAGTGTAGCCTTTGGCAGCCATTCACCTGTTTGCTGGAAGGCTTTCTCACCTGCCAGTACTTCTTTCCATTCAATTTTCCTGTCACCGCCATAAGCCTTTTCTACAGCTGCGTCGAATACACGTACACTGGCTCTCCAGATGTCCGGACCTATTCCGTCGCCTTCTATAAATGGAATGATGGGGTGTGCAGGGACCTGTAACAGGCCATTGTTCATCGATATTTTTTCTGCCGGCATAAAACGGTTTCTTATGCGTTACGTAATTGTTGTAATCGCGGGCAAAGGTAAGGCTTTTCCGTTTACGCAGGGGGAACATTTACCCTTTATTCCCCAAATTTAACACCTACATATAACTTTTTGCTTATGTTAGGATTAATGTTATTTTGCTGGTCATTTTTCGCAGCAACAAAATCTTACATACCATCATGATTCCTGTTACGTACCTCGCCCTCGGCGATAGTTATACTATAGGTGAACAAGTTTCCCCCTCCGAACGTTTTCCTGTGCAGGCGGCCGCTTTGTTGCGGGAACAAGGCTTTGACGTATCAGATCCGCAGATCATCGCCACCACCGGGTGGACCACCGACGAACTGGAAGCCGGCATTGCCGCAGCACATATAAGTAAAACCTACGATATAGTAACACTGTTGATAGGTGTAAATAACCAATACCGTGGCCGTTCCGTGGAAGAGTATGAAACAGCATTTACCGCCCTTTTGCAAAAGGCCATCGTTTTTGCCGGCAACAATCCTTCACATGTGGTAGTGCTGTCTATTCCCGACTGGGGCGTAACGCCATTTGCCACCGGCCGCGACCGGGAACTGATCCGCCGGGAAATTGATGCGTATAACGCGGTCAATAAAGCCATTGCGGAAGAGTGGCTGGTGCCTTACCTGGATATCACGCACTTTACCAGGGAAGCCGCTCAGGATCCCGAACTGCTGGCAGGCGACGGATTGCACCCTTCCGGAAAGGACTACAGCCGCTGGGCCAAAGCCCTGCTGCCTTTGTTGCTACAAGCGTTGCACTGAGAAAAAAAATATCCTACATTCATCTTAAAGAAAACCTGAACCAATGGAAAGCCATATTGTAAAAATCCTGGCCGTTACCCCCGTAACACACAACGTCCGTCAATTCACCGTGGAAAAGCCCGCCGGATATACCTTTGTACCCGGTCAGGCTACAGAAGTAGCCGTTAATAAACCCGGATGGGAAGAAGAAAGACGCCCCTTTACCTTTACCAGTCTCACCGAATGGGATCACCTGGAATTCACGATCAAGAGCTACGACGACCATAACAGCGTTACCCGCGAACTCGGGCACCTGAAAGCCGGCGATCAACTTATCCTGCACGATGTATGGGGGACCATTCAGTATAAAGGAGAAGGCACCTTCATCGCCGGCGGCGCAGGCGTTACCCCTTTCATCGCCATCCTGCGTGACCTGCAGCACAAAGGCCAACTGGGCAGCAACCAGCTGATCTGCTCTAATAAAACCCTGTCGGATATTATTCTGAAAGATGAATTTGAAGCCATGCTGAGCAACCGCTTTATTAATACGCTGACAGCACAGGAAGTGCCGGGCTACGACCACCACACCATCGATGAAAGCTACCTGAAAGAGAAGATCAGTGATTTCAACCAACATTTCTATATCTGTGGCCCCGATCCTATGGTACAGCAGTTGAAAGCCATCCTGGTAAAACTGGCCGGAAACGATGCCCTGGTAACGGTAGAAATATAGCCCGCCGTTTTCACCGGCGATTTCCTGCTTTTTACCGGTAAGGGTACTTTATTAGCCTAAACCCTGTTTCCAATAACAGTGCGCCGTTCTACATTTGTATCATAAATAGTAAAACAAATGAAAAACGAGGATATCGAAGCATCAAAAAGAAAAGGCCGCTTTATAGGCGGTGCAGTTTTCATCATCGTTGGTGCCTGCCTGTTATTGCAACGCCTGGATCTTAATCTGCCCCACTGGCTGTTCTCCTGGCAAATGATCCTGATCGCTATCGGTATCGTTGTAGGGGCAAAACATAAATTCAGGTTCGGGGGATGGATTGTGATGGTCCTGGTAGGCGGAATTTTCATGGCAAACGAAATACTCGAGCTGCCATACGCCACCGCCCAGTTTATATGGCCGGTAGTGCTGATCCTGGTAGGTGTGGTGCTGATCTTTAAAAAGAGTTATCACGGTACGGGCTGGACATTCAAAAAACACGCCTTCGGCTCCAGCCAGGAATTTGCCAGTGGCGAGGATACGCTGAGTGCCAACGCTATCTTTGGCAGTGTGAATAAAATGGTGATGTCTAAAAACTTTAAAGGAGGCGATGTAAGCGCTGTCTTTGGAGGCGCCGTTATCAACTTCATGAATGCAGATATCAATGGCACCGCTGTGATGGATGTTTCAGCCGTTTTCGGTGGTTGTGAAATCATTGTGCCGGCCCACTGGAAAGTTCAGGTGGATATTGATGTTGTGCTCGGCGGGGTGGAAGACAAACGTCACACCGGCATGATGTCTAACGGATCCATTGAGAAACTGCTGGTCCTGAAAGGATCCTGCGTATTCGGTGGTGTAGAAATAAAAAGTTACTGATCATAAAACATCCATATCTCTCAACCTGTATTCTATCTTCTCCAACTTTTAAATTTTAATTTTATGCATTGGTTTGTTGCGAAAGTTGTATACCAGATCATCTGCGGTGAAGGCAATCATACCCCGCAATTTGATGAACAATTAAGATTAATCAGCGCTGTTACCAAGAAAGACGCCTGCGATAAAGCCCGCGAAATTGGTATGCAGGAACAATATGCTTTTAAAAATCAACAACAGGAACTGGTACAATGGAAGTTCATCAACGTACCGGAAGTATATACCCTGGATCAGCTGACAGACGGCATGGAACTGTACTCCCGCATTGAAGAACCGGGAGACCCCAATTCCTACATCGCCTGGTTGCAGATGAAATCTGCCCAGTTACAGGGACAACAATACTTTGAGCTTAACGTATAACTGATAAATCACCTTCTTTGGTAAAACAAATGATTAAAGGTAACGCCTGGTGGGCTTTCCTCGCATCCTTCGCCATCTGGATGTTCCTTTATGGCGGGCTGCTGTGGTACTGGTTCGACCTTCCCATCTGGCTATCGGCCACAGACAGTGCAGTGCACGTTATACTCCTGGGGGCCGCCGGTATTGTAATAAGCCATAACGTGGCTTACTACCGCCCGGCAGACGGCACCATGAAGTTTGGCTACGTAGCTATAGTAAGCTTTGCCCTGTCTGTTTTGTGGGTATGCCTGAGCCGCTGGATACTGGTATCCGCATTTCCCGCTGATCCGCTGTATCTCAATTGGCTGAACAACGCCATCCCCGTTCACGCCATCGTAGGGTGCATGCTGATTGCAGGTATCGGCTTCAGAAGCCAGATGTGGTACGATGCGGAAGAACAACAGGAATACCGCCAGCGCCAGGAAGCTACGGAAAAGATAGTGAGAGAAGCAGAGCTCTTTAAACTGCGGCAGCAACTGCAGCCGCATTTCCTGTTTAACAGCCTCAACTCCATCAACGCACTCATCATGCTGCGGCCAAAAGAAGCTCGCGAGATGGTATTGAAGCTCTCCGATTTTTTAAGAGGGTCATTGAAGCGCGAGGATGATCAATGGATCACACTAGCCGACGAACTAAACTATTTGCAGCTGTACCTGGATATAGAGAAAGTGCGTTTCGGGCATCGTTTAACCACCAACGTTATCCCTTACGAAGAAGCGGATAAAATGATGATGCCGCCAATGCTGCTGCAGCCCGTAGTAGAAAATGCAATTAAATTCGGACTATACGATACCACCGGTGATATCACCATCAGCATAAGGTCATGGTTGCAGGATAACATGTTGTATATCGCCATACAAAATCCGTTCGACAACGAACTGCAACAGCCAAACAAAGGAACCGGTTTCGGCTTAACTTCCATACAACGCAGGCTGTACCTGCTGTTTGCACGGCAAGACCTGCTGGAAACCACCGCCATTGACAATATTTTTACTACCATTATTAAAGTACCACAATCGCATGATAAAAGCAGTATTAATTGATGATGAACCATTGGCCCGTGAAGTGGTGAAGGAATACCTGTTAAGCTTCCCGCAAATAGAAGTGGTGCAGGAATGCAATGATGGGTTTGAAGGACTAAAGGCCATACAACAGCATCAGCCGGATATCATCTTCCTGGATATACAGATGCCAAAGATCACCGGTTTTGAAATGCTGGAACTCGTGGAAAATATGCCCGCAGTGATCTTTACCACGGCCTTTGAAGAACATGCCATCAGGGCCTTTGAAGTACATGCGGTCGACTATCTGCTGAAACCTTTTTCCAGCGATCGCTTTGATAAGGCCGTACAAAAATGGCTGGATCATTTTCAAACACCCGCCGCCACCAACACAGAAGCCCTGCTGGAAACCGCCGCCACCACCCCTTTGCAAAGCAACCGCGTGGTAATAAAGATTAACGGTAAAATTAAAATTATCCCGGTACAGGATATCCACTACCTGGAAGCAGCAGACGACTACGTAAAAATAGTAACTCAGGAAGGCAGCTTCCTGAAAAATAAAACCATGTCGTTCTTCGAAAAAATGCTGGACCCGCAACAATTCACACGGGTACACCGCTCTTACATACTCAACGTAAACCAGGTAACCCGTATAGACCCCTACGAAAAAGAAAACCACCTGGCCATTCTCCGCAGTGGCGCGAGGGTATTGGTGAGCAAAACCGGTTACCCGCGACTGAAGGCGGCGCTGGGATTGTAGCGGGAAAGACAAAACTCGCTACAATCCAGCAAACAACCGATCCAGCTTTGCTTTGGGAAGAATTTTCTGCACCTGTATGCCTGTAGCAATCACGCGGCCATTGCAAACGGCCTCGTAGCTGCAGGTGATTTCGTGGTGTTGTATTTCAGTGATCACTGCGGTGAAGTCCACCTGGCTGCCGGCTAAAGCGGGGGAGAGGTGTTCCACGGTAAGGCGGGTGCCAATGCCTTCTTCTTGTGCTTCCTTCATTTCCATCACAAACAGGCGGCAACACCATTCTGCATCCCGCGCCAGTGCGAAGGTGGCATATACGGGATGAACCTGGCCGCTGTCAAAAGAGGCACAGTCTTCCTGCCGCACGGTGCGGCTGAAATGTTTGGTATCACCGGGTTTGAATAACGGAAGCATACTTTTTAAATTTTATTGCACTACCAGTACCGGGATCTTTACCTGGTGTCTTACCTGGTTAGCTGTTTCACCATACAGCCAGTCTTTAAAGCCCCTGTGGCCGTGGCCGCCCAATACCAGGAAGTCTGCTTTTTCTTCGTGTACGATGCGGGCAATTTCACGTGCGCGCCTGCGGAAGCCGAGCACGCCTCTGGCGCTGATGTTGCGGCTTTTCAGCAGCGCAATGTAGGTGTCCAGCTGTTCCTGGTCGCGGCGTGTTTCCAGGTCGTCCGACTCTTTTCCAAAGTATTTGGCGGAAGCGCTTTCCACGATATGAATGAGGATATATTGCGTGTGTTCGTTACCGTGAGCGATAGCGTTGGTTACAATATCTTTATCGCGTTGCGAAAAATCGAGGGCCATGGCAATACACTGATAGGTGGGCTTTTCCATTTCTCCCAGTGTAACCTGGGTAGTATGGATGCCTGCCGCAGCATCTTCGCGGTAACGGCGGCGCAGCGGGTATACAATGGTGATAAGTAGCAACACCACGAAGCCGAGGCAGCCGGCCATAATTAATCCGTCTACAAAAATATTCCCGGTACCAGACATATAATCAAAGGCTTCTGATAATACCATCCGCATATTAAGGTACACCAATAAACTGGTGACCAGCCAGCTGAAAATTTTGGTAACAGGTTTAATGGCAAACGTGCCCATCGTTTTTTTATCGCTTACAAAATGGATAAGGGGGATGATAGCAAAGCCCAGTTGCAGGCTGAGCAATACCTGGCTGAACACCAGGAGCGCACCTACCTCTTCGTCGCCGGCAATAAGGATTACCAGCAGGGCAGGGATGATGGCCAGCAGCCGGGTGATCAATCGCCGCAGCCAGGGGTTGATACGCAGGCGGAGATAGCCTTCCATTACAATTTGCCCGGCCAGGGTGCCGGTTACTGTGGAACTCTGACCGGCCGCAATCAATGCCACGGCAAACAGGATGGGAGCCAGTTTGCTTCCCAGCAGCTGATCCAGCAGGCGGTGTGCATCCTGGATCTCCGCCACATCTGTTCTGCCACTTTTGAAAAATACGGCGGCAGCAAGGATCAGGATAGCAGCATTTACCAGGAACGCCAGGTTCAGTGCAATGGTGCTGTCGATAAAGTTCATTTTAATGGCCTGCCTGATACCCGCATCGTCCCTTTTTATTTTCCGTGTTTGTACCAGTGCCGAATGGAGGTACAAGTTGTGCGGCATTACGGTGGCGCCGATAATACCGATGGCAATATACAACGCGGTGTTATCGGGGATGCCTGGGATAAAGCCCCGTATTACTTCATGCATTTGCGGCTTCACGAGGATCAGCTCCACGAGGAAAGAAGCGCCCACAATGGCAACGAGACTGATAATAAATCCTTCCATTTTGCGGATGCCATAACGTTGCAATATGAGGAGCAGAAAAGTGTCGAGTACGGTTAAGCTTACGCCCCATACAAGTGGCAGCCCCGTCAGCAGTTGAATACCAATGGCCATCCCCAGTACTTCTGCCAGGTCGGTAGCTGCTATGGCGATTTCCGCCAGCACATATAAGATGAAATTCACTACCGGCGGATAGGTTTCCCGGTTAGCCTGTGCCAGGTCGCGGCCGCGCACAATGCCCAGCCGGGCACTCAGGCTTTGCAGCAGCAGGGCCATGAGGTTACTCATGAGTAATACCCACAATAATTTGTAGCCGTATTGGCTGCCGCCGGCCAGATCGGTGGCCCAGTTGCCAGGGTCCATATAACCAACGCTTACGAGATAGGCGGGGCCGAAGAAGGCGAAGATCTTTTTCCACCTGGATTTTCCACTCGTTTCTACACTCTGATGTACCTCACTTAACGATGCTGATGAATGTGTATGCTCGATGCTCATAGTATATTGCTGATAATTAAACGGGTCTGACCATAATGTTTTTTGCAACCTGTTCACTGATGGTGATGGCCGGTTGTCCTTTTACTTTTATTTCAATAGAATTGTCGTACTCGTAATGCGCCACTATTTCCAGCTGAGTACCCAGCTTAATCCCTTTGGCGTTGAGAAAGGCCAGCAGCGCGGTAGATTGATCTGATACGGCTGTTACCACCAGCCGTTTGGCGTTGGCCTGATCCAGCGAAGTTTGGGGGCGAGGTTTTGCCAGTTTGCCATTGGCGTCGGGAATCGGGTCGCCGTGCGGGTCTATCACGGGATTGCCCAGGAATTCGCTGAGCCGGTTGGTGAGCTTTTCACTGCGCACATGTTCCAGTTCTTCCGCCAGCTCATGCACTTCTTCCCAGCTGAAGGAGAGCTTATCTACCAGGAAACACTCCCACAGGCGGTGTCGCCGCACAATTTGCAGGGCTGCTTTCCTGCCGTCTGCCGACAGTGTGATGCCTTTGTACTTTTCATATTCAATCAGCTTTTTCTCTTTCAGCTTCTTGGCCATGTCTGTTACCGATGCAGGCTTGGTTTCCAGTTCATAAGCCAGCGCGTTGGTGGTTACAACAGCGTCGCCTTCCTGCAGCTTATATATCGACTTAATATGGTTTTCCTCTGCGATAGATAAATTCATGCTATCTAAAATATTATTTAGACAAATCTAAATAATAATTCTGAACATTTCTCTATCCGGTATGTTTTTTGATTTTTAACGCGCACATATAAAAATTATATCTAACTTTTCGCCCAGAATTAACTTTTCTAATGAAGCGTTTCCTTTTATTATTACTGGCAATCGGAGTTTTAGCAGCCTGCAAATCGAAGAAGAAATCAGGCAGCGGCACTGAGCCCATGACATTTGAAGACTTCCAGGCATTGTTTACACCTGGTACCCTGCCATACCGGCTTACACCGGATACGCTCCAACTGAAACAACCGGATTCACTGCGACTGGATACAGCCGCCATGCGGTTTTTAACAGATACGCTGACGAAAGGTGATTTCGGTAAAAACGAACCGGTGAAATATTTCCCGCTGCAGCGGATTCCCGGCAACACTGTGAACTATATGACTATAAAAGCTGCCGGCAGGTCACAATCGGTAGGTTATCTCTGCTTCCTGGATAAAAAAGGCAAGTATCTCAACCGGATCCGTGTAGCCAACACAGGTAGTGCGGACGGTACAGTTACCTCCCTGCTGATAGACAGTAAAAATGTAGTGAAGATCAGCAGCGAAACAAAATTGTCGGGCAGCCGGAGCGCATTGAAAGAAGATTTTTACATGGTGAATCCTGATGGATCGGTAACACTTATCATGACTAACTCCAACGGACCTACGAACGCCGGCCAGATCTTCAACCCGATTGATACATTACCCCGCAAACACAAATTTTCCGGCGATTATACAGCCGGCGACATGAGCATTGTATCCATCAGGGATGGTGATGATCCAAAATCCTTCCAGTTCTTCATCACCTTCTCAAAAGATAACGGTAACTGCAAGGGAGAACTGAGCGGCCGGGGACATTATATTGGTGGCAACCGGGGCGAATACAAAGACAAGGAATCTTCCTGTGGTATCGCCTTCCAGTTCACCGGCAACCGGGTGAATATCCGCGAAATAGGCGGCTGCGGCGCTTATCGCGGCATCAAATGCTTCTTTGAAGGCGGCTTCGCGAAGAAGGCGGAGAAGAAGAAAAAGAAATAACGCGGATGTTGTCTTTCTCGCTGATTATACTGATTCGTTTGATTTTACTTTTTTGATTTTATAAAGGATTTTTAAAAAGATTTGGGAAGATATAAGCGAATAGATTTGCTTGTATCTTCCCAAATCTTTTTAGGAATCTTTTAAAAAAAATCCAAAAAATCCAATGAACAAAAATCAAGCAAATCAGTATAATCGGCGTAATCAGTGCCCAAGACAATTTAAAATCGCCGAAGGCGATCCCCGCGTTTTTTTAAAAAATATTTGGTAGAATAAAAATAGTTTATACCTTTGCGATCCAATCGAACGAAAGGGACGATAGGAAAGAAACAAAAGAGGGAGCTTAGCTCAGCTGGTTCAGAGCATCTGCCTTACAAGCAGAGGGTCACTGGTTCGAATCCAGTAGCTCCCACACAATAGTAATTTGACATATTTCCAAAGATCTTAAAGAGGGAGCTTAGCTCAGCTGGTTCAGAGCATCTGCCTTACAAGCAGAGGGTCACTGGTTCGAATCCAGTAGCTCCCACACTACACCTACCTCCAAAAGATCTTTACGGGAGCTTAGCTCAGCTGGTTCAGAGCATCTGCCTTACAAGCAGAGGGTCACTGGTTCGAATCCAGTAGCTCCCACACTACACACAAATAAAAAGGTCCTGCAGCAATGCGGGACCTTTTTGCGTTTAGCCACTAAGGACTGTAATAGTTATTTCTTAAATATCCGTTTTACCGCTTTACCCAGTTTATTCAGGTTGGCAATTTGTTCCTGTATAGGCGCCAGCGTCAGATCTTCCGATTGAAGGCCCGCTTCCAGTGAATCAAACTCTCTTTGCTCCGGGTACAGCAGGATTACATTATTGTCCTTAAAATGCCGCTCTAATTTAGCAGGAATACCATCCATATATGCATGATAGGAGAGCGTGCTTTTACGCGCGGTAACCACCACTACCAGGTCGTCCCGGGTAATTTCCCTGGAAAGAACCAGAAAGTCCTCGATGGTATCAAACTGGCGGAAACCCAGGTCCACGCTCATCTTCGTTTGCTCTGCAAAAGCGGTGGTGATCGTTTGTGTTTTTTCATTACAGAAAACCAGCAACCTGGCGCCTGCCTGTTTGGCCAGCATAAACATTTTCTGCATGTAATGCAGGAAGCCCAGCTCGTATTCAGCGTTGGGCGGCATCACCAGCACCATTTTTTTGGTGGTATTCAGCGGTGAGTGGAAGTTGCACACATACACGGTTTCCCATACCCGCTGTAACACGTTATCGAGGGTGGTACCAAAGATGTTGCCCAGCCAACGGTCGGTGGTACTTGTTTTATCCGTCCAGCCCAATATCACATCGCTGATCAGCAGTTCCTTAGTGGCACGCGTAATGCCATCGGAAACGTTGAGGTCTATGCGGGTCACCACCTGCACGTCACTTTCCGTGGCAGCGGCATGTATCACCGCTTTTTCCAGCATCTTGTTGGTGAGATGGATCTTCTCTTTCGCCTCTTCATTATCCTGAACTACCGCCAACGGGTAAATAGGAGTAGGGGCGTTACTGTCTTTGATCATTACTGCAAAGTCAAGCAGGGCCTCAATACGGTCGGGGTTGGAAACCGGCACCAGTATGCGCTCTGGCTGATCGTCCACTTCCGGTTTGCCTTCAGCTTCCTGTATGGCCAGCCGGCGGCCGGCATTTTCGGTTACAAAAGAGCCCACCAGGCAGGTAATGAGAATGAGTATCACGGTGCCATTCAGCACATGTTCATCTACGATATGCATGTTGTACCCAATCAGTATTACCGCAATGGTAGCAGCGGCGTGCGCGCTGCTGAGTCCAAAGATCACTTTGCGCTGGTTGGCGCTGTACTTGAAAACCAGTTGTGTAAACAAGGCGGCCAGCCATTTGCTGCTAAGCGCCATCAGGGTAAGCGCGCCGGCAATGATCAGGGCTTCAGGGCCTTTCAGTAATACCCGCAAATCTACCAGCATACCTACGCTGATGAGGAAAAACGGGATGAAAATAGCGTTGCCCACAAACTCAATCCGGTTCATCAGCGGGGAAGTATGTGGGATCAGCTGGTTAAGCGCAAGCCCCGCCAGGAAGGCGCCGATAATACCTTCTACGCCGGCCAGCTCGGCCAGGAATGCGGATGCAAATACCAGCGCCAGCACAAAAATGAAATGTGAAGTTTTATCGTCTTTAATCTTTTTAAAAAACCACCGGCCAAGCATAGGCATCAGCCAGAGGATGATGGCGGCAAAAATGGCCAGTGAAATGCCAAGCCGCACCCAGAAATAAGTATTCAGGTTGCCAGCCTGCGCACCGGTGATCACGGCCAGTATCAGCAACACCGCAGTGTCGGTGATAATGGTACCACCCACGGCTACGGTAACGGCCTCGTTTTTTGTAATACCTAGCCGGCTTGCCAGCGGATATGCCACCAGCGTATGAGTAGCAAACATGCTGGATACCAGCAGGGTAGCCATGAAGTTAAATTGCAGTACATAGGTGCATACCACAAACCCCATTGTAAGAGGAATAAAGAAGGTAAAAGCGCCGAAAACCATGCTGCGGTAGCGGTTCTTACGGAATTCTGTCATGTCCAGCTCCAACCCCGCGAGAAACATAATATACAATAGCCCGGCTTTGGCAAAGAGGTCAATACTGTCTTTCTGTATAATTTTAAAACCATGATCGCCGATCAGCATACCGGCAATAATCAGCCCTATGATACTCGGTATCCGCAGTTTACGTAACAGGATGGGCGCCAGCAATATTATAAACAACACCAGCGAAAAGATAGGCACCGGATCTTTCAGCGGTAAATTTGTATTCATCAATAAAACCAGTCCGTTCATCATAACCATTTTTTAAATTCGGAAGTATCCTGAAATCAACAGATCTCTGCTAAATATGGATAAATTAACGAATAATCCATGTAATTTTGCATAAAGCTTTTATTAAAGATGAGCGATCGTACAAGTACAAAAGGATTACCGGAGGAAGAGGTAGATGTGCTGGTGGCGGAAGATGAACAGTTTCCGTTCAGCCTGGTAGTCTGGAATGATGAGGTGAATACATTCGACTGGGTCATTGCTTCACTGATGGAGGTATGTGGTCACACGCATGAACAGGCAGAGCAGTGCGCGCTGATCATTCATTTTAATGGAAAGTATGCCGTAAAACAGGGAGAATACCTGAAACTGCGTCCCCTGTGTGAAGCCCTGCAGGAGAGAGGACTAAGCGTTACTATTGAAGAAATGGCAGGCAGCTGATTCCTGATATGTCCGTTTTCCGTCTTAACAAACAACTGATTTTCCCCCCTGTTCAGCTTTCGGAGCCGGACGGACTACTCGCCGTGGGCGGTGATCTGTCGGTAGAAAGATTGCTGCTCGCTTACCGTTCCGGGATCTTTCCCTGGTACGATGAACCGCCTATCCAATGGTGGAGCCCTGATCCCCGCTTCGTATTATTTCCGGATGAATTAAAGGTATCCGCCAGCATGAAACAGGTACTGCGCAAAAAACAGTTCCGGATTACCTTCAATGAAGATTTTGCAGGCGTAATTGCCCGGTGCAGCAGCATTCCCAGGGAGGGGCAAACCGGTACCTGGATCACGCCCGAAATGCAGGAAGCCTATATCCGGCTGCACCACGCCGGCTACGCGATGTCGGTGGAGTGCTGGCAAAACGACGAACTGGTGGGCGGTCTTTATGGTGTTAAAACAGGTCCCTTCTTTTTTGGCGAGTCGATGTTTGCCACTGTGAGCAACGCCTCCAAAGCAGCTTTTATCACCTTTGTGCAAACTTATGCACACGAACTGGAAATGATCGACTGCCAGGTGCATACCGACCACCTGGCCTCGCTGGGCGCAGGTTTTATTACCCGCGAGGAATTTCTGGAGATCATTGGTTTTTCGTAACTTACCTATCTTCTTTTTAACTCCTAAATGTAATCCACGATGAAAAAGCTATCGCTGCTGTTTGCTATTGCAGTCTTTTCTGCTGTTACCGCATTCCAGCCTGTAACCAGCGCCAGGGAAGACAGGTCCCTTCTGCTCAATCAACTGCAACAAACAAAGGAACAGCTCCTCAAAGATGTGCAGGGACTTACCGATGCACAGCTGGAATATAAGCCCGCCGCCGATCGCTGGTCAGTGATTGAGTGCGTGGAGCATATTACCCTGATTGAAAAAGCAATTATGGAAGGGGAACAACACCTCATACAACAACCTGCCAATCCTGAAAGAAAAAAGGATATTAAAGCCACCGACGAACAGATTATTAAGAATGTGGAAGACCGCAGCCATAAAGTAAAGGCGCCCGAATATGGTGTTCCAAAACACACTTATTCCTCTAATGCAGAAACTATAAAAGCTTTTACAGACCAGCGGGATAAACTGATTGAATATGTCACCAACACAAAAGATGCGTTGCGGGATCATATTATGGATCACCCGGCACTGGGACCAGTAGATGCTTACCAGTTACTATTGCTGGATGCGGCGCATACTAACCGGCACACACAACAGCTGGAAGAAGTAAAAGCTGATCCCGGTTTTCCGAAGTAATATAGCCATCCCTGCTGTTGGCATGGTATAATCATTGCCGGTGCACGTGTATCTGTTTATACTGAAATACAAAAGTATGAATCTGAGACCGCGCACCGACATTACTGAACCCGAAAGGAAAATTGGCATGAGGCTGATCATAGGCGACGGGCTGGCGGCGGAAGCCATGATCACACTCACCGGCGGCGCCTTCCTGATTGCAATGGCACTGCTCATGGGCGCCAATAATCTGCAGATAGGATTGTTGTCTGCCTTACCCACTTTCACCAACGTGTTTCAATTAATATCCATTTGGCTGGTGCGGCGCACCAACAACCGGAGAATGGTAACAGTGCTGTGTTCCCTGCTGGCAAGGATACCGCTGTTACTGATAGGCGCTATTCCTCTGATGTTCCCGCAAACAGGCAATATCAATTTCCTCATCTTCTTTCTTTTCTTTTTCTACTTCTTTGGCTCTATCGCCGGCCCCAGCTGGAACGCCTGGATAAAAGACCTTATCCCGGAACAGATCATGGGCACCTATTTTGCCAAACGAAGCAGCTATACGCAGGGACTAAACGTAGTACTGAGCCTGGCAGCCGCTTTTGGCGTGGATTATATCCGCAGGCATTACCCCGCATATGAACTTACTACCTATTACTGTATGTTTATTGCTGCCGGTGTTGCCGGCATCGCGGGGGCTTTTATATTGGCAGGAGCGCCGGAACCACAGTCGTATATGGACAAGGAAAATTTTTTCAAATTATTGCTGCGCCCGTTGCGCGACAATAATTTTCTCCGGCTGCTCGTTTTCAATTCAGCCTGGGTGTTTGCCCTGAATATTGCCACACCTTTTTTTACGGTATTCATGATGCAGGGGATGCATTTGTCCCTGTCTGTTATCACCATATTGCTGATGGTAAGCCAGCTCACAGGAGTATTTACTTTCCGGATGTGGGGCGTGTTTGCAGACAGGTACAGCAATAAAACCATCCTGGCCATCAGCGGTCCGTTATATATTTTTTGCGTGATCGGGTGGTGTTTTGTTGGAATTTATTCGGAGATGTATGCTAATATAATCCTGCTGGTGCTCATCCATATTTTCACTGGTATTGCCAATGCAGGTATCAATCTCTCGTTAACCAATATCGGGCTTAAACTGGCCCCGGTAAAGGATGCGGTGGTATACTTATCCGCCAGGAACATCATTACCGCCGTTTTTTCCGCCCTGGCGCCGCTGGTTGGTGGTATCCTGGCCGACTTTTTTGAGTTAAGACATATACAGATTGATGCAACATTCACGGGTCCACACAAATCAAAGGTGCTGCACCTGCTGGCCCTGCATCAATGGAATTTCCTGTTCCTCATTAGCGCCATCCTGTCGTTGATATCACTGGAACTGCTGCTGCTGGTGCAGGAAAAGGGAGAAGTGGGCAAAAGTATAGTCGTACGCATTATGCGCAGCAGTATTAAAAATAACCTGAAAGATTATTACCTGATCGGCAACCTGATTTCGTGGCATGACCATTTCCGCGGATTTTTACTCCGCAGAAAATCCGGTTAGCGCAGATCCCAGTCGATCAGCTGATTGTGCCATTCCTGGCGGAAAGGAGTTGTTACTTTGATGTAATTATCGGTGTAACCTTCCATCATACCATCTTTTCCCAGCGATTCAAACAGCACCTTCCTGGTTTGATGCAGGTGTTGCTCATTAAAGTATTGCTGTTTTTTGTGGCTGAGGTTACGCAGCATTTTATTGCGTTCGTTCCGGATATGCACAGGTACTACCGGTTTAATATCCAGCGCACCAGTGTTGGCGCGTTCTGAGTAGGTAAATACGTGCAGATAAGATACATCCAGTTCATGCAGAAAGTCGTACGTTTCACGGAAATGCGCATCGCTTTCAGACGGGAAGCCTACGATCACATCTACACCGATGGCGCAATGTGGCATAAATTGTTTGATCAGCGCTACTTTCTCTGCATACAACTCACGGCGGTAACGGCGGCGCATCAGGCCAAGGATCTCATTACTGCCGCTTTGCAGTGGAATATGGAAATGAGGCATAAACCTGCGGCTGTTGGCCACAAATTCAATGATCTCGTTAGTGAGCAGGTTAGGTTCTATAGAAGAAATGCGATACCGGGAAATACCTTCTACTTTATCCAGCTCCTGTGCCAGTTCAAAAAAGGTTTCTTCCCTTTTCTTGCCGCCTTCAAAGCCTTTTCCAAAATCACCCAGGTTTACACCCGTGAGCACAATTTCCTTTACGCCGGTAGCGGCCAGGTCGTGCGCATGTTTTACTACATTGGCAACACTGTCGCTGCGGCTTTTGCCCCGCGCCATTGGAATGGTGCAAAAGGCACAGGTATAATCACAGCCATCCTGTACTTTCAGGAAGGTGCGGGTACGGTCGTTAAGAGAATAGGAAGCACGAAAACTATTCACCTCGTCAATATCGCAGGAGCAGATTTTAGCGCTGTCGCCTTTGGTGAGCGTTTTCAGGTGTTCGGCGATGTTGAACTTTTCAGCGGCGCCGAGTACCAGGTCCACCCCTTCAATAGAAGCAATTTCCTCAGGTTTCAGCTGGGCATAGCAGCCGGTGATTACTACCATGCTGCCGGGTGCGCGGCGCTGTATGCGGCGCACCAGCATACGGCACTCTTTATCAGCATTATCTGTTACAGAGCAGGTGTTGATTACATACACATCCGCTGTTCCGTCAAAATCCGTTTTTACAAACCCATCCTGTTCCAGCAACCTGCTTATTGAGGAGGTTTCTGAGAAATTCAGCTTACAGCCGAGAGTATGAAATGCTACTGTTTTTACCTGTTCCATAAAGGGAGGCAAAGGTAGGAACTTTTTATGTCATAGTTAGGTAAGGAATTTTTGACTATTTTGCGCGGCGTTCTATTGTTTTATGAAATCAATGCAAAAATACCTGCCCGTCTTCCTGTTGTCCATCTTATTGCTTGCCGGCTGGCAGCAGAAGTGGTGGAAAAGCGCGCCCGCAGCTCCTTCCCCAGGCAGCCGCCCTGTAGTGGTTCGCAATAACTCCAGCAGTCCCGCTATCGCCAATGAGGTAATTAACAGGCATGCCCATCTTGAATATACCAAACATGCCATTTGTCGGATGGATTGCCGTCAGGTGACAACCGCAGAAGTGGAGGAGATCCTGGCGGAAGGCAAGATCAACGCGGAAAAGTCTAACCCGGAAGACCGCCCCTGCCCAACGTATGCCCTGGAAGGTTATTCCAGTGAAGGCCAGCACCTGCGGATCGTTTTTGCGCCCTGCGATTCACAGCACGCCAAAGTAATTACCTGCATCGACCTGGATAAGGACTGGGTCTGCCACTGCGATTAAATCGGCCACCGGTTCGGTGTAATTAGTAATTTTCTTCGTAGTTTTCCGCCATATTAAACCTTTCGAGGCGTTTATGAATTTTTTACTGAAACCGTTGCGTGTTATTTATGTGATATACGCCGCCGCTACTTTCCTGGGCATCATGTTCCTGATACTGCCCCCCATTTTCCTGGCCTCTTTACTGGGCCGGCAAAAAGGAGGTAACATCATATTTTATTTCCTGCGCTTCTGGGCACATACCTGGTTTCCGCTGGTAGGCATGTGGGTTACCCGCAAATATTTATGCGAACGCGACAATGAACCCTGCATCTATGTGGTAAACCACCGCTCTTATCTTGATGCAGCCATCGCCGTAAAAGTAATGCGCCTCCCTTTCCGCCCGCTGGGAAAAGTAGAAATGTCTAAAATTCCTTTCTTCGGTTTTATCTATAAAAATTCAGTAGTACCGGTGGACCGTTCCAGCGCAGCCGCCAGGGCCCGCAGCGTACGGGAAATGATGACCGCCCTCAAAGCAGGTATTTCCATCCTCGTGTTCCCGGAAGGCACCACCAACGATACCGATCAGCCATTACGCCCCTTTCATAACGGTGCATTCCGTATGGCCATCGAATTGCAAAAACCAATCAAACCGGTGCTCTACCTCGATGCAGGCCACCGCTTACCACATAAAGGACCTATGCACATCTCCCCCGGCAAATGCCGCGTGGTATTCCTGCCACCAATACCCGTAACAGGAATGACACTCGATGATATCAACACCCTCAAACAACAGGTGTTTGATGCAATGGACACCGAATTACGCAAGTATCACAAATATCCAACCCTGCAGCCAATAGGATGAAGTACGCAGACGTAATATTGCCATTGGCGTTACCAAAAAATTATACTTACGCGGTTCCCGAAAATATGTCCACCCTCAAGGTAGGAAGCCGGGTAGCCGTTCAGCTAGGGAAACAAAAAAAGTACGCCGGTATTGTGAAAGCCATTCACGAACAGGCCCCCCTGTATAAAACCAAGCCGCTGCTGGATATGCTGGATGCAGAACCTATCGTGTATCCCACACAGTTAGCCTTCTGGACATGGGTGGCCGCTTACTATATGTGTACGGAAGGGGAAGTGCTGAATGCCGCCCTGCCAGCCCATCTCAAGCTGTCCAGCGAAACACTCCTGCTCTTCAACGATGCCTTCGGTGACGACTTCACTTCCCTCAACGATGATGAATACCTCATCGCGGAAGCCCTCCTCATCCGCAAGGAACTGCGCATCGAAGAAGTACAGCTGATTCTCGATAAATCAGAAGTTTACTCTGTTATCAAATCCCTGATAGAGAAAAAAGTATTGCTGGTATATGAAGAACTGAAAGAAGTATACCGCGAGAAACAGGAGAATTATGTACAGCTGCATGCGGACTACCAGGAAGAAGAACAACTGGCTGCATTGTTCAACGATATGGGCCGCGCACCCAAGCAAATGGAGCTGCTGCTCGCTTATCTCCACCTGCTCAAAACACAGGGCGTGGTACTGCAGAAAGAACTGCTGAAAAAATCCGGCGCCACCACCGCCCAGTTAAAAGGACTGGTAGATAAAAATATCCTTTGGATAGAAAAACGCACGGTAGACCGGATTCCCACCGGTAAGGTAGATACACAGATCGATTTTGACCTGAGCCCTGCACAGGAAGCTGCCTTCGCAGAAGTACAAACACACTTCAAAGATAAACAGGTAACCCTGCTTCACGGCGTTACCTCCAGTGGTAAAACACAGGTATACGTGAAGATGATGGAAGAATGCCTGGCTGCGGGCAAACAGGTGCTGTACCTGTTGCCCGAAATAGGACTCACAGCGCAGATCATCCGCCGCCTGCAGAAGCATTTCGGCACCAGCATTGGTATCTATCACTCCCGGTTCAATAACAACGAACGCGTGGAAATATGGAACAAGGTGAAAACAGGGGAGCTGCAAATCATACTGGGCGCCCGTTCCAGCCTGTTGCTGCCCTTCCGCGACCTGGGCCTTATTATCCTCGATGAAGAGCACGATGCCTCCTATAAACAACAGGACCCGGCTCCCCGTTACCATGCAAGGGATGCCGCTATTTATTATGCCGGCCTCTTTAAGGCCAAAGTGCTCCTCGGCTCCGCCACACCTTCCCTGGAATCGTATTTTAACGCCCAACAGGGAAAATATGGGCTTGTTGAACTGAAAGAACGCTTCGGTGGTGTAGAAATGCCGGCGATAGAAATAGTGGATATCAAAAAAGAAATGGCGGAAAAAACAATGGACGGCCATTTTACCTCCGCCCTGAAAGCAGCCATCACACAAACTATCGCCGATGGTAAACAGGTGATCCTGTTCCAGAACCGCCGTGGTTATGCACCTTTCCTGCTATGTACTACCTGCGGATGGATCCCGCATTGCAAACAATGCGATGTTTCCCTCACCTATCATAAAAACCAGGATAAACTGCACTGCCACTATTGCGGCACCAGGTACCCATACGTACATACCTGCGCAGCCTGCGGCTCGCAAACCATTGAACCCAAAAGCTTTGGTACCGAGAAAATAGAAGACGACCTCCAGGTGGCCTTCCCGGAAGCTCGTATCGCCCGTATGGACGTGGATACGGTGAGGAACAAAGACAGCCACAATAAGCTCATCCAGCTGCTGGAGGATCGCAGTATAGACATACTCGTAGGCACGCAGATGGTGGTAAAAGGGCTGGACTTTGAAAACGTGAACCTGGTAGGCATCCTCAGCGCCGACAACCTCCTGGGCTTCCCCGATTTCAGGGTGAATGAAAGGGCCTTCCAGATGATGGAACAGGTAAGCGGCCGTGCCGGCCGTAAAAACGGGCTGGGAAAAGTATTGATCCAGGCCAGCAACACCCGGCACCCGGTATTGCATTATGTAATGGCGCACGACTATAAAGGCATGTTTGAAGCAGAAATCGCTGAACGGCAGGTATTTGGTTACCCACCCTTTTTCCGTTTACTGAAGCTTACTATCCGGCATAAAAACCAGCAAACAGCTGAACAGGCGGCGCAGATCCTGGCCAGCTGGCTGCAGCCGCATATCGGTGCACAACTGGTAGGACCAGCAGCTCCGCTGGTAGCAAGGGTACGTAATAATTATTTACAGGAAATGCTGATCAAACTGCCACGTGAAGCCAGGCTGATCACTCATATCAAAAGAGTATTACAGGAGTTTATTATCCAGCTGAAAACGGAAAAAAGGTTCCGTTCGGTAGTGATCATACCGGATGTAGACGGCGTATAAAATTATTCTTTCACCAGTATCAGGTCCTGCTGCTGGAGTGTATGGATCCTTTCCAGCAATTGACCGAATACCGCTTTACTGCTTCCGGAGAAATCAGTCTGTTTGTACCACTCCAGTACAAAAATGCGCAGCTGGTTGCCGTCCTGTTCACACCGCATTTTAAAACCTAGCGCAGGATCGGCTCCTTTATCACTTATTTCTGCCGAAAAATCTCCCTTATTCGCTACTTTATAACCCGCCGGCACCGGCACAATCACGCGTTTTTCCTGGTAATAGGGAAATGTGATCTGCACAGGAAGATCGCCCGGCGGAAGCGGGATGTCAACCGGCATATTACCACCCAGTAAAGGACCCACGTGGATAACAATGCTGTTGTTTTTATTTTCTACCGAAGATGTGGTAAGCAACGTACTGTTCAGCAATACAGGTTTATCCAGGGAGCGGTTATTAAACACTTCGTTTTCTGCTTTCACTTCCGTGGGTTTCCTGATACCAGGTTCAAAAGGAAGGATGGCATTGTATACCTGCAGTCTGCCATCCGGCGTACTGCCGGTACCGCCAAAAGCTGTTTTCAGATTGGATGCGGGATAACCACCAAAAGATTGCTTCACCTCCCAGGTAGGATCTGTTACTGACCGGAGCGTGGCCTCGGTGGTAATGTTACTGAGTGTGTATGGCGGCGCCGGCGTTTGAATAAAATCGGTCAGCACCTTGCTCTCCCCCGCCACCAGCGTATCACGGCAGCGCAGCGCAGGAATGCCGGTCCATAACGACGGGTAACACGGAAAGCGTGTATTCATTTCCGTTGGCGCCAGCGCCTGTTGCAATCCCGGGAAATACAGTAGTACATTGGTTGGCAGCTGCCGGTATACCAGCTGGCTGTCCATCAGCAAACTGTCGCGTGAAGTAGTAAATAATATCTGCGTGGGAATATTCAGCATATAATACACCGCATTCAGCAAACGGGTAAAGCCTGCTTTTTCTGCCTGCTTATTACGGATGATGGAAATGATATCCACCGTTTCACCGGTTTCAGAAGGCTCTACCAGCCGGTAATTAGATTTTATAAATTGTTCTACCAGGTAGATCATCTGCGGAACAGGAATCCGTTGTTTCAGGAAAGGCCATTTCTGCAGTTCTTTTTCCAGTTGTTTATATTCTGCTTTTGATACCGCCACAAAAGGGATATAATTATCTTCCCCAAACTTCTGCCACGTCATGTGTACTGTATCTTTTCCTTCTATTGCCTGCTTCAATCCGAAATCAATCCGCTTTAGTTGTGGCAGGTAAAAATACAGGTCGCTGCTGGGCAGGGCCGGCATATTTTGCATATTCAGCTGGTAGTAGTGGTTGGTATCCGTAATACTGTCCTTCAGTGCTGGCAAACCGGTGCTGGGCTTCACTACAAAATCCAAAGTTTTGGGCGCTATCAGTACAAAGCTGAGCTGGTCGCACGCGATACCGGATTGCAGGTAATCGGTGCCTGCATAATCGTACTGCACTTTCAGGCTCAGCTCATATTCAATTTCACAGCCGGCTTCCAGTACGAGGTTGTTGGCTACTATTGCTTTCCGCTCGCGATCCATTTCAATCATCCGTACCTGCTCGTTGAGACTGGTCACGCTGCCGCCCGGATGTATTACGCGGATGCGCAAGCCGCGCAACGCTTCGCTGGGTTCCATCGACATCACCAGGCGGGTAAGGCTATCCGCCGCGCGTTGTGTATTAACTTTTATATTTTTATAGAGTGTTTTATAGTGCGAAGTGGCCTGTGCTTTATCACGCGGACTTACATTAAAATCCCTTACCATTCTGTAATCCACGATCGTGTAAGGAGCATCAGTAGATGGAGTGGTATGCAGCTGTGGATTGTCTTTCCATATTTCAGGAAAGTAGCTGTTTACCTGCGCCTGCATAGATAGCGGCAGTATTGCAATAACTGCAACAGCCAGAAGAAGGACCCATTTTTTCATACGGGTTAAAGATAAGACTCAAATTCCGGATTTTCACGACTCGCCCATGCTCTGGATAGCATCTGATTCAAAGATGCTCACACCTTCATCATTCTCTTTTGCTGCTATGATCATGGCATTGGCAACGGTTGCCGCTTTAATGCCCCGGTATTTTTTCCATCTTCCCTGTAATAAAAAATAAAAAAGCTGGATAAGATATCTGCTGATCCATTCGCCTAACCTGAATTCTTTCCGCTGCCCGATCAGTACCGAAGGACGGAAGATATTAACACTGTAGAAACCCACCTGTTGAATGGCTTCTTCGGTTGCTCCTTTGGTACGCAGATAAAAGTTGCGGGAGTGCGGATTAGCGCCAATGGACGACATCAGCAGGAATTGTGTGACGCCTTGCTGTTTGGCGATCCTGGCGCATTTTACAGGAATACCGTAATCCACCGCCCTGAAATTTTCCTGGCTGCCGGCTTTTTTGATGGTGGTACCGATACAGCAAAAAAGAACATCTCCCTGTAGCGCTGCCGCCAGGCTCTCATCCGATTCAAAGTCTGCAATAATGCTTTCCAGTTTCGGCCGGTCATGGGCCCAGGGCTGCCGGACCAGCACCTTTACTTTGCTGAATGCCGGGTCATGCAGCAGGGCCGCCACCAGGTGGGTGCCTGTGAGTCCTGTTGCGCCTATTACAATCGCCGTTTTATTCATGAAACTGGATTTATGATTTCTAAATGATTTGCGGCTATCTTTGCTCACCATAAATTTAAGTTATTATGCAGGTATCAGAAAATGTTCTGCTCAAATCATATAATACTTTTGGTATCAACGCCACTGCACGTTATTTCGCGTCCTTTTCCTCAGCAGAAGAGCTGAAGTCATTCACAGAACAACCGCAGAGCGACGGCCTGCCCCGGATGGTCCTGGGTGGTGGCAGCAACATCCTGTTCACACAGGACTTCAATGGCTGGCTGCTGAAAAACGAGATCAAAGGTATCACCGTTACCGGGGAAGATAACGACTACGTATATGTGAAAGCAGGCGCAGGAGAGAACTGGCACGGGTTTGTGCAGCACTGCATCGCGCAAAATCTCGCCGGCCTGGAAAACCTTTCCCTGATACCGGGTAACGTAGGCGCCAGTCCCATGCAAAATATCGGCGCTTATGGTGTGGAAATAAAAGATGTATTTCATGAGCTGGAAGCGCTCCACCTGAAGGATCACAGCATCGTTACCTTCAACAATGCCGATTGCCATTTTGGTTATCGCGAAAGCATCTTTAAAAAAGAATATAAAAACCAGTTTGCTATTTTATCTGTTACCTACCGGTTAAGCAAGCAGCCACATTTCAATACCAGCTACGGCGCTATCAATGAAGAGCTCCAGCGGATGAATGTGCAGGAGCTGTCTATCCAGGCCATCAGCCAGGCAGTGATAAACATCCGTTCTTCCAAACTGCCCAACCCCGCAGAAATAGGTAATGCAGGCAGCTTCTTTAAAAACCCAACCATCACCAAAGCGGAATACGAAAAGCTGCACGCCGAATTTCCTGCCATGGTAGCCTACCCCGTAGCGGACAACCATTTCAAACTGGCCGCCGGCTGGCTTATCGAGCAATGCGGCTGGAAAGGATACCGTAACGGCGATGCAGGCGTACACGCCCGCCAGGCACTGGTACTCGTAAATTACGGCCACGCCAAAGGCGCCGATATTTACCACCTGTCCCAACAGGTACTGGACAGCGTAAAGGCCAAATTCGGAGTGGAACTGGAGCGCGAGGTGAACATTGTTTGATACGGAGGGAGCGCCTTCGGCGCTTGTAAATTGTCTTGGAGCGCTGATTACGCTGATTATACTGATTGGCTTGATTTTTACTTTTTTGATTTTTATAAGAATGAAGGGAGATATAAGCGGATAGATCCGCATGTATTTCCCTTATCTATTTTTAAATCTTAAATAAAATCAAATAAAAATCAAAAAAGTAAAATCAAACATAATCAAATCAAGCCAATCAGTATAATCAGCGCTCCAAGACAATTTACCAGCGCCGAAGGCGCCCCCCGCTCTACGCATTCGCACGGACATGCGCCATAATCTTCTCCGCATGATCCCGCGAGTTTTCAATGAACCACACGTGGGTATTCATCCCCCCGCAAACCACGCCGGCCAGGTAGATGCGCGGCATATTGGTTTCCATGGTGATAGGATTGTAGGTTGGGAGTTTGAGACTATCATCAGACAATGCGATGCCTGCCTTTTGCAGCAGGCTGAAATTAGGCTGGTAGCCAGTCATAGCGATCACAAAATCATTGGCAATGGTAACGGGACCGTCAGGCGTTGCGATATCCACTTCCTTATCCCGGATGGCGGTAAGTGAAGAATTAAACCATGCTTTAATAGATCCCTCTTTGATGCGGTTTTCAATATCCGGCCGTACCCAGTATTTTACGCGGGAGCCAATGTCTTCCTGGCGGATCACCATGGTTACGCGGGCGCCTTTGCGGTAAGTTTCCAGGGCGGCATCCACGGCGGAGTTATGAGCGCCTATCACTACTACATCCTGTGTGGCGTAGAAGTGGGGATCTTTATAATAGTGTGTTACTTTAGGAAGATCTTCGCCGGGTATGTTCAGCAGGTTGGGAATGTCGTAAAAGCCGGTAGCAATAACTACGTGCCGTGCATGATATCTACTCTTTTTGGTTATAACCGTATATTCGTTGGCGTTGGGTATTACCTGCTCCGCTTCTTCAAACAGTTTTATGTTCAGTTCATGTGAAGTAGCTACCCTCCTGTAATATTCCAGGGCTTCCGGCCGGGTGGGTTTGGGATTGATGGACACAAAGGGAACGTTGCCAATTTCCAGCCGCTCGGAGGTAGAGAAAAAAGTCATGTACAGCGGGTAGTTATAGAGGGAGTTCACCACACAGCCCTTTTCGAGGATGATGTAACTAAGCCCCGCTTTTTTAGCTTCCAGTCCGCAGGCAAGACCAATAGGTCCTCCGCCGATAATCAATACGTCAAACGCAGCAGTCATACAATCATATTTTATTTACAGCGCTGCCATATAATCCAGCAGGCGGTGCATGTTTTCAGTATTTTGTGTCAGCAGGTTCATATGCTGGCGGATTTTATCTTCATTTTGCACAAATGGTCCACCGGCGGCAATGGCGCCGGCGCCGTGCAGGATCATTTCCTGCAAACTTTCTGCCGTTAATTCCATATGGAACTGGAGCCCAATTACGTTGTTGCCGTAAATGAATGCCTGGTGACTGCAGGCTGCGGACGCCGCGAAGCGGGTAGCGCCTTCAGGCACATCAAAGGTGTCGCCGTGAAAATGAAAGGTGTTAAAGTGATGTGGCAGCACGGTTTCCAATGGGGCGGCCTGGCCCTGAAAGCTCAGGTCCAGCGGGAACCAGCCGATTTCCGGCTGCGTGTGCGGGTATACGTTAGCACCAAGAGCCGCAGCAATCAGTTGTGATCCCAGGCAGATGCCCAATACTTTTTTATTTTGTTGGATAGCTTCCCGGATAAGGGCTATTTCTGTGGTCATCCACGGATGATGATCCTGTTCATACACGCCCATCGGTCCGCCCATGATAATGAGCCAGTCGGCCGCCGCAACGGCACTGGTATCAGTATTTTCATACCAGCGGGTATAAGTTACCTGGTGTTGATGACGGTTGGCCCAGTCGGCGATGCAGCTTAATCCTTCAAAAGGCACATGTTGAAAGTAGTGAATATGCATATGCAGAACGCTAAAATGATGCACCGAAGATACGGCTGCTATTTCACTTCTGCTCTTACCACCCTTAAATATTCATAACCTTTCATCTGCTTACTCTTTTCTCCGAAATATTTTGCGCGGTAATCCCCGCCGCCGCCGTCATAGTGCAGCTTCAGGTGATGTAATTCGAGGAAGGCATACAACTCTTCCGGGCGGATACCAAAGTCCCAGTTCTCACCGGCGCGGCTCAGCAGCTTGTTTATACGCACAAACCCATAGAATGCCGTGGGATTTTCCAGTACTGCTTTTTCTACATAGGTGAAGATGATCTGTGTACCCGGACTAAAATTTTTCACATGATGGAAAATCGTTTCTGCTTGTTTGGCTTCCTGCCTGGTGGTGATTCCTTCCCATAGGAACAATGTTTTGTAATGTGCGCCGTAGAAGAGTTCCGGGAATACTTCCGAGATCTGCTGCGTGTTTAAATCCAGCTGCACATAATCCACGTGAACGGCGGGCAGTCCTACCAGGTCAGACAGTATTTTCTTTTTTGTATACTGGAGCGCGGGATGATCCATTTCTACATAATGCAGTGGTACGCCTACGTTGAGGCGGTGCGCCCTGGTATCAAAAGTAGCATTGAGGATGATCACCTGGTTAATTCCCTGCGATCTTACGGCATGCAGGATCATGTCGTCAATCAGCCTTGTTCTGGCAACAGCGGCGGTGAAGCTGCCAGGCCAGCGGAACTGGATGCAGGCTGTCACTATTCTCCGGATGAAGGCGATGGCGCAACCTGCCAGTAAGATCTGATAGAATTTTGACAGGAATGCACTGGCAAACGGATCATACAACAAACGCTCTTTTTCAGGTTTCGTACTTTCTATTGCCCGGAATGCAGCCATATAAGTGCCGGATTTTGTGGCTGGGGACCGGCTCATAAATTACGTGTAGTCATCTTGGTTATTATGATAAATGCTGCCAGTATCACAAATGCTCGATGATCAAATATATGTAAAAATGATAATTGGGTTATCACGGGGTTTTCCCCGGTATCAGGCCAGGCAGCAGATGGCCAGTAAGGTACCGGTACTGATCAATACCCATAGTACTACCCCGTGAATCAATGGTTTACGCCCGATTCCCCGCAACGCCTCGCGGCTGAGATTGGTGCCTATCAGGAAAAGGGTGAGCGACAACCCTGTTTTGGCGCTTTTTACCAGGAAGGGGCCCGCGTGCTGGAATAGCGGTACCCAGGTATTCAGCAGCATGGCAGCAATGAACACCGCAATAAACCACGGGATCTTTATGTTACCTGTACCTGTTTTAAACAACAGGGTGGTCATAAATGCTACGGGAACAATCCAGAGGGCGCGCGACAGCTTCACCGTGGTGGCTACCTGCAGTGCTTCTTCGCCGTATTTGCTGGCGGCGCCTATCACGGAGCTGGTATCATGAATGGCGATGGCGCTCCACAGGCCAAACTGTTGCTGGGATAAATGTAACCCGTGGCCTACCGCCGGAAAAATAAAAAGAGCGAGTGCATTCAGCAGGAAAATGATTCCCAGCGCAACAGATATCTGTTTCTCACCGGCTTTCATTACCGGGGCAATGGCGGCAATAGCGCTGCCGCCGCAGATGGCGGTGCCACAGGAAATAAGATGAGCGGTTTTTTTATCGATGCCCAGCAGCTTACCCAGCACCGCCCCTGTTAACAGGGTACCTGCAATGGCAGTAACCGTAAAGAGAAAACCTTCACCGCCGGCTTTCAGCGCGCTGTGTACATTCATGCCAAAGCCCATTCCTATAATCGACAGCTGCAACAACCAGTGCGTGATGCGCGGCGTTACCGCAGTGAAAGGGTTCCCGCTGGTTTGCGCCAGTGCAAATCCCAGCAACAGCGCCACCGGTGGAGTTACTACGGGCAACAGCGTAATGGCTGCTGCGGTAAGGAATATAATTTTCTGCGTGTTCTCCGGCAGCCAGGCAGCTATTGTCTTCTCTTGTTGCATACACGAACGTTTGTAATTGGATACAAAGGTCCGTATCGCTGCCGCGGAAGTCAAATGTCTATATGTGATAGGTGATAACCAAAAGTTATGGGATTAATCAACAGAAAGAATGAACTTATTGAACTTCACGGCGAAATCTTCTTTCAGGCTTTTATCGATGCCACTGAGGTAGTTCACCGTAAAGCCACGTTGCAACCTGCGCGGAGTGCCGCCATCCAGTTGAATGGGCCGGGAGTGCAGCACGCCTATCAGCTGTTTCCCCTGGAAAACAAGGGCGAGGCGATACAAGGGGCTGGGATCGTCGATACCGCTTTCATAATTGAAATACAGCAGGTAAGGCTTGAGGGTGGTTTCTTCTTCCAGTTTGAAATTGTGGATAAAGGGCTCCATATCGGCGGTACTGCGACCGGTATGTTGCTTCAGGTAACTGCTTAAAGCAGATTCAATGATAGTGCCGCTGCGGATACTTTTCTTTTGCGTATAGCCGTCAATGGTAGCCCACATCTTTTCCCCGTTGGTGGCTACGGGCAGTTTGATATCGCGTTGCAGTACGCCTGCATCCACGCCGTTTACTTTTATTTTGCGGCCCTTGTGAAAAATGGGTTTGCTGTATTCTTCTTTCGTAATATCAAAATCTACGCTTACAGGGTACCAGTCTTTTTTCACCGGCGCACAACGCAGCGGGATATAATCCACGAGGGTAACCAGTGGTTCTCCGCCTGGATTATTCAGTATGGTAGCAGCGCCGTTGATTCTTTCGCCAACAATGGGAGCCTTGCTGCGTGCTGGTTTGGCGGCAGTGGTAGTAGCAGTTTTCTTATCGTTTTTTGCAGCGTTTTCTTCGTTATCGTATTTACTTGGTTTGTTATTCAGGTTGCACGATACCAGTAATACTGCCAGTGAGAGGCAGGATAAATATTTATTGAGATGCATATGAAAGTTACTGTTTTATGCGGATGGAAGGACTCCGGCTTCCACCCGCATGGCATCTGCACAAAGATTAGGCCTAGAATTCCGTGAATATAACGGTGTCGCCTATCTGCAGCCGGTGAACCTGTTTCATGGTGGAAAACGGGTCCAGCGGCGACCAGTCCTGCGCAGTATAAAGTTGTATGTTTTTACCTGTCAGTTCTTTTTCCAGTGTTTTTAGAGATAGGCTGGTATTAGTTTTACGGGAGATGTAATAGATCCTGGGATCCTGCTTCAGGTGAATAATAATGCCAGGAGGACCCGCTTTGATTTCTTTTACCACCCCGGTGATTGGCGTGCAATTCTTTTTATCAGCCTTACGGGCAGAGGGAATACCGGAAATAAGCAATACCAGTATTAAAGAGGCCACCAGCAATAATGCGGTGGTACCTTTTTTGTTGGCTTGTTTTTTCATGATCCGTTGGCGTAAATCAGGTTATTTATTTTTTATCACCAGCTTCTTCATCCCATTCGTCGTCTTCTTCCCAGTCTTCATCCTCTTCCCAGTCATCGTCTGCATCATCATCGTCAATCAGTAAACTTTGTTCTGAACCAGGTTCTATATGGCTTTCCCGCCAGTGAGCCACAATCTCGTCAGCTTTCTTTTGCACGGGGCTAAAGTCGGCAATAGGCGATCCTTCAAATTCAACTTCTACCTCAGGTAAGGCCTGGAGGGCATTGAAGCAATCCTGCAGTAAAGTGATAGTTGCGGGAGCATTGCGTAATGCGCTGTAAGATAGCCGGATAGCGTCGAACGGACCGCTGTTATGAAATACTTCTTCCCCGTTGATCATGGGGAAAAGCCATATCAGTACGTCGTCGCCTGATTCTTCGCTGTTAAGGATACCAAAAAAATCATCGAGTTGTTCAAAACCCAATGGGGCCAGTTGTGCGAATGCTTTGTTCCTGGCCGGAAATTTAGGATTCTCTTCTCCTGTAATTAAGAATAATTCACCGAACCTGGGCTTCTCTTTTGCAGCGAACCTAAAGTCAATGAGGATATCGTTTTCCATTGATGGCTATTCTGTTTTCTACTGTAATTTAATAGTTTAATCGGAAGGCGTTGAAAAAATATTCTACTGGATAACGGCGGCCGCTATCCGGCGGTAAGCGTGCAGGTATTTGTTCAGGCGGGCAATATCTTTTTCCTGTACATCGGTCATACGCCTGATATCCATGTTATCCGTCAGGTCGTTGAGTTTAACCATACAGGCCAACCGGTTCTGGAGGGTACGGTCTACGAAGTGGTGGTAGTCTTCGTCTTCATCCAGTTTGGTCACACAGTAAAGTGCCGCCAGCAGGTGAGGGGCCAGTCCTTCTTTTTCGAGGGCTTCAAAGGTCCAGTCGGTGTCTTCTACCACATCATGCAGTACACCCACTATCTTTTCATCTTCGGTACGGCCCATTTGCATTACCCGGAATACATGCCCTATATAAGGCTGTCCGTATTTATCCACCTGGTCTTTATGCGCGGTGGTGGCTATTTCTATGGCTCTGCTCAGATTCATATAAAAAAATAAAGGGACTGCGATGGTTATCACAGTCCCCTAAAATTATGATTTATTTACATAAAATGATAACGTACAAATGCTTCCATGGCGGCATACTTCTGTAAGCCCAGGCGGTCGTACAGGTCGGCCGTGTTGGCGTTACGGTCTTCCGCACGCTGCCAGAATTCGCGGAGATCGGTTCCCTGGAAAGGCACCACATCTTTCTGACTCTGGTGAATGAAGATACCCAAACGCTTCTGCATTACCTGGTCAGGACTCATTGGAACAGCCATTTCAATTTCATGTACTTCCCATTCCTGCCATGCGCCTTTATACAGCCATACCCAGCAATCTTTCGCCCAGTCCTCTGTTTTCACAATTTCCAGTGCGGCAAAGATTACATCCAGGCACACCTTATGCGTTCCATGCGGATCGGCAAGGTCACCGGCACAGAAAATCTGTTGCGGCTTCAGTTTACGAAGCAACTCTACGGTCAGCGCCACGTCTTCTGGTCCCATGGGTTTCTTTTCCACCAAACCGGTTTCATAGAAAGGGAGGTTCATGAAGTGGGCGTTTTCTTCCGCAATACCTACATAACGGCAGGTAGCTTTTGCTTCACAACGGCGGATCAAACCTTTGATAGCGCGGATCTCAGGAGTATCTTTCTGGCTCGGCTTCTTGGTGCGGATGAAGGCTTTCGCTTCATCCAGGATCAGGGAGCTTTTGCTTTTATCAATATCGAACATACCTTCAAAACCTACGGCAAAGTCGATGAAACGCAGCAGGAACTCATCTGTTACGGCTATGTTGCCGGAAGTCTGGTAAGCTACATGCACATCGTGGCCCTGCTCATGCAGGCGGATGAAAGTACCGCCCATAGAAATGATGTCATCATCGGGATGCGGAGAGAAGATCAGCGCGCGCTTTTTAGCGGGTTCTGAACGCTCGGGGTGATTCGGTAACTGCGGACCGGGCTTGCCGCCAGGCCAGCCGGTAATGGTATCACGAATGGCGTTAAATTCTTCGATATTCAGCTCATAGGCAGAACCATACTGTACGATCAGGTCGTTCAAACCGTTTTCGTTATAGTCCTTATCGGTGAGCATCAGGATAGGCTTGTTCAGCTTCAGCGCCAGGCTGGTTACTGCTTTGCGGATCAGACCGGGCGTCCATTCGCAATCGCCGGTGAGCCACGGTTCGTTGAAACGGGTCAGCTCTGCAGCTGCCTGTTCGTCGATCACAAACTTGCAGTTTGAATGCTGTTGCAGCAGGGAAGCAGGCACCTGGTCGGTACTGTGTCCTTCTACCGAACGGCGAACGATTTTGGATTTATGGGAACCCCATGCCATCAGTAAGATACGTTTTGCCTTAAAGATGCTGCTGAGACCCATGGTGATAGCCAAACGGGGCACCTGGCTCATATTCGGAAACTCGTACGCATTGGCCAACCGGGTGCTGTTGTCCAGTGTAACGAGACGGGTGTGTGAATTAATATTGGCGCCTGGTTCGTTAAAACCAATGTGGCCGTTGTTGCCAATACCCAGCACCTGGATATCGATACCGCCTAATTCTTCAATACGTTTGTCGTAAGCCTCACAATATTTCTTGATCTGGTCCTTTGGAATAGTACCATCCGGAATGTTGTATTGGCCTTCAGGGATATCAACATGATTGAACAGGTGCTCTTTCATAAAGCGGTTATAGCTCTGTAAAGCATCCGGCTCTATAGGATAATATTCATCCAGGTTAAAGGTGATGACGTTTTTAAAGCTGAGTCCTTCTTCTTTGTGCAGACGTACTAATTCTGCATACAGATATTTAGGAGTAGAGCCGGTGGCCAATCCTAAAATACATTTTTGGCCGGCAGCCTGCCTTTCGCGGATCAGCGCGGCAATTTCCTGTGCTACTGCTTTGGAACCTTCTTTGGCAGAAGGGTGAATTTCCACAGCAATTTGTTCAAAGCTGTCGATCAGTTCGATTTCCTGATGATTAATCGTCATTTGTAAACGTTTTTGATTAGATGCGGTTTAAAAACGAGCCGGAAAATTAAAGAATTTACTGCTAATGCGCATTATTATTTAGCAATATTTAAATTATATTTCTTTTAGCTTGTAATAAACCAATTAATATTTGATCTCGTTAATATGTTTAGCATACAGCGGTTGAAGGCCGTATCATATATTTTGGTGTAGGAGTCATAAAATGAAAACCGTTCCGCATTTGCCGGGACGGTTTTCGATTTTAGTCTATAATAAGTTCATCTGCAAACAACCATGCGCCGTTGCCTGCTCCTGCTGCACCGGCAGGTATCTTACCAAAGTTCTGCATCTGCACCTTCACAAAGCGGCCGCGAACAGCCTGCAAATGGCCCCTGATCTTGTTGATGCCCTGCTGCGCAAAGGTGTTTTGCTTGTATTCTTCTTTAAATGTTTTACCATCGTCAGATACAGAAAACACTACCTGCTTCGGTGGGTAGATCCAGTCGCCCTTTACATTGATCGTATTAATGCCTACCAGGTGAATATCCTGCACACTGTCCAGCTCCACTACTGCTTCCATATCCGTTCCTTTAAAGCCAAACCACTCGTTGTCGTTATAAGCAGCATTGCCTTCCACTCCATTTACCAGCGTAAAGGTCGTCGCAGGACGGTGAGCAGCATCTGCTGCGGAAGCCATGCTTACCTTTTTAGCCAGTGCTTTGTGAAACAGGAAGGTTTGACTGTATTCGTTACCAAAAGGTTTGCCATCCAGGAATACCTGCGCGCGGAGTGTGCCGCTGCGGGTAATCTGTACAGGCGCTGTATAAGGAGTCGCCTGAGGGGTAGGGGCAGTACTATCGGTGGTGAAAAATATTTTACCGCCATCCAGTTTTGTATTCAGTACTACTGCTACACCGCCTTTGCTATTATCGGTTACTTTACCGGTAACTTCAAAAACATGCTTGGCATAATTTACCTTTTTCAGGTCGAGCCTTTTTACATGTACTTTTAAACGGTCCACGAAGTTGTCGTAGTTGCGTTTATCCTTGGGCGACCACAATACTTCTGATAATGCAGCTGCACGCGGGTATACCATGTATTCCAGGTAGTTGGTATTGTTGATGTATTCTGTCCATACGTTAGCCTGTGCACCTTTAATGTATTTGGCTTCCTCGCTGCTCAGCTCTGCGGGTATGGGTTCGTAGGAATATACCTGGCTTACCGGCAGGAATCCGCCTATTGCCAGTGGTTCATTCGTGCCTTTGGACTGGTAGTGGTCAAAGTAGCAGAATTCGCCCGGCGTCATAATCACATCGTGCTTTTGTTTGGCTGCTGCAATGCCGCCCTCAATGCCTCTCCAGCTCATCACCGTAGCGTTGGGTGCCAAACCGCCTTCCAGGATTTCATCCCAGCCGATGATCTGCCGGCCTTTGCTGTTCAGGTATTTCTCCATCCGCTGGATGAAATAGCTCTGCAACGCATGCTCATCTTTCAAACCTTCCTGCTTCATGCGCGCCTGGCATTTAGGACATTTTTCCCAGCGTACTTTGGGAGATTCATCACCGCCGATGTGGATATACTTGCTGGGGAACAACGCCATCACTTCATCCAGTACATCCTGCAGGAAAAGATAAACGCTGTCGTTGCCGGCGCAGTATACATCGTCGTACACGCCCCATCGGGTGCCTACTTCATACGGGCCGCCGGTGCAGCCCAGGTTGGGATATGCGGTAAGCGCTGCCAGCGAATGACCCGGCATTTCAATTTCAGGAATCACCGTGATGAAATGATCGGTAGCATACTGCACTACTTCTTTCACCTGCTCCTGTGTATAATAGCCGCCATAAGGCTTGCCATCGTATTTATTGTCGGCATAACGGCCGGCCATGGTTTCTTTTCTTTTGGAAGCCACTTCCTGCAGGCGCGGATATTTCTTTATTTCAATACGCCAGCCCTGGTCTTCTGTCAGGTGCCAGTGAAACGTATTCAATTTGTGCATTGCCATCAGGTCGATGTACTTCTTAATAAAATCAACAGAAAAAAAATGGCGACCCACATCCAGGTGCAGCCCGCGGTAAGCGAAACGCGGCGCATCGGTAATATTCACACCCGGTACAAACATGGCGCGCGCTTTTTCTACCGGCAGTAACTGGATCAGCGTCTGTACGCCATAAAAAGTGCCGGCGCTGCTGTTACCTTTAATGGTGATGTTGTTGTGAGTCGCAGCAAGCGTATAGCCTTCTGCGTTAGCACTGTCATTGCCGGTCTGTAACAGGATTGCATTTTTATCTCCCTGGTCTTTTACTGCCAGTTCATACCCGGTCAGTTCTTTGAGCCAGGCATTAAATAAAGCGGCTGTTTTTTTGTCGCTTTCATTATTGGCAACAATCACCGTTTGCTTGTCCAGTAAAAAAGAATCAGCTGTTTCGCTGACACTGGCAGGCATAGGAATGATGCTCACACTGCCTTTGGGCGCGGAGGGCTGCTGAGTGGTACAACTCCACAGTCCTGCTGCTGCCATCAGTAAGCACAGGTGAATTACTCTTTTCATTGTCATATAATGGATTGTTTTTTCTCTTATTTCATTTCAAGTTCGCACAACACCGGGCGATGATCAGATGCTACTGTTTCTTCAATGACACGTGCGCCGGTGATCGTCCACCGTTGTTTGGGAGCAATCATGATATAGTCCAGTTTTATGGTCGGTGAATCGGAAGGAAAGGTTGGTCCCATCAGGCTGCTGGCATCCGTAAATACCTGTTTCAGTACTTTTAGTTCCTTTGAGGCCGGCAGGGCGTTGAAATCGCCGGCAATAATCACCGGAGTAGCCGTGGCCCTGAAATAGTCTGCCAGTGCATTTGCCTGGGCAATACGGTCGGTAGCCTTTCTGCCTGCATCCAGGTGAGTGGTCACAAACTGCAGTGAACTATCTCCCGGCAGCTGAACGGTAACAATACCGGCGGCCCTGGGCTCATTGCCTTTTGCAGAAGGTAACATCATGGTAGTATTACTGCTGATAGGGAAACGGGATAGAATGCCGGTGCCGTAACCGCCGCCATCAAAATCCATTGATTTGGCAAAATAAGTGTACATGCCGGTGATGGAAGCCAGTTCTTTCAGCTGATCACTCTGGCTGGTACGGCCGGTAACACTGTCTACTTCCTGCAACGCCACCAGATCGGGATTAGTGGCCAGTATTACATTGGCAATTCCCTGAAGATCCAGCACCTGTTTCATGTTTTCCCCGTGATGAATGTTGTAGGTAAGCACCTTTACTTTTTGTGTTTGCGCAAAAAGGGTGCAACCTGCAAAACATACCACCGTTAAAAGCAGCATTTTTTTCATATCAATATCATTTGAACGCTTCCGTCACTGGCCTTCCGGTCCACACCTGCGGTGTTTTCAACCCAAAGATCCAGGCAAGAGTAGCAGCGGTATCGTAGGTCACCACACTGCTTTTGATCTCTTTATTTTTTGCCACGCCAGGGCCACGGATGATCCAGGGAATCTGCATTTCTTCCATCGTTTTGCCGCCATGTCCTTTCTTGATGCCGCCATGATCGGCCGTCAGCAGGATGATGGTATTATCCCACATCCCTGCATCTTTCACTGCCTGCAGAATTTTTCCCAGCAACACATCATTCTTTGCTACCTGGTCGAAGTAAGGCTGTATATTATGACCAATATTATGCCCGGTTCCATCGGGTTCATCAAAATGGATGAACAGGAAGTCCGGTTTCTTTTCTTTGATATATGCTACAGCCGCCGCAGTAGCGAGGCTGTCGTTGTCGTGTGTGCCAAGCTCTTTGTTGACCGCTGCTTTTGGAAACAAATAACCGATACCCTCCCAGCTGTAAATAACGCCTATCTCTGCCTTTGGTTTTTGTTCACGTAAAATCGTGTATATAGATGGAAACATACCATACTGATCCAGCTCGCGGGAAGGCAGTTCCGGTTTCCGGCTGTCCCATTCTGTATAACCGTGTACTTCAGGACCGGCGCCCATCACCATAGAGGCCCAGTTAACCGCACTTGAGGAAGGCAATACACTGCGGGCCTGTAAGGTCCACGCACCGTCCTGCATCATTTGTTTCATGTTGGGGTTGTCCACTTTCGGAAAACAGTAAGCGCCGAAGCCATCCATGCCTATCAGGATAACATGCTTTACCCCTTTGATCTGTGCCTGCGCGAAGAATCCGCCAAGCAACAAACCTGTTGCAATGATCAGTTTTTTCATTTTCGTTGTTCACTTTTAGGCTGACACACGTCAGCCTGCAATTAATAATGGGTTTTCAATAAATCTTTAGCTAAACAGAGCGACTAAGATAGTAATGTTTTCTCTCCTATTTCACGTATTAATGTTACTTCTTTTTTCTGTGTGGCAGAGATGCCATACTCAGGAACGCCGGGAATGCCGCCCATGCTCACATTGGGATTGCGATAGATCATCCCGCTTTCTTCATAGGCTTTTGCGGAAGTATGATATTCCGTAACACCTGTAGCGGTAATCAGCTGGGCAATATTGCTGGCACGAACACCGGAACCGGCCATAATAGCGATGCGGTCGTTCGCCCTTTCCACCAGCTCTTTCAATAGAGACGCGCCTTCCAGCGCAGTATTGCGCGCACCCGAAGTAAGGATCCGTTCACAACCGATGGAAATGATATCTTCCAGGGCTTCAAACGGGTTGTCTGTCATGTCAAAGGCGCGGTGAAAAGTAACACCCATCGGCCATGCCAGGTCAACAAGTATTTTGCATCGTTGTTTATCTACCCGGCCATCAGGCAGGAGGATACCAATTACCACACCGTTGCAGCCCAGTTGCTTGCTAAGCTCAATATCACGTTTCATTACTTCAAATTCCAGGTCGGAGTAAAGGAAATCGCCACCACGCGGGCGGATAATAGGGTAGAGGTCTATTTTTACTTTTTCCCTGGCCAGCGCAATGGCACCATAGCTGGGCGTAGTACCGCCTTCCAGCAGGTTGTCACACAGTTCTATCCGGTTTGCGCCGCCTTCTTCCGCTGCAATGCAGGATGCTACTGATCCTGCACATATTTCGAGGGTGAAAGACATAAAAAATAGCTTTTGAAAATGAGGTATCAGTACAGGGATCAGCCACAACGGCTGATCCCTGTCTGCTAAAAATGATGTTTCCCGTCAATTAGCACATTGCTGGTATCACTGGTGCACACCGCATAGCTAAAGCCTTTCTGGAGGCAATAAGCGCCATGCTCTCCTTTTTTATTGAGGGCCAGGAAACCAACCTGGATTTCTTTTGCTTTGGAAGGACTTCTTTTCACAATACGGTCTACTGCTTCTTTACAGGCCTTTTCCGGCGGATATCCCTGACGCATCAGTTCCACCACCAGGTGGCTGCCTACTATTTTGATCACTTCTTCGCCAACACCAGTGCTGGTAGCAGCGCCAATTTCATTGTCTACATACAATCCTGCGCCGATGATGGGAGAATCGCCCAGGCGGCCATGCAGCTTAAAGGCCATGCCGCTGGTAGTGCAGGCGCCGGACAGGTTGCCGTCGGCGTCCATTGCAACCATGCCTATTGTATCGTGGTTGTATGCATTCCCGGGCAGCATCAGCGGATTAAATGCGGTGGCGCCGTTGGTGGGCGTATACGATTTGTTTTCTATGTTGATGACAGGCTTATATTCCGATGTTTTCAACCATTCTTTCCATGCTTTTTCTGATTCAGGCGTCAGCAGGTTTTCCTTCTGGAAGCCATTGGCCAGTGCAAACTGTAAGGCGCCATCGCCTACCAGCATTACGTGCGGTGTTTTTTCCATCACCAGGCGGGCTACAGAAATAGCGTGGGTTACATGTTCCAGCGCGCCTACAGAGCCGCAGTTGCCATGTTCATCCATGATACAGGCATCGAGCGTAACACGGCCGTCGCGGTCGGGGTAACCGGAGAAACCAACGGTGTGGTTGTTGGGATCTGCTTCCGGTATCTTTACGCCTGCTTCCACAGCATCCAGTGCGCGGCCGCCTTTCTTCAGTACCTCCCACGCAGCAGCATTGGCTGCACGGCCAAAGTCCCACGTAGATACCACAATCGGCTTTCCTTTTACCGGTCCGCGTTTCCCCTGTGAACGTGCAGGCGTTCCCGTTACTCCGTCCAAAGAGAAAACAGCGGCGCTAAGGGCCGCTGTTTTCAGGAATGATCTTCTATTACTCATATAAAGCATTTTATACTTTTCTGCTTCCGCTGAAAGCTAGTCTTTCATTTCCCATGCCAGTGCGCTGGCGCCCAGAATAGCTGCATCGCTTTCTTTCAGTTCAGAGAACAGCAATTTAACCTTATTCTGGAAAATAGGAAGCAGGTTCTTCTCCATATGCTCCCGTACCGGTTTCATGATGAGGTCTCCGGCTTTGGTTAAGCCGCCGAACAGCACAATCGCTTCCGGGCTGGAGAACATCACGAAATTGGCGAGGGCTTCACCGAGTATTTTGCCGGTGAACTCATATACTTCCCTGGCAAGCGGATCGCCTTCCATGGCTGCTTCGTAGATGAGCTTGGAATTGATTTCTTCGTTGGTATGCTCCCGCATGATGCTGGGCGTATCCGGGCGGTTAGCCAGGAATTCTATGGCGGTATTGGTAACGCCGGTGGCAGAAGCATACGCTTCCAGCGAACCATGTGCTCCGGTACCGGCATGCAGCCTGCCGCCAGGGATCACGATACAGTGACCCAGCTCTCCGGCAAAACCATCATGACCATAAATCAGCTGCCCGTTGGCTACAATGCCGCTTCCTACACCTGTACCCAGGGTGATCACGATAAAGTCTTTCATACCCCTGGCAGCACCATAAATCAGTTCTCCCAAAGCTGCCGCATTGGCGTCGTTGGTGAGTACGGTAGGCAAACCGAATTTCTGCTCCAGCAGACTGGCCAGCGGTACTACGCCTTTCCAGCGCAGGTTGGGCGCATATTCTATATTGCCGGTGTAGTAGTTGCCATTAGGAGCGCCTACCCCGATACCTTTCATGTTTTCGATGCCTCCCGCTTGTTCAATAAGCGCGGACAGGTGTTCGTGCAATTCATCCAGGAAGCCGGTTACATCTTCGTGCTGATTGGTTAACATCCGACCATCACATATAATATTACCCCTGCGGTCTACAATACCAAATTTGGTGTTAGTACCCCCGATATCAATGCCCACCGCTAACTGCTGACTCATAATCAATTCCTTGAGATTTTAAAATGGTTTTAACTCTAAATGCGAAGAACGCGAGATAAGCAAAGCACAGCGCCGGAATAACATAAGAGGCGTGGATACCAATGCTTGCAATGTCTGCCAGACCGCCCTGTACAGGAGGAATGAGCGAGCCACCGAGGATCATCATTACCAGGAACGCAGAACCCTGACCGGTATACTTACCCAGGCCTGCGATAGATAATGCGAAAATGCTTGGCCACATCACAGAGCAGAATAATCCGCCGCTGATAAATGCAAATGTAGCCAGCTGACCGGTGGTAAATAATCCGATCAGAACAGAACCAACACCCAGCAAACCAAAGATGGTGAGGGTTTTGGCAGGTTTGTCCTGGCCGGCGAAGAAGCCAATGATCTGTACCACTATACAGATGACATATGGATATAAAACACTGATATCATTGCCCTTGATGCTGTTGGCGCCGAGAATAACACCATAAGCCACAAAAGGAACAATTACACAGAGAATATTACGGGTGGTTTTAGATACATTAAATACGCTGATAGCACCGGTCCAGCGGCCAATCATCATACTTCCCCAGAACAGCGATACATAAGGATCCAGTTCTGATTCTGCCAAACCTTTTACAGTCAGGAAACCAGGATGCTTCAGCAATGCGCCGAGATTACTGGCAATGGATACTTCCACACCCACATATATAAAGATGGCCAGCATGCCCAGGATCAGCTGCGGATATTTCATGGCACCCCAGCCTTCACTGTTGTTGGCAGATGCCATCTTGGTATAGAAGAGGATACCGATAATACCCACAATACCGGCAATGAACATAGGCAATTCAAATTTCAGCACCAGCCCCATGAGGATCAGGATGAACATAAAGGTGATAGCCAGTAATGACTTAGTAGCTTTAGGAGAAGATTCAAAACCTTCTGTATCCTGGCTTTCCGGCATCTTCACAAAAGCAAAAATAGCAGCTGCAATCAGGAACAACGCAATGAGCAGGAAATATAAAGTATTGATCTTGCTGATATCCGTACTTACTTCGCCGCCCTTAATATTACCAAACAGCAACATGCTCACGATGATGGGTCCGATGGTAGTACCGAAGGAGTTGATACCTCCCGCGAGATTCAGGCGGTGTGTACCTTTGGCAGGATCTCCCAGTAAAATAGCAAATGGATTGGCAGCAGTTTGCTGCAGTGAAAATCCTAAGGCCACTATAAATAAAGCCATGAGGATAAGGGCAAAATATCCGAACGTAACCGTTTGTTTATAATCTGTATCCAGTACCGTAACTATCTTTTCCAGGTTGGCTTTTGTGAAGCTGGCAGCATATTGTTTATGCTCCTCATCTTTTGTAAAACCACCGGAAACTGCAGAAATTAACTGTGGATTCGTGGTGTACTTTTCAGCGGATTCATTGCTGCTGATCAGGAGCGAATAAGTGTCAGGGTCTTTCTCACGGCGGATCTTCACCTGCCTGTCGGAAGTCTGTAACTGCTGCTCTACCTGGAAACCGCTGATGTCAGCAATGGTTTCTTTAATAGGAACAATCTTTTCCTTATTCACACATGGAATCATAATCACGGAGCCAAGCACCGAAATCAGCAACCCGTAAATAATACCCTTCTTGTACCCGATCTTGTTGAGGATATCCACTTTTCTAGCAGTGGAAGCCAGGTACAGGATCAGTGAACCTATAAAATAGGCACTGTAAAAAGAGAAGTCGATCAGCTGCGACTCCAGCTGGGTAAGGTTAAAGTGAGATTTGCAAAATGGGATAAAGATACTGTTGGAGGCAGCCAGAAATCCCCAGAAAAAGAAAACCAGAATAAGCACAAAGAACGAAGGATGGGTGCTTTGTGCGTTTTGTTTTGATTGCTCAGTCATAAACGTGTTAAGTTACGGTGAAATTTTGCCGGTTAAATGTATAATTATTTTTTTAAAATTTTTTAAAAAGTCAAAATATTCTTGCAATTTAGTGATTGGGTAAAACGTTTTAGCAAAAATAATTGCGAAATATACAAGAAATATAAGAGAAGTTTAATTATGTTCGTGTTTATCAAAAAAAAATAATTCTGACAGCTTATGTCCAACCAAACAGTAACAATGAAAGTCCCTTCCAAACAGGCCGGGTATGCGCAATCAATGGCCATCATCGGCATATTGTTTTTCGTATTCGGGTTTGTTACCTGGCTCAATGGAACACTGATCCAGTTTTTCCAGATCGTATGTGAACTGAACGTTTCCCAGGCGCTGCTGGTAACCATGGCCTTTTATATGGCCTACTTCTTCCTCTCTATTCCTTCTTCCTTTATCCTGAACAAAACAGGTTTCAAGAATGGGATGGCCTTAGGACTCCTCATCATAGCCATCGGCTCCCTGGTATTTATTCCTGCCGCCAACGCACGCAGCTTTGCCATGTTCCTCACCGGCCTGTTCATCCAGGGCGCGGGATTATCATTGCTGCAAACCGCTTCCAACCCTTACGCCAGCATCATCGGACCAAAGGAAAGCGCTGCCAAACGTATCAGTATCCTCGGTATCTGTAACAAAAGTGCAGGCGCCCTGGCACCACTGATCCTCAGCTCTATTGTACTGAAAGGAGCCGACAAGCTGGAAAAAGATATCGCCGCTGCGGTAGATGCAGTTCAGAAAAATGCTTTACTCGATAGCCTGGCTTCCCGCGTAATCGGACCCTATGTAGCTATCGCTATCATATTAACTATACTGGCGTTTCTCCTGAAACGTTCTTCTTTACCGGAAATAGATACCAATTCGGAAGATGCTGCCACCGCCGCAGCTACCACCGGTAAAACAAGCGTATTCCAGTTCCCTCAGCTGTTGCTGGGCGTACTCTGCATCTTTGTTTATGTAGGCGTGGAAGTAATGGCCGGCGACGTAATCGGTCAGTACGGAAAAGCCCTCGGCATGAGCGTAGACGATACCAAGTACTTCACCACCTTTACCCTCGTTGCCATGCTGGCAGGTTATGTAATAGGCATCGCCACCATCCCGAAATACCTTTCGGGTAAAAAAGGATTGCAGATCTCTGCTATACTGGGCGTACTGTTTACTGTAGCCGCCTATTTCGCTACCGGCTTCTCTGCGGTAACATTCATCGCTTTACTCGGACTGGCAAACGCACTCATGTGGCCGGCCATTTTCCCAATGGCGATCGACGGACTCGGACGCTTTACCAAAATAGGCTCCGCCTTACTGGTAATGGGTATCGCCGGTGGTGGCGTAATCCCGCAGATCTATAGCGGTATGTTCGACCAGCACAGCATGTTCAGCTTCCTTTACAGCAGCAGCATCGATTTCAGACACGCATTCCTGTACTGCATGGTGCCCTGCTACCTGTACATCCTGTTTTATGCCCTGGTAGGCGACAAAGTAGGCAAGAATTAACTACTCCTGATATTTTTTGAAAGGTTGTTCCGATTTTCGGAACAACCTTTTTTTATTCTCAATCATTTTTATATTTTTAGGTGTAAATTTTACGTTTAATCATCTTTTAATGATACAAGAAACCAGGGAGCAGTTTATCCACTTATTTGAAAAAGAGCCACTGATGGTCGTTTCGCCCGGACGAATCAACCTGATCGGTGAACATACAGATTATAATGATGGTTTTGTTTTACCCGCAGCTATCGATAAAAAAATTGTATACGCCATCGCGCTCAACAATACTCAGCAATGTAATGTACACGCCGTTTTTACCAACGAAACCATGTCGTTCAGCCTGGACGAGGTGAAGCCAACCCCCGGATGGATCAACTATCTCATGGGAGTAGTGTATCAGCTGCAGGAACGCGGACTACCAGTACAGGGTTTCGATTGTGTACTGGCCGGCGATATTCCCGTAGGCGCAGGCATGTCGTCCTCCGCGGCAGTGGAAGGTGGCCTCGTGGCCGCACTGGACCACATCTTCGCATACGGATTGGATCGCATGCAAATGGCCCTCATCGGTCAGAAAGCGGAACATACTTTCCCCGGCGTAAAATGCGGCATCATGGACCAGTTTGCAAACTTGCATGGTAAAAAAGACCAGGTAATGCGCCTCGACTGCCGCAGCCTGGAATTTGAATATTTCCCTTTCAGCTTCCCCGATTACAAAATAGTGCTGTGCAATTCCATGGTACACCACTCACTCGCCTCCTCGGAATATAATGTACGCAGGCAGCAGTGTGAGGAAGGGGTAAAGGCCATCCAGGCAAATCACCCTGCCGTAAAATCCCTGCGCGATGCAGATATGAATATGCTCAACGAAGTACGCGCACAGCTTTCTTCCAAAGTATACGACCGCTGTAATTACGTGATCGCTGAAATACAACGCGTACAGGATGCCACCGCACTGCTCAGGAAAGGCGACCTGCAACAGTTTGGAGAATTGATGTATGCCACCCACGAAGGACTGAGCAAACTCTATGAAGTAAGCTGCCCGGAACTGGACTTCCTCGTATCTCTTGCCAGGGAAAGAAAAGAAGTGGCCGGCGCCCGCGTAATGGGCGGAGGTTTTGGTGGCTGCACCATCAACCTCGTAAAATCCGATCAGGTAGATGAATACGTCTCCTTCATCAAATCCCGGTACCAGGATCAATATGGTAAGGAGCCGGAAGTATATGTAACTATTATAGAGGAAGGGGTTTCCATTATTGACTAGGCGCCTCCGGCGCTTTTAAATTGTCTTGGAGCGCTGATTATACTGATTACTAAGATTTGATCATATTTGATTTTTAAAGATAAAGGGAGATAAAAGCGAATATCCGCTTCTATCTCCCTTTTCTTTTTTAAAATCCCGGAAAATCAAATCAAGGAAATCAGTATAATCAGCGTAATCAGCGCTCCAAGACAATTTAAAGCGCCGAAGGCGCTCCTCCGCTTAGTACTGGTCGTCCAGTGCGAAGATCGGCGTTCTGTTCATCCAGCGGCCACGGGTGAAGTCCGGAATGAATTGTACACTGCCACTTTCTGCCACGGATTGCTCACTCAGTGGAGTGATAGCGTACCAGGTAGCCATGTCGTATACATCCAGCGGGTAAGGTGCGCCACGTTTGATACACTCCAGGAAAGAGTTGAGTACAAACCAGTCCATACCACCATGACCTGCGCCTGCGGCATCGTTGGCATACTTTTTCCACAATGGGTGGTCGTATTTTCCAAAGTAGCTGTTGGCGTCTTTAAAGTCGCCGGTCTTTTCCCACTCGTCGTACTTACTTTTCTTTTCCACGTAAATAGATTCCTGGTCATCCATCCACAGGCCATTGGTACCCTGAACACGGAAGTTCAGTGAGTAAGGACGCGGGGAGTTGGTGTCGTGCGACAACATGATCGTTTCACCATTGTTGGTTTTGATCAGGGTAGACACGATATCGCCCAGTTTGAATTCTACTTTTGCATTTGGATGGTTTTCACCGCCATTGTCTACAATGTATTTATGCAGACCGCGGGATTTGGTAGCCACGGATGTCAGCGACAATAAACGGTTACCACGGTTAATATTGATATAGTTGTTGATAGGACCGAGGCCATGGGAAGGGTACAGGTCACCGTTGCGATGCACAGAGTGGTTAGTTCTCCACTTGGCTTCCGACAGCGCCTTTTCTCCGAATTCCACACCACCGCCGTAATACTGCTTGCCGTTGTTAAACTTAACGCCACGCAGATCATGCTGGTAGCCACCCTGTAAGTGGATAAGCTCACCAAATAAACCCTGGCGTACCATATTCAGTACCGCCATCACATCCCTGCGGTAACATACGTTTTCCATACCAAATACGGGGATGCCGGTTTCTTCACTGGTGTTTACCAGCTCCCAGCATTCCTGGATATCTGATGCGCCGCAAACTTCCACCGCCGGTGTTTTTCCTGCTTTCATACAGGCCACCGCCATGATAGAGTGCCATTCCCAGGGAGTAGCAATAATCACTGCGTCGATGTCGTCGCGTTTCAGCATGTTGCGGAAATCTTCCGGACCATTCGTGTATTCAGCTACTTTTCTTTTGCCGCCGTATACCTTTTCGATCATGGCACGTACCTTCGGGAGGGTGTAGGCGGTGTCAGGATCTGCGAAAGCAACTACTTCCGCATCTTCGCGATGGAGACAGAAATTCAGGTGACCGAGTCCGCGGGCGCCAACACCAATCAGACCAATTCTAACTTTTGGTTTCTTTTCGTTGGCAAATAATTTGGCAGAAGAGCCGAGCATAGAAAGTCCTACGCCAGCTGCTACCGTGTTTTTCAGAAAACTTCTGCGATGCAGTGGATTTTTATTCATTGTTCAAAGTTTATCAGCGTATACATTATACGTCTTAGGAGGGACTAAATTTATAAAAATTGATTTATCTAAACCAACCCAATAGGGAATAATCTTACATTTTTGTGATAAACGGCGAAGAATTGTGGCTTATTTCGCGCTACAGACGGGCGAAAGCGGATCAAGTCCACCTCAAAGGCGTATCAAAGGCGTATCAGCCTCGTGTCAAAGGCCGGTTTAAGCTAAAATTGAATTAATAATAGGGAATTTGAGATTGAATGATTCTGATTATCTGCTATATCTTCGCTCACATCGTAATCTGTAACTTTTATTTCCGGCAATGAAGAAAAACACGTTACTCCTCGCGGGGCTGCTAGGCTTTAATATGGCAATGGCCCAGGAAATCAAGCCCTATGGCGCCCTGCCTTCCAAAGCGCAGGTGTCCTGGAATGACATGGAATATTACATGTTCATTCATTTTGGTCCAAACACTTTCACCAACAAGGAATGGGGACATGGAGATGAAGATCCGAAAGTATTCAATCCTACCCACCTGGATGCCCGTCAGTGGGCACGTACCGCCAAAGCGGCCGGTATGAAGGGAATTGTGATCACCGCCAAACACCATGATGGCTTCTGCCTCTGGCCCAGCAAGTACAGCACCCACACTGTCCGCGAAAGCGCATGGAAAGATGGTAAAGGAGACGTGCTGGCAGAATTGTCTGCCGCCTGTAAAGAGTACGGTCTGAAGTTTGGCGTGTACCTCTCTCCGTGGGACCGCAACCATCCTGAATATGGCAAGCCCGGTTATAACCAGGTGTTCGCCAATACGCTCAATGAAGTGCTTTCCAGCTACGGCCCTGTGTTTGAGCAGTGGTTCGATGGGGCCAATGGCGGTAATATCAAACAGCCGTACGACTGGAACCTGTTCCACAGCGTGGTATATAAGAATCAACCCAATGCTGTCATCTTCAGTGATGTAGGCCCGGGTTGCCGCTGGGTAGGCAATGAGAATGGTATTGCCGGCACCACCAACTGGAGCACACTGAACGTAAAAGGTTTTGCACCAGGCGCCAACGGCCCGGCCACCAAATCACTCAATGAAGGTAATGAGGATGGCGAACAATGGATTCCCGCAGAATGCGATGTATCCATCCGGCCGGGATGGTTTTACAGCCCGGAAACAAACGATAAGGTGAAGTCCGTGTCCTCCCTGCTCGATATTTATTACGGCTCCGTGGGCCGCAACGGTAACCTGATCCTCAATGTGCCGGTTGACCGCGATGGTCTTATCCACCCCAACGACTCCACCCGCCTGATGGAACTGCGCCGTGTACTGGATGCATCTTTTAAAACCAACCTGGCAAAGCAGGCCGTAGTAACGGCTACTCATACACGCAGCAATAATAAAGCGGTGAAAGTGTCGCACCTGAATGATGGTACCAACAACACCTACTGGGCCACCACCGACGATGCCGCTGCTACCACTATTACGCTTACGTATAAACAGCCGGTTACGTTCAACAGGCTGGTGCTGCAGGAATATATTGCACTGGGGCAGCGTGTGAAAGCCTTCAACGTGGAAGTGCTGGAGCAAGGCGCCTGGAAGCAAATTGCCAATGAAACCACCATCGGCCACAAACGTATATTGCGTTTGAAAGATTACACCACCACCCAGGTGCGTATCAATATCATGGATGCCAAGGCGGCGCCGGTGATCAGCGAAGTGCAGCTCTATAAGGCGCCGGGATTGCTCACCCTGCCACAGATAGGCCGTACCGCCGACGGAAAAGTATGGATACACAGCGAATCCGGCGATACCGATATTCACTATACCCTGGATGGCAGCGAACCTACCGTGAAGTCGCCGAAGTATATATCTGCAGAAAGTACGGTTATCAACCTGCCCCTGGGCGGTGTGGTACACGCCAAAGCGTTCCTCGACAACGGCAAAACTGCCAGCGAAACCGTTACCGCTACCTTTGATATCGCTTCTGCCAAATGGAAAGTAATTTCCCCGGAAGCGGCCACCAAAGATAATGACCCTGCTAAAGCAATAGACGGCAATACCGCTACTATTTATGTGGCAGGCAATAAAGGATACCCGCATGAGTTGCAGGTGGATCTAGGCGAAACCCTTTCCCTGAAAGGATTTACCTACACTCCGCCCACCGGCGAAGGTATTATTTATGGTTACGGATTTTACACCAGCACCGATGGCAAAAACTGGGGCAGCCCGGTAGCCAGTGGTCAGTTTGCCAATATCAAAAACAACCCGGTACAGCAAACAGTGGCTTTCAAAAAGACTACCGCCCGCTATATCCGCTTTGTGGCCACTTCGCCCGCAGACGAAAAGCAGGCGCAGGCCGCAATTGCCGAGTTGGGCGTAATTACCCGGTAACACCGACGCGGATTTTGTCTTTCTCAGGATTACGCTGATTATACTGATTATAAGGATTTGATCATTTGGATTTTAAAGGATTTGGGGAGATAGAATTGGATATTCCATTTTTATCTCCCTATATACATTATCATATAATTAAATATATTTTCATATTAAAATCAGCATAATAAGCGTAATCCTGAGAAAGACAACCTCCGCTTATATCTCCCCAAATCCTTTAAAATCCAAGTGATCAAATCCTTATAATCAGTATAATCAGTATAATCAGCGTAATCAGCGAGAAAGACAACCTCCGCTTATATCTCCCCAAATCCTTTAAAATCCAAGTGATCAAATCCTTATAATCAGTATAATCAGCGTAATCAGCGAGAAAGACAACCTCCGCATTTGTTAAAATTCTTCTCTACCCAAAAAAAATTCGACTATTTAAAAGGATATTGTTATAACTTTGCGGATAATCTAAAACTAAAGACAATATTTATAACAATTTAACGCTGAACTGAAGTTGGAAAAAACCGCAACTCATACCAACATTTCTGCATATCATCCCGCTTTCATCGAGGGGGTATATTCTGTTGGGTTCAATGTCTTTAGATTTCTTTCCCGACGACCTAGAATTTGATAGCGCTTGTCTGAATATGACCGCTATCGCACCGCGATTCCCCAATCCTCCGGTGAACCTTTCCAGCAATGGAATTTCAAGTTAGTTTATTGATTCACGATTTCAATTTAAAAAGTTGGAAAATCAACATATCATCGTTAGGGTAGCCACTCCTGACGACGTTCACTATTCAAATACCATCACAAACGAGATGGAATCGTCTGCAAAAGCAAGAGGAACAGGCATTGCCAAGCGTTCTCCTGACTATGTAGAACTGAAAATGAAGGAAGGCAAAGCGGTAATTGCTGTTACCGACAAAGACGAATGGGTAGGCTTCTGCTATATAGAAGCCTGGGGTCATGAGAAATTTGTAGCGAATTCAGGTCTGATCGTTAATCCCGCCTTCAGAGGCCACGGTGTGGCTAAATCAATTAAAAAGAGAATATTCGAGCTGTCGAGAGAGAAATACCCAGATGCCAAGATCTTCGGCTTAACCACCGGGCTGGCAGTAATGAAAATCAACTCCGAACTCGGATACGAGCCGGTAACCTATTCCGAACTCACCGATGACGAAGAGTTCTGGAAAGGCTGCAGAAGCTGCGTAAACTTCGATATCCTCACGGCGAAAGACAGGAAAAACTGCCTGTGTACCGCCATGCTGTACAACCCGCTGGAAAAACTGAAGGAAGCAGAAGAGAAAGCAATGTCCGAAAAAGCCACTGCTGCTGCACCACAACCAGAGCCACAATTTTCCGTAAGCGCCAGCGGTCACATACACCACGCCAGACGCCGCCGCAGATTTAAAGGAAACATAAAGCTCTACGAGCGATGGTTACGTTTTAAAAGATTTGTTTTGCTGAAAAGTAAAAAAGAAGGTGGCGCCACCGGATCTAAAAAGAAATTTTTCCTGTTCTGACTACAGGATCGTCAATATTGTTATCTGGATTTATAAAAAAAGATGTCATAATGAAAAAAGTAGTACTGGGATTTAGCGGAGGACTTGATACTTCCTATTGCGTTAAATATCTGACCGAAGAAAAAGGATATGAAGTGCATTCAGTGATTGTAAACACTGGCGGTTTCTCTGAAGAAGAACTGCAGGAAATAGAAAAGCGCGCTTACAGCCTGGGCGTTAAAAGTCATAAAACTGTTAATGCAATACGTTCTTATTATGATGGTGTGATCAAATACCTCATCTTCGGTAATGTACTGAAAAATAATACCTACCCGCTGAGCGTAAGTGCGGAGCGCATGAGCCAGGCATTAGCCATCGCGGAATATGTGAAGGAAGTAGGTGCCGATGCGGTAGCGCACGGCAGCACCGGCGCCGGTAACGACCAGGTACGTTTTGATATGGTGTTCCATATCATGATCCCCGGCGTGGAAATCATTACCCCCATCCGTGACCTGAAACTGAGCCGTGAAGAAGAGATCTCCTACCTCAAATCCAAAGGAGTAGAAGTGAACTTTGAAAAAGCCATGTACTCTATCAACAAAGGTATGTGGGGAACTTCAGTGGGCGGTAAAGAAACACTGACCTCCAACGGTATGCTGCCGGAAGCGGCATGGCCTACCCAGCTCACAAAGCAGGGTGAAGAACAGGTGAAATTAACTTTTGAAAAAGGTGAGCTTACAGGTGTGAACGATAAAACTTTTGGTCATCCATCTGAAGCGATTCAATATTTACAAACCATCGCCGGTCCTTTTGCCATTGGCCGCGATATTCACGTAGGCGATACCATCATCGGTATCAAAGGACGTGTAGGGTTTGAGGCCGCTGCACCAATGGTGATCATCAAAGCGCACCACGCACTGGAAAAACACGTGTTAACAAAATGGCAGCTGAGCTGGAAAGATCAACTGGCGCAGTTCTACGGTAACTACATGCACGAAGGTCAGATCATGGACCCCGTGATGCGTGACATCGAAGCCTTCCTGCAAAACACCCAGGAAAATGTTTCCGGCGAAGTATTTGTTACCCTGATGCCTTACCGTTTCCAGGTTACCGGTATCAGCTCGCCTTACGATCTGATGAGCAGCAAGTTTGGTAAATACGGTGAAATGAACACCGGCTGGAGCGGAGATGATGTAAGAGGATTCAGCAAAATTTTTGGTAACCAGACAATGATCTGGCATCAGGTTAAAAATTCTATCTAAATCAGCAGGCAATGGCAAATGATAAAAAGATAAGAGCAGGAATTGTAGGCGGGGCAGGTTATACAGGCGGTGAAATGATCCGGCTTTTATTGAATCACCCGGATGTTACCATTTCGTTTGTACATAGCCGTAGTAATGCAGGCAATCCTTTGTATGCAGTACATGCAGATCTGCTGGGTGAAACAGAACAACTGTTTACCGGCGATCTCAGCAATGACATCGATGTGATGTTCCTTTGCCTGGGCCATGGCGAATCTAAAAAATTCCTCGAAGCAACCGATGTGGCTGCCCATGTAAAAGTGATTGACCTGAGTCAGGATTTTCGTTTAGGCGAAACCGTGAAGGACCGCACTTTTGTATACGGCCTGCCGGAAATGCAGCGCGATCTCATAAAAACAGCAAAGAACATTGCCAATCCCGGTTGCTTTGCTACCGGTATCCAGCTGGGCCTATTGCCACTGGCAAAAGCAGGTTTGCTCACAGAAGTGCATACCACCGGTATCACCGGTTCCACCGGAGCGGGGCAAAGCTTACAGTCGACCTCCCACTTTACCTGGAGAGCCAATAACATATCTACCTATAAAGTGCTGAATCATCAGCATCTGAAAGAAATACGACGAAGCCTGCAGCTGTTGCAGCCAGGCTTCAATGGTGAGGTGAACTTTGTGCCGGTACGCGGCGATTATCCAAGAGGGATCTGGGTAACCTCGTACCTGCAAACCGACTTATCGCTGGAAGACGCTGTGAAGCTGTACAAGGACTTCTACACCGGTCATCCGTTTACACATGTAAGCGATAAACAGATCGATCTGAAGCAGGTGGTAAATACCAACAAGTGTTTGATTCAACTGGAAAAAACCGGCAACAAACTGGTGATCCATTCCATTGAAGATAACCTGCTGAAAGGCGCCTCTGGTCAGGCAGTGCAAAACATGAACCTGATGTGCGGACTGGATGAAACCTCCGGACTGAAACTGAAGTCCATCGTGTTCTAAGTGTTTTTATCATTTTCAATTTATTGCCGACATGAAACTTTTCGACGTATATCCCGTTAACGATATCATTATAGAAAAAGCCCTGGGCTCCCATGTTTGGGATGACAAGGGCACACAATACCTCGACCTGTATGGCGGGCATGCCGTGATCTCTATTGGTCACACGCATCCACATTATGTAAAACGCCTTACAGATCAGCTGCATAAAGTAGGCTTCTATTCCAATTCTGTAAAGATGCCTTTACAGGAAGAGCTGGCCGCCTTGCTGGGCAAGGTGTCCGGTAAGGAAGACTATCAGCTGTTCCTGTGCAACTCCGGAGCAGAAGCCAATGAAAATGCCCTGAAGCTGGCTTCTTTTTACAACGGCAAAAAGAAAATCATCGCTTTTAAGAAAGCATTTCATGGCAGAACATCCCTGGCAGTAGCAGCTACCGACAATCCCAGGATTGTTGCGCCGGTAAATGAAACAGAGAACGTGGTATTTTTACCCTGGGAAGATGAAGCTGCACTGGAACAGGCTTTCCAGCAGTATGAAGTGTCATCCGTGATCATTGAAGGTATCCAGGGCGTAGGTGGTATCAATGTAGCCAGCGAATCGTTCCTGCGGAAGATCAGGAGCCTGTGTGATGCGCACAACGCGGTGTTCATTGCAGACTCCGTTCAGTGTGGATATGGCCGCAGCGGTAAGTTTTACTCGCACGATTTTGCAGGCGTAAACGCAGATATCTACAGCATGGCGAAAGGAATGGGAAATGGTTTTCCGATCGGGGCTATCATCATTGCACCTAAATTTCAGGCAGTGTATGGTATGCTGGGCACTACTTTCGGTGGTAATCACCTGGCCTGCGCAGCAGCGCTGGCAGTACTGGAAACCATACAGGCCGAAAAACTGATAGAGAACGCAGCTACAGTAGGTAACTATCTCATGGAACAGCTACGCACCTTTGATAAGGTAAAAGAAGTAAGAGGCCGTGGTTTGATGATCGGTATAGATCTCCCGGAAGAATTATCACATGTGAAAAAAGAACTGCTGCATACCCATAAGATCTTCACCGGTGAAGCCAAGCCAAACGTGATCCGTTTGCTTCCTTCCCTGGCGCTTACACAAGCCCATGCAGACCAGTTCCTGGAAGCATTCGGAAAAGCATTAAACAAATAAGTAAACAACCATGTACGGCAGGCAGTGTGCCTTTAACATCTTTCCACTGCCTGTTTAAAGCCTATAAGCGAAATGAAACAATTTATTTCTACAGCAGATGTTCCCAGTGTCCCGCGGTTAGTGGACATTGCGCTGAACTACAAGAAAGATCCTTTCAGGGATAAGGAATTAGGTAAGAACAAAACAGTGGGAATGATATTCCTGAATCCCAGTTTGCGAACACGTTTAAGTACACAGATCGCTGCAAAGAACCTGGGTATGGAAGCAATCGTGTTTAATATCGACAAGGAAGGATGGGCGCTGGAAATGAATGACGGTGTGGTGATGAACGGCAACACCACCGAACACGTGAAGGAAGCGGCGGCAGTAATGGGGCAGTACTTCGACATACTGGCCATCCGTACTTTTCCGGGGTTGAAGAATAAAGAAGAAGATTATACCGAGAAATATATTAACCAGTTCATTAAGTATGCCGGCGTGCCGGTAGTAAGTCTCGAAAGCGCTACGCTGCACCCTTTGCAGAGTTTAACAGACGTAATTACCATTAAGGAAAACTGGCAGCAAACCCGTAAGCCTAAAGTGGTAATGACCTGGGCGCCTCACGTAAAAGCGCTGCCACAGGCTGTTCCCAACTCTTTTGCACAATGGATGAACGCATGGGGAGAAGCCGATTTTGTAATCACCCATCCGGAAGGCTACGAACTGGACGAAAAATTTTCCGGTAACGCACAAATTGAATACGATCAGGATAAAGCCCTGCAGGACGCGGATTTTGTATACGTGAAAAACTGGTCTTCTTACAAAGACTATGGAAAGATCACCTGCACAGATCCTTCCTGGATGTTTACCAACGAAAAACTCAAGCTCACCAATGCTGCCAAGGTAATGCACTGTCTCCCGGTAAGAAGGAATGTAGTGATTGCAGATGAAGTACTGGACGGTCCCCAATCCATCGTTATCCGGGAAGCCGGTAACCGGGTATGGGCTGCCCAGGCAGTTTTGAGTGAAATACTCAAAGGATAATTATGATCGACTTATTCATTATCAAAGTAGGCGGAAACGTAATCGATAACCCGGCATTGCTGCAAACCTTCGTGGAAAAGTTTGCAGCAATTCCCGGTAAGAAAATCCTGATTCACGGCGGCGGCAAAATCGCTACCCGTATCGGTGATAAGCTGGGTATCGAATCGAAGTATGTAGACGGCAGGCGGATCACAGATGCAGACACCATCGACGTGGTGACAATGGTATACGGCGGTTTGGTAAACAAACAGCTGGTAGCCAAACTGCAGGCCAGTGGCTGCAATGCCATCGGTTTAACCGGTGCAGACGCCAACATCATCCCCGCTGTAAAAAGACCCGTAAAGGAAATCGACTACGGCTTTGTAGGAGATGTACGCACGGATATCTTGCACACCGGGCCGCTGAAAGCATTACTGGATACAGGCATCACACCGGTGTTTGCCCCGCTTACGCACGATGGTAAAGGCCAGATACTGAATACCAATGCAGATACCATCGCTTCTTCCCTGGCCATTGCTTTATCACAGCACTACAGCGTGCGGCTGATCTACTGCTTTGAAAAGAAAGGCGTATTGCGTGATCCTGCAGATGATGAATCCGTTATAAATCTTATCAACAAAGAAATTTACCAGCAACTGCTGGAAGAAAAAATACTGACAGAAGGGATATTGCCTAAACTGCAAAACGCTTTCGGGGCAATTGACAATGGTGTAAAAGAAGTGCTGATAGGGCATGCAGACGATGTTCTGAGCAATACAACCCCGAAAGTGGCAGGCACTCTAATATGCTAACCTATGTGGAACGAAAAACTATATGATGTGGCGGTGGCCCTGCTCAAACAGATGATCGCCACCCCTTCATTAAGCCGCGAAGAAGACGGCACCGCGCAACTGATCAGTGAATTCCTGACGGCAATGGATATTCCGCATGAGCGGCATCTCAATAATATCTGGGCCCTCAATAAACACTACGATCCCTCCAAACGTAATATACTCCTGAACTCCCATCATGATACCGTAAAACCTAATCCGCAATATACCCGCGATCCTTTTAGTCCGGATGTGGAAGACGGAAAGCTCTACGGACTCGGTAGTAATGATGCCGGCGGTTGCCTGGTGAGCCTGATCGCAACGTTCCTGCATTTTTATCATCGTAGTGACCTGGGCTATAACATCATCCTCACGGCTACCGCAGAAGAAGAAATCAGCGGCCCCAACGGGATAGAAAGTATCTTGCCAAAACTGCCCGCTATCGAGTTTGCTATTGTGGGAGAACCTACTTTAACACAACTGGCCATCGCGGAAAAAGGCCTGATGGTACTGGATTGTACCAGCTATGGCAAAGCAGGACACGCTGCAAGGGAGGAAGGTGAGAATGCGCTGTATAAAGCATTGCCTGATCTTAACTGGTTCAAAGATTTCCGGTTCCCGAAAGTATCGGAAACACTGGGCCCGGTGAAGATGAGCGCTACAGTGATCAACACTTCCAATAAAGCACATAACGTAGTACCGGCCGACTGCTCCTTTGTAGTGGATGTACGGGCTAACGATCAATATACACTCGAGGAGCTGCTGGAAATCATCCGGGCCAATGTATCCTGCGAAGTAAAGCCACGGTCCATGAGAATGCGGCCTTCCTTTATTCCAATGGATCATCCGTTTGTACAGGCAGGCATAAGCGTGGGCAAAACCTGCTATGGATCGCCTACTACCTCTGACCAGGCGCTGATCCCGGCTACCTCTGTGAAAATGGGTCCCGGCGATTCCGCCCGTTCACACACCGCAGATGAATATATTCACCTGCATGAAATCAAAGAGGGTATACAGAGTTATATCCAGTTACTTGAAATGATCCAGTAGTATGGAAGGGCAGCGTATCTTTGGTAAATATGATTTTTAATTTCATGCTCCAACACAGCGTGGAAAAACTATAGTATTATGAAATTGTGGCAAAAAGATAAAGCCTCCTTAGCGGCAGTGGAAACATTCACCGTAGGAAAAGACCGTGAGATGGACGCCTTCCTGGCGCCGTTTGATGTGCTGGGTTCTATGGCGCATATCACCATGCTGCAAAGTATAGGATTGCTGGAAGCAGAAGAACTCACTATATTAAAACAAGAACTCAAAAACATCTACCAGGAAATTCAGTCCGGTGATTTTAAACTGGAAGAAGGAGTGGAAGATATCCACTCACAGGTAGAACTGTTGCTGACCCGCCGGTTGGGGGAAGTAGGCAAAAAGATCCACAGCGGCCGTTCCCGCAACGACCAGGTTTTGGTGGATCTGAAGCTGTTCCTGCGTCATGAGCTGCAAACCATGACAGAAGAAGTACTTGCGTTGTTCCACCTGTTACAGCAAAAAAGTGAAGAATACAAAGCACACCTGATACCAGGTTACACCCATCTGCAAATTGCCATGCCCTCTTCTTTCGGATTATGGTTTGGCGCTTATGCGGAAAGCCTGGTAGACGACCTCACCATGTTACAGGGCGCTTATAAAGTAGTGAATAAAAACCCGCTTGGCTCCGCCGCGGGTTACGGATCTTCCCTTCCCCCTCGACCGTGAGCTTACCACTGCCTTGCTGGGTTTTGATTCGCTCAACTACAACGTAGTATACGCACAGATGGGACGCGGTAAAACGGAAAAAATAGTGGCTTTTGCACTGGCCGGCATTGCCGCCACCATTGCTAAAATGGCGATGGATGCCTGTTTGTTCATGAACCAGAACTTCGGCTTCATCAGCTTCCCGGATGAACTCACCACCGGCTCCAGCATCATGCCGCATAAAAAGAACCCGGATGTATGGGAACTGATCCGCTCTCATGGTAATAAGCTCCAGGCATTGCCGAACGAAATTGCTATGATGATCACCAACCTGCCTTCCGGCTATCACCGCGATCTGCAGCTGCTGAAAGAGAATTTATTCCCCGCCTTCCAAACGTTAAAAGACTGTATCCGCATGAGCCGCCTGATGCTGGAAAATGTGCGCATAAAGGAAAACATACTGGACGATGATAAGTACCAGTATCTCTTCAGCGTGGAAGTGGTAAACAACCTGGTGCTGCAAGGTACTCCGTTCCGCGAAGCTTATAAAAAAGTAGGCATGGACATTGAAAACGGCACCTTCTCCCCTGATAAAGAAGTAAAACATACCCACGCAGGCAGCATCGGTAATTTAGGTACACAGCAAATTGCCGCACAAATGGATGCGGTGATAAAAAGTTTTCCTTTTGAATCGGTAGATAAAGCGTTAGAGAAATTACTGAATAGCTGAGCGGATTTTGTCTTTCTCGCTGATTACGCTGATTTTACTGATTACCTTGATTTTACTTTTTGGATTTAAAATGATTGGGGAGATATAAGCGAAAATATCCGCTTATATCTCCCCAATCATTTTAAATCCTTTAAAAATCCAAAAAGTAAAATCAAGGTAATCAGTAAAATCAGCGTAATCAGCGAGAAAGACAAAATCCGCTTTGATCAACCGCTTATGCTTTAGAATCCTATCGTCACTCCGGCAAAGAAATTAATCCCCGCCATCGGGTAATAATAATTGTCGTACACCACACGGTTACTAGCCTGATCATAGCTGCTGTAGGTACTTCCGTTGGGCTCATACTTCACGTTGAAGATATTGTTCAGCATGAATTGCAGCCCAAGTTCACGGAATAACGGTTGCGGCACTACGTAGTTGATACGCAGGTTGTTTACAAAGTAAGCATCCAGGCTGCCGGCTACATTGGAGGTGTTATCCATATACTGACGGCTTACATATTTACCCAGCACATCGATGTTCAGGTTTTTAACCGGTTTCACGGTTAACGTTAACCCACCTACGAAAGAAGGGGAGAAAGAAATATCTGTTTTGTTGAACACCTGGGTATGTGATGCATAGTCGGCGTCGTAAGTAACGGCATGATAGTCCAGTACTTTGTTTTGGCTCAAAGCTGCATTGGCGGCCACACTCACGATACTTCCCAGTTTTACATTTCCATTTACTTCAATACCCATGCGGTAGCTTTTAGGAATGTTGGTACGGATGTATGCACCCACATCATTGAGCATACCGGTTTGCACCAGCTGGTTTTTGTAGTTCATGTAATACACGTTGGCCTGGATGGCAGCGATGTTGTTGTTCCATGAATAGCCGGCTTCCACGTCACGGAGCACTTCCGGTTTGGGTGTTGCTGTACCAAAGTTATTTTCAAAGTCTACGCGGTTGGGCTCTTTGTGTGCAATAGCCACAGAAGCGAATATACGGTTGGTAGGGTTGATGTTATAGGAGATACCTGCTTTCGGATTAAAGAAATTATAGTTCACATGTGCAATGTATGCGGGAGCGGCTTCAAAGCCATCCATGTTGTACATGATGTTGCGGTATTGCATATCTGCGAAAATGCTGAGGGCAGAAGTGAGTTTATATTCTCCTTTCCAGTAGATATTGAAGTCGTTTTTAGCAGCAGGATAATTATAATATTCATGGTCTTTATCGATGCCTGTTTGTGCCCAGATGATTTTGCCGTAGTGGTCGCCGGTATAGCGGTTCCAGCCGCCGCCAAGGCTCCAGTTGAACTTGTCACCGGTGCGGTTTACCGAAAATACCGAGCCATAGAAGTAGTTGTCCAGCCACAGCTGACGGACGAGATCAGTGGTATCAACCTGTTTGCCGTTGATCACTGGTCCTTGCAGGCCGTATTCAGAGAAAGGTTGTTGAGCTTTGTACTGTTCGTAGTAGCCGCGTCCGCGGGTGAGGTGGAAGGCCACGTTGAAGTTGAGATGTGAATTTACTTCCTGGTTCAGGAATAGCTGGTAATGATCCTGTTGGTAGTTATCTGTTTCATTATCGTACGGGGTGCCTGGTTTATCGGTGCCTGCAGAATTGTAGGTGCGGTCTGTTTCCAGGAGTGCCTGTGGTACGCCGTTCCATGCCTGGTATGTTTTTTCTTTTCCGGAGAAGACGTTCAGTCGGATGGCTGTTTTGGCAGAAACGTAGGCGGCGGAAGTATAGAAAGAGCGCAGGTCGGAAGTAGCGCGATCGATATATCCATCTGATGAAATTTTGGAAAGGCGTGCGTCGATGGTGAAGTGATCGTTGATGAGGCCGGAACCTGCTTTCACCGTATGTTTCCAGCTATTGAAAGAACCGTAGCTGTTGCTGATTTCGCCGTATGCTTTTTCATTGAATTCGTTGGTGCTGAGGTTCAGCGTGGCGCCAAAAGCAGCAGCGCCGTTGGTAGAGGTACCTACGCCGCGTTGCAGCTGAATGCTGCTCACAGAGGACGCAAAGTCGGGCATATTCACAAAAAATGTTCCCTGCGATTCCGCATCGTTTACCGGGATACCATTTACCGTAACGTTGATGCGGGTGATATCGGAACCACGCACGCGCATGCCCGTATAGCCGATACCGGTACCTGCGTCTGAGTTAGTAACTACGCCTGGTTGCTGATCCAGCAGTATGGGCAGGTCCTGGCCAAGGTTTTCTTTCTTAAGGTCTGCCGCCGTTAAAGTGGTGTTTACGAAAGGCGAATTTTTACCGGCGCGTAAACTGCTGATCTCTACCGGTTTTACAAACAGTGCTGTTGTTTCCAGCGAAATGTCTGCCAGCTGCGTGGTGTTATTCGCGGTAATGGTAGTGGTAAATGTTTTGAAGCCAATGTAGCTGGCAGTTAAGGGATAACTTCCTTTTTTGGGAAGATGAATACTGTAGTGGCCTCTGCTGTCGGTAACAGCGCCGGTTTGGTTGATGGAGATGGTAACACCCTCCAGTGGCTGGCCGCTGGCTTTACTGGTAACGGTACCGGTAACCAGGGATTGTGCATGTAAAGTGCCTGCTACAGATAGCAGCACTAATAACATTAGCTGTTTCATTTTAAATATCCTGTTTTCTGTTAGTTCATTCCTAACCAGCATTACCTGGTCCAGGTTCATTGGGTGTGATCTCAGCCTGAAAGTAAGGCACCCCATGTATTGTGTTAATGCAAAGGTATACTTGTATCTATAATAAATCAGAAATTATTTTTTGGGAGAAGGAAAAATGCGTAATTTTCGGGGATACTTCTCTCAGTCATCTTTTATAAATTTTTAATCATTTAAATCTTTATTTCTGATGATCAAACTTCAGTTTATCGGGCATCTTGGCCGCGATGTAGTGAAAAAAGAAGTCAACGGCGCCACTGTTTTCAATTTTCCGGTAGCGGTAAATGAGCGTTTTAAAAACGCGCAGGGCATACTGGAAGAAAGAACCACCTGGGTGGATTGCTCGCTCTGGGACAAGGCCAATGTAGCTCCTTATTTAACGCAGGGTGTAATGGTGTATGTAGAAGGCGCTCCAAAACTGGAGGCTTATGTAAGTACAGCTACCGGTGCGTTATGCGGGGCTATCCGGCTCCGGGTGTTTTCACTGCAGTTACTCAGCCGTAAGGACGAGGAAAAGCGGAAAATGCCGGTCGCTGAAATGACCGTACCCGAGGCAGAGCCCGTTCAGGAGCAGCCGGCTGACGATCTTCCATTTTAACAATGTATGAAGCATTCCAATATGAAAGCCAACCAGTTACGGTTGGCTTTTTGTTTTTCTTTTAAAAAAGATTTGGAGCGGATTGAAATATTTGTATCTTTGCACCCTCATTGCGAGGTAGAGCAGAGGTAGCTCGTCGGGCTCATAACCCGAAGGTCAGTGGTTCGAATCCGCTCCTCGCTACAAAATAGGTACGTCAGCGTCCATAAAAAAGATTAAGAGCCGAAGAAATTCGGCTTTTTTTATTTCGGTAAGTTTGAGTTGTGAAAGCAACATCACCAGGTTTTAAATGTCATCATGCATAAGGCAGGTTTTGTAAATATTTTTGGTAAGCCCAATGCGGGAAAAAGCACCTTGCTGAACGCCATCATCGGCGAGAAGCTGGCTATTATTTCCCCCAAAGTGCAAACCACGCGGCACCGTATTACAGGCGTATTAACGGACCCTGCGTATCAGATCGTTTTTTCTGACACGCCGGGCATCATTGATCCCAAATACAAGCTGCATGAGAAAATGATGGGTGCGGTTAAAAATCCGCCCTCGAGGATGCCGATGTAGCTTTGCTGATCATGGATTCGAAAGATTCTATGGAAGAAAACCTGGAATTGTTTGATTCACTGAAATTGAAAGTGCCGATCGTTCTCATCCTTAATAAAATGGATAATATCCTTAAAGAGGATATGGAAGTTCTGGTAGAACGCGCCAAAGCCTGGGGCAAAGCAGCAGCGGTAGTACCGGTGTCTGCAATGCAGAAGAAAGGTATTAAAGAGTTGCTGGCTGAAATTATAAAGCTGTTACCTGACGGCAATCCGTTCTATCCGGATGATACACTAACGGATAAGTCTACACGTTTTTTAGTGGCAGAAATGATCCGTGAAAAAGTATTTCAGTTGTTTGAAGAAGAGATTCCTTATCACACCACGGTAATTGTTACACAATTCCAGGAAAAGGAAACACTGACAAAGATTACCGCTGAAATCATCGTCACCCGCGACACCCAGAAAGGAATTATCCTCGGTGAAAAGGGTAAATCCATCCGCGAGCTGGGAACATTAGCCCGGCAGGAGATAGAGAAATTTATTGAGCGGAAAGTATTCCTGGAACTGTTTGTGAAAGTACGCGGCAAATGGCGCGACAACGACACTTTCCTGAAGGAATACGGATATTAATCATTGCAAAATTCCTGGATGTATTATCCAGGTTAGTACGACAAAATATAATAAAAAAATGGCAGGATTTACAGCAGCTATAGTGGGTCGCCCCAACGTAGGCAAGTCAACGTTGTTCAATCGTTTACTGGAACAACGGAAGGCCATCGTGGATGACCAAAGCGGTGTAACCCGCGATCGTCAATACGGTATTGCCGACTGGAACGGCAAAACCTTCAACGTAATCGATACTGGCGGATTTGTAACCAACAGTGATGATGTATTTGAGCGGGAGATTCGCAAGCAGGCAAAAGTGGCTATGGAAGAGGCCAATGTAATCATCTTCATGTGTGATGTAACCACCGGTATTACCGACCTGGATGCAGACGTGGCAAACATTCTGCGTCGCACCTCCAAACCGGTTTTCCTCGTAGTAAATAAAGTAGATAACAGTCAGCGTCAGCTGGAAGCCACTGAATTCTACAGTATGGGCTTCGAACATATCCACTTCCTTTCGTCCATGACCGGTAGCGGTACCGGCGAATTGCTGGATGATGTGGTAAGCTTTATTACCCCGGAAATGGAAGACGCCAGACTGGACACAGATATTCCTAAAATAGCGATCATTGGTCAGCCTAACGTAGGGAAATCATCCCTGCTGAATGCATTGGTAGGCGTAGAGCGTAATATCGTTTCCGAAATTGCCGGTACTACCCGCGATACCATTCACACCCGCTATAATATGTTCCAGAAAGATTTCATGCTGATAGATACCGCTGGTATCCGTCGTAAAACAAAAGTGCATGAAGACCTGGAATTTTATTCCGTGATCCGCGCCATCAAGGCGGTAGATGAATCTGATGTAGTGATGCTGCTGCTGGATGCCGAAAAAGGTATCACTGCACAGGATCTCAGCATTTTTAGTCTCGCTGCCCGTAAAGGTAAAGGCGTAGTGGTGCTGGTGAACAAATGGGACCTCGTGGAAAAAGGTACCAACACCGCCAGGGATTATGAAAAAACACTGAAAGAGCGACTGGCGCCATTCTCCGATGTGCCCATCATCTTCACTTCCGTAACTGAAAAGCAACGTATTTTCAAGGCGATTGAAACAGCCCTGGACGTATACGAAAACCGTAAACGCCGGATCCAGACTTCCGTGTTAAACGATGTACTGCTGAAAGCTATTGAAGCGTATCATCCACCGGTGGTAAGAGGTATTCCTATCCGTATCAAGTACGTAACGCAGATCCCTACGCATACACCTGCATTTGCGTTTTTCTGTAATCTCCCGGATGATGTGAAAACACCATATCGTAACTACCTGGAGAACCAGATCCGCACGAAATTCAACTTTACAGGCGTTCCATTGAAGATCTTCTTCAGAAAAAAATAAATACTTACCGAAAAAGCAGGCAGCAGATTTTGTATTTTATAAATTTTGCATACCTTTGCGGCGGTTTTAAAAATAAAACAACCTAAAAAATGAAAAAATTATTCGTATTCGCTGTTGCCGCTGGCATGTTCTTCGTTGCTTGTAACGGTGGTAGCACTCCTGCTGCTGATTCTGCTGCAACTGCACCAGTAGACACTATGAACGCTGCTCCAGTAGCAACTGCTCCAGTTGATTCTGCTGCTCACGTTGATTCTGCTGCTGTAACTGCTCCAGTTGATTCTGCTGCTGCTGCAACTCCAGCTAAGTAAGAGATTATTATAACAATAATATCTTTTCTTGCAAGAAATTAAGAAGCCCGTCGCTTGTGCGGTGGGCTTTTTCGTGTGTGCGCCTTCGCGCCTTCGGCGCTGCGGAAATTGTCTTGGCTCAGGATTACGCTGATTATACTGATTTTTTTGATTTTTACTTTTTTGATTAATAATAACTAAGGGAGATAAGAGCGAATATTCGCTTCTATCTCCCTTAATCCTTTATAAAATCAAAATGTAAATCAAACAAATCAGTATAATCAGCGTAATCCTGAGCCAAGACAATTTCCGCAGCGCCGAAGGCGCGCGCTAATCCTCGAGTATACTCGCCAGGTTGATCAGTTCATCCTGTTTGTAGGCGTCTTTGTCGTCGCGGAAGCATTTGGATAATTCTTCCAGTAAGAATTGTATAATGCGTTTGTTGGATTGTGGTTTGAAGTAAGAAGGCACCGGTGGCACAGAAACCCTTTTCAGATAAGTGTCTACATCCTGCTGGGTATATATCTGGCCCTGTATGGGATCTATAAAGAACAGGATCCGGTGGTCATCAGGTTCTATCGGGGTGGAAAAATCGATGTAGCTGTCGAAATACGCCAGGATAAACTGCCGGGGAATATTCACTGCATACACCGGTAAATCCAGCATTGTGCACAGGCTCTGGTAAATGATTCCATTGGTAACAGGGTTACCTTTTTTGGATTCTACTACCTGGTTAATAAAAAACTGATTTTTACGCTGGTAAGAAACTTCTTCTCCTTTAAGGCCAAAGTAGTTATAGATCATGCTGTTCAGCACATTGATCTGTTCCAGCGGTGTAAGATAATTATTGAGTTCCAGCCATATATTACGTTTGATCCGGTCTATTTCCGCAATGATCTGCGCATCCATGAGATCGGGAAACTGGTACCGGGCCGCCAGTATGGCGCCCTGCATCAGGTCCTGTCTTTCTGAAAGCCCCCATACACGCAACGCCGCCTGCAAATCCTGGTAATGTACCCGGTGAATGAGCAGTTCTATCCTTTCCTGAATAGCCTCGTCAATTGTATTCTCCCACAAATTCTCCAGGTTCGGAATGATATCTTTACCGTACAGTAATATTTTACTGGCAACCGTATCAAATACCTCCAGATCCGGATCATCCAACAGGTGGAACAAAGCGTTTATTTCTCTGTTTTCGTTCATACCATTATTATGATCATGTGGTAATCATTAAATAATGTGATCCTGTCGGCAAATTAAATAATAAGCATACCATTCACACTGCAGTTATTATCATTGCCCCATTTTTCAGCATATTCTTACCACAGCGTTAAGCTTTTTTCTTTCTGGGAGGCGCCTTTTTCTTAGGTGGATTTGCTTTAACGTCTTCAATGATCGCTTTGGCATCTTCCACTGTCAAATCAGCTGCGTTATCTATTTTCTCCTTCGGTATCTTATAGTTCTTCAGGCCTTGCTTAATATAAGGACCATATGGGCCCTTCAGGATCTGAATTTTCTCCTTTTCAAATATCTTGATAGTCCGTTCGTCTTTGGCGGTGCGTTTCTCCGCAATCAGCGGCGCTACTTCATCCAGTTCCACTGTATAAGGGTCCATTTCCTTTTTCAGGGAATAAAACTTCTTATCGTGCTGTGCATAAGGACCAAAACGGCCAATATTTACAATAACCTCGGAGTCCTCGAACTGACCCAGGTTACGCGGCAATTTAAACAATTCCATGGCTTCATCCATGGTGATGGTTTCAATGCTCTGGGTAGATTTCAATTTGGCAAAGCGCGGCTTTTCCTCATCTTCCACACTGCCTATCTGGATCATCGGGCCATAACGGCCCATGCGGGCTACAATGGGTTTACCGGTAGCGGCATCGGTGCCCAGCGGACGTTCTCCTTTTACACGCTCTGCATTTTCCAGGGTGTTTTCCACATCTTTGTGGAAAGGAGAATAAAATTCGCTGATCATCGTGTTCCATACCTTCTTACCGCTGGCAATTTCATCAAACTCCCCTTCAATCTTGGCGGTAAAACCGTAGTCCATTACATTATTAAAATACTGGTTCAGGAAGTCGGTCACAATCATTCCCAGATCGGTCGGGAATAATTTTGATTTTTCTGCACCGGTATTTTCCGCATCGGTTTGTTTAGTGATCTTATCGTCCTTGAGGCTCAGGATACGGAAATCTCTTTTTATTCCTTCTTTATCCCTTTTTTCTACATAGTTACGCTTCTGGATAGTGGTAATGGTAGGTGCATAGGTAGACGGACGGCCAATGCCCAGTTCTTCCAGTTTCTTTACCAGGCTGGCTTCCGTATAACGGGGAGCCGGGCGGGAGAATCTTTCAGTGGCTTTCATCTCTTTCAGATCCAGCGACTGTTTTACTGCCAGTGGCGGTAAAGAGCCTTCCTGTTCTTCTTCTGTTTCATCCTCATCGTCATGGCTCTCCATATATACTTTCAGGAAGCCGTCGAATTTCAATACTTCCCCGCTGGCACTCAGCTCTTCGTGGTTGGTAGAGATATCGATCTTGGCGGTGGTTTTTTCCAGTTCCGCATCTGCCATCTGGCTGGCGATAGTACGTTTCCAGATCAGTTCGTACAGTTTGCGGGTATCGCTGTCATCTACCGTGGTGTTTTCCATGTAGGTAGGACGGATGGCCTCATGCGCTTCCTGTGCGGACTCATTCTTATTTTTAAATTTCCGGTGCTGATGGTATTTATCACCGAAACTGGTTTTGATCGCTTTTTCAATTTCACCGATAGCGGTATCCGACAGGTTTACGGAGTCGGTACGCATATAGGTGATATTACCGCTTTCATACAGCTTCTGGGCCAGCAACATGGTTTTGGAAACGCTGTAGCCTAATTTGCGGCTGGCTTCCTGTTGCAGGGTAGAAGTGGTAAAAGGCGCTGCGGGTGATTTCTTACCTGGTTTAACCTGTATGTCTTTTACGGTATAGGCCGCTCCAACACATTGTTCCAGGAATTTCTCCGCATCTTCCGCGGTTTTGAACTTACCGGGACCATCTGCCTTGAAGGAAATGTTCTTACCATTAATATCCTTGCCGGTGAAATAAGCTTCCACTTTAAAGGTGCTCACCGAATTAAAGGTATTGATCTCTCTTTCCCTTTCTACAATCAGCCGTACCGCTACGGATTGCACGCGTCCGGCCGACAGGGAGTTGCGCATGCTCATTTTGCGCCACAGTACCGGGGAAATTTCAAAACCTACGATGCGATCCAGGATACGGCGGGCCTGCTGTGCATTTACACGGTCCATATCCAGGTGACGCGGATGTTGTACCGCAGCCTCAATAGCAGGCTTGGTGATTTCATGGAAAACGATACGTTTGGTCGTCTTTGGGTCCAGGTTCAACACCTCACACAGATGCCAGGAAATGGCCTCCCCCTCACGGTCCTCATCCGTTGCCAGCCATACCTCATCGGTATCCTTCGCCATCTTCTTCAGCTCTTTCACCACCTTTTCCTTATCTTCCGGGATCACATACTTAGGCTTGAAGTTATTTTCAATGTCTATCCCCATGTCATCCTTCTCCAGGTCACGTATGTGACCGAAGCAGGATCTGACTTCGAAGTCTTTGCCCAATATTTTTTCTATGGTCTTGGCTTTCGCCGGGGACTCAACTATAACTAAATTTTTTGCCATGTATGCTTCTTTATTGTGCTGCTAAATACGCAAATTCTATAAAATAATTACTGCAATGAATTCCGCAATAATATAAAAGTACCATCAAATTAAAAAATAAGGCACTCTTAAACGTTAAAATACGTTGTAATGTAATGAAAAAAACGGGGACCCGCTAAAACCCGTATATTAGAAAGCACGAATCAGACGGATACCGGCGGTTTGTTATTTTAAAATTAATTATAATGGATGTAGTTATCGTTGGCACTGGCAATGTTGCGCATTGTTTCGGACACCTCTTAAAAATTCATGGGCACCAGGTAAAACAGGTGGTGAGCCGGAACAAGGAACACGCCAGGGAACTGGGAGAGATGCTCCACGCAGATTATACAGACGATCTGCAGGATATAAATATGGACGCAGACGTATACCTGCTCGCGGTAAGTGATGCAGCCATCCCCGAACTGAACGACCAGCTCCGCTTAGGGAAGCGTATGGTGGCGCATACCGCAGGGGCTGTACCCCTGGCGGCGATCTCCCGGATATCGTCTAATACGGGGGTTGTATACCCGTTACAATCGATCCGCAAGGAAGTGAAGAGCTATCCGCCCATCCCGGTGATGCTGGAAGCCAGCAACGACGAGGTGCTCCGGCGACTGCAATCGCTCGCCCAGAGTATTTCCGGCAGCGTTACCATTACTTCCTCGGAACAACGGCTGAAATATCACCTCACGGCGGTATTATGTAATAATTTTACCAATCACCTGATCGCACAGGCAAAAGCCTATTGTGAAAAAGAACAGCTGGACTTTAACCTGTTACAACCTATTATAAAGGAGACTTTCGACCGGCTGGAGAAGTTTGCACCAGAGTCGGTACAAACCGGTCCGGCGCTGCGCCAGGACGAAACCACCATGAGCCTCCACCGCGAATTGCTGGCCGGTGACCCCTATCTGCAATTGGTTTACCAGGTGATGTCTGACGCCATTTACCAGTTCCATAATAAATAGAGAATAAGCGATTCTTAATGCGTAATTGGCTATTTTTGGCCCCATGAACGTATTGGCTTTATTTAAATCTATCACCACCTTTGTGCTGGACGTGGATGGTGTACTCACCGATGGCACCCTGCAATTGCTGCCGGGAGGTGAAATGTCCCGCAGGATGAACATCAAGGATGGTTATGCTTTACAGCTGGCGGTAAAAAAAGGTTATCGTGTGGTGATTATCTCCGGGGGAAAATCAGAAAGTGTGGTGAGCAGGTTACAGGGACTGGGTATAAAAGATATCTTCACCGGCATACACGATAAGCAGGAGAAGCTGCAGGATTATGTTTTTGAAAATGATCTTCGCTGGGAAGAGATATTATATATGGGAGATGATATCCCGGATTATCTGCCTATGCAACTGGTGGCTTTGCCCACCTGCCCCGCAGATGCGGCAGCCGAAATAAAAAGTATTTCCAGGTATGTGTCCCCATTGCCCGGAGGCCACGGTTGCGTGAGGGAAGTCATGGAAAAAGTATTGAAACTGAATGGACATTGGTTAATGGATGAAGGAATAGCATCGAAATAATAAAAGAAAAACTATGAAGCTCTGGGCTGCATTTTTTAAACTGATCAGGTACCCAAACCTGATATATATTGGCCTAACCCAGTTTTTACTGCAATATTGCGTAGTAGAGCCGGTTTTACGCAGCTCCGGCGAAGAGCCGTCACTGCCGGTTCCCCAATTTATTTTATTAAGCCTGTCTACTATATTGGTAGCAGCTGCGGGTTATATTATCAACGACTATTTTGATATTAACATAGACATTGTCAACAAGCCCGATAAAATGGTGCTGGACAAAATTATCAGCCGCCGCTGGGCCATGGCCTGGCACACCATGCTTAACCTGGCCGGCGTGTCGCTGGGTTTCCTGGTAGCCTGGAAAACAGAGCAGTTTTACCTCGGCTTCACCCAGGTAATCTGTTCCCTGCTGCTCTGGTTTTACTCCACTTCTTTTAAAAGACAGGTACTCATCGGGAATGTGGTCATTTCATTACTAACTGCCCTGGCAGTAGTGGTGGTAGGATTTTACGAAAAACAGATCTATCATAGCTTTGAAGCCATCTTGTCGCCCACCGGCCGGAAGCTGATCCAGATCATCGGGGTGTATGCGTTATTTGCATTCCTCATTTCTATGGTCAGGGAAATTGTGAAGGACCTGGAAGATATGATGGGCGACAGCAAAGACGGGTGCCGCACCCTGCCCATTGCCTGGGGAGTGCTGGCTGCCAAACGCTTTTGCAATGCGCTGTTGCTGGCACTGATCATCATTATTCTCCTGGTGGAAATCCGGGTGTGGATACTTGGCTGGTATATTGCCATCGGCTATCTGTTCCTGTTTGTACAGGTGCCCTGTGCTTATATCTACCTGAGGTTAAAAAAGGCAAGCCTGCCGGAACATTATCACAAGGTGAGTTCCCTGGTGAAAGTAATTATGCTCACCGGTATTTTATCAATGATATTTTTTAAACTTTATTTATAGAGATGTATAACCGCGCGCCCGTTATCCTGGCTTCCCAGTCGCCACGCAGAAAGCAGCTGCTGGAGCAGGCCGGAATCCCTTTCCAGGTGAAGGTGGTAGAAACCGCAGAAACTTTTCCTCCCGGGCTGGCCATACCCGATATCCCGGTTCATATTGCCCGGCAGAAAGCGGCCGCTGTGCAGCACCTGTGTGAGGCCAGCGATATCATTATCGCTGCAGATACAGTGGTGGTGCTGGATAACAACATTATCGGCAAGCCAAAGGACCGTGAAGATGCCATTGATATTTTGTCGCGCCTCAGCGGGCGTGAACATCGTGTAGTCACCGGCGTTATTATTCAACAGGGAGAAAAAGAAGTCGCTTTTTCCAAAACAACGGCCGTGCATTTCAAGCCGTTAACCACCGGGCAGATCACTTATTATGTGGATAAGTATAAACCTTTTGATAAAGCCGGGGCTTATGCGATCCAGGAATGGATCGGCGCTGTGGGCATAGACAGTATAAACGGTTGCTTCTATAATGTAATGGGGCTACCGGTGAGCAGGGTAGTGGAAGAACTGGAAAATTTTTAAACAAGAGGAACGGCGCAGTTCCCTGCGCCGTTTTCATGATTGGTTTTTGCTTATTACTATCTTTATTCCAATACGAGAATATTCACATCTTTATTTTTCAGCCAGCCGGCTTCTCTCAGTTTCTGTAAGTTAATAGTACCTACCACATAGCGCCATTCAGTAGATTCATATTTCTCAGAGATATTGAAGAACTCTGCCAGGTCCACCTGGTCCGGTGTTTTGTAGCGCAGGTATACTTTCAGGTTTACGTCGTTGGTAAAGTTGGGCTGATTGTTTTGTTTGATCTTTTTGTATTCGTAGCGGTAGTTGTATAACAGGGCAGAGATATCGGATAATACCGCGCTGCCGGTAGCCGTACCGCCTGCGCCTTTGCCTACAAAAAATTGTTTATCGGTGAATGCGCTTTCCAGCAGGATACCATTGTATTCGTTATACACATCATAAAGCAGGTTGTGTTCCCTGATCAGGTGTGGCAGCACATACGCAAATACGTGACCGTTCTGGCGGCGGCATTGCGCAATCAGTTTGATGGTACAATTTCTTTGTTTGGCAAATTGTATATCAAAATCATTGAGGTGATGGATACCGAAATTGAACACTTCTTCCGGTTTCACAAAGGTGCCGAATGCGTGCAGCAGCAGGATCACTATTTTAAATTTCGGATCATATCCTTCGATATCAAGTGTAGGATCTGTTTCCGCGAAACCCAGGTCCTGTGCCTGTTGCAAGGCAGTGGCAAAGCTGAGGTTCTCTTCAAATATTTTGGTAAGAATATAATTCGTAGATCCGTTACAGATACCTTCTACAGCATTGAGCAGGTCGTTATCATAATATTCTTCCAGGTTGCGGATAATGGGAATACTCGCACAGCTGGACGCTTCATACAGGAATGGCACTTTGTTTTCTGCCTGCAGCTGGTATAGTGCGGGCAGGTTTTCAGCGATCATACGTTTGCTGGCGCTTACTACGGCTTTGCCGTTGCGGAGTGCTTTGCTTACTATTTCGAAGGCTGCTTCGGTGTCGTTGATCAGTTCCACTACTACGTCAATGGTAGGATCTTCGAGGATGTCGTTTTTATCTGTCGTAAAGTAGCTGCTATCGATAGGTCTTGATTTATTGGGGTCTTTAATACAGATTTTTTTGATCCGTGCATTAATACCTTTTGTTCTGTTCAAAACTTCATAGAGTCCTTGTCCTACGACGCCAAATCCGAAAATGCCTAAATTGATGATCTTGTTTTCCATACTTTTTTTTGAGCTTTCCGCCGTAGGGGTCAGTCTTTCGCTGTACAGAGATGATCAGGTTCTGAACATTGAAAGTGGTGTGCTAACCGCCGACGGCTATTGTAAAACAGTAATTTGCTTGCCGGCCGGATGGTTTAATTTATCCAGCGCCTGTTTCAGGTCGTTGATCAGGTCATCAGCATCTTCGATGCCTACTGATAAACGGATGCAGGAGTCCTGCAGACCTGTTTTTCTCCGGAATTCTTCCGGTATGGTACGATGCGTCATGGTGGCCGGATGGGCCAGCATGCTTTTCACGCCGCCAAAGCTTTCTGCCAGCTTAAATAATTTGGTGGCGTTTACGATACGTATAGCGTTTTTGATATTGTCGCTTTTCAGGGAAAAGCTTACCAGTGCGCCGTAATTTTTTTGTTGTTTACGGGCAATGTGATGATTTTTATGAGTAGCCAGTCCGGGATAAAATACTTTATCCACAGCGGGGTGTGTGGCCAGCCAATTGGCGATGGCGTTGGCGTTGCTGCATTGTTTTTCCAGGCGCAGGTATAATGTTTCAATACCGCGTATGGTGAGCCATGCTTCAAACGGGCTGAGGATACTGCCGGAAATATTCTGGTTGTACCGGATCTGGTCTGCCAGTGTTTTTGAGTTTACGACTACGAGGCCGGCAATTACGTCACAGTGTCCTGCGAGGTATTTGGAAGCGCTGTGGATAACGAGGTCGGCGCCCAGTGTCAGCGGCTGTTGCAGTAATGGTGTGCTGAAGGTATTGTCTACCGCCAGCAGGATGTTATGTTGTTTAGCAATTTTGCTGATAGATTTAATATCAGATACGCGCAAAGTAGGATTGGTAGGGGATTCCAGCCAGATGATCCTTGTATTGGGCGTGATGGCGGCCAGTACTTTATCGAGGTTGCTGGTATCTACAAAGTTCACTTTGATGCCAAAGCGTTCAAACATGTGATTAAAGATCTGGAAGATGCCACCGTAGGTGTCTTCCACGGCCATGATCTCATCGCCGGTCTTTAACAGCTTCAGCACCGCATCTATGGCCGACATACCGCTGGCAAACGCAAATCCGGCAAACCCTTCTTCCAGGTTGCAGATAAGGTCTTCCAGCACTTTTCTCGTGGGATTGTTTGCCCGCGAAAACTCAAAGCCTTTATTGATGCCGGGTGATTCCTGCACAAAGGTGGACGTTTGATAGATAGGCACAGAAATGGCGCCTGTCAGTTCGTCTACCGGGATGCTATGAATCAGTTGTGTAGCTGTTTTCATGTTATAAATTATTTTTAATGATGTTCAATGTGCACAATTGCCAACTGCAACGATATCATTAAAGATCAACTTAAACAACAACAAATCCATGAAAAGGGTGGGGAAGGGGCATAAAAAAAGCTCTCCCGTTTGTTGGAAGAGCTCCTTTAGAAAGTTATATATCTCTGTGAAGTATTATCTCTGCCAACTTATCTTTCCCCGATTTGCACCGGGGCAGGAATTAGCACCTTTTTCCCGATTATAATAATCAGGAAAGGTTGCTAAGGCATCGCAGGGCCAAGTCCCTCCGCCTTTCTGGATAAGTGATGTGTAAGAACTGGCGCAAAGGTAATATGACTTTGAGCAGATTTCCAAATTGGAGCTGAATTTTATTTATTAATCGATGTTTTATTACCTTTGGATGATATTATTTTGTACCCAACCATATCTCTTATGTTTGTTAACCCGTTGCTCTCAGAAGAGCTGTTCCAGCATATCTGGGCATTCCGGCTATTTAAGCAGGATCATCTAACCACTACCGGCGGAGAATCAGTACAGGTCTTGTTTCCCGGTAGTCACAACCACAATGGCGGGCCGGATTTTTCGGCCGCAAAAATCAGGATCGGGGCTACTTTATGGGTAGGCCAGGTGGAGCTGCACCTGCGTACATCCGACTGGTTCCGGCATGGGCACCAGCATAATCCGCAATACGGGCGAATTATCCTGCATGTGGTGTTTGTACACGATATGCCCGCCGTAGGAATGGGCGAGGCCCCCTGCCTGGAATTGCAGCAGCATATTCCCAAGTTGCTCCTGCAGCGGTATGAGGAGCTGCGGCGGTTGTCGCCTTTTGTTCCCTGTGCCCCGCATGCTGCGCGGGTGCCGCCCCTCATCTGGCTTAGCTGGAAGGAACGCTTGCTGGCAGAGCGCTGGGAACGTAAGATCGGCAGCCTGCGGGCCTGGCTGCAGCATAATCGCTACAACTGGGAAGAGGTGTGTTACTGGGCGGTAGCGCAAAGTTATGGCACGCCCGTAAATACCTTACCGTTCCTGCAGGTGGCACAGTCGCTGCCCTACAAAATGCTGATGCGGTACCGGCACCTGTTGCTTCAGCTGGAGGCCCTGCTGTTTGGCCAGGCAGGTATGCTGGAAGCGCCCCAAACAGACGGATATGCGTTGCAGTTACAGGATGTTTACGGGCACCTGCAACACAAGTTCCGGCTAAGTCCTATGCCCGCTCACCAATGGAACTGGCTGCGGATGCGGCCTGCCGCCTTTCCTACCATGCGGCTGGCGACTTTTGCGGCGCTTTTGCAGCAATCTCCCCACCTGTTTTCCCGCATACTGGAAGCCCCCGACGTAACAGCGCTGGAACAGCTGTTCTTCGTACAGCCGTCGGCGTACTGGCATACGCACTACCGCTTCGGGCAACCCGTGGCCCGCACACAACGGCCGGGAAAACAGGCGGTGCAGGGCATCCTGATCAACACGGTATTGCCATTGCTGTTCCTGTACGGACAGGATAAGAACGGGAAATATTACCAGGAAAAAGCATTGCATTTCCTGCAACAGCTGCCGCCGGAAAAGAACCACATCACCAACAGCTGGAGCCGGCTGGGCGTAACCCAGGAAAGCGCTATGGAATCGCAAGCCTTGTTGCAGCTGAAGCAACACTACTGCGACGAGAAGAAGTGCCTGCATTGCGCCATAGGAGCGAAGATCATCGCGGGGGTGTGAGGAGGGCGCCTCGCCTTCGGCGATGCGGAAATTGTCTTGGGCGCTGATTACGCTGATTATACTGATTGGCTTGATTTTTACTTTTAGATTTTTAAAAGATGAAAGGGAGATAGAAACGGATATACCCGCTTTTATCTCCCTTCATCTTTTTAAAATCCAAAAAAATCCAAAAAATAAAAATCAGGCCAATCAGTATAATCAGCGTAATCAGCGCCCAAGACAATTTCCGTACCGCCGAAGGCGGTACTACCAGTTAAAGGTTACGTCCTGCACAATATCCGGGTGCACGCTCTTGGCCACCGGGCAGGTGAGGGCGGCTCTTTCCAGGATGGTTCGTTCCTTTTCACCGAAACCGTGGCCGGAGGGGAAGTCGAATACGATGGTTACACCGGTAATGCGGCGGGGATCTGAGCCCATTATTTTCTGAACGCTTACTTTGGTGCCTTCAATAGCCCAGTTATTATCCAGCGCCTTGATACCCATGATGCTGAGCATGCAGGAACCGAGGGCGGTAGCCACCAGGTCGGTCGGGGAAAATCTTTCTCCTTTACCACGGTTATCAACAGGGGCATCTGTTTCGATAACAGTGCCTGATTGCAGGTGGGTGGCGGTTGTACGAAGTTCGCCGGTATAGATAATAGATGCTGTTTGCATGATATCTTTTTAAATGATCAATCCGTAAAATTAAATGTATTTTTATTATAAGTGTATTCCCTGGCAGTGAAGGCCCTGGTAAACTAAAAAAAAATTAGCTACGTTTGTAATATATACATAACAATACCTTTGTTCAAGCGTTTAATTATTATAACAATAGCCCACTGTGAAAAAAATATACTTAATCCTGTTTTTGGCAACAATATCCGGCGGCTTGTTTGCGCAATCCACCTCACGGCAGCAGCAAAGCACTAATAAGAAGAGCGATAAGGAACAGCGTAAGCTGAAGAAGATCTCCATTTTCCGTGAACAGGAGGAAGGGGAAAACGTTTTCCAGCGCGACTTTTCCGCGGGTGCCCGGCTGAATACCGACGGCTGGTCCGGCTTTGCGGAACTGGGATACCGGAAAACCAGGAAAAAGGTGAATTATTTCCAGTTTGAGTTTGGAGAGAAGAAAAGTCACAAGGAAGTAAAGCTCAACAGCGGTTATGCCTTTACCCAGCGTCCTTATATATTCGGTAAACAGAATAATTTCTACCAGGCTAAGCTGGGCGTGGGTCAGCGGTACCTGATCGGTGGCAAAGCCAATAAAAACGGGGTAGAAGTAGATGCCATCTATTACGGAGGCGTATCCCTGGGGCTGTTGAAACCTTATTACCTGAACGTGCAGGACGAAAACGGCGAGAATGTGGATATCAAATACAGCCCGGAAACGGCAGACCTTTTCCTGCATAAGGAACAGATCAATGGCGCCGGCGGCTTTGGTAAGGGCTGGAATAACCTCAGTGTGGTACCGGGTTTACATGCCAAATTGGGCATGCGGTTCGACTGGGCCCATTTTAACGAGGTGGTGAGCGCCCTGGAAGTAGGGGTAAATGCTGAATATTACACTAAAAAGATTCCTATTATGGTGACAGTGGATGGCGTTGACCCAAATAAACAGTTCTTTTTTAATGCATATATCAGCATCCAATTCGGGAAGCGCTGGAATAAGAGATAAGTATTAACTTTGCTCTTCTAAAGAAAGGAATAAGCGATGCAAGAACTACCCGTAATAGCCGCCGAACCGGCTACAACAAGAGTAAAAAAGCCAGACTGGCTGCGCGTTAAATTACCCATAGGCGAGAATTATAAACAGGTTAGAAACCTGGTAGATACCCATAAATTACATACGATCTGCGAAAGTGGTAACTGCCCTAATATGGGCGAGTGCTGGGGAGCCGGTACCGCTACTTTCATGATCCTGGGAAATATCTGTACCCGTAGCTGCGGTTTTTGCGCTGTAGCCACCGGTCGGCCGGAGGCAGTGGATTTTGATGAACCACAGCGTGTGGCCGAAGCCATTTACCTGATGAAAGTAAAACATGCCGTTATCACCTCTGTGGACAGGGATGAACTGAAAGATGGCGGTTCCATTATCTGGGCCAACACCATCAATGCCGTAAGGGCATTGAACCCGGAAACCACCATGGAAACCCTTATCCCGGACTTCCGCGGCCAATGGGAAAATCTCCAGCGCATTATCGATGTGGCGCCCGAAATTGTATCACATAACCTGGAAACCGTAGAACGTTTAACCAAACAGGTAAGGATACAAGCCAAATATCACCGTAGCCTGGAAGTGATCCGTCGCCTGAAAGAAGGTGGCATGCGCACGAAGAGCGGTATCATGCTCGGTTTGGGCGAAACAAAAGAAGAAGTGGTACAGGCCATGCAGGACCTGTACGACAACGGTTGTGATGTGGTAACGCTGGGCCAGTATCTCCAGCCTACTCCAAAACACCTGCCTGTTGCCCGCTTCGTGCATCCTGATGAATTTGCCGAATTACGCGAGATAGGTTACAATATGGGACTCGACTACGTAGAGTCAGGACCGTTAGTAAGATCATCTTATCACGCAGAGAAACATATTGTCAGCGGTCGTAATAAAGGATGACCGGAACTGATTTTCACTTAATTGTTAAAATCCACCCAAAAGGGTGGATTTTCGTTTTCATAGCGTTATCTTAGCGCCCGAATTCGTTTTACCTAAGCAACAGAATCATTTTGTTGTTCACCTACTTCGCTGTTATACGTTGTATTCAGATACCTGAAACCATCCTGGAAACCGTGCTGATAAAGTTTCAGATGATTTTGAATTCGCAACTCTCTTATCGACCTACCTGTTTGCTGTAATGATTACAGCTTAACATGTTTTTGCGGCAATTAAAAATGTTGGAGTGCGTACAGCGCTGCAACAAATACGGGATGATAATGCCATGCCATGAAAGAAATCAACCGCTTGCTGGTATACATTATTTTCTTTCGATTGGTACAATGATGAACTGAATGTCAAAAGCCTTTTATGAAAAGAGCATTTTATTTGTTAGCTGTGGCGTGCGGATTATTTATATCCCCGCAGGTATTTGCACAGCAATCTACGGACTCTCTGTTAACCAGCGCTACCCTGCAGGAATGTGTGCGGTATGCCCTTTCCCATCAGCCGGTCATCAGGCAATCGCGCATCGATGAAGCGATTACCGACAGAACAGTGAAAAGTAAGCTGGCCGACTGGTATCCACAGATCAACCTGGATTATAATATCCAGCATTACCTGGAACTGCCCACTTCCATTTTTGGTGGTAATCCTACCAAAGTAGGCGTGGCCAATACCTCTACCGCGCAGTTCGGACTGAATCAGAACCTCTTTACCCGCGATCTCTTACTGGCCACTAATACGGCAAGGGATGTACGGAAACAAAGCCATCAGACCACAGCACGCAACCAGATAGACCTGGTGGCAGATGTGAGCAAGGCTTACTACGACGTACTCCTCACTACACAGCAGATCAAGGTATTGAGTGAAGACATTATCCGCCTGGAACGCAGCCTCAGAGACGCGAATAACCAATACGCCAGCGGTATTGTGGATAAAACGGATGCCAAGCGCGCTACCATTTCGCTGAACAATGCCCGCGCACAACAAAAAGCCGCGCGTGAACTGCTCACCTCCAAACAGGCTTACCTGAAGGAACTGATGGGATATCCGCTGAACGGCGGCGATGTGCCACTGACAGCCGATTCCGTTTCCGTAGCAGCAGAGGTAACAGGGGCGGACACCCTGCTGACAGCCGATTATAAAAACCGCATTGAATACCAGTTACTCGAAACACAGCAAAGCTTACTGCAGGCTAACCTGAAATACAATAAATGGAGTTACCTGCCCACCGTATCTGCTTTTATTAACTACTCTTTTGCTTACCAGAATGAGCAATTTGGCAAGTTATACAGTGAGAATTTCCCCAACTCTTTACTTGGATTGAAATTATCTTTACCCATTTTCCAGGGAGGAAAGAGAGTGCATAACATTCGCATGGCAGAACTCCAGATCCAGCGTACACAATGGGATTTCGCGGCTTTAAGAAGCCAAATTAATTCGCAGTACGCACAGGCAATGGCTGCATATAAAAGTAATTATAACGACTATCTCACATTGAAAGAAAATGTACAGATGGCACAGGATGTATACGATATGTTACAACTGCAGTATAAAGAAGGAATTAAAACTTACCTCGATGTACTGGTGTCTGAAACAGAACTGCGCACTGCGCAACTGAATTTTTATAATTCCATGTACCAGGTGCTGTCCAGCCGGATAGACCTGCAAAAAGCATTAGGAACCTTAACCGCTAATTATTAAATGGTAACCGGAACGGATATGAAAAAAATGAACAACATTGTCTTAATCAGCGCTGCCAGTATCCTGGGCTTTACTGCCTGTAAAGGTCCTGCCCAGAAAGGAGCGCCTGCTGTGCCCCCTACACCGGTAAATATTGCGGAGGCATCCGTAGCACCGGCCGTTTATTACGATAAATATCCCGCCACAGTAGTAGCGTTGAACCAGGTGGAACTGCGTTCCCAGGTGTCAGGGTTTATTACCGGGATCTTTTTTAAAGAAGGTGAAGTGGTGCAGAAAGGAAAGACCCTGTATGAAATAGACCGCCGTAAATATGAAGCGGCTTATCTGCAGGCGCAGGCAAATGTGGCCAGCGCAAGAGCCACCTTTGAGAGAGCAAAAAAAGATGACGACCGTTACCAGCGACTGGCAGAGCAGGATGCGGTGGCCCGTCAGATATTGGATAATGCGAAAGCGACGCTGGAAACTTCCCGCAGCCAGCTGGCTGCCGCAGAAGCCAACCTGTCTGCTGTGCGTACTGACCTGGATTATTCCCTGATCAAAGCGCCGTTTACCGGGCGTATCGGTATCTCACAAGTAAAGCTGGGCGCACAGGTAAGCCCTGGTACAACCCTCCTGAATACCATCTCCAGCGAAAACCCGATAGGTGTTGATTTCGTGGTAACGGAAAATGATATCTCCCGTTTTGCCGCCATGCAGGGCAGCAAAGCCAGCGACTCCACCTTCCGTTTGCAGTTGTCCGATGGCACAGAGTTCGTTCATGCCGGTAAGATCCTGGCTATCGACCGCGGCGTGGATAACCAGACCGGTACTATTCGCGTGCGTATCGAATTCAGTAACCCCGACGACCGCCTGAAAGATGGTATGAGCTGCGTATTGCGTGTGTTGAACGAACAATCCGGCGAAAGGCTGATCATTCCTTACAAAGCGATCACCGAGCAGATGGGTGAATACTTTGTATTCATCGCAAAAGATTCTGTGGCAGCCCAGCAAAAAGTACATCTCGGACCAAGAATCGGCGACAGGATCGTGATCATGGACGGTATACAGGCCGGCGATAAAGTGATTACAGAAGGCTTCCAGCGTTTACGTGATGGCGGCAAGATACAGATAGGAATACCAGCCGCAACAACAGGCGCGCCTGCGAAGAAATAGTTTATCAGTAGAATCAACAGCAGAAGATCATGATTGCAGATACTTTTATAAAACGACCCGTAACGGCTATAGTAATATCTATAGTACTGGTGCTGGTGGGGATATTGGCGATGATGAACCTGGCCATTGGCCAGTATCCGGAAATTTCACCCCCCACTGTGCAGGTAACAGGTACCTATACCGGTGCGGATGCGCAAACGGTAGAACAAACAGTGGCCACGCCAGTGGAAGTACAGGTAAATGGTACGCCGGGCATGACCTATATCAACACCAACAACACCAGCAGTGGTCAGATGAGTATGACGGTAAACTTTGAAGTAGGTACCGACATCAACATCGCCGCACTGGATGTGCAAAACCGCGTGGGTATTGCGCAGCCTACCCTGCCACAGGAAGTACAGCGTTTGGGCTTAACCGTTAGAAAGCGTAATCCCAGCATTCTCATGCTGGTAGCTTTGTACTCACCCAAAGGCACACACGATATTACCTTCCTGGATAACTACACCAACGTATATGTAAAAGATGCGTTGCTCAGGGCCAAAGGTGTGGGTGATATCTTTACCCGTGCAGATGATTTCAGTATGCGTATCTGGCTGAAGCCCGATAAGCTCGCAGAAATGGGCGTAACTGCCGAGGATATACGCGCAGCGCTGGCAGAACAGAATGCGCAGATCACCGCAGGTTCCGTGGGTGCGCCGCCGCAACAAACCGGGCAAACCTTTGAATACAACATCTTCACCAAAGGACGTTTATCCACCCCTGAGGAATTTGGAAATGTGATCATTAAAACACGTCCGTCAGACGGAACGCTGGTATACCTGAAAGATGTAGCCCGTGTGCAGTTAGGCAAATTCAACTACGCGGGTAACAACTTTGTGGATGGCAAGCGTGCAGCCTACCTGCTGGTTTACCAGGCGCCGGGAAGCAATGCGATTGAAACAGCGAAGAATGTTACGGCAGCAATGGAAGAACTGAAGAAGCAGTTTCCAAACGATGTGGAATATGTAGTGCCATTTGAATCCGTATCTGTAGTAAAAGTATCCATAGAGGAAGTATTGCACACACTCGTGGAAGCGCTGATACTGGTAGTGATCGTGGTGTTCCTGTTCTTACAGAGCTGGCGCGCTACCCTGATCCCGGTATTGGCTATCCCGGTATCCATTATCGCCACATTTATCTTCTTCATCCCGCTTGGATTTACCATCAACACCCTTACTTTGTTCGGTTTCGTACTGGCCATTGGTATCGTGGTGGATGATGCCATTGTGGTGGTGGAAGCAGTGCAGCATAATATTGACCATGAGAAAATGTCGCCGAGAGACGCTACTGCAATGGCCATGAAGGAAATATCCGGGCCGGTAATTGCGATTGCACTGATCCTCGCGGCGGTGTTTGTGCCGGTAGGGTTTATACCTGGTATCGTAGGCCGCCTGTATCAGCAGTTTGCGATCACCATCGCCATTTCGGTAATGATCTCTGCTTTTGTAGCCTTGTCATTAACACCGGCGTTGTGTATCCTGCTGCTGAAACCAATGCACCTGGATAAAGATTCAAAAGGTCTGAACAAGTTCTTCTTTAAATTCAACCGCTGGTTCGGGCATACTACTTCCCGTTATTCGATGGGGGTTAAGAAAAGTATCCGCTACTTCCGCTTTGTAGTTGTCATCCTGATCTGCATTTTTGTGGGAACAATGATGTTATTCAAAGCCAAGCCCACCGGGTTCATTCCTACGGAAGATGACGGACGTATTTACATCACCTTCGATCTGCCCGAATCTTCTTCTACAGAACGTACGCTGGCTGTCATGCAGCAAATGATGAAAGACCTGGACAACACCGAAGGTATTGCCCACTATGCAGCGCTCGGCGGTTTGAACGTGGTAAACTTTGCCACTAAATCAAACAGTGCGACTATCTTTTGTCAGCTGAAGCCCTGGGATGAACGCAAGCCGGATTCCCTGCAGGTTTTCGGACTGGTAGCTGCGCTGCAGAAAAAGCTATCGAAATACAAAGAAGCAAACGTAGTGGTAATTCCGCCTCCGGCCATTCCGGGTCTGGGATCTACCGCAGGGTTCTCATTTATACTGGAGCAAAAAGGAAGCGGCGAAGTGAAAGCGTTTGAAGGGGTATTACAGAACTTCCTGGCCGCCGCCAACAAACGCCCTGAAATAGCCAAGGCATTCTCCTTCTTCACCGCACGCACGCCCGGCTACCAGCTGGACATCGACCGTGAGAAGGCGAAGAAAATGGGGGTGAAGATATCTGATATTGCTACTGCATTGCAAACATACATGGGTAGTGCTTATATCAACGACTTCACCATCTATGGCCGTAACTTCCGCGTGGTAACGCAGGCGGATTCCAGTTATCGTGGAGATATCAAAAACCTGAGCCAGTTATTTGTACGCAATGCAGCCGGTTCTATGGTGCCACTGAGTTCTCTTACTTCTTATAAGGTGATAGAAAGTGCCCCGGTAATTTCACACTATAACCTGTTCCGCTCTGCGGAAATAAATGGTAACCCGGCTCCGGGATACAGTAGTGGTGACGCCATCAATGCGCTGAAAGAAGTGGCGGCGCAAACCCTGCCGGATGGATATGGTTATGAGTTCTCCGGTTTGAGCCGCGAGGAACTCCTGTCGGGTTCCAAAACGGTGTACATCTTTGCGCTGTCTATCATCTTTGTGTTCCTGTTCCTGGCCGCATTGTACGAGAGCTGGTCCGTACCATTCTCGGTACTCCTGGCGGTGCCTATTGGCGCCTTTGGGGCCATTACGGTGCTTACCTTCCTGCCGAAGCTGAGCAACAACGTATACGCACAGATCGGTTTGATCACGCTGATAGGTTTGTCAGCCAAGAATGCGATCCTGATCGTGGAATTTGCGAAGGAGCGTGTGGATAAGGGCATGGACCTGGTAACAGCGGCGGTGGAAGCAGCGAAGCTGCGTTTACGCCCTATTATCATGACTTCCCTGGCCTTCCTGCTGGGTATCCTGCCGCTGGTATTTTCATCCGGCGCAGGTGCGGAAGCGCGTAAAACAATGGGCTGGACCGTATTGGGTGGTATGTTTACCGCCACCTTCCTGGCCATCTTTATAGTGCCGGTGCTGTACGTGGTGATCACCCGTTTGGCTTACGGCAAAGAGAAGCTCCGTAAGATGAAAGAAAATTATCAGTCTGTACCGGAGCACGATGTGCAGGGCAGATTGTAATAAAAAGAGAAGGGTTTATAATTGTACATACACGAAGAGGCGTTGCGAAAGCAGCGCCTTCTTTGTTTTATTCCGGAAGGATACGTTTGCCGTCTTTGTCGAAGTGACGGGTTAATTCCCATTCAGTATCTCCTACCAGGTACATAGTCCCTGCTACTACAGCGCCCACCGTGATATACCAGAACCAATCGGACTGGCGCTGAAAAAGAAGTGCGCATGCAATGCCGCTAACCACCAGTATCACGCCCACACGCCGCGAAATATATGCGGCATATTCATTGGCAGAGCGCCACATTTCAGGCGTTTTGGTAGACAATACGCTGCGGTAACCATACCAGGATTTGGGGCTTTTAGGCGGGAAACGGTGTATGAAATACCCCATGAGATAAAAGATGATGCCCGCAAAAATAGCTGGATTACAATAAGTGGAATGTAAGAAACGTAACCACATGGTCCGGGGTTTTGGTTACCATAAGTTACGTAAAAAAGGCGGATTTTGTCTTTCCCGCTGATTACGCTGATTTTGTTGATTACTTTGATTTTACTTTTTGGATTTTATAAAGGATTTTATAAAGGATTTGGGGAGATATAAGCGAAAATATCCGCTTACATCTCCCCAAATCCTTATAAAATCAAAAAAGTAAAATCAAAGTAATCAACAAAATCAGCGTAATCAGCGGGAAAGACAACCTCCGCGTCAGTGCTTCGTGGTATCCGCCGCCGGTTTCTTCTTGCCGAACAGGCCGTTCAGCGTGTTTTTCACGGATTCGCCGGCTTGTTTGCCTACGTTGTCCAGTGGTTTGCCCGTGGCGGGTTTGGTAGAATCCTTCTTTCCGCTGAGTTGATCTTTGAGTTGATTTTTCAGGGAATTGACAGCGGTATTTTTGATCTGGTTAAGACTATCCTTTACCGTATTTTTTACGGTGTCGATCTTGTTCTTTACCAGTTCTGTTGCCTGTGATTTGAGGTTGTTAGCCGTTTCACGCAGGTCGGTTTTTACGCTCGGCTTGAGAATGTTTCCGGCCATTAATACCTGCAGGTGAACGCTGTCGCCCAGGTTAATGGGGATGCCTTTGCTTTGTGCCTGCGACGCCAGGTTGTTCACCAGCGTGTTGCCGGCAGTGCCCATCATGCTGCGTGGCAGTGCCAGCTGCAGTGTGTAATCGAGCGACTGGTCAAAGCCGTGCGAACCGGCGATATCCATTCGTATACCATTCACCGTTACTTTGAACGGGTTTACTTTAACACGTCCGTTTTCAAAAGAGAAATAGTTTTTAATGTCACGCAGCGAAAGATCTTTCAGCTGTGTTACATTAAGGGTGTTGGCCAGCTGGTCAATTGGGGCAAACTGTTTCAGGAATCCTTGTACAAGCAGCAGGTTGCCATCTCCCGTAAGCGTACTCAGATCGGGCGACATATCCTTTCCCAGTTTACCATGCATCGTTAACTGCGAGGTAATTTTACCGGAAAGGAATTTGCCGATTGGCATTAATTTCTGTACGGTATTGAAGGTGTTGAATGTTTGTTGCACATCCAGGTTTTGCACGTCGTAGGCCAGGTTGATATCGGGATTTGTTTTGCTGGCTTTGGTGCTGTAGCTGCCGTTTATTTCCATAGTACCCTGCAGGGCATTGGCTTTCAGCTGCTGCATGGTTACTGTTTCATCTTTTACCAGCAGCTTGCCGGATACATTGGTAAGATCGGCTTTATCGTAGTGGATCTTATTCACATTGGCCTGCAATCCTAAGTTCAGGTTAGCTGGTACGGCAAATGGGGTAGCGGCAGCGGAATCCTTTTTTGCAGTGGCGGGATCGGTGGAAGTGGTGCTGGTGGTGCCCATCCATTTGTCGAGGTTGATTTCATCTGCTTTGAAATTCATTTGTCCGTCCAGCGGCTCGTTTTTAAACGTATAGGCGAGCAGGTTATTCACTTCTCCGTTGGCTTCAAAGTTGGTACCCAGGTATTGACCGTTAAGGTCTTTCACCGTCACGTTTTTAGGGTTGAACTGCAAGAAGAGATTATTCACTTTTACACCATCGGGATAATCTTTGCTTTTGTAGAGCATATTGCTCAGTTGCAGTGTGCCGGCGGCATAGAAGCGATCGTACTGTTGTTTTTCGATAGCGCTCATGTTGCCTTTGGCGCTGATGTCGGCATCCAGCAGGCCGGATAAATTGGTGCCGGCTTCGAGTTTTACAAACTGGGTGATTTTAGAAAGATCCAGTTTGCCTTTGGCAGCTGCGTCTACATACATATCAGATACCGGTGTTTTAATGAGCATGCGCAGGTCCAGCGGCGTGTTATCCATTTCCAGGTGGCCGGTGGGCATATCTATCACGGTATGATCCGGTACACCATCGGGATTGCTGATCTTCATGGCAATCTGGATATTTTTTACCGGTTTTGGAAGATCAGGATATTGGAAGAAACCATCTTTTACGGCCAGGTCCAGTCCAAACGCAGGCATTTGCACAGGAGAATAATTGCCTTTTACGAACCCGCCAAAAGCGGCGGTACCACTGGTTTTTATCTTATCGAAATCTGTTTTATAAACAGCAGGTATTAAAGACAACAGGTCTTTAAAATTGGTGGAAGGCGCTTTAAAGCTCATATCCATACCATAGGTAGAATCATTTACCAGCTTAAAGAACCCTTGCAGCGCCAGTTCCAGGTTGTTGAGAGAGGCTTTGCCATCTTTAAACGTATAGGTGTTGGTGTTATTATCCACCTGGATAGCGGCATCCAGGGTGGTTTTTACCTGCGACAAATAAGGAACGGGGCCATACCGGAAGGTAATGCCGCCGGCGGTGGTACTGGTTTGCAGGAGGAACTGGTCTTGTGTAAAATCGCCCTTGCCCTGGTGGTTCAGGCCTGTAACGAGTAATTCCATGTTGCCCTGGCGGTCGTCGTAATTCACCCAGGCATCTTCGATTTTATATTGCTGTAAACTGAGTGAGAAGCTGCTTTTACCGGTGTCGGCAGGACTTACGGCGGCGGTATCAGGCTTCATGATTATATCCCAGTTGGGTACGCCATCTTTATTAACAATAGCGTGTATGCGTGGCTGTAAGAGTGCAATGTTGTAGATGTCCATTTTATCTCCCTTGATCACACTCATCAGGTTGAGGGCTATGTCTATTTGTTTTACAGAAAGAAGGGTATCGGCAGCAAATTCACCGGTGCCGATCACCTGCAGGTCTTCCAGGCCAACGGCCAGACGGGGGAAGTGGCGGAATAAGCTGATATCCACATCTTTAAAATCTACTTTGGCGGTCAGCTGTTTATTCAGTTCTGTTTTTACTTTCGCTATTATTTTGTCTTTAAAGAAATAGGGGATGGCAATAGCGGCCAGTATCAAGACCACCATTGTGATACCCACAATTTTCAGGATCTTTTTGAGCATAGGTTATCTATATTTTGGGGGTGAAGATAAGCATAATGTGTAAACGAGGAAATGTGGGTGCAGGACCATCTCTGCACTATTTCGTATTTTAGCGGCAATAATCAGCGTATGACACCGGAAAGAAGAGAAAAATTATTATCTGTATTGGGCAAACGGCAGGCTAATTTAACCGTAGTGCTGGAGGATGTACAGGACCCTCATAATGTGTCGGCGGTGATGCGTACATGCGATGCCGTAGGAATACAGGATATTTATATCATCACATCAAAAGCGCCGCGGATAAAGAACTGGGGCCACAGAAGCAGTAGCAGTGCCAAACAGTGGCTCACCATACATGATTTTGATAATGCGGCAGATTGTTTTGCCGTATTGCGCAGCAAATATGACAAAATATTAACGACACATCTCGCCGCAGATGCGGTGAGTCTTTATGATATTGATTTCAGTGGCTCTGTAGCATTGGTTTTTGGGAATGAACAGAACGGCGTGAGTGATGCCGCCAGGGCAATGGCAGACGGAAATTTTATTATTCCCCAGATGGGTATTATCCGTTCCCTGAATATTTCGGTAGCCTGCGCAGTGAGTATTTATGAGGCCATGCGTCAGAAAACCATTGCAGGGCATTATAGCAAACAGGGATTGCCGGAAGAACAGTATCAGACTTTACTGACGGAATGGGGATTCAAGGCACACGATCTGGATGAAGAAAATTAACCGCTCCTTATGGCATTAGCCGGTACACATTTCGAAGTTTCGCCGCCGTTGTCGGATATCGTGAAGCATTTTTACGTGATGCAATCCGGCCGGGATTTCGTTACTACTACCGCGCACCTTTCGCCCAACTATGAAATGATGTGGCTGTTCAATTTTGGCGCCCCTGTCAGGTTCTCTTTTGCCGCCACCCCGCTGGATGATATGCAGATAGATAAAGTGGCTGTTTTGGGCCCTTTAAGGAAGATGTTGAACTACGAATTGCTGCCGGAAACAGACCTGTTGGCCGTGGTATTCAACCTGGATGGTTTTTACCGGCTGTTCCAGGTGCCGGTAGATGCACTGAATAGTGAACAGCTCCATCACCCCGGGGATTTCATGGAGGAGGCATCTGCACATGAATTATGGGAAGTATTGAAAAGAACGCCTTCTTCAGCAGAAAGAGTAGACATTCTAAAGGATTATATCTCCACCGCTACGCATGTGGCGGAGGAAGGGGCGCTGCCGCTTTTAAACGGCGCTGATTATTTTAATGATCCGCTTATCCAGCCGGCGAAAGCCATTGCTGCAGATGCAGACCTCTCCGAACGCACGGTGCAGATGCGGTTTAAGAAATATGTTGGTTATTCCCCCAAAGAAATGCTGCGGTTTCTGCGCTTCAAGCAGGTGATCAGCAGCATAGAACACAATACCGCGGATTCGATCGACTGGTTTGATCTGATCCACGACTTTGGGTATCATGATCAGAGTCACCTGATCAAAGATTTTCAGCATTACCTGGGAACCACGCCTGAAACGTTTATTAAACAGATTGCGCGTAAGGAGTTTTGTACCACGAAGCCGGGAAAACGGTATTAGGTAAAGTTATTGCACAAAAAAATCCCTGGCCATTTGACCAGGGATTCGCATTTATACTTACATAAACCCTTATGCACTGCAGGTAACGCAACCTTCTTCCATGGTGCAAACTGCACCCACCACCATTTCTTCTGCCGCGCTGTCGCCGCCGGTAGCAACTACTGGCTGGATTTGCTGACCGCCTTGTTTCTCTACAGTAAACTGAACAGCCTGGGTGGCTGCCTGAGTACGCAGGTAGTACATACCGGTTTTCAGACCTTTCTTCCAGGCGTAGAAGTGCATGGAGGTAAGTTTACCGGTAGTAGGGGTGTCAACGAACAGGTTCAGTGATTGTGACTGGCAGATGAAAGCTCCGCGGTCAGCCGCCATATCAATGAGGTTACGTTGTTTGATTTCCCAAACTGTTTTGTACAGTTCTTTAATATTTGCAGGTATTTCAGCAATGTTCTGGATAGAACCATTGTGTGAAATAATCTTTGTTTTCATATCATTATCCCACAGTCCCAGTTCTACCAGGTCTTTCAGCAGGTGTTTGTTTACCACCACAAACTCACCGCTCAGTACACGACGGGTGTAGATGTTGGAAGTGTATGGTTCAAAGCACTCGTTGTTGCCGAGGATCTGTGAAGTGGAAGCGGTAGGCATTGGCGCCAGCAGCAGGGAGTTGCGGATACCATCTTTCACGATAGATTTTTTCAGGCTTTCCCAGTCCCAGCGTGCGGAAGGTTTCACATCCCACATATCAAACTGGAGGATACCTTTGGAGGCAGGGGAGCCTTTAAAGGTTTCGTAGGCGCCGTCTACTTTTGCGAGATCGTTGGAAGCGGTTAACCCTGCGAAGTAAATAGTTTCAAATATTTCGCTGTTCAGTTTTTTAGCTTCGTCGCTTTCAAATGGATAACGCATCAGGATAAACGCATCAGCAAGACCTTGTACACCCAGTCCTACAGGGCGGTGGCGCATGTTGCTGCGTCTGGCCTCTTCAATAGGGTAGTAGTTGTTATCGATGATCTTGTTGAGGTTCAGGGTAGCCTGGTAGGTTACCTCGAATAATTTCTGGTGATCAAATTTACCATCAATTACAAAGCGGGGCAGCGCCAGGGAGGCCAGGTTACAAACGGCCACTTCATCTGCATCAGTATACTCGATGATTTCAGTGCAGAGGTTGGAACTCTTGATGGTACCCAGGTTTTGCTGGTTGGATTTGCGGTTGGCAGCATCTTTATACAGCAGGTAGGGGTTACCGGTTTCTATTTGCGCATCGAGGATGGCAAACCAGAGATCCTGTGCTTTTACTGTTTTACGGGCGCGTCCTTCCTGTTCGTATTTGGCGTACAGGGCTTCAAATTCATCACCCCAGCATTCGTGCAGTCCTGGTGCTTCGTGCGGGCAGAACAACGACCAGTCGCCGTTGGATTCCACGCGTTTCATAAACAGGTCTGGCATCCAGAGGGCGTAGAACAGGTCGCGGGCGCGCATTTCTTCTTTACCGTGGTTCTTGCGCAGGTCCAGGAATTCGTAGATGTCGGCGTGCCATGGTTCCAGGTAGATAGCGAAAGCGCCTTTGCGTTTGCCACCACCCTGATCCACGTAGCGTGCTGTATCGTTGAATACGCGCAGCATTGGGATAATACCATTGGAAGTACCATTGGTACCGCTGATGTAAGATCCTGTAGCGCGGATATTATGAATGCTTAAACCGATACCACCGGCGCTCTGTGAAATTTTGGCCGTTTGTTTCAGGGTATCGTAAATGCCTTCGATGCTGTCGTCCTGCATGGTGAGCAGGAAACAGGAAGACATCTGTGGTTTTGGAGTGCCTGCGTTGAACAGGGTAGGCGTGGCATGTGTAAACCAGCGCTCACTCATCAGGTTGTATGTTTTGATGGCAGACTCGATGTCTTCTTTGTGAATGCCAACAGATACGCGCATCAGCATATGCTGGGGGCGTTCCTGCACTTTACCGTCTGTTTTCAGCAGGTAAGAACGTTCCAGTGTTTTGAACCCGAAATAGTCAAAGGCAAAGTCGCGGTCGTAGATGATGCTGGAATCCAGGATTTCTGCATTTTTCCGGATGATTTCCCAAACGTCGTCAGACAGCAGCGCTGCGTTTTTGCCGGTTTTGGGATCAATATAATCATACAGTTTCTTCATCGTTTTGGAAAACGACTTGATGGTATTCTTATGCAGGTTGCTTACTGCTATGCGGGAAGCCAGCAGTGCATAGTCAGGGTGCTTTGTAGTAAGGGAAGCGGCCGTTTCGGCAGCCAGGTTGTCGAGTTCGCTGGTGGTTACACCATCATACAAACCTTGTATCACTTTTTTCGCTACATCTATGGCATCTACATATTCTGTATTGAAACCATAGCATAGTTTTTCAATACGCGCAGTGATTTTATCGAACTTCACTGCTTCTTTCCTTCCATCTCTTTTGATTACGAACATGGGTTTGCGAATTTAAGAGGTTAGTAATTCAAAATGTTTTAAAAATCTTCTTCCAGGCTGAATGTCTGTGATTCTTTTGTACCACCCATTACGCCGGATTTCTGGTAATCTCCCACACGTTTTTCAAAGAAGTTGGTCTTACCCTGTAAGGAAATCATTTCCATGAAGTCAAAAGGATTAGACGCATTAAATATCTTGTTATAGCCCAGTTCACCGATCCATCTGTCTGCCACAAATTCGATGTATTGCGACATCAGTTCGGCGTTCATGCCGATCAGTCCAACCGGCAGGGCTTCTGTGATAAATTCTTTTTCATAGCTCACTGCATCGCGGATGATGCCGTGTACCTGTTCTTCACTCAGTTTGTTTTCCAGCATGCTGTAAAGCAGGCACGCGAATTCGCAGTGCAGGCCCTCATCGCGGCTGATCAGTTCGTTGGAGAAGGTTAAGCCCGGCATCAGCCCTCTTTTCTTCAACCAGAAAATGGAGCAGAAACTACCGCTGAAGAAGATACCTTCTACAGCAGCAAATGCCACCAGGCGTTCGGCGAAGTTGCCATTTTCAATCCAGCGCAATGCCCATTCCGCTTTTTTCTTTACCGCAGGTACGGTGTCGATAGCGTGGAACAAACGGTCTTTTTCTGTGCCGTCTTTTACGTAGGTGTCTATCAGCAATGCATATGTTTCAGAGTGGATGTTTTCCATCATGATCTGGAAGCCGTAAAAACACCGGGCTTCCGGGATCTGTACTTCACTCATAAAGTTTACTGCCAGGTTCTCATTTACGATCCCGTCACTGGCGGCGAAAAATGCCAGTACGTGAGAGATAAAATGACGTTCGCCATCATTCAGGCCTGCCCAATCCTTAAGATCACTGCTTAAATCTATTTCTTCTGCTGTCCAGAAACTGGCCTCATGCTTTTTGTATTGCTCCCAGATTTTTGGGTATTTGATCGGCAATAGCACAAAACGGTCCTTGTTCTCTTTTAAAAGAATTTCATTCTCGTTACTCATCTTTAATTATTTTATGGGTACTGTCGAAGGTTTTTGGTTTTTCTTTTGGGGTCAGCATACCGAAATCTTCACTTCTCTTTCCCACAATCCGATTTCAACATCTCTGCTTCCTAAAATCCATACGCTCAGGATTACAAATGTAAGCATCCGGGTAAGGCATGCCCGATATAGTTTTCAACAGGTGTGGAAAAGATATACAACTTTAATGAAAGTATAGTGGCAATGCGTGTTTCACGCGTTTTGCACTTTGTGCATATGTAATATGATTAGCATGTGAAAAGGGCCATGCAAAAATCTGGCTTATATAATTGTTTTTTTAACTGTTACGGCTAAATGAATGATGATCAGTATAAAAATGTACCCGGAAAATTTTTGTTAAAAAGAGGACCTTCCATAGATATATATGCGATAATTTTTCATATTTACACTTTTAAGTCTTTTCATATGCCCGAACCGGTTATAGCCCTTCATGCGGTTAAGAAGAACTACCAGGATGTACCTGTCCTGGATATTGCCCGGCTGGAGCTGCCCGCCGGCATTTACTGGCTGCAGGGGGAGAATGGCGCCGGCAAAACCACCTGCATGAAGGTCATGGCAGGCTTAATCCCCTTCAAAGGGGAAATACTGCTGCAGGGAAAGGTGAGCAGCCGGGAACACCCGGTACAGTTCCGCCGCCTGATCAACTACGCGGAAGCGGAACCGCTTTACCCTTCTTTTCTCACCGGCCGCGATTTACTGGAGCTTTACCTCAACACCAAAGGAGGGAACACCGGAGACATCCGGGCCATCAGTGAAAAACTGGGTGTGCATATCTTTGTGAATAACCCGGTAAGCAGCTATTCGAGCGGCATGCTGAAGAAATTATCCCTGCTGCTGGCCTTTACCGGTAACCCGGCCCTCATCCTGCTGGATGAACCCCTTATCACCATCGATACCCGCGCATTGGCCGTTTTGTACGACCTGATCCGGGAGTACAGCGCCAAAGGCGTTTCTTTTTGTATCACTTCCCACCAGCCGCTGGATGAGGAAGAATTAACGGTAACGGGCACACTGAAAGTAGCTCATAAAAACATTACGCTCAGCTGATATGCGTACCACCACGGCAATACTTAGCAAAATATTCACACAACGGTTCTATATTCAGAATACGGGCTTTTTCCTGGTACTGTTTTATTTGCTGTTCGGCGTGGTAAACGGCGCCAACCTGCTCGCCTATCACAAAGGATTGATGCTGGGCTTCCTGGGCAATTATACGTTCCTGTTCCTGGTGCTCCTGCTATGGACGTCCTACGCGCTCAAATGCGTGGGCTTCATGCTGAAAACATTTCAGCTGCAGGGATATGATTTCCTTTATCCCACCATGGGCAGCATCGATAAACCAACCCGCCGTGTTATCTGGCTGCGGCTCCATACGGCCATTTATATGCCGGTACTCGTATATGTGGCCATTGCACTCGTTATTGCGATCCAACAGGAATATTATGTACAGGCGGTGATCATCACGGTTGTTAATATTGCCAATTGCATATGGCCGTTAACGTTATATGAAAGAAAACTGGAACAACCCGATGTCATCTTTTTTACAGGCCACCTGCAACGCTGGATCAACCGGCACTTCACAAAGCCGCCGGTATTATTTTTCCTGTATGAACTGTTTACTAATTTTCCACGCCGGATTGTGAGCACCAAACTGTTTTCCGCAGGAGTGCTGTGGCTCACATTTCTCATTATGACGAGAGGTGATTATTTCGATCTCCGCGGACTACAGCTGGGTGTTATGATCAGCGTGCTTACACACATGCAGCTGATGGTGCATCATCGCGCGTTTGATGATACGTACCTCAATTTCATGGAGAATCTTCCTGTTAATTTATTCAGCCACTATATGCGGCTGGTGGGGGTATATGTGATTACTTTTTTACCGGAGATGATCATCATTACCGTTAATGCATATACGAAAACAACGCCATGGGGACTGATAACGGTATTCTGCACGGCATTATCATTAATGATCCTGTTCCGTACCCTATTGTTTTTCCCTAAAATGAATCCGGAGGTGCATGTACGTTATACCATGCTCACTTCTTTCATTGTGCTGTTCATGGTGCTCGGACATTATGAATGGCCGGCTGTACTGTTGTTACAGACAGCATCGGCCATTATCTTTTTTACAAAATACCGCAGCTATGAACCTTATATAGAAGCAGGATCATGACCCATTTTGTCGCTCAGCCGTGCCAGTGAAAGCAACAACTGAGGGATTTGCTTAATCACCAGTTCATCTGTCAGGTTACCATCGGTATCAAACTTATGCTGGGCATTGCCAATCATGATCTCCGGTTTGTTGATCACAAACGCATTCAGGAATACCATCACCTGCCGTAAATGATACTGCATCCTGGCAGTACCGATCTGGCCCTGCGAGGCGCCCATAATAGCCACTGCCTTTTCGCTGAAGGGTTTATCGGGGTGCCTGGAAACCACGTCTATCGCGTTTTTCAGGGCGCCGGGTATAGAGTAGTTGTATTCCGGTGAAACGATGATCACGCCATCCGATTCCTTAATTTTATGCACCAGCGGCACTACTTCTTCCGGCAATTGCTCGGTATGCAGGTCGGCATTGTACATCGGGATCTTGTCGAAAAATACCTGCTCCACCGTGATGTTTGAAGGACACAGTTTTTGCAGCGCTTTCAGCGCCATCGTGTTGTAAGAGCCTTTCCGTAAACTGCCGGAAATGGCAATGAAATGATACTGTTTGTCAGCAGACATATGCTCGTCGGTTTTATTTAAATGCGTTTTTCCTTATTCACAAATTTCCGGTGAATAACTTCCTGCACCGGTATGCTCTCAATCTTACTTTCCAGCCAGGAAATAATGTCCAGGTAAAGGAAGGAACGGCGTTCGTACGGATCTTCGGAGATCTGTTCCAGCCGGTCTTTCAGGTCTACGAACGCATTACGTAATGCTTTGGGATTGGCATAAATATAACGGCGGAGGAATTTCATGATTTCTTCCATCACCAAACCAAGATCCTTATGTTTTGAAATGAAATGGTAAACAGATTTGATCAGGTATTCCACCAGGCTGTAATTCTCCAGTTCGTAATGTGCAATGAGGTGCAGGATACGGGCAAAACACTGGATATCTGCCCGCAGGTTACCAATTTTTAAATTGATAATTTTATTAAGATAAACAATGGCTTTGTTGTTGTCACCGCTACCAAAATATAAACAGGCAATCTTATAGTAAAATACCAGCACCCGGTGCTGGTCTATTTTCAGGGTATGCCTGGTGATCTCTGTTTCGAGTTCCGGCACCATTTCCAAACCCTGGCTGAACGTGCCTTCCAGGAAATAACGGTTTATTTTGGCGGTATACAGGTATACAAAAGCAGAGGTGCGGGTGTTTTCGTGGAAATTATCCTGGTTGTCCCGGATAAATTCTTCCAGGTCCTGCAGGGCTGTTTTGAACTTTTCAAAATTCGAAGTATAAAAATGCGCGGTCAGTAAATTATGCTGCGCTTTAATATACAGATCCATATCCGTTTGCTGCAGGGACGGGTATTTGCGAAACAGGTCCACCCATTTCTGCGTATATCGGTAATACATCACGAAGTCCTGCAGAATATAGTAGTACCAGCTCGATGCCTGGTACATGTACACTTTTTCGTAAAAGCTCATATGCACATGCTGCAAGGGCGGCAGCTGGCTTTCAAAAAAAGACTTTACCATTTCGGCATCCCGCTCATTGCGCGCGTGGCCCAGCTTGAGGTAAAGGCCATACATCCGCAGGGAAAGGGTAGACAGGCGGCTGATATTGGTGAGCTGCTGTTCTATCTGCCTGGACTCGGCACTCAGCACTTCCGCCCGGTTTTCCAGGCTTCGCGTAATATGCCGCGATTCAATCAGCTTTTCAAACTCCACAATTTCATAGGTCAGCATTACCTCTTCCTGTTCCTGCGCCATCGTTTTGGCTTTGGCCAGTATCTTCAGGCTCTGGTTGTACAGCCCTTTATTATACAGCACCCGCGCATGGTCCAGCTGCTCGCGCAGGTCGATCAACGGGTCCTTTTGTTTATATAGCTGCCGCAAACTGGATAACAGGTGCTTGTAAAGATGTGCTTTTACATTCGATAGCTGCTGCTTTTTAATATCCGTTATTTTCTTCAGTATCTGCTCTTCATCGTACTCTTTCATTTTGTCCAGCGTGGTGAACAATTGGATAAAAAGTACATCTTCCTTGGTGTTGTTTTTGTTAAACGCCAACTGAAAATTGCGTTTTTCGGCTTTTGTTAAGGTTTTTATTAATATGAATAAAGCATCACTTTGACTGTTGGGCATCGTTATTAAAATCTTGTAATTTATTGATAAACAGTATATTAACGTGTATCAGTGGTGTTTAAAGGTTGTAATTAAAGCAAATTTAGCGATATGGCAATTAATTAAGGACCATTAGATTTGAAGGTATAAACAATTATAAAAGGAAGCAAAAGGATGGGAAAAACGTTATTTGATAAAATCTGGGATGGCCATATAGTGGTTAGCAAGCCGGGGCATCCCGATGCGGTGTACATCAACACGCACTTTATTCACGAGGTGACGAGCCCCCAGGCATTTGACGGGCTGCGTAAGCGTGGCATCCCGGTATTCCGCCCGGCTAAAACCAGGGCTACCGCCGATCACAACGTACCTACCTTACACCAGGACCAGCCTATCAAAGAAGCATTGAGCCGCCGCCAGGTGGAAATGTTGACAAAAAATACTACTGAATTCGGTGTAGAGCTTTACGGACTGGGCCACCGGTTCCAGGGCATTGTGCACGTGATAGGACCGGAGCTGGGCATCACCCTGCCTGGCATGACCATCGTTTGCGGCGACAGCCACACCAGCACCCACGGAGCTTTTGGCGCTGTTGCCTTTGGTATCGGCACTTCCGAAGTGGAACAGGTACTGGCCACCCAATGCATCCTGCAATACAAGCCCAAGCGGATGAAGATCGAAGTGAACGGACAACTGGGCAAGGGCGTACTTTCTAAAGACATCATTCTTTATATCATCTCCAAAATATCCGCTTCCGGCGCTATCCGGTTACTTCGTGGAATATGCAGGGGAAGCCATCCGCAGTCTTAGTATGGAGGCCCGCATGACCATCTGTAACATGAGTATTGAAATGGGCGCCCGCGGAGGACTCATCGCCCCGGACGATATCACTTTCGATTATATCAAAGGCCGCGAGTTCGCGCCTGAGGGAGCCGACTGGGATAAATCACTGGAATACTGGAAAACGCTGTATTCCGACAGCGACGCCGTATTTGACCAGGTGCTTACCTTTGACGCCGCCGATATAGAACCACAGATTACTTATGGTACCAACCCCGGTATGGGCATGGGCGTTACCCGCCACATCCCTTCACTGGAGCAGCTCGACGAGAAAGAAAGGCCTTCTTTCAAAAAATCGCTTGAGTATATGGACCTCCAACCCGGCGCTGAACTGCTGGGCAAAAAAGTGGATTATGTATTCATTGGCAGTTGCACCAACTCCCGCATTGAAGATTTACGCCTCGTAGCAGATTTTGTGAAAGGTAAACATAAAGCAGACGATGTAGTGGTATGGATCGTTCCCGGCTCCAAACAGGTGGAGGCCCAGGCCATGGAAGAAGGCATCGACAAAATATTTGCCGAAGCCGGTTTCCAGCTGCGTGAACCAGGTTGCTCCGCCTGCCTGGCCATGAATGAAGATAAAGTGCCTGCCGGCATGTACTGCATTTCTACTTCCAACCGTAACTTTGAAGGTCGTCAGGGTCCCAATGCCCGCACCTTCCTGGCCAGTCCGCTCACCGCGGCGGCAGCAGCCATTACGGGCAGGGTAACAGATGTAAGGGAATTGTTGGCGTAATAGTTTAACAAAAAAGAACAAATAAAGCCGAAAGCTATGGATCAATGGAACGCTGACTTATACAAAGAAAAACACGCCTTCGTGTTTGAATATGGCAACAGCCTGATCGACTGGCTGCAGCCGCAATCGGGGGAAAATATCCTGGACCTGGGTTGCGGCACCGGTGAACTCACCGCGCAGCTGGCGCAAAAAGGCGCCACCGTAACAGGAATAGATGCTTCCGCAGCTATGATCAGCAGCGCCCGTGAACATTTTCCCGGCATTTCCTTTGAAGTGGGCGACGCTACTACTTTTTCCCTGCCACAACAGTTTGATGGCATCTTTTCCAATGCTACCCTCCACTGGGTGCGGGAGAAGGAAAAAGCCATCAGCCGGATGTACGCCCAACTTAAAAAAGGCGGCCGGCTGGTGATAGAAATGGGCGGCAAAGGCAATGTGCAGCAAATCCTTACTTACCTGGAAAAGGCCATGCAGCAACGGGGTTATACCTACGAACCGTTCTGGTATTTTCCATCTCCGGCAGAATATACTACCCTGCTGGAAAAGGAAGGTTTTAAAATAGACAGGGTGCATTTTTTTGACCGCCCTTCAAAACTGGTGGATCCGGAAACAGGCATCAGCGACTGGCTGGAGATGTTTGGCGCTCACTTTTTTGCCGGTGTGCCGGAACAGGACAAAGGCGCCATCCTGCAGCAGGTGCAATACGAACTGGCGCCACAGCTGATGCGGAACGGCGAATTGTATGCGGATTATGTGCGCCTGAGAGTAGCCGCCACAAAAATTTAAACTGTAAAATCATCATGAGTAAAATATTTCAACACCTCGTTTCATCTGCGGTACCTGTACCCATCGAGAATATAGATACAGACCAGATCATCCCCGCACGCTTCCTGAAAGCTACCACCCGGGAAGGTTTCGGCGAAAACCTGTTCCGCGACTGGCGCTATGAAGCCGATAATACGCCAAAGGCGGATTTTGTGATGAACAATCCCATCTACAGTGGCCAGATCCTCGTAGGCGGTAAAAACTTCGGTTGTGGTTCCTCCCGTGAACACGCTGCCTGGGCGATTGCGGATGCCGGTTTTAAAGTAGTGGTGAGCAGCTTCTTTGCAGACATCTTTAAAAATAACGCCCTCAACACCTTCATTTTACCCATCCAGGTATCAGAAGATTTCCTGGACCGGATCTTTAAAGCCATAGAAGCCGATCCTAAAGCCGAACTGGAAGTAGACCTGGAAAACCAGTTCATAAAAATTGTGAGCACCGGCGAAAAAGAAAACTTCGATATCAACCAGTATAAAAAAACATGCCTGCTCAACGGCTATGATGATATCGATTACCTGCTGAGCCTCCGTAAAGAAATTGAACAATACGAAACCACAAGAACATATAATTTCTAATCATCAAAAAGCTAAATACTAAAAGCTAAACACATATATGGGCGTTGAGAAGAAAATACTAGTTATACCCGGGGATGGGATCGGACAGGAAGTGACCGCATGGGGACAAAAAGTGCTGACAACAATAGCCAAAAATTATCACCACACTTTTACCTTCGAAGAAGGGATCATGGGGCACGTAGCCATTGAAGCTACCGGTGATCCGCTGCCTGAAGAAACGCTGCAGAAAGCACGGAACGCCGATGCTATCCTCTTCGGCGCTATCGGTCATGCTAAATATGACAACGATCCTACCCTGAAAGTAAGACCAGAACAAGGTTTGCTGAAGATCAGGAAAGAACTGGGATTGTATGCCAACCTCCGCCCGATAAAGTTGTTTGATGAACTGCTGGAAGCATCCAGCATTAAACCGGAAATTTTACGCGGTTCAGATATCCTCTTTTTCCGTGAGCTGACCGGCGACGTGTATTTCGGTGAAAAGATCCGGACTGCCGACCGCAACACCGCTTCGGACCTCATGATCTACCACCGTTATGAAGTAGAACGCATTGCCCGCAAAGCTTACGAAGCAGCGCGCACCCGCCGCAAAAAGCTGTGCTCTGTGGATAAAGCAAACGTGCTGGAAGCAAGCCGTCTCTGGAGAGAAGTGGTGCAGGAAATAGCAAAAGAATATCCTGACGTGGAAACGGAACATATGTTCATCGACAACGCCGCCATGCAGCTGATTAAAGATCCTAAGCGCTTTGATGTAGTGGTTACGGGTAACCTGTTTGGTGATATCCTTACGGATGAAGCCTCACAGATCGCTGGCTCCATGGGTATGCTGGCATCTGCCTCTATCGGTGACAGCACCGGTTTCTTTGAACCGATCCACGGATCTGCACATGATATTGCCGGTAAAGGCATTGCCAATCCGCTGGCTTCTATCTTATCAGCTGCCCTCATGCTGGATATTTCCTTCGGCCTGAAAACAGAATCACAACGGGTGATCAAAGCCGTGGAAGCCACTCTCAGACAGGGTTACAGAACAATGGACATCGCCAACAAACACACCGTGAACGATTTCATTATGGGCACCGATGCGATGGGCGCCAAAGTATTAGAGAATCTGAATTAATCATTCAATAAAATTATTACACTATCATGGATAAAAATCGTGTATACGTCTTTGATACCACCTTGCGTGATGGAGAACAGGTCCCCGGCTGTCAGCTGACAACCGTTGAAAAAATTGAAGTAGCTAAAAAACTCGAAGCACTAGGCGTAGATATCATTGAAGCAGGTTTCCCGATTTCAAGTCCGGGCGACTTCCAGAGCGTGGTGGAAATTTCCAAAGCGGTTACAGAGCCCGTGATCTGCGCACTTACCCGTGCCAATAACAAAGACATTGATGCTGCCGCAGATGCTTTACGCTTCGCAAAACGCAAACGTATCCATACCGGTATCGGTTCTTCCGATATGCACATCAAATATAAATTCAACAGCACCCGCGATGAAATTTTACAACGTGCCGTAGCCGCTGTAACGTATGCCCGCAAGTTTACCGACGATGTGGAATTTTATGCAGAAGATGCCGGCCGCGCAGACAATGAATACCTGGCTCGCATGATCGAAGCCGTGATTGCAGCCGGTGCTACCACCGTTAACATCCCCGATACCAACGGTTACTGCCTGCCCGATCAGTATGGCGCAAAAATCAAGTACCTCGTAGATCACGTTTCCAATATCGATAAAGCGATCATTTCCGTTCACTGTCATAACGACCTCGGTTTGGCTACCGCCAATACCATTGCAGGTATTATCAACGGCGCCCGCCAGGTGGAATGTACTATCAATGGTATCGGTGAACGTGCCGGTAACACTTCGCTGGAAGAAGTAGCCATGATCCTGAAAACGCATCATGCCCTGGGTTATCATACCCAGATCAACTCAAAAGGGATCTATGAAATCAGTAATCTTGTGGAAACCATGATGCACATGCCGGTACAGCCCAACAAAGCCATTGTAGGCCGTAACGCATTTGCGCACAGCTCCGGCATCCACCAGGATGGCGTGCTGAAACACCGCGAGAACTACGAGATCCTGAACCCTGAAGATGTAGGGATCAACTCCAACTCCATTATCCTCACTGCCCGCAGCGGCCGTCATGCGCTGAAGCATCACCTGTCGCGCCTGGGATACAACCTGGAAAGAGTAAACATCGACGAAGTGTACCAACGCTTCCTGCTGATGGCGGATACCAAAAAGGAAATCAATGATGCCGATCTGCTGGAACTGATGGGCGACGGCGACGCTAAAACCTACGGCGACAATGCCATCAAAGTAATCTTACTGCAGGTGGTTTGCGGCGATCCGCTCCGCCCCATGGCTACCGTTAAACTGCGTATCAATGGCGAAGAAAAAGAAGCCAGTGCTGCCGGTAATGGTCCCGTTAATGCTACCATCAATGCGATCCACGATATTATTAAGGACGATATTGAACTAGATGAATTTAATATTCAATCCATGCGCGGCGGCAGCGATGATGTGAGTAAAGTAAACATGCGCGTAAAACATAACGGCCAGTCGTACTACGGTTTCGGTATCTCCACCGATATCGTGAACGCTTCCGTGCACGCCTACGTGGACGCGCTGAACAAGATATACTAGCCGCGGATTTTGTCTTTCCCGCTGATTACGCTGATTATACTGATTACTCGGATTTTTACTTTTTGATTTTATAAAGGATTAAGGGAGATAGAAGCGGATATTCGCTTTTATCTCCCTTATTATGTTAATCAAATAAAATCCAAAAATCCAAAAAGTAAAAATCCTGGTAATCAGTATAATCAGCGTAATCAGCGGGAAAGACAAAATCCGCGTGCTGTAACTTTTCCCGCGCCACCCCGTTCTACGGGTGAAATATTTGCCTGATGAAAACAATTCCCTTACTCCTTGCCTTTTTACTCTTTGCCGGTTGCAGCAAAGAAGCAGACAATTGCTCCCAGTACGGATGGGTGAATATTGTGGGCGCGAAATACATGGGTAAATCCACCAGCGATGCAAGAGGTCAGAATGGTGCTTTTTATGATGTAAGCTGTACCTTCCCCAATTCCTGTTACGCCATCAACAAAATTGTGGAGATGAGGGACAAGGATACCGTACTGCTAAAGGCGGAATATATATATAATACCTGTACCGTATGTACACAGGCATTTACTACACAAACCAAAACGTATTCTTTTATACCTGCCGATAACGGCACCTATTATTTAAAGTGGGAGGGGATTCCCAACCGGGTGGATACCGTGAAGATTCCATGATCTTAAAAGAAGATATCCATCAGCGGGTATTTTTTATAACCCGGCAGATAGAAGTGCCACCATTCTGTAGAACTTCCTTTAAAGCCATGTTGCATCATGGTATCTCTTAACAATTTGCGGTTGGCCGCCATTGCCGGGTCCGGCGGGGTGTAGTTTTCATGCGCTTTCAGGGTAAAATCATCAAAGTCCGTAGGCATTGCCACGGGCTTGTTTGTTTTCAGGCTTACCATACTCAGGTCTATGGCTACGCCGCGGTTGTGCCCCGATCCTTTGCGGGGATCGGCCGCATAGAGATCGTTTGGTACTATTTTAAACATCGTTTCCGTTACATGATAAGGACGGTATGCATCGTAAATAAGCAGGCCGTATCCCTTTTTGCGCAGGGCTTCCTGTACTACTTTGAGGGCTTTGGCTGCCGGCAGCCGGAGGTAAATATCGGTGCGGGTATAAAGCTTTTGTTTGGTGAAGTTATTGGTGGTGGCATAGCGCACATCTTTTTTGATGCCCGGGATATACTTTTCCAGGTTTACGAGCAGCTGGTTGCTGTCGGCTTTCACCAGCTGATCATATTGCTGCCGGGTGCTCAATACGGCGAGTCCGTATTTATTCACCGGTATTTTTTGGGCGGATAGCTGGCCGGAAATGGTCCACAGGAGCGCCGCTAACAGTATTATTTTCATGTGCTTAAAATTGCAGAAAAAGCCCCGTATTTGGACCTGATTATTGAATTTTGCGAAAATTAGGCAAGAAAGTATGAAATACAGTGAAAATACAATTGCAATCACCTTATATTAATAGGTATTTTAGAACCCTTAAATTTTTTAATGATGGAACTGTTCAGACTAGACAATAAAGTAGCGGTTATCACAGGTGGTGGTAGCGGCATAGGACAGGCAATAGCAAAAACATTCGGGGCCCAGGGTGCGCAGGTGCATATCCTGGAGCTGAATGAAGATGGTGGTAAAGCTACAGCAGAGGAAATCAGGGCAGCAGGTGGCCAGGCAAGTGTGCATGCGTGCAATGTAGCCGACCAGGCAGCCGTGATAGGCGTTATGGACGGTATTGTACAAACGGCCGGTAAACTGGATATCCTGGTGAACTGTGCAGGCATTGCGCATGTGGGTAACCTCGAAAATACGGCGGAACAGGACTTCGACAGGGTGTACCAGGTAAATGTGAAGGGCACCTATAACTGCATGTATGCAGTCATTAAACAAATGAAAGCACAGGGCGGCGGTGTGATCCTCAATGTGGCATCCATTGCTTCCAGTGTAGGTATACCGGACAGGCTGGCCTACTCTATGAGTAAGGGCGCGGTGCTGACTATGACATTATCCGTGGCGAAAGATTACCTCGGCGCTAATATCCGTTGCAACTGCGTGTCGCCCGCAAGAGTACACACGCCGTTTGTGGATGGATTTATTGCCAAGAATTACCCGGGCAGGGAAGCTGAAATGTTTGATAAGCTGAGTAAAACACAACCCATCGGCCGCATGGCTAAACCAGTGGAAGTGGGTAACCTGGCGTTATTCCTGTGTTCCGACGAAGCAGGCTTTATTACCGGAACCGACTATCCCATCGATGGCGGTTTTATCAGGCTTAATAATTAATAATTAATGTGATGTGTGTTTTAAAGTGCGGACGATTACCCGTATCTTTCAAGTTATTCATTCATTAATTTTTAGTTATATCATGCAACATTTTCGAATAGGGCTGGCAATAGCAATAGCCGTATTATCTGCCTGTAATTCCGGTACCAACAAGGAAACTGCCACCGGGGATTCCGCCACAGGGGTTAAACCGGCTACACCGGGTGGTACCGTATCTGTTACTTTTTCTGATAAGGAAAAAGATACTTCGCTGGTCACGATTAAATTTCAGCTGAAAGAAGGAACAAAGGAAAAAACTTTTGAACAAACAATCCTGAAAGACGCACCGGAACAAGACCTTTATAAGGTGTTGTGGAATGAGCCCAACAGCTGTTATATCGGCGTTATGAAAGCGAATCATCAGCCACGTTATTACCACGCTTTTGTAGACAGTAAAAAAGACATGAAAATATTATGGGCTGCCACGCCGCCTGAGCCAATCTGGGCATACATGGAAGGTACGCTGGGTCTTGGTAAGGTATCTGCCGGCGGCGAAATGTTGCAGCAATATAAAAAGAGTATCCAGTCCGGAAACATCCTGGCAGATTTTATTGCAGAGATCAAGCCGGATGCCTCACCCGACAGCCTGGAGCTGTATGTGGAATTTGGCGGTCTCCGTAAAAGTATGTTCATGCCCGTGCCCAGTGGCAGTAAAGGTGTGATCCAGCCAACAGGACAAAATGATCATGTGTATTTCTCTTTTGTAAAAGATGGTAAAGCAGAACCGGTGATTGACCTGCATGTGGAAAACGGAAGATTACAGATTAAAACACTGAAAGAAATTAAGTAAGACTAATAAATAAATAATATCGATATGAAACTGATCAGGTTTGGTTTACCGGGAGAAGAAAAACCGGGTGTTGCAACCGCAGCGGGAATGTTTGACGTGAGTGCTTTTGGTGAAGATTTTGGAGAGAAATTCTTTGAAACCAACGGGCTGGCGCGCTTATCAGAATGGTATGGCGCACATGCTGCAGAATGCCCGCAGGTGCCTGCCGGTACACGTTTGGGCTCACCTATCCTCCGTCCTTCCAAAATTATCTGCATCGGTCTTAACTACGCAGATCATGCGCGTGAAACCAACGCAGCCATTCCTACAGAACCTATCGTGTTCTTTAAAAGTACCAGCGCACTGGTGGGTCCAAACGACGACCTGGTGATTCCGCGCAACAGTCAGAAAACCGACTGGGAAGTGGAATTGGCAGTAGTAATTGGCAAAAAGGCCACTTATGTGGAAGAAAAAGACGCAATGGACTACGTAGCGGGTTACTGCCTGCATAACGACTACAGCGAAAGAGCTTTCCAGATTGAAAGAAACGGACAGTGGGTAAAAGGAAAGAGCTGCGATACATTCGCTCCGTTAGGCCCATGGCTGGCTACCAAAGATGAAATTGCCGATGTGAATAATCTTCGTTTATGGCTCACCGTTAATGGTCAGAAAATGCAGGATGGCAATACTTCCAACTTTATATTCAACGTAGCTTATGTAGTGGCTTACCTGAGCCAGTTCATGACCCTGCTCCCGGGAGATGTGATTTCCACCGGTACGCCTGCTGGTGTGGGCCTGGGCATGAATCCGCAGGTATACCTCAAAGCAGGGGATGTGATTGAACTGGGTATTGATGGTTTGGGTACTTCCAAACAAACTGCTGTAGCCTGTAAATAATAATTATGAAAAGATATTGTCTGGCGCTGGATCTGGTAGATGATCCGCAATTGATCAGCGAATATGAAGCGCATCACCGCAACGTATCCGCTGAAATAAAAAAGAGTATCACGGACGCCGGCATTACCGTAATGGATATTTACCGTGCCGGTAACCGCCTGTTTATGATCATGGAAGTAGACGATACTTTCTCCTTTGAACGTAAAGATGCGATGGACGCTGCCAATCCCGCCGTAAAGGTGTGGGAACAGCTGATGTGGAAATACCAGCAGTCATTGCCGGTAGCGAAGGAAGGAGAGAAGTGGGTGATTATGGATCAGATTTTTGCATTGTAAAGTATACCGGCCGCCGGAACTTCCGGCGACCGGTATGCAAAAAATATCTACATGGTTATTGACGCACATCAGCATTTCTGGCAATACGATCCTGTCCGCGACGCATGGATCGATGAATCTATGGAAGTGATCCGCCGCGACTTTTACCCGGAAGACCTGGCCCCGGTATTGGCTGAAAACGGCGTTCACGGCTGTGTGGCGGTACAGGCGGATCAGTCGCCGGATGAAACGGCCTTTTTACTGGCGCTGGCGGATAAGCATGATTTTATTAAAGGCGTGGTGGGCTGGACAGACCTCCGCGCTGAAAATATCAGTGAACAACTGGAACAGTACGCTGCACATCCGAAGCTGAAAGGCTTTCGCCATATTGTACAGGGTGAGGCGGATAACCGGTTTATTCTCGGGGAACATTTCTGCCGTGGTATCAAAGCGCTGGCGAAGCACCGGTTCACGTATGATATTCTCGTATATCCGAAACAGTTACCTGCGGTAGAAGAATTTGTACAGCAGTTCCCTGACCAGCCACTGATCATTGATCACCTGGCCAAGCCCGATATTAAAGCCGGTGAACTGGACGCATGGGCGGCACATATGCGCCGCATTGCACAGTCGCCAAACGTATACTGCAAACTAAGCGGCATGGTTACTGAAGCCGACTGGCAGCAGTGGGAGCCGGCACACTTCCGGCCTTTCCTGGAAGTAGCGCTGGAAGCCTTTGGTGCAAACAGGCTGGTGTATGGCTCCGACTGGCCCGTGTGCCTGGTAGCCGCCAGGTACCACGAAGTGAAAGGCATCGTGACAGATTTCATCAGCACCTTATCAACAAGTGAACAGGAACAGATAATGGGAGGCAATGCCCGCTCATTTTATCATCTATAAAAAATAATATCATACATACTATGGATTTAGGATTACAGGAGAAAGTGATTATCGTTACCGGTGGTGCAAAAGGAATCGGGGAAGCTATTGCAAAGCTAATAGCAGCGGAAGGCGGTATTACCGTGATTGCCGGCCGCAGTACTGCCGATAATGAAAAAACCGTCAACGAAATTATCGCGGTGGGTGGTAAGGCGATCGCTGTTACCGCAGAACTGGGTAAAGTGGAAGATTGTAAAAAAGTGATCTCTGAAACGATAGCAAAGTATGGCAGAATAGATGGGCTGGTAAACAACGCCGGCGCCAATGATGGCGTAGGACTCGAAAGTGGCAGCCCCGAGCGGTTTATGCAGTCGCTGCAGAATAATTTATCACACTACTACAACCTGGCGCATTTTGCATTGCCGTACCTGAAGGTCACCAAAGGAAATATTGTGAACATCGGATCCAAAGTAGCCGATACCGGCCAGGGGAACACCAGTGGTTATGCTGCCTCCAAAGGCGCAATCAACGCGCTCACCCGCGAGTGGGCAGTGGAATTGCTGCCATACTCCATCCGTGTAAACACGGTTATCCCAGCTGAAGTATGGACACCGCTGTATGAAACCTGGATTAATTCGTTGCCCAATCCAAAAGAAAAACTGGCGTCTATCACGGCTAACATTCCATTTGAAAAAAGGATGACCACTTCAACAGAAATCGCCAACAGCACCGTATTCCTGCTGTCGCCACGTTCATCTCATACAACCGGACAAATCGTATACGTAGATGGTGGTTACACGCATCTCGACAGATCCATCAGCTAAGGATAAAGAGCCAACACACGTTATCAACATTTAATCACCTGAAACATTAAATTCTTCGTTATGGCCGGAGGCGCAGTAAGTAATTCCACCTATACCACCAGTAAAGATACAGGCGCAAAGCCTGGCAGCTACCTGTTCCCGCTGATCCTGGTTACCAGCCTGTTCTTCTTATGGGGACTGGCATACGGGCTGCTGGATGTATTAAATAAACATTTCCAGGAAGTATTGAGCATTACTACGAAACGTTCTACTTTATTACAGGGCGCTTATTTCGGCGCTTATTTCCTCATGGCATTTCCTGCGGGAATGTTTATGAACAAATTTGGCTACAAGAAGGGGATCATACTGGGTTTGCTGTTGTATGCTACCGGTGCATTTCTTTTTTATCCAGCGGCCAACGCACTCAATTTTGATTTCTTCCTGCTGGCATTGTTTATACTTGCTTGCGGATTGGCCTGCCTGGAAACGGCTGCCAATCCATATGTAACCGTGTTGGGAGATAAAGCTACTTCCGAGCAACGGTTGAATTTATCACAGTGTTTTAACGGGCTGGGGTCTTTCCTCGGACCTATTATTGGTGCCTGGCTATTTCTCGGCACTGGTAAAGGAGATCTCACCACGGTAAAGATTACTTATGTTGCTATTGCTGTTGTAGTATTGCTAATAGCAGCTTTTTTCGTAAGAACTCCCTTGCCAGAAATTGAAGAAGCAAAACAGGAAGGTGAAGAGGTGATGGCGGATACCCGCCCGCTTTTTGCTCACCGGCATTTTGTATTAGGAGTGGTAGCACAATTCTTTTATGTGGCGGCTCAGGTAGGTGTGGGCGCTTTGTTTATTAACTATGTAACTGAATACTGGCATGGCACCTCTGCTAAAAATGCATCTCTTCTGCTCTCTATTGGTATGGCACTGTTCACAGGAGGTCGCTTTGTGGGCACAGCACTTATGCGCAAAATCGCTCCGAATCAATTGCTTGCTGTTTATGCGTTTATAAATGTCCTACTCTGCGCTTTTGTAATGACTGGTAACGGGGCTCCTTCTGTATACGCGCTTATCGCTATCTTCTTCTTCATGTCTATTATGTTCCCTACCATTTTTGCATTGGGCGTAAAAGACCTGGGTGTACATACCAAACGCGGCGCTTCTTTCCAGGTAATGTCTATCGTAGGTGGTGCTTCCGTTCCTTACCTGATGGGGATTGTAACGGAATGGCAGTCGCTGGCTATTTCTTACGGCATTCCTACTTTCTGCTTTGTTGTTGTGTTTTTGTACGGCTGGAAAGGATATAAAAGAGTTTAATCAGCAGATTTCTTTTTAATATTTAATCCGCAAAATCATTGTAACTTTCTTTAACAAAAGAGGATACCATGATTTTGCGGATTTTTGCTTCCTATGCTTGCTGGTTCCTGGTTGTAACCACGTTGTTTGCCGGGGTGCCTGCTGATCCCGGGCCTGTGCCTTCCCTGCAATTGTCTTTCACCCACCTGATGGGGCAGCAGCCACTGGTAAGGAAAGAGATCACTTACACCAATGCTTCCGGAGAGGCTTTTACCATCAGCCGTTTCCGTTATTTCCTCAGCAACTTTTCACTGGAAGCCGTCAATGGCAACATGGTTACTTTACCACCGGCTTACTTCCTGGTAGATGATGCGATCGACAGTTCAAAAAATATCCTGCTGGATAGCATTCCTGCCGGCGAATATAAGAGTATCCGTTTCCTGATCGGGGTAGATAGTATCCGTAATGTGAGCGGGGTGCAATCCGGCGCGCTGGCTGTAGAATCCGGCATGTTCTGGACGTGGAACAGCGGTTATATTATGGCGCAGATAGAAGGTCATTCTGCTGCGGTTAACACGCCTATGCAGGAATTTTTATTTCATTGCGGCGGTTATAAAACAAAAGATGGTGTACTGAAAAATGTGACGCTGCCGCTTCCGCAGCCGGTAACAATTGCAGCAGGTAAACAACCCCGTATTAATCTTACTGCCGATGTGGAAAGGTGGTTTTTACCGGATACCGTAAGTTTTAAAAAGATAACCGTGATCATGGCGCCGGGCGTAAAAGCAAGACAGGTAGCCGGCAATTATCAGCATATGTTTAACATAACAGGTATTTCCAATTAGCCGCTGCGTGAATCATAAGGTCATATACATCATTGGGGCGTTTTGCCTTTTGCTGGCGCTGGTGCAGGCGGGTACCAAGAAGCGCGCGGTAAAAGGGCCGGAGCCTTTTTTACTGCAGCTGCCCGCGCATTTTCCGCGGCCGGTATACGACTTCACCCGTAACCCGCTCACCAAACCAGGTGTGGCATTGGGCCGGTTTATGTTTTATGATTACCGCCTGTCGCAGGACAGCACCGTGTCCTGTGGTTTTTGCCACCAGCAGTTTGCGGCTTTCGGCCATTTTGACCACGCATTGGCGCATGGCGTGGCCGGGCAGCAGGGTATCCGCTCTGTACCGGTACTGTTCAACATGATCTGGCAAAAAGCGTTTATGTGGGATGGCGGTGTGAATCATCTCGAAATACAGGCACTCACCCCCTTAACAGACCACAACGAAATGGCGGTAGACCTGAAGGTGCTGATACAAAAAATGCAGACAGACTCCGAATACAGGAGTATGTTCAAAGCTGCTTTTGGTACGGAAGAAATCACGAGTGAACGCATGTTCAAAGCCTTCACGCAGTTTATTGCCACCATGGTATCGGCCGGTTCCAAATACGACAGCGTAATGCTCAAAGTCCCCGGCGTTGCCTTCACTGCTGAAGAAAACGCAGGATACACCGTTTTCCAGGAGAAGTGCGCGGCCTGTCATAAGGAACCATTGTTCACAGATCTCACCTACCGCAGTAATGGCCTGCCTTATTTACCGGCATTGAATGACATCGGCCGGATGAAGATCACCGGGAGCACAGATGATAATCTTCGTTTTAAGGTACCTTCCCTGCGCAATATTCTCAAAAGCGCCCCTTATATGCACGATGGGCGTTTCTTCGATATTTTCCAGGTTTTTGACTTCTATGACCATGGTGTAAAGGTCACTCCCACCACCGATCCGCTGGTGAAGCAGGGCATCCCGTTGTCGGACCAGGAAAAGCGGCAGCTGTATTTCTTTCTGAACACGCTCACGGACTACTCCTTTCTCGGCAATGCTTCGCTAAGTGAGGTACGGATCGAGTAGGACAGCCGCGAGTTTTGTCTTGCTCAGGATTACGCTGATTATACTGATTACCGGGATTTTTACTTTTGGATTTTTTGGATTTCTTTGATTTTTTTAATAATAAGTAAGGGAGATAAAAGCGAATATCTCCGCTGCTATCTCCCTTAATCCTTTATAAAATCAAGAAAGTAAAAATCCCGGTAATCAGTATAATCAGCGTAATCCTGAGCAAGACAAAATCCGCATTACCCGCGCTTCTTCCAGCACTCCTCCATGTGGTCATCTACCATGCCGGTGGCCTGCATGTAGGCGTAGCAGATGGTGGAGCCCACGAATTTGAACCCCCGTTTCAGCAGGTCCTTGCTCATGGCGTCGGAAATGGCTGTTTTGGCGGGAACGCCGGCCATGCCTTTGCGGTAGTGATTAACGATGGGTTTGTGGTTGACAAATGACCAGATGTATTTGTCAAAGCTGCCGAATTCCTTTTGAACTGCGAGGAAGGCTTTTGCGTTGCCGATCACAGATTTTATTTTCAGACGGTTGCGGATGATGCCTTCGTTTTGCATCAGTTCTTCCACTTTTTTCTCGTCGTATTTCGCTATTTTTTTGGCGTCCCAGTTATCAAAGGCTTTACGGTAATTTTCTCTTTTGGTAAGTACGGTATACCAGCTGAGGCCAGCCTGCGCACCTTCCAGGCATAACATTTCAAAGAGATGTTTATCGTCATGACTGGGCGTGCCCCATTCTTCGTCGTGGTAGTCCTGGTAAAGCTTATCTTTCTCCGACCAGTGGCATCTTACTTTTTTTATAGCTCCCATTCGCTGATGGTTTTGTTTACCTGCAATTTATACTTTTCCAGGTCTTCAGCAGTTTGTTTAATGAAACTATTATCTTCCAGGCTGCCAACTACTGCATTCATTTCTTTTTCACTTTCATAGGCGAGCTGGCGGAACGGATTTTTGTAGTCCTTCTCCCTGGAGCGTTTAATTTGTGCGGTGATCCACTCCATCGTTACAACAGAATCGTTCATCCATTGCGCGAGATCGGCGGTGGTCATATTTTTCAGGGAGCTGTCTTTTATTTCCAGCAGGCAGGCTACGGCATGTTGTAATTTGTCGGCTGCATATTCATTGCCTATTTCTTCATAGGCCGTGTGCAGTTGCGGCCAGCTGCTGATCTTGTTTTTCCGGATCTTTGTTTTGAGCGTGGCTACTGTTTCCGCTTTCATCAGTTGTCCGCCGATGTTTTGCCAGTCGCCGCGTTTAGCGGTGCTCACTGCTGCCTGTAAAGCCAGGAATGATGGTTTTTCTGCGGCGAGAATATTTTTAACAGCATACAGTACTATCATTTCCACGAACAGTGGGTAAGCTTTGTGTACTTTCAGCAGTTCTACTTCACGCGAGCTGTTTTCAAATCCTTTGGAGAGAATGGTGAGCTTGGCTACTTCTTCCGGACTATTTTTTAACAGGTCCTTTCCTTTTTTACGGAGGTCCTTTTCCGTTAGTTCTTTTTTGGAGGCATTTTCCGGCAGGGCGTACCATGCTTTCCCGGTGGCGGTTTCCATGATCGACAGCGCCTGGAATATTTCCTCTACAGAATCGGGCGCCAGGTAATCGTATTCAATGAGTTGTTGTTTATCGGTGCGTTTGTCGCGGTCAACATATTTCCAGGAGTTCCTGGCAATGGCGTACATGTTGTAGAGGAACCAGTAGCCGGGCATTATTTTCAGGCGGTTTTCATGTTCATCATTTACCACCAGGCTGAATGGAATGGAGATATTCAGCTCCGACATATAGTTGCCTTTGGAAATAAGGGTGAAGCTGGCGAAGCGGGAATTATGTTTCAGGCTTACGCACAGGCCTGGCCAGAATCCTCTGCCGGCAATGATTTCACCATCAGCGCCGCGTGAGTTGTGATTGGAGCCGATAGTGGCGCCTGCCGCCATGTTGCTTTGACCCATGATCAGCGCTGCACACAGGAACGAGTTGTTATGGTGGTGTTGTTCATGTGCCGGGAAGATGAGTGAGTTCAATACTTCGCAGCAGGAAATAGTGGCGTTGTTGCCGAGATAGGAGTTGATCAGCCTGGCGCCGTATTTCAACTGCGAGTGCGAGGCCATTACAAAACGAACGGCTTTCACGCCGTAGAATACGCGGCAGCCGTAGCCGATGATACCGTTTACCATTTCGCAGCCTTCTCCTATTTGTGAAGAAGCTTCGCTGCTGCTGTTGATGGTAAGGTTTTTCAATTTGTTGGCGCCTTTCAGGTATGCGTCGGTACCAATGGTAACATCTTTGATCATCTTACAGTTTTTGATCACTGTACGATCGCCAACCATACCGTAGTAGCCACGCTTTTTATCGAATTGTTTTTCTGTGAACGATTTGAATTGCTGCTGCAGTTGTTCATCATCGCGGTAGCGTGTCCACAGGTAAGCATCTCCGGGGAGCATACCATCAAAGGGCATTACGCTTCTGCCGCCGTTTTCATTGCACAGTTCCATCCAGATGCGGCCGTTTTCGTTTTCGCCTTCTTTCAGGATACCGTTTCCGAACTTAGCATAATCGGTAGTAGCCATTTCGTTTACGTTGGCTACAATTACCTCGTTGCCGAGGATATAATGCGATAAATAATTTACGTTGTGTACCACTACATTGTCGCCGAAGTCGCAGGCGCAGATGGTACTGTTGTACAATCCCACCGGCATCCGAAGGTTATGGAACTCCAGGTAGTAGGGTTCCAGTTTCCCGATACGTACCATCCCGAAAAAGTGGCAGTGCTGTACCAGTTGCGGATCAAATTCGTTGGAAACAAAAATAATATTCCAGTCGTCGGAGGTGTTATCATTACGTACCAGCGATTCTATTTCGTATGCTGTTAATTTCCTGTACTGGTCCTGCCTGCTCCATTGTTCATTACGGAGATAATATTCGTCTTTGCCTTTCGGTAACGTGGTTTCAATGAAATTATACCCCAGATCGGAAAGGGGTCTTTTTTGGATATTATTCATGAGGATACATCATTTGAGGAGAAATGACTATCTGGTTATTTTATTATGCGTGCAGATAATAAAATAACCAGATGAGTATCTCCATTGTCTTTATTCTACTGTAACTGATTTCGCAAGGTTCCGGGGTTTATCAACGTCCAGACCTTTGAGCACGCCTATATGATAAGCGAGCAGTTGTAACGGTACTACAGAAATGATAGGGGCTACCATTTCATCTGCCGCAGGCACAAAAATTACATCATCCGCCATGGGAGGAATGGTGTTGTCGCCTTCTGTTACTACTGCGATCACTTTACCTTTACGGGCTTTAATTTCCTGAATGTTAGACACTACTTTTTCGTAGTAGCTGTCTTTCGTGGCTACAATTACTACCGGCAGGTTTTCATCTACCAGTGCAATGGGACCGTGTTTCATTTCCGCAGCAGGATAGCCTTCCGCGTGGATGTAGGAAATTTCTTTCAGTTTGAGCGCTCCTTCCAGGGCTACCGGGAAGTTGTATCCGCGGCCCAGGTAGAGAAAATCACGTGCGTCTTTATATTTGGCGGCTACCTGTTTGATCTGGTTATCCAGTTTCAGGGCCGTTGCTACTTTTTCAGGAACCTGCTCCAGTTCATCCAGCAGGTGCTGGAACCTTTGCGGGGTAATGGTGCCTTTATCGGCCGCCAGTTTTAAGCCTACCAGGCAAAGCACTGCCAGCTGGGCAGTAAAGGCTTTGGTGCTGGCCACGCCAATTTCAGGACCGGCATGCGTATAGGCGCCGGCGTGAGATAAGCGTGCAATAGAAGAACCTACCACGTTGCAAACGCCGAGAATGATAGCGCCTTTTTCTTTAGCGCTTTCAATGGCTACGAGGGTATCGGCTGTTTCGCCGGATTGCGATACGGCAATGATGACATCACCGGGACCTACCACCGGGTTGCGGTAGCGGAACTCGGAAGCGTATTCCACTTCCACCGGGATGCGGCATAATTCTTCAATCATGTATTCGGCTACCAGCCCTGCGTGCCAGGAGGTACCGCAGGCTACGATGATGATACGTTTGGCATTGCTCAGCACATCCGCATATTCGCGCATACCACCCATGGTGAGGGTGCCTTTTTTCGCGTCTAAACGGCCACGTAAGCTATCGAAGATCGTTTGCGGCTGTTCAAAGATTTCCTTTAGCATGAAATGATCATAGCCTCCCTTTTCAATGGCGGCCAGTTCGATATCCAGTTTCTGGATGTAAGGCGTTTGCCTTTCATTGGAAATGTTTTTCAGGATCAGTTCATCTGCTTTGATGATGGCAATTTCATAATCATTTACATACACTACTTCTTTCGTGTATTCAATGATGGGAGATGCATCAGAAGCCAGGAAGTGTTCGCCCTTGCCAACGCCTATTACCAGCGGGCTTCCCTTGCGGGCGGCGATGAGGGTATCCGGGTTTTCTTCATCAATGAGTACAATCACATAAGCGCCTACCACTCTTTTTAAAGCGATGCGCAGGGCTTCTTCCAGCGAACACTGGTTTTGTTTTTTGATTTCCTCAATAAAGTGAAGGAGTACTTCGGTATCGGTATCACTATGAAAAACATGGCCCTGGTTAATGAGCTCCTGTTTCAGCTGTACATAGTTTTCAATGATGCCATTGTGGATCATGGCCAGTTTACCGTCGCCGGATAAATGCGGGTGCGCATTGCGGTCGCAGGGTTCTCCGTGTGTTGCCCAGCGGGTATGCCCGATGGCAATATGACTCCGGAGATCTTTTCCTTCCACGAATGCTTCGAGGGCGGCAACTTTATCTTTTTTCTTGTATACCTGTAACCCGTTATTGATCAGGGCTACTCCCGCGCTGTCGTATCCGCGGTATTCCAGTCTTTTGAGGCCTTTTAATACTACCGGGTAGGCTTCTCTCTGCCCGATGTAAGCTACGATTCCACACATAAGGTTTTTGGATTTGTGCTAGGTTTTATCATTGCAATATCGCATTAAAATGTTAAGATCACATCAGAAAATGTGAATATTGTTTAAGTAAAGATATGGTCAGCATGCATTTTACAACGGTCCTAATGTAAAATGAAAAAGGGAATACCGGGAACGATCCTTGCGAATATTAAGATTCCTTAACATTAGCCTGCATCATTCACTGTATCCCCCTTTTGTAATTTTTTTATATCGACGGAACTAAATAAAAAAATTTAAAATGCAATCATCTCTTCAAGAGCGTACTCTCGAAGAGCAAAAGTATTCTTTTATATTCATCTGTCCAGCTGCTGGGCGTAGTAAATCCGTGGTCTTCCACGGGATACACGGCCAGCTCCCAGTTATTCTTCCCTAATTCAATCAGTCGCTGCGACAGCCGCACGATATCCTGGAAATGCACATTGGTATCCACCATGCCATGACACATCAGCAGTTTGCCTTTCAGTCCATCTGCAAAGTAGATGGGGGAAGACCTGCGGTAAGCAATACTGTCAGTGAATGGTTCATTCAGTATATTGCTGGTGTAGCCATGATTATAATGCGCCCAGTCCGTTACAGACCTCAGCGCAGCGCCGGATGCAAACACATCTGGCTGGGTGAACAGGGCCATCAGCGTCATAAAGCCGCCGTAACTGCCTCCGTAGATACCGATACGATGGGCGTCCATCTGCAATTTTTCTGCCAGATATTTTGCGCCGTCCACTTCATCGTCCAGATCCTTGCCGCCCATATAGCGGTAAATGCCTGTACGCCAGTTGCGGCCGTAGCCGGCACTGCCACGGTAATCCATGTCCAGTACGGTATAGCCTTTATCGGTGAGCAGGTTATGGAACATGTATTCCCTGAAATAGGAGCTCCACCATTTATGTGCATTTTGCAGGTAGCCTGCGCCATGTACGAAAATCACTGCCGCGCCATTATTTTTTGCAGGGTCCGGGGTGTATAAGCGGGCATACACGGGCTGGTTATCCCGCGCGGTAATCGTTATTACCTGCGGATCGCGCCAGTGATATGATTTAAATTCATCGGTCTGCGCCAGGTTGGTGACCTGTACTGCTTTTGCGCCCGGTGTGTTTGGCTGCACATACAATTCCCAGGGTTTGTTGGAATAGGAGTAACGGAACGCAATCCATTTTCCATCCGGAGAAACAGTTACTTCATTGGCGCCGGGCAGGGTAGTGATCCTTTCGGCCTTTCCACCGGCAACGCCTATACGGTAAAATTGTTTTTCACCGGGGTGTACTTCATTGGTGGTAATATAAAAGTATTTTTTATCGGGAGATAATTGTGCCTCCTGTACTTCATAGTTGCCGCTGGTGAGGGCTTTAGTGCTACCATCGTTTACATTGGCGGTATACAGATGTGAATAACCGGTGGCTTCCGACTGGAACCAGCAGGTGTTTTCATTTATCCAGCCGATATTGCTGCCACCCATGCTCCAGCCAATGCCGGGGCCGCCTATCCAGGCTTCGTCGCGCTGGCGGTTCAGTGTTTTCACGGTACCGTTTTCAGCGTTGAGGAGTACAATCCAGCGGTCTTTATTATCCTGTGAGCGGATGTCGGCAATGGCATGTGTGCCTTGTTCCGACCAGTAAGGACCGTTCACAATTACTTCCCTTACTTTGGGCGTATCCTTTTTCGTGTAGTCCTTTACGTAATCGGGCTGGTCTTTGATGCCGGGGAGATCAGTGGTTTTGATGGGGAGCACCGTATCACGCTGCCGGTCGTATACAAAGCTTTCGAAGCTGCCTTGCGGCGCGCCTACTTTATCGCGGGCCGCAATATCGGTGGTGAAACCGGTGGCGGTTACAAATTCGGGAACGATGGTATTGCGGGCATCAGTGGGTGCGGTGAAAAGGCTATAGGTAACGAAGCGCCCGTCGGGACTGATCTGCAGATCTCTTAATCTTTTGTTTTGCAGGTACAGGGACCGTAGTGGTTTGGGGTCGTATGCTTTATCAAAAGCTTCGGCGGCGTCTTTCTTTGTTTTTTTATCACGGATCACCTGCAACAGTTCCTCTTGCTGTGCTTTGAGGAACTTTTCTTCTGCGTTGCCGGTTTTACGCTCATCGTTTTCGGCCGGCTTGCTGCCTGCTTCAAAGCTGGTAAGCTGACTGATTAACCCGGACGCTTTGTCCCAGCCATAGAGATCGCGGTTTTGCTGAAACACCACCTGTTTACCGCCGAAACTGAATGCGGGGTTAAACTCCACGGCTTTGGTATTGGTGATGCGGGTGGTTTTCCCGCTTTTTATCTCCAGTAAATAAATATCCCCTTCATAGGAATAAGCCAGTAGCGATTTATCTGCATTCCAAGTACCGGCAGCTTTGGCGTTAATAAGGGAGCGCTCACCTGCGGCTGTAATCCGGGGCGTATTGTTTTTAACACCGGCATAGTAAAGGGAGTCGCTCAGTTGCTTGCCGGGATTCCAGCTGAAATAAACGGTCTGGTTGTCGGCACCCCAGAAAACGTTATCAGGAGAGGTTCCTATCCATTTGGGATCGCGCATGATCTTTTCTACCGTGAGCGGCATTGCCTGTTGGGCACTGATGCGATTGGCTGATAAAAAAATAATGGCGGGTATAACCCATTTTCTCATAGCGGTTCATTATTTTGTTGGGGAATAAATGTAACGGTTTAATCATAAATTGCCGTAAGTTTTGGATGGACGTAATGCGGTCATCTGCTTTAAATCCACGCTATGCGCATATCAATACTTCTTTCCCTCCTGATCTTTACCGCTTGTAAGCCGAAGCAGCCCGTCCGCCAACCGGTACCGGTATCTGAAGACAGTACCTTTTTAACAGGCACTTTTTATGTGATCAGGCATGCAGAAAGAAACCCGGGTCCGGATTCCACTTTAACCCTGGCAGGCCAGGAAAGGGCAGGCGCATTATACCGGCTGCTGAAGGATTCGGGCCTGAATAAAATTTACTTCACGCCTTATAAAAGAGCGGTTGCCACGGCCGATAGTTTGCGCATCCACCTGCACATCGATACTTGTTTTTATGCCGCAGATACCAGCGGGGAATCTTTTATTTACCAGGTTACCCGGCACCAGGACTGGGGAAAGCGCCTGCTGGTGATAGGGCATTCCAATACCCTGATCCCTATCTTGCATAGCCTGAAAGCTAGGCCACATACGGATTCTATAGGAGAAAATGAATACGACCGGTTGTTTATAGTGCGGAAAACAAGAGAAGGAACGGTGCTTAAAGAGATCTGTTATTAGCGGAGGAAAAGCCTTTTCCCCCGCTATAGTTGCGCATTACAGCAAGATGCCTTTCATGAGGGTATAGGCTACTGTAAAGTAAATCAGCAACCCGGTTACATCCACCAGGGTAGCCACGAAAGGTGCCGAGGAGGTAGCAGGATCCGCGCCGCATTTCTTCAGTACCAGCGGCAGCATAGAACCGGAGAGGGTTCCCCACAATACTACGCCTACCAGGGAAATGCCTACTGTAGCGCCTATCAGCACGGTGTGTGCGCCGTAAGTATTGAACAGGGTATTCCAGAGCAGGATACGCAGGAAGCCGATGGCGCCGAGTGCGCCACCCAGCAGCAGGCCGGAAAGGATTTCCCGGCGCATCACGCGCCACCAGTCGCTCACGCTGATTTCGCCCAGCGCCATTGCCTGTATAATAAGCGTGGAAGCCTGTGAGCCACTGTTACCGCCACTGGAAATGATGAGCGGTACAAATAGCGCCAGTACAACCGCCTTCGCAATTTCATCTTCAAAAAATCCCATGGCGGTGGCGGTCAGCATTTCACCGATAAACAATACTACCAGCCAGCCAACCCGCTTCTTCACCAGTTTGAGCAGGGGCATATCGAGGTAAGGCTCGTCCAGGGCTTCGGTACCACCAATCTTCTGGATATCTTCAGTATGTTCTTCGTTGGCGATCCACAACATATCATCGATGGTCACAATGCCAAGCAGGATGCCCTGGTCGTCTGCCACGGGCAAGGCTACCCTGTTTTCCATCCGGAAAACCTGGATGGCCTCTTCCTGGTCGTCGTTGGCATGGAGCGATACAAAGCGGTCGTCCATGAGAGTATGCACCACCGTTTCCGGCGATACGAGCAGGAACTCACGTATCCGGAAGTCGTCCAGCAGCTGCCCTTTTTCGTCGATTACATAAATTACGTCGATGGTTTCACTGTCCTTTCCATGCTCGCGGATATAATCCAGCACTTCCTTCACGGTCCATTCTTCTCTAACGGCAATGTAATCGGGCGTCATGATACGGCCCACACTGTTCTCCTTGTAGCCCAGGAGGGAAAGGGTGATGCGCCGTTCTTCGGGGTCCAGCAGTTTGATCAGCTCTTTTACCGCTTCGCTGGGAAGCTCTTCCAGGAAGGCGGTACGGTCATCCGCTGGCAGCTCGTTCATGAGCTCTGCTATTTTTGCGGGCGATAAAGTACGTATCACATCTTCCTGTAAAGGAAAGTCCAGGATACGGAAAGCCGCTGCCGCTCTGCCGATCGACAGGTGATTGATGATTATTCCGGCATCTTCGGGGACCTCGTGAATCAATTCGGCTATATCCGTAATCAGCTGGTCGTCCAGGTATACTGACAGTTCGCGGTAATTTCTTTCTTTTGTCAGTGTCTGGAATTTTTCCAGTAAAGCTTCATTTTCCATACAATTGCCTCTATCTGCGAAATTAAGTTAAAATAGCACGCTGCCGGGGCAGTCGTTATAATAATTCTGATACATGCAGGCGGATGTTGCTGCAAATGCTATCCAGCGGCAAATCGTTGGCGTCTTTGCCAAAGGGGTCTTCAATTTCTTCTGCGATGAGCTCGAGGCTTGCCAGTACAAAGAATACGAATACAATCATGGGGATAATGAGGTAACCCAGGCTGAACACGTATCCAAAGGGCATGGACATTACATAGAAGAATATAAATTTCTTGATAAATACGCTGTAGGAAAAAGGGATGGGGGTATTTTTAATCCGTTCGCAGGCGCCGCATACATCAGCAAACGACTGCAGCTCGTTGTTCAGCACAATGAGCTGATCCCCGGTGAGCTGCCCGCTGCGGTACAGGTCCATGGTTTTAGTCATGATGAGCTGCGACAACTGGTTAGGCACATGCTTACTGATATCAGTATGAAGCGGCTCCTGTCCTGGTATAGCTTCCATCTCGTCGTGCACATAAGTTTTGCGCAGGTGATTTTTCAGGCCATAGGCGAAGTTCGGGATCATTACTTTGAAGAAATCCCTGTCGGCCTTGTTTTCCAATGGCAGTATGGCCTGGATTTTAATAGCCAGGTTGCGGCTGCTGTTCACCAGGGCGCCCCATTGCCGGCGGCCTTCCCACCAGCGGTCATACGCGGTGTTGGTGCGGAACACCAGTAACAGGGAGATCACAAAGCCCAGCAGGCCATACATCAGCGTGATGTTCTTCAGTTCACTCTTGTCAGACATCTTCCAGACCTCCAGTTCCAGCCAGGCTACAATGGCAGAATAGATGGAGAGGGCAATAAACATGGGGAACAGCTTCCTTACTGTATCCGCTTTATGAAGACGGAAAATGAACGTAAACCACTCCTTTGGATTATAATTGATCATATATGCAGGTTAATGAAAGGCAAAAAAAATATTTTCCGGGCGGCAAACCTAAATTTTTTAAACATGATTTTGATAACTTCCTGCTTTAACTTTACTTTACGTCTTCTTTTATTTGAAATTACGCTATGATAAAGCCGTATTTGTACATTGATAAGTCGAAAGGAAAAGGCCGGGGTGTTTATACCAAAGAAAAAATCCCTGCCGGAACAAGAATTGAGACGTCACCCGTGCTCGTTCTCACTTACGACGATACTGAGATTGTGGATAAAACAAGACTCCACAATTATATTTTTCTCTGGGGTGCAAAAGAAACCCGTTCCTGCGTGGCACTGGGCTTTTGCTCTATCTATAATCACGATTACAACCCCAACTGTGAGTATGAAATGGACTTCAAGGAAGAAACCATGAGTATCATCACCCGTCGTGATATCAAGAAAGGAGAAGAGCTTTTTATCAACTACAATGGTGATGTAACGGACAGCTCCCCCCTTTGGTTTGATACTAAAAAGAAACAGACCGCTAAAAAGTAAGAAGCAGTACGAATAGTACCGTTGCGGGCAGACAGCAGTGAATATTCCTGCCCGGTGACTATATTATTCGTATTTCTTTCGTAATATTGTATAAGCGCTTATATAATATTAACATCAACCTTTTCATATGTCATTCTATCCATCACTTGGCTACCTCGTTTTTGGCAGCCGCCTGCGCAGGCTGAGCGAATACTTTCTCATGGAAGTAAACAAGGTATATGAACAGGCGGGCATACCCTTTGATGCCAGCTGGTTCCCGGTGTTTTACCTCTTATCCAGACAGCAGCCGGTACCCATGATCGATATTGCAGAACAACTGGAAATATCCCACTCCGCCGTAAGCCAGATGGTGACCAACCTGAAAAAGAAAGGACTCCTGAAAACAACGCCGTGTAAGGAAGATGGCCGCCGGCAACTGGTCGCTTTCTCCAAGAAAGGCGAAGACCTGCTACAACAGATACAACCCGTATGGGAAGCCATCACCGGCGCTATGGAAGCTTTGGCAACGGAAAACAAACAAAGCCAGCAGATATTGGCTGCCATCGCCCAGATTGAACAGTCAGTGCAGCAAAAGTCTTTATCAGAAAGGATCAGACAACAGTTATAATACTTCATACACCAGAAAAATCTAACGACATGAGTGATATTTTTAAGTACGGTATCGACCAGCTCACTGTTGCCCGCGCGATTGATATTGCTGCCGGCAAAGTGAAAGGCATACTGGTACCGGAAGTCATTACGCGTGTACAAACCAGCTTCGGCTATGTACAAACCATTGTGGCGCAACACACCACGGTATATGGTATTAACACTGGTTTCGGCCCGTTGTGCGATACCAAGATTTCGGAAGCAGATACCCGCGCCCTGCAGTACAACATCCTGCAAAGCCACAGTGTAGGCGTAGGAGAAAATATCCCGGAAGAAATTGCCCGCATCATGCTCATCACCAAAGTGCAGGCACTGGCACAGGGTTACTCAGGCGTGGCACTGTCCACCCTCGAAAGAATCATCTGGCATATTGAACACGGGATAACGCCGCTGGTGCCTGAAAAGGGCTCTGTAGGCGCTTCGGGCGACCTCGCACCATTATCGCACCTGTTCCTGCCATTGATAGGGCTGGGGCATGTGATGTACCGTGGCGCGAAAACAGATACCGCTTCCATGATGCAACAGGAAGGGATCCAACCGGTAGTGCTGGGTCCTAAAGAAGGACTGGCGCTTATCAACGGTACACAGTTCATCCTGTCGTTTGCCGTTAAAGCAGTACAACGCCTGCATAATGCACTCGAAGCCGCGGATATCATCGGGGCGTTGTCGCTCGAAGGACTGATGGGCACCGCCAAACCATTTGATCCCCGCTTACATGCTATCCGCCCGTACCCCGGCAACCAGCTGGTAGCGCACCGTTTGAAAGCATTGCTGGATAACTCGGAGATCATGTCGTCGCATGTAGACTGCGGCCGTGTGCAGGACCCTTATTCCCTGCGTTGTATGCCACAGGTACACGGTGCGTCACGCACTGCCTGGCAACACCTGCAGGAACTCACTACCATAGAGCTGAACGCTGTTACTGATAACCCCATTATTTTCAGTGCAGAAGACACCATCAGCGGTGGTAACTTCCACGGGCAGCCACTGGCATTGCCCCTGGACTACGCTACTGTGGCTGCTGCGGAACTGGGCAACATCTCCGACAGGCGTTGTTATATGATGATTGAAGGAAGATACGGGCTGCCAAAATTATTGATCCAGGATGCCGGACTCAACTCCGGTTTCATGATACCACAATATACCACTGCCGCACTGGTAACAGAAAATAAAACCCTGTGCTTCCCTGCCAGCGCCGACAGCGTACCTACTTCACTGGGTCAGGAAGATCATGTATCAATGGGCTCTATCAGTGGCCGCAAATTGAACCAGGTGATCGGCAATCTCGAATACATTCTTGCTATTGAGCTGTTGTATGCCGCGCAGGCAGTGGATTTTCGCCGGCCAATGAAATCAGGCCCGGTACTGGAAGCCGTACATCAGTATACGCGCAGGCATGTAACCTTTGCAGATAAGGACCGGATCTTTGCCAATGATATTGCCGCCCTGCACAAAATTGTTGTCGATCAATCGCTGGTACGTGTAGCCAATGAAGCTGCCGCTAATCATCAACTTAACTTAAACGGACTTTATAATGACCAGTTTGGACTTTATTAAAACATATGCAGCTCACCCGCATTATAAAGCGCCGCGTGGTGCACAGCTGCACGCCAGATCCTGGCAAACCGAAGCGCCCCTGCGCATGCTGCTTAACAACCTGGATGCAGAAGTAGCCGAAAACCCCGATGAGCTGGTGGTGTACGGCGGCATCGGCCAGGCAGCGCGCAACCGCGAATCTCTTCAAAAAATTATCGAAATATTATTAACGCTGGACGACGAGCATTCCCTGCTGGTGCAATCCGGTAAACCGGTAGGTATTGTACGCACGCATCCGCAGGCGCCAAGAGTAATGCTGGCCAACAGCAACCTGGTGCCGAAATGGGCCACCTGGGAGCATTTCAACGAACTGCGTTCCAAGGGCCTGATGATGTACGGACAAATGACGGCCGGCAGCTGGATCTATATCGGTACACAAGGTATATTACAGGGAACCTATGAAACCTTTATGGAATGCGGCCGGCAGCATTTCAATGGCAGCCTGGCCGGTAAGCTGCTGGTAACAGCAGGTATTGGCGGTATGGGCGGCGCACAGCCTCTGGCAGCCACTATGGCCGGAGCCGTGTTCATTGGCGCCGACATTGATCCTACACGTATTCAGAAAAGACTGGATACCCGTTACATTGACCGTATGACTCATTCCTACGAAGAAGCCATTCAATGGGCGAAGGAAGCACAGGCCAACGGAACAGCGTTATCAATCGGGTTGGTAAGCGATGCCGGTGATATGCTGGAAAGAATGCTGAAAGATAATATCATACCGGACATCCTCACTGATCAAACCTCCGCACATGATCCGCTGAACGGGTACGTGCCTAATGGCATTACACTGCAGGCCGCGCTGGAACTGCGTAAAAGCGATGCGGCAAAATACCGGGAGCTGTCGCTGAAAAGCATGGCGCGCCATGTGGGCTTTATGTTGCAGCTGCAGCAGAAAGGCGCCGTTACTTTTGATTATGGTAATAACATCCGCGAATTTGCGCGGGAAGGCGGAGAGCCCAATGCTTTCAACTTCCCCGGATTTACGCCGGCATATATCCGTCCGCTCTTCTGTGAAGGGAAAGGACCCTTCCGCTGGGTAGCCCTCTCCGGCGATCCGGAAGATATTTATACCACCGACCGCGCGTTGATGGAAGCGTTCCCGGAAAATACCCACCTGATCAACTGGCTGAAACAAGCGCAGGAGAAAGTGGCGTTCCAGGGATTGCCTGCACGCATCTGCTGGCTGGGACTGGGCGAACGCGAAAAAGCGGGGCTTATTTTTAATGAGCTGGTGAGAACAGGAAAAGTGAAAGCGCCGATTGTGATTGGCCGTGATCACCTCGACTGTGGCTCCGTGGCCTCTCCCAATCGTGAAACCGAATCTATGAAAGACGGCTCCGATGCTGTGAGCGACTGGACATTGCTCAATCTCATGGCCAATACCGGCGGCGGCGCTACCTGGGTGTCTTTTCATCATGGCGGCGGCGTAGGGATGGGATATTCACAACATGCCGGCATGGTAGTGCTGGCCGATGGTACCGACCGTGCAGCTGAGTGCTTACGCCGCGTGCTCTTCAATGATCCGGCGCTGGGCATTTTCCGTCATGCGGACGCGGGTTACGAAAAGGCACAGGAATGGGGACAAAAATTTGATATCAGCATTTAATCACAGCGGTTAACCGCTTAATCATTGCCCATGAAAACATTAATCGGTCCTTTTGCCCAGATCCTGCCAATGACGGGCTTATCGCTGAAAGGCGCCCTGCACGATGAACAGTTGACCGTGATAGAGAAGGGCGGGGTAGTGGTGGAAAACGGGGAGATCATTGCGATAGCAGGGTACAAATCACTGTTGCAGAAATACCCGGATTGCGAAATCGCTTTCCAGGATACACCGCTTGTGTTATTGCCGGGATTTATTGATTGTCATACACACATTTGTTACGATGGTAGCCGCAACCGTGATTATGCCATGCGCATAGCCGGTAAAAGTTACCTGGAAATAGCCCGTGCAGGCGGTGGTATATGGGATTCGGTTACCAAAACGCGTATAGCCGATCTTGTTACCCTTACGGAGAACACGGTGGCCCGCGCTAACCGGCATCTGAAAGAAGGCGTTACCACCATGGAAGTAAAAAGTGGTTACGGCCTGAACCTGGAGAGTGAATTGAAAATGCTGCGCGCCATACAGCAGGCGGGGCTGCACACGCCTGCTACGCTGATTTCCACCTGTTTGGCTGCGCATATGAAACCCCGTGATTATGCAGGCAGTGAAGAAGCCTACCTGGAGTGGGTTTTAACGGAACTGTTGCCGGTGGTGCAGCAGGAGCAGCTGAGTAACCGGGTGGATATTTTTATAGAAGAAACTGCTTTTTCTGCAAAGGCTGCTGCCGGTTTCCTGCAACAGGCCATGCAGCAGGGATTTGTGGCAACCGTGCATGCGGATCAGTTCAGCGCCGGCGGCGCTGAAGTTGCCGTGAATGCGCGGGCGTTATCTGCCGATCACCTGGAAGCCAGCACTGAAAAAGAAATTGCTTTACTCGCTAATTCTGATACCGTTGCAGTAGTTTTGCCAGGTGCTTCACTGGGATTAGGTATGTTATATGCGCCGGCGCGCAGGCTGCTGAATGCAGGTGCATGTGTAGCCATTGCGAGCGACTGGAACCCCGGATCGGCCCCCATGGGCGATTTGCTGATACAGGCTGCCGTAATGAGCGCCGCCGAAAAGTTATCCACCGCAGAAGTACTGGCTGCGCTGACCGTAAGAGCAGCGCCTGCGTTGCAACTGAAAGATGCAGGCCAGCTGCTGGCAGGTTACGCCGCTGATATGCAGGCTTATCCCACCGCGGATTATCGCGACATACTTTATTACCAGGGTAAGATGAAGCCGTCACTGGTATGGAAGAAAGGAGTTTTAGTATGATAACAAAAGAAAGCTATCAGCCCACTGCAAGTGGTTCCTGGACCGGTCGTATTGATGGTACAGACCCCGACCTGCTGCGCTGGCACCAGGTAATCACCGTAACCGACCTGTTGCAAACGCCCTTACCGGTTTTGCAGCCGGGTCAGAAAGGTATTGTCCTGCTGGGCTTCGTCTGCGATGAAGGCGTGCGCCGCAACAAAGGCAGGGCAGGTGCTGCAAAAGGACCCGCCGCCATACGGAAGGTGATTGCCAACTTTCCGGTTCACTTCAACGCACAAACGGTGTTGCTGGATGCGGGAGATATCCTTTGTCCCAATGGCGAACTGGAAAATGCGCAGCAGGTGCTCAGCGAAACGGTGAACGATATCCTCACGGCAGGTTACCTGCCGCTGTTACTGGGCGGCGGTCATGAAATTACGTATGGGCATGCCAGTGGTATCCGCCGGTTTGCAGGAAAGCAATCCGTAGGCTTTATCAACTTTGATGCGCATTTTGATATCCGTGTTCCCGGTGAAGAAGGCGCCAGCTCAGGTACCGGCTTCTGGCAACTGGCGCAGGATGCCAAACAGTCCGGCGTGCCTTTTCATTACCTGGCCCTGGGTATCCAGAAGAACGGGAATACCCGCCAGCTTTTTAATACTGCAGGAGAAGAAGAAGCGACTTATGTAAGCGCAGATGCTTTTCATTTGCAGGATAAAGACACGTTGTTTGCCGCCATACAGCATTTTCTCAGCCAGGTGGATAAAGTATACCTGACCACCTGCCTGGATGTATTTGCAGCACCCTTTGCGCCGGGAAGTAAGCGCTACGGCTTATAATGGTATTATGCCGGGAGGTTTGTTCCTGCAATGTTTCCGTAAGATACTGGAAAGCGGGAAAGTGGCAGGAGCCGATATTGCAGAATTAAATCCTTCACTGGATATAGATAACCGCACTGCGAAACTGGCGGCAGCGCTGGTTTTTGAGATAGTGATGGCGTATAGCGGGGAAGAAGCATTTTAGCGTGTAGCCGTTATCTTTAACGGGTATACGTTAAAATACGGCAGCGGCTTTCAGTTCCTTAACCTGCCAGGCGCATTGCGCCAGTTGTTCTTTCATGTCCATTTGCAGCAGCTGTATCAGCTGTTGTGCATTTACCGGCAGGGTAATCTTCTCTTTCTTCAGCTGTGCTGCCGTTGCCTTTACAAACAACAATAATTCGCTGGTATCATGCCATTGGCCAAGGAGCTCACCCGCTTTACGGGTAGGCGTGGCGAGGTTTTCTGTGAAAACAGCAGGGAGTACCTGTTCCAGTATATTGAGCTGATAGTACAATGTTTTTACTTCTTTCCTGACTTCGTGCCATACCGTGTGATGCGCTCTGCTGGCAGGTACGGTGATTTTTTGATGCTGTTGTTCCAGGTAGCTGATCAGCGCGGCAGTAGCAGCATTGGTGTCGGTATTGGCAATAGCCTCTTTAAATCTTTCCGGCAGTGACTCCAGTTTTTTCAGGGAGCAGTATTTCACTGTGGCGGCTAACATTTCACTGGCTGTAGCGGCTTTGTTTTGCAGTAAGAGATGCGCAAATGAAAAGCGCCACGATACTTTTTTTTCATAGCCGCGCAGGTTTTTTTCCTGGAGGTGCGTATCCCTGGAAGCGCCGCCGATCGACTGTATCAGCCTGGCGGTGCGTAGATGTTTACCTGCCCCGAACGAATAATCCGGGAGCTGTTTTACCAGCGAAAAAAAGGCCCGCAGCTTTTTTACGCCTACCCGCATGGCGTGTATGGCATCAGCATCACCGGGAGCCTCCCGCAGGGTGGCATATGCGGTGGTGACCGTATCGCATTCCTTACGGAGATAATGATATAAAGCCGTTTGCAACATGTCTTTTAAAATTAACGAAATCCGCTGAAACCATCAGAACACAATGGTTTTGTTGCCATGCAGGATCACGCGGTTATCAATATGCGCTTTCACTGCACGGGTGAGCACCTGCCGCTCAATGTCGCGGCCCAGCATCACCAGGTCCTCCACGGTGTGCTTGTGGCTTACCCTGGCCACATCCTGCTCAATAATCGGGCCTTCATCCAGTTCGTTGGTAACGTAGTGGGCGGTAGCGCCAATCAGTTTTACGCCTCTCGTATAGGCGTTGATGTAAGGGCGTGCGCCGGCGAAGGCAGGCAGGAAAGAGTGATGAATATTGATGATCCGTTGCGGATAATGACTTACAAACTGTGGCGACAGGATCTGCATGTACCTGGCCAGCACGGTGAAATCCACCCGGTGCTCTTCCAGCAGCCGCATGGCAACGCGCTCCTGCAATTCCTTGGTGCCGCTGCTTACCGGGAGGTAGTGAAATGGGATCCCCAATGCAGTGCACTCCTTTTCCAGGGAAGCATGATTCGAGATCACGAGCGGGATATCTACCGCCAGCTCACCGCTTTTCCATCTCCATAATAATTCCAGCAAACAATGATCATACGCCGATACCATGATAGCCATACGTTTGCGGCGATCGCTGTAATCTATTTTCCATTCCATTTGCAGCGGGGTAGCTACCTGTTGCTGGAAAGCCGCTTCCAGCGCGGACTTATCAAGCTGTTCCAGCTGGAATTCCATACGCATAAAAAATAATCCTTCCCGTGGATCGGTACTGTGTTGACTTGCATCCAGTATATTTGCACCCAACAGGTAGAGGAACTGTGATACGCCGGCTACGATGCCCGGCCGGTCGGGACAGCAAATAAGCAAACAGGCGGTGATATGAGGGACTTCTTGTTTTAACATATGATTACCAAAATATAAAATTATAATACTACAATTCTCCGTTGAAAAAGATAGGATTAATGTCGGATACCCACAGCTATTTGCACCCACAGGTATTCAAATATTTTGAAGAAGTAGATGAAATCTGGCATGCCGGCGACATCGGCAATGTGGATCTGGCCGATAAACTGGAAAAATTCAAGCCTTTCAGGGCCGTTTCCGGGAATATCGACGGGGCAGATATCCGTATCCGTTACCCCGAAACCCTGCGTTTCAACCTGGAAGGAGTAGAGGTGATGATGACACATATTGGCGGATATCCGGGGAAATATGCCCCGGGCGTGAAGGAACAACTGAAACAGCATCCTGCCAAACTGTTTATCTGCGGGCATTCACACATCCTGAAAGTAATGCCGGACGCGGCACTTCATTTGTTACATATGAACCCGGGCGCATGCGGTCAACAAGGATGGCACAAGGTAAAAACGCTGCTGCGTTTTCAACTGGAGGCTGGTAATATTCAACAACTCGAGGTGATAGAACTGCCCTGATCAACATCATTGCTTATAACCTACAACGTTTATGAACCTACGAATTTTAGCATGGCTGGTAGTATTGGGACTTGGATCTGCGCAGGCAAAGGCGCAGGGAAGATTCCTGAAATGGCTGAAAACAGAAAATGATACGGCGTATATCGAAGATCATACGGAAGATATTACCTTCCGGCTGTACGGCTCCCGCAAGTACACCAAGTATGACATCGTAGACCGGAAAACGAAAACCGATGTCCTTTACCGTCCCAATACTCCTTTTAATGTGGGGTTTGGCGCCAATTACCGGTTTATAGGCATTAACATCGGGTTTAACCTGCCATTTATCAACAGCAACGACAGGTACGGCAAAACGAAATACATCGATCTGCAGTCGCATGTATACCTGCGTAAAATTGTAGTAGACTTCTACGGTCAATATTATAAAGGCTATTATGTAGCCAACCCGGAGGAAGTATATGGTAAAGCCTATACTGCGCTGCATCCTTATCCGCAGCGGCCTGATATCAGGAACACCGACTTCGGCCTGAATGTGGGATATATCTTCAACGACAAACGTTTCTCTTACCGTGCGCCCAATCTACAGAATGAATACCAGAAGAAAAGTGCGGGTTCGCTGATCATAGGCGGAGAAATGTTCTTTGCCGGCATCAAAGGCGATTCTTCCCTCATCCCCACCAATATGGCAGATACCGCATTTCTGCGGGATGAGCATTATCATAAGACCGGCATTTATTCCCTGGCTGCCAATGTAGGATATGCTTACACCTTTGTGCTGAAGGAGCACTTCTTTTTATCCTTATCGCTTACCGGCGGTTTAGGAGGAAATATCACCACCCTGTTCCTGGAAAACGGGAATGTGAGCCGTAAAGCGGGACTGCAATTCAGTAATACAGTGCGGGCCTCGCTGGGGTATAATTCCAGCCGTTATTTTGCGGGGATACACTACGTGGGCATGAACACCCGCAGCGGCATGTCGATACCACATACTTATCAAACCTTTGGTACAGGCAATTTCAGGGTGAGCCTGGTGCGCCGTTTCACCTTGGAAAAGCCGTTATGGAAATCAAAAACGATTTAGCTTTGCGCCGGTGAAATCCACTTGGACCTGGCCGGTGGCTGGTATTTTTCCATTTGTAATAACAGGTCGCTGATATCATTGCTGCATAACAGCATATCACGGTTCTCTGCCGTGAGGAAGCCTTTCTCAGACATGGTTTGCGACAGGGCCATCAGGGCGTCGTAGAAGCCATTTACATTCAGCAGGCCGATGGGTTTTTTATGCAGGCCCAGTTGTCCCCAGGTGAGCATTTCAAACAATTCCTCCATGGTGCCGAAGCCTCCGGGCAATGCGATAACGCCATCGCACAATTCATTCATCTTCGTTTTGCGTTCGTGCATGGTATCTACCAGGATCAGTTCTGTGAGGCCGGTATGCGCCAGTTCTTTCTGTTGCAGGAAGTGAGGCAGTACGCCAATGGCTTTTCCGCCGGCATTTAAGGCGCCATCTGCCACTGCGCCCATCAGTCCTACGTTAGCGCCGCCATACACCAGTGTAAGGTTGCGTTGGGCCAGTGCGGCGCCCAGCAGAGTGGCCTGTTGCATATAAACGGGATCATGTCCGGCGCTGGAGCCACAGTAAACAACAATTCGATTCATATTCTTGATTATAAAGTGTTCAATTCAGCCCGGATGTTGGTGCGGGCAGCTGTTTCATATTGTTCCCGGAACGCCGGTGTTACATAAATGGCGGGCATTTCCAGGAAATGCTGCAATACTTTTTTACGGCCGGGGTTATACACCTCATCGGGGTAAACCTGGTACTCCTGCCTGATTTGCTGTGCGTAGGCCCGGTATGTTTCCGGTGCGGCGCCGAGTATTTGCAGGTCGAAGTCCAGGAAGTAATCCAGGTTCGGATCCTGACGGGTATTGATATGTGTTTTGGTGGCGATAATGAAATCGCTGATTTGGGCGGTTTTTTCCGCCGGGTAATTAATTTTAAGCAGATGGGCTACTGCGGCTGCAGCGCTGCGTTCTTCATTATCGGGTTGCTGCGGGTTATAAATGATATCATGAAAGAAGATGGCAAAAAGTACGGCTTCCGGATCTGTGAGCTGATGCGCATAGGCCTGTTGCAGGCTTACCAGCTGCTGTATATGCGACCAGTTGTGATAATACCTTCCGGACGATTGGTAGGCATCCAGCAAGGCCGCGTAGGAGCTGTTAACCAGGGCTGCATCCGTATTGGGATGAAGGGAGGACCAGATGACATTTAATGCTGACATACGCAGGGTTCTTTTCGGGGAGTAATTTAAAAAGAAAACGGGCAGAAAAAATTCCTGCCCGTTTCTTTTATGCTGAGTAGCCTGATTAAGCTTTTTTCGCAGCTTCTGCACGGATTACGTTCAGTGCGCCACCGGCTTTAAACCACTCGATCTGTTGTTCGTTGTACGTGTGGTTTACAGGGAATTCGCTGGTGCTGCCATCTTTATGATGAAGCACAACAGTGAGTTGTTTACCTGGAGCGAAGGTCGTAAGACCCAGGATGTCGATGGTATCATCTTCCTGGATCAGGTCATAATCTTCTTTGTTAGCGAAGGTCAGACCCAGCATGCCTTGTTTTTTCAGGTTGGTTTCGTGGATACGGGCGAAAGATTTCACCAGGATGGCACGAACGCCGAGGTGACGGGGTTCCATAGCAGCGTGTTCGCGGCTGGAGCCTTCACCGTAGTTTTCATCACCTACTACCACTGCACCGAAGCCGTGTGCTTTGTAGTCGCGCATGGTAGCAGGTACTGCACCATATTCGCCGGTAATGGAATTTTTAACGGTATCGCTTTTATCGTTGAATGCGTTGATCGCACCAATGAGCATATTGTTGGAGATGTTATCCAGGTGACCGCGGTATTTCAGCCATGGACCAGCCATAGAGATATGATCCGTGGTACATTTACCTTTTGCTTTGATGAGCAGTTTCAATCCTTTCAGATCGGTGCCTTCCCATGCAGCAAATGGCGCCAGGAGTTGTAAACGGTCGGAGGTAGGGGATACTTTCACCTGAACACCGCTACCATCGGCAGCAGGGGCCTGGTAACCGGCATCTTCCACGGCAAAACCTTTTGGAGGCAGTTCAAAACCTACCGGTTCGTCCAGCATTACTTCTTCACCGTTTTTGTTTTTCAGCTTGTCGGTCAGCGGGTTGAAGGTAAGATCACCTGCGATCGCCAGTGCTGTTACGATTTCCGGAGAAGCCACAAATGCGTGGGTAGAAGCGTTACCATCATTTCTCTTCGCGAAGTTACGGTTGAAGGAAGTGATGATAGAGTTTTTACGGGTAGGGTCATCGATATGACGGGCCCACTGACCGATACACGGACCGCAGGCATTTGCCAGTACCACACCGCCTACCTGGTCAAAGGTATTCAGTAAACCGTCTCTTTCGATGGTGAAACGTACCAGTTCAGAGCCGGGAGTGATGGTGTATTCAGATTTCATTTCCAGGTGCTTGTCGATGGCCTGTTGTGCCAGGGAAGCAGAGCGGGAAATATCTTCGTAGGAAGAGTTGGTGCAGGAACCGATGAGGGCTACTTCCAGTTTTTCAGGCCAGTTGTTTTCTTTTACTGCCTGTGCAAATTTGGAGATAGGCCATGCCAGATCCGGGGTGAACGGACCGTTTACATAAGGTTCCAGTTCGTCCAGGTTGATTTCGATCACCTGGTCGTAGTATTTGGAAGGATCTGCATATACATCTGTATCAGGGCGGAGATGGTCTCTTACTTCATCAGCCAGGGCAGCCACTTCTGAGCGACCGGTGATTTTCAGGTAATCGGCCATTTTGCTGTCGTACGCAAACAGGGAACAGGTAGCGCCGATTTCAGCACCCATGTTACAAATGGTTGCCTTACCGGTAGCGCTGAAGCTATCCGCACCTTCGCCGAAGTATTCCACGATAGCGCCGGTACCACCTTTTACGGTGAGGATACCTGCTACTTTCAGGATAATATCTTTGGCAGAAGTCCAACCGCTCATTTTGCCTGTCAGTTTCACACCGATCAATTTCGGCATTTTCAGCTCCCATGGTAAGCCGGCCATTACGTCAACCGCGTCAGCACCGCCAACACCAATCGCCACCATGCCTAAACCGCCGGCATTAGGGGTGTGGGAGTCGGTACCGATCATCATACCACCCGGAAACGCATAGTTTTCCAGCACTACCTGGTGAATGATACCAGCGCCTGGTTTCCAGAAACCGATGCCGTATTTATCAGAAATTGAGGAAAGGAAATCGTAAACTTCTTTATTGGTGTCAATAGCCGTTGCCAGATCTTCTGTAGCGCCTACTTTAGCCTGAATGAGGTGATCACAATGAACAGTGGAGGGAACCGCAACTTTATCACGACCGCAGGTCATAAACTGGAGCAATGCCATCTGGGCGGTTGCATCCTGCATAGCTACGCGATCCGGCGCAAATTCAACATAAGATTTGCCTCTTTCGTAGGGCGTGGTAGTCGGTGCATACAAGTGAGCGTACAAAATCTTCTCAGCCAGTGTCAGCGGGCGACCCAGCATTTTACGGGTTGCTTCCACCTTACCCGGGAGTGCCGCATACACTTTTTTAATCATGTCAATATCAAACACCATGGGAAAAAAATTATTTAAGAGCGGTTAAAAATTGCTCGCAAAATTAACTAAAATCAGCAAGTTTTTAAATTAAATACTTAACATCGGGTCAACTACCTGAAAACTTCCTGTACTTTTAAAGTTCCCCTGATATTCAACGCGGTACAGGGAATAGCCCTGCCAGCCGTTTTTTCCTTGTTTTTCCAGCCGGAATTTGATAAATTTGAAGTATGAACCGGATAAAAGACTTTGTGGAATGGAAGGCGTTCGGTGTATGTGCCGCTATAGGAGATAAACTTGGCGTAGCCACGTCCCGTATTCGCATCTTTTTCATTTATGCCACTTTCCTGACAATGGGCTCCCCACTCATTGTATACATGATTCTTGCCTTTTGGGTAAATATGAAGAATTACATTCTAAATGCCCGGAGGAATCCACTGCGTTATTTATAAGTTATTGATATAAAGAAAAGAGGTGGTTCGCGTTATCCGTGAACCACCTCTTTTCTTTTAAATATTTTCCTTATTCCAGGTGAAACAATGTCATCTGTTGATAATGGTTCTGCAATTCATTTAACGTGATCGGCTCTGTGAGATTCCTGGTTTCATCCCGGTAATGCAGCTGCATCAGCGGTTTGCTGCCTTCTTCAAACCAGCGGATAGAGAATGGTCCTCTCACATACAATGTTCCTCCTGCTTTCGACGATGCCGTTTCATCTTTATGAAATTGCAGTTTCAGCAGGGTGGCCTCGGTCAGATGAATAGGTTCCAGGTTATCAAGATCGTACCAGAACTCATTTTCATCCGTAGCCACCAACACTTTCTTGTCCTCATGATCTACCTGCAAAATCTTCCCTTCCTTTTCTGTCCCGCCATAATTTGTGATAATGGTATCACCTGATTTTAATTCGTGGATATTAATCATAGTGAACTGAGTTTTATGTGTTTCATGAATTTACTGAAAAAAGTGCAAAGCTTCATGTAAAGAAAAAAGCTATTACCACCGGAAGATGATAATAGCTTTTTTGCTTTATGTGGTTTGGATTAAAACTTTCTCACTACCTGGCGGAGTTCCACCAGTTGTTCCAGTAATGGTTCCAGTAAATCCAGGCGGAGCATGTTGGCGCCGTCGGATTTTGCGCAGGAAGGATCGGGGTGGGTTTCAATGAACAGGCCATCTGCGCCGGTAGCAATGGCTGCTCTGGCGATGGTGCTGATCATTTGCGGGTTACCACCGGTTACGCCGCTGGTTTGGTTGGGCTGTTGTAAGGAGTGGGTACAATCCATTACCACGGGCTCACCCAGGTGTTTCATGATGGGGATATTGCGGTAGTCCACTACCAGGTCCTGGTAGCCGAAGGTGGTACCACGTTCGGTGAGGATGATATGATCATTACCGGCTCCCTTGATTTTTTCCACGGCAAATTTCATGGATTCGCCGCTGAGGAACTGTCCCTTCTTTACATTTACTACCTTGCCTGTTTCTGCGGCGGCCAGCAGGATGTCTGTTTGGCGGCAGAGGAAGGCAGGGATTTGCAATACATCCACGTAAGCGGCTGCCATAGCAGCTTCTGCGGCGGAGTGAATATCTGAAGTAACCGGAACATTAAAAGTTTTACCAATTTTCTGCAGCAGTTCCAGTCCTTCCACATCACCGATTCCGGTGAAGGAATGCACGCTGGTACGATTTGCTTTACGGTAAGAAGCCTTGAAAATATAAGGGATCGCTAATCTTTTACAGATGGTGGATACTTTTTCCGCCACTTCCATTAAAATGGATTCTTCTTCAATCACACAGGGACCAGCAATCAGGAAGAAATTTTCGGGGTTGTATTGCTCTTTGAATAAAGATTTTAAATGCTTCATATCTTGAAAAAATTGTGTCATTTAATTGAAGGTGCAAAGATAGGCATTCTCTGGCAAAGGGAGGTGATGAAGCCACGCTATTTGGGGTAATTGTCATAACATTGTAATCCGAAAACCATGTGCATAACCTGGCGTTAATTTTATTGTTATAGCATTGTCATGCGCTGAGGCGGGGTGAATGGAAATAGCTGCGAACCCGTTAATATTACGGTCCGATTTAAAATAGCTTACAATTATATTTTTGTATGAAGAAAGATAAGATACTAGTTATAGGCGCCTGCGGACAAATTGGCGTGGAGCTCACCCTGGCCTTAAGAAAGATGTATGGGGATGCAAATGTGCTGGCTTCAGATCTGCGTGAAGAGCATGATTTGCTGAAAGGAACCGGTCCGTATGTGTCGCTGGATGTGATGAACAAGGAGATGCTGCATGTGTTGGTGATCCGTCATAATATCACCCAGATCTATCTGCTGGCGGCGATCCTGTCGGCCACCGGTGAAAAGAATCCATTACTGGCGTGGCATATTAACATGCAAAGCCTGTTGAACGTACTGGATATTGCGAAAGAAGAAAACCTCGATAAAATATACTGGCCAAGTTCCATCGCGGTATTTGGTCCTAACTCACCATCGCAGGAAACGCCTCAGCACACGGTAATTGAGCCTACCACCATTTATGGTATCAGCAAATTTGCGGGTGAGCGCTGGTGCGAATACTACAACCACCGCTTTGGTGTGGACGTAAGAAGCTTACGTTACCCTGGCCTGATCAGCTATAAATCGGCGCCCGGCGGCGGTACCACTGATTATGCCATTGAAATTTTCCATGAGGCGAAAGAGCATCAGAAATATACCAGCTTCCTCTCTGAAAACACGTACCTGCCAATGATGTACATGCCGGATGCGATCCGCGCCACCATTGAGCTAATGGAAGCAGACGCCTCTAAAATAGCAGTACGTTCCGCCTATAACCTGGGCGCCATGAGCTTCTCCCCGAAAGAAATAGGCGCAGAAATAAAGAAACACATTCCCGCCTTCACCATGGCCTATGAACCGGATTACCGTCAGCAAATCGCGGATGGCTGGCCCAACAGTATTGACGACAGCCAGGCACGGGCCGATTGGGGCTGGAAGCCAGAGTTCGACCTGGCGGCAATGACGCGGGACATGCTGGAGCATATATAGGGGATTGCCGCGGATTTTGTCTTGGCTCAGGATTACGCTGATTTTACTGATTACCTGGATTTTTACTTTTGGATTTATAAAGGATTAAGGGAGATAGAAGCGGATATCCGTTCTTATCTCCCTTAAATATTATTAATCTAAAAATCCAAAAAAATCCAAAAGTAAAAATCCAGGTAATCAGTAAAATCAGCGTAATCCTGAGCCAAGACAAAATCCGCGCTGCGCTACCCTTCGATGAAGCCTACCGCTACGGTGGTGTTGTTGAATTCATCGATGAGGATGAAGGCGCCGTTGGCCGGATTGCTCTGGTAAGGATCGGCGAATATGGGTGCTGCGGTTTTCAGCGTAATTCTGCCGATGTCGTTTAGTGTCATGGATGTTTTGTCCGTTACCTGTACGTGGTTGGTTACGTCTGTTACGTAGTTGATCTGCTGCACTTTTGCTTTCACGCGGTTAACGCCATGTTGCAACAGGTAGGTTTTGCCGGAAGTAAGCGGCAGCTGGTCCATCCAGCAGATATTGGCGCTTATTTCTTTTAGTTGCGGTGGTATTTCGTTTGTTTTTACGAGCATGTTACCGCGACTGCTGTCTATTTCACCTTCCAGGGTGATCACCACGCTTTCGCGTGCATGCGCTGCCGGTAGTTGTTTTTCAAATTGCTCAATGGTTTTGATGCGGCTCTTTTGCCCGGAGGGCAGGGAGATCACTTCGTCGCCAACAGAGAAATGCCCGCTGGCCACTTTGCCTGCAAAGCCACGGAAATCGTGGTATTCGGTGGTGCGTGGGCGGATCACGCTTTGAATGGGGAAACGGGCAGGGTGGTTACGGTCTTCATGATCGAAAGACACCTGTTCCAGGTATTCCAGCAGGGTGCTGCCGTTGTACCAGTTGATAGCACCCGTGCGGCTGGCCACGTTTTCGCCATACAGGGAGGAGATGGGAATAAACTTCACTTCCTGTCCTTTAAAACCGGCGTTATCGAGCATTTGCTGGAAATCTTCCACTATCTGGTTAAAGCGGGCTTCGCTGTAATCCACGAGGTCCATTTTATTTACGCAAACCACCAGGTACGGGATACGGAGGAGGTTAGCGATAAAGAAGTGGCGGTGTGTTTGTTCCACGATGCCTCTGCGGGCATCGATGAGGATCAGCGACACCTGTGCATTGGAGGCGCCGGTTACCATGTTGCGGGTATATTCAATATGCCCGGGGGTATCGGCAATGATGTATTTACGGGTAGGGGTGGAGAAGTAGATGTGGGCCACATCTATCGTAATTCCCTGCTCACGTTCTGCTACCAGTCCGTCGGTAAGCAACGACAGGTCTGTAAAGTCCAGTCCTTTGCGTTTGCTGGCAGCGTGGAGCGCTTCCATTTTATCTTGCGGAATAGAATTGGTATCGTATAATAAACGGCCTATTAAGGTACTTTTACCATCGTCTACACTACCGGAAGTGGCTATACGTAAAACCTCCATTATTTTTATTTTTTTGCTTTTAGCGGCTGGCGTTAAAAGATGTGTTTAATTAAGTTAAAGTGTGTGTTACAGGGAATGCTGCTAGAAGTATCCTGCCTGTTTTCTCTTTTCCATAGCGGCTTCAGAACGTTTGTCATCTATACGTGCGCCACGTTCGGAGATCTTTGCTTCCATGATTTCGGCAATGATATCTTCCAGTTTATCGGCTTCAGATAACACGGCGGCGGTACAGGTCATGTCGCCTACGGTACGGAAGCGTACTTTCTGGCGGAAGGGTACTTCGTCGGCAGTGGTATTGAGGAAAGAGGAGTAAGGCCAGTAGAGACCGTCGCGTTCTATAATTTCTCTTTCATGGGAGAAATAGATAGAAGGTATTTCCAGTTTTTCACGAACGATATAATTCCACACGTCCAGTTCTGTCCAGTTGGAGATGGGGAATACGCGTACGTTTTCACCGATATTGATTTTACCGTTGAGGATATCGAACAGTTCGGGACGTTGCATTTTGGCGTTCCATTGACCGAATTCGTCTCTTACGGAGAAAATCCTTTCTTTGGCGCGGGCTTTTTCTTCGTCCCTGCGGGCGCCGCCGATGCAGGCGTCAAATTTTCCTTCTTCGATGGCATCCAGGAGGGTAACGGTTTGGAGGGCGTTTCTGCTGGCGTATTTGCCGGTTTCTTCCTGGGCTTTACCCTGGTCGATGCTGTCCTGTACATTTCTAACGATGATGTCCAGTCCGAGTGAATTCACAAGCCAATCGCGGAATTCGATGGTTTCCGGGAAGTTGTGGCCGGTATCCACGTGAAGCAGGGAGAAAGGAATTTTACCGGGATAAAATGCTTTCTGTGCCAGTCGTACGAGTGTAATTGAATCCTTGCCTCCGGAGAACAGGAGCACTGGTTTTTCGAACTGTGCTACTGTTTCGCGGAGTATATAAATGGCTTCATCTTCCAGTGCCTGAGGAAATTCCCAATTTATTTGATTAGTCATGGACTATAATAATTTATTCTAAAAGCAAATGTTGTTTATCCGTGCAGACCGCATTCTTTCTGCGACTGTTCCCACCACCACCGGCCGGCGCGCGGATTTTCTCCCGGCTCAATGGCGCGTGTACAGGGTGCGCAGCCAATGCTGATGAAGCCTTTATCGTGCAGTTTATTGTAGGGCACGTTATGTTGATCCAGGTAGGCCAGTACTTCGTCGTAGCCCCAGTGGATCAGCGGATTAAATTTATAGAGGTGGCGATGTTCATCCCATCCGAGGATTTCCATGCCTTGCCGGTTTTCGGATTGTTCTGCCCGGAGGCCGGTGATCCATACCTTTACGCCTTCCAGGGCCCGGTTGAGTGGTACAATTTTGCGGATGCCGCAGCATTCTTTGCGGTTTTCCACTGATTCGTAAAAGCTGTTGGGTCCTTTGGCGGAAACCAGTTTTTCTACCGCGGCGGTGTCGGGGTAGAAAACTTCTACAGGTTGTTTATAACGGGCCATGGTGAGGTCCATTACATCGTATGTTTCCTGAAAGAGGCGGCCCGTGTCCAGGGTAAAAACTCTAACCGGCAATTGGTTACGCCAGATAATATCTGATATCACCTGGTCTTCCTGGCCAAAAGAGGTGGAGAATGCTACAGCGCCGGGGTATTGTTCCAGCAGATACTGTATGGCCTCCTCAACCGGTTTATTGACCAGCGCGGTGGTAATGTCTGTCATGTAGATCTTCCTTATTGAATTGATATGTCTAGTGCCAGCGGAGCGATTACGGTCACTCCTTCAACAAAAATACATAAAACCTATAAAAAAGATAGACTAATAAGGTAAAAAATTATTTCTTTCGGGTAAAATGGCTGTGGTGGCGGATGGAAATTGGGCGTGGGTAGAGCCTGGGGGCTATTTACTGTGGACGGGGAAAAGGAGTAGCTTATATGTGCTGCAAGCTGGGGGGGATATCCGCTGTGGACTGAGATAGGAGTGGCTTTACACTGGGAGTATCCGTGCTGTAAACCCGGAGGTGACCTGGAGGGGAGGTGGACTTGATCCTGGAACCTGCTACTGTAGCGGAAAAGCCGGCGTTTGGGCCGGCTCGGATATTTTACACCCTGATTAGCTGTTCCGGGTCAGAATGTCTTTCAAAGTTTTGTTCTCGAGGATTTTCAGGGCGGAGTCCCTTACCCGTCCCATTACTTCGTTGAGGCCGCAAACGGCTTCATCGCGGCAGTTTTCGCAGCGTTCGTAGTAATTGAGGCTTACGCAGGGAAGCAGCGCAATGGGGCCATCGAGCAGGCGGATGATTTTGGCCAGTGCGATCTCTTTTGGAGGTCGCATGAGGTAATAACCGCCACCTTTTCCTTTTTTACTGCCGAGGATGCCGGCATTCTTCAATTCCAGCAAAATATTTTCCAGGAATTTGATAGAGATATTTTTTTCCTGTGCAATTTCAGATATAAGGATAGGGCCTTTATCTACGTTCTCTGCCAGGTGTACTAATGCGTGAAATGCGTATTGCGTTTTTTTCGATAACATACTGACTTTTTTGCATCCCTCCACGGATGAACTAATAGTGCCGTGCACACTTTATATTCCGGCAAAGATAAGCAGTTTTTAGCTGCCAGCAGTGAGTGGCTGGCTTTTAGCCACCGGAGCGGTATCCGGCGGCTAATGCGTTTAGCTGCTGCTATCCTAAATTCAATACATCCCGCATGGTGAACACGCCGGTTTTACCTTTCAGCCATTCTGCCGCTACTACTGCGCCGGCTGCAAAGCCTTCGCGGGAATGGGCGGTGTGGGTGATGGTAATATCGTCGATGGCGGAGGTGTAATTTACAGTGTGTGTACCCGGCGCCGGATCAATCCTTTTAGAGATGATGGGAAGGGCTTCCGGTTGGTTGCTTTCTTCGTTTACCCAGCCGGTTTTACGGGGCAGGGAGGCCAGCACCTGTTCTGCCAGTGTAATGGCGGTACCGCTTGGCGCATCCTTTTTATGGGTATGATGGATTTCTTCCATCTGTACGTTGTATTGTGGCTGGCTGGCCATGAGGGCTGCCAGTTTCTTATTCAGTTCAAAGAAGATATTAACGCCGATGCTGAAATTGGTGGCGTGGAGGAATGCCTGGTTTTTTTCCAGGCAAAGCGCTTTTATTTCCGGCAGTTTATCGAGCCAGCCGGTGGTACCGGATACTACGGGTACATTTGCCTCGAAGCACTTTACGATGTTGTGGTAAGCTGTTTCAGGGGTGGTAAACTCGATGGCTACATCTGCCTGGCCGAGGTGTTCTTTTTCCAGCAGGTGTTTGCTGTTGACGTCTACCCGGAGTATTATCTCATGTCCTTTGGCAGTGGCAATAGCATCTATTGCCTGTCCCATTTTACCATATCCGATGAGCGCTATTTTCATGACCCTTGCAAGTTGTATTTAAGTGGATGTATTAATGATGATCAGCGGCCGGCAAAGTACCGGCTTTTGGTCTTTTTGCCGCCGATGGAAATGTTGATGCCGATGCCCAGTGTACGGTTGTTGATCAGTGTGGGAGAAACGCGCATACTCAGGTCGTCTGACATATCAAAGTTGCGGAGGTGTGCGAATACCGTGGCGTCTATAATGTTTACGCCATAGGCCAGGATGAAGAACAACACGGAATAGTCCACATACTGCCGGAACTGGTCGCGGCCCAGCTTCAGTGATTCCGTATCATAAGGTTTGGTATCCGGGCTGGTGTCGTTTGTATCCGGGTTGCCGTCTACCCGGAGGCGGTAGGCATCGCGGTACAGTTTGTAGGTCTTCATATTATCCACGAAGAAATACACACAGGTGCCGATGGCGGCGTATGCGAGCGGAATTTTCCAGTATTCCCTGTTATATGCCTGTCCCAGACCTGGCACCACGGCGGAGTAAAGGGCTGCTTTACGCGGGCTGTGGGGGAGTTTGGAATCGGGAATATAGGCGCTGTCGGTGAAGATGGCTTTATTGGCTTTCACGGTATCCGTACCTGGAGCAGGGATGGGCCGGATGAGCGTATCCATTGTTTTGGCCACCGGGCGCAGGGTATCCTGCTGCGCGTGCAATGGCGCTGCCATTACAACCGCGATTAAAAACAACAAAGAGTATCGTAGTGAATGAAATATGTAATGCGCCTTATTAGCCACCGTATATATCTATTTTTTCGAGGATACTATCCAGCTCTTCATCCGAATAGAATTCAATTAAGATGCTGCCTTTACCGTTTTTTCCCCTGTCCAGTTTTACTTTGGTAGAGAAGTGAGTGGCCAGTTTGTCCTGTATTTTCTGAAAAGCAGGAGGTAGTTTTACTTTGCCAGCTTTTTGCTGATGATTTTTATCGGCCTGATTGATGGTGCGGGCCAGTTCTTCTGTTTGGCGTACTGACAATCCGTTTTTCAGGATTTCGTTATACAGGAAAAGTTGGTTTTCCACATTTTCCACGCCGGTGAGTACGCGGGCGTGGCCCATGCTCAGCTGGCCGTTGCGAACGGCTACCTGGATATCCGGCGGCAGTTTCAGCAGGCGTATATAGTTGGTAACGGTACTTCTTTCTTTGCCCATGCGGTCGGCCACCTGTTCCTGGGTGAGACTGCATTCATCCATAAGCCTTTTATAGCTGAGTCCAACTTCAATGGCGTTGAGGTTTTCCCGTTGCAGGTTTTCCAGCAGGGCGAGTTCCAGAAGTTCCTGGTCGTTTACCTGGCGGATATAAGCGGGAATATCTTTGAGGCCGGCAAGTTTGCTGGCTCTCAGGCGCCGTTCACCGGCGACCAGCTGGAATTTTTTGGCGCTGATCCTGGATACGGTGATGGGTTGGATAACATCGTGCAGCTTGATCGACTGGCTTAGCTCCTGTAAAGAAACCTCATCAAAGTCACGACGCGGCTGTTTCGGATTGGTGGCAATCAGATCCAGCGATATGCGTTCAATACCGGTAGCAGCAGCTACTACCTTATCACCCAGGGCGCCGGCAGTTTGCTTCAGATCTGTATCCATGTTCTGAAGCAGTGAGCGGATGCCTTTGCCTAACGCCTCTTTCTTACTTGGATTGGTCATCGTTAATAGCTAGGATTTTGTCTTTAGATTTAATTTTGGTGAAATTATGTTTCTGCAGGATTTCCTTGGCCAGGTTGAGATAGTTAATCGCACCTGTGCTGGCTGCATCATACATAATAACGGATTTGCCGAAGCTGGGAGCTTCTCCCAGTTTGGTATTGCGGTGGATGATGGTGTTGAACACACTTTCTTCGAAATGTTGTTTTACTTCATCCACTACCTGGTTGCTGAGGCGCAGACGGCCATCGTACATGGTCATCAGGATGCCTTCAATTTCCAGTTCTATATTCAGCCGGCTTTGTACAATTTTGATGGTGTTGAGCAGTTTGCCGAGTCCTTCGAGTGCAAAAAATTCGCACTGCACGGGTATGATCACCGAGTTAGACGCCACGAGGGCATTTACGGTGATAAGGCCGAGGGAAGGGGAGCAGTCAACAATAACGAAGTCGTAGTCCGCTTCCACGGTGTCGATCACCTGTTTCATCACCCTTTCCCTGTTGGGATGGTTGATGAGTTCCAGTTCTGCGCCTACGAGATCTATATGGGAAGGCAATACCTTCAGGTTGGGAGTATCTGATTCCAGGATAACATCTTTGGCCAGCACGTCGTTCACCATACAATCGTACAGGCTCTGCTGCACATTGCGCAGGTCGAAACCCAGCCCTGTGGTGCTGTTTGCCTGCGGGTCGGCGTCAACCAGCAGTGTCTTAAATTCCAGCACAGCCAGGCTGCTTGCCAGGTTTATTGCACTTGTAGTTTTTCCTACGCCACCTTTTTGGTTAGCGATTGCGATTATTCTAGCCATTGTGTAATTTAAAAATTCAAGGTTATTTATAGGATAAAGGATAAATCAGCTATGATCACTTCTTCCTCAAACCTCTATAGTACTGCCTATTTCAGGCAGTAACAGTTCAAGCCCGGCATCAATAAACTGCATCTTTGCTTCGTCTGTGTCAATCTTAACGTAGCCGAAAGTGTTGTAGTGTACCCCTATTATTTTCTCACATTCTATCATTTCAGCGGCCGCAATGGCATCTTCGATGCCCATGGTGAAGTTATCGCCAATTGGCAGTACTGCAAAATCCAGGGAAGTAACAGCTGGTATCAGCTCCATATCCACGGTGAGTGCGGTATCGCCGGCATAATAAAAATTCCCTTCTTCCGTCATAAATATGAAACCCATGGGATTACCGCCGTAGGTTCCATCGGGTAAACTGCTGGAATGTTGTGCCACCACGCATTTTACCGTACCAAAGTCAAACTTCCATTTCCCGCCGGTATTCATGGGATGTACCTTTTCGATTCCCTGTTTACCTGCCCAGGTGGCAATTTCAAAATTGGATACTACTGTTGCATTTGTCCGTTTTGCCAGGTCTACCAGGTCGGCCGTATGATCTTCATGTCCGTGGGAAACAAAAATATAATCCGCCGTTATGGCATGGATATCCACCTTAGCCGCCAGTTCGTTATGGGTGATGAAAGGATCAAAAAGGATCTTTTTCCCCATAATCTCCACCGCAAAACAGGAATGTCCATAGCAAGTATACTTCATAATCAATCCATTTGAATACATCACGACAACTTCGGGGAAATCTGCTCTCCGTCATCCGTGATTAATCTACACCTTATATTTAAAAGTAACTCTATTAAAAGTAGCGTAATCGGACAAAAATACAACGATTACCTAAAATTCGGGCGCTGTAGTATATTTATTTATACACAAAGTGTTCGCAGAACAAGCCCCGTAACCTGTTAACGGGGTAAAAAAAAATAAAACATACAATTCTTCCCGTTGTTATTCGTCTAGTATAATTACAAGCACCGGTTTTAACTTTTCAGACCCGGTTAGTTGTGTTAAATTGCTTCATTATTAGGCATCTATATTAAATTTCTATAATGCGACCCGGACTGAATTCCGTCATACTCATTGTTTTCCTGCTGTTGCTGGATATTTACGTTTTCCAGGCCATCAGGGCCATGGTGTACATGTCTACTCCAAAAGTAAGGAACATCACTTATTCCATTTACTGGTTTATATCTCTCAGCTGTGTGGTGATGATAGCGTTGTTGCCGTATATCAATTGGCATAACTGGTCGCCTACGCTCAAATCCTACCTGATGGCGATTTTCATGGGCCTGGTGCTGGCAAAGCTGCTGGTGACCGTGTTCCTGCTGATAGATGACATCAGAAGAGGGGTATTGTGGCTGATCCGCAAATTCAGCAGTGCACCCGCGGCGACTGCAAGCCCGGCAGCGGGCGGATTATCGCGTTCACAGTTTATTAACCGGCTGGGACTCATCACCGGAGGCGCTTTTTTTGGTACGCTGTTGTACGGCTTCTCCAATAAATACAACTACCGGGTACATAAAATAAAAATGGCCTTTAAGCATTTGCCGGCCTCTTTTAAAGGACTGCGCATTGTGCAGATCTCTGATATCCATTCCGGCAGCTTTGCTAACCGGGAGGCAGTTATGAAGGGGATTAAAATGATCAATGATCAGAAGGCCGACCTGGTGCTGTTTACCGGTGACCTGGTTAATGACCGGGCGGTGGAAATGGCGGAATGGCTGGATGTATTCCGGGAGGTGAAAGCCCCGATGGGCGTGTATTCCACCCTGGGTAACCACGACTATGGCGATTATTACCCCTGGCCGGATAAAAACGCCAATGGCTACAGTGCGTTGCAGCACCAGAACCTGGAGGAATTGAAAGCGGTACATGGCAAGCTGGGCTGGAAGCTGATGATGAACGAGAACGTAGTGCTGGACCGCAACGGTGAGCAGATTGCGCTGATTGGTATTGAAAACTGGAGCGCCATCAAACGTTTTCCCCGTTACGGCGATCTGAAAAGGGCTTACGAAGGAGCAGAACATATACCGTTTAAAATTTTGCTGTCGCACGACCCCACCCACTGGGATGCGCAGGTGCGTACAGAGTATCCCGACATTGCCCTGATGCTGGCGGGCCATACCCACGGTATGCAGTTTGGTGTGGAGATACCCGGTTTGAAATGGAGTCCTGCCCAATATTTTTATAAAGAGTGGGCCGGGTTATATAAGAAGGGCGAGCAGTTCCTGTATGTAAACAGGGGCTTCGGGTTTCTTGGCTATCCAGGAAGAGTGGGTATTTTGCCGGAAATTACGGTGATCGACCTGGTATAAGAAGGTATTGTGCGCATTGACCGACAGAAAAGCATTGTTTAACCACACATTCGTCCTGTTCGCGGATGCCGGGTTAAATGAAAGTGATTTACGCTTATCTTGCAGCGACGTACTTTTTAAAACATGCGCCTATACTTCTTTACCTTCCTGTTGTTATGTAGCCGTGTAGCATCGGGACAAAGCCTGGCAGAGCTGGAGCGACAGCTGGATTCGCTGTTGCAGAAACAGCAGAAAAGCGAAGTAGTGGCCGGTATCGGGTACGGGAACAATCCTGCTTATGGCAGTAAAGTAGCTAACTTTGAATATCCCCTCGTTTTAAAAACATTCATCGCACCTTCTTTAAGTTATTATCACAAAAGCGGGCTGTATGCCGGCGTTAGCGCGTATTATCTTTTTAACTCGGTAAATAAGCCCTGGTTTGAATGGGACTTCACCGCCGGTTACGACTATACGAAAAACAGGAACTTTCTTACTGGTATCTCTTATACAAAGTATATTTTCGCCGATTCTTCAGATGTGCCTTCCACCCCGATCAAGAATGAAATTTTTGCCTACTTCTATTACCGGAAGTGGTGGGTGCAACCCGGTTTGAGCCTGGATTACGGCTGGGGAAAGCATGTATCGGAGGGCTTGTATACCAAAGAAACGCTGCATGGCAATGATTTCAATGTGATAGCGTCTGTAAGGCATCCTTTTATTTTTTCCGGCGTGGTGGGTCGGTTTGATGTACTGATGGTGACGCCTTCTGTGAACATGACGCTGGGAACGGCTAACTATTACAGTAATCTCAAAGCATTTCAATATATCAGCCGGTCGCCCCATATGGTGAAGCTCCGCAACCCTTCCGGTGGCGAGCTTAATTTTGAAGATCACACTGAATTTGAACCCCGCGCAATAGATGTTTCCATGAATGTATCCTATTTTATCGGGCGGATAAACCTGGCGCCTTCCTATACGGTTTTTAAGCCCTTAACCGGTACAGATCAGGGTATTATGAGTTACTTCACGGCACGTATTTTATACAGTTTTTGATTTTATTAACAAATAGCACGGAATTTGTAATTACTGGAAATGTAATTACAACATAGGGGTATTTTTTACTCCGGACGTCTATATTTTAACCATTACTAACAATACATAGATTTATGAAAAAACTGTTTTTCGCCGTAGCAGTGCTGATGATAGCTGCTGTTTCAACCGTGTCAACTGTTAATGCACAAACGAAATTCCTTCGCTTTGGTGTGAAGGGGGGTGCTAATCTTGGAAAGCTTGATGGTACCGGTTTTCAGGATGGATTTAAGTTAGGTTATCACATCGGTGGGTTTGCCCAGGTGAATCTGGTGAAAGGATTCGGAGTTCAGGGTGAATTAATCTTCTCTTCTACCAAAACAAAAACTACAGACGATTTCAGTGAAATTTATAATACTGGAAACCTGGAAGATAATGGTAAGAAGATTACTATGAGCTATCTCAGTATTCCTTTGCTGGCCAACATTGACCTGGGAACACCGCGTTTGAAACTACAGGTAGGACCTCAGTTCAGCGCATTAGTGAGCGATAAAAAAGTATTGGGCGCTGCCAATGAAGCATTTAAAGGCGGCGACATTTCCGGTGTAGCCGGTTTGTGGCTGCAACTGCCAATTGTTAATGTGAGTGCACGTTATGTGATTGGCTTTAATGATGTAAACAATTACAAAGATGTAGCTAACACCAGTAACTGGAAAAACCAGAGCATCCAGCTGGGTGTAGGCGTATCCTTCTAGTTTCCCGCGTTCAGCGTTAACTTTTGATGAAGCAGCAAAGATTAAAGTGTATACTTTAACTTTGCTGCTTTTTTGTGATAAAAGGAACGCTGTTGCGCGTTCTTCCGTTCCTGCCAGAGCGTCACTTGGCATCAAACTTGACTATATAGGGATACATAAAAAAACGAGGACTTTTGCCGGGTTGTATGACAGAATGTCCTCATGAGGCTTTAAATATCTCAGATGAACAGATTTTATTTAGGAAATTCGGAAGATGAAATGGAGTTCATGCCTATTATCCCTTTGAATGAAGACGGGGAAGGACAGGAGGATGAAAAGATTCCCGATGAACTGGCATTATTACCATTACGAAATACAGTATTATTTCCGGGTGTTGTGCTGCCGATTACGGTGGGCCGGGATAAATCCATAAAAGCGGTCAATGACGCCTACAAAACAGACAAGTCGATCGGGGTGGTAGCGCAGAAAGACAGTACGATAGAAGATCCGGGTGTGGCAGATCTGAGTGAAGTGGGTACCGTGGCGCGTATTGTAAAGCTCATTAAAATGCCTGATGGTGGCACCACTATCATCATACAGGGCCGCAAGCGCTTTAAGATAGACGAGATAGTGACGGAAGATCCCTATTTCAAAGCCAAGATCAGTGTATTGCACGATGAAGCGGCGGAAGACGATTCAGAATTTGAAGCGTATATATCTTCCATCAAAGACCTGGCAGCACAGATCATCCAGCTTTCTCCCAACCTGCCTTCAGAAGCAAGCATCATTTTAAAGAACATTGAGAATCCTTCTTTCCTGGTGCATTTTGTTTCTTCCAACCTGAACTCAGATCTGAAAGAGAAGCAGCAGTTACTGGAGATCAATAACCTCCGTACCCGTGCGGAATTGCTGATGAAACTGTTGCAAACAGAATTACAGCTGGCAGAGCTCAAGAATAAAATTACCAACAAAACCAAGGCCGACCTGGACAAGCAGCAGCGGGATTATTTCCTGCAGCAGCAGATGAAGTCGATCAAGGAAGAACTGGGTGGAGATGCCAACGACCGGGAGCTGAAGGAAATGAAGCGCAAGGCGGAAGAAAAGAAATGGCCGGCTGCCGCTGCGGAAGCTTTTGCGAAGGGGATTGAGAAACTGGAGCGTATGCATCCGAGCACACCGGATTACAGCGTGGTATATAATCACCTGGATCTGTTGCTGGACCTGCCCTGGGGCGAGTACACCACGGATAGTTATGATCTGAAGAAGGCGAAGAAGATACTGGACCATGACCATTATGGCATGGAGAAAATAAAGGAGCGCATCCTGGAATACCTGGCAGTGCTGAAACTGAAGGGGGATATGAAGTCACCCATTCTGTGTTTCGTAGGCCCTCCGGGTATTGGTAAAACTTCCCTGGGCCGATCTATTGCCAACGCTGTTGGCCGTAAATATGTTCGCCTGAGCCTGGGTGGTTTGCACGATGAAAGTGAGATCCGCGGGCACCGTAAAACCTATATCGGCGCTATGCCGGGCAGGGTGGTACAGTCGATCCGTAAAATCAAATCGTCGAACCCGGTGATGATCCTCGATGAAATTGATAAGATTGGTAACGATATGCGCGGCGATCCAAGTTCCGCATTGCTGGAGGTACTGGACCCTGAGCAGAATGCTACTTTCTACGACAATTACCTGGAGCTGGAGTACGACCTGAGCAAGGTGTTGTTCATTGCTACCGCCAATAGTATCAGTTCTATTCACCCGGCGCTGCGTGACAGGTTGGAGATTATTGATCTGAGCGGGTATTCCATTGAAGAAAAAGTAGAGATTGCCAAGAGGCACCTGTTGCCCAAGCAAAAGGATGCACATGGTTTGAAGGATACGAAGGTAAAGATCAGCAATACGGTGATAGAGCAATTGATTGCCGATTACACCCGTGAAAGTGGGGTGCGTGAGCTTGACCGGCAGTTTGCCGCTATTATGCGCAACCTGGCGAAGCAGGTGGCGATGGATGAGAAATTACCGGATGCGTTAACCGAAGAGGGGCTTCAGAAGATATTGGGTAAACCCCGTTATTCCAATGAAATCTATAAGGTAGGTAATCCGCCGGGAGTAGCGGTGGGGCTTGCCTGGACCTATGTAGGCGGGGATATCCTGTTTATAGAAAGCAGTTTGAGCGAGGGTAAGGGTGATCTGAAGCTGACGGGTAACCTGGGTAATGTGATGAAGGAGTCGGCTGTTACAGCGCTGACTTATCTGCAATCCCATGCAGAGGAAGCGGGTATTGATCCGAAGAAGTTTACGCAGAAGAGTGTGCATGTGCATGTGCCGGAGGGCGCTGTTCCAAAGGATGGTCCGAGTGCGGGCATCACGATGCTTACAGCGTTGGCTTCTGTATTTACGGGCCGGAGGGTAAAATCATACCTGGCTATGACGGGTGAGATCACGCTTCGCGGACAGGTGTTACCGGTAGGTGGTATTAAGGAAAAGATACTGGCCGCCAAAAGGGCAGGTATCCGTGAGATTATTCTTTGCTGGCAAAATGAAAAAGATATTAAAGAGATCAATCCATCTTATATTAAGGGGATGAAGTTTCATTATGTAAAGCAAATGAACCAAGTGCTGGAAATAGCGTTATTAAAGAAGTAAGTGTGTAACATTGCTGTCAGTCATGACGGCAAACTATATACTGTTCATACCGGTTTTGTTGTGACCCCGTTATGAACTTCATGTTGATTGTTTTAAGGGTTGATAAAGCCATTCCAATAATACGGAATGGCTTTATTGTTTTGTATAAGTTAGTCGGCCAGTTGTCTTTTATACAGCTGGATGGTATTTTCCAGACCGAAGTAGAGTGCATCTGCCACGAGTGCATGGCCAATGGATACTTCTTTCAGCTGTGGTATATGCAGTTTAAAGAAGCGGAGGTTATCGAGGTTGAGGTCGTGGCCGGCGTTAAGGTCCAGGCCAATAGCGGTGGCTTCTCTTGCCGTATTTTTATAGTCGTTGAATAGCTGCAGGTTTTGCGGCTGTGTGCGTGCGTTCGTATATTCTTCTGCGTAAGGGCCGGTATAGAGTTCTATGCGGTCGGCCCCAGCGGTTTTAGCGCCTTCTACTTTTGTAACATCTGCATTGAGGAAGATGGAGACCCTGATCCCTGCTTTTTTGAGGGTGGAGATCACGTCTTTCAGCTGCGACTGGTATGCGATGGTATCCCACCCGGTGTTGGAGGTGATGGCATCCGGCGGATCGGGGACCAGTGTGCATTGGTGAGGTTTAACCGCCAGTACGAGGTCCATAAAGTCCTGGGAAGGGTATCCTTCGATATTGAACTCTGTGGTGACCAATGGTTTCAGGTCTCTTACATCCTGGTAGCGGATATGGCGTTCATCGGGGCGGGGGTGAACGGTGATGCCGTCGGCGCCGAAGCGTTCACAATCCTGGGCCACTTTTAATATATCCGGTAGATTGCCTCCACGTGCGTTGCGCAGGGTAGCAAACTTGTTGATGTTTACACTCAGCTTTGTCATGTGGCAAAATTACGGCTTTTAGCTTTTACAAAAAATGCAGCGAAGAAAAAGTAGTGACTTCTTCTCCGCTGCATTTGTATTTGTTAGTCGTAAAAAACTAGTATCTGTAGTAGTCTGGTTTGAATGGACCTTCTGCAGGAATACCGAGGTATTCAGATTGTGCGGTGGTCAGTACATCCAGTTCCACGCCTACTTTTTTCAGGTGGAGACGGGCAACTTTTTCATCCAGGTGTTTAGGCAGTACGTATACTTTGTTTTCGTAGTTTTCTGAGTGGAGCCACAGTTCCAGCTGAGCCAGTACCTGGTTGGTGAAGGAGTTACTCATTACGAAAGAAGGGTGGCCGGTAGCGCAACCGAGGTTTACCAGGCGGCCTTCTGCCAGCAGGATGATATCTTTACCATCGATGGTGTATTTATCTACCTGTGGTTTGATTTCAACTTTAGTGTTGCCGTAGTTTTTGTTTAACCAGGCTACATCGATTTCGATATCGAAGTGACCGATATTAGAAACGATGCATTTATCTTTCATCAGTTTGAAGTGTTCGCCGGTGATGATATCGCGGCAACCGGTGGTGGTTACGATGATATCGGCTTCTTTAACGGCGTCGTTCATTTTCTTTACTTCATAACCTTCCATTGCAGCCTGTAAAGCGCAGATAGGGTCAATTTCAGTAACGATAACGCGGGCGCCTGCACCTCTCAGTGATTCAGCAGAACCTTTACCTACGTCGCCAAAACCGGCAACAACAGCTACTTTACCGGCAATCATCACATCTGTAGCGCGACGGATCGCATCTACGCAGGATTCGCGGCAACCGTATTTGTTATCGAATTTGGATTTGGTAACGGAGTCGTTGATATTGATCGCAGGCATTGGTAAAGTACCAGCTTTCATGCGGTCGTATAAGCGGTGAACACCGGTAGTGGTTTCTTCGCTCAGTCCTTTGATGTGCTGGATCAGCTCAGGGTATTTGTCGAACACCATGTTAGTCAGGTCACCACCATCGTCCAGGATCATATTCAGCGGACGGTCGGGGCTGCCAAAAAACAGGGTTTGTTCAATACACCAGTCGAAGTCTGCTTCATTCAGACCTTTCCAGGCAAATACGGGTACTCCTGCAGCGGCGATAGCAGCGGCAGCGTGGTCCTGCGTAGAGAAAATATTGCAGGAGCTCCAGCGCACCTCAGCACCGAGAGCTACCAGGGTTTCTATTAATACGGCAGTTTGGATAGTCATATGCAAACAACCAGCAACACGTGCACCTTGCAATGGTTTGCTGTTACCATATTCTTCTCTCAGTGACATCAGTCCGGGCATTTCGGCTTCTGCCAGTTCTATCTCTTTACGACCCCAGGCCGCGAGAGACATGTCTTTTACCTTGTATCCGAGGCTAAAGTCAATGTTTGATTTTGCAATTGTTGACATTCTGAATTGTTTTTTGCAAATCTAGGGTTATTTTAACTTTTAACATAACCGCATCGGATATATAAGGCGTTATCTGCCTTAAAAATTTGTTAATCACTGTTTCCGGCCCCCTCACTTATGGTTAGATAAATTAATTTGATTTAATATAAATATTATTATAGATTTGCTAATTAAAATATATGATTTTATATTTAATTGTTTAGAGATGTGTGACAGATGGAAGAGTATGGCATAATTATAAAAATCATAAAAAACGCCCATTAGCGCGTCTTAGGCACCCACCACTATACGATTATAGAGATTATAAATTGCCGGCGGCTGGTTTTTCAGTTTCATCAGAAGAGAAGAAGGAGCAATATTAGAAGCCTGCCGGGAGAGCCAATTACAGAGATTCGCATATAGGGTTTTACAAAGGACTGTTTTTCACATTTTTGACTTAAAATCTATATGTATAAATAGAAATTTACACGCTTATATGTTACTCCTTTCCTATCCTACGAAATTAATTAAGCAAGATATGCCCCATCGTATCCCCGTGTTCCTGTGCCAGGCGTTATTCCTGATAGCCGCTTTTTTCCTGATCAGTACGGGTGTACAGGCGCAGGTAACCATCAACCCCCTTGGAGGAAATACGCTTACCGATGGATTGAGGATAAAGATCAATACGGATGGCACCTACGAGGTAACCAGGAATGGAAGATCTGAATCCAGGAAGGAAAACTCAAGCTCCGTGATGGGGATCCGGTCGAATTTCAAGATGCAAAATACCAGCGGGTTTCAGACCCCGACCCCTATTGACATTAATTTTGAAAAAATATCCGAGGTAATGGGTTCCGGCACAGTTGCGGACCCTTATAAGGTTTGTTTGGTTGACTCCCTCTCGTATTATGAAAATGCAGGAAGAGGGCCATTTGTTGCCACCGTGCTGATGACTATCACCTACGTGGTGCCCAACAGTTACTTTGTACTGGATTATACTTTTTATAACGACAGGCCCTCCACCACTTTTTACCTGTACCTGAGTGAATTTCCCACCATGCAGGATGATCCGGTGGGGCCTATACTGGATAATAACAGAAGCGCTACCGGGTATATGAATCCTCCGGGTGGGGGACCCAATCCGGACATCATAGGTTTTATAAGACCGCCTGGTTTTAATTCCGATTATCCCAACGCGACGGTAGGCGAATTCTCACATACCTATCACGCCTATAGCACCTTTTCTTCCTATGTGGCCAAGTCGGCAGGAGACAGGCAGAACTTTAACAACTTCATGCTGGTAAACGCCATTGATGAAGGCGGCGTAAACACGGCCCCTAAAGGGTTGGCGGCAGGTATCACCCTTGGCGTGAAACCCACCACCAAAGCTATTGGTACCCGTGTGGCAGTTGATTATGGATATGACAATACACCGGTGCATATTAATCTCCAGGGATCGCCCCTTAGTACCGGTACTGATCCTATTTCCGTGTCGTTTGAAAAAGACTCTGCCACCGGCCTGGAAGGAAATAACGGGGATCTCGCCTCACCGGATTTGTACCTGGTGGTGAACAATACCGCTACCGTTACTTCAGAGATGTATGTAAAAGTGGCGTTGGTGCCTCCGTCTGGAGGGTCGCATAATGCGGTGCAAGGAACCGACTTTACTTTTTACGGCGGTTTTATGATTCCTGCGAAAGCATATGTGGCCGGGGATAAAATACGATTGAGCAACATAAAGATCATTGGCAACAATGCCCTGGAATACAGCCGGCATATGACCTTTCAGCTGGTACCCGTTACCGAAAATAAACTGGTGAACATAACCGGGCGAACGACCAGCGTATACACTATCCAGGATGATGAACCCAAACACATTACCTTGTCGGCTCCTGCAAAGATCCGGGAAGGTATTATTGATTCGGTTCGTGTAACACTTCCTCCAGGAGTGCTGGCTTCTGAAAGAACTCAGGTGGATTTATCAGTGGTGGCCGGCACAGAGGCGGTTGCATCAGATTTTACCTATAACAACATTGCTTATATAGAGAAAGATTCCAACGGGGTAAATATCCCGGTAAGACCTGTAAAAGACAGTATCCTGGAAAAAGACGAACTGGTAAATTTCAAAGCGGACGCGGTGGTGATGGGACAACCACAAACTTCTTCCAAATCGCTCCACATTGAGGATGCTACCCGGCTTGATCCTACTTTAACGGTGCTTTCTTTTACAACAGATGCTCCTGCGTTGCTGAAAGAGCCTTACGACGGGCTGGTAACCATATCTTTACCAACCGGTGTTACTACCGATCTACCGATTGATGTGAGCATCAATAAAAAAAGCACTTCCACTGCTACTGATGGTACGGACTATGAACTTACCGGACCCGTTACTATTCCCCAGGGAGCTGGTCGCATCACGGTTCCGTTCAAGATTAAAAGTGATAACGCCATAGAAGGAACAGAGAAGATAGAGATCGAACTTACTGCATCAGACCCTATACCTTCCACTACTTATACCACAACTGTTACACCGTTTGTAGTAAATATCACCGATGCACAGTTGCCAATGACGGCTCCTGTTATCTTACATATTGCTGCCAACAGCATTAATGAAGGCACGTCTCCGGGCGTATGGGCAGAACTGCCAGCGGGTCTTACCACCGAAATCCCTATCCAGGTTAACTTTACGCCCGGCGGCTCTTCAACAGCGGCAGCGGGCACCTATACTTTCCCATCGGGTACCGTTACCATACCAGCAGCCAGGATACTCTCTGATACGGTAATTGTTGGAACCACCACCAACCAGGTGTTGGATGATACCCGCAAGCTGGTACTAGTGGGAAGCACTGCGGATGCAGGTATCCTGGTAAAGGACAGTCTTACCCTGATCATCAACGACGCGACCTCTCCTGCCCAGAAGAAATTAACCATTGCCCCCCTGACGTATCATCTGCCAGAAGGCGATAGTACCCGTTTTACTATTGCGCTGCCTGCCGGATATACCTCTGCAAAAGACATTGTAATTGCGCTGACAAGAAAAGTGGCCGGCTCCGACGCCGGTGTAACAGACTTTGGCTGGATGACGGAAGATACCCTCCGGTTACCGGCCAATACCCCTTCTCCTTATACTACTACTTATACTATTATCAATGCGGTGGGGGATGATCATATTATTGAAAATGACGAACGACTGGGGCTGGCGGGCAGTGTGTTTGGTTTAACCGGATACACCGTGTTAGATACAGCAGTCATCATTAATGATGCCACCCGCAGGAATACTACCAACACAAAGATCACCTTCACGCTGCCATCGGGTGCGGTGAATGAAAATAGTACCAATAATATTGGTTTCAGTTTACCTGCCGGAGTAACCACCGAGATACCGGTTAAGATTACAATGGGCGGCGCTACCGGAACGGCTATACGTAATACTGATTATTACCTGCCTGCGGATACTACGTTTACCGGTGCCTCCGGTATTGCACAGTTAAAAGTGGCATCAGACATCCTGGTGGAAGATGCAGAAGATATACATATCACTCCTGCGGTAAGTGATGCACTCAGCACCGTGTACACGTTCCTGCCGGCAACAATGGACATGAGTATTAAAGATGCGCAGTATCCTTTCCCTACGGGAGATTCCGTATTGCTGACCAGCACGCCTGACCCGGTAACGGAAGGCAGTTCTGCTATCATTACCGCTACCTTCCCGCATGGCTGGAAAGCCGGTAAAGCCTGGACCATCAACCTGGCGAAAGATGCCCTGCGCTCTACGACGGCTGATACCAGTCATGGTACGATCCCTGCCTCCGTGACCATTGCCACCAACGCCGCATCCGGCACTACCGCGGCTATTACCACTAAAACCAACAACGTATTCGACGACGGCGGCTTCATCAAAGTAGATGGCAATGCCGGTAACACCAATATGCCGGCTACCAGCGCTATCATTAATATTACGGATGGTACTGATCCTGCGCAGAAAAAACTGACTTTAACAGCAGTCACTTCCCCGCTTGCAGAAGGCAGCAGTACTGCTTTCACGGTATCGTTACCAGCGGGCTATGCAGCCGCCAAAGACGTAACGATTACACTGGCTGCCAATCCAACCGGTACGGATGCAGCAGCGGCCGACTATACCGCATTGCAGACAAGCATTGTGTTCCCGAAGAACAGCAACACCTTCACCACCGCTGCACCGGTTATTAAAGCCGTTGCGGATGAAGTGATAGAAAAGGATAAACAACTGAAGATAAAGGGTACCGCTACCGGCTATACGATTACAGATGCGGCTATCCAGCTTAATGACGCTACCCGCAGGGATGCGGCTAAAACAAAGATCACCTTCACGCTGCCATCCGGTGCGGTGAATGAAAACAGTACCAATAATATTGGCTTCAGTTTACCTGCCGGTGTAACCACCGAAATACCGGTTAAGATTACATTGGGTGGCGCCACTGGAACGGCTACACGTAATACAGATTATTACCTGCCTGCGGATACTACGTTTACCGGCGCTTCGGGTATTGCACAGTTAAAGGTTGCATCAGATATCCTGGTGGAAGATGCAGAAGATATACATATCACTCCTGCGGTAAGTGACGCACTCAGCACCGTGTACACGTTCCTGCCGGCAACGATGGACATGAGCATTAAAGATGCGCAGTATCCTTTCCCTGCGGGAGATTCCGTGTTGCTGACCAGCACGCCTGACCCGGTAACGGAAGGCGGTTCTGCTATCATTACCGCTACCTTCCCGCATGGCTGGAAAGCTGGTAAAGCCTGGACCATCAACCTGGCGAAAGATGCCCTGCGCTCTACGACAGCTGATACCAGTCATGGTACGATCCCTGCCTCCGTGACCATTGCCACCAACGCCGCATCCGGCACTACCGCAGCTATTACCACTAAAATCAACAACGTATTCGACGACGGCGGCTTCATCAAAGTAGATGGCAATGCCGGTAACACCAATATGCCGGCTACCAGCGCTATCATTAATATTACGGATGGTACTGATCCTGCGCAGAAAAAACTGACTTTAACAGCAGTCACTTCCCCGCTTGCAGAAGGCAGCAGTACTGCTTTCACGGTATCGTTACCAGCGGGCTATGCAGCCGCCAAAGACGTAACGATTACACTGGCTGCCAATCCAACCGGCACCGATGCAGCAGCGGCCGACTATACCGCATTGCAGACAAGCATTGTGTTCCCGAAGAACAGCAACACCTTCACCACCGCTGCACCGGTTATTAAAGCCGTTGCGGATGAAGTGATAGAAAAGGATAAACAACTGAAGATAAAGGGTACCGCTACCGGCTATACGATTACAGATGCGGCTATCCAGCTTAATGACGCTACCCGCAGGGATGCGGCTAAAACAAAGATCACCTTCACGCTGCCATCCGGTGCGGTGAATGAAAACAGTACCAATAATATTGGTTTCAGTTTACCTGCCGGAGTAACCACCGAAATACCGGTTAAGATTACAATGGGTGGCGCCACTGGAACGGCTACACGTAATACAGATTATTACCTCCCTGCGGATACTACGTTTACCGGTGCTTCGGGTATTGCACAGTTAAAGGTTGCATCAGATATCCTGGTGGAAGATGCAGAAGATATACATATCACTCCTGCGGTAAGTGACGCACTCAGCACCGTGTACACGTTCCTGCCGGCAACAATGGATATGAGTATTAAAGATGCGCAGTATCCTTTCCCTGCGGGAGATTCCGTATTGCTGACCAGCACGCCTGACCCGGTAACGGAAGGCGGTTCTGCTATCATTACCGCTACCTTCCCGCATGGCTGGAAAGCTGGTAAAGCCTGGACCATCAACCTGGCGAAAGATGCCCTGCGCTCTACGACAGCTGATACCAGTCATGGTACGATCCCTGCCTCCGTGACCATTGCCACCAACGCCGCATCCGGCACTACCGCAGCTATTACCACTAAAATCAACAACGTATTCGACGACGGCGGCTTCATCAAAGTAGATGGCAATGCCGGTAACACCAATATGCCGGCTACCAGCGCTATCATTAATATTACGGATGGTACTGATCCTGCGCAGAAAAAACTGACTTTAACAGCAGTCACTTCCCCGCTTGCAGAAGGCAGCAGTACTGCTTTCACGGTATCGTTACCAGCGGGCTATGCAGCCGCCAAAGACGTAACGATTACACTGGCAACCAATCCAACCGGCACCGATGCAGCAGCGGCCGACTATACCGTATTGCAGACAAGCATTGTGTTCCCGAAGAACAGCAACACCTTCACCACCGCTGCACCGGTTATTAAAGCCGTTGCGGATGAAGTGATAGAAAAGGATAAACAACTGAAGATAAAGGGTACCGCTACCGGCTATACGATTACAGATGCGGCTATCCAGCTTAATGACGCTACCCGCAGGGATGCGGCTAAAACAAAGATCACCTTCACGCTGCCATCCGGTGCGGTGAATGAAAACAGTATCAATAATATTGGTTTCAGTTTACCTGCCGGTGTAACCACCGAAATACCGGTTAAGATTACAATGGGTGGCGCTACCGGAACGGCTACACGTAATACAGATTATTACCTGCCTGCGGATACTACGTTTACCGGTGCTTCGGGTATTGCACAGTTAAAGGTTGCATCAGATATCCTGGTAGAAGATGCAGAAGATATACATATCACTCCTGCGGTAAGTGATGCACTCAGCACCGTGTACACGTTCCTGCCGGCAACAATGGATATGAGTATTAAAGATGCGCAGTATCCTTTCCCTGTGGGCGATTCCATTATCCTCACGAGTACGCCCGACAACATTTACGAAGGAAGCAGTGCGGTGATAACGGCCACTTTCCCACATGGCTGGAAAGCCGGTAAAAACTGGGTGATCAACCTGGCGAAGGATGCTGCCGCTTCTACTGTAGCTGATGCCCGTCATACGGCGGTACCAGCCAGTGTGACCATCCTGAACAACACCTCCGCTGCATCTGCTCCGGCCATTACGGCGGGTACCAATGCCATACTGGATGATGAAGGGAAACTGATTATTGAAGGCAACAAGGGTAATACCAACATGCCAGCTACCAGTGCAGGTGTGTATATCAAAGACTACACAGAGAAGCAGCCGAACGCAAGGAAAATGACACTTACCCCGGATGCCACCTTGGTTCCGGAAGGCAATAAAGTGATGGTGACCGTGACGGTGCCTTATGCGTCTACAAAAGATGTAAGCATACAGCTGGCGGTAAATAATGCGCTTACTACCGCTAAAAACATTGATGACTATACGCTGTCGGCCACTTCCTATGTGTTGCCGCACGGACAAACCACTGCTACCTTTGAGCTACTGAAAACAGTGACTGACAAGGTGCTGGAGAAGAACGAAACACTGGTGGTGAATGCTACCGTTAATGGATATACGGTTAATAACCTGCCGCTGGCGATACAGGACCTTACCCGCAGCGATGCCGCTAATCTGGCATTGAATGTTAGCGCCTGGAAAACACCACTGACAGAAGGCGATAGCGGCGCGGTAACTATTAGTTTACCTGCCGGCGTTACCACTGATGTACCTGTTCATATATTACTGCCACAATCGGCAGGCAGTGCGGAAGCCGGGCTGGATTACACCCTGGCGCCCGACGTTTACCTGAACAGCGGCAACAGTATCGTTACCGGTTTGAAGATTAAGAAAGATAACTTCACAGAGGGGCCCGAGAATTTTATCATCAATACCAGCGCTACAGATGGCATCAGTACTTACACCATCAGTAAACCGGTATTCACCATTGAGGATGATCCAACGCAGTATCCGCTGCCGGCGCCTGTTGTACTCAACAGCACACTGGCTGCTATTGATGAAAACGGTTCCGGTGCAACGCTGAGTGCGCAGCTGCCCAACAACCTGCTGGCGGGCAAGGACATCACGGTGCATGTAACAAAAGATAAGACGCTGAGTACCGCGGTAAACGCAGATCATAATGCCTTACCATCTCCTTATGATATTATTATTAAAAAAGGACAAAACAAGGGTACCCACACCTTTGTGCTGAAGGCATTAAAAGACCTGGTACTGGAAGATGATGAAACCGTGGTATTTAAAGGCAGCATTACAGATGCTACTTTTAATACCGCTGTTGTAAGAGATACCACCATTACGATCAAAGACAGAACACATGATGATCCGGTTACCGGGTTCATACATCTTACTTCCGTAACAGCGGGTACCAAAGTACTGGAAGGAAATACTTACCAGATGAAGGTAAGCCTGGCGCCAGGTGTTACTGCCAGCAAGGATATCATTGTTACCCTGAACAGGGATGCAACATCCGTAGCAACAGCAGCAGATATTGATAACCTGCCGGCTACCGTAATCATTCCTGCAGGAATACCTGATGCTACCTTCTCTTTTACTGCCAAAACAGACTTTATACTGGAGAAACCGGAGCTGTTATGGATCGCCGCAACGCCACAGGGTTTTGCAGGTATGAAAGGAGATAAATTATCTGTAACGATTGATGACGCTACGCGGTTGAATCCGGATAACCTGAAGGTAGAAATGCGTATTGACTCCTCCGTTATACACGAAGGCAGCAACAGTGATGTGACCATCGGGTTTGTGAACAGCCAGATCATTTCTTCCGAAGATGTAGTGATCAATATCAGCAGAAACGCCGTATCTACTGCAGATAATGCAGATTACAGTGGTGTGCCTGCACAGGTAACGCTGGCTGCCGGAGCACATAGTAAATTATACCAGCTGAAATTAACAGGCGATAATATCCTGGAAGGAGACGAGCAACTGCAATTTACCGCACAGCTGGCAACAACGGGTTATACACTTTCCCAGCCAGGTATGGTGCTGATCCCTGAAACGGGTGATATGCGCGTAGTATTGCAAAAGAACAAAGACGCCGCAGAACCGGCTACAAACGGGGCATACACGGTGAAACTGCCGGGCAGCAGCATTGCAGCAGCTGATGTGAAAGTAGTATTTTACGTAAGCAGCATTGCCGGCACGACCAACATTGCGCCGGTACAAACATCCGCGGTGATTCCTGCCGGTCAGAATAGTATATCCGTTCCCGTGAATGTGATTGACAATAAAGTGATAGAGGGCGATGAACAGGTGAAGCTGGCACTAATGCTGGCACAGATGAAGCGGTTTAATAAGAACATCGCGCTGGATGTAGATGATAAGGATACTGTTACCCTGATAGTGCATGATGATGAAAGCTCTGCTCCGGGCCGGGAGATGATGATTGCGAAAACAGCAGATGCCACCGAGCCGGATGTACCAGGATCTTTCCGTGTACGGTTCTCCGATACACAGTTATCTGCCGTGAAAGATGTGAATGTAACCTATACCGTTAGCGGTACTGCTGTAGCAGACACCCGTTACCGTAAGCTGAGTGGCACGGTGATGATCCCCGCCGGCCAGAATGGTGCAGACATTAAAGTAACACCGATCGATAACAATATTGTAGAGGGAGATGAAGATGTGAAAGTACAGCTGGGCGCAGTGAGCAGCAGTATGGCAGGTATTACCTGGCCGTTATCTGGGAGCGCCGCAGCTGATGTAATCATTCATGATAATGATACGCTGGTGGTGGAAATATCAGCAGAAGCTGTTACTGCGGCTGAAGGAAGCGGTATGAAGTTCACCTTGAAATCGCCCGCATCTGCGGCCTACGATGTGCCGGTACGCCTCCGCATTACGCAGGATGCCGCCCGTACGTTTACAGCCGGTGAAGGTACCGTAAGCGGTAACATCTTAACCATCAACATGCCGGCGCTTACAAAGCAACACTCGTTTATTATCACCACTGGTGATAACGATATCAATGACGATGACGGCTTCCTGAAAGCAGCGATACTGCCCTACATTGGCGGCAGCAGTACCCTGGTATATAAAGCCGGGGCTACGGATACTGCAAGGGTTGCGATCACGGATAACGATCCGTTGACCCTCACTTTTGCTGCCGACAAATTCAGCGTGAAAGAAGGCGATACCGGGGAGAATACACCGCTGAGGTTTAATGTACAGCTGAGCAGGCAAAGTTCCCGTCCGATTACGATTAACTATGATTTTGAGGCTTCGGTAGATGGGGTATCTTATCCTTACATGGACTTCAAAGCCACGCCGGGTAATGATTTCGACAACACAGTTACCCAAACGGTGATCCCGGCGTTGCAGACGATCGGACAGGTAACAGTGAATGTTAAAGGGGATACGACCTTTGAACAGAATGAAACCTTCATCCTGAAGATGACTACGGTATCAGTTCCTTCCGGCCAGCATACGCCAACTTTAGGTGAGCCTTCCAAAGCTACCGGTGTGATCCTGAATGATGATCCGATGTGCAGCAGTTGTGATACAGATGGCGACGGATTAACAGATAAGCAGGAAGACATCAACAGCAATGGTGATCCATTTGACGACGATACAGACGGAGACGGTATCCCTAACTTCCTCGACCTGGATTCTGATGGAGATGGTGTAAACGATGCTGTTGAAAAGTATAGTACGGATGGCCGCCAGATCAATAACAACAGCGGTAAGATCCGCGTACACCCGGCGCTTTCCCCTAACAACGATGGCATGGGAAATGACGTGATGTATATTGAAAATATCGACAAGTATCCAAATAATGAGGTAGTGATATTTAATCGTTGGGGCGGCACCGTATTTAAGTTGCAGCACTACGATAACAAATCGAAGAACTTCCGCGGTAAGGCAAATGCAGGCGGCAGTTCAGGAAATGATGTGCCGGATGGTTCTTACTTCTACAATATTGAAGTAGAGATAGATGGTAAGAAAGAGCGTTACACCGGGTTTATTGTGATAAAACGTTAACGGGCATACGAATTTTAAGCAGGATGCATCTGACAAAAAAATATTTAAGCTGATACCTATGAAAAAGCATCTTATGAAAGCTTTAGGGGTTACTATCTTATGCTGGTGTTGTTGTTTACAGGTTGCTGCGCAGCAGGAACCGTTGTACTCGCAGTATATGTTCAATGGCATGATCATCAATCCGGCTTACCCTTCTATGGATGAATCTTCCAGTCTTACGGCAGTAGGCCGTAACCAGTGGGTAGGTGTGGAAGGGGCTCCTAAAACGGCCACGGCTTCCTTTTATACTCCTATTAAAGCCACCAACACCAGTTTTGGCGTGTCGCTGATGAATGAAAAGATCACGGTGAATTCGCAAACAGCGGTGAACCTGAATATTTCCCAACGGGTGAAGCTTAATGAGAAAATTTACCTGGCCCTGGGACTGAAGGGGGGCATGTCGCACTTCAGGGAAGACAATAGTTCCCTGACTACTACAGATCCGGTGTTTGCACAAAACCAGAGTTACTGGAAAACGGATGTGGGTTTTGGTTTCATGTTGTTTACAGACCGGTTCTTTATCGGGTTGTCGTCGCCTACTTTTAAAAGTTTTGACCTTGGCAACAGCGTGAATAAGGTAGTGGTGGAATCGCACTATTACCTGCAAACGGGTTACCTGATCAATATTAATGATGATGTGAAGTTAAAGCCAAACGTGTTGTTACGCCAGGTGAAGGGAGCGGGTTTTCAGTATGATCTGAATGCCAATATCCTTCTGAAGAACCTGATCTGGCTGGGTGCATCGTGGCGTTCTGAAAAAACGATGACGGGTTTGGTGCAGGTGCAGGCAACGAAGAACTTGCAGATCGGTTATTCGTATGATACGCCTATGCAGTCGAATCTGAAAGGTGCGCAAACGGTGTCGCATGAAGTGATGATTAATTACCGCTTCTCGTGGTCGAAGTGGAAAGTGGTAGCACCGCGTTATTTCTAATTTTAAAAATCAAGAATGGTATGCGAAAATACAGTTTCTCTTCCCTCATACTTTTTCTGAGCATTGTTTCCCTGTTTGTTTCCTGCAGTTTTGTAAAAGACCGAGTGCAAATAGGTGGCTTGGGAAGTATGGCTAAGGTAAAGCGTGCGGAACGGCTTTACAAGAGACAGGAATACGAGAGAGCGATCTCTTTGTGTAATGAAGTAATAAATAATGGCGGCAGTGAAGAAGTTTTACGCCGGGCTAAATTGCAGCTGGCGCGGGTATACTTTGAAACCAGGCAGTTTGAAAAAACGATCAGTTTATACGATGAGCTGTTGTACAAGCCGGAAAAAGACGTGCTGGTAACGGATGTAACCAATTACATTGATTTGCTGAAGCGCACCGGAAGGGTAGTGAAAGCCCAGGAGATCAGCGCAGTGTATGCCAATAACTATAAGAACAATGCGCGGTTTACCAATCTGAAAGAGTCGCTGGTGAATTATTACGGTTTCTTTAACCGTGATTCCATGGAGAATATAAGGGTGGACAGTCTTCGCCTGAATTTGCCCGGGTACCAGTATGGACTTGCCTTATACCGCAATAGCATTGTTTTTCTTTCCAATGATATCCGGAAAAACGAGCAGCAATCTTTCTATACCAATTCCAAATTATACCAGATTTCTGAAGATGGGGTAGAGCCTTTTAACAATAGCCTGCGCGGAGTATTACAGGTAGGACCTGCTTCTTTCTTTGATAACGGGCAAAAGGTGATCTATACTTCCAACCGGTTTACGGATGTAAAGAACGATAAGAATTCCTATATTAATTACAATAACGGCACGCAGTTGTTATCTGCTGTTTACCAGCCCGATCATGATATGTGGAGTAAGCCGCTGCCAGTGAAGCTGGGGAAAAACCTGGAAACATATTCTTTCCTTCATCCATCAGTTGCACCTAATGGTAAACGTTTGTACTTTGCATCCGATATGCCTGGTGGTCAGGGTGGTACCGATCTTTACTACACCGACTGGGACAAGGAAGCCAAACGGTGGAAAGCGCCGGTGAACCTGGGTCCGCAGGTAAATACCAATGGAAATGAACTGTATCCTTTTGTGGTAGGTGATAAGTTGTTCTTTTCTTCCAATGGCCTTCGTGGGTTTGGTGGACTGGACATCTTTATGATAAATATTAAAAAACCGGAAGAAGGAACTGTACATTTGCCGTATCCTGTGAATACGCAGTTTGATGATCTGAATCCCGTACTGGATGAAAGCAAACTGTTATTATATTTTACATCAGACCGTTCAGGCGCGCATGATAACGATCATATCTATGTGTTAAACCTGAAGAAAAATCCTTTGAAACAGCTGGACCTGCCTTATCCCGGCAAGCCAGTAAAAGAAGACGACCGGGTGCCTTATACCATGAATCAGACGGATGCCCGTCAACAGCTGACTTTAGTTGGAACCAAACAATACGACAATCTCCCTCTGGCAACGCCGGTGATAGATAGCGTTGTGTTAAAACCTGTTCCTGTAGTAGCCGTTGCCGTTAGTCCGGAGCGCAACATGGTGGATTACACCAATACAGCAGCAGACAGTTCTCCCGAAATTATTCCCTGGCAAAATGATCATCCTGGTAACAGCAATGTTCAACCGGTAGTTGCGGCCACCACTACAGTACAACCGGCCTATGCCGGCCAGGCTGCCTACAGCAGCCCGGAAATGGTATCGTGGCAGCAGTCGGTTAGCGGTCCTCATGCCATTGCTAACGGTATGGGTTATACGCTGGTAAAAGACAGTGTTGTGAAAGTGCTGGAAGCATTGTGGAAAGTGCCCGGTGTGATTTACTACGACCTGAATTCTTTTGTGCCGCAGGACCAGGAATGGCGTAAGCTGGATTCTATTTTCCGGATATGGAAGTCGAACCCGCACCGGATCATATTGGTGAACGGGCATACAGATATTATTGGCACCGAGCGGTATAACCTGTCGCTGTCGAAGAACCGGGCAGTATACATCCAGGAGTGCCTGCTGAGCAGGGGAGTAGCGCCTGATAAAATCAGGATCAATTATTTCGGATCTACCCGTCCGGTATGGATGGCGGGGAGCCAGCGGCTCGAGGCTAACAGGGAATACTTTATACAACTGCAGGGTATCAACAGAAGATGTGAGATTAAGATTCAATAAACTATTTATCGGTTATTTTTTAGCGTATATCAAACTAATACAAATGAACAAATTTTCCTCACTAATGCTATTACTGGCGGTAGGCACACAGGCCTTCGCACAGGAGATGCCTGTTGTGTTTAACAAGAGCTTCAGTGCTCCCAAAAACCAGTATAAGAAACTGGCTATTGCGGAGAACAATGCTATTGTTGCCATCGGGGGCGGAACAGATAACGGTTGTATCACCAAGTTATCTGCAACGGGCACTCTTATTTACAATGCCAAACTGAATAAAGGCGGGTTGGTAGCCTACCAGGACCTGCTTTTACTGCCGAAGAATGAACTGGTGGCAGTAGGCGGTGGTACCATTGCATATGGCAATGCCCGTATTACCAAATTATCTGCTACCGGTGAAGTAGTATTTGACAAGAGCATCGGTAACGGTCAGGGTGGTTATTTTACCCGGATCATTACGGATCGTCATGGCAACTATATTACCGTTGGCGTGGATGGTAGTAAGCCTGCGCAGGCCCGCATCACCAAGATGTCGCCCGATGGCAAAGTAGAATTCGACAAAGGTTTTGGTGCGCACAATGTTTTTACCAATGTACTGATAGATGAAGATGACAACATTGTTGCTGTAGGTGGCGACGTGGGTGATGGACAGGGAAAGGCATACATGGTAAAGGTGGATGGAAAGGGAGAAAAACAATTTGAGCTTTCTTTTGGTAAACCCGGCGCTACATTTGAAAAGATGTTGCTGCTGGAAGATGGCGCTGTGCTGGCGATGGGCGGTGGCGCTTATGGTACCGGCAATGCCAGCCGCATTGCGAAAGTAAATGCGGAGGGCCAGGTAGTATTTGATAAAGAGTACAGTACCGCGGATGGCAAGTTCAATGCCATCAAAGTGAACGACCTGGGCCAGATCTTCGCCTGTGCGGAAGAAAAAGATCATGGCCGCATTGTTAAGTTGCGTCCTGATGGCACGGAGTTATTCAACAAAGAAACAGATGCTGCTTTATACGCACTGGAAGTAGGCAAAAACGGCAAAGTAGTGGCGGCAGGTGGCAATGTGAGCAACAACACGGGTAAGATTGTGAAGCTGCTCCCGGACGGTACTGTTTCCATTGATAAAAACCTGGGTTCTGTATTCCAGCATCTGTTACTCACCGAAGACGATGAAATCTGCGTGGTGGCAAAAGAAGGCTATCGCATGATTAAGCTGAGTCCTGATGGTGAAATGATGTTCGACAAGCAGCTGGGCAAGTATGATGCAAAAACCACGCTGGCTTCGCTGCTGATGAGCCCTTCCGGCGAAATCCTGGCAGCAGGCGGTGGTGATGAAGATGGCAACCGTATCATTAAGATCAGTCATGGCGTATCTATCAACGATATAGCTGTTTCCGAGCCATTGAATGGTTTATCCAACGCTACGCTCACCATTACCTTATCCGGGTTTTTAAGAAGCAATGGTGTTCGTACACCCGTTAACGTTCATTATAAAACGATTCCGCATAAAGGCGGCGCCGGTTCAACCGACTTTGATGTTACCGAAGGAACTATTTCCTTTGTGCCTTCTGAGTTTGCTGCCGGAGCTATTATCTCCAAATCTATCCAGATCCCTGTAAAGAGTGATAACCTGCTGGAAGGTAAAGAAGCTTTCCATGTAGAAGTGCTGGATGCGTCGGAGTTATATCTTACCAAGTCAAAAGGAGAGGTAACGATCCTGGATCAGCCGGCTATGGTGAAATTCATTGGTGGTAACAATGGCGCCGAGCCAGCTACCGATGTGGTGTTTTCTGCCGGTTTGTTCAAGCGGGATAATACCCCGTTGATCAATGCCACCTCCAAACCAGTGAGGTTGACTTACAAGTTTGGTAACGGCACTGCGCTGCCGGGCGCCGACTTTGTAAGCAGCATCAAAGCGCCTTTTGTAATCGACAGCGGCGCTACTACTGCGAGTTTGAATGTAAAGATAAAAGACGACAACCGCTTTGAGCTGGCGGAGACCGTTGTGTTGGTGTTAAGCGAAATTAAAGCGGAGAATGAGGCGGTGGTAGGTTATAACGGCGATGTAACTTCCATTTCAGCTTCCCAGTATATACAGGACCAGGCGGCTTACATTACCCTGGTGAAACTGACAGATGCCAATGAATCTGCTACGGCGCCTGTGAGCATGTTTAAATGTATCCTGGTGAAAGCTGCGGATCAAACCGTGCAAACGAATTGCACCGGTAGTGACATCAACATCTTCTTTGGTGTGGATTCATCCAGTACGGCGGCTTACGGTAAGGATTATGTGATCATGAACGGCGACATGGTTAAGATTACCGGTGATTGCGCTTTCAGCGAAACCGATATACAGGTAGCGCTGGTAAACGACCGTGTGAAAGAAATAGATGCACTGGTATCTGTGAAACTGCGTGATGCTACTGCTGCTGCCAATGCAGGGGTATTGAAAATTTCGCCTGAGCTGAAACTGAATAAGGCGGTTGCTGTTATCCATGATGATGATAACGATGAAGGCACCGTGCTCACAGCCAAATAATAACGGCTTGGATCAATAACCGATATACGCGCTTCAGGCACACCTGCATTCCCGCATAGTCAGCTATGCGGGAATTTTTTTAGAAAGATATTAAACTTAAAAGCAGCATCTTTTATATTAGAATATAAAAGATACTGCTTTTTTAATCTATGGATAAATCCGCTTACCGGGCGTTATCGTACATAACCTTAGATTAACATTATTTTTTTTAAAAAAGAGTTGTGTCTTTTAATGGTTAACTTGGGAATAGCCTGGTATCTCCTTACCGGGCTTTTTTTATAGTGGTTTACGCATCACATAATCGTCCATGATGTACCCGTTGCCGATATCGGTTTGCTTTTCTTTATACACGCTGAATCCCTGTTTTTCGTAAAACTGTTTTGCTTTATTGAAGCGGTTTACGTCGAGTTCGAGGGTATTTGCGCCACGGCTTTTTACCTGTCCGGCCACGTGTTCCAGTAGGAATTTGCCGATTCCTTTTCCCTGGTAGTTTCCATCGAGATAGATCTTATGCAGTTTAAAGATGCCGGGGGTATCGGTGGTGCTGTAGGCAGCAAACCCGATGGGGCTGTTATCATCCTGCAAAATGAGAAACTGGTGCTGCAGCTCCGTGATCTGTTTGTTCAGGGAGGAGGTGCTGTACATCATGTCTATCATGTATTCTATTTGTTCCGGGGTCAGAATAGACTGATAGGTAGGTCTCCATATCTTTTCTGTTAGTTCCTGTATAACAGGAATATCGTTTACGGTAGCTGTTTTGACGTGGTACATAAAGTTATAAGCTGTTATTTTCTCTCAATATATTTTGTATGGTTTCTTCCAGTTTGTCCAGGGGAGTGTATCCCCGTGCGCAGAGATAAAGTTGTTTGCCGGTATCGAGGATGGCCGCGGGGAACCCGGTGATGCCCCAGTTCTGGATCAACTGGAATTCCTGTTGGGTTTCGTAGCGGTAATTTTCATCATGCAGGCGGTTGATGAATTCATCTTCCGGCAGGCTGAATTTTTTTATCAGCGAGCGGTAGGTGCTGTCGTTGTTAAGGCTCTGGCCATTATAGTTGAGCGCTACCTGCATATCATGTGCAAAGGTGATGGCATTTTCCGGCTGGTATTGTTTAAATACCGTTAGGGCGACACTGGGTTTTTCGGAGTCCATAATTTCTTCCGACGGAAGTAATTTCTCCAGGAAGGCAGCGCCGAATTTCACGCCGGTGGCGTTTTCCACGTTGGTATGTTCCCGCTGAATGTAGGCCTTCATGGAAGAGAAGGGATGGCGGTTATCGCCGGTGATCATTCCGCCGGAGAGGATATTGAATTCCATATTCCCGCTGCTGCGTTCCTGCAGTTGCTGTACCACGGGGGTAAAGCCATAGCACCAGCCGCAGAGCGGATCGTAAATGTAAATGAATCTCATAGCAGTCGGCTTTTAGGCCCCTGACAAAGGTAACTAAAAAGCTGACTGCCAAAAAGGTGGTATCAGGTGTTCTCTTCTTCAAAAAAGTGTTCCTCAGACAGTTTCTTGGAGAGGGCGCTATCCTTTCGTATAGCCTTGATGGATAGGCGTACCGCAAAGATAAGGGTGATCACGGAGGCTCCCATGAGGAAGATGTTATTACCGAGAAAAAGGAAAAAATCGAATGTTCCGTGAAAGAAAATGGCAACCAGGAGTGCCTGGAATAGCAGCGAACTGCTTTTCTGCGGTACAAATTTAGCCATGCCGGCATAATACCCCATTAGTACTGCAAAGGCACCGTGGGCGGGTACGGAGAGGAACATGCGGGCGATCCCGGTGCCTACGCCGAACCTGCTTACATACGCAATATTCTCCAGCGTAGCGAAGCCCATCCCGATCATTACTGCGTATACAATACCATCCAGGGGTTCGTTGAATGCTTTTTTGGGGTAGGCGAACAGCAGCAGTACGAGGAATTTGGCCAGTTCTTCCGAGAGGCCTACTACGCCGTATGCGAATGCGGCGGTTCCCAGGAGGGTACCATTATTTTCGCGGAGGCCCAGTTCCACAGCGAGACCCTGCACTGCCAGCGGCAGTGCTACGCAGAGCATGCCGAGCAGGAAACTTTTTACCAGGAGGCTGGTAGGTTCCCGGTCGTATTTGTCCACCAGGTAAATGAAAAGACAGATAGCAAAACCCGGCGCCACCGCCAATGCCAATAGCATCATGGGAGGATATTTTTTTGTTGCTTGCGTTGCAGCAGGTAATTATTCAGCATGTCAACAGTGTAACTGCTAAGATTGTTTGTTTTTGTAATGCCTCCTTTTTGTGCGGCGAGGGTGCCGTACCTGATATCCTGGAAGCCCTGGATGCTGTGGGCATCGGGATCTATGGAGATGAGCACTTTTTTTTCCAGTGCATAATGCAGCCAGGTCCAGTCGATATCCAGCCGGCGTGGGTGCGCGTTGAGTTCTACTACCACGTTATTGGCGGCGCATGCATCTATGATGGCTTTATGATCTACGGGGTAGCCGTTGCGGCTCAGGAGCAGGCGGCCGGTCATATGCCCGAGGATAGTAGTGTATGGGTTTTCGATGGCTTTCAGCAAGCGGGCCATTGCTTTGTCTTCTGTCATTTTGAGATTGGAATGCACAGATGCAATTACGAGGTCGAATTTTGCCAGGATTTCATCCGGGTAATCCAATGATCCATCGTTGAGGATATCGGACTCTATGCTTTTAAAAATGCGGAATGGCGCCAGTTTTTTATTCAGTTCATCAATCTCTGCGTGTTGTGCTAAGATCCTTTCTATATGCAGGCCGTTGGCATAGAAAGCGGAGCGGGAGTGATCGCTGATCACGAGGTATTCGAAGCCTTGTGTTTTAGCGGCGATGGCCATTTCTTCCAGGGAGGATTCGCCGTCGCTCCAGTTGCTGTGGGAGTGGATAATACCTTTGATATCTGCGGCGACGATGGGTTCCGGCAGTTGACGGTTGCGGGCCAGCGTTAATTCGTTGATGCCTTCCCGTAGGAAAGGGGGTATATAGTCCATTCCTGCAGCGCTGAAGATAGCTTCTTCCGAGGCGGCGTTGTGAAGGAATGCGGCGCCGCCTGCGGCGTTGAATTTATCGATAAACGCGGGTGAGCCGGTGGTAGTAAATAAGGTAGCCGCGAAGTTATCAGCAGTACAGCTATGTGTTATTACTTTGAGTTTTTCGTTCAGCTGCCATACCAGGTTACCGGCATTGGCGGCGGTGAGTGAAAAACCGGGGAGGGCGGCGAGTTGCTGTTGTACTATCTCCACCGGGGCGGCGATGAGTAGTTCTATTTCATCGATGATGATGCTGTTGCGGCGAAACGCGCCGGTGAGCGAAACCGCGGCGGGGGCCAGGAGCTGCTGCAGTTGTTTTTCCAGTTCGTGCCCGGCGGTAGCCACTTCCGCGAAGAGGAAGCGGTGGCGGTTAGAGAGATAGAATTCGATGTTCTGGCGAACGCTTTCCTGTGTTTTAGCGCCGAAGCCTTTGAGGAGCATGAGGCGGTTTTCGTTGCAGGCATAGAGGAGTTCGCCCATGGATTCTATTTCCAGCTCTTTCCAGATGGTGGCGATTTTTTTAGGTCCCAGGCCTTTGATCTTCATGATTTCGAGGATGCCGGCGGGGGTAATTTCTATGTAGTGGTTCAGGAGGGAGCATTGTTGGGTATCCAGCATTTCGAGGATATTTTTCCCGGTGGATTCTCCGATGCCTTTTATCCGGAATATTTCATCGCGGGGGGTATCTTTCAGTGGACTGGGCAGCTTTTCTATGGTGAATGCTGCGCTGGCGAAGGATTTGGCTTTGAAACTGTTTTCTCCGTGGATGTCCATCAGTTTGGACAGGAGGGAGAAGTTATCTGAGATTGAATAATTATCCATGCCGTAAAAATACGGAGTTACGCGGAAATTGTGGAGGGGGAATATGTTGGGGAATGGGCATAAAAAAAGATCCCGGCATAGATGCCAGGATCCTTATAACTACATTTTGTAATTCCGATCTTAGTTAGCCGGAGCTGGAGGAACTGTTGGTGCAGCAGCAGGTGCTTTTTTAGGAGCAGCTTTCTTCTTTGCAACAGCTTTCTTAGCAGGAGCGGCTTTCTTAGCAGCAGCTTTCTTTTTAGGAGCAGCTTTCTTAGCAGCAGCTTTTTTAGGAGCGGCTTTCTTAGCAGCAGCTTTCTTTTTAGGAGCAGCTTTCTTAGCAGCAGCTTTTTTAGGAGCGGCTTTCTTAGCAGCAGCTTTCTTTTTAGGAGCAGCTTTCTTAGCAGCAGCTTTTTTAGGAGCGGCTTTCTTAGCAGCAGCTTTCTTTTTAGGAGCAGCTTTCTTAGCGGCAGCTTTTTTAGGAGCAGCTTTTTTAGCAGCAGCTTTCTTAGGAGCAGCAGCTTTCTTTTTAGGTGCAGCTTTCTTAGCAGCCGCTTTTTTAATTGTTGCCATTGTTTTTTGAATTTGGGTTAGTAAAAAAATTGGGTATTAAAAAAAACTTTATGGCTAACACTGATTAGGCTTCCGCCTGAGCAGTGGTATCAAATGCTTTAACAGAAACGTAAGTCTTGTTTTCGCGACCTTTTCTGAATTCCACTACACCGTCTGCTACTGCGAAAATGGTAAAATCTTTACCAACGCCTACGTTTTGACCGGGATGATAAACCGTACCTCTCTGACGAACGATAATGTTGCCGGAGATAGCTGGCTGACCACCGAAGATTTTTACTCCCAGCCTTTTGCTGTGGGAGTCACGGCCGTTTTTTACACTACCTTCACCTTTTTTATGTGCCATTGTATTACTACTTTAAACTTGTCTAATAAATAAGTTTAGCTTAACAGGATTAAGCTATTTCATTGATTTTGATTCTTGTAAAGTGGGTACGGTGTCCAACTTTCTTTCTGAAGCCTTTTCTTCTCTTCATCTTGAAAGCGATGACTTTGTCACCCTGAACATGAGCCAGAATCTCTGCTTTTACTACTGATTTTACATCAGTGCCTACGGACAGCGCACCAGCATTATCTGTTAACAGTACATCGGAAAACTCCACCTTGTCTCCAATATTTCCTTGTAACTGCTGTACAAAAATTTCCTGGTCTTTTTGTACTTTAAATTGCTGACCTGCGATTTTTACAACTGCAAACATAATTATCCAAAATATAATTTCCGCAAAAGTAACCTTTTGTTTTCTAATAGACAAAGTTTTTCGGTCTTTTTTAAATCACCATGTATAAACACATATGAAGGACCGCCTAAAGCTTAATCTTTTCAAAGATACATACTTTCTTGAATTTTAAATTATTTTAACAAATAATGATTTCCGGCGCCTGACCGCTATATGCACATTTTTATGCTATTTCGGGATCATTTAAAAACAGCTATCTTGCTGTGCAAACCAACGCAATTTTGTATACTTTTGTCGTTTACACGAATAAAAACAGATAGGATGAGGATATTTATTTACCTGCTTATTTAATTGCCAGAGTGGAATATTTCTTCCGGAACTCCCTAAAAATCAGTGCAATTAAATCTCCAGATAAATAAATATGCTCAGCTTTAGTCTCTCAATTATAAAACAACAGGCATGAAGTTTAAATCACTGCTGGCCAAACCATTTGCTTCTATCGTACATAATAAGATAAAGAAGGAAATGTTAAGGGCGGTAGAAGATCAGGATAATATCCTGCAGGAGCTCTTGAAGACAGGCAGAAAGACGGAATTCGGAACAGATCACAAGTTTAGCGGGGTACAAACCCACGAAGAATTTAAACAGGCTGTGCCTTTGCGGGATTATGAGCAGTTTAAGCCTTATATTGAAAAAATCAAGGAAGGCAAACAAAATGTACTGTGGAAAGGGCAGCCGATTTACCTGGCTAAGACCTCCGGAACAACCAGTGGCGTTAAATATATCCCCATCTCCAAAGAATCTGTTAACAATCATATAGATACTGCGCGTAATGCGTTACTGAACTATATGGGGGAAACGGGCAGTACGGCCTTTGCCGATGGTAAAATGATTTTTTTATCCGGTTCGCCGGAGCTCGAAAGGGTGGGAGGCATTCCTACCGGCCGGTTGAGCGGTATTGTAAACCATCATATTCCCCGGTACCTGCGTACCAACCAGCTGCCATCGTATGAAACCAATTGTATAGATGACTGGGAAACGAAGCTGGACAAGATTGTGGAAGAAACCATTAACCAGGATATGACGCTGATCAGCGGCATACCGCCATGGGTACAGATGTATTTCGACCGCCTGATGGAGCGCAGCAATGGTAAAAAGATCAGGGAAATATTTAAGAATTTTGACGTGATGGTATACGGCGGGGTGAATTTTGAGCCTTACCGTTCCAAGCTGATGGCATCTATAGGTGCGCCGATTCACACAGTGGAAACGTTTCCTGCCTCTGAAGGCTTTTTTGCTTTCCAGGACTCGCAAGAGCGGGAAGGTTTGCTGCTGAACACCAATTCAGGGATCTTTTATGAGTTTATCCCCGCACAGGAAATTTTTAATGAGCATCCTACGCGACTGTCGCTCAAAGATGTACAAACCGGTGTAAATTACGCGATGGTGATCAACAACAACGCTGGATTATGGGGGTATAACCTCGGAGACACGGTAAAATTTGTTTCCACTAATCCGTATCGTTTGCTGGTAACCGGCCGTATCAAGCATTTTATTTCTGCGTTCGGGGAGCACGTGATAGGAGAAGAAGTGGAACACAGCCTGATGAAGGCGGCAGCGGAGGAAAATGTGCAGATCACAGAGTTTACGGTGGCCCCGATGGTGCAAACCAGTGGTGAACTGCCTTACCACGAATGGTTTGTAGAGTTTGAGAATATGCCGGCCAACATGGAGGCATTTTCCAGAAAAGTAGATGAAAACATGCGTCAGAAGAATATTTATTACGATGATCTGCTGACCGGTAATATTTTGCAACCCCTGAAGATAAGGACTGTACGTAAGCAGGGCTTTATCGATTATATGAAAGCCATTGGAAAACTGGGAGGTCAGAACAAAGTACCTCGTTTGAGTAACGACAGAAAGCTGGCAGATGAGCTGGCAGCGTATTTACAAAAATAACCGGCGATTCAGGGCGGGACGGCTGTCAGGCTATTTTACCGGCAGCTGATTCTTCATTTTTTGTTAACTGTAAAAACGTAAATCACCGTAATGAATAAACGAAAGATTGCCATTTTCGGATCAACCGGATCCATTGGCATACAGGCACTGGAGGTGATCGCTGCGCACCCCGACAGGTTTAGTGTAGAAGTATTGACTGCACAGCAAAATGCTGACCTGCTGATTGAGCAGGCGCTGAAATTCAAGCCTAATGCGGTAGTGATAGGCAGTGAAGCAAAGTACAAACAGGTAAAAGATGTATTATTTGATAAAGGCATCAAAGTATTTGCCGGTCCGAAAGCGATGGTGGAAGTAGCCGCCTGGAGTTCGATTGACATGGTACTGGCCGCCATCATGGGTTTTGCCGGTCTGGCGCCTACATTATCTGCTATTGAACAGGGCACCCCGGTGGCATTGGCCAACAAGGAAACCCTGGTAGTAGCCGGTGATATTGTAATGGCTACCGCCCGCAGGAAAAATGTACCCATCATACCGGTGGATTCTGAACATTCCGCCATTTTCCAATGCTTGCTGGGAGAGCCTTTCAGCAAGGTGGAAAAGGTAATCCTCACCGCTTCCGGCGGACCTTTCCTCGGTAAAAAGCCGAACTTCCTCATCAATGTAAAAAAAGACCATGCCCTGCAGCATCCAAACTGGAGCATGGGCGCTAAAATAACCATTGATTCCGCCACCCTGATGAATAAAGGGCTGGAGATGATTGAAGCACGCTGGCTGTTTGGCCTGGCGCCGGAAAACATTGAAGTGGTGATACACGCGCAATCTATCATTCATTCGATGGTGCAGTTTGTGGATGGTTCCCTGAAAGCACAGATGGGGTTACCGGATATGAAACTGCCTATCCAGTATGCGTTGGGATATCCCGACAGGCTGGCCAATGATTTCCCCCGTTTCTCTTTCCGTAATTATCCTACGCTTACTTTTGAGCAGCCGGACACCAAAACTTTCCGTAACCTGGCCATTGCTATTGAGGCGATGCACAAAGGCGGAAACGCTGCGTGTGTAATGAATGCCGCCAATGAGGAAGTGGTGAATGCTTTCCTGAAAAACAGGATAGGTTTCCTGCAGATGACGGAAGTAATTGAGGAAACGCTGGGTAAAATACCGTTTATTGAAACCCCCACCCTGCACGATTATTATGAATGCGATAATGCCGCACGTGAACACGCTGCATCCCTTATCAATTCTATCGTTATATAAATTGCCAGTAAAAATTAACAAAGAGTTTTGCCGGAATATGTATTAAAACTGATATATTAGGCAGATTAAAGCAGAAACAATTAAATGACTACAGAGGTAATATTGGTGAAAGCCGGACAGTTGTTACTGTCACTTTCTATTTTGGTAGTGTTGCATGAGTTAGGCCATTTTATCCCGGCCAAGTTGTTCAAAACCAGGGTGGAAAAATTCTATTTGTTCTTTGATCCATGGTTTTCCCTCTTCAAGATAAAGAAGGGTGAAACAGAATATGGTATCGGCTGGCTGCCGTTGGGAGGGTATGTAAAGATATCCGGGATGATAGATGAAAGTATGGACAAAGAGCAGCTGGCAAAGCCCCCGCAGCCGTGGGAGTTCCGTGCCAAGCCGGCGTGGCAGCGTTTGATCATTATGATCGGCGGCGTTACCGTTAATATTGTTCTTGCGTTCTTTATTTATGCGATGATCTTATGGCATTGGGGTGAAACCTACCTGCCTACTTCTGCCGCAAAATATGGCGTGGTAACAGATTCCCTGGCCCGCAGCATTGGTATGAAGGACGGTGATAAGATCGTTACCATTGATCACCATCACGTGGAAGCCTTTGAGGCGATCCCCGGAGATGTAATTCTTTCGGAAGCCAAAAGTATCCAGGTAGAACGCGATGGTAAAACCCTTGATCTTCCTATTCCGGCTGGCTTTACCAGGCAGCTGCTGAAGCAGAAAGCGCCTTTTGCCATGCCCCGTCTTCCTTATATCGCCGACAGTACTCTTCCGGGATCTGCGGCCGCAAAGGTAGGTGTGAAGAGCGGCGACCAGCTTATTGCGATCAATGGAGCACCGTATCTGTACTATCATGAGTTTGCAACGGAGATCAGGAAGCACAAGAATGAAAATGTGATAGTGACCCTGGTTCGTGGCAAGGACACGTTGAACCTGGCTGCAAAGCTGAGTGAGAAAGGTACATTTGGTGTTTATCCAAGAGATCCTTTTGAGTATAAAGTAAAGAAGTATACTTTCCTGGAATCTATCCCGGCCGGTTTTCACAAGAGCATCGACAAACTCGTAAAATACGTGCAGCAGCTTCGCCTGATCTTTGTTTCCAAAGAAGTGAAGGTGAGTGAGTCGCTGGGAGGATTTATGTCTATTGCCAAACTGTTCCCTGATGCGTGGGACTGGCAGATGTTCTGGGAGATGACTGCATTTTTATCCATTATCCTGGCATTCATGAATATCCTGCCTATTCCGGCGCTGGATGGCGGCCATGTGCTTTTCCTGTTGTACGAGATTATTACAGGCCGCAAGCCGAGCGAGAAGTTCCTGGAGTACGCGCAAATTGCAGGTATGCTGATCCTGTTTAGTTTGCTGTTGTTTGCAAACGGGCTGGATGTGTGGAGAAACCTGCTGAGTGGATTATTTTAAAAATATTACTGGCATTTGATTGTGATGAATGATCAAATGCCAGTTTTTTATAGTATCTTTGTAAACTGTTTTACAGGGGGATGCCTGGTTTTGACAGCATAGATCTTTGAGAGTGTAAGCATGCCGTGCGTTGGATAATTAGCACGATAATCTGAATATTCAAACTCTAATTGGCGAATCTAACTACGCCATGGCTGCCTAATTATAAATTAGACACCCATTATAGCCGCTTGAAGTTGTCGCCTTATGCGACTTCCGCCGCCGAATCATAAACCCATAGGGATAGGTATTCATGGTTTCTGTGAGTGAATACTGAAGCTACAACGGATAAGGAGATGGTTGGTTTGTTACGCCCCTGCCAGATCCCGACAAAACAATGCGTAAATAAGCATGTAGAAAGCTTTCGGCGAATATGTTTGGACGCGGGTTCGATTCCCGCCATCTCCACAAATAATTTTAGGCCTCTGGGTAACCAGAGGCTTTTTTATGTGCCTTTCAATAGTATTCTTATTGATTGCAATAACTAATAGTTTTTTGGTCGTGTTTTTTACAGTAATGGCAGGTTTTGTATCCTGCTTTTTTATTGCCCCTTATAAAATAAGTAATCCAATTTGCTTCATCTGAACCAGCGTCCCGGCGGAGATAAATTAAAAAAAATTCAAGCTACTTGAGCAGGACCTATGTTCACCGATAGAAACAGTTAGTGCGTTCGAACGCATTGAGGATTTTTCAACGCCTTCCGGTCGCTATCAGGCCCAAAGAAGAAGAGGCTGCTCAATCTTGTTGAGACAGCCTCTTCTATTTACATCTGATTAATTTCAACTGGTAACGTTGAAACTATCATCGTATTCCACAGTCCCCTCCGGTATCGCTCCTGTAAATGAATGTATTTGGAAATATTCAGCAGGAGCATGCTTGTACTGCAAACGGGCATCACTCCTGAATCCGAACCGGCCATAATAGGAAGGCTCGCCAAGCACCACACAGCCGGCTGCATCCAACTCCCGCAATGCGTCAATGGCGGCCCTGATCAGGCCGGACCCCACGCCAGATCCTTGCCTGGAAGGGATTACCGATACGGGCCCCAGTCCAAACCAGCCTTCGCTTCCTGAAGAAATGGTTACTGGCGATATAGCAATATGTCCTATCAATACTCCCTCCTCTTCTGCTACCAGAGAAAGGGTCAGCCGGCCATTTGCGCGCAGGGCTTTTATGATGAATGATTCCGTTCCACTGCTATATGCTGCTGAGGCAAACGCAGCCTTCGTTACCTGATCGATAGCTCCGATATCAGAAGGCTCTTCCCTTCTGAAAGTATAATTGTATTTGTGCATTTCTGATAGAATTAAATAAATAGAAGATACTCCCGCTGCCGAAGGCACAGGAGCTATGAATAGATTATCAGCTGAAGATGTAATTACCTGGACGGTAATTACTGTAATACAATATCCAACATACGCTCAGATTAAAGAAAAGTGGAAATCCATGTGAAAATAAAGAAAACTATGATACGTACTTCATAACGGGCATGCATATTTTTATGTTACCCATAAACAGTTGTATGAAAAGGAAATATAGAAAAGAAGATGGTCCCCCCGCACTTACTAATCCAGTATCAAATATACAGGCGCATTTAGTTCGCCTTTAAGATTTACCATCTGCCCCGGTACCCTTTCTCCTAAATATTATCTTTTCATATACAGGTACAAAAACTCGATTTATTTTTATATTCTTGTGTACCATACCAATCACATGACGCAGTACCGGCAACAAACTGATGCAGATTTGATAATGTTCCTGCGCGAGGATAAGGGAGATGCTTTTACTGAAATTTACGACCGCTACTGGAAGAAATTACTGGCCATTGCATATAATCATTGCAGGGATAAAGTAATTGCAGAAGAAATTGTGCAGGAAGTCTTTATCGGCCTCTGGAACAGGCGGAAAGAGCTTTATATCGATAATGTAAATGCCTATCTCGCTACTGCAGTGAGGCTATCTGTGTTTAAACAATATGTGCGGCAGAAACGGAGGGATGAGATAAAAGAACAGGCCGCCGATCCCATAATCACCACCTGGGATGAAGAAAAGATCTACACCAGATTCTTGCAGCAACACATTAATGGAATAGTGGAAGTTTTACCGGAGAAATGCCGCCTGGTGTTTAAACTAAGCAGGGAAGAAGGACTAAGTATACCAGAAGTAGCCCAAAGATTGGGTATTGCCGAGAAAACGGCCGAAGCACATCTTACTAAAGCATTGAAAGTACTGAAAGTTAAATTGAATCGCCCTTATTTATGGGTGATCATAATCGTTAAAATGTTCCTTTCTTAATTTCTTCAAAAAAAATCCTCCGCTCACTAAGGGTAAAGATCAGCCTTATGGTACCTATCTGTATAAGGATAAAATTTATACATTGAAGGACAATATATATTACCTGATCGAAAAATACCTTGCCGGCACGATTACACCGGCAGAAGAAGAGCAGTTAATGGCCTGGTACCAGGATCATAATCAAACCGATGTTGAATGGCCGGCAGAAAATGCGGATGAAGAAGAACAGGTACGTTTGCGTATGCTCCTGCGCCTGAATCAGCAAATCAATAATCCTGCAACCAAACCAGGTACTACCAGGCGGCTTTGGTACTACCTGTCTGCTGCTGCATCTGTACTGCTCATCCTGGGATTGACCACCTATTTTTACTACCCGCAGATCCACCGTTCAACCCACCCTGCTGCTATTGCCGGGGATATTAAAGACATTGGTCCCGGGGGAAACAAAGCAATATTAACATTAGCTAACGGTGATAAGATAGTGCTGGAAGAGGCTAAAAACGGGCTCATATCCCAACAGGGCAATGCCTCAGTAAATAAGACCGGCAGCGGCAGCCTGATTTATAACCAGGAGGCGGCTGGTAGCTCCGCTGCCTCCATCGTTTACAATACCCTGAGTACACCCTATGGCGGCCAGTATCAGATGACATTGCAGGATGGCACCAAAGTGTGGCTCAACGCAGGTTCATCACTGCGTTTCCCCGCGTCATTTCCCGGAAATGAAAGGAATGTAACACTTACCGGCGAGGCATATTTCGAAGTGGCTAAAGACAAAGCCAGGCCATTTTTTGTAACGGTAAATGCAGGATCGGGAGCACCTATGACCGTAAGGGTATTGGGAACACATTTTAATATTAACGCTTACCCTGATGACCAGCACAATATTGTTACGCTGCTTGAAGGTGCCGTAAAAGTAGATTGCGGTGGGGCAAATGCCTTGCTGGCTCCTGGTAAGGAAGCAATATTAAACAGGACTTCCGGCAAGATCAATATAAAAGAGGGAGATACAGAAGGAGCTATTGCATGGAAAAATGGCTACTTCTTATTTGAGAATGAAAAGGTGGAAAGCATCATGCGGCAAATCAGCCGCTGGTATAATGTAGAAATTATCTACCAGGGCGACGTGTCAGGAAAAGCCATTGGCGGTAGTTTATCGCGGTCAAAAAATGTTTCTGAAGTATTAAATATGCTGGAATTAACAGGTACCGTACACTTTAAAATAAACGGAAGGAGGATCACAGTTATGCCATAAAAAAATATCTGCAAACAGGGCGCAATAAAAAACCGGGAGCGTTGGAGCGCCCCCGGATAGTTTGAGCTTACCCTGTGAAAAACAAGTTTCGAAAGCTATTGTAGTCACAGTTTCTGATTATTAAACCCAAACATCCAAATGTAATGAAATTTTACATACCTGACGTGTGCCCAAAAAAAGCCGGCGCCACGTACAAAAAATTCCTGTTGATTATGAAACTCACCTTTGTTTTAATGATCGCAGCGTTAATGGAAGTCAGCGCCTCCGGTTATGCTCAAAAGGTAACATTATCAGCTAAACAAATTACTCTCCGGGAGGTATTCCGCCAGATCCGGAAACAAACGGGTTATAATGTTGTATGGAATGTTGAAATTTTAAAGGATGCTCAACCCGTAGCCATACAGGTAACCAATGCAACAGTAGAAGAAGTATTGCGGAAAAGCTTTGCCAGTCAGCCTTTTACTTACTCAATCCATGAAAACACGATCGTGGTGACGCGCCAAACAGCACCAACGTTGGTTAACATGACCATCAAAGGGCGGGTTACTGATGCCAATAATCATCCATTACCCGGAGTTGCTGTAAGGCTTAAAGACTCCCAGATTGGAACAGCCACACAAGCTGATGGTACTTATACGCTCAGTGTGCCTGATGGAGGCGGCGTGTTATCATTCAAATACCTGGGTTATACCCCCAAAGAAATACCGATCAAAGGGCAAACTGTTATCGACGTACAGCTGGAACAATCCACCTCACAGCTCACCGAGGTGGTAGTCGCTTATGGCCGACAAAATTCGCGTGAAATTGTGGGCTCGGTAGCAAAGCTTTCTGCCACTGATATTAAAGATCAGCCAACCGGCACTTTCGCTGAAAGGTTACAAGGCAAGCTGCCGGGAGCCCAGGTAGCCCAAACTACCGGACGGCCAGGACAGGGGATGGACCTGCGTATACGCGGCGCGGCCTCCTTTACATCCAACGTACGGCCATTGGTAGTAGTAGACGGACAGCCTATGTTGGGCAACCCTGATAACATCAATAATATTAACCCTGATGAAATTGAATCCTTTACCATTCTGAAAGATGCCTCTTCCACCGCTTTATACGGTTCACGCGCCGCCAACGGTGTGGTGATAATCACGACCAAAAGAGGGAAATCCGGCGCCACGCAAATAAATTTTAATTCCTATTACGGGACTGCTTCATTGATGCGTGAATTGATCCCGCCTGTAATGAACGCCACACAACTGGCTACTTACATGAAAGGTTTTTATGAAGATAAGATCAAATACGAAGGCTATACCGGCGGTATACCTGCTGTATATCAGAATCCGGAGCAATATGGAGAGGGTACGGACTGGTTCAGCGTGCTGACCAGGAATGCGCCTGTGCAGAATTATAGCCTGTCTATTAATGCAGGCAACGATAAGGCTGCGTACAGTATCGTGGCTGGTTATTTTAATCAGCAGGGTATCCTTGTAAACACCGGCTACAAGCGTTTTTCATTGCGCGTGAATGGTGATTTCAATCCTGGCAAACGGGTGAAGGTAGGTTTTGGTGTTGCACCGTCTTTACAACTGGAGCATAACAACAGGCAGGGGGACGGTTTTAATGTGGATGGACAGCGTGCCATTTTTGCATCTGCCTCCATGATGCCTACTATGGGCTCTCCTTACAACCCGGATGGCTCACTGGCCCTGGGTATTTCTGGTTTTACCAACCAGTTTGTATGGGCAAACCCGCTGAGGCAATTGCTCGAAGTAAAAGACGATGCTAACCGGTTACGGGTCTTGGCCAATTTATTCGCAGAAGTAAAAATCACGGATCATCTGACCTTCCGTACATCCGGTAGTGCGGACGTTGGCGGCATGACCCGCAACCGGTTTATTCCATCTACTTCAATAGGCGGCTTTAATGCAATACCTATAGAAAATCCGCCGCCAGGCAACAACACTGCTTTGGGTGAATCAGCCGTAAATAATGATTATTCCTGGCTCAATGAAAATACATTGAACTACCGGCGTCAATTTGGGAAAGATCATTCACTGGATTTACTGGGCGGTTTTACAATACAACGATCTACAGGTTTTGCAAGCGATATGGTGGGCCGCGATTTTCCGGATAACAGCGTTTCCTATTTAAGTGCTGCTACCCGTTTTACTACCAACACTTCCAGCTTTAACGCCTGGACAATGGCGTCGCTCCTGGGTCGTTTAAACTACAGTTATAAAGAGCGTTACTTTTTGCAGGCTACCATCAGGAGAGACGGGTCGTCACGTTTCGGGGATAATAACAAATGGGGTACTTTTCCTTCTATCGGTGCAGGCTGGATCGCCAGTGATGAATCCTTTCTTAAAAATGTGCCGAACCTGAGTTTGCTGAAACTAAGAGCGACCTTCGGTTTAACCGGTATGAATGAGATAGGTAACTACACTACCGTGGCAGGTATTGGTAATGCCAATTATTCTTTTTCAGGTGGCCTGGCTCCGGGAAAGGTACAAACCAGTTTGGGTAACCCGAATCTGGCCTGGGAACGCAACCGGCAATTTGATGCCGGCTTTGATCTGGGGCTATTTGACAACCGGATCAATTTCTCTTACGATTATTACAATAAGCTGACGACGGGATTATTATTCGTACTACCTGTTCCGCAATCTTCGGGTTTTTCAAGCGTGCAAGATAACCTGGGTGATATCAGCCAATGGGGACATGAGTTTACTGTAAGCACTAAAAATCTGACCGGAAAACTCAAATGGAATACGGACTTTAATATCTCATTTAACAGAAATCTTGTTAAAAGAATTGGTTTAAACAATATTTCTTTTGCCGACAATCCGACAAGGACATTATCTGAATTCACCGACTACCGGACACTTGTTGGGAAGCCTATCGGCCAGTTTTATGGATATATATTTGACGGCATTTTCAAAAATCAGGCAGAAGCCGATGCCGGTCCTAAATATTATGGAACCGGTACCACTACACTCTCTCAGGCGGGAACAGTGAGATTCAAGGATTTAAACGGCGATGGCAAGATTACTTTCCCGGATGATCAGACGGTGATCGGAGATCCTAATCCCAAATTTATATTTGGTTTCAGTAATACCTTTCAGTACCAAAACTTCGATCTGAATATCGCCATGTCAGGTACTTATGGCAACAAGCTGAAAAATGGCATGCAGGAAAGTACATACAACCTGGACGGTGTATTTAACGGTCCGCCGGAATTGCTTGATCGCTGGCGCTCCGAGGCCAATCCGGGTAATGGAAAGGTGGCGCGTACTTTAGCTAACACCACCGGGGCATACCGTACAGATAATACACTGTTCGTTTATGATGCTTCCCATCTCACTATCAACAATATCACACTTGGATATATGCTGAGAAAATTCAGGACACCTGTTATCAAGAGTTTAAGAGTGTATGCATCAGCACAAAATGTATACATCTTCACCAGTTACCCGGGGAACCCTGAAGTAAGTGCTGGTGGACTCGCATTTGTAACGCAGCAGGGGCAGGATCTGGGTGCTTACCCACTGCAACGAACATTTACGTTTGGCTTGAATCTCGGTCTTTAAAAATCAGTAAAAATGAAAAAGATTTCCTGTTTAATATTAGTGATACTGAGTTTGGTGGAGATATCCTGTAAGAAATTTCTCGCCGAAGTCAATCCCAACAATGTAACATTGGGCAGCTACTTCAAAACGCAGAACGATTATGACCTGGCGGTGAACGGCGCTTATAGCCAGTTGCGCGGGCTTTATAATAACAGAAGCGCCTGGGTAATGGGCGAAATGCGTTCAGATAACACGCACTACGATTACAAATCATCTGACCAGGCAGTAGCCACGGTGAACCGTTACGCAGTAGCAGATTTTCTGGATGATAAGTATAATAACCAGACACCTCCAAAGTGGAATTTGGGTTTTAACGCCATATCAGCGGCGAATGTGATCATAGATCATATTGATGATATTAAGTTGTCTGATGCCAATCGCAACGCTATTCTGGGCCAGGCAAAGTTTATCCGTGCCCTGGTGTATTTCGACCTGGTGCGTTATTACGGCGGATTGCCCATTTATAAACACGCACCGCTTAACCGTGAAGAGACTTACATCCCGCGCTCTTCCGCGCAGGAAGTATACGACCTGATCATTGCTGATGCTACTGATGCCGCTGCCAAACTGAGCGCCACCACTTTTCCGCAAACAGGGCGCGCTACAAAGGGCGCGGCGTTGACCCTGCTGGGTGACGTATATCTCACCCTGAAGAAATATGACCTCGCTGAAAATGCGTTAAAACAGGTAACTGCAATGGGCTATGCGTTGTTTCCAGGTTATGGCGATGCATTTCAGCTGGTGAATAAAAATGGTAAGGAGTCTATATTTGAAATCCAGTTCAACACCGGGCTGGCCGTACCACAGGCCAATGTAGAGGCATCTGTTTATAATTTTTTACCACGCATGGTCAACACTACGGTGGTGACTGGCGTAAACTTTAACAGCGTTACCACTGTGGGTGGTTTTAACACCCCTACACAGGACCTGATCAATGCATATGAATCAGGCGATCAACGCCTTGATGCATCGATCGCTATAGCCGAAGGTACATTCAATGCCACCGATGATTTTACGGCTACTGCGGTTAAATCAGCCGTAGATTATACAGCGCCGGCAGGCAAAGTCGGACGGCCGTTTCCAAAGAAATACCTGCATACGCATACGATCGGTAATCAAACCAATGACAACTGGCCGGTTTACCGCTATTCAGAGGTTTTATTGCTGCTGGCGGAAAGCCTGAATCAACAGGGCAAATCAGGTGAAGCATTGCCTTATTTGAACGCAGTAAGAGAACGCGCTTTTGGGGATGCGTTACATAATATCACCAGCACCAATCAGGCAGCATTGCAAACGGTCATTTTAAAGGAAAGAAGAGTGGAGCTGGCCTTTGAAAATAAGCGTTGGCTCGATCTGGTACGGACAGGCAATGCCATCGCCGTAATGAATGCCTTTGGTGTTCAACAAAAGGCGAAGTATAGTTATCTGCAGGCAGGAAGTTATAATGTTACCCAGAACCGGCTGTTATTTCCAATACCTAATGCAGAAGTATTACTGAATGATAAACTTACTCAGAATCCAGGTTACTAACTAAAACTCACAGTCATGAAAAAAATTATGATGAAGGCAGGTAATTCCTGCCTGCGATCTACCTGTGTGAATTGGAAAGCAATTGTATTGGCTTTACTCGTAGTTTCCTGCTCCCGGCGGGCAGATCAAATACAAGTTGAAGATCAATCGCCGGCAAAGGTGCAACCCAAAACAGAACTGGCAACCTGTTGCTGGGTGGCTATTACGAATGAGGTCCCAAACGACATTGAGATATATGATCCGGCAGATGCTTCCTGGACTACGCCCAAATGGGTCTGGAAGCCTACCACTGCACTGTCGTACAATGCCACGAGTGAAATACCTCTCTGGAAGGCGCCTACAGATATCAAGGTGAGGAACAATACGGTGTTTGCCGGCACCTCGCAGGTGATCACCGCCACGTCATATAGATTGGCCACCATAGCCCGTTATACCGGTACAGGCACAAAGGGGCAGAAGCTATGGGTAATGGGTTTTAATGATACCACCAGCCTGCATGCGATGGAAATACTGCCTGATGGCAACTGTGTGGTTGCCAGCGCCGGCGAAAAATGGCCGCAGGGATGGATCCGTATCTATTCATCGTCACAGCCATCACCCAATCACGGCGTAAACACACAATACCATTTTGCCTCCGCTCATGCGGTGCTTTGGGATGCCACACACCAGGTGCTCTGGGCGCTGGGAAATGCGCTGAGAAAATACTCTTATAACGCTCCCGGATCCGGAGGCACTATCACAAACCCCAAGTTGCGTTTGGATACTTCTTATGACTCTTTGCCACGTCCCTGGGGGCACGACCTTGCAGCCGATGTGAATAACCCGGACCAGTTGCTGATTACGACCAATGGCGGTGTTCATATTTTTCATATATCCACGGAAACCTTCAGCGACATGCCCGGAGCGGCCTATGGAATCTTTGCGAAATCTATCAGCAGTCAACCCGGACAGAATACGCTTATAGAAACACGACCCAGCACTGGCTGCCCATTGTATCCCGCCAGTAATTGGTGTACCTCCGTGGTTAATTTTTATAATGCCACCACCGGTGCTGCCACCGGTTCCCGTACTGTAAGCGGAGCTGCTATTTATAAAGCGAAAGCATTTGATCCAAACTATTATTGATATGATGAGCAGAATAATACGGATGGGCGCTGCTATCGCTTTGGTTGTTCTTCAGATGGCCTGTAGTAAAAAACCGGGAGCAGATGCTCCCGGTCCGCCAACTGTGCAAACTCCCGAGCCTTATCCGGGACTGCAGCTGGCATTAACTAATGACGCCAGCAAGCAGATAGAGTTGTATGATCCAATGATCACGGACTGGAACACTGTGGATGCAAAAAAGTGGAGATGGTCTCCTACCACTACACTGGGCTTCAGCACAAATGAAATTAAGAGTTTTGGTGGAGGCACCGATTTCAAAGTGCGGAAAATGAAAATCTGGCAGGATGCCAGCTATGCAGTTATCAGCGACAACGGCATGGCGGCATTGATTGGCTATCCATCCGGGCAGCGGGTATGGTCAAAAGTGATCAGCGGGAATCTGCATTCAGCAGAGCTGCTGCCCAATGGTAACATCGCCCTCGCAGCATCTGATGGTAACTGGATCAGGGTGTATGCTTCCTCACAGGGGGCGGATAACAACACCTACGCGGAGTTTACGCTGGGCGCGGCACATGCCGTATTATGGGACCCGGTAATTAATGGATTATGGGTTACCGGTCAGGATTTATCCAATAATGCGCATATCCTCACTGCCCTGGCTGTTGGCGGCAATGCTACCAACCCGGAATTAACGGAACTAACACAGTACCGGGTTACATTACCTACTGCCTGGGGCCATGAAGTAAGCGCGTACTATGGTAATACCAACCTGTTATGGGTCACTACCAACGGAGGAGAATATGTCTTTAATAAAACTACAAAAACCTTTTCCATGTCCCCCACAAACAACCTGACCTTTGTAAAAGGGATAGGGAACCAACCCGGCGGACAGATTGTACTGGTGCGTCCGGACGCCAATAAAAATCCACGTCCTGCCATCAGTTGCCTGCTCAATAACTGGTCTGCCAGCACGGTTGACTTCTATACATCAGGCGGGCAGTGGCAGGGATCAAGAATAGTGAACGGCGCCTGTTTCTACAAAATAAAAATAGTTTACGACAATTATCAGTGATGTACTTTAGCAAAAAGATATATACCTGTTGCCTGGCGTTACTGGGCTTTAGTGCCGGCAGCAGTGTTGCGCAGCAGGCAACACCGGCGCTGGTTCCCATGCCGCGTTCTGTAAAAATGGATACGGGCAACTTTCTCTTCAACGCTAACACGTTGATCCGGACGGACGTTCGGGAGAAGCGCGCCGTTGAGTATTTCACGGATCGTTTGTTCAGTACCTGGAAGTTCAGAAACAAAATAATGACAGGCACTGCACAAGCAGCGGGTCTGCAGCCGGAACTGCTCATCACTGCTACCGGTGCTGAACAACTACCCGAAGAAGGATACCGGCTGTTGGTAACACCAGACCGCATTACCCTCACAGGCCGAAACGCGGGCTTGTTTTATGGTATGCAAACTTTACTGCAGTTGTTGTCCGTGTCAACAAGCGGAGCAGCAGCTATTCCCTGTCTCACCATAGAAGACGCTCCCCGCTTCGGCTACCGCGGACTCATGCTGGATGTTTCCCGGCATTTCTTTACGGTGGAACAGATCAAAGACCTGCTGGACCTGATGGCTTACTATAAACTGAACCGTTTTCACTGGCATCTTACGGACGACCAGGGGTGGCGGCTGGAAATCAAAAGCTGTCCTGAACTAACGAAAGTGGGCGCCTGGCGTGTGCCACGTATCGAGTTCGGCGGCAATACCCTGCCTCCACAACCTGGCGAGCTTGCCACCGATGGTGGCTTTTACACCCAGGAACAAGTGAAAGAAGTGATCCTTTACGCTGCTGAAAGACATATTGAAATACTGCCGGAAATTGATGTGCCAGGTCACTCTATGGCGGCCATAGCAGCATATCCTGAGCTGTGTGTTACGCAGAATTCTGATATTAAAGTGAATCCAGGCAGCAGCTTCGCCAAATGGTTTCCCTCGGGTGATTTTGAAATGTATGTAGACAATTCCCTCAATCCTATTGATGAAAGAGTTTACAAATTCCTCGATAAAGTATTCGGCGAGGTAGCAGCATTGTTCCCTTATCCATACATTCATGTTGGCGGAGATGAATGCTACAAAGGATATTGGAAGAAGGACACAGCCGTGCAGGACTTTATGAAGGAACATCATATCAATGATACCCACGAGCTGCAAAGCTATTTTATTTCAAGGCTGAACAAAATCATTCAGTCCAAACACAAAAAACTGATTGCCTGGGATGAAGTAGCAGCAGGCAATGCAAAAGACAGCATCACGGTGATGAACCGGTTTGGTGAAAAGGGCGCCATTGAGCAAGTTAAGAAAGGGCTGAACATAGTGCTGGCGCCCGGTCATAACGGACTTTATTTTGACTATGCGCAAAGCACTTCAGATCAGGAACCATCCAGTCACGGAGGTAATGAGCCGGTATGGAAAGCTTATCAGTACAACCCGGAATACCCCGCATTGTCCGGAGAAGAACATAAACACATTATGGGCGTGGAAGCCTGCATATGGACGGAAAGCATTCCTGATGTTTCCAAACTCCAATACATGCTGCTGCCACGTATGCTGGCGCTGGCGGAAACAGGATGGTCAGATGAAACGGCCAAAGACTATCCACGTTTCGCCGGCACAGCATTACCATTGCACCTGGAGCGCTTCGACAAAGCCGGTATCAACTACCGCGTACCCACCGTTTTTAACTGCACAGATACAACAATCGTAACCGGTACTTTCAGGTTTGAAGTGCAGCCACCTGTACGGGGAGCCAGGATATTTTACACGCTGAACAACCGGCCGCCGGGCGATTATGATCACGAATACCGCGAACCAATAATTATTACGATTCCCAGGGGAAAAAACAATCATTCTTAAAACGGTGGTTGTTACTCCCGCAGGCCACAGAAGCATTATCACGCGTACCGTACTGGATAATAACGATAAACCGAAAACATAACCTATGCCAAGAAGTATCCGCCAATTCTTATGCAGTGCTTTGATCATCGCTGCTGTATTTATTTCTTCCAATGCAAATGCACAACAACCATTGGAACGTTTTGAAGAGGTTGCAGCGGGGTTTAAAAACCCTGGCAGAGACTATGGTACCGTGCCATTCTGGGTATGGAATACGAAAATTACCAAAAGAAATATCGATTCCATGCTGAATGATTACCGGAAGAATGACTTTGGCGGTGTGATCATTCATCCACGCCCCGGTTTAATTACGGAGTACTTATCAAAAGAGTGGTTTGATTTATTTGAATATGCCCTTCAGCAGGGAAAAAAACTGGGACTCAATATCTGGATATACGACGAAAACTCATACCCTACAGGCTTTGCCGGCGGATTGGTGGGAGAGCAAATGCCCGAAGCCTACAACCAGGGTCAAATGTTGTATATGGAAGAAGCAACCCGGTTGCCTGCTGACCTTTCTGCTTTCTTTTTATTTCTTAAAGAAGAACATGGATCTTATAAAGATGTAACGAATGATTTGAAAGACGAAGAAGGGAAAACCGGACATTATCAGTTATTCAAAAAAGTAAATTATCAACGCTCGAACCGGGGCTCGGTGGCAGGTCCTATAGGCGTGTCTTATGTGGATCTGATGGCCAAAGGCGTTACGGATAAGTTCATAGACATCGCATACAAAAGTTATGAAAAAGTGGTGGGCAAAGAATTTGGCAAAACCATCAAGGGCGTTTTTTCTGACGAACCAACCATCATCAACGAAGGGCATAACTGTGTACGCTGGACTCCTGATCTGTTCGACAGGTTTTATAAAGACTGGCAGTACGATCTGAGGTTACATCTGCCATCTCTGTTTAAAGAAACAGGCGATTGGAAACGGGTACGCCATAATTACTACCAGGTTTTGCTGGAACTTTTTATCGACCGGTGGTCTAAACCCGTGTCCACCTATATGAGTGATCACCAGCTTACCTGGACGGGGCATTATTGGGAACATGGTTGGCCAAGTCCTTATCACGGACCAGATAATATGGCCATGTATGCCTGGCATCAAATGCCGGGTATTGATATGTTGTTCAACCAGTTTAATGAAGATAAACCGGTGCAGTTTGGCAATATCCGCGCCGTCAAAGAGCTGGGGAGTGTCGCTAATCAATTGGGTAAAACACGTACCCTGTCGGAAACCTATGGTGGCGCCGGTTGGGAACTTACTTTTAAGGATATGAAACGCCTTGCCGACTGGGAGTTTGTATTAGGCGTTAACTTTTTGAATCAGCATTTATCGTTTATGACGCTGACGGGAGCACGCAAATACGATTATCCACCCAGCTTCTCTTATCATGAGCCATGGTGGCCCTATTATCGTTTTATGAATCATTACTTCACACGTTTATCTTATTTATTATCCAAAGGACAGCAGTACAACAATATCCTGGTAATTGAACCCACCACTTCGGCCTGGATGTATTATGCCAGAGACGGGGAGAACAAACGTTTCTTCGACATCACCAAAAGTTTTAATGATTTCGTGACAAAGATGCAAAGATCGCATCTGGAATATGATTTAGGGTCAGAAAACGTGATCAAAGATCATGGCAGTGTTAAGGGAAGCAGCTTTGTAGTAGGACAACGGGCGTACAAGGTGGTAGTGATTCCGCCAGGTATGGAAAATATAAACAGCAGTACCTTCCGTTTACTGAAAGATTATATTGCAGCGGGAGGAAGGGTGATCTGTTTTGAACAATTACGATTAGTAGATGGAACAGTGAACAATGAGCTTTCCACCATCAGCCAGATCCGGGAGGCATTACCGGACCTGTTCCATCATGAAGGCTTTAGCATATCGGGTGGAACAGGCGACAGCATTGGTGGTAACATTTATCATCAGCGCCGTAAACTGGCTAACGGGGAGTTATTACTGCTGACCAATGCCAGCATGACCGGTATTTCTTCGGGCAGCATCAACATGCAGGGACAGGATGTGTTAAAAATGGATATGAATTCGGGAAACATTTCCCGCATTAACTATTCGCTGCATGATCAGGAGGTACATTTCGACTTTAATATTCCGCCAGCCGGAAGCCAGGTACTGTTTATCGCGGATAAGAAATTACCGGGATATAAAATAGAAGCACCGGCTGCAGAATGGGCTACTGTGAAGGCTTCCGCAACTAAAATAAGCAGGCCGTTTGACAACAACCTGACGATTGATTTCTGCGATCTTCATTTACATAAGCCGGATTCAAATTATACCAATATACACGTTGGTGTAGCCTCCAATACAGCTTTCAAACACCACGGATTTACGGATGGCGTAGGCAATCCCTGGAATAACCGTACGCAATTTAAACAGGCGATTGTAAGCCGGGATACTTTTTCCACTGGTACCGGGTACACGGCGGTTTATCATTTCAATGTGGAGGCTGGCGTTGATTTCCGGAATTTCAAAGCGGTAATAGAACAACCTGAACTTTGGCACGATGTAAAAATTAATGGTGAATACATTAAAAATGAACCCGGGCAATGGTGGCTGGACCGCTCCTTTGGCGTATACCAGATCGGCCGCTATTTAAAAACAGGAGATAATGAACTGGCTGTAACCGTTTCTCCTATGAGTGTTTATGCTGAAATTGAACCGGTTTATATTTTGGGAGATTTCAACCTGGAAGCGGCATCACGTGGCTGGAGCATTGTTAAACCGCAACTATTACAATTTGGTTACTGGAACAAACAGGGATTGCCTTTATATGGACACGGTATCACCTATACGAAGATATTTACAGTGGCAGATCCCGGCAAGTCATATGCAGTGGAGTTAGGTAAATGGAAGGGCACTGTGGCAGCGGTGAAGGTAAATGGGATTCTTGCCGGCGTCATCACTGCTGAACCCCACAGGTTGTCTATCGGGGAATTTGTAAAAAAGGGAACTAATAAGATTGAAGTAACCGTAACCGGCAGTTTGAAGAATGTTTTAGGACCATTTTACAACAAGCCGGCTCCGGGCCTGGTTGATCCTGGTAAATGGTACAATGTAAAAACGCAGCCACCAGGGAATGAATATGACGTTTATGATTACGGATTAGCAGAAGATTACGGGATCAAAGTTATGCGCTGAAGTCAATTTGTATCAACAACATAGGCCGTTCCGGATGGGAGCTGGCGGTTTAAAAGTGGAACAATCAGGTAAACGGTTAAGTGAATAAGGGTTATATATTTCCTATGCATTGATAAAATCCCGCCTTCTTATATTCAACTTAGCCATTTTTGATTCGAGGGTAGTAGGTTTAATATTCAATAATTCCGCGGCGCCATTGGCGCCACGAATCCGACCTTTTGTTTTTTTGAGAATGGAAATGATATAGTCTCTTTCTGTTTCCTGATGCAGGTGCTTCATTTCCTCGAGGGTGTTGATACCCGTGCTGACAGGCAGGCTGGAAGCCGGCAATGAAAGCTTTCGTACTAATTGCAATTTCGATTTACCATCATTGAGAACAACGGCTTGTTCCAGGATGTTTTCGAGTTCACGAATATTGCCCGGCCAATTATATGTGTACAGTTCGCCTATCATTGATGCAGCAATGCCATTGAATGGTTTATTGAACGCCCTGCAAAACCTTTCTGCAAAAAATATGGACAGTGCTTCGATGTCAGTTTTTCGTTCCCGTAAAGGGGGCAGCGTAATGGGAAAAACATTTAACCGGTAATACAGATCAAGTCTGAAATTTCCGTTTGCAATTTCCTTTTCGAGGTTTCGGCTTGTAGCAGCCACAACACGGATGTCAACTCTTACAGGTGATCTGCCGCCTACATATTCGATTTCCCTTTCCTGTAAAACGCGTAATAATTTCACCTGCATGGCAAGTGGCAATTCTCCAATCTCATCTAAAAAAATAGTGCCGCCATCAGCCTGCTCAAACCGTCCTTTTCTTTTTTCAAAGGCGCCGGTAAATGCACCCTTTTCATGGCCGAAGAGTTCAGATTCCACTAATGTTGGAGGAATAGCAGCACAATTTACCTTTATGAATGGCCCGTTCTTCCTGGGCGAAGACAGGTGAATGGATTGCGCCACTTTTTCTTTACCGGTACCGCTCTCTCCCAATATTAAAACAGAAGTGCTATACGGCGCTACCTGCGCTGCAAGATCTAATGCAGACAACAAAAGATGATGACTTCCGATGATATTTTTAAACCCGGCATGGTTTAATACTTCATGCGGTGCTTTATTGGCAGAAGAAGACCGGTTCTTTGTTCCGGCCGGTGGAGTTTTATAATAGATTGTTTTTTCAGCCAGTTCTTCCAGGCATAGCTTCAGACGGCCCAATAAGGCTATATGCTCTTTGGTGTAAATATTAGGCTGCCGGCTGTAGAAAAAATAGTGAACAGATAGGCCATACCCCAACGTGACGGGAAATACAAGATATGACTTCAGCTGGAAATGATCCAGCATTAACCTTTGCAGCGAAGCGCTGGACGTGTTTTTATTGATGTTTTTACTGCTATAAAGAACTGCGTTGCTATCTGTATAACTATTTTCAATAATGGCGGAAAGCTGGTTTTTATTTAAACCTGTAATCGTCATTAATTCTTTTTCGCCAACAAACTGGTATTCGTTAAATCCGATACGCAAATATCCTGTATCACCAAACTGTTCAGCATCAAGCGGCCTGATGCCCGATGTAATAAAATCAAATGGTATAAAAGGCTGTATGGCCAGGGCCACCTTCAATAATTTTTGTGGCGCATCTGAAGTTTCATTGCTTATTGCAGTTAACTGTTTTTGCAAATGTTCTTCCTGCCGCAATTTTGATTCAAGACTATTGGTGTGACGATACCATGCAATATCCAGGGTAACCAGTAAGTCCTGCTCCTTGAATGGCTTAACAAGAAATCCATAAGGTTCGGTTGTTTTTGCTTCTTCCAGTATTTGTTGATTTGCGTAGGCAGACAAGTAAATAAAAGCGATATTTTCAGCTCTTAGTTTCCTGGCAAAGTCAATACCTGATTGATTTCCTTCTAACCGGATATCCAGCATTACAAGACCCGGTTCTTGCTTCAGCAGATGTTCATTCGCCTCTTCAACTGAAGCGGCAATACCTGTTACCTCATAGCCGGCGCGTACTAATATTAACCGCAGATCATTGGCTACAATAAATTCATCTTCAACAATAAGCACTTTTTTACTCATAAAATTTGTTGCTTAAAAGTTACCTGGAGCTTCATCCGGAATTTGTTTGCTGGCAACGGCAAAGCTGATCGTTATGCGCAGACCGTCATCGCTTGTAATATTAAAGCGGCCTTTTAATTGTTTTGCGAGCCCCTGTACCAGATCAAACCCCAGCGAGTTATTTTCCAGTATATCAAGGTCAGCAGGCAGGCCAACGCCATTATCCGATATACTCAGCAATAGCTGATCAGGCCCATTATGTCGCAGGCTGATACTCACCATCCCTTCACGATCACCGGGAAAAGCATACTTAATGGCATTTACAATGCTCTCGTTGATGATCAATCCCAACGGGATTGCCTGCGATACATCAAGGTCCAGCGGTTCAATATCCTGCTCAAAAACTATCCGGTTCCCGGCATCAAAGCTCTCCCGGACATGGTTCACCAGCTCGTTGATATATTCAGGCATGGCAATGGAGGCAATGTTTTCAGACTGGTAAAGCTTTTGATGGATGAGTGACATGGCATACACCCGGCGTTTACTGTCCTGGATGGCCGTAAATGCGGCATCATTATTTATATATATAGCCTGTGAATTGAGCAGGCTCATTACAATTTGCAGATTATTCTTTACACGATGATGTATTTCTTTCAACAGCCATTCCCTGTCAGTAAGCAACTTTTGCAATTGTTCATTTTTGTGCGTGATTATTTTATTATTCTTTTGTTTTAAGCGGTTTTGCCAGTATAATAAACCGGCAATGATTATTACGGCAGCAATGCCTCCAAGCGTTAGATTTTTCACCAGTTTGGCCTGTTTTAAATTGGCTCTTTCCAGTATTGCCTGTTCATGTAGTAATGTGATCTGGTCTTGTTTTTCCTGTGTTTCGTACATTACCCGGAGCTCTTCTGCCTGCCTGATTTTTGTTACCCTGAAACTGGAGTCGAGCAGCTGTGTGTATTTTTCGTAATGAGATGCTTCGGACGCTTTATCACCCAGCGCGGAATCAATACTGATCAGCCAGCGGTATGCAGCCAGGTCGGATGGTAAATCCCGGGCTGCTAATGAAACAGGTGTAAAATGTTTTTCAAATAATTCTCTTGATCTCCGGTACTCGCCCCGCCTAAATAAGATGATGGCATATTGATCATTGATCGAGATTCTCCGGAGTGGCCCCCTGATGCCTTCGGCAATGGTTTCCAGCGAGTCCATCTTTTTTAAGTGTGTCTCCGCCAGATCCAGGTTGCCCGTGTATAGATAACTGTTGGAAAGTGTGTGATAATAAAATATTTGCTCCGAAATATTCGACGGTATACCCATCTTTTTTGACATGTCCAGCGTAAGATTAAGCGCTTCTTTTGCACGCCCATCTGCGTTCAGATAGTTTACTACCTGATTTAACACGTTGTATATCGTTGGATTACGGTCTATGCGGAATCTTTTCATTGCCTTTTGCGCCATATCAAAACTCTCTTTCTGCCTGCCCTCTGCATCGTAAAGGAACGACAGCCGGCTATAAAAATACCCCCAGCCAATACTGTCCCGGCAGCTTTCGGCCACCTTGATTGTTTGAAGGATATATTTTAATGGTTCCCCAAATTTCCCTTGAAACATGGTAACCATAGCAAGTGCCTCCGTATTATAATGGATATATGGATAGTTTATTGCTTCAGCCAGCGCCAGTGCTTTTGAAAACATTTCATTGGCAGTTGGCAATTGCCCGGTTACAACGAGCAGATAGCCTAAATCAGTTAATACGTTGATCTCCGCTTCTGTATTGCCAAGACTGCGATAAAGCTCCGCTGCTTTCTGCAGGTCGGCGACTTTTGTAAGCAGGGTAGCACGCGTGGGGCTTGTATACATGCCGCGGTAGGCAAATGCCCTTGCTTCTGTTTCCCTATCCCCGGCCTTCCGGCTTTCATCTATCAGCCGGTTATAAATGGAATCACCTTTACTGTCATTTACTTGTACATACATTTTTCCAAGCAGGCAAAGTGCTATTCTACCCAGCTTTTCTTCTTTCAAAGATTTACTTTCTTCCACTGCTTTGTTCAGAAAGTATTCAACGCTGTCCTTATAGCCGTAATAGTTAGCGGGTTGAAAAGCATAGTAGGATCCCAGGAGTATCAATAATTGCAGGTGTTCCCGGCCTGTTGCTTTTGAAAGGCGATCAATACCAACGCCTGGTTCCCGCCGGTCAATCCAATGAGATTGCTCAAACAATTTGTTGCCGCCGATTCCTTCCGCCAACACCGGAAAGCGGCTCAGACCCAGGGAACGGCTGGCCATATATAAACAAGTATCATGGCTAATCTGCCCTTCTTTTACAACAACAATATAAGTGGAGCTAAGCAACAAATTCAGCCGCTGCCATGACTCTTTATCCTTCGACGGATGATAGTAAGAATAGCCTGACACTTCTGTTTTGGCAGAACTTTGAGATCGTCCGTCAAAAAACATCAGCACACCGAACAGTATGTACATAAGAGTCAGCCTGGACATGTTATTCTTTTTAAATTAATAACTCTGGGAAGAGTTGGATCTTTAGGGACTTTGACTCAGAAAGCAAATATCATCACAGCATCTTCGGAGCAAATTGGATTTTTAATGCTTATTTCATGGCCATGGGATGGAATACATGGAAAGCATTTTATACAATATATAGCATTTTTTACTGATTAGAATTTTATTCTTCCTGTTTATTGATCAATAGCATTGCAAACTCCGATATTTCCGGAGTTTTGTTATTAAACTCCAATGTTTCGGAGTAACCTGCCTGTATTTTTTTCGCCCCCGCCTGATTGATATTTTTCTAAAAAATTGTTTTTCAATTCATTAATGATCTACACTTTTCTAGTAGGGTTGTTTCTGCTAAATGGCATGTAAGTAGCCATGAAACAACAAAACCATTTGTATGACATATTCAACTCAATGGGACCCAACTACCCCTATCGATCCTAAAAAAGGTTTCAGGATCCACCTAATTGTTTTCCTGCTTGCCACCCCGGCGACCTGGCTGGTATGGTACCTCACCGACCGGACCTATCCCTGGCCGCTGTGGTCCACACCAGCGTGGGCAATAGGTATACTCTTTCATTACCTCGGGGTATTTGTTTTCAAAAAATCAAAAAGCAATTAAAGACCAGGATTATGAATCAGCAACCAAAAACATTCAGGCGTATTGTAACAGGTCATGATGCAAACGGGAAGGCAATCATTATTTCAGATGCTCCTCCAGTACATACACAACTTGTTGGCGGCCCTGGTGGTCCTACTTTTTTTGAAGTATGGCATACGTTGGAAACACCTGCTTTTATTCAGGCTCAACCGGATGAGCGGGATGAACCGGGTTTGGTATTGCCGCCCCCTAAAAGTGGTACCCGCATCCGGGTCATCGAATTTCCACCGGAAGGCGAAGAAATACAGAAACTTACCTCTGCAGATGCTGCCGCGAAATTCAGGATTATGGGTGATGAGAAAGCCTCCACATCAGATGGAGCTGCACCTCATCCCCTGATGCATCGGACAAGAACGGTGGATTATGGGATCGTACTTGAAGGAGAGATAACATTGATCCTTGATCGCGGGGAGACCATCATCCAGGCTGGTGATATTGTTATTCAGAACGGCACCAATCATGCCTGGGCTAACCGGTCCGGTAAGATCTGCCGTATGATGTTTATGCTGATCGATGGGCAGTTTGCCAGTGAAATTATTTAATCCACAAACAAGCGTCATGCGTATAAAACCATTGCCACCAGCTATTCTTAGTCCTGAAGTCCGCAGTGTGCACAACGAGATAGCCAGTCTTGTTGGCCGAAGTCAAAGCCAGGTAAACATGCTTGATGCGCAGGGAGCCTTGTTAGGCCCTTTCGCGCCGATGCTGCACTATCCGCAGTTTGGCATACCAGCCCTGAGTTTTCTGCGGACGCTCGACACGCATGCAACACTTTCTAAAACAGTAAGGGAAGTTGCCATTTTAACGGTAGGTGGCGTTTATGGTGCCCGCTTTGAGCTTTACGCACATGAGATCATGGCAGCAGCTTTTGACATTGCGCCGGGTATTATCGCCACACTTGCCGCTGGCAGCCGTCCATCCGGTTTAAACGAACAGGAGGCCATCGTGCACGACATTGTGCATGCCTTGGTGACTGGTCACATTGTTCCGGATTCAACCTATAATCATGCGGTAAATCTGCTGGGAAAGGATGGTGTGGCAGAACTTTTCTTCCTGATCAGCGGCTACACTTTCATCGCTATGATTCTGAACGGATTTGACATACCGGCGCCTGGCAATAATGAATAAATATACTAATCAGTCAACTGGACAAAACCGGCATCAACAATAAATTCTTACAAAATGAAAAAAATAGTTTTATCGCTGCTAACTGCAGCTTTCACACTTTCGACATTGGCATCATGCAATAATAATGATGATGACAAGATTGCCAAAAACCAGACCTATGTGTTGGTACATGGTGCCTGGCAGGCGCCTTATGTATGGAATGCCGTACGTAGCGATCTGGAACAAAAAGGCAACAAAGTAATTGTCGTAGAACTTCCGGGACATGGTAGCGACCAAACACCGGCTCACACGCTTACTTTAAATGTTTACCGGGATAAAGTGATCGACGCGATCAATAAAGCAGGTGAAAAAGTAATCCTGGTAGGGCACAGCATGGGCGGCGTAGTGGTAACCGCGGTAGCGGAGAAAGTGCCGGCCCAAATCAGTAAGCTGGTTTATATCGGAGCCTTTGTTCCAACATCAGGACAAACGCTTGGCGACCTGGCAAATTCGGACCCTGACTCAAAACTTGGCCCGTTGCTAACGCTGTCTGCTGATAAGCTGACACTTGATGTAGCGCGCGACAGTCTGACCTATTTGTTCATCAACGATGGTACGCCGGCCGCCAAGCAACAGGTAATTGATAACTATCGCGCTGAACCGGCCATTCCATTTGGCGACAAGGTTACCTTAACCGCAGCCGCCTTTGGCACGGTAGAAAAGGTGTATATCAAAACGCTTCGGGACATTGTGATCTCACCGGGTCTGCAGGATCGTATGATCGCCGGAGCCGGTATCAAAACCATTTACAGTGTAAATACCAGCCACTCGCCATTCCTGTCTCAACCGCAGGTAGTTGCAGACCTGTTGCTTAAGATAGCACAATAACACAGGGTGAAGCAAATTGATGAAAACTAAAAACAAAAAGTAATGGCAACAAAAATGTTTTTATCACTATTCAATAAGGTTTCTGTATTTATAATTATGTGCCTCTTGGTTAGCAGTCCATTTGCAATGGCAGAAAAACGGGATAATATGGAGAAGAATCCATTGGTAGCAGCAGGTCATAGCCAAACGGAAGAAGTAGCCGCGTTAACCAGGTACGAGGTGAAGAAAAGGTACAAAAAGAAGTTCAGCAAAGCGCTTCGTAAGTACGTGAAGTATGCTATCGCTCATAAAAGCAACATTATGGCAGAAGCGTATTATGAGCAGGAAAACCTTTCCGTGTTGTGGCTTATAGAAAGATGGGATAGCAAAAACGGGTTGGAGAACGTGAGAGGAGGTGTGAAATACAACCCAATAAAGTTATTATCTGAAAAGAGGCTGATACAACCTGCAAAAACGATCTACATAAAAGACCTGGAGCCGATTTCAAAGAACGAATGGCAGCGGAGGCCCCTAAAAGAAGACAAGCCAATCACTATCATGTTGTTTGTGGATAGCCGGGAAGGGACCGAAGGTAATTTTAAAGAAGTGTATCACACTGCCATGCCGCAGTTCCGGAGCGAGCCAGGTGTTATTAATTACCAGCTTTCACAACTGGAAGAAGATAGTACCCGGTTTGTTACTTATGAAAAATTCAGGAGTGAAGATGCCTTCCGGTATCATCTGGATTTTCCTCCTATACAACCTGTGATCGATTATTTGAATACCAGCATCAAAAAGCAGCCTTTTCAAACGGGTCTTCACAGGCTGATAGCCTTTGCCCCTTGAAGGCGGCAATGACTTAAACACAATCATTTATAACAATAAAAATTTAGAAATGAAAGCTATTCATCAAATCGTCATGACAGGCATGGCAGGGGTTCTTACTGTATTCAATGCGGAGGCTCAGGATAAAGTAAGCACTACACGGATCAATGACCATGAGCTGTCTGTATTGAATCAGTTGGCTTCTCCTTCAGTAGTGGTAAACATGCCCGTATCACAATTATTAAATGCTCCCGGAAACGAGGCTTTGCGGGCTTTCTTTTTTACTCCTGTAAAGGATGTAACCGTATTAAAAGGTAAAAAAATAGCTGTAATCGCTGCCGACGGTTTCGAGGAAATTGAATTACTGGGGCCCGTGTGGTATTTCAGGCAACTGGGTGCTACAGTAGATATCGTGGCACCAAAATACGTTCCTGCGCCCGAAAGATATGGCCTTATGTTTCCTGAAATGGCAAAAACACATATCATGGCCATACAATACTTACAGCCTGTGGGCTGGCTAAAATTCGACCGTACTGCGGATCAGATCCAGGTAAGTGATTACGACGCTGTGTTCATTCCAGGTGGTGCATGGAACCCTGATAACTTACGCTACGATAAGGATGTAATAAAATTTATACAGGATTTCAACAGATCGGGAAAACTGATCGCGGCAATCTGTCATGCACCTGTTGTATTAGCATCTGCCGATATTTTGAAAGGTAGAAAATTAACAGGTTATTGGAATATACAGGTAGATTTGAAGAATGCAGGCGGGATTGTATTGGAGCAACCTGTGGTAACAGACGGAAACCTGATTACCAGCAGGCATCCTATTGATGTAGCTGATTTTTCAAGGGCAGTGGAAAGTTGGTTGGTAAAGAAATGATCAAAGGAGGTGTAGTCCGGTTATAAACTAAATTCCAGGTATGAAAGCATTAATCATAGGGGCAACAGGGGCTACCGGCAAAGATCTTGTGCGGGTATTGTTGCAAGACCGTGACTACACAGCCGTTGTAATATTTGTGCGCCGTTCCACCGGAATTGTTCATCCCAAACTGATAGAGATCGTGATTGATTTCAACAAATTAGAAAATGAATCTGAGGTTATCAAAGGAGATGTATGGTTTTCATGTTTGGGAACCACTATGAAAGTAGCTGGTTCGAAGGAAAAGCAATGGCATATAGATTATGATATTCCTGCAAAATTTGCTGAAATAGCCAAACGAAACGGTGTTACCAAAGCAGTGCTGCTATCCGCCTACGGCGCTTCTGCCAAAAGCAGTGTATTTTATTCCAGGGTAAAGGGCAATCTGGAGGACAGGATAGCCAGCCTGGCATTTGAGCAATACATCATTTTCAGACCGGGATTATTGCTGCGGAAGAATACCAACCGGTTGGGTGAACGAATGACCGCGGGGGCATTAAAAGTGCTGAATTTTTTGGGATTGATCAGGAAGTTCCGTCCATTACCTACGTTTACGCTTGCTGAGAAAATGGCCAAAGCTCCGAAAGTACTCGCGCCCGGAATGCACGTCATAGAGCTGGATAGAATATTCAGGTTTTAGAACAGTGTAAAGATCGTGACGGAAATTATCGAAGATGGAAATTTTCTCCCTATTTCAGCAAATTTTCAATAGCTCCCTTCAATGACGCATCACTGGGTCGTGGCGCATTGTTATTGGATAACTTACCTGTTTTATCAATCAAAACATAATGCGGGATACCATTTACATTATACGCTTTACATACCGGGTGGGCTGTCCATCCTTCCGCCACCAGGTTTACGCCTTCCAGATGATATTTCTTAAGGGCATCTTTCCATTTCACTTCTGTTTCATCCACACAGATATTCAGAAATACCACTTCCTTATGCTCAAAGTCTTTATGCAGCTGCGGCACATGGTTTTGGATATCATAAATGCAGGGCCCGCAGCCTACTCCCCAAAAATCAATGTACACTACTTTTCCTTTATAATCTTTTAGAGAGATATTTTTCCCGGTGGCATCTGTTAAAGTGAAATCAGGCGCCGGGCTTCCCGGTTTTAAATGTGCAATCGTGGTATAATATTGCTGCAGCGTATCCTTCAGGAAAGGCGTGTTGCAGGTATTCATAAACGCATCATATACTTTTTTTACATCGTTAAATTCGTAATATTCAAACCCACTCATGATACTGTTAGTAATAAACCAATCCTTCATAGCCGTGAAAGGAATATTGGCCTCCGCCAGGTGATAATAGTCCATTGTGTAATTAGATTTTGTATTGGGAGCGGTTTGGATACTTGCGCTTATAGTTGCATTAAACGGACGGGCCATGCGCAGATAATTATAAATGAAAGTACGGTATTCCGGTACGTTCCAAAACCAGTTTTCATTTAACGTTTTGTAATGAGTAGTTTGGATGGTGCTATGCTTTTGTGTGTAGTTGCCAACGCTATCCGCTATAAAGCTCAGCTCAAACTTTGGCAGCAGCCGCTGCATAAACAACAGGTTCGAATACTCAAAATACAAGGCACTGATTTGCCTGGTAGAGAATTGGGAAAAAGTATCCGTTACTTCAAATATGCTTTTTGCCTGGCTGTTAAAGAGCAGGTTTATCTTTTTAAATTTTTCTTCTGCAGTGAGATTTTTCATTTCAGTACTCAACTGTTGATTGAGATTGCTAAATGGTTCCGACAGGACTTTATGCAGTTGTAATTGTTGCGTTATCTCTTTCGTGCGTCCCTCGTTCTGGGCGCGGATAGTAAGGGAGGATACTTCTTCCTTCTGATCCCATTGCAGGTAAATCGTATCCTTGTCTGCCACCGTAAACCAGGGACGATCGTCGTCCAGGTATAAGTATATATGCTGCCGTTGCTGCACCGGCACCGTTTGTTCAAAACTTCCGTCGGCTTTGATCCGGATCGTATCTCCAAAACTGCCAAAAAAGGTGGACATCCCGAATTCGTACACTTTATCTTTATAATGCTTCACTTTTCCCTTAAGAACAAATTGACCCGGATGGCTAAAATCCTGTGCATACAGGAAAACAGGGACCAACAAAAAGGGAAGGAACAGTGGGAAAAGTTTGTGCTTCATAGCGGTATGTGCGTTTTAATGGGATCCGGTGACAAAATTGCTCTGCCATTATCATATAAGATAAGCAGAAAGTTGATATGATCCTATCCTCTTGTATTTTTAAAACAAATGAATAAATTTGCTGTATGAGAATGACTGTGATGTTATAATATAAAATTTTCAAGTCCACTAAGACCAATGTGCCCCGAGGGGCATCAATTCTTTATTGTTTGAACTTTTATAGTATAACATGATGCATAATACCCTGAATCCTCAACAAATACAGTCATTTATTATTGACGGCTTTGTCCGTATCGATAACGCTTTTTCTGCTGATCTTGCGAGCGAAGCAAGAGATATTCTTTGGAAAGATATTCCGGCCGATCCCAACGACAGCAACACCTGGACAAAACCGGTCGTTTGGCTGGGTATGTATACACAGGAGCCATTTATTAAGGCTGCGAATACCACCGTTCTTCATAGTGCATTCGATCAGCTGGCCGGTAAAGAAAAATGGATTCCCTGTATGAGCATGGGGTCCTTTCCCATTCGTTTCCCGTCGGAAGTTGATTCCGGGGATACCGGTTGGCATGTAGATGCAAGTTTTGCCGGTGTAGATCCTAATGACTTTTTCGCAGCCAGAATCAATGTAAACTCTAAAGGCCGTGCCTTGCTGATGTTGTTTCTATTTTCGGATGTGGGCGAGTGGGATGCGCCAACCAGGATTTTAAAGGGCTCACATATGGATGTTGCCCGATTGCTGGCGCCGGAAGGTGAAGAAGGACTTTCTTTCATGGAACTGGCAATGAAGTTGCCGGGATTACCTGAGAAAGAGGAAGTCCAGGCTACGGGAAAGGCCGGCACGGTATATCTCTGTCATCCGTTCCTGGTGCATGCTGCCCAGCGGCATCGTGGCCTGGTACCTAAGTTTATGGCCCAGCCACCGCTGTTACTGAGAACCGGGTTTGATATCAGTGGTTCAGGCCCGTGCAGTCCGGTAGAGGAAGCAATAAAAATCGCATTAGGTAAGTAACGTGTGTAATAAAGCAGATGTCCGGATATGCCTGCGGGATATCCGGACAATCTTTTTCCTCTGCAAAAGAAGTATTGTGACCTATTTCGCAAGCAGGGCTTGCCTTTCAAAGATTACTCCGGGCCAGCCGTGAATCATAAATTGCCTGATATTCTGGTGATCTGTGCCATCCGGTGTATTTAATACAGCCTGGTAGTGTTCTGCAAATAACAGCAGTGTATCTTCTTTGTCCAGGTTATTTAGCTGCGCGAAAGCAAACACCTTTGCACTTCCCTGGTTTTGGGGGGCTTCATTATGCACTTCTCCGTTTTTAAAGGCTGCAGGCTGGTGTTGATAGTAAGTTTCTATAAATTCAATCACCTCTTTGAAACTAAGTGAATTGTCTTTTAAATTTTTAATTAACGTAATTAGTTGTTCTTTCATCCAGCGTATGATGTATTTAAAATCAATGTGAGGCGGTGCGAAGTCTTCAGGCCCGGCATACCTCATTTAACAGGTCAAAAATAGAAAAAGATGACATCGTCTTTTTATTATTTTCATGATGGGCGCAACCATTTTTTCAACAGCCGGGTAATTACGGGCATCACTACCCATGTTAACAAGGCTACCATGCAGCCTGCGACAATAAATACCCGTAGTGGTATAGGCAGTTTTTGAAGGTAAGGACCGAGTGTGTATGTTAGTAACAGGCTGGTGGGGAAAACACCGCATAAGGTGGTAATGGCCATTTTCCACCGTGGTGGCGGCAAAGGGTAGCGGAACCAGGCTTCCAGCCCGGTTAGCGGCCTGTAAACCGGTTCCTCGGTAAGTTTTGAGGCAAAGTCTTCCCAGTCTCTAAAAAGCTTTGAATTATAAAATGCGTCTCTTTCTGCTTCATCAGCAAAAGTTCGTAAGATCCCAATTTCATTGGAATCTGAACCTGGCAGCGACGTGATCATGGCAGCGCCGTGAACGCCGCCATGAATAAATGATTCACCGAGGAATTGCCTGAGCGCTTCTTTAAATTCCTCTTCTTTTCCGGGAAGCACTTTTCTTGTAATGGCTACATGTATCGACATCTGTTAAATAATATTTAAAGGGAGCAACAAATAAATATACAAAAAATGTGTTCCCGGATGCCGATAGGTTTATAGTCGCTCTACGCTGCTGATTCCACTAAATCCGCGATATAAGCTTTTAATGTGGTTGTACCCCTGACAGGATTGGGATCCTCGTATTTTTCCTTGAGCGTAACATGGGTCATTGCTGCCATTGATTTTGCTGCCGGCTCTGAAAAGCCGGCGTCTTTAAGCGCCTGCATCCAGTTGGTTTCGGGAATTTCCACTGCTTTGACGTCTTTACCCAATGCAGCAGAAAAAGCTTCTGCCACATCGGTTGCCGAGTATTGTTGCGGACCTTCTACATAGTGCAGTCCGGTTTGGGTAACTGGTTCCAGCATGAGCCGGGCAGCTACGCTGCCAATATCCCCTGGACAAACCATTGGCAGTTTAAAATCAACGGGATAAAAGGTATAAACAATACCCGATTCACGCGCTGTTGCCAGCGAAGTGGCCCAGTTGCTCATGTAATAAGCGCCGCGGATAATACTGGCAGGCACATTCATTTCAGCCAATTGCTGTTCCATGTTATACAGCACACCCAGGTCGCCCAGGCCATCCCCGGGTTGTGCACCATAAGTAGACTCCGCTACTACTTTTTTTATCTGTGATTCACCGAGTGCGGTAAGAATAGCGTTCAGGGTTTCTTTTTCCTGTGCTACGGTATCTGTTGACGGATCAGCCGGGGGATTGAGCAGAAATAATTTTTCGCCGGTATTAAATATTTTCTGCAAACGCTTTACATCCAGCGCATCAGCGATGGCCACTTCGGCTCCCTTTTGTTCCCATTGTTGTTTCTTTTTAGGATCGCGGGAGATAATGGTAACCGGCTCCACCTTTTTAATCAGGGTTTCTGCCAATGCAGACCCTATATGTCCTGTGCCGCCTAAAACAATATGCATACATCAGTAGTTTGGTGTGCGGATGGAACCCACAAATCATACCATGATGCTGCCAATAACAACAGCTTCCCATAAGAGAAGCTGCTGGTGGAATGATAGCAATAAAAGTGGCTGTCAGTAGAATACAGCGATGCTGTCTGCTTTCCAGTTGGTGTCGTTGAGGTCTACTTCTATACCACTGCTGGTTGGCGCAAAGAGATTACCCTTTAAAACGGTGCGTTTGTTAGTTTCAAACTTAACATTGTTAATAACTTTGTTGGCCAGCAAATTGCCCAGTCTGCTCCGGCAGACAATGGTTATCGAAGGCACAATGTAACTGCCCTGCAGGGGAAAATATGCCTGTGTTTTAAAGCCCGGCTTTCCCTGGTTATAGGTGGGTATCTGGAACGTATAGCCCATGTAATTCGAATAAGCGGTACCGTTGGCAGGGTTGCTCACTTCCCCGGTTGGGAAATTAAACACCCGTGGGATGCCCCCAAACTGGATGTCCATCCAGGCAGCATCAGCAGGTAGCGGGTCCTGGATAATAAATTGCAGCCTTGCCACAATACGATCCAGGGAAACTTTGGCGTTAGCCGGTCCGTTTACCACCATTTCAAAGTGAGTGCTGAAGGCATCACTGCCGGGATATTTAAACCCGGCATTGGTGATGTAGGAAAGATACTTGTCGCCCGCAGCCAGCAAAGTAAACTTGTAATTACCCGGCGGCAATGTATCCCTGATTACACCAAAAGAAGGGGTACCAACTTCCTGCATAATTTCATGTTTTATGGCTGCCTGTGCACCCGTACCATACACTTTGTAGTAAAGGTATTTTACATGACCATCCAGGGAATCTTTTGCAGTTGCAGCGTCGCCGGCGATGCGGCCAAAGCTGTCCAGCTGCTGGGTAAAATCATCGATATTAAAGGTGACGGGGAAGACAGGTCCGGCGCTGGCTTCAGCGTTGGCAGGTTGTTCAACGCTTTTGTTACAGGACATGAATAGTATGGCACCGGCAAGCCATACCAGGGGAGCAGTTTTAGACATGGTTGAAGAATTTAGGTAGATTAAGTTAACTTTATTCCGTGCCTTTTTTGTTACTTGTAGTAGTAGAGTTTGGAGGGGATGCCAGCCTTTTAAACGCCAGATGTGATCGGGAATTTTTTCCTGCCTGTAAATTTTATAAAGTTTTATCTTGATCAAAAAAAATTCTGTGGGATAAACTTAATATAATATATTTGACTGTCGCTTAGGCGATTAGTTTGAAGCTTTATACCTATAAAATTAATACCTATAAAATTACCCATACTATGAAAACATCTGATCGAACAGATCTGCCGTGTTGCAGGATTGCCCTTGCTTTTCAACAGGCTCAAGCTGTATTTATTTAGAAGATCATCTGTACATGGATTAATGTCCTGAGAATGTTTATTGTGCCCTGGCCCCAGAGGATTAAACGTCTCTGACGGGCTGAATAATTAAGTTAACCTTTGTATCCCTTTTGAAAAGTATTGCCGCTATATCAATTATGGTACTTCTTATCCTTGCCTGTGACGTTAAGGCGCAGCTCTGCCTGCCCGGTAGCAGTGGAAGGGAGTCTGATACCAGTTTTTTCTTTATTCACACCAGCTGCAAAATGAAATTACCGGTATTGGTAGTGTTGTATGAATCGCCACGCGGAGACACACATTACCAGTCTATCCGCCGCAAACATACTGATACGGTACCAATACCTGTTGAAGTACGCCATTCACCTTTTTTAGTGGTTCACGGTAATGTTACCTACGATGGTTACTATCAGTCCAATACAGATACTCCTTATCTCGAGAAGGATATCTATCAGCATACTGTACAAACAACATTAGATATAACAGTGAAGGACCAGTATCCTTTGCATTTTTCATTCAGCACCAGCAAAAGCAATTCGCAGTTATTCCGCAATATTACCGGTATTAACTTTCAATACACCAACCAGGACTTTAAAAATATGTTGTTGGCCAAAGCGAAGGGGTGGGATGCAGGTAAGTTAAAGCAAAAGGTGGCATTAGAGCAGCTGAAAGCCAGGTTGGATAATGACTGGAATAAACTTAATCAATTAAAGTCGTGGTTCACGGCCCCGGGACAGTTACAGAAAATGGCCGAGTCCAGGGAGCGGGAGTACCGGTTGAAAATACAGGATTCGTTGGCGCAGCTGGCAACACGTTTACATCGTCCTTCCTTAGATAGTTTAGGGAACTTGCCGGAGATAAAGCTTTCCCGCAGGGATAGTTTGTTGCTGGTGTTTCGTCAGGAGTATGAAGCTAAGAAAGTGTTGTTTGATTCCCTGCAGCAGGCATACGCTAAAAATGAGCGGTTGTTCCACCAGAAGGAAAAAGCCTATAGTGCGCGGAAAGGCAGTTTGATGGATGCCTTGCAGCATAGCCGGGATGATCTGGATTTGATGAATAACCTGGAAACATTAAATCTTCCGGATTCTTTGTTGCCAAGGGGATATAAAATATTGTTGTCTGTTAAATCATTCGGGGTAGGACGCACTATGGTGGATTATTCGGAGTTGACGGCAAAGAATATTAGCATCATGGGTGTACAAACGGAAGTAAATCCTTCCTGGTATGTGGCATTTGCAACGGGGGCGGTCGATTACCGGTTCCGTGATTTCATTGTGAATGATAACCGTGTCCGCCAATACCTCAATATGATAAGGGTAGGAGCCGGAAGGAAAGAAGGGAATCATGTGATCCTTTCTTATTACACGGGAAAAAAGCAGGTATATAATTTCAATACAAATCCTCCTGCCGGCGGCGTTGTGGAAATACCGGATTATAAGATAATGGGATTGTCGCTGGAAGGCCGGTGGCAACCTGATAAGAACAACTACATAATCGGGGAAGTCGCTAAATCATCACTTCCTTTTTACGCCAGGAGTGCAGCACATCAGGGCCTGGGAAACAGTATGCTCACTTTCGATGATCACAGCAATGAAGCTTATGCGGTAAGCGCTTTTTCATATCTACCGGCTACGTCTACACGTATTAACGGGATGTATAAAAGGATGGGTGCTAATTTCCAGTCGTTCAGCCTGTATGCTTCCGGCTCTTCACAGGATGCCTGGATGGTGCAGTTAACCCAGCCGTTTTTCAGACAGCAGCTTACGCTGACAGGAGGTGTAAGGCAGAATATGTACACCAGTGTATTTGATAATGCCAGTTACAGGAGCAATACCATCTTTAAAAGTATACAGGCTACTTTCCGGCGTAGGAAATGGCCCGTGTTGTCGCTTGGATATTTCCCCTCTTCCCAGTTAATGAAGTTAAGTGATGACAAGTTTGTGGAGAACCTTTATTATACACTGGTGGCAACCGGTAGTTACTATTACCAGTTAAAAGGCGTCACCATGAATACTATTTTCTCCGGGACAAAATTTTATAATCAGCAGTCAGACAGCAACTTTGTGTATTTCAACAGTACTAATCTGATGTTGAATCAAACTGTTTTTCTGGGAAAATTTACCCTGAATGGTGGTGCTTCTTCTGCTACCACTACGGAGTATGCGGTATACGGTGCAGACGGAAGTGTGCAGTACAGGCCGCTGAACTGGCTGGAGCTGGGCGCGGGGCTAAAATATAATTACCAGACAGTGTATGAAATAAAGCAGGTAGGATATCTCGCAAATGCGAGGGTGAGTATCCGGAAATTCGGAGAAGTATCCCTGTCGGGGGATAAAGGATTTGTACCGGGAGTGAACCGGCAGCTGGTATCAAACAAAACAGGAAGATTAACCTATACCAAAATATTTTAAGTATTGAATATGAAGAAATTCCTATGTCTACTGATGCTGACCTGTTATTTTCGTGCAGGCGCCCAGGTTAGTATGACCGTACAGTTGCCGCCGGCCGGCGTGCTTTTAAAGGCACAGCTATGGAATATAGTACTGGTGTCGGCTTCAAATGCTACTGTGAACGTGCGGATCACCATGCGTTTAACAGATGCCCGTACCAATCAGCCGGTGCTCACCGGTATTACGCGTACGCTGGTAATGAATAAAGGAGCCAAACAGCTGCAGGCAACGGATTTTATGCCTATTCAATATGAGTATCTTTCGGCGTCGGTAGATCGCAGTGTGAACGGATTATTGCCGGCCGGTAATTACCTCGCATGTTACAGTATCATTGTTGAGGGTGATAAATCGGGTTATCAGCCGGGCGAAGATTGTATTCCTTTTACTATTGAGCCGATAAGTCCTCCATTGCTATTGATGCCTGCGAACAAAAGCGAATCACTTACCTTATTGCCGCAGTTTACCTGGCTGCCGCCGGCGCCAATGAATATGTTCGGTGAACTGAAGTACGAGATGATACTGACAGAGGTACACGGAAACCAGTCGCCTGAAGAAGCCATTCAACAAAACATACCCGTGCTGCGGGTGCCCGGCCTGCGTAATAATTTTGTTAACTATCCATCCGGCGCCACACCACTGGATACCGCCAACACGTATGCCTGGTCGGTGATAGCGCGCAACGGCAACCTGTTTGCCGCCCAAACTGAGACCTGGACTTTCCGTGTAAAAGGCATTGTGAATGTAGTGGATAATGCTGGTGGGGCATTTGTGCAGTTGAGAAGAGAACTGGATGGATCTATCATCCGGTGTGGAGAAGAAATGCAGATGAGCTATAACAATGGAAACCGGAGATACCACTGCGCATTATGAACTGCTGCTGCTCGATAACACGAATAAAATTGTGTATGCAGGGGCTGTTCCGTTAAAGCGTGGAGCCAATCATATAAGTATACCATTGGGAAGGAAGCGGGGACTGGACAGCGACCAGGTGTACCTGTTCCGCTTACTGAACTCCCGGAATGAGTACTGGCAGATGAAGTTTATTTATGTGAGAGACAGGGAAACCCTGTAGAAAAAAACTGAAAGCACCTTATACCTATAAAACGAAGTGAAATGATATTGGCTCTTGCTGCAAAGAGGAAGAAACTGATAGCGGGTTTTATGCTATCCCTGATCTATATGGAAGTGGTAATACCTTCCTATGCTTTGGGTAAGCCTGGCACGCCTCATTATACCCGGCCTGTTGCGGCTGCACCTGTACTTCCGGTGCCAGTCAACAGGAAAGCGGAAGCGCCTGTAAAGGTGGATTCCGTATCAGGAAATTTGTCCGGGGAAGCCGTCAAAGCAGATGGAGGACCTACCCAGCCTGAAACAGAGTCATTCCATTCTGTAAACAGTGACAATATGGTGAACCTTTTCAGCGGGGATTTTTCCTATAGCATTCCTTTGGTGGATGTAGGCGGATATCCTATCTCCATAGGTTATAACAGCGGCATTACTATGGACCAGGAAGCCAGCTGGACAGGGTTAGGGTGGAATATTAACCCTGGTTCCATAACGAGAAATGTAAGAGGGCTGCCGGATGATTTTAATGGCACGGATTACATTTCGAAAGTGATGAGTATTAAAAAGAATAAAACCATAGGTGTTGACGGTAGTTTCGGCGCTAAAATCTTTGGTACCCCCATCAAGTTTACCGCTAACCTGGGAATGTATTATAATAATTATCGGGGCTGGGGAATGGAGCAGGGTATCAATGCGAGTATCCGCAGCGGATCAAAAGCAGATGGGCCACTTACGGCCAGCCTGGGGATTTCGCAGAATACACAGGGAGGACTGAGTATTTCACCTGGCATATCACTTTCCTTATATCAGAAAGGGACGAATGAATATGGTGGTTTCTCCGGTAATGTTTCCACAAGCCTGGCCTTTAATACGAGGAGTGGTATGAAAGCGTTGCAATTTTCCGCTGGTGTTGCCAAGTATCAGCATTTCGACAAGATCACGCACGACGCGAGTGTAAATGGTTATACTTCGCTTGGTTTTTCCAGTTCCATCAGTTTTGCAGCGCCTTCCTATACACCTAGTATCAGCATGCCCTATACCAGCGAAGCTTATACAGGCAGATTTAGTTTAGGTGGAGAATTATTTGGCTTTTATCCAAATTTTGGATTGAGTGGCTATGTGACTACCCAGTACATTGCAGATGAGGATACGATAAAAACTTTACCAGCATACGGGTATCTTAACCTATATAACGGAGGCGTTAAAGAAAATGCGCTGCTGGATTACAACAGGGAGAGGGAAATCCCGGTGCAGTCGAGCAACCGTACCATAGCCCTGCCATACTATACCTACGATGCCTTTTCCATTACCGGTGAAGGAACGGGCGGTATGTTCAGGGGATACCGGAATGACCTGGGTTATGTGTTTGATCATCCGATGCGGACCCGCGATAAATCGCTCAGCGGAGGTTTGGACATAGGAGCAGGGAATGCTATACATATAGGGGCAGATTTTAACCAGACGCATTCCTATTCGGCCAGCGGACCCTGGAAAGATGATAATCCATTGGCAGCAAGTTTACGTTTTACCAATGCTGATAAGGACTATGAACCGGTATATTTTCGTAATCCGGGAGAGATGGCCATCAACAACAGCCAGTTTTATGAAACAATAGGAGGAGACGATGTAGTAATGCCTGAAATTGCCGGCAATCAAACACGGCATATTCATACTACCGGTAACCTCCTTAGATATCGTGGTGGTAACATCATTGGTAAATTGCCTTTATCTGCTGCCAATAACCGTAAAAAGGACCGCGACAAGCGCACGCAGCTGATTACTTATCTCTCCGCAGAAGAGGCCAGTGTCGTGGGAATGGCAAAATTTATCGAGAACTATAAAGTTAACGAATACACGCTTAATAAGTGTGATATGACCATGCCGTCGAGCCTTGAAAACAAGCAGGGATTTTTGGCGGAAATATATGAGGCTGATTGGTTTTTCGACTATGCGCTGAAGCATGTGGTTACCTTCCCTGATATCACGTTTGACTATCTTTGGCAGTTGTGGCCCCGTGCCAGCTCTCCTTTGCCTTATAGAAACGAGGCGCGCGTGTGCATGAGGTTTAAATCGCGTTTAAAGGCGCCTTTAACCGGGAAATATCAGATCAAAACCATCCTCAATGACAGGTTGCGATTATTTATCAATGACAGCCTTTTCATCGACAAATGGCAGCGGGAATATTCGTATGAACCGGGTGAAAGCACGGTAAACCTTGAAGCAGGTAAAATGTATGATATCAAAATTGAGTACTTCAACGGACCAGCCAATGGCGTACTAAAAATGGACTGGTATTGTAATGGCACCAGGGTGCCAAACGAAAACTTCTTTTTACCTGAAACCATTGATACGTTAAATCTAGGGGCTGTTTCACTGGAAAAAAGGGTTAACAATTTCCGTAAACCCCATCATATTTCAGAGGTTGATGTGTTGAATCCGGATGGGCAGAAATATGTATACGGCATACCGGTATATAATCTCCTTCAGAAGGAAGCTACATTTTCCCTAAACCATGAAGATGGAAATACAGCGGAAGGAACTGCAGACTATAACTCCGGCGTAGATAATACTACCCGCAACAACAAGGGCAATGACAACTATATTTCAAAAGAAGTAATGCCGGCATATGCACATACTTTTCTACTGACTGGTATTGTGTCGCCTGATTATGTAGATCTTACCGGCGATGGTATCACCGATGACGATCCTGGAAATGCCATTAAGTTCAACTATTCAAAAACTGCCGGTAGCGCTTATTCTTATAAATGGAGAACTCCTTATAATAATAAGGTGACTTTCAACGAAGGGGTTAAATCTAATTTTAAAGATGATAAAGGCAGTTATGTATACGGGGAAAAAGAACTGTGGTACCTGAACTCCATCATCTCCAAAAATATGGTGGCTACTTTTAAAGTAAGCAACCGGGAAGATTTGCTGCCGATCACAGAAAGCGGACAAAAAATAGCAGGCAGTGAGCTGCCAAAGAAACTGGATGAGATTAATCTGTATACAAAGGCAGACTTTATTAAATATGGCGATAAGGCCAAACCTATAAAGACGGTGCATTTCGATTACACCTATGAGCTTTGTCCTGGTATTAATGCCCCGCTGAATAATGGTGGAAAACTAACATTGAAGAGGATCTGGTTCTCCTACAATGGTAATCAGAGTAAAGATCCTGTGAGGGCAAGGCGAAACAGTTATGTATTTTATTACAACAGTAAGAATCCCGGGTACAATGGAAAATCATTTGACCGTTGGGGTAATTATAAAGATGCTTTGCAGAATCCCAAATCTACCGCACAGAACCTGATTACCAATGCGGAATATCCATATGCATTACAGGATAGTTTGGTAATGGCGGCCAATGTGGCCGCATGGACAATGGATTCTATAAAACTGCCTTCAGGAGGGCGTATAAAGATCAACTATGAAAGTGATGATTACGCTTATGTGCAAAACCGCCGTGCAGCCCAGATGACGTCGATTGCGGGTTTGTCACCTAACAGGCCATCTTCCCTGAGTGATATTTCCAACCGGCTTTATGGCAGCTCAGATTATCTGTATGTATCTTTTAATGTGCCTAAGGCGGTGACTTCGAAGAAGGAGGTATTCACTAACTACCTGGAGGGATTACATGATACGCTGTATTTCCGTATGAATGTGCAGATGCCGTTGGAAACCGATAAGCCGGATAATGGTGCTGAATACATTCCTTGTTATGGTTTTCTTGATGCCGATGATTACGGATTTTATAATGGCGGGAAAACTATTTATGTAAAACTCCGTTCGGTGGAGCTGGATGGCGATGGGGGTGGAAAATTCAGTCCGCTTGCCAACGCCGCTATTCAATACCTGAAAGTGAATTTGCCGTCAAAAGCTTACCCGGGAAGTGAAATAGGTGATGATCTCACCGGAGCCGGCGCCATCAAGATGCTGGCTACTATGATCACTTCCATCCATAGTGAGTTGCAGGGATTCCCGGCTGCAGCAAGAAAACGTGGGGCAGCAAGGGATCTTGATCTTACCCGTTCCTTTGCCAGGTTGAATGAGCCGAATTATAAAAAGTATGGGGGCGGATTGCGGGTAAAGAGCATCCTGATTTATGACCACTGGAATGCTATGACCGGTCAGAAGGAATCCTTGTACGGTACTGTTTATAATTATACTACAACAAAGCTGATCAATGGTAAAGAAGTAGAGATCAGCAGTGGCGTGGCTGCTTACGAGCCAATTCTTGGCGGAGAAGATAATCCATGGCGTACGCCACTTATATACAAAGAGAAATTAGGTAAACTGATTCCGGATGTGGTAAGTTACGTGGAAACGCCATTGGGTGAAACCTTGTTCCCTTCAGCCTCTGTGGGATACAGCAAAGTACAGAGCCGTTCTTTGATGACAAAAAATGTACGTTCTGCCAATGGGTATAATGAATCCTGTTTTTATACTGCCTATGATTTCCCTACTTATGTGAGTTTCTCAGAGTTTGAAGGTGGGACTACCCGAATGGATTACACGCCTGGCCTGGGGGGAATTCTGAAAATAAATACGGCGCGTCACCTCGCAATGACCCAGGGCTTCGTAGTGGAGCTGAATGATATGAACGGGAAGATGAAGTCGCAGTCGGTATACGCGGAAGGCGGAAAGGAACCAATTTCTTCCACTACCAACTACTACCGGGTGGCAGATGAAAACAGTAAATTCAAGCACCTGAACAACCGGGTATTATCAATGAATGCGCAAGGCGTAATAGACTCCAGTGCTGTTATTGGATTGGATGTAGAACTGATGACGGACATGCGGGAGCAGACTTCTAAAACAGAAGGAATGAGTTATAGCGCAGGAACTGATGGTTTTTATGCCGGTTTGTGGTCCAGTACAGGTTTTGGACTGGTATATCCTCAAAGTGAAGAGAAGAAGTTCCGTTCGTCTGCTACAACTAAAGTGATTAACCGTCACGGTATCCTGGATAGTGTGGCTGTAACCGACAAAGGAAGCAGGGTTACCACGCGCAACCTGCTTTTCGATAGTGAAACGGGAAGTGTATTGCTGACCGCCACACAAAACGAGTTCGGGGATTCTATATTCCAGTTCGTTTATCCGGCCGCCTGGGCATACGATGGTATGAGTGGCGCGTACAGGAATATCAATACTTCCCTGCGTGGTATAAATATCAAGGCGGGTAAGCTTTTAAATGATCTTTACCCTGCTACAGTGGGAGATTATTTTGCTTCCGGTGATGAAATCATTATGTACAGCAGGATACAGATAGATACAGCAGAATGTTCAACAGAGCTGGCCAGCTTCCCCGGCAGTGCTAAAATCTGGGCAGTGGATGCCAACGCTATTAAAGGTGGCACACCGGATATTTATTTTATGACTAAAGAAGGCGCACCAGTTACGGGTAATGATGTTACGATGAAGATCATCCGCTCCGGCAGGAAAAATATCGGCGCTAATATGGGTACTGTAACGATGATGAAAAATCCCTTGGAAAAATCCGGTACTGGCTATAAGCTGGTGATCGGTAAGCAAAAGAATATTATTAATGCCTCTATGGTAGAGTATAAGCAGAACTGGCATGTGGAAGATTCCAAGAAATCAACCACCACCTGCGTTTACCAGTAATCGTCATTATTAAAAAGAGAATTATGAAGATCCGGAATATTGTATTTGCGTTGCTGCTGTTATCGGGCATATCCGTTTCCGCCCAGAGAGTGCCTGTACAGGTAGATATAAAGCTGAAAGGAGAATGGCAGGTTAAAAGTGTGACGGTAGAGAGATATCATATGAAGCAGGGCCATTTGCTGGGGAAACAGGAGATTACTGCTTATGATTCTATTACGACCATTGGAGGAGGCTTTCTGAATATAGTATTCAGAGAAGATTATTGCATTATTAAGCAATCCGGTGGCCGTAACGCCTGGGATTATATTCATGCAGACTCCGGACGTTTGGAATTGAAACCAGTAGTGGATAGCCAAGCACCGTCCAAGGAAACACCGGAGCACCACTTACGGTTACAATATTCATTCGGAAGTAACGGGGATCTGTTTATTGGTCCGATGATATCGGGTTATATGGACAGGTCTACCGGTGTACCAGTTAAAATGAAGTATACCTGTCATTATACCAGGATTAAGTAATCCTGAAATATATTATTAAAGCCTATTACCCTATACCAGATGGGACAATTCAATAAATGTAAGAAGAGCGCGGCCGGAATGTTGTTAATGTTGCTGTTGTTTACCGGCAACCAGTTATGGGCGCAATGCAGTAACTGGAATATTGCTACCGTTACAGATAGTTCTGTCTGTGCCGCCAGTGGTAAAATAACGGTATCCGTTAATGGCGCCGATGCCGGGAATCTGAGCAATTTTTTCTATAGCCTGAATCCTTTGACTGCAGGAGGTAATGTGATTTACCAGAGTACAACCCCGGTGCTGGAAAATCTGAAGCCAGGCAGATACCAGGTATTGGTAGAGGCATTGTGTGGGCAGCAGCCTGTTTCCCGGTCGGTGGAAGTAGTGGTAGCGGGGAGTTACCAGGAGCTGACGGTTGGTGTTTTTCCGGTCAGGAATACATTGAATGCGTGTAATACCGGGCGCATGAGAGTTGAGTTGAATAGCGGAAGGAAGCCGTACCGGATTACGCTTACTTCTACTCCGGCCAACTATAGAGGACCGAAAAATTTTGATACCAGTGTTAATATAGTATATATCGATAGTCTTACCGCAGGAACCTATATGGTTTCGGTAACGGATGCCTGTTCTACCACTCCGGCAACCGGAAGTATAACAATAAACGAATTGCCGGTTATCGACAGGATGTATCCGCAGTTTTCGAATAGCGGTAGCTGTAATAGTTTTAATACTTACCCCTATATTTACGAACTTTATATTTCCGGCTATTCCAATACAGATAGTATTGCCACTTATAGTATTTCTTTGGACGGGGGGCCAAAAACGCCGTATAAAGCAGTGGAAAATGCTTATCAGACGATTACGCTCCTGGCAGGAAAGACGCTCAAAGATTATTACGGAAAAATAATTAGTTATTACGTAAATATCCGTTGTCAGGATGAATTAGTTGCATCGCAGGAAGTGCCGACTCCAAGTTTTACCTATAATATATTGAGGGACTGTGATAACCGGTTTAGTTTTGGCACAACTTTTTATCAATCAGATCTTTTCTGTAACCCACTTACTATCTCTTTACAAGATAAAACGACCAATCAGGTACTTACCCAAACAGCTGATTTTGCCAATGGAACTGTTTCTCAAAAATTTCCATATGGCAATTACAGGTTAACTGTTACCACCGCAGATGGTTTTGTGATGGCAAATGACACCTCCTTCATGGTAGGGCCAACTGATACACTGAATCCTTATTCAGTTCGGATAGAATCGCCATATCAAGCCTATACGGGCGTAAGCGGAATTGCAGGTTTTTCTTTTTATGTTAATACCGGGCATTTTCCCAGCGGAACTACCATTCAACTCATTTATCCGTACACAGGAAGAGTGATTTCCGTACCCGATTCGCGTTCATATATGGATGTTTATTATAAGGAAGATAATTCTTATTGGACACCAGGATATTATGTTTTCAGGATAACTGATCCTTGTATTGGGAAAACTTACGATTTGCCGGCTTTTATAGGGGAGGATGATGTATACAGGTATAACTGGTCGTATACATTGGAACGGACTTGTGTGGGTATGAAAGTAACACCCAAAGGTAGTTACAAATATAGGGGAAGTGAACCCGGAGGGATTTATAAGGTACTATCCGGAACCAGTTCATTCCCAACAGAATCTATTAGTGAAGGAGAGTCTATTATATTACCGTTTGCAGGTAGCTATAGAATTGCCATAAGTTCAACGTCGTTTACGTATGATTGGGGAGCGGAGAATACTAAAACCATCACCTTCGATGACTCCCCCCTGAAAGCTCAGAACGACAGTACTTTAGGTTGGATATGTCCCGGTGACCCGGCTAACAGCGGCCATATTAAAATCCGGGGCGTAGATGGGAACAGCGGCACGCAACACTATTTGTATAAACTCGCAATAGACGGAAAAGGGGAAACCGGTCCTTATCTCGATAGCAATTACACTGGTAATTTCAACAGTAACAGTAATTACCAGTTATCAAGAAATACCAATTACCAGATAAAGATCATCGACGATTGCGGAGCGTCCATTGTACAGCGGGTAACGATTCTCGACTTTGCCAATTACCAGGTAGTGACAACAGACAAACCACTATTCTGTATCAATGATGATGTATACCTGAGAGCATTCAACCTGCCAACAACTGCAAAAACTTATACCTGGACCGGACCTGATAATTTCACCAGCAACGCACAAACAGTGATGTTGCCCCAGGTGAAACCGGCACAAGAAGGGGTGTATCATGTATCCATCAGCTCCGATATGTGCTCGCGTCCTATTGAAGGCAGTGTGGATATCCGGTTGGCGCCTTATATCACTTATTGCTATAGCGCAGTTACAGATACGACTGTGAATCCTTATACATTCGGTATGCTGGGTAACTGGCGTGCTTCACGTACCTACACTTACTACGGCGCCCGTGCGCAATCCAGTACTGCCGTGAAAACAAATATCCGTACAGACGGTGCTTTCAGGGATTTTGAAACCTTCTGGAAACAGCAAACGAAAGGATGGGCAAAGGATAGCAACTACGATTCCACTGCATGGGTATGGAATGCGGAGAGTACTATTTTTAATAAAAAAGGTTTTGAACTGGAGAATAAAGATCCATTAGGCCGCTACAACGCCGGATTATACGGTTATGACAATGCTGTTCCGGTGGCTACGGTGCAAAATAGCCGTTACCGCGATGCTGCATTTGATGGCTTCGAAGATTATTCGTTCATCAGTGGTAAATGTAATGACGATGCCACCTGTAAAGTAGACCGCAGACTGGATTTTAGCAGTTACCTGGCTAATATAGACAGCACCCAGCATCATACCGGGCGCTATAGTATGCGTGCTAATGCACATGATACCATCCAGATGAAAGTGGCAGTGGTTGCTGCAGAAACGGTGCTTGAATCTCCCACTTTTAATAAGGGAAGTAATGCCTGCACGCCCTATGAAGTATTGAAAAATGTAAGAGCCAACAGCACGGTATTATTACCGCCATTTTCACCCGTAGCCGGCAAACGGATGTTATTCAGCGTATGGGTGAAAGAGGAGCAGACCTGTAACTCTACTTCTTATACCAATAACAAGATTACGTTGTTTGTGGCAGGTGAAACCCGTGTTACTGCGGAAGTGCAGCCTACCGGCAGTATTATTGAAGGCTGGCAGCGGTATGAACAGGTCATTGATCTTCCGGCGGGTAGTACTGGTCTCAGTGTAGTAATGGTGGCTACTGGTAATACGAAAGTGTATTTCGATGACCTGAGATTCCATCCTTACAATGCCAATATGAAATCGTTTGTGTACGATCCGCAGAACCTGCGCCTTATGGCGGAGCTGGACGAGAATAATTATGCTTCCTTCTATGAATATGACGATAATGGCACCCTCACCAGGGTGAAAAAGGAAACAGAGCGCGGTATAAAAACAATCAAAGAATCCAGAAACGGCCTTATAAAAACAGATAATGAGTAATAAGCATATCACCCTGACAACTGCTTTGTTCCTGCTGATTTTACTCGCTGCCGGTTCCCGGGTGCTGGCTCAATTGCAGGATACGACCAAGTTGTTTGCTGAATTCACTAAAATACAGCAGGATGCCAGAAAACAGCCGGTATCTTATGATATCCGGATTACCAGTATAAGACCGGGATCTGCCGCTTTAGCAGATTCGATGTCTGGCTATATGCATATCGATGGCAGCCGTTTGCACTACCTGCTGAATGATGTGGAAACAATCGTGAATGAGCGGTATATGATTGTATTGTTTAAGCAAAACAAAAGTATGTATCTCGCCAGGTCATCCGATAGCAAAGACGTGAATGAAGCCGGTTATTTAAATATGCGGAGAATGGCCGATGATATGCAGGATTGGCTGATGAGCGCAAAAGGAAAAGAAAAAGTATTGAAGATCCGGTATAAGGAAGGTGCAAGGTGCAAGAGCGCTGAATTTAAGATAGATCCGCGTACCGGTTACATAACAGATGCGCATATAGTAATGATCTCTCCTCCGGAGAACTTTACTGGTGGAAAAGAAGATAGTGTGCAGGTCCTGGAAGTGGATTCCCACTTTTTTAATCACAAGCCATTGCCTGCTTCCTATCACGGGTTTGATGAAAGTATTTACTTCACCAGAGAAGGAGATACGCTCAAACCAACGCCGGCTTACCGGGAATACCAAATTTTTAAAGCATCGCCGAACCTATAGAAGTATATGAAACCTTATTTGCTGAAAGTGCCCCGTATCCTGATTTTATGTAGTTTTTTCCTGCTGACAGGATTAACAGGTTATGCGCAGCTGAACCGCGGCATCCTGATCAAAAGCGTATTGGACGGCGCTGCCGGACAGCTGACGAAAGATTCAGTAGCTGACGTGCAGGACAAATATTACTTTGATGCCAACAAAAGTAAGCTGGATACGCCCTACCTGGTGCGTAACAGTATTACGCTGCGCATCAACGAGTTTTCAGGTTTATACCTGCCGGCTACTTTCAGCGCTACGGTGAATGTACGTATCTATTATACGGCTCCAAACCTGAGCAAGGATTCCACGGATCAGGTTATTACGGTGGATTATGACACAACTCATCCTTATCAGCTGCGTAACAGCTTTGTGTTCACCCAGGCCCACCAGGTAAAGGTGAAAGTGCTGAGTGTTACCACGAATGCGTCTAAAAATATTATTCCGGCATTGATACTGGAAAATGAGATGACGGTATACCCGGTGTATAAACTGGATTGTATAGCAGATGCCATTAAGCGGATTTCTTCCAATAATCCACCCAATACGGATTCTACTGATGAAATTGTGGTGAGCTGGGATGCAGTTACCGGCGCTGATGTATATGACCTGGAATGGGCTTATGTGGACTCGAGCGCGCTGGAATCCAACCGGTATGGCATACCGCTTAATCCATCGCTGGTATTTGAGAATAATACCACGCGGGTAACGATTGCCGGTAATTCTTATGCTGTTCCTTTGTTGTACGACAAGGTGGGTGTGTTGTATTACCGGGTGAGGGCGGTGCAGGAAAAGAGTAATGATGTAAGAATAGAAACGGCCTGGAGTTCTGATTATACCGAAGGATTGGGGCATTATACTTTTGGTGGTCACCAGAACCGGTTGAACTGGCAATCGAGTATATCTTTTGCAGAAGACGGAAAGCGGAAAGTGGTGGTGCAGTATTATGATGGAAGTTTACGCGGGCGTCAAACTGCTACCAAGGATAATACCACCAATAAAACGGTGGTGGCAGAATCGTTGTATGATTACCAGGGAAGACCTGTTATCCAGTTGCTGCCGGCCCCTACGCTGAATAATGTACTAAAATATACCCGCAATCTTAATTCTGCGATCAATGGCGGGGAGTATGATAAAAGCAAGTATGATCATATAGACCAGCCATCAGAAATTATTACTGCCAGTGCAGCTCAGATGAGCACTGCTGCCGGCGCCAACCAGTATTATTCCCCTGCCAACCCGGAGAAGAATACCGGGGTAAACCAATACCTGCCGGATGCGCAGGGTTATGCTTTTACGGAAACAGTACTCACACCGGATAACACGGGGCGTATCAGTCGCCAGGGTGGTGTAGGACCTGATTTTAAGATAGGCAGCAACCATGAGATAAAGTATTATTATGGCGATGCGGAGCAGGAGAGCCTGGATGCCTTGTTTGGCACGGAGGTAGGCATTAGCAGTCATTATAAGAAGAATGTAGTGGAAGATGCCAACGGACAATTGTCTGTGAGCTATGTGGATATGCATGGCCGCACTATCGCCACCGCGCTGGCGGGAGAGGCGTGGAACAAGAGCCTGGAAGATGTGCCGGAGAAAGAAGTAATCCCTGTTACGGACTCTTTATCAGGCCCTGGCAAAACGTTTATCCGTGACCGTTCACTGGTCACTAACCATTCCACTACCGTGTTGATGGATGGTACCTATAAGTTTAATTATGAGCTGGATCCGCCGGTATTAACAAAGGTAGGTTGCGATGAGCACTCCACCAGTTATGTTAGTTTATATGATCTTCAGATCCGTATTACGGATGATGTATGGAACCAGCATATGCCAGGCAAGGTGCCTTTTGATACGGTCCTTCATAACTATACGCCAGCGTTGCAGGTAGCCGGCGACGGGAAGCTGTCGCTGGAATTTTCCCTTTTCCTGGTAAAGGGAACTTATAATATATCAAAGATCCTGTCGGTGAGCCATGTTGCGATGGAGTATTATCGTGACAGCATCTTTCTGAAAAATAATATCTGTACTTCTTATGAAACTATCCGGGAAAATCAGCTGATCAAACAACGTCAATCGCTTTGTGAGCCGGTATGTGGTGATTGCGAAGACCCTCAGCATACGGAAGGAGATGATATCCGCAGTATGATGCTGCAGGACATGAGTCCGCCTTCTGGTCAGTATGCGCTGCTGTCCGACAGTATGAAAACGGATTATTCCATTTTTTACCGTAACAATACCACTCCAGCCTATAAGCGTACAGATATTAAATACCTGGATGCGAACGGGCAGGAAGCAAGAGTATTAAGTGTTGAAACCAATACTTTTGTTATTCCGCAGGATCTGAGTGCACAGCAATTTGCAGATGAGTTCCAGCCTTCGTGGGCAGAGGCTTTATTGCCGCTGCATCCGGAGTACTGCAAACTGGGTTATCTGCAGGCCGACCAGATGAAGCAGGCGCAGCTCTGGGAGAAGGATTTTTCTGCTACTGATACTTATTTTGGAGCGAAGCAAAAAGGTTATCTGTTTCCCACCGCTACTACCAATCCGGATCCATTAATTTCTTACAGACGCGCGGAACTGATTGCCGGGTTAACCAAATATAAAGCGCCCTCCGGTGCCGCTATGACGTTACTGGGTATGGCCGTAGCAGCGAGTAAATGTGGAGAAACGGCTTCGTGTTTTGAAGATTATAAAGCATTAACACCTGAACAGGCAGAAGCCAGCATGTGTGCGGCGGATCTGGATATGGCCTGGCGTAACTTCCGCTCCCTGTACCTGAATATTCACCGGGAGCAGAGCAATAACTATATCAACAGCAGCTGTAATGCAGCACGTGGCGTAGCAGCAAACATTGCAGCGGCAGGCAAGCAACCACAATTTATTACGCCCGACCTGATCATGCGGCAGACGGGTGCAGTTGATATTGCGAATGGCGTTTTAGGACAGACCGGTAATGAGCAGGCTACCCGGGATGCTGCCCAGCAGGCAGTCAACCAGGTCTATTATAACAATATTGATAGTCTTGCCAATACATGGTTAAAGCAACTGGCGCCATGTAAATATACTGACGTGGCACTTGGGGAGATCAAAACCAAGCTGCTCAGTATGTGTAAAGCCAGTGCAGATGCAGACCATCCTTATGGCGCCAGTACGCTGAAGCCAGGCGCTTCCAATGCCTACAGCAGTTTCCAGGCCATCCTGGCAGAATATAATAATAGTCACCAGATCACAGACCCACTGATATGTAATGGGGAACTGATCACTTTCCCTAAGCCTTATAACAATCAACCGGCACTGGCTAGTAACTATAGTTATAAGAAACCCCAGGAATGTGAGTGTAATAACCTGAGTATACTGAATGCCCAATATTTACAAAACAAAAAACCGGGGGATGCTAACTTCTCCGTTTACCTGCAACGCACCCGCGGGGTAAAGATTGCTCAAACAGACCTGGACGATCTGCTGGCAGCATGTAGCAGCAGCAGTTCATCTGGTTGCGATTATCTTCCCCGGCCGGTAAAGATCCCGGCGCTGATCCAGTGTAGTATTGCGCCACCATGCGTGAACTGTGCGGTAACAGATAGTTTGTATCACCAGTTTACTACAGCTTATCCTGGTATTACGCCTGTTGCCGATGAAACGGCTCCCGGGCAGCAACAGAAAAATAAATTGTTTGAAGCCTTTATGAACAACCGTTTGGGCTTCAGTGAAAAAACGGCTACCTACCTGGAATTCCTGGACAGTTGTCATAACTCGGCCAACCAGGGTACCCGGGTTTGTGTGAAAACAGCCAGCACACAGCGCCAGGTGGTTACATATAGTAATGGCGGACAGGATACGATTACCGACATCCGTGCTGTTACAGATGGATTTATTATGGCCGGGGCTACTACCGGTTGCAGTGCCGGAAAGAAAGATGCCTACATTATTAAAACGGATGCCAGTGGTCAGCTACAATGGTCCAAAACCTATGGAGGAGACGAAGATGAGGAATTCCGCAGGTTAATACCAACATCAGACAGTGGTTATATAGCGATTGGTACCACCCGTTCCTATTGCTTCCCGCAGGGAGCGATGATGGTGGTAAGGATAGATGCCAGCGGCGGTGTGATATGGAATAAGACGGTTGATTTTGGGGAAGCCAACGGCGCAAAAGGTTGCGACATTGTGCAAACAGATGACGGTAACTTTGCTATTGCCGGATTACGTACTACAGGGGCTACCAATACAGAATGGGTGACCGGTGTATTGTCTGCCAACGGAGAGTTGGTATGGCTGAAGCAAACAGGCGCCGGTGATGCCAAAGATATGATCAGCCTGGTAGCCAGCAATGATACGCTGGTGGCAGGAACGTCGATGAATAACCAGACAGGCAGGATGCCGGTGTTGTTCAAACAGGACCTGAAAACCGGAGCGCCCTTACTGATGATGCAGTATCAGCCTGCTGGTGCTACGGGTAATTACGTAGTGAATAACCTGATCCGGACTACCACCGGTTATAAGATGGTGGTAACAGGAAGTAATAATACCGAATCGTTCATAGATGTGGATAACAGCGGTGCTATTGTTAGCATGAGACAGCAGAATGGCGTATCAGGGGCTATTGGTCAAACATGGACGGCCTCCGCTACGCTTGATGGTGGCGTTATTTCGGCTTCTTCCAGTCAGGATGTATGGTGGAGCAAATGGAGTGCTGATAATGTATTAAGCTGGGGCAGTCATGTTCAGCTGAGTGGCGATGATAAGGTATATAAAGTAGTGCAGCGGTCAGACAGTTCCTATGGCGGAGCCGGGATGTATAATGGGCGCGCCATGCTGATGCTGGCTAACAAGGAAGGAAAAAGTGGCTGTGATGATAAGCCGGAAACATTAAGTGTAAGCACAAATGTGCCGGGAGTGATCCTGATGGCCGCACAAGCCAGTCAGTATCTTTCCTATAACAATATTAATACCGTTGCTATTACCGACCGGGTATGTACCCCGCTTGTTACAGCGATTACCTGTCCGGGTATCGACAGCTGCTTTATGGTTTACGACGGGTTGCTGTGTGGCAATGCAGTACCTGCTTACCAGGAAGATCCGTTAACACCGGTAACGGCTTGTGCTGACAGCCTGGATATAGCAGATAATAAGGCACGTGAGATTTACAATGCTATCCGTGATTCGGTGATGAATGATTTTGAGAGCACTTATCTTTCTAAATCGATGGCCGCCATATCCGGTGAGCGTTTTGCGGTGAGTTATAATTTGGGTGAGTATCATTATACGCTGTACTACTATGATCAGGCAGGTAACCTGGTAAAAACGGTACCTCCTGCTGGTGTGGTAAGGAACCGCTCACGTCAGTGGCTGGATAGCGTGCAGGAAGCGAGAAAGAATGGTGTTGCATTAACACCGGTTCATAAGCTGGAAACGGAATACAGGTATAATACCCTAAATAATGTAGTAGAGCAGAAAACCCCGGATGCAGGAACATCCCGTTTCTGGTATGACCGTTTGGGAAGAATTGCGATTTCTCAGAACTCAAAACAATTACATCCTGTAACGGGTCCTGTGGCGTATAGCTATACGCTTTATGATTACATCGGTCGTATCACAGAAGTAGGGGAGATCAACAATAGTATGGCGATAACGGATGCCATCAGCCGTGATCCGGTGGCCTTGTCCTTATGGATACAGGGTGGTGGTAGCAGTCGTTCGCAGATTACCCGCACGGTGTATGACCAGCCTTATAATTTTGTGGAGAACATCGGCTGGAAGGCCAAGAACCTGAGAAACAGGGTATCCTGGTCCGGTGTCTATAACAATATTGCAGATACGGTACCAGGCGGACAAGCTGCCGCAACTTATTATAGTTATGACATACATGGCAATGTAAGCACGTTACTGCAAGACTATAATCCGGCTACAGAAGATAACAATGGTAATCGCTGGAAAGAAATCCGTTATACTTATGACCTGGTTAGTGGCAAAGTAAATACGGTGAGCTACCAGCCAGGAAAGGTGGATGCTTATTATCACCGTTATAACTATGATGCAGAAAACAGGATTATCAATGTAGAAACCAGCCGTGACAGTCTTTATTGGGAGAATGATGCGTATTACCAGTACTACAAACATGGAGCACTCGCGCGAAGCGTGATAGGTCAGGCGCAGGTGCAGGGCATGGATTATGCCTATAATCTGCAGGGATGGATGAAGGGAGTTAACAGCACCGGTACCAACGATATGGGGCATGATGGGGCAAGCACTGGCTTAACGGCTAAAGATGTGTTTGGCTACTCGCTGTATTACTACGGAGACAATGATTATACGCCGATATCTACCAGCCGTCCGTTTGCGGTCACCGGCAGTACGCTGAAGCCTTTATTCAACGGCAACATCAGCGGAATATCACTGAACCTGCCTAAGGTTGGAGAACCATTATTGTATGCTTACAAATATGATGTGCTCAACAGGCTGACAGGTATGAATGCTAATCGTGGATTGGATCAGGGCAGTAATACCTGGACACCGGTAACAGTAGAAGATTTTAAAGAGAACATTAGTTACGATCCTAACGGCAATATCCTGACCTATAACCGGAATGGAAATGAAACCTGGGCAAATAAACCCAGGATGATGGACGCACTGACGTATCACTACACGCCGGGCACCAATAAGTTATCTTCCATAGATGATGCTATCGCCCCTGGTCAATATGACAATGATATCGATGCGCAGGAGGCAGGTAATTACAAATATGATTCTATCGGCAACCTGATTGCAGACAAAGAAGGCAAGCTGGATAGCATTGTTTGGAACTTATATGGTAAAATCAGCAGGATCAGGAAATCAGATAATACATTGATTATCTATAAATATGATGTTGCTGGTAACAGGATCAGTAAAATTGCAGGTAACACAGAAACCCGCTACGTACGCGACGCTACCGGCAATGTAATGAGTGTGTATGTAAGTGGGAACACAAACATCAATAATGGCTTACTGAGCCAGATTGAAACACATTTGTATGGAAGCAGCAGGTTAGGCATTGATACCCGTGTGATCGCTTTGCAGAATGATGCGGAGGTTCAAAATACCAGGTTAACAGGTGTTGGAGACGGTAGATTTGTTAACTTTATGCGGGGGTATAAGTTCTTTGAACTGAGTAATCATCTGGGCAATGTGCTGGCTACGGTATCTGATGAGAAGATGGGGGTTTCTACTGATGGCAATAACATTGACCGTTATGAAGCCAGGGTGATATCTGCACAGGATTATGCACCTTTTGGAATGGGATTGACGGGTAGAGGGTTTGATGTGGGGAAATACCGATATGGGTTTAACGGGAAGGAGAATGATAATGAGGTGAAGGGAGCGGGGAATCAGTATGACTATGGGTTTAGGATATATGACCCACGAATAGCTAGGTTTTTGTCAGTGGATCCATTAACTCAAACATATCCATGGTATACTCCTTATCAGTTCGCAGGAAATAAGCCTATAGTCGCTGTAGATCTGGATGGCCTAGAAGAATTAATAGTACACCAATACTTTAATCAAGGTAAGGTGTCGAAGATTGAAATTATGAGATATACAGATGTTAATGGGCAACTACAAAATAATCAAATGACTCGCTTGTCTGATGGATATAAAATAGCAGGGAATGTGTTAACCTTTAACCATAGAGGAAATAATGCTGCACCTGAGGTTGTAGAACAAGATCAACTAACCAAAACACAGCAGGATGTTTTAAATAAGAATTTATCTGTCAGGAGCTTTTCATATAAGAATGGTGGGCATGAGTCTTTTTCTAGTTCTGAATATGACGGGCGCGAGTATGCAGAGGGAAACTTTATTAAATCTTCAGGAACAATTGAATATCCTGTGCCAGCTAAGCCGAAGCCTCGACCTGTTTTATTTGATGATCATCACCCTATTAGACCAGGAGTTACCTTATCTGATTTTAAGGGATCAAATAATTATTATATAGGAGTAAGTAATTTTCCAAGTGCAGGAGATTTAGGGGATGAGATGAAAGGTTCACTTTCAAGATTGGGAAAATCTATTGATCAGGCGGGCAATATTAAAACTATTACAGTTAGCCTAACACAAGTTGTGGGATCGGATATAACAGCTGGTCAATATAACGAGGCTGTAAGGCAGGCCAATGTTGCGCTTGGTAACATAATAAACACATTGGATAAAAATACAAAGAGTAAGGTGAAAATTGTTAATGGGGGAGCCACAGTATTACGATCAAATAATAATGCTAATAAGATTAAAGATGCAGGAACACATATCAAATTGCAGTAAGTTAAATTCTGTATTGGTATTTTTTATTTTGCTCTGCTGTGTGAATACTTTAAAAGCACAGTCTAAAGTAAAATTATGTAAGGCGCCAATTTTTGTTGATGCAATTAAATCAGGATTTCCTCATTTAGAGGAGTCTCCCGATACTATAACAATTAGAGAAGGCGAAACCTATTATTTAAGGATGCTTCTTAAAAGTTGTAAGGGGGCCATGTATCTTGAGCGCCATTTACTGTCCAATGGGATTTTGGTTTTTAGTGGTAACTATTTGGATGCAGTTAAGCTTGATACCGTTCAGGCTTGGGCGGTAGATCCCGTGACAGGGAATCGCACGCCTCGAACAGCTACACATTATAGACCATTAAGAACTGGGACATGGAAATATTATGACGAGAAAGGGGAGTTGTTGAAAGAGGAGAAATATGAGAATGGAAATCTGATTATTGACAACAAGTAGGGAGGAAACAATTAAATATATGAAAGAAAAGGGAACCGTAACAAAAAAAGAGTAAAAACTTATGAAGTTATTAATTGTATTATTCGGACTTACAATGGCAATTGACTTTTCTTGTAAGTCAGTAAAGGAAAGTAAATCGGGGAAAAAGCTGGTGACCGAAAATTGTATCTCATGTCATAATTATTCAGAAACCAGATCAATGTACACACCATCCATATTAGTATGAATGAAATAGGGACGGCCTTTAAACAGATATATGATAATATGCTAAAAGATACTAATCATTTAAATATATCGAAGGTATTTACGTCTAGAGACAAAGATAGTATTTATAGGTTTATAATGTCTCAGGAATGCAGCGTTGAGGATCTGAGACAATAATAAGCCAGATATCTAAATAATGAAATGTAATCTTCTTAGTTGTTTTAATGGCTGTTGATGATAATGTATTCGAATCTTATGACATATTAAGGAATTAGGGAGTCTAATGACAGAAACGTTAAGCAGAATAGTCCTACACGTGAAATTGTGTCTGGCGGTAAAAGAAGCATGTTTGATCTCAAGGAATGCCGATGACACAGTTCGCGGAACGGGCGCTCAAGTCGCAAGTCCGGAATATCAAGAGAACATAAAAATCGTTTGGCTTTAATAGCCCGCAAATAAACATAATAATTTATCCACCCTTATACCAACATTATATCTAAATGAAAACTGTATTTTTGGCCATTGCCACCCTATTGTTAACTAATTTTTGTTTTGCCCAACACGTATACCAGATAAAGGCAGATAGTGTACGCATCTACAACACCTGTGATACTGCGGAACTGATCCTGGAGAATCGTACCCAGGACACACTAGGCTTTTTATTCAATAAGGGTAAAGGCCGTACCGAGTTCAGAAAGATGCACTTGTCGGCAGTTGGCAGTAATGCTATTGCCATCACAGGGCAGGATACATTGAATTTAAGCACGATCCTGGATAAGTTCCAGTCCCCCCGGGTTACGCAAACAGACGGTAGGGCAATCCGGATAACAAATGTAAACTCCATTACCAAATCTGGCTGGTATTACCTGCCATATACTTCCCGTAATGCGCCAATAGGGCCGATTAGTTATTACCGTAAGAACGTATATTTTTATGCATCCAGGGAGCGCGATTCTGTGCAAATGACAGACGTAATAGTAGGTAATGGGATAAGCTGGTATTTAAATGGCTTAACCCCTCAATACATCACTCCTGTTCATTTTGTTTTTAATCCGTCCCTGGGAGCTTTTGATTCATCTTATTGGAAAACTAATCTTATTACCTTGCAGGCAGTAACCGACGAAGGCAATATTACCACCAAGAACATGTATGCGAGCGGCTTACAGGTAAATGCTAACCAGGAAGTTTCAAGAAGATTTGGTATAGGCGGCCCCGCTACCTATAATATTCCATATTTTTTAAACAGGTATTCAACTGAGCACCCCCGGGATTTTCCGACATCGATATCTTCAAATGTAGAGTGGGTGTTAAGTGGAACTACGTTTGATGCATATAAAAATACGGGCGATGACAGTAACGAATATAAGTACGGCTTGCTGGCCATTCGTGCAGGTATTTATGACCGGCATGCTGCAACGGTAGGGCAACTGTACAACTTCGGCGCCAGGGCCGGAACTACCTCTAAACCGGTGGCACTGTTTACCCAGGGAGCGTTGCTTACGACTCCCTTGAATGGCGCGTGGGAGTTCAATGGCACTGCATTGTATTTTACAATAAACGGAGTGCGCAGGCAAGTGCAACTGGCATCTACAGGCACCCAGTCATTCAGTGCAACAAGCGATGCTACAAGTACACCATCAGTGCAAAATGTGGATCCAACAATAAGCATGTTAATGGAGGAGATAGCGGCATTGAAGGAACGTGTTAGCCAACTGGAAAACAAGCTGAACGAAAAGTAGTTGGAAAGAAGGATCATTGAATGAAGCTGGCTGCCTTTACAACACTCAACAAAAAAGCAAGAATGATCCATAACAACGTATTCAGGCTGCAAATGCTAACTTTTTGTATTGCAATAGTTTTAAACTTATGCGGTCAGAAAGTAGTGGCCTGTGATTGTGTTATGTATCCGGTCAGGTCATATATTCCTGCCTCTGAGTTTATTTTTACCGTTAAGGTAAGACAGGTACATCAGGAGAGTATAAGTTATTATAAAGGATATAGGGCAACTGTCGAAGTGGTTAAAGTGCTGAAGGGGCAGCCGCTTTCAGGTCAGGAGCTGCAATTTGACGCTATAGACAATAGCAATTGCGCGTTCGTTTTTGCTGCCAATGAAACTCACTTACTATTTGCTTTTAAGAAGGATAACAAATTTTATGTTTACCCTTGCTTGTATTCAGGTTTCCGGCTCAATTAAGATTTTTTCCATAAAAAAAGCCGCCTCCCAAAAAAGGAAACGGCTTTTACATCATCACTCAAAAACAATTTCTATTTCTTTTCAGGCAATGCCACAAAACGGATCACATTCTTTCCACTCAGGTAGTTCTTTGACGCAGCCTTAATGGATGCACCGTTAATCCGGCTCAATTGTTTTTCTATATTGGGCAGCTCTTTCAATTCTTCCTTACCTTCTATTTTCCCGGAGATAAATTGTAACCAGAACTCATTGCTTTCGGACTGCAATTCATATTGCTTCTGAAAGCCGGCTTTGAACTTTTGTACTTCATCGGCAGAGGCGCCCTGCTGCTGTAAATTCGCAATATCCTGTTGTACCAGTCCTACCAGGTGTTCCACGTGTTCAGGTGCACATCCGAATGATACATTTACGCCGAAGCGCTGATCGGGTTCTTTCGACATATTTGCATTTACCGAAGGGGTGTATACTTCGCCGGCGTTTTCCCGCAGGCTTGTCAGCAGCCGGTATTGCAGGATTTCAGACAACGCCTGCAGCTGCATTTTGTTCTCCGTACTGTAAACACAATCGCCGTTGTAAACCAGTAATACGCTGGCTTTATTGTCTGTTCCTTTGGTGACTGTTTTTACCAGTTGTCCTTTGGGTACAAGTACCGGCAGTTTAATAGCTTTCTCTTTTCTGTTCAGGGAAGGCAGTGCGCCGAGATACTGTTCGAGCAAAGGTTTGATGCTGTCGGTATTGAAATTACCTACAAATACAAAGTTGGCCTGGGAGGCATCTGCAAAGCGGTCGCGGTAAACTTCATAAGCTTTTTCCAAACTGATGCTATCGAGCCTGGCCAAAGTGGCAGGGCTTGTGCGGTAATTGTAGCCGCTCAATACTGCGGTCACGGTATCTTTAAATACATTGCCCGGATCATTGTAACGGGTTTGTACCTGCTCCCTGGATTGAGCCAGTGCATTTTCAAATAACACGGTGTCTTTCCGGGGTGCGGTGAACCGCAGGTATATCAGTTGCAGTGCGGTTTCAAAGTCCTTTACGATGCTGGCGCCGCCGATACCCTGGCTACGTCCGCTGATGAAGGCGCCTACGGAGACTGATTTACCGTTTAATATCTTCGATAATTGAACGGGTGAGAAGTCAGCCAGACCGGAACCACTTATAATACCGTTTGCACTGGACGCGCTGGGGAAATCTTCATTTGAATATTTATTGATACCACCCGGTGCAAATGAAAGGAACTGGATAACATCATTTTTGTAAGTGGTTGGTTTGAGCCATACTTTCACACCATTGCTCAGGGTTAATTGCTGTATGCCTAATGCCGGATAATTTTTTTGCGCTGTTACTTTTCCAGGCGCCGGTATTTTTTTCAACAGTGGCTGGTCGGTAACGTTGTCCTTATACTCGGCCAGCGACGCTGCAGCAACGGTTTTAAACCATCCTGTAACGGTGGCGGAATCAGGAAGATTATTCTTCTCTTTATCGGGAGCTACGATGAAAATATCACGGTTGGTATCTGTGATATATTCGTTGGCGACTGCTTTCAGGTCATCCAGGCTGATACCCGGTAATTCTTTTTTCAGGAAGTTGTATTCCCAGTCGAACCCCGGTGAGGCGGCTCCTTCGAGGAACAGCGTCTGGTATTCTTTCACGTAGCTTTCAGAAACGGTTTTATTCTTTTCTTTTGCTGCTTTTTCCAGGCTTGCCATATACGCTGCTTTGGCCCGGTCCAGTTCTGATTGTGTAAAGCCGAAGCGTTTCACCTGTTCTACTTCCGACCAGCCGGCGGCAAAAGCTTCCGCCAGTTTACCGGGTTTCGCCGTCACGGAGAAGGAAAACTGATCCAGTCCGCCCATTAAGTTGCCGATGCCTGCGTTTACACCCAGGAACGGAGGATTTGGTTTTTGAGATAACTCACCGATCCGGGCGCCGAGTACCTGGTTAAACAACGACCGTTTTACGGTATTGAGATAATCGGTGGTGGTAGTCAATTTACCGGCGGTATGTTTGATGGCCATTTCCAGGTTGGTGGCAGATACTTCCGGGTCGGTAATAGTCAGGAATTGATTTTTGCCGGTGAGGGCAATTTTATAATCGGGTCTGGGTTTTTCGTTGGCGGGGTTTTTCAGGTCTGCAAATTGTTTGCGGATCTGTTGTTCCACCTGGTCAACATCCACATCGCCCACTACGATGAGGGCTTGCAGGTTGGGACGGTACCAGTCGTGGTAAAAGCGGCGGAGCGTGGCTGCCGGGAAGTGCAGGAGTATGCTGTCTGTACCAATAGGGGAGCGGTTGGCATACCTGGCATTATTTAACACCACGGGAAGTGTCTTATCCTGTATGCGTGCAGCTGCTCCTTCGCGCAGGCGTTTTTCTTCAATGATCACACCTCTTTCTTTGTCAATATCATCTGTTTCCAGCAGGGCTTCCTGTGCCCAGTCGCGCATAATATCCAGTCCGCGGCTCACCATCTTTGGGTCGGCAGTAGGGATAGGCAACTGGTAAACGGTTTCATCGAACGATGTAAAGGCGTTCAGGTCGGCGCCAAAGCGTACGCCTGCCTTTTGCAGGTAGTCGATCAGTTCATTTTTGGGGAAATGGGTGGTGCCGTTGAAGTTCATGTGCTCCAGGAAATGAGCAAGACCGCGCTGATCCTCATCTTCCAGGATAGAGCCTACTTTGTTGGCCAGGTAGAATAATGCACGTTTGGAAGGCTCATTGTTTTTGCGGATGTAGTAGGTAAAGCCATTGGGTAATTGTCCTGTGCGAACAGCCGTGTCCAGCGGAATGAGCTGGCTCTGACCGGAGCCCTGTGCAAAGCTGCCTGCAGTGGAAAGACATAGCAGTGCTGCTATGGCCAGATAACGATAATGCATAGATGTTTATCTTTTGTTGGTTTTTGTGTGTAACATGTTCCCGTTATAAAGAAGCGGCTTAGAACATTATAACATGTCTAAGATACCTTCATTCTCGATAATAATCATTCCTTGTCTGTCTGTTGTAATACCTTTTTGCAGGGTATAGGTGTATTTGGGTACGGTACCTTCCATAATAGTTGGCAGGAATTCAAACTGTATATGATCGCCTGCTGTTTTTAGCGCGTCTCCCACTTCAAAGATATGTGTGGAAATAATAAAGAAACAATCCCTGAAGGCGGTGAAAGCTTCTGTTACTGCCAGTGTGGCGTCATAGGCATCTTTCACGTTGGTACCTTTAAACAGTTCGTCGAAAATAACGAAGAGGTGTTTGTCAGCATTTACTTCTTCCGCTACTTTTTTTACCCGGAGCACCTCCGCATAAAAATGACTGTATCCACGGTTCAGGTCATCAGGTACATTTACCGAAGAATAAATACCATCCAGCACAGAAAACTCCAGTTCCCGGGCCGCTACAGGAAATCCCATATGTGCCAGGTACATCATGATACCAGTCGCTTTCATCAGGGTGGATTTGCCCGCCATGTTGGCCCCGGTGAGGAACAGTACATTACTGTTGCCATTAAACGAAAGGCTGTTGGGAACCGCTTTATCCAGGCCGGGATGTTTAACCCCTTTGGCTATCAGCGTATTCTTCTCTTTCGGCAATGCCTTTGCATAGGAAAATCCTTTTGCTTTGGCAATGCCGGAAACGGTGAGATACACTTCTATTTCGTAGGTGAGTGCCAACAAGGTTTTTAGCTTATCCTGGAATATGTGTGCGAGCAGATAGTGTAACCTGGCGGTTTGCAGCAGGGATCTTTGGGAATTGATATTTTGCAGCCGCTTATCCCGGAGGATGTTCCGGGCACTTGTGACCCATTTTTCCCAAGGGGTATTTTTATCACGGCCTTCTTTTTCGAGATGATTGAGTAGGGTGGAAAAGCCTTTTAGCAGCTGTACGCAGGTATCTATTCCCTGCAGCTGCAATTCAAATGCATCATCCTTTACCAGAAGGGCCGCTAACTTTTTCCGGCCCATTTGCCAGAGGGCGAGGGGGAAGCTGCTGTTACTTCCTTCATCCAGGAAGGCTTCCGTGTTGCCCAGCAGTTGTTCGTTGAAAGGAAACGGAATGGGCTGTTCTCCAAAATAACGGAAGGCAGTGCTCCTGGCATTGATCTGATCCGCATCGGTTAGTGGATGGAGGAACATGGCATCCAGCAGTTTTTCTGCCCCCCGGGTTTTTACCTGGTTAAAAAGGGAGAAGATGGAATTGGCATTATACTTTCCAAGCAGCGACAGATCGTCCAGTGTTTGTTTATCGGCAATAAAGCTCATGTGGTCTTCTTTATTGATTTTTTCCTGGCCAATAGGTCCAGGATACCTTCATTTTTTATAATTACCATACCATGCCGGTCGGAAGTAATACCGGAGGCCAGTTTATGCGTATAAACGGGCTTATTGCCTTCCATTAACGTTGGCAGGTATACGAAGTTGATATTGTCACATTTTTCTTTGAGCACATCGCCGGCTTCAATGATATGTGTAGATACCACGAACATACAATTCTTCCTGCGTGCGATGGCCGATGTAATGGCGATGGTGGCTTCATATGCATCTTTTACATTGGTGCCGCGGAACAGTTCATCGAAAATGACAAACAGGTATTTGTCGCGGCTTAGCTCCTGTGCAATGGTTTTAACCCGCAGCACTTCCGCATAAAAGTGACTGGCCCCCTGGCTCAGGTTATCCGGCAGGTTGATGGTGGTGAAAATACCATCCCTTACAGAAAATTCCATTTTGGCTGCCGGCACCGGGAATCCCATCTGGCCCAGGAACATAGCAATACCCAGCGCTTTCATAAAGGTGGATTTTCCCGCCATATTGGCTCCTGTCAGGAAAATAATGTTACTGGAAGGAGTGATGGTTAATGTATTCGCCACCGGCCTGGTTAAAGACGGATGGTAAAAATCTTCCAGTATTACTGTTTGCTTTTCCGCATCCAGGGCAACCGGGAAGCAGAACTTCCGTTCCCTGGCAGTACGGGCCACCGACAGGTATACATCGGCCAGGTAAATATGTCCCAGCAATTGGAGGATGATGTTCCGTTGCCGGAAGCGGAGTATTTTATCATACTCCGCTACCTTGGCAAAAGAAAATTTCTGTTTGGTATGTTCCTGCAGGAGGGGCTGCAATTCTGTTGTTTGTAATAACCGGTCGATGGAAGCGAGTTCCCTGTTGTAAGGAATACCTGCTACCTGTTGCCGGATGCTGTCTGCAAACACCCGGGTGGCCTGTAAGATACCGATCAGGCTTACCACGCCTTTTTCAATGGCTTTGTATTCTGTGTCGGCGGCAATCAGGTGATTAAACTTTCTGCCCAGCGTATGTTCCTGGTCATTCAGCTTCGTGCGCTCATCGGTATTTTGCAGGTGTTGTTCTGCGGCATCGAACCATTCACCCTCATACGGAAAGCTTATCTGCTGTTCAGAAAAGGCGCGGATGATGGTGCTGCGCGCATTGATGGCGGCAGCGTCGGAGAGCGGGCTGCGGAACATTTCTTCCAGCAGCTCTGAGCCGCCGCGGGTAAAGGTGCGGTTAAATATCGTGTACACTGAATCGCCTCCACCTTTCCCGAAAATGTTCAGGTCATTCAGCGTTTGTTTATCGGTCATTAGGCTCATACCAGCTGTTTGTTTTACTTTCTTCTTCTCCTGATGAGTAAAATGCTGCTTCCTATCAGCAATAATCCCGGGATCACGCCCATTAATCCGTATTTCACCACCTTCAGGCTTCCTTTGGTAAGAAAGAGGGTGTTGTCTTTTGAATGCGGACGGCTTACGTCTACTGGTACAGTGCCGTAAGATAACCAATGGAACATACCCGGAATCAAAGAAAAGTTGGAAGCGCCGTAATATCTGATAGGCGGTTTCATACCCCCGTTACTGATACAGTCGGCATCTCCTATGATCATGATGCGTTGCTCTTTATTACCTATCTTTCTTGATAAAGCCATTGCCGTAACAAAGCTATCTGCCCTTTCTCCGGCCATTACATCTACGGAAGCAGAATCATTCACAAAATCGATGGTCTGCGTTTCATTCCATGTTTTCATGGTATCGGTCTGAAGAACGGGGGTGGCTTTAAAGCCTTTGTTTTCCGCCATTATCAAACCAGCCGCTTTCACCATGCCCACATACGCATGTTGTTTGATCATGAGATCGAACATAGGTGCGATGCTGATAGCAGCATTTGTGGGCCGGCATATAACGGCATTCGCAACTACATCTATTTTAGGTTGTACCAGTTGGCCGGGTATTGTTTTTACGCCAAATTGGGAAATGAAAGATTCCATGACTGCTGATCCTGGTTTAAGGGTCACCACCAGGTTTCCGCCATTGGCAATATAGGTGTCCAGTTTTCGTTTGGAAACGGAATCCATCTCCTGCTGCATATCAGAAATCACGATAATGTCTACTCCTGCGGGAATCTGGTTATTACCGGAAAGATCCAGCGTTTCCACATCGCAGCCCTGGTTAGTGAGCGCATAACGGAATGTTTTAACAGAAGAGAACAGGGTATAATCTTTTATACGATCCCCTTCTATTTTCCGTTCTCCTTGTCCCTGCAGGAAAGCAATTTTTGGCAGCTTCATTACCATGCGTTTGAAAACGGCTGATACTTCCGCTTCGTCGGGAAATTTCATCATATCTTCATAGATCCTGAGAAATGCCTTTTGCCCGTTTTCTCTTTCTACTAGGCGGACAAAAATATTGCCTTCATCCCGGAGGTTGATCTTCTTCCTTATTTCTTCCGGTGTCAGGAATAGATCAATATCGAGGTCTTTGATCTCTGCTTCCTTTTGTGCCATTTCCGCGAGTGATTTGTTTTTATAAACAAAATTCAGGCGGGGGTTATTGCTGGCAGAATCGTAGTAATAAACGTATTTCAGCTTTGTTTCCGGTTTGAAGCGGATGTATTGTTTCAGCTGTTGTTTATCTTCATTTACCATTTCGGGCATACCATTATAGCCTTCCCGGTCGAGGAGGTTTACATAGGTGGTGATGGTGAGACCGCCATCCAGTTTAGCCATGATCTGCTGGCTATTGGGGGTGAGGGTATTCCGCTTGGTTTCGGTAGCGTCGTAATAAGCCATGAATATTGGGCGGGAAGTGGTATAACCCAGCGCCATAGCGGCGATCACTACAACTGCATATTTGCTCCATACCGAGGAAAAAGAGGCATGGGTGCGGTTGGACTGCAATTTCAGGATGCTCAGTGCCAGGAACATGGCAACTACGATCACAAAATAAAGCACATCTTCTGTGCAGATCAACCCACTGATCATTTCGTTGCAACGGCCGGAAATAGACAGCCAGTACGTAATGTCACGTACAAAATCGATGCTCTGCCATACTTTGTTCATATAGCTGAGTGTTCCCAGCAGCACCAATGTGCCGAGAGCCGCTACTACCTGGTAAGAGGTGAGGGAAGACATAAACAACCCGATAGCCGCATAGGCGCACATCAGGAGGTAGATGGCAAGGAGACCTGATAGTACAGGCGCCAGTTCAAAGTTATCTACCACAAACATACCCACTATTACATACACCAGTAATACGGCGATGAGTAGTAAGCTATAGGTCATCATGGCAAGGAACTTACCACGAATGATCTGTGAGGAAGTAACCGGGGATGAATACAGTAATTTGATAGAACCGCTGCTTAACTCCCGGCTCATCAATCCCATTGTAAGCAGGGGCATATAGAGGTACAGGTAATTTTGTACGGAAGCCAGCATTCCCCTTTGTCCAGAGAAAATATTAGCGGTAATAAAGGAGAGGCCCATACCGCTGCTCTGGCCACGCAGCATCTCCTGCAGGGTGTCTGCAAAGCCCATTCCCGTCTGAAAAGTAAATACCACGAGGATCATCCAGGCGATCGGTGAATAAAACAAAGTGAATAACTCTGCTTTGGCGATCTTAAAAATTTGTCTCATTGAATATCTTTTAATGATTTTTTATTTGGTATTTTTTTTAGACAACCTGGCAAATACTGCGTCCAGTGAACTCTTTTCGATAATCAGTTCGGTTAGTCCCCAGCCTTTGCCCACACTTATTTCCGCTAGCCGCTGTGCTGTTTTCTTTTCCCCGTCGTATCCGAGCCTGAAACGGGAGGGGGCCAGTTGTTCGATAGATCTGATACCTTCCAGCTTCAGCAGTTCTTCAGGTGCAGGAGCTGTGTCCAGCATAACTACCAGTGAGTTGGGTTCAATATAATTATCGAACATTTCCAGTGTGCCGGAAAATACCATCTGGCCTTCTTCAATCATTTTTATTTCCTTGCAGGTAGCCTGTACTTCTGTGAGGATGTGCGTGGATAGCAGCACCGAGCGGTCTATCGCAATTTCTTTGATCAGGTTCCGTACTTCCACGATCTGGTTGGGATCCAGGCCGTTGGTGGGTTCATCGAGCACTACAAATTTAGGGTTGTGCACAATGGCCTGGGCGATGCCCACGCGTTGCTGGTATCCACCGGAGAGGTTGCGGAGCAGACGTTCCCTGAAATGTGCCACACCGCATCTTTCCAGGGCCTGGTCGACTGCTTTTTTTAACTGGCTTTTTTCCACCATCCGCAGATCAGCGCAGTAGGTGAGGTATTCTTCCACAGTGAAATCGAGGTACAGCGGCAGTTTTTGCGGCATAAACCCGATGTTGCGCTTGGCGGTTACCGGGTCATCTTTCAGGTTGATCCCGTTGATGAATACCTCTCCCTTCGATTGTTTTAATACTCCACAAATGATGTTCATGGTAGTGGATTTGCCGGCTCCGTTGGAACCCAGCAGTCCCACCACTCCCTGGCTATGGATCTCAAAATTTATGTCCCGAACCGCCCACTGGGAAGCGTAACGGTGAGACAGATTTTCAACTTTTACGATGGCGTTTTCCATTCATTACGGATTGTTTATTAAATAATATAGCAGGCGTAAGCTTTTGCTTACACGGTGATTGCAGTTGAATATTTTTTATGAAGATGTGCTGCTGAAAGATACCTTTCGCCGGGGACGAAGCCCCGGGCGAAAGGAAAGGTTATACATCAGTAGGTGGCGTTGGCGATAGCACGCACATCTATATGATATTTTGTTTTGTAATAATCCACCAGGATATCAAACTTCTGTTTAATGAGCGGATACTGCAGGTAAGGCTGCATTTGTGCATCCGTCCGGGTTGTAATATGCATGATAAATGACGTGATATCATTTGATTTGGCCGTTCCCCAGGAATAGGTGCCATAATACCATTCACCTATTCTGCCGCTGAGGGCATCATAGCTGGTTGGTAAAAAGCCCCTGCTGCGGAAGGCCTCCAGGTTGGCAGGAATGGACAGCGGCGCTGTGGGTGCTGCTTCTGCCGCATAATTGCTGACCGTGTAGAATGCTGCCGGAATATCAAGAATATTATTACTGATATAATAGTTCCAGATAGCGCCTGTCAGGACATTCTTTTTGTCCACCTTTTGAGCCGGGGTCATGGTACGCAGTGATGCGTTCATGCCGGCGAAAGTGATGGACTTACCTACTACCTTGTAATCGAAGTAGAGGTATTCCCTGCCGGGGGGATACCCGGTCCTGTATTGTTTGATGGTATCTGCCATGAGAACGCGGTAAGGAATCCCCTGGTTTTTCTTGAAATCATCCGGCAGGAATTTCAACCACACATCGTTCAGGAAATTCAGCATATCACCGGTATAAGCAGGGTTGCCCAATACCGCTGTATCGATCTTTGATGCGCTGCCGCCGGCTGCCTGCATCCATTCAAAATCCTTTTGTGTAAACACATACAGGAAGTAAGATCCGTAGTTGTTATAGAGCTGTTGAATTTTATCATTTGCCTCTTTTGGGGCGTTGCCCTGCGGTAAAACATAATCAGGTCCGATCGGCGTTGGTGCGCCGATTTCAGTATCCTTCGCACAGGAAAATAGTAATATGCTGGAGATGCAGCCGATTAGAAATATATGCTTCATGTTATGATGTTATTGCTTGTTAAACATTACTGGCCGATCCTGTCGGGCATAGTGCCGGATGGATTTTGTTTCAGTGCCTGGTTTCTCTGCAGTATGCTATTGGGAAGAGGCAGCGTGTACATCGGATCTTTTTCCTTCAGGGTATAATGCAATACCGCTTCCCCCGGCTCATGCTGATACCGGTGTGTAATGGCAGGCATGCCATAGCGCCGGAGATCAAACCAGCGGAATCCTTCCAGGAAAAATTCCTTACGGCGCTCTACCCGGACTGCCTGCAGCAGTGCTGCCTTGTCGCCAATATTTTCATCTGTGTAACCAATGATGCGTGTACGGCGCAGGTCATTCAGGTCTTTCATGGCAGCAGGCAGTTTTCCGAGCTGCACGTTTGCCTCCGCCCTGTTTAACACTGCTTCTGCTGTACGAATGCATTGGGTCAGTTCTCCGTTTATGATTGTATACTTCGTGATGAGCGGTGTGCCACCTGAATTCGTTATACCATATTTTAGGCGCACATCATTGTTCTGATCAAAAACTGACAGGAGATCCGGAGAAGGAATAAAGGCGGTTTGGTCGCCCCCTTGCGGTTTTGCACCAAACATCCACTCTACTTCAGGGTTGGTATAGGTGAGCCAGTAACCAGTGGTGATGCCGGTCATGTTCATCAGTACTGACGACTGTTCAAAAACTTTACTGGCTTCTGCTACGCACTCTTCCCATTTTTCCATATAGAGATATACCCTGGACAAAAGAATGTGAATGGCTGGTTGATTGATGTGAAAGTCCCTGCGCGCAACAGGCAGCGGATCCATCAGCGTGGCAGCTTCTTTCAGATCGTTAACGATTTGCTCGTACACCCTTGCCACGGTCGACTGCTCCGTGTATTCGGCTGTAACATTGGAGTTCAGCTTTAAAGGAATGGAAAGCGCCTGTGGATTGTTGTTGTAAGGTGCTCCATAGAGATTTACCAACCGGAAATAATAGAACGACCGCATCGCCAGGGCTTCGGCTTTTACCCTGTCTTTATCCTGCTGGCTGCCGATCGCGGTATTGATATTATCCAGTACAGCGTTACATCCCATTATCTTCTCATAAAAATAGTAATAGGCGGTAGACGCGGGATCTTCACTGATAAGATCGCCTAACCCATTCCTGTCGGCCAACTGGGGCTGCCAGGTATAAAACAGGTAATCTGTTTTAACCGTAGCGGTGCCTACGATAGTGTAGGGGGTGCCCGCGCCCCATTCAATGTTCAGGTCCACATCGTCGTCCATGCGGGAAAGAAAATCAGTTGGCTCCTGATTTCCCATATAACCTGATCCCATCAATAGCTCCCGGAAGTCGGTAGCCGTTTTGGGAATAATCTCGCTCTGTGATTGTTCTTCCAGGAATTTGGTGCAGCTGGATGTCAGCACCGTGAAGACAAAGAAAACAGCAAATAACTTATATTTCATGCGCTTCAATATTAGAAAGTCATATTAAAAGATAATGACGTTGTTCTGCGGGCAGGCCATCCGTTTGTTTCCGGATCGTAACCTCTCCATGCGTCGTCAAAAGTTACCAGGAATGGGTTGGTCATGCTGAGGGACGTACTCAGTCGTTTGATGTGTATCTTTTTCAGCAGTTCCTGTGTAAACTCATAGTTCAACGCAATCTGCCGGCAACGGATAAAGTCAGCATCTGCCACCATGTAATCGGATTGATTATACAGGTCATACGGCGTTACTCTGTTTGACGCTATCGTGGGCAGGTAGAACTCTATCCTGCGGGGATTACCGGGTGGAACAGCAGGGATGTTGGTGTGCTGCTCATCGCCAGGTTGTTTCCAGCGGTCCTTCAGGATCCTGGGTGCATTCTGTTCAGGAGTAGGCGCCCCGGAAGAATTGTAGAACACCGGCAGCCTTTTTTGATTTCCGAAAGCCATAGCAAACTGCGCGCTTAACGAAAGGTTTTTATATCGCACCATGGTATTGAATCCGCCGGAAAAATCGGGATCCAGCTTACCGGATTTAACGAGGTAATCCAGGTCATTGGCAGTAGGTTTAATATCCATGTTTTTGAAGAGAGGCACGCCATTGGCTGGATTTAAACCGGCATAGGCAAAGGAATAAAAGGTGGAGTAAGCCTCTCCGTTCACAATAGCAGTTCCGTTCAGGTAATCATCTTTTGTATTGATCCTTTCGTTTTGTTTCAGCACGTTCCGGGCAAGACCGGTATTCACAGAAAACTGCCACATGAAGTCTTTCGTACGCACCGGCACTACGCTGATGATCAGGTCGTACCCGGTGTTTTCCATCAGGGAACCAAATACGGTAGCGGAGTTCATCCCATTTTCAATGGGTACGTCCCGTGAAGCCAGGATATTGCTGCTTTTTTTGTACCAGTTGGCGGTGGCGCTCAGGCGGCCGTTAAACATTGCCAGGTCCAGTCCGAAGTTCCATGTTTTTGTTTTCTCCCAACCCAGTTCAGGATAAGGCAGCGATTTGATGTTGAGGACATATTGTTTGAATACATTGCTAAGTCCTCCGTCGGTGGCAATCAGGTAAGGAGATACCGCTTCCACTGCATTTCCCTGGTAGCCGTAAGTGGCAGACAGGTCAAGTGCGTTCAGCCATTTCACGGAGCTCAGGATTTTTTCATTGGCAACGCGCCACTTTCCACCAAACGACCAGGTTGGCTGGAATTTCTTGTTTTTATCCTGGCCAAAACGGTTGGAGGCATCCAATCTCGCATTGAAGTTGAAGATAAATCGCTGATCAAAAGCATATACCGCAGAGAAGTACTCACTCAGGAAATTACTTTTTTGATTGACGATTCCTGAATTTGTGCGCATGAGATCAAGCAGGTTGTCGCCATTGGCAGAAATCATCGCGGGCATTACCGGAACAGGTGCATAGCTTTCCCCGCGATACCGTAGATAACCATAACGGGTATCGGTGTTACCCTGCATTAATGCGGATCTGGCTTCCATTCCAGCCTGAAGGGTCACGGCATGGCGGGTACCAAATAAGTGGTTATATACCAGGCTGTTTCTCCAGGTATAGCCACTGTTGTCGGCGTTCTGCAGTTGTGCGAGTCCTCCGAAAGGCAGGCGGCTGGCCAGTTCCTGCGGAGAGTTGGACAGTACGCTGCCGAACTCATATCCTCTTGTTTGGGTGATAAAGTAAGATAATTCCGTTGCGTAGGATTTTACGCTGGAATTGGTAAGGGTGTAAGATAACAGTCCCTGGTATTGCAGGTCCTTTGTTAACTGCAGGTTTACATCTACAGTAGATGCGAGGTTATTGGTAACATTTTTATTTCCTGTATTATTAATTTCATTCTGAATGTTATACCGGTAGCTGTTGTTGCCGGGGAAAACGGTGCTGGATTCTCCTCTTTTCTCATGGTAAAAAAGGGATCCGTCATCATTATACATAGGAATGGTTCTGGCAGTATTATAAGCATAGTTGAACGGATCTACGCCATACGAAAAACCATTTGTTTCCCGCCGGCTGCCGTTCAGCATCAGGTTTACGGTCAGCCGTTTTCCGAACCGGAGAGTGGTATTGGAGGAAGCGGCGAAAGAAGTAAGGTCATTCCCTTTGGCTTCCCCGTTCTGCTGCTGAAGACTGAAAGAGGTTCTGTTGGAGATCTTCTCGGTACCGCCGGAGATGCTCAGGCTATGATTCTGACTGAACGGGTTGCGGAACAGGAGTGAGAACCAGTCGGTATTCTGGTTTTCCAGCTTCCGGTACCGTTCCATATAAGTGGCATAATCGATTTCTTTTCTCTGTAACTGCTGGATCAATGCGGCGTAGCCGATCGGCAATACTTCAGCGGTATAGCTGTCGCGGGCTTCGTATACTTCTTTCGAAAACTGCATCAGTTCCTGGGAGTTCATCAGGTCGAAGTCGCCGTAGGTAGGTTTCTGACCCACTGTGAGGTTGGAGCTATAAGACACCGATAACTGGCCGGGGCGCGCTTTTTTCGTGGTGAGCACAATTACGCCGTTAGCTGCCTGTGAACCATAAATAGCAGTGGCCGAAGCATCTTTTAAAACGGTGATGGTTTCAATATCGTTTGGATTGAGCCAGGAAATGGCATTGGAGGCGATCAGCCGCAGTTCGCTCATATCTCCTGCCAGTGATCCGCTACCATTGGGCATTGGCAGGGGATCGCGCTGGATTACGCCATCTACTACCCAAACCGGTTCCTGGTTGCCCAGGATGGTGGAGGTACCGCGGATACGGATCTTTGGCGTGGAACCTACCTGTCCTGATTGCGTGATAACAGACATGGCCCGGTACAACGCCCTGTAACATCTGATCGATGCTGGTTTCGCCGGCAATCTTGATATCATCTGCCTTTACGGAATAAACGGAACCTACGTAATTCTTTTTATTCACGTTCATATACCCGGTGATCACCACGTCGTTCATTTCGAGGTCTTTCCTGTTCAGCGTAATGTTCAGCAGGAGGTTGGCTCCTTCTTTCACCAGCAGCGACTTCGATTGTGCTTTATCCAGCGTGTTGGCGGTATATCCGTTGTCGCCCTTCAGAACAGCGATTTCCAGGGTTTCATACCCCAGCATGCTGATCACGAATACGGCATCTTCAGGTGGACGGTTAAAGAAGAAGGACCCGTCGGAACCGGTGATGGTACCGTTGACCGTATTTTTTATCCGGACAGATACGCCTGGCAATAGTTCACCAGTGGAAGACCGGATGGTGCCGGTAATCGTATTTGGAGGAGCCAGGATATCGCCGGCTGGTATTGTTTTGCGTGACAGTACAATCGTTTTGTCCTTGATCACGTAGGTAACGGGTAAGTCTTTCAATATTTCATTCAGCAAGTCTTTCAGGGGCATATCCCGTACAGAAAGCGATACATTCCTTGCATCATTGATCGTGTTATTATTACTGAAAACTACGTACCCGGTTTGTTGCTTAATAGCACTAAATACTTGTTTGATAGGGATGGCTTTACCCGACAGGGTAACGGTTTGTGCGTGACCCGAGGCACTTGCCTGAAAGATGGCGGCTGTTAATAGAATGACAGTAAGTCTCATTACCAGAAAGATTTTGGTTAGGCCCGTGTTTTTTCCCCGGCGATCCGGCGGCCAATAGCATTTTTTTTGCATAAATTGCATGAGATTTGGTTGTTAATAAATGTGAATTGCAATAAACCGTTTAGAAACCAACTAAGTCAAATACACCGTCACGGCCGCAATCCGTGACGGTTTTTTAATGGTTGGCTTGTTAAATTACATAGTCAGGCCGGGCCATGCAGGCCCCTTCTGTGATTCCCGGTGCAGTGTAACTGATACTTATTTATTCAGCACAATCAATTTGCGTCCTTCTACTCTAAAGTCTACTTCTGTTCTCCTTAATATTTCCAGCAGGTCTGTTAATGAAATTTGTCTGCTCATTTCTCCCATGAATTGTATATCCGGTATACCATTTTCATAAACTACATCTATATTGTACCAGCGTTCCAGCTGTCGCATTACTTCTTCAAGATTAGCGCCTTCAAAGTTGAACAGGCCGCTTTTCCAGGCCATTATTTTTTCAATGTCCGGTTTGTTTACTATAGCTATTTTTCCTCCCGGTGTGTTGCTGATCTGTGCCTGCTGGCCAGGTTTGAGGATTACGCTGGCAGGTTCATTGATTACTTTTACGCTTCCATCGAGCAATGTAGTATTGATCGTTTTTTCATTTTCGTAGGCGTTTACGTTGAACAACGTGCCCAGTACTTCTATGGAAGCTTTATTATTTACATTTACCAGGAAAGGTTTATTGGCATCTTTTGCTACTTCAAAACAGGCCTCCCCGTATATCTCCACTTTTCGTTCCTTACCAGCAAATACAGTAGGGTAGCGGATAGAGCTGGCTGCATTCAACCACACCTTTGTTCCATCAGGTAAGGTCAGCTGAAATTGCCGCCCCTTGGGCGTGGTCATTTTGTTATATTGAATGTCGGAGACGGCTTCCCCGGAAGGATCATACTTGAGTTTACCATCCGACAGTACGATGGAAGTACCGCTCTGCTGCGCAACAACCCCGCTGGTCAGGCTATCCAGCACTACCTGCCGTCCGTCGGCGAGGGTAAGTATGGCGCCCTGGCTGCCGGGAGTGATATCCGTTACATTGGATGCGATGGCCGGTGACTGATCTTTTTTATTCATTACCAGCAGGTAGGCACTTCCTGCAAGCAGCAGTGCCGCAGCAGCTGCCCAGCCCCATCTGCGGATAAAATGAACCCGGTGAACCGGCCTCATAATGGGTTGGTCAAATCCGGGAATCTGTTCACTGATCTTCCTGGAAATCCTGTCAGCATCATAGGCATAAAACCGCTGAAGGTTCGCCACCAGCTGTTGCTGATCGCTTAATTCCGCAAAAAGATGACGGTTGTCATCGGAGGCGTTGATCCATTCCGTTAACGCCATCTTCTCGTCAGCATTCAGACTATTGTCCAGGTATTTGCCAATCAGGCCGGCTATGTAATGATTGTTCTCAGTCATGTCGATACTACTAAAACAACTAACTCCTCTTTTTATACCGCCCTTTTCAAAAAAAATTACCGCTGCAGCATTAATAGTGCGGAAACGAGGACTGGAAGGGATATCAGCTCATTTTTTAAAAGAGCGGTACGTAATAATCCTACGCCTTTTGCTTTTTGGTTCAGAACGGTCTGGTAGGCCATATTAAGTTCGTCGGCTATTTCCTGCGGCCTTTTCCCGTCGATAACGGAAAGGCGGACAACCTGCCGGCATTGTGGCGGCAGTTTTTCAATTTCAAGAAAAATAGCCTGGGTGACCTCCGTTTTTATATAGGCTTTTTCAACATCTATGGAAAAGCGGTCGGCGTTCCTTTCTATCGACTGGTGAATATCACCATGTCGTTTTTGCGCCTTGAGATAATTGAGGGCGGCATTCCTTGCTGCGGTGAACAGGAAAGCTTTGAGTTGCCCGAGTGTAGGAAAGTCCTCTTTTTTTTGAAATGCCTGGATGAAGCATTCAGAAACAATATCTTCTGCGGCCATGGTATCGGAAGTCAGCTGTTCCGTAAAAAAGCAGAGTGGCCGCTGGTATAGCGCATAAATTTGATGCAGTGCTTTGTGTTCGCCCTGCTGAAAAGAAGATATCAGCTCAATTTCCCCGTATGCTTGCTTACTTGACAATGCTTATTTTATGTTCATGTTTGGAAGCACAAACTAGAGCAAAAATTCTCAAGGAAAAAGGGGTGTGTTTAAGAAGTTGAAAATTAAATTGTTATGAATTTATAATAATTGGTCAGTGATGGGTGTGTTCTCATATAATGGGAAACCAGTTTTACGTACCAAACGGATAAGTTTCCGGTACCATCTTAATCTCGCCCGCCTTCGTACGGACGTTGGTTTCAACCTGCTGCAAAAACCAGACGGCTGGTTGGTGCTCATAAAGAAATAAATACCTGGTTTGACGCACGTGGCATATGTTTTGGGCTTTTTTTTCAAAAAAGGAGGGTATTATGAAAAACTCATTTTTGGTTTATTATACTCTGCCATTGGCATTCCTTTTATGGAGTTGTAACAACAGGTCTGCAGATAGTGAGAAGAAAGCGAAAGAAGCCAATAGTGAGCGGATCGACAGCCAGATTATGAACAACAAGTCCTCGGACTCGGTATCAGTGGTTTTGTCGCAGGCAGATGCTGATTTCGTGGTGGAAGCAGCCAGTGGGGGAATGATGGAAGTGCAACTGGGACAGTTGGCACAAACAAATTCCCGGAACCAACAGGTAAAGGATTTCGGTGCATTGATGGTAAAAGATCACAGCGGCGGGGGAGCGCAAATAAAGGCATTAGCCGCTTCCAAAAAAATAACGTTGCCGGATTCCATCTCAAATTCCCAACAGAAAGAAAAGGATCGGCTTGGAAAAAAGAAGGGAGACGAATTCGACAGGGCTTATGTAAATGCGATGCTCAGCGACCATAAAAAAGACATCCGGGAATTTCAACGGGCAGCAAAGAATGCAACAGACAGTGATATAAAATCATTTGCGGCGGCCAATCTGCCGATGTTATATGCGCATCTTGATTCTGTGCAGCAGTTGCAGAAGCGGTTAGGCATTAAGGAGATACCGGTTGGCCCGCCACCTTACGAATAGAAATAGCCTTGTTATATACTTTTTGGTATGTAAAGGCAAAAAACCGGGAATCCGTGAGTAAATTTCCGGCATGAAAGATTTCCGGCATCAGAACAGGCTGTATTACAGTCCTGTTGAATTTGCGATGAATTATATCGGTGGCACCTGGAAAATTCCTATCCTCGTGGCGTTGCAGGAAGGGCCTGTAAGATATGGTGATCTGAAAAAATCCATACCGCATATCACCGATAAAATGCTGATCACGCAATTGCGCGACCTCGAAGAAAAAAATATGGTCACCAGGAAGGCATACCAGGAGAAGCCTCCACGAGTGGATTATGCACTCACTGAAAGAGCCCGGCAGGCATTGTCTGTTATTGATGCATTGAATGCTTATGGCGTGTTCCTGATGAAGGAGGAGCAGATTATAATATAAGAAAGCAACTGCTTAGGGCAGTTGCTTTCTTATATTTTACCTTTCCAGCTGAAAGCCGGGTTCCATTGCCGGCCGTTCTGCAAGATTGGATACGGTAAAGCCGGTGGCATACATCCACCGGGCTATTTTTGTCAGCTTTTCTATATTGATGGTGGCGGCTTCATCGCCGGGGGTATGATAAAGCGCATGCGGCAATGAGCTGAAGTATAATACCGGGATATTCTTTTTTGCATAAGGATAGTGATCGCTGCGGAAGTACCATACTTCCGGGTGAGAGGCTTTGTCCCATGCTGTATCCAGCTTAAACCGCGGCCCTTTTTGGTTTTCTTCCAGTCCTATTTTTGCCAGCGCGGAAGAACTGAGGTGAGGCGGAATGAGGCCAAGAAGAGCGGCGCTGTCGGGTGCATTATTACCGATCATATCCGCGTTTAATACGGCTACGAGCGATTCGCGGGGCACTGTTGGATGATCGGCAAACCAGGTGGAGCCAAACAGCCCCCGTTCTTCCGAACCATGCCAGATGAACAGCGTAGAGCGCTTACCTGGTTGCTGATGAAAAGCCCGGCCAATGGCCAGCAAGGCAACGCTTACGCTGGCATTATCGTCTGCTCCGTTGTAAATTGAGTCGGCCACTCCCGCTACATTCCTTACCCCGTCATGATCCTGGTGACCGCTAAACACTACATATTCTCCCGCCAGTTTAGGATCGCTGCCTTTTACTTTCGCTACTACATTTACAGACGGATAGGTGAACGACTCGGAAAAGATATGCGCTTTCAGTTGCTGACCTGGTTGCTGTACCAGCGGCAGCGCATCCTGTTGCAGCCAGATAATGGGAACGCCGGTTAACAGCTGCCGGTGAAAAAGACTGCCTTCTATCTGGTAGGAACCGCGGTTGTTATATTGCGTGGCTTTTGACCATCCTTTCTGTGCCAGTTCATCAGCAACAAAGATAATAGCTACTGCACCTTTGGCCGCGAGGTACCGCGCCCAATAGTTCACCACTATGCCTGCGTATCGTGTGGGTATGCATACACGCGGATCATTGATGCCTTTGGCGGAAAACTGTAACGCCACTACTTTTCCCCGTATGGTGGCCTCAGATACGGTGTCGGCGTCCTTAATAAATACAATGGGGGCATCCACCGCTGCAAAGCTGGGTTCATACACAATGGCATCCTGCCACAAATGAAATGGCCGGTTGCCTACACTGATGGTGCTGTGGTTACTTACCCGTTCCCTTATAAGGGAAAAGAACTGGAGGTAGGTGCCATCATCGCCGGCAGGTTCAAGCCCGGCTTTACGCGCCTGCTCCGCCAGCCATACGGATGCCTTCAGTTCGTCCAATGTGCCGGCTTCCCTGCCCCTGAAATGATCGTCGGCCAGGTAGTACAGATCTTTTTTGATATCGTCCGCTTTAATGGCGTCTATGGGCTTGTTACGCTGTGCCATTAATGCGCTGGTGGTTAACAACAATGCAGCCAATGCTGCGGAGAAACGGTTTGTCATAAGCATATCTTTCTGTAATAAAAATACGGTAATAGGGTCTAATATATTCATCCCGGTGATGACCAGGGAATTTTTTTTGGAAGTTTGAAAACCGGAAATTATATTTGTAGAATAGTATAGTATAGTACAGATGTGAATAGTACAGGTCAACTAAAAAAAGCACGTTATGAATGATGGGATCACAGCGCCGTTCCACGATTCATGTTCCACCATTCGTATTCCATTTACGTTTTAAATTAAAAAAAAATGATTGCCAGACACTTGCTGAAATGCGTCATCGCATTTTTTGCTGCGTTTTGTTTGTGCATACCAGGGTATGCACAGCAAAAAACATTCAAAGGTAAAGTCATCAGTTCCACCGACAAATCACCACTACCATTTATTTCTATAGTCGTAAAAGGCACCACTTCCGGCGCCAAAACAGATGAGGAAGGCAGGTTTGTGCTCGCAATGCCCGCCGGCAGCAATACGGTGGTTGTTTCAGGAATTGGTTTCCGGCAGCAGGAGTTGTTACTTACCACCGATTTCACTACGATCGCGCTGGAGCCCTCTGTTGAAAACCTGAACGACGTGGTGGTAGTAGGATATGGCACCACTAAAAAAGCTACGTTAACAGGATCGGTTGCAGCGGTGAAAAGTGCAGAGATCGTAAGGAGCCCGCAACCCAATATTTCCAACTCACTCGTAGGCCGTATGCCGGGCCTCATTGCGCCCAACACCAGCGGGGAACCAGGTTACGATGATGCACGCCTGCTGATCCGTGGTGTGGCCACCACCGGCAACTCTGCACCTTTAATTGTAATTGATGGCGTACCCAATGCGCTCGGCGGATTTTCCCGCTTAAATGCCAGCGATATTGAAAGCATCAGTATCCTGAAAGATGCCTCCGCGGCCATTTATGGCTCGCAGGCCGCAAACGGTGTTATATTGGTTACTACGAAGAAAGGAGAAGCAGGTAAAACAAATTTCAGCTTTAACCTGAACCAGGGACTTATTAAACCCACCCGGCTGCCGGAATTTGTGGATGCGGCTACCTATGCTACTATCGTAAATGAAATAGGCTATTATAACAACCCGTCGCAAGGCCAGCACCAGCGCTATTCTGATGCGGAAATAGAATTGTTCAGAAATGGGAAAGACCCGGTGTCTTACCCGAATACAGACTGGGAAAAGGAACTGATGAAACCATTGGCGCCTCAGACTTCTGCCAATCTTTCCTTCTCCGGTGGCAGCAATAAACTTTCGTATTATATCTCCGGTGGTTATCTGAACCAGGATGGATTGTATCGCAGCAGTCCACTCAATTATAAACAATATAACATCCGCGCAAACTTCGATATTAACTTCTCTTCCAAATTTAAAGCAACGGTGCAGCTATCCGGCCGCCAGGAAGAAAAGACCGCCCTGGCCGGTTTTGGCGCCTCCAACGTATTTGAATTCCTTTACCGCACCTATCCAACACTACCGGCTTACTATCCGAATGGACTCATGGGCGCTGGCGTGGAAATGGGAAAAAATCCACTGGCAATGGCGCAGTTATCCGGTGCGGATAAAAGACCTATCACCACCGGCAGTATCATCGGTAAAGCGAGTTACGAACTGACCAAAGGGTTGTCCGTAGATGGAATGGTATCTATCGATAAACGTTTCGAATTTGATAAACAGCTGGCTCAAAACTGGATCGTGTACCAGTACGATAAAGGTGCACAAACCTATAACCCGGTGAAAGGCGGACCTAATAACCCATCCTTGTCGGAAAGCCAGATCAATTATACACTGCTGAACTCTTTTCTCCGTTTGAGCTATGATAAACATTTTGGTAAGCATCAGCTCAGCGCGTTTGCAGCCGTACAGCAATCGAAAACAACCTATGAAACTTTTGGGGCCGCACGTCAGAACTACATTACTACCTTGTTGCCGGAACTGAGCCAGGGTGGCGCGCTGCCAACGGATGCAAGTAACTATGGCAGCAGCTATATTATTACCCGCAGAAGTTACTTCGGGCGTATCAGTTATAATTACGCCGAGAAGTACCTGTTAGATGTACAGCTCCGCGAAGATGGATCCTCTATTTTTGCCCCGGGAAGACAATATGGATTTTTCCCCAGCGCAATGGCAGCATGGCGCATTTCGGAAGAGTCGTGGTTTAATAAAAGTGCTGTCAACAGCTTAAAGATCCGTGCCTCCTACGGCCTGCTGGGAAATGAAAATATTAAACCTGACGATGCGCCCGGCTACCAGTATCTTCAGAACCTGAACCTGCAAACCAACGTGTTGAGCACTTTAACAAACGCAGGGCAACCTTACGGCGCCAATATTCCCACCATTGTATATGCCAAACTCGCGAATCCAAATATCACCTGGGAAACAGCGAAGAAGGCCAACATCGGTATAGACGCATCTTTATTCAACCACTTTAATGTGACCCTGGATGTATTCAGCGAAACCAGAGACAACATCCTGGCGCCGAGAAATTTAAGTATTCCGGGGGTAAGCGGTATCAGCAGCAGCCAGATTCCCGATGAAAATATCGGTAAGGTAACCAACAAGGGAGTTGAAGCCTCCGTGATGTATGAAACCCATTTTAATGACGTGAAATTCCATATCGGCGGTAACTTCAGCTTTATCAAAAATAAAGTCATTTTCCTGGATGAAGCCCCCGGTACCCTGTCGTACCAAAAAGTGGAAGGACACCCCATCAACGCTGGCCTGTATTACCGCAGCATCGGCATCTTCAAAGACCAGGCGCAGATCGATGCCACGCCGCATGCACCCGGCACCAGGCCCGGCGACCTGATCCTGGAAGACTATGACGGTGATAAAGAAATCACTGCCGCAGACCGGGTGAGGGTAGACCAGAACAATATTCCGCAAATCGTATATGGGATCACGTTAGGCGCGTCATGGAAAAATTTTGATGTGAATATACTGTTACAGGGACAAGGCGAATCCGCACAATACCTCCTCTGGGAATCCGGCGAATTTGGCTCCTTTCTCAAGGAATGGGCAGATAACCGCTGGTCGCCGGAAAATACCAACGCTTCCTGGCCACGCCCGGTATCCAGACCGAATTCCAGCAACCTCGGTGCATACCCGAGTACTTTCTGGAACTGGAACACTTCTTTCCTACGCCTTAAAAATCTGGAGATTGGCTATAATCTCCCAACTGCCTTGCTATCCAGGGCATCTGTTAAATCCGCCCGCTTTTACGTGAACGGCTTTAACCTGCTCACCTTTACAAGAGTAAAACAAATAGATCCGGAAGGCACCGATGGCAGCGGATATTTTTATCCGCAGCAGAAAGTGTTTAATGTAGGTGTGAATGTGAATTTTTAAGCGGGGGAACAAATCATTTATTATCTCAATTGCAAAGAAATGAAGACTAAAAATATATCACTGATCCTGGTAGCGGCCGGCCTCGCAGCACTAGGAGCATGTAAGAAAGATTTTCTTGATACCACACCAACCAGCATCATCACCGATGCGGCCGTGTGGGGCGATTCCTCGCTGGCAGAAGCCTATGTTACAGGAAGATATATCGGTGTAGGCGGCAATAACGATGGTGGAAAACCAGGCTTTGGCCGCGGTTTTGAAGATGCCTGGATGAGTTCTGTAACGGACGAATCCATGGTGGTATGGGACAACAACACCTGGTTTGTGCAACAGGGCGCCCTTACCCCGGACAGAACCGGCTGGATGAGCGATACCTGGATCAGGAGCTACCGCAGCATCCGCGAAGTAAACTACGCTTTAGCCAATATCGATAAAGTGCCGATGAGTGATTATGGTAAAGAAAAACTGAAAGGGGAACTTCATTTTATCCGCGCTTACCGCTACCAGGACCTGATCCGCAACTTCGGTGATGTGCCGCTGGTAGGCGACCGTGTTTACAACCTGGATGATACCAATTTCGATTCGCTTTTTATCCGTAAACCGGTGCAGGAATGTATTCAGTATGCCGTGAATGAACTGAATACAGCTGCTGCCATGATGCAGAATAAAAGCTACCCCACTGGCCGTGGCTCATACGCCGCCGCGCTGGCGCTGAAAGCGCGCCTGTTGCTGTATGCCGCCAGCCCCTTGTATACCAAAGGAACCAACGATAAAACAAAATGGGCCGCCGCCGCTGCTGCCGCCGCAGATGTAATGGCGCTGAACAAGTTTACATTGTACAACAACTACAAAACTTTATTCACCATCAGCGGCACCAGTGAAGATATCTTTGAACGGGTATATTCTCCTACCAATGAGCACACCAACCTGGAACTGGTCAACGGCCCTAATGGGTATGGCGGATGGGGTGGGAATACCCCGATGCAAAACCTGGTTGACGATTATGAAATGGCTGATGGCTCCCGTTTCGACTGGAACAATCCCGCAGAAAAAGCAAATCCTTACCAGAACAGGGATCCGCGTTTTTATGCCAGCATTCTCTATAACGGCGCGCCTTACAGAACCCGCAACGTGGAAACATTTCTTCCCGGCGGTAAAGACAGTAAAGATGGTAACGGCAACTGGAATACCAGTCCTACCGGCTACTACGTAAGAAAATATATCAATGAAGGCAACCCGGTTGAAAATCCGAATCAAACCGCTTACCAGCCCTGGAAGTATTTAAGATATGCAGAAGTGCTGCTCAATTATGCTGAAGCGCAGAACGAGGCTGCAGGGCCGGATAATACCGTGTATAAAGCCGTAAATGATATCCGCGCAAGGGCAGGCATGCCTGAACTGCCGAAAGGATTATCGGCCGACAGCATGCGTATCCGCATCCGCAACGAACGCCGCATTGAACTGGCTTTTGAAGAACACCGCTATTTCGATGTACGCAGGTGGAAGATCGCCGAGGTGACAGAAAATATTCCGGGCTACGGCATATTACCATCCAAACAATCCAATGGTACAATCGTATATACCAGGATTATTGCGCTGGATAACCGCAAATTTGATAAAACAAAAAATTACTGGGTGCCTGTTCCGCAATCAGAAATAAATTCATCCGGAAGAAAACTCCGTCAGAATGACGGGTACTGATATTCTCCTTAAAATGATACGGATAGCGGGCAACCTGTTATCCGTATTGCGCATAAAGACCTGTAGCTATAAATTTAAAAGATTTTTTTCATGACACGATTCTTCCATTTAAAACAGGGCATCTGGTTATTGGCGATGTGCTGCTGCGGACAAGCATTCGCACAGGATGCCAGGCCATTGACGATACCTGTGGAATCAAAGAACAACGCCGTGGTATTGCAGGTAGATGCAAAAGGACAACTGTCTACCATCTACTTTGGTACTAAGCTATCCAATGCGGCAGAATACCAACAGGCGCCGCTGGCATACAAACAAACCGAAGACTATTCAACCGTATCCAATGCCGCTTATGCTGCCGCCGGCACAAAAAACCTGATGGAACCTGCCATCGCAGTAACGCATGCCGATGGCAACAATGCACTGGACCTGCGTTATGTAAGTCATAAGGTGACTGCCCGCGGAGCCGGTGTGGAAGAAATCAGCATCCTGCTGAAAGACCCGGTATACCCGTTTGAAGTAACGTTGTACTATAAGGTATATAAAGCGGAAGATGTAATAGAGCAATGGTCGGTGATCAGGCACCAGGAAAAGGGAAATGTTACCCTGCAGAAATTTGCATCTGCCAATCTTTATCTCAAAGCTCCCCGTTACTGGCTCCGCCAGTATCATGGCGACTGGGCAAGAGAAATGCAGCCGGAGGAAACACCGCTTACACATGGCATTAAAACGCTGGACTCCAAACTGGGCACCCGCGCCAATTTATTCCAGCCGCCGGTATTTATGGTGTCGCTGGATCAACCGGCTACAGAAGACCAGGGCAGCGTGCTATACGGATCGCTGGAGTGGAGCGGAAATTTCAGGATCGATCTGGAACTTGACAACCTGGATAACTTACGGATCATAGCAGGGATCAACAATTATGCATCTCCCTATGTATTAAAAACAAATACTGCTTTTGAAACACCGCCGTTCCTCTATACCTTTTCCACAAAAGGAAAAGGAGAGGCCAGCCGTAAGCTGCAAAGCTGGGCGAGGAATTATAGAATACCGGATGGAAAAGGAGAGCGGCTTACGTTACTGAATAACTGGGAAGCCACTTATTTCAACTTCGATGAATCTGCACTGAAAGGGTTATTAAAAGATACCAAAGACCTGGGCGTGGACCTGTTCCTGCTGGATGATGGCTGGTTTGGGAATAAGTTCCCGCGTAACAGCGATCATGCAGGGCTGGGCGACTGGCAGGAGAACCGCAAAAAACTGCCTAACGGCATCGCTGCACTGGATAGCATGGCACAGCTCAACGGGGTGAAATTTGGTATCTGGATAGAGCCGGAAATGGTGAATCCAAAGAGTGAGCTGAATGCCACACACCCCGATTGGGTGTTAAGACAACCCGGCCGCGAAGAACATTATTTCCGGAACCAGCTGGTGCTGGATTTAAGTAATCCAAAGGTGCAGGATTTTGTGTTTAAGGTGGTGGATTCGTTGTTCATAAAAGCGCCTAAATTATCTTATATTAAGTGGGATTGTAATGCCGTTATTTACAACGCATGGTCGGCTTACCAGCGGCAGCAGCAATCGCAGTTATACGTGGAATATGTGCGGGGCCTGTATAAAGTACTGGCCAGGGTACGCGCTAAATATCCAAAGGTGTCGATGATGCTTTGTTCCGGTGGCGGCGGCCGTGTGGACTATGCCGCGTTGCAGTACTTCACGGAGTACTGGCCCAGCGATAATACAGATCCTTTGGAGCGGATCTACATCCAGTGGGAAAATTCCTATTTCTACCCGGCTATTGCCAGCGCCAACCACGTAACCGACTGGGGAAAACAACCGATTAAGTTCAGGGTGGATGTAGCCATGATGGGCAAGCTGGGTTTTGACATTGTGGTAAAAGATTTAAAAGAGAAAGATCTTGCTTTCTGCAAGGAGGCGATTAACAATTATAGTGCTTTGAAAGAGGTGATCTGGCACGGTGACCAGTACCGGTTGGCAGATCCGCACGAGGGCAGCGTAGCCGCCATAATGTATCTCGATGAAAAGAAAACCACCGGCGTGTTGTTTAACTACCTGGTCAATTACCGCTATGGCGAAGGCAGCAAATTTCCCATCCGGTTAAAGGGCCTGGACCCTGCAAAGAAATACCGCCTGAAAGAAATTAATCTTTATCCCGGCGAAGCAACAACTATCCCGGATAATGCTATATTTACCGGCGAATTTTTAATGAACATCGGGTTTAATCCGCAGCTGAATGTTAAAAGAACCAGCGTGGTTATCCAGATCAACGAAGTATCCTGATTATCTATGAACAATTTCCAGTTAGAAGAACATCCACACCAGCGATTAAACATTTTAACGGGCGAGTGGGTATTAGTATCGCCGCACCGTACCAAAAGGCCATGGCAGGGCAAAGTAGAAAAGGTAAACAAAGATCCGCTGCCGGCGTACGATGCATCCTGTTATTTATGCCCGGGCAACAGCCGCATGGGCGGGGATCTGAACCCGGCCTACACGGAACCTTTCGCATTTACCAATGATTTTGGCGCATTGATGGCAGATACGCCGGCAGGCGTAGCAATAACAGATGACTTACTGCATGCACGGGGCGTGAAAGGCATCTGCCGCGTGATCTGTTTTTCTCCGCGGCATGATCTCACGTTGCCATTGCTGGAAGTAGCAGACATAAGGAAAGTGATCACGTTGTGGCAGGAGGAATACCGGCAGCTCTCCGCAGATCCCGCTATCAGGTATATCCAGATCTTTGAGAACAAAGGCGATATCATGGGATGCAGCAACCCTCATCCACACGGACAGATCTGGGCAACCAGCGATTTGCCGGCGGAACTGATCAAGGAAACATCTCACCAGGAAAAATATTATGAAGCTACCGGCAAAAGCCTGCTGCAAAGTTATGTTGCCCTGGAGTTAAAGAAACAGGAACGGATTGTTTGTGAGAATGATCACTTCGTGGCATTAGTGCCCTTCTGGGCGGTTTGGCCTTTTGAAACCATGATCATCAGCAAACGGCATGTACCGGATCTGATGCATTTTACGGAAGAAGAGCAGCTTGCGCTGGCGGATATTTTAAAAAGATTAACCACAAAATATGATAACCTTTTTGAAACATCTTTCCCTTACTCCGCTGGTATGCACCAGGCGCCCGTAAATTCGGGGGATCATCCGGAATGGCACTGGCACATGCATTTTTACCCACCGCTGTTGCGTTCTGCATCCGTGAAAAAGTTTATGGTAGGATATGAGCTGCTGGCCAGTCCGCAGCGCGATATTACGCCGGAATGGGCCGCCAGGAAGTTACAATCCCTGTCTGAAACCCATTATTCACTGCAAAAAGTTGCAAGTGTTGAAAAAACGCAATAGCTTAGTAGGATAGTGTAGTACAGTTAATTCCAGATTAATTTTCCTTACATGCAGGACGTATACGAACAGATACATGAACTGGAAGGAATTCCCGGTCTTTCTAAACATGAACAATTTGTTCAGGGAATTATCAATGCTATCAATTCAAGATTGTTGTCGAGGGGCGACCCATTGCCTTCTGTGAATAACCTGATCGGAGAGCTGGGATTTGCAAGGGAAACTATTGCCAAAGGTTATAAGGAGCTGGTGGAAAGAGGTATTGTGGCATCGCAAAACCGGAAGGGCTTTTTTGTAAGCAGCGATGATACCGGCCAGCAGTTGAAAGTAGCGTTGTTATTATTTGCGTTTGATACTTTCCAGGAAACATTTTATAAAACTTTCCGGGCACATCTCGGGGAGAACATACAGCTGGATGTTTTCTTTCATCACAATAACATCGAGGTATTTGAGAGCATTGTGGCATCTGTAAAGGGCCGCTATGGCATGTACGTGGTGGCGCCTATTCCGCATCCCAAAACCGCGGAGATCCTGCGGGGGCTGCCGGTGGATAAGTTCCTGATGATTGACCGCTACGAACCGTTGAACATGGATTGTTCTTACATTGTGCAGGAGTTCGGGGAATCTTCCTACAGGGCATTCACTGCGTTAACAGCTACCATAAAGCAGTTTGATGAAATGATCTTTTATTACCGGCCCTCTACGGATACGCCGATAGAAATACTCAAGGCTTTTAAGCGTTTTATAAAAGATCATAAGATCAACGGTGTTATTAAAACGGAATACGTACCTGGTACGGTGGCAAAGGGAAAAGTATATTACACCATCAATAATACGGAGTTGTGGGCTATCCTGAAAGACTGTGTGGAAAAGAAAATGACGCTTGGAAAGGATGTAGGCATTTTATCTCACAATGATGATGTGGTAAAGGAAATTATCTGCAATGGAATTACCACTTATTCCACGGACTTTAAATTAATGGCGGAGAAGGCAGCAGTTTTTGTACTGAACCGGGAGAAGATCCAGGAAGTACTGCCTACCGTGCTGATAAGAAGAAAATCTTTGTAACAGTAATTATTAATGCCACTTTCTACTATTATAAGCTTTGCTTTTTTCGTGGTGCTCATGACGGTATTGTCGTGGTACATTACAAGGAGGCACCAGTTGAAAACAGCCGCCGACGTATTCCTTGGCAGCCGCAGTTTAAACTGGCTGGTAATAGGCGGTGCGCTCATCATGACCAACATCAGCGCCAACCAGTTTATTGGTGAAAACGAGTCTGTTTTCATCAATAACATGTCTATTATGTCGTGGGGTGTTACTTCTGTATTTGCGATGTTGCTGGTAGGCGAGTTCCTGATGCCCATCTACTTGCGTATAGGCGCTGTTACCACACCGGATTTCCTGGAAGTACGGTATGACCGGGGCACCAAGAAAATTGTTTCCGTTATTTTCCTGCTCAGCTACCTGGTAAACCTGATTCCCGCGGTATTGTACGGCGGTGCGGTGGCTTTTAACGGGATCTTTCACCTGAATGAGCTGCTGCATATCAGCTATTGGTCTACCATCTGGCTGCTGGCCTGCCTGATAGGCATCATGGGCTTTTTCTACAATGTACTGGGCGGATTAAAAGTGATCAGTATCTCCGATACTTTGCTGGGCGGCGGTATGATCATCGGCGGATTGCTGCTGCCGTATTTCGGGTTTAAATACCTGGGGCATGGCGATGCGGAAACCGGTTTGCTAACCGTACTCGGCACCCATACCAGCCATTTAAATGCTATCGGTGGTGCACACGATGCAGTTCCCTTCAGCACTATTTTTACTGGTATGCTGCTGGTGAATATTTATTACTGGGGCATGGAACAGTTTATTGTGCAGCAGGCGCTGGGTTCCGTGAACCTGGAGCAAAGCCAGAAGGGAATTGCGCTGGCATGTTTGTGTAAATTGTTGTCGCCGCTCATGCTCAACATTCCCGGCCTTATTGCCGTGCACCTGTATATCCATCCACAGGCAACGGCGGAAGTGTTTCCCAGGATGGCGGCGGATGTGCTGCCGCCGGTATACACCGGTTTAATTGCGGCTATTGTTTTTGGTGCAGCGCTCAGCACTTTTAACGCAGGGTTGAACAGCGTGGGTACACTGTTCACTATGAATTTGTATAAACCTTTTATGATAGCCCGCAAAGGCAGCATCACGGATAAAGAACTGATCAGCAGAACCCGCCTGTTCCAGGTACTGGTATTGCTCACGGGTATTGTGATTGCACCCTTTATCATGTTGTTCAAGGGAGGTTTTTATAATTATATCCAGATGCTGGCGGGGTTTTTCAGTCTCCCGATTTTTACCATCATGGTGGTGGGCATGGCTACCCGGCATGTTCCGCCGGTGGCGGCCAAAGCGGGATTGGTATTTTTCCTGGCTGTAAATGTATTACTGCAATGGGTATTCGACACCGGTATCCATTACCTGCATTTGTTGGCGATGACGTTTGTAATAACGGCAGTGCTGATGCTGATCATCGGTAAAATAAAACCGATGGCCGTACCTTATCAGCCGGCGGTGATCCCGGTGGTATCGGTAGAACCCTGGAAGAACCGGCACTGGTACAGCGCTGCTTTACTGATATTAATGGTGTTGCTATTTATCATCTTTTCACCACTAGGACTTGCAAAATGAATAACGCTCTGATCTGGTGCAGATACCTTTTATCTGTTACGGGAATGCTTTGCCTGTTAACGCCGTTGCATGCGCAGCAGGCCGCTCATGTCAAACATATTTCCTTCGGGAAAAACAATTACATCGCCTACGATTTACGGAAAGGTACCTACTCCGTGTGGACCGGCGGAAAAGAAATCATCCGGCATGCATTTGCGTTTTATGAAGATGCCGGCCGGCCAGATACCCTTCCTGTTAACCGCACTTTTACCAGTGTACCCGTGAAAGATGGTATGGGAGAAGGAACCCGGTATGTGATTACATCTGCCGGTAACGGCGTAAAAAAACAGCAAATATTTTATGTATATAAAGGGAAAGATGGTTTTTATACTTCGTTAACTCTGCAGGGAAAGGGCGCCCGTTCCCGGGCGATGAGCCCTTTAACAGGGGAAGCGGCTATTTATACCAGCGGGGTAGTCGTTCCTTTTGATAATGATGCATGGATCAGGTACCGTGTAGCGGATCAGCGCGGCCCGGCATTTACCAGTTCAGAGGTAACTGCGTTGTACGACAGTCTTACCAACGCTGGACTGATACTCGGCTCGGTAGAGCATAACAATTGGAAAACAGGGGTAAAGGTGGAAGATTCACACGTTTCTGTAGTGGCGGGGTGGACTGATAGTCTTGTTACCCGCGACAAAATACCCCATGGCATAGTTACGCAGGGCGATACCCTGTGCAGCTCCCCGAAAATCCTGGTACTGCCGGCCGCCAACTGGCGCAAAGGCATGGAGCAATATGGCAGTGCTAACCGCCTCGCAGAGCCCCGCTATATTTTTGAATGGACGGGGGCAAAGCCGCTGGGCTGGAACAGCTGGGGAAGTATGCAAACGAAGTTGAACCTGGTGAAAGCCAAACAGGTGGTCGATTTTTTTGCAGACTCCTGTAAAACGTTCCGTGCTAAAGATGGCAGCCTTTACATAGACCTCGACTCTTATTGGGATAACATGACCAAAGGCGGCATGACCGGCGATTTCAGCCAGTTGAAAGAATTTGTGGCTTATTGCAGACAACGGGGATGTAAACCCGGTATTTACTGGGCGCCGTTCGTAGACTGGTCCAAATCGTCCCGCGTAGTAGAAGGAAGCCGTTATAATTACGAGGAAACCTGGACCAAAGTAAACGGGCAATACCACGATTTTGATGGCGCCCGTGCCATGGACCCCACTCATCCCGCTACCCGCGACCGCATCGCCTATCTCATCAAACGGTTCAGGGAAACCGGCTTTGAAATGATTAAGATCGACTTCATTGGCCATGCGGCCATAGAGGCAGATGGCTGGTATGATCCTTCTGTGCATACGGGCATGCAGGCGTTCAGGAAGGGCATGGAATTCCTGGTAGATCAGCTGGATAGCAAGATGCTGGTATACGCCGCTATTTCGCCCGGTATGGCCACTGGCAGATATGTGCATATGCGCCGTATCGCCTGCGATGCGTTTAAAAACATTGACGAAACAGCCTATACCCTTAATGCTACCAGTTTGGGTTGGTGGCAGAATGAAGTATACGATTTTACCGATGCAGATCACGTAGTGTTTGCGGGCGCCAGTCCCGGTGAGAACAGAGCCCGCCTTGCCTCTGCCATCGTTACCGGCACCGTTGTTACCGGCGACGATTATGCTGAGCACAGCAGCGCTTCCGGCGTGGCACAGCAGCTGTTGCAAAACCGCGAGGTGCTGGAAGCCGCACAGTTGCCTAATGGTTTTGTTCCGGTAGATCACCATACCGGCGAAACCCCCTCCAGCCTGTTTGTACACAACAGCGGCCGGTTTACATACCTGGCCGTGGTGAACTATAACAGGAAAGCCACCGCTTTCGAAGCTGATTTTGATAAGCTGGGACTCAGCCCCGGGGAATATCTCTGTAAAGAATTATTCTCCGGTAAAACATCCAGGGAGAAAGGGAAGATCCATGTAACGGTAGACGCTGCGGACGCCATGATCTTCCGGTTGGAGAAGAAATAAGGACCGGTATACCCGGAAGCGCAGCTATATGCCGTTTTTATTATTTTTATCTCTAACTTTAATAAAAAAAATGGAAAATAGAGGGCTGCTTTTTATTCCGGATATAAGTGGCTTTACCCGTTTTGTGAATGAAATAGAGATTGAGCACAGCCGCCATATTATCCAGCAACTGTTGGAACTGCTGATAAACGCTAATCAGTCGGGCCTGGAAGTGTCTGAAGTGGAAGGCGACGCCATCCTGTTCTATAAGTTTGGATCCCCGCCGGAGCTGGAAGTACTGTATAAGCAGGTGGAAAAGATGTTCTGCGAATTTCACCGGTACCTGGTCAATTACAATCACCGCAAAATTTGCCAGTGTAAAGCATGTGTATCCGCTATTGACCTTACCCTGAAGGTAATTACCCACTATGGCGAGTTTACCACCTACCAGGTAAAGAATTTCAGTAAGCTGATAGGGAAAGATGTGATAGTGGCGCACCAGTTGTTGAAAAATGATATAGAACAGCATGAATACTGGCTGGTAACAGATAACCTGTTGCATGATGAGCCGCCGGAAGGACTGGCGCAATGGATGACATGGGATGCCAGCATCAAACAAACAGAAACCGGTAATATTTCTTTTCACTACACGCATTTAAGTGAACTGCGCAATACCTTACCACCTGATCCCGATCCACAGATAGAGCTTAAAAATAAAACGAAAATGATTTCTGTGTCGAAGGAATTTGACCGGGATATAAAAACGCTCATTTATAGCGTCGTGCATTTTGAGTTCAGGCACCTGTGGCAACCCGGTGTGGTGGCAATAGACGAAGTAGAACATTTTCTGCCCGGCGTAGGTAGCCGTCACCGGCATGTGATGGATAATGGCGAACATGTGATAATGTTCACCAGCAGTTTTTCGTACGATCCGGAACAAAAGGCGTTGTTCAGTGAAACAGATGAGAAGCGGCATAACGCTTTCTACTATACGGTGGAAAAGGTAACAGACCAGAGAAGCCGGTTGACTATTGATTATTATCTCCCTAAAAATTTTATACGGCAATGGCTTTTCCGGCTCACGGAAAAAGATAAGGTAGAAGTGGGTTTATGGAGGTCGCTCGAAAAGCTGGAGCCTGTGGTAATGAATATGAAGTTGCCGCTGGATTTTTAAGAAAAGAGGCGACTCGCAGGAGTCGCCTCTTTTTATTTCTTCCTCTACTCATGAAATACAGGCATGGCGGGGAAATACCATCCGTTGTAAGTAATCGTTTTTTTCAATGTGGCCGTAGTGGCATCATACATCAGCACCCTGTTCACATCCCCGGTGAAGGAACCGTTCAGCGTAGTCATCACCAGTTCATTTTTATCCTTGTTATACGCTGCGCCGGCGCCATAGAAATACTGGCCGGAAGGCAGTGTAATAAAAGGAGATGCAAGAGATGCCGTGTTACCAATGATATAGCGATACAGTTGGGTGCCACCGGCAAAGCCGTTGTTACGCACAATGTAAACGGCATTTTCCGTTGTAGAGGCAGTGATGGCAGCATGACGCCATGCGCCCCATGGGGAAGGTACCGTGAAAGGCAATTTCACTGCGGTTCGCGCCAGTGTAACCGGATCTATGCGGATCAGGGAATCTGCGTTGGTGGCATATACGCCGCCATCTTTACCGGCAGCAAAGGCCAGGTTGGCTGCGCCGAATTTTTTTACTACGGCATAGGTACTGCTGTTTAAAGCAACGATACCATCTGTTTGGGATAACACAAAAATATAGCTGCCGGCTTTTAACATATCACCGGTATAACCCGCTACACCAGTTACTTTAGCACCTACAGCAAGGGAAGGTAACGTGATGGGATATACGCCGTCCTTTGCACTCAGCAATCCGCGGGTGGCATCCACACCGATAAAAGCATGACCATCATTACCCGGCAGGGTGGTAATACGGCCGGTTTCCACGAGGCTGCCGGCATCTGTCACTACCAGCGGGCCGCCTGCTTTTACAACAATATACATTTTACCGTTGAAGATAGTAGCATACTGCAGCGTGTTGGATGGGCCACCCAATGCGCCTGCGGGGTTCTCTGCATGATAAATGTTAGGTACAAGACTATCGCCGCTGTAGGAGTAGAAATGCAGGTCACCGGTGCCGTGACCAAACCACCCTTCGTTGGCGATAAAAAATCCATTGCCGTATTTGCCGGCGATTAATGAAGCCGTAACACCGCCGGTACCCGTTTCGCTTGTGCGTTGGCGTTCGAGCGGCTGTAACGCATCATCTTTTTGGCAGGAAGCAACAAACAGCATCAGTGCTGCAGACAGAAAGGATAATAACTGTTTTTTCATATTTATTGTTTTATTAAGAAAATACAACGCACGTTTCTCCCGGGGCAAAACCCTGGAGAAATGATCATAATACCGGCTATCCTCCGGAATTACGCCTAAGGCTAAACGAAAAAAAATAACAGCGCATAAAATGGCTGGCAGGCCCACATTCACAGCATTTCACCCGAAAGCGTTGAATGATTAATTACAAGAGGCAGGTCTTCTGGCTTACCTGCTTTTCCGGGACCTTCCCATCTGCCGGACAGGCAGACAGTGGTATGGAGTTCATCCGGAAAAACAATTTATCTGACGATAAATGCAGGATTACAGCTACGGGGATAGCTCCGGTTTTACACCGGATTCCCTTTTAATCCGCCACGGGGCGGAACCAAATGCGGAAGCAAACCTACGGTAATTAGGTATAATTGCCAAAATGATGTGGTAGGAGGAATTTCAGTGGATGGGTTGCCTTTGTAACCTGTTAACTCATAAAAAAAGCGTGATGCAATTCAACATTGCACCACGCTTTACAAACAATATTTCTATAAAACTTATCCCTTCATCTGCCACGCCTTCGTTTTGGTAAACGCTCTCAATCCCTGGTGCGATAACGTTGCGCCAAAGCCGGAGTGCTTCCTGCCCGCCCACGGCAATCCTGCTGTAACCCGGTCGCAACAGTTCCAGTAGCCGGTACCCGCATTTACCTGCGAAAGGATTTCCTGCGCCCTTTCACCATTGGAAGAGTATACCGATGCAGTAAGACCATACTCCGTATCGTTCATTAGTTGAATAGCTTCTTTATCACTGGTTACTTTCATGATGCCTATCACCGGGCCAAAGCTTTCTTCCTGCATAATTTTCATGTTGTGATCCACATCCGTGAGAACGGTGGGCTCAAAGAAGTTGCCATCATGTACAATGATATGACCGCCGAGTTTCAGCGTGGCGCCTTTTGCACGGGCTTCCAGTACCTGGTTTTCGAGTACTTTTAACTGTTCCTTTCTCGTGATGGCGCCAAAGTACACGCCGTCGTCTGTAGGTAGTCCCAGTTTCCACGACTTCACTGCTTTTACAAATTCAGCTACATATTCATCGTATACTTTTTCATGTACATAAATGCGTTCTACTGCGCAGCAGCTCTGACCGTTGTTATAAAAGGCGCCGTCGGCTGTAGCTGATGCCACTGCTGCGATATCTTCGATGTCGTCTGTTACATACAGCGGATCTTTTCCACCCAGTTCGAGTTGACAGGGCAGCATCCTGGAAGCAACTTTTTCATAAATGTATTTACCGGTTTTATAAGAGCCGGTAAAGAAGTAGCCGTCTACCCGCAGATCCATGAGGCTTTCGCCGGTGGCTTTCCCGCCAATGGCTACCTTGAAAGCATTTTGCTCAAGACCGGCATAGTAAAAAAGTTTCTCTATTTCCATACCCGTTAGAGTAGCATATTCGGAAGGTTTATACAACACAGTATTGCCCGCCAGCAGGGCCGGAATAAAAACATTTACACCTACCAGGTAGGGATAATTCCAGGCGGAGATATTGCAGATAACGCCCAGTGGTTCGTAGGAGATTTTTTCTTTTAAGCTATCTGTATTCGTTACCCATTCGTCCGACAGGTACTTCTCTGCGTTCTCCAGCATCCAGTTAATCCTGGCTACGGCGCCGTTGATTTCATTGCGTGATTGCTGCAATGGTTTTCCGGTTTCAGCTGTAAGCACGCCCGCCAGTTTTTCCACTCTCTTTTCCAGCTGCTGGTTGAACCGGGTAATTACTTTGATGCGTTCTGCCAGTGGCTTGGCCGACCAGCGGTCGAATGCCAGCCGCAGCAACGCGGTTTTTTCAACTACCCTTGCCAGTGAATCTTCTCTGAGAACGGCGAGGGTTTGTGCGGTGGCAGGATTAAAGATTCTCATTTCGTATGGTTTCTAACTGCTTGAAGAAATTGTGTTTTGATTTGCTGGGAAAGCGGGTTGTTTTCTTTCTCCGGCATTCTTTCCGGATGCCATTGCACGCAAAGCATAAAGCCTTTACCGGTTTTATCTTTGAACTCAATACCCTCAATCATTTCATCGCTGGTGTCGGAGGTGGCGCTTACCATAATATTATTTCCCAGCCTGGCCGGGTGGATGCCCTGGTGATGCGCGCTGTTCACCTGTCCTTTTTCCTGGCCGGTAATGCTGTACAGCAATGAGTCTTTCCGGATATTTACGCCGTGTATTTTATCGCTGATATCTTTTTTATGAATTTTGTTGGCGGCTTCGCCGATGTCTTCATATACTTTCCCGCCTTCCAGGATGTTGATGTATTGTAATCCGCGGCAGATGCCTAATACAGGCAGCTGTTGCTGTTGGGAATACTCATAGATGCGTTTTTCAAAAGCATCCCTTTCCGGCAGAAATTCCTGCGGCTGATGCGGATAGTTTTCGGCGCCGCCATACAGCGAGGGAATCACATCCACGCCACCGGTAAGCACCAGGCCATCGCAGGTATAAATATCTTCCACGTTATTACGCAGGAAGGAAAGGATCACCACTTCGAGGTCATCGCCGAGGTCTTCGGGTGTAAACCAGTTTTCATAATTGACAAAACTGGCTTCTGTATAGCTGATCCCTATCTTTTTCTTCATGATCTAAAGCGCGTTTAGGTACAACTGTTTGAAATCTTCCCGGGTAACCGGTTTAGGGTTATTGGGATGGGCGAAATCGGCAAGTGCCAGGTCTGCCAGTGTGTCCACATGTGCGTTGGTAACACCGATATCGCGGAGGTGATGCGGGATATTTATCTTTGCATTAAGATCGAAAAGATATTGTACCACTGCTTCGCCTGTTTCTTCTTTTAACTCCAGTGTTCTGGCGATGCGCCGGAATTTTTCTTCAAAGCCTGCAATATTGAATTGCATGCCATAAGGAATATTTACGGCATTAGCGAGACCGTGATGCGTGTCCAGCAGGGAGGAGAGAGGATGTGCAAGGGAATGCACCACGCCCAGTCCTTTCTGAAAAGCGATGGCGCCCATCATGGAAGCCATGAGCATGTTGCTCCTGCTTTCTATGTCCGGTTTGTTAGTAGCTTTTTCCAGTGAGTTTTTAATGAGATAGATACCTTCCAGGGCAATGCCATCACACAGGGGATGTGGATTCTTTGCCAGGAATGCTTCCATGTTGTGGGTCAATGCATCCATGCCCGTGGCGGCGGTGATAAACGGCGGCAGGTCCATGGTAAGAGCCGGATCCGCAAATACAATCTTCGCCATCAGTTTAGGTGAGAACAGTATTTTTTTCTGATGGGTGTCGTCGTCGGCAATGATGGCGCTTCTGCCCACTTCGCTACCCGTGCCGGCGGTAGTAGGTACGGTGATAAAATGAGGTACGTCGTTGGTCACATAAATATCGCCGCCTATCAGGTCGTCGTATTTAAACAGGTCTTCCCGGTGGTTAACCCGCAGCACAATGGCGCGTGCCACATCCAGCGCGGCGCCCCCGCCAATACCGATGATGCTGTCGCGTTGTGTATGATCCCAGAGATCCGTGCCCTTATACACATCGCTCTTCACCGGGTTTTTGTGGATATCACTGAATACTTCCACGGAGATGTGATGTGCCTGCAGGTCACTCACGATCGATTTAAAAAATGATAATCCAGCTATCGTTGGATCGGTAACGATCATGGGCCGTGATAATCCGTTTTTCTGTAAATAGGCTGGCAGCTCGCTGATGACGCCTGCGCCGAAACGGATAGTAGTAGGAAAATTATACTGAAATGCCATATGCTGATGCTTAGATGATTTCGAAATATCTTTTAAGTTCCCAATCGGTCACTGCTTTGGCATATTGCCGCCACTCCCATTCCCTGGTTAACGTAAAATGTTCCACAAAAGGTTCACCAAACAGTTCTTTTGCAAGGGTCGATTCCTTCATTTGTTGGGTGGCCACATGAAGGTTCTGTGGTAATACACCATTCGAGGTGTCTTTGTACCCATTGCCGGTGGTCAATTTTTTTTCAAGCACCATTTTATTTTTCACGCCATACAACCCGGCAGCCAGGCAGGCGGCCAGTGCGAGGTAGGGGTTGGTATCCGAGCCAACTACCCTCGTTTCCAGGCGGGTGGCCTTTTTATCGCCCGGCAAGGCCCGTAATGCCACCGTTCTGTTGTCTATGCCCCAGGTGAGCGTAGTAGGAGCCCAGGCGCCTTCTACCAGCCGTTTATAGCTGTTAATGGTAGGCGCTATCATGGGTAATATGAAAGGTAAACAGTGCAGCTGCCCGGCGATGTAACTTTTCATGATGGCACTCATTTTATGTTCGTCGTGTTCGTCGTAAAATAAATTCTGTTGACTGCCCACATCCCAGAGGCTCTGGTGCACATGCCCGCTGCAGCCTGGCAGGCTTTCATGGATCTTAGCCATGAAGGTGGCCATTACGCCATGTTTGTATGCGATCTCTTTTACAGCGGTTTTAAACAGTATGGCCTGGTCGGCGGCCTGTAAAACCCTGCCATACTTAATAGCTGCTTCATAAACGCCGGGCCCTGTTTCTGTATGTAATCCTTCTACCGGGATATCAAATTTTACCAGTTGTTCAAACAGGCTGCTCATGTACTCATTCTTTAACGCGCTGCGCAGGATAGAATATCCAAACATGCCGGGCGATAAAGGCGTAAGGTCGCGGAACTGTTTCTGGTGAACGGTATCAGGCGTTTCTGTAAAGTTAAACCATTCAAATTCCTGTGAGAAATACGGCAGAAAGCCACTGTTTTCGGCATCTGCCAGCACTTTTTTCAGGAGCTGCCGCGGACAGGTGTACACCGGTGCATTGTCGGCCTGTACAAAATCCCCGAGGAAAAAAGGCACATCGTTTTCCCAGGGAATTTTCCGGAAAGTGCTGAGGTCAATTTTTACCTGTGCATCGGGATAACCGGTATGCCAGCCGGTATATTTCACGTTGTCGTACACCACATCGCTCATGTCCCAGCCAAAGGTAACATCGCAGAATCCCAGCCTGCTCTCTGTTACAGACGCAAATTTTTCTGCTGCAATATATTTCCCTCTCAGTACACCGTCGATGTCCGCTACCGCTACTTTTACCTTACCCGACGGATGGTTTTTTACGTACGTTAATATTTCGGAAGTTGTCATGTGTGAGCAGGTTTAAAAATTTTGTACAACAAAAAGGAAACGGCCAACAGGGAGAAATAGATCAGTCCAAGTTGCAGGTTGAAGAAAAACATCGCAACAATGGAAATGCTGGCGATCACCAGTGCAATTACCGGGAAGGCAGGGTAGAAGGCTACCCGGAAAGGCCGTGGCAGATCAGGCTCCTGTCTTCTCAAAATAATAATAGACACCATGGAAATGATATACAAGGTGAGCGCGCCGAAAACGGATACGATAATGATTTCGGAAGTTTTGCCCGAAAGCAGTGCCAGTATCCCGATCACCATGTTGCCAAGAAGCGCGTTGGCGGGCGTATGGAACCGCGATGAAATTTTACCGAGGGCAGCAGGAAGGTTGTGTACCCTGCCCATCTCATAAGTAGAGCGCCCGGCGGCGAGGATAAGTCCGTGAAAGGAAGCCACCAGCCCGAATAATCCTACGGTGATCAGCAGGTGATACATCAGGTGACTGCTCCCGGTAATTTTTGCCAGCGCCAGCGGGAGAGGAGAGTCGGAGGTTTCCCCGCTGATCCCGTTCTTATATACAATTGCCTCCCATCCGGCAATGCCGGTGGCGGAAATAAATATAAGGACACAGAGAATGGCCAGCGTGAGGATGGCCCATCCAAAACCTTTGCTGATATCGCGCTGCGGGTTTTTGGTTTCTTCGGCTACATTGGCAATGCCTTCGATACCAAGGAAAAACCAGATGGCAAAAGGGATGGCGGCAAAGGCGCCGCCCCATCCGTTGGGAAGTGCGTTGTTGGTAAGGTGGACCGCCTGGAATTTCGGCAACGACAAACCGGCGAAGAGCAACAGTTCTCCCACAGCAAAAACGGTAACGATCACCTCAAAAGAAGCAGCAGCTTTTACACCATAAACATTCAGCCCGGTGAACACAAAATAAATGGCAATGGCACTGGTGAGGATGGGTACCTGCGGAAAAAAAGCGTTGAAATAAGCGCCGATGGCGAATGCAATGGCAGGCGGCGCCAGGATAAATTCAATGACCTGGGCTATACCGGCAATAAAGCCGATATTCTTTCCCATTGCCCTGTTTGCGTAGTCAAAAACTCCTCCTGCTTTGGGGATGGCGCAGGCCAGTTCAGCATAGCTGAAAGTAAACGTTACATACATCACCATGATCACAAGTGTGGCAATGGCCATACCTCCTGTACCGCCTTTTTCAAGGCCAAGATTCCAACCAAAATACATTCCTGAAATAACGTATCCTACTCCAAGTCCCCACAACATAAAGGGAGTCAGTGTTTTCTTTAAGCCCTTGTTTTGTGTCATTTGAAAGATCTCTATTGCGTGTATGTGTAATATAATATAAATTAAAATATTATTTTACTACAGGGAAGAAGACCTTTCCAGCCGGGCCTATTCTTTTGCAAATCGTATGGTCATAGTGGTTACTTCCCGTACCCAACGCGCCGGCTTCTTTTCGCCGGGCACTACTATTCTGAACGGCCCTATGCCGGCCGGCAGCGGCTGCCCGTCCACCTGGTCGGCCAGTATCACTACCCGGTTGGTGAAGGCGGTATCCAGTTCTGCAAGGGCAAATACTGCTTCGTATCCATCGCTGGCTTTCACCAGCAGGTATTTGGACATATTTTTTCCCCTCAGCTGAGCGCCTTGTGTTACGCCTGCCTGCTGCAAAAGATCCGCTACAGGTACACCGGAATAACGATGCGGTTTCCCGTCATGATCAGTAGCCGTGACTTCCGTTTTTTTCATCCTGCTGATATCATCGGCATTGAGTTTCAGCGGGTGGGTAACTTCCCCTTGTACAATGATGGTGGCAGAAGACGTTTGTGCGGATACGACGGATGTTGCCAGTATAGCGAGAAATAACCCGGTTAATTTGAAAAGCATGATCGTTTTTAAATTAAAAGAATGGAAGACAATAATATCACTTTGCAGACAAAAAACGTAACTCCATCTGACATTAATATGCATTATTAGGCTAATGTTTAATCCGGGTCAAATGCGGTTTAAATTCTTTCCCGCCCGTTTAACGCCGCTATTCTTACCTTTGACGCAAGTTAATCGCTTTATGAGTATCCGTATGCCAAAAATAGCGGGTGTAGTGATGATCACTATATTCTCCCTGCTTATTCTTTTTCACCTGCTGATCGTGGCGAAAGTTTTACCTTATTCCCTTGTATGGGGAGGAAGACTGAGGTCACCAATGGAAATGTACCGGTTAGAGGCTATCTCTGTTCTGGTGAATGTATTTTTCCTGCTGGTGGTGCTGGGGAAAAGGAAGCTATTGAAGCTGCCTGCCAATGGCAAGGTTTTAAGCCTGGTACTGTGGCTGATGTGTCTTTTATTTTTTGTAAACACCCTGGGTAACCTCATCTCCATCAATAAATGGGAGCAGCTGATCTTCACGCCAATGACGTGTATCCTGGCCGTTTGCGCCGCCATACTGGCCCGCAACCGGTAATCTTTTGAATCCACCGGCATCCAAAAATGGATGAAAAGATTACAGGAATGATGCTTAAATTACAGGGGAATAAACCGATGCTTAGATGAAAACTGGAAAAACACTCCCCGCCGCCATTACCATCTTCGGCGCCAAAGGGGATCTGACTAAAAGAAAACTGATTCCTGCGCTTTATAATCTGTACACCGATAAACACCTTCCGCCTGTATTCACCATTTATTGCGTGGATTTCCTGCCCGAAGATGAAACTGCCTTTAAACTCGACCTGCTGGCAGGGATCAATGAGTTTAGCCGCAACGGCAAAGCAGATCCGAAAGAATGGGAAGGATTTGCTAAAAATATCTCTTACCTCCAGGGCGATTTCCTGAAAACAGAAACCTATACCGGCCTGAAAGAGAAGCTGGATGCGTTTGGAAAGAAACAGAAACAAAACGGTTCCCGCATCTTTTACTTTGCAGTGGCGCCACGTTTTATCGAAATCATTGCGGAAGGCTTATACAAGCACACCATTTGCAACCGCGATGGCCTGGACCGTATCGTAGTGGAAAAACCTTTCGGCACCGACCTTGATACGGCTAAAAAACTCAACCGCTTCCTGACAAAACGTTTTGCTGAAAAACAGATCTACCGAATTGATCACTACCTCGGTAAGGAAGCCGTGCAGAACATTATGGCGTTCCGCTTTGCCAACTATGTATTTGAACCGCTGTGGAATAAAAAATATATTGATCATGTGCAGATCAGCGTGGCAGAAGAAGTAGGCGTAGGAAAACGCGGCGGCTACTACGAAGGCAGCGGCGCCCTGCGCGATATGGTGCAGAATCACCTGCTGCAGCTGTTGTGTATTGTTGCGATGGATTCACCGGAGTTTTACCAGTCGGAACTGATCCGCGATGCGAAAGTAAAAGTACTCAAAGACATCAGGCCGTATACACCGGCACAGGTGCTGAAAAACGTTATCCGTGGCCAGTATACGGCCGGTAATGTACACGGTGTGCCACGTTTGCCCTACCGTAAGGAAGAACATGTGCTGTCCGCTTCCAATACAGAAACCTTTGTGGCTGCAAGATTGTTTATTGACAACGACCGGTGGAAAGGCGTGCCTTTCTTTTTACGCACGGGAAAATCCATGCCGGTGCAATCGTCTGTAATTGTGGTGCAGTTTAAAGATTCTCCCCATAAAATTTTTAAAGACGATATCACGCCCAACAGGCTGATCATCAGTATTCAGCCGGAGCTGGAAATAAGTTTGTTGTTTGAAAGTAAAGTGCCTGGTTTGAAGATGAAATTAAAACCGGTGGAGATGGATTTCACTTACCAGGAATCTTATACAGAAACGATTCCCGAAGCATACGAAGCATTGTTGCTGGATGTGCTGGATGGTAACCCTACTTTGTTCATGCGTGCAGACCAGGTGGAAGCTGCCTGGAAAGTAGTAATGCCCATCCTGGATACCTGGAAAAAATACCCGGCAAAAGAACTGCATTTGTATAAGGCCGGCACCTGGGGGCCCACCGCGGCTACCGCCTTGTTAAAGCCTTACGCAAAGGACTGGTTCCGTTTATCGGCAAGGGAAGACAGTATTAAATAGAAGAGTATCGAATAAAAAGAAAGGAGTCGTTTTTATAAACGACTCCTTTCTTTTTATTAGGGCGTGTAGGTAACATTACTGCCGTAGAGGATATTGGATACACTGGAGAAGTACACATGTTTATCGGTGCTGGTAAGATTGTACCAGAGATAAATACCATAACCGTTGTTCTTCGTTTGCGTGGCCAGTGAATTGGCAGTGCTCTGGCTGGTACTCTGAATGTCCACCGCCGCAGGGCCTAACTGTGCCTTTGTAAGGCCGGCTACGTTAGGTACGGAATAAGAGCCATAAATAGCATTCCAGCTGTAGTTAACAAAGTCGCCCACTTTTTTCCCACCCCACGATAACCTGGATGCTGCCGGGCCATAGTAGTAGAAGGAGATAATTTTTGTGGGCATCAGCTTACGCAGTTCATCTACCAGCATCACAAAGGAGCTGTCGTTTGGCTGCGTGGTGCCGTTGTTGCCGTAGTCGGCATACTCATCATCAAAGTCAATTCCATCCAGTCCGTAGTACGTAACGGTGTCGCTGAGCTGTTGGGCAAAGGCGCGTGCAGCGGTTCTGCTGGTGAAGTTACAGAAGCCCGCGCCCTGGTGATTGCCGAGAATAGACAGCAATACTTTCATCCCTTTATTTTGCAGGGGCACAATTTGCGTAGCCTTGTTGGCCAGCACGTTGGATACGTTGGGATTGTTGTACAGCACGGCTTTCTGGGTACTGGTGTTGTAGTTGATATTGGCGGCAAAAATAATGGCAATATCAAACAGCTGTTGCCCGCCGGTGGTTAATGTGTACTTGCCGGTATTGAGTAAACTGTTGCTGTTTACTTCTACATAACAAACAGACATGCCTCCGGCTTTGGTAACGGTTTCTACATGCGCGCCGGTGGCGCTTTTGCCGGGATCGGTTGAAATGCTGGTGTTGCTTTCTTTTTTACAGGCGGTGAAAAACAGGGCGGCGCACGCCATTCCTACGGCCAATAGCCGTAACGGGTGAAATTGTTTTTTCATAATGGAATGAATGTTTAAATGATCAGGAAATCTGGGTTCAAATTTTGGTTACGGGTTTTCCGGTCTGGTGGCTCTTATAACAAACGTATGCTCAGGTTAACTTAAAGATATTAATAGAAGAGATGGCCGGTAAATGGCCGGCCATCTCCTTAAATGCTCTTTATTTTTATTTATCCCACCAGAGACGGGTACCCCCGTTATCTGCCGGTGTACTTAGCAGTTGCACGGCAGCCGCCACTGCAGCAGGATTGGTGTTGTATTCATTTTGCGGGAACGGCAGTCTGCGGATCTGTATGGCCGCGTCAATGGTATTACCGCTATTGTTGTTCACTACCGGGAACAATTTAGGATAGCCGGTACGGCGGAATTCTGTCCAGGCTTCCTGTCCTTCTGGGAACATGGCCAGCCATTTCTGGGTAATGATGCGTTCCATTTTCTTAGCCACATCATCGCCTTCATTCCATTTAATAGTAATGGAAGATGGACTGCCTATATTATTCGCTGCATTCTTAGGATCGGTGTAAGCATCGGCATGACTTGAATCATTGGCAAGATAGCCGGGAGCGCTTACCTGCCACTGCGCCATAGACGTAGTAACTCCTTGCTCATACAATTGTTGCGCACTACCGCCTGCATTGCTCCAGCCTCTTACAGCTGCTTCTGCGCGCAGGAAATACACTTCTGCGGCAGTCATTACCTGCATTGGCGTTTTCAGGGTAAAAGCAGGAGAAGCGCCATCTTCTGTATTTAAGGAAGAATAGGTCTGGTACTTCGGTTTATCTACCAGGCTACCGATACGGATGCCTTTGTATACGCCTTTAAGCCCGGTGGCAGGATCAGTGGCTTTGTCCATGTACCTTGAAACCCGTGGGTCTTTAAAACCGGTGAGGTAGCACTGCAAAGAGGCGCCGATGCGGATGTCCGCCCAGTTTTTCGCAATGAAAACAAGTGGGTTGGTAAAGTCGCCGGTTACTTTTACGGTCATGTTATCGGCATTATCAGTGATGATGCCGCCGCTGGCAGGGTTCAGCGCTTTCTCTGCTTCCGTTTTTGCGCTGGCCGGATCAGCTTTTACGATGTGCATGGCCAGGCGTAACCGCAGCGAGTTAGCGAAACGCAGCCACTGCGCAAAATTGCCGTTGTAAACGACATCAAAATTGGAAAAGTCGAAAGGCAGCTGCGTGCCGCTGTTAACCTGGGCGCGCAAACTTTCTGTTGCGGTGTCCAGCTGGGCAAAGAAACGCTTGTATACATCCTGCTGGCTGTCGTATGGAACAGATGACAGGCCTTCACCTACACGGCTATACGGAATAGGGCCGTAAATATCGGTTACACGGCTCATGGCGGTTACCTGTATTATCTGCGCCACTGCCCATACTGCCGGGAAGTTTTTATCTATGCCGCTTGCCCTCAGCTTCACTACCGGCGACATCACATTGAGATAACCCACTTTATACGCTTCCCCATTCCAGCCCGGCACCAGGCCGTAATTAGTATTATTGGAGCTGCTGAATGGATTGGGTGTCATAAAGTAACCGGAAAAACAGTCGGCATTGAGGTTCTGTTGTACCTGGTAAGAGTTGGGATCCCCGCCGCCGGAAAAGTTCAGGATCGACATCTGCGCGGATTTCAGGTACAGTCCCAGTGAATTAAAATCGGGTCCCAGCTGACCATCCGTTACGCCGGTATTGTCGGTATTATAACGTTCAAAGTTTTTAGTACATGCACTCATCCCGGTTACCAGGGCTGCAGTGGCCACCAGTAAACCAGATCTGTAACGCTTCATTTTATTATACAGTTTCATCGTTTTCAGTTTTGCGGTAAATGATTAGAAAGTGGCATTTACAGTAACGCCATAGCTGCGGGAAGCAGGTAACATAAATACATCCACACCACTCAAGCCATTAGAGGTAGACATGGTTTGCTCAGGATCGAATGGAGCTTTCTTAGAGAAGTAAAACAGGTTACGGCCGTTGGCAGATACCTTCAGTGCCTTCACTGCATTGCTTTTCAACGGGATGGTGTATCCCAGCGATGCTTCTCTCAGTCTTACAGTAGTGGCGCTGTACATATATTCCCCGGAAGCACCCGTTCTGCCGCCTACCACATTGTACCATTTCTCTGCATCTACAGAGGTAACCGGGTTGCCATTGGCATCTGCCCCGTTTACTTTTACGCCACCGGCATCCCTTGCCTGGCCGGAAGTAGCAGAAACGCCGTATCCGTCCATCATTGCCTGGGTTACAGACATTACCTGTCCGCCGAACTTACCATCTATCAGGAAGGATAAGGTAAAGTTGTTGTATGCAAAATTATTGTTCCAGCCTAATTGCCATTTGGTATTGGCATTACCAAGATATTGCATCTGGCCGCCTGCGAGAGAAGGAGCGCCATTGTTAATGATCACACGTCCCTGTGCATCACGGTTTAACACCGTACCGTAAATATCGCCAAACGAACCGCCTACCTTAAATTGTGAAGCGTAGTTGGCGCCGGTGCCGTCGCCGGTCAGGCTGAAACGGTCTACAAACGGCGACAGGGAAATGATCCTGTTGTCATTTACTGCATAGTTTAAAGCAGTATTCCACTTCAGTTTTGTATCGCGCAACACATCATACCGTATCATGGCTTCTACACCCTGGTTCTGGATATCACCTGCATTAATAAAGTAGGTGTTATACAAGGTTGCATTAGGTGCGGCAATTTCCATGGTCTGGTTAGTGGTATTGGTTTTATAGTAAGTGAGATCCACGCTCAAACGGCTGTCGAAAAAGCGCCATTCTGTACCCAGTTCCAGTGACTTTGTTTTTTCCGGTTTCAGATCCCTGAATGGAGCTGTGGTATTCACTTTTACGTTACCGCCGGTATTGATCAGGTTATCCGGTGTATTACTCTGGTAGGCCAGCGGAGAATTGCCTACAATAGCATAGGAACCACGGATCTTACCGTAGGTAATAGCCTCTGGCATTTTAAGCAGTTGGGTGAGGATTACATTCAATCCCACTGATGGATAGAAGTAAGATAACTGGTTGGTAAACGCCAGGTTGGAGGCCCAGTCATTCCTTGCCGTCAGATCCATGTATGCCCAGTCTTTGTAAGAAATATTCACACTTCCGAAAACAGATTGCCACTGGCTGTGTTTCTCCTGTGAGCTACCGGAGTTCGCTGCGTTGATCGTTTTCATGTTCTGGATGGTGAATATATTCGGGAGATATAAACCTTCCTGACCTGCTGCGAAATAGATACCGTTTGTTTTAACATCGCGGATACTACCACCAACGATACCCGTAAAATGAAAATCATTTGCCGGGATATTAAAATTGGCGATCAGGTCTCCGTATTGTTGCGTAGTGGTATTGTTGGTATAGTTATAACCGCCGTTTTTGGAGGCCAGCGTGGTTTGAGTGCCGGCGTATATCTTTTGCTCATACACATCATTCATACGGTCAATACTTCCTCTTCCCTGTACATTCAACCAGGAGTTGATGTCATATTTCAGGCTGGCATTGGCGAGTATCCTGTTGCGCGAAAGCGAATTGGTGTTGCGGTTGAGGATCCACCAGGGATTCTGCTGCACATCTTCTGAAAAGGGCCAGTTCTGCACCATGAGGTTATTCCGGGAAGGATCAGGAATTTCATACTGGTCCCGGTAAGGGCTGATATCAACTCCGCGCGGGAAAAGATATAAACCGGTGAGGGGGTTGAAGTAAAACCCGGACAAAGGCGTGTTGTCAATTTTCTGGGTCATGTAATTCACATCTGCAGAAGCGGTGAGTTTATCATTCAGAAAGTGACCAATTTCTTTGAAGCTCAGGTTGTGACGACCGAGTTTATTGCCTGCCTCTAAACCTCGTGCGGAGGTATTGGCATAAGAAAAATAAGTTTGCGCTTTTTCAGAACCACCGGCCAGGCTGATGGCGTTGGTGAAGTTGCGTCCTGTTTGAAGGAAGTCGGATACATTGTCGGTTGCGCCGCTGATTTTGCTGCCCCAGCTTTTGGTGGTAGGGTCGGCCGACTGGCCATAGTTGTTCTGGAACTTTGGCTTATAGGCAGCCTGGCTAACATTGAATCCGGATGATATATTGATAGTAGTGCGCCCCACTTTACCACTTTTGGTAGTAACAATGATTACGCCGTTGGCGCCCTGGCTGCCGTAAAGAGCGGCTGCGGATGCGCCTTTCAGTACGGAGATACTTTCAATGTCTTCCGGGTTGAGGTTGGAGATAGGGTCGCCGCCATCATAAGAGGAGCTACCACCATAAATACTTCCCGGCTGGTTTGTGATGGTGTTGTTCATCGGCACACCGTCAATTACATACAAAGCCTGGTTGCTGCCCAATCCTGATTTGCTGCCGCGCAGGATTACTTTGGCAGAACCGCCTACACCGGAAGCGCTGGAAGAAATAGTTAACCCTGCCACTTTGCCGTTCAGCGTATTTACAAGATTCGCATCTTTCGCTTTGGTAAGTTCCAGTCCATCCAGTTGCTGGGCGGAATAGGTAATGGATTTCTCGGATCTTTTGATACCGAGGGCCGTTACCACTACAGCGCCTAACTGGCTGTCCTGTACAGCCAGCGTTACCTGGATGTTGGGATCATTCCCTATGGTTACCTGTTTGCTTTCATATCCTATGATGCTGATGATCAGCACATCGCCGGGATTGGCGGCCAGGGTAAAGGTGCCCTGGGTGTTGGTAACAGTGCCTTTGCTGGTGCCTTTTACCTGGATAGATGCGCCTACAAGTGGCAGACCTTTGGTGTCGGTCACCTTGCCCTGTATGTCGATGGCAGCTATCACCGCGGCGGCGGGCACCATTGCTTTAGCCTTCGGGCTGATTACAATTGTTTTATCTACAATGTTGTAGTTAAACAGTTTGTTATTCAAACAGGCATTCAGCACCTCTGTGAGGGAGGCCTGGTTCATATTCAGATTTACCGGCGGCGCTTTCTCCAGCAGCTTCTCATCATAAATGAATTCATAACCTGTCTGGCGGCTGATGCTGTTGAAAACATCGTAAAGGGGAAGACGTTTCCCTTTGATGGTAACAGACTGAGAGAAGGTTTTGGCGCTCAGATTAAGGGTGAATACCAGTGTCAGTATTGCAGTTAATCGCATAATCAACAGTAATTTTCTTTGCATACGTCCTCCTTTCCCGGGGACTTTGCAGGTACCAAGTAGTTCCATACTTTTGTGTTGTTGGCTTAATAATTCAATTTTCTAAATGATTCAGGGAGTTGGGTTGCCTTCTATAGCCGGGAGCATTGCACTGCTTCCGGTTTTTTTTTACAACCGGCAGTGGAATTATTTACGTCTTCATAACCTAAATAAATTTAAAAATGATCAATTCATAAGTGGACAAATAGCGTCTATTGCTCAGGATCGTATGGTGCTACCACGACCCGGTTGTCATTAATATCAAAGTGAACCCGTTTTGTTGTTGACAGAATCTTTAATAAAGAAGCTGCATTTTCCCGCCGGGAAATGATCCCTGTTAAGCGGATATCCGACAGATCACCCTCATAGGTAACCTCTATATTATACCATCTGGCAATTTGGCGCATGATGGTTTGTATGCTGGTATTACGGAACCTGAATTTGCCTTCTTTCCAGGCCAGTGCCTGTTCCAGGTCCGCTTTTTCGATGGTGAATGCGGCATCGCCGGTGTTCAGGCTGCCGCCGTAGCCGGGTTGCAGCACGCTCCGGATGTTGCCATGCACCAGTTGAACAGCGCCGCTTTCCAGGGTAGTGGTAATGTTTTTCTCATCGGTATAGGCCATGATATTGAAGCTGGTGCCGAGCACATTTACTTCCATATCAGGATTGCCTTTTACTTTCACCCGGAACGGTTGCTGCGCATTGGCGGCTACCTGGAAATAACCTTCCCCGGAAATCTCCACCAGCCGTTCTTTCCCGCTGAATGCAGTAGGGAAGCGAATGCTGCTGGCGGCGTTTAGCCATACTTTAGTGCCGTCTGCCAGGGTAAGCTGGTATTGCCCGCCACGGGGAGTTACTACGGTGTTATACACCACTTCCGTGGTGGCACCTTCTGCTTTATAGGCAAGGCCCTGCACTGAATTTACGATGCTGCTGTTGCCCTGTTTGGCCAGTGCGCCGGTGTTGGCACTATCCAGCGGAATGGTTTTACCATCTGCCAGTACCAGTACGGCGGTGTTGGTGCCGGGCGCCAGGGGATTGGCTTTCGGAGCAGCCACTATAACGGGCTGTTGCTGCCGTTTCATATAAAGTGCGCCTGTGACAAGCGTGGCTCCCAGCAAGGTTGCTGCGGCTGCATACCAGATTATTCTGCGGGTATTGCCGGCAGCGCGGGGAGGCGTTGTTTGCAGGATGTTTTGTAAAATGGCTTCACCATCTTCCGCAGACAGACCGCTTTGCGGCGTCCCGCTGTTGTACAGTGCCGACAGGATATCTGCTTTGATTTCCGGCTCGTAGTCGTTTCCGGCTACCATCGCTTTCAGGCGCAGCAGTTCTTCCTGGCTGATCCGGCCATTCTTATATTTTTCAAGCAATAACTGTACTTCCGTTATGGACATTATCAGCGATTTTGGAAGGGTGATATGGGGTAAAGACGATCAACCGGTAAAAAAGGAGTATCCGGGATGAAATTTTTTTCGGGGAAGATGTTATTTGCGGAAGAGGATTAAAAACAGGAGGAAGGGAACGATATCATTTTGCAGCCTGGACTTTACAAAAGCCCGTACAGCGTGCATAGCAAGGCTCATTTGCTTTTTAACGGTATGTACTGATATATTGAGCTGTTGGGAAATTTCCTCGTTGCTCCAGCCCTGTTTACGGGCGAGGTACACCTTTTTTCGCTCCGGAGGCAGACCGGACACGGCTTTGTCCAGGATGGCGTCGTATTCCCGTTGCAGCAACAGGTGATCGGTATCATTCTGTGCTTCCGGCTGGTTTTTCAGATGGAAATCGTAGGCTTTCAGCCTTACCAGCTGCTTTTTGAAGCCGTCGTAAATATGGTTGCGGGTAAGGATAAACAGGTAATCTTTAAATTGTTTTATGTGGGACATATCGGCTTTTTTCAGCCATACCTTCATAAAAACTTCCTGTACAATTTCCCTGGCCAGGCTGCTGTCTCTCAGGTAAAGCATGGCCACATCATACACCTGCCCGCTGTAATGCCTGAACAGGATGGTATACGCATCCCCGTCACCCATGGCAACTTTCTGCAGTAAATCATGTTCGTCATTCAGGGAAATGTCTGGCAAAGCTGGAAGTTTTGTACCCTCACAAAAACAATAACCCGGTAAATTTAGGGGACAGGGAATTAATAATAAAATAATTTATACAGGAGGAAGGTTTTAGCAGATGGGTAGAAAAGAAAGAAAATTATTGTGTATTTTCAAGGGATACCGGATCACTGACCGCTTTTTTTACTACGCATTTACACTGCGTTTCCTATGTATATCTTACAGTTAATTCTTAATGATCATTAATTGCTACTCTTATGAATGAATTTAAATTCTGGCAGATTATTGAAGAAGCGTGGGCTGCATCCCCGGCATTACGGGATATGCGCAATACAGCATTGAAAACCAATGATGCGGTATTGATCGAAGACCTGACCGGGGAAGTATACGGCGTTATTACCAATAATATCCGGGATATCCTGCTCCAATTGGATAAGGAAGAGCTGACAGGGTTTAATCACATCATGGAAGAAAAATTATTTCAGATTGACCGGGAAGATATCCATGCATATACCGATGGATCAGATGACGGTTTCCTTTATTGCAGGTGTTTTATTGTAGGAATGGGGAAAACGTACTATGAAATGATCGACGAAAATCCTTCAAAAGCCACCTGCGATGCAGAAGCAGAAATTGTAGGATTTATCGGGTATATGGTATACCAGGAATTATTTGGAGAAGAATTTGAGCGGTATACAAGGCATGGCATCGAAACCTGCTCAAATGCCGATGGGTGGGGTAAAGCGTAATTTAAAACAACATATCTTATGAAGGACGAAATCTATGGCATAGATAAAGATCATGCACATGCACGAGCTATTGCCCTGATACCTGAAGACTTTTTCTGGGATCCCGCTGATGAACTGGCCCCTTTCGGATCAGATGAAGGAGACACCGGGCTTGCCTCATTCCGGGAATGGCGCCGGGAATATCCTTCCACGCCTACCATTGAATGCTTAAAATGGACCATCGAATCGGTAGGGGAAATGGCCTTTGAAGAGTATAACGAAACGCTGCTGGACCGGGATCTGATCATACGTATGAAAGAAGATCCTGCTTTTGATGACCAGCACTTTATTTTCACATTGGATGCTTCAGTAATTGCCGCCGGCTTTGGCCAGCTGGCAGACGAAGGTGTAATCGAAGAAGCCAATAAGCCGGTGATCAATATCGCCCTTGAACGGCAAATTGCCTGGGCACAGCTCTCCGAAAGCAGTTCCTATGCGGAACAGCATATCGGGTACCTGAATATCCTGAAGCGCGTACTGGAAGAAGCATAGCGAAACCACTTTACACGGTTGATGATGATCACACTGAACAATAAAACATACACCTGCCCGGTAGATGTAACACTCGGATTTATTGGAGGGAAATGGAAACTGTTAATCCTCTTCCACCTGCATTACTTTACTAAAAAAAGTTACGCTGAAATAAGAGATAACCTGCCGGGCATCTCAGAAAAGATGCTTAGCCAGCAGCTTAAAGAACTGGAACGCGATAAGTTGATTGAAAAGAATGTGATTACCCAAAAGCCATACCGCGTGGAATACTACTTATCCACCGAAGGAAAATCACTGGCTCCCCTGTACGAATTTGTCAGCGAATGGGGAATCGCTTATCTCAAAAAACAAGGTGTTGATTATATACAGGACCAGCATCTGTATAAATAAAACGTGTTCATACCACAGAGAGAAACCGCTTAGTTACTGCGTTTGTTTGCTTATCTTAAGTACACAAATGCTATGTTATGAAAAAACTACTCCTGTTATTTACGTTATGCTGTTCCTGCCTGGGTATACTCAGCGCACAAGACTCACCCTTAGGCGCCTGGAAATCAGCGACCGGCGATGTAACCAGCGTGTTGCTGATTACGCCCAACTGGTTTACAGTCACCGATTACAATAACCAGCGTTTCATTACTTCATATGGAGGAACCTGGAAACAGGCGGGTGACACGCAGGTGGATGTAGCCATTCTTTTTAACACGGCCAATGCCTCGCAGGTAGGGCAAAAAACAACCGTGCCGGTAGGCATGGAAAACGGGCAGCTGATCACCAGCAGTCCCGGTGGTGGAAAACAGGAGTGGACGCGTATCGACGATGGTACCGGCCCGTTGGCCGGCAGCTGGCAAATTACTTCACGGGAAAGAGAAGGTAAGATGACACCCATTCCCAACAGTGCGAGGCGCACCATGAAAATACTGACGGGCACCCGCTTTCAATGGGTAGCCATCAACCAGGAAACAGGCGAGTTCTTTGGTTCCGGTGGAGGTACCTATACTTTTGATAACGGTACCTACACCGAAAAAATCGAGTTCTTTTCCCGCGATAGCTCCCGTATTGGGGCTGAACTGTCTTTTAAAGGCAGCGTAAACGGCAACAACTGGGACCATAGCGGCAAAAGCTCAAAAGGAGATCCTATTCATGAAGTATGGACCCGGGAGTAATTTACTTACCACCCTATTCCATAATCTTCTCCATGATTACTGCTGCCACCCCATAAACTGCCGTGTACACGATCTATGTAAATGGCGTTTATAGGGCCGCTGGTACGCTCTCCGAAAGTGAGGTGATAACCCATTTGCTCCAGGGCTTTGCGTGTTTTTTCGGAGGTATTATTATTGAGGAGAATACTTCCCGGCCGCGGCTCCCTGTCTTTGATGGTAGTACCGCCTAACGACAACCACAACTGGTTGGTATTGATATTCGCGGCTTCTGTAGCCTGCTGCACGGTCATCCCAAATTCCACCACGTTCAGGAAAAACTGCAAGAGGTTCTGGTCCTGCGTATCGCCACCTTGCACACCAAAAGCCAGGAAAGGCTTGCCGTCTTTCAACGCCATCGAAGGAGTAAGCGTTACCCGCGGACGTTTACCGGGCGCAATTACATTAAAAGGGCAAATGGCAGAATCCAATACAAAACTCTGCGCCCGCTGGCTCATTCCTATACCCGTTTTACCGGCAATACAGGCAGGCAGCCAACCGCCGCTGGGCGTGATAGATACTACCCAGCCGTCTTTATCTGCTGCTTCCACGCTGGTGGTGCCGCGCCACAGCCGGTCCATATAGGCGCTGTCGGGTGTATTGCCGGCATACAGCTGATTTAGATCTCCCTCTGTTGACAAGGCATTGGCAGCATATTGCTGGTCCGCATTTTCATGCTGCAGCATAGTGGCGTCATGTTTGGGAACAAATCCGCCGGGCTTGCGGCCGTTGCTGGTATCTGTCAGCTGCTTGCGCTCCTCCAGGAAATGCAGGTAAGGATTGGTTTTGCCCATGAAAGGATAGGGATCGCCCGGTCCTGCATTGGCGTCATTTTGCGCAAGATTCATCTGTTTCGCTCTCGCCTTGCCGTATTCTTTGCTCAGCAATCCTTTGATAGCAGGATTGGTATTGAACGCAGGATCGCCGTAATAAAAATCACGGTCCGCAAAAGTGAGGTTCATGGTTTGATACAACGTATGAATATATTCAATGGAATTATACCCCATCGATTTCAGGTCAAAATTTTCCAGGATGTTCAGGCTTTGCAGTAGCATAGGTCCTTGCGTCCATTCCTGCAGTTTGTACACTTCTATGTCTTTGTAATTAATATGCAGCGGTTCTTCTTCCACCGGCTTCCAGCGGGCCAGGTCTTCCAGGGTGATCAGGCCGCCCTGCTCCTGGCAGCCACGCACAAATTCCTTCGCAATGTCGCCTTTGTAGAAGCGGTCGTATGCCGCCATAATGGCTTCTTTCCGGCTTTTGTGCTTACGCAGTGCTTCCTGCTCGGCTTCAACCATTTTGGAGAGGGTAGCGAGGAGGTCTTTCTGCACAAAAATTTCTCCTGCCTCCGGGGCTTCTCTTTTTTCGCCGGGATGTGTCAGGAAAACAGCTTTGCTGTAAGGCCATTCGTTGATATATTTTTTCCCGCGTTCAATACTATTGGCGGTTTGTGCTTCTATCGGGTAGCCGGCGGCCATTTCCATGGCGGGCGCTAATACCTGTTTTAAACTGAGAGTGCCATATTCTGCCAGCATGTAGCACAACCCACCTGCAGTTCCCGGTGTTACTGCTGCCAGGGGACCGTATTCAGGTGGGAAGTCGTATCCTTTTCCTTTATAAAAGGTGGGAGTAGCGCCTGTAGGCGCCACGCCCAGGGCATTGATGGCAATTACTTTTCCTGTTTTCGGATTGTATATGAGTGCCTGTGTTTCTCCGCCCCAGCTGAGCACATCCCACATGGTACAGGTAGCGGCAAGCATAGCGCAGGCGGCATCCACGGCGTTGCCGTGTTGCTGGAAGATCATGGCGCCGGCTGTTGCAGCCAGTGGCTTGCCGGTTACGGCCATCCAGTTTTTGCCGTGTAAAGGTGGTTTCTGCGTTTGCTGTGCCTGCATGCCGGTATAACAACCCAACACGAGGGAAAGGAGGAATAAGCGTTTCATAGGGCTAATTTATAGTTTTACGGATAAAAACAATCCGGATTTACATGAAGGGTAATGCTTCTCTGCTTTCAACGGGCATGCATTTCCAGCAGTACTTTTACCGTAACCAGCAGTTGCCCGGTATGCCGCATGGTGTGTTCCGCAGCATGAAATAGTAATCCCAATACGGTGGAGGGGAGTTGTTTTCTGCCCACGCCCCGGAAATCGGTGAGGGTGTTTTCCGGGGTGGCCGACAATTGCATCAGCGATTGATGTACCTGTGCATTGAAATGATCCAGCAAATCGTGGAGGGTGGCGCCTGGGTTACCTTCACCGGCCAGGGCGGCAAATTGCTGCTGACTGAGCGCTTCCGCCCTGGCGTAGGTAAACAGCCGGTCGAGCACACCGCTCACATGCTGAAGATGATATCCCGGCGAGGCCAGTCCCGCTAGTTTTTCCCATAAAAGTGTTTCCGGGAAATCCTGCATCAGGGTATTTATTTCCTGGTTGGCCTGCAATAACGCATGCGCCACGGGTTGCAATAATGCCGGTATGTTTTCTACCGGCCCGCTCATCCAGTATTCCGTTGCCATGATATTTTTTTATACCTCTACGGCATCATAAACGATTACTTTCTCCCATAAATGACTGCAGTTTTTAATAAACTCCAGGTGTATGGGGTGGGTTTGATAGGTGGCTTGTCCGGCGAGATCACTGAAAAAGATCAGCTCTGATACGCCCCAGCTGTTATCCACAACATCGCGCTTTTCGGTACTCGCTACCACGCCTACACGCAGGTCACGAACGGTTTCAATTTTCGACAGGGTTTTTACACCGGCCACCAGTTTGTCGCGGTCTTCTTTGGAATCCGGGTTCTTCAGCCAGAAGAACACATGATGCACAATCGGGTATTTCTTTTCCATATTTGTTGAGGGGATTGCTGCGGCAGCGGCAGTACCAGCGGCAAGCGCTGCTGCGGTTCCTAAAAATTTACGTCTGTTGGAAGTGCTCATATCGGGCTTGTTGAGGCGATGAAAATAATAAAGATTACCGATTTATTATAATTCTTACTGTCAAAGCCCATTTCATACCGGATTACACTACTTTCATCCCATTTTGCCCCTGCTGCATGGCAACAAATGCTATTATTGCCCTAAATACATCAACCTTATGAATCAATTTAAGAAAATTGAATTTGGCATCGTAACCGCCATTTTTGTGTTGCTGATGTTTTCGATCCTATATCCCAGCATTGTGTATAACGTATTTGAATTGCAGGACATCTATGGTAGAAAATTCGACACTTACCACCAGGTATTCGATTATTACATTCATTACCTGCTGCCCTCAATGGGACGGGTTACACTGGTATATGTAAGTTTCCTGCTGGTGAACTTTGTCATTGTACCGGAGTTCCTGGAGAAGGGAAAATGGCTGGGTGGCATATTGCTGCTGATCCCGGTAGGGTTGTTTTATTTCGCCATGATGATGGTCGCCAATTCTTATTACAACGGCTACCTGCTGGGCGTATATGACACGGTGCGGGGTGCGCATATGTATTTTGCTAAAACAGCTTTCATTACTACGGTCTTTTCCGGTGTGCTGTATGTAGCATATTATTATTTCCGGAAAGCGCTGGTGAGTATGCTGTATCCGCGCATTGCAACAGATATGGCTTTCAGGCAGATGCTCACAGAAATTTGCTGGGCTGCCGGCGTATTTATGGTATTGTTTTGTTTGTCGTTCTCCGATTCCAGGGATATGGCGCTGATGATCTTTTTCTTTGGTCCTTCGCAGATTGCCGTGTTCTTTATTCTCCGGTACCAGGTATTCCCCGCCTTCGAGGACACTCACCGGAATAAAAGTCTCCTGATCCGGGATATCGTTTTCACCATCCTGGGAAGCAATGTGTTGCTGGCATTGATATGCCGCGCACTGGTGCACCGCAACGGAGGCTGGTTTGTAGCACTGGCTTTTATCGGCATTGCGGTATCGGCAGGTATTGTACTGCCTGTTTGCTGGCTGTTGTTTAAAAGCCGCCGGAAGCAGGTGAACACGGTGGTAACGCTGAAAAAGGCGCTGGGGCATTCCACTGCCAACCTCGACTTCCTCCGTTCCCAGATCAATCCGCACTTTTTATTCAATGCCCTTAACACGCTGTATGGAACCGCCCTGCAGGAAGAGGCTGCCCGCACCAGCGAAGGCATCCAGAAACTGGGTGATATGATGCGGTTTATGCTACATGATAACCACCTGGAAAAAATTCCACTGGATAAGGAAGTGGCTTACCTGCAAAATTATATCGCCCTGCAACGCCTGCGTGTATTGTCATCGCCCGATATCCTGATAGAGGTAAATATCGATGAAAGTCAATGCCAGCATGAAATTGCGCCGATGTTGCTGATCCCTTTCGTGGAAAATGCGTTTAAGCACGGGATCAGCCTGCGGCATCGCTCCCGCATCGTGATTTCCCTGAGCTGTACGACTGATCAGATCTTCTTTGATGTGTATAACAGCGTGCATCCCCGCCCGGAAAATGATCCGGAAAGGGAGGGAATGGGCATTGGTTTGAATAATGTAAAAGAAAGACTAAATTTATTGTATCCGCACCGGCACGAGCTGAGTATCCGTCACACGGCTACTGAGTTTTTTATCCATCTGACTATTGATGTTAATAAATAAGTAAATGAAAAAAGAAGAAGAAGTGGTACCCGGGCCTGATGGCATGACGCGCTTTTTGTGGTGGCTGGCCGCTGCTGATGCCGATGTTTTGCAGGAGTGTAAAACCGAGAAAGAGCGGTACCGGATCATTGGTGTATCAGTATTGGTTACGTGGATGTTTGCCACGCTGTCGTGGGGCTATTTCTTTTCCACCATCGTAAACGATGACATGGTGGTGGCCGGATTGGCGCTGTTTTTTGGCTTCGCTATTTTATCGGTCGACCGTACCCTCATCGCTGCCATGTCCCGTACCAACGGCAGCATAAAAGTAATGCCGGTAATATTTCGTTTAGTCCTCGCCGTTACCATAGGTTTGTTTATTTCCCAGCCGGTGGTATTAATGTTATTTAAGAAAGATATTGATACGCAGCTGGAACTTGGCAAGCAGGCAAAGCTCGATGCCTACCGGGCGCAGCTGGTAAAGCTCAACGCCGGCCAGATGGCCACCCTGCAGCAATCCCTTGACCAGGGCAAGCAGCAGCTGGCGCAAAAAACCGCGGAGCTGAAAGTATATAAAGATGGTTATATCAAAGAAACCGATGGCACCGGTGGCTCCGGCAGAATAGGAGAGTCGGACATTGCCCGCGTAAAAAAATCGGCTTACCTCAAATCAGAAGAGGAGCTGCAGGCCATGCAAAGAGCCTGGGAGCCGCAGCAGCAACAGCTGCAGGCACAAATGGCCCGTATGCACAGCATCGACAGCGTGAAAGAATCTGTATATGTCGGTACCCTCACCAACGGATTCCTGGCACAGATAGAAGCCCTGAATGAGCTCACCGAAACGCATCCGCCGGTAAAACAACGTTATCGCCTCATTGTATTTATCATTACCCTCATTGAAGTAATGCCGTTGCTCAGCAAAATACTGATGCCCAAAGGAGAATACGATGAAAAGCTGGCTGCCGCCACTGCCCAGGGCGTAGCCTCCGCAAGGCTGCAAACAGATACCAGCCAGGAATTAATGGAACACTACCAGGCCGCCGCACTGGCAGCCGACAAGGAAACGGTGGATCACCTGTTTGAATCTACCCGCGACCTGCGCCGCGAACAAGCCGACGCCCTCGTAAAAGAGTGGCAAAGCCGCGAAAACGGCCAGTACCAGAATCTCTGGCAGCAAGCCCGGAGATTATTGCTCGGCAAAATTAGTTAGATCCCTGTATTGCTTACCCGTAAAATAGCCAAAGATGACTGCTATTGCGATAGATGATGAACCGGTGGCGCTGGCTGTTATCAAAAATCACGCTGCCAAGGTTCCCTTCCTGGAAATGAAGGGTTTTTTTACCAATGCTTTTGAAGCCATCGACTTTCTCAGCAAAGAAAAAGTAGACCTGCTCTTCCTGGATATCAAAATGCCGGATATATCCGGACTGGATTTTTTATCCAGTCTCCCTCATCCGCCCATGACGGTTTTTACGACCGCCTATTCAGAACATGCGGTGAAAAGCTTTGAGCTCGACGCGATTGATTACCTGCTCAAACCCTTTTCCCTGATACGTTTCATGAAAGCCTGCAACAAAGCCAATAACCTGCTGCAACTGAAGCAACAAAATGGCCCCGCCCCAGGCAAGGAACAAACAGACTACATCTTTGTGAAAAGCGGCTACGAACAATTCCGTATTGTACTCGATGATATCCTTTACCTTGAAAGCGCCGGCAACTACGTGAACTTCATCCTCACCGACCGCAAGCTCATCTCCCGCCTTTCCATGCAGGAAGCGGTAGACCTGCTGCCCATCGGCTCCTTCACCCGTGTGCACCGCTCCTACATTGTAGCCAATAAAAAAATTGAACGCGCCGACCGCAACTCCCTTTACATCAAAAACATTCCCATCCCCATCGGGGCGGCCTATGCGCCTGCGATTGAACGCATCTTCAATTTCTAACGCGGATGTTGTCTTTCTCGCTGATTACGCTGATTTTACTGATTACTCGGATTTTTACTTTTGGATTTTATAAAGGATTAAGGGAGATAGAAGCGGATATTCGCTTTTATCTCCCTTGATTATTATTAAAAAATCAAAGAAATCTAAAAAAATCCAAAAGTAAAAATCCGAGTAATCAGTAAAATCAGCGTAATCAGCGAGAAAGACAAAATCCGCGCGCGAGAAATATTTGTTGGAATGGACCAATTGGTCTAATTTAGTCCTCACATGGGTAAAGCAGAGAAAACGCGCCAGTTCATCATAGAAAAAGCCGCTCCTATTTTCAATAAAAAGGGGGTGGCCGGTACTTCTATCAGTGACATCCTCAAAGCCACCAGGTTGGCGAAGGGCGGCGTGTACGGGAACTTTTCCTCCAAAGAGGAAATAGTGATGGAGGTGTTCGATTATATCGCTGAAGAGGAGAAGCTGAACCTGCGGCAGGTGACGGCCACGGCTAATACTTCGGCCGGGAAATTTGAGGCGCTGTTTCAGTATTATGCCCGCTACCCGGAGGAACAAAAGATCGCCGGCGGTTGCCCGATGCTCAACTTCGGCGTGGAAGCAGATGATACTAATCCGGGGCTGAAAAGAAAGGTGAGTGAGCTGGTGCTCTATTACCAGTCGCGCATCGCTAAAATGGTGCAGTATGGCAAGGAGCATGGCGAGTTTAAAAAAGACTGGGACGAACGGAAATTTGCTATCCGGATGTTTACCATGCTGGAAGGTGCTATACTCGTAAGCAGCGTGCTCGGACATAACAAACAAATGCTCGTGGTATTGGAAGCGTTAAGAGAAGAAATCAGGCAGCATTCTCTTTAACTTTTTTTTGTTCTAAAAATAAACCAATCGGTCTATAATGCAACACCAGGTTTTACCATTGTCACTGCGGATGACCGGCGTGATATTATCCGCCATGAGCCGCCCGTTCCCGGTTACCACGGCCAAACTGTTTTACCGGCTGTACTGCACACCGCCCGCATTGAAGCTCCGGCCGGTACATCAGCAGTTCCGCGATCAGGCGGTATTGCAACATTTGCAGGTAACCAGCTATCCGTTTGATAACGCTCCCCTGAAAGTAACCACCTACCGATGGGGAACCACAGGCCCCAAAGTATTACTGCTCCACGGCTGGGGTGGCAGCCCCCTCCATTTTAAACAACTGATCAGCTCACTGGTGCAACAGGGCTACCAGGTGGTATCCTACGATGGGCCGGCACACGGCCTCTCCGGTGGCAAACGCACCAACCTGGTACAATGGATGCATGTACTGGAACAGGTGATGCAACAGGAAGGACCTCTGCACGCTATCGTTGGCCATTCGTTCGGCGGACTCAATGCCGCACTCACACTCTCCCGCAAAAATGTACACGTGCCCCGTCTGCTGATGCTCAGCACGGCATTGAGCGCTCCCGTGTTTTTTAATGAAGCACTCCGCCTGTTCCGTATCCACCCGGTGGTAATGCCCGTGCTGCGGCAACTGATCCGGCAAAGACTGAAAGAAGATCTTGCTGAAATGGACCTGCACCGCTATATCAATCATATCAAAGCCGATAAAATATGGATGGCTTACGATACAACTGATACCCTCGCAAAAGCCACGGAAATAGATGACTACCTGCAGCAATACCCGGCCATACAATCGCTCCGCATCACCGGTGATGGCCATTTCCGCATCATGCGGCACGAAGCGGTGTTGCAGGGAGTCCTGGCTGTATTGGCGGATGACATAAAATAAAAAGGTATTCAACAAGAAACCGGAATTAAAAATAGGCAGGAGTAACTGTCACGGTTATACGCTGATTTCTATCAGCGTGGCGAGCTATCTGTATTTATATCTCCCGCTAAGGCAGTCTGCCTATAGCAGCGGCCTGTGATCATCTTCCCTTTTCAACTGCTCTTTTTTTTCTTCTCTTAAAATTTATACGTTTTAACTTGCTTTCCCCCGTGTAAATGAATATTTTAGGAGAATGAACTTTAAAACCCACGTATATGAGTAATGTTAACAACCGCAGGCAGTTCCTGCGTCAAATGGGCGTGTACACCATGGGAATGGGAATGTTGCCCGCTATACTGGCCGCCTGTAATGAGGGGAAATCCACTAAAAGTGAAGGCGACAGCGCCGCAGCTGCCAAACCCGGTGAAGCCACTGCCCGCGAACTTTTCTTTAAGATCTCATTGGCGGAATGGTCGTTCCATAAAGCGTTGTTTGCCGGTAAAATGAATCACCTCGATTTTGCTTCCCGCGCAAAGAATGAATTTGGCATTGAAGGCATTGAATACGTGAACCAGTTCTTCAAAGACAAAGCAAAGGATCAGGCCTACCTCACAGAAATGAAGAAACGCGCCGACGACCTGGGCGTTCGCAGCGTACTCATTATGTGCGACGGGGAAGGCGAAATGGGCGACCTGGATGTGAAGAAGAGAATGAAGGCAGTTGAAAATCATTACAAGTGGGTAGAAGCAGCGAAGTTCCTGGGTTGTCATGCTATCCGTGTAAACGCAGCGGGAGAAGGCGCCCCGGAAGAAGTAGCCAAAGCGGCAGCGGATGGCCTCACTAAACTGGCCACCTTTGGAAAGGAACACGACATCAGCGTGATCGTGGAAAACCACGGCGGCATGTCTTCCAACGGCGAATGGCTGAGCGGCGTAATGAAAACCGTGAACATGCCTAATTGCGGTACCCTGCCGGATCTGGGTAACTTCTGCATTAAACGTAGTAAGCCGGAGAGCAATACACCGGAAGCCTGGGCTAAAACCACCTGCCTCGAAGAATACGACCGGTATAAAGGAGTGGCAGAGCTCATGCCCTTTGCAAAGGGCGTGAGCGCAAAAACATACGACTTCGATGCCAACGGCAATGAAGTAACCATCGACTATACCCGTATCCTCAAAACAGTGAAGGACGCCGGCTTTAATGGTTTCATGGGTATTGAGTACGAGGGCGAAAAATTATCCGAAGAAGAAGGTATCAGGAAAACAAAAGAATTGCTGCTGAGGCTCGGCGGCAAATAAAAATAGTTAAGCGGAGGGAACATTCCCTCCGCTTAACACTTACAATGAAAATATTTTCTTCAGGAATGGCACCACATGACTATATGCATCCGCGGTAGCGGCGCTGTCGAAAATGGGATTGCTCGGATTGGCAAAGCCATGCGCCGCATCATAACGTTTAACCGTGAGCGTTTTACCTGCTTCCTGCATGTTTTTCTCAAATTCATCCACCACCTGCGGGTTAATGCCTTTGTCTTTATTACCGAAAAATCCCAGTACAGGTCCCTGCAGGGTTTTTAGTTTATTCACATCTTTTTCAGGCATGCCATAATACATCACTACGCCTGCGTTTTGAGGCCCAGCCAGTAAACCCGATTGCAAAGAGAGTCCGCCGCCGAAGCACCAGCCAATAGAAGCTATTTTAGCCGTTTTCCCGGCGTAGTTAATGGCGCCCTGCATAATGGCCTGTAATCTTTCCCTGGAAGCTCCCTGCATTAATTTAGCAGCATCTTCGCGGTTGGTAGCTATTTTCTGATCATACATATCCACTGCCAGCACATTTACTTTGCCTCCGAGGTCGTTGTACAGCTGTTCCGATTGCTTTTTGATGTAGTCGTTAACGCCATACCATTCCTGGTACACCAGCAGGTATTTACCGGAGGTTTCTTTGGCTTTGAACAGAAAGCCGTGCGCAGGTGTTCCATCTGTAGCAGGAAAGGTGATGGCAGCGCCCGTAGTTCCCTGGTAGGTAAATGGCAGCGGATCTTTGTGCGCCATGCGGAATTCTTCCTGGTTGGCCAGTGCAGCAAATTCAGTGATGGCATCTGTATGGCAGCAGGGCGCCGTTTGGGAAAAAGCACTCACAGCCATCAGTAAACAACCGGTTGAGAAAGTTAGTGTTTTCATGACAGTTAATTTTGCTGACAGAAGATACGAATTTCTGGTGCAGCTTTTGTAAAATCAATAAATATGGATCTTCAGTCAGGTTACCCTTATTCATTGATCCGTAACGGCCTCCCATACAATTATCCCTGGCTGGAACGGGATATTCGTACGCACGTGGCCGTGATAGGCGGGGGCATCTCCGGCGCCTTAACGGCCTATGCCCTAACAAACGCAGGTATTCCCTGCGTGGTAGCCGATGCCCGGACCATTGGGCTTGGCAGCACAGCGGCCAGTTCCTCGCTGTTACAGTATGAAATTGATACGCCTTTATCGGTACTACGGGATAAAGTGGGTACTTACCATGCCAACAGGGCATATGAACTGTCTGTGGCTGCTATCCTCGAGCTGGAGCAGATTTGCAAAGCCCTGCATTTCCCGCATTTTGAACGAAAACATAGCCTGTACCTTGCTTCATACCTCAAAGACGTAAAAAAACTATCGGAAGAACTGGAAGCCCGCCGGGAGCTGGGGCTGAAAATGGAGTGGTGGGATGCCGCAAAAGTAAAAGCAAAGATGGGCTTTGATGCGCCGGCTGCCATCTATTCCCATACCGCCGCGCAAACAGATGCATATATGCTTACCCATGCCTTGCATCAGCACAATATCAAACATGGTGCGCAGGTATTTGACCGTACCGCCGTGGTGGATATTGATTTCCGTCCTCGCAGCGTAGTGTTAAAAACTTCACAGGGGTACCAGGTTACGGCGCGTTACCTCGTGATTGCCACAGGATATGAGGTGCTGCAATATATCAAAACGCCGCTGCTGAAATTAAACTCCACTTATGCCATCGCAAGTGAACCCAATCACGCAGAAGAACAGTGGTATCAGGATTGCCTGATATGGGAAACAAAATCCCCTTACCTCTACATGCGTACTACCAGCGATCACCGTATAATGGTAGGGGGGCGTGATGAGCCCTTTTATAACCCCGGCCGCCGGGATAAGCTAATCCACCAAAAAGCAAAGGCCCTCGAAAAAGACCTTCAGAAGAAATTCCCCGAGCTGCGCTTCCACCCCGAGTTTAAATGGACCGGCACCTTTGGCGCTACAGAAGACGGACTCCCGTTTATCGGCCCTTTCGCACCTATGCCGCATACCTTTTTTGCACTGGGCTTCGGCGGCAACGGGATCACTTTCAGCCAGATGGCCGCCAATATCATCACTGACCTCATACAGGGAAAGAAAAATCCCGATGCCACCATCTTTTCCTTCAACAGGAAAATCCATTTCTAAACCAACCCCAAACCCGCTCCCATCTCCCCAAATCATTATAAAACCAAATCCTGCTCCGCTTCCATCTCCCCAAATCCTTATAAAATCAAAAAAGTAAAATCAAGGTAATCAGCATAATCAGTGTAATCAGTGCTCAAGACAACCTCCGCGAAAGACAACCTCCGCGAAAAGCATCTAACGTTAAAGCCTATACTAAAAAGTAATCACCACTTTATTATCACGGATCTTATATTTGAAATGCTGTTGTTCACCAAGGTTATTCAGCACCTCCTCCAATGAAGCATGAAAAAACGCGGCATCTGTAATCGCCGGTGCTTTGGAAGCATCCCCCTTCATTTCCACTTCTACGCCAAACCATTCTTCCAGTGTGCGGGAAAGTGCCATAGGATTGGCATTATTGATCCGCAGTGTATCAGATAACCAGGTTTCCAGTTCTTCGGGATGATAGGTTTCTTTTTCCATCAGGTCGATGTCATTATTGGCCAGGATCATTTGTCCCCGTTCCAGTATTTCCGGCTGGTTATCGGTGGCAGAATGATAGGATTTTCCCACGCGGATTTTCCCGTTGAGAAGGTATACGGTAGCGCCATGCTGACTGGCAAAGGAACGCATTTTGAATTCGGTGCCCAGCACGGTAGCCCTTAATTTATCGCTGGTAACCGTAAAAGTATCGGTAGATGGAACTACGGCAAAGAATGCGTCGCCGTCGAGGATCACGGCACGGTTGCCCTGTAAATAATTGGCGGGCACCTCCAGTACAGAAGCGGAGTTGAGTATTACCCGGGAGCTGTCGGGCAGCGTAATAGCAGTACGCCGGCCGGTGGCGCCTTTATAGGTCTGGTATTCAATGCCCGGCGTTTTCAGGTTCACAGGTGCGTTTTCCGGTGCTTTTGTCTGGCAGCCGGTGATCACTATTCCGCCCGTTAGTAACCATGCCAGCGAACAGCGGCTGAAAAAACAACGGGAAATAGTATCAGGTTTAAATAGCATATTCCGGGAATTTTGTATGTATCTTAAAAGACCTAAAAGTAATAAAATAAACAGCGGCATAAGGGTATGCTTAAACAATTTCTGAGAAGCAATAGACAATATCTGTTAACGCTGTTAAAAAGATATACTGATATTATAATGATTTTTGTTTAGAAGCCGGACGCACCCTAACTTTGCGGCCCATGGAAAAGCAGCTACCTTTATCATTTGATAATACCGCTATCGCATTTGAGGCAAAGACCGACAAGGCACTGAAAAAAGCCAACTTTCTCTTTAGTAATATCGGGAAGCCCTGGCTGGTAAAATTAGGCGCCGTGATGACTCCCATCGCCTTTAAACTGGGATTACCCATAAAAGGAATTATTAAAAGCACTATTTTCTCACAGTTCTGCGGCGGCGAAACCCTGGAAGAAGCAGCTACCACTGCACTGCAACTGGGTAACTATCATGTAGGGGTGGCACTCGACTATGGCGTGGAAGCCATGGAAGGGGAAGAAAGCTATGATGCCGCTGTTCCTGAGTTCATCCGTGCCATTCAGTATGCTGCCTCCAGACCCGATATTCCTTTTATCGCTATAAAAGTTACCGGTTTTGCCCGGTTCGATCTGCTGGAAAAAGTACACCGCAAGGAAACATTAACGCCCGCCGAGCAACAGGAATATACCCGTGTACGCAACCGTGTGCACGCCATCGCTGAAGCAGGCGCCCGTCATAACGTAGCCATCCTCGTGGATGCAGAAGAATCCTGGATCCAGGACCCGGTAGACGCGCTCACGGATGAAATGATGTCGTTATTCAACAAAGGAAAGGTAATCGTGTACAATACCTTCCAGATGTATTGCCACGACCGTTACCCTTTCCTGCAGGTATCCCTGGAAAAAGCAGTAAAGAACGGCTACCTGCTGGGCGCCAAACTGGTGCGCGGCGCCTACATGGAAAAAGAAAACAAACGCGCTGCAGAGAATAATTATCCAACGCCTATCCAGCCAAGCAAAGAGGCTACGGATAAGGACTATGATGCTGCCGTAAAATTCTGCATCGATAACCTCGATAAACTCGCGGTTTTCATTGGCACGCATAACGAAAACAGCTGCATGTTTGCCGCCAGGCTGCTCCACGAAAAAGGACTGCCGCATAACCATCCGCATGTAAGTTTTTCACAACTGCTGGGCATGAGCGATAACATCACTTTTAACCTGGCGCATGCCGGTTATAATGTTAGCAAATACCTGCCCTATGGTCCCGTAAAAGAAGTAATGCCTTACCTGATCCGCAGGGCGCAGGAGAACACCTCCATCGCCGGGCAAATGGGCCGCGAACTGGCACTTATCAGGAAGGAAATGAAGAGAAGAGCCATGGCATAAGTCATAAAAAAGCGAAGCGCATCCTGGATGCGCTTCGCTTTTTTATGGATAATACTATCAGTTTTAAATATTGCTTTCACTCTGCGGCAACGGATACCTAGGCCACACATCATCATCAGGCCTGTCTTTAGGCAATGTTCCCAACAGGTTATATCTCCTTACATCTATCCAGCGATGCCCTTCCATAAACAGGGAATAGCGCCTGTTATACAACAGTTCAGTAATTAATGCATTTAAAACAGCGCCACCGGCATATGGCGCAAGGTTATGCGCTGTGCGTATGCGGTTGAGCGCCACAATGGCGTCGGGGAATGCATTTGTCTGAATCTTGGCTTCTGCGTATATCAATATCAGCTCCTCGTTCCGGATAATGCTGATGGGTGCGTTCAGGGAGGTCCATACAATCACATCGCGGTTGCCGGTTAAACCACTCTGACTGGCGGAAGAAGTCCGCAACGATGTTTTGGAGATGCGGTCATCGCCCGGCAGAATATTGGTAGCAAAAGAAGGATGCGCTACTCTTATTTCCCCGTTGCCATTTGGCGGGAGATACATGGTATTAGCAAGATCGCCGCCATTGGTGGAAAAAGCATGATAAACGCCCCTGTTTAAAGCGCCGTTCAGGTCGAAGAAGGATTCATTGAGTGCGGTTAGTGCGTTACTCCATTTCTGTTGATAGGTATACACCCTGGCGGCAATGGCGCGGTTAAATCTAATCAGCCCCACGGCATCTTTAAATCCCAGGAACCCATCCGACAAAGGAAAAATAACCTCCGATCCGGTAAGATCGGCTTTTCCTTCATCCAGGAATTTCAATATAGAATCCATCACTACCGAAGGGTTGGTAATCACAGGTCCCAGGGTAGCGCCATTGGGAACGGGAATACGTACGCCATTGGTATTTGTCATGTTGAGATTCAGCAGCAACTGGTAGCCGATCAGCGTTTTGGCAAATCCTGTAAAGGCTTTCTTTTGCACATCAGACGCTACTTCCGTGCGGGTATTGCTGATGGCATCGAGTAAAATGAAACACTGCCTGGCTACCTGGTAGCGGCCCGACCAGGGGTTGGTAAGGTAAAAGGTGTTATTGTCCAGCTGTTTGGAACCGCCGCCCAGCAAATCGGTGGTGTACCGGGGTTCTGCACCGGAGAAACGGTAAATTTCCCGGCCAATAATACCGGTACCATCGAGGTAAGCAGAGAGGCTGTTACGCATGCCGGATTCGGCGCCGGTTACCAGGTTAAACAGGTCGCTCCTGGAAGGATCGGTAGTGATGCCGCTTACCACGGGTGTATTCAAACTGTTGATCTCTCCTTTCTGGCAGGCGTTCATCACCAGCAGTAAAAGAGCGATCGCTGTTATTGAAAGATACTTTTTCATATGTAATGTTTTTAAGCAGATGGAAAATGATCAGAAATCGACGCCAACATGAAAGCTGGCCCTTTTAGATGCAGGGAACGGCATAACATCTACTCCGGTTGATAACCCGTTACTGCCACGGGTTTGAGCGGTAGTAATGGTGTTACTTCCGAAGTTGGATACTTCCGGATCATACCCCACGTACTTTGTCCATGTAAAGAAATTATTGGCAGATACACCCACACGGATTGCTTTCAGCACGGATGTATTTTTCATGGGAATATTGTAATAAAGACCGATCTCACGGATACGTACATACGAAGCATCCTGCACATAAATGGAAGCATCGCCTGCGCCGGGGCGGTAAAGCCCTGCCTTGGTGCCTTTCATCTCATCGTCATAATCAAAAGAGGTGGCTCCTGCGTCGGTGAGCAGCTGTGTAAGATTAATGTTGTCGCCGCCTTTTTTTCCAGTGGATGAGGAAACGCAGGGAGAAGTTTTTGAACACGGTTAATTCATTGAAGAAACTCATCTGGAAATCCGGTTCAGCATTTCCGATCAGCTTCAGGTCGCCGTTTACAATGCCTTTGAGCTGTGTGGCGGGTTGTCCTTCTTCCAGGTAAAAAGTGCCGAGGGAGTTACCAAAGGCGCCAATGGCATAGGGAGGAATGATCAGCTTGGTGACTTTGGAACGGTTTTGCCACCAGTTAATGCTGCTGTTCCACCGCACATTGGGCTGGTTCACGGGTATCAGGTTTAATCCCAGCTCTATTCCTTTATTTCTCAGGTCACCACTGTTTTTCCATTCAGTAGCATAACCGGAAGAACCGGGAAGCGCATGACGCAGTAATACGTCATAAATCTTTTTGTTATAGTAAGTTGCTTCCAGGCTGATGCGGCCATTCAGTACGCTTACATCCAGCCCGGTTTCAAATTCTGTTTGCCGTTCCGGTTTAATATCGGGGTTGCCCTGCTGGTTTTCTACCAGCACGCCGGGGAAGCCGCCGATATTGCTGCCGAGCATCTGGGTAAATTTACTGCCATAAGGAGGTACGTTGCCGGATTGGCCATAAGCTGCGCGCAGCTTGAGATTATCCACACCGGCTACCTTCCAGAAATCCATTTTGGCAATATTCCAGGAAACAGATCCTTTGGGGAAAACGTAATATTTCTGGTATTCGCCGTTGTTGGTGGACCGGTCGAAACGTACGCCGGCACTGAAAGTAATGGCGTCTATCAGGGAAAGGTCTTCCTGGATAAAAATACCGTTATCGCGGTATTTCTGGCGGAATTGCCGGGTAGTGGTGTTGGCGCTGGCATCCAGGTTACTCTGGCCGGATACCAGGTTGGTAGCTACGGTAACAATATTGTCGAGATAACCGGTTTCCAGGGTGGCGCCGGCAGTACTGGTTAAACTGAGCTTGTCGCTTGGCGTAAACGTATTCACTATAAATCCGCCGATGTTGGTATTGGTGTTGTTGGTATTGCCCTGGATGGAATGTCCCTGTTGTCCGTTCTCTTCAAACTGGAGGTTACGTGGAAACAAGGCGGTGGTTTTGAAATTGAAGTAATCGATACCACCGCGCCCTACCAGCCTGGTGGTGGAACGGTCGCTTTGCTGCAGCCGTATCTCAATATTACCACCACCAACAAAGCGGTTGGTTTGTTCGTTGTTGATCATATTGTCGCGCGTTTCCAGCGGGTTGGAACTGGCGAAGCTATTGCGCGGATACTCACCGAGCGCGTTGGGAAACAGGTTCACAAAATCGGGTGTGGACGACAACGCCACACCGAGGGAAACGCCGTTGTTATCGTTATTGGTGAGCCCCCTGTCGGCGGAAGAGTTGATATAGTTGGTAGTAACGCCTATGGATATACGATCGCTCACCTTATGATCCACATTCAGCCGGATGGAGTTGTTGAAATAGCCGGTGCCTTTCACAATACCGTTTTCCTGCCGCCGGTTGCCGGAAAGATAGAAGGTAGTTTTTTCACCGCCGCCACTGAGAGACACGCCGGTGTTCAGCACCAGTCCGGTTTGCCCGAAGAGCTCTTTTTCATAGTCAAAGATCTTCCCGGCATTCTTTGCCTCGGTGAACTGCGCCTTGTAAGCAGCACGCTTCGCCTGTACGTCAGGATCAGGGTTATCAGCAGTACCTGCAAGATCAGCAGCTGTTTCTGGGGTAAAGGTGCGGACGCCCATCAGGTGCCGTACTTTGGTAAAACCGGTTTCCTGGTTGAGGGACACTTTCGTTTTGCCTGATTTACCTTTTTTGGTGGTGATGATGATTACGCCGGCAGCAGCTTTGGCGCCATACATAGCGGCGGCGGAAGCGCCTTTCAGGATTTCAATATTTTCAATGTCTTCCGGGTTGAGGTCTGCAATGCGGCTGGAAGGGTTGTCCTGGTTGTTGGGACTGCCCGAGGTAGCGGCGCCGGTTACATCGTTCAATCCGGCGGGAATACTGCTGTTATTGAAGAAAATACCATCTACAACATATAGTGGCTGCGAGTTGCCAAATACAGAAGTGATACCGCGCATTTTTACAGAGATGCCGCCGCCGGGGGCGCCGGAATTGGCGGTTATCAGTGCGCCGGGCACCTTACCGCTGATGGCTGCGTCAAATGTTTGCGCAGGCGCCACCCCGTTTAATTCCGTGCCGGAAATAGTAGCTACCGCATTGGCAAGATTACTTCGCTTTACATTGGTGGCCAACCCGGTTACCACAATTTCATCCAGCCGGGCGAAATCTTCTTCCAGGCTCAGGTTTATTACGTTGTTACCCGGTGTAAGATTGATTGTTTTGGTTTTATAACCGGTATAGCTCACCATTAAACTGGTAGTGCCGGCCGTGATGGCCAGCGTATAGTTGCCATCGGCATCAGTAATGGTCCCTTTATTGGTGTTGGGAATGCGTACGGTGACGCCCGGAATGGGTTTGCCGCTGACGGCATCCCGGATTTTTCCGGTAATGTTTTGCTGCGCAAATAGTGCCAGGGTACTGCATAGGCATAGCAGTACCAGCAAGCTGGATTTTGGTAGAAGCATAGCTTGAAATGGTTTAGATAATGAATGATGATTAAAACGAGGTTACAATATCATGTTGCTGATTATTTTTCTGGTTTATAGATAGTACAGATCCTGATTTGATTTTGGTTGTTTAATAGCGTTAATTTGTTGCGATCCTTGCACAAGGGGTACTACAGGTTTTTCATCATCATCTCTGATGGCAAGGACTTCTCATTAAGCCGATCTTATTGTAACGTAAAATGATATAGCAGATTACGAAATTTTAAGGGTACTTCCGCTTTTTTTCTTTGACTTAAATATGTTATATTTTTTCAACTGGAAAACTTCGTAAATTGCGACCTTATGGAGCAGTATTTATCTTTATTACAACATATTATCCGGGAAGGCGCGGTAAAAACAGACCGCACCGGCACCGGCACTACCAGCTGTTTTGGCTACCAGATGAGATTCAACCTGCAGGATGGTTTCCCCGTGGTGACCACCAAAAAGCTGCATCTCAAATCGATTATATATGAACTGCTCTGGTTTTTAAGAGGAGATACCAACACCGCCTGGCTGAAAGAACATGGCGTAAGCATCTGGGATGAGTGGGCCGATGAAAATGGCGACCTCGGACCCGTGTACGGAAAGCAATGGCGCAGCTGGGAAACCCGCAGCGGCAAGGTAATAGACCAGATCACCGAAGCGGTAAATACCATCAAAAATAATCCTGATTCCCGCCGTATTATTGTGAACGCGTGGAATGTGGGCGAACTGCCGGAAATGGCACTCAGCCCCTGTCATTGCCTGTTCCAGTTTTATGTAACCCCTGCAGATCCCGCAAAAGGGCAAACCCGTGGTAAACTGAGCTGCCAGCTATACCAGCGCAGCGCAGATGTATTCCTCGGTGTACCTTTCAATATCGCCTCCTACGCCTTGTTAACCATGATGATGGCGCAGGTGTGCGACCTGGAAGCCGGCGACTTTATCCATACTTTCGGAGACGTGCATTTGTACAGCAATCATATAGAACAGGCCAACCTGCAATTAGGCAGGCAACCATTCCCGCTTCCGGTGATGAAGATCAACCCGGACGTAAAAGATATTTTCTCCTTTAAGTATGAAGATTTTGAACTGGTGAATTACCAGTTTCACCCGGCCATTAAAGCACCGGTAGCCATATAACTTTCCATATGCGTATATCCATTATCGTAGCCGCTTCGGAAAATAACGTAATCGGTATCAACAATATGTTACCCTGGCGTTTACCGCTGGATCTTAAATATTTTAAATCCACCACATTGGGAAAACCCATTGTAATGGGACGTAAAACATTTGACTCCCTGGGCAAACCATTGCCCGGCAGACCTAATATCGTGATTACCCGTCAAACGGATTTTCAGCCGGAAGGTGCATATGTAGTGCGTTCTATAGAGGAAGGTGTTGAGAAAGCCAGGTCATTCGGCGGTGATGAATTGTTTATCACCGGCGGCTCGCAAATTTTCGAACAGGCGTGGGCGTTAGTAGACCGGATCTATCTCACCCGCGTATATGCGGTTGTTCATGGGGATGCCTTTTTCCCCCAACTGGATGGCGCAGAGTTTGAACTGGTAAGTGATGAGCGCCATGAGGCGGATGAAAAAAATCAGTACCCGTTCTCCTTCCAGGTATGGGAGCGGATTTGAGATACTAACGTTAACGGTTACTTGAAAATAACGGTGCCCATGCCGTTCGTGAGTTCCTTTTCCAGGGAGTTGAGGTGCTTCTGCATTTCAAGGCAGTTCAGGATCTGGTCCATGTCTGTCGCCTTTTTAGCCTCTTCCTGGTTTTCGTGGATCAGCTTCTTGATCTTACGCAGAATAAGATAGTTGGTAGTGGAGATGGTATCTCTCAGATAGGCATTATCACCGTATACGGTATCAATCTCGAAACGGTCTTTCCAGTTAATACTCAAATCGGCTTCTTTATCTTCCAGTATATTGGCAATCTGTTTTGACAGCTGCTGATCTTCATGATACAGGAACCACCGTTTGTCCTGCAGGTTCCCTGCATCGTACAATGCTTTGTATTCCCTTAAAATCCTTTTCACCAGCTCACTTTCTGCCAATGCCTCGAAATCGTAGGGAAGGTGGAACACATAGTCGGCTACGGTGTTGTTTTCTTCTTCGCTGAAGGGTTTATCGCCAAAACGCAGCAGGATTTTCACCAGTTCTTTTTCCTGCTTTTCATGCCCGTTGATGAGCGAGTCTACTGAAATGCCTGTTTCAGCAGCCTCCATAGCGGCAATAGCTTCTTCGCTGAGGCCATCATCGCTGGGAGCGGGATTGTTACGCGCATAGGCCTGCTCCCGTTTAACGAGGCGGTCGCGGATAAATTTATTGACCAGCTGGATCAATCCCTGTTCATCGATATGGAGTAGCTGGCTGCACTGACGGATATAATCCTGCTGCCGGGTAAAATCTTCCGCCTTATCAATTTTTGAAATGGTTTCAGCGATTTCATTTACCAGCTGTGATTTTTTATTACTGTCGGCGCCGGCTTCCTGCATGCTCAGCTGCAGCTTGAACAGTACAAAGTCCTGCTTGTTATCTTTAATGAATTCACGGAAGGCTTCCGCACCGATCTTTTGCACATAGCTGTCCGGGTCTTCTTTGTCCGGAAGCAATACCAGCTTCACGTTCAATCCTTCTTCAATGGCCATGTCCAGCCCGCGGAGCGCTGCTTTCACCCCGGCGCTGTCGCCATCGTAAAGGATGGTGAGGTTATTGGTATATTTCTTAATCAGCCGCAGCTGATCCTGCGTAAGGGAGGTACCGCTGGAGGCCACCACGTTTTCCACACCTGCCTGGTGCAGGGAAATTACGTCGGTATAACCTTCTACGAGCAGGCACTCATTGAGTTTATCGATGGCGTGCCGTGCAAAGTAGGTACCATACAGTACCCGGCTTTTTACATAAATTTCGTTTTCGGGAGAATTGATGTATTTGGGCGCCCGGTCTGATTTTACCAGGATACGCGCCCCGAAGCCCAGTATTTTTCCGGACTGGTTATGGATCGGGAATATGACCCTGCCGCGGTAATTATCGGCAGGTTGATCGTTCCGGATGGTAACCAATCCTGTTTTTTGCAGGTATTCCAGGTTGTAGCCTTTGTCCAGTGCCGATTTGGCAAAAGAGTCAAAGGTATTCAGACAGTAGCCTAGCTGGAACTTTTTGATGGTTTCTTCCGTAAATCCTCTTTCTTCAAAATAACTCAGACCCACATTCTGGCCTTCATCTTTATTAAAAAGGGTATCGGTGAAGTACTCCCGGGCGTAGTTGTTGATGATAAACAAACTATCCGCCATCAGCTGGTGCTGCTTCAGTTCGGGGCTTACTTCCGTTTCCTCCAGCTCTACCTGGTACCGTTGTGCCAGCCACCGGAGTGCTTCTACATAGGAGTACTTTTCATGCTCCATGATAAAGCTGATGGAATTGCCGCTGGCGCCGCAACCAAAGCATTTATAGATTTCTTTTCCGGGAGATACGGTGAAAGAAGGGGACTTTTCGTTATGAAATGGACACAAGCCTAAGTAGTTGGCGCCTCTTTTTTTCAGTTTAACGAAGGAACCCACAATTTCCACAATATCAATGCGGCTGAGGATCTGTTGTATGGAGTTCTGAGATATCACGGTTTCGTAAATGCAACTGCAAACATACGGGAAAATTAGGATTTGGAGAGAAGGGGATCAGCATGTAGGCGTGGTTGCTGTTCCCGGCAACTTTTCCTTATATTTGGTAGATTATAAACTAGCCAAATCAATCTTATTTATCAGATGAAAGAAGTATTTATAGTAGCCGTGGCCCGTACGCCTATCGGTTCGTTCAATGGCGCACTGGCAGGCATTCCGGCCACACAGCTTGGCGCTCACGTTATTAAAGCGGCTCTGGAAAGGGCGGGTATCGCCCCGGCAGAAGTAAATGAAGTATATATGGGCAATGTGCTGAGCGCCAACCTCGGCCAGGCGCCCGCTAATCAGGCCAGTCTCGCTGCAGGCGTGCCTAACAATGTTCCCTGTACTACGGTAAACAAAGTATGCGCTTCCGGTATGAAAGCCATTATGCTGGGCGCCCAAAGTATTATGCTGGGCGACAACGACGTAGTGGTGGCCGGCGGCATGGAAAACATGAGCGCAACCCCTTACTACCTGGATAAAGCCCGTACCGGTTATAAACTCGGACATGGCGCCATTACCGACGGCATCATCCGCGACGGCCTCTGGGACCCTTACAAGGATTTTCATATGGGCAACGCAGCAGAGCTGTGCGCCACCGAATACAAAATTACCCGGGAAGACCAGGACGCGTACGCTATCGAAAGCTATAAACGCGCAGCCGCAGCCTGGGAGAAAGGATATTTTAAAGATGAAGTAGTGCCGGTACAGGTACCCGGAAAACAGGTGGTAACGGTGTCTGAAGATGAAGACTATAAGAAAGTGATTTTTGAAAAAGTGCCTTCCCTGAAACCAAGTTTTCAGAAAGACGGCACCATCACCGCTGCCAATGCCTCCAACATCAACGATGGTGCGGCAGTAGTAGTGCTGGTGAGCGGTGAAAAACTGAAAGCGCTCGGATTAAAGCCACTGGCAAAGATCATCAGCTTTGCCGATGCTTCGCAGGTGCCGGAATGGTTTACCACTACCCCGGTAAAAGCTATCAACAACGCACTGAATAAAGCTGGCCTGAAAATCAGCGACATGGATGTGGCGGAAGTGAATGAAGCATTTTCCTGCGTGCCTATTGCCAATGCGAAAGACCTGGGGCTGTCGCTCGATAAAGTGAATGTATGGGGTGGGGCCGTAGCCATGGGACATCCTATTGGTTGCAGTGGTGCGCGGATTGTGGTAACATTGAATGCAATTCTGCATCAGCAGCAGGCGCGTTACGGCGTTGCAGGAATCTGCAATGGTGGTGGCGGCGCCAGCGCGATTATTATAGAAAGAGTTTAATTACAGGCCGTCAGCTGCTGTTTTTTTCGAAACCAGCAGCTGACGACTGATTTATTTAATCTTACAGCGGCAGGGGCCGTTATGGCATTGCCGGTAAGCGGGTTAATACTCTTTGGATACTTCTCGGATACTTCTCCGATACTTCTCAGTTACTTAGGAGTCGTGTATGTGTCGTACTCCCTATATACTCCCCATATAGTCCCCTTACATTCATGATACACTCTCCATACACTCCCCATACACTTCCACCCCGGTTTTGTCCTGAAAAAACTTTACACCTGGAGAAATAAACCTGAAACAGGTTTACACTTCATCAATAAATAGCAATCACGGTATCTATGTTATTTACCTGTATTCTCAAGCTGTCTTCCCCTTTTTTGACCATCTTCAGCGAATGCAATGCAGCCTTTGGTTTTACCACGTCAGGCACTATTTTCTCAAAAAACAGGTATTTATCTTCCACCAGGCTGTAAACCGGGTAGCTGGACAATATGCCGGTAGTTTTCGTTTGCAGGGCGTAATCGTCGTCAATAGTATAGCGCTGAAACTCGCTGTCCGACAATAAGGTGATAGCGGCTACCAGGGTAAGGGTACGCAGCGGCGGCAGCAGCAGCCCAATCAGCAATACAAACGGGAAGCCAAAAAAACCTGTCAGGTAGGCGTACCTGGCGTCGTTATCCGGTTTGGTAAGGCCGTAAATCAGCATACCGGTACCTGCGTAGAGGGTAAAGAACACCCGTTCGGTTTGTGTGCCCTTGAAGCCGTAGTCGTTCAGCATCAATAACACGCACAGGAGCGCTAAGCAGCCAAAAACCAGGTGAAGGTACCACAGGAGCGCCTGTATTTCCGGTGCTTTCACCTTTTTTATTTTACAGGACAGGGCAGCTAAAAAGCATAAGGTTAGGATAATAATGGTAATCATGACAGCGGGTAAAGTTGTTGGCCGGGTGTACTATAGTCTAAAATATAAATATATGTATTTTTTTTAATTAATAGTATACAGACTGCATGTGGGGGGTATAATAATTATTAATCGGGCGTTTGCTTTGCTTTTTCGCTAACAAACAATATTTTTGCCCTGCCTTTCAATAAGGCATTTAAACTTTCAATTAAGAATAGCATGCGTCAGATAGCTTTCAGACAAGCCTTAAGAGAAGCCCTGCAGGAGGAATTTCGCCGTGATGAACGGGTATTCCTTATGGGGGAGGAAGTAGCCGAATACAATGGTGCTTATAAAGTGAGCCAGGGAATGCTGGATGAGTTTGGTCCAAAACGTGTTATTGACACGCCGATTGCTGAACTTGGATTTGCTGCAATCGGAGTAGGTGCTGCACAGAACGGCCTGCGTCCGGTAGTTGAATTCATGACCTGGAACTTCGCTGTACTGGCGCTGGATCAGATCCTCAATACCGCTTCTAAAATGTTGGCAATGAGTGGCGGCCAGGTGGGTTGCCCGATCGTTTTCCGCGGACCAAACGGTTCTGCCGGTCAATTGGGTGCGCAGCACTCCACTGCATTCGAAAGTTACTACGCCAATATCCCGGGCCTGAAAGTAATCTCCGTTTCCAATCCATATGATGCAAAAGGTTTGCTCAAAGCGGCTATCCGCGATGATGATCCGGTTGTTTTCATGGAAAGTGAAGTGATGTATGGCGATATGGGTGAAGTTCCTGAAGAAGAATATATCATCCCGATTGGTAAAGCAGATATCAAACGTGCCGGTAAAGATGTAACCATCGTATCTTTCAATAAAATGATGAAAGTAGCGCTGGGTGCAGCTGAAGAACTGGCAAAAGAAGGTATCGAAGCAGAAGTAATCGATCTCCGTACCATTCGTCCGCTGGACTGGTTCACCATCCTGGAATCAGTGAAGAAAACAAACCGCCTGGTAATTGTTGAAGAACAATGGCCATTCGCAAGTATTTCTTCCGAAATTACTTACCGTATCCAGAAAGAAGGTTTCGACTACCTGGATGCACCGATCCGCCGTATCACCGCACAGGATGCTCCTATGCACTATGCTCCTAACCTGGTTAAGCAATACCTGCCGGATGTGGAACGTACCGTGAAACTGGTGAAAGAAGTAATGTACATGAAAAAATAGCACCTGCTATCGATATAAAAGAAACGGAGCGAAGATTTTCTTCGCTCCGTTTCTTTTTATCTTTAAAAATATTTTCAGGAAAACAGATCGCTGGAAAGGTAACGGTCGCCGCGATCACAGATGATACTAACGATCACGCCACTACGTAATTCCTTTGATACCCGTACAGCCGCTGCCACAGCGCCGCCGCTGCTCATACCACAAAATACCGCTTCTTCCTTTGCCAGTCTTTTGGTCATGATCCTCGCTTCTTCTTCTGAAATATCCATGATACGGTCTACCCTCGGTTTTTCAAATATTTTAGGGAGATAAGCTTCCGGCCATTTGCGGATGCCCGGGATTTTTGACCCTTCGGTAGGCTGGCATCCTACAATCTGTACTGCCGGGTTCTGCTCCTTTAAATAGCGGGATACACCCATAATAGTACCAGTAGTCCCCATCGCACTTACAAAGTGCGTCACTTCCCCGTTGGTATCTTTCCAGATTTCAGGTCCGGTAGTTTTATAGTGCATGCCGTAGTTATCGGGATTGGCAAACTGGTTCAGCATATAGTAACCGCCTTTCTCCACCTGGGCGTTGGCATAGTCGATAGAGCCTTCCATGGACAATTCCTTTGGCGTGAGCGTTACTTTGGCGCCATATACTTCCATAGTGAGCACCCGCTCGCGGGTAGCATCTGCAGGCATTACCAGTTCTATTTCAATGCCGAAAAGACTGGCAATCATGGCCAGTGCAATACCCGTATTGCCGCTGGTAGCTTCTATCAGTTTCATGCCCGGCTTAATATCGCCCCTGTCGAGCGCGCCTTTGATCATGCCATAGGCGGCCCTGTCTTTCACGCTGCCGGCAGGATTGTTTCCTTCCAGTTTGGCAAAAATTTTAACGGCCGGGTTAACGGATATCTTCTTTAATTCTACCATCGGCGTGTTGCCGATCAGATCTATGATGGAAGCCATTGTACTAGTCCTGGTTTGTATCTGAAAATTTATGTTCTGCTTTATAATAGATCCGGGAGAAAGGTTCCACACTTTTAATCAGCCACACATTCCCGCCTATTACGCTATGATGGCCTATCACCGTATCACCGCCAAGAATGGTGGCGCCGGCATAAATCACTACATGTTCCTCAATAGTAGGATGCCGCTTGCTGCGCGCCATACTTTTTTCAATGCTCAGTGCACCCAGCGTTACGCCCTGGTACAGCTTTACATGCGGTCCTATTACAGTGGTTTCCCCGATCACAATGCCGGTACCATGATCTATGCAACACCAGGGCGCTATCACCGCACCCGGATGAATATCCACTCCTGTACGGGAATGCGCCAGTTCTGTAATCATCCGGGGTAATACCGGTATTTTCAGCTGGTACAGGGCATGCGCAATGCGGTAAAAGGCAATGGCATAAAACCCCGGATAGGCACGGATTACTTCGTATAAACAGGATGCTGCCGGGTCGCCCTGGTAAATGGCCGTGGCATCTTTTGTCAGTTCATCATATATCACCGGTACTTTGTTCATAAAGTCGCGGCTCAGCCCCGCGGCGTCCGCAGGCAGCTGATTTTCCATTGATTGCAGCAATTGCTGCAACTGGGCTTCCAGTTCATGGCCAAAACGTTCCAGCGCCACCGGATCGGGGATTACCTGGCCGGTATGTTCAGGAAATAACCAATTCAACAGGTGGCTCACAAATTCATCTACTGCACCCGTGGCAGGATAGGCGTTCGCCGCTGCCAGCTGGTGCCGCCGCTTCAACTCTTCCAGAAAATCATTCATATGCGGATCGAATTACAGGTATTGGCACTTTAATCGTTACTGAAATTACGCATTAATCCTGTAAAGGTAGTAGACTGTCTGCTAATATTCAAGCGTTCCTGGCTGCCGGGAGGATATGGTAATCTCTCAATTGTTTCTGACATGTTAAATGATCCCTGATATAATGCAATTTTAAGGGATTAATCTTTATTTTTGCCCGTTGTATAAAAGGCAGGTATTGCCGGTCGTACAAAATAAAACTGATTATGGCTAACATTTTAATAATAGACGACGAAAAAAGTATTCGTAAAACACTCACGGAAATTTTAACCTATGAAGGTTATAAGGTAGATGAGGCCGCGGATGGTATGGAAGGATTTAAAATGTTCCAGGCAAAGTCATATGATGCCGTTCTTTGCGATATCAAAATGCCTAAAATGGACGGACTGGAGTTTCTCGAGAAAGCACGTGAGGTGAACGGGGATATTCCTATTATCATGGTGTCTGGCCACGGTAATATTGATACGGCAGTAGATGCGGTGAAAAAAGGCGCCTATGATTATATTTCAAAGCCGCCGGATCTGAACCGCTTACTCATTACCCTGCGTAATGCAATGGATAGAACCAACCTGGTTACCGAAACCAAAACCCTGCGCCGCAAGGTGAATAAGGTGCCGGATATGATTGGTCAATCCACCCCGATACTGAAAATTAAAGAAACGATAGAAAAAGTAGCGCCCACGGATGCCAGGGTATTGATTACCGGCGATAACGGGGTGGGTAAGGAACTGGTGGCCAGGTGGCTGCATGAACGCAGTAACCGCGCCGGCGGCCCTATGGTGGAAGTAAACTGCGCAGCCATCCCCGGAGAGCTCATTGAAAGTGAACTGTTTGGCCACGAAAAAGGCTCCTTTACATCCGCTGTAAAACAACGGATCGGGAAGTTTGAACAGGCAAGTGGCGGTACCCTCTTCCTGGATGAAATTGGCGATATGAGCCTCAGCGCACAGGCAAAGGTATTGCGCGCCCTGCAGGAAGGAAAAATTACCCGCGTAGGCGGAGATAAGGAAATCAGCGTGGACGTGAGGGTAGTAGCCGCTACCAACAAGGACCTGCTGCAGGAAGTGGAAAACAAAAACTTCCGCCTGGATCTTTATCACCGTTTAAGCGTGATCCTGATCCACGTTCCTTCCCTGAACGACCGCCGGGATGATGTGCCGTTACTGGTAGACAGCTTCCTCGACAGCGTTTGCAGCGAATATGGTATCTCCCGCAAAGTAGCGGATAAAGATGCCATGAAAGCTTTACAAAATCACAACTGGACCGGTAATATCCGTGAGCTCAGGAACGTAGTGGAAAGGCTCGTTATCCTTTCCGGTAAAACCATCACTGCGGAAGACGTGGAAGATTTCGTGGTGCCAAGCCGCGATAAAAGAAAGGTAAGCTCTTAACCAGCAACAACATGCAAAAACACCTGTATCTGATCAGTGGACTGGGTGCGGATGAACGCATTTTCAACAACCTGCGTTTTCCCACCGGCTACCAGGTGCATCACCTGCAATGGATCCCTCCATTGCAGGAGGAACCCATCAGCCGCTATGCGGCCCGTATGGCCCAAAACATTGCGGCTGATGGGAGAGTAACCCTAATAGGCGTGTCTTTCGGCGGCATCATGAGCCTGGAAATAGCCCGGCATATTCCCGTAGAAAAGAACATCCTCCTGTCGAGCATTAAACGTAGCTCGGAAAAGCCTCCCTATTATAACTGGGTAAAGAAACTCGGACTGCACAAATTGCCCGACAGCCTGCTGTACCAACGGAGAAGCGTGGTTGTCAGGAAGTTCCTCAATATCGAAACACCGGAAGAACGCAAACTGGTGAATGAATACCTTGCAAAGCGCGACTATACCTTTACGCGTTGGGCGGTAAACGCGATCCTGCACTGGGAAAATGAGCAGGTGCCGGAAGGACTGGTGCATATCCACGGCGCACGGGACCTGCCTTTTCCGGTTAAATATCTTCAGCCTACACACCTCATTCCCGATGGCGGGCATTTTATGGTGCTGAACCGCTCAGCAGCCATCAATCGTATCCTGGAGGAAGTACTTTGATACAGATCAGTTAAACGCCAATAACTCATCCAGGCTTTTCAATACGAATACATTTTCCGGCAATGGGCCGGTCAGCTGCCATACCTGCGGTCCTGACATCAGGATCTTAATACCCGGGAACTGCTGCGCCAGTGCGGCGACAAACTGGGTTACTGCCTGTTTCGTTACATTGGTAAGCAGGTGGGTATACATATGGGTTACCGGCGGCACCGGGGTAAATGTTTTCAGATCATCAAATGGAACGTTGGCGCCGAAGCTGGTAACCAGTTTCCCGTTTTTTTTCAGCAGGTATTGCACATACAACAATGGTATTTCATGAAATTCTCCCTCCGGGAGAAATAACAGGTAATGGGTAGTAGCCTGTTGGTTCATCTGCTGGCCGTCGATCGCCGTCATTATTTTGGTGCGGATAATATTGGCGCAGAAGTGCTCCTGTGCCGGGATCACATTGCCAGTAAGCCATAGCACGCCTATCTTTTCAAGGAAAGGGTAAATGATCTTTGTAATACAGTGCTCAAATCCCAGGTGTAATACCTGGCTGTAAAAAATGCGCTCAAAGCGGAAGTAATCATAATCGAGCGTGGCGGCAATCAGCTCATTTACCTGGAGACCTGCAGCCGATCCTTCGGCGGCCAGCTGCAACGACAGTTTATTCTGTTCTTCCTCCGACAACGCAGCTATGCGCGAGATCTTGATCCCGTGATGATATAAATAGGCTATACGCAATAAGGCTTTCAGATCCTCCCCATCATAGATCCTGTGATTGGTATCCTTCCGCCTGGCGGAGAATAACTGGAACCGCTGCTCCCATATCCTGATGGTATGCGCCTTTATACCGGTAAAGTTTTCAATATCCTTGATCGTAAATGTATTCAACGGAGGTATAGTAAAACGTCAAATTTAGGCAATTCATTGGTGGATACACCATATACTTAAAAACTATAATAAACAATATTTTAATCTATTTTTAAGAAAACTTTTGTAAAGTAATAGCGACAGGCTAGCAACAGAATATTATATTTGCCTTTTTAAGCATCTAATAAGCGTAACTGAATGAACCTGGCATTTTGGAAAAAAAACAAAGACAGTCAGCCTAAGAAAAAGAAATCTGCGGTTAGAGAATGGTTAGACGCTGCGATCTTCGCTATTATAGCAGCCACGCTTATCCGCACCTTTATTTTTGAGGCCTATACGATCCCGACACCTTCAATGGAAAAAACCTTACTTGTGAACGACTTTCTGTTTGTGAGCAAGATCAGTTACGGACCACGTATCCCAATGACGCCGCTGGCAGTACCCTTTGTACATCATACCCTGCCCTTTACCAAATCCGCAAAAGCCTATTCAGAGGCGGTGAAGTGGAAATACAGACGTTTACCCGGTTTCTCAGATATCAAACGGTACGATGTAGTGGTTTTTAACTTCCCGGAAGGAGATACCGTAGCCATTGACTCGCCCGATCCCAGCTATTATGGCATGGTGCGGCAGTTTGGCTGGCAGTCGGTGCAGAACTCTTATAAGATCATCCAGCGCCCGGTAGATAAAAGGGAGAATTATATCAAACGTTGCATGGCCCAGGCCGGCGATACCATCCGGATCATCAAAGGTGCAGTATATGTCAACGGGCAGGCAGCACCGGTTCCTCCCGGCAGCCAGCATAAATATGTAGTGGAAACTACCGGCGACCAGCTTAACAGCAGCCGCCTGGAAGACCTGGGCATTGCTACTTCCGGCCCGGACTTTTACCAGCTTGATGCCAGCAAGTTCATTTACAACCTCACACCGGCCAACGTAGCAGCGCTCGAGCAGTTTAAGCCAATCGTGAAAGACATTAAAATATACCAGGAGTCTGATTTTACGGATTTCAATTACAATAACGTTTTCCCGCACGATACCGCGCATTTCAAATGGACAGAAGAAAACTTTGGTCCGCTGTATATTCCTAAAAAAGGCGCTACCGTTAAGCTGGACGAAAGCAACATCGCTTTATACGACCGCGTGATCCGTGTTTATGAAGGCAATACGCTGGAGCGGAAAGATGGTAAGTTCATCATCAACGGTCAACCCGCTGATAGCTATACATTTAAGATGAACTATTACTGGATGATGGGGGATAACCGTAACAACTCCCTCGACTCCCGTTTCTGGGGCTTTGTGCCGGAAGATCACGTAGTGGGTAAAGCCTGGTTGATCTGGATGAGCTATGGAGAAGGCGGTATCCGCTGGAGCCGTATCTTCAGAAATATTAAGTAAGCAACCGCCCGAAATATAATTTGAAGTAAATTACGGACCGGCAGTATGCCGGTCCGTTGTTGTCTTACCCCGACAACGACTATACGAAGAACCCTTTTCAACTGTTGTTATGGAGAAACAATTGCTGCATATTGAATACGAGGTATATGATGATCTTACCGGTCTTTCCGATGCTGACGCGTGGCTGCTGAAAGAAGCGAGGGAAGTAACGGCATATGCTTATGCACCTTATTCCCGTTTCCAGGTGGGAGCGGTGATCCGGCTGGCCAATGGGGAAATCATTGCGGGCTCTAACCAGGAAAACGCTTCTTATCCGATCGGGTTATGTGCGGAGAGAGTGGCCCTGGCTTCCGCTGCTTCTGTATATCCCAATATTGATATTGATACCATTGCCATCAGTTATAATAACCTCAGCGGCGACAGTACTCATCCCATTTCTCCCTGTGGCATATGCCGGCAAACATTGTCGGAGTACGAACGGAAACAGGAAAGCCCTATCCGGGTGATCATGGCGGGGTTAAGCGGTAAAATATATGTGATCAGTCGTGCCAACGATTTACTGCCCCTTTCCTTTAGCGGTGAGGAGCTGGGGGTGTGATTATTACATATATGTAAGTTTTCATTTACGATTTATTATGTATATATTTGTCCGGCGCCCCATAAGCGCCGCGACCTATGAAATCCTGTCAGCTATCCGTTAGTATCTGTTGTATTGTATTACTTACTGCAGTGTATAGTGAACCGGCAGCCTGTTACTTTGATAAAAAAGAGGCAGACTACCGTCCTGGGCTATACGTTGTTAAGGATACCCTGAAAAGCGTTAACCGTTATCAGCATCTGGCACACGACTTGTACGAAAGGAAACTTTTTAAACGGGCAATAGTGCAATGGAAAAAAGTTTTACACTTGCAACCTATCAATGCTTTTGCTATGTTTATGCTCGGAAAATCGTATATGGGTGTGGGTGAGCAGGAGAAGGGAGAACGCTTATGCGATGAAGCTCTCATACTCGGAGAACAACCCGGTAAAAATATTTGCCACAGTGTAGAGGGATTTTAAACAGCGCATAAAGGATAGGCAAGCTCCTTTTTCGCTGCGCTGCTTACTGTGGTATTTTCTTCGGCAACTTCGGCCACGGCGGCTGCAAGTTGCTAACGCTGCAACCCGTAAGGGCTGCAGCGTTTTAATAAGCGAATTTTGTCTTTCTCACTGATTACGCTGATTTTACTGATTACAAGGATTTGATCATATGTGATTTTTAAAGGATTAGGGGAGATATAAGCGGGTATATTCGCTTATATCTCCCCTAATCCTTTTAAAATCACATATGATCAAATCCTTGTAATCAGTAAAATCAGCGTAATCAGTGAGAAAGACAACCTCCTCGTTATTACATTCTTTCCGGTACACGGATGCCAAGTAATTTCATACTCTGAGCAATGGTATGTGCAGTGAGCATGATAATCTGTAAACGCAGTTTTTTCTTTTCTTCACTGGTAGCACGGATAATGGAATAGGTAGGTACGCCTTCCACTTTCTCGGCATAAAAGGAATTGAATAACTGGGCCAGCTGGAACGCGTAGTTGGCGATCACAGAAGGACTCAGCTCGCGGTATGCGTCTGCCAGTATACCCGGAAACTGTTCGTTCAGAATAATCAGTTCCTTTTCGAGCGGCAGCAATTCTCCTTCGTAGGTATATGATTCAAGTTCTGCTGTTGTGCCGGCGTCCCGCAGGATGGATTTGATACGCGCATACGCATACTGGATGAACGGAGCGGTGAACCCATGCAAATCGATTGATTCTTCCGGATTAAAGATCATTTTCTTTTTAGGATCTACGCGGAGCAGGAAAAATTTCATGGCGCCCATACCCACCGTGTCATACAGTTCGTTGAGTTGCTCACCGGAAAACGCATCCAGGTTTTTACCGGATTGCTGTGTTTTCTCTGCGGCTGTTTTCACCATTTCAGTGATCATATCATCTGCATCCACTACCGTACCTTCCCGGCTTTTCATCCGGCCATGCGGCAGCTCCACCATGCCATAGCTGAGGTGGTGAATACCTTTGGCAGAAGGTTCTCCCAGTTTCTCCATAATCAGCTGGAGTACTTTGAAGTGATAGTTTTGTTCATCTGCCACCACATATACGCTTTGATCCATCTGGTACTGCTCATATTTCAACCGCGCCGTACCCATGTCCTGGGTCATGTATACAGAGGTGCCGTCTCCGCGGAGCAGCAGTTTTTGATCCAGTCCGTCGGCGGTCAGATCTATCCATACGGAGTTATCTTCTTTTTTAAACAGCACGCCTTTCTCCAATCCTTCTGCTACAAGGTTTTTACCTAACAGGTAGGTTTCACTTTCGTAGTACATCTGGTCGAAGTCAATGCCAAGACGTTTATAGGTTTGATCAAAGCCTTCATACACCCAGCTGTTCATGGTGGCCCACAGTTCCCTTACTTCGGGGTTGCCGGCTTCCCACTGCTGCAGCATGATCTTCGCCTGCTGCATGATCTCTGTTTTATTACGCGACATCTCTTTGATGTCGTCCATGATCTTGGCAGTTTTTTCTTTATCGTCTTTCACTTCGGGCTTATGGAGGGCGGTTACCAGCTTTTCCAGCTTTTCGGTTTCGGCGCTGTCGAAGTCACGGAAGTCATTTTCCAGTACGCGGTCGATGATAATTTCTGCCTGTTCTTTTACCACCGATTCAAACTTCACGTAGTAGTCGCCCACCAGGTGATCGCCTTTTATACCGGTCGATTGCGGGGTGTCGCCATGTGCAAACATTTGCCATGCCAGCATGGATTTGCAGATATGGATACCGCGGTCATTTACCAGGTTGGCTTTGATCACCTCGTAGCCATTGGCTTTCATAATTTCGGCGATAGCATATCCCAGGAAATTATTACGCAGGTGACCGAGGTGTAAAGGTTTGTTGGTATTGGGAGATGAATACTCCACCATGATCTTTTTACCATTGGCAGGCTGTAATCCGATGTTTACGTCGCTGTAATGTTGCTGGAGGAATTTTGTCCAGTAGGCATCGTTGATGCTCAGGTTCAGGAACCCTTTTACTACATTGAATCGCGCAATCAGTTCCGGGTAGTGGGCAGTCAGGTATTCCCCGATACGTTGTGCTGTTTCTTCGGGTTTCTGCCGGCTGAATTTTGTAAAAGAGAAAACGACAATGGTATACTCACCTTCGAATTCAGGCTTGGTGGTATTAATAGCAATTTCTGCTGCTGTTAACTGCTGATCGTAAAGTGAATTAATGGCGGCCACGGCGGCCGTTCTGATGGATTGTACAACACTCATGCTGAAAATGATTAATGCGAGGGGCAAAGATAGTTAATTAGCCGAAAGCAGCGAAGGTTGTCTGATAAAGACAACCTTCGCTTATCTGCAATATTTTATGCCTGCATTAAAAAGTGTAGAACACGCCGATCTGTGCTACAGAGTTTTTGCTGTCTACTTTGTCGGAATCATATACGTTGGTCAGGCCAAAATTATACCTGCCGCTGATACCAAGACCCATATCGAATTTATAACCAAAACCAAAGCCCAGTCCGAAGTCAACGGATTGCATATCGTCCTTGATATCTACTGTTACATCGCCGGATTTAACTTTGGCGGCTGTGAGAAAGCCTACCTGCGGACCTGCTTCCAAATAAAATTCAGGTACAATAGAATACTGTACCATTACCGGTACATTAATATAATTAACCTTCACCGTGTTGGAAGTGGTTAACCATAATACACTCTTTTCTGCTTTGGTGCCCTGGGCAGAATACAATACTTCCGGTTGGATTGCCCAGCTTTCATTCAGCCCGATGTTAACAAGACCGCCGGCGTGGAAGCCTGCGAGTGTTTTGGAGCCGTCGGTATCTGTTAGTTTGGAGATGTTCAAACCACCTTTAACGCCGAATTTTACATTTTGTGCTTGTACTGCCAGCATAGTTCCAATGGCTAATACACCAGACAAAATAAATTTTTTCATGATATGTTATTTTGTAAGCCCCAGTTGACAAGAAGTGTGCCGGTTTACAATGAGGAATAAAAATCCACCTGTTGCGGAAACTACAAATCCTTGAGCATCCAGCTGTCACAGCCAAAATGACCGGTATCACCCATCGGGCCTGTCAGGTACCTGAATCCGAACTGTTCATATACTTTTCTGGCCCTGGCAAGTTCTGGCGCTGTTTCCAGGTAGCATTGCGTGTAGCCGTTTTGTTTAGCGAAATCCAGGCACAGGGTGATCAGCTTGCCTGCCAGTCCTTTCCCGCGGGCTTCGGGCAGCAGGTACATTTTCTGTAGTTCGCACACATGCGCTTCGCCGCCATCCAGCGGATGAATGCCGGCCCCGCCAATTATTCTGTCATCTGCCAGCGCTACATAATACACTGCACGGGGAATATCAAACAACCGGGAGAGGTGCTCGGTGGTAGGATCTGAAAACGCGGTACCGGCTTTGTTCATGCCGAATTCTGTCAACGTGGTTTTTACTATATGGGCAATTGCCGGATCGTCTGCAGGAGCTATTGTTCTGATGATGTAAGGTTCCATAAAATGAAAATAGGGATTTTTTGATTTCACATCAAAAAATCCCTATGATCTTATTGTCAGTCAGTTAGAATATTGTAAACTCTACTCTTCTGTTTTTTTGCCGGCCTGCCGCGGTTTTATTGGAGGCGATAGGTTGTGACATGCCATAACCCACTGCTTCAATTTTAGAAGCATTCACACCTTTATCAACAAAGTATGCTTTAACGGATTCCGCTCTTTCCTTTGACAGGGCGAGGTTCCGCGACTTGCTGCCTACATTGTCGGTATGGCCGCTCAGCTTCAGGTTGAGGTTTTTGCGTTTCAGCAGTTCTGCGACCCGGTCGAGCGCAGGATAGGAGCTGGGCTTGATGCTTGCCTTCGCAAATTCAAATTCCAGGTTCTGAATGGCTTCCCTTACGATACGGTTATCTTCTTCTGTAATCACTACTTTTTCTTCTTTTTTCACTACTTCCGGTACCGGCAGCGGACAACCGGAGCCATCTACTTTGGTATTGGCAGGGGTGCCCGGGCATTTATCGAAGAAGTCGGAAACGCCATCCGCGTCACTGTCTTTTGTCAGTTTATCCACATCAGCGGTCAACCTGGCATTGTTCTGATTGGCAGCATCCAGCGAAGCTGCCAGGGTGGTTTTCTGGGCTTCCAGCTCATCATACATCACTTTGGCCGGGTTAGACCACTGCAGTTGTTTTTTGCCTTTCTTGCCAAGGGCAAATTCCAGTCCCGCATAGCCATAGGAGTACTTATCCTTGTTGGGTCCGTAGTTGTAGCCGTCCAGGTTATCCGCGTCGGTGTAATACATGGTATAGCCCAGGTCCAGGTTAATGAACTCAGACAGCCTGAATTTGAGGCCGGCGCCCACCGGGATAATCAGTTCCTTGATGGCTTTGTCTTCCGCTTTATAGGGGAAACTGGTGTTGTCGTTTCTGGTTACAGTAGGTTTATATCCGGCCAATCCTCCGCCTACAGAGGCATACAGCTGAACAAAGTTTTCCCGGAATAACCAATTGACGGTGGTGATATTGAATACGGCATTTAAAGTTCCTGACCAGTTTAATTTGGTTTCGTACGACTTATACGGTCTGACAGGAAGGGAGCCGTTACCGAGTTCTTTACTGTTATCTGCCTGGAGTTTACCGCCTACATAATCTGCCCGCAGGGCAAAGAAATGCAGTACCTGGTACTTAACATAGGCGCCATAACCGAAGGATCCTTTCCATTTGGTAAAGTCGTTACTGCCACCGGTGGCAGCCACTGGCGCCAAAACGCCGCCATTTACGCCAATTGACCATGTTTTATAGTCACTGGGGCCACTGAATAATTTTGCTGTGGGTACGGCAGAAGTAGTGGTAGGTTGATCCTGAGCCTGGCTCATCATTGGGGTGGTTGCTAACAACAAGCACGCAGCCCTCCATAAAATGGATGTATTCATAAGAAATAACGGTTAGGTTACACAATTTGTATCATTATAAAAACAGGAGGTCAGGAATAAAATAGCTGAAGAAAGGCGAGGTTATGAACAAATTAAACGACTCAGTTATTTAGTAAAAAGGTGTTTGCCAACGGAATAACTGTGATCTGTGATCAAATATAGGGTACCTGACTGACATAATTTCATATTTTTTTGCTTGGCATAATCATTGACAAACCAACGACAAACACGGAAATACTTACAACTAAAGGATAATCTTTAATACTATGGGAAAAATAATAGGCATTGACTTAGGAACTACCAATTCATGCGTTGCCGTAATGGAAGGTAACGAACCGGTAGTGATTGCCAATGATGAGGGCAGGAGAACAACCCCATCTGTAGTGGCTTTTTTAAAGAACGGAGAAAGGAAAGTAGGCGACCCCGCAAAGCGTCAGGCTATTACCAACCCCGTAAACACTATTATGTCAGTGAAGCGTTTCATGGGCCGTCATTTTGACGAAGTTGCCAGTGAAGTGAGCCACGTTACATATAAAGTGGTAAAAGGAGACAACAATACCACAAGAGTTGATATAGACGGCAGATTATATACTCCGCAGGAAATTTCAGCAATGATCCTGCAGAAAATGAAGAAAACAGCCGAAGACTACCTGGGTCAGGAAGTAACAGAAGCAGTAATCACTGTACCTGCGTACTTTAATGACGCACAACGTCAGGCTACCAAAGAAGCCGGTGAAATTGCCGGTTTAAATGTTCGCCGTATTATCAACGAGCCTACTGCTGCGGCACTGGCTTATGGTATGGATAAAAAACACCAGGACAGCAAAATCGCTGTATTTGACCTCGGTGGTGGTACCTTCGATATCTCTATCCTGGAATTAGGTGATGGCGTATTTGAAGTAAAATCAACCAATGGTGATACACACCTCGGTGGTGATGACTTCGATAAAGTGATCATGGATTGGCTGGCAGATGAATTCAAAAAAGATGAAGCAGTAGATTTACACAAGGATCCAATGTCATGGCAGCGTTTAAAAGAAGCTGCTGAAAAAGCAAAGATCGAATTATCTTCTTCTCAGGAAACTGAAATCAATCTTCCTTATATCACCGCAGTGGATGGCGTTCCCAAACACCTGGTGAAAAAATTAACCCGCGCTAAATTCGAACAGCTGAGCGACAGCCTGGTGGAAAGAACACTGGAGCCTTGCCGCAAAGCATTGAAAGATGCCGGTATGAACACTTCCGAAATTGACGAAATTATACTGGTAGGCGGTTCTACCCGTATTCCTAAAATCCAGGAAGTAGTAGAAAAATTCTTCGGTAAAAAGCCTAATAAAGGTGTAAACCCGGATGAAGTAGTAGCCGTAGGTGCTGCAATCCAGGGTGGTGTACTGACAGGTGAAGTGAAAGATGTACTGTTACTGGACGTTACACCGCTGTCACTGGGTATCGAAACAATGGGTGGTGTAATGACCAAACTGATCGAATCCAATACCACTATCCCTACCAAGAAATCTGAAACCTTCTCAACTGCAGCAGATAGCCAGCCTAGCGTGGAAATCAATGTACTGCAGGGTGAAAGGCCAATGGCTAACCAGAACAGAACACTGGGCCGCTTTATCCTGGGTGATATTCCTCCTGCTCCGCGTGGCGTTCCTCAGATCGAAGTAACTTTCGATATTGATGCCAACGGTATCCTGCACGTAACTGCAAAGGATAAAGGCACCGGAAAAACACAGAACATTAAGATTGAAGCAGGTAGTGGTTTGAGCAAGGAAGAAATCGAAAAGATGAAAGCCGAAGCAAAAGCCAACGAATCTTCAGATAAAGAACAACGCGAAAAGATCGAAAAGCTCAATAAAGCAGACAGCCTGATATTCCAGACCGAAAAACAGGTGAAAGAATACGGCGACAAACTGCCTGCTGATAAGAAAGCAACTATCGAAGCAGCACTTGAAAAGCTGAGAGAAGCACACAAATCACAGGACAGCGCGCAACTGGATACTGCTACTGCAGAACTGGAAGCTGCCTGGACTGCTGCTTCAGAAGAGCTGTACAAAGCATCTCAGGGTCAACCCGAAGGCGGCCAGCCAAACGGCGGTCAGCAACAGGGCCAGCCTCAGGGTGGTGCCAACGATGGCGTTACCGACGCAGAATTCGAAGAAGTAAAATAATGCCGCGGATGTTGTCTTTCTCAGGATTAACCTGATTAGACTGATTCAGGGGATTTGATCACTTTGGATTTTAAAGGATTTTGGGAGATATAAGCGGATAAACCTGCTTATATCTCCCTTTTTTTTAATCAAAAATGATCAAATTCTCTTTCATCTCCCCCAATCCTTTAAAATCCAAAGTGATCAAATCCCCTGAATCAGTATAATCAGCGTAATCAGCGGGAAAGACAACATCCGCGAAAATCCGCGCGTTTTTTCCTACTTTGTTCCGGCTTAGCCGGGATCCGATGAATTACAGTGTACGTTTTTATATCCGTTACCATACTCATTACGGGCAGGATCTATACCTGCTTGGTAATTTACCTGCGTTGGGTAATGATGTGCCACAACATGCCCGCCTTATGCAATGGGGAAACGAAGAATGGTGGTACACCGATATCCGGCTGGCTCCCGGGAAACCTTTTACCCTGCGATACCAGTACTTGTTAAGAGAAGGGGAAGAGGTGATATACGAAGGCACGGTACGTGAATTTGTTTTTATACCGGGAGAACATCCTGATATCGTTTTCCTGGATACCTGGAATGATGCGCATCGCCCGGAAAATGCCTGGCTAACGGCTCCTTTCTCCCGCGTTTTTTATAAAAGATCCCCTGCTGCAATTACAGCACCCCTAACGGCAACGCATATATTCCGTGTGCAGGCGCCACTGCTGGATAGCAGTAAAACCGTTTGTTTGCTGGGCAGCAGTCTGTCAACAGGTAACTGGGATACCAGTAACCCACTGTTGCTGCAATACGATGAACAAGGCTGGTTTTCCATAGCGCTGAACCTTTCCGGTGAAGCGGCGCCCATGTATTATAAATACGGCATTTACGACCAGAACAGGCAACAATTTGTTCAGTATGAAACCGGCAGCAACCGTGAATTGCATACCACCGCAACAACAGGGCGGCAGGTAATTTTACACGACGGATTTTTGCGTATTGCACCTGCTCCCTGGAAAGGCGCCGGCGTGGCCGTACCCGTGTTCAGTTTGCGCAGTCCCGAAGGATTTGGTACCGGCGAATTTGCAGACCTGCCGGCATTTGCCCAATGGGCGCAGCAGAAAGGGCTGCAGCTGATACAGCTGCTCCCGGTGAATGATACCATACAAACCGGTACCTGGAAAGATTCCTATCCATATGCCGCTATTTCTTCTTTCGCGCTGCACCCACAATATATCCGCTTGCAGTACGTAGGCAGTTTGCCTGCATCCCATCCGTTGCAACGGCAGTTTGATCGGCTACGGCAATGGCTCAACGAAAAAGAAACGGTGGACTATGAAGAAGTAATGTCGTTCAAACTGGCTTATCTGCGGGCGCTGTTTAAAGCGGAAGGGCACCGGTTACAAACACCGGAATACCGGCAATGGCTGGCTGCCAATGAGCATTGGCTGCTGCCTTACGCCGTATACTGCTTTCTGCGCGATCGTTACGGGACCGGTGATTTCGCTCAATGGCCCGGCTATAATGTATATGACGCTACGGCAGTGAAACAACTGGCAGTAGCAGATGAAGATGCTGCTGCGGCAGTACAGTATCATTTCTTTGTGCAATACCACCTGCACCGGCAGCTGGCCGCTGCCAGCGCCGCAGTACACGATTGTAACGTAGTCCTGAAAGGCGACATCGCCATTGGTGTGGCCCGCCACAGCGCAGACACCTGGATGAACCCCGGTCATTATTACCTGGATATGCAGGCAGGAGCGCCACCAGACAGCTTTACCAGCGAAGGACAAAACTGGGGATTTCCCACCTATAACTGGAAACACATGAGGGAAAACGGATTGGAGTGGTGGCAGCAGCGCCTTCGTCACCTGTCTGTTTATTTTGACGCATTCCGGATTGATCATATCCTTGGCTTCTTCCGCATCTGGCAGATACCCCGCGATGCTATACAAGGCATACTGGGATATTTTCATCCAGCCGTTCCCGTTACACCGGAGGAAATGAGTCGCCGTGGCATTCAGTTTGAAGAAAGCAGGTACTGCCTGCCTTATATAACCGACGCCATCCTGGAAGAACTGTTTGGCAACTATGCGGGTATGATGAAAGAGCAACTGATGCATCCCTTGCCGGACGGACGTTACCAGCTGTTGCCGGCATACAGTACGCAACAAAAGGTGGCGGCATCAGCGTTGCCGGAAACCATAAAAACGATCCTCTATAACCTGATAGCTGATGTATTATTTATAAAAGTAAGTGGAGACAGTAAAACGTTGTACCATCCCCGTTATGATATGGCGGCCACCAGGTCGTTTGCGGCATTGGATGCCGGGAGCAGGGAAGCTTTGCAGGCATTGTACCACGACTACTTCTACCTGCGGCAGGAAAGCTGCTGGCGCCGGGAAGCGCTTGATAAACTCCCCCTGATAAAAAGGGCTACCCGTATGCTCATCTGCGGGGAAGATCTGGGCATGGTGCCCGCATGTGTGCCTGGCGTAATGCAGGCACAAGGCATTTTAAGCCTGGAAATTGAGCGTATGCCAAAATCCGGGAACGCACTCTTTGCAGACATATCAAAGGCGCCCTACCTGTCTGTTTTAACGCCTTCCACGCACGACATGAGCACCCTGAGAGGGTGGTGGAAGGAAAATACATCCATCTCCCGGAAGTATTATCAGCAACAGCTGCAACATACCGGACCAGCACCTGCCACTGCTACGCCGGAACTGATCCGCGAAATTATCAGCCGGCATATGGCGTCTCCTGCTATGTGGCGCATCTTCCAGGTGCAGGACCTGTTGGCGGCGGAAGCCCCCGAAAGTCCCCGGAATCCTGATACGGAAAGGATCAATATTCCCGCAGTGGCATCGCATTACTGGCGTTACCGCATTCCGCGGAACCTTCCGGAGATGATGTCCGTTCGATGATCAGCTGCGGTTAACAATATCACAAATGCATTGTATTTTCACAGAAAGAACCCGTTAGTAAAATGAAGCTCACCCTTTTCCCTTTTGAACTGAAATTCAGGCACACGTTTACGATTTCCCGTAAGTCCAAAGATCTGCAACCCTTACTGGTGGTACAGCTGGAACAGGAGGGGGAAAGCGGGTTGGGTGAAACCGCCGACAATGCCTATTACCAGATGACCGTGCCGCGGCTGATGGCAGATCTTGAGCAGCACCGTTCTTTTATTGAAAACTATACCCTGCATACACCAGAGCTTTTCTGGCAGGACATGTACCCGCTGCTGAAGGATAATATGTTTGCCCTATGCGCCCTGGATATTGCTGCGTGGGACTTGTACGCAAAACAGCAGCAAAAGAAACTCTACGAGGTATGGGGACTCGATATTTCGCATAATCCGCTTACAGACTATACCATCGGTATTGACACCATTGAAAATATGGTGCGGAAACTACAGGAATTTCCGTGGCCCATTTATAAAATCAAACTTGGTACAAAGGAAGATATTGCGATTATTAAAGAGCTGAGAAAGCATACCACGGCTATTTTCCGGGTAGATGCCAATTGTGCCTGGGGAGTAGAGGAAACCCTGCGTAATGCCATTGCGTTAAAGGAGCTGGGCGTGGAATTTATTGAACAGCCGATGGCAGCAGCAGACAAGGAAGGAATGAAACAGGTATATGAAAAAGTGGTGTTACCGGTTATAGCCGATGAAAGTTGTATTGTAGAACAGGATGTAGCCCAATGCCACGGTTATTTTCATGGTATCAACATCAAGCTTACCAAATGTGGCGGCATTACACCGGCGCTGCGGATGATTACGGAGGCAAAGCGTTTAGGCATGAAAGTAATGACCGGCAGTATGAACGAAAGCACGGTAGGCACTTCTGCAGTGGCGCATCTGCTGCCGCTGCTGGATTATGTGGATATGGATGGTCCGCTGTTGCTGGCGGAAGATAGCGCAGACGGTATTAAAATGGAAAACGGCCGTATTATTTACGCCGACAGGTGGGGAACTGGTGCGGAGTTATTGAAGGCAGCTCACTCTTCTTCTTTCCAGGTTTGAGCAAGGAAAACATAGTCTTCAATGCAACCCGTGGCCACTATAGTTTTGCCGGCCAGTGGCATCAGCGGGTTGGGCATAAAGGGATTTGCTCCTGAAGGGCGAATCAGGTAATCTCCCTGGTCTGTTACCAGGAATACGCCGAGGTGTTCACTTTTGCTGTGTTTACCAAATGTGCGGAGCACCAAACGCCCGGTAAGTGTAATAAAGGGACTGTTTTTGTCCCTGTTGCTGTTATCTGCTGACATATTCACGATACCCCAGTATTTGATTATTCTTTTCTTTCACCACTATCACCTTTGTTGAAGGGGAGTCCCCAGTGGTGGCAGATTCCGAAAATACGTGAAATTTTACAGATGGCATGGAGCCGCTCACATCTTCTTTAACCACAGGGTTATTTTTTTTGTTGACAAATACCTTCGGATCTCTTTTTTCGGCAAAGTTCTTTTCATCCAGCAACTTGTGCATCGCCTGGTGCAGTGCGGGATCTGTGGCGTGCGAGCCATCAGACGGATGGGGCACTGCGATGAAGTCGTCCAGCATTTTACCCCGTGCTTCGAGGTTATCGCGGCGGTTTTGCAGGGTATTTACAAAAAGCTGCGTATCGCCCGTGCTGCTGGGATCTTTGTCGTTGATCACCGGTTGCCATGATGGGTCGCCCAGGAGATAAAACTGTGCGGCCGTTTTCAGTTCATAGGGATCCAGCATGGGGCCCATTTCATTGAGGAACCGTTGCCTGGCTTCCAGCAAGGCTCTCCCGGTAGAAGCGCCGTTCAGCACATTGATCACAAAATACTGCGTGAGCAGGTCAGCCAGTCCCTGCCCGGTAGGCGGGCCATAGGCAATATTGGAGCTGCCTACAAAAGCCAGTGCATGATTCAGCAGGTAGCTGTTGGCCATGCTGATGCGCTTACCGCTGTTTTTCTTCGGGTCAAACAGCTGGCCGCCATAGCAGCATTCGGCTGCCACAATGGTGCCGTGGGTGATCTTATCTTTCAGAATATCTGATCTCATCGCCAGCGGAAACTCGGTGGACTTCTGCCCGTAAAACCCTGGATTATAGATGGCTCCGTGGCAGTTGATGAAATGCGTTTTAGCCTGCAGTTGCGCAGCGGTCCAGTTGGTACCGTTCAGCGTTTCATCGCTGCCGGGGAATATGAGCAGGTTGCTGGTACTGCCAAAAATGTTCTGAAGGGTATTTTGTGTAGAGTTCTGCCAGTCGAAAGTACTCATGGAAAAATAGGGGAGGTAGTCGCCCTGTTTGGAAGGCACTGCTGCCAGTATGTTCGTAATCAGCGTGTGCAGGTAAGAAGGGTCCCCCACGCCTGGAATATCCGGCAAACGCCCTACCACCCGCGTGGGTGAAATAAATTTACCTGGGTCTGTATCATACGGCGTGTCGCACGCATAGGGCAGGTCACTGGGTATAAAGGTATCGGGGTCGTTATCTCCCGGTAACAAATTCTTCAGCCGCTGGAACGGAATAATATCCTGCGACCCCAGCAAGAGTATATATCCGGGCGAAAAGAAGCGGTACAGTTCATCAATCGCTTTTTTGTTCTGGGCATCGTCCGTGGCTGCTGTTACTGCGGTTGACTGGCAGCCCAGCATCTGGGCAGCATCATCCAGGAAAATAATGTGGGCATCCAGGTGCCTGTTGTTATCAAATGCCTGCAATGCGTTTATATCATCCAGAATCTGCTGGTGAGCATCGCCGTATTTCTGTTGAAGGGCGGATTTATTGGTTATAATGAGTTTTGTTGTCAGCATGTTACTGAGAGGGGCTGCCATAATTAACCTTTAAGCGTTCAAAAATATTGAATTAAAGGATAATATGGTGCCGGTCTCCAAACAATATTAATATTTCCCTGCGCAAGGTATTTGCATACTGAAAAAGTAAACCGTATTTTTCAGGGAATCTACCGGAGATGAATATGAAAAAATTCCACCTGTTACCGTTACTATTTGTTTTCTTTTATATGGACACCCATGCGCAGGTAATTGCACACTTTACTGTGAAGGCAGGAAAGCTGAACCGCTACAACAGCATTGTATATACCGGCGTTCTGTCATCCGCCGGTGATCCGGTGATACTGGAAGAAGTAACCGGTAATAAGCGTGTACCCGTAGCCGTTAGCCGGCAGGCAGGTCAGCTTTGCTGGATCCTTACGGGAACTACTGCAGCAGGTACAGAAAGAAAATATGAACTGCGCAAAGGCAAGGGCGCAACTGATACCCTGATGAAGGCGCTCCGCCAGGATGGCCATGTACTGTTGGAACAATCCGCGCAACCTATTTTGCAGTATAATTTTAAAACGGTGCCCGCACCCGCCGGCACAGATACCGTGTATAACCGCAGTGCATTTATCCATCCGCTCTGGGCGCCTAATGGCGTAGTGCTCACGAATATCTTCCCAAATGCCGGTCACCGGCATCATATGGGCATCTGGAATCCCTGGACCCATACGCTGTTTGAAGGACGCGAAACTGATTTCTGGAATGTGCAGAAGAAAGAAGGCAAGGTGCGCTTTGCGGGTAAAATGGAAACATTTTCCGGAAACGTATGGTGCGGATTCAGTGCCAGCCAGGATCATATAGCATTTCTGAAAGATGGTACAGAAAAAACCGCCATTCATGAAACATGGCTGGTACAGGCGTATCCCGCCACCAACAACGGCAACCGCCGCCTGTGGGATTTTACTTCCACCTTTACACCAGCTACCCCCACTGGCATTACCCTGTTGCAATACCGCTATGGTGGCGGGTTTGGTTTAAGAACCACCGCCGACTTTACAGATAAAACCAGCCAGGTGCTTACATCTGAGGGCAAAACACGCCGGGATGCCGACAGTACCTGTGCCCGCTGGGTGAAAATATCCGGCGCTACGCCACAGGGAAAGGCAGGATTGCTGATCATGAACTATCCTGATAATTTTGATTCTCCTGAACCCCTGCGTGTATGGCCCGAAAATGCGGAAGGTGGTGAACTGATGTTCAATTATACTCCCACCCGTATGAAACCGTGGCAGCTGTATCCGGATGCCCGCTACCAGCTGAAATACCGGGTAATGGTGTATAGCGGCGATATCACTGCAGAAGAAGCAGAGGCAGCCTGGCAGGACTATGCGTATCCACCGGAAGTGATCACCGCACCATAATGTGTTTGTGAGTGATGTCTTTTTCATTTATTTTCGTACAGTGAATGATTCGGTTTCAATTCGGTTAACCTCGGAGAAGCCCTGTGAACGGAAATATTGATAGCAGCCTTGTATTTAGTAACCCTTAACCATCATCCGGATGAGTAATGCAAATGAACCTGGTAAAGACGTGCGTCCGCGTAATCCTGAAGAAGAAGACGATGATCCGCCTTCCTGGGGTGGCGTTATTGTTGGTGTATTACTTGGCATAGCGGGTATCGCGCTGATCTTCTACCGTTACAAACAATTTCACGCCGTCAGCGATGTCAGTATCAGTATTACCAAAATTGAAATGCTGATCTATAAGGTAACCGGTGAAAGCATCTGGGCACTGATGGCAGCCTATGGGCTCGTGGCGTTGGCAGGATTCTATCTCGCTATCAGCAATTACAGCAAACTGCGGGCAAAATAAATTTACAAAACCATATCCGATGAAGAATTTTTCTGAGCTGAAAACCAAGCTGCTGGAAATCCATGAAAAAGATAAAAAGCAGACCATCACCGCCCTGATCACCGCAGAAGTATTGGCTGTACTGGTGTTTGGACTTATCGGCTACAGCATCTTTGCGGGCAGAAGTACTGAAACACCTGCTGCTGTTCTTTTTATACTGCTGTTCATGCCCGTGGGAGTACTGATCCCATATCTTTTTATGTTTGCACAGATCAGAAAACGGCCGGGAAAAATTAATGACTTTGTGAGCCGTCTGGAAAGAGGTGAATCAGTAAATAACGTGGACACCTATACGGACTATAAACTCATTTTGCCGCTGCGGATCATCAGGGTACGCCTGTTTCCTATGGAATATGCGTATGTACAACTCGGACAAAGCCGGTCTTTTTTCAAGCTGCCTTTATCTGCTGAAAATGTGCAACCATTTAAAGCGCTCATTAGCCAGCCATTTTCAGGCGGGGTGGTAAGCAGCATCGGTGGCACTGCTGCACATTGGTCTTCTAACTGATAACAATTTTGTGATGAAAACACTGGAAGAATTTAATGCCTTCCTGGATCGGCAACTCAATGATGAACTGGAGTCGCTGGAAAAACAACGTATTGCCGGCCGTAACTGGGTACGCCGGATGTGGGTGGTGTCACTGCTACCGTTTGCTGCCTTTGTTTTCTTTATCGTGCGTTTTTCTCTGCAGCCCGCTTCGGGAAATGAAGGGAACAGGACCGTCGTTATTGCCGGTCTGGTACTGCTTGTAACGCTGACAGGCTATGCAATGCGCCGTTTTATGATGAAACAGGGAGGCGTAAACGAAGCAACAGATTACCGGCACGATTTTAAGCAACGGATTGTAAAACCATTAATCAGCTTCATCCATCCGGATTATCAATACCAGCCCCTTAATCATGCCAGCTATGAAGAATTTACAGAAAGCGGGCTGTTTGAAAAGAAAGCATACCAGATAACGGGTAATGACCAGGTGTATGGTAAACTTGGGGAGATGAATTTTCAGTTCTGCGACCTCACGGTGATGCATATGCCGTTGGTAACCGTACGCGGACAGGGACCCGACACCGTTTTCTGTGGCAGCTATTTTATCGGCCAGTTTCCCCGGTACTTCAGTACGCCTGTGTATGTGCTGTCACGCAATAACAGCGCGGCCGGCGAGGGATACATTCAAACCTGGCATCTTGGAAAGAAGGTATTGCCGGCTGATGCCGCTTTTAATAAATTATTTATGGTGTACGCTCCTGATGAGGTGGCAGCGCAGCAGCTGCTTACTCCGGCGCTGATGGAGAGGATGGTGGCATTGCACGAACGCACCGGGGCGAGATTGTTTATTTCTTTTTATAATAACCGGGTTTACATCGGCATCGATCATGGAACCGATTATTTTGAAACCACTTTGAACAAGTCGTTACATAACCGGCAGCTGCTGAATAACTTTTTCCTGGATTTCATGTCAATGTTACAATTGGCGGAAGACCTGAAAAGCAATCTGCCTATCTGGACTTCCTGCGCATTTTCTCCGTCATAAAAAAACCGGATGAGTATGCCAGGTAATTTTTTTTCCGGAGATATAAAGACCGCACGTTCCTATTTAATTGGTAGACATCCTCCCTATATCCGCTGTTATTTTTTAATGATTACTTATATTATAAAAAAGATAAATAATATTGTTTGATTTTTGACACCCTTTGGAACTCTTTGCTGTAGCGCGTTTTATGGCTTTTATGAATCGCGGGGGATAAGATATATATCCGGTGGTGGTGGGCTTAAAAAAAGACTGCATTTTTTTCCGGAATGAATTCTACGTATATGTTTTCGCTGTATCTTTACTTTGCTTCCAAAAGAGGCAACCCGAAAAATTGTAATTGTTAACTGAATTCTGAAAAACCTGGAATCATCCAAATGACCCTGTCAACCTTGACCATATTCGGCCCTGCATTGCAATCTGCTATCAGAATTGCAACGGCCATTGCAAAGGAGTATCATCATCCGCAGTTTACACCTGCGCACTTACTGCGCGCCTGTTTGCATAAGGAAACGGGTCTCGCCCCTGCATTGCATCAAATGGACATCGATGTATACTACCTGGAAGAATGGGCAGAAGTCCGGCTGGATGAGATGCCCAGGGCATCGCGTATTCCCGATGAACCGGAACCGGATGAAGCTGCGGCAGCAGTATTGAATGAAGCCATCAGTATAGCACAGGATAGCGACAGTGAACCGGATGCATGGAGCCTGCTTATTGCTTTATGCACGCCGGGTGTAGGTTTTTCCTATGAACAACTCAAAACATTTCCATTCACCCGCGACCAGCTTCTGGGCGCCGGCAAAAAAGGAAAAGAAACCAGTACCGCCAATACCACAGTGCCCGGCGCTATTAAGCCCGGCGCATTGAAATATGTATACCGTATTACCGATCCGCAACTGCTGAAAACCTTTCACCCGGTGATTGGCCGCGACGGGGAAATCAGGGCAGTAACGGAAGTGCTTACACGTAAAGACCGCGCCAGCGTACTGATCATTGGTGAGGGAGGTGTAGGGAAAACAGCGCTGGCAGAAGGATTGGCCCGCGCCATTGTGCAGAAGCAGGTACCACTGCAATTGCAGGCATCCGATATTTATGCGCTGGACTACGGTGCATTTATAGCAGGCGCCGCCTATAAAAGTGAACTGGAAGACCGTCTCCTCCAGATCATTCAGCAACTTAAACAAACAGGGAGGCATATCCTCTTTATAGATAATCTTCATAGCCTGCTGGATAAACAAACCGGTACAGGCATGGCCAATGTGCTGAAAGCCGCATTGGGCAAAGGGAAGATCATCCTTATCGGAACTACCACACCGGAAGGTTTCCGTAAACTCATTGAGCCGGATGCTATCCTTCGGCACCGTTTTGAAACGATCAACCTGGCAGCGCCCGACGAAGCACTGGCCGGAAAAATGGTAAGTGCTGTGGTGCCGGTGTATGAAAACTTTTACCAGCTCACCGTCTCACCCGAAGGGATAAACGAAGCCATCCGTTTGTCGAAACGTTACCTGAAGGAAAGAAGCCTCCCGGATAGCGCCGTGAACCTGCTGGACCGCACCATGGCCGCGGTAAGGGCAACGGAAGACACCAGCCAGCCGCTGTTACAAACTTTACAACAGGAATTTGCTGATCTTAATAGTAAGGAATCCTTACAGATAGCGGATCTTCATTGGTTTTACCGGCAAATGAAAGAAAGGCTGGGCGTATTACTATCATCCCGTTTACATACGGAAACCGATCCTGATAAGATTACGTCTGTGCCGGAACTGCAATCCTCCTTGCAGCAATTGCTGGAGCAACTGGAAACAATCGCTTCTTCCCGGCAGGAAGCGGTAACACCGGTGGATCTGGCTACCATGATTGCGGCCATTACAGGTATTCCCCTGGGAAAGGTGCAATCGCAGGAAAGGGAACGGCTGATCAACATGGAAGCGCAACTGCGCAAGCGGGTGGTAGGGCAGGACCATGCCCTCAAAGCCGTAGCAGATGCGATACTGGAATCCCGTTCAGGCCTGAGCCGCCCGGGACAACCAATTGGTTCCTTCTTTTTCCTGGGGCCAACGGGAACGGGTAAAACAGAACTGGCAAAATCACTGGCGGATTTTCTCTTCCAGGACGAACGCTCCATGATCCGCTTCGATATGTCGGAATTCAAAGAGGAACATGCTGCCGCACTTTTATACGGCGCCCCTCCCGGATACGTGGGATACGAGGAAGGTGGACTGCTGGTGAATAAAATACGGCAACAACCCTACGCCGTAGTATTATTCGATGAAATAGAAAAAGCACATCCCTCTGTATTTGATATTTTTCTGCAGATCATGGATGAAGGGAAATTGCACGACAGGCTGGGGAAAACAGGCGACTTTTCCAATGCACTGGTGTTGTTTACTTCCAACATAGGCAGCGAAGCCATATCGCGGTCCTTCCAGGAAGGCGTGATTCCCGCTTCCCAACAATTGATGGAGCTAATGGCCCGTCACTTCCGGCCTGAGTTCCTGGGAAGACTTACCGAGATCGTTCCCTTCGGGCCTATTCAATCAGCCAACGTAGAAAAGATCTTCGATATTCATTTGCAACATTTACTGCAACTGCTGGAGCAGCAGCACATCAGTTTTACCGTAACAACAGCTGCCCGCAGGCACCTGGCGCTGATGGGATATTCTCCTCAGTATGGCGCACGGCCGCTGCGGGAGGTGATACGGGGACAACTACGGAAGCCCTTGTCGAGAATGATTATCGACGGCAGCCTCCGGAAAGATATGACGGTAACACTGGATATAAAAAATGATCAGTTAGACTGGACAATAATTTGATGATTGTCAGATTCCCAAAATTCTAAATTTATCTCAAATGAATGACAACTACGGAATTGGCGGCACAGAAGTGAAGCTGGACGCCAACGAAGCCATCGCGGAAATCTCGCATAACCGTACCTTGTTTGCTGAAAAGTTAACCCAGCAGGCGCCTGTTAAACCCGAAATAGTGGAAGGGCTTACTTCCGTAGAAAGTGTGTTTGAACACTTCAAGCCGGCAGTGAATGTAAGTTTCCATGATGCAGAAGGCCGCCCTGTACCGGAAAAATTACAATTCCACCACCTGGGCGATTTTGGCATAAAAGGTATCACGGCGCAAAGCGCGTTTCTCAACGACCTGGCTACCGAAAAGGAGCAGTACCTGAAAATTATGAAGCAGCTGAAAACGAATAAGATCCTGAAGTCAGCCCTGGCGGATCCGGACGCCCGTAAAGCCATGCTGAACGCCATTCGTGGAATGATGAAAGACCTTAATACCAAATAATTAACCGTTGCCTATACGGGAACATAACCTCAATGATTATGGCAGAATTACAGAAAAACCAGGAACTGCAGAATGAGAACCTGTCTTCACAGCAATCTGAAGTAAACCTCGCCGGAAGTATTGAAGATCTGGCAAAATATGGTGGCTTCGACCTGCTGGAAGCAGCGGTGGAAGGTGCGCAAAACCTGAACCCCGATCGTAAGGCGCGCCGCAATATCTTTTTGACAGAAGCCGGCAAAAAAACAGAAAGAGATAAATTAAAGAAGATACTGTCGCTCTGGGAAAAAGTATTGTCCGAAACAAACGAACTGCCTGAAATGGTGGACTACTGTACTTCCCATGCAGAGCAAGCGGAAAAGGTGCTGTCCACTAATCTCGGGGAAGCAGTAGAGTCTACCCGTGAACTGGAACAGTCGTACCGCAATGTGGCACTCTTCTTCAAGAACACAGAGTCTGATAAAGTAAAGAATGTGTCGTTCATCAATGTGGAACTGGAGCAGCTCAAAGACCTGGATAACACCCGGTTCATTGACGCCATCAGTACAGAACTGGTGAATAACTACGATCGACTGGATCTTCGTACCAACTACAGCCTGCTGGTGATTCCCGGTTACCTGGGCTCCAATAAGGTAATAGAAAAATGGGCAAAGATCGCGCATGAAAACAAAGCCATGCTGGTAACCGATTTCGCGCATCTCGATGCACCGGATGATGTAATGGAGATGTTTGAACTGGCGAATCTGACCGGTGGAGAAATTCATCGTTCCAATGTAATCATGTCCTGCAACTGGCTGGTTGGCCGTGGAAAATTTGATGAAGTAGGAGAACAGGATCACTTGTATGTACCACCTTCCGGCGCACTGGCAGGTAAGATCTATAAAACCCTGATGTCGCAGGTTACCGCCGGTAAGAAATTCGGTGGTATGAACGAAGTAGACGGGGTGAAATTTGAACTGAAGAAAAGTGAAATCGCCAGCCTGGAAAAAATGGGACTGGTACCGATGGTGAAAGAATACGGAAAAGTAATGGCATTCAGTGCGAAAACACTGTTCAACGGGGATAACCTGGGCCTGCAAACTTATTCCGTAGTGCGTGTGTTCGACTTTGTTACCAAAGTGCTGATGGACTTCCTGAACCGCAGGGCCTTCGAGAACTTTAACGCCAACACCCGCAAGGACCTGATGAAACAGATCATCCGCTTCCTTGATGGGATCACCGGGCCGGACAAGCTGATCGAAGATTTTAATATCCGCCGTTTCGAGCAGGATCCGGTACAGAAAGACCGTATCCACCTGGATATTCATCTGAAGCCATATTTCCCTGCCAAAAACTTCCTGATCAAAATGGAGGGGCAAAGGGGCGATGATGCGGCAGATTGGGATACTACTTACGAACAGGATGGTAAATAGCCGTCAGCGGTCAGCTTTGGGGCTTAAATGCGTATGTGGGAGTAACCTTCCATCCCGGAGCTGATTGCTTTAACCCCGTATATAAAATATCATAAGCATTAAAGCCAATTGAAAAGATGAAACATGTGCTGTGCAGTTTGCTGCTTTGTTTGTTAATCACAGGCGCCTTGTCAACGGTAAGTGCCCAAACGGTCACAGATAGTATTCTGACCACCAAAGGGGCAGTGACGCTGATCACATCCGGTGCGCCTATCAGTACCTTTCAGATCGGCGACGGGAAAAACACCGACTACGATTACCGCATTGTGGATGGTAACATGGTTTTTCTGCGCCCGATAACTCCCACTCCCCGGCCTACCAACCTGATAGTGAGGGAAGGAGAAAACATTCATTACATGATTATTGCCTTCCGCGATAAAGTGGACCTGGCCCGCCTGAAATACACACTATCCGGTAAAGCCAAAACAACAGGCGCATTTACTACTCCGGAAGCAACACCGCAGGCGCCCCGCGCCGGCTATGGCGAAAGGGACGGGCAAATTTCCCTGGCAGAAGTTCCGGAAGAAACCGGACACCTGATCAGTGTTGATACGGTAACAGTAGGTAAAATAGCGGAGGACTTCGGGAAAGACCGTAAAGTAAACCGCCAGTATGAAGTGAAGGTGGAAGACGTGAGCGTAGGATATGCGCAGGCCATGACACTGAACAACATGAACTACTTTTGTTTCCGTATCCGCAATAAAGGAAAGGTACCTTTCGAAATAGTGAAGGCAAGCCTGTTGCACAAGGAAAAGAAAGATACCGCCCTGCTGCATGCGATGCCCATCCTTTATAAAAAAGGACCGGAAACCATAGCGCCAAAAGAAGAGGCCAATGAAGTATTTGTGGTTCCCTCCAAGCAATTCCGGAAAGAGGATGAAGTGATCATTGTGCTGCAAACAACCGAAGGAAAACAACAACTGGTATTGTATGTGCCGGTAACTGTATTCCCCCGGTACATGCTGGCGAAGCAATAGAGAAACCAAATGAAGAAACAGGTTGTTCTGATAGGAATACTGCTGATGCTGTTGCCGGGTTATACCACGGCGCAGCAGGTGGATTTCTGCGGGGAGGTGGTGCCAATGGAAAGGGATTTTGTTTCGTACCGCCTCATGGATGTTATTAAACGCAACCTGCGCTATCAGGGCTATCTGCCGGCACTCCGGTTGAAGGCGGAGCAATATTTCCCGATAATAGAACCCATCCTGCAACAATATCAGGTGCCGCTGGATTTCAAATACCTGCCTATTGTGGAAAGCGGTTTAAGCAATGCTACCTCACCGGTGGGCGCACAAGGCGTGTGGCAGATAATGCCCGGCACTGCTGCTGAACTTGGACTAACTGTGAGCGGGGGCTACGATGAAAGGAATCATCTTATCAAGGCTACCCATGCGGCCTGTAAACTGATACGGCTGTTGCACCAGCAGCTGAACTCCTGGACATTGGCCGCAGCAGCCTATAACGCCGGTTCGGGTAACATCTCCCGGAACATAAAACGCCAGGGGAGCAGTGATTACTACCAGCTACTGCTGAATAACGAAACCGCCCAGTATATCTACAAGATCATCGCTATAAAACAGCTTTTTGAAAGCCCCGAATTATACCTGCCAGGTTTTGGATACAATGTGTTCAGTAAAAACTCCGCCAATGGTTCCGTTTTCTCTACTCCTGCACCGGTAAGCAAAGCGGGCGACAAAGATTTTAATTCCATCCGTATCTCTGTAGGTAAACAGCCGGTTAGCCGGCCGGCAATGATGATATATGCTGCGCGGCTGAAAATCAGCAACGCCTTTGAAGACGGCCAGTTGGTGAGCATTCAGTTGCTGGACGACCTGCAGGCAAATGGCGTGTATATCCGTAAAAATGCAAGCCTCTCCGGCAAAGGCTGGGTGGTGGGTAGCCGGATTTACGTGGACCTTGGTTTTGAGAATGCAGTGGTATTATACGCCGCAGATGGTAAAAAAGGAGTGCCCGCCGATTTGCTGAAAACCGGCGGAGATGTGCAGTTGCGTGGAAGAACCGATAACCGGAGCGCTATTTCTGCATTACCCGCACCGGTTGATGCACTTACATCAACACTTCATTAATAAACACGCGGAACGGGAACGTATTGCTGGATTTTTCTTCCAGTTGCAAAAGCAATTCCTCTTTCATGTATTGCAAATTGGCGGCGGGATAACGTTCGGTTTGATGGAGCAATGAAATACGGATATCCAGCGTACGGCTGTAACCCGCATTCATACCGGGTTGCAGGGCCATCCCCTTAACAACAGCGGCCGATTTCATTTCCTTTCCAAAAATAGTACGGCAAAGCGCTTTGATATCTTCGGGGGTAACCACACGGTTATGCGACAATAAATGGGACCGGTACAGGTTAATTTTCTCATCGATATTCAGCCTGTCTTTTCCTCCCTGGGTATTACTCAGCAGTGTGATGCTGTTGGGGCGGGTGTTGATACTGCCATATTCCAGCATTCGCGTACCCATGCGGATATTATTAGCAGCGGTGCCGTTCGTTGAGTAAAATTCCAGGAAAATATATTCTGCATTTTCTTTGGGCTTTACCATCACATAAGGAATATTTCCTTTGTTGTTGCCGGGTTGCAGCTGTTCTTCCAGTGAGGCAATCAACTGATGCAGTTCCCTCATGCGGTTGGTAACAAAATCATTTTTTACTTCTTCGAATAAAGAGCTTTCGTCGCGGATTACTTCCACGAGATAAGCGATCACTTCTTTGGCTTCGCGGGTATCAAAACGCCCGATGCCACTGCTGCGGATCACCAGTTCGCCTTCCTGCATTTGTCCGGCTGTAGAGAAGTTACGCACATAGTAATCGGTTCCTTCGAGGTCGTAAACACGTTTGATATCAAAAAAAATATCTGGTGTTTGCAGGGGAATGATATTCAGATAACGATTCAGTTTCATAGACTGCTCGTTATTTTTTTTGTTGATAACCGGGAAGCAGTTAATGCTGCAATACAGGTCTTCCAGCAGGGTGTGATGCAGCGCTTCGGGAAACTCGATGCGCAACCAGTGTACTTTTTTATTTAAGCGGGCGGTATCTTGCCCGAAAATCCTGGTGAGGGCTTCCGGTGTGCGGGAAGCGAGGGGTGGCTGCGTATCCGTGATGGTAAGGAAGTGGCGGCGGAAACGTTGCAGGATATGCTGGCTATAACGGGAGTTGTTATTTACTGCTACCTGGATCATATTATCTCTTTCTTCTTCAGCTACAGTCCTGCTATGGTGATAGCCTCCTTTTATCATCAGCTCCCGGTTGCCGCTAAATACTTTTGCCAGCGGGAGATAATGATAAAACATTTCCTGCTGATGGATATTACGCAGGTCAAAGAAGAAGGACATACCTTCCCAGGAGTGCGGTACATCTTCGAGTGAAATGCCTATCCATAAATGATTCGGGGCCATATCAGGGAATGTTTGCCCCTGTAATATCTGCTCCTTGAACCAGTGATCGCGGGTTTCATACAGCTTGTTGCCAATAACCATGTATTGCACCTGTCCGCGGAACAGGCGGTGACTGGTCACCGGCGCAAAGAACAGGTCGCGGTTATGCATGCCTGATTTGGTATGATGATAAAACTGGTGATCGGCATGAATATCGGCTACCGGTTCTGTGGCAATGGCATGGAGAATGCCATAGGCCGGCTGGCTGCTGGTAATGGGTTCCGGCATCATGATCTGCGCCAGACGTTCCACCAGCCGGGCGTGTGAAACATCCACTTCTCCTGAAATTTTCTCCAGCTCACTGGCGCATGCTTCCAGCAGCAGCTGCACTACCGGGTCAAACGAAGTTTCCACTTCAGCATCCGGGTATCCCCAGAGCCGTGCAGCTGTTTTCAGCATGCGGTCTTTTATTCTTTCTTTTTTTTCTTTCATGAGAGCGGTTAATAAACAAGTAATCAATCGTACGACAACGGGCTGATATAAAAGAAGCTGCTGTACTGAAACGGATGATTGTTTTTGGTAACGTTTCCTGAAACGGTCACCCGGATTTTCTTTTTCATTTTACGGGTAGATGGCAGCAACAATTCTTCCTGGTTTACAGCGGCCACTACCCTTATTTGGGAAATCCTTTTTTCATACCGGGTAATGGATGCTTTAACCGCATTTTCTATCTGCTCCTTTACTTCGTTATTGGAAGCTTTGATGTCAAAGTCGCTGTCCCACCACTGGCAGCCATATTGGGCATCATCCTTGTTTTCGCCCAGTACGGTAGTGATGAGCAGGTGAATATGCTGCGCGATAGAGTCTTCCAGCGAAATGGCCGGCATGTCTTTTTTCTGCAGCAGCAGTGAAAAATCGATGGGTAATTGATAATATTTTCCTTTCATGATATCAGCTTAAAATATGCCCAGCACTTTTTTGCGGTCGTACATGATGAGAATTTCCTTTACGCATCCTTTCTCGTCTTTTGCCAGGTTTACTCTTTCGATCTTGAATTTCTTCTTGCCATAGATCCGCTGACAGAAATGCGTGAAGTTATCCACATCGCTGGTATTGAGCACCACCCTTGCATTAAGATTATTGCAGAGGTATTGCGCAAAATCGGACGCCGTTTTTTGTTTCAGGGTCACCTGGGTGAGCATGTATTTAAATTCATCATCGGAGATGGTGGGTCGTGGCTCTTCTTTCTTTACCGGTACCTCCGGTGTTGGTGCAGGCAGTGGCGCCGGGTTAAAGGCCGGTTCCGGCTGCTCCTGGTGTTCGGGGGCCCTTGCAGGGAATACCGTGATATGTTTTAGCACCATATGGCTGCTGTCGCCGTTGATGATCAGCGACAGGGTTCTTTCACCAGGGGAAGAGAAGGTATATGTAACAGATGAACCGCCATGTGGTTCCGCATTATCCTGCAACAGCCGCCAGGTCCAGTTTTTGGCGGTTGGCGTGGAGTTGGTGAAGGTCACCGGCCTGCCTGCAAATGCTTCAGCGGGGCCATCAATAACGGGGAAGATATCGGGCTGACTGTTGGCTGCTGCCGGTGTGTTCATGATCACCAGTACTTCTTTCCGCCAGGTGCATTTGCCGGAAGTGAGTGTGATCATATAGCTGCCGGCCTTGTTGAAAGAGTGGTATACCTGCCTGCCAGTGGCCCTGGCGCTGGAGTCGCCGAACTCCCAGGGAATAGTCTGCATTTTTTTTATCAGCGTTTTCGGCATTAAAAGTAATCACTTCTCCAACGGCGTATGCTTTACTGTTACTATTCTGAATATGACTGAGTTTTATATCTGTATTACTGCAATCTTCCCGGCCATCGAGTTGGAAAGCCAGCAGTACTATGCTTATGAGGAACAGGCCCAGGAAGGTCCACAGCACCATGGGGTCAACATGACTGGCAATTTTTCCAAAGGGTCTGAATGAATTTACCTTGCGTTCATTTTCGGGTTTACGGGGGGCCATCGGTTTTTCAGGTTTTTACAATTTTAGTGTTTTTTTTAGATAAATTGCCAAAGATAATGGCCGTAGAAAAAATTTTTTCCCGGTTCAAAATTTAAGCCGTAATATTCATAATAATAAAATCAAACCGCTATTTTTGTTACTGAGTTGTTAGCCCGGAACCATAAACGAAAGATAGTTATGCTAACAGTTTGCCGCTAATAGCAGAATCCGAGAAACCTAAATATAACCTCATGGTAAATAATGCGCAGAAGGCTGCCGTGCTGGAAGAAGTGATTGACCACGTCAATGCTTTACCATACGACATCAGAGCCGAAGTAGTGGTGGGGGAATTACTCGATAATCATGTGCGGGAAGAAGAAATAGTGGTGCAGTTGCAAAATGTATTTACCCGTTCTTTTGCAACAGATATTACCGGGGTGAAGCTGGACGACAGTCAGCCGTATCAGCCGTTTATTAGTTTTTCCCTTTCGCGCGATGGTATTTACGACCGGCTGCCGCAGGGCATGTTTCATGAATTCAAGCAGGAGCCCTCTTCCAGGCAGAATGCCGTTGCCGAAATGGTGGTGCGGTATAAAAAGCAGCAGCAACAGCAACAGCAGGCACGCCGCTTTTTTCAACCCCTGGAAAATGAGTTTTTCCTGCAACGTGTATACCTGGAACAACGGGAAAAGCACCTGTTGTTTGACGTATTCGGAAAGGACACAGACCAGTTATTTCATGAATTCTGGGAGTTGCCTCCCGGGCTTCCTGATGCTGCCGTGAACAGGTTAGTAAAACTGTTACCATATGTTCATCGGATAGCAGGCAATATGACCCTGGTGAAGCTTTGCCTGGAACAGGTACTGGAAGAAACGGTAACGATTACCTGGCAACGTCAGCCGCAAATGGTTAATACCGGAAGCAGTGTTCCCCTGGGCGAATGCATGCTTGGGGTAGACGCTATGGTAGGAACATCGTGTTATACGGACATGCCGGTGGTAACGGTGAGCATTGGCCCGGTAAAACGCCAACGGATATACGATTACCTGCCCTGGCAACCTTATGGCAAGCTGCTGGAAACCTGCTATGGATACCTGTTTCCTGCAGATGTGGAAATTAATACCTTGCTGGTGCCGTCTTCAGGAGAGAAAAAAGTAATCCTGTCTGACAAGCAACCTGAGCAGGGGCTGATGGGGTATAATTTTTTTCTCTGAAAAACAGCTGGCAGAAGGTTACATGGAATCATTTTTGCTATTAACGACCATCTGAAAAACTGAAATGTTAGTACCCAAACCCGAAAAACCTTGACATACCAACAGAACTATGAGATACACCGCTAAGTTTTATATCATGCTGGTCGGCGCCCTGGCAATAGGGTCCTTTATAGTGGCTCTGCTCAGCAGATACATCAAAAATTTCAGTCTTTATAAAAAGAAAGCACTGCTGTATTTAGTGTGTATGACGCTGGTATTTGCTGTAATCAGTTCCATTCCCTTCCTGTTTACCCATCAGAACCTGATGAACCAATATCTTTTTTACGAAGTGTGGTTCCTGGGATTAGGCGTAGTGCATTGCCACTTTATGTATACCCGCTTTTGGGCCAATGAAACCACCCTGGTATCTGAACTGGCTTTCATACTGGCCATCTGGTTATTTGGCGGCGCCGGATTTGTACTGGTAAACCGGTTCCTGGACAAGGACACGTTTCTTTATTACCCGATGCTCACCAGCATGTTTTCCTTTGTACTGCCCACCTTTGTTTATAAAACTTTTGAAAAGATGATGGCCATTCCTGTGAAGGTACACAAGTGGTGGCAGTATCCTATCTATAAAGAGGTACCGGAAGTGAATGAGGATGAAATGAAAGACCTGATTGTCATTGGACTGGAAATGGAAAAAGGTCCGCTTGACAACAGCCGTACTTATTTCCGGGCACGTACACCTATCAAGATGGATCTGGGCGACCTGTTCTATCATTTTATCAATGATTATAATGATCGCTATCCCAATACCCCGATTGATTTTGTGGATCACACCGGGCAGCCATATGGATGGGTATTCCACCTGAAACCACGTTGGTTTGGCAGCGCTAAAACACTGGACCCCGACAAGGCCGTGTTTATGAATGGCATTAAAGAAAACAGTGTGATTATTTGCAACAGAATTATGTTATCGTAAAAGAGCAGAACTATGGCAGAACCGCTAAAGCATTTTCCCGTTAACTGGGTTGATGGTATGAAGATAAAAAAGCAGCATTTTATAGATACGGAAAATGCTTTGCTGGACCAGATCAGGGATGCATTGGCATGCGGTATCCATGCGCTTAACTATGGACTGTTGCCCCCCAAAGCAGAAAATAAGGAATCGCTGCGTTGCTGGTTTGTGACCGATAATCAGCAGTTGTGGCGGATCAAATTAACCGAATGCCGTGCGGTAACTCCCGGTGGCGGCCGTATTGAGATCCCTGAACATACCGTGCATTCGCTGAAGTATGCTACTACCTTCCCCGAAGCAACTTATACCTGGGACCCGCAACATACAGAAACTACTTATTACGTCATCATACAGGTAAATCCCTTTGACCGGCAGCCCAGCGGAGAGCCTTTGCTGGATGAAGATCCACCAAGATTGCCTTATGCCACACCGGAATATAGTTTATACGTAGCGCCGGCGTCGCAGCTGCCTTCCGGCCAGCTAGGCAGCTACCAGATGGTGCTGGGCCGCATCAGTGTGTCCGATGGCCGTCCGGAGATGGATGATGACTATATCCCTCCCTGCAGCATCGTCAGCGCACATCCTGCATTGATAGATCTCTTTCATGAACTGGACCAGTTCCTGGGGCAAATGGAATTATACGGCGTACACATCGTGCAAAAGATCTACGGCAGGAACCAGCAAAATGACCTGGCACTTGTCGTATTGTATATCACGGAGAGAATGGTGCAGTATCTCGGCACCAGGATCACGCAATTCCGGTGGTTAGGATTACAGCAACCACCGGCCCAGATGCTGGAAATTATTGCAGGCCTTGCCCGCACCATGAAAAACGCTATTGATCAACGTGCCGGCGCAGGTAAAGAGGAGCTGCTGAACTACTTATCTGAGTGGTGCGAACTGCGACAGGGAGAACTTGAAACGCTCATGATCAACTGCGCCAATATCAAATATAAGCACCTGGATGTAAGAGAGTGCCTGCAGCCCATGATTCCTTTTGTAAGGGCCGTGAATAAACTGTTTGAAAGCCTGAGCAGATTGGATTATATCGGACGCAAGCAGGACAGCAATATTTTCGTAAAAGAAGAATCACAGGAAGACGCGGAATACCTGCGGAAGCATAAAACCAAGCGCTGGTTCTTTACCGACTAGTATCATGCGGTTATGGCAGCAATATAACAGCCATTACCCAACGCTTCTGACGTTTGTGATGCGTACAAACCAGGTGCAATAACACTAAATGTTTCAACAGGAATTTATTCCGCTTAACTGATCATTCAACAAGATAATTTCCCTAAAAAAAACGATCCGCAATATGCAAGTATTAAACAGGCAGGAAAGAAATGTATCCTTTATTTGGTTCCTGTTATTTTTCATTATAACGGTCGCCTTATTTGTATTGGCTGTATTCTTTAATTACCAGGTACCTGCCAGGGAAAACGCATCCCTGCGGAAAGAATTGACTTCATTCAGGGAAGAGCAGGCGTTCCAATCAGAGTTCCTGCAAAAGCTGGATAAGGTAAAACATAACCTCGATTCTATTAACCTTCCTAACCAGAACGCCAATTACATGGATCAGGTGATTGCCGCATCCCTGGCGGATATGCGCAACTCTATTCCAAAAAATGCAGTGACGCATTACGGGCTGTATGATAATATTGTGCAGAACTGTTTGTCGTTGCAACAAACCAAACAGCAGCTCCGCGAACTGCAAAATGCACAACAAAATATTGCAGGTCTGAAAGAACAGGTCGCCGACCTGAATGCGAAACTGGAAAGCAAGAGCAGGGACCTCGATAACTGCCGGCAAATGATGTTGCTAAACAGCCGCGCTCACTAACTTTCAGAAGGGTATTAATCCGGTAAATATTGGAATAATAATTATTTGTTAGGACTCTTGACTATTGAAATTTTCATCCTATATTTGGTACTTATAATTCATAAATAAATACTAATTATTTTTTCTTTATTGTAACCTTAAAAATTAACCCAACATGTCATTCAAAGCCAAATTTGAAGCAGGCGGCAACGAGTACAATGTACAGCATGTCGCTTATGACCTCACACAAGAAGTAGATGCAACCGGTCGCCCTTCAGCCATCACCCGTGGCGGACGCATTAAGCTGACCGTTGAATCTACCGGAAAAACAGATCTCTTTGAGTGGATGGTAAACAACTTTGAAAGAAAAGATGGTACCATTACTTTTTACAAAAGAGACACTGATTCCAAACTGAAAACCCTGGAATTTAAAGAAGGGTATTTAGTAAAGTTTGAAGAGTCTTTTGACTACGAAAACAAAAATCCAATGGTAATTTCCTTTACCATTTCGGCCCGTGAAGTTAGCATGGGTAATGCAAAACATGTTAATGAGTGGGTATAAAAAAACTCCTTACATTATGCAGAAAGGGCTGTTACCGGAAGGTAACAGCCCCTTTTTTTTGTGTGTACAAAAGATCTTTTTATGAAAGATTAATCCATTCGCCTTGTTCAGGAATAATGGCGGACAGCTGTTCGGCAGCAACAGCCGCTCTCAACGCTTCCCTGCTGAGAAAACAGTGATTTATAGCGCCCATGTGCACTGCTATTACCTTGGGCTGCGAAGCGTGCCGGATGGTCTTAATCACGTCTGCTGCGGTCATGGTGATGGGATCTCCCTGCAGGAATTGTGCAGCGCCTGCATTCACCACCACATAATCCGGGCGGAAAGTATCCAGCGCAGCTGTTACTTCTTCACACCAGATAGTATCGCCGGCGATGTATAATGTAGTGTTCCCTTCTTTCAGCACAAAGCCGGAAACAGGCGCCATCATTTTGCCTATTTCGCCGGTGCCATGTTGTCCACCAGTACGTGTAATGACTATATTTTCCCAGGTAACCGACGTAACAACAGGAATCACCTGTGTAAATGCCTGTTCCCTGATAGTGGCTTCATCTTCCGGCTGACAAAATAAAGGAATGCTTTTAGGCAGTATGGCCTGTGCAGTTACATCCCAGTGGTCGCGGTGCAGGTGGGTGACGAGAATGGCATCCAGGGACGACAGCAACTGCTTTAAATCGTCGTCGTTAAGCGGAAGATCGGTCATGGGATTCCGGATGCTGTTGGCTGCGTTGGGAACGGGGTCCAGGCTGTCTTTAACGCCGAGCATGGGATCAACCAGTATGTTCTTATTATTCCATTCTATGAGCAATGTGGCATTGCGTAAATAATGTATGCGCATGGTTAAATTTTTTATAGCATGGCATAAAGTTATCAATTAATTGATGGCCCACCATATCCATAAAATATAAACAGGTTGAAATAATAAGCGGCTCCAGATGTACCAGGGTTTGGAGGGTAATCCGCCAGGCGCCGGCAGGTTCAGCACCGCTACGCGGATATTGGCAGGAAACATAGCCACCAGGAGTATCATTAATCCCCATCCCGCATAATACTGTGTGGCAGAAAACAGCAAACCCGCTCCCAGTAATACTTCCAGCGCCCCGGTAAACAACACCATGAATAAAGGATATGGGATCATTCCTTCAATCATATAGGTAAGTTTGCGCGGCTTAACCAAATGTGTGACCCCTATTAAGAGAAACATAACGGCAGCGGATATACGGGCATCTGCAGGGAGTTGTTGTAAAAGAGGGATCTGGAAGATATAGCCAATCGCCAGTAGTAAGAGGGCAATACTGCATAAACCGGAAAAGAAAGCCATTTGTATATTTTTTAGGACTCAAAGATCCACATCTTCCGGAGGAATAAAATTGACAAATGTTAGTTAATGGGTAAGAAGAACAAGTTATGTACTTCTTTTCTTCCTGATCCGGCTTAAACTTTCCGGTTCAATTCCCAGGTAAGAAGCAATTTGTTTGACAGGAATATGCTGCACCACTTCAGGATATTCCTGTAGCAACTGCGCATACCGCTCCTGTGCGGAGTATTGCAGGAAGGAGAGTTCCCGGTTGTATTTCCGCAGGTATTGCTGTTCAGCTACCAGCCGGCCTATCTTCTCCGACTGGTGCGAGGTGCGATATAATTGTTGCAGATCGGTATAATAACAGGCGTACCCACGTACCGGCGTTACTGCCTGCAAACTTACTACCGCGGGTTTTTGTGTAATGAAAGAGGCGTAGGAAGTAGTAAAGTTATGCGGAAAGGCAAAGTCCATGCTGATGTCTTTACCATCGTGGATGGTATATACCCGCACAATTCCTTCTTCGATATAATAAATAGCATTGGCGGTTTTACCCGCTTCCGACAGGTGATCGCCTGCGGGGAAAGTTACCGGCTGCAGGATGTCTTCAAACAGTTCCCAGTGAACCATGGGTTCTTTCAGCAGTGCCTGCAGCTGTTGACGGATAATTTGTGTGCCTTGCATTCAGGTCTTTCTCAGTTGAATGGATTGAACGAAATGATGATGACCTTTTTCCAAAATCAGGCTGGCGCGGTAGCGGGTAGGTGCAATATTTTGTTCCAGGTTAGGTTTGTTGATATCATCCCAGATCTGTGTGGCTAACTCGATAGTGGCCGCATCAGAAAGATGTGCATAACGGTGGAAAAAAGACTCAGGACTCTGAAAGGCAGTTCTGCGCAGGGTTTCAAAGCGTGCGATGTACCATTTGCGGATATCTTTTTCCGCAGCGTCTACATAAATGCTGAAGTCGAAGAAATCGGATACGAATACGGCTGGATCTTTTTGTTGCTGCCGGTGACGAACCTGCAACACATTCACGCCTTCTACAATCACAATGTCCGGTTGCTCTATCCACTGCAGCTGGCCGGGTAAGATATCGTATTCCAGGTGGGAATAAAGTGGCGCCGCCACCTTTTCCTTACCGGATTTTACATCCGCCAGGAAGTGGATCAGTCTTTTAATATCATAGCTTTCCGGGAAGCCTTTTCTGTTCATGATATTATTGGCCTCCAGCACTTTATTGGGATAGAGGAAACCATCCGTTGTTACCAGGTCTACCCGCGGATGATTGGGCCATGCCTGTAATAATTTTTGTAACACCCTGGCGGTCGTACTTTTCCCAACGGCTACACTTCCGGCGATGCCAATAATATAAGGCACTTTATGTACCTGGCTGCTGAGGAAATTACTGGTAGCAGTATGCAGTTGTTGCGACGCGGTTACATATAAGTTGAGCAGATGTGCCAGCGGAAGATATACCTGTGTTATTTCTTCCTGTGTGAGTGGTTCATTCATGCCGTGCAGCGCTTCCAGGTCGTAATCCTGTAATTGCAGCATGGCATCATTGCTTCTTTCTGCCCATTCTTTACGGGAGAAACTGATATAGGGAGTATAGCGGTCGCGTTTCAGAGAGGTGGTCATTCCAGTGCTTTATTGTTGTATATAGACAGTCTTTACATTCAGAAATTCGTGTGTGCCTTCCAGTGATAGTTCCCTTCCATAGCCGGATTGCTTTACGCCGCCGAAAGGTAAGCGTGCATCAGAGCGAACCATCGCATTAATAAATACATTGCCACTTTCTATCTGTGTGGCCAGTTTGGCGGCTTTGTCGAGATCGCTGGTCCACAGGGCTGCGCCCAGGCCAAATTCTGTTTCATTGGCCAGTGCGATAGCATCCGTTTCGTCGGCTGCTTCTATGATCACGGCGAGCGGACCAAAAGTTTCTTCTTTGAAAGCCGTCATTTTATTGGTTACCCCGGTAAGCAGGGTAGGCGCAAAGTTACAGCCTTCATGCGTGCCACCCAACTCCAGCTTAGCCCCCTGGCGAATAGAGTCCTGTAATTGTTTGGCCAGCTCCTCTGCCAGGTCGGGGCGGGCCATTGGGCCCATTTGTGTGCTTTCCTGCGTGGGATCTCCCTGTTTGAGGTCCTGCAGGATCCGTTTTACAGCTGCGGTAAACGCGGGAACAATATCTTTTTCTACGATCCAGCGTTTTGCGGCAATGCACGACTGACCGGCGTTTTGCATACGACCTTGTACCGCTGTTTTAGCGGCGGCTTCCAGGTCGGCATCTTTCAATACAATAAAAGGATCACTGCCACCCAGTTCCAGCACGGTTTTCTTGATATATTTCCCGGCAAGCGCCGCTACACTTTTACCTGCGGGGGTACTGCCGGTGAGTGTAACGCCCTGTACGCGGTGATCTGCGATAACTGGTTCTATATCTTTGGAAGAGATGAGTAACGACTGGAAAGTACCGGCGGGAAAATTACTTTCAGTGAATATTTTTTCGATGGCCAGTGCACAACCGCTTACATTGCTGGCATGTTTCAGGATGCCGGTGTTGCCGGCAAGTATATTGGGAATAGCAAAGCGGAATACCTGCCAGTAGGGGAAGTTCCAGGGCATGATTGCCAGTATAATTCCTTTTGGTTCGTACGATACGTAACTTTTATACGCATCGGAACCGATCGGTTTATGTGCCAGCATTTCCACGATGTTTTCTGCATAATATTCTGCCGAGGTGGCGCATTTCAGCACTTCGGCCCGTGCTTCTTTCAGCGTTTTTCCCATTTCCCGCGTGATCAGCGCGGCATGTTCATCTGCATTGTCTTTCATGGATTGTGCAACCTGCATCATCCACTGCCGGCGTTGTTCCAGGGAAACTTGTAATAATTCCCGGTATGCTTTATGGCCCAGCTGTAATTTCTGCTCTATTTGTTCCGGTGTATGTGCTGCATATTCAGCAATGGTTTCCTGCGTAAACGGATTAATGCTTGTAAACATACGGGTAGCTTTTAGCGGTTAGCATTTAGCTGTTAGTGAATAGTCCGACAAATTTACCTTTTTCCGTTAAAAGCCCGTCTTAAAAGCTAAAGGGCAACTACTAAACACGAAAAGGCTATCTTTGCATCTCCCGGAAAAAACAGTACAATTTTATGGCGCTTAGCAGGTGGAATATCATGATAATGGCCCTTTGCACGGGGTTGATCGTTGCCAATATTTATTACAGCCAGCCTTTGCTGGTGTTGATGAGCAACGAATTTGGCGTATCGGAAAGTAATGCCGGACAGGTCACATTTTTTACGCAGGTGGGCTACGCGCTGGGCCTGTTATTTTGTGTGCCGCTGGGTGACAAACTGGAGCGCAAGCGGCAGATAGTGGTGATGACACTGGCTGCGGTAGTGGCCCTGGTGGCGGCTGCAGAGTCGGTGAATATCACTATGCTGAAAATTACGGGTTTGCTGATTGGTTTTACTTCGGTAGTGCCGCAGCTGATATTGCCACTGGCAGCAGGCCTTTCTGATCCTGCAAGCCGGGGGAAAGTGATTGGTACTATTATGAGTGGCTTACTCGTCGGCATCTTATTATCCCGCACCCTCAGCGGTGTAGTAGGACATCATTTCGGATGGCGTGCCATGTTCTGGATAGCCGCGTGTATCAGCGCTTTGCTGGCGGTGATCATGATTACATCTTTTCCATCCAGTAAACCAAATTTCAAAGGAAGCTACGGCGACCTGATGAAATCATTGCTTACGCTGATCAAAGAACAGCCTTTATTAAGAGAAGCTTCGGCTATCAATGCCTGTTGTTTCGCTATGTTTGGCATGTTCTGGACAACCGTGGTATTTTTATTGTCTGATGCGCCTTTTAAATATACCAGTGAACAAATCGGGTTGATGGGACTTGCTGCGGCTGCCGGCGCTTTAGGCGCCCCACTGGTGGGACGCATTGCAGATAAAAAGAATCCGCGCATTGCCATTGGTTATGGTATCATCTTTTTGTTCCTCGGTTATTTTCTCTTCTATGTTTTTAAAGCCAATATTATAGGTATCATCGTGGGGATCATCGCTATTGATCTTGGTTTACAGGGTATCCATGTATCCAACCAAACCCGCATCTACACATTATTGCCGGAAGCAAGGAACCGTTTGAATACGGTGTTTATGACTACCAGTTTTATTGGCACTTCACTTGGCTCCGGCATCGGGCTATGGGTATGGTCTTTTGCACAATGGAATGGTATATGCGTGGCCGGTACTGCACTGATCACCATTGCCCTGATTATTTACCTGGGTACTTATAAGAAAACAAAAGGAGCAGTTACCGCTTAACCCGGTTTAGCACGATCATCACTATTACTAAATAACCCATCATGCAGAACAACGCAATTTTATAAGCGAGATAAAAATTGCCGGAGTGGCGTGCAAGGTAGAGAAAAATGCCTCCAAGCATGCTTACACCCAGCGCAGAGGCAAACTGCTGTACCGTAGAATACACGCCGCTGGCGGCTCCTGCTTTAGCCGGCGGCATATCCCACATCGCCACTTTTAATAATGATGGCATCAGCAAACCAGATCCGCTGCCATAAATAATTAAACACGGCATGATATCGTAAGGTGTTACTACATCTCCCTGAAATAAAACTAATTGTAAGATAAAAGAGAGGATCATTAGTATACACGCAAACTGTAGCAGGCGGATACCGTATCGTGCAGCATTTTTAATTGACCACAAAGAAGCCAGCAGGAAAGGAATGGTTTGCATGACGAAGTAATTCCCCGCTGTAAAAGGCGACATATGAAATCCATTCTGAAAGTAGATGGCTACAATAAAAATATAAGCGGTGTTTACACCAAAGAAGAATAATACGCTGATGACACCGGTGTTGAAACTCCTGATACGAAAGAGTTCCAGCGGTACTAACGGATCGCGTTGCCGTTTTCCCAGCCAGTGTTGATACCACACGAATACGCCTAATAATATGAATGCACCTGCCAGCATGGTGATAGTCCAGGCAGGCCAGCCAAGTTCTGCACCCTGTATAACAGGATATATCAGGAGAGATAAGGCTAAGGTGAGCAGGATGATGCCTGGTATATCAAACCGGGTGCTTTTGTTTTGACCGGATTCCTGCACAAAGAACCAGGCCAGCAACATTGCTACAATACCAAACGGGAGATTGACGAGGAAGATCAGCCGCCAGCTGTCGGTGATCAGGTGCGAGGTAATGAAGTAGCCGCCGAGGAATTGTCCCAGGGTGGCGCCGGTGCCGAGGGCCATGCCGTAGAGGCCATAGGCTTTGTCGCGGTCGGCGGGCGACTGGAAGTTCAGTTGTATCAGCGTGATGGTTTGCGGTACGGTGAAAGCTGCTGCCACGCCTTGCAGCAGCCTGGACACAATCAACATTTCCATGGAAGTGGCAAAGCCGCACATGGCTGAGGTGAGGGTGAATGCAGCCAGCCCGGTTATAAATACTTTCTTTTTGCCCAGGTAATCGCCTGTGCGGCTGCCGGTGATGAGAAACACGGCGTAACCCAGGAGGTAGCTGGCAATCACCAGTTCCAGCGCTGCGTCCGAACTATGGAAATACGCTTTAATGGCTGGTGTGCTGATGTTTACAATAAATACATCGATCACGGTGATGAGTGGCGCCAGCAGGATAACTGCCAGCGATATCCATGGATTGACAGTGGTTGGTTTAATATATACAGACTGGTCTGTTTTCATGAGAGTAAATTTTTTATAATAGATAACGTTATTGGATGCACTAAATAATTGATGGAAATACGCCGCGAAAACTTTAATGTTTTACGGCGCTTTTTACCAGCCTTGCTGGTGATATTCCGGCAGTGTTGCTGGTATTTAGTTTTGTTTATCCGGCATTCGCCGGTATTTATAAAGATGTGTTTCCCTTTGGTCGCAATTCCTCAATCTATCAGCTTCAAAGTGTATCCAGCAACCTGGCAACCACTTTCTTCGTGTCTTCTACCGGTTTTGCGGACCGTTGGATATAGCCCTGAAGCCCCGCGCCTTCATACAGATTCAACAGCATGCCGGTCATTTCTTCAAGTTCCGCTGCGGGGTAAGGGTGTTTTATGATTTGTAATTGTTCGGCGATAAATGTTTTCAGCGTTTGGGTATGCGTCCGTACCTGTAAAAGTGCGTCCTCATTCAATCCTGGCAGTTCATAGGCGATGCGGATAAAGGCGCAACCCCTGAAATTGTTTTTTTCCATGTGGCGGCGGCGGTATTCGAACAGGCCCATGAGCTTTTCCCTGCCAGGCGCAAGCTGGTCAATATAAGCCATCCGCTCGGCGTGGTTGTTGGTCCGGGTTCGCAGTAGATATTCCGTCAGCAAAGCTTCCTTGGATGGAAAGTGCTGGTACAGGCTTGCTTTGGCAATCCCCGCTTCTTCTATGATCTGGTTAATACCGGTTGCCTGGTAGCCTTGCTTGTAAAACAATTCGCTGGCTGTGTTTAAGATTCTTTCTTTTGCGCCTTGTTCTTTCATAAGGCAATATTAGGCTAAATTTACAAAACAGACAAGTCTGTATATATTATTGACAAAAAAGCGGCGAAAAGGAACTTCCTCTCCGCCGCTTACTAAATCCTTATAGCAATTAGTCCACTTTCGTGATCTTCAGCATGTTTGTGGGCAGGTGTTCTTTGACAGGGGTGCTACCGGTGTTAACGGCTACATCTCCTGATTTGATGAATCCTCTTTCTTTCAGGATATTGATCTGATCGAATACGATATCATCCAGGCTTTCTTCTTCTTCGTAGTAGAAGGCGCGTACACCCCAGCTCAGGCTCAGCTGGTTTACCAGCGACCTTTCTTTGGTGAAGATGTAGAGCGGGCTGCGTGGGCGGTAGCTACTCAGCATAAAGCCGGTGTAACCGCTCTGGGTCATACCAATGAGGGCATCAGCGTCCAGGTCTTCCGCAATTTTACAGGCGTTGTAGCACAGTGCATCGCTGAGGAAGGTAGGAGAGTGGCGGTGAGGGATCAGGTTGCGGTTGTAAATGATCGCTTCTTTTTCCACTTCCTGGATAATTTTATTCATGGTTTGGATAACCAGTTCCGGGAACATACCGGTAGCAGTTTCGCCGCTCAGCATTACCGCATCAGCACCTTCCAGTACGGCGTTGGCTACGTCGGTGATTTCACTACGGTTCGGACGGGTGCGGTCCATCATGCTTTCCATCATTTGTGTAGCCACAATAACGGGCTTTGCACGGTGAATGCACTTGCGGATGATATCTTTCTGGATCATCGGGATCTGCTCTACTGGCAGTTCCACACCGAGATCACCACGGGCAATCATCACGCCATCACTTTCCCAGATAATTTCTTTCAGATTCTGTATCGCTTCAGGCTTCTCAATTTTAGAGATCACCTTCATTTTAGAATTACGTGCTTCCAGGCGTTTGCGTAATACGGCCAGGTCTTTTACGCTTCTTACAAAGGAGAGCGCTACCCAGTCGCATTCGTGGTCGATGATGAATTCCAGGTCAATAATATCTTTATCTGTCAGCGCAGGGAGGGAGATTTTGGTATCCGGGAGGTTAAAGCCCTTTTTGGAAGACAGTACACCTGGCAGGGATACTTCCGCTTTGATTTCACCGCTGGCAGTAATTTCTTTTACAATTGTCTCGATTTTGCCGTCGTCCAGCAGAATTTTCTGGCCAACTCTAAGATCTTTGTACAGGTCAGGGTAGGAAACGTAAATTTTTTCCATGTTGCCCACCAGCTTTTCGTTTACGAAAGTGAGGATATCACCTTTCTTCAGCGGGAGTGCATTGTTTTCGATTTCACCCACACGCAGTTTTGGTCCCTGCAAATCGGCCAGTATGGCTACGGTGTAAGGTTCTGTTTTATTGATCTGGCGGATGTATTCAATAATCCGCAGTTTATCTTCGTGCGAGCCGTGTGAAAAGTTGAGGCGGAAAACGTTAACGCCGGCCTTTACCAGTGTCAGCAGGCCTTCATAGGTATCGCATGCCGGGCCTACGGTAGCCACGATTTTTGTTTTGTGCGAAGAGTGTTCTCTACCCGCAGCGTTATCCATCTGCTTGTGATAGTATTTCGAAAGATCCTTTGTACTCATAAGTCTAATTTTTTAACTCGCAAGAATTTTAACAATCTTAAACCATTCGGGGTCAATTTCCTGTTTGGCTTTTACAGCTTTATCAAGAGGAGTGTAATGGATCTTGTCGTTGACAACACCGACCATTACATTGTGGATGCCTTCGAGAAGGGCATCTACGGCTGCATAGCCCAGACGGCTGGCCAGAATACGATCTGTGCAGGTGGGAGCGCCGCCACGCTGGATGTGTCCGAGGATACTAACCCGGGTATCCAGTTGTGGGCACCTTTCTTTAATGATACGACCAACTTCAGTAGCGCCGCCGGTTTCATCGCCTTCGGCTACTACGATCAGGTTAACCAGTTTTCTGCGGCGTTCGTTCGCCTGCAGTTCTTCAATAATGTCATTTACTTCGGTTTTGCGCTCAGGCAGCAATATGTGCTCCGCACCAGTGGAAATGCCGCTGTGTAACGCAATATAACCGGCATCACGGCCCATTACCTCGATTACAAACAAACGGTCATGCGCATCGGCAGTGTCCCTGATTTTGTCGATAGCTTCCACCGCTGTATTCACAGCTGTATCAAATCCAATCGTAGAATCAGTTCCTGCAATGTCCTTGTCAATAGTACCAGGCAAGCCTATACACGGAATATCAAATTCCTGGCTGAACTTTTGCGCACCATTAAACGAGCCGTCTCCACCAATTACTACCAGCCCGTCAATGTTGTGTTTTTTCAGATTTTCATAAGCCATTTTTCGCCCTTCATATTCATAGAACTCTTTGCACCGGGCGGTCTTCAATATGGTGCCTCCGCGCTGAATAATGTTGGCAACGGATTTTGACTCCATTGGGAAGATCTCGTTCTTCAACATTCCCCTATAGCCGTACATAATGCCATACACATTCAGCTGATGATAAATGCCCGTTCTTACAACGGCACGAACGGCGGCGTTCATCCCGGGAGCATCTCCCCCCGATGTAAGGACTGCAATGTTGTTCAGTTTTTTCATATAAATTGCTAAAAAAATATCTTAAAGGCGCACAAAAATAACATTTTGCAATTGTTTTCTAACTGTTATCTGATGAAATAACCTAAATTTTTAATTTCCATCAAACAAAGTAGATAAATTTTTTAAAAAATATTACGCATGTCGAAAAAAAATAATAGGAGGTGGATCTTTATGAGCGTAAGTTTAATCGCCGGGCAGGCAATAGCGCAGCAGCAGCAAACGATTACTTATCCCGAATCCAAAAAAGTGGATACCATAGATAACTATCACGGTACCCCGATCGCAGATCCTTACCGGTGGCTGGAAGACGATCACAGCCCCGAAACAAAAGCATGGGTGGACGCCCAGAATAAGGTAACAGAAAACTATCTCTCCAACATCCCTTTCCGCGCAGAAATCCGCAAAAGACTGGAAGAATTGTGGAATTACCCCAAAAACGGCGCCCCCGCTAAACACGGTAACTATTATTACTTCTTTAAAAATGATGGTCTGCAGAACCAGTCCGTTCTTTACCGTTCTGCCACTTTAGGCGGTACCCCGGAAGTTTTCCTGGATCCCAACAAACTGTCAGCAGCCGGTACTACCGCACTGGGCAGCATGTCGTTTTCAAAAGACGGGAAATATTTTGCCTACCTGCTTTCCAAAGCAGGATCCGACTGGCAGGAAGGTTATGTGATAAACGTGGAAACACGGCAACTCCTGCCGGATAAACTGGAATGGGTAAAGTTCAGTGGCCTGTCGTGGAAAGGTGATGGCTTCTATTACAGCCGCTACGACAAACCCGATGAACAAAACAAACTATCCCAAAAGAATGAATTCCAGAAAGTATACTACCACCGCCTGGGCGATCCGCAGGAGAAGGATGAATTGATCTATGTGGATAAAGAACACCCGCTGCGCAACGCCGGCGTAGACGTAACAGAAGATGAGCGTTTCCTGATCCTCTCTACCTCGGAAGGTACTTCCGGCCGGGAACTCTGGTACCGCGACCTGCAAAACCCCGCACAAAAAGAATTCACCCTGCTGGTAAAAGGCTTCGCTAACGAACCAGACGTAATAGATAACGATGGGGATAAATTGCTGGTGCGCACCAATCATAACGCACCCAACTATAAAATTGTGCTGATAGACCCCGCCAATCCTGCGGAAGCCAACTGGAAAATAATTGTTCCGGAAAAGAAAGAAGCCCTCCAGGGAGTGGGCCTTGCCGGCGGCAAATTATTCCTTTCCTATCTGAAAGACGCTTCTACCAGGGTTTACCAGTATGATTATAAAGGTAAGCTAGAACATGAAGTGAAACTGCCTGGCCTCGGAACCGCTGGTGGATTTGGCAGCAAGAAAGAAGACAAGGAATTCTTTTATACTTATACTTCCTTTGTTACGCCGCCTGCTGTATATAAATATGATGTGGCCACCGGCGTTTCTACCTTATATAATAAGGCAGAAGTAAAATTCAACCCTGCGGAATACGAAACCAAACAGGTATTCTTTAAAAGTGCCGATGGAGAAAGTGTTCCCATATTCCTTTCCTACAAGAAAGGGATCCGGCTGAATGGTAATAACCCCGTGTTGCTCTACGGCTACGGCGGATTTAATATTGCCATGACGCCCTCTTTCAGCGTTTCCAACCTATACTTCATGGAACAGGGAGGCATATACGCCGTAGTATCACTGAGAGGTGGCAGCGAATACGGTGAAGCCTGGCACAAAGCGGGTATGATGGAAAAGAAACAGAATGTATTCAACGATTTTATCGGTGCAGCTGAATACCTGGTGAAAGCGAAATACACCAATCCCGGCAAGATAGCGATCCGCGGCGGTTCCAACGGTGGTTTACTGGTAGGCGCCTGTATGACGCAGCGTCCGGAATTGTTTAAGGTGGCACTGCCCGCTGTAGGCGTAATGGACATGCTGCGCTTTCAGAAATTTACCATCGGTTGGGCCTGGGCAGTGGAATACGGTAGCAGCGATCATGCAGAACAGTTTAAATACCTGCTGAAATATTCACCGTTGCATAACCTGAAGCCAGGTACCGCTTACCCGGCTACACTGATCACCACTGCGGATCACGACGACCGTGTGGTACCGGCGCATTCGTTTAAGTTTGCAGCTACACTGCAGGCAGACAACGCCGGGCCAAACCCGGCCCTGATCCGTATTGAAACACAGGCAGGTCACGGAGCCGGCAAGCCCACTTCCAAGATGATTGATGAAGCCGCTGATATCTGGGCGTTCACCATGTATAACCTGGGCATGCACAAGTAAAGTTGCAGGTGATCAGCTTTTAGCTGTTATCGAAATGCCTCATTTTGGTGAACAGCTAAAAGCTTTTTTTTCTTATCTTTAGAAATAGCGTATTGAACATGGCTTTATGAAGGTACTTATAACTGGTAGTAACGGATTATTGGGACAACATCTGATCCCGCTTTTTCTGCAAGATGGAAAATATGATGTGATAGCCACAGGCAGAGGCCCTAATCGTTTCCCCCTGCGGGATAAATACACTTATGAGGCGGTGAACCTCCGCGATGCCGGCAGCGTAAAGCAGCTGGTGGAAAAACATCAGCCGGATATCATTATTCATGGCGGCGCCATGTCGCAGGTAGATGACTGCGAAAAAAATAAAGATGCGTGCTGGGATACCAATGTAGGAGCTACCCGTTACCTGGTACACGCGGCAGAAAGTTGCAACGCCTTCTTCATTTTCCTGTCTACCGATTTTGTATTCGATGGCTTACAGGGACCTTACAGTGAAGACGCTACCGTAAATCCTATTAATTATTATGGTACCAGTAAAGTAGCTGCAGAGCGACTGGTGATCAATAGCAAACTGAAGTGGGCCATTGTCCGCACTGTACTGGTGTATGGCGTGGTAGCAGATCCGCATCGCAATAATATGATTACCTGGGTAAAAAATAATTTGCAGCAGGGTAAAAAAGTGAAAGTGGTGGATGACCAATGGCGTACGCCTACCTTATGCCACGACCTGGCGAAGGGTTGTTTGCTGATTGCAGATAAGAAAGCAAACGGTTTCTTCAACATCTCCGGAAATGAAATTCTCACTCCCTATGATATGGCCATTCAAACGGCTGAATACTTTAAACTGGATACTTCCCTCGTAGAAAAAATCAGTGCCAAAACACTGGCACAACCGGCGGCCCGTCCTGCCAAAACCGGGCTGATAATAGATAAGGCGGCCAAAGAACTGGGTTATCAGCCCCGTACTTTTGCGGAGGGGCTGGAAATTGTAGCCGCTGAAATCAAAGCTTAACAGCTAAAATTCAAGAAATACTTTATTGCCAAATATTTTGCGGATGCTATCCCTTTGCACGGTTGTATCTGCTGCCAGTGAGCGCAATTCCACCGCAGTTCTGTACATGCTGTCCCTTTTATAAAGAACCAGCGTTTTTCCCCAGGCGAGTTGTTGCTTTTGTTTTTTTACAGCGATGCTGCTGTCTTTGTATCTTTCCACCACTGCATAATAGGTAATGGGCGTAATCGCAGCTTTTGCTGTGGAGTCGGCCAGGACCTTTTGTATGGAATCTGCAGCAGCGGCGGCGAGCTGTTGCGCGTTGACTTCCGTATCAGCGGGAGTTTCGGATTCAGCTATTGGTTTTGAAACACCCGATAAATACCACCAGGCGGCTAATCCAATTACAATAGCCGCAATGGGAATAGCTGCCCACCACCATTTAAAACCACTTTCTTCTGTTACGGCTTCCAATGTATCTTCTACCTCTTCTGTCATAACAGGCTCCAGCGCCTCCAAAGGCGGCGGTGGAACAAATGCTGGCGCAGAGCGGCTATCTGTTGTGCGTTCTATCGGCTTAATATCCAGTGTTTCTTTTTCTACCGGCAGTTCCTCTGCATGGAAGTGAATGTTGCCGGTAAAGTCGCCCTGCAACTGACCAATACCCGGTAATACCAGTGGCTTCCCGGATTGAAGTTCTGCTTTCAGCTCTTCCAGGTATTTTTCCAGCTTCCGCTGTGCTACTGCCGGCACCAGGTTTTCCTTAAGGGCTATCCATTCCACACAGGAACCATCGTCCTGCCATTGTTGGGTAAACATCACCTGCTCACGTGGCGCCGTAAGCGTTTGGGCGTGGTCGTTATAATGCGCCGGAAAATGTTGTACAGAAAATGTTCCCAGCTGTGGTACTACACAAATCCGCTGTTTAAACAGCACTTCCTGGATATATTGCTGAAGTATCAAGTGGAGCAATTTTTAGTGAATAATGCTGCGGATTTTGTCTTTCTCGCTGATTACGCTGATTATACTGATTACCAGGATTTGAACTTTTGTGATTTTATAAAGGATTTTCGAAGATATAAGTGGATATACTCGCATATATTCCCCCAAAATCAAAAAAATCAAAAAAAGATCAAATCCTGGTAATCAGTATAATCAGCGAGAAAGACAAAATCCGCATATAAAGTTAAAACTTAATCATCACACCACCCACAATATTGAACCCATAAGTAGGGTAAAGATAATACCGCTGGTAGTGCGTATTGAACAGGTTATTTGCATTCACCCACAGTCCGAAATTTTTGCTGATATCATAGGATGCGCCTGCATTCAGGTCCCATGCGCCTTTGGTTTTGCCAAAGTCTTTGTTGGGGAGCAGGTAATAGCTGCCGCTCAGTGCAAAGAGGTCGGCATTCAGGTGTAATTTTTTGGCGATGGTGTATTGTGCAAACAAATCGCCCTGGAAAGCGGGCAGGTGCCATGGTTGCACTTCCGTTTCCTGTTTGTTATAATTATACCAGTCGAAGCTTACGCGGGCCTGGAATTTTTCTTCTTCAATATAGCCTACTTCACCATGCAGCTGGAAAGCGCGCAGCTGGGCTTCGTTACGGGTGGTGAATTTCTTGGTATCAGCGCTGTCGTTTACAAACAGCGGCATATTGTACCAGGTAACAGAAGCGAATTTAGTGTTATAGTTGAAATGGCTGCCCAGCGTACCTTTGATACCGGTATATTTTTCTTCTACACGGGTATTCATCATTTCTCCCGGTAAGCCGGCGAGGAACGGATTTTTATTGGCGAGGTTGCGATAGGAATTCTTTTCAAAATAGGAAATCCATCCACTGCTCAGGATCAGTTTTTTACGGATCAGGTGCGACTCATTCACGATGTCGGGCAGCAGGTAAAATTCGCCGTTGCTCCACGTTGGATTTACGCCGGCATGCAGCACAAACCCCGGTTTCATGATATCCACTGCAGGGTGGATAGAAGCGATGTTGTTGTTGATGGCGCGGTTGTTATCTTCTTTATAGGTAGAAAGATCAAACACACCTTCTACTTTTATGTAGATATCTTCAAACACCTGCTTACGTACCGGTACATTCAGTTGGAAGGTATTTTCTGTGCGCTTGTAGGAATCGTTGAAAAGAATAAACTTCACTTTTGGCTGGAAGGTAAATGCCCAGTCGTTTTGCGGCCTGTTCTGCATGCCTGCCGAAGCGGTGATCTGGTTAAACGTTTGCTCGATATCCTTCTTTTTATAGCTGGCCGTATCGTGGCCATAGCCATAGTAGTGAACGGTATTACGGTCGTACCCGATGCTTCCGTCGAACCGGAACTTTGGCAACAGGTAGGTGCCCGCGGCCAGTACATTGAGGTTACTATAATCCTGGTCAGGAATTTCCTTGCCTTTGGAACCGGTGTAGTTTACGTACAAACCGTAGTTGTACATATCCTGCCGGCCGCTGCCGAACCCAGCCTGCACATAGGGTGTTTTATAATTGCCATATCCGAGTTTCACGAAGTTGTTCTGCAGGTACGACAATGAATCTTTACCCAGTGCCAACGGTTTGAGCGGCATGGCCTGGTACATAAAGTTCAGGTTCAGCGCCGGTATCTCGTACTTCATGGAAGGACGGGTGGTATCGATACCCGGCAAAGAAGCTGTGAGATTGAGTTTGTAGGCGTCGCGCAGTTTGGGTTGGTTGGTGGAAATGATATCAATCGTTTCCTGTTTCAATACCTCCTGAGCGGCTGCTTTCTGTGAAAACAGCATTCCCGTCAGCCCCAGTGCTGATATGATAAAAGTTCGTTTGTTATATATTGCTTGAATGTTCATGCTTTGTTGCGCTTAATGTCAGATTCCAGAATCCGGGTGATTATTTCTTCGGTTTTTTACCGGCTGCTTTTTCTTCTGCTTCCGCTTTGGCCAGTTTATCTTTCGCTTCCTGTTTCAGCTCAGGAATAGAGCTGTTGGTAACGATGCTCTGGTAAGTAGCTTTTGCATTGAAATAATCCTGTTGGCGGGCGTATACATCTCCCAGCAGGATATATGATTTAGCCACCCAGTATTCATAGGACGGCGTATTTTTAATCACATCAAAACCAGCTTTTTCAGCAGCATCCAGTTCATTCTGTTGCAGGTAGCAATCCGCAATGTTGTAGCGGGCTTCGGCGCCTGTTTCAGATTTGGTCATGCCGGCAACTGTTTTGAACTCCGACAGGGCGGCGGCATAATCTTTTGCCTGCTGCAATGCTTTACCATGATAGAAGTGAGCGATGATCTGATCATCCGTGCTGATATTGGCGGCAGCCAGTAACATTTCTGAATAGTTGGTTACTTCGTCCCAACGTTTCAGCTGGTAGTTGCTGCGAAGTAATCCCCTGGTGGCAGTAAGACTGTTTTCTTTGCTGGTAGCGAGGTCCTGCAGTTGCAGGTAGTAGCCTCTTGCCTTATCGTAATTTTTTACCTGGTAGAAATTGATGTTAGCCGCCTGTAGCGCAGATCTTTCTGCATATAAACTGTTGTTGCGGGATAATACAAATTCGTAGGCGGGCAATGCGCTCGTATAGTCTTTGCTGTTATAAGCGCATTCTGCTTTATAGAAGTAGGCCGGCAGGATAAATTGTCCGTTCGGATATTTCTGGATATAGTTGTTGAAGCCGCTGGTGGCGCCTGTACAATCGTTGCTGGTGAAGCGGGCTTCAGCAGCAGCATAGGCCAGGGAGTCTTCAGCAGAAGCGGTAACGGTTCTGCCGCTGGCTTTCAGGAAGGCGAGGTAGTCGTCGGTTTTGCCCTGGCTAACATAAATCGACTTCATACTTTGCAGGGCTTCATTGGATTCCGGCGAGTTAGGGAATTTCTCCACTACCTGGCGGTAATAGGCCAGCGCTTTACTGTCGTTATCTTTATTGTAGTAGCTCAAACCCAGTTTCAGGAGTGCGCGTGGTGCATTCGGTCCGTTGGGTTGTTTCTGTAAAACATTTTCCAGGAAAGGAATGGCTTCTGTATATTTTTCTTCCGAGAGATAGGTATTGGCTATCTCAATATCTGTTTCGTTATTAAAGCCGGACGATGGAAACTTGTTACCCAGTTGTTTGAGCAGTGCAAGTTTCTCGCCTTGCTTGCCCTGTAAGCCGAGGATCACGGCTTTCTGGTAGGTGGCGTAATCAGCGCCGGGAGCGTTGTTGCTGATGATGCGGTCGTACAGCGCCAGTGCCTTCGGGAACTGGCGAAGCATATAATAACAATCGGCGCTGCGTAGGGCGGCGTCGGTGGCAATGCGTTCTGCGTTAGGGCCGCTGGTGCGCTGGGCGGATTCAAAGTAAGGCAGTGCTTCCGTGAATTTGTCCTGTTTCAGGAGGCTGTATCCCAGGTTGTAGCTGGCGGTTTGTGCGTTAGCTTCACCGGACACCGGGGCCGTATTATTCAGATAGGCGTTCAGGTTAGTAACCGCCTGGTCTGTTTTATTCTGACGAAGGGCAATTTCTGCTTTCCAGAAATGGGCGAGTTGTTTGATCTGTGGATCGTAGGGGTTGCTGATGGCCACATCCAGCAGGCGGTCGGCTTCTGCCAGTTGCTGGTCGTTGATCAGCTGGGTGGCGCGGCCGTAGGCTACTTTCTGGTAAGCTTTCAGCACCGTCGGGTTTTTATCGCGAATCGATTCAATGGTCGCTAAACCGTCTTTGTAGTTATTGCTGTTCATGAAAAGATTAACGAGTATTTCCCGGGCTTCTTTGTTATAAGCAGATTGCGGGTATGTTTTTACAAACTGTGTGAGTTCGCTGAGCGCCGCATCGGGGTAGCCCAGTTCGTACGATAATTTACCGTAGTTGAACCTGGAAATTTCCTGTTGCTGTGCGTTGGAGCTGTTGTTGGCGCAAAAGGCAAAAGCATTGCGTGCATTGGCTTTCTGACCGGTGCGGAGGTAGCAGTCGCCCAGGAGGTACATGGAATTTTGTCCAAGTGAGTCTTTGGAGCTGCTCAGTTGTTTAAATCCGGCGATCGCTTTTGAGAGGTTATTCGTCTGGTAATAAGCGTATGATAACTGGTAGATATCTTCGTTTCTCACGTCATCTGCATTATCCTGGAAATCCTGCAGGTAGGGCAATGCTTTCGGATAGTTCTTTTTTTCGAAGTAGGCTTTACCGAGTAACTGTTTCAGCTCTGCTTCGTAGTATTGTCCGCCTTGTCTCAGCAGTGGCTCGGTGTAGGCGATCAGCTGATCTGTTTTTCCCTGGAAGTAATAAATTTCAGCGATGTAATAAGGCACTACGTTGCTGTATTTCGGTTCGTTCACTACTTTCTGGAAACTATTGAGTGCTTCTGCATACTGGTGGTTATAGTAGCTGATGAAACCATAGTAATAATTAGCAGGAATGCTGTATTTGCCCGGTACTTCTTTGATGGAGGCAAACAGGGGCTGTGCCTTTTTAAAATCTTTTAAATTAAAATAGCAATAGGCCAGTTCAAATTTTGCTTCTGCAATTTCTGCGTTGGAGAGGTTTTCGATATTGGCTTTCTCGTAGAGGGGAATGGCCTCTTTGAGTTTATTCTGACGGAAATAATATTTTGCCAGTTGATAGCTCACCAGTTCTTCCCGGGCATTGTTATTGGCCAGTTTCAGGAATTCCTGCGCCTGTTTTTCCGCATTGTCCTGTTGCAGTTTCAGTGCGCAGATGGTATAATAGTAGTACGCATCTGTTTTAACCAGGTCTCGGTTGGTTTCGTGGAAATAGTCGATGTTATCAAGGGTTTGCTTGAAAAGCTGCATGGACACGGCATATTTTTCCTGCTGGAAATACTGCTGGGCGTCCTTGAACACTTTTTCCGGATCTGTATAAATGCGTGTTTGCTGTGCCTGTGCGGCAGGCAGCCCTATCAAACCTGTACCCGTAAAGGCCAGGAGTGATATGTACAGATGTCCGGGAACAAAAACTCTTCTTATAAATTGCATGCTATAGCTGTTATTTCTTGAATATGCGTTTAAAACGAATCCCGGGAGGAAATATTTTCCAGCCGGGGAAGTACTCTGTCGTGGCCTGACCCTGGTAGTCCGTTTCTTTGATGCCTGAGTGCCGCCGGCGTTCATGATGAGAAACGAACCAGGTGGTATCAGCAAATATAAAAGTTATATCTTTTCCTTTCCGATTGTGTTTCTAACAATGTGGATAACTCCGGTAGCAAGGCAAAAGCTATTCATTTATCTTGCGGAAAATAATTTTAAGAACAAAAACCTTACCTACTATGAGAAAACTGTTCTCTGCCGGCTACTCGAATGGCGCTGTAAGTTTCTCCATGCTGGTGCTCCGGGTGATATCCGGTGGTCTGATACTCCTGCATGGCTGGCCCAAGCTGATCAATTTTACTGCCAAAATGAATTCTTTTCCTGATCCATTGGGAGTAGGACATAAAATTTCTTTGGGAATGGTGGTTTTTGCAGAAGTGTTCTGCGCGGTGTTGCTGATCATGGGACTGTTAACCAGACTGGCTTCTGTGCCATTGGTCATTTGTATGGGAGTGATCATTTTTATGATTCACGGCCACGACCCGGTATCAGAAAAAGAAATGCCGATTCTTTTCCTGGCAGCATTTGTAACGCTGCTTTTCACTGGACCGGGCAGGTTTTCACTGGATGGCGCATTAGGCAAATAAAATTTTCAAGTAAACGTTTAGGATAAAAATAGCGGGGAACCATGTTTATCAGTACAACAACAATCAGGGTGCGTTATGGGGAAACAGACCAGATGGGATACCTGTATTATGGCAATTACGGGCTGTATTACGAAGTAGGCAGGGCAGAAGCCATACGTGAACTGGGTTTCAGCTATAGGCAGCTGGAAGAACAGGGCGTGATTATGCCGGTAGCCGAACTGAATGTGAAATACCTGCGGCCCGCCTATTACGACGACCTGATAACGGTGAAGACTATACTAAAGGAGATGCCGAAGGGTTCTAAGATACAGTTTCACAGTGAGTTGTATAACGAAAAGAATGAATTGCTGAATGTTGGAGTGACCACACTGGTATTCATTGATGTGAAAACGAAGCAGAAAGCTGGCTTGCCGGAAGAGCTGCAGAAAATACTGGCACCGTTTTTTGAATAGCAGTATAAACAACGCATTATGGATAAAATCACCACCAGCATCATCACCATCGGAGATGAACTGTTGATAGGCCAAACGATTGATACCAATTCTGCCTGGATGGCGCAGCAACTGAATGCAATGGGCATATGGGTACACCGGCGTGTAGCCATTGGCGATATCAGGGATGATATCCTGGACGCCCTGGCAAAAGAATCGGCGGTGTCGGATATTGTGCTGATCACCGGCGGGCTGGGACCCACGGCCGATGATATCACCAAGCCCACCTTGTGTGAATACTTCAATACCCGGCTGGTACAGCACCAGGAAACGCTGGATAACGTACTGCATATTTTTGAAAGCAGGGGGCTGCCCATCCTGCAAAGGAACCTGGACCAGAGCCTGGTACCGGAAACGGCCACGGTTATTGAAAATAAGAGAGGCACCGCGCCGGGAATGTGGTTTGAGAAAGAAGGCAAGATCTATGTATCCATGCCCGGGGTGCCGCATGAAATGAAGGGGATCATGGAAGATTACGTGCTGCCCCGGCTGGCCAGCCATTTCAAAACCCCGGCAGTAGTACATCAAACGCTGGTTACCTCCGGCATGGGCGAATCTTTTATTGCCGAACGGCTGGTTGCTTTTGAAGCAAAGCTCCCTGCCCACATCAAACTGGCTTACCTGCCCAGTTACAGCCTCTTGAAACTCCGGTTAACCGGTTTTGGGAAAGATAAATTATCAGTGGCGGCAGAAGTGAGCATCCTGTTTCACCAGCTGAAAGACCTGCTGGCAGATATCACGGTAACAGACCAGGATATTTCTATAGGCGAAGTACTCGGTAACCTGTTAAAGGAGAAAGGGAAAACCATGGGTACCGCGGAAAGCTGTACCGGCGGACTGATTGCCAGCTGGATTACTGCTGTTCCTGGTAGTTCCGCTTATTTCAAAGGCAGTGCGGTAACGTATGCGAATGAAATGAAAGTAAAGATGTTAGGCGTGAATCCGGCAACCCTGCAGGCGCATGGCGCCGTGAGTGAGGCCACTGTGCTTGAAATGCTGACCGGCGCTTTGGCACTGCTGCAAACTGATTATGCCATTGCCGTATCCGGGATCATGGGACCTGATGGCGGTACGCCGGAAAAACCGGTGGGCACCGTTTGGATAGCGGTAGGAAATGAAAAGAGAAAAGTCACCATAAAACACCAGCTGCGTTACGACCGGGAACGGAATACGCAAATGACAGCTGTCTACGCCATGAATGAGTTGCGCAAACTCATTCTGGAATAGGGATATTCACGTATTTTGAATTGGTACAATTCCCTTATTTTTGTTGCGCACTAAAGCAAAAATCAATCTTATGGCCATTGTAGAATTGGTAATGCCAAAAATGGGGGAGAGCATCATGGAAGCCACCATTTTGCGTTGGCATAAAAAGGCGGGCGATCACGTAACAGTAGATGAAACCGTACTTGAAATTGCCACCGACAAGGTGGACAGCGAAGTTCCTTCCACCGCGGAAGGCGAAATCACAGAACTGCTCTTCAATGAAAATGATGTGGTGCCGGTAGGTACAGTCATTGCCCGCATTAATACCAATGCCGATGCAGCAGCGGTTTCCACACCTGTTACGCCTGCTGCACCTGCAGCCACTGAACCAAAATTCACTACAGCGCCGGCATATACACCTGCTGCCGAAGCGCCTGTTTCCGGTGGCGGAGCCAAATTCTACTCCCCGCTGGTACTTACCATTGCACAACAGGAAGGCATCAGCTTTTCCGACCTGGAAAAAATCCCCGGTTCCGGCAACGATGGCCGCGTAACCAAAAGAGATATCCTTCAATACGTAGCCGACCGCCGCGAAGGAAAGGTGATTCCGGATGTAACGCCGGAACCGGCAACCTCAACAGCAGCGGCCACTACCCGTCAGCCGGTGGTGACCACTACCGTGGCTTCCCCAACCTATAGCGGTAATGTGGAAATTATTGAAATGGATCGTATGCGTAAACTGATTGCCAACCACATGGTAATGAGCAAACAAACCAGTCCGCATGTGACCAGCTTTGCCGAGGCCGATGTGACCAACATGGTGAAATGGCGCGATCGTGTAAAAGGGGATTTCGAAAAACGTGAAGGTGAAAAACTGACTTTCACGCCGCTGTTTATAGAAGCCATTGTGAAGTGTATCAAGCGTTTCCCGCTGATCAACTGCTCGCTCGACGGCGATAAGATTATTATCAAGAAAGACATCAACATAGGTATGGCTACCGCATTGCCAAGTGGTAACCTGATTGTTCCGGTGATCAAGAATGCAGATATGCTGAACCTCACCGGGTTAACCAAACAGGTAAACTATATGGCCAATTCTGCCCGCCAGAATAAGCTGAAGCCGGAAGATACCCAGAGCGGTACTTTCACGCTTACCAATGTAGGCACTTTTGGCAGCCTGATGGGTACGCCCATTATCAATCAGCCGCAGGTGGCCATCCTGGCAGTGGGCGCCATCAAGAAACGCCCGGTGGTTATTGAAACGGAAGACGGTGATACCATTGGCATCAGGCACATGATGTACCTGTCGATGTCTTACGACCATCGCATTGTAGACGGCTCCCTGGGTTCTACTTTCCTGAGCGCAGTAGCGAAGGAACTGGAGAATTTTGATCCGAAGAGAGGAATTTAAGATAGCTATTGTATTAGCAGGAATGCAGCAGGAATCTTTTTCTGCTGCATTTTGTCTTTTAACAGCCACAAAAAAAGAGACGCCCGAAAAAGCGTCTCTTTTTAGTTCCTTAGTGCCGAATAAAGGGGATTATTAATAACGACGGTCGCGGGAACCATATCCTCCGCCGCCACGGTTATTACCACCGCCACCTTTGAAATTATTATTCGGTTGTTTAGGTCTTGCTTCGTTTACCATCAATTGCTTACCTTCGATTTCGCTGCCGTTCAAACTATCCATAGCCTTTGCTCCTTCTTCTTGATTAGGCATTTCCACAAAGCCAAAACCACGTGAGCGGCCTGTTTCGTGGTCTTTGATAACCTTAGCGGAGGTAACCTCTCCAAAATCGCTGAAAATCTGATGGAGATCCTCATCGTTCAACCTATAGTGCAGGTTGGCTACGTAAATGTTCATGATAACTGAAATTAAAAAAATGAAAAATAATATACTGAAGTTATGAAAATTACGCTAATAAAAAAGTTAGCGTTAAAATATTTTTGTAATTACCTTCTTTTTTACTACCACTTGACATAGCCAGATCCTTTGCAGTACTTTGTTTGACTGGCATGGAAATATTATTTAAAATAGTGCTCTGACCCTTATAAACGCTCCTTTTTACGGTTTTTTTTTCGTAAATTCAGTACATGATCCATTAAATTAAATTCATATGGGAGCGTTAAGTGAAACATGGTTTGCCGATGGTTACATAGACTTTGAGCTCAAAAAGTACACGCTATTGGCTTATTTACAGGACATTAATCAACACTTTACCCAGAGCAGGCTGTACCCGCAGTTGTCAGACATTATCTTTCATTACAACAACCTGATAGCGTTCCGGGACAACAAACAGTTTTTACAGCAGCAGTTTCCAAAAAGGCTTACCGCAGTGAACATCCAGAAGCTGGAGCTATTGTACGAGCAATTGATTGCAGATGATGAACTGATGGAAGAACTGGAGTCCATCATCCATTATTCCCTGCCACAGTTAAACAGCACTATTAAGGAAGGAACGGAGATTTACGAATACGTGGCGGAACATCTCAGTATTTTCCCGGTGGGGCTTGTGCCGCTGGAAACAGCCGAAGGGTATCTGCTGTTGTGCGACGGTCGTGGCCGGCAAACGCTGGTATACACTTACCGGCTTACTATTTTTGAAAGACATGACGAGAAATACCGGGGTATTCATACCCAATACCTTCAGGCCTATAAGAAAGACCTGGTGCATACCATCAATCATATTAAAGGCATGCTGATACGGGAACGGAATAATTTACCCAACCCTGCGGTGTATTGCGTGGAAACGCCATTGGTGGTGCCGGTAGATGAAACCTTGCTGCCCATCGCCAAAAGAAGCCTGGTAAAATATATTGCGCAGGAAGCGGCGTAGCGGTTAGTTTAAAGCCGGTGCACTGGTTTCGCCGTCGTACCGGATTTCCAGGGTGTGGTCCTTCAGGAATGGAGCATAGTACTGCTCCATTACCTTCTGTATTTTCTCTTTGGATTGCTGGATGTAAGTGGGGTTATTTTCCAGCTGGGCACGGGAGGTACGATAGAGACTTTTCTGAACATCGGTATAGGTTTCGTCATCCTGGAACTGGAGCCAGCCTTTACGGTTCGAGGTTTCCATCCGGTCCATTTTCAGTTCATAGCTGAGCAAACGGGGCGCCGGTAAACTGATAATGATCTTCTTATCAGTCATTTGCACTTTAAACAACTTATCGTCGATGTTTACGCCGTATTTGGCCTGGTACGGAATAGTTACCCATACTGTATTTTCAAGGAATGCTTTCTTCAGGTTATCAGTCCAGTCGCCGCTGTTTTCAATATTACTCCTTTTGATACTGGCGCTTCCCTGTACATCCAGGCTGGCCAGTTCTGCAATTTCTTTTACAATAGTGCTGTTGGAAATTACCTGCTGGCTCACATTGGTACTGCCAAAACGCTTGCCCAGCCAAAAGATCAGGAGCGCGAATAATATAAATACAACGAGATAAAGGGCTTTTTTCATACCTAAATTTAGTGAAAAGTAAGGAGCCTGCAGCGGATAGCCGTTACCGTTACCTGGTAAGACTGTCGATCAGTGCCGCATGTTCCGGGTAAGCCGCCTGCAACGGCGCTTTTTCAGCCAGTTCAAAATCTGCAAAATCAAAGCCGGGCGCTACGGTGCAGCCGGCAAGGGCGTATCCGCCGGGCACTTCCACGCGGGAAGCAAACCAGTTGCCCGCGGTGATGATCACCTGCAGGCTTTCATTGTTTTGAATATCGCGTCCAAGCTTATGTATCAGCAGTTCTCCACCGGGAACGATCTCGTAGATAGTCAATGTGCTGCCATCATAAAAATGCCAGATTTCATCGGCTGCGATACGATGGAATGCAGAAAACTCTCCTTCTTCCAGTAAGAAATAAATGCAGGTAGATGCATTGCGGTTACCACTCATGCCGGCAGGCAGGGTTTTCATGTCGAGTACCCACTCCGACCGGTAAGTTTCGCGGAATGCGCCGCCTTCAACATGAGATTGCAGTTTTAGTTGTTCACGCCAATGGGCTGCAGAATATTGCATAGTAATGCCTGTTAGAAAAAGTAAGTTAAATAAAAAGTATGGTATTGTACTTTTTCGTGTATTGGTGAGGGTTATATCGAGCATGGTTTTTCCGGGAACAGGCTTGCCTGCTCCCGGAAGTTTGTTTTTTTATATTGCTGCAAAAGCAGCTTTTTCTTAACTGGCTACTGCCACCTGCTGCAGGTTATCTACCTGCATATGTGCAATAGTTCCTGTTGAAGGAGTAAAGTAAGAAGGCGTTTCATGATTAAACAGCAGGTAGTCTTTTATAAACATGGCCTGGTTGTACCAGGATGTTGCTTCCACCTGTGTTTGCCATTGTGGTAAGTTTAACTGGCGGAGCGCACTCAGCGCGGTTTTATAGCGGATCATCCGCGCATATAATTGCGGCGGAATACCTACTATTTTGCTGAAGAGTCTTTCAAGCGTGGGACGGGAAAGTCCGTAGCGGGTGGTGAGTTCGTCCATGCTTACATTTCCCTGCATGATCACCAGGTAATCCGCCATGTCGTCTACTTCACGGAGATTGCCCGGTTGCTGTGAAAGCGCCTGCAGACAAGCACCATCCAGCAATGACTCTATGCGTTGCGGCTCCTTTTCCTGTTGGAGGGCCGTGATCAGTTCCTGCCACACAGGTTGTCCGGCGGCCAACAGGTTGCGGTAGTAATTGGTGAAATTAGCGGCATCCATACCTAAAAGCCGGTAGCATCCATAAGCGTTCAGCTGTATTACTGCTGCCTTTACCGGCCCCTGCACCTGTAACTGGCAGGCGCAGGTAAGATGCCCCAGCACAGAGCCCGCAGGCAAGGTGAATGCCTTGTGATTCACTGGTTTAACTTCAGCCTTCCCTTCGAGAATGAATACCATGTACTGATCGCCCAGGGCAAACAGGTTTTGTGGTAGTTGAATAATACCACGGGTATCGTCTTCCCAATAATAATATTGCTTTACAAACGGACGTAATGCATCCGCGGGATGATGGATATGGAAGTTCATAGGTACAATAATGTGGTGTTAAGGATATCGCTATCGCTGCAGATCACACCATACGCTGAAGTGGCGATGTTATTGTAAATATATGTTAAATAATTTATATTAAGAAAAATATATTTAGAGAGCAACGGAATCACCTGGCAGTGAGCGGGATATCCCTGGCAGGAATGCTTAGGATGTTACCCTGTTTATCGCCGATAATGAGCTCCCGGCCAAGACCAGCATTCGTTTCCACCAGTTTACACATAGCTGTTTCAACGCCCTGCATTATTCTCCCGGAGAGTATTTTAAATTCATATTGGCCGGCTGCTTCCGGTTCCTCCCTGCCACAGTGGAGGGGGAATACATCCCATATACAAAAAGATTCCGAAGGGATGTTAGTGCCTGAACTGATTTCTAATGGTGTTGTACTGGTGTTGTCTATCATCAGCCAGTTGTCGCAGACAGGGATATATAGGTTCATGAGGTTACTAAGACCTCTGTGATATCTTCTTCTGATGATTTCGGGGGGAATATGATGGCCGCCTTCTTTCACCCTTTTCTGTACCCGTCTCTCGGCCATTTCGGGGGAATTCAGCCAAAAGAAAAGCAGGGTAACGGTGTAACCGGTTTCTTTTGCTTTTTCAATCAGCGATACACAACTCCTGGTGGCCAGGGTTGTTTCAAAAGCAAAGTCTGTTTTTGCCAGCACCAGTTCCCTGATCCGGTGCAACATTTGCCTGCCTGCAGGTAAAGCAACGCTTTCCGGATGGAAAGGACACATGTCTGCAGCAATGATGTCTGCATTCACAAACTCTTTGCAGTCCAGTATTTCAGGTAATAGTGTGAAACTGGCGGTCGTTTTCCCGGCGCCGTTGCAACCGGCTATGATATATAGATTCGGCATTTCTCAAAAATCGGTCATCTATCAGCATTAGCTGTTAATAGCATTATCTCCGGTCCCGTATTAACAAAAAACGCTGCAGGTTCCTTAACAGGCGCCTGCAGCGTTTTTATTATTGCCGTTAGTTTACTGTTGCAGATCCCAGCCCCAGTTGATCCCTTTTTCTGTTGCGGGCACACCGCTTTCCAGCCATTGCGGCGCCGGTGCGCCTTTCAGGAAGTGATCAAAGAACTGTTGTTCCCTGCGCTGAATATTTCCGTCTTTCCGGTTCTGGCGTTGTATGAGGTTATGCGCTTCATTGTTATAGTTCAGCAACCATACGGGTTTGCCTAAACGACGCAGGCCGGTAAACAGCTCAATGCCCTGGTACCAGGGAACGGCGCCGTCGGCATCATTGGCCATGATTGCCACCGGCGTGTTTACGCGCGGCAGGTTGAACAAGGGTGAGTTTTCAATATACAGCTCGGGTTTTTCCCATAAGGTAGCGCCGATACGGCTTTGCGAATGTTCATACTGGAACTGCCTGTTCATACCACTTTCCCAACGGATACCGCCATAAGCGCTGGTCATATTGGCTACGGGAGCGCCTGCCCACGCTGCTTTAAAGAGATTGGTTTGTGTAACGAGATAAGCTACCTGGTAACCACCCCAGCTCTGCCCCTGGATACCCATATTTTTTCCGTCGACCCAGGCTTTTTTAGCCAGGTCTTCTGCGGCACTCACAATATAATCGTAAGCGCTTTTTCCGGGATAACCATTTTCATAGCTGATATCCGGCGCTACCACCAGGTAACCGCGGCTTACAAAAAACGAAATGTTCAGCCGGGACGGCGTTGGCGCGGGCGCCTGGTAACTGTATAATCCATCTGTTAATTTCTCGTAGAAATAAAAGATGACCGGGTACTGTTTGGTGCTATCGAAATTTTCAGGTTTGTAAAGAATACCTTCTGCCGGTTTGCCGCTGAAAGTTGTCCATTTATACAACGATGCGGTGCCCCAGTTATATCCTTGTTGCTGGGGATTGGTATGACTGATCTGTGTCGCTTTTGCGATATCATCTCCGGTAAAAACATCCGGGGAAAGCTCATACCGGCTACGGGTATACGAAAACACGTTGGCATCTTTTGCTTTCAGCAGATCGGTGTATGAATAAGGCCCAAGTACCACGGGTTGAAGGTTAGCAGCCTTACCGCTTTTACGCGGCAGTTCCAGCGAATAGAAACCATTGTATTTGGTGCTGTCCTGGAAAGCAGATAAGGTCAGGCGGTCGCCGGGAAGGAAAAATTTCTTATCCGGATCCAGGCGCAGGTACCGGAAACGTATTTTGTTGGTACGGCCCAGGCCTTTGGTGATATTCAGCGGCGCTGCCTTACCGGAAGGATCCACCTGCCAAATATCGTAGCGATCGTAAATGTATACGTAGTTGTCACCGGTCATCCAGCCAGCGATGCCGTATGCATCCGGTACATCGGGATGGTCATCTTCCTCATCATATACTTTGGTGGGAATGCCTTTGCTTATATTTACCGCGGCGCCGGTAGCATTATCATAACTGAACCACTCCCGGTTTGCCAGGTCGTACCAGATAATATATTTTCCTTTAGGGGAGATGAAAAAGTTACCGTCCAGCTTTTCCTTGATCTTTTTTCTCGTACCGTCATTTATGTTTACGAGGTAAGCTGTTTTCAGTGTGCGGCCCACCCATTGCATAGGGATGCGCGCGCCTTTATCCGTATAGCCGAGGGCGTTAGCACTGTTGCCTTCCGCAGCGGTGACAACGGTTTCCAGGTCTTTATCGCTTAACTGGATCACCCGTTTGCTGCCTGGATAATATACGGCGGCATAACTTCTTTTCAGTTCCTTATCCACATTTTTTAACTGCATGGGTTGCAGGTAATCATCTTTATAATTCCAGATATCCACTTTAGCTACTTCGAAGTCCACGATGGTGGTATCTTTCACGGGCAGCACGGGAGCGGTGCCAAAAAACAGGCGCTGTCCATCTTTACTGAAATAAATGAGGCTGTTGGGACTGATACTCCAGTTGGCCGGCAGGCCGCTGCTGTTTTTATCGGCTACTTCGTAGGCGCTGTCCTGCCCGGGTTTGAAATAATATAATTTATAGAATTGCTGTAATGCTTTGGCAGAATCACGCGTGCCGAAATACGCCGCCTGTTCTCCTTTTTCGTCGAAAGCAAATTGTTTATAATCGTTGTTACCGTTGCTCAATGCCACCGCTTTCCTGTTGGCAGCACGCCACAGCAGTACACCGTTGCGCGACAGCGAATCTTTTTTATCTGCCTTTGTTTCTATGAGCAGCTGGTTACCAGGTTTGCTGAATGTAAATTCCGTTACATTCTTAATGGTATCCTGTGTACCACTCTGCAGCTGACGGATCACCAGCGTGCCGCTTTCAGTGCCGGCAGCGGGCATTTTGTCGTCATCCGCACGATCGGTATCATCCAGCGATTTGGGGGCTTTGCCTCCTTTGGCTTTGGCACTATCTGCTGCTGGTTTTTCCAAAAGATAGGCGAGCAGACCACTGCCTTTTTCCGGTGTTTTAAAAGACTTTACGCCAGGAAATTTCAGGATGCCGGGTTGGCCCAATGCAATGATGGCCAGGGAATCTTTGGGCATTTCTGAAGCTTTTTTCTTTTTGATCTTTGCTTCGCGGGTATCTTTAAAAAACGGTTTGATGCTGCAGATCACGTAGCGGGAATCTTCCGTGATCACCGGGCTGCCGCCACGGTCAATGGTGGTGGACTGACCTGTTTTGCGGTCATAAATCACGAGGCTGGCATCGCCTTCCTGCGGAACTACAGTATACACTACCCACTGTCCGTTATTACTGATCAGTTTAGTGCCGATGCTTTGCCAACTGTCGTAAACACTGTGGTCCAGCGGCTTTTTTGCAGGTTGCTGTGCATAGGTAAAAAGGGAGGAGCCCAGGAGAGACACCCCTAATAAAACTTTTCTCATAAGCGCAAAGTAATAATTACGGCGCTCAAGTTACAAATAAATGAGGATGAACGGAGGGGATTACGACGCCGTTTTACCCTTTACCACCCGCAGCATTTGCAGTCCTACGGAAAGGATGATGCAGCCCAGTCCGGCATAAAAAGCGTTATTCAGGAATTTGTTTTCATGAAACAATACAAACGCCATCACAATGCTGTAAACCGGTTCCAGGTTGAAACAAAGGTTGACGGTAAACGGGGAGATTTTTTTTAATGCGCTCATGCTCAGCAGGTACATCAGCACCGTGCAGAACCAGGCCAGTACAAGGAGGTAGAGTGTATCCATAGACGAGGGCAGCAGGGTAGGGGCCGGAAACAGGTAGAGATATAGAGGCATGGCGAGGGTGAGCACAATGAAGCCTGTCGACAGCTCATAAAAAGTAATGGTATAGGTATCGAACCGTTTGATCAGTCTTTTATTAAATACGGTAAACAGCGCGGCGAACATGGCAGAAATAATTCCGAGGATAATGCCGGTACGGTATTGCGTATCAAAATGGAAGATAAGCAGGATGCCGAGGAGGGTGAGCATGCTTAGCAGCATTTCGGCCACGTCGAAGCGGCGCCTGTTGATGAGTGGATCAAATATAGCGGTGAACAGGCTGGTGAGTGAAAAGCAGATTACCCCGATAGATACGTTGGAATATTTGATACTACCATAAAAGAAGAGCCAGTGCAGGGCTACCACTACGCCGGTGCTGCCAATGGGCAGGATGTCTTTCCAGGGGAGTTTTTTAAAGGTACCCTGGAAGCGGAATAGAACATACAAAGTAACGGACGTGATCAGTAACCGGTACCATACCAGTAGTCCTTCGTTGAGGGAAATGAGTTTGCCCAATATCCCGGTAAATCCAGCCAGAAATACGGAGAGGTGTAGCTGGAGAAATGCTTTCTTCATGGTCCGTTAAAATGTATTTAGGGACCTGGTCATTTTTTTAAATGAACAGATCCCTAAATGCTATGCGATTGATGTAATTTATTAATTCTGAACCCGTCTTTTATAATTGCGGAAAAGGCTTTGCCACTGTATTTTGAGTACGCCGAGGATGCCTTCTTTTACGATGCCTTTGCTCATCTTGGAATAGCCTTCTTTCCGGTCTTTAAAGGTAATAGCCACTTCCTTTATTTTAAAGCCCAGCTTCCATGCGGTGAATTTCATTTCAATCTGGAAAGCGTAGCCTACAAACTGTATCTGGTCCAGGTTAATGGATTCCAATACGGTATTGCGGTAACATACAAATCCTGCGGTGGGATCTTTTACCGGCATCCAGGTGATCATGCCTACATAAATGGAAGCGCCATAAGATAGTACGGCGCGGTCCCACGGCCAGTTTTCGGTTTTGCCGCCTTTTACGTAGCGGGAGCCTACGGATACATCTGCTCCATCTTTGGCGCAGGCGTCATACAGGCGCGGCAGATCTTTGGGATTGTGTGAAAAATCCGCGTCCATTTCTATGATGTACTGATAGCCCCGGGCCAGCGCCCATTTGAAACCGTGGATATAAGCTGTACCCAAACCTTGTTTGCCGGACCTTTCTTCCAGGAATAATTCGTTGGGATGTTGCTGTTGTAATGATTTTACAATAGCGCCGGTGCCGTCGGGCGATCCGTCATCCACAATGAGGACATGAAAATTCTGCTGTAAGGAAAATACAGCGTCAATGATGTTACGGATATTATCCTTTTCATTGTACGTAGGAATGATGACAAGCTTTTCCAATTCAGCAGATGATATTTTTGGACTGCGAAAATAATTCAATTCCGGCGCAAGATATGACGTTCCCGAATAACATTACATTTTTTTTAACATCATATTATGGAAGATTTCAGTCAGTTTCTGTTTGGTATTAAGCGGAAAATCCGCTTTCATCATCCAATCGTAGTACTGAGGTTCTGCCTTTAGCACGTCCCTGACAGGACGGCCTTTGTATTTACCAAAGTTAAACACTTCCTGTCCACCCTGCATCACGAGGCGGCGGGCAAAGTCGATATAATCTTCCTCTTTTGTGAAATCGGCGAGTGAATCGATATCCTGTTGCAATTGTTCGTAGCGGCCGAGCTGGGCTTCCAGGATCTCGTAGGTGGCCAATGCGTCTGCTTCAGCGCTGTGAGCGTTTTCCAGCAATTTATCGCAATAGAATTTGTAGGCGGCGCCCAGGGTACGTTTTTCCATCAGGTGGAAGATCCGCTGTACATCTACAAATTTGCGTTTGGATACGTCAAATTCGATGTCGGCCCGCAGGAATTCCTCTACCAGCAGGGGAATATCGAAGCGATTGGAGTTATACCCGGCCAGGTCGCAGTTATCCATGAACTGTTTGAGTTCATGAGCGGCCTGTTTAAAGGTAGGTGCGTCTTTTACATCCTCGTCTTTAATACCATGAATTGCTGTAGATCCTGCTGGGATCGGCATTCCGGGGTTAATGCGTTTCACTTTGGACTGGGTGGTTTTGTCCGGAAACACTTTGATGATAGCAATTTCAATGATACGATCAGAAGCCACGTTGGTACCGGTGGTTTCCAGATCGATTACGGCCAGCGGCCTTTTGAGGAGCAAAGAAGGCATTATGAATAATTTATAATTTGTTTAATGTATTTATTTGTCTGACGGCAATAATGCTTTCAGTTTGCTAAAATCGAGACCATCATATGTTCCGGAGCTCATCAGCAGCAGGTTGGTGTCCTGGTATTGTTGTGCGGCGAGGAAAGCTTCCAGTTTTTCCCTGTTATGGAAAACGTGGAGGTCATCCCGGCCAAACCGCTGTGCAATGAGTTCCGGCGCCAGATCCGGCATTCTTTTTATTTCCAGTGCATGTTTGCTGTAAAACACAACGGCGGTATCTGCTGTATCGAGGGCGCCGTGGTATTGTTCCAGGAAATCTGCATTTAAACTGCTATAGGTGTGTAATTCCAGCACGGCTATCAGTTTCCTGTCGGGAAACTGGTGTTTAGTGGCTTCCATAGTGGCTTTCACTTTAGAAGGCGCGTGTGCAAAATCACGGTAAATAACGCAATGATCGTTTTTAGCTACGAGTTCCAGTCTTTTTGCGGCGCCCTTAAAGGTAGCAATTGCTGCCAGGAATTCCGCATCAGAGAGGCCCAGTTCGTTACAAACGAGCTTGGCAGCGTGGAGGTTCAGCAGGTTATGATCGCCAAAAACTTCCAGGCTGGCCTGCTGGTCGCCAAAAACAACCCGGGTAACGCCGTTGGTAATGGTATGTTCGGGCAGGCCGTATGGCACCAGTTTAAGGTGGTCGCCGGTAGCGGTTACCAGGCTAACGAGTTCAGGATCTGTATTGTTGTAGATCAATACCTGACCGGCTTCCATCTGCCTGATAAAAATAGCAAACTGTTCTTTATATATTTCGTAGGTAGGAAATACGTTGATGTGATCCCAGGCGATGCCGGTTAATACCGCGATCTGCGGATGCAGAAAGTGGAACTTGGGCCGTTTTTCAATGGCCGAGGCCGGGTACTCGTCGGCTTCGCACACAATTACGGGTGCGTCTGTGATATTTACAGATTGGGCAAAACCCTCCAGCCGGGCGCCTACCAGGTAGTCGAACGACTGATGATTAAGCTGCAAGGCGTGCATTACCATGGCGGTAGTGGTAGTTTTACCATGACTTCCCCCGATGGCTACCCGCGTTTTATTTTTACTTTCCTGGTAGATATATTCCGGGAAAGAATAAATTTTCAGCTGCAGTTCCCGGGCTTTTATCAGCTCGGGGTTGTCGTCCCGGGCATGCATGCCGAGGATGACTGCGTCGAGATCCGGCGTTATCCGGGCAGGGTTCCAACCGGTACTGGCTGGTAAAATGCCCGCCTGTTGGAGGTTTGACAATGCCGGTTCGAAAATCTCATCGTCACTGCCGGTTACCTGGTAACCTTTATTTTTGAGCGCAATGGCCAACTGATGCATTACGCTGCCGCCTATGGCAATAAAATGTACTTTTGTCATAACGCTGGATATTTTCGGCTGGCCGAAAATTACATTGTTGTTTTTTTTAATGTATTTTCTATATTTGCAAAATAACGTTACAAAAGACGATTAAAAAAGTGGTCGTATCATATTTCCTGTGAAAATTCGTTTTAGTCATAAATTATTTAAAACTGCCAGTATGCAATCTTATGTAAGAATTTTGGGCTACACCGCTATGGTTTGTATCTTTGCCGCTTTCTTAACGTCCTGCGCAAGCCATCAGAAATTAGGCTGTCCCATGAAGGGCATGGCCAAGTCGCCTGCGATAGAACATAACAAAGCATGTTAAATGAATTGGAAAACGTTAACCAGCGAGGAACAATTGGCTGAAATCAATGCAGTATCAGCGCATCAGCCGGTAGTTATTTACAAACACAGCACGCGATGCTCTATCAGCTCGATGGCCAAGGCCAGGTTGGAACGGTCGGCTGTACCAGAAGGGTTAACGTTTTATTACCTGGATCTGATCGCCCATCGTCCGGTATCCAATAAAATTGCGGAAGTCTATAATGTTCAGCATGAGTCTCCCCAGGTACTGGTCATCCGCAACGGCCAATGTGTTTACAATGAAAGTCATGGCGGCATTGCCATGGATGAAATAGTTGCACAGGCTGGCGTATAACCACCCAAATAGGCTAGCTTTGTAAATTCAACAGCATAGCCAATGAAACATCGTATAGTAGTAGCAGTTACCGGGGCAAGTGGTTCTATCTATGCCCGTCAGTTGTTACAGAAGCTGCAGGCAGCACATGAACAGCTGGACCAGGTAGCTGTAGTGATGACAGAAAACGCAAAAACGGTATGGGAAACAGAGCTCAGAGACGAAGATTATAAACAATTGCCTTTCCGTTTTTATTCCCAACAGGATTTCCACGCGCCGTTCGCTTCGGGATCCGGACGGTTTAACACCATGATTATCTGCCCTTGTTCCATGGGTACGCTGGGACGCATTGCCACCGGCATTTCCAACGATCTTATTACCCGCGCGGCAGATGTAGTGCTGAAAGAGAGAAGAAAGCTCATCTGCGTGGTACGGGAAACCCCTTATAATCTTATTCACATCAAAAATATGGAAGCAGTTACCCTGGCCGGCGGCATTATCTGCCCTGCCACTCCTTCCTTTTACAGCGTTCCCGCCAATCTCGAAGAAATGGCCGCCACAGTGGTGGACCGGATCATAGACCTCGCAGGCCTGGAACAGCAAACTTACCGCTGGGGGAAGCGATAGTAATAATAAACAGGATTAATTATCTTAGTCCCTCATTCTTCATTTCTATAACCATTATCATGCAAATAGCTATTATAAACGGACCTAACCTTAACCTGCTCGGTAAGCGTGAAACGGGAATCTATGGCAGCGAATCTTTCGAACAGTATTTCAAACATCTGCAAAAACAATTTCCGGCGGTAACTTTCAGCTACCATCAAAGTAACATAGAAGGGGAAATCGTGAACTATCTGCATGAAGTAGGATTTTCATATGATGGCGTGCTGCTCAATGCAGGCGCTTATACACATACCTCCATTGCCATCCGTGACGCTATTGCGGGCATCAAAACACCGGTGATGGAAATTCATATCAGCAACGTATATGCAAGGGAAGAATTCAGGCACACCTCACTGATAGCGCCCAAATGCATCGGCTGCATCTGCGGACTCGGACTCAAAGGATATCAATTGGGAGTGGAGTACTTCGGGATGAACGACTTGTAGCGCTGCGGAGGTTGTCTTGAGCGCTGATTACGCTGATTATAATGATTTTTTGGATTTTATATAATTGATTAGGGAGATATATGCGGACTTATCCGCTTATATCTCCCTTAATCTTATAAAATCAAAACTGATCAAATCCAAAAAATCAGTATAATCAGCGCTCCAAGACAATTTCCGGCGCCGAAGGCGCCACCGCTTCCTGTGCTTTGAAAGCTTCTCTGGGCTTCAGTCCCAGCAGCTCAAACATCATGTGGTCTTCTTCAAAGGAAGGATTGCCTGTAGTTAATAATTTTTCGCCGGTAAAGATAGAGTTGGCGCCCGCCATAAAGCACAGGGCCTGGTCGGACATACTCATTTCCGCACGGCCTGCGCTCAAACGCACCATTGCCTTTGGCATCAGGATGCGGGTGGTGGCAATCATGCGTACCATATCCCAGAACTCTACTTTAGGTAAATGTTCCAGCGGTGTACCTTTTACGCGGGTGAGCGCATTGATGGGCACGGAATCCGGATGCGACGGTAAGCTGCTGAGTGTCCACAGCATGGCGATACGGTCTTCATGCGATTCTCCCAAGCCTATAATACCGCCACAGCATACGCTTACACCTGCTTTTCTGACATTATCCAGCGTTTGTAAACGATCGTCGTAAGTGCGGGTGGTGATAATTTCTTCGTAGTGGTCACGGGAAGTATCCAGGTTGTGGTTGTAGGCGAACAGGCCGGCATCGGCTAATTTCTTTGCCTGGTCTTCGTTCAGCATGCCCAATGTGCAGCATACTTCCATACCAAGTTCATTTACGCCTTTTACCATATCCAGTACACGGTCGAAATCGCGGTTGTCGCGCACTTCACGCCATGCTGCGCCCATACAGAAACGGGTGGACCCCGCCTCTTTTGCTTTCTGCGCGTAACTCATCACGTCCTCTTTTTTCAGAAGGCCATGCACATTGATGTCAGTGTTGTATCTGGCAGCCTGCGGGCAGTAAGCGCAATCTTCAGGGCATCCGCCTGTTTTAATGGACAAGAGGGTGCAAACCTGCACCTCTGCTGTATCCTGGTATTCACGGTGAATAGTGGCAGCACGGTATACCAGTTCCAGTAAAGGAGTATTGTAAATAGCTTTGATTTCTTCTAACGTCCAGTCATGACGGATCATAGATCTGATTTTGTTTGAATAGCAAACGTAGCAAATTATTACGAAATACAAATTACCAATTAGTAGGAGTGAAAATGAAGGAAATTTGATTATTCTGTTGAAATACACTTAATTGCGGGACTCAATTTAAATAACCAGCATCCAGAAAACCACTTCTATGAAACATTTCCCTAAGGGCAGTAAGCTGTCCGTACTCGCTCTATTTGCCGCTATGGCATTTTCCAGTTGCAGTAAAAATGATGATGACCCAATTTTGCCTCCGCCGCCGGTGTACACCCTGGATCAGCTCTACAGCCAGGCCGTAGATGATGCCATGATTGCCGACAGCAGCGAAATTACCGATGCACTGTGGCCCATCACACCAGACAACCCTGACCTGCAATGGAAAACCATTAATGGTCAGCAGTATGTGTTGATGGCTACCTTCATGCGTTTCCCCGGAAGTTACCCGGCCGGCGATTCCATCAACACCGTATGGGGCGAATCCTGGCTGTTCATCCCTAAACAGATGAAGACCAGGATAGGACCATCCCTTACGCCTACTTCAGATACCATTCAGCGTATCTGCCAGTTACTGGGACTACCGCCCGTTAACTCAAAAACAAATACCCATATCGCTACCATGTGGGTAAGTGCCTCCAGGTTGTACCGTCCCGCCGGCAATCCTGCCATTACTACCAAAACCACCGGTGCAGTCCCCATCAGCGGTGTATCGCCGGACTTCACCACCTGGTTTAACAACTACATCATCTTCGCTTACTACCGCCCGCTGACATCAGCCACAGATATGCACTATCCGTGGACAAGGCTAGGCTACACCTACGACTGGGCCCCGGGCGCCAGCAGGGTAGGAATGAGCGAATATGTAATGCAGGCTGGTTCCGGCGCATGGGTGGAGAAGGTGAACCGGGCAGCGGACTTCTTTAAAAACTAGGAGATCGCCTTCGGCGCGGATTTTGTCTTTCTCAGGATTACGCTGATTTTACTTTTTGGATTTTTTTTGATTTTATAACTGATTAAAGTATTCATGGAGATAGGAGCGAATATATTCCGCTCCTATCTCCATGATCTTATAAAATCAAAAATTTACTTTTTGATTTTATAACTGATTAAAGTATTCAGGGAGATAGGAGCGAATATGTCCGCTTATATCTCCCTGATCTTTTAAAATCAAAAAAAATCCAAAAAGTAAAATCAGTAAAATCAGCGTAATCCTGAGAAAGACAAAATCCGCGCCGATCTCCTATATATACTGGAAATTCGTTTTAGGCGTAATATTCAGCAACGTCTGGTAAATCAGCTGGATCGTATTTTCAATATCATCTTTCTTCACCATTTCCACGGTAGTGTGCATATAGCGTAATGGTAAGCTGATCAGCGCAGAAGGCGTGCCGTCATTGCTGTAGGCAAATGCATCTGTATCAGTACCGGTACTGCGGCTTACCGCATGTAGCTGGTGAGGAATGTCGTTCTTTTTGGCGGTTTTGATGATGAGGTCACGGAGGATGTTATGTACTGCCGGACCATAAGTAATGCTGGGACCACTGCCGCATTTTATTTCTCCCTCAATATTTTTGTTGATCATGGGAGTAGTGGTATCATGCGTTACATCGGTGATGATGGCCACATTTGGCTTAATACGTTTGGCGATCATTTCTGCGCCGCGCAAACCTACTTCTTCCTGTACAGCATTCACGATATAAAGACCAAAAGGAAGCTGCTGCTTCTTTTCTTTCAGCAAACGGGCAACTTCTGCAATCATGAAACCACCGATACGGTTGTCGATAGCGCGGCAGATGTAGTAGTCGTAGTTCAGTTCCTCGAAACCATCTTCAAATGTGCATACACAACCTACGTGTATACCCAGTTCTTCTACTTCTTTGCGGGAGCGTGCGCCGCAATCGAGGAAAATGTTTTCCACTTTTGGTTGCGGTTCTTTGCCATCGCCGCTGCGGATACGGGTATGGATCGCCGGCCAGCCGAACACGGCTTTTACGGTACCTTTCTCAGTATGGATATTCACGCGCTTGGAAGGAGCAATCTGCTGGTCGGAGCCGCCATTGCGGATGACATAGATCAGTCCTTCCGGGGAGATGTAATTTACAAACCAGGAGATTTCGTCCGCATGGGCTTCAATCACCACTTTGAATTCCGCTTTAGGATTGATAATACCTACTGCAGATCCGTAGGAGTCTACAAAATATTCATCGATATAAGGCGTCAGGTATTTCAGCCAGAGCTTTTGTCCTTCTTTCTCAAAACCGGTAGGAGACGGGTTATTCAGGTACGTTTCCAGGAATGTCAGTGATTCCTTGTTGAATATTGATTTCTGTTTTTTAGACATAATATTTGCAGATTGTGACGCGACAAATGTAAGGAAAACGCCGGATTGTGCTCATCAGGGTTAAACGATCATGAGATATAATACGGCCGACAAGGCCATGAATCCATCCAGTACGAAGTAGAACAGGTAATCGGAATCGGTGTGCTGCGCTTTCCGGGTGACGATGGCCGTGGCGATGACCGGTACCAGGAGGGTAACCACAGCGGGCAGCGTGGTATAGGGCCACATTAAACCGGCGCTTATGGCGGCTATCAGCAGGGAAGCGTAATAAAGTCGCATCAGGTTTTTCTCATCCAGGGTAGTGATCAGGCTGCGGATGCCTTCTTTTTTATCTGATTCCAGGTCGCGGTAATCAAATAAGATACAGATCGCATAGATAAGACCAAAACGGTGTATGGTGAGATATACCAATGGCTGGGTGACCACGTTGTCCGCTATCAACGCAGGAAGCACAGTGGTTACATAGGTCCATACAAAGGTGAGGAATAGTGTTTTCCCGATGGCTATTTTGCTGAGCCACCTGAATGCCTTGTGCGGTACTTTGGGTGCAGAATACAAAAAAGTGAGTACTGCGCTGCCACTGAGTACCAGCCAGTGCTCGCGCAGCTGCCAGAAAAACCATAGAGAGCCTGCCAGGCCTATGCCGCATAAAGTGAGCATAAGGGTACGGTGACGGTTACCCCAAAGGATTCTTTCTGAGGCCGAGTAGGCGCCGGGTGTAAGGTACCAGTGAAAATTGTAACTGCAGATGGTGGAAAAGAAAACAAAAAGGTAAAAGGTATTATGCGGGTAATCGAGTGCCAGCAACTGGTTGGTTTGCCATACCATCAGGATGGCACACCCTGAAATATAAACGGAGGTGAAGAGAATAAGGTTGAAAAGACTGCGGAGCATATGTTTAGCTTTTAGCACCCCGCTTTTTAGTATGAAAAAGCGGGGCGCCATTTGCTACAAAGGTATATTGCCATGTTTTTTTCGCGGCATGTTTACCACTTTATTTTCGAGCATTTTGAAAGCCTTGATCAGTTTGATACGGGTCATTTCAGGTTTGATCACTTCGTCGATGTACCCTTTTTCTGCTGCCAGGTAAGGGTTTGCGAACCTTTCCGTGTAATCGGCCACGAGTTCGTTCATGCGTGCTTCCGGATCCGGCGCCGCATCGATTTCTCTTTTGAAGATGATTTCCACCGCTCCTTTGGCGCCCATTACAGCAATTTCGGCCTGTGGAAAAGCGAAGTTGAGGTCTGCGCCGATGTGTTTGGAATTCATTACACAGTAGGCACCGCCATAGGCTTTGCGGGTGGTAACGGTAAGTTTGGGTACCGTTGCTTCACTGAGTGCGTACAGCAGTTTAGCGCCGTTGGTGATAATGCCGTTCCATTCCTGGTCGGTGCCGGGCAGGAAGCCGGGCACGTCTACCAGCACCAGCAATGGGACGTTAAAAGCATCGCAGAAGCGGGTAAACCGGGCGCCTTTTACGGAGGCATGAATGTCGAGTACTCCTGCGAGGTGGGCCGGCTGATTGGCCACTATACCGATGCTCCTGCCGGCAATGCGGGCGAAGCCAACGATCATGTTCTCTGCAAAGTTTTTATGCACCTCAAAGAAGCTGCCGGCATCCGTAATCTGCTCGATGGCTTCTTTCATGTCATACGGCTGGTTCGGATGCTCCGGGATCAGCGTGTTGAGGGCATCGCGTATTTCGTTCCCTGGTTCGTAAGGGTATACCGGTGCGGTTTCTTCACAGTTCTGCGGCACATAGCTCAGGAGCTGTTTGATATACTGAATACATTCTATTTCATTAGCGCAGGCGAAATGGGTTACACCGCTTTTAGCGGCGTGCGTTTGCGCGCCACCCAGTTCTTCTGAAGTTACTTCCTCGTGGGTAACGGTTTTTACCACGTTGGGGCCTGTCACAAACATATAAGATGTTTGTTCCACCATCATGATGAAGTCGGTGATAGCAGGGGAATATACGGCGCCGCCGGCGCAGGGTCCCATGATGGCGGAGATCTGCGGGATCACGCCGGAAGCCCTGGTATTGCGGTAAAAGATATCGGCATAGCCACCAAGGCTCACCACACCTTCCTGGATGCGTGCGCCGCCGCTGTCGTTTAAACCGATGAGAGGAGCGCCGTTCTGCATGGCCAGGTCCATGATCTTGCAGATCTTGCGGGCATGTGGTTCGGACAAACTACCGCCATATACGGTGAAGTCCTGTGAAAAAACATAAGTCAAGCGGCCGTGGATGGTCCCGTAGCCGGTTACCACGCCGTCGCCGAGAAACTGTTCCTGGTCGGCGGTGAGTCCGCGGTTGCGGTTAGTGACCAGCATATCCAGCTCTTCGAAAGAACCTTCATCCATCAGCAACTGTATCCTTTCTCTGGCGGTCAGCTTACCTTTTTTATGCTGGGAAGCAATACGTACATCTCCTCCGCCAAGCATTGCTTCGGCGATCTTTGCCTGTAGTTCTTCTATTTTATCCATATGCTAAAAATCAAAAGTAAAGCTAAAAATAAAAGGATTCCTTTGATAAAAGGAATCCTTAAATGTATGATATTTTAGAATGTAACGTTTGTCAGGGAATGTTGTAAGGTATTTTCGGGGTAGCGATGGTGTCGCTGATATTCCCGGCATTATCACGGATAAATACGAGGAAATGAATGCTGTCGCTCGGGCTTTGGTAGGTTCTGAAATCCACGGGATCGAGCCGGATAGCTACTTCTGCTTTTACGCTGTTTCCCCGGTTGGCGCCAATTTCAGGCATCCGTCTCACAATATAGAAGGTGTCCTGTAGTTTGGTATCATAGATAGGGGCTATCTGCAAAGTGTCTTCTATGTCCCCGTCTCCATCCTGGACATCGAGCGTTACAAACATTACCTGGGTACTGGTTACCACGCTGTCGAGCGAATATCCTTTGAAGCTGAGAATGGGTTTGGTGCCTATTTTATCCTTTTTACAGGCGTAAAATAATCCGGCCAGCAGGAACAAAAACAGAATTTTCTTCATAAAACAAACCTACATTAATTTAGGAAATATACAAATATTCAGTTATCGCTATCCATCTATACCAAAACGTTTTTTTGTGACAATTGTTACTTACTGCGGATAGATTTATTCTTCTCCCTAACTTTGTGCGATTTTAAATTCAGCTTTACATGACCGCCGTATCACCGGAATATATATTTTCATTAACCCAAAACGGGCTGGAAGCCGCTGCACTGGAGCTGTTTCAGTACCAGTACCGGGAAAATGACCTGTACAGGGCCTATACAGATGCCCTGCGCATCCCGCCTGCTTCGGTGAAAAGCATTCTTGAAATTCCCTATCTCCCCATACAATTTTTCAAATCACATACCGTCGTATGCGGTCAGTTTGTGCCTGAGCTGATCTTTGAAAGCAGCGGCACCACCCAAACGGTGAACAGCCGGCACCTGGTGAAGGAGTCTGCGATCTACACCCGGAGCTTCATGACAGCGTTTGAACAATTTTATGGCCCGGTGAGCGATTACGTGGTAGTGGGATTGTTGCCTTCCTACCTGGAACGCCAGCATTCTTCACTGGTGCGCATGGTGCAGGAAATGACCCTCCGCAGCGGACACGCGGAAAGCGGCTTTTACCTGTATGAACATGATAAGTTGTTTCAACAGCTGCAGGCGCTGGAAGCACGCGGACAAAAGGTATTACTGATAGGCGTGACCTTCGGATTACTGGATTTTGCAGAGCAGTATACCCTTTCCCTGAAAAATACCATCGTCATGGAAACTGGTGGCATGAAGGGCAGAAGAGAGGAATGGACCCGGGAAGAAGTACATGCTTTCCTCAAAGAACGGCTGGGAACGGCCTGTATCCATGCGGAATATGGCATGACGGAGCTGTTATCACAGGCTTATTCCAAATGTGATGGCTTGTTTGAAACTCCACCCTGGATGAAAGTACTCCTGCGTGATGAAAACGATCCTTTCCAGCTTACTGCCGGCAAAGGCGCGGGCGTAATGAACATAATTGACCTGGCTAATATTTACTCCTGTGCATTCATTGCCACGGAAGACATTGGCCGTATCCATGCTGATGGCCGGTTTGAAGTACTGGGCCGGCTGGACAACTCTGCGTTAAGAGGCTGCAGCCTGATGGTTAGTTAGTATGTTAAATTTATATGATGTGTTTATTCGTCCATGGCGGCGAGGTGTAAAAGCGCAGGTAATTTGGCGGGATCGTGCATAATGGCGGAAAGGGACGACATATAGGGAAAAGAATGATGGTCCATACCAAATTTATGAAGCAGGTATACATCCAGTTGCTCCGGCGAAGTATGTCCCTGTATGTAATCACTGAGATAAAAGAGAAACCGTTGTCTTTCTTTTTCAGATAACAACACCAGCGCCACCTTGTCTTTCAGGCTGTTATGCTGGCCCGACCGGAAAATCCTCAGTGCCTGTTTGTAGTGCGCCAACGTTAATTCACCGGCAGAAGCAGGCAATAGCTGGGTACAAAAATAATCTACCGCGATATCATCAAAGAAACCCGCTCCATCGTCGGTACCGGGCTCGTTGTGCCAGGTGGCCCACTGGATCAGCTGTTCCTTGGTGATATAGCCGGTCAGCATCGCTTCCAGCTGGTGAATAACCCCTTCGCGGGTGGGAGTGGTATCGGAAGCATGCGAAATAGCAGTGACTATATCCTGGTAATAATCCTCATTGATTTCACTGGCAGTCTGGAACAGTAACCTGCTCACTTCAGTGTCTGATTCTTCTCCGGCCTTCTGTTGCAGCGGGGATACGCTGCGCAATTCATCTATTACTTCCTGTCTTGTTTTAGTACCACGTAAATATGCCTTCAATAATGTTACAAAGTAAACGGACGTTACAGGCGACATTTCATTTTTCATGGGCCGAGTTTAATTCATATTTCATTGGGTACAGGCCAAAAATAGGATAAAATGCTGAATAGTGATGCCGGTTATCACACCATTTGCCATACTCTCTTTACCGGTTATCCGCCTTTAACATTTTTTTTGGTTGCCGGGAAAACTAAAACAGGTAATTTTCCGTAAGCTTTCCACTACGAAACATAAACAACGATCATCACGTCTGTCTGTCAGAAACATATATTTTCTCACCAGTTTCTTAAATTTTCAAGAAGATGAAAAACAACAATCCTATCAGCAAAAAAGTACTGTTTTCCGGCTCTCTTGTTGCCGGTGCTATCCTCGGTATGGCTGCATTGCAGGTAACTGCAACCCCCGGCAGTTATACTAACCTGGGTTCCGGCGCAGCCGTAAGAAGTACATTAACCGGCGCATCCGGCAATACAGCCAATGCGATTGAACTGTCATGCGGCGCAAAAAAAGACAGCGCTGCTGCAGGTAAAACAAAAGAGGGTAAATGCGGTCAGGGTAAATGTGGTGAAGGAAAATGCGGCGATAAAAAAGGTAAGAAAGGAGATAAGCATAAAAAAGACAGTACAAAATCCGGCAGCTGATTTCCCGGATAAGGTAAAGACCGGTATCATATGCAGGCCGGTCTTTACTCGTATTTTAACCTCCTAAAATGTACGACCATGGTAGGTATAGGTTTTCGCAGGGAATTTGCGGAAGAGATGATCAGCGGTGAACATATCCGCCCCGACTTTATTGAGTTTGCCCCTGAAAACTGGATGAACATTGGCGGATACTGGAAGAAGGTATTGCACCGCGTGGTAGAAAAATACCCTGTGCTTTGTCATGGGCTTTCCCTTTCTATCGGCAGCCCCGAAGCGCTGGATAAATCGTTTCTCCGGTACATAAAAGCATTTCTCCGGGAATACAACGTACAGATCTACTCAGAGCATCTCAGCTATTCCAAGTGTGATAACGCGCATATGTACGACCTGTTGCCCATTCCCTTCCGGATGGATGCGGTAAAGCATATTGCCAGCCGTATACAGCAGGTGCAGGATTATTTGCAACGCCCGCTGGTAATGGAAATTGTATCTTATTACACACCGGTAGCCGCAGAAATGAGTGAAGTGGATTTTATTAATGAAGTGGTAAAACAATCCGGCTGCCAGCTGCTCCTGGATGTGAACAACATTTATGTAAATGCTTTCAACCACCAGTATGATGCCAAAGCATTTATACAACAACTGCCCCTTAGTAAAGTTGCTTACATACATATGGCAGGTCATGAACAGGTAGCTCCTGATCTGATCATTGACACGCACGGGGAACCAATTATAGACCCGGTGTACGACCTTTTTGAATGGACCATTCAGCACCTGCAACCCGTACCGGTTTTACTGGAAAGGGATTTTAATATCCCGGAAATGGCGGAACTGCAGGGAGAGTTAACCAGGTTGAAAAATATTTGTCACAAACAATGGACACGGAAAGATGAGCTTGTTGCCTGACACTTATCATATCCAGCAAACTTTTTCCACCTATTGCAGAACCGGTGAAAAAGTGAAGCTGCCCGGCGTAGCGCCGCACCGGCTGAAACACTATCGCCAGCTGGTATTTAACATGATCCAGGATACTATGGAGCATGCATTCCCCATTGCATTTAAACATATTCCCACCACCAGGTGGAATAAAATGGTGAAGGAATTTTTTTCAAGGCATGCATGTCAGTCGTACCAGGTATGGAAACTCCCCCTGGAGTTTTATACTTACGCGGTAGAGCATAACTGGGAAGATACTTATGGTATTCCCTTCCTCAACGATCTCCTCGCTTTTGAGTGGGCCGAAATGGAGGTGTATAACATGGAAGATATACCTGCACCTGCGTATTCCCTTTCCGGCAACTGGCTGGATACCCTGCTGGTACTCAATCCTGAGCACCGGCTGTTATCTTTTAACTACCCCGTTCACCTGGTAGCGAAGCCGAAAGAACTGCTGAAAAATAAAGGCGTTTATTTTGTGCTGCTGTTCCGTCACCCGGAAACAGGGCATGTAGAGTTCACGGATCTGTCGCCCTGGCTGGCCTTCCTTACTGAGCAGTTAACACTCGGCATCACGGTAAAGGATATACTGGAATATGCGCCGCAGCTGAATATAACGGACACGGGTACACTGGAGCAGGATACGCTGGCTTTTTTAAAACACATGCAGCAATTACATTTTGTGCTGGGCTTCCGGCAATAAAGAAAGTCAGGTCCCAGGTCATACTTTCCCACAGAAGTCGTAATTTCGGCCCCGTTCATAGTGATGATCATATGCAATTAGCCCGGGAAACGATTGGTAGCGAATTACAGCGGTTTGAGGAAATTTTTCATGATGCCATGCGAAGTGATGTACTGTTGCTGAACAGGATCATGGCGGATATTGCTGCCCACAAGGGGAAGCAGATGCGTCCGATGTTTGTGTTGCTGTGCGCCCGGTTGTGTGGCGCCATCAATGATGCCAGCTACCGCGCCGCGCTCCTGGTGGAGATGCTGCATACCGCTTCCCTTGTGCACGACGACATGGTGGATGACGCTATGAAACGCCGCAGCGCATTTTCTGTAAACGCCCTTTGGAAAAATCGTGTATCCGTAATGGTGGGCGACCAGCTCTTTACCAAAGGTGTACTACTGCTGGCCCTCGATAACAACGACCCCGGCCTGCTTAAAATATACGCCGCCGCTATTCAGCAAATGATAGAAGGAGAATTGCTCCAGATGACGAAAGCCAATAAACTCAGCTTTGAGGAAAAGGACTATTATGATCTCATCAATGCTAAAACTGCCTCCTTCCTGGCCGCTGCCTGCGCCGCCGGCGCCACATCCGCCTGCGATAACCCGGAAACTATCCAGCGGTTGCACAACTTCGGACAAAAAGTAGGCATGGCCTTTCAACTGAAAGACGACCTGTTTGATTATGGAAATACCGACATCGGCAAACCTACCGGTAATGATATCAAAGAAAAGAAAGTAACCCTTCCCCTTATTTATGCCGTTCAGCATGCCGGCCCGGCGCTGCGGAAAAAGATCCTTCATATAGTAAAGCACCAGCATACCGACAAGGATAAAGTAAACTTTGTAGTGGAAACGGTGAACCAGTCGGGTGGACTCGATTACGCCACCCAAAAAATGATGGAATACCGCGATGAAGCATTCCGGATACTCTTTACTTTTCCGCCCTCACCCACGCGGGCCGCATTGGAGGAATTGGTGCGCTATACCACCGACAGGGCATATTGATCTGGACCCGCATGGGGATGTATGATAACGATAACGTCCTGCATTATTAACACCTGTGAAGACTACCCCGGTCATTGTGAATGAAGAATTTGAAAAAAGGCTCACGAAGATGAAGGCGGTGTTACCTCCCGGATTAAATTTTAAAAAATAATTCACAAAAAACTATGAAAAATCCTTTTAGCTAATTACATTTGGTACAGTAGCGTTAAAAAAACAACCAGAATTTAAAGAGCATTGATAGTACTGATGACCAGTAAGACCCTGTGTTTGCTGTAGTTTCCCCACTGTGCATTAGTACTGCCATTACTGAAAACCAGAATTACAGACCGATTGAAAATTTCACGTTAATTAATCTTGTTTCCATGACTCAACGTTCATTACATCCTGATAGGGTCACCCGCTGTCCCTAACTACCCACGGGCGTTATGTTTCCACAGTTGACATTATTTTCGCATCCTGCTTATGCTGACGAGGCATTTTGCATGGCAGATATTGTGCTGTAGTAGCCATGGCGAACGCTGATCTCTAAATCACAGACATTCCCCTAAAGGGAACAGGGCAACCTATGCCCGTTCATGTCAAAAAATAGTTAATCTGGTGTAAAGCTTCTTTTACGCCCTGGGATTCTCATTCCTAAATATTGCATGTATGAAATACTTTTACTTTTTCCTGCACAGAGGTATTTATTTTTTTGCAGCAATGTGCCTGGTGAGTACATCATCGGAAGCACAGAATGTGTTGTTCAAAAATAACAAAGATACCTCCGGTGTGAATGCAGATTCACTTGCCTTTTCCAAAGTGACATCTACCAGGCGGGACACATTGGGATATTTTCCCAACAATGAACTCTTCCTGAAACATAGTGCCAGTGGGGCTATTTCTTCAGTAGACATTGGCGAGGTTAAAAAACTTCCCTACAACAGTATCGACCAGATGCTGATAGGAAGGGTAACGGGAGTGGATGTACGAATTCCTTCAGCAGAACCCGGAAAACGCAACAGCGTATTTGTAAGAGGTACCTCTTCCCTGCTCCTGAGCAACCGCGATTTGTTTTATGCGCAACCCACTTATGTGGTCGACGGTGTGCCCTTGATCATGGAGCATGCTTTCGCCTATGACATTCAGCGGTTCGATTTTAACAGGATGGGAACGGAAACCAACCTGCTTGGCTTCCTCGATATCAATGATATTGAAAGTATCGAAGTGCTGAAAGATTTTGCTGCCAGCGCAAAATACGGTCCCAATGCTGCCAACGGGATTATCAACATCACCACCAAAGCACCCCGCGTGGGACAGATGCGGGTGTCGGTAAATGCTTACGCCGGTGTATCATTAAAACCTGCGGTAGATGCAGTGAATGGCAGATACGAAAGTGATTTCCGCCTGCCCTTCTACCAGAAATATGCTGATGAAACACAGTGGCGTAACTTTCCCCGCTACCTGGCAGATTCTTCCCAGGCCCGCTACTATGGCCCGGCCAACTGGGATGATCTTTTTTTGAGAAACGCATTCACGGAAGGTATCCAGGCTGCCGTAAGCGGCGGAACGCCATATGCCAACTTCCGGTTCAGCATCGGGCAATCCTCGCAGCAGGGCGTATATGACAAAACAGGCATCAAACGCTACGATGTAAACTTCGGGATCAACATCCAGCCCGTAAGGAACCTGATTTTTACAACAGATATTTCTGTAGCTAACCAAAACCGGAAACGGAATGAGTTTATCCGCGACCGCGCCGGAGACGAAGACTATCTCTTTAACTACGATGCACCTTTATCTCCCAACAAAGCCTATCTCCAACAGTATTATACGGCGCTGGAAAATACCATTAACCGGAACAAGAATAATTCTGCCCGTATCATTGCCAATGCGAAGTATAGCTTCTTATCGCACTTCACCTGGAACACCCGTTTTGCTATTGACTACGGGCAAAATTTCCGCGACTTCTTTGTACCTACGGCACTCGGCGAAGGCAACAGTTATGTATCCAATTATGATGGACTGAACAGGCGGATGATCCTGGACAATTCCCTTCAGTTTGAAAAAACTTTCCCGGGAAAACATCATCTTGAAATAACACTTGGTCAGTATGGCCAATGGGACAAATGGCGCTATGATTACGGCCGCGCCTACAAAGGCTCCAGCGATTATGTGAAGATCTATCAGCCGGGTACAGATCAGCAGAAAGAAGGCCGCTTCGGCAACTTCCGCCTGATGTTTAACACCAAAGATTTTACGCAGTCGCGGCTGGCATCTTTCTACACCAATGTCGGATATAACTTCAATGAAAAATATTTTGTTTCCCTGTATGTGAGAAGAGATGGCAGCTCCTACCTCGATGCAGATAACCGCTGGCTGATATCGCCTACTTTATCTGCTTCCTGGAAAGTGCATAAGGAAGATTTCCTGAAAGAATCTTCCTGGCTGAGCAACCTGAATGTCCGCGCCAGCTGGGGCCGTGTAGGCCGTTTGCTGATGGATGAAATGTATACCGGCGGACCGGTATATAACGTAGATGCAGGTTGGAATGGGGTGCCTAACATGTCTACCTACAACGGTTTCCCTGTTATTAACGCCGGCTACACCACCGGCTATGTAGTGCCGGGTACTTCGTGGCCGGTAGTAGAGCAACTGAATGGCGGCATTGATATCGGTCTTTTTCACGACCGGTTACGCGCCTCGCTGGATGTATATGCCAAAACAGATCGTAACCTGGTACTGAAGGTGCCTACATTGGAAGAAGAAGGATATACCGGTATCGTAAAAAATGGCATGGACATCCGGAACTACGGCTATGAGTTGTCTATCGATGCAGACGTAGTGAAAGGAAAGAAATTCCAGTGGACCACCGGTATCAATATCTATACAAACCAGAATAAGCTGATGGCTTTGCCCGACGGGATTACCGACCTGGTGATCAATAACCGCCGTTTCCTCGTAGGAAAACCGGTAGACCGTTACTGGCTGCTGCTCAACGAAGGTATTTATAACTCCGATGATGAAGTACCTGTGAATCCAAAAACAGGCAGGAAGATGACTTACCAGGGTGTAACCCTGAAAAAAGGAGATCCTAAATGGACAGATTTAACCGGCGATTTTAATATCAATGATGCGGACCGTGTAATGAAAGGCCGCCTGTCACCCGCTGCTACCGGAGGTTTTACCAACACCTTCCATTATGGCGCGTGGGACGTGAACATCCTGCTGAACTATTCTTTTGGCCGTAAAGTGATTAACCAGGCATTGGCCGATCGTTTTGACTTTGCCAACAGGGAAGCCATTGATGATCCAAAGGCGATAAAGGAAATCAGCTGGTGGTCGAAAGTAGAAGGCGACTATAGCAAAATACCGCAATACAATCCCTGGAGCGCAGTATATGCCTACCAGCCCAACCAGACCCTGTTCCTCGAAGACGCCTCTTTTGTAAAGCTCCGCGCATTAACGGTGGCCTACAATATGGAAACAGACTGGATGAAACGTTCGGGTGTTGAGCACCTGCGTATTTATGCCACCGGTAACAACCTGCTTACCTGGACAAAGTACAAGGGCGGCGATCCGGAAGCCGTGAGCTATTTCGGATATGACGAAGGATATTATAACTGGGCGGCTCCGCGCACGTTTACACTGGGCTTTAATTTTCAATTCTGATGTTAAAAAACAAGATCATGAGAAATATCGCTGTTGTTGGGGTGATACTATTACTGGCTGGCGGGATGCAGTCCTGCAAGAAAATGCTGGATGTGCCTTCACATCGCGCCCTGACAGAAGAAAATATGTGGCAGACTAAAAATGATGCACGCGCAGGATTATCTGCCTGCTATGCTTTAATGCGCGCTGCCATGTCAAACGAAAATGCACACTGGGTGTACGGAGATTTGCGTGGTGGCGACTTTCAGTCGACCAAGCGCGGCGATCTGCGCGCAGTAGTGGAAAGTAACCTGAACGCCAGTTATTCTACAATGGAGGAATGGCGCGACTGGCGAAGATTTTATACGGCTATAGCACAATGCAATCTTACGATAGAAAAATTACCACAGGTAACCGCTACCGATTACCGTTACTCGCAAAACGATATGAAGCTGGACCGGGCGCAGGCGATTTACATCCGCGCATTTCTCTACTATTATATTGTAAGGATCTGGGGAGATGTGCCACTGGTAATTGCTCCGTCGGATGGAGTAGCAAAAACGATCTCCCGTGAAAAATGGGATAAAGTACTGGATTATGCTGCCGCCGAAGCAAAAGCCTGTATTGATGGCTTACCCTGGAAATACAATGGTAAGTCGCCGGAACAACAGGGCGATTACCGTGGTCAGGGTGAATCACATCATATCTCTATCACCATCACCAAAGGAATGGCCTATACATTGCTCGCACATATCTATAACTGGAAAGGCGAATACGATAAGTCGCTCGAGTATGCCAACACCGTCATCAACAACCAGTCGAACACCGGTTACGGTTTTGTGAGCCTGAACGATCTTACCAGGCTGGATGGCGCATTCCGCGGACGTATCGGGGCCAACATTTTCCAGATAGATATGAACTTTGACCACGCGGAAATATCGTCTACCGGTCAGTTGGAAGACTGGACCCTCCGTGAACCTTATATTCCAAAAAGGGAATCTGAAATTTATGTGCCGAAAGACAGTGTGCTAAAGATCTATAGCGAATCGCGGGAACAACGCCCTACCTATTTCTTTACAAAAATGGAAGAGGCTTATCCCATCTTTTACAAGATGAAACAAATCAACGGCGCGGTGAAAGATCCCGTACTGAAAATGTATTCGTCTTGTATAATCGTATTCCGTTATGAGGAATTGTACCTGCTGCGCGCAGAAGCTAAAGCCCGGTTAGGACAAACCGCGGAAGCACAAAAAGACCTGAACCAGATCCGTAACTCCCGCGCACTCAAAAATGTAAACGTAGCTACTGCCGGCCAGGAGCTGCTGGATGCTATTTTGCTGGAACGCAGAAGAGAGTTGATCGGAGAAGGATGGTACTGGTACGACCTCATACATTTCAAAAAGATCCCGCAGTATACCAAGCTTACACAGGCTGACGTAGACAGGGGCGCCGCTTTGTGGCCACTATCGCAGGAAGCGCTGGCCAACAATGGCGCGCTGGTTCAAAATTCTTTCTGGAAATAATAAATCACTGCCATGAAAAAATATTTAATACTACTGGCTGTAACGGCTTGTTTTGCATGCGAAAAAGGAATGCAGGACTACCGGAATGCAAAGCCCGTATCGGAAGTGAAGGTAAGTACTTATGATTTTCTCAAGCAACAGGGAGGATTATATGACACCCTGCTATTACTGATAGACCGCGTAAAGCTTACGGATACACTTAAAAATCAACAGGTCACTTTTTTTGTTCCACAGGACAACAGTATTTCCACAGCCATCAGGAACGTGAATTTTTCCCGGGAACGCCTCGGTGATAAAGGCAACTGGACACTGGATAGTATTCCGCTGACGGTATGGGATAGTCTTTTGCGACGCTATATCGTGCGTGGACTGGTAACCGCCGATTCGCTGAGATATGCGGATGGCAGTGACCTCGAATCTTTGTACGGTCATGAAATGAATGGTAAAACCGCCAGCACCAATGCTTCCGGCGCAGTGGGCGCAGGCACCGCGGTGTTGCAGTACAGCGATAAAAATGATTCCAGGTTTACAAAAGACTGGTCCGTTGCGCTTACGCAAAACGTGGACATCAAATCTACCAACGGATTGATGCACATTTTAGAAACCCGGCATGTATTCGGATTTACATCCTTTGTTGGAAAAGCCTATCCCAGGTCACTGGAGCCGGCGCAGGGGCCATACCTCGGCTACCCGATTGAAATACCGGGTATTGTGAATGCAGCGGATTATGACGAAGGCCCCAAGGGAGTGGCTTACAATTATCGTAATCCCAATGGCGGTCATACTTATCGTCCCGATGATCCGGGCACAGAAAACTGCTCGCAGGGGGATGGCGCCACAAGTCCCGGCGGTAACTATAATATCGGCTGGACCAGCGACGGCGACTGGGTACGGTATACGGTTGACATTAAAGAAGCAGGAAAATATAAAGTAGAACTGAGGATAGCCGGGAATGGCGGTGGCCTTATTTATCTTTTGATAGATGAAGTAAGGGTATGTGAAGATATCCCGATTCAAGGTACCGGCGGCTGGCAATCCTGGCAGGGCGCCTTTGGAACGGCAGATCTGCCCGCAGGAAAACACCTGATGAAAGTGATGATCAAGAAAGCCAACCTGAACCTGCACCGTCTCATCTTCACCAAAATAAACCCATAGCAATGAAAAGGCAAGTATATACTTTATTAATAGCCGGCACACTGGCCATTACGGTAACAGGCTGCTACAAGCAGTTGTTGCCGGATGAGAAAGAGCATTTCAGTAATAACGCCAACTTTGACGGCGATACGTACCAGGCCAATTTTGGACGTACCAATGTGTTCTACGGAAAATTTAATGCAGACAATTCAACGCAGCCACTCACTTTTGAAATGCAGAACATTGCACGGCCCGATGGCACGCCTGCGCCGGAATTGCTGGAGCAGGTGAATACCTGGCAGTGGAAAGAGTATTATAGCGGTACGGAAAAAACCGTAGCGGAAATTGAAGCCAAACGTATCCAGGTGAAAAGGCCGGTACTTGACATGCGCTCTACTTCAGGCGATCTTGTTTTCTGGGCCACCGATACCTCCAAAATAAAACAGGGCATTTATACTTTTGATATCCTGGTGAAGAACAAAGGTGGGCAGAAAACTTTCCAGAAAAGAAAGCTGGACCTCCGCCGCCCGCGACCATATGAGCCTTACGAGTTTGATGACATCACCGGCCTGCAAAAGAAAGTGCCTAATACCGATAATCTTCTTTACAATCATCCTACCGTAATAGGCGTGCAAGATATGCAGAACAATGAGATTAACAGCGAGCAGGTAAATGTGTATTTCGTTAAAACAGGTACTGCTAAGAATACACTGACATTTAAATTTTATGATCAGGATTCCTTACCAATTAAAATGTCGAAGTTTAATGTTACCAAATGGGACAGCCTGAGATATTACAGCAACACCGTTGGTACGACTGTGAATTTTGGCTTTAACCGCAAGTTTTCATCAGACAGCGCCACTGTTACCTGGGATGTAACCAGCCCTTACCCGGTACTGGCGGACGTGGGGATTAATGAAAAAGCCAGCGTCATGTTCATCTATGAGCGCATTTCCTATGGTGTGCGCCGGCAGGCAGGTATCGGCTACGGCTTTGCCGTATTTGAACCAGGCAGCTGGGACGTGATCTTCAAGTTTAAAGTAAATCCCAAGTTTACCAACGATTAAACCGGTAACTGTATTCTGAATCATTAAAATATTAGTGCCATGAAAAAACGGTACATACATACGTTGGTTGTTCTTCTCCTGTTACTTACAGGAGCAGGCAACAGGGTATATGCCCAACAGGCTGTTACCATTAAGGGTAGGGTGACGGATGCCGGTTCCAAAGAGGGAATCCCGGGCGTAACCATCATTGATGTAAAAAATAATAAAGGTCTTGGTGTTACAGACCCCACCGGTCGTTTTACCATTTCAGTGGAACCCGATAAAACCATCCAGTTCCGGTACATCGGCTATCGCCTGGAAACGGTTAAAACGGGAAGTGTAACGACGCTTAACGTTACCCTGAGCCCGGAGAATAAGTCGCTGAAAGAAACGGTGATCATAGGTTACCAGAAGCGTACCAAGGAAACATCTTCCGGGTCGGCAGGCGTGATCGACGGAAAGGCGCTGCAGGATGTGCCGGTATCCAATATCCAGGAACTCCTGCAGGGAAAGATTGCGGGCCTCAATATCCAGAACAATTCCGGCGCGCCGGGTTTTCGTGGTACCATGTCCGTTAGAGGGGTTTCCCAGCTGGATGTAAGTGGCAGCGGTGATAATGCCTATCTTACCAGTAACAACCCATTGCTGGTAATTGATAACGTTCCGGTAGATTTCGACGGCGGTATTTCCCAGTCGATGTTGCAACCAGGCGCCGCAACAGGTCCGCTCGCCTTAATTCCGCCGGAAGACGTAGAGTCCATCGTGGTAATGAAAGATGCGCAGGCTACTGCTTTGTATGGTTCGCGTGGCGCCAACGGCGTAATTGTGGTAACCACCAAACGTGGTAATTCACCTACACCGATCATCGACATCAACAGCAGTTTGTTTGTGAACCTGCCGCCGAATTTGCGCCCTACTATTGGTGGTAATGCCGAGCGCCGGTATCGTATCAACTCCATCATGAAAAATGCGAGGGATTTGCAGGACGCACGCAGCATACTGAGCGATCCCAATTCCCAGTTCCTGACAGACAGCCTGAATGCTTTCTATAATAATTCAACCGACTGGCAGGGGTTATTTTACCAAACCACTTTAAATACCAATAATAACGTACAGATCAGCGGAGGTAACCTGAAAATGAACTACAAGGCCAACTTTGCTTACCAGATGAACCAGGGCGTATTGAAAAATACCGGTTTTAATAAGTATAGCCTGAACATGCAACTGAATATGCAACCAAGCAAGAAGCTGCGTATCGGTGCACAGTTGTTCAGTGCGCTGGGTCAAAAGCAACGTGGTAATGGCGGCGGATTGACTAACAATGGTGCAGGAAATTCCTTTACCTCTTCCCTGATGCCCGGCCCTTCTACCTTTGTTGGTAACCCCCAGCTGAGTGGATATGAAAATAATATAGATGATAACAACACCCTCAATATCCGTGGTTTCGTGGATGTGGACTATGAAATTATCAACGGGCTGCGTATCAACTCTACTACTTCTTATGACTACTACACCGATACCAGGGACCGGTTTAATCAATCGTTTTCCAATAACAACCAAACCGGTTTATATGGTTTCGTAGGCCGGCACGATGAGCTTAATACCAGGAATGGCGTGAACTACAGCTACAGCAGCAGACCTGCCGACCTGGAAAAAAGCCATAACATATATGCCAGCGTATTCAGCGAAGTGAACATCAAATCAGATGACCAGCATGTGAAAGATATACGCAATGGTCCGAACGATTACTACTGGGGACCCCGTGGTTATTCTCCGCGGTTCTATCCCGGTAACCCCTGGAATAATGCCAACGAAATAAATGTAAACGGTACGCCGGTATCTTATGTATATCATGCTGCATCGTGGGCAGGGTTCTTCTCCTATAACTACCGTACGAAGTATGTATTGGACCTGGCCTACCGGTTGGATGGAAACTCGTCTGCAGGTATCAATAACCCCTATACGAAAAATCCATCTGTGGGTGTACGCTGGAACTTTAATAAAGAAAACCTGATGCGGCGCTGGAACTGGCTGGATTATGGATCGGTGCGTGTAACCTATGGCGTTAACAGCCGCCCTACCGCTACTATCCTCAATTCACTGGGTGCATATGAAAGTGTGAAAAACTACAACAACGCGGTTTCCATCAATCCTAACTACGGCGTGCTCGCCAACCCTTACATGGAACCGGAGAAGTCTTCCCAATTTAACTTCGGGGTAGACCTGGGCCTGTTTAAAGGTCGTGTAGAAGTTATCTACGATACTTATTACAAGAACAATTACAACCTGGTGCGCGATATCCCGTTGCCTAATTCCACGGGGTACGGTAAAATGCAGGTCAACGGCGGCGCTATTGTGAACTACGGCCATGAGCTGTCCATCACCACGCGGCCTATTATGAACCGCGATCCCAAAGGTTTCCAGTGGATCTTCTCCATAAACGGTGCGTACAACAAAGGCGTGCTCACGGAATTGCCCGGAGGTTCGCAGCTCTTTGTAGCAGTGGATCAGAACACTTACCAGAGCATTGCATTGAAAGTAGGAAGAAATCCGCAGAGCAATTATATGTACCAGACAGACGGTGTATACAGCAATACTTCAGATGTACCGGTAGATCCCATCAGGGGCGTACGTTACAAAGCGTTTAAAGGTCCCGGTACCCAGTACTTCCAGGCAGGAGATCCTATCTGGAGGGATCTGAACGGCGACTACGCATTGGATGGTGCCGACTACATGATCATGGGTAACCCGGAACCAATGTTCACCGGTGGTTTGAACAATACGTTGAGCTACCGGAACCTGTCGCTCAATATCAACTGTACTTTCCTGGCAGACCGCAGCATCCTGAATAACGCTATCGCTGCGAGGATCTACCGCCTGCAGTATCCCAACCTGTTGAGTAAGAACGACGGTACCGCCGCCGGTCCTATCAACCTGTATGATATCAATCAGATTGACTACTGGAAAAATCCGGGCGACAAAGCATCGCATCCTGCCATCGTAGGCTCTTTTGATCACGATGCACAGGTAGCGCCCAACAGGCTGGATCAGAGCTTGTATATGGAAGATGGTTCCTACTTCAAAATCAACCAGATCACACTGGCTTACCAGTTCCGTGACTTTGATTTTATGAAGCGGCTGAAGCTGCGGGTATTGCGTGCTTATCTCACTGCATACAACGTAGGCATCTTCTCAAAGTATACCGGGCCTAATCCTGAAACCGTTACCTCACTCGGAAGGGACGATATCAACGGGTATCCAAATGCCACCAGTTTGACATTTGGTATTGGCGCTCAATTTTAATGACACTTAAATTATTTTCAGATGAAACATTGGTTTAAAATAGGAATGCTTTTCTGCCTTTTGCTGGGTGTGGGCTCCTGTAAGAAATTTCTGGAAGTAAAGCCACTGGATACCCTTTCCGGAAAGGATTTCTGGAAAACAAGAGGCGATGCACAGAAGGCGGTTAGTGGTATATATTCAAAGCTGCTGCAAAAATTTACCAACGGCGTTATATATAATGTAGGCGATTTCAGGGCCGGCAACTGGAACTGGTTTGATAAGAACGGTTTCCGCAACCTCGCTGCCAACCGCCTGCTGCAGGCCGGTGGCGACGGCATAGAAGATATCCCGGACTGGGGATTGTTTTACCAGGCGATTGCTACCGCCAATCTTTGTATCGACAGGATACCAGGTATTGAAGATCCGGCTTTCAGCTCAAGGGAGAAAAAAGCCCTGGTGGCAGAAGCCCGCTTTGTACGCGCGTTCATCTACTTCTATATGTCACGGCTATACGGAGATGTGCCCCTGCAAACAGACCCGTATGATATTACGCTGAGGCCGCGCGAGAAAATGCTGACGGTATTGGACTTCTGTCTGAAAGACCTCGAAGGATGTAAAGACGATATGGTAATTTCCTACGACGATCCTACCAACAGGGCGGTACGCGGCACCAAAGGCGCTGCGCTGGCACTGATGGCGCATATCAATATGTGGAGCGCCGGTTTTGACCCCGCCAATCAGCAGAAATACTGGACACAAACCGCCGATCTGATCAAAGAGCTGATGGCGCTGAACGAATACAAACTGTTGCCTTACACCAAAGAAACATTCCAGACCATTTTCAAAGGCCGCTCAGAAGAAGGCATCTTTGAACTGTCGCTGGATGCTAACTATGGTGGCGCTTTCCATTTCCTTATCTGCCAGTGGACCCTGCACGATCCCATTATCAGGGATGGACTGAACGGGAACAGTGAAATCACTCCCATGGTAAGGCACCTCGACAGGGTTTATCCCCGCGGTGAATCCGACAAACGGATAGACCTGTGGTTCGATGATCCGTATGCTTCCAAAGGAGAAAAGAAACCAATGTTCCTGAAATTTTCTGCGATCACCAATCCAATTACCAGGGATTATGACGCCAACTTTATCCTGTTCCGCTATGCAGATGTAATCCTGCTGAGGGCGGAAGCATTGGCCAACCTGGGAAACAGAAATGCCGAAGCGATAGAGATGCTGAACCTGGTACGCGACAGGGCAGGCGCAAAGCTGTATGCCGGCGGCGGTGGAGAACCGCTGAAAACGGCTATTTTCTATGAAAGGGAAAAGGAACTGATGGGAGAAGGACATCTGTGGTATGACCTCATCCGCACCGGAAGGATCGGCGACAGAATACTGACGGAGAATCCCCTCACACCGGATCTCATGGAAAAAGGCGCATGGACCTGGCCGATATCATCATCGGCAGTAAACAACAATCCGCTGGTCACCAGAAATCAATACTGGATACAATAACTGTAAAAAATATTCACTATGCGAAAGCTATTGCCCATAGCCGGCATCCTGTTAATAACAGGCCTGTTGTTATCTTCCTGTAAAAAAGATTATTATATCGACAGCGGTGTTGCGGATCCGCATTATAAAGGAACTATTTATGAGTACCTGGTTCAAAACCCGGACCTCTTTGACACCGTGGCATATGTGGTGGAAAAAGCCGGATTGAAAGAAATGTTGCAGAACGATTCTGTTACTTTCTTTACACCAACAGACCAAAGCATCGTGGATGCTATTGATGACCTGAACGAGTACCGTTACCGGATGGTAGAAGACAGCGTGAAACTAGCTGATATTCCTGCTAAAGTATGGAAGAAATTCCTGGGCATGTACATGCTCAAAGGGAAGTATACGGCCAATAAGTTTGCACGTATTGATCCGGTGAATGTATACGCTTACCCGGGCATTAACTACGTTATGAACAGCGGCTATATTCTCAACATCGGGTTAATTTACCAGAACTATAATGGCGTAGAAGCGGTAGGCGCGCGTGTGCTGTTGCTCACAGATATTACCTATGATCCGGTGACTTTTGCCAATAACCAGAAAGTGCAGGTGATGACCTCAGACATTCAGCCAACAAACGGCGTACTGCATGTGCTGAATTTCCGGCACAACTTCGGTTTCCGGCCGGGAGAATTTGTCAGGATAGCAGAACAGGAACTGCAGAATCAATAACTCATTAATGCATTCAGTATGAAAAAATATACGTATTTAATAGTGCTTCTGGCAGTGTTAGGCGCCTGTACAAAAGATAAGATCAGCTCCAAGGGGGATGATCCTTATAAAGAACAGGTGCAGCCGGCGATCTATATCAATAAAGACGGTATCACTCCCACCAGCGCACACATAGGAGAGGAGGTGCTGATCAGCGGGAAAGGATTCCTGAAGAACAAAGATAAACTGGCCATTCTTTTTAATGGCATAAGTACGCCCATCCTGGCGCTTACAGATACGACCGTGCGCGTAAAGGTGCCTGCACAGGCAGCTACCGGTAATGTGGCTGCACAGGTGGACCAGGAGTACTTCTTCGGACCCTTCTTCCGGGTAATAGGTGTTTTTCAGATGGATACCCTTTTCCCCAGTAAAGTAGCCGCTAATGGCGGTATCTCGGATATTATACCTGTGGAAGACGGGAAGTATCTAATCGTCGGTGATTTCACAGACTTCGATAACTCCGGTAAGGAAGGAAAGCTTAACCGCGTGGCGAGGATTAATCATGATGGTAAAGTAGACGGCTCTTTTGGCCCGGACAAGAAAAATGGTACCAATACCTTTGTGGCTACAGCCGCTGCACTTCCAGGCGCCGACCGTAAATACCTGGTGGCAGGGGCTTTTAATAACTATGAAGGGGTGAACTTCGTCAACAGTATTGCCCTGCTGAACAACAACGGCTCGCTGGCAGCAGATAAGATTTTCAGTCCTACCGGGAAGGAAATCACTGTGTCTTCCCTGAAAGGCGGTATTTCCGGACAGGTGGCCAATATGCATGTGCAGGCGGATGGTAAGATCCTGCTCACCGGCTTCTTCCGGTTTTATGTACAACCTAACTACAACCTCGTGGGTGCTGCCGGTCAGGATTCCGTACATCTCGATTCCGTACAGATCAATGGATTGGTTCGCTTAATGCCCGACGGAAGCCTGGATAGTACCTACAACTACGACCTGGCAAAGCACATGGGTAAAGAGGGGCCCAATGGTTATATCAACCGCTCTATCCTCCTACCCGATGGAAAAATGCTGATTGCAGGTACTTTCACCAAATACAACGGACAATCCGTGAACCGCATTGCCAGGTTAAACCCCGATGGTTCTATTGATCCCTCCTTTTCAGCAGGCGCCGGTCCCGATCAGAATATCCTGAACATGACCCGTCAACCAGATGGAAAGCTGATCATTGTAGGCCGCTTCAATACTTTCGGCGGACTAAAACTGGCTAATGTAGCCCGTATCAATGAAAACGGGGTGATAGATCCCACGTTTAACGTGGGTGTGGGGTCCAATGGTTACCTGTTCAATGCGCATGTAATGCCCGGAGGAGAAGTAATTGTGAGCGGTATCTTCACAGAGTTCAGCGGATTGGTGCGCAATAATATGATTGTGCTCACCGACAAAGGCGCGGTTCATCCTACGTATAACACTATTGGCGGCGTAACACTCGACCAGAACGCCAACAGTGGCGGTATTACACAGATCCTGCCGCAGGTGGGAGAGAAGTCGCTGCTGGTAGTAGGCACCTTTACAAAGTTTGATTACCGTGATGCCAACAGGTTTGTACGGATTACTTACCCGTGATCACCTGAAAGCAGCGTACCTTTGAGGCATGTATGTTTTACCGGAGATAATAAAAAGTATTTCGTCACAACATGATCATCATAAAGAACTGAATCTTTTTTATGGCGGGAAAAGCGCCGCACTGGCGTGGACGCCTTATACCAGGTTCCTGCTGGCCACCTATCCGCGTGAAATTTTACAATTGAACGCGGATGGGTTGACAGCAGGGCTGGTTAATTACCTCACCACCCAGGCCCAGCTTACTTTTTGTGCCGCCAACCAGTATATGAATGTTTCCGGCGTTGCCGGAGAGTCCTTAAAGGCCGTATATGTTACTTTAATGGAAGATATTGTTACCCGCCTTAAAAGAAAACAAACCAATTTCGATGACCTGGAACAGTTGCATGGACAACGCTTAACAAAATGGTTACTACACACCAACCCATTTGTAAAAGAATTGAACAGTGAGCAGGAACCTCATGTTAAACAGGTAGTGTGTGCAGAATATACACCCGCCACGCAACTGTCTGTGCTGCGGTTAAACCCCGCTGCTATCAAAGGTCCCGTACTGGATATCGGTTGCGGGCAACATGCTTACCTGGTAAGATACCTGCGTAAACAGGGCATCAAAGCATATGGAATAGACCGCTTTATTGAACAACCGGAAAGTTATCTCGGATCTGCCGATTGGCTGGAATACCGCCTGGAGCCCAACAGCTGGGGCACCATCATCTCCAATCTTTCTTTCTCCAATCATTTTCTGCATCACCATCAGCGCAGCAATAGTGCTTATATGAGCTATGCAAAAAAGTACATGGAAATACTGGCATCGCTGCAAACCGGTGGTAGTTACCATTATGCGCCCGCCTTACCTATGATCGAATCTTATTTACCTATGGAACAGTATGTGATCAGTCATGATAAAGTAGGCGATCACTTCAGTAGCACAGTGATCACCAGAAGATAGTTATCCGTACCTTCACCGCTATGGTATACAATCCGGAACAGGCAGCAGCGGTCATTACACAAACTCAGAACTGGGTCAGGGAACTTGTGATCGGTTGTAACTTCTGCCCTTTTGCCAACAGGGAAGTGAAGAAGAACAGCATCCGGTACCAGGTGAGCGGCGCCGTATCGCTGCAGGCGGCCAGTGATGAGCTGTTGCAGGAGTGTTTGTTGCTGGACAGTGAACCGGCGGTATCTACTACGTTGTTAATTTTCCCTGCCGGCTTTCCCGTGTTTCGTGACTATCTCGACCTGGTATCGGTGGTGGAGAAAATGATCTATAAAAAGAAGTACACCGGTATCTACCAGCTGGCGAGTTTTCATCCGCTGTACCAGTTTGCCGGCACGGATCTGCAGGATGCGGCCAATTATACCAACAGGTCCATCTATCCCATGCTGCATTTGTTACGGGAAGCGGAAATAGAGAAGGCATTGCAGCAATATCCCCACCCGGAAAACATCCCCGAACGCAATATCAGCTTTGCCCGTGAAAAAGGCACTGCGTATATGAAAATGCTGCGGGATAGTTGTTTATAGCCCTGACTTGGTAGAGTTTCTTATAATCAGTGAAGAAGGAATCACCTGTTGCTGCTCCTGCAATGGGAAGCTGCTGCTTTTGAGCGCTTTGAACAGTACAGTGGCGGCGGCGTGTCCCATGTCAAAGGCGGGTTGCGAAACAGTGGTAAGCGATGGCTGCAGGAAGCGTGCAGTGCTCAGGTTGGAGAAGCCGATCACCTGTACATCGCCGGGAATAGTGAGAGATAGCTCCTCACAGGCCTGGTATACTGCTGTGGCGGGTTTTTCCGTGGTGGCAATCAGGCCATCGTAATGATTTTGCTGTAATGCTGTTTGCAGCAGTTGCTGGGTAGCGGCAGGATCATTGGAGCAATAGAGAATACTGTTGTCAGTAAGCGGAAGCTGATGATCGGCCAGTGCCTGCCGGAAACCATCTGCCCGCCTGTTGCTGATAGAAAGCTGCCGTGAAGCTGATAAAAGGCCCATATTACGGCATCCTCCGGCGATCAGGTGCGCGGTGGCGTTATAAGCGGCATTGGCGTCATCGGTGGTGATCCTGGCGGCTGTTACTTCTTCACAAACCCTGTCGAAAAATACGACGGGTATTTCTTTCACCAGCTGCGCCAATCCATGCGCTTTCGACGATGTTTCGGTTGTAACAGAAATAAGTACCCCATCTACCCGTCCGCTCTGGAAATCTTTCAAAATAGCCTCTTCTTTCCCAAAACTTTCATGCGTAAGATAAATGAGTACGTGGTAGCCTTTCTCCTGTGCCACAGATTCGATACCATTGATGGCTTCTGCAAAAAAGCTGTCGGCAACCTCGGGAATTACTACCGCAATGGTATGGCTCGACTTTTTCCGTAAACTGCTGGCATATGGATTGGGCACATAATTCAGCTCTGCGGCGAGCGCCAGCACCCGCTGCTTTGTTTCTTCACTTATTTCATGACTGTTACTCAGCGCTTTTGAAATGGTGGCAGTAGATAACTGCAATCTTTCCGCAAGCATCCTGATGGTGACGTTTTCCATATAATGGCCGGTGTTACTTAATCGGTTAAGTAAATAAAGTTATTCTATTATGCGGAAGATTTTTAAAAAGATCGCATATTTAGAGCAGGATATTTTTCTGCATTTCCACGAACTTTTAAAATCTGATATTATGGATAACGTTAACGGGCAGCCAAATCCTGCACCACTTACTTCACTGGATCAATGGGAAGATGATTTACTTGAGCGATATCCAGATCCCGCCAATATCAACAAAGAAAAAAGCACTGCTGAATTCCGGAATTACGAAGCGCCTCCACGCGATACGGTGCGGGAGTTTTACCGGTTAAATCATACTTACCAGTCTTATGCATTTGTAAAAGAAAAAGAAAAGGAATTTCTTTCTTTCAATAAAAGGGAAATGTCGGTATGGGATGCCTTCGATTTTCTTAACCAACTGGTAGATGATTCCGATCCGGATACAGACCTGGATCAGTTCCAGCACCTGCTGCAAACATCGGAAGCCATCCGTGCTGATGGTCACCCGGACTGGATGGTGCTCACCGGCTTGTTTCACGACATGGGCAAAGTATTGTGCCTGTTCGGCGAACCGCAATGGGCAGTGGTAGGGGATACTTTCCCTGTTGGCTGCGCCTTCTCTGATAAAATCGTTTTCCCGGAGTTCTTCAAAAATAATCCGGATATCAATAACCCGGATTATAACACCAAGTATGGTGTATATGAACCTAACTGCGGTTTGGAAAATGTACACCTGAGCTGGGGACACGACGAATATATTTACCAGATCATGAAAAATCATTTGCCGGAACCGGCCCTGTACATGCTGCGTTATCACTCCTTTTATCCGCAGCACAGGGAACATGCTTATGGTCACCTGATGAATGCACATGATGTGGAAATGTTTAAATGGGTGGATCTGTTTAATCCGTACGACCTGTACTCCAAGAGTCCAACTCCGCCAGATTGGAAAGTATTAAGACCATATTACGAAGATCTGGTAGCCAAGTACTTACCATCCACCTTAAAGTTTTGAACAGTGATATTATGGATTACCGGTGCAGATGCAACTTTCTGATGTGTCGCCGGTAATCCTTTTTTTTGCATGCCGGAAAGTGTTAAATTATATCCAGGTATTTCTACCCACGTTAAAAAAAACTGCTGATCAACCGCTCCACTTATGAGTAATCAACTTGTCTTCAAAGACTACCTGGTATTTGCGTTGTATTTTGTGATTGTTGCTACCTACGGATATTGGATTTATAAAAGAAAGAAGAAAGGAGCTGTTAGCGCTTCCAAGAATTTTTTCCTTGCAGAAGGATCTCTTACCTGGTGGGCCATTGGGGCTTCTATTATCGCTTCCAATATTTCAGCGGAACAGTTTATCGGGATGAGCGGAGATGGCTTTTTTGTGGGCATCGCAGTATCCGTGTATGAATGGGTGGGCGCAGCTGCGCTGATCATTGTGGCGGTATTCCTGATGCCGGTGTATATCAAAAATAAGATCTACACCATGCCACAGTTTCTGAAAACGCGCTACAATGAAACGGTAGCGTTGATAATGTCTGTATTCTGGTTGTTTTTATATGTATTTGTTAACCTCACTTCTATTTTGTATCTGGGCGCTCTCGCTATCAACGGACTACTAGGGGGCGCCTATTTTCATGAAGTGATGGTGGCTTTGGCTATCTTCTCCGTGGTGATCACCCTGGGTGGTATGAAAGTAATTGGCTACACGGATGTAATACAGGTCGGGGTGCTGATTATCGGCGGACTGGCCACTACCTGGATGGCATTAACCGTGGTGAGTGAAAAATTCGGCATGGGAAAAGATGTGCTGGCCGGCTTTAATATCCTGGTACAGGAGGCGCCCGATCATTTCCATATGATGCTGAAGAAGCCCGCTGTTGGCGCGCCACAGGATTACGTGAACAAATACCTGATCCTGCCGGGCTTTGGTATGTACATTGCCGGACAGTGGATCAGTAACCTTAACTACTGGGGTTGTAACCAGTACATCACCCAACGGGCGCTGGGTGCAGATCTGCAAACAGCCCGCACCGGTATTTTATTTGCCGGCCTGCTTAAAATACTGATGCCGGTAATTGTGATGCTGCCGGGTATTGTAGCGTATGTGTTGTACCAGCACGGGCACCTGCCTCAGCTGGAAGGAGGACAAAAAGATGGCGCCTATGCCGCCATTTTAACCCTGCTGCCGGCCGGGTTGAAAGGTCTCGCTATTGCCGCGCTTACCGCTGCTATCGTAGCTTCGCTGGCGGGTAAATCCAACAGTATTTCCACCATTTTTACTTTAGATGTTTACAAGAAATATATCAATACGAAAGCAGATGAAAAACAGCTGGTATGGACCGGCCGGCTCACTATTGTAGCTGCTATCGTGATAGGCGTATTATTCACCTGGAACGATGTGCTGGATATCGGCGGCGCCGGCGGTTATACTTTTGTACAAAAGTATTCCAGCTTTATCAGCCCCGGTGTATTTGCTACTTTTATCCTCGGCATGTTCTGGAAAAGAACCAGCGGCGCGGCTGCCATAGCGGGTATCATCACCGGTTTTGCAGCCTCCCTGTTCTTCAACCAGGTAGCTGTAAAGATTTTTGGTCCTGAAACGGTATTATATTCCGCTTTCCACAATGCAAAGGGCGAATACGAAATACCTTTCTTTATCAGCCTGGGATGGTCTTTCCTTACCACGGTGCTGGTAATGGTGGCTATCAGCCTGGCGGGACCAAAGGTAAGTGCCAAAGCTTTTGAACTGGATTATGAGATGTTTAAGCTGAAGCCTTCTTCCGTGATTTTAATTGTAACGATATTATTGTTGCTGTCGGTTATTTATGTGAGGTTCTGGTAATATTTGCTGTTTGCTTGTTATTTTCAGTTAAACGACTGCCTGTACTCCAACGGCGTCACTTTCATTTTATTTTTAAACAGCTTGCTGAACGACTGCGGGTGTTCAAAGCCCAGCTCGTATGCAATTTCACTGACGGATAAACCGGTGGTAGATAGTTTCTCTTTGGCCTTCTCCATTAATTTGTCCTGGATGTGTTGTTGAGTGCTTTGCCCTGTCAGTATTTTAAGCAATGCACTTAGATAGCCAGGCGATATATTAAGTGCGCCGGCAATGTATTGAACGGTGGGCAAGCCTTTTGATGCCAGGGAATCGCTGTTAAACCACTCGGTGAGGATACTTTCCATACGATCGAGGATAGTGTGGTTGGTTATTTTCCTGGTTATAAACTGGCGATGATAGAATCTTTCAGCATAGGTTAGCAATAGCTCGAGTTGCGCTATCATTACATCCTGGCTGAATTTGTCAATGCTGTTATGATATTCCTGTTCCATATTCTGCACAATGCCTGTAATCGTTACTTCTTCTTTTTCTGACATGTGCAGGGCCTCATTCACTGAATAGTCGAAGTATTCATATTGCTTTATCTTTTTCGCCAGCGGCGTATTCCAGAGAAAATCGGGATGGATGAGTATAATCCATCCCGAATGTTGAAAATCTTTCTGCGTTTCAATGGAATACACTTGTCCGGGAGCAACAAAGAAAAGTATTCCCCCGTCGAAGTCGTATTCCTGCTGGCCGTATTTCATCCTCGTATTCACGGCCCTTTTCAGCGCAATAGAATAGAAATCCTGTACCTGGCTTTTGGGCTCGTCGTCCGGTATGCGTTTAATCGTTTCAAAATTGATCACGCTGATTAGCGGATGCTGGGGCCTGGGCAAATTCCTGAGCTGGTGAAATTCGCTGATCGTTTTTATCTTACGAGGTTGCATGTTCGCCATTGTTATTTTTTGAAAGCAGTAGCAAATTCTTTTGCAAAATCTTCCAGTTTTACTTTTCCCATTACCGTTGGTTTGTGCAGATAGTAATCTTCTGCTAACGTACCGTTATGAATGCACGCATACATTTCCAGGAGCCCTGTTGCCAGCACTGCGGGTACGCCGTGTGATTCCAGGCTGCTTCGCATTTCCTCATTGGTGATAACGGTCCACTTTAAGTCCGGCTTCCCGATGGCAGCCCCCAGAACGCCGGCAATTTCGTTGGCAGTTCGTTCGTCACTTGCCACATAGCGTACTTTATGGCCGGTAGCAGTGGGCGTTTCTATTTCATCGGCAATGGCAGCAGCAATATCCATTGGCGATACCAATTGAATCATATCGTCACCGCCATAACTGGCCGTCATCACGCCCGCGCTTTTTATCATTGCTATAAAGCTAAATAAATTGTAGTAGAAATAGGTAGGCCGCATATGCGTAACAGCGATACCAGGCAATCCGTTCAGCGTCACCTCTGCCTTATGGGCGCCAAGAATAATGCCGGTGCCCTTATCCAGGTGAGCGCCATAGCTGCTGAGTAAGATGACCCGCTTTACCCCCGACCGTTGAATCGCCTTTGCATAAGTTGCCGGCAATCCGGCTGTAGTAAGTTAACCGGTCGGGTTCAGAGAGGCCGGGTGGTATCATACAATACACCGCGTCTGCACCGGTAAATGTGGCGGCCAGGAAATCCACGTCTTCCAATGTGCCGATGGCGGCGGCAGCACCGAGTGCTTCAATGTCTTTCTGCCTTTCCGGGCTGCTGCTGATTACCACCACGGTATGGCCTTTTTGTACTAACTCCGTTGTCAGCGGTTGACTGATATTCCCTAAAGAACCTGTAACAATGATTTTCATTTTGCTGTTTTTTTGCTGCTACGAAGTTCCGTAGCGGCAAAGAAACAGCTGTAGCCCGATCTGCTATTGTTGTAGTCAAATCGCAGGCTATATCTTCACCACCACTTTTCCCTGTGTTTTCCCTGTCGCTACCTGCTCATGCGCTTTGGCTATTTCCTCAAAAGGATACACATGTGCTATTTCAGAGTGCAGGGCGCCCTGTTCCAGTAAGGTTGCAATGGATTTGATATCATCACCGCTGGAAACCACGGACACGCGGTGTATATACACATTTTTAGCCGCTGCTTGTTGTTTTTGCTCATCATTGAAAAATGCGAGTATGCTGATCAGGCGGGCACCATTTTTTACGGCAGCAAGGGAGCGGTTGAGGTGACCTGGGGTGCCGAGGGAATCCAGTACGATGTCAGCATCATTCACTACTTCCTCAAATTGCCGGCTGTTATAATCGATATGCTCATCTGCACCAAAACGGAGCACAGCCTCTTTTTTAGCGGCGGAAGACGTACCGATCACGTAAGCGCCAAAATGTTTGGCAATTTGTACCGCGTAGTGTCCCACACCGCCTGCGGCTGCGTGGATCAGCACTTTATCGCCTTTTTTTATGTTGCCATAAGTTACCAGCGCCTGCCATGCAGTGAGGGCCGCCAGGGAAGCGGCAGCTGCGGCTTCGTAGGAGGTGTTGGCCGGTTTCAGCGCCAGGTGGCTTTCCGGGGCGGCCACGTATTCCGCATAGGCTTTACCATGACCGGTAAAATTCACCATGCCAAATACAGCATCACCTGGTTTAAACTGCTTCACATTTTTGCCTACTGCGGTTACTTCTCCCGCAATATCCCACCCAATGATAATATCCTCGCCCTCCTGTGGTTGCAGGTATCCTTTCAGCGCACCCTCATTGGCTCTTACAAAAACATCTACCGGGTTGATGCCTGCTGCATGGTTGCGCACCAGCACTTCATTATCGTTAATAACGGGAACAGGAATATCCCTGATTTCCAGGTTTTCTGTACCGCCTACCTGCTTTAATACGATTGCTTTCATATCCTTATTTTGTTTTTTTTGTGATTTGATGAGTCAAAATTCCAATAAATTTGCAGGTATACCCTTGTACGAATCAGGGTACATTTTGTACAATCATAGGTTATGGAAGTAATTAATCTTTTTAAGCCGTTTGACATCATATACATTGAGGAAGATGTATGCCCGATGGGCCAGCATCGCAATAATTTCTTTGAACTGGTATATATCCTGAAGGGTACCGGCACCTTCCACAACAACCAGCATGCTTTTCCCTATGAGGAGGAGAACCTGTTCCTGCTTATGCCGCAGGATGTACAGTATACCCGCATAAAAAGCCGGACCGGCTTCCTGTTCATCCGTTTTAACGGCATCTACCTGGAAGCGCAGCGTACGGGCAATACCCATAGTAACCTGGGCGACTGGGCAAAGAAACTGGAATTTATCTTCCATAATAATTACCATTTCCCCGGCTGTATTTTACATAATACGGAAGATAAACCAATTGTACGGGCGCTTGTTAACGCACTGATGCTGGAATACCCGCGCGAGCAATCCCTGCGCAACGAAGTGGTGCAGCAGCTGGTAAATACCATTATCACCATAGTGGCACGTAATGTATCGTTGCTTACACCAGAAATAGCAGCGGTAAACAGCGAAGCTTCCAACGATATTATCGGTTATATCCACCAGAATATTTACTACCCGGAAAACCTGCGTACAGAAAAACTGGCGGCACGGTTTAATATCTCTCCAAATTATATCAGTGAATATGTGAAGAAGTTAACGGGAGAAAGCATCCAGCGGTACGTAACCAATTATAAGCTGAAGCTGGTAGAAACCCGCCTGCAATACAGCGATATGCGGATGAGCGAAATTGTGGATGAACTGGGCTTTACAGACGAAAGCCATCTAAACAGGACGTTCAAGAAATACACCGGTATTAACCCCACCGACTACCGGAAAAAAATGTGGGCAGAGCGAAATTATCAACCGGGACTGAGCGGCTGATAACTTCCCTGGTTTTACATGGCCATCAATACCGCCACATAATGACAAATAGCCGCCGCCAGCACCAGCAAGTGCCACACGGCATGTGTATAAGTATATTTATCCCAGATATAGAAAATAACCCCTATCGTGTATAAACCGCCGCCAATGGCCAGCATAATGATCACCGGCAGGGGGAGGTTATCGAAAAAGCGGCGGCCGCCAAATACCATGATCCAGCCCATCAACAGATAAATGATAGTGGACACAATATCGTATTTTCCCGTAAACCAGGTTTTAAATAAGACGCCTACCAGCGTAAGTCCCCATAAAATCGACAATAGCGTGATCCCAAAGGCATTATTCATATACACCAGCAGGAAAGGCGTATAGGTACCAGCTATTAAAAAGTAAATACTGATATGGTCAAATATCAGGAACAGCTTTTTTACGGCCAACTCCTGCGATAAATGGTAAATAGTGGAGTTCGTAAACAACAATATAAAACAGAAAGTGTAAATACAGGCGCCTACAATGCCGGGCGTATTATTATGCGTGGCGGCAATACCTGCCAGCATGGGCAATGCGCTTACCCCAAAAATAACGCCCACTCCATGTATCAGCCCGTTCACGATTTCCTGTTTACGGCTATACCCCTTTTCGTTCATTATAACTGCCATTCCTTCCTTTTTTCAAGGCAAAAGTAAGGTATATTAGCGAGGAGGGAGATCGAGTTTATCTATACGCGAATTTTGTCTTTCTCGCTGATTACGCTGATTATAGTGATTTTGGGGATTGATCATTTTGGATTTTTTATGATTTGGGGAGATATAAGCGGGTTTTATAAAATGATTCGGGGAGACATAAGCGGATATATTCGCCTATATCTCCCCGAATCATAAAAAAAATCTATACAAACGGATATATCCGCTTATGTCTCCCAAAATCATAAAAAATCCAAAATGATCAATCCCCAAAATCAGTATAATCAGCGTAATCAGCGGGAAAGACAAAATCCGCGGCATTAGTAAATCGGCTTCAACCCCTTCGCCTTCCAGTAGTCGATAATCGGTTGGTAGGGGCCGAATTTGTGTTGTGCTACGGAGAAGGTATCCACAAAGGGACCGTGATCGTAGTCAATTGCTTTTTCCGCAATATGCGGGTAGTCAAAGCTTTTGGGATTGGGCCTGCTATGGATCTTGTCGTTGTTTACAAATGCGGCGATGTCCATTGCTTCTTTGTCGGAGAGGAATGGCTTGCCGGGTGTTACCTTATCGTAAGGCATATTATTTTTCAGCCATTCCGCCTGTTTGATTACACGATGCATACTGGAGCCGGGTTGATAGGCGGTGTTGCCCCACAGCGGCGGATATACATAAGTGCTTTTGTCTGCAGTCCATTGTCCTTCCCCGTTTTGACCATGACAACGTGCACAGTTGGTTTGATAAAGTACCTGTCCGTTTTCAGGATTGGCGGCGATATCCGGAAAGGTGACATGCAGATTTTTAGCGCCTTTGAAAGGTTTGTTTTTGGGGACAAAAGTGCTGATCCATTTAAAATAAGAAAGAAATGCCACCATCTCTTTGCTGTCCAGCGGCAGTGGTTTGCCGTTGTGCGGACGCATGACGCAGTTATTCACCCTTTCCGCCAGCGTAAGTACTTTGCCCTCCCGGCCCCGGTATTGCGGGTAGTTATCGTGCGATGACATCAGGTTGAAGGAAAAAGCTTTGGTGCCCGCATCCTGGTGACAATTAGTACAATTCATTTTATTACCAAGATACTTGCCGGCACTGCCATCAGGCCCGATATAACGGGCCGTATTGAGCATCAGCTCCCGGCCGTATTTCACGGACTCGCCGAATTGGTCATTTGGTATCAGGGTGGTGTCGATATTGATGTATGTTTCTTTTTCAGGTAGGGTAGCTGCGGTTGCTTTTGTTTCTCCTGTTACCTGCGATCCACAGGAAGATATGATGGCTATTATCCCCCAGCAACCGATCACACCAATCACAATTAAGCTTCTCATGATATTTTTTTTGTAGTGCACAATGATTGTTAATAGCCTGGCTGAACAATATAAGGTGCCAGTCTTTCCGCCGGGATAAAAGAGGCCCGGTAAGACGACATGCCTGTTCTCAGCAGCCAGAGAAATCTTCCGTCGAAGTTGGTTAGTATAACGGTATTTCTTTTCGTAGCGCATTGCAGCAGGGTAGTGTCGCCCACTAAATAGCTGCTTCCCATTCTCTCATTATAATTTTCCCGTGGCAGTTGGGTATTGATACGAAGCTGCGCCTTTTTTCCGTTTTCATCCAGTTTAAAGGAAAGCGTTCTTGATGTTTTTTTGCTCACTCCATTGTCGAAGAACATCAGCTCACCATGCTCGTTGATATGCAGTCCATGCGCCTGGTCAAACAGGGCCGTGGCTGGCAGGTCAAAGTCGCCGTTTTTTCCAAATGTCCAGAGACGCTTACCAGTGCGGGCATCTATCTTCCATATCTGCCCGTTATTATAAAAAGAGATGAGGTAGTTACCATCTTTATCAAATGCGATGCAGTTGGCGTGCATCCAGTCTTGTTTTTCTTTTAAGATGTTTTTATCGTCCAGCGGATTCAGTGCATCAAACACGGTCCATTTCCACACCTGTTTGCCTTGCCGGTTCAGCACCAGGATGCCATCGCCTTTTACTGTATCCTGTTTGCCGCCGCCTTTACTGCTCAGGTCACAGATCCTTTCTTCCACGCAAAGTGTTACAAACTCATTGTTGGGGTTCAACAGTATTTCATGGTGAATGGTTTGTTTGAAATCCTGTTGTCCTTTTTTGAGATTGGCCAATGTATCGCCGGAAACAGAAAGTTCCAGGATCTGGTCGCCGTAGCTGGTTTCATAACCGGGACCGCCCAGCAGGGTGAGGAACGTGTTGTTGTCTGTAAACCTGGCTACTTTAAAACCGGTGCCGCTTACCTGGTGGTACCAGGTAACATTTCCTTTTGCATTGAGGAGGAAAAGCACACCGGGATCTTCCCGGCGGGTAAGCATTACATAGCCTTTCCTGAAGGTTGCCGGTAATACGGAGCTATCGGGGCATACCACGCTGAACATATCTTTCATCCATACCGGGAAACCGGAAGTGTTGAAAGTATAAGTTTTGCTGGGATAAAGATCTTTGCCATGACCGGTTAAGATACGGTACTCGTACGCTTTTTCCGGCAGCAGGTTGGTGAGCACAATGGTATGACTGATCCGGTGCGCGGACAATGGCGTGATAGTGCGTTGTTGTTCCTGTCCTTTTGGCCAGTATTCTACTGCTGCGTCTACTGTGTCGGTACACAGGATATCTGTTTTTACCTTGATGGCATTTTGTCCCTGCGGGTTGAGCGTAATGGAAACAATATCGTTGCCGCCACTATTCATACAACCGGGTGCAAACAGCAACAACGCTGCTGCCATTGATAACAATGGCAGCAGGCGTTGTATTTTATTCAATTTAATCATTTGCAATATTGAATAATTCAGAAAGATAGCAAGCCGTTATTGACGGCGGCCACTGTTGCTGAGATTTTTGTTAAGATCTGTTTGCGCCTGTGGATAAGAGAAATATTTATCTCTTGCCAGGTTAATGGTCGGTGTTTTTCCTACCGCGGTCAGGTAGGTGTTTACCACGCTTTCGTATTTACCCATACGGATCAGATCCTGCCTGCGTTTACATTCAAAGAAGAATTCCCATCCGCGTTCCTGCAGGATAGCATTACGCAGGGTTTCTTTGGTGAAGGTACCGGCAGCGCCCAGGTTGGTAGCATGGGAGCGGTCTTTTACCTGGTTGATCAACGTGATGGATTCACTGTTTGGACCATTCAGTTCATTCAGGGCCTCTGCTCTGCACAGCAGGATGTCTGCATAGCGGAGTATCGGGAATACGTGACCATCGTAATAAGTGGTAGAGCCGTTAGGATCGGCAAATTTGGTAGTGGCTACGTCTGGCATGTAGTAGTAACCATCCGGTGGATTGGTTTGTCCCGGAGGCGCCTGCATGTAATGTAAGCCATCGGTGCCGATATAATCGGAATAGAACATCTTTTTACGGTCGTCGTTAGCCGCAAAAGTATTCCAGAAGTACCAGGTTAAAGCGAAATACTGCCACCGGTCAGTTACCTGCGGATTGTTGAGAGGGCCGAAGTGGTTCATGATTTCCACGGCATCTACCAATGGATCGGCGAGGGCGCTGAAAATACTTTCCTGGCACCACTTGTTTTTCTCTGCAAATAGTCCTGCATAGGTTGGATACAGTCCGTAACCCAGCTTCATGATTTCGGTAGTGAGGTCCAGTGCCTTCTGCCATTCATGTTCACGCATGTACAGTTTGCAGAGTAAAGACATGGCGGCGCCCTTGGTAGCACGGCCTATATCGTTGGAGCTGTAGATAGGGTTGCTTAAATAGTTGACAGGAAGATGGGTGGCCGCAAATTCCAGGTCGCTGATGATCAATTGATTGATCTCTGCTACCGGTGTGGTTGGCAGTGCTGCCTCATAATCCGGTGCTTCAATATTTTTGGCTACGGTTTCTTCTGTGACCACTGGCACCGGCCCGAAAGCATCTGTCAGATCTACATATCCCAATGCGCGCAGGAAACGGAGTTCCGCGGTGAACTGGTCTTTTTGTGCATCTGTGATGCTGGTCATTTTAGGAATATAGTATAAAGAGATGTTGGCATCTGCTACCAGCTTGTATTGATGCTGCCAGGCAAAGGCAAGATAGGTATTGACAGGGGCCCACTGGCAATCAGACATCAGTCCTACGTCTCCGCCGGAGCTGGCGTGCCCTACATCAGTGGTCAGATCTGAAATGGTAACCTGGAAGCCTGCATAATACATCCATGCATCCGATCTGCCGCTGGGTTGTTTGAGCCTTGAATAAACGCCGTTCACTGCAGCTTTGGCATCACTCAGGGAGAGGAAGGCATTCATATCAGTGAGATAACTGTATACTTTAGGTTCCACCTCTTTTTTGCACGAACTGGCGCCGAGCAGCAAGGTGGCTAATGCGATATATGCGTATTTCATTTGTTCCGGAATTTACAGGTTAAAAATTCAATTTAAGACCCGCGGTAAAGGTGCGGTACGCAGGGAAAGCTGTATAATCCAATCCTGATGAAAGGTTGGCGTTGCTGCCGCTGCTATTGAGATTGCTGTTTACCTCAGGGTCCGATCCTGTATATTTAGTAATGGTGAATAAGTTTTGTACGGAGCCATATACTTTAATGCCTCTCAGGCTTTTCAGAAAAGTTTTGGCCACCGGGATATTATAACCGAGCATCAGCATTTTACAGCGCAGGTAAGAGGCGTTTTCCACAAAGCGGGAGTTCATCATACCGCCGTAAGCAATCGCGTATCCATCTCTCGGAATATCGGTGTTTTCGTTGTTGGTAGTCCACCTGTTCAGTGCCGCTTTACCCGGCCCGGATTCCAGTACAAGACCGGTTCCGTTATACAGGCTGTAATCCAGTGCGCCCTGCAGGAAAATGTTCAGTTCAAAACCTTTATAGGCAAAGTTGTTATTGATGCCATAGATATAGTGCGGGTTCGCATGACCAAGATACGTGCGGTCGTTGGCATCAATAACACCGTCCGGTTTTCCGCCGGGACCACTGATATCCTTGAATTTAGGATCACCTGCTTTTGAATTCGGTTGTGCGGGATGTGCTTCACCGGTTTTTATCACGCCATCATAAACATAACCATAAAAAGTACTCAGTTCCCTTCCCGGTTCCAGTTTGGTGAAGTCCATACCACGACCGCCATAGAGGTTAGCTGTTTGTGTAATGATATAAGGACGGCCGCCCAGGTCCAGGCAGTTTTGTTTGTTGTAGGCAACGTTCACGGTAGTATTCCAGGTGAATGCATGATTGATAATATTCTCTGTAGTAACGGATAATTCAACGCCCTTATTTTCAATACTGCCGGCATTCACGGTTTGCACCGCAAAACCATTCCAGTCGCCTATAGGCATATCGAAGATCAGCCTGTTGGTTTTTTTGCGATAGTAATCAATAGTAGCAGAAACGCGGTTGTTGAAAAAGCCCATGTCTATTCCAAGATCCAGCTGAGCTGTGCTTTCCCATTGCAGGTCTGCATTAGCTAAACGGGTGGCAACAATTCCTCCATAACTGTCGCTGCCTTGTCCGAGCGACACGTTGGTAGGCCCGAATGTGGGCATGTAAATATAATCACCGATCCTGTCGTTACCGGTAACGCCATAACCACCTCTTACTTTCAGGTTGGAAAAGATGTTCAGGTCTTTAATGAATTCTTCTTCACCTGCTCTCCAGGCGAGGGAACCGGAAGGGAAGATACCAAAACGGGTGTTGCCACCAAACCGGGAAGATCCATCCCGGCGCACTGTGAAGGTAGCGAGATATTTATCTTTCAGGGAATAGTTGATCCTTCCATAGGCAGAAGCCATTTTGGATGGAATCAAATTGCTGGTACTGGATAACCGCTCTGTACCTGCTTCCAGGTTCTTGTACAGAAATGCATCTGTACTGAATTTCTGCACCAGCGAATAATGTTTTTCGGTTTTGTCAGACTGATAAGATACCCCTGCTACAACGTTGAAGGAGTGGATGGCATTAAACACTTTCCTGTAAGTGAAGTAGGCCTCCACCAGGTTTCGCGTAACAGCGATGTCATTTAAGCTGGCTTTACCCTGTACTTTTTCACCGTCTACCAGGTCGCGTGGAAGATAGGTGCCTTCCTTGGTAGTCATATACTCGCTACCGCCGTTCACACGGAAATTAAGTCCGTCCAGGATCTGGTAATCAGCATAGACGTTAATATTTACCTTGTTTTCAAACCGGTCGTTGGTAGGCGCCATTAACCAGGCCAGCGGGTTGTCCCTTCCTTTGAAGCGGGCATAAGTACCATCTTCATTGTATACGGGAATAGCCGGAGAAGCGGTGAGTACGCCATACATCACGTTGGAGGGTACAATGTTTCCATCGTAGGTTTTAAAATTGGTATAAGCATGTGAGGCGTATACGCTGGCTCCTGTTTTAAATCGTGCTGCGAACTGCTTATCGTAGTTGAGTCTTACCGAATACCTTTCAAAAGAAGTATTTTTTAATGCACCATCCTGTTTGAAGTAACTGCCGGATAAGGCAACCCTGTCTTCCGCGGTACCGCCGCTTACGCTCAGGTTATGGCTTTGCACCATTCCGGGGCGTGTGGTTAATTTAAACCAGTCGTTGTCCCGGCCACTGGCCAGGTCGGCAGCGGTATAAAAAGCAGGTTGCCCTTTTTCAATAGCTTTTGCATTGGTGACCTGCATATTTTCCAGGCCATTCATTTTATCGTATTCCTTAATGATCCTTTGCGTACCGTAGTAGCCATCATATTGAATAGATGCCCTGCCGCTTTTACCTCTTTTGGTGGTGATCATTACCACGCCGTTGGCGCCGCGGGCACCATAAATAGCGGTGGAAGAGGCATCCTTGAGGATCTGTATATCATCGATATCATTCGGGTTGATGTCTTTCCCGGTTTCGGAAGGGAAGCCATCTACCACGTACAATGGTTCGTTGGTGGATTTGATGGAATTGCCGCCGCGGATACGCACAATGGTTTGTCCGCCTGGCGCCGCGTTCGACTGGCTCACCTGCACCCCTGCGGCCCGGCCCTGGATGGCCTGCGCAGCGTTGCTGGTTACACCGCCGAGGTTCATCTGGTCGCTGGATATAGAGCTGATAGAACCGGTGAGGTCTTTCTTTTTGGTAGTACCATAACCCACTACCACTACGTCGGTGAGGTTAGATACTTCTTCAGAAAGCGTTACTTTAAAGCTGGTGTTTTTGCCATCAAACTTCACAGACCAGGTTTTAAAACCCACCATAGAAATTTCCAGTGTTTCTCCTGGGTTGGCATTGATCTTAAAGCTGCCGTCGGTGTTGGTAACAGTTCCCAGTTTGGTACCTTTTACGGTAACGGTGGCACCGGGTAAAGGCTGTCCTTTATCGGTGGTTACCACGCCATGTACTTCAATAGGTGGCGGCGGCGTAGTGACCGGCTGTATCACCGGTTTTGTTTTTACAATGATAGCACCTCCTTCGATGCTGTAGGTGAGCGGCTGATTACGCATGAAAATATTCAGCGCATCACTTACAGGCATATTGTTCACTGTGATATTGGCCCTGCCGCTTTTTTCCAGCAAGGCTTCATCGGCCAGGATATTGAGGCCGGTTTGTTTATTGATTTCCCGGAAGACCTCTTTGGCGGTAGCGTTTTTCAGTGATAAACTTACTACCTGGTTCTGGCTTCTGGCTGCGCTCACCTGTGCCGTGGTGGCGAAACATAGCAGGGCCAGGAACTGACTGACCTTTAGATGTTTGGTTGGACGCCGGTTGTTTTTACACCGGGAACTGGCAATAGTACGTAATTGCATACTTGTGCTGAGTTTTGATTGAGAGAATGGTTTGGTTGTGCTATCTGCTTTAATAAATCCTTGTTACCATGACATCTCCGTCATGCTGGTTGATATAATTGTTCACCTGCGGGCGTTAATCGCCCTGTACAATCAGTTTTTTTCCTTCTAACCGATAATTAACATCATTGGCATTCAACATTTTCAGCACATTCACCAGGCTGCTGCGACGGCTGATCATCCCGAAAAATTTCCTGGGTTTGATATTGCCTTCGTATACAATCTCCACGTCATACCAGTGGGAGAATTGCCGTAATACAGTGGTCAGATCTGTGCTCTCGAACTGGAAGTATCCTTCTTTCCAGGCTATTATTTCAGCGGTATTTACGCCGGTTACTCTTTTTACATTCCCATTAGGGCTTACCTGCGATTGTTCGCCCGGCGCCAGTTGTATGCTGCCCTTTTTACTGTTTATTTTTACTGCCCCCTCCAGGAGGGTAGTGTTGATCGTGGCTTCGTCGGCGTAGGAATTGATATTGAAATTTGTGCCCAGTACATCCACGGTCATCTGGTTTACCTGGATACGGAAGGGCCGGTGCGCATCATGTGCAATTTCAAAGTAAGCTTCGCCGGTAAGCTCAATCCGGCGTTCATCGCCTGAAAAAGTAGCCGGGAAGCGGATCGAAGAGGCTGCATTCAGCCAAATCCTGCTGCCATCGGCCAATACCAGCGGATAGGTTTCACCTGCCGCCGTGGTAAGTGTATTATAGATAGGAGCGCTGCTGGCTCCCTTTGTTTTTACATATACCAGTTGTCCGCCCTGGTTGCGGATGGCGCTATTGCCCTGTTGTGCCAGTTGTTGGATACCGGCGCTGTCCAGCACTATCTTTTCCCCGTTGGCCAGGGTGAGTACCGCTTTATGCTGACCGGGCGCCACATCTGCGGGCGTCTTTTTCGCTGTAGTGGCCATCGGGCTAACCACTGGCTGCCTGAAAAAATAAATGGCCGGAAGAGCGAGCCCGATTATCACGGCTGCCGCGGCGGCGAGTTTAAACGGACCATAATTCCTCCGGGAGCGGGACATGGATATTACCGGGGCGCCCTGGATATGCTGTAACAGCCCTTTCCGGACCCTTTCGCCGGGTTCGCCGGAGTGGGAGCCGTTATCCGGCTTCACCTGCCGGAATGCGGCCTGCATTTCGTTCAGGAGCGTCCTGTCGGAATCCTTGTCCCGCAGGTAATCCATCAGTTCAAGGGCTTCCTGCGGACTACAAGTCCGTTGTTGCCAGCGTTGCAGCAATAATTGGTAATATTCATTGTTCCTTTCCGTGGGCATATATATACTATCCCAAAAAAAGCAGGTAGGGTGGTCCGGGAGAAAAAAAATTATTTGGAGGAGTTGAGGAGAACCCCGGAAACCAGTAACAGGGGAAGAATACCGTCGGTATTAGTATAGAAGAAAAATTTAATACTTTTCATGGCCAGCACCATATGTTCCTTTACTGTATTGCGGGAGATGCCCAGTTCTACGGCTACTTCTTCGTAGCTTTTGCTTTCTTCCCGGCATAGCCTGAACACTTTTTGCCGCTGAGGGGGCAATTGCGCAATGGCCTTATGTAATAAAGATTCGTATTGTTTCCATAATAACCGGGTGTCCGCATCTTCCGTCTGATGCTGCAGTTCCTGCATTACCTGTAAACGGAGCGCTGCGTCGGCGCTGATCTTCTTCATTAACTTAAATACATGATTCCGGGTAATACGGTACAGATAACCACTGAATGACAATTCAGGGTTGATCCGCTCCCTAATCTCCCAGATCTTTATAAACACTTCCTGCAGTGCATCTTCGGCCAGTTCCGGGATATTGATGAAGTGGAGAATATAAGTGTAAAGTGAGGGGTAATACTGATCATATAAGGTGATATACGCTTCAGTATCCCCTTGCTGTAGCCGTTGCAGCAAAACCGCTTCTTCATTGCTCACTGGTTGCTCGATTTGATAACTAAAGTAAGCAATTGGCGGGAAATTCGTGTAAAATTTTGCAGCGGATTTTGTCTTTCTCGCTGATTACGCTGATTATACTGATTATACTGATTTTACTTTTGGATTTTTAGATTGATAATAATTAAGGGAGATAAAAGCAAATATTTCCATTTCTATCTCTCTTAATCCTTTATAAATCCAAAAAGTAAAATCAGTATAATCAGCGTAATCAGCGAGAAAGACAAAATCCGCTTCTATCTCCCCAAATCCTTTAAAAATCCCAAAGAACAAAATCCAATTAATCAGTATAATCAGCGTAATCCTGAGAAAGACAAAATCCGCTCAGGTAAACGCCGGTGCATACTCGCCGGCGAAGGCGGCGAAGTCGCGCGCCGGCCTGCCGGTTATATCCATTACAGCGGAGGAAACGGCCGCCGCTTCGCCGCGTGCGTAGTGGGCATAGTCTTCGATGAGGCCCTCTGCCTGCCAGGCGGGGAATCCGGCGTGGAGAAGGGCGGGCAGTAACTCTGCTGCGGTAACGTTGATGTAGCGGATAGTGCGCCCCAGTGCATTGGATAGCGTTTCTGCGAGTGCGGCATGGGTGAGTGATTGCGGGCCGGTGATATCGTAGGTGTTGCCTTCATGCCCATTGCCGGTGAGGGCAGCCGCAGCTATGGCGGCAATGTCGCGGGTGTCTACTACGCTGATGGGAGCGTCGCCGGCGGTAGCAAAGAATTTGTTCTGGCTGGCAATTGTTTCACGGAAACCCAATAGCCCCTGCATAAATAAATTGGGCCGCAGAAAAGTATATGCCATACCGGATACACGGATCTTTTCTTCTACAGCGGCATGATACCGTAAAAAACGTACGGGCGATTGTGCGTCCGCATGGAGTTGCGAGAGCTTTACGATATGCGGTAACCCGCTTTTAACGGCGGCCGTTACAAAATTGCTTTGCAGTTTTTCCGCTGCTTCAGAAGAGTTGGTAAGCAGGAAAGCCCGCTCTATTCCTTTAAGTGCAAGGGCTAAGCTGTTGGCATCGTTGAAATCGCCGGTTACTATTTCAGCGCCGGGTAAGGCGGCAAGGGCATTTACGTTATTGTCTGTTGTGCGCACCATGGCGCGGAAGGGAATGCCTTGTGCCGATAACTGTTTAGCCAATGTAGTACCAATGTGTCCGGTGGCGCCGGTGATCAGTATGTTTGTCTGTTTCATAGCTGTTTGTTTTTATGATGTAAAACTCCGCTTTTCGCCCGGCCCGAAATTGTAAGAAAACGAAACGGATTTGATAGTTGCGGGGATTTACTATCTTCGCGCCGGTTCTTTATGTATTACTAATCGAAGCAAATAATGGTTCCCGCTGAAAAGCGGGATTAAAAGGGAACTGTGTGCAAATCACAGGCTGTCCCGCAACTGTAAGCTTCCGGCAGCGCACATGCACTGCAACTGGTAAATAATATGCCACTGTTCCGGCCAGGAATGGGAAGGTGTTTACCAGCGGAACAAGCCAGGAGACCTGCCTTTATTTCACTTTGACAATGCTTTCGGGGATTGAAGCGTGTCAGGTTTCGGTATCGGTAATTATCAGAACAGGCGTATGCATGATGGAATCATGTATACTATATGCTTGTTCTTGTATCTGCCATACCTTCTCCTTCCGTATTATTTTCTCAAAAACATTGCTGTACTATATAAAAGAGCGTGAACGTCATGTATCACCTTTTAAACAATCAGTAATGATTATCCACAACTTAGGCTATCCGAGGATAGGTAGCCAGCGTGAATTGAAGAAAGCCTGCGAAAGCTACTGGGCAGGCAAAATTACTCTTGATGAATTACAGGCAACCGCCCGTAATATCCGTTTACACAACTGGGAGCTGCAGCAACAGAAAGGGATCGACTGGATTCCCTGCAATGATTTTTCCTTTTACGACCAGGTGCTCGACACTTCCCTGATGGTGGGCGCTGTGCCACAACGCTACCGCACCTTGCAGGAGAAGAAACTTCCTGAAACAGACCTGCTCTTCGCCATGGCGCGCGGCTACCAGCGCGATGGCGACGATATCACCGCCATGGAAATGACAAAGTGGTTTGATACCAATTATCATTATATCGTTCCGGAATTTACGGCAGACCAAACATTTCATTTCTTCTCCCGCAAAGTAACAGCGCAGTTTCTCGAGGCAAAAAAAGAAAACTATGCTGCTAAACCCGTGATCCTTGGCCCGGTATCTTTCCTGTTACTCGGAAAAGAGAAAACGGCCGGCTTCAACCGTTTATCGCTGATAGATAAACTGCTGCCGGTATACCTGGAGGTGCTGTCGCAGCTCACACAAGCCGGCGCAGAAGTTGTGCAGCTCGATGAGCCCTGCCTGTCGCTCGACCTGGATGAAGCAGCCCTGCAGGTGTTTACGAATACCTACACGAAAATTCATGCAGCCTTCCCCCAACTGCATATTCTCCTGGCTTCTTATTTTGAATGCTATGGAAAGAATCTGCCGGTGGCTTTGGCATTGCCGGTGCAAACATTGCACCTCGATCTCGTGCGTTGCCCGTTGCAACTGGAAGATATCCTCGATACAGCTATTGCCCATACTTCTTTGCACCTCTCGCTGGGTGTAGTGGATGGCAGGAATATCTGGAAAAATGATTATGAAAAATCTTTACAGCAGATACAAAAGGCAGTAAACGTGTTAGGAAAAGACCGTATCGCCATTGCTCCTTCCTGCTCATTGCTGCATGTGCCGTGCGACCTGGATAACGAAACAGCCCTGTCTCCCGAAATTAAAAACTGGATGGCCTTTGCCAAACAGAAATTGCAGGAACTGAATGAGCTGCGTGATATTGTGAACGGCAATACGGCGCTGCTGGAAGCCAATAAAGCAGCTATCCATAACAGGGCCACCTCGCCGCTGATTCATAGGAAAGAAGTGAAAGAGAGGATAGCGGCATTTACCGCCGCAGATGCACGCAGGAACAGTACGTTCCCGGTGCGTCAAAACATCCAGCAGCAGCAGTTTGGACTGCCACTGTTTCCTACAACTACGATCGGCTCTTTCCCGCAAACAGATGATATCCGTCAGTTAAGGGCGCGCCTGAAAAAAGGAGAGCTGACCACCGAACAATATGAAGCCGCCATTGAAAAAGCGACCATAGAGGTGATCCGCTGGCAGGAGGAGATTGGCCTGGATGTACTGGTACATGGTGAGTTTGAACGGAATGATATGGTAGAATATTTTGGTGAGCAACTGCAGGGATTCCTGTTTACAAAAAATGGCTGGGTACAGAGCTATGGCAGCCGTTGTGTAAAACCACCGGTTATTTTTGGAGATGTAAGCCGTCCGGCAAACATGACCGTGCGTTGGAGCAGTTTTGCGCAGGCGCATACCGATAAACTGATGAAAGGCATGCTCACCGGTCCGGTTACCATTTTGCAATGGTCCTTTGTACGGGACGACCAGCCCCGTTCCACTACGGCCAACCAGATCGCGTGGGCTATCCGCGATGAAGTAGTGGCATTGGAGCAGGCAGGCATTAAGGTGATCCAGATAGACGAACCTGCTATCCGGGAAGGCTTACCTTTGCGTAAAGAAAACCGCGCAGCTTACCTGGAATGGGCGGTACAGGCGTTCCGCATTTCCGCCAGCGGCGTAAAGGATGAAACGCAGATCCATACACACATGTGCTACAGTGAATTTAACGATATCATTGAGCATATTGCAGCGATGGATGCAGATGTAATCACCATCGAAACCTCGCGTTCGCAGATGGAGTTACTGGATGCATTTGCTGATTTTAAATACCCTAACGAGATAGGCCCCGGCGTATACGATATCCATTCTCCCCGCCAGCCATCTGCGGAAGAAATGATTTCGCTGCTGGAGAAAGCCGCCATCACACTTCCTGCCAGGAACCTGTGGGTAAACCCGGATTGTGGGTTGAAAACCCGTAAATGGCCGGAAACAAAAGTGGCATTGTCGAATATGGTCCGAGCAGCGGAAGTGATGCGGGGAAAAGCATCTTTGTAAAAAAGAAAAACAGTACAATCATGACTATAGAAGAAAAAATTCTTCATTCGGAAACCCGGATCTTTAAAGCCGTATTTCCCAGCACTACCAACCACTATGATACCTTGTTCGGCGGCACGGCCATGTCGCTCATGGATGAAGTAGCGTTTATTACTGCTACCCGTTTTGCACGTAAAAAAATGGTAACGGTATCTTCCGGGAAAATAGATTTTAACCGGCCCATTCCGGCAGGCACCATCGTGGAACTGATCGGGAAAATCATCGAAGTAGGAAATACCAGTGTTAAAGTATTGGTGGAAATATACATTGAGGAAATGTATTCCTATTCACGGGAAAAAGCCATCACCGGCACTTTTAGCCTGGTGGCCATTGGCGACGATAAGCACCCGGTAAGCGTGAAATAGTCGAAAAAGAAAGAGGGGCGTTTGTAAACAAACGCCCCCTTCTTTTAGATTATTCATGGATATTATTCGAGGTTCAGATCTTTTACGCCCAGCACTTCTGTAGAAATTTCCCCTAACCATCCAGCTTCTGCACGGATAGCCGTATGCACTTTAATAAAGTTGATCCCTGTCAGCTTCACCGGCTTGCCGGTTTTATCTACTGCCCAATCCAGTTTTATTTTCGCATCGGTATCTTCATTCGCATGGTTATCTGCATAACCCCACGAGAAAGCGGGTGAAACATAGAAGGGAGAGAAAGGATCGCTGGAAGTATTTTTAATGTTGATGTCTGTTAACTTAGTACCGGTGAAAGTGATGCTGTCGCCTTTCCACTGCGGGTAATACGACTGATCATGAAATACATTTTTAGCAAGGTAACCGGTGTTGCCCTGGTTGTCTTTCCAGCGGATATACTCCGTGTCGCTGGTATAGGGATCATCCGGATTGGTCACCCTTTCTTTTGTTTCGTTGGGCTTGTAGTATGTGACCTGGTAGTTCTTTACGGTTTTGGAACTGTTGTATTCTGAGCCGGCAATTTCATACCATTCATCATCGGGGAGGCCATTTTTATTGGCATCCACGGATACGGAGATCACGCCGGGTTCTGCAAACTGGTTGAAAGCATTGCCCAATACCACGAAGGAGTATTCGCCGGGTACATTTTTGATGGTATGATCAAAGCCCATTACTACATATCCGCCGAATCCGCCGAGGGAAATCATATCTTCTTTTCCTAAAGCCGCCAGTGCGTAATCCGCCATTTGTTTTGCTGAATCGCCCTGCTTCCACATGGGAAGTTCATTGGTGAACTGTCCGGGTGCGGGGAAGTACTCAAAAACTTTGGTCACCTTATTCAGGAAAGGACCGGTAGGCTCAGGGTCCTCAATGGGCGGGGTTACGTCTTTATCCTTTGAACAGCTGCTTACCATAGCAGCGATGAACGTGGCAGCAAGTAGAAGTTTACTTTTCATTTGTATACATTTAGTTGGTTATGATTATTTAGTTGCGGAAACAAATGCAATGTGTGCGGGTATCTCGCCGGTGGTGACCGACCATTTCTTTTTACCTGTTTTATCAAAGCAGTAAAGGGTTCCGGAAGAAACGTAGTCCTTTGCATCCGTCACAAAAATTTCTTTGGTGATGGGGTTTACTGCAACGCCGTAAGGCATACGGATGGATTTGTCGGTACCATCAGCGATAAAATTGGTGTTTAACACAGTCTCCGTTTTTACATTTACCATATTATAGGTGATGGTCCATTTGCCGGTGTTATAGCTGAAGACAGAACCATACACATAAGCGGTGTCGCCGGAAATACACAGGTTGCTCACGGGAATATCAAATTGTTTTTTTACCGCATCCGTTTTTGTATCTATCACAAAAAGGCGGGATGGTGTATTATAATAATCGCCGCGGGAAGTCACGTAGACATCGCCATCATTGTCTGCCTTGAGGCGGTCGAGGTTAATCGCCACATCAATCTTTTTTATCTCTTTAAAAGTATTCAAATCTATTACCGACACGGTGCGGTCGTAATTTGGTGCGCGGTAGCCGCCGGAATTGGCTACATAAAGTTTGTTGCCCACTACAGCCATTTCTTCCGGTTGGTAACCCACAATCACTTTACGGGTAATTTCCAGGGTAGTGGTGTCTATCTCTGCTACAAAACCAATGGGTGCATTGGGTTCTATCAGTACGGGGCCTGCATAGGAGCTTACGTATGCCTTGCCGTTGGCAAAAGTTATATAGCGGCAGTTGAGGATATCAATTTGTTTGATACGTTTGGTGCTGGCTGCATTCATCACTTCCACCTTGTTGGAAATGTTGATCACGGCATACAACTTCGTACCATATACTTCAATATCGTTGCCTACATCGCCCAGTTCCTTTACAGTAGTGGGATTGGCAGTAGCATAGATATTACTTTTGTAGATGCCTGTGGTATAGTCGTAATAATCCAGAGAGGCTTTATTACTGCCCATATTGCCTTCATTCAGCAGGTAAAATCCATTGAGCAGGGATCCTGGTGTGGCGGTATCCACGGGTGTTACTTCCGGCGGAACAATTTTTTCTCCTTTCCGGCAACCGGTGATGGCCAGTCCTGCCAGGGCGGCCACCAATACTGTATTCCTTAGCTGTTTCATCATGACGATTAAATATTCACGGTTAAAATGAAGCGGTAATTTCTCCCCGGCATGGGGTAGCTGATCACCACTTCATAGAACTGGTTGGCGAGATTATTTACCTGTGCCGTTACATGGAACCGGGTATGTTTGTAACTGAATTGTTTGCCCAGTGAAATATCGCTGGTATACCAGGGCTCCACGTAGTTCTTTAACTTATTTTCTTTGCTGTTGTACCGTTCTCCCGTATAAATGAAGCTGTAGTTGGCTTCCCATTGTTTATAGTCGGCGCTCAGTATCACCGAGCCGCTGTGACGGGGAATGTAAACGATCTGGTCGCCGTAAAAACTGCCGGAGGGATCGGTGAAATCCTGTGCGCGTTGGTACGTATACGTGAGCCGTGTGCTGAACTGCACCTGTTTTTTTATAAGCCATAGCGCTTTTGCTTTTACATCCACGCCTTTTATCTTTACAAACCCCAGGTTCTCCATTTGCCAGCTGAGCATGCTGGCGCCGGGAACGGCTACGATCTTATCCTTTACTTCATTGTAATAGACGTCTGCCTCGATACCTGCCTGAGTGAGCCAGCTGCTGGCAAAGGTTTTATTCCAGGTGAATCCTGCATCATATTGTGTGGCGAATTCGGGTTCCAGGAAGCGGTTGCCGATCTCGGTATAATAGAGGTCATTAAATGTAGGCATGCGGAAGATCTGTTTGTAAAACCCACGAAGCCGGAAATCCGGTGAGCGCATGGGCTGCCAGGAAACAAATACTGCCGGTGTAAATTTCTGCTGGTAGGGCGCCGAAGCATTTTTCTTTACAGTTTCATTCACGAAGGTGGCCAGCAGGCTGGCCTGTGCGCTGAAACGGTTGAAGCTGATGTTTGTGGCGGCAGCAGCCAGTGTGGTATAACGGGTAGGGTAGCTGAAGTTGGTCAGGTCCGCATCCAGGCGGTTCCATTGAAAGTCGCCCGAAGCCGCAATGGTCCACCAGTTGGTAAGGGCATACTGGTGTGCCAAGGAGAAATACATTTCATATTGGCGGTAGTGGTTATCTATATAAAGCCGGGCAGTATCCGGCGCCAGGAACCGCGTATAGTCGTAGGCGTATTTCCCGTTCAGCAGGATGCTGTAACGTTTGGTAATATCTTTGCGGAAGCTGGATTGCACAAAGATGTTCTGATCCCATTGACGGTCCACATGCCCGAACACACCGTTTACAATGAACCCGGGCAGGCCGCGCTGCGATTGGTAATAATACACTTTGGTGCTCCACTCCCCGCCATTCAGCAGGCCATTGAAACTGCCTTCCATGCGAACGGCATTGATGTCGCCGTTTTTCCGGTAAGCGCTGGTATCATATACCAGGTGCCCGTTTTCATCCCGTTTCTGGTAGGAGAATTTATACCTGCCGGTAGCATTGATCCATTCGGTGCTGAAGGAGGCGGATACTTTGCTGCTGATCTTCTGCTGCCATAGCAAAGAGGGATTAAACAGGCCAAAGGAGCCGGTTTTGATAGTACCCCTGAGATGTGTTTTTTCTCCCGGTGCAAATTTAGGTTTGAGAGAAGTAAGATAGATGGCCCCGGCTGATCCAAAGTCTTTCGCCGGCTGAAAGATGTTGCTTTTCTGCCCGTTGTACAGGGCGATTTCCTCCATATTATCCAGCGAAAACCGGCCCAGGTCCACCTGTCCGTTCTGGGCATTGCCCAGTTGAATGCCATCATAAAATACGCCCACCTGGTTGGTGCCCATGCTGCGTATATCAACGGTTTTGAGACCGCCAATACCGCCGTAGTCCTTTACCTGCAACCCGGCAAAAAAACGGATAGCATCCGCCACGGAGTGGCTGCCCAGCCGCTCCAGTTCTTTCGCCTGCATTTTCTGCCCCGGGCTTACTTCCCTGGCCGTACGCGGGGCTGTAACGGATACCTCCCGGAGGTCCTTGGATTTTACGCTGTCGGCCTGTTGTGCAAGGGCACTCACCACCCCACAGAGCAATACCAGCAACATCCCGGCGGTTTTCGCCGGTGTTTTAAAACGCATCATTCCCAAGCCTGTTAATGTTCCATCAACAGCTTTCGCAATAAGAAAAATAATCAGGAAAGAGACAAGATACGGGGGATACCCGCAGATTGAATTTATTCCCAAGCTTCATTCCACGAAAGCTTAAAAAAGTAGTTGTATGGCAGGTATTCTGACTTATCTCTGCTTCAGGCGACCTTCCCATTGAATGTTCAACAGTGGTCTGATTGGCGATGCCTTAGCATTGTATGAGACTTACAGCAGCGGGACTGTCCGGGATTTTCACCCGAGTTCCCTTTTAATCAGGTATATCCGGAGTGGACATGCCTGAACCATAGCGGGGCAAAAGTAGGTTATTATTTGATCGATTCAAAACGGGAGCGGTATCCATGTGGGCATATCCACCCTGAAAGCTGACCGAAACCCTGGTTTTTGACAGGGATAGTGCATTGATAGTGCATTGATAGTGCATGGGAGTGCATCATGAGTGCATGAGTAGTGCATGAGTAGTGCATGCGGACTGTATGCATAGTGCATGGGTTACGCAACGAATACGCTGGTTTCACGCATCTGTGAAGCATGCGCGAGGTAATACCGGGTCAGGGCGGGTGCAGGTATTATTTTGCCATGGCTGATTCTTCACAATTGTCTTTGCGCCTGGTGTCGATGAGATATTGGATTTTCCACCCATCCGGGAGCTTCACCAGTTGGAAGGAGTCTACCCCACAGTGGGAAAACTGTCCTTTGAAGAAGAAGCGGTAGGGTGTCCATACAGCAGCCAGCCGGCCATCTATCAGGACGGAGCCAAATACAATACGCTCGTCCGCCGCCTGGGCCGGGAGTCTGCCTATAAAAGAGGAAAATTCATTGACCGGCGTGGTGTGGATAGTTTGCTTGCCTGCTTTGTCTTCCATCACCGACTGCAATATCGCTCCCGGCGCGAAACAGGCGGCCACCGCTACACTATCTGAATTATTCATGGCAGTAAACAGCTGGTTAATAGCAGCTTTCACTGCTTCCTCCGGTGCCTGGGCGTAGAGAGAGGCACCCATGATGATAAGTACGAAGCTGAGTATAATACGGCGCATTTTTTTTCTTACAATATACTGATTTTGTATTTGTACCAGCGCCTAACTGATGATGCCTTTCTCTTTTAAAACATCTTCCTCGTTTTCATGACTGATATACATGATTATTTTGAGTGCATCATTAAGATGGTGTAAAATGTAAGTAATCTCAAATTCAATGACTTCCTCCGGATTTTTTGAGAAAACAGCGCCCCATCTGACCAGCGCCCTGGTATAGTATTTCCCCATCGGCGACGTTTCTACTTTAATGACTTTCATTTCCTGCATGCCGACCTTGTGGTTAAATTTAAACATCTCTTCCAGCCATTGCGTGAACTTTTCATCATTTTTAAAAGTCATGCTTCCCGATGGCCCGGCGGCCATGAAGTTTTCTGCATAACAACTGGCGATGATACTTGTATCGTTGCCTAAGGAGGCCCGGCCATAAGTGGTGAAGAAGTCGGTGAATGATGTCATAACGGATAGTTTTTAGGGGAAGCGGATTTACGGTTTCTATACAAAAAGTATTCCTGGCTATTACCATCCCCACTGGTTAGATTTTTGCTTTACCCCTTGCATGGCAAAAAAAACCAAAGGCATCTATAAATCGGGCACAAGCGGACTCGTACTACCCGTGCCTAACAAGCTGGCCTATCCTCCCGCTTTCCGGGATAAAAGCCGGCTCACTTACTATGGCTCCCTGTTTAACAGCATTGAAATCAACAGCTCCTTCTACAAAGTACCCCAGGCCGCAACGGTAAAAAAGTGGGCGGACTCAGTACCGGATGATTTTGTTTTCACCTTCAAGTTATGGCGCGACATCACCCATGTGAAGCAGCTGGCATTCCAGGAAGCGGATGTGATTCGTTTTATGGAAGTGATCAATGAGGCCGGAGCGAAGAAAGGATGCCTGTTAATACAGTTTCCACCCGGTGTAACGGTGGAGCAATATGGCCAGGTAGAACAACTGCTGGATATAGTACAGGGCATTAATCCCGCGGATGGCTGGAAAGTAGCGCTGGAGTTCAGGCACAGCTCCTGGTACATCGGGGAAGTGTATGAGCTGGCAGATGAATATGAATGCAGCATCGTGCTGCATGACATTCCAAAATCAAGGAATGAACGACTTAATGCAAAGGCTGATTTTGTATACCTGCGGTTTCATGGGCCCGCCGGCGATTATAAGGGTGGGTATACAGATGATTACCTGGCGCAACGGGCAAAGGAGATCCGCGCGTGGATCAAAGAAGGAAAGGAAGTGTATGTTTATTTTAATAACACTATCGGGGACGCCATTAAAAACCTGGTGACGTTAAACGGGATGCTGCATGTTAACCGCGAATAATAGGGGCCGCACAAATCCTGCGACTTGTGCGGCTCTATTATACTATTTGATAACAATTTCTGCTATCACCGGTAAATGATCCGAGGGATACGGCTCATTTACTACACTGCTGCTTTTTACCGTAAAGCCCGGGGCGTTTGTCCACATAATGTGGTCAATCACCCTATTGGGGTTGTTCACCGGGATGGTGAACCCGCAACCGGTACAGGAAGGGGTAAATTTTTTCAGCAGTAGCTGGTAAGATGCACTTTCCGGTACGCAGTTAAGATCGCCGGCAAGCAGGAAAGGAATGGCTTTTGGCGGCAGCAATTTTATTGATCTCACCTGCCTGTTCATCTCTTACCGCTGCATTGCTCACATCCATATGTGTACAGGCAAAAATTAATTTTTTGCCGCTGCGTAAAGTAATACCGGCCAATGCCACTACACGGTCTTCACTGGCAGGATTCGCGGTTTCCGGCAGGTGTATGGTTTCCGTACCGGTTAAGGGAAATTTAGATAATATAGCCACGCCATATTCGCCGCCATCATGATCAATGGCTTTGGCAAAGTATACCTGCATACCGGTTTTGGCAGCCAGTTGTGCAGCCTGGTCAATACTGCCGGAACGTTTTGTGTTTACATCCACTTCCTGTAACGCCACCAGGTCGGGGTGCCGGCTGTTGATAACACTGGCAATGGCATCGACTTCAATTTCCCCTGTTTTACTTTTTGTTGGAGGATTACAGTGATGAATATTGTAAGTCATCACACGCAAGGTGTCGCTTGCTGATGCTTTATTGAAGCAGGCACACAGCAGGAGCGCAGATAATATTTTCAGAGATATTTTCATGATGTTGATCTTTTTTAGCATTATTCCCAACCTGGATTTTGTGGACCAAGAGCAGGGTTACGTTGTATTTGCGTCAGCGGAACAGGGAAGAGGTAGTGTTTCGGATCTACAAACTGCCTGCCGGTCATTACAATAATATAACCGTTGGCGTCTGCCGCAATATTGCTTACCTGTGATGGCACTGCTGCCAGCGATTTCTTCATACCCTTCACATCAGCACCCAGCAGGCTACCTTGTTTCCAGCGGATAATATCATACCAGCGTTGTCCTTCGCGCGCCAGTTCAATCCTGCGTTCCCTCCGGATCTCCGTGCGCAGGTCCTGCCCGTTGGCGGCCAACTCTGTGAGGATCATCCTTTTCATGCCAACCCGGTCGCGGAGTTTATTAATGGTCAGATCTATATCGCCCTGTGTAAGCGTACCCTGTTCCATCTTCGCCTCTGCATAGGTTAACAGCACCTCCGCCAGGCGCATCACGTGTATATCGTTCTGGTCTTTGCTTACCTGTGATACGGTGCTTACTTCCACGTATTTGGTATAGTAATAACCGGTGATGGTAACGCATCCCAGTTTATCAGACACAAATTTCGGCGCCGTAAAAATAGCGGGATTGGTATTGGCGGGGTTGCCATCTTTTCTACCACCCCAGGTAGCACCCGGTGCAAGAATGGTTTGCTTCATGCGCGGATCGCGGTTCTCAAAAATGTTAGCATAGGTATCTTCCTTGTACAGCGGCGATTTATCGATGGTTAAGCCATCACTGCAAAGATACGCATCCACCAATGCTTTGGTGGGATTGTAACGGGAGGCCTGGTCAGGCACCTGCGATTCACGGCTGATGTTATGCATGCTTACATCCGTGAGATTGAGACGGGCGGCAATGGTTTCTTTATTCACACCGGCGCTGAGCTTACCTTTGTAAGTGAACAGGTCGTAATAGTCCTGTGCAGGCTTACCCGTGCTGTAAAGGGAATATACATTGAGATCCATTACATCTTTGGCCGCTTTTTCAGCAACGTCCCAGCGACTGTCGTACAACGCCATACGGGCTTTGAACGCCAGCGCAGTGCCTTTGCTGAAGCGTCCCAGTGTGGGACCAACCTGCCGCTCTTTTTTCATCAGGCTGGCAGCTTCTTCAAGTTCAGATAATATAAAGTCGATGATCTCTTTACGTTTATTACGCGGACCATACAGTTCATCAATATTCAGCGGTTTGGTCACCAGCGGAAGATCGCCAAAGTAAGATACCAGGTTCATGTACATGTATGCCCGGATGGTTTTAGCTTCGCCGGCCATCTGGTTTTTTATTTCCTGTGATACACTGGTAGCACGCTCGTAATTGGCAAGAAATACATTACACTGGCGGATACCGGTGTACTGACTGCGCCATTCTGCATCTACCGCCGACAGGTCAGGACCGAAGTTGCCGCTGCCAAAAATACGGTAGGTATCTCCGGTGGAAGAATTAATACTGTTGTCTCCCATCTGGTCCATCGCCACCGTGTTATTATTTTTCACATTGGCATAAAGCCCGTTCAACGCTAATGTCAGCTGCTCTTCTGTTGTCCAGTACGTTTCATCAGATATGGCATCCAACGGAGTCCGGTCAAGGAATCCTTTCCGGCAACCCGTAGATGTTACCGCTAATAACACGCAGGTATATAGCAATATCTTTTTCATAATTATTTAAAGTTGATGTTTAAACCAAATACAAATGTTTTCACCTGTGGATAAAAACCACCACTGCTCACTGGTGTTTCCGGATCATATCCATAAAAGAAGTCGGAAGCAGTAAACAGGTTGTCGGCAGAGAAATAAAGCCGGAAGCGGTCTATCCGCAGCTTCTCGGTAATGTGCGCCGGAAGCGTATATCCTACCTGGATATTTTTTAACCGGAGATAGGAAGCATCTTCGAGCCAGAAGGTTGATAAGCGCTGGTTATATGAGTAACCATAGGCAAGCCGTGGGTAGCTGGCGCCGGGATTCTGAGGCGTCCACCGGTCCAGGTGAATCGGTTGCGGATTGGAACCATCGTTAATAAAAGCATGACGGGCGGCACTGGTAATCCATCCATCTGCTTTACCTACTCCCTGTAAAAAGAAGCTGAAATCAACACCTTTATAGGCAACATTTCCTTTAAAGCCATACGTATACCTGGGGATAGCGCTGCCTATCACCTGGCGGTCGTCTGCGGCGGTGATCTTTTTATCGTTGTTTAAATCTTTGTAGATGATATCGCCGGGCATCATAGGATAACTGGCATCATAAGGGAACAGCGGCGTGTATTTGTTGGTAGCGGCATCATAAGAGTAATCGGAGATCTGCGAAATACGGTCGGCCACAAAACCATAGAAGGCATCAATCGGCTGACCTACTGTTCTGATCTGGTCGGCGATAGTGGCCGGCGCATTACCTAAACTCATTACTTCATTTTTTACATCAGACAAGTTGCCGCTCACACCATAGCTCACATCACCGATCCTGTCCTGCCAGCCTACCATCAGCTCCCATCCTTTATTGCGCACTTTACCGGCATTCTGGTACGGATAGCTTCCATTCATGCCAAGTACATCCGGCAACGGTACTCTCAGCAAAATATCGTTGGTGTTGTTGATGTAGTAATCCGCCGTGAGGCTTAACCGGTTGTTCAGGAAGGTGAGATCCAGGCCGATATCCTGTTTGGTCATGGACTCCCAGGTAAGCAACGGGTTGGGAATACCGGTTTGCCTGTAACCAAGGGTTAGCACATTTCCGATTGGCATCGTCGCGACAGAACTGATGGAAGAAAGATATCCGAAATCATCCTGCACTTTATCATTACCCTGCGTACCATAGGAGGCCCTGATCTTACCAAAATTGATAATGCCTTCCAGTGATTTGAAGAAGGACTCTTTTGAAAACACCCATCCTGCAGATCCGGAGAAAAACCAGTTCCAGCGGAGGTCTGCGGCAAACCGGGTAGACCCGTCGTAACGGAAGTTACCTTCCAGCAGGTATTTGTCGCTGTAAGCGTAGTTCACGCGGCCAAAGATAGATTGCAATGCATTCTGGCTGCCGTCTGAACCGTTAAGCGGATTAAGTGTACCGAGATTGATGCTGCCCAAATCCTGCGTAGGCAGGTTGGTTCTGCTAGCCGTGAAATTGCGGCTCACCGTTTCTTCAGAAGAAGCCGCAGCAAGCGCTTTCACGTAATGCTTTCCTGCAAACGTCTTTTCATATTCCGCCATCCCGATCACGGTCTGGTACAAAGAAGTATAATCGCGGTTGTCAATCTTGTTGGGATTATTGGTCTGGTAAATCAGTGAATTATCTTCCGGGCTGTAATAGTTAATGGTTTTTGTAAAGATCTGTCTGAAAGAATTACTTTTCACCAGGCCATACTGTCCCCTTAAACGAAAGTCTTTTGTAATATTCAGCGTCGCCTGGATGTTACCGGTAATTTCCTGTGAGGAGAAGTCATTGGTACCGCCATCGGTTACAAGTGCAACGGGATTCACGGATCCGCCGAGATATCCCCATCCGCCGGTGGTAAATCTTACCGGTACCAGCGGAGAGATCTGGTGGGCAGATTGAATAGGCCCGCCTGAACCGCTTACATCAGCACTGGAACCGGTCTGGTTCCGGTCGATATACCCAATGTTGGCATCCAGTTGAAGAATGTCGAACAACGTGGTATTAAGTCTTAAACGCACATTGTGTCTTTTGGCGTTGTAGTTATCGCCGGTGATAAGGCCGCCCTGTTTCAGGAAGCCGTAAGACAGGTAGTAGTTAATATTATTAGCGCCGCCGGAAAGGTTCAGCATATGATTTTGCTGTGGTGCGCCCGACTTGTACATTTCTTTCAGCCAGTTGGTATTGGCGTAATAATTCAGGTCGCTGCCGTTTTTGGCGATATCAATCTGTTCCTGTGTATAAGTAGGATTGTTGCCGGCGTTTACCTTGGCTTCATTTAGCAGCGTCATATAATCCGCAGAACCCAGGAAAGTAGGTAAGGCAGTAGGCGTTTGTACGCCAAAGTAATTGGCATACGTTAAAGACGGCTTGCCGCTTTTACCTTTTTTTGTGGTCACAAGAATAACGCCGTTGGCGCCACGTACCCCGTAAATAGAAGAGGAGGCTGCATCTTTAAGCACAGACACCGTTTCTATATCGTCGGGGTTCAGGATATTAAGGTTGCCGCCGGGAATACCGTCTACCACCACCAGCGGGCCGGCATCATTGAGCGTGCCTATACCACGGATACGGATCGTATTTTCATCGGAGCCGCCGGGAATAGCCGTGGCATTGATCACGGTAACACCTGTCATTTGACCTTGCAGCGCTGAAACAGCGGAGGTAGCCGGCCGGCCTTTGAAGTCGTCGCTGCTCACCATACTCACCGCACCGGTAAGGTTGGCTTTTTTCTGTGTGCCATAGCCTACCACCACTACCGCATCCAGGCCCACCGTAGATGGCTTCAGGCGGATGTGGTAGTCTTGTTTACTATCTGCCGTAATAATAATTTCTTCATATCCCAGCATTTTTATGGATAGCTTTTCACCAGGATTCACCGCGATCCTGAACTCCCCCTTATCGTTGGTGATAGCGCCTTTATTGGTGGATTGATTCAGGATCCTGGCGCCGGGAACCGGAACACCTTTTTCATCGGTAACAGTACCGGTTATTTCCTGGGCCGCCACAACCGGCATGGCCTTTCTTTTTACAACAATGGTGTTGTTGTTAATGGTGTAGGTGAAAGGCTGCCCTTCGAAGCACTTGTTCAATGCTTCTTCCAGCGTGGCATTCACCAGGGTAAGGGTTACCGGCCGGGCGTCTGCCAGCATTTCCGTATTGAGCAGGAAATTATAACCGGTTTGTTTTTTTATTTCTTTAAACACTTCCCTTAACGGGGTTTGTTTCTCAGAAAGATTCACCCTTTGCGCATAGGTAACAGCGCTTACCTGCAGCGAAAGGAAAATAACAAGAGAGAAGGAGAGCTTGACTAACCTGAGTGTCTCCCATGACAGTAGACCTGCCTTTTTCAAGGCATGAGCATTACGCTTCATAAATAAAGTTTAGTTTACGAATTATTGACCTGGCCGATATGTTGTGGACGATAGGTTAATTAATGACAGTGATTTTTCCTGCTTCTATTTTAAATTGTACTGTTCCTGTTAATGCCAGCATATTTAATACTTCTGTAACATTTTTAAAGCGCGAGATGCTACCCGCAAAAGATAATTTTTTTGTGCCACTGCTATATTCAATATCCACGTTGTACCAACGTGAAATTTTACGCATGATGGATGTCAGGTCTTCATCATTAAAAATAAAATAGCCATTCTTCCACGACATTACCTGTTCTATATCTGCTTTGTTCACCTTAAAACCTTTGCTCCCGGTAAATATCCCTTCCTGCCCGGGATTCAGTATGACCGCCGCTGTTCCTTCGTTGCGTAACCTTACTTTTCCTTCCAGTAACGTGGTGTTTATACTAGCTTCATCTGCATATGCCATTACGTTAAAATGAGTACCCAATACTTCTACCTGCATGCCTTTAACTTTCACCACAAAGGGTTGCTGCTGGTTATGCGCTACTTCAAAATAGGCTTCTCCCTCCAGCTCCACCATTCTTTCCTTTCCTGTAAACTGGGTAGGGAAGCGCAGTTTGCTGGCGGCATTCAGCCATATTTTGCTGCCATCCGGCAATGTCAGGTTGTATTGCCCGCCACGTGGGATGGCCAGGGTATTAAATACTGCCAGGGAAGTTGTTGGCGGTTTATCGGTCAGCTGGTAAACCAGTTGCCCGTTACCGGATTTATTCACCGTGGTATTACCTTGCGCGGCTATTTGCCCTTCTGTGGCCTTGTTCAGCTCTACCTCCGTGCCGTCGCTGAGGATAAGCACGGCCTTACTGGTTGCAGGTGTAATGTCTTGTTTTATTACAGGTGTTTTTTCAGCTACCGCCGCCAATGGCTTATTCCGCTGCTGCAGGTGGCCGTTAAAATACAGGAAGCCCGAAGCAACCACCAGCAATACTGCTGCTGCCGCTGCTACTGCTTTCCAGGGAAATAGCCGCTTTACGTTCTCTTCCTGCGAAATACTTGCAGAGAGCCTGTTGTATATCTTTTCTTTTAATACTTCGTCGGAATCAGCGTCATCGGAAAAACAAAAGTCATCCTCATACTGCTGCAGCCGGATCAGCTCTTCAGGGCTGCAATCCCCGTTCAGGGACCTTTCGTACAGATCAAGGTATTCTTCTTTTGTCATCACAGGCGATTCATTTATTCTATAGAGACAATTATTTTCCCTTACACACCTACTTTTTAAAAAAAAGAGTATTTTGTCGGGGAAGGAAGCGCCAACAGGTGTTACACAGACAATCAACCAGGATCAATTCCTATATAGTTCATCTTAATTTAACATGCAGGTAATTTTATTTTGTCAATTTTTGTGACATGATTAGGTGGGATGCTAACACAGCAGATGCTGATTTATGGCTTGCAGTCAGAGACGGTGAAAAAACAGCCTATAACCTGTTATTTAACCGCTATTGGGGAAAGATGTATCAAACCGCCAATAACCTGTTAAACGATCCGGAAGCGAGCGAAACAATTGTGCATGATATATTTCTCACCTTATGGCTTAAAAGAGAAGAACTGCATATCGTTCATTTCCGTAACTATATTATTTCCGCCACCCGCTATCATGTATACCGGGTGCTGAAAACACGGAAAGCGTTCCAGGTAGTGGAAGCAGAAGAACATATGGCGGCTATCGGGAATACCGCAGAAGAAAAAATCCAGGAACAGTCTTTCCGCCAGCAACTGCACGCGTCCCTCAGCAATTTACCGAAACGCAGTAAAGAAATATTCCTGTTAAGCAGGGAAGAACAACTCAGCAACCAGGAAATCGCAGAACGGTTAAATATCTCCAAAAGAAGCGTGGAAAACCAGATCACCCACGCGCTACAACACCTGAGGCTTTATCTTAAACATTTATTGATGTTGTAAATAGTGATGATTCCGGCAAATTGTCGCAATTCACCCTTCATAAAGTCGTATTTACACAGCCCCGGCCATTCTTACTGAAAGTATCTTTGAATCAAATAACAAAGATTACTATGAGAAAGATTATCGTCATCACTTTTATGTCTATGGACGGCGTTATGCAGGCGCCCGGAGCCCCCGAAGAGGACCGCAGTAATGGCTTCAGATGGGGCGGCTGGATGACGCCTTATTCCGACGACTTCACAAATGGGATCATGAATGCGCTCATGTCTCAATCTTTTGATCTGTTGTTAGGAAGACGAACATATGAGATATTTGCGGCTTACTGGCCTTTTATACAGGATCATAGTATCGCCGACAAGTTTAATAGTATCCATAAGTATGCAGTGTCCGGCAAACCAATGGATCTGAGCTGGGAAAACTCCACGCTGATCACCGGCGATGTAGTGGAAGGCCTCCGGCAACTCAAACAACAGGACGGTCCCGACCTGCTGGTGCACGGCAGCAGCAAACTGGTACAAACCTTACTGGCGAATGGTTTGGTGGACACACTCACCGTATGGACCCTCCCGTTAACCATCGGTGAAGGCAAACGGTTATTCCGGGAAGGGACCCAACCGGTGGACTGGAAATTAGTGGACGTAAAAAGCTCCCCGAAAGGCGTGATCATTGCCAGCTATGAACCGGGAGGAGAAATCAAACCGGGCTCGTTTGTAGGGGATAACCCCAGCGAAGCGGAGCTGGCAAGACGCAAACGGGTAGCGGAAGGCGGATGACCGGTTACATCGTCCCGTACAGCTGTATTTCTTTTACCGCTATCCTGCTGCTTTCTGGCTGGATACCGGTAATAAGATAACGGACATATCTTACCGCTGTGCGATGGAAAAGCACCGGCTGATAATTTTGCCCGGATACCCGTTCCGTGCTCTTTACACTTGTCCAGTCGCTGCCATTGGCAGATACCGCGATACTGTAAGTGTACCAGTCGCTGTCTTTCCCCCATACTACGCGGCTGCCGCTCAGCTGGTATTCATTTTTCAGATCCAGGGTAATGCTGACAGGAACACTTCCTGCGCCGGATATCCATCCTGTGGCGGTGTTGCCGTCAATAACCGCGTTAAGACTTTCATCCGCAGGCTGAACAAAACTGGCCTTGCCGGCGAGTTTAATTTCCCGGAGCTGTTTGGCGGCAATGGTATCCGTATAATAGGCAGTCATTGTTTTTTTATCTTCGTGTATCCATGGCCGGTGGATACCGTCTTTTACATATTCATAGGGTGTTGCGGTGGTTTTAATCACCTTACTGCCTGGAGCCATGCCGGCGCTCTTTACGTTGATATATATGTTTCCTGCTGTAGCAGTGTGGCGGATAACACCATAGGCAATGCCGCCTTCCGTTTTCTGCAAGGCAATACCCGCAGCCGGAATATTTCCGCCTATGAGGGTGCCTTGTCCTGATACACTGATCTGAACAGTATAGGATTGCCCGGCTGTTTGATTAGATACAAGTGTGCCGTTCCGGTCGCATACCTTCACATAAAACGGCGTCATAGAAAATCCGTCGGCGGTGGAAGTGGCAGCGCTGGCAGGAATTTCAATTTCCAGGTGATGAGGCGTGCCGGGTGTTTTTACAATATGCGTGCAGATGGCTTTTCCATTCAGGATACCGATGGCTTTCAACTCTCCAGGCTCGTATTTCCCGGTGTGGAAAACAAAATAAGGACTACCGCCTTTGGCCGCTACAAAAGGAGCGGTACGGGCATTTTGCGTCCTTGTTATTTCGCCGCAGAATTTGTTGTTCCGGTAAAGTTGTACGGCATCACAGTTAGAGAATACCATGATGGAACTATCCAGTGCTGGCTGGTTATTATAGCTGCCAATGTATACCATTGGGCCATATGCCGGATTGCGGGCATCCTGCATTGCCTGTAGCTGGTAGTAACTGAACTTTTCATAGCGGTCAAGATCGGTAACGCCGCTGAAAGCGGTGATGGGATCGGAGCCACGCGTGTAATCATTGTAGCTCCATACAAAGTAACCGCCAATTCTTGGATTGGCATCCAGTCCGCCATGATCCCAATAGCCGCCCAACGCTTCGGATGTTTCTCCGTTCAACGCATTTTGCCGTAAAATACATTGGTTGATCAATCCTTTCTCTGTGTACATCCTGCTGGCGCGCAGGCTGTTTTCTTTTTCAGCATCGGCCATCCAGCTATCTCCCCACTCACGGGTAATAAACGGGCGTGATGGCATAGGGTCGGTGCCATCTTCATTTACCACTTTGTAGGAAACGTTGTAATGGTCTTTGCTGCGTGCGTTAAAATCATCGGCTACAAACAGTTGGTTGCCGGGCATTTCAGCCCGTGCGGTTTGTACGGCTTTTTCCATCCATGCTTCGCTGGTGGGTGATTCATTCAGGGAAGTTTCCCACAGGAAAACAGATGGGTGGTTGCGGTCGCGGCGGATCATCTCCCGGATGTCGCGGTAAGTGTTTTCAACGAAGAGGGAATCTTTGGAAAAAAATTGCCATCCCGGCTCACACTCAATCACCAGTAAACCTGTTTTGTCGCATGCCTCCAGGAATGCGGGCGATGCGGGATAATGTGCGGCCCGCACGGCATTGAACCCGCCCATTTTCAGTTGAAGAGCATCCCGGTATTGCAGGTTGTCTGTGGCGGCATCACCGGTGTATTCGTACGCCTGGTGCCTGTTGGCGCCGCGCAGGTATAATTTCGTTCCATTGATATAAAAACCGTCGGCAGCGAAAGCGATGTTTCGTATACCCGTATAGGTGATCAGGCTATCCACTGGTGCATTGTCTTCATAAACAACAGATACCAGGCGATACAGGTAAGGATGATCCGGATGCCATAAATGAGGAGCGGTCACCGTCAGCGATTGCCGGATATCTGTATCTGCCTGTGCAGGAATGGGCTGTTCAATGGCTGCTGTTGCTACCGGCATGCCACTGGTATCAATCAATGTCGTTTTCAGCGTGGTATGTACCGGTTTACCGGAAGCATTCACGATATTGGTTTTTACCGCAACAGCTGCAGCGTTTTTGCCAACGGAAGGATAGGTGATAAATATGCCGCCACCGGCTACCTTGTTAGCTTCCAGTGGATGGGAGATAAATACTTTGCCGGTAACCGTCAGTGACACATTTCTATAGATGCCGCCAAAGTAATTGAAGTCGAGCTTCGACTGCGGCTTTCCGGGTGGGATCTGCGGGTTATCTTTATTGGATACCCTCACTGCCAGCACATTGTCTTTTTCAAAATCCACATACGTGCTGATATCCACTACAAAGCCCATGTAACCACCTGTATGGGTCGCTATTTTTTTACCATTGAGATACACATCCGCAGTGGTTTGCACGCCTTCAAAACAAACAGTGATCCTTTTATTGCGGAAAGAGGAAGGTACTTTAAAATATCTCCTGTACCAGCCGATGCCCTGGTACACGGCATTGCCGCCGTTGTGCTTTTTTTCAATACGCATTACGTGCGGAATGCTGATGCCCACCCAATTCTTGTCATTAAATGTTGCCTGCTCCGCCCCGGTGATATCGCCTCTTTGAAAGGCCCAGTGGGTATTGAAGTTAAGAACGGTTCTGCTTTGCTGGGCGCATAAGGTAAAAGGACAAATAAAATAAACCAGCAGGCCGGTAATGAAACGATACATGTGAATACTTTTTAAGCATAAAAAAATCCCGCTCATCTTTCAACTCGCGGGATTTTTTTTGATTGTTACAGTTGTATTAGTAACCTGGGTTTTGTGTCAGGTTTTTGTTGATATCTCTTTCTGTCTGAGGCACCGGCCAGAGGTAATCCCTGTTTTCCACAAAGGTGCGCTGCTCAACGGTGACGTGGTCTCCGCTGAGGGTAAGCTTGCCGTTGGCAGGATCTACAGTACCCAGTCGTGCGCCGTATACGGTGCCGGATCTAACGGCAGTGCCTATCTTCCAGCGTTGAATATCGTACCAGCGTAAGCCTTCCAGTGCCAGTTCCACCCTGCGTTCGCGTCTTACGAGCGTACGCATTTTATCAACGGTGTTATACACGGTTCTGTCTATCACTGGCATGCCAGCGCGCTTTCTGATGGCATCTATTGCATCATACACGGTATTGTCAATAATGCCTGATTCAATTTGTGCTTCGGCATAAGTGAGCAGTATTTCTGCGTAGCGGATTACGATCATATTCAGCCCGGTGTTCCACATATCCGTATAGTCGGACAGGTTAGACGTGAATTTTTTCGGGATATAAGCTGTTTTAGAATTGTTATCTCCATTATAATAATCACCGGAGGTATTTTGAATAGAGTTGTAGTATTTACCTTCATACAACTGGCCGGGACATACGATCGTAGCTGTTAAGCGTGGATCCCTGTTATTGTACGGATCATTTTCGGAATAGCCGGATGTTGGATCAGTAATAAGTTTGCCGTTTTTCATTTCGTAAGCGTCTACCAGCGCCTGAGTGGGATCCAGCGAGCCCCAGCCACCAAAGGAGGAAGAAGGCATTACGCCGATGTCGGCATTGGAATAGTCATTCTCTTTATACTGCACATCGAGGATCACTTCTTTATTGTTTTCGTTCTGTATACGAAACAGGTTCTGATAGTTTGGAAAGAGTTCATAACCCAGGGCCATGATCTTTTTACAATCAACGATACAGGCGGCGTAGTTTTTATCATACAATTCCAGCCTGGCCTTCAGGGAAATAGCCGCGCCCTGAGTAATACGTCCAACGTCGCTACCACTGTAGTTTGCCGGGAGGGTAGGCGCAATCGCTTCCAATTCGTCCAGTACAAATTTGCGTACTTCGGTAGCGGCTGTGCGGGAAATGGTATTAGCTTCTTCACTGGTAATAGTGTTTTTGACCAGCGGTACATCACCATAAAGCTGTGACAGCGTGAAGTACTGATAAGCTCTCAGAAAACGGGCTTCACTTTTAAACTGCGTTTTTAAGGTTTCGTCGATCGGTGTTTTGTCGATGTTTTCCAGGAACCAGTTGCATTTCTGAATGGTGGTATAACTCCAGCGCTTGGAGGCACTGGTATTGGCAGGCGTAATGTTGCCATTGCCATAATCCGTATAGCCTTCCCAGTAATACTGGCTGTACATATTATCGCTCACAGCGTCCATATAAAGGATGGTATAGTCAATTTCCCATTCTTTATAACAGCCATTGAGTGCAGCGGTTGCATCGTTCTGCGTTTTCCAGAGAACGTCGTTATTATAGGCATCCAGTGGCTGCCTGTCGAGGAAATCTTTATTGCACGCAGATAGCAGTGCAGCAGATAAAAATATTATATAGAGAATGTTCCTTTTCATGATGTTGATTGCTTTTCGTTAAAAACTAACATTTACGCCAAACGTGTGCACTTTCACCTGCGGGTAGTAATAGATACTGCTCGTAATAGATGCTTCCGGATCTATCCAGTTATACAGGCCGTCGAAGGTGAGGATGTTTTGCCCGCTGTAGTAGAAACGTACTTTGTTGATGCCTATCCGTTTTACTATTCTTTCCGGCAGTGTATAACCTACCTGCAGGTTTTTAAGGCGCAGGTAAGATCCGTCTTTCACCCAGAAGGAAGACGGCGTGCCGCCGGGATCATTCTGCGTATAGCCGTTCCAGATGCGTGGTAGCGCGGCTGAAGTGTTTTCCGGTGTCCAGGTATCCAGTAAAGCGGAAGTAGGTTTACCAGCAGAAGAACTTACACTGCCCAGTTTACCGGCGTCGATGTATGTTTTTACGCCAGCAGCACCCTGCAGGAAGATATTCAGGTCTATATTTTTCCAGGTACCGCCCAGGTTCAGGCCAAAGGTTACTTTCGGGAAGTAGTTGCCGAGGTATACTTTATCGGCGCTGTTAATAGTATCATTGCCGTCCTTGTCTTTGTATCTCAGATCACCGGCAGCCGTTCTGTTGGATTGATAAGGCGCTTTGGTCACTTCATCGGCCGATTGAAAAATGCCATCTGCTTCATATCCATACAGGGAGTTGATCGGATAACCCACCTGTTTAAAGGTATAGCCGTCGATAATCGGCCCTGTTCCGTGGAGATCGGTTACTTCGTTGTTGATAAAGGCCGCGTTTACGGCAGCATTGTACTTGAAATCACCTGCGTTGCTGGCATAGCTCAGTGCAAACTCCCAACCTTTGTTGATGACAGAACCTGCGTTTTGAACCGGCGCATTCAGGCCGTATACGGCGCCAACCGGTACTGATAACAGGATGTCGGAAGTGCGTTTATGAAAATAGTCGGCAGTGAAATTCAGTTTCCCGTCCAGGAATCCCGCATCAATACCCACGCCTGTGGCGGTGGTGCTTTCCCATTTGATGTTTTCGTTGGCACCATTAACCGGCGCTACACCTGCGGCAATAGCAGCCGCGGTACCACCAAAAGTATAGTTCTGGCTTCCGTTGATAGTGGCAATATACGGGTAGTACGGATAGCTTGGGTAATTGACATCATCTTTACCGGTAATGTACTGGTTACCCAGCTGTCCCCATGAACCTCTTATTTTAAGATTGGAAACATATTTCTTCAGTGGTGTGAAAAAATCTTCCCTGTCTAAGTTCCAGCCGGCGGAAAAGGAAGGGAATAAACCCCAACGGTTGCCGGGAGCAAAGCGGGAGGAACCATCATACCGCAGGTTTGCTTCAAACAGGTACTTACCGTCGTAGTCGTAGTTTAACCGGCCAAAATAAGACTGAAGCGCCAGTTCGTAAGAGTAGCCGGTGGTTTTTTGTCCGTCGGTAGAACCAAGGTTAATATCGGTTAACTGGTTATTCAGGAAGCCTTTCCGGTAGCCATCATCAAAGCTGAATTTGGTCAGCTCCTGGGAATAGCCACCCAGTATTTTGAAGTTGTGTTTACTGAAGGATTTGGTATAGTCCAGCAATGCCTGCTGTGTAACCGTATTGCCGAAGGTGTTTTCGTCGGTTACATAGCTGGGTCCCTGGTAAAAAGTTTCATTACCGGCAGCATCATAATATTGCTGGTCAGCAATGAACTTCTTGTTATGAGCGATCTTCATCACATAAGCAAGAGAGGGCTTGAAATGCAGGCCTTTTACAATTTCCCAGTCGGCGCCTACATTACCTATCAGGTCGTAGTTGTTATATTTATTCAGGCTGTTTCCTTCCAGCCACGCCATCGGGCTGCCATCTGAAATATAGCCGTAGTGGCCATTTTCATATTTATAAGGAATGGTAGGGGAGATACGGTTGATCTGTCTTACCAGCTGCGTAAAATCGCCGGTGTAAGGATTGCTGGGCTCATTTCTGCCGGAAGAAGTAAAGGCGATATTGCCGATTACTTTTATTTTATCGTTGATCTCAGATGTAATATTCAATCTGCTGGTGTAACGTTTGGCATTTGTTTTTTCCATGAGGCCATTCTGATCAAATACACCTAAAGAGAAAGCATATTGTGTATGGTCGCTGCCGCCGGAAACACCTACATAGTGGTTCTGTTGTAAACCGCTGCCCTGGTAAAACAGGTCGAGCCAGTCGGTGTTAGGATAGTTAAAAGGATCAGAGCCATTTTTGAATTTCTGGATTTCTGCATCGGTCCAGCGTGCTGCTTTTCCTTCATTGCTCAGCGCCTGGTTATATAACGTAGCTGCCTGCCAGGAAGGTAAAAAGTCCGGTAAGCCGGTGGCTTGTTGTTTGCCCACATACCCGGTATAGGTAACCTGTGGGGGGCCTTTCCTGCCTTGTTTGGTAGTGATGAGAATAACGCCGTTAGCTGCACGGGAACCGTAGATGGCAGCAGATGCCGCATCTTTCAGTACCGATAAGGTGGCAATATCGTCGGGGTTAATATTATTAAGACTACTCAGGTTGGTAACTACTCCGTCTACCACAATTACCGGGTCGGCATTGTTTAGCGTACCAATACCCCGGATACGGATTTGTCCTGCATCACTGCCCGGTTGTCCGCTCTTGGCGGCGGTAACGGTGATACCTGGCATCGTACCTTGCAATGCGTTACCCAGGCTTGTTACCGGCCTGTTAGTCAGTTGCTCTGTGGTGATAGAAGTAACGGCCCCGGTGAGGTTCGCCTTTTTCTGCGTGCCATAACCTACTACCACAAATTGTTTCAGCGCACTTACATCCGGCGCCATTGAAATATTGATCTGTGTTTTTCCGGCTACCTTGATTTCCTGGGTGATGTACCCGATGCTGGTTACCACCAGTACCGCATTGTCTGGCACGTTGGCCAGCTGGAAGGTACCATCCGGTCCGGATACAACGCCTTTCTGGGTGCCCTTTATCACGATGGAAACACCTGGAAGTGGCGCCCCGGTATCATCTATTACCCTTCCTGTGATGTTGGCGGCAGGTGGGGCCGTTACCGGTGTTGCTGCCGGTTTTTCATTTTTTGTAATGAAGATGGTATTGCCCTGGATTTCGAAGCTCAATGGCTGCTGGCGCAATACTGCTTCCATCGCTGCTTGCGGCGATGCGTTTTTTATGTCTACCGAAACAGGATTACTGTTTTTCAGATCCTCTTTATCGTAAAAGAAAACATACCCCGTTTGTGCTTTAATGACGTTCAGCACTTTCTGGAGACTCACCGCCTTGGCGGAATAAGTCACCGTTTGGGCGCTGCCCTTAGCGCTTACCTGCAAGGCAGCAAGGAGCAGCATAAAAGAAGTTAGCTTCATAACTAACAGTGTTTTGGTTGAGAGCCCCGCAAATTTCCAATATCTGCGGGTACCGGAATTACAAATAGCCTTAAGTTGCATACTTTTGCAATGTTTGGTTGAATTAATAAATAATGTTTACCGACTTGTTTGTTGATTAAATTGAACGACGGCCGGGGTAGGACGCCAATCTCAGCCCCGGTTTTTATTCAATGCGCATGGAATGCCAATGGCGATAGCCTGGTGTTTTTCATTGTTCCCAATTTTCATTGTTCATTGTTCATAACTATGGTTGGATAACGATCCGGTTACCATTCTCAATTCTATATTTAATTCTTGTTTTTGTAAGTCCTTTTAACACCTGCGATAAGGTGAGATTCCGGCCTATTTCCCCGGTGAATACACGCTGAGGAATCTTGCCTTCATATGTTACTTCTACATTGTACCAGCGCGACAGCTGCCGCATTACAGCCGGAAGATCCGCATCATTAAAGGAGAAGAACCCTGCTTTCCAGGCCAGCACCTCGGATAGATCCGCATGGTCCAGCACCTGGATAGACTCCCCCTTTGCCGCCACCCTGGCCTGCTGCCCGGGTTTCAGCATTTGCTGTTGCTGTTGTACACTTACCCGCACAGATCCCTGCACTAAGGTAGTATTGATGCTGGCTTCGTCTTTATATGCGTTAATATTAAAATGCGTACCCAGTACGTCGATGGTCGTATTGCCTGCCTTTACACGGAAAGGCATCTTTTCATTTTTCACCACTTCAAAGTACACTTCACCGGTAACGGTTACACTTCTTTCGTTGCCGGTAAAGGCAGTGGGATAACTGATGGAAGAGGCGGCATTCAGCCATACGCCGGTACCATCGGGCAAAATAAGCTGGTATTGTCCACCCAAGGGGGTACTCATGGTATTATATAATACTTTATCCTCCGAACTGCCGGAGCCATTGTAAGCCAGTCGCCCGTTATTCAGCTTGGTGATCCGGGTATTGCCCTGTTGCGCCAATACGCCATTGCCTGCACTGTCGAGGGGGATTTGGGTACCATCTGAAAGCGTAAGTACCGCCCTGTTGCCGCCCGGTGCAATATCCTTTACGGGGGAAGTAGCCACTACAGCCGTGGGAGGGGCTTGCTTTGAAAGATAATAAGCGCCCGTTGCCAGCACAACGATACAGGCAGCAGCCCACCAGTAGCGTTGCAGGAAATAGACCCGGTTCGGGGTTGAGGACAGCATTTCCGGCTGCTGCGCAAGCTTATCTGCGGCCAGTATTTCTTTGACGGCCTGCTGCCAGTAGTCGCGGTCGTGATCCGCATGGGCAGCAGCTTCCATTGGCCAGTTCGCATGAAACGCATCCAGCTGGCGGATTATTTCCCCCGACTCATCTTCACTGATCAGTTGTAACAGTTCCCTGTACTCCCCGGTGGTGGCACGACGCAGCCGTACCTGTTCCAATAAGTATGTTAGTCTTTCTGATGTGGACAACGGCCTCGTTTTAAAGCATTCGGAATTCAGTTGACATATACGGGGACTACCCAATTACAGAAAGCCCCCTGCATATACGTACCGTCAGCAGCCAAAGAGTACCTATGTCTTTCAAAAAAAAGTTAAGAAAAATATAAAACACCCCACCCAAGCAGGAATAGCGGGAGGGTGATGCCCTGGCTGGTCAGATATTCCCGGATAGATTTGAGGGAACGGACCAGGGAATTTTTAATGGTTTGGGGGGAGAGCTGTAATTCACTGGCAATTTCGGCGACTTTAAGATCCTTCTCCCGGCTGAGCAGGTAGATCTTTTGCGCCTGCGGCGGCAATTGCAGGATAGCCTGCTTTACCAGCAGCGCGGTTTCAGAAAAAGCAATATTTTCTTCGGTAAGATTGGAGTGGTCAGTGCTTTCGCGGGTAATGATCTGGCTGGCCTTATTCCGCACGCCCTGCTTCTGCAACCAGCTGTAGCAGCGGTGATACACCATTTTGAAGATCCAGTTATGGGGAACCACTACCTCTGTCAGCTTCTCCCGGCTCAGCCATATGCCCAGGAATATTTCCTGTATGATGTCTTTCTCCGGCCCTTCTACCTGTATAATACGGGCAATTACCGGCCTGATCTTCGGCACATAGAGGTGGAATAATGCTTCAAATGCAGATTCATCCCCCCCGGCAATTTGGTGGAAAAGTGCAGTTTCATGTACTGTGTCATTATTCATCCGTTAGATCCAGTTCCCCTTAAAAGTAAATATCACCCTATCGCTGTTAATCCGGCCAAAAAATAGACGAATCAGGTGGTGTGACCGATAAAGATGCAGATCGCAAAGTACAAAAAAATCACGGTACCGGCCGGCGGCGCCTTCAACTCGGAAATTGTCTTGGAGCAGGATTAGGCTGATCAGGCAGATTTTTCTGATTTATTTTTTGGTTTTTTTCGGTCAGTTTATTAAAACAGCTGGCCTGTATCAGTGATCCATCACAATTACATGGGCTGTTTTCTTTTTAGTGGAAGCCATTAACAGCAAGGGAAGCGCTGCCAGGAATATAATACCTACCAGTAAAAAGGCGTCGCTGAAACTCAGCAGGGTGCTTTGTTTTACTACGGAACTATCCAGGAGCTTCAGGGCTTTATGATGGGCATCTGTTGCGGTAGCGCCTTTGCTGAGAAAGAAGTGCGCGTAACTGCTTAACCGGTTGGCCACCGCGGGGTTATCTGTAGTGAGGTTGCTGACGAGATCCGACCGGTGCTGGGCGTTCCGGTTGGCGAGGTAGGTGTTCACCATGGCGATGCCGAAGGAGCCGCCCAGTTGCCGCATCATATTATTTAAAGCAGCGCCCTGCGGAATATCTGCCGGCGTCAGTGAGGATACGGCCAGGGTGGTAAGGGGAACCGTTACCAGTGCCAGTCCTACGCCCCGCCAGATGAGAGAGGTAGTAATAGTGGCGGCGCCGGCGTCCTGGTTCAATGCCGACATCTGCCAGCTGAATAGAATAAATAATCCCATTCCCGCTACAATAAGAAACACCGGCGAAACACCGCGCTGTAGCAGCCTCGCAGAAATAATGAGTCCACCTATGGCTAAACAGGCGCCGGGCAGCAGGAGCATACCTGTTTGCAGCGGTGTGAAATTAAGCAGTCGCTGTGCAAATACCGGCGTAAGAAAAACAGAGCTGAAAATGCCCATGCCGGAAACAAATGTCAATATCGCGGCAATGCTCAGGTTCCTGCTTTTCAGCACCCGCAGGTTTACCACCGGGTCTTTGATCCGCAGTTCCCACCACACAAATACCAGGATGGCGAAAGTGGCGATCACGGAAAGCCAGGTGATATAGGGCGCTTCAAACCAGTCGTCGGTTTCCCCTCTTTCCAGTACGGTTTGCAATGCGCTCACGCCAACGGCCAGCAGGAGGATACCGGTCCAGTCGATCCGCTTGGCCGCAGGCACATTAGCGGGTTCTTTGAGGAGTATATAGCAGAGTGTTGCCACTGTAATACCTATGGGTACGTTGATATAAAAGATCCAGGGCCAGGAATAAAATTCGGTGATATAACCGCCGAGGGTGGGGCCTATAGTAGGACCAATAAACACGCCTACGCCAAAAAGTGCGCTGGCCACATTTTGTTTTTCTTTGGGAAACAGTTCAAAGATGATCACCTGCGATACGGATAGCAACGCGCCGCCGCCAATGCCCTGCAGGAAACGGAATACTACCAGCATCCAGATGTTGGTGGCCTGCCCGCACATCAGTGAAAAGAAGGTGAAGGCGATGATGGAGCCGATATAATAATTACGCCGGCCCAGTTTCGCGGCGAGGAAGCCCGTAATGGGTATGATGATCACGTTGGCAATGGCGTAGGCAGTAATGACCCAGGAAGTGTCTTCCAGCGTGGCGCCGAGGTTGCCACTCATATGCGATAAGGCTACGTTTACGATAGAGGTGTCTATCAACTCCATGATGGCCGCTGTAATCACCACCAGGATCAGTACTGTCCGTTTCATTGTTGCTATTTAATATACCGGTTGGTATATTATTATATAAATTTTTTTATTCGCCACCGCCGTTTACAGCGGCTAGTGCGGCTGCAGGATTGCTGAGTGATAACTGGTAGATCAATTCGGTATTGCCCACACGGATTTCATATTCATTTTTTCCGAGTGCAGTTACAAGATCAGCAGCCACCTGTGAAGGAGGAATCCCGTTAATGCCGCCTATCTCCTGTGAAAAATCGGTATTTACCAGGGGAGGCATCAGTTCAAAGATGTGCAGCTTAGGAAAGGTGACCCGCATGGATTGGGTGTAGGACCGGAGCGCAGCTTTGGTAGCGGAATAAGTGGGTACCCGTACGCCCGGTGCAAAGGCAACAATGGAGGTTACATTTACAATGGCGGCTTCCGGCTGCTGACTGAGTAATGGCAGCAATTTTTCGGTGAGGCGGATCACCGAAAAGAAATTAGTGTCCATTTCTTCCGCTGCTTTTCCGGCGGCATCCGCGTTGTCCGACAACTCATAGGCAAATGCACGGCCTGCATTGTTGACCAGGATATTTAACGACGGATATTCCTTGTGCAGGGTGGCTGCCAGCTGGGTCACTGCTTCATCGCTGGTTACATCGCTCACGATGCCCTTCACGCCCGGCAGTTGCTGCGTGGCCTTTTCCAGGCGGGCGGCGTCCCTGCCGGTGATGATTACCTGGTTGCCCTGTTGTGATAATTGCCTGGCTATTTCCAGTCCGATACCTGCGCTGCCGCCGGTAATAAGTACAGTATTTCCTGTTGTTTTCATGTGTTTGTTTTTTATACCAATCGGTATATTTATAAAGAAAAAAAAGCGTTATAGTGTGTCTATCATTTTTCCAACCGACTGCATAATAGTATTACGGTAGTTTATCTTACCGGTTAATTTGGCAATCATAATGCAACCCTCAATGGTAGCGATCATGGTGAGTGCAGTTTGTTCGGCATTTACTGCTTCTCTGAACTCCCCTTCGGCTTTTCCTTTTTCGATCAACCCCGTAATAACGCCCTTCCAGGAAAGGATGGCATCTGCGGCTTTTTGTTTCAATAAAGGATGCGTGTCGTCTGCTTCCACTGCTGTATTGAGAATAGGGCATCCGCCGGCAGGGAACGGGTGTTTCAGGAAGTTCTCATATATATGCACATACACCATCAGTTTATCCCTGCAGGTTGTTTTCTTATCCATTTCCTGCCGGATAATGGTGTTTACTTTTTTCAGGTTGTAGTCGAAGCATGCCAGGGCCACTTCATCTTTGTTAGCGAAATTGCCGTAAATACTTCCTTTTGTCAGCCCTGTAGCATTCGTCATATCATTCAAAGAAGTGCCGGTGTAGCCCTTCTCATTAAAAACAGGGGCCGTCATCTCCACAATAAACTGTTTTGTTTTCTCTGCCTTGTTCATATCCCTCTTTCTTTTGACAAAGCAAAAATATACCATTTGGTATAAAATAAAAAATATATTTTGTGGAGAAGGGAAACGGTTCATGGCTCAGTTCCTATTCTTGTCCATCTCGCAGCTTATTATAACGTGAAATTTATCCAAAGGATGGGGAGTTGTGTCGACAGGTGTGTCTGCTCCGGTAAATGAACGGACGATTTTTATGGCATTTCTTCCGGTGGCCTGGTTGTTGTTGCGGACCATACAGCAACAAAATGGCCTTTTGGCTGTTTTAACAACACAGATAAAAGGTCATATTATGAAACATATCGTTATCATTGGTGGTGGATTTGCAGGCGTTAACCTGGTCAGGAAACTGGCCCGCAAAGAGGAATATACCGTTACACTGGTAGACCGTAACAACTATAACTATTTTCCCCCGCTGGTTTACCAGGTGTCAATGGGCTTTTTAGATCCTACTGATATTAGTTATCCGTTCAGGAAACTGTTGCGCAAAAACAAAAACGCACGTTTTGTGATCGGTGAATTTCAGAAAGTAATACCGGAAGAAAAAAAAGTAATACTCTCTACCACTGAATTGAAATACGATTACCTGGTACTGGCTTTTGGCACGTCTACCAATTATTTTGGCATGGAAAGCGTACAGCGGCATGCGAAGCCGGTGAAAACAGTGAACGATGCCCTCGAACTGCGCAACCATTTCCTGCAGGTAATGGAAAAGGCAGCGCTTACCACCGATCCGGAAGAAAGAACCAGGCTGCTCACCATCGTTGTAGTAGGGGGCGGCCCTACCGGAGTGGAAGTATCCGGCCTGCTGGCGGAATTGAAAAAGGAAGTGGTGCCGAAAGACTATCCCGAAATAGCGGGGAAAGGATTTGAATCGCATATTTACCTGGTAGACGGTATCTCCAAAGTACTGGCCGCCATGAGTGACCAGTCGCAGCGGGACGCCTACGATGCCCTCGTTAAAATGGGTGTGGAAATAAAACTGGGTATGCAGGTAAAAGATTATGTGGATGATACCGTGATCTTTTCCAACAGAGAAACCATTGCCACCAAAACGGTAGTATGGGCGGCAGGAGTAACGGCAACTGTAACGGAAGGCATCCCGGCGGAATGTTATGGTCGCGGAAAAAGACTGATGGTAGACGAGTTCAATGAGATAAAGGGCATGAAGGATATTTTTGCAATAGGCGATATGTGTATACAAACCACCGACCCTGCTTTTCCCAACGGGCATCCGCAGCTGGCGCAGGTGGCTATACAGCAGGGTAGCCACCTCGCAGAGAATTTCCTGGCGCTCGCAAAGCAGGAGAACCGTAAGCCGTTCCGTTATTACGATAAAGGTAATATGGCTATCATCGGCCGGAATAAGGCCGTGGCAGACATCCCCAAACCCAAACTTCCACTTCAAAGGTTTTATTGCCTGGTTTATCTGGCTTTTCATTCACCTCACCTTTCTGATCAGTTACGGCAACCGTGTGAAAACACTTTATAACTGGCTGATCGCTTACTTTACAAAAGATCAGTCGCTCCGGTTAATATTGAGGCCGCTGAAAAAGGAAGAGATCAGTTAAATGTCAGTTACGGCTATAATTTATAATAGTTTTATTTACATTCGGCTATCAGAAGATCCGAACTGCTGCAGAGGATATATTTTATCGAAGAAAAATGTAAAGGAGATGAAATCTGATCCGGATGAAAAAAGGATAATACTGGATGCAATAACTTCAGCATTTAAAGATGTTCCGGGCATAGTGGCTATTGTGCTGGGAGGCTCACAGGCGGTAGGACAAGCTCATGAAAAATCAGACCTGGATATCGGGCTGTACTACTTTGGGAAACATCCTTTTGATACAGAAAGTATCAGAAGAATCGCCAATAGTTTTTCCATACAGGGTTTGCCACTGGTTACCGATTTTTATGAATGGGGGCCCTGGGTGAATGGCGGGGCATGGATCACAACAGCTGCCGGAAAGGTAGATCTGCTCTATCGCAATATCGACCAGGTACAACAAACCATTACGGATGCCGCCAATGGTATCTGGCATCATAACTTTGATCAGCAACCGCCTTACGGATTCAGATCAGTGATTTACTTAGGTGAAACACAGGTTTGTAAGCCTTTATTTGATCCAGAAAATATTATCCGGAAGCTTAAAGATCAGGTTACTACTTATCCCGCTAAGCTGAAACAAACCATTCTATCCGACTGTCTCTGGCTGGCGGAGTTTACATTAATACAATGTTATGCTTTTGCGGCTGCAGCGGATACTTATAATACCGTTGGTTGTTTTACAAGAATTGCCAATTATCTTACCCACGCCTTGTTCGCAATAAATGAAACGTATCCGCTGGGCGACAAAAGAGCCATGCGGCTAATAACAGCTTTTAACCGGTCGCCTTTTAATGTAGAAGAAACACTCAGTAAAATATTGGGGCATGCTGGTACAGGGGCACAGGAGTTAATGGCAAGCACCGATCTGTTAAAAGCGCTATGGATGGAAACCGTAGCTTTGACGGAAGGACAATATCAGCCAAGATTTCAGGTTGATACTGCGTAAATTTAAAATAATGTAATTATGCATAAGCCGGTTCAGTATGAAAAAGGGATGTACGTTGGCGCAAAAATAAAGGAACGGACATTCGGTGCTATTATTACCAGTGAAACCGCTTTTGTGCCTGATATGAGTTCCGCATATCACTATCACGCCAATCCGCATTTTTCTCATATACTGGCAGGTGGAAGCAAAGAGATCCGGAACGGTAATTCCGATATACAGTACGCCGGTAAGGGACTGTATTATTATCCGGGCATAGTACACCAGAATGTTGACTACCGCCCCGGCACACGCATATTTAATCTTGAACTGGATGCCGCATTTTTCAACACCTTCGGATTATCACTTCCATCGGCATCCCTGATGTTTGAAGATAGCAACCAGCTTAATACCACCGGGCTTATCAGGATTATGAAAGAACATTACCTGGATGATGCAGACTCGCCGATGGCGATAGACCAGCTATGCATTAACCTGGTGCATCCCGGTAAAGAAGGGGAGGCATATTTCCCGGAATGGACAAAGAAGATAAAAACAGTCATGAATGACTATTGGAATCAGCCACTGTCGCTTTCCCTGCTGGCAACCCACCTGGAACTTCATCCGGTTACCATTTCAAAATATTTCCCCAGGTATTTCGGCTGCTCAGCAGGGGAATACCTGCGGCGCATTAAAATAGAACGGGCATTTCCTTTAATAAAACAAGGCAATTATTCGCTTACGGAAATCGCCTATGAGTGTGGTTTTACAGACCAGGCGCATTTTACCAAAACTTTCTGGCACGTAACGGGTTTGCTTCCCAAGCAATACAGGAGCATCTGACAAAAGGCTAATTTTATACAATTTTTTACTACCCGTGCTTACTAGCTTTGCCCGGTAAACAAAGCAGTCATGTCTGAAAAAAGAAAAGTAAGGTGGTTTCTCCTGGTAATAGTGAGCATACTAAATGTTTCTGTCGCCGGCGCCCAACAGCGCAATGAAAAGCTGCACCAGCTATTTGATAACTACTACAATGAACGCCAGCAACTGTTCCCCACAGAAGCCACATCAGCAGGTGACCACCGGTACGACGCCCTACTGCCGGAGTATGGCGCCGGTCCACAGGTGGCTGTTGCCGGAAAGTTCTACGGGAAATACCTCGAGGCATTGAAACAGGTTAACCGCACCGCATTAAGTACCCCGGACAGGATCTCCTATGACATCCTGAAATATATCCTCAACACCGGCCAGGAATCATTGCAGCTGCACCTGGAATATATGCCGATGAACCAGTTTATATCTACACCACTGGAACTGGCACAATTCGGATCGGGAGGCGGCGCACAACCTTTTAACACGGTAAAGGATTATGAGAACTGGTCAAAACGCATGACGGCGTTCATGGCCTGGACAGACACCGCCATCGCAAACTTTAATAAAGGCATCCGCGCAGGTATCGTACTCCCTAAAGCGCTTGTAGTAAAAATGATCCCGCAGATGGAAGAACTGGCGAAAACTGATACCGCTAAAAGTATTTTTTATAAACCCCTGTCGCAGTTTCCGGCTTCATTTACAGCAACGGAACAACAACGGATCACCACATTATATCACCAGGTGATTACCGCCAGCATGATCCCCGCTTACCGGAAACTGGCCACCTACCTGAAACACACCTATCTACCCGCCGCGCAGGATCATGCAGGCTTGTCTTCCCTTCCGGGCGGAAACAGGATATACCAGTATTATCTGCGCATGTATACCACCTCTCCAGGTCTTACCCCGGAAAAGGTGTACCAGACCGGATTGGAAGAAGTAGCGCGTATTACCGGGGAAATGGAAGTCATAAAAACAAAGGTGGGATTTAAAGGTTCTTTAGCTGATTTTTTTCATTACCTGAGAACGGATGCGCGCTTCATGCCTTTCAAAACACCGGAACAGGTACTGGATGCATACCGTCATATCAATGAAAAAGTGCAGCCAAGGTTGACTGCATTGTTTGGTCATCAGCCTAAAACTCCTTTTGTGATCAAAAGAGTAGAAGCTTACCGCGAAGCCTCACAGGGCGGCCCCTTTTATATCAAGGGCAACCTGCAGGAAAATATACCAGCCGTTTTTTATGTGCCGGTTCCCGATGCTACAAAAATCAATGTTACCTTCCAGGGCATGGAAGCCACCTTTATCCATGAAGCAGTACCCGGTCATCATTTTCAGATATCATCCCAGCAGGAAAATAATGATATACCGGCATTCCGCAGGCAACCGGCTTTCTATGCCTACTTTGAGGGATGGGCATTATACTGTGAATCACTCGGAGAACAATTGGGTTGCTACACAGATCCTTACCAGAAGATGGGCGCATTGAATATGGAGATTCACCGGGCCGTGAGGCTGGTAACAGATGTGGCTATTCATACCGGTAAAATGACCCGCAAGGAAGCTATCGCCTATATGATGCAGCATGAATCTATCAGTGAACCGGTTGCCACCGCCGAAGTGGAACGCTATATGGCTATGCCGGGATAGGCACTGTCTTACAAGACCGGGGAACTAAAGATCAAAGCACTAAGAAATAGATTTGCCGCAAAGCTGGGCAGTAAATTCAGCCTGAAGGATTTCCATGATGCCCTGCTCGGATATGGAGATATGCCGTTGAATGTGCTCGAAGATTATATGAACAGCTGGGCGCAAAGCTATAGTGAAAAATAGCAGGTTATTGGAAGAAAACTGGCCAGACAGTGTTTAAACCGTTTGGCCAGTGTATTTAAACTAAAAGCTGACCGTTACTTCGTTTATCAGCAACCGGTTTCCCTCTTTACTTACTTTTCCGCCGGGTGGTGTAAACACCAATACTGCAGGGCTAAGCCCCCGGTATCACCAGGTTGTAAGCCTGTTTCACTTTGCGGGCAATAAACTGCCGGGTAATCGTATTATAAATATCCACTGGCTGATCACCTACATTTACGGTGACTGTTTTTTCTTCCATGTAGGGATTATAGTAGAGATAGGACGGGTAAGCTTTCTCTCTGAAAAAATCTGTGGCCAGCAAATTCAGTTGTAATATACCAGGTACCGTGGTGGTGCGGATAATACTGCCGAAGATCCCTGCATGCCCGCTGCCATATACGCTGAATTGCGATACATCGGGATTTCCTTTGGCCCATTGCGGGCCATCGCCCTGTGCTACCGGCGCTTTAAGGTGTGCATATTCAGGATAAGAGGAAGTATGGATAATGCCTTCATAGCCAATCACGCCTTTTGTGATAGAAGCTTTTTCCGGGATGGTTTCATGGTCATCGGGCATGTACTGGGTGTAGAAGAAGCGGGCGGCGTTGCTGGCATTCAGCATCCATTTGCCTACGGCAGCGGCATAGGAAGGATCATAGCGTACCATGGCTACGAGTGGCCACGCGGCATCAAAAGTATTCATGAGAAAGCCGTAACCGCCCCTGTCTGTTGTGCTGCCTACAATACCTGATATGTCAATGCCATTCCAGTTACCTGCCAGCACGCCCCATCCCTGGCGGCATTGAGGGTCGCCGTTAAATGTCCATTCCATAAATTTTTGCACATTGAAGTGTTGGCCCTGTTCTGCATTTAGTCTTGCTGCCATATAAGCGCCAAAAGGCATCAGCACTTCATAGTTGGTATTATGTGGCTGCTGCTCCAGCGTTTGCAGGGCCTTTATGGCATGCTGCAGGTAGCGCGGATCGCCAAACTTTTTGTAGGCGGCATATAATACATAAGCATGACCGGCAGCGGCGTCCTGTTGTTTACAGATCTGGTTATCTTTTGGCTGCATTTGTGCATAGTCGAAAAACGAGTGATCATAGTTGCCGTTCAGCACCGAATCAGCTGCGCAGAATTTTTCCGCAATACGATGCGCCAGCGTATCAAATCCCGGCATGTTGGGATAATGATCATAGATGCCATAAAAAAGAACGTTCGGATATACATCATACCACCAATCGCGCCCATAACCACCGCCGAGCAGGGCTACTTCCGGGCAGGTGTTATTCATCATAATATCCCAGCCTGTTTCGCGGTTGAAATAATTTTTCAGCATGGCCACATAGTTAATACCCTGTTGCCGGCTTTTGTCAATACCCACCAATGTAGCGCCCAGCGTGGCGCCCATGGTAGCAAGCGCTTCATGGAATATTCCCTTGTGATGCAGGGGCCCCTGGCGCTGATCGTCCATCGCGGTATAAAGCCCTACTACCGGCTGATCAAAATTGTGCCGGCTGCTATCCCACCACACCAGTGGCCAATGGGGATCCGTGGTGTTAAAGTTGTAAGCGGTGCTGTCGAACTGCCGGGCCAGGGCATACCAGTCTATGATCTGTAGGGGCTGCGGCATATCGGCCATGGAGTCCAGGCGGGGCAGGTGTTGCTGCACCACCGGCGACGGCGTAGTTGTTTTACAGGCCATCCATAGCAGGCAGAGTACGAACCCCGTTGTTGTTAATTTTACCATGCTTATAAAATTTATACCACTACAGTGGTTTTTTCAGTAGTTTCTTTGATCAGCGCTTTTCCTTCTTTGATAATACTTTTGCCTACCGCAATGGAAAGTAGTTGCAGTATGGCAATGATAATGATGGCATACCGCAGCGCCACTTCGGTGGAGAAGTAGTAAGCCAGGAAAATAAAGGTACCGGCGCCCAGGAAGCGCCCGGCATACAGGCCCACTTCATGATTGAGGATATAGGCGTATACGTTACGTTTTTCTTTTTTGGAAAGAATATCAATCACGTTGAATTGAATAGGAAAATAGGCCATGTCGAGCAGCGGTTTTGCCAGCAAAAGGAATAGCATGAAGATTACTACGCCCGTGGCGTTATAAAAGGCGCCGTTGAAAATAGCCGCCAGCGCAAAACATATGAGTCCTCCTGAAAAAATGGTGATCCGGTGTTCCGGTTTCGCCGCCCTGCCAATAATATACATCAGCACCGCGGCAATGATGGCACCCACCGATTGGGCGGTGCCTAATGCCCCTTCTTTTCCCAGCAGTAACATGATCAGCATAGCGGGCGCCGTTACCAGGTAACCCTGTGCTAACCCCTTCAAAGATGCCAGCATCAGCAATTTGCGCCAGTAAGGGTGGAAGCGCAGGTACAGGAACGTTTTTTCATCCGGGTTGTGGAACTGCCCCCTGAAGCATACTACCGAAGCAAGGATGGTGATGATAAATACCAGCCCGGTAATAATGCGGTAGGCATTGTTGACATTGATTTCACCGCCGGACTCTATAAACCAGCCGATACAGATAGGCACTACTACGGCGATGATAGTATAAAAGAACGTTTCAAGACCATAGTAATAATTGCGGTTTTGATCATTGGTGATGGATAACGCCAGGTAGTCACGGTTGGCCCAATAGAAGCCAAACGACATGCCCATAATAATACCCGCTATCCCAATGCCGGTGAGGTCCAGCGTTTTGAGCGACATCATCACGATCATGGATACGCCGCTCAGCAGCATACCGGCCGAATACAATGTTTTAATGTTGAAACGGCTCAGCAAAAAACCATTTAATAAGAAAGTAAGTGGGATACCGGTGTAAATGGTGAGCTGATAGATCACCACTTTCGTAGGGTCGTTAGAGTTACGCATCACATAAGCCGCCACAAATATGTCGATCACCGGCAGTACGAGTGCATAAATCATATTGGTGAGCACCAGTATACGGAAGTTTTGCGGCTGCTGGTTGAAATGTTTTATTTCTGCAGAAAGGTTTTTGAGCATAAGTTGTTATCTTTTTAAGGATGAAAGTATTTCCCCGATAGAAAACCTTGCAGCGCATACTACTTCGTCGGCAGCGCCGTAATAGATGGTGACTTCATTGCCTTTCACAATATGCCCGTTTGTAAAAACCACCTGCCCGAAAAAGCCGGTAAGCTCGTAAGGGGCTTCGGGTATCATAATAGGATCATCGCTGCGTGCCAGCACTTTGGATGGATCGTTAAGGTCCAGCAAAACGGCGCCCAGCCCGTACTGGTGCTTTTCATTGGCGCCGTGATAAATTTCCAGCCATCCGTCTGTTGTTTTAATGGGAGACGCACCGGCGCCTACCCTTGCACTGTCCCAGTAACCCGGGCGGGTCCTTATTAAGCATTGGTGCTTTCCCCAATGCACCCCATCCGGCGACTGTGCCAGCCAGATGTAGTTGCCGCCAAGGTCCACGCTGCTGGGCCGGTGCAGGGCATAGTACCTGCCGTTTATTTTTTCATCAAATAATGCACAGTCCTTATTATGCGGAGGTATGATCATGCATTGATCTGAAAATGTTTTCCAATCGCGGGTAGTGCGCATGCCTACTCCCACACCATTTGATGATACCGCGGTGAAGGTGAGATAATAGGTGTCTTCTATTTTTGTTACCCTGCAGTCTTCCACACCAAATGCTTCCAGCGGTCCTTCTCCATGCAGCTGTGGATAGCCTTCAGGCTCGTGGAAGTGAATGCCGTCTTCGCTGCAAAACAGCCGCAAATGGGAAAGCGTGGTGAGGTAGTCGTCGCCTTTATAACGCAGTATCCGCGGGTCGGTAGCATCCAGGTGCGGATCATTTTTAAAGATTTCCCTGATTTCTATTCCGCCATTGAGCAGTACAGGGAATGAAATGATATCATGCTGTTGTTGCGGCCTTTCTGCTACGCGGATGATCAGCCATATTTTATTATCGTACTCAAAAACGCCCGGGTTCAGCAAACAGGCTACTTCCAGACCTGGCCTGCTGGGCCGTACATCCGACGGTTTCAGCAATGGATTTTCGATAAAGCGGTTAGCGGTAACCTGGTTCATATTAGTAGCCGGTGTTTTGATTAAGTTTCAGCAGGTCTGCTTCTCTTTGCGGGATAGGCAACAGCTTATTAAAAGATTGCCAGCCATTGCCGTAGTCCTTGTATCCTTTCAGGGGATCGGCATCCGGGGCTTTGGCCAGTATGGTCTGTGCCAGGGTCCATCTCACCAGGTCATAATAACGATGGCCTTCCATGGCAAGTTCCACGCGTCTTTCATGTTGGATGGCGGTAAGGAGCGCTGTTTTATCATTGGCGGTAACAGGCGGCAGGGCAGTAGCCGGGTTGGCTGCATACTTGCGTGCCCGCGCCCTTATTCTTTCCAGGTCGGCGCGTGCATCGGTGAATGCACCGAGGTTAGCATGACATTCGGCTTTCCACAGTATTACATCACCCAAACGGATATACGCAAAGTCTACTCCGCCATCATCGATGGGGTTTACATTGCTCATAAACTTGCGCACATTGAAACCGGTTACCGGCGACCAGGCCGGATCGTAGTTGCTGCCATCGAGGTATTTATCGCCTGCCTGGAAAAGGGTGGCCGCCCTGCGGGGATCACCGGTTTCAAAAGCATTTACAAGGTCTTTGGTAGGAATTTCAAAGCCCCAGCCTTTGCCCTGTGGTGCGAATACAGCATTTAGTACAGATCCCTGGGAAGGTGTTTTGCCTGCATCATGACGGGCAGCAAAGATGATCTCACCTGCCTTTTCTCCAACACCGTTAAAATTATCTTCATAATGATCCAGCAACTGGTAATTACCTTTTTCCACTTCCGCAATCTGGTTTAAGCAATCCTGCCAGCGCTGCCGGTACAGGTAAGTTTTGGCCAGCAGGGCGTGCGCGGCGCCGGTAGTAGCCCGTTGGTAGTTATCAGCATCATAGGTGGCGGGTAACATACTGAAGGCTTGTGCCAGATCACTTTCTATCTGTTCATACACCTGTGCCACGGGTGTGCGCACGGTATTATCGGTCATATTTTTTTCAGGCACCAGCAAAGGGATATCGCCAAAGTTGATCACCAGCCGGAAGTAATAAAAAGCGCGCAAAAAATATGCTTCGCCTTTCATCCGTTTCAGCAATGCCGGATCCAGGCCGGGAACGCCGGCGCCGTCCTGCGCCAGCAGCGTGTTACAGGCGTCCACCCCTTTATAGTTAAAACGCCAGATGCCCAGCACATTATTATTTTCCGGGAAGATGCCAAAGGTCTGCATCCGCCGCATGTCTTCCTGGTCGCCCAAACTACCGCCGCCTTTCACCGCATCATCGCTCATCAGATCGCCTATTACCCAATCGCGCGGTATGCTGCTACCATCATCCCAGCCCCAGTCACCGCGGAAACGGTTGGTAATGGGCAGATATGCAGCATCAGTAGCCATCACAAAATCATTGGCTTCTGTAAAAACATTGCCTCCTGTGAGCTTTCCCTGCGGGAATTTTTCCAGCTGCTTGGTGCAGCTCATTATGCTAACAGCAATTGATATAATAACAACTAATTTTTTCATGGTGTGTTGATTTTAATAAAATGGCATTCCTAGAAACCGAATTGCAAACCAAAAGTGTAGGTGCGGGAAGGCGGATAAGTACCCATGTCAATACCCACCGCCATATCAGCATAATTGGCGAGGTTCTCGTTGGTATACAACTCCGGATCCATGCCGCCATACTTGGTAATGGTAAACAGGTTTTGGGCGCTTACATAGATGCGTGCATTGGTAAAACCGATGCGTTGCAGCAGGGAAGGCGACAAGGTATAACCCAGCATCGCGTTTTTAAGCCGCAGGTAGCTGCCATTTTCCACATAGCGGTCGGAGGTGCGGCGATTGTTGTTAGGGTCAAGGAAGGTGGCCCTGGGTGTTTTGTTGCTGGTGCCTTCTCCATGCCAGCGCTCATTGTAGAAATCTTCCTTGTTATTAAATCCCCGTCCGTCGAAACTGTTGATGATGTTATCTACTTCATTATAGATCTGGTTGCCCTGTACCCCGTTAAAGAACAGGGTGAGGTCAAACTGTTTGTAATTGATACCGGCATTCAGGCTGTACAGCAGCTTGGGATTAGGATTGCCGATAATAGTACGGTCTGCATCATCAATTTTTCCGTCGTTATTGTAATCAACAAAACGGATATCACCGGGTTTGGCATTAGGCTGATACAGTTCGCCTTTGCTGTTTGTATACTGCGCTACGTCCTGGTCGTTCTGGAATAAACCATTTGTTTTGTAACCATAGAAAGAGCTGATAGGCTGGCCTTCCCTCAGGATTACGCGACCGGAGCCGGCGGAAAATATCTGTTCACGGCCTTTGTATAACGACACTACCTTGTTGCGCAGGGTAGTAACGTTGGCGGCTATATTAAGAGAGAGGTCTTTCTGCAGGGATTGTTTATAGACGGCGGTAATTTCCAGTCCTTTGTTACTCATTTTAGCGCCGTTTACATATGGTGGTGTGGCATCGCCGTTGGTGTAGGAAGAGGGCAGCTGTATGAGAATATCTGAAGATTGTTTGTTGAAATAATCCACGCTGAGGGTCAGTGCGCCTTTCAGGAAACCTGCGTCCACACCGATGTTGGATTGGGTAGTGGTTTCCCATTTCACATCGGGGTTACCACGGCTGATTACCTGTAAAATATTATTGCTGGTGGAGTAAATGGTGGCAAATGGATAAAGGCCGATATCCTGGTTGCCCAGCTGTCCCCATCCTCCGCGGATTTTGAGGTCATTCAGCCAGGTCACATCTTTCATGAAATTTTCATGGGCAATGTTCCAGCCGGCAGAGAAAGAGGGGAAATAGCCCCAGCGGTTGTCGGCGCCAAACCGGGAGGAAGCATCCGTCCGCATGTTTACATTCAGCATGTATTTGTTATCATATGCGTAGGTAACCCTGCCGAAGTAAGACATCAGCGCCCATTCTTCCAGGTTGCCACTGTTAAATTGCTGCCCGGAACCGTAGTCGAGGTAACGCAGGCTGGAGGAAGCATCGGCGCGGTTATCGTAGCCATTACGGGATGCTGCGAGGTAGTCTACCTTGGAAGAAATATATTCGGAACCCAGTGTTACGCCCACATTGTGTTTTTCATTGAACAGGTGATTGTAGCTGAGTACATTGGTCCAGTTATACGTAGTATAGCGGTTACGGAATTTATCGAGCCCTTTGTCTTTATCCTGCATCAGCGTACGGTCGCCGGGTATTTGCCCGCTGTACTGCTGTTGTTCCGCCACATAAAAATCGGTACCCAGATCACTGCGGAGTTTAAAATCATTCAGAAAGCGGGCTTCTGCAAACACGTTACCCAACAGGCGGTATTTGCTCATGGTGCGGGTACGGTAATCAGCAATGGCCAGTGGATTTTTTCCATCACCATAGAGCAAAGGATTTTTATAGAGATCCGCCGGCGGCAGGTCGGTATAAAAACCGGTCTTATCATCATAGAGCGGAAGCCCATTGGGCCTGATAAGGGCATAGCGTACTACGCCTGGTAAGCTGCCTGGCCGTGCGCCATCGCCGGAAGCGCCTATTTCCTGGGTACGGTCGTAGGTAAGGTTCAGGTTTTCCCCTACCCGCAGCCAGCTTTTTACTTCGCTGCTTACATTGGAGCGGAGCCCGTACCGTTTGAAATTGGAGTTTACGATAGTACCATCCTGGTTTACTACGTTGCCGGCCAGGTAATAGCGGGTTTTATCCGAGCCGCCGGAGAAAGCCAGGTTATAACGCTGGGTGAGCGCCTGCCGGAAAATGGCGTTCAGCCAGTTGGTATTGGGCAATTTGGCGGCATCGTCCTGGTTGCGCGTGGAAGAGCCGTCGTTGGCAAAAGCCTCGTTTTGCAATTCTATAAACTGGCTGGTACTCAGCATATCGGGTAACCCGCTGGCATTGGCAATGCCATAGGCGATGTCGAGATTAATTTCGTTTTTACCGGCTTGTCCTGTTTTGGTGGTTACGAGTATTACGCCATTGGCTGCGCGCGAACCATAAATGGCTGCCGCTGCTGCATCTTTCAGCACTTCAATGGAGGCAATGTCGTTGGGTGAAATGGTGTTCAGCCCGCTGTTCATAGGCACTCCGTCAATGATATAAAGCGGGTTGCTGCTCTGGCTGAGGGAGCCAATACCCCTGATGCGTACGACGGCTTCGGTACCGGGTGCGCCGGTAGGCGAGGTAACGGAAACACCGGAGGCCTGTCCCTGCAACGCAGTGCTGAGATCGACCGCCTGCGTTTTAGCAAGGCTTTTTCCATCTATGGAGGAGATGGCGCCGGTCACCTGGCTTCGCCGTTGCGTACCATAACCGATTACCACCACATCTTTCAAGGCCACTTCATCTTTTTGCAGGGTTACATCGAGGGCGCCGCTGCCGGAGTACGGGATTGTTTTGGTCAAAAATCCCATAAAGGAAAATTGCAGCGTAGCAGGACCGCCGCCGCTGATGGTAATGGTATAGCTGCCATCCACCCCTGAAACAGCGCCGTTTTTGGTATTGGGCTGTACTACGGTGACGCCGGGGAGGGCGCCACCCTGCTCGTCGCTAACACGGCCGCTTACTTTCACCTGGGCATAAGTTGCCCCGCCAAGCAGCAGCAGTATCATAGCTGACATTAATTGTGTCCAGTTTTTCATTCGTAAGAATTTAATGGTTCCGTCCCCCTGGAAGAACCGGTTTGAGAAATGTATTTAACGTTGGATTTGAATGGAATTTACAGGCCGTGCATCACCTGTTTTTTCATACGCCGGAATATTTTTTTTGATTGATTTGGATGAGCTAAAGATAGGTGTAAGGAGCGGGAAGCGACTGTACTATAGTTACAAATAACTGTACAATTGGGAGAATTTATAATTGGTATATATTGATAATCAAGTGGTTGTATGTTTACTTGTCTTGTGCGCCAAACTATACCATGGTTTGTTGTTCGCGATATTCATTGGGGGAGCAGTGGTACATCTTTTTAAACTCACGGAAGAAATAAGACTGGTTGTTAAAACCTGTTTTGTAGAATATTTCGGCCACGGTAAAACGGGTTTTTACTAGGAGTTGGGCAGCTTGTTTTAACCGGATGTAACGGATAAATTCTGCCGGTGTCATATTGGTAAGTGTTTTCAGCTTCCGGTATAATTGCATTTTGCTGAGGAGCAAATGCTTTTCCAATGCTTCGGCATTTAATCCTTCTTCATCCATCCGGTTTTCTATTATCTGTACCAGTTCCTGCAGGAACTGTTTGTCGGTATCCGGCATATCGGTTTCTTCCAGTTGGCCGAATGGATGATCCCTCCGGAAGATTTCGTGCAGGCGTTGGCGGTATTCCAGCAGCTTACGTACCCTCACCTGTAAGTGATCAGCGTAGAAGGGTTTGGGAAGATAGGCATCTGCACCTGCTTCGTAGCCTTCTGTTTGCTGGTCGATGGCGCTGCGGGCCGACAGGATAATAAAAGGAATATGACAGGTACTGGCGGTATTCTTTACTTTGTCGCAGAGTTCCAGGCCGTTCATATCGGGCATCATGATATCGCTGATGATCAGGTCGGGCAGGGTTTGCCGGATCAGCTCCAGTGCTTCATTCCCATTACCGGCTTCATATATAATATACTGACCGGCAAGCAGGTCTTTTAATAGCTGCCGGATGGCGTATTCATCTTCCACTAACAAAATACTTTTTTTACCCGCCTCCTGTACGCTTCGGATGCGGGACAGTTTGTTGGGATCAATCACCGGCGCCGCCTGGGGTAACAGGTCGGCAGTAATGGATTGCAACAGGTAGGAGGGAACAGGATTGGCAGGCGCCTCCTGTTGCTGCAGGTAAGTGTTGCCCGTTTCTGAAAGCGGGAGCTGTACATAAAAGGCCACGCCGTTATTTTCATTTGCCGCACGGATGCTGCCATTGAGCAGGTGTACCATTTGCTGGGTAAAAGCCAGCCCGATGCCCGTTCCGAATGTGCCGTGTGTGGCAGTAGCGGTACTGAAAAAACGGGTAAACAAGTTATCCAGTTGTTCGTTGGAGATGTGACTACCGGAATTATACACATAAAGGTGCAGGCAGTCGTTCGTTTGTTGGGCGCGAAGCAGGATGGATTCTTCCCGGTTGGTATATTTACAGGCATTGCTCAGCAGGTTAAACAGGATTTTTTCCAGTTTATCTTTATCCATCGCTGCAATCATAGCCGGTGCAATATGGGTGTCAAAACGCAGGGCTTTTTGCTGGCACATAGGTTTAAACAAGGCCGCAATATTTTCCAGGAGCGCGGAAATATTAAGCGCGGAATAATAGTTTTTCAGAAAACCGGCTTCGGCCCTGCGGAATTCGAGCAACTGTTGCACCAGGTAGGTAAGCCTGGAGGCATGCTGATGTACAAGCGCCTGGTGATACGTGTCGCCGGGTTGTTCCCGGCTGCGTTCTGCCGCACCAACGATCAGCGTGAGCGGTGTTTGCAGTTCGTGGGCGATGTTGGTAAAAAAGCGGAGTTGTTCTTCGTGTACTTCTTCTTCTTTTTTACGCAGCAGGTGTTCCATTTCCAGCTGATGCTTCATGGCCAGTTTATTTTTCCGGTACAGCCAGAAAGCAGTACCCGCGCTGCTCAACAGTACCAGGTACAATAGGAACGCAGGCCACGTAAGCCAGAAATATTGTTGAATGGTAAGGGTGAACAGTACGCTGGGCGGCGTCCATACGCCTTCCCCGTTACTCCATTTTACTTTCAGCACATACCGGCCGGGAGGTACATTGCTGTAAGCGATTCTGCCGTTACCACCGGTGTACTGCCAGGTTTTATCGTAGCCTTCCAACAGCCAGGCGTATTCACATTTTTCTGCGTGAAGAAAACTGACGGCTTTTCCCTGCAATTCAAAAAAGTTATCCCGCCTTGCCAGCGTATAGGCGGCGGTATTATGTTCCCCGGGTTGCAGTACCTCCAGGCCGGTTTCATTTGTTTTGCCGGCCAGTTGTAATCCTGATACCAGCAGGTTAGGATATACACGGCGTTCCTGTATATTAGCCGGTATGAAATAATTGAAGCCATATACGCCACCAAAGTAAAGCCGTCCTGCGGGATCTTTCCAAACGGCCCCATCACTAAACTCGTTGCTTTGCAATCCATCGGCCTCCTGGAAATGAGATATTTCCGCAGTAGCGGGATTGATGCGCGCCAGCCCTTTATTGCTGCTCACCCAGATCAGGCCGTCGTTATCCTGCGTAATGGCATGAATGGTATTATTGGGCAGGCCGTTGCCGGTATTATAGCGGGTAAATGCTGGTCGCGGTTTATTGATATCTGCTTCTGCAATATAGTTCAACCCATAGCTGGTACCTATCCATAACCGCTGTTTGGTATCGCGGTAAAGTGCCAGCACATCGTTATGTGATAAGCTGCCTTCGTAACTAAAGGCCTTAAATACCTGGAATTGTTGAAGCTTTTTATTGAACAGGTTAAGTCCGCCGTAGCGGCAGCCTATCCATAACGAGTTAGCAGGGCCGGGAGCCAGTGAATAAATGATATCATTGGCAGGGCCGCTATTGCTGCCATTAAAAGTATATTGTTGGAATGCCGTTACGGCGATATCGCCACCCTGCCGCTGAATACGCAGATGTACCAGCCCGTACCCGCTGGTGCCCAGCCATAGGGAGCTGTCGGCATCCGGCAGTATGGCATATACAGAGCCAAACACGGGTAATTTGTTGCTGCCGCGTACCTGTTGCCAGTTGATGAAGCGTTTATGCAGCTGGTCATAAATAGCAAGACCTTTGCCATCGGTGCCAATAAAGATGATACTATCCATGCCACGGCAAAGCGCAAAAACGGAATTATCTTCCAGTTCTGCCGAAAATAGCTGTTGGTGCGTAGCGGCGGGTTGCCGGGTGAAGTTGGACAAACAGATGATGCCGCTGCCTTTGGTGCCCACCCAAAGATCGTTGCCATTGGCACAGAAGGCGCGTATCGGTTTATTAAAAGCGGCGCCGCCGGTAATTTTGTTTACGGTGCCGAAGTATTTTGTTTGCGGGTATATTTTGATGATGCCATTGCCATCTGTTCCGCACCATAACACCTGTTCGTTGCTGCCGCTGGCCCAGGATATGATTTTCATGTCCTGCAGCTGCCGCGTGGCTTCGGGCAGCAGGTGCGTGGGCCGGAACTGCGCATCATACTCTCCAAAGCCTTGTGTTACCCATGCCAGCAGGTAATGCTGGTTGTAGATAGTCATGGCGTTTACGGCATGCGGAAGCAGCGCCTGCAGTTGTGCCTGGTGGGTACCGCCCGATACTGCCATCAGCTCGTGTGCGGCGGTGGTGAAAAAGATCCTGCCGTTAACGGAGAACAAGGCCTGCACATTGGTATAGCGCTGTAATAAAGGCCATTGTGCCTGCCAGTCGGCATATATCTCCAGGCTGCCATCGCCGCGGAGTACCCACAGGTGGTTAGCGCTGTCAAATACTGCTTTGCTGATACGGTTATTACCAGCCGGGAGCGGGCATACCACAAAAGAATCGGTGGCGGCATTGTAACGGGTAAGTCCCTCCTGCCGGCTCAGGCAGTAAAGCTGTCCGGCGGTATCGGCGATCAGCCGGTATTCCTGCTCGCTGATGCGGCTGCGTTGTTGGCGGCCGTAAAAGTAATTATAAAATTTCCCGGTTTGTTTATCGTATCGCGATACCCCTTCGATGGTGCTGAGCCAGATGCGCCGCTGGCCGTCTTCCGTTACCTGCAGCACCACGTTATTGCCGATGCTGTGCAGGGGGTTGTCTTTGCTGTAATTAAATGCATGAAAGGCGGTGCCATCGTACATATTCAGCCCGTCCCAGGTGGCGGCCCACAGCAGCTTATCGGAATCCAGGAACAGGGAATTAACTGCGCTGTTGGAAAGACCGTTGCGGTTATCAAGTTGTTGGGTATAGTAAGACGCTGTGTCACCCGCGAAAACAGCTGGTGCACAGGTGAATATACAGATCAGCAGGAAACAGACCAGAGACAATCGCTTCATAACGTGCCGGTTTACGGTGGCATTACCGTTGACATCTGTTAAGGTACTAAATTTCTGGTTGTGAGGAACGTAGGGAATGCCTAAACATTTCAACGATGATTTTTCATATACGCCTTTGCCGGAATAATACCCATTTCCTCCGGATAGCATACCTTATGAAGTTTTTGATAGCTTTTATTCCATTAATAAATTATATAGCTTCGCAGCATGTTAACTGTGGAAAAAATCGGTGGCACGTCAATGAGTGCCCTGAAAGATGTAATCGACAATATCATTTATTATGGCCGTACCGGCGATAGGTTATACAATCGTGTCTTTATTGTTTCTGCTTTTTCCGGTGTTACAAACCTGCTGCTGGAGAATAAAAAAACAAAAGCGCCTGGAGCCTATCATCAATTCGCCACTGGAAATGATTACCATCAGGCACTTGAATCTGTAAGACTTCACCTTAAAGAGTTGAATGCCTATTACCAACCGCTTGGGCTGAACATAGCAGAAGCCAACGAAGTGACGGACGGCATTATTAACCGGGTGCTGACATATCTCGACAGCGCAAACACCATGTTGGCCTCCGGATACCTTAATGAAGGCATCCTGCTGGCTGTTCGTGAGATCCTGGCTTCCGTAGGAGAAAGTCACTCGGCTTTTGTGCTGACAAATATCCTGCGGAACAAAGGGCTTAACGTAGCGCTGGCGGACCTGAGCGGCCTGGGGGATGGACGTTCACTAACCATTGATGAACGCATCAGGGAAGAATTTGAGCGTCTCGATCTTAAAAGCTGCCTGTGTATTGCAACGGGGTATGTGAAAGGAACAGAAGGGATCATGAGAGAATTTGACCGCGGTTATTCTGAGGTAACTTTCAGCAGAATAGCAGAACTACTCCGGCCTGAGGAAGCTATTATCCACAAAGAGTACCACCTGTCCACCGCGGATCCCGGATTGGTAGGCATAGAAAACGTAAAACCGGTTGGCTATACCAATTACGATATTGCAGATCAACTGGCCGATGTCGGGATGGAAGCTATTCATCCTAAAGCTGCAAAGCCACTGGAGATATCGCGTATTAACCTGCGGATCAAAAACACCTTTGAACCTGAACATCCGGGCACGCTGATCACTAAAAATTATATTTCTGAACATAAGAGGGTAGAAGTCATCACCGGCTCAGACCAGCAATTGCTCATCGACATCTATGATCCGCTAATGGTAGGCGCCGTAGGCAGCGATCTCGATATCATGCAGGTATTTGCCCGTTACGGTGTCAGCTATACTTTTAAGGCTACCAGCGCCAACAGCATTAGTATCGTTATTTGGGAAAGTGATTTGAAACAGCAGCTGCTGAAGGAACTGAAGGAAAAATATGAACATGTGACTTTGGAACCTATTGCAATGGTATGTTTGCTGGGTTCTAATATGGATCAGCCGGGATTGTTAGCCAAAGCTACTGCTGCACTGGCCAATGCAGATATCAATATATTAAGCGTTGGAGTAGCATTGAGAAAGGTTAATTTCCAGTTCGTGATTACAAGGGAACACTTCAAAGCAGCGATCATTGCACTGAATAAAGCGGTAGGATAATTTTATTTTCCTTCTTATTTTTTCGCTTCAGGAAAATCGACATTGATACAAATAAAGTAGGGTTGTAAGTCTCAAAGTTTCTCCCGTATTGACTCCTCAATTGTGTCGACAGCGTCGACACAATCTGTTTGGCATACGCCGCCCGTTTATTTTTAAGGATTTCATTGTTGATGCGCTGGCCAATCTGCCAGAAAAGTATTGTAAGAGTACTGTTAGCATGTGAAAATACTTGTCGTTGACTTTGCTCAATAAGCTGCGAGAGCTCGTTGAATAAGGACTCTTCGATTGACGTTACGCTTCTTCCTTTTGCCATTGTGCTTAATTTATTAGCAATCCAGTATTGAGGAATGCCAGATTCTCACGTTAGATGAATAACCTGAAAATTAGATAACGAAAGAATTATAAGCGTTAATTGGAAGTTAATGCGACAGGAGAATAATTCAATTGTAAAAGGAAGTGTGGTTCGATTTCCCTCTAAAACTCATTTTTGATGGAAGCCATTATCGAACCGCCCGACTGAATGAAGCAGTAAAGCTAATATACGCGCTGGACACGAGTCTTCCTAAAAATAAAAATGGACAAACCAAGAGTAATCTCGATTTGTCCACTTTCGTGCCCAGAACTGGATTCGAACCAGCACACCCTTGCAGGCGCTGCGACCTGAACACAGTGCGTCTACCAATTTCGCCATCTGGGCAACTGATATTGTGTCAGGGGTTGCAAAGATAAGCAGCTAAAACTTTTTACCAAATATTTTTGCAAAAAAATAGTGGAGTCTATTTGTAACACCCATAGGCAACCTCCAAACGGGAAAGATCGCATTCCAGTGCTGCGCGGTCCCAATGCCCCGTGTTGGCCGCTGCCTCATAGGTCGACTGCATGAACGCGAGCAGCGTCTCCTCCGGATCTGCTGCCTGTTGTACTACTTCATAAGGCAACATAAATTCCCCCATCTCCTGGCTGTAAAAAGCGCCGGCAGGTTGAACAGGTTGTTCGCTGAAAGCAGGGGGAACCGGGTAGCAGTAAGCGTAAAAAACAGCATGCGGATACTGTTCACTGCCGGGCCAGAATCCACAGGAACTCACTTCTTTGGAGTAGGCCTCCCGCATTACCGCTGCCGGCATATTGGGTGCTTCCCCCTGGTGAGGCGGCGCATCCCTCCCGGAGAACCGGGTTACTGCCAGGTCAAAGGCGCCCCAGAAGAAGTGGACGGGGCTGCATTTGCCGGTGAAACGTGTCCTGAATCGGGTGAAGATGTTGTGGATTTTCACCAGGGCCTGCCAGAAGTCCTCCATTTTTTGGCGGTCGTACGACTGGTGAACCTCATCTTTTTCGAACGGAATCGCCTCTGCTATTTCACTGGGCACTGTGTAAATAGTTACATCAATATCCAGTTCCTTTAGTTTTTCAAATAACGCATGGTAAAAGTCGGCCACCGTTCTGGGCCGCAGTTCCACTATTTCTTTTTTGCCGGTACTGGTGATGATGACCAGCTGGTGCTGCATGAAGTTAAAGTCGATCTGGAATATGCCGTGTTGGTACGGCACGCTCCCGGTGCTGAGTCCATCCGGACTTACATACAGTGTTACATGCCACGAGTGGTTTAACCACGGCATTTTCCGGAGGCGGATTTTTCCCACGATCTGCGTCCACAGGTGTACGGTAGCTAAGGTATCTTTCCAGTCGTTATAGGTCAGCACAGGCCATTGATCCTGTTTGGAATTGGCATTTTGCATGGGTGAATGATTGAAGATGAGCAATTCAGTACCCGGATTAACAAATGGGGTGGGGGTAATGTTCCGGGTAAAAGTGACTTTTTGCAATCATTATCTTGAAAAATATCAGTTAAACGGAATCCACCTGCCAGTAACTTTGTTGGTTGCAGGGGAAGAACCATGATGTCTTCCTGAAAAATTACCGGAGATAATAAATGCTACGCCATATTGGAAGAAAGAGAAATTATAAACACAACCTGCAATTGGCAGTGTTGCTTTGTTTTACAGCAGGTATCGTAAATGCGGCTGGTTTTTTTGCCTTCGCTGTGCTAACCACTAATGTTACCGGGCACGCCGCATTGCTGGCTCACAAACTGGCAACCGGCGATCTGCGCGCCGCAAGGATGGTAGGCTTATGGCTGATCCTTTTTCTTGCCGGGGCTTTTTTCTCAAGCTTCTTAACCGGGAAAGCCGGTAAAAACAAACGATGGGGTAACGTAGCGTGTATCGTGATTGAGATCATTATTCTCCTGCAGGTGGGAAGCTTCGGAAGCTCATTTGATCAGTCTATTATCAAAACAGAACTCTTCGCCGGCAGTTTGCTTTTCGCAATGGGAATGCAAAATGCGCTGGTATCCACCATCTCCGGTTATGTTGTCAGAACTACACATCTTACAGGCATGTTCACCGACCTGGGAATCGACCTGTATACACTGGCAGCTGCTCATGGTAAAAATGTGGATCATGTAAAAAAGAAGGTCACACTGCGGCTTGTCATTATCGCCTTTTTCCTGGCTGGAGGAATAGCAGGAGGATACGTGTTCCTCAGATACCAGTACTTCACCTTTTATTTACCGGCTGCCATCCTCGCTATTGCTGTATTTTACGACGTTTTCCGGATCCGCTTGTTTAAATGGATGCGTCGCATAAGAACAATGCCGCATCCGCGAACGGGAATTAGTTGACATTTTCATACCATAAGGGTACCTTTGATGATATTTGCTTTCCCGGATAAATCAAAGGTCGTTTTTATGAGTTTAGCTGGCCTGTTTCCTATTGATAAATGGAATTTCAAATCTCAATCCATTTTAACTGATCTGCCGGAAGATGAGTACGCGGAACTCTGTTCCCACATGGAGGAACAACGATACCGTAAAGGGGATGTGATATTCAGGGAAGGAACAGTAGCGTCAGGTATTTTCTTTATAAAAAAGGGAAAGATTAAAAAGTATCACGTAGACCATAAAGGAAAAGAACAGATAATATACGTCGCCAATAAAGGAGAATTAATCGGATACCATGCAATTTTAGCAGGAGAGCGTTACCCTGATGCTGCGGCTGCCCTGGAAGAATGCCTCCTTTCTTTTATTCCCAAAGAAGATTTTATGGCTACCTTAAACCGGTCGGATGTTTTGCCACGCAGGTTGCTGAAAACGCTCAGTCATGAATATACCGTGCTGGCAAACAGCATTTCCGTATTTGCACAGCGGTCTGTTAAAGAACGACTGGCTATAGTATTAATCATTTTACGGGAGAAATTCAAAGAAGAAACTCCTTCCGGAAACGATATCCTGATCAATCTTTCCCGTAGTGACCTGGCCAACATGGTAGGTACCGGCAACGAAAACATCACCAGGTTTTTATCCGAATTTAAAGCCACCGGTATTTTAACGACGCAGGGGAAAAATATTTGTATTAAAGATGTGAAGCAACTGATTAAATTGTCAGGTTATGGAAATATATGATAGCCTGAAACAGGGGCTCATAAAAAAGGGTTGCAGATCGAAAGACTTACAACCCTTCTTTATAACCAGCTGGTTAAATTATTCCACCCAGTAGGTTAACGGCACAACAATATAGCCATCAGATCCAACAGCATCGCTGCTGAGTGTAACAGTAGAGGAAACAGCCCCTTCCCAGTTGCCCGGGTACGCACCAAAGGTATATGTGCCGGCCGGCAGGTTTTCAAATTTATCCTCGTCTTCCTGGCCGCCGGGATAATAGTACACACCAGTGGCTACATTTTTTGCCCAGTAACCGCGTAACCCGGTGCCGCCTGTAACCGGCGCGCCATAAATGTCTACCAGCGTTATACGGACACTAAATTCCGTCAGGATTTTGCTGGATTTTCCGGGAACAATACAATGGGCGCTGCTGATGTCATCATTTCTGCCGGAAGTGGGAGTTGCATTGCTCTGTAATAAAAAGAGTACGGACAGAAAGCTAAGGAAGATTGCTTTTCTCATGGGTTAAAATTTAATATTAGGTTTTCAAATGAGTATTTAAGTTAGAATTTTATTGCTGGATTTTGTAAGATTTTATTGTTAAATCAAGGGATGATAATGTAGCTAAAACAGTCACCTGGCTAAGGGCGTTTATACGCTGGAGATCAGCAATAGAAAAGGAGTAAACAAATTAACACTACATCAAAGGAGGCTTGAACATCCAGTATTTTCAAGCCTCCTTTGATATGGTTCAGCTTTTTTTGCTTTCTTCATAAGTAGGGCCGTATAAACCCGGTACCTTGTTTCCTGTGGCACGCAGGTAAACAATCATTTCACCACGATGATGATAGATATGATTAAAAAGAAATCCCCGTGCTACGATTCCCCTCGGCACCGGACCCAGAATTACCCGTTCTCCTGCTTTCATGGTCCAGTTGTCCTGCAATTTTTCTTCGGTAAGCGATTTTATTGCAGTCCTGGCTTTCTCAACATTACTTTCAAAAAACGCCAGGGTAGCTTTGATATCGTTCGTGTCGCCCCGTTCCGGGCGATCCTTGGCCAAATCATACACGTCCTGCGTGAATGTGCCGGAGTACCAGTGGTAAATGGTGGCAATGTGCTGTGCCAGCTCACCCATCGTCCAGGAAGTTTCAGAGGGTTTGTAACCGAGGTCATCTTCTGGAATGGCTTGTAATAATTTACGTGTGTTATTTACTTCATGTTCGAATTCCTGTGTTAAATATTGCAGTATCATGTCTCATGAATTTTTAATAAAGATAACAAAGAGGATTGATACTAAAATCGATAAGGCACTAAAGAGGACATGCCTCTCCAGTGCCTTACCGGTGTAATCAACTATCCGATATTAATATCCTTTGGTAGGTACCAGGTTGGGGTTATTTCTTAACTCCGTACTTGGTATCGGGAATAACAGTTCTCTTTCCGTTAAAACCGGTCCGTATGAAAATTTATGTCCCACATAGTTATCAAAGCCTTTAGTAGTGAGGTTGAATGCTTTGCGGAGGCGTACCATATCGAACCAGGTAATGTTTTCAAAGCACAACTCGTACCAGCGTTCCCGCCAGATGGCTTCCCGTAGTTGATCTTTAGACAATCCTGCCAACGCCGGTAAGGTAGCCCTTGACCTTACCTGGTTAACCGCATCGTACACTTTTGCACCCGGACCGCTTACTTCGTTGGCAGCTTCAGCATACACAAGCAGGATATCGGCGTAGCGGATCAACGACCAGTTAAGATCACTGTTGGCGGTAGTTGTTTGCGCCGTCACGTCAAAAAGCTTGTAGATAAAATATCCGCCAAGGTCTACCTTCAGGTTCCGGTTGTCCTGGTTGGTGAATTCGGTAAAAAAGAACTGACCTTCCTTGGCGCGCAGATCAGCGGCATCATAGGATCTTACAAAGTCGGCCGTTGCATAAATACCGCCTGTTTCAGCAGAATAGGCAGAAATATTCTTGTTGTAAGGAATAATGAGCGGTTGCCAGGATCCGGGAATGACCTGTGTTTTATACTGGATCATAAAAATATTTTCCTCTGTATTTTTCTTTGCCGGGTTATGCAAATCACCATAAGTGTCAAATAGTTTAAATTGTTTTGAATCCAATACCTCTGCTGCTTTTTTGGCTGCCAGGTCAAAGTAGGTAGCTCCTTTTTGTAAAGGGTAACCGGCCATTGTCAGATACACCTTTGCCAGCAATGATTTTACAGCTCCCAGCGATACTTTTCCGCTGGCGTCCTTCCAGGGTAGCCCGGCATTCTCCGCCGTTGTTAAATCATCTACAATTAATTTATAAACATCTTCCGGTGCTGCCTGCATGGGTCTTAACTGATCCGACTTCAAATCAACGGGCTCCGTAATTAAAGGAATATTGCCAAACATTTGCACCAGGTTGAAATAATACCAGGCCCGTAAAAAGTGAGCTTGGCCCAGCAGGCTTTTGGCTTCTGCGGCATCCATAGAAATACCTGGTATTTTGCCGATAGATAAATTAGCATTGCTGATGCCTTTGTAATAGTTTCTCCAGTAATTCTCTCCATAAGCATTATCGGCGGTATTGTGGAGGTCTTTTACAAAGTAGCTGTTAACAGCCTGCCCGAGATCAGTACCCGCCTGCCCGGTAGCAAATTCTGTCATGGTCCAGGGGCCGCCGCCAAACTCACCGGACATAGGCTCCCGCAAACTGGCGTAAATGGCATTTACAGAACTCCTTGCGTGTTCTGGCTTTGTAAAATAAGTATCTTCTGTATAGTTGCTGGGATCCGTTTCATCTAAAAATTTCCGGCAACCGCTTATCCATAGTGCGCCGGTTGTTAATACCAGCAGTCCGTATCTTATTGTTGTTGCTTTCATAATTTTTCGTTTAAAGTTTATTCTGTATTATAATCCCACATTAAGACCCAGCATAAATACCCGTGGCTTCGGATAATCGTACAAGTTCAAACCCTGATCGAAAGGAGAGCTGGAGTTGGAAACTTCAGGATCGTATCCTTTGTATTTCGTGACCAGGAAAAAGTTCTGCACGGAAGCATATACTCTCAGGCGACTAAGCTTTAAAGCAGAAACGGTGTTTGCCGGAAATACATAAGCCAGTAACAAATTACGGCCACGGATAAACGATCCGTCGGTTACCTTATGGCTATCGTTATTGGTGGTGTAATAGGCGTTAATAGGGCGTATCTGCGCAATAGGAGTGTTTTGATTGGTTCCCGTCCATGCATTAAGCACGGTTTTATAACTATTGGCAATACCTTGCCGGTCTTCAGCTGAATGTATGCTCCTGTCTAATACATCGTTGCCATACATAAACTGCAGGTCTACGGTCAGCGACCATGATTTATACTGAAAGGTGTTCAGGAAGGTACCATACCCGTCTGGTATACCTTTCCCGATGATGGTCCTGTCTAAATCATTGATGATACCGTCATTATTAATATCCTTATATTTTACGTCGCCGGGCAGCATATTATATTTCTTTGCCTCGTCAGCTTCCTTGCTGCCCCAGGTGCCGAGATGCATTCTTCCAAAGAAAGAACCAACCGGTTCACCCACCCTGATGATCCCGTTGCCGGAAGATATATCACCATTGGCCAAAGCAAGTACCCTGTTTTTATTGACAGAAATGTTGAAGGTGGTATTCCAGGAAAAATTATCGTTTTGAATATTAATAGAATTGATGGCAAACTCAACACCCTTGTTTTCCATACTGCCAACATTGGAGAAAATTTTATCACGCCCGCTGGTATAGGGTAACGGCGCATCCAGCAACATACCATCTACTTTTCTGCGGTATAAGTCCAGTTCGAGATTCAGCCTGTTGGAAAATAAACCGAGTTCAAGACCGAAGTCGACCTGCTTTGTTTTTTCCCACTGTAAACCAGGATTGGCGATACGGTCAATACCCACGCCGGAATTACGTGCCCCATTGAAAATTACGCTATAATTTCCCATGCCCGCAAGCGCCCGGTAGGCAGGGATTTCAGAGTTGCCGGTGGCTCCGTAACTAGCACGTACTTTCAAATTGGATATAGCAGCAATACTCTTCATGAAATCTTCTTCTGTTACCCTCCAGGCGAGAGCGGCAGAAGGAAAGAATGCAAACTGGTTATCACTTCCGAATTTGGAAGATCCATCCAAGCGGCCGGTGAAAGTGACTAAATACTTATTGCGGAAACCATAATTTACACGGCCAAAATAAGAATTCAGCCCATTGGCAGTTCCTACTGAAGAAGGAGGCTGAGGGCTGGATCCTGCACCAAGATTGTAATACCGGTAGTACGAATCGGTGAAGCCCTCTGTACTTGCCTGATTTTCGAAACGGTCGATATGCTGCCAGGACACTCCTGCCATCGCATTTAAAGCATGTACTTTTGCAAACTGCCTGTTGTAGGTAAGGTAGTTCTCAAACTGCCAGGAGTTGTACCTGTTGTTATTGATGAAAGCATTTCCGTTGTCTGAAATGTATTGCATTCCCTTGGCGGCGAAATAATCTTCCCGTTGGTTAATGATGTTGACACCAATCGTCGATTTCAATTCCAGCCCTTCCGCCAGGTGAATGTTTGTATACATATTGCCAAGAAGCGTTTGGGTATGCAGTATGGAGATCCTGTCGGCGGATACCCTTAAAGGATTATCGCCGCCCTCCATGCCCGGATAGTCCCTGTTGCTCGCCCACGACCCGTCTGCATATTTTACCGGGATAATAGGCAGCGCTTCCAATACCTGGCGCATCATGGTAATACCGCCTCCATCGAGTTGATCCACCTGTTTTTCCCGCTGATCCGTATAGCTCATGGTACCACCGATCTTTAACCAGTCTTTTATCTGGCTGTCGTATACCACACGGCCGGCATACCGGTCCTGCCAGGAACCCCGCGCCAATCCATCCTGGCTGCGATAGTTCAGGAAAGCGCCTATGCTTCTTTTTTCATCACCATCAGTAAATCCAAGTTGATGATTCTGCGTAAAAGCTTTTTGAAATGCTTCGTCCTGCCAGTCGGTGTCGTACAGCGGGTTTCCCTGTGAATCAAATAATTTGGGATTGGTGCGTTTGGTTTTGGGATCGGTGTATTTTGTTCCCGTTGCCCATCCAACCGGATCATATTTTTGCGCGTTGGCATAAGCCAGATCCTCCACCGCCAGGAACTCTTTTGCATTGAGCAGTTCCAGTTTTTTAGGCAGCACACCAATACTGAAATCCGGATCATACGTGATTCTTCCACCGGCGGAAGTGCCTCTTTTCGTGGTAACAAGGATAACGCCATTGGCTCCCCTGGCCCCATAGATCGCGGTGGAAGAAGCATCCTTCAGTACTTCAATAGAAGCAATATCGTTAGGATTGATATAGTCAATCGGCGTACTGCCATTCCTCAAGCCTACCGGGTTCAGTATCACACCATCTATTACATACAATGGGTTATTGGAAACGCTCAGGGAGCTTGATCCGCGGATGCGAACATTGGTTCTCCCACCAGGTCTACCGGAGTTGGAAGAAACATTCACCCCGGATACACGGCCGGATAAGCTTTGGTTTAACGAGGAGGCCGGACGTTCCTGTAACGTTTCGGCTTTAACAGTACCAACCGCCCCGGTCAGATCTGATTTTTTGGTCGTTCCATAACCTACCACCACTACCTCATCTATCTTTTTAACCTGCGGAACAAGCTTAATCACCATGTCCGCAGTAACCTTCACTTCCTGGGTAACATAGCCGATATAAGAAACGATCAACACTGCATCTTCATTAACGCCTTTAATGCTGAAGTTCCCGTCGCCGTCGGTAGTCGTGGCCTTATTAACATTCTTTACTTTAATACTTACTCCCGGCACACCAACGCCATTCTCTTCCAAAACCTTACCACGCACATCCATGAGGAATGCAGGTGAATAGTTACCTGTTACCGGATCTTTCGCATGGAGCTGCGGGACTACTCCCGTGAATAAAACAAAAGCGGCATAAATGATTTTTTGGCGTAACGCTGGCATGTTGAAAGTCACCGTGGAAAACTGTTTCATAGTTAAAAAGTTATCAGGTTAATTTGATCGTATCCGTTGTTCCGGATACATTTTTTTAAGTAGCAGAATTTAAGGGCAGCGTAAAGCTTTCGCAGAAAATGCGTTGTGTTTTTGGTTGAATGATCTATTAGTGTTTTTCAGGCAAATGAGTATGGCTTGTCGGTGATTGTTCTATACTGAATGGTTTTTCATATTCGTGAAAAGGATTAATAGTTGATGCCAGTAGGCGCTACAGTCCATTTCGGGTATCTTTCACTGTTAAAAAAGTAAATGGCGTAATTGGTTTTTAAATCGTGTAACAAATTATATTGATAGTAATCCTAACAATATTAAGTATACGAAATGATACTTCCTTGTGATATTTTCACTAAGTGACGTAGTAAATTAACACCAGCGCCTAAACGCTGAGATGTGTTGAACGGACAGGTGTTTTTATTATCTCTTTTCCATTGGATGTTCTTTAAGCAGTTGCTCTGAAGAATAAAAATCCTTTTTACTTTCTATGCGCTTCCTTACCTGTTTTACTTTTTCCGGAGAAACAGCTGATCCTTTGTTGCCGAACGAATTCCTGACATAGGTTAGCACGGCAGCAACCTCATCGTCTTTTAGTAAGCCGCCGAAAGGCGTCATGGGAACCTGGCCGGAATATACTTTATTGTTTACTTCTATCGGACCTAAGAGTCCTTTCATCACCAGCTTGATGAGCCGTTCATCACTTCCCGTTACCCACCTGGAACCAGCAAGAGGAGGGAAGCCAGAATCAGGAAGGCCTTTACCGTCCGCCTGGTGACATGTTTTACAATAGCCCTCTATGGAGTAAATTTTCTTGCCCTGGTTAAACAGGGCTAGTTCAGCACCTTTCAGGTTGGTATTGTCATCTTTCTCTTTTCCCTTTTTCACATTCTCTCCATTTAAGTGGGCTACGGCGGTTTCATACGCATGGATCATCCATTCATCCAGCGGCATTTTTTTAGCTGCTGCCAAAATGGGAAGCCCTTTTTCTTTACCGATCCAGGAAGCGGCCACAATCGCCATCAGGCGTACACGGCTATTTTCGTCGCTTGCCGCCTGCATCAGCAAATCTGCCTGGTCAGGAACCTGGTGTCCTGTATAACGCAGTACCTGCACGGCTGCGGCTCTTGCATGATAATCGCGGGCTTTTAATACCTGTTTTAAAAGCTGCTGATTCACTTTATCCATACCCCAACTCACCCAAAGTCCTTCGAGCAAATGATGCTCATATCGCGGATCGTTTTTATCCAGTTGGGAAACCCAGGTTTGCAGTTTGGACAGTACGGCGGAAACATCCCGTCCTCTCAGTTCGCGGCGGGTTCTGTAGCGGGTCCTGTACTCCGGTAGTTTAAGGTTGTCCAGCAATTCTTCTATGGAGGCTCCCGCTATATTTGCCGGTTTCATCAGGGGCCTCGACGGATAAGTAATGCGGTACACTCTCCCATGGGAATGATCCCTCAAAGGATCCCGTGCATTATGTTGCATGTGCCCGATCAGGATGTTATGCCAGTCGATCACGTACAATGATCCGTCGGGCGCGAACTCCAGGTCAACCGGCCGGAAATTAGGATCCCCGCTCACCAGCAGATCTGTGCGATGACGGCTTTTGTAGCCTGTTCCATCGTCCTGCAGCGTATGTTCTTTTGTTCCGAGGAATCCTATGGTATTATTGATCAGGAAGTCGCCCTGTACCTCATCGGGAAAGTGGCGGCTGGACACAAATTCAAGTCCTGATGTTGGTCGTACTTTATGTTTATCTTCTATCAGCTGGATCGATTTATGTGTAGCCTGGCCGTACCTGGGCAGTACGGTGCCTGGCAGCATCCAGCGTACATCCGGACTGGAGGTTTCTGCAAAGAAGGGCTGTCCCCAGTCGTCGAACGCAATACCCCAGGGGTTTGGAATGGAAAGTTGTGCAGTACGTTCCAGTTTCCTGCGACGCGGGTCATACCTGTAAAAGCCGCCGTTAGACGCACGAATAGTCCCGTAGGAAGTTTCTATATGTGTATGAAGAAACACGCCTTCTCCCGAATAGATCGCTCCTGAAGGATCTGCAGTAAACGCATGACTGCTGTGATGTGTATCGTGATCATCAAATCCGCTGAGCAGGATTTCTGTTTTATCCGCTTTATCGTCACCATCCGTATCTGTAAGCAATTTAAGATTAGTTCCCTGGGCAACATATACGCCTTCTGCTGCAATCTCAAAACCGATGGGCAGGTGCAGGCTGTCTGCAAATACCGTTTCTTTATCGGCTTTGCCGTCGTTGTTAGTATCTTCAAGGATAATAATTTTATCATTGGGTTTGGCATCGCCCGGCTTATAGTGGGGATAGCTCGGCATCACGGCTACCCACAGCCTGCCCTTATTGTCAAATGACATCTGCATTGGCTTGGCAAGGTCTTTAAACTGCTCTTCTGAGGCAAATAGCTCAATCTTATATCCTGGTGGCACTTTCAGCTTTGCTACCGCTTCCTCTCCGCTGAGATACCGGAGACTGCCATTTTTAGCGGGGTTATAGTTGGTTTTAACGGCGGGCAATACTTTGGTATTTTTATCAGCAGCTGCAATATCCATTTTCGTTCCTTTAGCAGCAGCGAGCCAAACCGCGGTGTCCCTGATCGCTGTCATCTCGCGGATCTTTTCTATTTCTGCAGGATAATTATCCGGCCCGTAAGGATCATACCGGCGGCCATATACATGTACACCGTTGGGAATTTTGTAATCATTTAGCCACATCCAGTTTTTTTCCATCACGGCATCGTGCACCAGCTGCCTGTTAGCTGTTGCGGCTGGGGATACATTTCCAAAAATCTGGTCTGCCAGCAAAAGTCCCAGCTTTTTATAACCTTCTTCATTCAGTTGAGAACCGTCGATGGTCAAAGGTTCCTTTGCATCCTTATACCATTTTTGAGAAGGTGTGAATGCATCAACAAATAATACATTATTACGGGCAGCCACTTCTTTCATGGCCTGGGTATATAAAGCCAGGTTTTCATTTTCTTTCCTGCCATCGGGGAGGTCATATTTACCGGAAAGGTTTTTCGAAAGCAATGGGTGAAACAATGGCCAGTTGCGGCGCCGAGGCGTCATTGTATTTCTGCTTCAATGTCCACTTTATAAATGCATCCAGCTCTGCTTTATTACTGTCCAGTCCTTCTTTCCCCTCAAATGATTCATTGTAACCGAAGAAGGCAATGATCACATCTGTTTTGTGCCTGGTGAGCCATTGATCGGGTGTTTCAAAGCGTCCTTCGCTCGGGCCTTCTATTGTTTGAACCTGGCTGGCCAGTTCAGGATGGAATTTCTCTGCACCGGGAAATGCCCAAGGGGAATTCCTGCCGGCATGTGGCCGGAATCCGGGTGTTTCCCCACCATCGCACATGTTGCGGATGTGCAGTTTATATTCCGGGTAACGGAGATACAGTTCCGTTTCAAAATTATCATAATTGATCATCCTCGATCCCAGGTTGTTACCGATCAGGGATATATGGGAGGTATCGGAAATAGTGAGCGGAGCAGGCCCCTGGGATTTGCAGGCATGCAGTATCATTATCGCCAATACTATGGGAATAAAAGGCGCGTAAATGCCAATTTTTAATAGTTTGGACATCTTATTAAACAAGTTTAGCAGCATCAGGAAACGTGAAATACTATTTCGCCTCGCGGTAGGGTACCTGGATATTCATTTTACCTTTCCATTTTCGTGGAATTTTAAGGCCCAGCTCATAGTGAATGGCGTTGATCACCAGGCGCTGAAAGGACTCCTGGCTGAAATCTTCAGGGTGGCCCAGGGTTGTCATAAAAACACGTCCGCCAAAAGCGTTGGTGCCAGTCCAGGCAACCGGGTTTTCAATCGCTTCTTTATCAGGATTTACGGCCTTTCCCATCAGCAACCAGGTAGACCCTTTCACAGGATAATCCGGTAAAACACGGTACAGCCATGAACGCACATGAAAATTCTTTGCAACGCCTGTCAGGATAGGATTGCCGGCCTGCTCAGGAATGATGCGTACATCCGTGCTGCTCTCATGTCCATAATGGGTATGTTTGGCGGCGCCGCCCCATCCGGGAGGTGCATTTAATGCAAATTCTCCAAAGGCGTTCCATTTCTCACTGGCATGCCCCTCCGGAAAATGGAATGCATGCGTGGTGGTACGGAAACCCATAACAGGTTTGCCGGATTTCAGGTAAGCGTCGATATAGGCAAGTTGCTCAGGCGGAAGCCTGCGCCAGCGCAAAAAGAAAACGGCCAGATCTGCATGTTTCAATGCCTCGAGGCCCGGAATATTTTCTTCACTGTTATAATCGGGAGATGCTTTGAGAACGATCGTTTTCATGCCGTAATCTTTCTCCAGCGCGGCGGCGATCAAAGGCATGGTTTCTTCGCTGCTGTACTCATGATCACCGGTCACGAAAACAACCAGCGGCTTTTTTATCTCTTTGGAAGATTGTGCAAAGAGCCATCCGGCAGATGTTATACCAGTGCTTACTATGAACAATAAACAAACGCAAAATTTTTTCATTTGAACAGAGATTATGATGACCGTTTGAATACGATATATTTCAAAACAACGCTTTGCGGTTATATATGCTGTCTGGCTCCGGCTCCCCACCGGTAAGCACGGCTACTACATTATTGATGGTAAGCAGGCATATCTGCCGGTAGGTGGCCGATGTAAGACTGCCGGTATGCGGCGTGATAATGGCCCGCGGGTGACGCACTATATCAACGCTCTCAACTGGTGGCTCATCCGGTAATACATCCGCAGCAAAACCCGAAATCACCCCGGAATTTAATGCCTGCAATAACGCCGGATGGTCGATAAGCGCGCCTCTTGCTGTATTGATCAGTAAAGAACCCCGTTTCATTAAACGCAATTGCTTTTCTCCTATGATCTTACCTGTTTCGTTATTGAGTGGAAGATGAAGGCTAACAACATCTGACTGCCGTAATACATCTTCCATGGCCAGGTATTTATAAGGCAGATCCTGAACAGATTTACTCCAGTACACAACCTCCATCCCGAAAGCTTCTCCAAGCCGGGCAACACGTTTTCCTATGTTTCCCATTCCCAGCACCCCCAGGGTTTTGCCGTTCAACTCATCTCCTGCATATGAATTGCGCCAGCTCCAGTTGTTTTGTTTCACCTGGGAAACCGATTCATACATATTACGCATCAGCATCAGCATCAGGCTCAGGGTATGCTCCGCAATAGTGGCGGCATTACTGCCCGGTGCATTAATTACCTTGATCTTTTTTACTGTTGCTGCAGCTACATCTACATTATCCAACCCAACGCCACACCTGGCCACTACCTGTAAATGCGGGAAGGCATCCATGAGTGGTTGAGTGATCAGGCCTTTCCCTCTTGTAATGATGGCATGAATGTCCTCTTTGTTCAAAACCTCCTGTAAGCTAGGTTCGTCGTATCCTGTGAATACATTCACATTTTTCTGAAGAACGGCTAACGCTTCCTCTGCAATGGTTTCAAGCAACAGTACGTTTTTTCTCATTTGTTGTGATATAAGGTGGCATCATCAGACCGGTATCCCCTGAAGTCATTTCTGTTTGAAACATACAACCCTTCTTCATAAAGTTCATCAGTGAATATCCGCGAGTCCACTTCAACTCCTGGGATGGAAGATATTTCCACCAGGTTGCCGGCAGGATCGCGCACAAACATCTGCATAGCCCCGTCAGGCAGCTTTCTTACCTTTCCCCACGGATGAATATCAATTATATTCAGTGCTTTCATTCGGAAAAAAAGACTGCTGAAATCATCTACCTGCACACATACATGTCCACGGAAAGAGGTTTTGTCTTCCCACTCGGAGATATGCAATTGCTGCTCATCATTGAACTTGAAAAACATAACGGGGTAATCAAACCGGAAGGCGGCAAGTGGCTCCAGGCCCAATTCATGCTGATAGAAATGACCTGCTTTTTCCAGGTTGTCTACAATCAGTGTTACGTGATTAATTTTAAGTGCTTTGGCCATAAATAAATATTTACAAATACCACTTCTAAACTTTTTGTTTATACTGCCGTACAAAATCCCAGTCTGGCGTTACTCCTAATCCAGGTGCGGTGGGCGCCTGGATGGAGCCATTTGTAACGGTAATCTGTTCCTTCACCAGGTCATACATCATCGGGTTTCCTCCAACGGAGAACTCAATGATGGTTGCGGAAGGCGATGCAAATGCTACATTCAGTCCTGCCATAAAAGAAAAGGCAGAACCCCAGCAATGCGGCGCCAGCTCCAGTTGATGCACACTGGCGAGGTGCGATACCCGCACCGCTTCCGAAATGCCGCCAATGATGGCCGCATCCGGCTGTATTACATCAATGGCCCTTATTTCCAAAAGAGCCTGTATGTCAAAACTGGTATATTCACTTTCACCTGCTGCGATAGGAATATGCGTGGAAGCCCTTACTTCTGCAGTCCCCCTTTTGTTATCAGGACTGATAGGTTCTTCAAACCAGTACAAGTTACAATCTGCTACACCCCGGCAAAATTGTTTCGCTTCGGGAACACTGAAGGTACCGTGTGCGTCAGCCATCAGTTTAATATCAGGACCGATAGCGGCTCTCGCAGCTTTTACCCTTTCAATGCTGTTTTGTACGGTCTGATCCATCACGCCAACACGCATCTTAACACTCTTAAAGCCTTTATCTATATATCCTTTCAACTGTTTGCCAATATTGTCTGCATCTGCCCAGCCACCACTTGCATATGCCGGCATCTGATCCCTGCAGGCGCCACCGAGCAAATCCATTACCGGAACATGCAACATTTTGCCTTTCAAATCCCACAAGGCGGTATCAATGCCGCTCATGGCTGATATAGTAAGGCCCCTTCTCCCAAGGATAGGAAACTTCCGTCCTCTCAGCAATGCATAATGATCCCGTGTGCCATTATACATCTCCTCCCATAACCTGGAAATGTCTTTAACATCCTTACCCAGTAAAGCTGGCTTCAACTCATTTTCAATACAATTCACGATGGAAGCACACACGCCTGAAGATCCAACCGCTGCTTTGGCTTCTCCAAATCCCTGAAGACCGTCCTCTGTAGTTATCACAACAAGCGTCATGTCAAAATTGGCCAGTAATCCATAGTCTGAAGTATGTTGTTTTTCTTTAGGAACAGGACAGCGCAACCAAAATGCCTCTACATTAGCTATTTTCATCTGTTAGCAGTTGACTTCTTTAAATAAGTTTTGATAAAGTATTAAATGATTGGGTAGTCAGCATGGTATAAAACGCTTCTGTAACAGAAGCACTGCCGTGGTCCACCAGGAATTTCGCCTGCTCAGCAGATAAGTTTTCAGGATTTTCATCAATAGAATCCGGGTAAGGATTGGCCGGCGTGCGATCCAGCGAAGCGCAAAATTCCACGGAAAGCACCTCATCATAATTTATTTCCCTCAACGTATCTATGATCTTCTTCCAGTTGAGGTGTCCCATTCCCGGCGCCATCCTGTTGTTGTCCGCCACATGAAAACCAACCAGTTTCCCCTTCGCCCTTCTGATGGCCTCAAACATATCCGCTTCCTCGATATTCATGTGGAAGGTATCCAGGCAAACACCGCAATTAGGCCCTACGGAGGCTGCTAAAGCCAATGCCTGATCGGCCCTGTTGATGAAATAGGTTTCAAACCTGTTGATAGGCTCAATGCCTATCCGGATTCCTGCAGCCTCGCTATAGTCGTAAATTTCCTTTAGCGCACCAACGGCCCATTTCCATTCTTCATCAGGCCTTCCGTCCGGTACAATTTTTCCAACGGTGCAAGGTACAACAGCCACCATGTGACCATCCAGTTCCTTTACCATGGTGATTACATCCTTTACATACTGCACTGATTTTGCGCGCTGCGCCTCATCCCTGGCAAGCAGGTTGCGGTCACCCAGCATCAGCGTTACAGCTCCCCAGCAAGACAAACCATGCGTCTTCATCAGTTCTCTTAAACTTTTCGTATCATAATGTTCGGGGGTGCCGGCAATTTCAAGCCTGGTATATCCCAGCGCAGAAACTCTCCTGATGGTAGTTTCTATCGTTTCAGACCGCATCCAGTTGTGTATCCCTAATTCCATAACGCATTGATATATAAAAGTGGATTAATGTATGCTGCAGATAATAGCTACGTCGAATCATGTGGCATCTGTAAGGCATAAGCCTGTTGGTTTCATAACCGGAACGTTTTTTAAGAATTCATTGTTTCACAAACTTATTCAGACTTCCATTGAAATAAAAGTACTTCATTTGCAAGATATCAATACTATATTTACCATATTTCTGTTTTTTTTGCTTTAGAAAATAAATAGTGTACTAAAGATAAAGACATTATGAAAGTTTCTTATCGACACATATCTACTCCGGAGGATGCCAGTTTTGTAATAAAAGAATTCTGTCAGCCCCGGTTCACCAATACATTTCATTTTCATCATGGGCACGAGCTGATCCTGATTGTAAAAAGTGCGGGCAGAATGTATGCGGGAAACAAAGTGATGAATTACAATGAAGGAGAAATTTATATGTTCGGTCCGGGTTTGGTCCATTGCTTTTGCAATAATAGCTCGCCTGTTGGGGCCGACGAAATAGCGCACGCTATTATAGTGCAGTTTACAGAAGATTTTATCGGGAAGGATTTTTTTGAAAAACTGGAATTGAGAAAGATAAAAGAACTGATGCAGTTATCTGAATACGGCATAAAATTTAATAAAATATCGCCTGTTGTGAATACCCTGTTTTTCCAGTTTCAGGCAAATCAGCAGATGAAAAACCTGATCATCCTTTTACAGATCCTGGACGAATTATCGTTGCAGGGCAGGGAAAGTGTTCAACTATTAACAGATGATCCGGGAAAGACACGCTATAAGGATGCAGATTCAAAAAAGCTGGAACCGATATTTAAATATGTACTGGAAAATTATGCTGATCATGTAGATAGCAAATCTGCCGCCTCTCTCGCCTGTATGAACGAAGCTGCATTTTGCCGCTACTTTAAAAAAAGAACCACGAAAACATTCTCACAGTTTGTAAACGAGATAAGGATCAGTCATGCTACAAAACTGCTGATAGGCACAGGAAATGGCATATCTGAAATATGCTATGCCTGTGGGTTTGATAATATCTCTTACTTTAACAGGCAGTTTAAAATTTACCAGGGGAAATCTCCCAGGGAATACCGTAAGGCATTTATAGAAAGTAATGTAAGCACCCCCAGCTTCCGGCCTACGGGGAACTAAATTGTTCTACACGTAACTATCATAATTAATTATCAGGTATGAAATGGATCACCCGCGAGCGCCCGAAAATAGACAGACTGGCTTGTCCCTGGCTTATAAAAAGATTTGTGGACCAGGCGGCTGAATTTATATACGTGCCGTTCAATGAAGTATTGTCAAAGGCCGCTGAGCTGAACGCCATTCCTTTTGATATAGCCGGTGTGGAATACACACACTATGACGACTTATGTACATTTGACTACATCATAAAAAAACACCACCTTGAAGATCCGGCCATTCACGCGCTGGCGCCAATTGTTCGCGGTGCTGATACCGACCGCCACAACCTGGCGCCGCAAGCTGCCGGTTTATGGGCTATCTCCGCTGGTATGGCGCATGATGAACCAGACGACTATCAGCTGCTGGAAAAAGGAATGTTGTTATACGATTCGCTATACAGCTGGGCAAAATACCTGCAACATGTAAAGCACACGCAGCAACCATTTGAAAGTCAGCTGCTGGACATCTTTAAAAATTTCCTGCAACATGAAAAAGACAGTAAAAAGGTACCTCACTGGGCAAAGGAACTGAAAGAGATCATCCAGGACCAGATAGATACCAACCTGAATCTGAGTCTGAAGGGAATTTCAGAAACTTTACAGGTACATCCCGCCTATTTATCACGGGAATTTTCAAAATATTTTGATGACCTTTCCTTTGGTGATTATATCAGAAAACTCCGGATAGACAAAGCGATACAGCTGCTTTCCACCACGTCGCATTCACTTACGGAAATAGCATATCTCACCGGGTTTTCGGACCAGAGCCATTTCACGCGGGTTTTTAAAGTGCATACCGGGAAAAGTCCTTCTGTCTATAAAAAAAATTTATTGAAGAAGTAAACACCATCAATCTTCAGCAACTTATTCATCTGCCGTATTCTTCATTTTCATTAAAAGAGAATAAGCGCCTTTTATTACATATTCACTGTTGACTGCGGGTGTATTGCCATTCAATATTATTTCCACATATCCATTCTCGCTGTTGCCTGTTTTTACAGGTATCATTTCAAATACATTTTCATCCTTCCGGCAAAAAACATACTCTTTGTTTTCAAAACGTACCACCGCATCCGCCGGCAGCGACCAGGTACTATCATTGGCTGACTCTATATCAGCATTCATAAAAGTTCCCGGGATCAGTGATTTGTCGTATTGCTCAAAGTGGCAATGTACCTGCACACTCCTGTCTGCCGTAAGATCCTGGCCTATCAGTATGATCTTACAATCGTACTTTTTTTCGGGATTGCTGTTGGTAAAAGCCACCACCGTTTGACCGATAGCCAGTTTATTGATGTCTTTCTCAAAAACGGTCAACGCAAGGTGAATATCCGCCGGATTTACTATTTCAAATAAAACATCTGAAGGATTTACATACTTGCCTATGTTCACATTTACCTTCGACACAAAACCATTGATGGGAGAGTGGATATTAACACTTCTGGAAATGCCGTTCTCATCAAGCCTGGAGGCATTAATACCAATCAGTTGCAATTTTTCTGCAACAGATCTGTTCAGTACACGCTGGCTTTTATACTCCGCTTCGGTTTGCTCAAATAATTTATCGCTGGTAGCTTTGCTCTGGTTAAGTTCACGCTGACGGGCATATTCTTTTTCCAGGTACGCCAATTTCGCTTTTGAAGTGAGATAATCCTGCTGCAGCTGAATAAACTGTTGATCCTCCATAACGCCGATTACTTCTCCTTTGGTAACATGCATACCGGGAAGTAACGTGGTGGATTTTAAAAAGCCCCCTAACGGGAAACTGATGCTGACCATATTCTGCGGGGGGACATCAATCTGCCCGTTTACCCGGATTGCAGCAGCAATACGCCTTTTCTCCAGGTGCCCGGTTTCTATGCCCGCATTTTTTTGCTGGGCATCCGTCAGTTCAATGAGATTTCCTTTATCGCCGGCCGGTGCTTTTTCTTCCTCCTTCGGTTTGTTGTTACATGCCGCCAGTAAACAGGATGTAGCTAATATGATGATGTATTGTTTCATGAATTTTATATTTACCTGTTCAATAAAGAATTGGATTCAATGATAGACTGGTTAAGGTTATTTACGGCATCGAGGTATTCATTCCGGAGACTGAAAGCCTGGTTGTTCAGCATCACCCATTCCAGGTAATTGATTTCCCCGTTTACGAATTGCAGATTTGCGGTAGCAATGATGGTGTCCGCATTCTTTAGCCCACTTTGTTCATAGTAGGAAACCGCCTGCATCATTTTACTATACTGCTTTTCAGCTTCGGTATATCTTAATTGTAATTCCTGTAATCCTGCCTGGTAAGTGCTTTTTGCCAGTTCCTGGTTTATTTTCTGAGCGCCGATCTTTGCTTTCTGCGCACCAAAGAATAGCGGAATACCAACACCTATCTGGGCCGACTGGAACCGGGTGTCTCCCGAATATTCTTTATCATCCGCCCCCATACCACGCATGGTCATATTATTGTATCCCAGCAGTAAGTCGGGTAACAGTCTGGATTTTTCCAGTTTGTACCTGGAAAGACTTGTTTGCTCCTGTTGCTCCAGTAATTGGAGGTAGGGATGCTTTTTAAGCTCCGTGCTATCAATATCACCGGGAAGCGGCATTTTAAGCGGTGTATCATCAGGTTCTACATCAGTAGTCGTGTTGAGCAGCACTTTCAGCCGCGCTTGCAGGATGGCGTAGTCCTGCTGTAACTGGCCCGCCTGCAAAGCGATTTGTCCACGCTGGGTTTCGGCGGTCGTTTTTTCGAGTATGTTACTTTCCCCCGTTTTAAAACGTATTGCCGCCTTTTCCAGGAAAAGCGCATAGATACTATCCGTATACTGAAGCAGTTCTTTTTTATTGCGCAGGAACAGGAGCTGGTAGTACACCGAAGTGACCTGCTTTTTTAATTCAGATTGTTTAACGGAAACATTCAGCAGTCCTTCTTTCCATTCTTCATTCAGCAACAGTTTTTGCCTGCTGTATATGGTTGGGAATTTGATGGTCTGTGAAATGGTAAACCGGTTATCATTGTAAGCGCTGTTGATTTTACCATATTCACCGGTAATAACCGCCTGGTTGGCATCCCATCCCGCTCCTTTTAATTTTTTCAGATAGTCTGCATTCAGCTGTTGGTTCCGGACAGACAGGTTATTCTTCATAGCGGTATCCAGCGCTGCATTAAGGGAGATCGGTTGTTGTGCCCGTGCGTTAGGTGCTGCCAGCAAAAGGAATGGTAATAATAAGAGTGCAGCGCCCGGTAAATGCTTGGGTTGCTTCATCAGATGCTTCTTTTCAAAAATGATGTAAAGAATTGGAAGTACAAACAGGGTCAGGAACGTTGCCAGGATCAGTCCCCCGATAACCACAGTAGCCAATGGCCGTTGCACCTCGGCGCCGGCGCCATTGCTCAGTGCCATCGGCAGGAAGCCCAAAGAGGCTACGGATGCGGTCATCAACACGGGCCGTAAACGTACCCTCGTTCCTTTTAATACAATTTCCCGGACATCGTTCAGTCCTTCTTTATGTAACCGGTTAAATTCTGCAATGAGCACAATACCATTCAGTACAGCCACACCGAATAATGCAATGAAACCAATGCCGGCTGAAATACTGAACGGCATTCCCCGCAATGCAAGGGCAAAAATGCCTCCTATGGCAGATAAAGGAATAGCCGAATAAATCAGCAACCCTTGCCTGATACTGTTGAAAGCAAAATATAACATCAGCAGGATAAGCAGCAGGGAAACGGGTACGGCAATGCCTAAACGCTTTTTCGCAGCTTCCAGGTTTTCAAATGCGCCACCATAGGTAACGTAGTAACCCGGTGGTAATTTTATTTTACCGGATACCTTTTGCTGCAGTTCTTCTACTACAGTCTGCACATCACGGCCACGCACATTGAATCCTACAATGATCCGGCGCTGGGCATCTTCGCGCTGTATCTGATTGGGCCCTTCTTCTATAGCTACTTTTGCCACCAGGTATAAGGGTATCTGTGAACCCTGTTGGGTAGGAATTAGTAAATGCTGCACATCAGTAAGGTTTTGCCGCTGCTGACCGCTCAGCCTGACTACCAGGTCGAAACGCTTTTCTCCTTCATAAACAAGACCACTGCTTTGCCCCGCGAAGGCGGTATTTACTATTCTGTTTATATCATTGATGTTAAGGCCATATTGCGCAATGGCATCCCTGTTATATTTAATAACAATCTGCGGCATCCCGGTGATGGCTTCCACATACAGATCGGTAGCACCTTTCACGGTATTGACCACTGCCCCGAGGCGGGTGGCATATGTAGCCAGGCTGTCCAGGTCCTCGCCATAAATTTTACAGACAACATCCTGACGGGCGCCTGTCATTAATTCATTAAAGCGCATCTGTACAGGATATTGGAATCCGAAAGTAACGCCGGGTATGGCTTCCAGTTCCTTTGACATTTTCTCTGTTAATTCATCGAAGGTTTTTGCAGAAGTCCATTCCCTTTTGTCTTTCAAAATTACCATCAGGTCACTCGCATCAATCGGCATAGGGTCAGTAGGAATCTCGCTGCTACCGGTTTTTCCAACCACCTTCTCCACTTCAGGAAATTTCTCCAGCAGGATTTTCGCACCCTGCGACACCACAGTAGTAGAGGTTTTCAGGCTACTGCCGGTAAGTACGCGGGTTTCTACCGCAAAATCCCCCTCTTCCAGTCGGGGTATAAATTCGCCTCCCAGCTGCGAAAGAACAAATAAAGCAATGGCTAATAAACCTGCTGCTGTTCCAATTACTGCTTTGGGTATGTTCAGTACTTTGTTTAATAGACGCTGGTAGCGGACTTCCAGTTTTTCCATCATCCAGTCGGACCAGGAAAGTTTAGCGGGAATTTTTTTACTTAAAACCAGTGCGCTCATCATGGGTACATAGGTCAGGGAAAGCAGGAAAGCGCCAAACAACGCGAAGGCTACTGTCTGCGCCATGGGCTTAAACATCTTACCCTCCACGCCTGCGAGGGCAAATATGGGAAGATATACGATCAGGATGATCAGCTCTCCGAAAACCGCTGCATTTCGCATCCTGCCTGATGTTTCCAACACCAGGTCGTCCATTTCCGTTTGCGTGATAAAGGGTTTGTTGTAATGATGCAGTCTGAACATACAGGCTTCTACTATAATCAGGGTGCCGTCTACAATCAACCCGAAATCCAGCGCACCGAGGCTCATCAGGTTACCGCTTACGCCAAAGGTATTCATCATAATTACCGCTATCAGCATCGCCAGCGGAATAACAGAAGCAACAAGTAATCCGGCTCTGAAGTTACCCAGGAACAACACCAGTACAAATACTACGATCAATGCGCCTTCCAGGAGATTTTTCTCAACAGTGCCAATGGCGTTATTGACCATTTTTGTTCTATCCAGGAAGGGGTCGATCATCACTCCTTCCGGAAGTGTTTTTTGGATCTGGTCTACACGCGCTTTGATCTTTTTGATCACCTCATTACTGTTGGCTCCTTTCAGCATCATTACTACCGCACCTGATACCTCACGTTCGCCATTATAGGTCAAAGCGCCGTACCGGGTGGCATAGCCTAACCGCACTTCACCAATATCCCTTACCAGCAACGGCGTGCCGTTACCGGTATTTTTAACGACAATTTTCCTGATATCTTCTTCTGAGCCGACCAGGCCCTCACTGCGAATAAAAAGTACCGTTGGCTCTTTTTCAATGTAAGCACCACCGGTGTTCTGGTTATTTGTTTCGAGTGCTTTGAATACATCATTGATGGAAAGTCCGTAAGACTTCAGTTTGGCCGGTTCTACCGCTATTTCGTATTGTTTCAGGTAGCCGCCAAAGCTGCTCACATCCGCAACGCCGGTAACGCCCAACAGTTGCCGGCGAACAATCCAGTCCTGGATAGTGCGGAGCTCCATTGCCGTATACCGGTCTTCATAGCCCTTTTTAGGTCGTACCGTATACTGGTAAATCTCTCCTAAACCAGTTGTAACCGGCGCCAGCTTGGGAACACCTATTCCGCCGGGTATCTGGCTTTGCACTTCCTGCAGCCGTTCGGTAACCTGTTGTCTTGCCCAGTAAACATCCACGTCCTCATTAAAAACAAGGGTCACTACAGATAACCCAAACCGGGAAAAGCTCCTGATCTTTGCCAGTCCAGGTATACTGCGGTTTGCCTGTTCTATAGGAAACGATATCAGCCGCTCAACATCCGGCGCACCTAATGAAGGCGTTACGGTTATTACCTGTACCTGGTTGTCTGTAATATCAGGTACCGCATCTATCGGCAGCCGGGTGACTTCATAAATACCATAGCCGATAAGACCGAGTATAAATAAGCCTACAATCAATTTGTTCCGGATTGAAAATTCAATGATCTTATTCAGCATATCGAATAATTGGCATACTCATTCCGCCCCGTTGAGCGGGCATAAGTACTAAAAATAAAATGCAGGGAAGGTCGGAAAGCAGCCACCGGTGCTGGTATTCCCAGTAGACAGATTTATCAGATTGAATGCATTAAACGCAATAGCATTAATACAACCGTCTTATAAACAAAATTCCGGTGAAGTTATGCAAGGAAAATAGGGGGTGCTCTTAATGCCGAAAATGAAAGGCTTTGCAGCGGAGGTGGAAATTCCTGCTTTTGCTGATAGCTGGTTTTCGATATCAGAAAGCAGATAACTTCCGGAAGAGAAACCAGGTCAGGTGCAGGCGCCAGCGTTAAAACGGGCACTTCGTGTTGCAGGTGGCTGGAAGAGGGAGAAGTGAAGCTGTGATCAATCAGGTTCAGCGCCAGCGAATGCTGCATATCATGATCGTGGTCATCATCATCATCATCGTGGACGGAGTGTCCGGACGATGAAATGATATGCTGATGGTCATGAAACATAACGTTGTGCGCAGTAATAACCATTACTGCCAGCATCAACGATATCTTTGTGATCCATGAACGCATGGCGCAAATATAGTTTATTCTTTAAAACAAAGCATACTAACAGGTATGCTATGCTTCAACCGCCTTGCTCACTTTACGGTATACAAATTCGTGGTAAATATGCCTGCGGCAGAACCTGCCCGGCGTATCAGAGTTGATCAGCTTTATATATAATGTTTTCGGAACGTCGAGGTATTCATAACTGCTGCCATCTTCAAAGTGAAGCTGAAGCGTTTGTTTCTGATAGGAGAAATCCACCAGGGTAGAAGCAGAAATGGTGGCTGTGTACTGTGGTAAAGCAGCAGCAATTGTTTCAGGTGCTATACTTACTAAAAAGTGATAAGCCTCAATCAATTCTTTACTCTTTGCTTCTGCTTCCAGTTTCTGTTCTTCTGCCAGGCCTTCAAATTTATCGGGATGCCACTCCTTCATTAAATTCCTGTAGATCGTTTTCAATTCTTTTACTTCAGTAGTTTTGGTAACACCCAGTAACTTCCTGTAATCAACTATTTTACTCATAATGTATTTATTCAAAAAATAAACAGGCTGATCATTATGAGCAGGCTACCATTTATCTTATCCCGAAAAACGGGCAAAGTTACGGTTTTTCAGGCTTCCGGCAAGGATTTATTTGTCCTTTACAGCAGCGGCTTTCAGGGGAACAGGCGCATTATATGCCTGAAATCACCTATTTTAATGGAGAAAAACCGTCTTATGAAACTGTTGTTATTGTTAACCACGTTGCTGTATTGCCTGCCCATCCATGCACAGCAACTGGACTCACTGAAATACCCCAACGGCTGGCTTTATTATCATACTTATGGGAAGGGAAGCCCTGTTTTAGTGTTGTCTGGCGGCCCTGGCAACTCCTGTTTGCAGCAGGAAGAAGTGGCGATTGAGCTGGGAAAGCATTACAGGGCCATCTTATTGGAACAGCGGGGCACCGGCTTATCCATCCCCGTACCGTTCGATTCCACCACTATTAACCTCAAAGCCGCCGTGGAAGACATTCAGCGGTTGCTGCAGAAAGAAGGGATCAGCAAAACCGTTATTTACGGCCACTCCTGGGGCGCGATGCTGGCCATGAGTTACGCAGCTGCCCACCCGGAAAAGGTGCGCGCCCTGGTGCTGGCAAATCCTGGCTACTATAAGTTCTCCGCCGATTTCATGACCACGCACATGAACAACCTGCGGGCACGCCTGGGTGTATCCGACCTGGCGCTGATGGATTCCCTGGGCAAAAAGATAGAAGGAGGGAGGGCAACTGGCGCAGACAGTGCGCTGTATAACCGCACCATACGGTTGGCATACATTTACAACAAAGCGGACATCGACAGCCTCATGGGGAAGATTTATGTGGCAAAACCCAATGTCCGTATGCAGGGGTTAATGGTATCAGACCTGCAACGGACCCATTTTGATCTCAGTAAAAACCTGCCGCAATATAAAGGGCCGGTAACCGTGATCGGCAGCCGCCAGGATCCCCTGGCTTTCTATACCTACGAACTGAAGATCATCCGCCCGGATATCGTACTGCATTGGATCCAGGCTTCGGGTCACTTCCCGATGTTTGAACAGCAACCCGCTTTTTTTGAGGTATTGGAAAAGGTAATGACAACCAGCGTTACACATCCATAAACTCCCATGCGCTCTGGTAGGCGTTTTTGTGCTCCGCATAAGTGATGAAGTCCGCATAAAACCCAAGCTGGGAAAGGGTGCCGCTGTCGCCTATCACCACCAGCTTCTTGCGGGCCCTGGTCATCGCTACATTCATCCGCCGGATGTCTGATAAGAAGCCTATTTTATTTTCGGTGTTGCTGCGCGTCATGCTGATATACACAATATCGCGCTCCTGTCCCTGGAAACTATCGATGGTGTTCACAGATATTTTGTCTGCATAGGGCTGCAACAACGGGGAGTGATGCAGCTGCTCTTTTAATAATTGTATTTGTTGTTTATAGGGAGATATAACCGCCACCGTGGGAAAGTCTTTCGGCTGGTAATGTTCCCCCAGCGCAGTTACCAGCCGGGTAAGATGTTTAAATAAAAAAACAGCTTCTTCCGGGTTGGTGGTACTGGTGCCATCCAGCTTTTCATCAAAACCGCAACCGGCAGTGTCTACAAAGCTGAGCGGGTTATCTTCGGAAAACAGCAGGTGTCCGGCAACAGAGGCATGAGCCCTTAATTTATCTTCATAAAAGATACTGGAAGAATATCCCATGATAGTGGCATGCATACGGTACTGTTCTTCCAGCAGCGTTACGCTTTCGGGGTGCAGGGCGGTGCATTTTTCCAGCAGGGTAGTGCTGAGACCTTTACGGGCGGCTTCCTCCGATTTTACGGTGGGCGATAGCTGGCAATGGTCTCCGGCAAGGATTACCTTTTGCGCTTTCAGGATAGGGATCCAGCAGGCAGGTTCCAGTGCCTGCCCGGCTTCATCTATTACAACCGTATGGTACTTTAAATTTTTCACGGTATAATGATTGGCGCCCACCAGGGTGGCCGTAATCACCTGTGCCTTGGAGATCAGGTCGTCAATAATATATTGCTCTGTATTGCCTACTTCTTTCATGATCTTGCGGGCCTCGTCAAACAAGGCTTTCCGCTGATCCCTTTCTGCTTTGCCAAAGTTACGCTTGTATTTGTGGGCCATGTCGCGGAACTCATTCGCCTGCTTTTTCATTCGCTTGATTTCTTTGATACTGGCATGCTCAGATATTTTGCTGTCGAGCGTGAGCGACATCAGCCGCTCTGATACGCGCGCCGGGTTGCCCACCCGCAACACATTCAGTCCTTCATCCGATAGCTTTTCGCTGAGCAGATCCACTGCGGTATTACTAGGCGCCACCACAAGTATCTGTTGTTGCTCCTGTTTGATCAGCGCTTTAATGGCCTGTACCAGGGTAGTGGTTTTGCCAGTGCCGGGCGGACCGTGTACAATGGCCAGGTCGCCGGCGGAAAGTATTTTATTAACGGCCGATTGCTGGGAGGCATTCAGCGCGGGATTTACATAAGGAGTAATATCCGGATGAAACACGGGTTTCTTTTCCCCGGTCAGTATTTTTATCAGCCGTCCTTCGGGTACTTTATCCTGCAATGCATCCGCCTGTTTCAGGGCGTTTTGCATTTCGTCATAACTGTTATCATCAAAAAGTACGTCGATGCCCAGTTTACCATCACTGGCCCATTCCGGCAGCTCGTCGGTGCGCAGGGTGATCTTCAGCCTGTTCCCGCCCTGGTAAGTGATGGTGCCTTCAAGATGATCCTGCTTTGGATCATGATTGGAAAATAATACGGCAGAAGCGCCAAAACGCAGCTGATGCGGCAGGTCCTGGTGAGTGGTACGCTCCACTTCCACCGTCAGGTAATCTCCCCGGCTCATCTCTGATCCCCTGATAGCAATAGGGTACCAGGTAAGTCCGTTTGCCCTGCGATCTGCTACAGACGTGGATTCCGTCATTTGTTTGTATGATTTCCTGTCTTCTTCCCGCTCTGTTTTTAATAAATCAAGCTGCTTTTTGAAATAATCCATGACGCAAAGGTAAGATGTTCCTGAATTGTCGCAATCAACCAGTAAGAATGTCGTATTTCCCCAGCAGGAATGCGCACAAATGCCGGTAAGTTTGTATTGTCAATCAAATCAAACAAAAACAAAAAAACAACTTATATGGAAGCGCAAACAATTTATCTGAATAAGAAAGCTCCTTCTAAAGCAGCTAATGTTACCGGTTGGGTAATCACCGTTCTTTGTGTACTCTTTCTCCTGGTAGACGCCATCATGAAAGTAATTAAGAACATCACTTCCATGGAAGGCAGCGTAAAGCTGGGCTGGCCGGCAGAACAGGTACAGGGTATCGGCATTATATTGCTCATCGCCACTATTTTGTATGCCATTCCCCGTACGGCTATACTGGGTGCGATACTGGTCACCGCTTACCTCGGCGGCGCTGTAGCCATCATGTCCAGGATCAACGAACCCTATTATTTCCCGGTGGTGTTCGGTATCCTGGTATGGGTAAGCCTCTTTTTACGTATTCCCGCGCTGCGCACGCTTTTTCCGGTGCAAAACAACCAGGCGTAATTTATCTCTATAAAAATAAAGAGCCTTTGTATTGCCCTGCAGTACAAAGGCTCTTTATTTTGCCGGAAAAAAAATACCCCGCGCATAGGGGAACGGAGAATTCCATGCGTCCTGAATACAGGAGGACTATTACCATGCTACTACCAGATCAATTGAAAAGTTATTTCCGGGCAATCATGCTCACCGCCGGTTTGGCCGTGGGCGTTACTTTAACCGCACCTGCGCAGGACAGCAGCGCGATCACCGGCAAGAAAGAAATGTTGCTGCTGCCGGCCCCGAAAACCAATTTCTTTGGGCAGACTGCCAACCATAAACAGTGGTCATGGCAGCAATACCTGCCCGCTGTCAAGGACAGCAGCAACAGCAGTAGCTTGATATACGAGGCCTATCCATCTCACCATCATTTAAACAACTATCGCCAGACATCCCCTTTCCGTTGGAATGATGTAGCAGGTATCACTGCCATGGCGCTGGTAGCTTATATGCTTTCCCGTTAATAAAATACGTCCGTCAGCACATTTCCCCGGGTGCTATGGAATTTTACATTATTATTCTACCTTGCCGTCACATTTGTTATTTCACGCAAGCAAGGTTGTCAATGAGCGAGGGCCATTCTATTGATGCTCCTGACCTTTATAAGCGGATAGCGGCCGGCGACGAATCTGCGTTCAGGAGTCTTTTTGAAATTTATGCACCACGCCTGCAGGCGATGGCAGCACGTATTACCGGATCAGTGACAGTGGCAGACGACCTGGTACAGGATACCTTTCTCAAAATATGGGTAGCCCGCGACCAACTCACGGAAGTGGCACAACCAGGCGCCTGGATTAAAAAAATTTGTTTTTTCCTGGCCGTGAACTATGTCCGTCGCCAAACCATCCGCGATAAAGTAATGCATACCGTTGGCTATGAAAAAGACAGCTCGGGTAAGGACCTGCCGGTGGCAGACATGATTGAATTCCGGCAGTTGCTGGGCCTGGTGAACAAGGCTGTGCAGCAATTACCGGAGAAGCAGCAACAAATCTACCGCCTTAGCCGTGAACAGGGACTCTCCAGCAGTGAAATCGCACAACATATGGATCTCGCCATCAGCACGGTGAAAAACCTGCTGGTAATGGCGTTGAAAAATATCCGCTCCTCCCTGCAAAAGGCCGGCTACCCGCTGCTCCTGGCCATATTGATAGATATACTCATCTGAATAAACAGTCCCTCTGAAAAAAAACTTCACTTTTTTTCGGTACCAATTCCCCGCTCAATTGTCTGGTATAGATAAGGGGACATACATCACTTTCATTTACCTGTATCACCTTCATAAATGGAACATCACCACCGACTGGCATATTTACTCGATCGTCTGGCAACACACACTGCCACAGAGGAAGAACTGGACGAATTAACCGGTTGGGTTGACCGGGACGAAACCGGCGCTTCTATCGACGACGTGGAAGGCTGGCTGCAGGAACATCATTCAACCGCCTTGCCGGCTTACAACCAGCAACACTGGATGCAGGTGGCTGACCAGATCCTGTCATCGGATAAACTATCAAACGACCCGGTTACCAAACCGCTTCACCGTGTACATTTCCTCCACAAATGGGGATGGGCCGCCGCTGTAGTGTTACTGTTTGGGGCAGCTGCCTGGTTTATCAGCCACTATCATCGCCGGCAACCGGTTGCTGTTATCGCCGGAAACACGCTGCAGGACATAGCTCCCGGGAAAAATGGCGCCATCCTTACGCTGGCGGATGGCTCACAGATGGTGCTCGACAGCATGGGAAACGGTATCATCACCCATCAGAACGGAACTACCCTAGTCCTGAAAAGTAACGGCCTCCAATACACGCAGGAAGCCCCGGGTGCAGGCGAAATGGAATACAATACTATCACCACACCCAAAGGACGGCAATTCCAGGTGGTACTGCCGGATGGCACCAAAGTATGGCTCAATGCCGCCAGCTCCCTGCAGTTTCCTGTAGCCTTCAAAGGAAAGGAAAGGAGAGTGGAACTCTCCGGGGAAGCCTATTTCGAAGTTGCCGGCAACGCAGCACAACCCTTTAGGGTGAATGTGCTCCGGAAAATGGACATCCAGGTACTCGGTACCGGTTTTAACGTAAACGCATACACGAATGAAAAGAATAGCTATACTACGCTGGTGGAAGGAGCGGTCAGTATATCCCTTACCAATCAAACCGCTGGCAGCGTGGTGTTAAAACCAGGAGATCAGCTACAGGCAGGTGATACAGGTATAAAAGTAACGCGGAACGCAAATGTGGAAAAGGCCATCGCCTGGAAAAACGGCCTGTTTAACCTCGAAGGAGTGGGCCTGCGGGAAATGATGCGGCAGCTGGAACGCTGGTACAACCTGGAAGTAGTGTATGAAGGAAATGTGCCCGATGTTCATTTTTTTGGTGAGATGAGCAGAACCCTGCAACTCTCTGATGTGCTCGCGGGGCTGGAACGGTCGGATGTGCATTTCCGGCTGGAAGAGGGCCGGCGGCTGATCGTAATGCCTTAACGTATATTATTTATCCCGGATACCGTAAAACTGAAACACTATGCCAGTAATGAATATCAACTAAAACAGGTTGACCGGCAAAAAAAACCGGAAGTGCGACCAACACTTCCGGAAAGTTGCTGGCTGACTTAAATCAGGTTTCGAGACCTCCATTTTTAACAACCAAACGTTGCAAATCTATGCAAAAAACTGCTTATTGGAGCCGTTGGGACTTGCCGTGCCGGCTCCCAACCAAAATGCTCCGGATTATGAGATTTACCAGTGTTCTCCTTCTTACCATTTGCTTACATGTATCAGCCAACACATTTTCGCAATCTGTCACCTTTTCCGGACGAGCCGTCCCAATGGAAAAACTTTTTGCCGCCATCAAAAAACAAACAGGTTTCGTGGTGTGGGGTAAATCTGAACTCCTGAAACAGGCCGGCACCGTATCAGTATCAGTGCAGAATATGCCCCTGATCAGCTTCCTGGAACTGGTGATGAAGGACCAGCCATTCAACTATAAAATAGCAGGCAACACCATCATGCTGTACAGCAAGCCTCCTGCTGCTGCGAATAGCGCCACACCAGAGAAAGAATCACCGGTAACAGGGCATGTTACCGACAGCACCGGCATTCCCCTCATCGGGGCTACGGTGCAGGTGCCTGGCGCCAGTCAACCCGCTATTACCAACTCAGAAGGCAACTTCACCTTGCCGGTATCTGCCGGGGATGTACTTCGCATCAGCTTTATAGGATATAAAACAAAAGAGGTGACAGTGACTTCCGGTATGTTGCGAACCGGGAATATCGGTAACATCGTTTTGTCTGTCATCTCGGCTACCTTATCAGCATTAAATGTTACGGCCAATACCGGCTATCAATCAATTCCAAAAGAACGTGCCACCGGATCATTCAGCGTGATTACAGAAAAAACACTCGGCGCCAGGATGGAAACCAATATTATGGACCGCCTGGAAGGCACTGTGCCCGGCCTCTTTATGCAGAACGGCGCCGTTAATATCCGCGGACTTTCCACCTTATACGGCAACCAAAACCCGCTATATGTGGTGGACGGTTTTCCATTCGAAGGAGACCTTAACTATATCAACCCCGCTGATGTAGTGAATGTAACAGTAATGAAAGACGCCGCCGCCGCCTCGATCTACGGAACCAGGGCAGCCAATGGCGTGATCTCTATTACCACCAGGTATGGCAGCAACAGGAAACTCACGGTCAACTTCAACAGCACCGCGTTTATAACAGGCACCCCCGACGCAGGTTATATGCACCTGCTCAATTCCTCCCAGATGGTGGATCTGCAACAGGAACTGTTCAATAGCTGGCATCCTGGTTATAACGATGTCATCAAACGTGCAGGCCAGCCAAAAGCAATGGAAGCACTTTATAATTATGAGCAAAATCTCATCAGCAAAACTGATCTCGACAATACCCTCAATAATTTAAGGAACGCTAACGGGCAAAGCCAACTGGAAAACCTGTTCATGCGTAACCGTGTCAAACAACGCCACAGCTTCTCCGCCAGCGGTGGAAACGAAATTCACCAGTATAATATCATGATGAATTATACAGGTAACAGGGACTACGGTTTCCGTACCGGCAATGAAGATATTAACGTGGGCATGAAAGATAAAGTGAAAGTGTTTAAATGGCTGGACGCAGAAGTAGGCGCCAATACCAATATCCGCAACGGGAAGTATCTCCGCGAAAGCCCCGAATCCTTTTACCGGAATATGCCTTACGAAGTGCTGAAAAATCCCGATGGCAGCTCCGCCCCGTTCACTAAATTAAAGTCACCCTATGAAATAGACCGCCTGAAAAACCTCGGGCTGTATGATGAAACATTTAATCCGCTGGATGAGCTGTATAAATCAGATCTTTCCTATTGGTCAAATTACTTCAGGCTGCAGGGTGGCTTCACCGTTAAAATTATCAGCGGCCTTACACTGGATCTGAAATACCAGACAGAACGCGGCAGCAGTTACAATAAATCATATTATTCTCCCGACTCCTACTACACCAAAAATATGATCAACGACGCAGCGCAGGTCATCGACGGGGAGTTGGTGAAGAATGTACCTGACGGTGGACAACTATACGAAACACGTGGCAATTCAAAATCCTATACCGCCCGCGCACAACTGAACTTCGACAAAAATATCAGCACAAAACATCACGTGTCGGCATTAGCCGGTGTGGAACGCAGGGCAGTATCACAAACGTCGACCTCCGTGTTTAAAATGGGCTATAACGATAATAACCTGCAATACCTGCCGGTAAATGAAATTGCCCTCGGCAATCTGAAAGGAACAGAATCCCTGGGCAGCACCTTCTCCATGAGGTATAACGAAAATAATAACTTTTATTATGGAGAAGACAGATACATCTCTGCCTATGGTAATGCCGGCTATACCTACAACTGGAAGTATAACGTTACCGGAAGCGTACGGGTAGATAACTCCAACCTCTTTGGTACCGACCCCCGCTACCGCTACCTGCCGCTCTGGTCTGTTGGCGCCAGCTGGAGAATGTCTGAAGAAGATTTCATGAAAGATATCAGCTGGTTAAACAGCCTGAGCATCCGCTCTACTTACGGCCTCGGCGGAAACGTGGCCAGAACGGTAGGACCCTACCTCCAGGCAAGATCTACCTTCTTTTCTGAAGCCAATGCCACCGCAACGGATATCATCTATCCGCCAAATAAATCATTAAGATGGGAAAAAACAGCTACTACCAATATTGGTGTCGACTTCGCCGTATTAAATAACCGGGTGTCAGGATCAATAGATTACTACATCCGAAAAACCACCGACCTGCTGGGAGAAAAGGCCATCGATCCCACCAACGCATTTCCCAGCGCATTGATTAACTACGGCAGCTTAAATAATAAAGGTATTGAGCTGGCACTCAACACCCTCAATATAAACAAGAAATATTTCACCTGGAGCAGCACCCTGGCACTGAGCTTCAATAAAAACAAGATGACAGAAATAAATACCAGGGATGAAAATGTATACGGCCTTACCGGTGGCTACGGCGTAAATCGCATTGGCTACCCGATGGATGCCGTTTTCAGTTTCAGATCGGCAGGTCTTGATCCGGCTAACGGTTCCATGATGGTGTACGATGCCGCAGGAAAAGTGGTAAAGAATTATGACCAGTCCGGTACCATTGTGGCCAACATGACGGATATAAACGGCCTTGTATACAGCGGCACATTAAGACCGAAATACACAACTGGTTTTACCAACACCTTCACTTATCAGCAACTCACGCTAAGTATCATGATCATTGCCAATGGAGGAAATGTGATGAGAGATGTGGTGCCTGTTATCGATTATGGTTTCCCTCGCAGCAATGTAGACAGCAGGGTGATGAACTTCTGGCGCAAACCCGGCGATGAAAATAAACCCGGCATGTTACCGGCGCCCGATCTCAAAGGTAATGGCGGCAACTATTATACGCTCATCTGGTACGCCTCAGATCAAAATGTACTCAAGGCAGATTATATCAAAGTAAGGGATATTGCCCTCTCTTATAATTTTGCGCCCGTATTGTCCCGTGTCAAAAAATTATCTTCCGCCAAATTAACACTGCAGGTACAAAATCCTTTCCATTGGTACAACAACTCCGTTGGAATTGATCCTGAAGCTTATGAAATCGCCAGCCAGTACGCTAACAGAACATTACCGGTAATGTCCACTTACATGGCAGGAATAGATATCACCTTTTAAAACCAGGAAACATGAAAAAATTACATCTTTATATCATCTACGGCATACTGATCTTATCCGGTTGCACAAAGTTCCTGGATATAAAACCAAAGGATAAATTTATCCCGGTAACAGTAGCCGATTACGAGAATATGCTTAACTCCGGCACCGTAGTGAACTTCGGTGATTACTTCTGGGACCTGCTCTCAGACGATGCTTTCCTGCCGGAAGGAAATCCCGGCAACCTCTTCACGAAGCAACAACTGCCCGGCCGGAAAATTTATACCTTCAACCCCGCGCCGTATGAACAAGGTACCAACGATTTCCTTTGGAGTGAAGGCTATAAAAGGATCTTTTATTACAACAGCATCATCAACAATATCATGGATGCAACGGAAGGTACAGAAGCCAACAAAAAAAGTGTTCGCGCGGAAGCCCTGCTGGGCCGCGCAATGGAACACCTACAGCTGGTAAATGTATACGCACAGCATTATGATGCCGCCACCGCCGCCACGCAGGACGGTATTCCCATTGCACTGATTGCAGACATCAACGCAAAATTCAAAAGGAACACGGTAAAAGAAGTATACGACCAGGTACTCAGCGATGCCAACGCCGCCATCACAGATTTGCCGCTAAATCATAAGCTCACAAAGTTCAGGGCAGGTAAAGCAGGCGGATACGCCTTACTGGCCAGAACCTATCTCTTTATGGGCGATTACGTCAATGCCCGCAAAAATGCGGACCTGGCGTTGTCGCTGCAAAGTGAGCTGGCCAACATGAATGATTATAAGATCACGATCCCCGGGCCGTTTCCAAATGTTCCCGGTGCGCCGCTCGGATGGACCAACATCCCCGACGCACAGCTTAATACAGAAACCATCGTGGCCCGGCACTTCCTGCGACCATTCGGACTGGCCATGGATGTTTGCGCCTCCCCGGAATTAAGTGCACTCTTTACCAACGACGATAAACGCTGGACATTATACTATGCCGATGGCTGGCCTCCCGCGCCACCGTTTAATTACATGTCCAGGTACCAGGTGAAGATCTTCCTCCGCGGAGATTTCTATAGCAACTATCTCAATGTGCCGGAAATGTACCTGACCCGCGCAGAATGCTTTGCCCGTGAAAACAATTTAACAGCTGCCCTCGCAGATATCAATAAATTAAGACTCAACCGGATTACACCCGCTGCCTATAAAGCCTTTACCCCGGCAGACTTCAGTAATGATGGTGAGAAGGTATTACGGTTTGTTTTGGAAGAAAGAAGAAGGGAAATGGCATTCACCGGGATGCGGGTCATCGACCTGAAACGCCTGAACAAAGAAACCCGTTTTCAGAAAATAATAAAGCATACCGCAGAAGGCAAAACGTATGAGTTGCTGCCCGGTAGTAATAATTACCTGCGCCAGCTGTGGCCCAATGCTACTGTATTCAACCCGGACTGGCCGCTGAATCCATAAGTCATTCCTGTCCTCCCTGTTCCATTTGTGACGCCGGTAACCTGCCGGCGTCATTGACCTCCTATTGACTAATTAAATCACACATGCAAGACAACATCGTTAAAATTGAAGGACTATCACACCGTTACAGTAAAGACTGGGCAGTGAAAGATGTCAGTTTCGAAATCAACAAGAAAGGCATTGTAGGGTTGCTTGGCTCCAATGGCGCCGGCAAATCCACTACTATGAACATTCTTTGCGGAGTGTTAAGTCAAACCCGCGGCCAGGTGCTCATTGAAGGCATCGATATGAGGGCCGACCCGGAAGAAGCAAAGAAAAGGATTGGCTTCCTGCCGCAAAATGCACCGCTCTACCTCGAACAAACAGTAGATGAATACCTTACCTTTTGCGCCCACCTCCGCCTGATAGATAAACGCCGTATAAAAGCAGCGGTAGATACCGTGAAGGAAAGATGCGGTGTGGCACATTTCAGCAAAAGGCTCATCGGCAACCTCTCCGGTGGCTACCGCCAGCGGGTAGGCATCGCGCAGGCACTCATTCACACGCCACTGCTGGTAGTGCTGGATGAACCCACCAATGGCCTGGATCCCAACCAGATCCTGGAAGTACGCCAGCTGATCAAAGAAATAGCCACAGATCGCGCCGTAATCTTCTCTTCACATATTCTCTCGGAAATACAGGCTACCTGCCAGGATATTATTATGATAGAAGGCGGCAGAATGGTGTTTAAAGACACCATGGAATCTTTCAACAATTATATAGAACCGGACAGCCTCATCACCACCCTCGAAAACCCTCCGGAAGAAAAGGAACTGAGAGCCATCAAAGGCATTAAAGACGTGGAGTTCCTGACAGAAAAAACGATCCGCGTAAGATTTGAGCCCGCCACCGATATCGCTGAAAATATCGTGGAAATGAGCGTGCAAAAAAAATGGCGCCTCAAAGAAATAACACTGGAGAAAAGCTCCCTGGACGCCATTTTCGCACAGTTATCCAATAAAAAATCTAAACCTGCCATACAGTAATGAAAATAATTATCAGAATAGCCCGCCAGGAGCTGAGCCTCCTGTTCCATTCGCCGGTAGCCTGGCTTATCTTAATTGTATTCCCGGTACAAATAGGAATCGACTTCCTTCACTATATCCAGATGATAGGACGCGCACAACGTATGGGACATCACTTCACCGATGTTACTTCCATGATCTTCACTGGTCAGCAGGAAGGATTTTACCCCGGCGTGAAAAATACCCTGTACTTCTATATTCCACTGTTAACGATGGGCCTCATCAGCCGGGAAACACACAGCGGTTCCATTAAATTATTATTGTCGTCTCCCATTAAAGTAAGGGACATCGTACTGGGAAAGTATGTAGCCATGATGGGATACGGCGCACTATTGCTGGTTATCATTTGCCTCTATGGAATTTCCGGTTCGTTTTTTATTGAGCATATCGACTGGAAACTGCTGGCCTCGGGCGCACTGGGATTGTACCTGCTCATCTGCGCCTATGCCGCTATCGGGCTGTTCATGTCCTCGCTTACTACCTACCAGGTGGTGGCAGCTATCAGCACATTGGCAGTGCTGGCCGGTCTCAACTTTATCGGCGGCCTGTTCCAGGGCAATGATGCAGTGCGGCATATTACCTATTTTATGTCTATTTCAGGTAGAACCGAACAATTTATTTATGGACTGATCAGCACAGAAGACGCCTTTTACTTCTTCCTTGTAATCGGCTTTTTCCTGGCCATTACCGGCATGCGGCTGCAAGACCAGCGGGAGGCAAAGTCACCGTGGATACGTACCGCAAGGTACCTCGGACTGATAGCGCTTTGCTTCCTCACCGGGTATATCAGCTCCCGCCCGTCCTTTACAGGGTATGTGGATATGACGGCTACCAAAACCCATACACTCGGCCTGCAAAGCCGCGAATTGGTAAAGGCGATGGACAAGCCGCTGAAAATTACCACCTATGTGAATATCCTCGACGATAATTACTACCTCGGCGCACCGGAGAAGAAAAGCGCGGATGAAAGAATACTCACACCCTACCGCCGGTTTATGCCCAACCTGCAAATGGAATATGTGTATTACTACGACTTCGCCAACAACAAAAATCTCTATAAAAATTACCCCGGAGAAAGCGATGCCGCCATCGCAAAAAAAGTAGCAGATATCCAGGACCTGGATTACAAGAAAGTAATTCCACCTGCACAGATCCGGAAAATGGTGGATCTCGGGCCTGAAGAAAACCGGCTGGTAAGGCTCCTGCAATATGGTGATAAGAAAACTTTTCTCCGGTATTACAACGATATCATGATATATCCCGGCGAACAGGAATTTACCGCTGCGCTGAAACGTATCGTAACACCTGTTGAAATACCCTTGGTTACGTTTGTTGCCGGCAACGGCGAAAGAAGCATCACAAAAGCAGGTGATGCCGCATTCAGGATGTTTGTAAATGAACTCACCTTCAGGGGGGCGTTGATTAACCAGGGATTTAATGTAGATACCGTAAATCTTACCAGTGAAGAAATTCCTGCCGCCACTTCAGTGCTGGTAATTGCTGATCCGAAAACAGCCCTCCCGCCGGCAGCACAGGCAAAACTGGACCAATATATTGCCAGCGGCAGAAACCTGTTCGTGATCACAGAACCAGGATCACAGGAAATATTGCAACCTTTACTGCAACAACTGGGCGTGCAACCCGGCGCAGCGCCGGTACAGGAGGAAAGCAGGGACTATGCACCCGACTTTATCCTCGCCCGTTTTTCAGACGATGCCGGGAAAATTTCACCAAAGCTCGCCGCATTCAAGGGTGATAGTGCGGTGGTATCCATGCCGGGCGCTGTGAATCTTCAGTATGCACAACAGCACGGTTTCCACACGGTACCGCTGCTGCTGGCAAAAAATAACCAGGCACTGGCCATTGCCGCCGAAAGAGAAGTGGCGGGCAAAACCCAACGCATCATTGTTACCGGCGATGCCGATTTTATGAGCACCGGCGAGCTGGCGCGGCGCAAACCTTCCGTATGGAACCAGTCGCTGATCACAGAATTATTCCGCTGGTTTACCTACGGCGATTTCCCCGTAAATACCGGCGCCATCAGATCAAAAGATGTAATCGACAGCGATGATCAGGGGATCCTGACCATGCGAATACTTTTCTTTGGCGTAATACCCGTATCACTGCTGATTTTTGCTACTACACTACTACTTTACAGGAAGAGAAGATAATATTTAACCAACCACTCATAGGCAGGAAAGGTCGTCCCGTAACAAGGCGGCCTTTTCTTTTTTATTCCAGGCCATTTTATCATGTTACTTAACACGTTACCTATAAAAAATCAATTTATTTAAGTGTTCCAACATAAATTATCATCCTATTATTATGATAATTGGTATTTTTTTCGTTTGTTTATGTTTATAACATCTGAATAAACGAAAATATTGAACATTATAAAAAAATATAATCAATCAGATGAATCTCACATATTAGCCTTACTGAAGGAAGGTGATATGGGTGCATATGAGGCTATCTACAACGAATACTGGCCCCGTTTATACGGATATGTTTACAACAGGCTGAAAAGTAAAGAAATAGCAGAAGAAATTATCCAGGAAGTATTTTTTTCCCTCTGGAAAAAACATGAAGAACTGCAACTCACACACACGCTCTCCGCGTATCTATTTACCGCGGTAAAGTACCAGCTACTCAACTATCTCAAATCAGACCGTATCCGCAAAACCTATATCCACCAGTTTGCGCAATTACCTGAACAGCGATCCGATAATTCCAACGAGGAAAATATCGCGGCTACCGATCTGAAAAATACCATGGAGAAAGAAGTATCACGGCTCCCGGAAAAATGCCAGCAGGTATTCAGGATGAGCCGCCATCAACATCTTTCTGTTACCGACATCGCCAATACACTGAACATCTCTCACAAAACAGTGGAAAACCATCTTACCAAAGCGCTCCGGCAGCTTAGAATGGTGCTGGGGCATCACCTGTGCCTCATCATCCTGGTGCTGAATACAGCCCTGCAACAGTAATATGGCCTACCCGGTCTTTCTATTTTTAAATTTTTTTTTTAAAGACGTAGGTGTTACGCTTTTCAAAGTGTACTTATCTATAGGTGACACTATTAACTGCCTGATTAAATACAAGTGTGAAAAACTGATGAACAACCAGGATCTTAAAAATTTAATCGAGAAATATCTAAATGGCACGCTGGAAGCTGCGGAAGCGCAACAGCTGGAGCAGTGGCTGGATGCAACAGGCGAGGAACACGCATTTGATGCGATGCCCGAAGCAGAAAAGGAAGCAGCCAGAATAGCAGGATACCATCACCTGGTAAAGCGCATCAATCAACACCGGCAACCCGGCATGATAACATCGCTGTTCCGCTACTGGAAAGCGGCTGCCTGCATCGCGGGTATCATTATCGCCGGCGCTATATTCAAAAAGGAAATGTTGAACATAGTAGCGCCGCATCGCCTGGTGTCGCTGCAAAGTACTCCCGGCAAAACTAAAAAACATATCCTGTCCGATGGCTCTATCGTTTGGCTCAAAGGAAATAGTAAATTAATTTACCCGGCAGGTTTTGGCGCCGGTAACCGCGAAGTAACATTGCAGGGCGAAGCCCTCTTTGAAATTGCGAAAGACCCGCGGCATCCGTTCCTGGTGAAGTGCGGCACACTCACCACCACGGTGCTGGGTACCAGTTTCAATATCCGGGAAACAGGCAAAGAAACACAGGTGACCCTGCTGACGGGAAAAATTGCACTCAGCGCGCCGCAATCGGCTCCTGTCGTATTGTACCCGGAACAACAGGCAATATATGCCACAACAGGAACGGCTATACGGAAAGAGGAAGAAGGAACGCCGCCCATCAGCGATATCACAAAAGGCACAGAATATAACATGGCATTCAACGATGCCACCATGCAACAGGTTTTACAACGGATAGAAAATAAATTTGAGATAAACATACAACTGCAGGACGCAGTAATCAACACAAATCTAATCACGGCAGATTTTACTGACCAGTCTTTACAACACACAATGGAGATGATCAGCCAGGCACTCAACCTGGACTTCGGGATCAACGGCAAAACTATTTTACTCAAACAAAAAAAGTGAAAAATGAACCTGTTATCAACCACAATCAAACCGAGTCAAACACAAAAATCTAACATCATGGCTAACATCATTTCCAACTAAAAAAGCCGGAGGGGTGACAGCCCCGCCAGCTTATGATAAATAGCCCTGTTTATCACCACGTGACAGCGCGGTAAGGGAATTCCTTTGTCAAATTCTTTCCGAAATCTAACAAAGTACAAGGTCTATGCTCATAAATTTAAAGACAAATGCCTTCCTGTCCAAATGCAAGAAAGTAACGGCGGCCAACCTGATGGCAGGCGTATTACTCTATGGTATTACGCATCCCGCTGCGGCATACGCCCAGGGAGTTCTCGACAGGAAAATATCGCTGCAGGCAGATGATATGAGCCTGAAAGGTGTGCTGAACCAGATCCACAGCAAAGCAGAAGTGAAATTTGTATATAGCTCCAGCCACATCGCGCTCGACAGGAAAGTATCCGCAAGGGCCGACCAGGAAGCACTCGGTAAGGTGCTCGACCGGCTCCTCGGCCGCCTCGAAATAGGTTTTGTAGTGAACGATGACTATATCATTCTTACAGATAATGACGCCGCCGCTAAACGTACCGCCAGCCCGGATATGATGACCTCCATCGCACTGGCGGATATTGTAGTGAAAGGAAAAATACTGAATGAAACAGGCGATCCCTTCCCCGGCGCTACCGTCATGGAAAAAGGTACCGGCAATGGCGTCACGTCGGCAGGCGACGGCACCTTCACCCTGAAAGTCAAAGAAGGCGCCACCCTCGTAGTTACCGCCATCGGCTACAGCATCACCGAAGTAAAAGCCGCTGATGCCGGTATCGTACGACTGAAAGCCGCCGTAAAACAATTGCAGGACTTCGTGGTTACAGCCGCCGGAATTGCCCGCCAGAAAAACAGTCTAGGCTACTCCGTAAGCACCATTACCTCGGATAAACTGGCACAGAAATCAGAACCGGACCCCGTAAGAGCCCTTACCGGGAAAGTAGCCGGTGTGAATGTACAATCTGCCGGCGGCGTAGCCGGAGGTGGTACCAATATCACCATCCGCGGTAACTCCTCACTCAATGGCAACAACCAGCCGCTGTTTGTGGTAGACGGCGTTCCCTTCGATAACTCCAGCTTCGCCAACGTGGGCGCGACCACCGTAGGCGGCGCAGGCGTTACCAACCGCGCATTCGACCTCGATCCGAATAATATCCAGACCATGACGGTGCTGAAAGGCGCTGCCGCCGCCGCATTGTATGGATCAAGAGCCGCTAACGGCGCTATCATCATCACCACGAAAGCAGGTAAAAAGAAAAGCAGGAAAGGCACAGAAATTACTTACAACACCGGCTATTCCGTGGAACAGGTGTCCGGCCTGCCCGATTATCAAACCAAATACGGACAAGGTACCAACAACGACTACCGGCAAGGGGTATACGCTTCCTGGGGCCAGCCCTTTGAAGGAGTGGAAAGCATCCTGCCCACACGCGCTACCGTTCCGCATCAGCTCACGCGGCAGTTCTCTTCCGCCGTGTTCCCGCAGTTCTACGAAGCAGATGGCGTAACGCCCATCCAGGTGCCCTACAAATCGTATGCGAAGGACAATGCGAAAAATTTCTTCCGCCAGGGTAGCGTATACGAAAATGCCATCACCATCTCTTCCGGTAGCGAAAAAGGAAACTTCAACGCAGGCTTCTCCAACACAAAAAATAAAGGCGTAGTACCCGGCAATGAAATAACCCGTTCCTCTGTCAACATCGGCGGAAATATCCGGCTGGAAAATAAATTCTATGCCAGCGGCGCTATCAACTACGTCACCACCAGGCAAAAAACACCACCGGTAGGCGGCCTCACAGGCTCTATCATGTCTACCCTCATGTACGTACCAACCAGCTACGATCTCACTAACTACCCTTACGAGAACCCGCTGGATGGTAGTAACGTATACGACTATACGGGAATTGATAATCCCTACTGGTCAGTGAAACACAGTCCTTCTACCAGCGACGTGGACAGGTACTACGGTAACCTCGTACTGGGCTTCGATCCGCTGCCCTGGCTGAATGTGCAGAATACCATCGGCTTTAACGCATACACCGACAGGCGAATGAGCGTACGCGGTAAAGGCAGCTCTTCCTATCCCAACGGAAGCATCACATCAGATAATATTTACCGCCAGGAACTGGATAACACCCTGCTGGTAACCGCCACCAAACCTCTTACATCAGATATATCGCTGCGGGCAATCGTTGGTAACAATGTAAACCAGCGGCTTACAGACAGGAAAGCATTTTACGGGGATAATATCATCGTGGCCGACCTGATAGACATGAACAACACCAGCTCGGTAACACCGATACAGCTGATCAATAACAGGAACATCCTGAAACAACGCTACTACGCCTTCTTTACAGACATCACCTTTGATTATAAAAACTTTGCCTCTCTTAACTTTGTAGGACGCAACGATATTTCCTCTACACTGCCCGCCAATAACAAAAGCTATTTCTACGGCGGTGTAAACGGATCACTGGTATTCACAGAAGCGCTGCATCTGCCCAAAGGAGTACTTAACTTTGGTAAAATAAGAGCAGGTTATACCAAAGTAGGTAACGAAGCCTCTCCTTATCAAACACAAAACTTTTACCAGATCAACCCGATCCTCGGCGCCAGCACTACGCCGGCAAACGTAGGACTGCCCTTTACGCCGGCAGGTGGCAGCGTATATAACGTCGTTACACAGGCGAACCTGCTCACCAACGCTAACCTGAAACCGGAATTTATCACGGAACTGGAACTGGGAACAGAACTGCAGTTCTTTCATAATCGTATAGGCATTGACTTTACCTGGTATAATAAGAAAAGTACTTCGCAGATCTTCGAGGTTACTGCTGCACCCTCTTCCGGCTATACTACCCAGATCCTTAACCTGGGTGAAGCCACCAACAAAGGCGTGGAGTTGGGTTTAACGGTAGTGCCCTTGCAATCCAATAATGGCCTCAACTGGGATATCTCGGCCAACTTCACCCGCAACAGGAACATCATCCGCGACCTGGGAGGATATGAACGCTTCAGCTATGGCGGCACCAACGGTACCAGCAGTGTGCATGTAGTAGGACAACCATACGGCCTTATCCAGGGAACAGCCTATGCACGCGACGAGGAAGGCAATGTGCTCATAGATCCCAACACAGGTAAACCACTGATCTCCGGCGCACTCAAAGCAATCGGTAATCCCAATCCCGATTTCATGGTAGGCATTACCAATACTTTCCGCTTCCGCAGCTTCTCATTGAATATCCTGTTCGATTGGAAACAAGGCGGACAACTGTACTCCCGCACCGTAGCGGAGATGCTGTCGCGCGGCGTTACCCGTGATATGGAAAACCGCGAGTTTACCATTGTATCGCCGGGTGTGCTGGGCGATATCAATACACAAACGCCGCTGCTGGACGACAAAGGCAATAAGATCCCGAATAACGTGGCGCTGTCTTTTGAAGATCATTTCTTCAGCAGCAGTATGGGCCCCGGCAACGGCGGTATTAATGAAGGATCAGTATTCGATGCTACCGTATTTCGCCTGCGGGAAGTGGCACTGGGATATGAACTTCCCAAAAGCTTTTTAGGTAAAACACCTTTCGGGTCTGCCTTCATTTCTGTTACCGGCAGAAACCTCTGGTACAGCGCTCCCAACTTCCCGAAGTATACCAACTTCGACCCGGAAGTCAGTTCGCTCGGCGTTGGTAACTCGCAGGGATACGATAACCTGGCAGTACCCACCACCCGTCGCTTTGGTGTAAACCTGAAATGTTCTTTCTGATCATAAAACCTGATATGATGATGGCACTTAAATATATTGCATATACAATAGCACTGGCAGGTGTTTTCACAGTTACCGGTTGTAAAAAATTTGTAGATATCAATACAGATCCAAACAATCCCACCACTGCCCAGTTATCGTTATTGCTGCCGGCGACAGAAGTATCAATGGCAGCCAATATGTACCAGCTGAACAGCGGCACCGCCACTTTTATGCAGTACACCGTTTTCTCCTCCGGCCTGAGCAGGCTGCAGCAACAGGGCACCAGCTTCAACGACTCATGGGACGGGTTTTACACACAAACGCTGAACGACCTGGAGGCTATTATAAAAACGGGCACGGCACAGGAACAATGGGGCTACGTGGCCATCGCCAAACTGGAGAAGGCATACCTCGTAAGCCTGATGGTGGATATGTGGGGAGATATTCCTTATTCACAATCACAAAAAGGCCAGGAAACGGTGAGCCCGCCGTTTGAAAAAGGTGCGGATATTTATGAAGATCTTTTGAAGATAATCGACGAAGCAGCTGTTGATGCCGGGAAAATTTCTGCCACCACACTGGTTCCCGCTACATCCGATCTCCTGTACAGCGGGCTTAAAAGCTCCTGGCTCATGATGGCCAACTCGCTCAAGCTAAAGCTGTATAACCAGATCCGCCTGGTGAATCCTGCACGATCCGCTACCGCTATACAGGCGCTGATCGCCGATCCGGCCACGCTGATTGGTGGCGCCACCAATACCAACGCATCGGACTTTACCTTCCGCTTCGGGCCCGGGCAAAATCCCAACAACAGGCATCCCTGGCACCGGTCGGAATACCAGGGCAGCAAAACGTTTTATATGAGCCAGTCGCTGATCGACCTGCTCTTTAACAACGACGATCCCCGGTTGCGCTACTACATCATTCGCCAGAACGCCACGGCAGGATTAAATAATTCGGCCAACAGCAACGGCTACTATGGCCGCAACCCCGGCGATGGTACCGCCGCACCGGCCGATCTGAACCGGCGCTCTACCTTCGGTATCTATCCCGCCGGCGGTTTGTACGACAATGCACCGGTAAATAATATGCCCGTCACCAATCAATTCCTTACAAATACCAATGCCACCGGCGCCCTCAAAGTAGTGGGCCCTACAGATGGTACCGGCGCAGGCATCATGCCTATGATCACCAACGCCATGGTGAAGTTCATCCGTGCAGAAGCAGCCCTTACGCTCAACACCGGCGACGATGCCCGGCAGGCGTTTAAAGACGGTATCACCGCACATCTCAACAGCGTGAGCACCTATGCCGCCGCGAATGGCGGCGTTGCATTAACCACCACCACCATCGCCGACTTTGCCGCAGGCCTGCTGGTGAAATATGACGCCGCCAGCAATGCCGGTAAACTGGAACTGGTGATGACACAGAAATACATCGCGGAATACGGCAATGGCATGGAAGCGTATAACGACTATCGCCGTACCGGTTTGCCAACGCTGCGCACACCGCTGTCGCCGCTCAACACCTTCCCGTTGCGCCTGTATTATTCAGAAACAGAGCTTACCGCCAATACCAGTTTAGGGGATGACGCCGGCCGCTTGCAGGTAGCGCAACAAACAACACCGGTTTTCTGGGATAAATAAGTAAAAAATTTTACGGGACTAAAATTATAATTATGAAACATTTTATAGTTGCTATAGTGCTTATTTCATCGGTTGCATTTTCCTGTAAAAAGGTGAAGTACGAATGGGAGGGATATACCTATACCGCCGTGCCGGTAGTTACGATAGATACTACCAAAACAGCCCTGCCAACGCGGCAGGCAGGCAAAGTAGCTTTCTTTAACCTGAAAGATCCGGACGTGGCCAGTCAGCAGTTTGCCTTTGCTCTCAACTGGGAAGGATTCGGGAAAGAAACCGTTACTTCTATTGAAGTGTATACCAGCTATAATAAAGCCGAAACCAGCGTACCTGCTTATCCGTTAGTGATCTCTTCTCCCGGTAACCAATATACGAACATCGCACAGTTTCCGCTGCCCAGCATAGTAGGCACCAACGATCATTTATATGAAACCGTGACCACCTTCCCGAAAACGTATTCCTTTACAGCAGCGCAATTGGCAACACTGAATCATGTAAGTCTTTCAAATGTGGGCGTAAACGATTACTTTTTGTTCAAATTTATCCTCAACCTGGCCGATGGCCGCAGGATCGTCACCTTCTTCAACAATATCTGCGATGAAGCAAGAGGCGAACCCGGCGACTGCCGCGTAGGTGTGAGGTTTAAAAAACAATAGAGAACCCGTTTTGATCAACTGAAACTGATAACCCGTATGAATAGGAAATTTTACGGCCTGCTACTTCTGTTGCTGACTGTCGCAGCCGGCGCATGGGCACAACAGGTGCCATCTCCCAAAGAACACTTTGGTTTTAATATAGGAGATGATTATAAACTGGCCAACTATACACAAACGGCCGCCTACTTTAAAAAGCTGTCGGCTTCTCCCCGTACAAAACTGGTGGATATCGGGCTTACAGAAGAAGGTCGCCATCAGTATATGCTCATCGTTTCTTCCCCGGAAAATATAAAGCGGCTGGAACGGTATAAAGCCATCTCACAGCAACTGGCACACGCGGAAGGTCTTACCGACCAGCAAGCCCGCGAACTGGCCGCAGAAGGGAAGTCCATCATCTGGATCGACGGCGGATTGCATGCCACCGAAGTAGTAGGCACCCACCAGCTTATAGAAACCATGTGGCAGCTGGTAAGCCGTACAGATCCGGAAACCATGAATATCCTGGACAACGATATCATCCTCTTAACACATGCCAACCCCGACGGACAGGAACTGGTGTCCGACTGGTACATGCGCGAACCCGATACCAGCAAAAGAGCTACTAACATACCACGGCTATACGAAAAGTATGTAGGACACGATAATAACCGCGACTTCTACATGATGAACATGAAAGAGAGCCAGAACATCAGCCGCCAGCTGTTTGTGGAGTGGCTCCCGCAAATCATGTATAATCATCACCAGCGCGGCCCCGCGGGCTCCGTGCTGGCCGGTCCGCCATACCGCGATCCCTTCAACCATGTGTTCGATCCGCTGATCGTAACCAGTATAGACGCCGTAGGCGCCGCTATGAACAACCGGCTCAACGTGGAAGGAAAACCCGGCTATACCCAGCGCGCCGGCTCACAGTTCTCCACCTGGTGGAACGGCGGCTTGCGCACTACGCCCTACTTTCATAATATGGTAGGAATCCTGACGGAAATAATAGGCAGTCCCACACCGGAAAATGTACCCCTGGTACCCGAACGGCTCATCCCGAACGGCGCTACACCCAACCCGGTAACGCCACAGCGGTGGCACTTCCGGCAGTCGATTGATTACTCCGTATCGCTCAACTATGCCGTACTCGACTACGCCTCCCGCTATCGCAGCGAACTGTTGTTCAATATCTACCGCATGGGCGCCAACGCTATTGCGAGAGGAAACCGTGACAACTGGACGTTCTACCCGAGCTATATCGACAGCATAAAAATTGCCAATAAGAACAATAAAAAATCCGAACCCGGTACAGAAGGAGAAGGTGGTGGCGAATTCTCCTTCGGCCGGGAGGATACTGTGGCGGTGAAATACTACGATGCTGTGCTGAAAGACCCCGGACGCAGGGATGCCCGCGGCTACATCATCCCGGCAGGCCAGCCCGATTTCCCCACCGCCGTGAAGTTTATCAACGCCCTCATTCAATCAGGCATAGCGGTGCAGAAAGCCACGGCTGCTTTTACAGTGGGAGGAAAACAATATCCTGCCGGCTCATACATTGTAAAAACCAACCAGGCTTTTCGCCCGCATGTAATAGACATGTTCGAACCACAGGACCATCCGAACGATTTTCAATATGAAGGTGGTCCGCCTATCCGGCCCTACGATGCCGCCGGATGGACGCTGGCCTTCCAGATGGGTGTACAGTTTGATCGTATTCCCGAAGCCTTCAGTGGTCCGTTTGAAAAACTGCCATACGGCAGCCTGCAATCCCCGCCAAAGCAGGAAGTTGCCATGGGCAAAGGTTACCTCATTGATGCCCGCATCAACAATGCTTTCATCGTAGTGAACGATCTGCTGAAAGCAGGCGTGAAAGTATTTCGTGTGCCCGTTGGCGTTAAAGAGGCAGGTAGCTTCTACATCCCTTCCTCTGCTAAAGCGCATGAACTGCTCGCAAGAGATGCGGCCTCATTTGGTATACCCGTTACCGTTAGTGACAGCAAACCTGCCGGCTTGAAAGCAGTAGCGCCCATGCGCATCGGCATCTGGAACAACTACGGCGGATCTATTCCCGCCGGCTGGATCAGCTGGCTGATGGAACAGTATCACTTCTCTTATGAATTCGTTTATACCTCCGCTATTGACAGTGGAAAGCTCCGCAGCAAATACGACATGATCATTTTTGCTACCGGCGCCATACCCGATACCGGCAAACCTAAAAAGACACGCAACGGATTTGAAACCAAACCACCTAAACCAGCTGAACTGCCAACGCAATACCGCGGCTGGCTGGGGAAAATTACCGCGGATACCTCCATTCCCCGGCTGAAGAAATTCCTGGAAGACGGCGGCCGTATTGTTACCATTGGCAGCAGTACCAACCTGGCCTATCACCTGCAACTGCCGGTACAGAATGCACTGGTGGAAAAGAACAGCAAAAATGAATGGAAACCACTCAGCGGTACCAAATACTATATTCCGGGCAGTCTCCTGCTGGCGGATATAGATACTACCGTTGCGGAAACTTTCGGCATGGCGGCAAGAAATGATGTGTATTTTGAGCGCAGCCCCGTTTTTAAACTGAGTGCCACCGGTGATACCGCCAGCATTAAAAAACTGATGTGGTTTTCAGACGATAAACCATTACACAGCGGATGGGCCTGGGGCCAGCAGTACCTCAAAAATGGCATTGCAGCATTTGTGGCGCCGGTAGGCAAAGGCAAACTGTATGCCTTTGGTCCGGAAATCACGTTCCGGGGTCAATCTCACAGTACCTTCAAATTACTGTTTAACCAATTGTATAAATAATTTTATGAGGCAGCAAATCATTTTGAGCAGCATAATGTGCGGTTTCGCATTTTCCGCGGCAGCGCAACAACAGAAAGATAAAGCAGCCATGATCACGTATCTTGATCAGCATACCGCCAGTTACGATTCCATTGCAAAAAAGATCTGGAGCTATGCGGAACCGGGTTACCTGGAAGAAAAAAGTGCGGCACTGCTGCAAACAGCTTTACAGCAACAGGGCTTCACCGTAAAAGCGGGTATCGCCGGTATTCCTACTGCTTTTGAAGCCAGCTATGGCAGCGGCGAACCAATAATCGCCATACTGGCAGAATACGACGCGTTACCCGGCTTGTCACAGGAAGCAGTTCCTGAAAAACACCCGGTGAAAGACGGCGGTCCCGGACATGGCTGCGGTCATAATCTTTTTGGAACCGCCTCCGTGGCGGCGGCCATCAGTGTGAAAAACTGGCTGCAATCCAGCGGTGCAAAAGGAACGATCCGGTTATATGGTTGCCCTGCGGAAGAAGGCGGCTCCGGGAAAGTATACATGGTAAGGGAAGGATTATTTAAAGATGTAAATGCAGTGCTGCACTGGCATCCGGGTAACCAGAATTCTGCGGCAGTGTCGCCCTGGCTGGCCAATAAGAACGCAAAGTTCAGGTTTTATGGCACGGCGGCTCATGCGGCGGCCTCTCCTGAAAAAGGCCGTTCCGCCCTCGATGGCGTGGAAGCAATGGATTATATGGTGAACATGATGCGGGAGCATATTCCTTCTACCACCCGCATTCACTATGTGATCACCAAAGGTGGCGACGCTCCCAACGTAGTACCTGCATTTGCAGAAGTATATTACTATGTAAGGCACCCGGAAATGAAAGTGGTGAAAAGCGTGTGGGAACGGCTGGTAAAGTGCGCGGAAGGCGCTGCGCTGGGAACCGGTACCCGCATGGATTACGAGGTAATAGGAGGGGTGTATAACATGTTGCCCAATATTACCCTGTCGCAAATAATGGATAAAAATCTCCACCAGGTGGGCGGTTTCAGCTACACCCCAGAAGAAAAGGAGTTTGCAAAAAAGATCCAGGCCAGCTTCGTGGAAAAAGATAATACCCCCGATCCTGATACGGTCACTTCCCGCGTGAGTCCTTTTGCAATGATCCGCGAAGGCGGCAGCGCCTCTTCCGATGTGGCGGATGTAAGCTGGGTGGCTCCTACAGCCGGCATTGTAACGGCCACCTTTGTGCCCGGATCTTCCGGTCACAGCTGGCAGAACGTAGCCGCTGCCGGCAGCAGCATCGGCATAAAAGGCATGATGGTGGCCGCCAAAACCATGGCGCTCACCGCATACGATTTATTCAAAAGCCCGGAAACCCTGAAAGTGGCAAAAGAAGAACTGGATAAGAGACAGGGAACCGGGTTCAAATATGAAGCAATGCTGGGCGACAGAAAACCCGCACTGGATTATCGTAAATAACTCAATCAGTAAATGTTATGAGAAATAAACTGCTTGTCACGCTTACCGCTGTTGGATTGTATTGCACAACGGCGATGGCGCAAAATATTCCTTCCCCGAAAGATCATTTTGGTTTTAACATCGGGGACGATTATCAGCTGGCTAACTACACGCAAACAGCCGCGTATTTTAAGAAACTGGCTGCCACGTCGAACCGCGTACAGCTGGTGGACATCGGTAAAACAGAAGAAGGCCGCGATCAGTACATGCTGATCATCTCTTCTCCCGCAAACCTTAAACTGCTGGAAAAATATAAAAAGATATCACAACAGCTGGCACGCGCAGAAGGCATCTCCACTGAACAGGCACGGGAACTGGCCGCAGAAGGAAAAGCAGTGGTATGGATAGATGGCGGCTTGCACGCCACGGAAGTAGTAGGCACTCACCAGCTCATTGAAACCGCCTGGGAACTGAGTAGCCGGAAAGACCCGGAAACCATGCGCATTCTCGACAATGTGATCATTCTCATGACACACGCCAACCCCGACGGCCAGGAGCTGGTGTCCAACTGGTACATGCGGAATCCAGATACACTGAAACGTACGGTTGATCAACTGCCCGTACTATACCAGAAGTACATCGGGCACGATAATAACCGCGATTTCTACATCATGAATATGAAGGAAAGCGTGAACATGGGGCGCCAGCTGTTCCTGGAATGGATGCCGCAAATTATGTACAATCACCACCAGCGCGGGCCGGAAGGATCCGTACTCGCAGGCCCTCCTTACCGCGACCCTTTCAATTATTTCTTTGACCCGCTGATGATCACTGGCATCGATGCACTCGGCGCAGCGATGTATAACCGCCTCAATGCAGAAGATAAACCCGGCTACACCCGCCTCAATGGCTCCAGCTTCTCTACCTGGTACAATGGCGGCTTACGCACAACCACGCAGTATCATAACATGATCGGGCTGCTTACGGAAATTATCGGCAACCCTACACCGGAAAAAATTCCGGTAGTGCCGCAACGACTGATCCCTAACGGCGCTACCCCGAACCCGGTAACACCGCAAAACGACTGGCGCTTCAAACGCTCGATTGATTACTCGGTATCGCTCAACTACGCGGTGCTCGATTACGCAGCAAGACAACGTGATGAAGTGCTTTTCAATATTTACAAAATGGGGAAGAATGCTATCGATAAAGGCAACCAGGATTCGTGGACATTATCACCCAAACGCTCCGAAGCCATTACCGCTGCTTTTAAAAAGGATAACGTGGACTCCACCGACAAAAACGATGGCAGCGATCCGTATGGATGGATGCGCAGGGGAAGCAATATCCCGATGAAGTATTATGATGCGGTGTTTAAAGATCCTGCCGGAAGGGATCCCCGCGGATACATCCTCCCCGCCGACCAGGCCGATTTCCCCACCGCCGTGAAATTTATCAATGCCCTCATTAAAGCCGGCATACAGGTACAGAAGGCAGATGCACCGTTCACAGTAGCCGGTAAACAATACCCAGCCGGCTCCTACATCGTAAAAACAAACCAGGCCTTCCGCCCGCATGTATTGGATATGTTTGAACCACAGGATCATCCAAACGATTTTCAGTATCCTGGTGGTCCTCCCATCCGGCCTTATGATGCTGCCGGATGGACACTGGCGTTTCAAATGGGCGTGCAGTTCGACAGGATCCTGGATAGCTTCGACGGACCCTTTATAAAATTGCCCTATGGCGCTTTACAATCACCTCCCAAAGCAGCGCTGGCTACTGCCGGCGGCTACCTCCTGAGTGCGCGGGAAAACAACGCCTTCATCGCGGTAAATGACCTTATGAAAGCAGGCGTGAAAGTATACCGTCTTACCAAAGGAGTAGCCGGCAACGATAAAGCCGTTGCGGGTAGCTTTTATGTGCCTGCAGATGGCAAAGCAAAAGAGATCCTGCAACAATCCGCCAATACCCTCGGACTTAAAACCACCGGTATCAGCAAACGCCCGGCCGGAACAGTGAGTATGGCGCCCATGCGCATTGCATTATGGGACACCTACGGCGGCTCTATGCCCTCCGGCTGGATGCGGTGGATCATGGAGCAGTATCATTTCCCTTTCGAGGTAATATACCCGCAGGATATCGATACCGGTAATCTCCGCAGTAAATACGATGCCATCATCTTCGCTACCCGTGCTATTCCACCGGTATCAGGAGCAGAGCCCAACAGGTATGGCTATGCCCCCAAAGATCCTTCGCCCGCAGATATCCCGGAACAATACCGGCATTTGTTAGGGAAGATCACGAAAGAGAAATCTATTCCGCAGATAAAAACATTCCTGGAAGAAGGCGGCACCGTGATCACGATCGGCAGCAGCACCAACCTGGCCTATCATCTCGGCCTGCCGGTGCACAATGCCTTGGTCGAAACAGATAAAGCCGGCAAGGAAAAACCATTACCCGGTACAAAGTATTTTGTACCCGGAAGCATCCTGCAGGTGTCTTTCGATAGCACACACCCCGCCGCATGGGGCCTTCCCGCTGTTGGAGATGTGAACTTCGATAACAGTCCCGTGTTCCGCCTGGACCCAGATGCAGCTGATAAAGGAATTAAGCCCATTGCCTGGTTTTCCACAGATAAACCGCTGCATAGCGGCTGGGCATGGGGACAAACATACCTGAAAGATGGCGTGGCCGCATTTTCTGCCCCCGTGGGCGCCGGCATGCTCTATGCCTTTGGCCCTGAAATTACTTTCCGCGCCCAGTCGTTAGGCACCTTCAAATTGTTGTTCAATGACCTCTATGGAATGGACACCAAAGAAGCAAAGCTGGTGAGAAAGAAGGGATAAGAGATACTGTTTATGCATATGTCAACAGAACGGCCAGGCAATTTGCCTGGCCGTTCTGTTGACAGGAAAACGCTCATCCACCGGTGTGTCCGTTTTCCGGTACAGTTTTTGTTTTCCGGGGAGTATACTTACAACTCAAACACGAAATCTGTCACTATCTGTTGTCAACTTTATCAACTCAAATTCAAATTTTAACCGAAAACTGTTATTCAATTCAATTCTTGAATCATGAAAAACCAATTCTTCGCCACGTTAATGGTGGTTTCCGCATCCATGCTATTCTTTAGTGCGTGCAGCAAAGACGAGTCTTCCTCCAACAGTGGAAAGTCGAAGCTCACAGTGTACCTGACAGATGATCCGGCTATTTACGATGAAGTGAACATCGATATCCAGGACATCCAGGTAAATGCATCAGCTGATGCAGCAGAAACAGGTGCAGGTTGGGTATCTGTTCCCCTGGCACGTCCCGGCGTGTATAACCTGCTTGATTTCAGAAATGGATTAGACACCTTACTGGCGTCAAAAGAATTACCCGCCGGTAAAATTTCACAGATCCGGTTGGTATTGGGCACCAACAACAGCGTAGTATTGAATGGGGTATCCCACCCGCTGGAAACGCCTTCTGCTCAGCAATCAGGTTTAAAACTGAATGTGCATGCCGACCTGGTAGCCGACATCGAATACCGCCTCTGGATCGATTTTGATGCCGGTCGCTCTATCGTTACCACCGGAAGCAATAAGTACATCCTGAAACCAGTGATCCGTACTTATACAGCAGCAACCAGCGGTACTATTAAAGGAATTGCGTTACCATTACTGCAGGTGAAAGGCGTATATGCTATTCAGAACACTGATACCGTGGCTTCCGCATTACCGGACGCATTAACCGGCGCCTATGTAATTTCAGGCTTAAGCGCAGGTACCTATAATGTGGCTATTGCCGGTAATGGTATCTTAAAAGATACTACTGTTGCTGCCGTAGCAGTAAAAACAGGGGAAGTATCTACCGTAAGCACGATCACATTGAAGTAATCATCAAAATAGCATTGAAAAAATCGGCCAACCAGATTGACTGGTTGGCCGATTTTTTTTATCGTAATAACGAAGATATCAGGTGCTTAACCCTGCTTCCCCGTAAAATAATAGTTGCGCACAATGATGATAACAGGTATGGCCAGCGCTATCCAGGAGAATACATCCCAGTAACCGTCGCCCATCAGCGCTGTAATTAATCCAGCTATCGACAGCAATGCCATCAGCAGCGGTTTTCCCCATAATCTGAAAAAAGCACTATTCTTCATCCTGGTATACAGTTTTTTCGGTTAGCCTGCTCCATTGCAGGTTGGCAGCCTTTCTGCGTGCAAACCACAGGTAAAGGCCGGTAATTAATACAATGATGGTAGCCAGGTCAAATAATGCCCAGATGACTTTTAGAGGCATCCCGCCATAATCGCCGAAATGCAGGGGCTCCGATAAAAACAGGGTGTTTACAAACCAGGGCATGCGCCGGGCATCGGTAAGCGCGCCGGTTTTGGCATCTATCAGTGCAGGCATCAGTAACCTTGAGGTGAGGGCGGTATTGCCCCGCATAAATACAGCGTAGTGATGTTTGCTGGAAAACAAGGTACCGGGATAGGTGACGATGCGCGGTTCCATATGCGGCGCTGCTTTTCGCGCTACCTCCATTGCACCGTCCAGTGAACTCAGCTTGCCGGTAAGCGGTTGCTGTTGGGCGTAGGGCGCCACCATCTCTTTTAACTGCCCCTGTTGCCACAGGCCAAGGATTACATCCGACAACGTGTTGATCACACCGGTAAGCCCTACCACGCTGGCCCAGGTGAGCGTAACAATTCCAATCAGGTTATGGGTATCCAGCCATTTCAGGCGGTTCGATTTATATTTCCGGACCATCCCGAAATCGTACTTTTTCATGATACGCCCATAAAGTACTATGCCGGAAACAATGGCAATAATGAATAAGATGCCCATCAGGCCCAAAAATAATTTCCCGCCAATACCAAGAAACATATTGATGTGGATCTTTAATATAACGTCCATTAATCCATCAGTAGTTGGCTTGCCCAGCACGGCGCCGGTATACATGTTGAGCGCTACATACCTGCTTCCTTCAGGAGGAGCATCGGGTTTGGCCGCGAGGTCAAATAAGATCTTGTTTTCATCTTTCTCGTCCCAGAAAATATACCGTATTTTTTCTGCCGGGTATTGCTGGCCGGCAAGTACGGCGAGAGAGTCCAGGCTTAGTTTACGCGTGCCCTCCGGTATTTCAGCTGCTACCTGTTTCTCCAGCAGTCCATCCAGCTCCTCATGAAAGATCAGCGGGAGACCAGTTAAACACAGCATCAGTAAAAAAACAGTGCAAACGAGGCTGGTCCATTTATGCCACAGAAACCAACGCTTTGCGGTTCTTATATTCATTATTTAACAGGTATAATTCAACCCCAAAGATTGATCGCTTCCCTTAATTTTCGTTTACGGAATCCGGAATTACTTTTTACAAATCCGGAATTTTATCGGGTACCGGTCATTTAAAGTCAGCCTCTTCTTTAATAATTCTGAATAACTTTGTTGTCATAATCTGCATCTTATGAAAATAGCACTGGCAGCTCCACCACCTCCAACATCTATCAGCGATGGTTTGTTATGGGCTGAAAAACTGATAGGAGAGGCAGCAAAACAACACGCGGAAATTATCTGTTTCCCGGAGTCCTATATTCCCGGTTATCCGGGTATGGGTTTTCCGGAAGAAGAACGTTCTCCCCGGAACCTGCAGGAGGCGCTGGAAAAAGTGGGTAAACTCGCCGCTGAAAATTCCATCGCCGTTATTATGCCCATGGACTGGCATCAGGGAGATGCATTGCTGAATGTGGCCTTTGTGATTGCAGCCACCGGTGAAGTATTGGGATACCAAACTAAAAACCAGTTAGATCCCACAGAAGATAATATCTGGATACCCGGTACCGCACGCAGCATCTTTGAAGTGAATGGTGTGAAGTTTGGTATCACGATCTGTCATGAGGGATTCCGCTATCCCGAATCCGTCCGGTGGGCAGCGCGGCACGATGCTAAAATAGTATTTCACCCGCATTGCACCGGCAGCAATACTACCGGTGAACTACTCACCGAATGGGGCCATATCAATAACCCCTACTACGAGAAAGCCATGATGATGCGCGCATTGGAAAATACCATCTACTTCGCCAGCGCTAATTATGCATTTACATATCCCGATTCAGCCAGCTCCATCATTGGCCCCGATGGTACCTGCATAGCACATGGGGAATATGGTAAACCGGGCGTAATAGTAGCTGCAATCGATCCGGCGCTGGCTACAGGTTTGCTGGCGAAGAGATACAGATCGGCGTTATATGAAAATCGTAATAAGGAAGCCGCTGAATGACGGACTGAGCAAACCACATGAAAAATTAATACGTAAATATTGGATAAAGAATCAGCTCGGAGTAAACGGTTCTAGATATTTTGTGTTATCTTCAGTAGAAATTGTCGTGATTATAATGACTGGATTATGAAAGCCTTAGCCCTGTTTGACATCTGTGATCGGTACGTTAGTCATTTTACTGTTCTGTATCCTAAAACAATCTTCAAATACATTCCCTCATCATTAAAACAGCCGAGAATGAAAAGAACTAGTCTTATTTCCGCCGTTACGCTCGTATTTGCAGCCCTTACAACCAACGCATTCGCGCAGGAAACCGCTTCCGCTACTGCTACCGCTACTATTGTGACACCCATCAGCATTGTGAAAGATGTGGATATGAATTTTGGTAACGTTGCAGTACAGTCAACCACTGGAGGAACGGTTGTGCTTACTCCCGCAGGCGTTCGCAGCGCTACGGGCGGTGTTACACTGCCCACCACTGCTACAGGAACGATTACAGCCGCTTCCTTTACTGTAACAGGTACCGGCAGTTATTCCTACAGCATTACATTGCCGTCTACTGCGCTTACTATCACCAGCGGATCCAATACGATGACGGTTACAAATTTCACCAGCGACCCTTCAGGAGTTGGTACACTTACTGCCGGTACGCAAACACTTAATGTGGGCGCTACCCTGAATGTAAGTGCCGCACAGGCTGCCGGAACATATGTTTCAGCTACCCCCTTTGATGTAACTGTTAATTACAACTGATCAAACGGTTATAACACATAACCGCCCACGCTTTACAACAACCTTAATCATATCCTGTGTAGCTGCGAAGCGCGCAGCTACACGCTTATTCCAAAGCATGAACCCATGAATGTATCGGTACCACCGAATAATTCCGTCGTTAGATATCCTTACTATTTTGTAATCATATGTATGATATGTTTTTGCATGGCAATACAGGAAACATGCGCACAGGGCAACCTGCTCGTAACCCCTGTACGGGTCGTTTTTGAAGGCACGAAACGTGCAGAAGAACTGAATCTTGCGAACTCAGGAAAAGATACCGCCAGGTATCTTATTTCATTTGTTGAAATCAGGATGAATAAGAACGGCACCTTTCAACAGATCAACGAACCTGATTCAGGGCAACAGTTCGCCAGTAAATACCTGCGCTTCTTTCCCCGGAGCGTGGTACTAGGCCCCAATGAAGCACAGGCAATAAAACTGCAGTTAACCGGGGCCAGTCAGCTGGAACCCGGTGAATACCGTTCGCATCTTTATTTCCGGGCGGTACCGGATGAAAAACCCATCGGTGAAGATGATCCGCCTAAAGACAGCACCGGCATCAATGTAAAGCTCACCCCCCGTTTTTGGTATCACCATCCCGGTAATTATACGGGTGGGTGAAACCGCCGCCAGCGTGCAGTTGTCAGACCTCTCTGTTGACCTCGCAAAAGACCCGGGCCTGAATGTATTATTCAACCGGCTGGGTAACTCTTCCGTGTACGGTGATCTCACAGTGGATTATGTGTCGCCACAGGGAAAAACAACACAGGTAGGAGTCGCCAGGGGGCTGGCTGTATACACACCAAACACACAGCGTTATCTTCATCTTCCACTTGAAAACAAACCCGGTATTAATTACCATACCGGCAAATTACGGGTAGCATATATCACCAAATCAAAAGCTTCAACAGAACAACTGGCCCAGGCCGAGTTGCAGTTACGGTAGCCGGGAGAAAGTCTTCATCAAATAACGCTCCTATGGAAGTGATTGTACATTGGTTCGTTCATCAGTTTTACATCAGGATAATCAGGGCTCTTCTTTCCGGCGTCCCCCGTATACCCATGTCCGCCTGCGGCAGAGGCCTGCTGATACTGTTACTGCTCTTCCCGGTTATGTTATCGGCGCAAACAAGATGGAAAGGAACATTCAGCAGCTCCTGGTCTAACAGCGCCAACTGGACCGCTGGTGTACCCAATGCCAATGTGGACGCTATCATTGGCGATGCCGCTTTTACCGGGATATTTTACCCCGTGATCAGCTACAGCGCCAGTTGTAAATCACTTACCGTAGGCGCAGGCACTAATGCGGTATTAACCATTTCCCAAAGCCTCACCGTGGCGGGCGACCTGGTAATTGGTTCCGGCAGCACTATTTCCCAACGCGGCGTTACCCTTACTTTAAAAGGTAACTGGACCAACTCAGGCACTTACAGCACTTCGAGTACCAATGCCAAAGTAACCTTTGCAGGAACCACCCAGTCTATAGGCGGCGCCTCGGTTACCACTTTCAGGAAACTCACCATCGGCGTGGGTAGTACCACTACGCAAAATGTGAACATGACCGTCTCCGGTACCTTTGCGGTGAACGGCACATTCGTTCCGGCAGATGTGGCCACTCCCGTGCTTATTTCCGGGGCCGCCACCACCTCTGTAGCCGCCGGTGGCATCTTACACGTAAAAGCGGCAGCTATCGGAGGGAACTATGGCCTCACAGGTACAGTAACCCTTGCCGCCGGCAGTATTGTAGATTATAGCGGTACCCTGGTAAATCAAACCGTCCGGAACACCCTTACCTATTCCACCCTCCGCATCAGCGGCACTGGTATAAAAACACTGGGCGGAAATTTAAACGCGCTGAATGCAACTACGGCAACAGCCGGGATAATAGAAGTGCTCGCCGGCACACTCGACCTGTCCACCTTTACCGCCAACAGGGGCACTACAGTGGCCGGTGGCGGTTTAACCGTAGTCAACAATGCTATCCTGAAGATCGGTGGTGTGAACACCTTCCCGGTTAACTATGCTACCGTTTCACTTGGCCTTACCAGTACCGTGGAATACAATGGTATGATTCTGCCTACTTATCTATCACCGATATTTTTAATTTTCTGAAGATAAGAAACACGGCCTCACCCCATATGGATTCTATATATGGTTTCTTTATCAATGAAAACGCCCCGTTCCTGGTAGATAAAAAAAACAATGTGATTCACTACCAGGATAAAATCGTGCCGTTGAATAAAGATGATATGGTGAGCACAGAAACCGCGCTTTACCTGAAAACCGGCATGTTTGCAAGCGTGTTCGGACTACAGTGTAAATTTAGTTTCCGCTCGCTCTCTGTTAAACTGGAAACCAGGCAGGAGCTGCCTGCTATCAGGGAAATGCGGCAGGAAATGATGCGCCGGAATATCAGCCGGCTAAAAGGAGAACTGAAAGCAGATACCATCATCGGCCCCCGCAGGCAGATGTTCAGTATCGGGATGGCCGATTGGTCGGTGGTAGCTACACAACGCCCTGAAGGCGGCGCCGGTAATACCTGGTTAAACCTTGCTATGGGGGGCGTTGTTCTGGGCGGTGAAACCAGCGTATCACTTAATTACAATAACTACGCAGAACAGCAACTTCCTTATAGCCACGACAGCGCCCTGATCAAGCCGTTTGATCAACGGCAGCAATACTACCGGTGGCGCTATGTGAATAATGATCACAGCGCCCTTCGGCAGATCATTGCAGGTAAAATATTCACACCATCCACGGCATCTATCTTTGATCCGGTGGTAGGCGTGCAGTTTACAAATACCCCCACTTCCTACAGGCGCTCTTATGGTTCCTATACCCTGAGCGATTTTACGGATCCCGGATGGACCGTGGAGTTATATGTGAACAATGCCCTGGTAGATTATACAACTGCAGATGCAGCCGGCTTCTTTACTTTCCAGGTACCGCTTGTATATGGTAACTCTGTGGTGCGGCTCCGCTTTTATGGCCCCTGGGGAGAGGAACGGTCGAGAGAAGAAAATATCAGCATCCCTTTCAACTTCCTGCCATTGCATGAATTTGAATATACTGCCAGCGCCGGTATGGTGGAAGATGGACACCGGAGTATCTTTTCAAGGGTGCAAATGAACTATGGCCTCAGCCGGAATGTAACAGTGGGCGGAGGCATGGAGTACCTGTCGTCCATACCCACTGGAAAGGCCATGCCTTTTGTGATGGCTTCTGCCCGTGTGGCGTCCAATCTTCTGCTGGCGGGCGATTATACCTACGGAGTACGGGGACGCGGTATACTCACGTATCGAATGCCCTCCAACTTACAGTTCGAACTGTTTTATACGAGGTATAAGAAAGGTCAGCAGGCCATTATTTATAATTTTGTGGAAGAAAGAAAGCTGATTATTTCAAAGCCCTTCCTGGCAAAAAAATTCTCTTTCTTCAACCGCGTCACACTCAACCAGATCATCTTACCGGAAACAAAATATACGACCGCTGAATGGCTGGTGTCCGGGGCAGTTTTCCGTGTAGGCGTTAACGTGAATACCTATGCCATCTTTATAAAACCTGAACCGCCGTTTGTATATACCAACCTCGCGCTCACCTACCGGTTGCCGGGAGAAATTTTAATTACTCCCCAGGTACAATATGAATACAACAGCAACAGCCTGATGGCGGTAAGATGCGAGCTGGGTAAATATCTTTTCAGACATGGTTACATGAACGTATCCTATGAACGTAACTATAAAAGTAATATCACAAATGTGGGCATCGGTTTGCGTTATGATTTCGCTTTCTCACAAATCGGGTTTTCTGCCTGGAAAGGAACTAACATGACTACCCTGGTGGAATCTGCACGCGGCAGCCTGGTATACGATGATAAAACCAAATTCGCAGGATTCAGCAACCGCACCAGCGTGGGAACAGGAGGCGTAGTACTGCTGCCCTTCCTGGATCTCAACGCCAATGACCGCCGCGATCCCGGTGAGCCCAAAGCCTACGGCCTGAAAACAAATTGTAACGGCGGCCGGATTCTCCAGAATCAACACGACACCACCATCCGCATCGTTAATATGGAGCCCTACGAATACTATTTTATCGAACTGGGAAAGAACAGTTTTGAGAATGTTGCCTGGCAGATAAAGAAACCCGCTATCAGTGTAGCAATAGATCCCAACCAGATGAAACTGGTGGAAGTGCCGGTGGTGATTATGGGCGAAGTATCCGGTAAAGTGATCCTGGAAGAACAAAATGTAACAAAGGGAATAGGCCGCCTGTCCATCGGTTTTTACAGAAATGATTCCACATTGGTGGCCCGTACCCAAACGGAAGCAGATGGCTATTTCAATTATATGGGATTGCCGCCCGGAACCTATACGGTAAGAATAGACCCGCTGCAGTTGCAAAAACTCGGCATGACCGCCACTCCTGCGAAGCTGCCGCTTACCATCAGGCTGCGCATGGAAGGAGACGTGGTAGACGGACTGGAATTCAGGCTCCGGAGAGAAAAGGTCGAATAACATCAATTGTTTTTTCCTAAATTAGCCTATATCTTTCCCGGGAATGAAAGTACAAACACTTACGCCTCCTCCTGCTATAGCTGATTATGTAAGCAACATCGTGGTGCTTGAAAATAACAGTATGTTCTATGAAGCGGTTCTTCCCCTCATCGCCAACGGGTATCCCAGTATTACTTTTCAGTTAACAGACCCGGCAAGGATGCTGAGCACCACAAAAAAAAGTCATCACCTGGTATTGTACGGTCAGAATACCCGCCCCATCCGGCTTCACACGGCAGGTGAAATAACCGTGATTGCCTATTTCCTGTATCCCTTTATGTTGCCCTCCCTTTTTGGATACAATGCCAAAGAACTCACAGATCAGGGTATAGACCTGAGCTATGATGATCCCGCCAGGGAAATGAGCCTGAAAGAACAGCTGCTCAATACGCCCTCTTTAAACGGCCGCCTGGAACTGATGAATAATTATGTACTCACATTGGTGCGGTCAAAAAAGATCCGGGTAAATGAAACCATTTCTTTTGCCACCCGCCTTATTCAGAAAAATAAGGGTACCCTGTTAATGAACGATCTTCAGAAAGAAGTATATACCACAGAACGCACACTGCAACGGTTGTTTGAACAACATATTGGTCTTACGCCGAAAATGTACAGCAGGATCTGCCAGTTCAACGCCGCCTTCCGGCAGCTCAGTCAGAATAATTTTTCAGACATGATCGACGTGGCACTGGAAAACGGCTATGCAGATCAAAGTCACCTGATCCGCGCGTTTAAAGACTTTACCCATTACTCTCCCCTGGAGTATGTAAAACAGGCGAACAACTTCCCCGGTTAATCCATCCTTTTCATTTTGTCGGGTTTCTTCTATCATAAGGAGGAAAGGTGCTGTTATTTTGTACCTGTAAACAATCATCTCAAAAAACAAAAACAAAATAACATGAGAAAGTTAGTCATTTCCGAATGGATCACACTCGACGGTATCTTCGATGCAGAAACAATGGGAGAATGGTTTATGCCCTACGACAGCCCCGCCCGGCAGGAGCTGATCAGCGAAGGTATTCACGCCTGCGATGCCATCCTCTTTGGCCGTAAAACATATGAAATGCTGGCGCCTTATTGGTCGCAGATGAAGAACAACGAAATGGGCATCTCCGCAAAACTAAACAGTGTAGCCAAATACGTAGTATCTGAAACGCTGGAAACAGCCGCGTGGGAAAATACCACGATCATAAAAAACAATGTCATAGAAGAAATTACCCGGCTGAAACAACAACCCGGAAAGGAAATCCAGGTAGAAGGAAGCGCCATCCTGGTAGACGCGCTTATCAAAGCCGATCTGATTGATGAATACAAATTCTTTGTACATCCCGTCATCATGGGAAGTGGGAAACGTTTCTTTAAAGATGGAAAACTTCCCGGTGGCCTGCATCTTTCTGATACAAAAATACTGGATGGCGGGGTAGTAGTGCTTACTTATCAGCGGGAGAAGAAGTAACGGTTTGTGGGGAAAAAAAATTAATTTTAATTAATTTAAAATAATCCCCATGCATCAGTTTAAGGAACAAATAGAACGGATCAGCACCAAATTAAAAGCAGCAAAACAAAAAGATAAACAGCTGAAAGTATTCGGCGCCAGCTACCATAAATACACCATCCATCCACCGCTGGAGGAAGCTCAACAGGTTTTGTGTTCTGACATCGTTGAACAGCATTATTGAAATCATTTGCAGAAAAGCTGTCCCTGTCAAAAACAACCCAAAGTTTATCAATAGGTCTGTTATACTCCTGCTCATACCACTTTTTTAGGCGCAGTGCTTCATCAACGAGCGACTGGGTATTTCTGCCAGTACCTTCAATATCTATTTGACACCAGGTTAGTACACCTTTAGGCAAATCCTCTTTAAGGCCCTGAAAATAATTAGGTTCAGTTTTTTCACCTTCGCAAACTATCAGGTAATATCTGCGTTTATTTCTTACATTAATTTTGCGCTTTTGTTCCTCTCTTTTGAAACGCTTTAAATGTTCATTTGGAATCTTATTTTTCTTGCCATTCCGTAATTACATTTGAAAGGTTGCCAATAAACGGAATAGCACCATACCGGCCCTCTATATAATCCTTCTCAAAGGAGCGGTCTTTACGAATGGTTTTTCCTTCTTCTTTATATTCCACGAGTGAATACATTTCAGAAGCTCCGTATTTATTTTTTTCTACAAAATAAATCTGATCTCTACGGTAGTTACCATAATTCAGCAGATTGGTATCATGTGTAGCAAATATCAGCTGTGCGTTGTTCTTGTTAAATTCGGCGGAGTTAAAAAGTCTGGTAATTGCCAGCGTTAATAAAGGGTGCAAGCTGGCATCTAACTCGTCCACTACAAGTGTTCCACCATCATTTAGTACATCAAAGATGGGGCCTGAGATATTGAACAGTTTATTGCTACCAGAAGACTCCTGGCTACGCATATCAAATTCAACATTGCCGACCACCTTATTTTTTGCATTGTATTTTTTGTGAACGGTTTTAATATCTATTCTGTAAGACTCTTCAAGATCGGTAATTAATTGTTTCAGAAGGTTTTCAGGCAGGTCATTGGGCAGTTCTCTCGGATCAAAAGGGGCTTTGGAAATGGTAATGTCATCAAATCCCAGGTCAACTTTTTTATAGAAATCAAGTAAAAGATGCTGGGTGTGTTTGTTTTCAAGCAAATCAAATGTTACGCCTTTATATCGCTCATGACTTAATCCGGAAATGGTGATAAAATCATGAAACCAACGCATTATTTGCTTGGCAATCTTGCCATTAAACTGATCTACCACTGATAGGAATAGTGCATTGTCCCTTGTTCTTTCTTCCAGATCTCTCCCTTCCGGGAAAACCCTTGGCATTACTTCAATACCATCTTTTTCCCTGATAAACAAAGGCCTTTCGGCTTGTTTCGGGGCATCAAAAAGCCATTCAGATAATACACTGCGGTTATCCACCTCAAAGCCATAACGATATTTACTTTCGCCAATAAGAAATACAACTTCAAAAGAGGAGGGAGCATTTTCTGTTTCAGTGTTTAACAGGAAAGGCGTAATATCCAACTCATTTGTAGAAGATTGTTCAAATGATTGTAATACAAGTCGCCTCATAGTAGACATGGCTTTTACAAAATTACTTTTGCCACTGGCATTAGCACCATAGATAACAGCCCCTTTAAGCAAGTTATGGCGTCCGGAGGTGAAAATATTTGACGCAACATGTTCCTTAATAGCTGTAGCTGAAAGGCTTAATGTAGTCTTTTCTTTAAAGGAAAGATAATTAGTAACGGAAAACTCTAATAACATAGAATTGTCTATTTATGAGAAATTATCTCAAATATAGTAAAATGAATTCATTGTATAGTATAAAAATGAGAAAAATTCGAATTTTGACTATAATTACTATAAGAAAGGCGCTCAGTTAGTAGAGCCTGGTAGAAAGGTCGGTCTAATCAAATTACCACTTCGGATTCTGCTTCATCGCCGGATTCCCATTAATCTCCACCAGGGGAATCGGCCACAGGTAATCACGCTCCCGGTCAAATATCCTGTTCTCTACAATTACCGGCTGACTTGTATTAGGATTGATAGCACCCATCGCAGGCCCTTTCAGAACTTCTTCTCCTATCTTCCAGCGGCGTATGTCAAACAGGCGGGTACCTTCAAATGCCAGCTCCACTTTTCTTTCCCGGCGGTATAATTCACGCATTTTTTCAGCGGTGTTATACACCGCCGTATTTACATTTGGCATTCCTGCGCGGTTGCGGATCTTGTTGAGATACAGCAATACATCCGGGTTTTGCCAGTCGCCCGATTCTACTAAGGCTTCTACATAACTCAGTAAGATCTCTGCGTAACGGATGATCATAAAATTTAAGGTGCCGGCATATTGCGGGACACATCTTTGGCATCGAGATATTTCTTCACCCAGAAGCCGGTTTGCGTGGATTGCGCAGCCCCGATCTGATCTACCGATCCCGCCGTGAATGGGTCCAGCAAATGGTTTACAAATGTTTGCCCCGGTAAAAGAACGCTGGCTGTCAGCCTTGGATCACGGTTGTTTTTGTACAGTGGATTTTTCCAGTAATAGGCCAGGCTGTCCGCGCGAAATGGAGCAGGTTTTTGTAGATTCGTCCCTGATATCTTAAAAACCAAATGAGAAAAGTACTGTTTTTGCTACTGCTGGTGCACCAGGGATGGGCACAATCAACCAAACATCTATCCAGGGCCAACCAATCTATCGACAGCCTCTCCATCTACAACCGGCAGCTCAACCCCGGTGAAATGAAGCAGGACCTGCAGGTGTTCCTCGATATCCGTAAAAAAGCCAACTCTGGTTTGTATCGCTACCGCACCCCGAAGCAAGTCGACAGCATCTACCAATGGGCCTTCCGCCAGGTGCGTCAACCTATGTCCACTGTGGCTTTTTATAAGATCATTTTGCAGCTCACCGATTTTGAAGGAAGCTGTCATAATTATACGGAGCCGGATGCCGCCCTGGTCGGGTATTTCAACCGGCAGCGTGGCTTCTTTCCTTTTGCCCTGAAGTATATTGACGGCAATATGATCTTCAATAGCAAAACGCCCGATATTCCGGTAGGATCAAGGATAATGAGTATCAACGGCGTTGCAGACAAAGACCTGATGCAATCCTTTTACAAGTACATGACCTCCGATGGATTTATCCAGACACAAAAGCAATCAGGCAGCGTGAACAGGAGCTATGGTTTGCGTTACCTGTATGAGTATGGCATTAATGACAGCTTCGCCATCCGGTTTACAGCTCCGGGCACTACCCGGCAGCAAACCATTACAGTACCGGCGGTATCGCTGGAAGAACAAAAAGCAAACTTAATACGGCGTCATAGCGCGCCGGTCGACAGCCTGATCGATTATAACGTGCAGCCCAAATATAGTTTTAAGATGGTAAACCCTTCAACAGGTTTAGTGAGCCTGCGGATATTCTCCATGGCCAGCGACGCGGCTGATCCGGCTTTCCCGGTATATGTGGCGTTTCTCGACAGCGTATTCCAGGCGCTTAGCCACAACAGTATCCCGCACCTCATCCTGGATATCCGCGGTAATCCCGGCGGCAGTGATCCTACTTTTGAACAACCGATGATGTACCTCACGGATACAAGCTTCAAAGAGAATACATTGGCATATACCATCTTTGACAACGGAATTCCGTATGAAGAATACTTTTGGGGCGTGTCCACCGCGGAAAGATTGGATTCGGCTGGCAAAGTTGCCGGAAAAGCGTTTCTGAAAGATTATTTCCCGGCACTGCACAACGGCAGGAATATGCAAAACCCGAAGTACAACCCGGTGTACCACCCTAAGAGTCCCGGTTTCAAAGGAAAGTTATATTTACTGATTGATGAAAACGTGGCATCGGCGGCCTCCCACCTGGCTTCTCTCGTAAAAGCCTATGCCCGCAATGTGACCATTGTGGGGGTGGAAACTGTTGGTGGTTATTATGTCCACAACGGCCATGCATCCATGATATACGAACTGCCGCACTCAAAAATAAAAACGAAATTCTCTGTTGTTTATGTGGAGCAGGACGCACCTGTAAAACCGGATCAGCCGGAAGGTAGAGGGATTATTCCCGATTATACCGTGTGGCCTTCCTTCAGCGATTTTATGCAAAACCGCGATACACAGATGGAATATGTGTTGAAGCTGACAGAGGGGAAATAGCACCGCATTCAACAGCACCTGGTGCCGTTCGCCAAATAATTCCGGCCTGAAAGTTTATTTTTTCTATATTGACCTTTGCTTTTGGCAAAGCACTGAACAATACTATCTTCTTAACACAGCGAACCAAAATGACGAAAATTTCTCTCGGCCTGATCTATTCTCTTGCAGTATTTATTGGCTCAAATCAATTTATTGGAGACCCTCAAACCACTGCTCCCAATCCCCCTGAATTAACTATTACAAGATTTTCCGGTCCGGATATAACGCCCAGCCCCGCCTGCCTTGCAGTGGCGCCAACCGGCGAAGTGTTTGTAGGAGTGGATATGATCGGTTCATTAGGAAAGGACCCGGGCAAAGGCCGGATTCTTAAGCTTATTGATAAGGACAACGACGGTAAAATGGACCAGCATATTGAATTTGCAACGGTGGATAACCCGCGTGGCATCATTGTGCAGGGCAGCCGGGTTTTTGTATTGCATACCACATTTTCCAAAGAAACCGGTAAAGCGTCAGGAATGGCGCTGGTTGTTTTTGAAGATAAAGACGGTGACGGAAAAGCAGACGGACCTCCCCAGCCACTGATCGAAAACCTCAGTAATACCAAATACATCCAGGAGCGGGGAACGGATCATGCCACTAATGGTATCCGGATGGGTATTGATGGCTGGATCTATATTGCGGTAGGTGATTTTGGATTTCATGACGCAACAGACCGTTCCGGTAAGAAACTGACCATGCTTGGGGGTGGTATCGTACGGGTACGCCCCGACGGTACGGAAATGGAGATATTTACCCATGGTACACGCAATGTGTATGACGTGGCCATTGACCCCTACATGAATATTTTTACAAGAGAAAATACCAATGACGGCGGTGGATGGAATGTGCGGTTTTCCCACCATATCCAATCCGGGGAATATGGATACCCGGTATTGTTTCAGCATTTTACAGACGAAATATTACCAGCACTTGCAGACCTTGGCGGTGGCTCAGGTACAGGCGCTTTATACATGGCGGAACCAAGCTGGCCGGAGAAATACAATAACGTTCCCATGATGGCAGATTGGGGCCGGAGCATGCTGTATATTCACCGTGTAACGCCTGATGGCCCAACCTTCACCCAAAAAGAAGAGGAGTTTATAGGATTGCCTCAGATTACAGATCTGGATGTTGACGGCTCCGGCCGGCTTTACCTTTCCGCATGGGATGGCGCAGGCTATTCCGGCAGTCCGGAGAAAGGCTATGTAATCCGCGCGGTACCAAACAACTGGACTTACCAGCCATTCCCTGACGTGGCCAAAGCCTCTGTTGAAGAATTGGCGCGGTTGCTTAAATCGGCCAGCGCGGTAGCACGTTTAAATGCCTCCCAGGAATTAATCGCACGCGCCGGTAAAGACGCTATTGCTGCTGCTCTTGGAATCGCTTCAGATGTGCAGTTGCCGTTATTTGCACGTGTGGCCGGTCTTTATACATACGCACAAATTGCCGGTGCAGAAGGCATTCCCGCTTTAACAGCCTTAACAAAAGATGCCACCATGAGGGAACATGCATTGCGCGCTTTGGCCGACCGGAAAGGTCTCCTGAAAGATGTTGCCACTGAACCTTTCCTGGAAGGACTTAAAGATCCATCTCCGCGCGTACAGGCTGCTGCAATAATAGGTCTTGGACGTTTAGGTCGCATTGAAACTGCCAGCGCTTTGCTGCAAACCAAAGTGCCTGCCTCATTTGTTGCACCTGTTAAAGATATCGAAGGACCGCATGCTACGCCTAATGCAGCTATCGTACTGCCTCACCTGGCAGTTCGGGCCCTTGTAAATCTGCACGCCGTAGATGCCACCATAGCAGCCATCAACACCGAAAACGCCACGCTTGCCTTGTGGGCGCTACGATACATGCATGATCCGAAGGCAGTGGACGGCCTGATAAATGCTTACGAGCTGTCGAAAGATGCGAAACTAAAACGGCAGATCATCACCACCTTAGCACGCCTCTACAAAAAAGAAGATACCTATGATGCATCATGGTGGTGGGGAACCAGGCCCGATTCGCATAGCCCCTACTACAAAGCAGTAACCTGGGAAGCATCACCGGCTATCGAAAAATTCCTTAAAAAAGAATCGCTGAAAACAAGCCCCACCGGCAAAGCGTTTTTCAGGGATCTCGATGCGCGCAATAGGATGGATATTCCTGCTTTCGCAGCAGAGAAAAAAGTGATAGCGGCTCCGGTGAAAGAACCTAAAGTAGACCTGGAAAAGATAAAAAGTAAAAAAGGTCAGGTAGGTAAGTCATCTATCGAAGATGTGTTGCTGGCCATCAATAAATTAAAAGGAGATCCGGCCAGGGGAAAGCAATTGTTTACCATCCAGGGTTGTGTGGCCTGCCACAGTATCAATAAAGGAGAAACAATGAAAGGTCCTTTTATGGGACAGATCGGATCCATCATGAACCGGGAGCAGATCACGGAATCTATTCTCAAACCTAACGCATCTATTTCACAGGGATTTGCCACGGTGATGATCACGGCGAAAGGCAACAAGTCTTATATGGGATTTGTTACGGAAGAAACTTCCGCCAGGGTAGTCATGAGAGATATCACCGGCCAGGTATTCACCGTTAAAACGGCCGATATCCTGACCCGTAAGGAAATGAAAACATCGATGATGCCAACCGGCCTTGCCAACGCATTATCATACGAGGAACTTGCATCGCTCGTTAGTTATCTTGCGCAGCAGAAAAAATAACTGGTTAGCATAATATTGACTTTATATTAAAAGCCCGCTCATTGAGCGGGCTTTTTGTTTTAAATGAGAACGATTAACTTTTACTTAATAGCATATATGCGGTAAACTATCTATTGCCTTTTATTTTATCTTTTGACGATTTAGCGGCGCAAAACGATCGGGGTTTTCTGAAATAATTTCAGGTAGCCATTCACATATTGTGATTATGTTAGCATTTTAGTAAAAAAGGATGCTTATCTTTATTGGTATGTTACGGACACTTCTTTTTGCGGTTATTTTTATGTCAGGTATGACGGTAAATGCACAGATAGACTCCTCTTTCGGGGCTATAAATGGCATGGAACCGGCTTTCAGACACCGTCAACAGGTAGGTGATACTGCCAATATCCATAAGAAATGGTTTGTTACAAAGTATGCCGGCCTTTCTACCGGCTTCATAGGATTTAAAGGAGGTAGCAGTTCCTTCCTGTCGGTACCTTTGGCATTGCAGGTTAACCGCCAGTTAACCAATAACCTGTACGCCTTCGGCGGGGTATCGGTAACGCCTTACGTTTTCCGTTATAACAGCGTGCCTTATCGGCCTGCGGTTAACAAGAACCAGAGCTGGATACAAACGAATAACTTTGCCGCCTGGTCTGATGCCAAAATTGGGGTAATGTATATTAGCAACGACAAAACATTCTCCATTTCCGGTAGCGTTGGCGTAAGCAGAGGCAGCTACAATGGTAATTCTCCCTTTTATTCCCCCATATACTCTCCTGTGCGGGGCCATAGCCAATGGTAATTAAGTTATCGCTGGAATCGCGCGATGCCCTGACTGATAAATATTCCACTAAATATTCCACCGGTTATGATATGGAAGATTATACCGTGAGTGTGCTGGCAAATGATGGAGAAGAAATACAACATTATAGAGTGCCAAGACGTCATTTACGTGCAGAGATGCTTAGATCTCCTATGTTTTACAATGCATATAACGCCTTCGAAATGTCGTATAAACAGCCTTCTCCGCTGGAAGCATTTAACTACCTGAGTGCAGGGGGTACTAATTACCTGTTCCTGAATGATGATGCAGATAATATTGAAAGGGTACAGGCAGGAAAAGATCCCCGTAAAGTAAAATCACTGGACGATTGTGATGCGTTTTGCTATAAACTGAGTGGTAATAAGGAAATACCTGCAGTGGATTATTTTTTTGCTAAACCATCTGAGAAAAGGGATCATGACCAGGGATTGTTTAAAGCGTATGATTATAATGCAGAGAGTAAGACCTATGTAGTTGTAAAAGCGGAACAACGGGGCAGGGATTTAAACTGGAAGTTGGTTTGGATGAAGCCATAAATAATAAAGAGGTGGTCAAAAGTAATGGAGACCACCTCTTTATCGTTTGCTTCAACAGATCAGTAACAACCTGCTCTCTCCGGGTTTTTCTGTTGGTGCACGGTGAATACAGGGAGGCACCTGGCTTTCAGGGTGATCAACCGCCAGCCTCCATAGGTGACCAAGCCCTAAGCTTATTGGCCGTGCATCAGGCGTAGCCTGGTAATGCAGATCAAAGAAATGGTCGCTTAAGAATGATTCAAAGCCTTCCGCTGCTCCATGATATAGTTTTTTGAGTTCATCACGTATCGCGGGAATAAGTACTTTCTTTTTGCCTTGTGAATTTGGTAATATTTCACTCGACTCACCATAGTAAGTGCATAAAAAGGTATCGGTTGGTATAGGAGAGCGATCTACATGAAAAGAATAAACATCGGTTGGAAAAAAAGGGAAGGTATCATCCCGGTCGTAGTAGCTGATCACATTGAGGATGGGCGATGCACCGTGAGCTTTCAATACCTCCAGGTCATGTAAAAGAATTTCACGGGCAAGTTGCCCTTGTTCACTCAGCTGAAGTTCATGAAGTTCCTCTTGTTCAATGGTCGTAATATTTCCGCTTAGCGCTACCTTTTTTACAATCTCAGAAAAATTACCTGTTAGTTGACGGGGCCAGCAAATCGCATTCATTTCTCCACTGAATGGCGTAGCAACAAGGTCCTGAAAATTCGTGACACGGTGAATTTGATGCTCTGCAGGAGATAAATCTGTCATGATAGTTAATATAAAGCAGCCGGTCAAGCCAGCTTTGATGAAGATAACAACAAAAAGCTAACCTCCAGCCATGTACAATAGGGGGGGAATTTACAAAAAAGAAAGAGCCTGCTCATTGAGCGGGCTTTTTATGTATGCCCGGTAGCAGTAAGTTTTCGAACCAAAACAAGCGTAATAACCATCCGCCCTGGTGCTTTCGTCTGACGGGCAGGAGCTTTCTTCTAACAAACACAATGTCAAGATATTATTTACAAAGTTTACACTTCTATTTACAATACAGATTCCTTAGGCTGAAATAAATCAAAGTATTTTTGTTGCACCAACTTGAAAGGATACGAAAAATAAAAAGGAATGCCTTAAACGGATCTGATTTATCAGAAGATAGATTTATGTTAATTAAACCTAAAAAATATGAAAAAAGTTATTTATGCGCTGATCTTACCGCTGGTGGTGGTAGGCGGACTAGTATTTGCCAATCGCGAAATCAAAAATGAAACGGCTAAAAAATCAGCCCCAAAGCCACTCTCTGCTGCTGAAATGAAAGCCGAATTAAAAAAATGGGAAGCCACCCCCGAGGGTATAAGGTTCAAAAAATGGAAAGCGTCTCCTGAAGGTCAAAAGGTGCTTGCCGGTGCGGCTAAAATAAAGAAGCAAACAAGTGCTTCTACCAATATGGAAGCTGTTGTAACCTCTCTTTCTCTTCCGCCAGGCTCACGATTAGGTTTCGGAGTGATGGTCAGGATTAATGGTGACGATTATATTCTTAGTTTTGGGCTGGAAAACGCTAATGAATTTCAGCAAATGCATAGCCTGAAGGTTAACGACAAAATAATTATAAGAAGTCATTTTGTATCGTACGCGCCCAAGTATTCATATCCAATTGTATCGGGCGACTATGTAGAACAAGATGGTAGAATAATTTATAAACGTGCTCCTCGCAAAGGTGGCTGCTGAGTAAAGTTATGATGGAAAGATCTTTACGGAATTTAAAGGTAAGAGAGGTATTCTTCAGCATCCCAAAAGAACAAAACTGATTCGAACAAAAAAGGCCTCAAGTCTAATGACTTAAAGCCTTTTTTAATTTCGTGCCCAGAACTGGATTCGAACCAGCACATCCTTGCGAACGCTGCGACCTGAACACAGTGCGTCTACCAATTTCGCCATCTGGGCATCGCTTGTCCCCATAAAAGGGATTGCAAAAGTAAACACTTTTTTAAACTAACCAAATTTTTTTTCAGGACATAAAAAAACGGCGCCTATAACAGGCGCCGTTCATCAATATATAAAAATTTATACCGCTACATTAAACTCACGCAGGGTGTCGTTCAAGCTGGTCTTCAGGTCTGTAGAGGCTTTACGCTGACCAATGATCAGTGCGCAGGATACCTGGTATTCGCCAGCAGGGAATTTCTTAGTGTAAGTTCCAGGAATTACCACGCTGCGGGCAGGTACACGGCCTTTGTATTCTATCGGCTCGCTGCCGCTTACGTCAATGATCTTGGTAGATTGCGTCAGCACTACATTGGCGCCCAATACCGCTTCTTTTTCCACAATAACGCCTTCTACCACAATGCAACGGGAGCCAATAAAGCAACCATCTTCAATGATTACAGGGCTGGCCTGTAACGGTTCCAGTACGCCGCCAATACCAACGCCACCGCTCAGGTGCACGTGTTTACCGATTTGTGCGCAGGAGCCTACTGTTGCCCAGGTATCTACCATCGTTCCTTCATCTACAAAAGCGCCGATGTTAACATAGGAAGGCATCAGGATACAGCCCTTGGCAATGAATGCGCCATAACGCGCTACTGCATGGGGAACTACTCTTACGCCGAGTTCTTTATAGTTCGACTTCAATCTCATTTTATCATAGAACTCAAATGGAGGCACCTCCATTGTTTCCATTGGCTGAACGGAGAAATACAGTAAAATAGCCTGTTTCACCCACTCATTCACCTGCCAGCCGTTTTCTGTTGGCGTCGCAACTCTCAGATGTCCTTTGTCTACCGCTTCTATCACCGCCTTAACTGCATCTGTGTACTGTGTCTCCTGTAAGAGGCTGCGATCAGCCCAGGCAGCCAGTATTTGTTGTTGTAAATCCATTTTTTTTATTTTTTGCAAACATAATACGTAGAAAATAAAATTACGAATTACAAAGAGGTATTTCCGGAAATCTTATCAGATATACGTAATTCGCCATCCGTAATCCGTAATTTTGCCTTTTGTGGAAGAAAGAACTTTATGAAAATAGGATTCGACGCCAAACGTGCATTCCAGAACGACACTGGTCTTGGGAATTATAGTCGTACCCTGATATCATCTCTGGTAAAGGATTTCCCGGAAGATGAATATTATCTGTTTGCCCCCAGGCAAACCGGTATGTACGATCTCAGTGCCCTGCCGGATCTTAAAGTAGTGGTGCCGGAAAACCCGTTGTACCGCTGGTTTAAGTCGGCCTGGCGCAGCCGTTTTGTGGTAAAGGACCTGTTGCGTTACCAGATCGGTATTTACCACGGCCTCAGTCATGAACTGCCTTTTGGTATTCATAAAAGCGGTATCAGGTCGGTAGTTACCATGCACGATCTTATTTTTGAAAGATACCCGGAGCAGTATAATCCTATTGATGTTATCACTTATCGCCGCAAGGCCCGCTACGCCTGCCAGCAGGCAGACAGGGTAGTGGCCATCAGCGAGCAGACAAAGCAGGACCTGATCACTTACTATCACACGCCTGCCGGTAAAATTGATGTGGTATACCAAAGCTGCGATCCCTCTTTTGCCATTACATACCCCGATGATGATATCGCCGCAATGGGCGCCAGGTACCGTTTGCCGTCCCAGTATTTCCTGTACGTGGGGTCGATTATTGAACGGAAAAACCTGTTAGGCATCGTAACGGCCATGAATACACTAAAAGGAACACTGGATTTTCCATTGGTGGTATTGGGCAATGGCAGTGGCTATAAAAAGAAAGTAAAAGCATACCTGGAAGCCAACGGGCTCACACAACAGGTGATTTTCCTCAATGAACAGGTACGGCTTAAAAACAGTGAGTTGCCTCTCCTGTACCAGGGCGCGGTAGCGCTTATCTATCCGTCTTTCTTTGAAGGATTCGGCATTCCCATACTGGAAGCCCTCTGGAGCCGTACACCGGTAATTACCTCCCACGGGTCCTGTTTTGCAGAAACAGCGGGAGATGCAGCCCTGTACGTAGATCCACGGGAGCCTGGCTCCATAGCTGACGCGATGAGGCAAATCATGGGAAATCCTTCCCTGGTAAGGCAAATGCAGGAAAAAGGATGGCAGCATGCACAGCGTTTTACCCCGGAAAAATGCGCCGCCGCCATGATGAAAGTATATAAACAATTAAATAAGGAAATATAAAATGTTTGAAGATGATATCAGTGCAGCCATGCCGGTGCTGCGTACCGGCGGACTTATCCTTTATCCTACAGACACCATCTGGGGTATCGGCTGCGATGCCACCGATGAAAAGGCCGTACAGAAAATTTATACCCTGAAAAAAAGGAGCGAAAGCAAAAGCCTGGTAGTATTGCTGGCCGATGTGAAAGACCTGCTGCATTATGTGGCAAATCCACGCCCCGATATGGCCGACATCATTGCCGGCTTTACCCGCCCTACCACTGTTATTTATGAAGGCGCACTCGGCCTGGCCCCCAACGTGATCAGCGAAGATGGCAGCATCGCCATCCGCATTGTAAAAGATCCTTTTTGCCGCCACCTGATCAAAAGATTACGCAAACCACTGGTGTCCACCTCCGCCAATGTCAGCGGGGAACCCTCGCCGGCCAGCTTCCGCGACGTGTCCGCCAGCATCCGGAATGGCGTGGATTATGTGGTGAACTACCGGCAAAACGATGAAACCCCCAGCGCCGCATCCAGGATAATCAGGATAAACAAAGATGGTTCAATCGTGATAATCCGGGATTAAAATCGTTTATTTATTACATTTGCGCCCTGGTTTCAGAGAAAGGAATAAAAATTAACAGGAATATTTAAATATGATCAGCAGCAAGCCGTTGGACATACCCTGCTCCCTGCAGGAAAGAAAAGTGCTGGAAAAGATAGCATTGGCCGCCCAGGAACTGGGCGTTCCCGCCTATCTGATCGGGGGCTTTGTGCGGGATAAACTGTTGGGAAGGAAAACAAAAGATATGGACATTGTTTGCGTAGGCGATGGCATCGCACTCGCACACAAAGTCGCAGCAAATTTAGGTGACAACATTCCCGTTAACTTCTTCAAAACCTATGGTACCGCCCAGGTTAAACTGAATGACCTGGAAATTGAATTCGTTGGCGCCCGCAAAGAAAGCTACCGCGAAGAATCCCGCAACCCCGAAGTGTCTGCCGGAACCCTGCAGGACGACCAGAACCGCCGCGATTTCACCATCAACGCAATGGCCATCAGCCTCCGGGATATCGATTATGGCTCCCTGCTCGACCCATTCGACGGCCTCGTGGACCTCGATAAGAAAATCATCCGGACGCCCCTGGCGCCCGCTCAAACATTCAGCGATGATCCCCTGCGCATGATGCGTGGCATCCGGTTTGCTTCCCAGCTGCAGTTTACCATCGAAGAAAGCACCTTTACCGCCATACAGGAAAATGCTGAACGGATCAGGATCATTTCCCAGGAAAGGATCTCCGATGAGTTCAATAAAATAATGCTCTCAACAAAACCCTCGGTAGGACTGGACCTCTTATATCAATCCGGCCTGCTCAAAATTATTTTCCCCCAAATGATAGATATGGTGGGAGTAGAGATGTACGAGGGAAAAGGGCACAAAGATAATTTTTATCATACCTTGCAGGTAGTAGACAATATATCGGAAAATACACGGGATCTTTGGCTTCGGTGGGCCGCATTGCTACACGATATCGGGAAACCCGCCACCAAAAAATTTGAACCCGGTCATGGCTGGACTTTTCACGGTCACGATGCGGTAGGTGGTAAAATGGTTCCCCGTATCTTCAGCAGGATGAAACTGCCAATGAGCGAAAAAATGAGATTGGTAAAGAAATTGGTAGAACTACACCTGCGTCCCATCAGTCTCACAAAAGAGAACATAACAGACTCGGCTATCCGGAGATTACTCTTCGATGCCGGAGACGATATAGAAGGACTGATGATGCTGTGCGAAGCGGATATTACCTCAAAAAATAAAACCAAGGTTAAGCGCTACCTCGAAAATTTTGAATTGGTCCGCAGACGCTTAAAAGAAGTGGAAGAGAGCGACCGGATCCGCAACTGGCAACCTCCTATAACCGGGGAGATGATTATGGAAACATTTGGGCTGAAACCTGGCAGGATCGTAGGCGATCTGAAAAGCGCCATCAGGGAAGCCATCCTGGATGGCGAAATCCCAAATACTTACGAGGCAGCATACGCTTTTTTATTGGAAAAAGCCGGCGCATTGAATCTAAGCCCGGTTAAATAAAATTGGTAATTTTACAATACCATAATAAAATACACTAGCATTCAGGATCCACCGCTCATTGCGGAGTGTTTAATCATTAAATAACTTATAACCTTTTTGTCATGCCGGTTTTGAAATTCAGAGTTTACTGGGAAGAAGATGAAAGTGTCTACAGGGACATTGCCATTAAGCCGAATCAGACGTTTTTATTATTTCACCAAGCAATTTTGCAGGCATTCGAATTTGATTCAAAACACAAAGCCACCTTTTTCCGCAGCAATGATAACTGGCAACGTGGCCGGGAAATCATCCTGGAAGCAGATAATCAACCCCGTAAAGCAGAACCCCTGCTCATGGCGGATACCATGATTGCTGCCGCAGTGAAAGATCCTAATCAGAAATTTATCTATCTCTACGATTTCGCCAAAAACTGGTCGTTCCTCGTAGAACTCATCGGCGTTTCCAAAGATGAAAACAGCAAAATGGTTTACCCTGCCTGCGTTCGCAAAGAAGGCCTGGCCCCCAGTCAATATGGCACCAAAGGCCTGGTAGGTGATAAACTCGTGGAAATGGAAGAAAAATATGACCTCAATAAAGAAGGTATGGACGCCGACGGCTTCGGCGAAGAAGGGGAAGAAAGCGACGCCTTAGGCGGCGATAGCACAGAAGAATTTGGCGGAGAAGAAGAAAATAACTTTTAAATAGAACTGTCAGTCATTTTAGGGATCTGTTTATTTTTTGCAGAGATTACCCGTTTCATCCACTTAGCTGAAATGGCCCGTCTCCCGGAAAAAATAAACAGATCCCTAAATATTTAGCGCAATACTTATGCAAAAAACCGTCATCATTATCGCAGGTCCCACCGCTTCTGGCAAAACAGCGTTGTCTGTTCAAATGGCACAACTGTTTAATACAGCAGTGATCTCTGCAGATTCCAGGCAATGCTACCGCGAAATCAGCATCGGTACAGCAAAGCCCTCCGCGGAAGAATTGTCGGCGGTTCCCCACTACTTCATCAATTCCCACAGCATCCGGGAAGACGTAAACGCAGGCGTTTACGAGAAACTGGCCCTGGGCTACGCCCGCGAAATCTTTGAGAAAAACGACGTAGCCATAATGTGCGGCGGCACCGGTCTTTATATCAGGGCCTTTGCGGAAGGAATCGACGATATGCCTGTCATTGCCCCGGGCATCCGCACTCACCTCAATGAACAGTATGCACAACACGGCCTCGCCTGGCTGCAGCAACAATTGCAGGAACGCGATCCCGGCTTCTATGCCACCGCCGAAACCCAAAACCCCCAACGCCTTATCCGCGCGCTGGAAGTGCTCGACGCCACCGGCCAATCTATCACCACCTTCCGCAGTGCTACCCGCTCCCCCCGCGATTTCCGGGTAATTAAAATAGGCATCACCCTGCCCAAAGAACAACTCCACCACAATATCCACCACCGCGTAGATACAATGATACACGCCGGCCTGGTGGAAGAAGTCCGCTCCGTTTTACCTTACCGCGAACACAATGCCCTCCGCACCGTAGGATACCAGGAAATATTCAGCTTCCTCGACGGCCACATCTCCCTCGATCAGGCCATCGACGATATTAAAACACATACCCGCCAGTACGCAAAACGGCAACTCACCTGGTTCAGGAAGGACCCGGCATTCACCTGGTTTGATCCGCGCAATACGGCAGATATCATGAACTACGTGCAGCAACAAGGCTAGTACGCATGCTCCGCGCAGGATTTTTCCACCAGTTGTAACGCCGCGGTATACATCTCCCGGAAAATAATTACGGACAACCACTGTACTGAAACCGAACATTTGCGATAAATATAAAATATATAAATCTCTTGTATTTAAAAGCCTGGTAACATGGCATTTTCTTGGCGGCACCGTGTCTGCACAGCTCACGAAAACAGTTGCTTATGTTTAAAAATTACCTGAAAACGGCCTGGCGCCACCTGCTGAAAAACAGGCGTTTTACGATCCTCAATCTCATTGGCCTGTCTACCGGTCTCGCCTGTACGTTGCTGATTTGTTTGTGGGTATACGATGAACTCAGCATTGATCACTTCCATAAAAACGACCACCACCTTTTCCAGGTAATGGAAAATCAGCCACACGAAAAAGGCATTACCACCTCCAACGGAACACCCGCACTGCTGGCGGATGCGTTGAAAGCAAATATGCCTGAAGTGGAAAATGCTACCGTGAGCACACCGCCATCCTGGTTCCCTAAAATAGCGCTGACCACCGGCAACAAAAGCACGAAATCCGCCGGCATATTTGCAGGTCAGGATTATCTCCAGGTATTCTCCTATCCATTGCTGCAGGGAAACAGCCGGCAGGTACTACAAGACAAAAACAGCATCGTCATCTCTTCTAAGCTTGCACAAACACTGTTTGGTACAACCGATGCACTGGGTAAAACCATCACCTGGCAGGTAGACCGGTTCAAAAAAGTCAGCACTGTTTCCGGCGTGTTAGATGAGCTCCCCACCAATACTTCCACCCAATTCGATTGCCTGCTGCCATTCGATGCATTCCGGGAAATCATGAACATCACGGCGCTGGACCCGCAGGGACCGTTCAATACCTTTCTTGTTATGAAAGAAGGCGCCGATATCCCCGCGTTTAATGCAAAGCTGAGCAGCTTCATGACTGGTCTTACCAAGGGAAGCACTACACCCCGCAACCTGTTCCTGCAGCGCTACAGCGATCATTACCTGCATGGCAATTATGAAAACGGTGTGGCTGCCGGTGGCAGGATCAGCTACGTGAAATTATTCTCCCTCATCGCACTTTTTATCCTGGTAATTGCCTGCATTAACTTTGTAAACCTCTCCACCGCACAGGCTTCCGGCAGAATGAAAGAGATGGGGATCCGCAAAACAATAGGCGCCAACCGCCTGGCGCTGGTACTGCAATACCTCGGTGAATCCATGCTGATGACTATTCTCGCGCTGGGCATCGCATTACTACTGGTGGCACTGCTGCTGCCGGAATTCAATCGTATCACCGGCAAAGCATTGTCTTTCTCGCTAAGTGGCACAATGGTGGGTATCATTACTGGTATCGCGCTGCTGACGGGCATCCTGGCGGGTGGCTACCCGGCGTTGTATTTGTCCGGATTTAATCCTCTGCCAGTGCTAAAAGGAAAGGTGCCGGGATCACCGGGGCAATTGATGGCACGCAAAGGCCTGGTGGTATTCCAGTTTACACTCTCAGTTTTATTTATGGTGGGCGTAATTACAGTATACCGGCAAATAGCTTATGTGCAGGATAAAAATCCTGGTTACGACAAAGACAACGTCGTATACTTCGATGTGGAAGGGAAAGTGCCGGAACATATACCTGAATTCCTGTCAGCGTTGAAAAGAATACCAGGCGTGGTGAATGCCTCTGCTATGGTAGGGAATGTGCTGGGCGCGCCTTCCACAGGGTGCACCTGGAAGGGCAGGGGCACCACGGAAACTATTATGTGCCGTCCGTTTATGGTGAACTACGATATGATAGAAACCTTGGGCATCGAAATGGCAGCTGGAAGGTCCTTTTCCCGCGACTACGGTGCAGATGATTCCAGGATCATTTTTAATGAAGCTGCTATCAAGGCAATGGGAATTGATAATCCTGTAGGCAAGGTGATAGAATTTAACGGGATGAAAACGGAGATAGCAGGCGTAGTGAAGAACTTTCATTTTCAATCTATGCACGAAGTTATCAGCCCGTTGTTTTTCCGGCTGGATTCTCTGAACAGCACGGTAATGGTAAAAGTAAAAGCCGGGCAAACAAAAGCAGTGTTGGATGCACTGGCTGCCTTCTACCAGCACTATAACCCCGGGTTTGCGTTCGATTATAAGTTTCTCGATGAAGATTACCAGGCGCAATATACAGCGGAGAAAAGAGTGGCCGCCTTATCAAAATATTTTACTGCACTGGCTATCCTGATATCCTGTCTGGGCCTGTTTGGACTGGCCACCTTTACCGCCGAAAGCAGGCGTAAGGAAATCAGCATCCGCAAAGTATTGGGCGCTACCGCTACCCATGTAATGATGATGTTGTCGGGGGAATTTCTGCGGTCGGTACTGATAGCCGTGCTGATTGGTTTGCCGCTGGCATGGTATTGCATGGACCGGTGGTTGCATAGCTTTGCTTATCACATCGAGGTGGGAGCCGGCGTGTCGCTGCTGGTAGGGATTACGATTGTTGGAATCACTTTACTCACAGTGAGCTTCCAGGCGATCCGGGCAGCGTTGGAAAACCCGGTGAAGAATCTGAAGGCGGAGTAATAGACGATACATAAAAAAAAGCCGTGGTGAATTACACCACGGCTTTTTTTATGTATCGTAAAATGAGGTTGCTTAAAATTTAAATCCTACTGTCAGTACAATGTTGCTTCTGGTAAAATCCAGTGTTGCCGCCGCAGGACTCAGCTGTGCGTCGTACACAGTGTAAGGCTGGTACCTGTCTTTGCCCTGGGTGTAGCTGTAGGTAGCATCTGCATAAAGACCTTTATTGCGGAAGCCAATACCACCGCTGTACACTTTGCGGGAAGCGTTTACGCCTGCGTTGTATTTATCATCGCTGTATGGATTGCCATAGGAAGCAAAACCCGCCCTTACCGCGTATATCGCCATAAATTTAACCTCGGCGCCTACACGAATATTGGAAGTAGATTTATACACCGCGCTGATGTTATCGTTCAGGTTTTTTTCCCCGGCCCTGTCGTCACTCATCCTGAATTTACCGGAAGGGGTATTCACGAATTCGTAATCAGCTGTAATAAAGCCCTGGGGGCTTTGTGGTTCCTGCAGGTTACCAAAAAAGTAAGATGCGCCCGCTGCCGCGCGTAAAGGCGCAGTGTAGTTGTAGTCGTATTCTACAGGATAACCTTCTGTTTGATCAAAGGAAGTAGAACCCTGTTCACCACGACCATCTTCTATATCTGAGTACAGTTCCGAACTGTAGCTGTCATGAAGGGAATACCAGGTAGGGGTAGCGAAAGTACCACCAAGTCTGAAATGATCAGACACTTTATACAGGATACCAATTTTACCGCCAACGCCTAAGCCGGTACGTTTCAGGTCCTTGTAATAATCGAAGTAGCCAAAGTCGTTGCCTTTGTTACTGCTGGCGTCATCTTCTGACCAGGCGAGTGATTCTTTATAATTAATGCTCGGCAGGTTTAAGCTGGCGCCGATATACAGGCGATCGCCGTAGTTACCGCCGATAGCAAAAGTGTATTCATTCAAACCACCTTCTGTTTTCAGGGTACCTCTTTGCTGGATGCCTTCCGTAAGACCACCTATTTGCCTGGAAGGGGAGGCCAGTGTCATGGGTTCTTTGTTACCGCCGGTAGGCTGGTAGTCAGCCAGTAACCCGGTACTGAATCCCAGATCTGTGCCCAGTGCCTGTGTGGAGGTACTGCCATCGAATATATCATCTACAAAACGGTCGGAATAAGAAGACAAGGTATTGTGACCTGCAATGGCAATTTCGTTGTTGTAATTGGCCAGTCGTTCCATACCCAGTGAAAAGGTAATGTTGTTCCAGGTACTGCTGCCGCTATTCTTATTGGTAGCCATAATGAGCCCGATGGATGGCAGCTGGAAATTGCTGCGGTTCCCTTTATTATCAAGCTGGCTGTTGCCCAGGTAATTGGAGGTATTTTGAGAGATGCCTACGCCACCCGAAATATGAAATTCGCCGGTCTTAAAAATGGCAATACCTGCCGGGTTAATATGAGCAGATGAATAATCTCCTCCAAGGCCCACACCTGCACCGCCCAGCGCCTGGGTCCTGGCTGTACCGTGAGGCTGCAGGGGGGAGTAAAGTAATGCGTCGTTGGAACTCTGGCCCATGGCTGTTACAGATATAAACAAGCCACCTAAAAGAGGATAAAGTCTTTTAATCATAATCTGTATTCTTAAAATGAGATTTGCTTGCAGGTTAATTTAACGGTTACTAACGCTTGCCGCGATAAGTATAACGTGCTGAACTGGCAAAACGTGTGCGAGATAAAAAATAAGCGTAGGTTTTTAGGCTACGCTTATCTTGTAAATGATTTTATTTATTAACGGCCTCCTCTGGATGGACGGCTGTAGCCACCACCACCGCCGCCACCGGAATTACCACCACCTACGCGACCACCGCCGGAACTAGGAGTGTAACTTGGAGCCGGAGTAGGAGCAGGTCTGCTGTACTCTGTTCTCTGCGGACGGGAATAACCGCCGCCATTGTTGCTGCTGCCGCTGTTGTTCTGGTAAGAAGGCCTGGTTACAGGTCTTTCAGAACTGGACTGCTGGAATACACGGCGTGGTCTTTCACCATTGGATGTACCGCCATTGGCAGGTTGGAAAGTACCGGTTCTGGAAGGACGGGTGTAACCGCCGCCGCCTGTGCCGCCACTGTTGGTATAATCTGCCCTGCGAACTCTTTCGTTACCGCCTCTTACGGAACCATAGGAGTTGGAAGGACGTGTGGTATAATGTCCGTAATAACCGCCACCACCGTAGTAACCACCGTGGCCATAGTAGCCGCCGTAGTACGGGTAGTAGTAAGAAGGCCAGTAGCTGCCTACGTATGGATAACCCCATCCGCCATAGAAGCCGGTGCTCCAGGGGCTGTAGTAACCACCCATTCCCCAGCCGAATCCAAGGCCCAAACCAAAGGAAGGACCATAAAAGCTGCTGTATGGGCTGTAACCTAAACCAAAGCCGCTACCGTATCCCATACCAAAGCCACTGCTCATGTAAAGGTTGGAGGCTGCATTGTAACCATCCCAGTAATCACCGGAATAGTTGCTGCCACTGCCAAATCTGTTCAGGCGACGTTGATAGTCACCCTGGTCATCGTCCTGGTAAGTTACATAGGTACCGCCATCATCCTGCGTTCCTTCAACATAGTTGGCATCGTTTTCATCCTGGCGGCTGTTGCCGTTCGAACCGTTGCTGGAGGCATAGGTACGCTGCTGCTGACGCGGAGAATAGTATACATCATCCGGAGTCTGAGCCGTTTTATAGGTACTGGAACACGCTCCCAGTGCGAGCGATGCGGCCAGTCCAATGTATAATATAGGCTTCATTTGAAATATGTTTTAAGCGTGATTCGTGTAGTAAATTTACTTCTTTTAAACGGAATTAACAGGAAGAAAGTTACAATAACACAGACTATGTTATATTATTTTATGATAAGTGTTTGCAACGTTATGTTTTTCATCTATGTTTGTGGAATTTTCTTCTTAATATAAATGGACAAAAACTAAGCCAATCCAGCCTTTGGCACCCGGCGGATAGGTTTAATTTTGTCTCGACAAATTGAACCGGAACTAGCTTAAAAATAACGGTATATAAATAATGTAAATTTTTTATGAGTAAAGAGATAACGGCCCGCTCGGAAGACTATTCAAAGTGGTATAACGACCTGGTATTGAAAGGCGGACTGGCAGATTATTCTGCAGTAAAAGGATGTATGGTCATCAAACCATACGGATTTGCTTTGTGGGAAGCCATGCGCGATGTACTGGACCGCAAATTCAAAGAAACCGGTCACCAGAACGCCTATTTCCCGCTGTTCATCCCCAAAAGCTTTTTAAGTAAAGAAGCTGCGCACGTGGAAGGATTCGCCAAAGAATGCGCCGTAGTAACCCACTACCGCCTCAAAAACGATCCCAACGGCGGCGGCGTAATCGTAGATCCCGATGCCAAACTGGCGGAAGAACTGATCGTTCGCCCCACTTCTGAAACTATTATCTGGAATACTTATAAAGATTGGATACAGTCGTACCGCGACTTACCCCTCCTGATCAACCAGTGGGCAAATGTTGTGCGCTGGGAAATGCGTACCCGCCTGTTTCTCCGTACCACGGAGTTCCTCTGGCAGGAAGGCCATACCGCCCACGCCACTGCACAGGAAGCCATCGAGGAAACAGAACAGATGCTGAATATCTATGCTGATTTCGCAGAAAACTATATGGCCGTGCCTGTTGTACGCGGACTGAAATCGCCGAGCGAAAGATTTGCAGGCGCCGTGGAAACCTACTGCGTGGAAGCCATGATGCAGGATGGTAAAGCCTTACAGGCCGGTACCTCTCACTTCCTGGGACAAAATTTTGCCAAAGCATTCGACGTACAGTTCTCTAATAAAGAAAATAAACTGGAACATGTGTGGGCCACCTCCTGGGGCGTGTCTACCCGCCTGATCGGCGCACTCATCATGGTGCACAGCGATGATGAAGGCCTCGTAATGCCGCCAAAAATTGCACCTGTACAGGTAGTGATTGTGCCTATTTACAAAGGACCTGATCAGAAAGCAGGACTCGATGAAAAAGTAAATGTCATCGTTAAGGAACTGAGAAGCGCCGGTATCAGCGTGAAATACGATGATTCCGATAACAACCGCCCGGGCTGGAAGTTTGCCGAATACGAAATGAAAGGCGTACCGGTTCGTATAGCCATTGGCGCGAGAGATCTCGAAAACAATGTGGCCGAAGTAACCCGCCGCGACACCAGGGAAAAAATGAGCTTGTCGCTCGATGGTTTATCAACCCGCATCACGGAATTGCTCGACGAAATACAACTCAACCTGTTCAACAAAGCAAAAGCTTACCGCGATAGTCATATCACCCGTGTAGATACTTTTGAAGAATTTGAGAAAGTGCTGGACGAAAAAGGCGGCTTCGTATCTGCTCACTGGGATGGTACCACCGAAACAGAAGAACAGATCAAAGATCGCACAAAAGCTACGATACGCTGTATTCCGCTCAACAACCCGCAGGAAGCCGGCACGTGTATCCTGACCGGGAAGCCATCTAAAGAAAGGGTGCTTTTCGCAAGAGCGTACTAGGAAAGAAGTTTCATATTAAGTATTACGGGGCCGGATTTTTGCGGGTGTTTTCCGGAAAAATCCGTAACTCGTAATACTTACAGGTAATACTCCTGCAATAAACCATTAAACTCCGATGCCCTTGAGCCGTTTTATAATGTTATGGGGGTTGGTCTTCTTTTGCACTGTTACAACAACCCTCGCGCAGGGGCTGATGATCCGTAACTATAATGTAAAGGACGGACTGGCCAACGCTACTGTTTATGCTGCTACGCAGGATAAAGACGGTTTCATATGGTTTGCAACTCCTACCGGCGTCAGTAAATTTGATGGTAAAAGATTCCGTAACTACGCCAAAAAAGACGGTCTCACAGACAACGAGGTAGTGAAACTCGCCGCCGACTCCAGGGGAAGGGTATGGTTTTTCACCCTCAACGGAAAACCTTCGTTCTATAAGAAATCAGTGATTCATAACGAAGAAAATGATTCCTCCCTCATTTTTAACAGCCGTAGTCACTATATGCAGTATGCATTTGAAGGCAAAGGCGGTTATATCTGGTTCCTCAACAGCAACAACAGGATTGTTCAATACAACGGTAAAGAAATAATCTATGATAAACTGGGCGCCTCGGGATCAGACCTGTACTTCCTGATGCGGAACGACAGCATCTTCCACCCGCTGCAGGCCTCCTTTCACCTCGAAAGCCTGCGCGACCCCAGTAATTCCAAGCAAGAGATTTATAACGCATCGCCGTACCCGCTGGATGATTCCGCGTTTCACAACCGTATAAACGGAAGCGCCATTGTAATTATCCGGAACACGCTTTACTCCTACACCGCAAAGGATGCCGTGTGTTTTTTTAACGGCGCAGAATGGGGTATTAAAGATGATATCAGCCACATATGTATTGATAACGATAACCTGTGGATTGGCACCCAGCGCGCCTTGTATTACCTGAAAGATTATTTTAAAGGAGAACGGCAGATCACCCGGCTGCTGGATAATCACTTCATTACCTCCCTGCTGAAGGATAGGGACGGCAACATCTGGATCACCACTTTTGGAGACGGCGTGTATAACATCCCCTACAAAAACTTTTACTTCAGCTATCTCGATAATACCAACGGACTTTATTCACATTCCATTTTCAGTATCAGCAAAGACAAGAAAAGCGACCTGCTGCTGATCGGGCAGAATGCCGGCGTTCTCAATACAATGGATGCGGAAAACAGTATCCGGCAATACACAGTGGATACCACTTCCGGCCGTAACAGCGTACTTTCCATTACCCCGTATACCAACGATAATGTACTCATTGGCACCGATAACGGATTGTACAAGTTTAATACCCTGTCCCGGAAAACAACACTGTTAAAATCCGTGAGAATGCTGAAAGATGTGGATGTGTCGCCTTCCGGGAAGATAAGGATTGCTGCAAAAAACCAGGTAGTAGCACTGGATGATTATGCCATCAGCGACCTAGATATGCTGGTTACTTCGCTGGCAAGCATCAACGACTCCGCTTATTACGTTGGAACCAACGCAGGCCTGTTTTTTTGCACAGACGGCAGGCGGCAACTGTTGCCAGCCGGTGCAGATACCCTGCGGAAGGTAAGTATCAAGGATCTTAAATGGATTGATGGCTCCCTCTGGATTGGTACCAGCGACCAGGGGATTTACGTGATGCAAAATGACAACGTCATCAAACACCTGTCCACCGCCAACAACCTGGCCAGCGATATCTGTCAGCAGCTTTACTACGATGGCGTGGGCCGGCTGTATGTGGCCACCAACCGCGGAGTGTCCGTGATTGATGTAAAAACGCAGACGATTACACGTAATATCACCTCCAGCGACGGCCTGATGTCGGACGATATCCGCGGCGTATATGCCGATAATGATACCCTCTTCATCGCTACCTCCAATGGCCTGTGTTCTTTTAATGCGGATCATATCCCGGTGGATACCGTGCCGCCGGTGATTTACCTGAATAACATCCGCTATGGCGACAGCACCTTCCTCGCCTCCAATAGCTTTGTACACCTGTATCAGCGCAAAGCGTCATTTGAAGCGGAATTCGGTACCATCGTTTTTGACCTGCCGGAGCTGGTGGAATACCAGTATAATTTTTCCGGAGATACCACCAGCGGCTGGGTAACCACCATGTCTAACATCATTCCGTTCCCCGACCTGCAGCCAGGGAATTACACCCTTATGATAAGGGCAAGAAAATATAAGAGCGACTGGTCAAAGCCGGTGAGCATAGATGTGAACATACTACCCAGGTGGTACCAGCAATGGTGGGCAAGAGGCATCCTCCTGCTGGCTGGTTTGCTGGTGGTGCTGATCGGTTTACGGTATATCATCAGGCGGATTAAACAGGCGGAAAAGCGTAAAACAGAGTACAACCGGCGCATTGCGGAGTTGGAAGCCAAGGCGCTGACCAACCAGATGAACCCACATTTTATTTTTAATTCGCTGAACTCCGTTCAACACCTTATATTGGAGAAGGAAGAGAAACAAGCGCTGAATTTCCTGGCAGACTTTGCTACGCTCATGAGGCAGATGCTCAACAACTCCAGGAAATCGTATATATCACTGGAAGAAGAAATCGCTTTCCTGACCCGTTACCTGGAGTTGGAAAAGATCCGGTTTGCACATTCCTTTACCTATCACTTTATCATGGAGGATGCTTTGAAGGAGTATACCATCTACATCCCACCCATGATTATTCAGCCGATAGTGGAAAATGCCATTAAACACGGATTGGCGCCCAAAAATATCAGCGGTTACCTGGAAATCCGCCTGGAAATGGTGGACGACCTGTTATATTGTTCGGTAGATGATGACGGAATAGGTTGGGATAAGTCAAATAGCATTAAAAGTTCAAGGCTCATTAAACACGAGTCTACTGCACTTAGCGTGATTAAAGAGCGGTTGCAGATTATAAAATCTTTTAATGGAAGTGTTGGAAAGTTAGAAATTATTGATAAATTTAAATCTGGTTTCGGCAATAAGGAAGGTACCTTAGTTGAAATACTGATTCCCATTGTTAAGATGTTATGAGTAATATAAAAGCTGCCATTGTAGACGATGAAGTCCGCAACATTCATATTTTACGCAATATACTCGAGAACTACTGCAAAGATGTGACAGTTGTCGGTGAGGCGCAGAATATCAATGAGGCGGCAGAAATGATAAAAAATAACCCCATTGATGTTCTGTTTCTTGACATTGAGATGCCACCACACAATGGATTTCAGCTACTGGAAATGTTTCCGGTACTGAATTTTGAAGTTATTTTTATCACCGCTTTCCAGGAATATGCACTGCAGGCAATTAAATTTGCTGCGCTGGATTACCTGTTGAAACCAATCAAGGTCAGTGAAGTGGAAGATGCACTTGAAAAAGTGAAGAAAAGCAAGAAGGGGCGACTCAACGAGCTGGCATCCATACTGAAAGACTACGTAAAGAACAACGATAACGCCTTCTCAAAGATCGTTATACCGGTGAACGACGGGTATAATGTAATCGATCTGAAGGATATTATTTATTGTGAAGCCTTTGACAGCTATACTAAAATTCAGCTGATCAACAACGTATCTCACCTGATCTCCAAATCATTGAAGGAATATGAGGAAATGCTGTCCGATAAAGGTTTTTACCGGGTGCATAAGTCCTTCCTCATTAATATTCATCACATCGTGAAAATCATCAAAGGGCTGGGAACAGCCGTGGTGATGAGCGATCAGAAGAATATTCCTATCTCTTCCCGTAAAAAGGACGAGTTCTTTACCCAGCTGAAAGGGGTAATTAATCTCTGATATTCTTAATTTACTTTAATTATTAAAGCCGGTGAGCCATCGCTTAACCGGCTTTTTTATGCGTTGCCTAAGCCAATTCTCCTGTTTACGGATTACCCCGCCAACTTATCAGATACTTATATTATTTTCCTAATATGTTTTCATAGAATGACTGATTGCACGGTCTGCTTTTCCAGGCGGGGCCTGTATGACTTAAAAAGAAAAAGTCCCGCTCCGGCTTGCCGGAAACGGGACTTTTTCTTAAGACCTAAAACCCAATTACTTTAAGGGGATCAGAGGTTTTCGGCCTCAGTGCCGGTAGCAATATTATAGTAATAGATATTTCCGCCTCTTTCAGGATAGAAACCTATCAGCTTGAGGTTCTTTTGCTTTTCCACTATCTGGCTGAGTTCATCCACGGAGGTGACCTGCGTATTACCAGCTTTGAGGATCACAAATCCCGGGGCCATAGTGGTCTGTTTTTTCAGGATACCGTTGCCGATATCGTTTACAATTACCCCACCATTCACACCCAAACGGGCGGCCTGGTCTTTATCAAGTTCGGAGAGGTCCGCACCCAAACGATCCAGCGCAGTTACCTTTACCAGGTCTGTATTGCCTTTCAGGTTCTTCATCACCACATTGTTCACGGTAACTTCTTTACCGTCACGCAGGTAGCTTAAACTGATTTTATCGCCTGGTTTATAGCGTGCCACCTGTTCGCTCAACTGCGAAGTGGTAGGAATTTTTACGCCATTCACAGCGGTGATCACGTCACCGGTACGGAGGCCTGCGGCCGCAGCAGAGCTGTTAGGCAATACATCTGTTACCTGTACGCCGTTTACATCCCTTTTAATACCGGCATCCTTTAACTGCTCATCGCTCATATTGGCAATGAGAGAGGAAGGCGCATATCTTACGCCAAGGTACGCCCGCTGTACATTACCATATTTCAGGATATCGTTCACCACTTTTTTGATGAGGTTTACCGGGATAGCGTAAGAGTAGCCGGCATAAGAGCCTGTTGGAGAGGCAATCGCAGAGTTGATACCTACCAGTTCGCCGGCGGTATTTACCAATGCGCCACCACTATTACCCTGGTTCACAGCAGCATCTGTTTGAATAAAGGATTCAATAGCGCTGTTCACTTTGCCACCGCTTCTGTTGATACCAATAGAGCGTGATTTGGCGCTTACAATACCCGCAGTCACCGTAGCATCCAGGTTCAGCGGATAACCTACGGCCAGTACCCATTGTCCTATTTCTACATTGTCGGAGTTGCCATACAGCAGATAAGGAAGGTCTTTCGCATCAATTTTAATAACGGCCAGGTCGGTGCTGGGGTCCGTGCCTATCATCTTTGCTTTGAATACTTTGTTTTCGTTGCTGAGGGAAACGCTGATTTCATCGGCATCTGCAACTACGTGGTTATTGGTTACAATGTAACCGTCTGCAGAGATCAGTACGCCGGAACCGGAAGCCATCTGGCCTGGAACGTAGTACCTGCGGCCATCTCCGCCACCGTTAAATTCATCTCCGAAAAAATCATCTCCAAAAAGGTCCTGCAGGATGCTGCGTCTTCTTTGCAGGTTATTACCGTTGGTTACCTGCCTGGGGTTGATCTTTGTTTTGATATGCACTACACCCGGCACTGCTGCCTTGGCCGCGGTGGTGAAGTCGGAAGGTGGGGTGGCATTCGCATTCCCTTCCGTACCCGGCATGTAGCGGGCATAGTTTACGGGAATTTCAGTACCATTCTGGAAAACAATCGGCTGCTTCGGCTGAATATATTTGCCATACACAAATATGGAGGCAGCTGCCGTTACAGCACTGATAAGAACAGTCGTAACAATTTGCTTGAATTTCATATTATAGTGTGTTTGCGTGATAGTTAATAATAACGCCGGGATATGATCAATTTACATGCCCTTACTACAAATTTAATTCGCCCTGTGAATCAAACGCAACAGGGGTGATTCACTTTAACACATTTTTATATCAATCGTTAAACACGGCTTAATACCGTACTGACAGGAATGACAGCCTGCCTGTCAAGATAACAAGTAATTGCGACAAATTGTTAGGGAGGCGGCGCCTTCGGCGCCTTTAAATTGTCTTGGAGCAGGATTACGCTGATTATGTTGATTACGCTGATTTTCCCACGTCTTGTTGTTTTTATATTTCGGGGAGATAAAATAAAAAAGAGATAAAATGGGTCTTATCACACTTTATCTTTTCTAATCTCCCCATTACCATTACAACAAAAAATGGAAAAATCTTCATAATAAAAGGTGGGAAAATCAGCGTAATCAACATAATCAGCGTAATCCTGCTCCAAGACAATTTCCGTGGCAAGCGCCGAAGGCGCGCGCCGCGCTACAACTCCAGCAGGAACTTCAGCGTATCTATCCCGTCTGCATAATCAGCAAGCGACGGCTGCTGGGCATAACCGAACGGCGTGAACTGTTGTCCTACCAGGCACTGCAGGGCATCTTCACCGGAAAGCTCCTGTTGCAGCTGCGCCATATCTACATAATAACTATAGTGTAAAACGCTGATGGGTGAAAACAGGCCGGTGTTTTCCTGCAGCAGGATACTGCCATTAGTCATATAAGGACTGCTATTCAGCAGCAGCAGGGCCAGGTTATAGTCGTAGTTGTTTTTGTATTTGTGATGGTCAGCCAGGTGGCTGTATTTCTCCAGTGCTTTGAGGAGGGGGGCAAAGTCGTAGTTCAGTGGCACATAAATTTTAGTAACATTCCGGCATCCAAGGCCGAAGTACAGCATCACATCATCAGCCAGGGCAAGCAGTTCCTCCGGGGTTTCCTTACCGGTAAGGATGGCGGCGGAGGTGCGGTTGTGGCGGATAATATGTGGGTATTTGGCAAAATAGTAGTGGAAGTACCGGGCTGAGTTGTTGCTGCCGGTGGCAATATAGGCGTCGCAGTTTTTCAGCATGTCCTGTATTTCCGTTTGACCGGCCTGGTCCGGATACCATTCACCGATCTTTTCCAGGATATGTTTCATCAGGATCTCATCTTTACCTGAAAGTTTCATTTTTACCCGGTGTCCGCTGATAAACCCGCAAAGCCAGTCGTGGAAGCCTACCAGCGGGATATTCCCGGCAGAAACGATTCCAACAGTTTTAGGGGTGCGTGCCTCCGCAGCTTTGGGATATCCCTGCAACCACTGCTGTAAAGGGGCAGGGGAGAGGAAATAACGGGAGATATTGTCCAGCGCATTGTCGATAAAGGAGGGGATAAACCAACCATTGGCAATATATGCACGCTCTTTTACTGCTTCCAATTCCGGGCTTTTATCCGCCAGATACTGCCCCAGGCGCACCAATGCGGCTTCTTTTTCTGCTATGTTCATGAAACTATATAAATAATGACCTAATTAAACCGGGAAAATTTTATTTTTGTCACACAAAATTAATGGCTTACTACTTAACCAAAAAGTTTACACTATGGCAATTAAGATAACAGACGAATGTATAAACTGTGGCGCCTGCGAACCGGAATGCCCCAATAATGCGATATACGAGGGTGGTGTTGAATGGGCGCTAGCCGACGGTACCACCGTAAAAGGCTCCTATACATTAATGGATGGTAGTGTACTGGATGCTGACCAGCGAAATGCGCCTATCAGTGTAGATACCTACTATATTGTGCCCAACAAATGTACAGAATGCCAGGGATTTCATGAAGAACCGCAATGTGCGGCGGTTTGCCCGGTAGATTGCTGCGTTCCTGACGAAATGTACCAGGAAACCGTCGATGAACTGATGGATAAGAAGGCAAAACTGCACATTTAAGATATTCTCCAGGAAGCTTGATAACCGTTCCCGCGCTGGCTGGAACGGTTTTTTTATGTAATTTGAACAGCCACCGCCCACAGGCGCTGCGGCTCTTGACAATTAACAAATAACCTTTAACTTTACCCGCTTATAGTAAAATCTCTTATGAAGAAGAATATAGCTTTGGTCGCCGGTGGATATTCCGGAGAATATGTGATATCCGTACAAAGTGCCGTAACTATTGAAAATAACCTGGATAGCAGTAAGTATAACGTATACAAGATTATTATCACCAAAGAGAGCTGGAGCCATACAGGCGCTGATGGCCAGGTGACTGAAGTAGATAAAAATGATTTTTCCTTAACCATCAACGGAAAGAAGGTCATTTTCGATTCCGTATTTATTGGTATTCATGGTACGCCTGGAGAAGATGGCCGCCTGCAGGGATATTTCGAAATGCTTGGTATTCCTTTTACCAGCTGTGGTATGGTCACCTCCGCACTCACATTCAACAAAAGCTATTGCAATAAGGTGGTGGATGCACTGAATATAGTAAATGTGTCTAAATCAGTACATATTTTCCGTCATCAGCCCTATAATACAGCAGAAATCCTGCAGCAATTGCGTTTACCCCGTGTTCGTGAAGCCGGCAGAAGGGGGCAGCAGCATTGGTATGTCGAAAGTGAAAACCGCTGAAGAGCTGCAGCCAGCTATCGATAAGGCCTTTAATGAAGACTCCCAGATCCTGATCGAAGAGTTTATCAAAGGCCGGGAACTTACCATGGGATTGTACCGTGCAAACGGCGCTATTACCGTGCTGCCTATCACAGAAGTAGTGAGCAGCAAGGAGTTCTTCGACTACGAAGCCAAATACACCCCGGGCGTTTCCAACGAAATTACCCCTGCACCCATAACGGACGATATTGCCCGCCAGGTACAGGAAACCGCTACTGTTATTTACAACAAACTGAATTGCAAAGGCATTGTGCGGGTGGACTTTATATATGAAGAAGGTACCGGGAAATTATATTTCCTGGAGATAAATACAATGCCCGGGCAGTCTGAAAATAGCCTGGTTCCCCAACAGGTAAGGGCTGCAGGAAAAACACTGACAGAATTTTATGGCCTGCTTTTGGAAGAAAGCCTGAAGTAAGGATTATCACACTTAATATAATTATCGTGTTCGACTTTATTACCAAACGCTCTTTTTTATTTAATCTGCTGGCGGTTATTGTAGTGTTTTTTGCCCTGGCCCTGTTGTTTTTCTCCATGCTGGGCTTCATCACCAAACACGGACAACAGCAAACCGTACCGGATGTGCATGGAAAAAATATAAAAGAAGCTATTGCGTTGCTGGAGAAAGCCGGCTTTGAAGCAGATGTAAGGGATTCTATTTATATTGATTCTATTCCTCCACTGGCAGTGTATGCGCAAACGCCCGACAAGGGAGCACAGGTAAAGGTGGGCAGAACTATTTACCTGACCGTAAATAAAACAGTGGCGCCTATGGTGAAAATGCCGGACCTCGAAGGACTTACCTTCCGCAGCGCCGAAATGATGCTGAAAAGCATGCGCCTCAACGTAGGAGATACCATTTATAAACCCGACTTTGCCACCAACACCGTATTACAACAACTGCTGAATGGCAGGAAGGTAAAGCCCGGCACCGAAGTAGCGGAAGGCAGCAATATCACCCTGATCCTGAGCAGCGGAACCGGCAGCGTGGAAAACCCGGTGCCCAACTTCGTGGGACTTACCTATGCAGAAGCCCGCGAAATGCTCAGCGCCAGCAATCTTAATTCAGGTACCGTGATCATTGATCCCAGCGTATCCGATACAGCAAACGCCTACGTGATCAAACAGGTGCCTACCCGCAAAAATGAGATCGGCGATTTTAATATGGTAAGGGCCGGTGAAAGCGTGGACTTCTGGTTATCAGCTACCAAACCGGTAACCGACAGTACCGCTGCTCCTAAACCAGTTGAAGAGGATAATTGAAAATGATGTAATTTGATTTTAAATACTTAATAACATGCAAAACATTACGGCAGAAGAACTGAAACAACGCATAGACAACGGTGAAGAACTTTATATATTAGATGTAAGAGAACCACATGAACGCGCAGAGTTCAACATTGGCGGTACGCATATTCCTTTGGGCTTTGTACAGCAGATGCAGGTGGACGAAATTGAGGACTGGAAAGACAAGGAAATCATCGTGTATTGCCGCAGCGGTAACCGCAGCGGACAGGCTTGTATGTTACTCGACTCTATGGGCTTTACCAATACCAAAAACCTGGTAGGTGGTATGCTGAAATGGACAGAGCTGTATAAATAACATTTAGTGCCTTCTGCGCCTGCTTTGCCCGGTTTGTACCGGAAAAATAAGCGCAGAAGGATTCCCTCCATCAGGCTTTCTGCTCTACAATAGCAGTCGCTTCTATCTCCACCAGGTAACGGGGATCAATCAGTTTACTTACTTCTACCATGGTGGTAGCTGGTTTGATGCTTTTAAAGAACTCCCCGTGTGCCCTTCCATACTCTTCCCACCTGGAGATATCTGTTACAAACATCCGGGTACGTACCACATCATGCAGCGTGGCGCCGGCATTGATTAAGGCGGACTCTATTTTTGCCAGGGCAAATTTCGTTTGCTCATAAGCGTTACCTTCCGCTACCACTTTGTCGTTATCCGATGCCACGGTGCCGGATACTTCAATTACATTGCCCACCCTTACTGCCCGGGAGTAACCTACTTTTCCTTCCCAGAGTGCCCCGGAGGAATAATTGGTGCGTTTCATAGCTGTTTTTTAGAAAGATGAGGAGATATGCAAATCTACAACATCTTCTTTAGTGTGTGCCCGCGGTGTTGGTCCTGGAGGTATCTGCCGGGGGCGGCGCGTTCCTGAATTTCACCACCTTTCCCAGCAAATCAAACCAGAAGGGCGCTCCCAGCGATATGGCCAGTGCGGTAATGCACCAGCCGGCAAAGATCAGCCAGCCGTTTTGCTGGAAAGGATGGGTGTAACCGCAGCGCAGGGTAATATGCCCGCCGGTACTGTCGGCTACGCAGGCGCGTTTGATGCCCAGCACGTTTGCTGCATCGCCGGCATCGCTGCGCAGCATGCCATACACGCCCAGCAGGGAAGTATCGCTGACGAGTATACGAACAGAAGTATCGGCCCGGAAAAAGGCACTGTCCTTATGCAGTACGTTTTTACGTATAAGCGTATCAGTGATGGCCGTATAACCCGGTGCCCGGCTGGATGCCAGCTGCACCAGCTGTGATCTTACATTTTTGTCTTTCATGAGGATCCGCGCAATAGCAATGGAATCCACGTTGAACAACGCCGCAATGGCCATTCCCATACATAGCAGCCAGGTTTGCGTTTGCTTCCGGTACCAGCCACTGGCGCGGGTCATGGTTTCATTGAACCATGTTTCCATGTTGACACGGAAGGCTGCCATATTGTGCCCGGCATCTTCAAATAATTGTAACAGGTGCTCCCTGGTACCCGGTACCAGCTGCAGGTAATTATGCGTCAGCGCCGCTTTGATTGCCAGGGCATCTGTTGCCTTGTGTTCCGGCACACTGCTGCGCAACAGGTGCACCATCGCCTGGGAAAAGATTTGCGGACTGATATAGGCCGGGCGCGAAGTGGCGCTGTTCTCACCCAGGTTCCGGATAGAGGACGTGCTGTAAAACTTTTTAAGGAAAGGACTTTTCCGGAAAGGCTCGAAAAAATAAACCACGCTCCACCCCAGTTCATAAAACCAGTTGAAGAAAGTAAACTTCCCAAACCAGCCCAAGTCTTTACTGTGATCATCGTCCTCCAGCATCCGGCGTAAGCCTTTCGTTAACAGCCGCGCCCTGGAATTGAAGATTCTGGCAACCAGCTCCTGCACCACCGAGGCCAGCAAACTGTATAGCAGGTAAATGAAAATAAGGCCGAGGGCCACATCTATGGCCAGGTTACTAAACATAAGGATAGGTATTAAGTTGACATATTTACATAAAAGTAAATATTTATACCAAAGATAAAAGGGCACTACGCAATGTATTTGCAAACTCTCCGTTATGTTTTTTAACAAATTGCTGTGTCAGCCGCAGCATGGAAACAATATATCTTTGCCAATATTTTAGTGTATATGAAATTGAAACATTTAGCCTTGTGTTTGGGAATGGCCGCTACCTTCAGCGCTTCCGCCCAAATTAAATACAGGGATACCGAGAAGAAGCCGACTTTAGTTCCTTACGACAGCAGCATTGCCTTTCAGCATCTTACACCGGATATTGCCCAGTTAACGCTGGTAGGACAGGAAATCACTTTCCTGAAACTGAATCCCAGGCGTTCGGTGAGAAATAAGGAAGATACCCTGCTGGATAATCTTAAAATGAAAGCCGTAGTGGAAGTGCCTTATAAAAGTGTACTCAAAGGCGGACATTTTTATACGCCCTACAAGGCGATAGAAAATAAGACATTCAGGATCGTTGACTACGACCGCAGAAACCTGGAAGGTATTTCCACACTTATTTTCACGCTGCGTGATGAGGAGCGGAAACTATTGCTTTTCCAGGTGCCGGAAGACAATCTTTCTAACACACCGGTTATTATTAACGGCAACTACGAATGGTTGAAGCGGCAGTATGTAGGAAGAAAATTACATCTCCGGAAAGAAAATAAAAAGACGGAAAATGTGCTGGACGATAACAAGGAAATTACGCTCACCAACGAAGACGTTTATTCCTGCACAGACATTGCCGTTATTTTTGCCGGTAAGCAGAAATATGGTCAGCCCTTCCTGATCGTTAAAAACAGCGAGAACCAGGAATTGGCTATCGGGGTGGGAAAAAGAAGTGAATACACCACCGGACCGCTGATTGAAGAATTTGCATTTTAGTCTTAACGGGAAAGCAGCCATACCAAATGCTTTCCCGTTATTTATTTTGTATCGCCGGATTCAAAAAAGCAACAGCTGCCACCAACCCAGGTATCTTTGCTGTTGAATCCTACGCCTATCATTTTACCCTTGCTGATCCGGGCCAGGTTATGCACCAGCATCGGCCGCGCAGCGCCATCCTGCCAGATATAGATCATGCGTATTTCGCAGATAGCCGGACCCGTAGGCGTTTCTATGGCAGGTACATATTTCACCTTATGTTGTAATATCCAGTTCTCAGGATCTTTGATCCGGTCAATATCTTCCGCAGTCACATCTATTAATACTCCCTGCCCTGCAAAAGAAAAAAGCGGCTTCAGTACATAATTTTCCAGGTCGGCAGGCACCACCGGTAATTCATGCAGGAACCAGCTTTTGGGAACATACTCGCTGTGAATAAAAGGCATGATATACTTACTGATGCGGTAAAACCAGTTGGGGTGCGTGATCCACTCCACATCCAGTTCCTGGAAAAGATTGACATGAGCGCCAATACTTTCGGCCTGGCGTTGCAGGTCGTCGAAAATAATCCGGTTATAAATACGGTGTACACGGGTTTTTATACCATCTTTCAGGTAAAATAATTGCTTGCCTTCCTGTATGAGGGCCGTTAAGCAAATGGTGGGGATATCCAGGTTTTTTCCTGTGCTGTAAAAATCAATGCGGGTCTTCTGTTCTTCCGGCTTCACTTCCAGCAGTATCACTTCTTCCGGCGCATAAGGCCCGATGATCATTTCACGCAACAGCTGGTAATAGGCTGCTTCATCCAGTCCGTTGAAAAAATTACTGAAGGTATCCGGTATGTTGAAATGCGTTTTAAAGCGGCGGGCCATCACTTCCTGGAAAGCCATCATGGTGGGGAATCCCTGCAATTCAATGAGCTGCGGCGCCAATGAACCATCTGCGGCTTTGCAAACGGCAAAATCAATGACAATAAAATGCGGATGCTCATTTTCATTGGGCACCTTTAGTGAAGGTGGAATAGCGTCGCGGGTAATGGTTTTAAAATCGGGGCGCAGCAGCACATCCACTATTTCTTCGCAGGCCTGAACCAGCTTATTACGTAGGGCTGCCGGCACAAATACAGGAGTTTCAGCCACCCGGAAAGCAGGCGCTACACCGGTATCTGCCGCAATACCTGCTAAAAAAGCCTGGTATTGCGCTGGTGTGAATTGTTGATTATATGCCTTTCTTACTGCAGGGATCATAAGTTTTTAATTAGAAGAACGAGTGCTCGTTATCATTATGCGCCGCTACCTGCACCAGCCGTTCAATGGCCGCCAGCCTGTCGGACAGCCGGCCATAAATAGCATAGTCGAGGAACGCGGTAATAAAGCGATCGTGTGTAAGCATAATCCTGTTGGGATCAGTGAGCTGACGGATCATGCTGTTGTATTTTTCCAGGCCGTGATGCTTCACTACCTGTTTTTTCTTTTCTTCCTGGAGGAGGTACATGTGCATACCGGCAGCATCGGCTTCCGGATGAAACTGGGTACCAATGAAGTGTTCATTGAACCGAATGGCCATGGTAGCACGTTCCAGCGGAACATGCGGCCGTTCTTTTTCCAGTGCAATCACATATCCGCCCATTGCCTGGAGATTTTCATAATCCAGTTCAATCACCTGCCAGTCGCGGCTATCCACAATGTAAAAAGGATCGGGGAGTGCGCTGAATACTTTTTCCTGCATGCCTGCAGCGGTTTTATGCACGGGGAATACGCCGAATGCAGACGATTTGCGTTTGCATACATTTCCCAGTTTATAATAGCGGCACATGAGCTGGTAAGAGTGGCAGATAAAAAAGACGGGCTTTTTTTCTTCGTGGGTACGGTTCCATTCCAGGAGGCTTTCTACCAGGGAGAAGTAAGCGGTTTCCCAGTCGCTGCCTTCACTGGCCACGGGGCTGCCGGGGCCGCCCGTGGAAATATATATATCATAGGAAGTATCAGGAACCTGTATTTGCTGCCTTACTTCAAACTCATCAAATTGCAGGTCCAGTGCATGCATGCTGGCGTATTTCGCCAATATTTCACGGATACAGCGCATCCCTTCGTTGGGAACACCCTCATACATGTCCAGCACAGCCACCTTCCAGCTATTTTTAATTGGATGCATGCCACAAAATTACGCGAAATTTATTTTATGGGAATGTACTAACAGCCCTGGAGGAATTGACCCTGGATAAAATCCGTTACTGCCACAAGGTCATTGGTATCCGCATATACCTGCAATTGCTTATCTGCACCGGTGCCGGTTTCCAGTAACCGGGTAGTAGCGCTGATAATATCGCGGCTGCCGAGGTCATCTACTACGTCGTCAATAAAGTCGAGCAGTTCCGAGATAAGCGCGCGGGTATTTATTTCCATCTCTTTACCAAAATCAATCAGGTAGCCATCGATCCCATAGCGGGAAGCTCTCCATTTATTTTCATTGATCAGGGAGCGGTTATAGATAATGAAATTGAGATTCTGCATCCGCAGCTTATAGATCTTTGCACATACCGCCTGGAAAAGCCCGGCTATCATGATGGTATCATCGAGGGTGAGCGGCACATCACAAACGCGGAATTCCACGGTGTTAAAGAAGGGATGTACCCTTAAATCCCACCATACCTTTTTGGCGTTATCAATACAATTGGTTTTCACCAGCAGCTTGATATAATTATCATATTCTTCTATGCTGGCGAAATAATCGGGAATACCGGTGCGGGGAAATTTATCAAAAACCTTTGTGCGGAATGATTTGAAGCCGGTGTTACGTCCTTCCCAGAAAGGGGAGTTGGTGCTCAACGCAAAAATATGCGGGAGGAAATACCGGACAGAGTTAGCGATATGAAGGGCCATCTCCCTGTTTTCCATTCCTACGTGCACATGCAAACCAAAGATGAGGTTGGAGCGGGCGGCGTCCTGCATTTCATTCACTATTTCAAAATAGCGGGGATGATCAGTGATGAGTTGTTTTTCCCATTTGCTGAAAGGGTGGGTACCGGAAGCGCCTATGCTGAATCCCAGGTCGCCGGCTATTTGCGCAATGGTGCGGCGCAGGTAAGCTACATCTTTCCGCGCTTCATGTATGTCCGCACAAATCTGTGTGCCCACTTCCACTACGGCCTGGTGAAACTCTGCTTTTACCTGGTCGTTGATCACTTTATGCGCCTGTTCTACTATTTTTTGTTCATGTGATCTCAGTTCCCGGGTAACGGGGTCCATTACCATATACTCTTCCTCGATCCCCAGCGTGAACGCCTTAAACATGTTGTTAGCTTTTAGCTTTTAGCTGCGGCGTATAGCCAGCAGCGGTAATTACAGCGATTCATTTTAGTGTAGTGCTTTCCGCAAATCGAAAGACTAAAAAACATGAACGCTGTCTGCAAATGTAGGGCAGTAAAACGGTTTCACTTTTCTTTTTGTTGTTTTTTAGCAGGGCTTTTTTTAGCGGCCACCTTTTTCTCCTTTTCAGGAGCGGTTTTCTTTGCTTTGGGAACTGTTGGTTTCTTTTTCTCAACCGTCGTTGCTGCCTTTGCTTTTGCCCGGCCGGGTTGCACAAATTTGCCCCAGGTAAGATTGTCTTTTCCTGGTTTCTGTGCAATGGCCCTTTCAATGGCGTACCTGGCGCTGGTTTCCACTACCCATTCAAAATGTTCGGCGCCAATGGAGTGAATATCGGCGTCCGGTGCCGGGTTGCAGAAATCAATGGCATAAGGGACATCACTGCGCACCGCTATTTCCACGGTATTGAAATCGTATCCCAGGTGCTGGTGCAGGGTAAGCACCTGCTCCGTGATCCGGGCCGCGAGTTCCGGGCCGGGTTCATAATCTGCCTGGTAACGCAGGTGCGGCGCATGTTTTGGATTGTATGGCATAATCCGTACTTCTTTACCGCCTATACAAAAGCAGCGGTAATACTGGCTGAAGTCGATCTCTTCCTGCAGCATCATCACCAACTGTCCGGTTTCGCTGTGTTTATGGAAGAAATCGTCCTTATCCTCTACGCGGTATACGTTTTTCCACCCGCCACCGGCATAGGGTTTCATGTACGCTGGGAAACTGACGTATTCAAAAATACTGTTCCAGTCGAACGGGTAGATCAGGTTACGGAACGACTTATCGGTAGTATCATCCGGCAGTTTATTAGAAGGCAGTAACACGGTGCGTGGCACATTTACGCCGATCTTTTCTGCCAGGGCGTTATTGAAAAACTTATCGTCGGCGCTCCACCAGAAAGGATTATTAATCACCGCAGTACCGGCAGCAGCGGCATTTTTCAGGAACGACCGGTAAAAGGGCACATCCTGCGAAATACGGTCTACAATAACTGCATAGCCCGGATCGGCGCCCTGCATTACTTTGTCGATGGTTACAAATTCGGCAAAGATGCCGGGAGGGTTAATACGGTTTACACGGTCTACAAATGCCTGGGGAAAAGTGTTTTCCTGCCCGAATAGAATCCCGATTTTTTTCATGATACTTACTTGATAAGTGAAACATAATGCGGCAGCATTTCCCGCCATACCGGCCAGTCGTGGGTGGTTTGCGGGCGGATATCCAGCCAGTGGGCTATTTTTTTGCCGGCTAATATGCCGGACAACAATTCGTTTTGCGGCCGGGTTACATCCCTGTCGGCCACGCCCAATACAATACCCATGCGCCAGAGGTCTTCATGCTGGTTTTCCGGCACATAATCGGCCGGATTATTATAGTATACGTTGTCGTCGTAATGTCCATCCATGCGGAATTTAATATCAAAGATCCCGCTGAGGCTGAATAAATAAGAAACCCGGTCCGGATGCCGGAAGGCAAAGTTGGCAGCGTGATAACCGCCGAAGCTGCAGCCGGCAACCACTATCCGCTGATGTCCTGTTTCCGTAACAATGCGGGGTAATATTTCTTCCATGAGTAGCTTGTCGTAACAGGTATGATTATACGCTCTTTGTTCCGGGGAAATATTTTTATTATACCAGCTGAGTGCATCAATACTATCGGGACAATACACTTTAATTCTTCCTTCTTCAATAAACCAGCGGAGTGCTTCAATCAGGCCGAAGTCCTTGCTTTCATAATAACGCCCCATAGAGGTAGGAAACAGGAGCAAAGGGTAGCCGCTGTCGCCATATACCAACATCTCAAATTCCTTTCCCAGGTTGGGAGAATGCCATTTTAAATAGTTTTCGGTCACGGGAAAGTGTTTAGATAAATTTAAAGAAGATTATTGGTTTATTGGTAAATTGTTCCGGTGCAAATACGTCAACATTATATCGATTCTGTGTACCTGGCGCGCAGTGTGCAGCTGGATACCTGCTTCACCGGTACATCTCCCCATATACTTTTACTGGTAAATGATGGTCAGGAACTTTCCCGGTTATTACCGGAGCTGCCAGCCACTGTGCTGGTGGCAGGCATTTATGCGGACGCCGACCGGAAAGCGGTTTACGGCACCGCCGGTGTGCCGGATTACCTGGGGCAGGGCCAGCTGTCCGGAAGCTATACCCGCTTTATCATAGAAGAATTGCTGCCATTCCTGCAACAGCAGTATCCGGATATGCGGATTGTAAAACGCGCCTTTGCAGGCTTCTCCCTGGGAGGCTTATCTGCATTGGATATTGTATGGCGCCACCCGGACATCTTCCAGCTGGCCGGCGTTTTTTCGGGTTCATTGTGGTGGCGTAGTAAAGCGCTGGGACCTGGCTACCAGGATGATACCGATCGAATTATGCACCAACTGATCCGTGCTGGCAGCTATCATCCGGGGCAACAGTTCTTCTTTGAGTGTGGTACTGCTGATGAAACGGCCGACAGGAATAACAACGGGGTGATTGATAGTATAGATGATACCCGGGACCTGATAAAGGAGTTATTACAGAAGGGCTACAAACCGGACAAGGATATTTTTTACCTGGAGATTCCAGGTGGCCGGCATGATATGGCCACCTGGAAAACTGCTATGGATCTCTTCTTACAATTACCTTTCTTTTATTAATAATTAACGGCAATGCCTACATTAAAAGAGGCGCCTTTCCCTTTGGAATAAAACCCGGGCTGCATAAACCACTGAGCGCGTGCGGGGAAATAGTCTTCGTTGAAAAGGTTATCAATACCCAGCGTAAGCAGGGTACGGGGAGCTACTTTATAGCTGGCATTGAAATTCACCAGGTTGTAGGCAGACACCTTTCCTTCGTTGCCATTGTAAACACCTTTGGCATTTTTCTCAAAGCGGTTGCGGCCATTTACGCCCATGTACTGCAGTCTTACTTCCAGCGTTGGCAGGGGGCGATAGGCGATGCTGCCGGTTACTTTTGGAGGAGCAATCCTTCTGCCGTTCAGGTATACATTATAGCTGCCGCCTGTTTTAGCGGTATCGGCTTTCCCTTCCAGGTAGCTGTAGCTGGCGCTGATATCGAGGTTATGCAGTACCTGGTACTGAAGCGATGCTTCAAAACCGTATATGCGTTCGGGTGTTCTGCTTACATTGAACAGGTCGGTGTTGGGATCAAAGATCATATCTGCACCCAGCTTGGAAGTGCTGATGAACCCGCTCAGTTCAAAGCGGAGCTTTTTATATTCACTTACAAAGCCCAGTTCATAGTTATTCACCAATACTGCTTCTGTATTGATCTTTTTAATATCGTTTACTTTAGCATCGCGCAGCGCCAAACCTATGTCAGACACGGAGAACCCCTGTGAGAAACTAAAGTAGGGCATGAATGCCGGCAGCCTGTTGTAACGGATGCCTGCGTTAAATAAAGTAGCTGTATAATCCAGGTCGCCGCCTTTTACCGCAATACTCGGCGCGCTCGTAGTGCCGTTGGCGTTAGTGAGCTGAAGGGTGGTGTAATCATCCACACTTACCCGGACCCTTTCCACGCGCACACCCGCTTTCAGGATCAGATTCTGCCAGAGCGACCATTGTGTTTCCGCAAAGGGGGCATAGTTCAGCATGTTCATCTCCGGAACCCATACCCTGCCATCTACCAGCGGCTGCGAGGTCACATTGTTCAACAGGTCAGCGCCATAGGAAAGTGTACCGTTAAAGGCGGATTTGTTCGACAACGGGGAGTTAAACATCAACCGCAATCCTTTTTTCTTGTCGATGGTATGCGATTGTCCGTCGCCGCCTTCAAAGCGGCCAAACGATACATAAAAGATATCATCCCTTGATTCATAATAGGCATCTGCCGTGAGGGAAGTCCCGCCAATCAGGCTATCAGCCTGGTACAGGAGGTGGAGGGTTTGATTTCCTCTCGGCCCGGTGGCTACGCCGGTGGGCGTACCCAATACACCGGAGGCAGGGATGCCTTTGGCGATGTCGCCGTTCACGAGGTTATAGTGGGAGTTCTGCTGGCTGCGGTAGTAGTTGTACATCAGCTGTATACGCTGACGGCTGTTTACCTGGTAGCCAACTTTCGCAAAGGCGTTGTAGCTGTCTGTTTCGCCCAGGCTGTAGTTGGGGCCTACCAGCTTGCCTTTGGCGTCTTTGAATTCGCCGGTTTGCTCTGCCACACCGCTCACGATGTAGTCGAACTTTTTATATTTCCCTTGCAATACCTGGTTTAAACGGCCCCCCACACTATTTTTGATGCTGGTGAGCGAACCGGTGGCATTGATCATTGTTTTACCGGACAGAATTTTATCTTCTTTAGGCGTAACGGTGATATAGTTGATCAGCCCGCCGGTAGCACCATTGCCGTAAATGGGCAGTAGCGCCTTTCAGTACATCCACCCTTTCCAGGACGGATGGGTCAATAGAGCGCATATCTACTTCCCCGTTACGGAGCGGGGTGGATTGCGGAACGCCATCGATCATAATGAGTACGGCGCGGCCGCGGAGGGATTGACCAACGTTGCTGTTGGTTTGTGTGCCGGGCGCCAGGCCGGGTACTTCCCGGGCGAGGATATCCGTTACATCTGTATTAACAGTCATGTCGTTTTCCAGTGTTTTCCGGGTGATCACCGTCACCGAGGAAGGAACATTATCCAGTGTTACCGGCTTGCGGCTGGCAGAAACTACAATTTCGCCCAGTGCTCTTGGTTCACCGAGGGTATCTTTTTTATGGTTGGTGGTATTTTGCTGTTGTGCCATCAAAGGTGCGGTAAATCCGCAGCCGGAGAGTAACAGAAGGCATAATTTTTTGTGTAGCATGTGGTGTATGGCAGTAGTGTTGCCGTTTAAAATGTACAGATTTGGGTATTGGCCCGAATTTATTACGGGGGCGAAATTAGGTAAAAGGCGGGCGATTGATTTACGCAATCGGGAAAATTTTGAGGATGGTTTTAAGCTTCCTGGAGAAAGAATAATCACCTGGAAGACAAAAGGCTAAATAAGAGAGGGCTGACCATCCGGCCAGCCCTCTCTTTATAAATTAATCCCTGCTTTCTTAGAAGCTGTAACGAAGACCAAGTTGTCCTCTCCAGCGTGCAGTGAAGTTGTTGATATAGTAAGGTTTTTCATCGCCAAAACCATTGATTTCTCTTCTTCTGTCATACTGGAAAACTGCTGCACCTGAGGTAGCATCATATTTTCTGAAGGTGAGTGGAGTAGAAGCGTTGTTGGCGATAAAGTAAGTTCTGCCCCAATCCTGGTTCAGCAGGTTGCCTACGTTCAGGATGTCGAAAGTGATTTCCACTTTATGACCTTTGTAAATAGGCAGTACCTGTGCCACTTTAAAGTCGAAGATATTTTCGAACGGCGTGCGGCTTGCATTTTTCTTTGCATTTTCACCACGGTGTTTGCTCAGGTAGCTGTCGTTGCTGATCAGGCGTTCCAGGTCGGCTCTTTGTTCATCGGGTGTGCGGGTATAGGTCACATTACCTTTAGAATCTTTCTGAGAGATCAGGTCGAAGCTCATTGTAGCAACTTCTGTAGCCTTTGGAATGTAGATCAGGTCGTTGTTACCGCTGGAGTTCAGGTCATCACCAGTAGGATCAACCGTGTTGAAATAAACCCATGAGTAAGGAATACCGGATTGACCGTTATAGAACAGGGTTACGGTAGTACGGAACTTATCTTCTTTACCATATTTAAAGGTTTTGGAAGCTACTGCCAGTACGCGGCTGCCCATGCTGTAGTTAGAGCGGGCCATTTCCAGGTTATTCAAACCGTTGATGTTTGGTCCGAAACGCCAGTTGGAGCCGGCAGTAGAAGAGGTACCATCATTTACTGAGTAGGAGTCTCCGTAAGAATAACCCACTTTCAGGAACAGACCATTGCTTGTTTGTTTGGTCAGTTCACCGGAGATGTTATAGGTATAACCTTCGCTGGTATTTTTCAGCAGGAGGATCTGGTTACCCCAGTTAGTGGTTTTCTTTTTCCAGGTAGGTCTTTTAACACCACCACCTAAAGAAACGCTGTCGCCGGTAGGAACAACGTTCAGGTTTTCCCAGATGGCATTGTTAAGCGTTTTGGTAAAATTACCTTCTATAGTAGCACTCATTCCCCATGGCAGTCTTCTTTCTACAGCCAGGTTGGTTTTAAACATCTGCGGGAATTTGAAATCCTTGTCAGACAGGTTAATGTTGGAAGGGCTGCTTCCTACGTTAGCACCCATCGCCGACAGGTTGGCGGCAGAATACTGTCCGTAGAAAGGACTGTTACCGTCGTAGTTGAAGCGGAAACTATTTGGTAAACCGGAACCGCTCAAACTTACGTTGGTATATACGTTACCGGTATTGCCGTACTGGTTGGAAATCCATACAAACGGAACACGTCCTGTAAAAATACCCACACCACCACGGATGGTAGTCAGTCCATCGTTAGTTACATCCCAGTTAAAACCAATACGCGGAGCAATCAATGGTCTTGATTTTGGAATGGTGGTAGTGGAATAGCCTGCAAAGTTCGGGTCTTTAGAAAATGCTACGTTATCCGGAGGGGTGGTTGGGAAGATAGGAATGTCTATTCTCACGCCATAAGTCAGGGTGAAGTTTTTCCTGATGTTCCACTCATCCTGTGCATAAATACCGATCTGTGCTGCTTTAAAGCCAATACCATCCCGGAGGGTAGAATCAGCGGTGTTGTAGTTGATCTGGTATTGTCTTGGTTTCAGGTTATTGATAAATCCGCTGATGGAATCATAAGTGTAAGAACCGAAAGCACCCTGGATAAAGGTATTTTTGATCTTATAGATTTCAGCATTCGCACCTATTGTAATGGTATGTTTACCTTTATACATGGTCAGGTTGTCTGTGATCGTCCAGATACTCTGATCCAATGCATTGGCAGTAGAAGAAAACTCACTGCCCAGGTTGATAGTACGCCCGTTATCATTAATGGTAACAGTTGGGAAAGGTTGACCGAGGGAAGTTCTTCTGTCTTTTACATTATTATAACCGATCCTCAGTTCATTACTCAGCCTGTTAGAGAAGTTGGAATTCAGCTCAATCACACTGGAATTACTTTTAGAAGGGAATTTATAATAGTTATTTGCAAAAGCAGCAGAGCTATTGGTCCGGCTGTAGATCAAATCACTTGCATTCAGGTAATTATGACGTACAGTCAGTTTATGAACGGAGTTGATGTTCCAGTCGATACGTCCAAAGAGGGTGGTAGCTGGTTTATCACGTTCCTGGTCTGTATAGCTTCCCAGGTCTACTTTATATTTATTGGAAACAAAGTCGTAGATGCTTTTCAGTTCATCTGTGGTTACGTTGGAAGCTCCGGTGGCAGGGTTATAATCTATCGGGTTATTCCTGACAGATCTCTCCGCGTTTACAAAGAAGAACAATTTGTTTTTGATAATCGGTCCGCCGAGTGATGCGCCGAATATTTTATTGGTGAAACTGCCGTAGTCTGCACGGGTAGAATCCGGGGCTTTACCTACGAGGGATTGACCCTGGTAGAAGAAGTAAGCGGCACCATGAAAATCGTTTGTTCCGCTTTTGGTAATAGCATTGATACCACCACCTGTGAAACCGCTTTGTTTAACGTCGTAAGGATTCAGTACAATTTGTAGCTGATCAATAGTTTCTATGGAGATAGGGTTGGCTCCTGCCTGGCCACCATTGGTACCGGAAGCGGATAAGCCGAATACGTCGTTGGTTACAGCGCCGTCAACCGCGAATTGGTTGTACTTGTTGCTCTGCCCGCCAAAAGAGATACCCATAGGTGACCCATCTTTACCATTGGTAGATACAGATGCCTGTGGGCTCAGTCTTACGAAATCCTGTACGCTTCTGTTAACCGTAGGCAGGTTATCGAGTTGGGTACGGGAAACGTTCAGTGCGGTACCGCCATTACCTTTAGCAATCGCCCTGCTGGCTGTAATGCTTACTTCTTTCAGGCTGGTAGAGCCTTCAGAAAGCGTAACATTTAACTTCAGCGGTTCTCCGAGTTTAAGGAAAATGTCGTTGTAAGTTTCAGTGCCATAGCTGATAAATGAAACTTCCACCTTGTAAGGTCCGCCAACACGAACGTTAGGGATGGTAAATTCACCACTGCCGCGGGTAGTGGTGCCATAAATTGTTCCAGTAGGTGTGTGGGTGGCTTTTACAGTGGCCCCAATCAGGCCCTGGCCTTTTGAATCGGTTACAACACCGGTGATGCTGCTGGTAGTTACCTGCGCATAGGTTACAAACACGGTGAGCAACAATGAAAATGTAAAGAGTAGTTTTTTAAACCCCATAAAGCAAAGAAGTTGTTGTTTCAGACGCAAAGTTGAACAATTTTCCCGTGAAAATTTTAACGCGGAATTAACAAATTGTTAAGTACACTGTGGATATCTCAAGCGGCACAATAAAATTTGAATGACATCTAGCTATAGCCCTCTTAATAAATAGTTTTTCCAAGAATTTCCCTGAAAATTACGATTTCTCAAATATGAGATAATAATAATGAGAGAAATCTGCCACCACAGTGAACCTTATAAGGTTTCAGGTGTATAATTCCGTTATCAAATTGACAATCATTATTATATGTTAAAATTCAGCTGTATAATTAACATCTTCCCAATACTTTTCGGGTAGAATCACACTTACTTCCCCCGGCAACTTTTCATAAGTATATGTCGTAACTTTGCGCAATTCAACATTACTGACCCGGAGGGAATAATATATGTTAGATACAATAGAAGCAGCAATAGAAGATATAAAAAACGGTAAGCTGGTGATCGTGGTAGATGACGAGGACCGTGAAAATGAAGGTGATTTTATCACGGCAGCACGCAATGTAACTCCTGAAATCATCAACTTTATGAGCACCCACGGCCGTGGGCTCATCTGCGCACCGCTGGTGGAAGAGCGTTGCGAGGAACTGGGACTGGACCTCATGGTCCGCGATAATACCGCCCTGCACCAAACCCCTTTCACCGTTTCGGTAGACTTGCTCGGGCACGGTTGCACTACCGGCATCTCCGCACACGACAGGGCCAAAACAGTGCAGGCGCTGATTGACCCCACTACCAAACCTGAACATTTGGGTAAACCAGGCCATATATTTCCACTAAAAGCCAAAAGCGGCGGCGTTTTACGCCGTTCCGGCCACACGGAGGCCACCATCGACCTGGCCCGACTCGCAGGATTTGAGCCTGCCGGCGTACTGGTGGAAATTATGAATGAAGACGGCTCCATGGCCCGCCTGCCGGAACTCCGCGAAATAGCCACCAAATTCAACCTTAAACTCATTTCCATAAAAGACCTGATCGCCTACCTCCTCAGCACAGAAACGCTGATCGAAGAAGGCGTGAAAGTACAGATGCCCACCAAATACGGCAACTTTGAACTCATCGCCTTTAAACAAATCAACTCCGGTGAAATTCACATGGCACTGAAAAAAGGCGACTGGAAAAAAGATGAACCGGTACTGGTAAGGGTCCACTCATCCTGCGTGACAGGGGATATCCTCCATTCACTGCGTTGCGACTGTGGCGAACAACTGCACGCCGCTATGCAAATGGTGGAGAAAGAAGGGAAAGGCCTTATATTATATATGAACCAGGAAGGAAGAGGTATCGGGCTCATGAACAAACTGAAAGCCTATAAGCTGCAGGAGGAAGGCATGGACACCGTGGAAGCTAACCTGGAACTGGGCTTTAAAATGGATGAACGCGACTATGGCGTAGGCGCACAGATCCTCCGCCATCTCGGTATCTGCAAACTCCGTCTTATTACCAACAACCCGCGTAAACGCGCCGGTTTAAGTGGTTATGGCCTGGAAGTTGTTGAAAATGTACCCATAGAAATTCATCCAAACCCACACAACGAGAATTATCTTAAAACCAAACGCGATAAATTAGGGCATGATATCCTCAGGGGATAAGTGACGGTCACCATTGAGAACGCGTATAGTAAGGAATGAATCCATTCCTGCAAAGTAAACCACACAGGGGAGTAATACTGTTTAACAGCAGGTTGCTCCCTTTGTTGTTTTATTCAATGTTGGTAGTATCTGCTTTAACCCGGGAAGAATCTTCCTGTTCCTGTTTCAGCATCGCCGCGCGGCGGAGGGAATCCAGCAACGGCGTGCGCCTGCGCCGCCTGTCGTTAAACAACTCGCTGAAGCGGTTGTATTCCCTGATATAGGAAATACCCACCCCGGATTTCGTACGGTTGTTGAGGTTATATACATCATAATCCGTTTTGCTGAAGGCGTTGATACGGAAACGGCCATCCGGCGTAAGCAGGTACTCAATGCGGAAGTCGCCGGCAAAACGGTTGGTATTGGCGGAAGTAGCCGTTTTACCCCAATCGTAATCCCCACCGGCATATAAACGGAAACGGTTATTAAACAAATTGCTCGTAATACCTGCGCTCACCTGGTTACGGTCTACGGACGAGTTGTCCTGTGGCCCGCCCACATTGTACGCGCGGTAATTCACATTCACCCCGATGCCACTTCCTTTCAGCAGCACACCGGTAATATTGTTGAGAATGGCCTGCGCCTGGGCCGATAACGCCTGCCCCACGCTGTTTTTCCCGGTAATGCCCACGTTGGCAGCGGCGGTAGTAGTAGCGTCATCCGGCAGGAACTGGTTGGAAAACAGCAACCCCCACACCTGGAACAATGCCTTGTTCTGGTCATTGTTAATCTCTTTCAGGTGCGCGGCTACACCACTTTCATAAGCCAGGCTGCCGACTTCCGGCAATTCAATGGAGTACGTAATATCCGGCTTCAGCAGGGCGCCACGCAGATTGATCCGCACATCCACTTTTTCGGTGCGCGTGGCCAGCTTATCTGTGCTCACATTGGTACCCTGACCTACCAGGTTATACAAGCTTACCTTTGGCAGGGAATATTTTGCCATAATGTTTACCCTGGCTTCCGACGGATCGCCGTTCCAGGTAATGGTACTGTTCTTTTCTATGTCGAACTTCCAGCTGGTGAGCCGCTGGAAATTGAAGTTGTAGGAACCGTTATTGATTTCGTAGTTGCCAAACATGGTGAAGTCGCCTTCTGTATTCACCGTGATCTGCAGGTTACCGGTACCGTTGGCGGAAATAATATCGCCGGTGGTGGCGTCCAGGATAACATCGATCTGCGCATCAGGGTTGGCGGCAATGTCCAGCTTGACGGTCAGTTTCGTATTGTCTTTTTTCTTCTTCTTTTCAACAATCTCGGTGCCATAGCTTTTGAACGTGATGTAGTCGTATTTCCCGATATCCTTGCTGTCGGACATAGGGAGATAGAAGTGGGTGCCTTTAATCGGGCGGGCCAGGATGTGCATCTGCATATCATTCAGCGGACCGGAGAAATATACCTTTCCGTCGGCCAGCACATCTCCGTAAAACAGGTCGTTATCGGAAGCGCTGGTATTCAGGAACAGGAATCCGCGGCCGGTGACATCAAAGTCGAAATTGAGCTTGTCGAAATGGTCATGACTGATATACCCGCTGGCAGTGCCTTTGGTATTGTATTTATCTACCAGCGTAAAGTTGCCGAATTCAATCAGGTTGTCATCTATGTTCACATTCAGCTTCGGAATGCGGTAGTGAGTGCCCAGGTAATCTACGGTAACACCCACGGTATCGAGGGTGAGCGCGCCTTTTACAGATGGCACGCGCGTGGTGCCGCTTACATTTAAAGTACCGGTTACCGCACCGGTGAGATTGGATACATAGCCCGCGAGGTATTTATTCAACAGGCTGATAGAAGTACCGTTGAGCTTCACGCTGGCATCAATCCCATTGTTGGACGCCGTTAATCCTACTTTACCACGGGCCAGGAAAGCTTTTCCTTCGTTATCCGATTGTATGTTAAAGGTGGCGTCACCGGTAAGGTGATGATAGGTGCCATCTATGTTTAAAATACCGATGGAGTCATTGTCGATGCGCAGTTCCCTTGTTCTCAGCGCTGTATTGATATCCAGGTTCTGCGTGGGATCTGCAATATTAATAGTGCCGTCCGTAATTCCCTCCACCCTGGTGGAAATCAGCTGGGCAGGAATTACATCAGCCAGGTTCAGATTTTTGAGGGTAACGATGAATTTGGATTCATCAGGATTAAACTCATTGGTTTCTACGGTAATGCTTTGGTCGTTGCGGGTTACCCGCAGGTTTTTTACCGTCAGGAAATGTTTGCTCCAGTATATTTCATTGCCGGGGGTAACATTCCATTGCCGTTCATTTACGGTGAAGGCGCTGTTGAGGAAATTGATCTTCAACCCGTCCGATACGGTAATGATCCGGGCGTAGAAGCCATCCAGGGAGGAAGTGTCTTCCGCAGCCAGGTCCACTTTTACAAAAGAGGTGTCATGCCCTGAACTGGCCCAGTATCACCGGGTTTTCGAGGATCACATTTTTACCGGATAATACTTTGCCGATGCTCGCACTGATGTTAACCTTATTAAAGTTACCATCTCCCTTAATCTGTAATTCCTGTACATGATATCCCAGGTAGCCGGCTTCGGGTACCTGGATGTTCAACGCCAGGTTGCCGCCATTCATGGTATTGAGGGCGCCGGTTACGGTCGCATGGTCAAACCCTGAAAACTGGTTGGTAAAGCCACTCAGCAGTTTATCCACTTCACCGAGATTAATGGCGTAGGTGAAGTTCTGATTGATGACCGCATTTTGCGGGGCACTGAAATAGCTGGGATAATATTTATACAGCAGCAGGTGAAAAGCATCCGGCAGCTGGAGGAAACTGTACTGTCCTTTTACAAAGCCGTCGATTTCACTGCCGGTAAATTCGAGCAGCTTTTGGTTATCCGCCATATGCGACGATACATACAGGGAATCAAATTCGAGGCGGCGGTTGTCCTTAAACGCAGATACATCGTACATCCGCGCGGTACCATCGAAGTTATCGATGTTGCTGCCCACAAAGTTCAGCTCCAGTTTGGCCTGCAGGGTAACGGAATCTTCTGTGATATGCAGCGCTTTCAGGTCTGCTTTACGGATTTCTGAATTGAATTTGAATTCCGGCAGGGCGGCATTAAAATCAATGGTCCCGGCAAAGTCCATGTCCAGGTTAGGATCAGTGGCCGTGAGCGCACCATTAAAAAATTTGCGGCTCATTTCCCCCTTTGTTTTGATATTCCGGTAATTGTATCCCAGCAGGGATATTTCCTGGATATCTGCATCCACGGTAGCTTTCAGCGTTTTAAAATTGAAGCCCGCGCCGTCTACTTTGGCATCGAGGGAGATGGTAGAAAGATTAGCGTTATTAAAAAGGGTGCCGATATCAAAGTTGGTAGCTTTTAAACTCCCGGAGTAAACAGGGACATCGCGGCTGGTTTTAAAGTTCAGATCGGAGTTTACCTTACCAAGGTTGGTCTGGAACTGGCCATAGGCCACAAAGTCGTTGATGAACCCGGTATAGCTTCCCTGGAAGCGGATAGAAGACAGCTTGTCGATGCGCACGGTGCTCACAATGTCCTTTACAATGGGCATGATCTGCATCACATCATTACCGGTGGTGATGAGTTCTTCTGTATGAAAATCGATAAATGTTTCAAAGATATCCGGCAGTCCGCGCATTTCCAGGCTCCCTTTAAGACGGGTGGTGCTACCTGCGGTCAGATCTATTTCAGATGCTTTCAGGTTGCTCACCGGGCCCCTGGCTTTACCGCTCAGCGTAATTTCCTTTTTCCAGGAGGAAAGGGGCGGTGCAAAAAAGGCGATGTCGTCTGACGATAGTTTGCAATTTTTAAACCGGGCCTGCATAAACACATCATTGATATAATCACTCATATCACTGATGTCGCTGTATTGCATGGTGTAATAGTCGCCGATATGACTGCGGTTGGTTTCCAGGTCGAGCTGTGAAAATTCCATTTCCACGGGCGACATTTTAAACCGGCTGGTTAATTTTTTCACCTCAAAGCCGCTGCGTTCTTTGGTGCTCAGGGTAAGATCCCCGATCACACTGTCTTTTACCAGGCTGGTATTGCTGAGGGAGAGATTGATGTCATTGAAGCGGATATGATTGGGTGCAAAATAGCCGGGTTCAATTTTCGTGCTGTCGTCGGGGTTATCCACCCCGAAGATGCCGTCTTTGATATTGAGTTCTTTCACCACCAGCTTCCAGTTGGCATTATTCCAGCGCAGCTGCTGCAGTTGCCCTGTATCTGGTACCGGGTGGTCCGGACTGGGTTTCCGCCGGCGCCGCAGGGGAGAGGCGGCATAACTGCTGATAATGAAGTCTGGATTGGTAAGCGTCAATTCCTGTATATCGATGTTATGTTTCTGGAGGTCCAGGTTCTTCGCATCGAGATAAATGCGTTTGGCAGATGCCCGCATATCTTCACCCACCCAGGCATCCACCTGGTTGAGCCGGATGTTTTTAAGATCAATTTTTTTCAGGTCAAGGGAGATGCCGCCGGAGGGTTGACTACTGGTATCGGTTTTGGACGAGCCAAATGCTTCTTCGAGGAAATGATAGTTCCAGACGGAATCTTTGCGGGTACGCAACAGGTTTACCTGGGCGTTTTCCAACCCGATGAATTTGATCACGGGCTTGTCCTGGAAAAAGAACCAGTCGGTAATGCGCACCTGCAGCTTGCCTGCATACAACAGCGTGTCTCTGTGCTGATCTTCAATGAGCGCACCTTCCAGCTGCATGCTGTTGAACAGCCGGAAAGTCACGTGGTCTATTTCCACGCGCGTTTTAAGCTGCTGCGACAAGCGGCTGGTCACTTCATGCACGAGGAAGTTCTGCACTACGGGGATGTTTACCAGTATTCCGATCAGAATGACAAGGCCTAACAAACACAGTAACACGACAGATAATATTTTCCGTACTTTTTTCAGGCGGCAAAGTTTATCCGGCAAAAATAATTAATAGTTGGCAGCCAATGCCATTTAGCAAATAAATAAGATGTATTTCCGGTTTAAGTATGCTGACGGACGATTTCGTATATAGGTGCCAGTGAGTATGTGCAGGTCCGTTATACGTCCGGAAAATCCTCTGGTGATAAGTTTATCACGAAATTGTCGGACCTGTCTTTTTATTGTGATGTTATATTCGTATTTAATAATAGTATTTTGTCTTTAAAAGACAGGTGCTTAAATGGGTCTCTCTTGTTTATATCTGATTGTCAATAATTTACAAGAAGATATAAGCGTTTTCTGCCGCGTGAAAATCTCCGTCACGGTAGTGTCACTAATTCTTTCCGGCCTATTAGGAAAACTTTAACATTTCTAAATTTCCTTCCAGAACAATGAAGTACAAGTGAGCAATCGATGAACAAAGTAGCATTTCAGTGAACAAAACATTTTAGCAACCGGAATTATTCAAGCCAAACTATAGCATACCAGCAACAGTTGTAATTCACCCGTTTCAATAACAGTAACAAGGATTAATTCACCAGTGAACAAATTTCAGTGAGCATTCAGTCAACCAGTCTGATAATTCCAGAATAATTCAATAAACCAGAATCTATGCACAAAAAGTTGCTACTACTAGCGCTAATGGGATTCCTATGCCTGCACGCATGGGCCCAGGAGCGAAAAATTTCAGGTACTGTTACAGATGATAAAGGAGCGGCATTGCCCGGCGTATCTGTAAAAGAAGTAGGTACCAATAATGGGGCAGCCACAAGCCCCGACGGCCAGTTTACGCTTACCCTGAAAGGCAATTCCAACAAACTTTCCATTTCATTTATAGGTTTTGAAACGCAAACAGTGGTGTTGTCGGGGAAAACATCGATTACTGTTTCCCTGAAGCCGGATGCTAAAAGTCTGAAAGACGTGGTGGTTATCGGCTACCAGGAAGTACGACGTAAAACCGTATCAGCGGCGGTTTCCAGCGTGAAAGGCAAGGATATCGAAAACCTGCCTTCTCCCAGTTTCGACCAGCTCCTGCAAGGCCGCGCAGCCGGGTTGAACGTACAAAACTTCACCGGTGAACCAGGCGTAAGAGGCTCTTTCGTGGTAAGGGGAAATACCTCCATCAGCCGAGATGCCAGCGCCGCCCGTACCCTCAGCTCCCCGCTGTTCGTGATCGACGACATCCCTGTTTCACTGGACGATGCCGCCGCATTTGACAACACCGGTACCAACTACATCGCCGGGCTGAATCCCAACGACATTGAATCGATAGATATCCTGAAAGACGCATCCGCTGCCGCCATTTATGGCTCCCGCGGCGCCAACGGCGTGGTGATCGTGAAAACCAAACGCGGTAAACAGGGCAAACCACAGGTGAACTTTTCCACCTATGCCGGTATGATCCAGAAACCAAAGTTTGAAACCGTATATGGCGGCGCAGAAGAAAGATGGTTCAAAATGGACTACCTGCAGAAGTATCTTACTGATCAGCAGAAAGTGAATGGTATTCCCATGATGCTGACAGATAGCCTGAATCCTGCCTTCAGTGGAGCGGTCGACTGGCAGGACCTCTTCTACCAGAATGGTATTATCCAGAACTACGACCTGTCTATCTCCGGCGCTTCAGAAAATACCAACTACCGCGTGAGTGGTAACTACTACGATGAAGATGGAACCATCCGTGGTACCGGCTTTAAACGGTACACTATTTCAGCCGCCATGGGCGTAAAAATGTCGTCCCGCCTAAATGTGGCCTCCCTGTTCCGTTTGAGCCGCGGCGACAGATCCCGCGGTCGCGGCGTGTTCCCCGGAGAAAATGTGATCCCGTTAATAGATGGCCAGTATCTTTCTTCCCTGTTCAATATCTCGGATATCGACCGTAAGAACTTTACCGGCGACCTGGAATCCGGTCGTGATAAAAATATCAATGATGATATCACCGCCAGTCTTACCGTGAACTACGATATCTCTAAAAAGCTGCGCTTTGCTTCCATCGGGTCTATCCAGTCCAGCATCAATACCCGCGATATTTTCCGTCCCGGAGAGTTGAACACCGCCGGGTTATCTTACGCACAAAGTGGTAAGTCGCGTTTTGAAAATGCCAACCTCGACAACACCCTGAGCTATACTTCTGATATCATCAATAAAGATCATCATCTGAACGTGCTGCTGGGTAACACTATCAACAATATCAGGAATGAATTTACCGGTATTGGCAGCGGCGCGCTGAGTAATGATAACGTGAAAGTGGTACAGGGCTACAACCTCAGCTACCTGATGTACAGGGATGCATATGGCAACCTCGTTTCAGGTTCCGATTACCAGTCTTCCGGTATGCTGTCCTTTTTCTCCCGTGTGAATTATAACTATAAAGAAAAATACCTGTTGTCATTTGCCTATCGTGCTGATGCTTCTTCCCGTTTTGGCCGTAACAGCAGATGGGGTTACTTCCCCTCTGTATCCGGTGGCTGGAATATTTCCGACGAACCATTTATGGCCCCGCTTAAAAAGTGGGTGGAATATTTCAAGATCCGCGGAAGCTATGGTGTAACCGGAAGTTTACCAAAACAATATTACCTCCAGTATAATAATTACAGCATCAACCAGGGTACCTACGGCGGATCTACCGGCGGCACCTACAACGGCGTGAATGCCGTAACGCCTAACTTCTCAGATGGTGTGGCACAGGACGGACTCACCTGGGAACAGGCCATCCAGTCCAACATTGGTGTGGATGCAAGCTTCTTTGCCGGCAGATTAAATGTAACTGCCGACGCATTTAACAGGGGTACTTCCAAGCTGCTGTTTAACCTGCTGCTGCCTTCCACTGCGGGGTATGATAAAGTAAATACCAACGCGGTAGATGTACGCAACACTGGCGTGGAATTCACGGTGCAGGGCCGTATCACGCCGCCCACCAGCAAATTCCAGTGGAGTTCTACCCTGATATTATCTTTCATCAAAAACCAGATTGTTAAATTACCCAATGGTAACCGTGACCTGATGGTACCGGATAACAATACCGGTATGACGTATGTGCTCACTAAGGGCCGCGCTATCAACGAGTTTTACCTGATGAAGAGCAAAGGCGTATATGCCAGCGAAAAAGATATTCCGTTTAACCCTTACACCGGTGAAAAGCTCACCTACTGGAATGGCAACCATACCGTGCAGGCGGGCGACTTTATCTGGGAAGACCAGAACGGCGACTACGACGTGTGGGACTGGAATGACAAGGTGCGCAGCGGTAATCCCAACCCGGCATGTACCGGCGGTTTTACCAACGTATTTTCTTACGGCCCCTGGAGCATGCAGGTGTATATGACGTTTACCCTTAAACGTGATATCTACAACAAATACATGTCCGACAGGCTCACCGGCTTAACCAACAGCTACGCTACTATTGCGGGCATAGATCCTTCTTCGATCAACAGCTGGCATAAAGAAGGCGATAACGCCCAATATTCAGAAGTAATTCCTTACAGCCAGCAGTATTACTACCAGTTCCTTCCATTTTCGTCAGCCTTTGTAGAAAATGGTTCTTACCTGCGTATCAAATACCTGAACCTGGCTTACCAGTTCAGTCCTAAGTTCCTGGAACGTGCAAAGCTGAGCAAACTCCAGATCTATGGTGTGGTAGACAATGTAAAGATGTTCCAGAAATCAAGCGTTCCGGATGCGGAAGCAGTGGATGAAAAAGGTACTTACACCGGTGGCGGCTACCCGATACCACGTAAGTTCACCCTCGGTGTAAATGTTGGTTTTTAATTTTTAAAAAGAAGAAGATATGAATTGTCTGAAAAATATATTCACGGTAATAGCTGCAGGACTGCTGTTGTCGCCTTTCGTGTCCTGTAAGAAGCTGCTGGATCAGGAGCCGATCAATTCTCCCTATAATTCCGTTTTCTGGAAAAACCAGCGGGATGCAGAACAGGGTGTGGCCGGCGGCTATGCGTTATTGCGCAGGGCATTAACTACCAATACGGACTGGGACCAGAGACATGTCGCATTTTGCATATGGCTCCTTACCCGCGTATGAATTTAACGACTACGACGTGTATGATGTGAGGTTCCTGGTGAAAGGTGGAGATGGGATGAATACCGCCGATTTCCTGGGATCTTACCTGGATAAATATCACGACTGGTCTCCCTACTATAAAGTGATCACACAAGCGAATATTATGTTGCATAATATTCCCAATATCCCCGATGCACAGTTTACGGATCAGCCTACCCGTACCCGTAACCGTTTCGTCGGAGAAGCTTACTTCCTGCGCGCGTTCAGTTATTTCTATATGGTGCGCCTTTGGGGCGATGTGCCGCTGGTAACGAAGTATGATCCTAATCCTGTGGGAGCAGAAAATATTCCGAGAACCAATGAGAAGATCATCCTGGATACTTGTATAGCTGATCTGAAGAAAGCTATCAGCCTGTTGCCGTGGGAATACAAAAACGGCACTGAAAGAGCGGTAAGAGCTAACAGGGGCGCCGCATTTGGCTTACTGGCGCACGCATACATGTGGAGAAACTTCCTGAACAAAGGACAGGTAGTATCCGACGTAACCAATGCGATTGCCGCCATCGATTCGGTTGAGCAAAGCGGTCAATACCAGTTACTCGCCGCCGAAATGTATCCAAAGATCTTCCACGGAAAATCAATGGAAGGTATATTCGAAATCAATATGCAGGTAGCGGATGGAGAACAGCAGGTAGAAAAAGGATTTTATTATAGCATCCTGAAAACACCTTTTATCAGTAATAAAGATGGAAAGGTAGACGCGCCGAATATTGACCTGATCAATTTACTGTATGATGAAGCCGGTACCGATGTGCGCCGTCATTATTACTTCACCAACCTGGATGCGTTTGGGCAGTATGATGTGATGATCTGCAAGTTTGCAGGCCCTAACCGGGAAAACATTAACTACCGTAATCCGGGCAACTTTACAGATGGTGCTGTAGACGCCAACATCATCCTGATGCGGTATGCAGATCTGCTGTTGTTACGTGCAGAAGCCCGTGCCGACCAGGGCAATGTAGGCGCCGCCTTGCAGGATATCAACAGGGTAAGGGCACGCTCGCATGCGGAACCTATTTTAGCAGAAGATGTGGCCGACATTAAAGAAGAAGCATTCCTGGAACGCTCCCGTGAATTATATGCAGAAGGACAACGTTGGTACGACCTGGTTCGCACCGGCATGCTCATGAATGGTAATGTGAACGCTGCTCCAGGTTTCCCGCAGGACCGCTTTGATGCCGGTGGCTGGAAATGGCCGGTAGGACGCTCGTTGTTCCTCAATAACAGCGTGCTTATACAAAATACATACTGGCTGGGTAAAGTGAAATAGCATCTTGAAATTTTAAACGTACTGACATGAACAAACTAAAAATATTTACCACAAAAGCAGGATGGGGCATCTTAATGATCACCCTGTTGTTCGCTGCCTGTAAGAAAGATGATCATTTCCTGGGAGGCAGTCCTACCAACGATCACACCGATCTTACTACCTACGATTACCTGAAAGCAAATCCTAATTTCGATACGCTGATCCTGCTGATCGACAAGGCCGGTTTAAAAGAAACCATCAACAGCGATATTACTTTTGTTGCGCCTACAGATTATTCTATCAAACAATTCCTGGCGGTGAGGACCAAGCTGTTGCAGATTGAGCTGAACGATGAAAACGTTAAGTATACGATTGATAGCCTGAAAACGCCTGAACTGCGCGACTCCCTGCTGGCCTATGCTTTTGCAGGTAAAATTGTACGTGCAGACCTTTCACTGGAATCGCAGGTATATAAAAATAAAGTGAACGAAGACTTCGCTTTCAAGCTTACTAAAACCGACGCATTTGGCAATATTTTTTCCGGGGGTGTGCGGTATATGGCGCTTACAAAAGTGATTAATGGTCTCGATCCGGATCCCCGTCCGGATGACTATCCGGAGGAAGACAGGGATATGCAGTATACCTTGCAAACAACCGGTATCATTACCAAAACAGGTGTATTGCATGTACTGCAAAACAACCACGTGTTTTATTGGAAATAGTCATCACCACTAAACTTAAAAGTATGTTGTATAAATATAAAGGGATAAAATTCCTTACATCCGTTGTTCTGCTGGGACTATTGATCGCCGGATGTAAAAAAATTGAGGAAGGCTTTCTGAGCGAAGGACTCTACGTACCGGACACCCCCATAAAAGTGCAGCGGGGTAACGCTTTCCAGAAAACAAGCGCCATCCTTGCAGATGGTACCACCCAGCCCATGACCGTGAAGCTGCTCGACATCAGGAGGGCAGATAACAAAAAACATGCGGATGAATTTTATAAAGAATACCCTGTTTACGTATATACGGCAGCGGTAGATCCCGCGAAAGACACCACCATTGAACTGGTGAACAAAAAGCGTGAACTGAAAAAGATGCAGCCTTATGTATTCCTGACCAGTGGCCAGTTTGTGTTTAACGGTGCCACCGACAGCTTACCGCTGGATGTTACCTACGAATATGATGTGGAAGTATCCAACGTGGCCGGTTCCAAAGTGTATAAGAATATCGGAACGCTCACTACTATGGATCCGCCATTGGTTACGGAAACAACGGCCAACTGTAACTTCTTCCCGGATGATGCTTCTCCCACCGTGCCAATGGGCGCACCGGTAATGACGATTACCAGGGTTAGTGAAAGCGGCGCTTCCGTGATCCTGAAAATAACGGATAAAGATGGCAAGCCTTTCAATCCTAAAAAGGGAGAGATCATTAAGCGTGGCGACCGTCCTATTTTTGAAAACTACGCCAGGTTCCATCCCATTGAGTATACAGATACCGCCATGATCTGCAACTTTGAGATTGCACCATTCCCATTGAGCCGCTATTCCAATGGCGGTACCAACTGGAACTACCTGATGTACTATCGTATTCCTTCTGCCTTTGTATCGGTAGATAAAAATGTATCCAGCAAAATAGGCAGCGTAAACCCGCTGTTTGCTTTCCGCCTGATGAAAGCGGGAACCTATGTTGTGGAGCTGAGGATGCCTAAAACGGTAAAGGTAACGCCATAAGAAAGCGGTAAAACATAAATAAAAAAGAGGTTGTATTCAACGTAATACAATCTCTTTTTTTTGATATTCCCGCTGATCAGGTGTATCTCCAAAGCATGTCAAAAGCAACTGTAAAGTATGGGCTATCTCCTGTTCAGGCATTTATGCTTTTGTGACACCAAACTCTTGGAGGAACCGGTGCAGCGTTGCCATATCTTCCTGGAGATGTAACGCAGAAACTACCGCCCGGTTGATTACCGGGCTATGTGGCTGCGGATATGCAAAGCTGGAAATGATCACGTCCCTTTCCTGCAGGTATTGTACCAATGCTTCACCGGGTGGAAGAATAAACATGGGCAGGCCATGCGGATTATGCACAGCGGTGTTGGCGGTAAGATGAAGAAGAAAGGCGATGTTTTGCTGTAACGACCGGTGCATTTTGACAATCAGTTCACCGCGGACTGCAGCCACGCATAAGCATAGGCCGGCATCATAGGCGTGCTGGCGGAAAACACGGGCAGTTTTTTGATGGCCATGATATCGGCTGCATGACCGGCAACAACGCCGCCGGGAATACTGTAGGCCTTTGCCAATGAGGCGGTGAGCAGGTATCTTACAAAAGGTGTTTGCGGCAGAAAATGAATGGCGCCCTGCCCGGCCGGGCCTAATATACCGATGCCATGGGAATCATCTGCCAGCACCAATACTTTGCGCTGCAATTCCTGCAACCAGTGAAAAGAATGAATAGTGCCGGTAAGCGGGTTCACCGTATCCGTGATGATCACAAAGTGATGATCCGGGTGAGTGTTTACTTTTTCAGTGGTTTGGGTAATCCATTCTTCGCGGCTCATAGCCGGCAACTCCGGTTGCTGCTGCCACAGCGAAGGATGCGCATCCGGTGCACACAGGGGCTGCTTGTTACTGACAGCGTATTGTGCAGCGGCTTGCGATGCCTGGTACCCGGAGGAAAAAACAACGGCCGACTGCTGCTGCAAATGAACAGCCAGGGCATGTTCTATTTCTTCGTATATGGATAAACGTAAGTTTGCCGACCTGGAAGAAGGAAACAGGGCGCCATACCTTTCAATCCCCTGTATAAGCAGGTGTTTGAAGGCTGGCAGCTGATGCAGCCCCAGGTAGGCAAACCCCGAAAAGAACAGGCAGCTGCGGCCGTCCTGTGTCACTGTTCTGCCGGGCGTGTGATCCGTATACAACATAGCCGTTAATCTTTCTTAGTACATAAGATAAACTGGAAATCGGTAGAAGTTACCTGCATGTCGAAATAATCTTCTGTAAGCCGGGTAACAGTAACCAGGTTCTCCACCTTACGGTCGCCGTTCTTCGCGGTAACAGAGATCATGGCGCCATTGCTGAGGATAAAGTACTTACCGGTATCCGACCTGCCTGCAATAGTGGCCACGAAAACGTTGTTATCGAGGAACTGATAATAAGCATCCCGGTAGTAACCTTTTTTAAGGTCCTGCGCCTGTATGTATTGTGTGTTGCTGATGGGCGACTCCGGTGGAATTTTTACATCGTATACCCGCCACTTTTTATTCATCAGCAGTTCATTGTTCTTTTTACCCTGGCAGGCGGTGATCACAGATAGCACCGCGATAACGGTAAGTAGATGACGTATTTTCATGGATGGTCAGTTCCCTGTTTTTTCTTTATTGAAGGCTGCCGATCCGCCTTTGGGGATGGACAGGCTTTCCCAATTACTTTTCAGGATCATTTTCCCGATGTATACGATTTGCCCCACGTGGTAGGGCACATGAGCCAGTTGCCGGTTAATGGCATCTATCACAATGTGAGGCTCATTACGGATAAACACGGTCCTGTCCAGGTCCGTTTCCTGCAGGCTGCGGATAGCCAGGAGCATACAGTTCCAGCCTTCATCCCAAAGCTGGAGGATTTGTTCCGGGGAAAGATCGCTTTCTTCAAATTCCCCGTCGCGGTTACGGCCGGGCTTCTCTCCGTCGGTGGTGAGGAAGTCGGTCCAGCGTGATAACATATTGCCATGCAGGTGTTTTATAATCATGGCAATGCTGTTCGGCTCTCCCTCCGGTTGCCAGTTCAGCTGCGCTTTGTTGAGCCGCAGCATGGTTTTAAGGCCCAGCTCCCGGTGTATTTCAAGCCGTTTTAGTACACTTTGTAAATAGATAGACTGAATAGACATGTCAATGTTTTTAAGTTAATATCCTGCTGCGCTGTCGTCGCCGCGTTTATCCCCGGAAGCTTCCAGGTAGCGGCTTTCAGGCGCCCGTTTAATAATTTCTGTACGGCCAATGCCGCCGCGTTTCACTACTTTATAGCCCATCCCTTCCAGCGCCTGGATGGTGGTGTCGGGAAAATCGTTCTCCACGGCAATTTCATCCGGCAGCCATTGGTGATGGAATTTAGGTTTGTTGATAGCTTCTGATGGGGTAAGCCCGAATTCCAGTGTATTCATCAGCGTTTGAAAAACGGAGGTGATGATAGTCGCGCCGCCGGGTGTACCCAATGAATATAATACTTCGTTCTTTTGTAAAACGAGGGTAGGCGTCATGGAGCTGAGCATGCGTTTGGCCGGTGCAATGGCGTTGGCTTCGGTGCCTACCAGTCCGTACATATTGGGCACGCCGGGTTTTACGCTGAAGTCGTCCATTTCATTGTTGAGTAGAAAGCCTGCTTTGCCTACCACTGTTCTGCTGCCGAAGTGGCCGTTGAGGGTGGTGGTTACCGCCACTGCATTGCCATCGGCATCGATGATACTGAGGTGCGTGGTTTCCTCGCTTTCCGGCAGCACGCCCGCTTTGGTTTGTTCACTGGAACCTGCTTTACCGGGTGTAAAGTCCTGCATGCGGGCAGCCAGGTATTTTTTATCAGTAAGTTGTGAGATGGGCACTTTCACAAAATCGGGGTCGCCGAGAAACTGGGCGCGGTCGGCATACGCGCGCCTTTCCGCTTCCACCATCAGTTGAACCGCCTGTGGCGACTGGAATCCCCATTGCGAGATGGGATAGTTTTCCACCATGCCCATCAGCTGTTGCAGGCAAATGCCGCCGCTGGAAGGCAGGGGCATGGTTACAATCGTATAGCCTTTATAGTTAAAAGCTACCGCTGTCCTTTCCTTTGCTTTATAGCTTTTGAGATCCTGCAGGGTCATGATACCGTTGCCGCGTTTCATTTCTGCCACGATGCTGGCGGCGGTTTCTCCCTGGTAAAATCCTGCGGCTCCTTTATTTCGTATAAGCGTGAGCGTATGTGCCAGCTCTTTTTGTATCAGTGTGTCGCCGGCCTTCCAGGGTTGTTCTTTTACAAAGGCGGTTTTGCTGGTATTCAGTCTTTCGAAATCAGCCCTGGCGTTGTTCAGGCCACTGGCTTCTGCTTCAGTGATCACAAACCCTTTCTCTGCCAGGCGGATAGCCGGATCTATGAGTTTTGCAAAAGGCAGCCTGGCGTACTTCATCGCGGCAAATAACCCCGCAACGGTGCCAGGCACGCCTGCGGCCAGCTGGCCATCAAGACTCAGCTGGGTAACCGGGTTGCCAAGAGAATCGAGGTACATATCCCGGTGCGCTTTTGCCGGGGCTGTTTCCCTGTAATCAATGGCGATATTCCGGCCGCTTTTGAGGTGACCTACCAGGAACCCTCCTCCGCCAAGATTGCCGGCGCCCGGGTATACCACGGCCAGCGCCAGCTGCGTGGCTATGGCCGCATCCACCGCGTTGCCGCCCTGTTGCAGTACGATGGCGCCTACACGGCTGGCCAGCGGATGCGCAGATACTACTGCTCCATGCAGCACTTTGATATCTTTTTCTACACTATAATCGTAAGGATGTAGTTCATCTGTTGTTTGCTGGGCACAGGCGGTATGTAAAGTGCATACCGTCATCCCCAGCATGATAAGGAAACGCATGGGTATCTGTTTGGATCGAAATTAAGGATATGCGGGGAATTATAGGAAATTTAATAATTTAAGCAGTGTTAATAATTATCACCCGAAAACAATTCCTAACTTACAGTATCCAATAATAGCAGGCTTTCTATGCGCAGATTTATACTAATGACCGTTGTTATGCTGGGCGTTCTTTTTGCAAATGCCCAGGTGCCAACCCCTGATCAGTTTCTCGGTTATCCCCTGGGAACACAGTTTACGCCACATTATAAAGTGGTAGACTATTTCAAACAGGTAGCCGCTACAGCGAAAAATGTAAAGCTGGAACAGTATGGCACTACCTATGAAGGCAGGCCGCTGGTGCTGGCAATTGTTGCTTCTCCTGAAAATGCCGGCCGGCTTGAGGAGATCCGGCAGCACAGCCTGGACATGTCCAACGCGAAAGGCAACAGCGCCGGCAATCAGCCGGTGATTGTCTGGTTAAGCTATAACGTGCACGGTAATGAAGCGGTTTCCACGGAAGCATCGATGAAGGCCCTCTACGAACTGGTGAATAACGCGAATGCACAAACGCAGCAGTGGCTGAAGAATACCGTGGTGGTAATTGACCCCTGCCTGAACCCCGATGGACGTGAAAGATATGTGAACTTCTATAACAACACCCGCGGCGCTACACCAAATGTAAACCGCTGGTCGAGGGAGCACAATGAACCCTGGCCAGGCGGAAGGGCTAATCATTACTACTTCGATCTGAACCGCGACTGGGCCTGGCAAACACAAAAAGAATCGCAGCAGCGGGTGGCGAAGTACAACCAGTGGATGCCACAGCTGCATGTGGATTTTCATGAGCAGGAAATAGAAGCGCCTTATTATTTTGCGCCTGCAGCAGAACCTTTTCATGACGCTATTACACCCTGGCAGCGCCAGTTGCAGGTGCTCATTGGTAAAAACAATGCGAAGTACTTTGATCAGCAGGGCTGGTTGTATTTCACAAAGGAACGTTTCGATCTGTTCTATCCCAGCTATGGCGATACCTATCCCATGTACAACGGCGCCATTGGCATGACGTACGAGCAGGGGGGCAGCGGAAGGGCAGGCGTGGCAGTACTGAAAAAAGACGGCGATACGCTTACACTGACCGACCGTATTGCGCATCATTTCACCACCAGCATGTCTACCATAGAAGTGGCGTCCCAACAGGCAGACAAGATTATCCAGGAGTATACCCAATACTTTGAAGCGGCGCAGAAAGCGCCACAGGGCGGGTATAAATCATATGTGGTGAAGGCCGGCGGCAACACCGAAAAGCTTAACACGCTGGCAGAACTGCTGCGTAAAAATAATATCGCATTCGGCTTTGGCGCCAACACCGGCAGCGCCAGCGGCTTCAATTACTTTACCGGCAAAACAGAAACGTTTACCATCGATAAAGAAGACCTGGTGATCAATGCCTATCAGCCACATTCCAATATGCTGCGGGTATTGTTTGAACCGGTCTCTCATTTAACAGATTCCATTACCTACGATATTACTGCATGGGCGTTGCCGTATGCTTACGGGTTAACTTCCTATGCGGTGAAGCTGCCGTTAACACCAGCGGCAGACGCGCCGGCGGCACGTAACAACGCGCCGTTGTCGATACAGCAACCCTATGCTTACCTGGCTAAATGGAACAGCGTGCGCGATGTGAAATTCCTGTCGGCGTTATTGCAAAACGATATTAAAGTACGGTTTACAGAAACACCGTTTACTGCCGGCGGTAAGGATTTCCCCGCAGGTACGCTTATTATTACCCGTTCGGGCAATACTGCCAAAGGAGATCAGTTCGACCGGTTCATCACCATGCAGGCCAATCATTTTAAGATTTCACTGGAAGCAGTGGCTACTGGGTTCGTAGATAAAGGAATGGACTTTGGCTCAGACAAGATCCGGTTTATCCGCAAGCCGGAAGTAACCCTGCTGGCAGGAAGAGGCATCTCTTCACTGGGCATGGGGGAGATATGGCATTTCTTTGAGCAGCAGCTGGATTTCCCTGTAACGGTAGTGGATGAACGAAATGTGGATGATATTAACTGGGACCGGACCGATGTGCTGATTTTAGCAGATGGGGATTATAAGATGTTTGAAGATAAAGCGGCTACCGACAAACTGAAAGAATGGGTGAATAACGGGGGAAAACTGATTGCACTGGAAAGTGCGGCGGTACAGGTAGCGGGCGTCGACTGGGGCATTAAACTGAAAAAGGAAGAAGAGAAAGATAAAGACGCCAAAGAGAAAGCCGCAGCAGCGCATCCGTATGATGCCGTGAAACCTTATGCCAACAGGGAGCGGGAAAGCATTAAACAGTTTATACCCGGCGCCATTTATAAAGTGCAGCTGGATACCACGCATCCGCTGGCTTTTGGTTACCCTGCTTTGTATTATACATTGAAGCAGGATGCGCATTTGTATGAGTTTATTGAAAGCAGCGGCTGGAATGTGGGCGTGTTAAAGAAAGACAGCTACCTCACCGGCTTTGTGGGGGCATCTACCCGGCAGCAGTTGAAAGACGGGCTGCTGTTTGGTGTGAAAGAAATAGGTAACGGATCAGTGATTATTCTTGCAGATAATCCCCTGTTCAGAAGTTTCTGGGAAAATGGCAAGCTGTTGTTTAGCAATGCAGTTTTCCTGGTGGGACAATAGTTTTACAGGTTCCTTTTTATATTACATCCCAGGGTATGGGAAGTGTTTACGCTGACAGGTTTGCCAGCCAGCATTTCGTTGATGGCATTCTGTAAGAGGCGTGTTTTTACAGCGTCTGCATTACCCGGACTGTCGTCAATTCCGCCCTTATAAGCGAGCAGGCTGTTTTTATCAAACAGGAAGCATTCGGGTGTATGATTGGCGTCGAAGGCATTGGCCAGTACCGCATTTTTATCTATCACATAATACCAGGTGAAATGCTGCGAGGTGGCATACTGCTTCATGGCGGCAAAGGATTCATTGCCGGTACGCGCAGCTTCGTTGGAGTTCACCATAATGATGCCGATCCGGTTTTTTGAAGCATACATGCAGATGTTACGCAGCCGTTCCTGGTTGCGCAGCATGTACGGGCATTGATTACTTCCAAAGATGACCAGCAATCCGTTGGCGCCTTTTGCTGCGCCCAATGAAATCTCTTTTCCGGAAATATCGGTACAGGCAATTTCTGACTTTGGTAAAGGAGATCCCGGTTCCAGGGGAACTTCCCGGTTTGGTTGAAAGGAAGAAAGTAAAATAGTACAGCAGGATAAATAAAAGGTGGCCTTTATCATAGCGTATGGTTTTCAGGTCCTGATTAAATATAGTAAAATGCTACAGGATATTCCTGTCTTTTTTCAAAGACAAATAATCGTTTAAGATATAATAAAAAAGAATAAGATAAAAATATTTGTCAGGGAATAAAAGAAGAAGTTGACGAGGTTTGTTATGCGGGCAGGGAAGTTTTTTTTGCTTCTTTTCTTGCGTCGCTGATGGTTCTGATGCTGGCATTCAGTTCAAACCCTACGAGGAGGATAAAGGAGTTGAAGAACACCCACAGCATGAGTACGAGAATGGTGCCGATAGATCCGTAAATCTTATTATAGTTGCCAAAATTATTCACAAACCAGGAGAACCCTATGGTCACCAGGATCATGCATATAGTGGCTACGGCGGCGCCGGCGGTAATGAATTTCCAGCGGGTGGTGGTAGCGGCGCCAATGCGGTACAGCACCGCATTCACCGAGTAAAAAAGCATAATGATCAGTACCCACCGGGCGATATCGATCACGTTCCGTAATAAGGTGCTGTGGATGCCGATGATGTTAAACAGCCAGCGGAGCGTAGCGCCTTGAGCAATGATGAGGGCAACGGTAATGAGCAGCAGGAAAACCAGTATGGCGGTGAGTTGCAGTGCTATCAGCCTGTTTTGCCACCATTTTCTTTTCCGGAAGCCGGCGCCCTGTATTTTACTGAAGGAACGAAGAATACCCATTACGCCGTTGGAGGAATAGAAGAATCCCATCAGGAAGGCGATAGAGAGCAATCCGTTGCGGTGTGTGTAGAGGAAGTCGTGGATCATTCCCCGCACAATCATATAGGTGTTGTAGTTGGGTGTCAGGTCTTCCGCCAGGTCGTAGAGGGTGGGCTCTATGTTTTGCACCGGGATGTATGGTACCAGTGTGAACAGGAAGATGAAAAATGGTGGAATGGCCAGGAGGAAGTTAAAGGAAATGGCCCTGGCGCGGTCTCCCAGTCCCCGGCTTTTGGTTTCCTGTCCGAAGTGTTTCAGTACGTCGTATAGTGGAATGCCTTCAAACCCGGGAAGGATCAGTGTTTTAGTCCTTGCCACCAGCCGGCGGTAGGGTTTTGAACGGAAGATGATGTTTTCGGGTCTGAAGGCCAAATTTGTTATTTTATTTAGAATCCTCTTTTATTCAGTTCTGCCTGGTATTTTCTTGCGTTTATCAGGTGCTCGGCATAGGTGGCTGCGAAAGCATGATAGCCGGAGAAGTCGGCTCTGGCACAAAAATAAAGGTAATCTGTTTCAGGAGTATTCAATACGGCATTTAAAGTTTTTTCCGAGGGCGTGCAAATGGGTCCCGGGGGCAGGCCGGCATAACGGTAAGTGTTATACGGCGAATCGAAGAGGGTATGATTTTCCCGGATCCTTTTCAGCCCGAAGTCCTGCAGTGCGAACTTCACGGTAGGATCTGCCTGGAGGCGCATGCCTTTGCGGTAGCGGTTGAGGTATACGCTGGCAACCATTGGCTTTTCATCGTTTTTATTGGTTTCTTCTTCCACGATGGAGCCAAGAATGGTTACTTCATTGGCGGTGAGGCCCAGTTTAGCGGCTTTTTCTTTTCTTTCCGCCGTCCAGAATTCTTCCCTTTCTTTTTCCAGTTTTTTAAATACGGCTTCTGCGCCGGTATTCCAGTAGAATTCGAATGTATTGGGGATGATGGCGCACATGACGGTATTGGTATCCAGGCCAAACTGGCGGAGGTATACCGGGTCATTTATCAGGGAGCGCATTACATTGGAATCTGCTTCCAGGTTGTTGGAGATCTTCCTGACGAAATCGTTTTTGGTGCGTAGTTTATTGATCACGAGTACCACCGGTGTTTGTTTTCCGGAGCGGAGCATGCGGGCAATGTCGAAGTTGCTCATGCCGTGGGTAATTTTATAGCGTCCTGCTTTTACGCGGTTGGGATAGTCGAGTTTTTCCGCCACCCAGTTAAAACTGTTGCGGTTGCGGATAATGCCCTGTTCTTCCAGTCCGTCGAGTACCGCTGAGTAGGTGCTGTTGGTGCGCACATAAAAGTATTTGCTGTCGCCAAATGGTTTGGTATTGGGGCCAAATACGCGGTAGGAGGTATATACCAGTGCACCGGCCGCCAAACAGCCGGCAATGACCAGTATCCGTCTTATCCAGACTGATTTTGCGCTGGATTGTTTGCTTTTCTTCGCCATAGATCGTGTTGGAAGTTACAAGTGGGCAAAGGCGTGATCAGCCAGGTTTTTCAATATACGCCGCCGGTTGCCATTAAAAAAAACCTCGCTTTTAACGGCGAGGTTTCAAATATTATTATGCTGATAGTGTTAATTACTTGTTGGGAGCAGGAGCCGGTGCCGGAGCAGGGGTGCCTGGTAACGGAGTTGATGGTGCCGGAGGCGCAATTGGCTGGCCAGCGGATGCTTTTTCTACTGCACTTGGTGCAACCTGCTGCACTTTGCTGCCTTTACCAATAAAGAAAGGAGCAGTGAGGCACAAGATGGCAATCAGTGCCGCCAGTATCCAGGTACCTTTTTCCAATACGTCAGTTGTCTGACGCACCCCAATCACCTGATTACCAACACCACCGAGGCTGCCGGAGAGTCCGCCACCTTTTGGGTTCTGGATCAGCACGAAGAAGCCCAACAACACACAGGCTAATATGATCAGGATACCAAAAATTATCAACATAGAAATTACTGTTTATTTTTATCTGTTTTTGACTTTAAGTCTAATATCTTTTGCGCAAAATAAGCGTTTTTGTCGGGATTAAGCAAACTTAATTTTTGATATATCTTAATCGCGTTGCCATACTGCTGCTGGCGTACCCAGATTTCGGCCAGGGTTTCTGAAACGATATCATTGTTGAATACAATGGAGTCCATCGCCATTTTTTCCACGGTTTCAGAAACTTCCGGTTCTTCCTCTTCTTCATACATCCGGTGTAACTGCTGGTGATACCAGTCTTTGCTGGTTTTCCCGGCAAAATTGTCTTTCATTTGCCGTAACCAGGAAGTAAAACTCTTCATTTCTGCCGCTCCTTGTTCGTTTAAATCATCTGCTTCATCGGGATTTTTAAGTCTCTTGTAAGCAAAATAATCATCTGTGTATAAAGGTTGAAAGATCAGTTCCGTTTCTTCTTCGGCCGCTGCCATCGGGAATATCTTAATAGGGCCGGAGGAAGTTGATTCTTCTTCATCCACGGCCTCTGCATGATCCTGCCCGTTGGTAGCCGCCGGCATTACTACCGGTGGTGGGAGTATTTCCGCGGTGGCGGTATGACTGGCGTTACCCGGTTCAAAATCCGCGACGGCGATGGGCGCCTCCGGTTCTTCCATTACCTCCGGGAGTGCATCTTCCGGAATAATGGCAGCTACGTGGTTTTCTACAACCTTTAACACTTCTTCTGCTGTAATCAGCTGATAAGCATAGTGATGCTGATCTGAATACAGGAGCGCTTTTTTTACGGCGGGGTGATGAAGGTTGCCGGTTTCCTGGTATACTTTTTTTGCCAGCAGGAGGCGGGCTGCGGAAAAATACGGGTGATCCGCTACCAGTTGCTCCATTGCCGCTTCATTCACCAACTCCAGGGAGGGTTGTAGAAACACATGTGCTATAATCCTGTTTGCCGTCATAGGTTGCTAATGTAATAAATTAATGATTACACACTACCAGTTTGCAAAAGCCCTGTTAAAGATATCATCTGTGATACCGGGAATAATATTGCTTTCCAGCAGATTGTTTTCCACGGAGCTGGGCAATTGCGTGGCCGGGAACTCTGCTGAGCGGGAGAAGGATTGGGTGAAGCCTTTTTTATCGCCTATCCTTTTAATGAAAGTAACGTTTACAGTAACATTGAGCCTGGAAGTAGCCGCCTGGTCCACATTGGTTACCGCCGCATTGGAAAAGGAGTAGCCGGTAATAGTGGCTTTGAACTCGTAATCGGCGCGGGGTTCTGTTTCGTTCACCTGTGTGAGACGGGTTTGTGAAGTAATCTTATCACGCAGTTTCATTGTCAGCTTCTGGCTCAGGGTCGGGTTATTGATGGGCGCCCTGTTTTCGATGAAGCGTACATTCACGGTGGTGGCTCCCTGTTCGATACTGGCGCCGGTGGTAGAGTACTTCACGCTACAACCTGCCAATATTGCCATTACGCCGATGGCTATAAATACTTTGATATTGCTGATCATTGTGGTGCTAAGATTAAGATTCGTTTATTCGGCGATATTATATTCTTTGAGTTTGCGGTAAAGCGTTCTTTCGGAAATACCGAGGTCCAGCGCGGCATCCTTACGTTTGCCTTTGTGTTTTTTCAGCGCTTTCACAATGAGTTCCTTCTCTTTGTCGGCAATAGATAATGTTTCTTCTACTTCTTCGTGATGATCAATTTTATTATCCGACAGGATAATGGGCTGTTGCGCTGGTCCCAGGCCGGCGCCGGGAGGCGTATTCATTTCTGCAGCGCCGGGATAAGTGTGCAGCACATGATTATCAGGATGATACTCAGCTGCATGTGGCATATTCGGATTTTGCAGGATGTCGAAGAACATTTTCTTTACTTCTGTTACATCTTTCTTCATATCGAAGAAAAGTTTGTACAGGATATCCCTCTCACTGTTAAAATCGCTGTTCTGCTGTGGCGCCGCCAACATGGGCAGGCGGTTCACTTCCGGTTGATCAGGGAGGAACCTTTTCAGATCATTGGCAGTTACCAGCTTATCTGAAGACAGAACGGAAATTTGTTCTGCAATATTTTTCAGCTCGCGGATATTACCTCTCCACGGGTAGTTCACCAGGATATTACGGGCTTCTTCATCCAGTTGTATCGAAGGTGTTTTATATTTTTCGGAGAAGTCGACCGAGAATTTTCTGAACAGCAAAGGAATATCTTCTTTACGGTCGCGGAGCGCAGGCACCCGGATGGGGACTGTGTTGAGCCTGTAGTAAAGATCCTCGCGGAACTTGCCCTGTTGGGTACGTTCCAGCAAATCGCGGTTAGTAGCGGCTACTACCCGCACGTCTGTTTTCTGTACTTTGGAGGAACCCACGCGGATATATTCACCGGTTTCCAGTACACGGAGCAGCCTTGCCTGTGTTCCCATTGGCATTTCGCCAATTTCATCGAGGAAAATAGTACCGCCGTTAACGGTTTCAAAGTAACCTTTACGGCTGTCGACCGCGCCGGTAAAGGATCCTTTCTCGTGACCGAAAAGCTCGGAGTCGATGGTACCTTCGGGGATAGCGCCGCAGTTAACGGCAATAAACGGATTATGTTTACGTGCGCTCAGGGCGTGAATGATCTGTGAAAAAACCTCTTTACCAACACCACTTTCACCGTTAATGAGTACCGTGAGATCGGTATTGGCTACCTGAACAGCCACCTGCAATGCGTAATTGAGCGCAGGACTACTACCAATAATGCCAAACCTGTTTTTTATAGCCTGTATGTCCATAAGCGGTTATTCATATGTTTGATGGTTTAAAATAGCTTCAGCTTCCGTTTTTAAAATGGGAAGATGATTATTGACGATATCCCACAGAATCCTGTAATTGATCCCATCATAGTCATGAACAATAATGTTCCTTGTTGCTTTTATTTTTTGCACCTCACTGATATTCAGATCGGGCTTTATTTTTAGCGCACAAATGACGGCTTCACCTATTATTTGTAATCCTGGCTGCAGAGCCTATCAGAAAGAGATATTTTACATGATGTTTATTGCAAGTATCTTTTATCTCTTCCAGGTGACGGGAAATAATCGGATTTATCATACTATCAATTATTTATTGCTAAACTACAGCTTTCCCGATCAAAGTACCTGATGTGCAGCTTTCCACTTTAACCATCACATAATCGCCTTTTTTAAAGTTTTCCTTTGGAAACACGATTACCTTGTTCTGATCGTTGCGGCCAAACAGCTGCTCATCGGAGCGTTTGGAAGTGCCTTCTACCAATACTTTGAACGTTTTGCCTACTTCTTTCAGCATGTTTTCCTGCGAAATATCGCGGTGCAACGCCACCACTTCGGCCAGTCTACTTTTCTTTACTTCTTCCGGAATATCATCTGTATACCGGCGTTCTGCCAGTGTACCCGGACGTTCGGAGTAGAAGTACATATAAGACAGGTCGTAGCGGGCATAGCGCATCAGACTGAGCGTATCCTGGTGATCTTCTTCAGTTTCCGTGCAGAAGCCGGTGATCACGTCGGTAGACAGGCCGCAGTCGGGGATCAGTTCACGGATGCGGTCTACCTTTTTGATATACCATTCGCGGGTATACGTACGGTTCATGAGCTGCAAGATGCGTGAACTGCCGCTTTGTACGGGCAGGTGAATATAATTGCAGATGTTATCGTACTTCAGCATGGTGAATAGTACTTCATCTGTAATGTCTTTCGGATGGGAAGTGCTGAAACGTACGCGCAGCAAAGGATTGATGAGCGCTACTCTTTCCAGCAGCATGGCGAATGTAATGGTTTCGCTGCCGTCGTTGCTGGTCCAGTAGTAGGAGTCAACATTCTGGCCCAGGAGCGTTACTTCGCGGTAGCCATTGGTGAAAAGCTCTTCAGCTTCCTTCACAATGGAATAGGCGTCGCGGCTGCGTTCACGGCCACGGGTAAACGGCACCACGCAGAAGGAACACATATTATTACAGCCCCGCATAATGGACACAAAAGAAGTAACCCCGTTGTTATCCAGTCGTACCGGGCTGATATCCCCATAGGTTTCCTCGCGGCTTAGCAATACATTCACCGACTTCTGACCGGTTCCTGCTTCTGCAATCAGCGCCGGGAGACTGCGGTAAGCGTCGGGGCCTACTACCAGGTCTACCAGTTTCTCTTCTTCCAGCAGTTTACCTTTGATGCGTTCGGCCATGCAGCCTAAAACACCCACCAGCATGCCGGGGGTTTGCTGCTTTATTTTTTTGAATTCAGTAAGACGTTTACGTACGGTTTGTTCCGCTTTTTCGCGGATAGAGCAGGTATTGAGGAGTATGAGGCTGGCTTCTTCCGCATTGCGGGTAGGGCCATAGCCTTCCTCGCCCAGGATGGAGGCAACAATTTCACTGTCGTTGAAATTCATTGCACAACCATAACTTTCAATGTAAAATTTTTTAGTATATGTTTGGGTGCCAGTCGTTGCAGGAGCAAAAGCTTCTCCCTGGCGACTTTCATCATGCACTTTGGTATCCAGATCAAGCATCCTGACAAAAATTTTGGAAGGCAAAAATAGGTAATAAAAATAACAAAATGACAGAATGGCAGAAAATAGTATTTCCGGATGATTAATGTGCTCTATAAAAGGACATTAATGATCCGGAAACAGATAATATGGTTTTTACGCTGTATACCCGGTGTATCCACGGAGTATGCCCGGAGGAAAGGTGGACTTGAAGCGCTAACGCCCTGCCAGTTTAAAGTTACGCGGTTTTTAACTTCAGCTTTGTGGCTATCCAGCTGTTTTTCAGCGGCTGAAGCCAGCGGGTATCCAGTTCCTGCCTGGTAAGTACGGTATTGTTCAGGTAGATGGTATTTTCATCGATATAACCTTTCTCCAGTGCATAGCTGACCTGGGCCATAGGCAATAACTCCACTTTATCTTTTACGATGAAGCCGAGCAGGAGGCGGTCGAACATATTAACACTGTACTGCTGTTCTATACTTTTGATAATGCGAACGGAACTATCTGTGCTGCAGCCACTTACGGCGGTCTGCGATTCATCTGCCATCAATACGATCACCTGGTTCAGCACCACCCGTCCCCAGCCTTTTACGGGAGCGCCGTGGGCGTTCCACTGGGCGGTGAACTGGTGCAACTGCTCGTTAATTTCCAGTATCTCCTGTTCATTGAATGGTCTGTTGCTCTGGTATATCCAAACCCTGGAGGCGGGAGAAAAGCCTGAAGGGAAGATGTTGCTGGTATTCATAACACAAATTTAGGTAAATGGATTCATTTCATGCTCTCTGCGATCAGTTCTGCTATATCCAGCACCTTTACGGATTCTTCCTTGCCGGCGTCTTTTACGCCATCGGTAAGCATGGTCATACAAAAAGGACAATTGGAGGCGATCACGGCCGCCCCGGTAGCTACGGCCTCACGTCCGCGTTCAAAGTTAATGCGGGTGGCGCCTTTTTCTTCTTCCTTGAACATTTGTGCGCCGCCGGCGCCGCAGCAAAGGCCATTGCTTTTGCAGCGTTTCATTTCCACGAGTTCGGCGTCCAGGGTTTCCAATACCTTGCGGGGCGCTTCATATATATTATTGGCGCGGCCCAGGTAGCAGGAATCATGATAAGTTATTTTTTTTGCCTTTGAAGGTGCCGCCTTCCTGCATCTTTATTTTTCCTTCGTCGATCAGCGACTGGAGGAAGGTGGTATGATGTATTACTTCGTAGTTACCTCCCAGTGCGGGATATTCATTTTTCAGCGTATTAAAACAATGCGGGCAGGCAGTAACGATCTTCTTTACTTCATACATATTCAGCAACTGGATATTATTCTGCGCCATCATCTGGAAAATAAACTCGTTACCTGCTCTTCTTGCCGGATCCCCGGTGCAGCTTTCTTCTTTTCCCAAAATGGCAAAACGGACGCCCACTTTTTCAAGGATGGTAGCAAATGCCCGGGTTATTTTCTGGGCACGCTGATCAAAACTCCCTGCACATCCCACCCAGAACAGTACTTCCGGGGTTTCTCCGTTTGCGGCATATTCTGCCATTGTCTTAATATGCATTCTTGTTATTTTAAATTAATACCGAAAATGATTGCATGCAATCAAATGAAAAGCCGAAAAGTCATGCAACTGTCTAAAATTTGGGTGTATCCTTTAAATTCCGACACTTGCTTACTATTATTACTGTTTATATCTTTAAGACGAATTGAATATAAAGATAAAAAACAGAACCGCACAAATTTTAAATCTAACTGAATTGTACGCCAGCCTGAATGATAAGGAGCTATGGATCAAGGTAGTGGAAGGCGATAAGGATGCATTGTCTTTTATTTATACACAGCATTTCCCCGCACTGTTCAACTATGGAATGAAGATTCATCCCGATGAAACCATCGTGAAGGATTGTATACACGATCTTTTTGTGACACTCTGGTTCAGCCGGGAGCGTTTATCCATTACTGATACCATTCGTTTTTACCTGCTGGCCAGTCTTAAAAGGAATATCATCCGCAGTCTGAAGCCCCTGTATGTTCCCAGTATGTTTGATCATTCGATGGATAAAGCTGATTTCAGCACCAACCCGGAACAGATCATCATGGGGCGGGAGTCGGAGAGGGAGCAGCAGCAGAAACTGGTAAAAGTGATCAACCAGTTGCCACGCCGGCAGCAGGAGGTATTGCACCTGCGTTATTTCCAGGGCCTGGATACAAAGGAAGCCGCCGCGTTGATGTCGCTCAGCGTGAATGCCACGTATGTGCTGCTGTCGCAGGCATTGCGCTTTCTCAAAAAGCACAGCGACAAACTGGTTACCCTCTTTTTATTATGGCCATTTTAATGAGTGTTTAACAGACAATTGAAAGGCGGCAAAAAAAAATAAAAAAAAGTGGCGCCGGAACGCTAAGATTTTAACACCGGTTTACTTTACACTATAAGTATTGAAGATGAGATTCAGGGAATTCACTATTTCAGATTTTTTGCAGGAACCTTCTTTCCGGAGCTGGGTGCTGGATAACAATGCCACCGCCACCGCTTTCTGGGAGGAATGGATGGGCAATAATCCGGATAAGCGTGAAACCGTAATGCAGGCCAGGCAATGGCTGCAGGTAATAGGTTCCCCTTCCTGGGTACCTGATGCTGCCGCAGAAGCGGATACCTGGAACCGTATTGAACAAACCATCGACAAAACAGAAAAATCAGGCAAACCGGGCATTTTTGCCCTGCAGCCGGTAATGAATACCATTAAAAACAGGAGATGGCTGCCTTATGCAGCTGTATTGGCCGGTATTGCAGTTTTATATGCCGCTGCTTTTTTCCTGTTCTCCGGCGGGGAAGTACATCAGGCTACCCAAATGGGAGAACTGAAAACCATCCTGCTGCCCGACAGCTCCGAGATCCGGCTGAACGTGAATTCTTCCGTGAGATATGCGGAGAAATGGAATGCAAAGGATGCCCGCGAAGTATGGATTGAAGGAGAAGCATTTTTTACGGTAACGCATAAACACAATAACCAGCGTTTTGTAGTGCATACGCGCGACATGGACGTACAGGTAACAGGCACCGCTTTTAATGTTAACACCCGGCGGGTGCAAACACAGGTAGTACTGAACAACGGCGTGGTGAAACTGGCGCTGCGTCCCCGCGGAAGCGATACGGCAGCATCTATCATCATGAAGCCCGGCGACATGATCACTTACTCAGCCACCACCAATGAGCTGACCAATAAAAAAGTAGACCCGGAAGTATATTCTTCCTGGCAAAGTAAAAAGCTATTATTTACAGATACGCCCATTACAGAAGTCATTAAATCCCTGCAGGATAACCTGGGCATCACTATTGAGCTCCAGGAAGAAAGCCTCGGCAGGCAAACATTTACAGGAACAGTACCTACAGATAATGTAGAAGTATTTTTCAGAACATTATCCAGATCGTTACAGGTAACCGTTACAAAAACGGGCGCCCGGACATACAGGATCAACCAACAATAGTATTTGAACTGACATAATAAACAATGCCCTGCCCGCCGTATCCGGGAAGGGGAAACTTATGCACCGATGAAATTATAATCAGCCATAATAACGAGGTAACAATTATTCAACCAACCTAATCTATTGCTATGATAGAATTTTACGCCAGGCGTGTTGGCGGAAGCATGGCTATGGCCCTGCTGATACAGCTTTGTGTGTCGCCGGCTACAGCGGCGCCTTTGCACCGTCAACATGATGTATTGTATGCCACTGCCCGCCCGGTTACACAGCAGCAGCCACTTCCCCTGAAGGAGGTTATTGCGATACTGGAAGACCGGTATAAGATACGTATCAACTATACGGGCAACACCATCAAAGACCTGAAAGCAACGGTTCCTTCGCCAAAAACAGCATCGGTTAAAATGCAGGCTTACCTGCAACGCCTGATGCAGCCACTAAACCTGGAGGTAGAAGAAGCCGGCGCGGATAATTATATCATCTTCCGGAAAGATGCGCCTGCTCCGCCTGCTTCCGCACCGAAGCAACAGGCGCCGGTTGCGACCCCGGCAGCAGCTGTAGTAACCACCGCCCCTGCACCGGTGCAGGAGGTACCCATGCATCCGCCGGTGAAAGGACAGGTAACGCAGGAAGACGGTGTGCCTATCCCCGGCGTCACTATCGTGGTGAAAGGTACCCGCAATGGCGTACAAACCAACGCAGATGGCCGCTTTGAACTGAGAGACGTTCCCGATAACGCTGTACTGGTTTTTAGCTACATCGGCTTTAAAACACAGGAAATAAAAGCAGGAAAACGTACTTCCATTTCCGTTACCCTGCTCACCGATATGCAGTCGCTGAAAGATGTGGTGGTAAACGGTTATCAGAATATCAAGAAAGATAATTTCACCGGATCGGCTATTACTATTACGGGAGAAGAGCTAAAACGATTCAACCCCCAGAATATCCTGGCCAGTATCCAATCTTTCGACCCTTCTTTTAAACTCGTAGAGAATAATTTCTCCGGTTCCAACCCCAATGCGCTGCCCAACATCAATGTAAGAGGCACTACCGCATTGCCTACCGGCAAAACCACGGAACTCACCCGCAACCAGATCAACAGCACACCCAACCTGCCGTTGTTTGTAATTGATGGTTACCCGGTTCCGGTGCAGTCGGTATACGACCTTGATCCCAACAGGATCGCGGCAGTAACCCTGCTGAAAGATGCAGCAGCCACCGCAGTTTATGGCTCCCGTGCCGCCAACGGCGTACTCGTGATCACTACCCGCCCTCCGAAAGAAGGCAAGTTGTCGCTCACCTATGGCTATGAACTGAATGTTACCACACCAGACCTCACGGCATACAACCTGCTCAACGGCGAACAGAAACTGGAATATGAGCGACTGTCGGGGGTATACGAAAATGCATTAGGACAAGGGCAGGACGAACTGCAGATGCAGTACTACGCCAAACGGAGGAATGTACTGGCGGGTGTAAATACCTACTGGCTGTCGCAGCCACTTGCCACCGATTTTGGTCATAAACATTCCGTGACGCTGGAAGGCGGATCACAGTCGCTAAAATATATTATCGACGGCCGTTACCAAACCAATGCAGGAGCGATGAAAGGCTCGGGACGCGACCGTTACAGTCTCGCTACCAACCTGCAATACAACCTGAAAGATAATAAGGTACTGTTCCGCAACCAGTTTACCATCTCGCAGGTAAACGGCCGTGAATCGCCTTACGGGGAGTTTTCCACCTATGCGCGCATGAATCCTTATTTCCCTAAAACCGATTCTACCGGCAAGCTGCTGCGGGAACTGGATAAATGGAATGTGCCGGATTACGCAACCAATGGCATGAAGCTCAACACCGTGCTGAACCCCATGTATGAAGCTACCCTTGCCAGCTTCAACAAATCAGAATACCTGGAGTTTACCGACGCCTTTTCTGCTGAATATAATATCACCAATACTTTGAGACTCCGCGGAGACTTCAGCTTAACCAAACGCCGCTCTACCGCCGATCAGTTCATTTCTCCCTATAGCAACGACTTTTTTGATAAAACCGGCGACGACCTGAAAGACCGTGGCAGCTATACTTTCGGCGTTCGTGATGAGATACAGTACAATGGTAACCTGGTATTGAATTACAACAAAGGAATAGGCGATCACTTCTTCAACACTTCGCTCGGGTTAAACATGCAAGACGCTAAAAGCTCCCTGAAAACCTTTAAGGCGCAAGGGTTTACCAACGACCGGTTTACCGATATCACCTTTGCCAGAACCTACGAAAAAGATAAAGCGCCTACCGGCGAAACGTATGAAGAAAGACTGATTGGCGCGCTTGCAAGTATTAACTATTCTTATCAGAACCGCCTGCTGATGGACGCCACGCTACGGGTTGACGGATCTTCCAAGTTCGGGGTAGATGCACGCATGGCGCCTTTCTGGTCGTATGGCCTCGGATGGAACCTGCACAACGAAAAGTTTTTGCGTAACACGATTGTATCGCAGCTGAAACTGAGAGCCACCACCGGTTTAACAGGGGAAGTATCTTTCCCTGCTTATTTGTCCAATACTACTTATGAGTATTATACTGGCGACTGGTACTCTACCGGCGTAGGAGCGCATTTTAAAGCGTATGGCAACTCCAACCTGAAATGGCAGCGCACACAAAACTACGACCTGGGTGCAGAACTCGGCCTGTTCCACGACCGGTTGTATGTAGCGCCCCGCTATTATTATAAACGCACCAAGGATCTGCTGGCAGATATCAATGTAGCGCCTTCCACCGGTTTTTACCAGTATAAAGAGAACCTGGGAGAAATGGTGAATAAAGGATATGAGTTTAACATCCGTGGAAACGTATACCGTAACCGCGATATGTCTGTAAACCTCTGGGTCAACATGGTGCATAATACCAACGTTATCACCAAAATATCCAATGCGCTCAAAGCCTATAACGATGATATCGACAAGCAACAAAATGAAAAAGATGAATTGAAATCTTTATCGCTGCTGCGCTATAAAGAAGGCCAATCCATGAATACCATTTACGCAGTACGGTCGCTGGGCATTGATCCTGAAAACGGTAAAGAAATTTTCCTGAACCAGGATGGCTCCAAAACGTATATCTATGATGTAAAAAATACGGTGCCGGTAGGGGACCAAACACCCAAGCTGGAAGGCTTCTTTGGCGGCAACGTGGTGTATAAGAGCTGGATGCTGGAAGTGAGCTTCTATACCAAGTTTGGCGGCGACTACTACAACCAGACGTTGCTGGACCGTGTGGAAAATGCAGATCCCAGATTTAACGTAGACTCCCGCGTGCTAACTGACCGGTGGAAGCAACCGGGAGATGTTACTTTCTACAAAGACATTGCGGATCAGTCGTTGACCAGGGCTTCTTCCCGGTTTGTACAAAAAGAAAACAGGCTGGAATTTAAATCGCTGTACCTCTCTTACGAAGCGCCTGCAGCCTTCTACAACCGTTTGAAGATGAGAAGCCTCCGGCTTTCCCTCAATATGAATGATATCGGCTACTGGTCTACCGTAGCGGCAGAAAGAGGTATTGACTATCCGTTTGCCAGGAGCTTCACTTTCTCACTTCAAACAAGGTTCTAAAATCATTATATATGAAGAAGTATTTAGTCCTCATTTTATTATTTACCACTTCCTGCAGCAAATGGCTGGATATTAAACCGATTTCGGAAGTATCCGGTGATGAGCTGTTCAAAAGCGAAGATGGCTTTAAAGATGCGGTGAATGGCCTTTACAGCCTGTGTTTGAATGAAGATATCTATGGCAAGGAATTGATGGGTGGTTTGCCGGATGTACTGGCGCAGAACTATGCGATCCCTGTTCTCGACGGAGCAGGTTACAGGCAGGCATCCCTGTATAACTATAAAGATAAAAGTCTGATCGACAGGAAAGGCAGGATCTGGCAAAGATTGTATGAAGTGATTGCCAACAGCAATTTAATTCTTGCTAAAGTAGATCAGCAAAAAAGTATCCTGTCGGGCGTTAACTACGGCCTGATAAAGGGAGAGTCGCTGGCTATGCGGGCCTGGTGCCATTTTGATGCGCTCCGCCTTTTTGCTCCTTCCTTTGCCAGCATGCCGGCCGCCAGAGGCGTGCCTTATGCAACAGCGTTTTCCAAGAACGCTGCCGCGATGCAAACCGTAACTGCGCTGCTGGATTCTGTGATCAAAGATCTCACTGCAGCAAAAGAAATACTGCGTGGAGTAGACCCTATCTTAAATGCGGGTTATAAAGTAGGATATATGATCGCGGATTCCAGTACCGAAGCCAATGGGGAAATGTTTGCGCAGCAGCGCCGGCACCGTTTAAATTATTACGCGGTATGCGGCGAACTGGCCAGGGTATATCTCTATAAAAAAGACCCGGTACACGCATTACAGAATGCCCTGGAAATCATTAATGCCAATAAATTTCCGTGGACCCGGCAGGAAGATTTCATGAATGGCAATGATGCAAAGAAAGACAGGATCCTGTATAAGGAACTGATCTTCGGCTTTTATATGCCTAACCGGAAAGATGCCATGAATGACCTGTTCCGGAAAGGCACCGGGGAAGGATTATTTATTTCCAGTACAGAAGGTAAAAACATCTATGAAGTAGCAGGCGTAGGCGGGGAGGATTTCCGCTTTAAACAGTGGTTCAGCGAACAATCCGTTAACAGCACTACTTATCTGCAACTGGAAAAATACAAGCGCACAGATGACAATCTTCATTACCTGATGGGGCCTGCGTTACGGCTCAGTGAAATTTATTACATCGCCGCGGAATGCACTTTTGCCACTGATCCGGATAAGGCATGGGCATATTTCAATGAAGTACGGTTACACCGCGGTATCGGGCCATATAGCGGCCCGGCAGATACCAACAGTTTTTATGCCGAACTGCTGAAAGAAGCGCGCAAGGAATTGTATGGGGAAGGACAGCTATTCTACATGTACAAACGCCTGAACAGGTCGATAGTGGGATTAGGCGGTAAGCCGGTGCCACCCTCCGATGGCGTGTTTGTACTGCCGCTTCCTGATGATGAAATCGCATACGGTAACCGATAAAATATCACACATGAAAAAGATAATAGCGACAGGCATGTTCAGCTGGATACTGCTGATGGCATGCAAAAAGCAGGATGATCTGGTGTTCCGTGAGAACAATAATGTTTATTTTGATTTTACAGATTATATAAAGAATACCAGGATAGACAGCTTCTTTTATTCCTTTGCGCTTTTTCCTGAAAAATCAATAGACACGCTTTTACTGCCGGTAAGGATTTCGGGGGAACGGGCATCGTACGACAGGTGGTTCAAAGCAATGGTAATAGCTGAGGGTACTACCGCCCTCGTGGGATTACATTACAAAATGCTGGACTCGGCCTATAAGATCCCGGCAGATTCAGGCAGGACTTTTTTGCCGCTGATCATTTCCGGCAGCGATCCGCTGTTGCTCGACACCTCTGTGGTGATTAAACTAAAGATCATGGCTTCCAGTGCATTTGGCAATGACTTCCCTTCCTACGACACTGCTAAGGTTACTTTTTCAAACCGGCTGGAACAGCCGCTGTGGTGGGTGGTATGGGAAAGCGACCTTGGTGTTTATTCCCGTGTGAAGCATGAACTGTTTATCCGTACATCCGGTACCACTGAATTACAGCTGGATAATTCCGACTGGCAGTCTACTCCCAAAACATTGTTTTACCTGCGGCAGTTCCGCGCGTTTATGATGGATCCTATTGCCCGTGCGGCCGACTATAAGGATAAGGGATATGCTATCGGGCAGGAACCGGACGGTACTTATTATTTCTACAATACCGGTAATCTTAATAAAAAATACCCGCTGGAACACAGTACTGCGGATGGCAGGTATTATTTCCATGATGAAAACGGGAACAGGATTGTACCACAATAACCAAAAATCTATACGCATGAAACATGTATTTCTATATATCATTGGCATCCTGGTATTATTTACCGCCTGCTATAAAGACAAAGGCAATTACGATTATCACCCAATCCCGGAGCCGGTGATCACAAAGCTGGATACCGCTTACATGGCGGTTGTAGGGGATAGCTTTATCATATCGCCGAAAGTGGTGCTGGCCTCCGGTAATACAAAGTACCAGGGATTGTGGAAGATATCCGTTCCGGGCCAGATGGGAACGCAGGATTATACCGGCCAGGAGCTGCGCATTGTATTTGGTTTGGGCGCATCGCGTTACCCCGCAGTATACATTGTGTACGATAGCATTACCGGCATGAAGTACTATTATAAATTTGTGATCAATGGTACCGCTACTTTTACACGTGGTACGGTGGTGTTGAGTGATGATGTAACGTCTTCCAAAATATCTTTTATTAAAGAAGATGGGACAGTACAAGCCGACGTATATACCAATATTAATCACGATACCCTTCCTGGCGGCGCATTGCAGCTAACCATGATGAAGAATGTTAATTATGGCAATCTCATTACCGGCTACTGGGCTACTTTTAAAACAGGCGGCGTTTATATTGATCCCAATAACCTTGGAAAGATAAGAACCCTGGCGAAGAATTTTTATTCTGATCCGGGGCCGCTGGAGGTATCTACTTTTATCCCTTCGAGTCTTGGTGTACCCGTGGGCATTATCAATAAACAATTATACCGCGGCGCTACAGAAACAGCTCCTTTTGCCACCTATTACGGTTTTATGGGCATCCCGCTTTCCGGTACCTATAGCCTGTCGCCGTCTATTATTGCCAGTGATCCTGATAACCGCGGGTATTTTGTGGGTTTTGAAGAAACGAAGCGGAAGATGGTGCGGATGGATTGGGGCAATTATCTTGATACCAATTACATTGTAAAAGATTCCGCTTTTACACCGAAGAACCTGAAGATGGATATGTTGCACCTGGGTCGTTTTTCAGATAACGTATGTTATGCGTTCTGCGACAGTGCGGGGCAGATCAGGGAACTGCGTTTTGGCGTGGAGTTCAGAACAGGCAGCGATCCTGTTTTTCATGCGCTGGAAAAAAGGAAGCCGGTGATTGCGGATAAGATCAGTGCGGCCACGCTTTGGGCAGAGTCGCCGGTGGGTGTATTTTATTTTACACAGGCAGATAAGGTGTACCGGTATAACCCGTTGAATAAAGATGTAAAGGAAATGGCTTCTTCATTCGGCGGGCAAACGATCACTATGCTGAAGTTGCTGGAAAATGGCAACCAGCTGCTGGTGGGAGTAAGAGGCAGTATTTTTTACCTGAATGTAGGCACGGGGCATAATGGTGAAACCACAAAGAGGGTGGATGGTATTCCGGGAGCGCCGAAAGATGTGATTGTGAGAACGAATTAATTTGCATAAAAAAAGGAAGGTTTTAAACCTTCCTTTTTTTATGCAGATTATTCCCCGGTCCATTTATCCCGGTCGTCCATACTGAATTTCCAGGGGGCCATATTATTTTCGATATTGCTGAACATGCCGGTCCATTCTGCCGGGGCGCTGGATTCTTCCATTACCAGGTGGCGGCGCAGCTGGAGGATAATATCCAGGGGGTTGATGCTCACGGGACATTCCTGTACGCAGGCGTTGCAGGTGGTGCAGGCGCGCAGTTCTTCTTCTAAAATATAATCGCGTAAGAGGGCTTTGTTATCATCTTTAAAGGTGCCGCCGTTGGCTTTGATGTTGTGGCCTACTTCTTCCAGGCGGTCGCGGGTATCCATCATGATTTTGCGGGGCGACAGCAGTTTACCGGTGATATTGGCCGGGCAGGCAGCCGTGCAGCGGCCGCATTCTGTGCAACTATAGGCATCCAGCAAATTTTTCCAGGTAAGGTCCATTACATCTTTGGCGCCGAACTTAGGCACGGTATCGGAGGCGGGCGCGTTGGCAGCCAGCTCCGGTTGCAGCATCAGCTGTACTTCATGCTGTACGGAGGGCATGTTTTCCATTTCACCTTTTGGTTCCAGGCTGGCGTAATATGCGTTGGGGAATGCCAGGATAATATGCAGGTGCTTGGAGTAAGGAAGATAGTTCAGGAAAGCGAGTACGCCGGCAATGTGCAGCCACCAGCAGCTGCGTTCCAGTACTTCCAGCGAGCCCTCAGACATGCCGCTGAGGAGGGGCGCAAACATCCCTGAAATCCAGAAGTTGCCGGTAGCTACATAATGTGAGGCGCCTTTGGCCTGTAAAGCCTGATCTGCAGCGTTCATAGTAAGGAACAGCAGCATCAGCACAATTTCCGTGATCAGGATATAGTTGGCATCTGAGCGCGGCCACCCTTTGAGTTCGCGGGCCATAAAGCGTTTCAGCTTCAATATATTCCTACGTATGAGGAAGATGGCGCAGCCGGCAATCACCAGCACAGCCAGTATTTCAAATAAACCGATCAGCACCGGGTAAACCGGGCCTAATACGGGAACGAATAAACGATGTGTGCCCAGGATACCATCCAGGATGATTTCCAGGATTTCAATGTTGATGATCAGGAATCCGGCATATACGAAGAAGTGGAGTACAGCTACCAGCGGGTTACGGAACATTTTTTTCTGACCAAAAGCCAGCAACAGCAGGTTTTTCCAGCGTTGATCCGGATGGTCGCTCAGGTCTTTATCACGTCCCAGTAGTATGTTTTTTCTTATCCGGATTGCTTTTTGGGCAAAAAGATATACCGCTGTTCCGAACAGGATCACAAATAATAATTCTTGTACAATTCGCATTAGCTCAGATTTGACTCCCTAATTTATGTCTTTTTTAGCTATCAGCCGTTAGGGGTTAAGGTTTAGTGTATTTGATTTTTTTGCTAAGTGCTAACTGCTAATGGCTAATTGCTTATTTTTGCAACCATGGAAAGCAGGAACATCATTCTAACGCAGGATATCATTCAAAAGAAAATTGAGCGTATCGCATATGAAATCTATGAGCATAACAGCGATGGCACGGATATCATATTAGCGGGTATCTGGGACCGTGGCGTGATCATAGCCCATAAGCTGGCTGCTATCCTCGGACAGATATCCCCCCTGAACATCCATATTATTGAATTACGCCTGGATAAGCAGCATCCCGGTGAAGTAGTGGTATCTGAAGAAATTGACTTCAATAACAAAGTGATAGTGGTGGTGGATGATGTGGCCAACTCCGGCCGCACCATGCTGTACGCCCTGAAACCATTGCTGAAATATCTCCCCAAAAAGATCCAGACGGCCGTGCTGGTAGACCGTAAGCATAAGTCCTTTCCTTTATCCGTTGACTTCGTAGGATATTCACTGGCTACCACCCTGCAGGACATGGTGCTGGTGGAAATGAACGGCGAAGAGATCATCTCCGCTTATTTCGAATAAGGCGTTAAAAATAAACCGCGTGTAATTTCATATTCCCCTTTGAGTTGATTTCAAAGGTGGGGGCGGGAAACTTCAGCATATTCAATACCTGGAATATTACTTTAACACCCTTTTTCCGTGTGGGTATTTTCGTGAAATCCACATCAGGGGAAAGATAAAACTGCCGTACACGCTGTAGTTGACTGTAATCGTGACCGATGCCGCGTTCGTCTGTCCAGGTGTTATCGCGGCCACCCATCATACCCTGTGAGCCATATCCCAGGGCAATATTCAGCCATTTGGGGAGCCGGCTTTCTTTCCGGAAGGAGTAGAGGTTTACTGACAGCCAGTAGGTTTGACCGTTATAATCTTTCAGGGTTCTTTCCCAGAAGGTGGTGCCAAAGAGTTGATCTGCCTTGTGCTGTAGTACCGGGTCATCGTAATGTTGCGGATGTGCTGAGAACTTCAGCTGGATGCGTTGTTCATTCCAGGCCAGTTCCTGGCTGATGAGCAGGGCGGAGCCGATGGCATTGGCGCCCATATCACCCCAGGAAAATCCCCATTCAGCCGAGTAGCCATCCAGTGCCTCCACAACGGACTGGTAAGCAAATCCGCTCAGGCCCCCGATCCAGATCTGTTTTTTTCGTGGAAGCCCCGACCAGCGCCACATTTCGCGGCTATATTTACCGATGAAGTAAGCGCTGAAAATATGCCCGGCTTTATCCACCTGGTTCCATTCTCCCATATCATTAAAAAAATGGAATCCCGACCTGGGGTAACCTTTGTACCAGGCGGTATTGAGTGCTGCCAGCCCCGCGCCGTAAAGAGCTGCGGTGGTGCCGCTCAGGATCCATACGCGTGATGGGATGGTGGTATCAGGAATAGTGGAAAAAGGCACCTTTTTTTGTGCCATGCTGCTGAAAAACGGCAGTAACAGGATCAGGATAAGCAGTGGCTTTTTCATGCGGGTGGCTAAACAATACCGGGAATGCTGAAAGGGGGAAATTCCGGAGGAGTCCTTTCTTTCAACATTCCCGGCTTTTATCATCTTTTCAGATGACGGGCTTTATTTCAGTTTCAGATCCTGAATAATGCCATTTATTTTCTGATTCAGTTCAGCGGTCACTTTGTCGTAGTCTCCTGCACTGGCCAGTGGTGCGTTTACGCTGAAGTAGAACTTGATTTTTGGTTCGGTACCGGAGGGACGGGCAGATATTTTGCTGCCATCTTCCAATACAAACTGCAGTACATTGGATTTCGGGAGATCCAGCGCTTTGGTGTCGCCGGTTTTAATATCCCTGATCTGTTGCAGCTGGTAGTCGTACAGCGTTGCTACCGGTGATCCGTTGATGGTAACCGGTGGATTTTCGCGGTATCCGCGCATCATTTCGGCGATTTCTTCCGCGCCTCTCATTCCCTTTTTGGTAATGGAAATCAAACTTTCCATGTAATAGCCATAGCGTACATAGATGTCGATCAGCTGTTCAAACAGGGATTTGCCCTGACTGCGGGCATAGGCCGCCATTTCACAGATCATGGCTACAGAGGCGATGGCATCTTTATCGCGCACATTCTGACCAATCATATAGCCATAGGACTCTTCACCTCCGCAGATGAAGTTTTCCTCCGGCTCTTTACGGCGGATCAGGTCAGCGATCCATTTGAAGCCGGTGAGTACGTTATAGCAGGTAATATTGTTTTTGGCAGCGAATACATCGATCAGGTCGGATGTTACTACTGTTTTGGCAATATAGTCGTTTGCTTTGGCGAGTCCTTTGCTTTTGCGGCTTTCCACGATGTAGTTAAACAGCAGTACGCCGGTTTGGTTACCGTTAAGCAGGATCCACTCTCCTTTGAGGTCTTTCACGGCAATGCCTACACGATCGGCATCGGGGTCGGTACCCAGGAGAATATCGGCATCGAGTTCTTTGGCTTTTTTGAGGCCGAGGCTCATGGCTTCGGATTCTTCCGGGTTAGGGTACACTACGGTGGGGAAATTTCCATCCGGCGTGGCCTGTTCCTGTACAATGGTTACATTGGTAAAGCCGTATTGTTCCAGCAGCTGGGGCACCTGGGTGATACCGGTACCGTGAATAGGTGTGTATACTATTTTAAGGTCGTGCTGTTGTTTGTTGATATCGGGATTGATGGACAGGCTGAGCAGTTCCTTGCGGTAAGCTTCGTCTATTTCCTGGCCGATGAGGGTGATATTGGCTTCACCACCGGTCCATTTTACCTCATCCGGGGAGGCGATGTTCTCTACTTCACGGATCACGTTGTTATCGTGGGGCGGCACCAGCTGTGCGCCGTCGTTCCAGTAGGCTTTGTAGCCGTTGTATTCCTTCGGGTTGTGGGAGGCGGTGAGTACCACACCACCCTGGCAACGCAGGTGACGGATGGTAAAAGACAGTTCCGGTGTGGGACGCAGGCTTTCAAAAAGAAATACCTTAATGTCGTTGGCGGCAAAAACGTTGGCAACGGTTTCTGCGAAAAAGCGGGCATTGTTGCGGCTGTCGTGTGCAATGGCTACCTTAATTTCGCCGGTAAAGGTTTTTTTGAGGTAATTGGCGAAGCCCTGGGTGGCCATTCCAAGAGTATATTTATTCATGCGGTTGGTGCCAACGCCCATGATGCCCCTGAGGCCACCGGTACCAAATTCGAGGTTACGGTAAAAGGCGTCGTTGAGGTCATCAAGGTTTCCTTCCTGCATTTTCTTCAGTGTGGCAACGGTTTCAGCGTCGTAATTACCGTTGAGCCATTGCGCTACTTTGTTTTGAATATTTATATCCATGGTCTTTTTTTTGTGAGCCGTAAATGCTAAAATGGATTGTAAAGTAAAAATAAAAAAATGAATGTTGGAAATTACGGATTTCAAAATACATTGAAAATCCCTTGTATTGGTTAATTTTGCGGCCATGAGGCGGTATGAAGATACTTATAAACAAAAAGGATTACGTAAACAGTTAGTCGATAGTATCCGTCAGAAAGGTATTACAGATGAAAACGTACTGGCAGCTATTGGCAATATTCCCAGGCATTTTTTCCTGGATACGGCTTTTGAGAGTATAGCCTACGACGACCGGGCCTTCCCTATCGGGGAGGGGCAAACCATTTCACAGCCGTATACGGTAGCCTATCAAACGCAGCTACTGGAGGTAAAACCTTATGAAAAAGTACTGGAGATAGGGACTGGCAGCGCCTACCAGGCCTGCGTACTGGCCGAGCTGAAAGCCAATGTATATACGATAGAACGGCAACGGAAGCTGTTTGACCAGGTGAAAAGTTTTCCTTTCAAAGCCCAATATCGCAATCTTCGTTTCTTTTACGGGGATGGTTATGAGGGATTGTCGACCTATGCGCCCTTTGATAAGGTGCTGGTAACAGCGGCCGCTCCGCATATCCCTGAAAAATTACTGCAACAGATGAAGATCGGCGGCAAAATGGTGATTCCCGTGGGCGGACAGGATGTACAACGTATGCTGCGGATCACCAGGATCAGCGAAACGGAGACTGAACAAGAGCTGTTCGACAACTTCTCTTTTGTTCCCATGCTGGCCGGAAAAAAATAATGCAGGGGTGATGATACCCCTGCACTGATATGATCCTGCCTGATTTTATTAAAGCCGTCCGGCGCCCTCCCTGGGCTTTTCTTCTTCCTGTTTTTCTTCTTCTTCCTGTGGTTTCTTTTTCTTAAAGAGGTTCGGGTCCATTTTGCCAAAGCGGTAACGCACATTCAGCCGGATGAAGCGGGTAGCCCTTTTACGGTCGTAGTCCTGGATGAAGGTATTTGTTTCGTAATGTGAGCTGAACTGCTGTGTATTCAACAGATCCGAGATATTGAGGGCCACTACCAGCGATTTGTTCAGCAATTCCTTGCGGATTCCCAAATCAATGCCATTCATGGCCTTGAAGGTTCCCTGGGGCTGAATGCGGGGAGAGCGGAAATGACCGCCGAGTTCCACACTAAACTTACCGGGTAAACGAAATTGTGTATTTCCATTTAACCCGTAGCTGAAGTTTTCGTTATTGACGGCGATGCTGGTAAGCTTGCTGTACTCCACATTCAGGTTGGCCCATACTTTCCACCATTTGGTAAGATTCAGGCTGTAAGAAACATTACCGCCCATATTCTGCTGGGTGGCCAGGTTCATGGGTTTGGTAGTGGTAACGCCGGAAATAGTGTCCAGTGTGCTGATACGGTCGATATTATCGTTTGTTTGCGCGAAATACGTACTGGTGCTCAGGTAATTATTGGACGACGGGTAGTATACCGAGTAGCTGACCTCAAACTTATGCGACAGTGCCGGCTGCAGCTCCGGGTTGCCGGTACGGATATTCTGCGGGTCGGAGTTGTTGATATAGGGCAGCAACTGATCAAAGTTGGGCCGGTCTATCCGGGTGGAATAGTTGAATACCAGGCTTTGGTTCTGGTTCTTCGGCATATTATATTTCAGGAATATACTTGGAAACAGGTTAAAGAAGCGGTTATTCACCGTGGTATCTTTTGTAAACGAGTATCCTTTGAGCTGCGATTGTTCTGCGCGCACGCCTATCTGGTAACCGAGGTTGCCGATGGCATTGGCGAAGTTGAGATAGCCTGCATAAATGTCTTCTTCATAATCATATTTATTCGACAGGGTAGGGCTGATCACATAATCCTTGTCGTCCCAGTCGAACAGCGTAGCCACGTAATTATTGTCGATATGCCGCATAGTAGCTTTCACGCCTGCTTCCAGCTTACCTTTCTTTCCAAGTGGGGAAGTGTAGTCTGATTGCAGGTTCCAGAAGCGGTTACCATTTTTCCCTTTATTGCTTTGTTTGTCGGCGTTGGGAAGTGTATCTACTGATGCAATGTGATATTGGGTATTGTAGTTACTGCCGCTGCTGCTGTTATTACCGCTGTAGCTGATGTAAGCCGTGAGTTCCTGGTTGGGCTTTTCAAAGGTGTGTTTATAACTGAGATTGGTATTTTTATTATTGCTGCGGTTGTAGCTGTTGTTGGCGCGCTCTCCGTTACGCAGGGATTCCATTTTCTGGTTCATGTAGTTCAGGAGGATATTATCTTCATTTTGGCTGTGGCCAAAGTTAAGTCCCTGCGACAGTGTGAAGGTATTGTGATCATCCATGAAGTAATCGAATCCGAAGCGGCCGCCGTTATTGGTGTTCCTGTTTTCATTTTTACTGTTCTGGGAGAAGAACCAGGTATTGCTGCTGTCTGCTACCAGGTTTTGGCGGAAGCTTTTCCCGCTGCCGTTTACCTGTTCGTAGCGACCGTTGTAGTTGCCGAAGAAATTGAACCGTTTCATGCGCAGGCTTGCATTGGCGCTTCCGAAGCCTTCCCCGCGGGTGGCGCCGCCCACGTTGAACATAACGTTATAGCCGATTGCTTTATCTTTTTTCAGTACGATGTTGATAATACCGCCGCTGCCGTTGGCTTCAAATTTCGCAGAGGGATTGTTGATGACTTCCACGTGATCGATGCTTTCCGCGGGAATCATTTGCAGGGCTGTTTTAGCATCCCCGAAAGGAGAGGGTTTACCATCTACATAAATAGTAACACTTTTACCACGGAGCGTAATATTATCATCGATGTCCACATCCACGCTGGGAATGTTTTTTAGTATATCCGTTCCCGTTCCTCCTTCTGCGTTGATCATATTACCGGCATCAAATACCTGCCGGTCTATTTGCATGGAGAACGCTGGTTTTTCTGCTTTGATTTCCACCGCATTCAGCACTTTACCGGCGGATTGCAGGCGAAGTGTGCCGGCCAGTGTATTTTTTCCTGCTGTTACCCGCACTGCCTTTTCCAGTTTTTCGTATCCCATAAAGGTGATGCGGACAACATAGATGCCGGGTGTGACATTATTAAGTGAAAATGTGCCGGCGGGTGTGGTGTAAGCGCCGGTAACCATGGAAGAATCGGCTTGATTTAGCAGTACCACGGAAGCGTATTCAATGGGTTTCCCGGTAACAATATCTACTACCTTTCCTGTTACCTTCAGGCTGGCAGGGATGGGCGTTTGTGCGTTAACGTTATACGACACAACAAACAGCACGACCATGAGTGAAAAAAGATTTCGCATGCGTGGACTTAGCAACTTTAATAATGATACAACAACAGCGTAAAAGTAATAGGCGTATGTGTAAACATTCACGAAATATGATGAGTGGTAGCTAAAAAAACATGGCCGGCAGAGTGTTGTAACACTACTAACCGGCCTGTGGTTTGCATTCACCTTCTTTAATATGTTTTTTAGAAACTCTGCATGGGATCGCCCATCTGCGTATCGTTTCCGGAGTCTTTTCTTTTCTTTTTAAACAGCGATGCATCAAATTTACCGAAGCGGTAGCTGAAGTTGAGTTTCAGTATCCTGGATTCACGTTTGCGGATATAATCCTGTGCAAACTCCGGTGATGCCTGGTTCAGCTCATACTGACGGGTATTGAAAATATCGGATAAGCTGAGTGTTAAAGAAGCTGCTTTATTTTTCAGGAAATCTTTTTTCACTGCCAGGTCTACTGTGCTGAAGCCTTTGATGGTGCCTTGTGCGGAGCTGGGGATCTGGTTAAATCCGCCGCCTCCGCCACCACGGCCGCCTCCGCCACCACCGCCGGATGAGGGCAGCGCAATGGTGGGCGCCTGGTAAGTGGCATTTACCTGCACCGTGAAGTTGGCCGGTAATTTTGTTTCAGAGTTTATTTTGGCAAACCAGCTGAAGCCGTTATTATCATAGTTCTGGCCATTGGCGTTTACCTTCATATCTGTTTGATAGAAGTTCACGTTACTGGTGAGGTCCCATCCTTTCAGGATTTGATTCTTCATGGTCAGCTCAGCACCATAGGAATTGCTCCTGTTGGCATTGATGTATTGTGTGAGCAGCGTATCCGCACCGATGGGCGTGCTGATGGTGGAAATCATGTCGTTGGTATTCCTGAAATACACGCTGCCGAGGAAGTTGCTGTTAGCCCAGTTTTTTACATATGAAAATTCAAAGCTGTTGGTATATTCCGGTTTCAGGTTGGGATTACCTTCCCGCTGATTCTGCGGATCGCTGTAATCGCGGTAAGGAATCAGCTGGAAGAAATTGGGCCTGTTTACACGGCGGGAATAATTCAACTGCAGTTCCTGATCGTTCTTTAATTTTTCGGAGAGGAAGAGGCTGGGAAATAATCCTGGTACCGCTTTGGTGGGTTTATACTTAGTGCCTTCATTTTCGCCTGCGTACACATATTGTTCCACACGTAAGCCTGCCTGGTAGCCGAAGTTGCCAATGGTGTTGGCGAAGTTGGCGTAACCGGCATAGATCTCTTCGTTGTATTTATAATTGTTGGAGAGCTGCGGATTGTTGATAAACTCGCCGGTAGTGGTATCCCTGTCGTATACGTTGTATAGACTGGTATAATCGCGTAAAGTAGCTTTGGCGCCTACTTCCAGCTTACCGTTCTTTCCGATGGGATTGGTGTAATCTGTTTGGAAAGTAACAAAAGTGGTTTTACCGTTGGTGGTGTTATTTTGCAGCAATGCCTGTCCGAGCGGTGATCCATCGGCGTTTTGCGCCTGTGTGAGATAGTCGCCGTTGCGGTTGTTTTTGCTGTTGTTATAATTGATATCAGCGGTCCATTCTTTATTCGGCTGTGCAAAGGTATGTTTGAAACTCAGTGCAGTGGTGTAGTTGCGGAAGCTGAAGTTATTATTGTTCAGGCGGTCGCTGATCCCGGTTACCACGTGATTCTTGTCGGAGAAGGTGCTTCGCAGGTCTTCATTGTTTTTAAAATCGCCGGCTACAATATTTTGTGAGATAGAGATGGTGTTCCTGTTATCGAGCATATAGTCCAGTCCGAACCGTCCGAATTGAAAGGTTGGTTTGCTGGTGCTGTTGCTGTTCTGGAGGAGGAAGTTGGTGTCTGCCTTTTGACCGTTGCTGTAGTTGCTGCGGCTGGTAGTACCATCTGCCCAGTTCTGATTGGCATTGATATTATAGTTGGCGAACACATTGAATTTGCCTTGCCGGATATTAATATTGCCACCGCCGTTATATTTGTTACCGGTACCAATACCTGCGTTCACAGCGCCATTGAAGCCGGCTTTGCGGTTTTTCTTCAGTACAATATTCAGTATGCCGGACATACCTTCCGCATCATATTTTGCAGAGGGGTTGGTAACAAGTTCAATACTTTCTATAGCATCTGCGGGTATCTGATCGAGGGTAAGTGTAGAAGGTTTACCATCTACAAAGATGTTGGGAGAAGCATTACGCACGGTAACATTTCCATCGAGGTCTACATTCACGGAAGGTACGCTTTTGAGTACATCCTGTGCTGTTCCGCCAACGGAGGTGAGATTCCTGTCTACATTAAATATTTTTTTATCGATACCCATGGCGAAGGCACTTTTTTGCCCGGTAACTTCCACGCTTTGCAGTGTTTTTACATTCTGTTGCATTTTGATATTGCCGAGATCCTGTTCTGTAGCCTGCGGGGTGATGATTACTTTTTTCTGCATGCTGGTGTAGCCCATGAAGTTGACGCGCAGTATCATGGGGCCGAATGGCAGGCTTTCGAGGCTGAAGTCGCCATTGGGTTTGGTGAGCATACCTGTCACCAGTGAGGAATCTTTCTGCCTTAATAAAGTAACAGAAGCATATTCTATTGGTTTCCCTGTTTTTGCATCCACCAGTTTGCCATAAAGATGGCCAATCTGGGGCATGTTAGGTCTTCCCTGTTGTCCCTGTCCTTGTCCCTGCCGCGGGGCTGTGGCTCCAGGCGCCTGTGCAAAGGTGTGCGCCTGCAACAAAAGTATACCAGCAAGAACTGCGTAGCATTTTTTCATCCTTATCGTTTTTTATCCGGACTTTCTTCTCAGATAAGGACAAATGTATCGGGGTACAGGTATGAATGGTTTAAGATTGTGATGAGTGGAATTATTATGCGCAGGAAATTGCAAATATAAGCGCTAAGAGGTCTTAACAGTAGTTAACAGAGCTGTGTTTCAGCGGATTACCAAAGGGTGATGACCATACAAATTAACCCGGTAATCAGTCCGCTGATGGCGCCGAGGAGTTTGAAACTTTTTAGTTCCCTGCTGAGGAGGTTATGTGTAATGGTTTCCAGTTGTGCTGCAGAGATACCTGCAATTTTCTGTGATATCATTTTTTCCAGGTTCAGGTCCTGTTCCACGTTATCGAGGTATTGGCGGATCAGCACGGGAAAGAGGGTGTCCAGTTCTGCTACCAGGTGGGTTTTTATCTGGTTAACAATACTATCGCCAATGAACATGGACAGTACGGGCATTGCTTTGGGGAGCCGTTCCCGCAGGAAGCTGTCCAGGTGCGCTTCTACCAGTGGAATAATTTTTTTGATCTTTTCCGGATCTGTCATTTTTGTTTTGATATCCTCAAAGGAAAACTGTTGCGCTACCAGTGTTCCGATGCTGTTGGCGAGGTGTGTTTGTCGTTTTGGAAACAATCCCTGCAGGGTGATAAAGCCGATTTTAACGGGTTTATACGGGCGGAAAAGCAGGGTAAGCGCCAGGCTATTGAGTAACCAACCGATGACAGCAGCGATGAGGGGAAGGAAAAAGATCATTGAATGAATTGATTTTCAGCTATTACAAATGTAAAAAATTGGGAGTCAATAAGTAAATGATTTTTTTGTTTTAGACAAAAGAGCCTTGTTGGAATAGGTTGGGGAGACCGTTGCGGAACCATAACGGCATTTCGTCAGGGGGGATGTGAAAAGTTATGAGATCGTCCTTTTTGGTAGCCAGGTGCAGGGCTAATTCTTCAGAAGAGTCGAGAACGATAAGGTCGTCCATTAGGTTAAAGTGTTGGTTTAATTTATAGAGATTACCATAATAATTCTTTTCAATTTCATAAACAGGGACATTGTGACCGCCATTCATAGCGCGTTTAAATACTCTATCCAGTGATATTTCAAGTGTTGCTAATCCCATGAAGAGCATGTTAATCCGGTATTTCTCTTTTTTAAAGGTACGTATCAATGACCAGCTATCTTCCTCCGTAAAATGCCCTTCATATACAAAATCTTCATTGTGCTCAAGTGCGGAGTTATACTGCCACTCGAAGGTTTGATCGACATATTCATCTGCTAGCCTGCCAGCTTCTTTGTATGAACAGCCCCAGTTGTTTCCGAAATTCTAATTGTTTTAGGGACTTTAGCTTGTCGCCATCAAAAGGGGAATGCTTTTTTATTAATTCTGTGGGTAACAAATCAGGCCCGGCCGAAGATTTGCCGGCGCCATTGGAGCCTGCAATAATATACAATGTTGGCACTAGTTATGTTTGGAATTAAGCCTTTTCCTGATCTGATCTGCCTGTTGTTGCGACAATTCGCTCTCAATAATAAAGTCGTTCAGTTTACGGGAGACTGAAACGATTTTCATTTTGCCATCCGGGTATTCCATATAGTATTTACCTTTTGGCAGGCTTTTATGATAGATCATGAACGGGTTGCCTTGTAATAAGGTTTCATCCCGTAGTTTTTTAACTGCAGTCTGTGCTCTTTTCTCTATTTCTGTCAATGGCCTTATCATATGATTAATTTCACGTCAACGAATTTAAAATAAAAAAATTAAAGACGGAGAATCCGAAGGATATACAAATAAAAAAAGGCTTCTTTTTACAGAAGCCTTTTTCGTTTTTTGGGTGATTGAAGGGTTTCGAACCCTCGACCCTCAGAACCACAATCTGATGCTCTAACCAACTGAGCTACAACCACCGTTTTATCTTTAGTTTCGTATTATTTCGTTGTTGGGAGTGCAAAGATAAGTGAAACTATTTTTAAATTCCAAATACTTCAGAAAAAAAATTTTCAAGGGATTATATATTGATCATATTCTGCAGATGAAACCCAATATTACAATCGTTTTCATTTGTTAAAAAGGGGCGGTCTTAACATTAACAAGCGGCACTATTGGAACTTACAGAAAAGGTGTATCTTTGCGCACTTTCCCATTCCATTCCCATTTTTATAAGTGATTAATAATCAGTAGGATGTTATTTTACGGCATCAAAGAAATCGCTGATTTCAGGCGATTTAGTGTCCTTAGTCCGGATAAGTTAACCAAGACAGGAAATATTTAACAAAATCCCTTTTACTACTGACTAAAAACAAAACAAGTATTTAATATTTAACTGTATATACATATGGATCAGCTTAAACTGAAGTTGCAGGAGTACTATCAGCGTTACCAGCAAATGGACCAACGGGTGAAGCCTGGAAAGGAGGAGCCTGGTTTTGAGGACGTGCTGGACATGGAAAACGATATTCTTTCACAATTTGGATTGCCTACATCCCGGCGTTTTGTGCAGATACTGCATGATTTCGTGCATCATGGTCATGTGAGTGACCAGTTACTGGATTATGTGAGTAAAAAACTACGTACGGCCGCACGTAAGTATCTGTTGGCGCCTGTTATGTCGGACATTGATTTACTGGAAAGCGCCCGCGAACAAAAACGCAGCGCATATGATGTGTTGCCCGAACTGGGCTACCCGGCACACGAATACGCCTTATTCCTCATCGGAGAGCTTTTTTACCGCCGCAATATGGCTGCCGGTGATATCCTCGATGAATTGAAAAAGATGCAGCATTTTGATAGCTGGAACGACCTGATGCTGCTGAGTAAAATACATAATCATACTACCCACGAACTGTACACCAAACTGAAGAAACATGAACTGCGCTTTATTGATGAGTTCATTCAGTTTACCCGCCGCCAGGAACCGTCCAGGCTGGTGAATAAACGTGCTACGCCGTTGGAAGATGGTTATACGCCCAACTATAAAACCATTACCAAAGTACAGGTAGAAGATATCATCTTTGATGAACAAACTACGCCAAGCCTGTTTGGTAAAATAAAGAGTGGCAGGGGATATGCCCGCATCACTATCAGCCTGGAATTTTCAGAGCTGAACCAGATCCTTATGAGCAGTGATGAACTGGGTGTTGAAATCAGCAATCATATTAAAAAGCGCCTGGCCAATCCGGCTGCAGAGAAACCAACGGTAATAGATATACGTGCCGAATTCGGCGATGTGCTGAAACTGGATAACTGCTACCTGGAAGTGTATAAACCCCAGCACAGGGAAGGCAATAAATGGGTAGAAGATAAAGACCACTTCTACTTCGTGGATAAAATTCTTACTAAAAAAGAATTTGAAAAGAGAACCAAAGAAGCAGAAGTAAAACGTAAAATACAGGAATGCCTGGAACTGATCGGCGGCTCTTATGTATATTACCAGCGCCTTCGCCGTTTGGGCATCACCGACGAGGAAGCCAAACTGCGCGCAGGTTTGCAGGACGAGCTGTTGTTCAAGTTATCGTACTTCCTTAACAAGGTAAAAGAATAAAGCGAATTTTGTCTTTCCCGCTGATTACGCTGATTATGCTGATTTTTGGGATTTGACCACTTGGGATTTTAACTGATTTGGGGAGATATAAGCGGATATTTTTGCTTATATCTCCCCAGTTTTTTTAATCCTTTATAAAATCAAAAAAGTAAAATCAAGGGAATCAGCATAATCAGCGTAATCAGTGGGAAAGACAAACTCCGCGAAAGACAAACTCCGCGGAATTATTTATGTTTACGTAAAAAAGAGATGGAAGAACTTACTCTCGGCGTTGGCTCCCGGGTACAGCACGCACATTTTGGTCCCGGTGTTATTGTTGCCGTTAAATATGCCCAGTATCGTGTTACGTTTATGGATCATGGTATTAAGATGATTGATAAAACGGACCCGTTGTTTGAAGTGCTGGTGGCGGAAAATGCGACCCCGGAAGTGGAAACCACTTCAGATGTGGAAACATCGCTGCTGAAGATCCTACGCCTCTGGGGCGGTATTGCGGAAGTGGTGCCACTGGGCGACCGCTGGAAGGGCGGCAACCTCATTCTTCAGCCTGGTGATACTACCTTGAAAGCAAAGGAGTTGCCCATCGATACCTTCTTCCATAAAATAGTGATGCTGCGCGACCGCCTCCGTGTACTGGAGCAAAACATTAACAGCCACAAAGTACTCACCGACGAAGAGAAGGTGAACATGCAGCAATATATTACCCGTATCTATGGGTCGCTTACCACTTTTAATGTTTTGTTCAGGGATAAGGAACATTGGTTTACCGGCGAAAAAAGCGGCAACGATTAGTGGGCGTCTATATGATAGATCTGCTCCAGTTCCCAGCGGTAAGCCTCCGGGAGATGATTGATAAAGATATTTTTTCCATCAAACGGGAACTTCTCATCGTAGCCTTTTACGGGATATAAGATCACCGGTGTACCTGCCGGGGTATAGTTGTGACTGGCCACAAAATCCGGTTGCTGATACTCCGGCAGTATTTTTTTTACCCGCTTGTACGCCAGGTTTCCCAATACCCGCTGCATGCGCCTGGAAGCCCTTTTGGAGGGTCGGTTCAGCCGGCCGTACATATAATTCAATGCACCCCGCACCGGCCATTTCTGCTTCTTTAATGCGCCTTTGATATCGGTGAATGGATTCACGGTATTGAAGTCGTGGGTTGTTTGCAAGGAGAAGGGGGTTTCCGGCACCCAGTCGCGGGCATTCACTACACGCAATCCCCAGCCATCGCGGCAAATAAAATCGAAGTCGTATGCGTAATACAGGTTGCCTGGTTTAGGCGCTGCACTGGCGTATGTTTTAAAAACAATATCCTTCGGCAGGCCGGTAGTATATTGAAAATAAGAACGCATTAAAAAAGAAATGGCGCCTCCCTGGCTATGTCCGAAGATGATAAATTCGTGTATGCCTTGCTGGTAGTATTCGTTGATTTTCTGTTTTATTTCCGGTCCCATAGCGGCTACTGCCAGCATCCACCCGGCATGTACATACGCTTTGGGATCTTCCGCCACTTTATAGGGGACGGCCGTGCTGTCGTTTAATTGCACGGTGCCTTGTGCCGGTATCATGCCGGCATAGAAATTTTCCAGCCAGGAAGGCGCGGTGCCATTGGTGCCACGGATTACGATGATGCCAACATTGTCTTTTCTTTTCCACAGATCCCAGCGGTTTACCAATCCTGATTCGGGAGCACGGTATACCAGCTCACAATCAACAGGCGGGGTACTTTTTATTTTGGTCCACGGTGTATCCCTGGTGCGTTCCGCCAGCTTCAGCAACTCACTGTATTCAGCGGCATTGAAATTGGGTAACAGGCGCTGGGCAAAACAATTACTTCTTACGGAAAATAAAATTAGAAAAGAGAACAGCGAAATACGAAACCCCATAGAAAATAACAAATTATAAATGACCAATGACAGACGAACAGTAACAAAAGTGCTGCACTTTAAGATAAAATAAAACAATTGAAATGCTTTCATTGTTCTAAATCCGTTTAACTTTCCGACCTAAATTACTTTAAATATGGCAAAGAGAATTGAGCACGATTTCCTGGGAGAAAAAGAAATACCGCAGGATGTGTACTATGGTATTCAAACCCTTCGTGCAATAGAAAACTTTCATATTACCGGTATTCCCCTCAAAGTGGAACCCATGTTTGTACAGGCGCTGGGTTATGTGAAGAAAGGCGCTGCCATGGCCAACCGCGACCTCGGCGTACTTGATAAAAACATTGCTGAATACATCATCAAAGCATCCGACCGCGTAATTGCCGGTGAATTTAACGACCAGTTCCTCAGCGATCTGATACAAGGCGGTGCAGGTACTTCGGTAAACATGAATGCCAACGAGGTAATTGCCAATGTAGCGCTTGAAATGATGGGCAAAGAAAAAGGACAGTATGAATTCTGTCATCCCAATAATCATGTGAACTGCTCACAGTCTACCAACGACGCCTATCCTACGGCATTCCGTATTGCGCTGATCAACAAACTTACCGGCTATAAATTAACCCTGGGTGAACTGGGCGATGCTTTCCAGGCGAAAGGAGAGGAGTTTAAGAACGTGCTGAAAATGGGACGCACCCAGTTGCAGGATGCGGTGCCCATGAGTATGGGCGATGAGTTCAAAGCTTTTGCCACGAATATCAACGAGGAGTTGTCGAGGGTGGAAGACAGCAAGCGTCTCATCTCTGAAATCAATATGGGCGCCACTGCCATTGGCACCGGTGTAAATGCTCCCAAGGGATATTCAGAGCTGGTGACCAAACACCTCGCCGCTATCACCGGCCTGGACCTGGTGCTGGCCGCCGACCTCATTGAAGCCACTGTGGACACCGGCGCCTATGTACAGTTATCCGGTGTGCTGAAACGTACCGCGGTAAAGATCTCCAAAATATGTAACGACCTCCGGCTGCTTTCTTCCGGCCCACGGACAGGGCTGAACGAAATTAACCTGCCGCCCATGCAGCCGGGCTCGTCTATCATGCCGGGAAAAGTAAACCCCGTAATACCGGAAGTGGTGAACCAAACTGCTTTCTATGTAATTGGCGCCGATCTGATGGTAACAATGGCCGCAGAAGCAGGGCAGCTGCAGCTGAACGTAATGGAACCTACCATCGCTTTCGCGCTGTTCACCGCCATTACTTATATGAACAACGCCTGCAGGGCGCTGAAAGACAAATGCGTGGTGGGCATCACCGCGAATGCAGACCGCACCAGGGATATGGTCATGCAAAGCATTGGGATTGTCACCCAACTCAACCCCATCATCGGGTACGAAAAATGCTCAGCGATCGCAAGGGAAGCACTGGAAACGGGCAAGTCGGTGCACGACCTCGCCGTAAAAGAAAAGAAGTGGGTGACCCAGGAGAAGTGGGACGAAATTTTCACTTTCGATAATCTTATCAGGCCGCGGTTTATAAACGCGTAGGTTGTCTTTCTCACTGATTACGCTGATTATAATGATTTTTTTGATTTGATCACTTTGGATTTTAAATGATCAAATCAAAAAAATCATTATAATCAGCGTAATCAGTGAGAAAGACAACCTACGCACTAGAACTCCTGTTCGAGACGGCCAACGCTGCCATCTTCGCCTATACCTTCCACGACTAAACGAAAACGTTTGGTGTAGTCATTGTTGTAGAATTCTACCCTGGCGGTGTGCGTGAGGGTGTCTATTGCCACGTTCGGATTCCAGTAAAGGGTGAGGCGTTTATCCGGTAAGGCGTGTACTTCTTTTTTCACGGAGTAATCCGGTGAATAGAATTGTTTCACGATCTGGTAACCGGCTTTTTTATACAGTTTAAAGCCCCGGATGCTGGGGTCATTTTTCGGTGAATTGTCGCCGCCTTTTTTGGTGTATACCGCGATAGCGCCATTGGCGCCGCCGAAGCCACCCATAAATGGAGGACGGAATACTTTAATGAGCGCGATATCCTGGATAGAGAGGGTGCTCAGCATGCTCACATCCGACTGCATTTCATTAAGGTATAATCCCGGTGCACCGCCGCGCCAGGAAAGGGTGGGATTATTATAATCGCCTGTAATCTGCAAGCCTGCTACTTTGGATTGCAGGTACTGGAATACGTTGAGTGCAATCGGTGTTTCTTTGGTTAAGTCGAAGGAGTAACCGTCGCCACCGGAGAACATACCGGATGCATAACGTTTTTCAGTAGTTTCTTCCGGCTTCACTTTTTTCGCATTTACGTTTACTTCCTGCAGGTATACCGTTTTATTATTGATAGAGCGGTTTACTTTGTTGCCTTCTGCTGCATTGGCGAGGAATTGTTTCAGTGCGTTATTATCCACCGCCGGTGGTACGCGCAGCGGGTAAGGAATTTTAATTTGTGTAGGACGTTCAAAGAAGTGGTTATCGAATTTCACATTTACATCCACGCCTTTTTTTACGAGGTCGTTGCCCTGGTAGTAAATGTAAGCGGTATCGGGGAATACCATGTTGGCCATTTCAAACTGTCCTTTATCGTTGATGGGAGTAGAAGCAAACATGGAGGAGCTGTCTATCGGCAGGCGGATGATCATATCCAGCTTACCGGTAGGCATGGGGCGGCCGTTGAGCATGGTGGCAACGCCTTTCATGAGCAAGCCCTGTTCGTAAGGGAATCTTACTTCAGGGAATTCGTTATTGACGATCTTTTCCCAGCTGAAACGTCTCCATCCGTTGGTCATCATTACCAGGTCCAGGCCTTTCAGGGTGGAGTCGGCGTCATTGCGGAAATACCACGATGGGTTGTAGATATAACCTTTGATGTCGGAGGTAAGCAGGAAAGTAGAGATGATGTTATTGGAATTTTTATCTACCGGTACCGCGTCTGCATCTGTGATAGCTACAGAGATATTTGTTTGCATGGTATCGGGTAGTCTCAGTTCAATGGCATTTTTTGTTCTTGGTTCCTTGTGGGTATCTGCATCCAGTACATCTATCTGCATCAGGTCATTTTTGCGGACGAAGGCAAGCCGTTCTGCGAGCGGCATGCCTGATTTGGCAAAAAGGGTAATTTGAATAATGCCTGACGGCAGATGATCGGCGGGGATAAATCCGCTGATGCGGCCTTCTCCTATGTCCAGGTTGGCTTTGTACACCAGTTGGCTGCCCATCTGGGCAATGATCACAAGGTCATTCACGGAGGTATCGGCTACGTTGCCGGGTACGGCCTGGTAAAAGATGCGGCTGCCTTTATTGAATACTTTCAGGGAGGCGCCGGCCGCTACTGCTGCGGGCAGGGCCACTGTTTTGGTTTGGCCTTTATTGTTTTTTACGGTTGCCTGGAAGATGTCCTGTGCATTGGCGGGGGTGATCTCGAAAGATCCCATGCCATCGTGCAGGGTTTTGATCACTGCGCTGTTGGCGCCTTTAGCGTCTTTTACAGCGCCGGAAACTTCTACCGGGTAACCATTGTTATCGATGGCTTTAAACGCTACTACGTTCGGCTGGCCTGCGATGAGGTTTCCGCCTTCGGGGAAGAACTGTACGGCAAAGTCGGGTGTGGTGGCGCTATCTGCTTCCGGTGATGTTTTCTTTGAAGGATCAAAGATTTCTATGGTCCGGGTATAACTGAATGCAGGATCGAAGTTGAGCATCCAGGCGGTATAAGCCCTTAGCTGGTATACGCCTGCTTTTTGTGTTTCGGGCAGGTCGAAGTTACCGGGTGCGCCGGCGTTGCCAACGGCGAACAGTTTCTTCTGCACGATGTTATTGTTTTTATCCAGCAGCTCCACATACAGATTGGTGGCGGTGGTGGCGGGCATGCCCTGCAGGGTGAGATAGGCTTTGAACCAGATGGTTTCACCGGCTGCGTAGTAGTCCTTATCAAGATGCAGATATACTTTTTCGGCCGGGTAATGGCTGCCGAAGGTTTGTAATGCCTTTATAATGCGGTCGGACCAGTCAGTTGGGCGCGTTTGTATAGCCAGTGCACTCATTACGCCGCTTAACATTACGGCTGGTATTATCCATTTCAGATGTTGTCGCTTTTTCTTCAGGTTCGATTGCATGCAATATAGTTTGAGCGGGTATAATATATGTCAAAAATATAAACTTTGGAAGATTAATCAGTAAGATTACGGCAGGTTTGTTATTATTGCGTGTTCAACCTACGGTTTTAACAAGATTTTAATGAGTTCAGGAAAGAAACGTTTAGTGATAGCTGGTGGCGGTGCTGCCGGTTTTTTTTGTGCGGTGAATGCAGCCCGCCTATGTCCGCAGCTGGAAGTGGTGTTGCTGGAAAAAACAGGCAAGCTGTTGTCGAAGGTAAAAGTGAGTGGCGGCGGGCGGTGTAATGTTACCCACAATGCCCCTGATATTACGTATATGGCTAAACGCTATCCCCGTGGCCAGAACTTTGTAAAAAAGTCGTTTTCCCGGTTCTTTGTTCCCGATACCATCTCCTGGTTTGGGGAAAGAGGCGTACAGCTGAAGGCGGAAGATGATGGCAGGATGTTCCCGGTAACAGATAACTCCCAAACGATCATCGACTGCCTCCTCCGCGAGGCCGACAAATACCACCTTAACATCCGTACCAATACAGAAGTTACCTCTTTTAAAAAAGGCAGCAACGGGCGCTGGCAGCTGGAACTGCAGCAAGGTCCTGCGCTCACCGCCGATTATTTATGCATCGCTGCGGGGGGCTATGCGCAGGCAGGTAAGTTTGCCTGGCTGGAACAAACAGGTCACAGCATTGTGCCACCGGCGCCGTCCCTGTTTACCTTTAACATGCCCGGTAATCCTATCACCGGCCTGATGGGAGTAGCTACCCATGCACAGGTGAAAGTGGCCGGTACCAAACTGCTGGAGCAGGGTCCCTTGCTGATCACTCATTGGGGAATGAGCGGCCCGGCCATATTGCGGTTGTCGGCCTGGGGCGCCCGGGAACTGCAGCAGCTGCAATATACTTTTACCGCCATCGTTAACTGGATTCCGGATTACAACGAAAATACCCTGCGGGAACACTGGCAGGACCTGCGTTTTGAATCAGGGAAGCAAAAAATATATAATAAAAATCCTTTTGGTTTACCACAGCGTTTATGGCAGTTCCTGCTGCAACAGACAGGAATTACTGAAGAGATGAGATGGGCGGACATCCCCGCGAAAGACCAGAACCGTTTAATGAAGTTGCTGGTAGGCATGGAGTTCCCGGTGAAAGGTAAAACCACTTTTAAAGAAGAATTTGTTACCTGCGGCGGTATTACGCTCAGTGAAATAGACCCGGCTACCATGGAAAGCCGGCTGGTACCTAACCTGTTCTTCGCCGGCGAAGTAATGGACGTGGATGGCATCACCGGCGGCTTCAACTTCCAACATGCCTGGACGAGCGGCTTTGTTGCCGCTACCGCCATAGCGCAGCGCGAAGGTTGTCTTTCTCACTGATTACGCTGATTATACTGATTACCTTGATTTTATTTTTTGGATTTTATACAGGATTTTAAAGGATTTTATTTTTGGGGAGATATAAGCGGATATATTCGCTTATGTCTCCCCAAATCATTTAAAATCCAAAGTGATCAAATTCCTAAATCAGTATAATCAACGTAATCAGCGAGAAAGACAAAATTCGCGCGCGATTATAATTTGAGGTAATGCACCCCCGGTTCGTACTCTTTTTCCAGCGCCAGCAGCAGGTGGTCGAAGTCTTCCGGCTGCCGCAGGAAATCTACTTTGGTGGTGTCTACCACGAGTGTGCGTACGGGGTGCTGCTTGATGTATTGCATGTACATATCGTGTACATTCAGCAGGTATTCGTCGGGTATTTGCTGCTCGTAGGAGCGGTTGCGGTGACGGATATTTTCCTGCAGTTTGGTAACCGGTGCGTTCAGGAAAATAAGCAGTTCGGGCTGTACCAGCTGGGGATTGATGATGTCAAAAAGTTTCTGGTAAAGGGAGTATTCTTCTTCCGGTAAATTGATCTTGGCAAACAGCAGGCTTTTGATGAAGAGGTAATCAGAAATGATCACATCGCTGAAAAGGTCCTGCGACTGCAACATTTCCTTGAGTTGTTTATACCGTTCCGCCATAAAGAATAACTCCAGCGGGAAGGCGTATTGTTGCGGGCGTTCATAAAAAAGTGGGAGAAAAGGATTGTCTGCAAACTCTTCCAATATCAGTTTTGCAGAGAAATGGGTAGCGAGCATGTTGGCCAGCGTAGTTTTGCCGGCGCCAATATTTCCTTCTACCGTAATAAATCTATAGTGCATGAAAACGGGTTTAAAATTAATACTGGTAACGGTTTGCAGCTAATGTATCCGGACAGCTGGCTGCCAGCTCCCGTACGGTTTTATGCAACACAGCGTGCATATAATCCGGGATGATTTCCATCAAAGGCGCCAGCACAAACCGCCGGAGATGCATCCGCGGATGCGGTACCTTCAGATCCGGCAGCGAATGAATGCTGTCGTTGTAAAAGATCAGGTCGATATCAATAACCCTCGACCCCCATTTCTCCTGGCGGATACGGCCGATCTTTCTTTCTATTTCTAACAGTGTATGCAATAACGTTAGTGCATCCAATGATGTGCGGATCTCCACTCCCTGGTTCAGGTAGTCGGGTTGATCCACGGCTCCCCAGGGAGCTGTTTGGTATAAGGCCGAGGTTTGTACCACCTCTCCGGCTGTTTCAGCAATCAATTGTACCGCCTTTTGCAGGTTCCCGGTACGATCACCTAAATTGCCACCTATAAGTAATATTGCTGTATTCATGTATATTTCAGGACTCAAAAGTAGCCATATTCCTTATTTTTGAAAAAATGTATCTTTCCATCTCAGTTTCATCTTAACAAAAAAGTATGCGTTTCTTCAAAGTTTTCCTGGCCGCATTCCTTGCATTCGTAGCATTCACGGCAATATGCTTCTTTATATTGCTGATCATGATAGGAAGGGCCGTTACCCCTGAAAAGGTAACAATTTCCCCCAATGGCGTACTGGTACTCGAAACAGGGCAGTCGTACAACGAACAGAATATAATTAACCCACTCGGCAGACTGATGAACGACGACGCCGCAGTTACCCCCGGATTGTATCAGACCGTAAGACTGATAGAACACGCTGCTGACGATGACAACATCAAAGGCATTTACCTGAAAGTAAACGGTAACCCTAATGGCTTTGCCAGCACAGAGGAATTCCGCAATGCGCTCCTCCGTTTCCGGAAGTCAAAGAAATTTGTGTACGCCTACGGAGAGGTAATGGACCAGAACGCCTACTACCTGGCCAGTGCTGCCGATAAAGTATACCTGAACCCTAAAGGTGGAGTTGATTTTACCGGCTTTGCCAGCCAGGTGATGTTCCTGAAAGGAACCCTGGATAGACTGGAAATCAAACCGGAAATTTTTTACTGCGGTAAATTTAAAAGCGCTACCGAGCCGCTGCGCGAAACACAGATGACAGATGCCAATCGCATACAAACCACCCAGTTCCTGGGAGAACTGTATGGCACCTTCCTGAAAGGAATAGGCTCTGCGCGCAACATCGACACGGCCACTTTACATGGCTATGCCAATGAAAACCTCATCCAGCAACCCGCAGATGCGCTGAAGTATAAGCTGGTAGATGGTTTGAAGTATGACGATGAAGTAGTAGCGGAACTGAAAAGCAAAACGGGCGTTAAACAGGGCGACGAGGTAAACCTGGTGACGCTAAAAAAATATAACAGTGGCACCGACCTTTCTTCCGGTGGCGGAGATGGACAGTTGGCGCTGATCTACGCAGAGGGCGATATCATAGGCGGGGAATCAGACCGCGATAAAACCATTGCAAGCGACGACTATATCCGTGAAATCCGCAAAGCCCGCGAAGATAAAGATGTAAAGGCAATCGTGTTCCGGGTGAACTCCGGTGGCGGCAGCGCGCTGGCATCTGAAGTAATCTGGCGCGAACTGTCGCTGGCAAAGAAAGTGAAACCGGTGGTGGTATCCATGGGCGACTATGCAGCATCCGGCGGGTACTATATTTCCTGCATGGCTGACAGCATTTTTGCAGAACCCAATACTTTAACCGGTTCTATCGGCGTATTCGGCGTGATGTTTAATATGCAGGACTTCTTCAAAAATAAAGTGGGCGTTACCTTCGATGGCGTTAAAACCGCACCTTATGCGGATCTTGGTTCCGTTGGCCGCCCGCTCACCGAAGCGGAGAGACGCTTTATACAGAACGGCGTTGACAGCACCTACGCCTCTTTCAAATCACGCGTGGTGGCCGGCAGGAAGCTGAACCCCGCTATCGTGGACAGCATCGCCCAGGGGCATGTATGGAGTGGTTTACAGGCAAAGGAACTCGGACTGGTAGACCGCATCGGTGGTATCAACGAAGCACTGGCCTGTGCCGCGCGGCTGGCCAAACTGCCGGACTACCGCCTGAGAGAGTTCCCGGAAGAGAAAAACCCGTTGAACAAATTCTTCAAAACCTTCGCCGGCAACGTGCGCATGCAGCTGGTGAAGCAGGAACTCGGCGCCAACTACGACATTTACCAGCAGGTGAAGGACGTACAACAGTTGCATGGCGATGTTCAGGCGAGAATGCCGTTTAAGTACAGTTTCTAGCGAATTTTGTCTTGGCTCAGGATTACGCTGATTTTGCTGATTAGCTGGATTTTTACTTTTGGATTTATAAAGGATTAAGGGAGATAGAAGCGGATATATTCGTTTTTATCTCCCTTAGTTATATTAATCATTAAGAAAATCTAAAAAAATCCAAAGTAAAAATCCAGCTAATCAGCAAAATCAGCGTAATCAGCGAGAAAGACAAAATCCCCGCCCCTGCATTTTTTACTAAAAGCTGGAAAAACGTCGTAGTTTTACCGCCGGTTTTTAAATAGCAGAATCAGATGAATGGAGCGAAGTACAGTCAGTTGAGGGCCATGCTGGCCATTACAAAAGGAAGTTTAAGAGGTATTTTCCGTAGTCCTTCCGCCGTAGTGTTCAGTTTGGGGTTCCCGCTGGTATTTATCCTGGTGTTTGGGTTTATTGGTAAAAGTACTGTTTCCGTTAAAGTGGGGGTGGACCGCCGGACTGATATTACCAGCAGGTATTACCAGGAATTGTCGCATGCCGGGACGCTGAAACTGGTTACCGATCAGCCTGAAGCGGAAATGGAGGATGATCTGAAGAAAGGCCGTTTGGTGGCTATTCTGAACATTGTGCCCAAAGCGGGAGTTAACCATGTAACTGCTTACGATATTAATATCCGGACCTCTACGGCTTCCGATGCCGCGAAGAAAGTAACCCTGTTATCGGTGCTGAAAAGCATCGCCGGCAAACTGGATGATGAAACCTATAAACGCCCTACGGTAGCCACTTTTACACAAACAGAGGTGCCGGGTCGTGAATTTAAGACCATCGACTTTATTTTACCGGGACAGCTGGGCTTTGCCCTGATGAGTGCCGCCGTTTTTGGTACGGCCTTCCTGTTTTATAATATGCGTCAAACGCTGGTACTCAAGCGTTTTTTCGCTACGCCCATCAAACGCACCTATATTGTACTGGCAGAAGCGCTGAGCCGGATGATCTTCCAGCTCATCAGCTCTGTGGTGATCATTGCGCTTGGGCATTTCGCCTTTGGCTTTACGCTGGTACATGGTTTTGCCACCTTCCTGGAAATGCTGGTATTGTCGGTATTCGGGCTACTGGTATTCATGGGTTTTGGTTTTGTGGTGAGCAGCCTGGCAAAAAACGAGAGCACTATTCCGCCCCTGGCCAATATCGTTACCCTGCCACAGTTCCTGCTGGCGGGTACCTTTTTCCCGATAGATTCCTTTCCTGGCTGGCTGCAGCCAATCTGTAAGATCATGCCGCTTACCTACCTGATAGACGCCCTGAGAAAAGTGGCCTTTGAAGGGCTGCATCTCTGGCATGTGGGCTGGGATATCGCCATTCTTACCTTATGGGGTGTTGTCGTATATGCGGTAGCCGTGAAAGTATTCAAGTGGGAATAAGGCGATTTCGTTAGCTTTGTGGGACCTAAATCCAGTCACATGCAAGCCTTTTTCATTATCCTGGGTGCGTTCATTGTCCTTGTGCTGGGGCTTTTCATTTTCAGTTTATTCCTCTCATCTGCCATTAAGGTGGAGCGTTCGCTGGTAATACCGGCTGCGCCGGGAGCTATTTTCCCGCTGATGAACGTAGTGCGTAACTGGGAGCTATGGTCGCCCTGGAAAGAACAGGATCCCAACGTTAAAATTACTTACGGGGAAAAGGAAAGTGGCGTGGGCGCCGGTTACAGCTGGGAAAGCCGCAACCGGAACGTGGGCAAAGGGCATATGACGATCACGGAGTCCAAACCTGATCAGCAGGTGGCCACCCACATCGATTTTATGGGCATGGGCGCTACCAAAGGCTATTTCCGGCTGGACCCGGTAAATGGCGGCACTCTGGTTACCTGGGGAATGGTGTGCGATATGGGGCAACATCCTATCCGGAAAGTGATGGGGCTGATGATGGACAAATGGGTAGGAAAGGATTTTGAGAAAGGACTGGAGAACATGAAACGGCTCCTTAAAGGATAATATATTTTTTCTATGCGGTTTATTAAGTTGTTACTGATCAGTGTGATCATTTTAGGCGTGGTGATTTTCGGGTTGTCGTTGGCATTTCCTTCTACGGCGGTGGTGGAGCGTACCGGTGTTATCCGGGCGCCTATTGATACTGTTTATGCACATATCAGTAACCTGAAAGCCTGGGATGCCTGGAATCCCTGGACCCGCCCCGATACTACTGCTACGCTGGTATACTCCGATCCGCCTTCCGGACCCGGCGCCTGGTACAGCTGGGACGGCCAGCTCAACAGCGGTAAGCTAACGGTGCTGGACAGTGATCCGGCCAAAGGAATGCATTACCTGCTGGATATTAAAAATGTGCGTCCTGTAAAAGGAGGCATAGAACTGAAGCCCACGGCAGATGGCAAAGCCACTGCGATCTTCTGGCATATGGAAATTAAACTGGGTATGCTGCCGTGGTGGAAACTAAGGGGATTTGTGGCCGACAGGGTATACGGCCCCGCTATGAACGACGGGTTGACAAAGTTGAGCCGGATCTGTGAAGGAAAATAGTATGGAGTTATTTTACCATTGATCCAATAGTTTTGTTTACGATGGTTTTTATGATTTAAATTGTTATCGTATCTCAACAACTTCTTACAGAAAAAACTAAAAAAAATGAAACATTTCTTTTTGGCAACCTTATTTCTGGCCTTTACCAGCCTCGTTTTTGCTCAGGAGAAGGCACGTAAAAGCCCCCACGTTACAGTAGAAGCCAACGGTATTAAAGTAGTGTACGGCCAGCCTTCCAAGAAAGGCCGCGAAATTTTTGGCAAACTGGAACCATTTGGTAAAGTATGGCGTACAGGCGCTGATGAAGCCACCCAGATCACTTTCAGCAAAGACGTGTCTTTTGGCGGCAAACCTGTAAAAGCAGGTACTTACACTTTATTCTCTATTCCTGATCCTAAAACCTGGACCGTTATCCTGAATGGTAAACTGGGCCAATGGGGTGCTTATGATTACGACAAGAATAAAGGTGAAGACGTAGTATCCGTGAAAGTACCACGCGAAAAACTGTCTACACCAGCAGAAAAACTCACGTTCACTTTACCCGGTAACGCCGTGGTATTTGAGTGGGATGACACTAAAGTATCCGTACCGGTTAAATAACACGACCGGGAAAAATATCAGGGGCACAGACACCGCGTCTGTGCCCTTTTTTTATGATAAGGTGGCTACCAGTTCCCGGATACTGCCATACACTTCATCCAGCTGTTCGTTGGTGATGCAGTAAGGCGGCAGTATATAAAGAGTATTCCCCAGCGGGCGCAGCATCACTCTTTTTGCCCGGAAGAAGCGGTGCAGTTCATCGGCCAACGCATTCGTGTAACCATCGGCGTTAGCGGTTACTATTTCAAACGCCAGGATAGTGCCCAGCAATCTTGGATTTTTTATGACCGTGTAAGTAAACAATTCTTTCAGAAAGACGGTATGCTTTTCGTGTATGCGTTCCCGGCTAGCCGCGCAGGCTGGGTCGGTGAAGAGGTCGAGACTGGCCAGTGCAGCTGTACAGGCCAGCGGGTTGGCCGTGAAAGAATGCCCGTGGAATAATGTTTTTAGCTTATCATTGGAAAGAAAGGCTTCATACACCGCCGCAGTGCTGGTAGTTACACCGAGCGCCAAGGTGCCGCCGGTGAGTCCTTTAGAAAGACAAACAATATCCGGTGGTGTTTGGAGGTATTCCATAGCAAAATTTTTCCCGGTTCTGCCGAAGCCGGTCATCACTTCATCTGCAATCAGCAGGATATTTTGGGAGGAGCAAAACTGCAGGAGCTGTTCAAAGGCGGCAGCGTCATACATCACCATGCCACCGGAGCCCTGGAGCAGCGGTTCAAACACAAAGGCAGCAATATCTTCCGGTTGCAGTGCAATAATGTTGTTTATAATTTGGGAGATGTTTTCCGCAGTGGGCACTTCTATGAACTGAACATCAAACAGGCGGTCATCAAAAACGCGGGTGAACACACTTCTGCCGCTCACGCTCATGGCGCCGAAGGTATCGCCGTGATAGGCGTTGTGGAAGGCCAGTATTTTATGTTTCGGCGTGCCTTTGTTATCCCAGTACTGGATGGCCATTTTCAGGGCTACTTCTATGGCCGTAGAGCCATTGTCGGAATAAAAAACGCGACGTTGGTTGGCGGGAAGAAGCGGTAATAACCGTTCCGCAAGATGAACGGCCGGGGGATGGGTGTACCCGGCGAAAATACAGTGTTCCAGTTGCAGCGCCTGTGCTGCCAGTTGCTGCGCAATGTGCGGGTGTGCGTGACCGTGAATATTCACCCACCAGCTGGAGGTAGCGTCTATATAGCTGTTATTATTTTCGTCGAAAAGTAAAGCGCCTTCGCCGCGTACAATGCCTATGGGCGCAGGTGCAGTTTGCATTTGGGTGTAAGGATGCCAGATCACGTCCAGATCACGGGCCGACAAAGAAGATGTTTGCATAATTGCTGGCTGTTGGTGCAGGCGCGAAGGTACTATAAAAGCGGGTTATGTTTTCCTGTGCCGTTCCAGTATCTCCAGCAGATCCGCTGCTGCATAGGGTTTGGGCAGCATATGTTTTACCTGCAGGCGGGCCAGCCGTTCGGTTACTTCCGGCATTATGTCTGCCGTTAACACAATGATAAAAGCATCCGGCTGCAGTTGCCGGATGTGCGGAATGGTTTCATAACCATTCATCTCCGGCATATGCAGGTCAAGGATAATACCATCGAAAGATTGTTCCTGTATTTTCTGTAGTGCCAGTCTGCCATTGCTGGCTGTTTCAATCTGCGCACCGGAGTTTTTCAGCTGTAATTGCAGGATGCGGATATTAATGGCATTGTCTTCTACTACCAGCAGCTTCATATTTTCCAGATGGCCTTCCTGTTGTTTATTTTTCTGGGGCACAGGACCTGGTGCAGTTTCAGGTATTGTAAAACTGATATTAAAACGGAAGGTAGTGCCTTCATTTTTTTTGCTTTCCAGTATGATGCTGCTGTTGTGGAGCGCCACCAGTTTTTGGGTGATGGCGAGTCCAAGCCCTGTACCGCCGTGATGGCGGTTGGTAGCCGAATCTTCCTGTACAAAAGTATCAAATACTTTTGCCTGCATTTCCGGAACAATGCCCACACCGGTATCCTTTACGGCAAAGGAAAGCGTACAGTCGCCGGCGGAAGTGTTTGCCCGGCGTACTTCCAGGGTAACCGATCCTGCACTGGTAAATTTGATGGCGTTGTGCAACAGGTTATTGAGTACCTGGGATAATCTTACGGGATCTCCTTTCAGTGTTCCCGGTAAATGATCAAACCGGGAAATGAGTTCAATACCCTTGCTGGTAGCCAGTGGCTGGCAGTTACGTACGATACCCGTTAGCAGTGCCTCCGGATCAAATGGAATATTTTCCAGTTCAATTTTTCCAGCCTCCATTTTGCTGAAGTCGAGGATATCATTGATCAGTCCGAGCAAATGATGGGCGGAGAACTCCAGGTTATGCATCAGTTCCGCCTGTTCGGGTGCGGGATTTTCCCCCAGGATACCGGCGATGCCGATGATGGCATTGAGGGGCGTACGGATTTCGTGGCTCATTACAGACAGGAAATCACTTCTCGACTGGGCGGCTTTCTGTGCATTATCCCGGGCGGCAGTAAGCGCCAGTTCTGTATCTTTCTTATCAGTAATATCCATGATAATGCCCCTGAAATGCGTGAGCTGGCCCTGGCTGTTAAATACCGCCCTGCCGATGGTGCGCATCCAGGTATGTTTACCTTTAGCGGAAATGTGCCGTAATTCCAGGTCGAACGGGGTTTTATGGGTAATCAGCGCTTCCCTGGCAGCAACGAAAACAGGCTGGTCATCCGGGTGATAAAATGCAACGGACGAATGAAAAGTAAGCGGGAAGTCGTGTGGCACCTCCCTCAATTCATACACTTCGCGTGTCCAGTAGGTTTCGCCGGTGGCTACATTGAATTCCCATCCCCCCATTTTGCCCATCTGCTGGCAGATGCCCAGCAGCTGGTTACTGCGGCGTAGTTCAGACTGTGCCTGGAGGTAGCTGTTGTTCTTTTTTTCTATTTCAGAGATATTACGGATCATCAGCAGGATGCGCCGGGGTGCGGGCAACTTATCTTTAATCAGCCGTACCTTCAGCTGGTACCAGTTTTGAGGACCCTGCCTGATATCAGGATACACGTATTCCTGGTTTTCTCCGGTTTCCAGCAGTTTGTCGACCAGCCGGTTAAAAGTGCCGGCATGCTCGCCAAGGGCTTCTGAGATGGTTTTGCCGATCACCTCTTCCCGGGGCCGGAATAACAGGTTGTCGTTGCTGCACCATACCCCGGTAAAGACCTTCTGCTCGTTCATCTCAAATAAAATATCATCCAGGGTAAGCATCAGCGAATCCCACTCGTATTTTAACCGGGTAAAAGCGGATTGCAGCTGCCTGGTTTCCTTTTCCCTGGTACCGTGAAAATGCAGATGCCCCAATATTTGCAGTAGTGGGTGGAGGAAAGTTACTGCATCTGCCGAATAGCCGTCCATGCAGCCTGCGAGCCCTATTACGGCCAGCACCTGCTGCTGGTATGTTACCGGCAGCCCGATAAATGCAGTGGTAGCATCCCCTGCCGGCAGGATCAGCGGTTGCCCGTTGCCAGCCACTTCCTGCAGGGCAGGCGTGAAGTTCCAGCCGTGTTCCGGCGCATGATTGATGATAGTAATGGTATGCAGTTGGGAAGGTGCATCGCTTTTCTTCAATTCCCCTACAAAACCGTAAGAGCTGCCTGTCAGGTCCATTAGTTGTCCTAACAGTTGCTGGACGGCATTAACCGGGTGTTCCTGCAAACTGTAGTCTGCGGGAATACTGCCAATGATATCCAGTAATTTTTGTTGACGCAGCGCTGCAGTAGCCAGCATGAGCGATGTTGGTTTTAATATTCGGTGTTAAAAAGAGGCCAGATTATGAAACCGGTGTAGTTATATTGTTATCGTCAGGATTATACCGGGGGAATAAATTTAGGGAATTAACCGGAGAAACGAACAAGGAATTATTATCATAAGCTGAGGGAACGGTTTTCGACGATTCCCTCAGCTCGGAGAGGATTGTTATTTTGCCATGCCGCCGTTTTTAAACAGGGCATAAGCAGTTTGATAGTTGGCAATACTGTTTTTGAGAAGTGCGCTGTCCATTGCCGTGGCCCGTTGTTCATTGCGCTCTTTGTTCCAGCTGAAGCATTGCGCTTTTTGCTGCGGGCTGAGGATCAGCAGTTTACCCGGCTCCAGGTAACCCAGTTTTTGATAGGTACTTACCATGGCACGGGGCTGGTATCCCGGTTCCAGTACGTTTTCGCCGTAAAACTTACTGTTATAAGACCAGTGCAGCATGCCCAGGAGGGTAGGGTAAATATCTATCTGGGAGCACATGGCACTGATTTCCTGTGGCGCTACGCCCGGAACATTGTACAGGATACAGGGAATATGATATTTACTGATCTCTATTTCATTTTTACCGGCGCTGCTGGCGCAGTGGTCAGCCACAAAAATGATCACGGTATTTTTAAACCAGGGCTTGGTGCGGATCTTTTTCAGGAACTGCCCGATGGCGTAGTCGGTATACTTTACCGCGCCTTCACGGCTGCTGCCGGAAGGGATGTCTATTTTGCCGGAAGGATAGGTGAAAGGCCGGTGGTTGGAGGTGGTCATCACGAAATCGTAGAACGGCTTGCCGGCCGCATATTTCTGATCGGCGCTTTTAATCGCTGCGGCATAAATGTCCTCGTCGCATACGCCCCAGGCATTTTCGAACTGTACGGCGGTGTCGGGAATATTTGTGCGGGTGGTGGTGATATGATCATCCACCAGTTTATGACGGAGCCGGTCGGTAATATCATAGCCGTTGTTCCCAAAGTACTTGTTCATGTTATCGAAGTAGCCGTCGCCGCCATAAAAGAAGGTGCTTTCATAACCCTGCTGCTCAAATAACTGGCCTACGGAAAAGAGTTGTTCATTCTTTTTCCGGCGAACAATACTTTGCCCGGGAGTGGGTGGCACGGCGAGTGTAAGCGCTTCCATCCCTCTTACCGTACGGGTGCCGGTCGCATACATATTGGTAAAGAGAATACCTTCTTTGGCAATACTGTCCAGCACAGGCGTAATATGACCGGTGTTACCAAAGCGGTCCATGAAATCGGCGCTGAAGCTTTCAATGGTGACCATGATCACATTGGGCGTAACACGTGTACCCGTATCCGTTATACTCCTGTAAATATTGTTACCGGCAGTCAGGTAATGGCTGTCGGGCGATTGCAGCAAGGTGCGCATCCGGCTGAAGGCAGTGTTATCATCTTCCAGCAAATAATATTTATCGTAAGCCAGTTCATTATTCAGGTAGGCGGAAATAAATGAATACACACCTGCTTTGGATAACTCCTGTGCATACCGGTTTTTGCTTTTTTCGGCCCAGGTGTTATTGATGAAGAAAATGTGCAGGAGCATTAGCCCCGCCAGCCCGGCAAAGATGAGCAGCCGTTTCCCGAAAGGTGTGTGCGATTGGAAACTGTTGCGGAAAATACCCCTGCGGGCCAGCACCCAGGTGATGAGGGCGGTGAATAATAATACGCCGCCAATCAGCAATGGTAAAGGGTACGACTGGTTAATATTACTGATTACTTCATAGGTATAAATGAGGTAGTCTACTGCAATAAAATCAAAGCGCCCGGAGTATTCGCCCCAGAAGGTTAATTCTGCAAAAAAGGAAAATACAAGGATTACCAACGCCAGGAAAAAGCCGGTGTAAGTGAATATCCGGTTAAACAGCGTGTTATTGAGCCGTTGCGGCAGCAGCAGCAGGTAAAGGGCATAACCAATGGTAAAAAACAAAGCTACCCCGGTATCATATATCAGCCCTTTGCCATAAATGGCTGGTAAATGGGATAAGCGCAGCCCGGATTGAGGGAAAGCCCATACCAGCAATACAGTTCTAACGAGGAACGACAGGATCAGGAGTACGGCGCCAAAGCCCAGGAGCACCGCGTACCTGTTTTTGATGAATTTCATAGTGTACAGAAAATTAAAGACCGCGAAGTTACACTCTTCCTCATAAATTTAACTATAAATTAACTTTCAATGATATATTGATGATTCTTCCATCTACAGGCCCCCATAGTTGGGCAAATTCCGGATGCGTAATGGTGCCGGTATATAAGGGGGTGTTCTTGCCTTGCCTTGCGTCAAAAATGTTCTCCCCGTTGAGTACCAGGGTAACGTGTTCCCCCAACTGCCGGGAAACCATCGCAGCCCAGAACCAGTAGTCGGGTGTTTTTTGATTGTGATCGTCGTACTGATGGCCTATCCGGCTGTTTTCAATGCCGAAGCGCCATTTGCCTTCGATGCTGTAGGCCAGTGTACCGGCAAATTTGTCCTGTGGCGCAAACGCGACGTTGGTATGGGCAGCATCGTTGTAACGGGACACCGTGTGGTTGTATCCCAGGTACAGTTCCAGGTGATCCAGTTCAAAGCGGAGGTAGGTATCTGTACCAACACTGTTTACAGCGTAAGGCATATTCTGCAGCAGGTACATCCCCTGGCTGCCGGGTTGCAGCACCGGCAGGATAGGATCTTTGATATGTGTGTAATAGAGCGCCTGGTTCAGGGTCATGTCTACCTTACCCAAACTGGTATGGTAGTTCCCGTCAAAGTTAATACCCTGGCTGCTTTCCGACTTTATACCCGCGCTGAGCGGCAGCAGGTAGCGGTAGCCAATGGTTTGAGTCTGCGTGGTGAAAACAGCCGGTGATTTATAACCCGTGCCTGCACTCAGGCGGATGGACAGGTCATCTAGTGGTTTGTATACAAACGCCAGCCTTGGTAAAATGTACCATCCGAATTCATTGTGATGGTCTGCGCGCAGCCCGGCTTCTGCCATCAACTGGTCCGTGATCCGGAAACCATCCTGTATAAAGGCGCCTGCCGTGTTATACTGGTAGTTGCCGAGTAATGTGCTATCGCCTTTGGCGCGGTGGTATATTTCGCCGGTATTATTGATGCCGGCTACCCAGTTGTGCCGGCCGCTTGTTTTATGGTAGGCCGCTTCTGCATAAGTGCTGGTTTGATTTCCGAGCAGCGTAAAAGTTTCCACGTTGTTTTGCAGGTGGAAGAAGCTGCCTGCTCCTTTTATTGTTAAAGTGCCGCCGCCGAGGTTTTTCCGGGTGAATTGCAGCTCTGCGCTGTGTCTTTCGCTGTTATTGGTTTCTGTATACTGGTGGATGCCGGCCGGGGCATGATCCAGTACCTGCATATCGCCGCCTTCGCGTTTTTCGATGGTACCGGTATAGCCGGCCACCAATGTGGTTTGCGGATTGAGGTACCAGAAGAAGCGGGGGTGGAGCAGGTATTGACGCAGGCGCGGCACATCGCTGAAGCCGTCTTTATTTACGTCGCTGGCGTTTTGTGTGGTAACGCCGGCAAAGAGGGTGATACCGGTTTTGCCGTATTTTTCCGCATAGTAAGCGTTCACGTTGGTTTCTTTCAGTGTACTACGATTAACCAGTACTGTTAGTTCAGGTTTACTGCCGGGCGTTTTGGCAATGAAGTTGATGATCCCGGCAATAGCGCCGCCACCATAGAGAGTGGAAACAGATCCTTTTATAATTTCTACCTGTTTAAGATCTAATGGCGGAATGGACAGTACACCGAAATTGCCGCTCAATCCTTCGTACACCGGCACACCGTCACGCAGCAGCTGGGTGTATTTACCGTCCAGTCCCTGCATGCGGATGGCATTGTTACCACTCACTGCAGAGGTATTCTGAATATGGATTACAGACAGGTCGCCGAGGATACTGGCCACGTTACCCGGTTTTATGCCGCTTTCTTCCATCATATCTTCTCTTCCCAGTACTTCTACTTTCATGGGCAGGTCTTCAATACGGCGGTTATCCCGGGGTAGAAGAAATCACTACTTCTTCCAGGTCGGATACTTTGCTGATGGTGGTATCTTTCGCCGGTGGCTGTGTGGTGTCTTTAACGGGAACGGGCACACGATTTTGTGCGGTTACAATGCCTGTTGCGCTCAATAAAATGATAGCCAGTATTACATGTTTCATATGCTCCTTTGTACTGCAAAGAAAAACATGGAATCTGGAGCAAATCTGAACGGTGGGTTATAGGCTTACACGGAAAGTATGCTGACCATTTGCATAAAAATAGGTAAGATGGAAATGATAAGAGTCTGCCATTTTTTTAACAATGGCAAGTCCCAGTCCGTTGGAATTAGAGTAGCCGTTGTTGTGTTTTTTGAAGCGCTGGAACAACACGTTGGCGGGTATTTCAGGCAGATGGCTGGTGTTGGCAATAGTGAACGCCTCGGGTGTTAACTGAATAGTGATGCTGCCTTGCGGATAATTATATTTGATGGCATTCCCGAGCAGGTTGCTGACCAGTATATCGGTGAGTGCGGGATGCAGCGGCCATGGTGCGGTAGCGGTTATTTCTTTATGAATGTGCAGATCTTTCTCTTTGATAAGTTCTTCAAAAAGCAGCAGGTATTTTTCAACGACGGTGCAAAGGTCCGGCTGTTCTGTTAGCGGGTATTGCTGGTTTTCTATTTTGGCCAGCAGCAACAGGTTGTGATTGAGGCGCGACAGGCGTTGCAGCTCATCATAGCTGGTGAGGATGCTGTTTAGTTGTATTTCAGAGAGGGTATCGTCCTGCAGCAATAATTCCAGTTTGCTTTGGGCGATAGCAAGGGGTGTTTGCATTTCATGGGCTGCATCTTCCGTTAACTCTTTTATACTGGTGTAATCGTTGTGAATACGGCTGGTCATGGCGCTGAGGGCGGTATTCAGCCGGTTAAATTCATGGGTGGCAGCTGGTTCAAAAACGGTGGCGTCCAGTTTGTTCAGTTGCAGCTTTTGTATTTTGTCGAGCGACCGGTAAAACGGTTTCCATATGCTTTTACTGATCAGCCAGTTGGAGAGCAATGCAAACAAGAGTAAACCACCAAAAGCCGCCAGCATTACATGAATGATGTTTTTTACCAGGTCATCTTTTTCTATCAGTGATTTACGGAGTACCAGTTCATAATTTTTGTTATGCAAACTGATTACCTGCGATAGTTGCCGGAAGGGCGCGTAGGTATTTTCCGGTTCCTGGTAAATGTTTACGCCTTTCAGGTGATGTGTTGGCTGCGCCGCGTCGTTCGTAGGATGCAGGTTAAATTCCGGTGTTTTGATACTAAAAACCGGGTTGTTCACACTGGCGGTATCAAGATACCGCATCCACTGGAGTTTGTCATTCACCAGTTCCTCATCTGTTTCATATTTTATCTCCTGATTGAATTCTGTGTACAGGTAAAAAGCGCCTGCAGTAAACACCGGGAGCATGATCAGTAAAAAGTATAGGGTTGTTTTTGTCAGCAGTTTCATGTGCGCAATCTTTTAAGGGATGTTATCCGAAGCGGTAACCGGTTCCGTATACTGTTTTGATATAATCTTCGCCGCCTGCTTCCAGCATTTTTTTCCGGAGATTTTTAATATGGGTATAAATAAAATCATAGGAGCCGGCCTGGTCATATTCATCGCCCCAAAGATGTCCTGCCAGGGCGGATTTGGTGACTACCCGGTGTTGATTGGCAATAAAATACAGCAGCAGCTGGTATTCTTTCCCGGTGAGGGTAAGGGATTTATGATGAACCAGCACTGTTTTGGAGGCGGGTTTTATGGTGATTTCCTGGAAGTTGACGGTGGTATTGCCGTCAAAGTTTTTCCGGCGTAAGATGGCATTTACCCGTGCATTGAGTTCTGAGAGATGAAATGGTTTGGTGAGATAGTCATCTGCACCGAGTTCAAGGCCGTTAAGTTTATCTTCCAGGGAGTCTTTGGCAGAAATGATAATGATGCCGGCTTTGGACTCCAGCAGTTTCAGTTCCTTTACCACGTCCAGGCCGCTGCCTTTTGGCAGGCCGATGTCTGCCACTATGCAGTCGTAGTCAAATTCATTGACCTTATCAATGGCCTGTGGAAAATCTGCTGCCAGTTCACAGATATATCCCTGGTGTTCCAGGTATTCCTGTATACTGGCCCTGAGAGCCGGTTCATCTTCTATAATCAGCACTTTCATAGGCTAAAAGTAGGTATAATTCCTAAAGGAATTCTGTAGCAGCATTCTGCAATCCCATACGGGTTTTTCATCATTTTTTGGCAGGAATGAAAACTATGTACTCCTGTATTTCGTAAATACAATACCGATATCAAACCATTCATTCAGGCATTCTTATGAGTACTTATTTTAAAATGGTGGCAGATAGGCTATTACTGAAAAAGTTGCCGGAAGCAGCCATCACACAACGAAAGGTTTCAGATGATGACACGAGGGAGTTGTGTGCCCTGATGGACCATATTCCCAATGCGAAATCAGTGGCAGCAATGTACCGTCAGATGATGAGAACGGGCCGGCTCACCGAGCGTTATACCAGCGGGGATCCTGGCAGGAGGTGGCTCGAAGTGGAGCAAATTGTGCTGAACCGGAACGAGAGAAAGAAAGAAAACAAACGCCGGCTCATATGGATGATGGTGGTTTTCATCACGGTTGGTATTGCTTCCTATTTCGGAGGCGTTTATTTGCTCGCAAAAGGAAAGCACCTGGCTGTCCAGGTATGGGGATAAAATATATATTTTATACACTTATAATATGGCTGAATAAAAACGTCCCGGCAGTACATTACTGCCGGGACGTTTTTATTCAGCCCATTTCCGGTATTATTTTCTTTCAGGCATCTTTACACTCAATGGCTTTTCATTGCGCAACATGCTGGCGGCTTCGCCGGTTAGCCAGAGATAATGATCTGAAGGCTTCCCATCTAAGTTGATAAACGGCGTGGTGCTGCTTACGGGAGGCTGATCGCTTCCTTTAAATATCGCAGTGGCTTCATTTACTTCATCAAACATGGCCACATACAGCATGCTGGCGCCGGCAGTTAAGGCGGTAGAAATTTGCTGCCAGTAAAAACGTCCGCCCTGGCGGGGAATAGAGCCCACGGGTTTTATATCGTCCGGGAATTCATAACGACTGAGGTTGTGCCAGCTAAAGCCCGGATATACGCAGGGCACATATTCCAGGTGGTTGGCGCGGCACCAGGCCAGGTCGTCGATGAGGTTATCGCGGTAGCGGTCCATATCATTGTGAAGCAGCGGGGAATACCGTTGTACCGTCCAGGGCAGCACCAGGTCGGCTTGTTTGATGATGGTATGCAGGTAAGGATCAGGGAGGCAGTCGGCGTTCAAAGTGCGCCAGGCGGTGGGTACGCCCAGCATAATGGCACAGCCGCCATACACCGGGTCATTTTTCAGGAAATCGATGAGCCTTTCGAGGCCAATATTACGGAGATTATACGGGCGGTCAGGAAAGCCAATTCCCCAGATGGCTACTACCGGTTTGCCGTTTTGCTGCAAATAAGTTTTGGCGCCGGGCTGGTTGGTTACTTTCAGCTGATCCACCAGGTACTTCCAGTCTTCAATAATAGCGGAACAATCCTCCCCTGTGGCACTTAACCCGGAAAGGTCATACATCACGGCGATGGCCCTTTTATATTTCGAAGCTGCTGCGAAGGCATTTTTCAGGACAACGGAAGAGACGCTGTCGCGGCGTTTGGCATTATTAAAAAAGCGTTGCATGAAAACGCCGTCAACCCCATACTGCTGCATCCACTTGAAGTGAATGTCTACGGTGCTTTTGTCGTAAGAACTGAAGAAACGTGCGGGCTGGCCGTTGGCGAGCTTAAAAGGCGTGGCGTATGTTTTTTCATATTCGCTTACATCGGGCCACATGTCTATTCCGCTGCGGGTTTCATCGCCATAGGAAAAGCGCCGGGCGCCGGAGCCGTCACCTTCGGCCCGGAACCATCCCTGGTAGCCGGCCATCACCAATCCATGATAAGTTGGGTACTGTGATTCCCTGCTGTGTTTCAATTGTGCCTGGGCGGGTATGCTCAGCAGGAGGAGGAAAGCTAGTAAGATACGCTTCATATATATACTGTTTGTTATTAACGTGGAACCTGCTTTTAAAAAGAGGAGAACCCGGCTTGCCCGGATTCTCCAAAGGTTTTGCATTCACCTTAGTTGTGTATCCCGGTGATATTCCCCGGAATAAGATGCAAGTAAAGCGGGAAGGACTAACAGGAGCGTTAACAAAGCATTAATTGCGGGCATTAATGGCCTATTTACCGGATTAATTTCCGAAAACGGCAAATTGACGAAGGGGAATCGCGGTATTTAGCAGTATCTTTTATTTTTCGTGCGAACAGCATGGCGGAATAATATTTATCTTTCTGTATACGCAACCCAATGTTTTATGCCCGTAAAAACAAACAGATTACTATTCCGCGTTGTTACTGTATGGCTGTTGATGATTTTTGCAAATGATGCAAGCAGTGCCCGGGATATTTGCGGTGGAATAGCCACGCGCGAATGCCGCAGCACTTCAGATACCAACCGCAGCAAGCCTGCCTTTGCAGCGTTGGTGCTGTATGAAGGCGGCGGCCACCATGTGGCGTTTTCAAAAGCAGCCAGGGTATGGCTGGACAGCCTCGCAGCGAAGAAACAATTTACCCTTACCTATATCAACAACACTGATGCGATTAATGATGACTATTTAAAGCAGTTCCGGCTTTTTATCCAGCTCGACTATCCGCCTTATGGATGGAAGCCTGCAGCTGCAGCAGCATTTGAGCGATATATTCAAGAGGGCCGCGGCGGCTGGATCGGGTTACATCACGCCACTCTGCTCGGTGAATTCGACGGCTTTCCTATGTGGGATTGGTTTTCGGCATTTATGGGCGGCATCCGGTTCACGAACTATATTCCTGAGTTTGCCAACGGGAAGGTAGTAGTGGAAGATAAAAAGCACCCGGTGATGAAGGGCATTACATCTCCCTTTATTATTAATAAAGAAGAATGGTATACCTACAATAAAAGCCCCCGCCCGCAGGTGCATGTGCTGGCCAGTGTGGATGAAAGCTCCTATGTGCCTGCTTCTGACAGGAAGATGGGCGATCATCCGGTGGTATGGACCAATGAACATTATAAAGCCAGGAATATCTATATTTTCATGGGGCATGGCCCCGGGTTGCTGGATAACCCGGCATACCTGCAATTGTTACAGAACGCTATTTTCTGGGCAGCCGGTAAATAACAGGATGTGGAAGTTTTAGTAACTTTAGCTGCTGCGTAGGAAGAGCCTTTCTTTGGGTGAGTTATAAGAAAAAATAAACCATATAAAATGGAGAAAAAATTTCTTATCAGCGGTATGCTGTATTGTTTGCTCCTGCTGCCGTTGCTTTTAAACGCACAGCCACTTCCCATTGGCGCGGCTGCACCGGATTTTACGCTGCCGGCTACAGACGGGAAAAACTATTCATTGTCTTCCTTTTCCAGGGCGAAGGTACTGGCAGTGGTTTTTACCTGCAATCATTGTCCTACTGCGCAGGCGTATGAAGACAGGATAAAACAACTCACCTCAGACTATGCCGGCAAAGGTGTGGAGCTGGTGGCGATTATGCCTAACAACGCGGAGGGGTTGCGGTATGATGAGCTGGGATACACGGATCTTGGGGATTCTTTCGATGATATGAAACAGCGCGCAAAAGACAAGCAGTTCAACTTTCCTTATTTGTATGATGGTGACAGCGAGATAGTTTCACGGGGCTATGGTCCTATTGCAACGCCGCACATTTTCATTTTTGATAAAGACAGGAAGCTGCGTTACCAGGGAAGGATTGATGATATGGAGAATCCTGCAAAGAAGCCAGGGTCGATGGATGCACGGAATGCTATTGATGCCTTGTTGCAGCAGCGGGAGGTGCCGGTAGCGGTCACCAAAGTATTTGGTTGTTCTGTGAAGTGGAAAGATAAAAGTGGCAGCGTGGAAAAAGCAACGCAGGCCTGGGCGAAAGAACCGGTGAACCTGGATACGGTGTCGGTGGACGGTATTAAGGAGCTGCTGAAAAATACTTCTTCCAATCTGCGGCTTATTAATATCTGGGCTACGTGGTGTGTGCCTTGCGTGGCGGAGTTCCCGGAGTTTATTATCCTGGCCAAAACGTTTAGTGAGCGTGATTTTGAGTTTGTAAGTGTTAGTGCAGATGAACCGGAGAAGAAAGATAAGGTATTACAGTTTTTACAGAAGAAGCATTCTTCCGGGAAAAATTATCTTTTCAGCGGGAAAAGTAAATATGAATTGATTGAAGCTGTTGACCCCAAATGGCAGGGCGCATTGCCGTATACTATTTTAGTGGAGCCCGGTGGAAAGATCGTATATGCGCAACAGGGAGAAATTGATCCTGTGGCGCTTCGAAAGTTAATTTTTCATAACCGCATGATCGGCCCCATGTTTAAATAGATCGGTGTCCGGCCATTTTGTGGCGGGATCGTTCACTGCCTTCCACAGCAATCCATCCAGGTCGTTGAAGAAGCTGCTGTCGGTACGCGTGTTGCAAAGCATCACCCAGTTGAATCCTTTTTGTGCGCGTATTACTTCGCTGGCAGTGCCGGGCAGGGAGCCGGAGTGCCACCAGTTGTGATAAGGATTTACAGCCCATCCCAGGGCGTAACCGGGGTTGGCTTCCGAGCCGGTAGTCATAGCAGTGACAGACTTTGCAGTGAGTATGTCCGGAGGTAATGCGAAGCCATCTACATGAACGAGCAGGCGTGCAAGGTCGGCAGCGCTGGCTATCCATCCTCCATGCGCATCCATGCGGGTAATGTTATAGATGTATGGTTGTTCGCCATGCTGGCCGTAGTATACTACCTCATTTGATTTCCGCTCTGCCAGGGTATTGCCGCCTGTTTGCATGGCTGTGATGCCACAGGGTAGCAGCACTGCTTTTTTTACATACGCTTCATACGGCATACCGGATACTTTTTCAATTATACGGCCGAGGATACAGTACCCGAAATTGGAATAGGCGTATACTGTTCCGGGAATATTGTCCAGTGGCTGATGATCAATAGTCCACGAAATCAGCTGGGCGGCGCTCATGTGCGGATGGCTGAACATGGGATCGGTACCGTTGTTGGTCCAGCCGCCGGAGGTATGTTCAAGCAACTGCCGTACCGTGATATTTTTCAGGTCTTCCCGGTAGGGCGGTGTGCCGTAAGCCGTGCCCAATAAAGCATTGGGGCCAAATACATGGTCGTTCAGCGACAGCTTTTTTGCTTCTGCCAATTTTAATATAGCCGTGGCCGTTATACACTTCGATACGCTGGCAATGCGGAACAGGTGTTGGGAATTTACGGGGATATGTTGTGTGGTATCTGCATAACCGTAGTTGCCGGTATATACCAGTTTGCCTTTGTAAGTTACTGCAACCGCCATTCCCGGCACGTGGTAGCGATTCATGAAAGCATGTACGGTGCTGTCTATCTGCGGGAGGGGTTGTGCGGCAGCGGTATTCACTGCCAGCAGGCATAACAGCAGTATACGGGTATATCTCATAAAATTAAGGTACAAAAATATTTCCTTCCAGGTAAGTCTTGCAGGTACCGCCTATCAATACGCGTTCGCCGGCATCCACGCAGTAAAGCTTTCCTGTTCTGGGGGATACCTGCAGGGCGATCATTTCTTTCTTATCCAGCTGCCGGCTCCAGAAGGGGATGAGCGAGCAATGTGCAGAGCCGGTAACAGGATCTTCAAAGATGCTGGCCTGTGGGGTGAAGAAACGTGATACAAAGTCCACTTGCTTTCCTTTTGCCGTAACAATAATGCCGCCGGGGTCGAGGTTGATCTGGTCGAGGATGGCCTTATCCGGATGCAGGTTGCGTACAATTTCTTCGTCGTGATACACGAGGATATAATCCCTTGCTTTCAGCACTTCCATGGGGTATACGCCCATTCCTTTGAGTATTTCCGGAGGAAGGGATGCGGGTACTGGGGGCCTTGACGGGAAGTTAAGGGTGAGCAGATCGTTGTGTTTGGAAACGGTAAGCGGTCCGCTTTGCGTATGAAAAGTGAGTTGGTGCATATCCCATCCGAGGTGATTGAACAGCACATGTGCGCTGGCCAGTGTGGCATGTCCGCAGAGGTCCATTTCTATTTCGGGCGTGAACCACCGGAGCTCATAGTGTCCCTGTTGACCGGTGGGAATAAAGAACGCGGTTTCGGGCAGAAAATTTTCCGCCGCAATTTTCTGCAAGGTATCTGTTGGCAGCCATGCTTCCAGGAGACATACTGCTGCGGGGTTTCCGCCGAACAGTTCATTGGTGAAAGCATCTACCTGGTAAATGGGTATATGCGGCATGGAAATCAGTTTTGGTGTTGTACCGTAAAGGTATTGCTTTTTTGAGCGTGTATCTTCCGGGGGAGGGTGCATGCCCAGAAGAGCAGTCCTGTGGCGCTGATAGCGGCGCCGAGTATGCATACGGCTATCCATCCGGCGAAGGCATATATAGTAGTGGCGGCAATGCTTCCCACGCCGCTGCCGATGGAATAAAAAAGCATGTAGCCCGCTACCATGCGGTTGCGTGATTCCGGTCTGATGTTGTACAGCATACTCTGGTTGGTAACGTGCACCGCCTGGATGGCCAGGTCCAACAGGATGATACCGGCAATAAGTGCTGTCAGCGAATAGGTGGCAAAGCCGAGCGGGAGCCATGAAACCAGCAGTAACAACAAGGCGGCGCCGGTGGTGCGCTGGCCGTGGCCACGGTCCGCCAGTTTACCTGCACGGGCGGCTCCTAATGCACCTGCCACCCCGATTAAACCAAACATGCCAATCGCGGTAGCCGGAAAGGAATACGGTGGCGCACTAAGTGGTAATACCAGCGACGACCACAACACGCTGAAGGCTGCGAAGATGAAGAAGGCAAGAATAGCGCGTACCCTAAGAATGGGTTCTTCCAGGAATAACCGGAATACAGACAGCAGCAATTGCGGGTAGCTGGTATTGGCTTTCTGCGGGTCGTGAACGGGCAATACGCGGTAAAGGACACCGGCGGTGAGAAGCATTAATGCAGCGGAAAAAAAGTATACCGAGCGCCAGCCGGCGATGTCTGCAAGGGTGCCGGAAACGGTGCGGGCGAGCAGGATACCCAATACTACGCCGCTGGTCACCAAGCCCACAATACGCCCCCGTTCTGCCGGGGCGGCCAGTGTGGCGGCATAGGCCACCAGTGTTTGCGTAACTACCGCCAGCAATCCTACGGCTGCAATGCCACCGAGGAAAGGCAGTTTGGCCGGCGACCACGCTACGGTAAGCAATGCAGCCACTGCCAGTAGCAGTTGGGTTACAATCAGTTTGCGGCGGTTGAACAGATCGCCCAACGGTAATAGTAGGAGAAGCCCGAGCGCATACCCTGTTTGCGTAATGGTAACAATGATGCCCAGTGAGCGTGACGGAATATGAAGATCGTTTCCCATTGTGTTCAGCAAGGGCTGGGCATAATAAACATTGGCAACGGCGAGGCCGCAGGCCACCGCAAAAAGCAGCGCGGTAAACCGGGTGAATTTTTCCATGAGTGAATTATGTGTTTTGTACTGTATGGTACAAAATAGGTCATAAAAAAGGGGATACGATGTCCCCCTGGTTAACCGAGTATTTTTAATTGTGTTTCTATCAGTTCGGAGAGAGCTTCGTTATCCGGGTAAATCCGCCGGGTAATACCAAGTCCGTTCCAGTTATTGAGGAGCAGGCGGGCCAGCAGTGGGGGCGGCAGTTTGGAGTGCAGGGTGCCTTTTTGTTTTCCGCGCAGCAGTGCATCCAGGAATAATGCTTCCAGTCCCTGCAGGTGAGTGGCGGCCCTTTTCATCATAGGGTTTTCCACGTTGGAAAGCTCTGCTACTGCGTTGCCGAAGATGCAACCTTTCTGGTGCCTGGTTTTGGTGCTTTGCGCTACCCTGCGGAAAAATTCCCGGATGTAATCCACCGGATCCACGGCGGCGTCCAGTTCTCTTCTGAACTGTGCAATCGCCTGATCACTATGTTGCGCCAGCGCCTTTTCATACAGCTCTTTTTTACCCCCTTTAAAAGCCAGGTAAAAGCTGCCCTTACCTATGCCCATAGCAGCGAGCAGGTCTTCCGTGGAAGTAGCCTCATATCCCTGGCGCCAGAAGATTTCAGCCGCTTTGCTGAGCACTTCCCCGTCGTCAAATATTTTCGGTCTGCCTGACATCTCTCTCTCTTTTACATGACAAAGATATATTCTTTACCAAATAGTACAAAATTTTTCCGGCATAAAAAAACCTGCGGAATACGCAGGTTAATCTTTTGTGTGGAAAATATACCGGTTAGTGATGCGGAGTTTGTGGGTGAAGCAGCTGAAACAATTCTCTTTGCAGATCATCATTATGAAGATTGTTTAACTGCTCCGTTGAAATTTCGTAAAAGGCAGTTTTCTTGCCTAATACGCCTATCACAAACGTGTGTCCGGCCTGCACCGGTTCTGCGGTCTGGGGGTGTTTTTTTGATAGTGTTACCACTACATCTTTGAATTTTGACATGTAGTGAATATAACAAAAATTCCGGATTTTGGGTAAAATCACGGATCAGCTCATTCTTACCCCATGCAGTAATTTTTCCATCGCGTTTTGTAAAGACCCTGCCCTGGTTACTTCTCCCGAATTCACAAAAAAGATCTCATCGGCATTTTCAATGGTATTCAACCGGTGCGCAATGATTACCCGCGTAGTATTTTCCGGCAGCTTTTCCAGGATTTCTCCCAGCAACTGTTCGGTAACGGTGTCAATATTGGCGGTGGCCTCATCCAGGATAAGGAGATCGGGTTTACGCAATACTGCCCGCATAAAAGCAATCAGTTGTTTTTGTCCCAGGCTCACACCATCTCCGCCGGAAAACACTTTTGTTTCCAGCCCGTTTTCAAAAATGGCCAGCAGTTTTTCCAGGTTAGCTTCCCTGATCACTTCTGTAAGCTGTTCGTTGGAAAAATCTTTATATGCCGGGTTGCCGTATAGGATGTTTTCTTTCACGGTGCCGGTAAACAGGAAAGGTTCCTGCAAAATGAAACCTATTTTCCGGGAACGTTCATCGGCATCATAACTGCGGATATCCCTTCCATTCAGTAATACCATCCCCTGCGTAGGATCATACAAACGCGCAATGAGTGATGCCGTGGTGGTTTTGCCGCCGCCGGTTGGTCCTACCAAAGCATAGGTTTTCCCTTTCTCCAGCGACAGGCTGATGTTATGTAATATTTCCCTGCCTTCGGGGTAACCAAAATGTACATTCCGGAACTCCAGTAATGCTGATGAGTCGCTGTAATCCTTGCCGGCATTCACTGTAACAAGATCCGTTTCCAGTCCGAGTATTTCGGAGATCCGGTCCCAGCCAGCCATCGCCACCTGGAAGTTGGCCCACAATGTAGCCAGTTGCCTTAACGGATTATAGAAATAAGTGGCATATGCCAGGTAACTAACGAGCAGGCCTATACTAAATTCTCCCTGGGTGATCAGGTAGATACCGCCGGTTAATACCAGCAATTGTGCAATACTGGCGCACATGGCATAAAAAGGGAGGAACACATTGTTGGCAAGCCCGGTGCCAATGGCGCTCTGGTAGTTTTTTTCATTGGCATCCTGGAAGCGTTGGCGGAAATAATCGCGGCGGTTAAAGGCTACAATTACTTTGAAGTTGCTGAGACTTTCCTGAATTTCTGCACTCATATTACCCACCGTTTTCAGGTTGGCTGCATTTTTTCTTTTTACCCAGGGAGATAATACCCTTGTAAAGAGGAGTATCAGCAAACCGGGCGCCAGTGCGGCAATGCCGATCTTGTAATTGATGATCAGCAGGAAGATACCGGCGCCGATCATAGTAGAAATGTTACCAATAAACTGCATCAGCGATTGTGAAAAAAACTGGTTGAGTTTATCCGTATCATTATTTACGCGGGAAATAAGGTCTCCTGCTTTATTCTGGTTAAAGAAGGCTACGGGCAGTTGCTGTATCTTACTAAAAATAGCATTCCGGAGGGTAAATAAGGTACGCTGACCAACGCCGCCCATGAGCTTTGTCTGGAAGTAACTGGTGAACAGCGCCATCAGGTAAATGCCCAGCAGGATGCCTGAAAAGATCAGTACGCCGTGGTATTGCTTATGCTGCACATAGTGATCGATGGTATAACCGATTAAGAAGGGCCCGAGCAGGTTGAGTATAGAATTCAGCAGGATGGCGGTTAAAGCCACTGCCAGGTTTCTTCTTTCGTGGGAAATCAGCTTCAGCAAATTCCTGAATGCGGAGTAGTTGGATATCTTCTGCTCCTTCTCCGTAAACTTATTAAGATTGTAATTCATAGTTGCTGGTGCTTTGTTGGGAATTAAAGATCTGCACGTACTCGGGGCTGGTATGGAGAAGTTCTTCATGTCCGCCGGTGGCGATAATTTCGCCCTGCATGAGCAGGATGATCTGATCGTAATGCGTTACTGAAGAAATTTTCTGTGTTACAGACAGGAGTGTGATGCCCGGGTATTCCACCTGTACGTTTGCCAGGATCTTTTTTTCTGTATTGGTATCTACACGGGCGGTGAAATCATCCAGCAGGAGGATCTTCGGGTTAATGGCCAGCGCGCGCGCCAGCATGATACGTTGTTTTTGTCCGCCGGAAAGACTGGCACCTCTTTCTGAAACAATGGTATCCAGTTTTTCGGGGAGCGCTTCGGTAAATTCCTTTAGTTCGGCGGTGTGCAATGCCTTTTCCATGGCCGCTTCCGTAACGGTTTCGTTGAATGCAATATTTTCCCGGACGCTCATATTAAAAATGATACTGTCCTGGAATACAAAGCCAACCTGGCTGTGAAAGGATTCGCTGTTATAATCTGCTACCGGGCGCCCATCTACCAGCACCGTGCCGGAGGTAGGTTTGATTAACCCTGTGAGCAGGTAAAGCAGCTGCGTTTTACCTGCAGCAGTAGGCCCGATGATGGCTACTTTTGATCCGGCTTTTATGGAGAAGGAAATATCTTTGAGCACTGGTTTCTGACCGTAGTTAACGTTCACCTGCTGAAATTCAATATCTCCCTTAACAGGTGCCGTCAGAGAACCTGCGGGCATAATGTCGGGCATATTGATCACGGCGCTGATCCTTTGATAGGAGGCAGTGGCCTGTGCAATAATATTGCTCATAAAACCGATGACCAGTATCGGAAAGATCAGAAGGGCGAGATAACTGCTGAACGCCGCAAAATCGCCCAGGCTCATACTGCCGGTGATAACGAAATGCCCGCCCAGCGCCAGGATGATCAGGTTGGCAATGCCGGCGGTAAACGTAATCACCGGGATCAGTCCTGCGAAAAGTTTTATGATGGATAACCCGAAGTCCATCGCTTTACCGTTGGCGTCCAGGAATTTCTGGTATTCCAGTTGCTGCGAGTTGATCACGCGGATCAGCGCGGCGCCGAGTATACTTTCGTTGATCACTTTATTCAGCCAGTCCATTACTTCCCGGCTCTTGATGAACAGGGATCTCACTTTACGCAGTACCAGGAAAAAGGTAACGCCTATTACCGGCAGCGTGGCAATCACAGCCAATGCCAGTTCCCAGTTGATGGTCAGCAGCAGGATGCTGGCGCCTATAATAATAAATAAGGAAGATACCAGTGAAACGATGGCCTGGGAAACAAACAGCTTGATAGAATCCACATCGGCAATCAGGTTGGTGAGCAGCCGCGAGGGGTTGGCTTGTTCCACCCATGCGTAACTCTGACCGGATATTTTATCTGATATTTTAGTGCGCAGGTTACGCGCCACTTTTTCAGATACATAGGTTTGTATGATGTTCTGCAGATAGGTAAACACCAGGATGATGATGACCGCCACCATAAATTTTATGACCAGCGTATTCAGCTGGAAGGTGCCATGTTCGTAGCTGTCGATGCCGTTTCCTATAATTTTGGGCAACCACAGGTTGAGGCCATTGCTCACCAGTGTAAACAGGATCAGCAGGCTAACCATACCCATATATGGTTGCAGGAGACTGAATACACCGGCTTCTTTCTTTTTACTACCCTCTTCTTGTTTCATTTTTAACTGGTATGTTTAGCAGGACGCGGCTTTAAAGGTTTCCACATGAGGACGGATCCGCTCCGCAAATATTGTATAAATATCTCAACAAGATATTGTTTTTTTAGCGGTTTAGGGAACGCATTCCGGTGAGGTATCCGGAGAAGGAGTGGGGTGGAGAAGGAAAGAAGAACCAGCGCAGGTCCCTGCCCGTTGGGAGATGCGCTGGCTTTTGATTTAAATAGTGACAGCCGCCTTCTTTTTTTCGTAGATGGCGCTGGCCAGCCAATAAAATTCATCCATAAACCTGGCTGCTGATTTGAGCGTATGCTCGCTGGTTAGGTCGTGTGTATCATTGAATGCGCCGTACACTTCCGGCACCAGCAGTTTTACCGGCAGTGCGTAAGCGCCTACGCTGAGGATCACCTGTTGCAGTTGTGTAGCTGCGTTGATGCCGCCCAGTTTTCCTGCACTCACTGTAACAATACCGATGGCTTTCCTGGAAAATTCGCTGTAAAAATAATCCAGGGCGTTTTTCAGTACGCCGGAAAAACTGCCGTGGTATTCCGGTGTAACAAATATCAGGGCGTCTGCGGCGTGCAGGCGCTGGCTCAGTTCTTTTACAACCTGTGGCAGCTGGGGATGTACGCCTACCCGTTCTTCCAGCATGGGCAGCGGGTTTTCGGCCAGGTCTATGAGATCGGTTTCCAATCCCTTGCCCTCTAATTGCTTTTGCAGGTAATGGGCAATTTTCTGTGATTGCCTGCCCTGCCGGATGCTTCCGATTAATATGGCTATTCTCATTGTTTTTATTTTTTGTGAAGACATGCAGCTACCTGTACTGAAAATGATGTTTCAGCAGTAACCGGTTATTGCATTGTTTGGTTGTTACCAGCCGGAGGGCCCTGCCGGCTGGTATATGGGAGCGCAGTATGCCGCTTTTTCATACCTGTGTTTGCGCACCGCACAGGTATAAACCCGCGGAAGTCTATGCCCGCGTTGCGTATCCAACTAGTCGTTTTCTTTATGGAACAAAGATAGTATCTTTGCTGAATAAACCAAATAAACACTTTGTTTATTATGAATAATAACTTTGCCGATAATGAGCGGGCGGTATGGATACTGAAAACACAAGGGCCACAACCCTTGTGTAAGTTGGCAGAGGAGCTGAAAGTAACGATGGAGGGCGCACGGTTTCAGTTGCTCAAACTGGCAAATGAAGGATTGGTGCAGGCCACCACCGAAGCCAAAGGCAGGGGCAGACCCAAACAGATCTGGTCGCTCACGGAGGCGGGCAACGCGCGTTTCCCCGACCGGCACCAGGACCTGGCATTGCGGCTCCTGTGTAATATGAATAAAACACTTCCCTCTGGTGTGATGGACGAAGTGCTCGACGCCACAGCCCAAAGCACCCTCGAAAAATACCAGGAAGAGCTGAAAGGCATCACCAGCCTGGAAAGCCGTGTAAGTATATTAGCGGATATCCGTAACCGTGAAGGATACATGGCCGAATATATCAACGAAGGAAACAGTTATCTCCTCGTGGAAAATCATTGTCCCATTCAGGCCGCGGCCAGCTGCTGCAGCCGCTTCTGCCAGTCGGAACACGAGATGTTTACACGGATACTTGGAAAGCATGCGAAAGTGGAGCGGCTGGAACATATACTGGGAGGGCAGCGGAGATGTGTATACAGGATCACGGGGAAATGATGCTGATCTTTACTATATTTTCCCCCTATCTATAAATAAATCAGCTTTTATCGGTATTTTTATACCGATAAATCATCGTTTATATTGCCAGGAGGGTGTTTCCAGGGATGATAGAGGAGTATTCAAACAAGGAGCATATTTTACTGCAAAAGTTCGCTGGTGGAGAACAATCCGCTTTCCAATTCATTTTTAACCAGCATTACAAAGCATTATGTTATTTTGCCTTTACCATTGTTGCGGACGCACAGGAGGCGGAAGACCTCGTGCAGGAAACCTTTTCAAAGCTCTGGGATAAACGCGGCGACTTCAAATCTGCCGCCAACATAAAAGCCTTTCTTTTTATCGCCACCAAAAATGCCTGCCTCAATTTTTTGAAAAGCAGGGAGCGGCTTAATGTAAAGGAAAAAGAATTTTCTTATTTACAGGAAGAACAGGTCACCACGGAAATAGCCGGATTTGATCCGGTACTCACCGAAACGGAAATCATTCAGCAGTTGTACCGGGAAATAGAACATCTGCCCACCCAATGCCGGCGGATTTTTAAGATGAGCTATCTTGAAGGAAGAAAGAATGAAGAAATAGCCACCTCCCTGCAAATCTCCTACAATACGGTGAGGGCGCAAAAGCTCCGGGCGCTTAAACTTATCAGGAGCAGTCTCATTAAAAAGAACATACTGCCCTTACTGGGCATCTATATTACCCTTCTCAAATATTATTATAATTATTACTGATCCTGTTAGCCCGTAAAATTTTTTTCAGATTTATTTAATCGAAAGTAGTTTTTTATTGTTTCTATAGTAAAAGAGGTGAGTTGGAAATAGATCAAAACAGTGAAACAAATCCATTATTGCAGCGGATAGCCTGGCTGATAGGCCGTTATCAGCAGGGTATACTGACAGCCGCCGAAGCCGAAGAGCTGCGGACCTGGTGTGATGCCTCCGCGGAGAACCGTCTTTTTTTTGAACAGATGACCGACCCGGATATACTCCGTGATAAATTGTTGCAATACGAGAAATTTGATGTTACTGCCGGCTGGAACACTTTCAGTGCAAAGCATTTCCCGGTAAAAGATAATGTGCCGGTACGCCCGTTGTATCGCTGGTGGACCGCTGCTGCGGCTGTTTTGCTGTTATTGGGTGCAGGCTTATATTTTCTTCGCCCTTCCGCCCCGCCTGCCCCGGTAACGGCCCTTTCCACCACGTCTATTATGCCGGGTACCAGCAAAGCCACGTTAACACTGGCAGATGGTTCGGTAATACCGCTGGATAGCAACGGTAACCGCGTGATCACACAACAGGGTGCCCTTATTCACCTGAATAATGGTCAGCTGCAATACAACGCGCAGGATTATTCTGCACAAACTATGCTGAACACACTGGCTACGCCAAGAGGTGGACAGTTCCGCCTCACGCTGCCGGATGGTACCAGGGTATGGCTGAATGCAGCTTCCTCAATTACTTTCCCCACTGCATTCCAGCAGGGGAAAAGGGAAGTGGAGATAAAAGGAGAAGTTTATTTTGAAGTGGCTGCCATGGCGAAAATGCCTTTTCAGGTAAAAGTGGGCCACCAAACCAACATAGAAGTATTAGGCACCAGTTTTAATATCAACGCCTATACAGATGAACCAGGCATCAAAACGACCCTTATACAAGGAGCCGTAAAAGTAAATGCAGGCAACAATTCCAGGGTATTATTACCCGGTCAGCAGGCATTGGTAAAAAGTCCTGGAAATATCGATATCGTAGCGCATGCAGATACAGCTGCGATACTGGCCTGGAAAAAGGAAGAATTTAATTTCCGCGATGCAGACATCCCCACCGTGATGCGTCAGCTGGCCAGATGGTATGATGTAACAATTGTTTATGCAGGTAATATCCCTGCCCGCCGGTTCCAAGGGGAAATTCAACGTAATCTGCCACTGTCGGATGTTTTGGAAGGACTGCAAAGTACCGGTATCCATTTCCGCCTGCAGGGACGCAGCATTATCGTGGAACCATAATGTTTTTTTTTTAGCTATTGTCAACTGAACATTTATGCACCACCAACTTCAGAGATTGTAATGCCGCTATACGGATAAAAAAACCGGAGGTGATTGGACCCACCCCCGGCGAATATGTCCGGATGATAGTAGCACTAAGCTTGTACATACTTGAATACTGATTATCCATCCTAACAAATGCAAATCTATGCAATTGAATTATTATGGTAAAGTCCTTTCTATGCCTGGACTTTCCCCAACCAAAATTGCACTTACTATGAGATTAACGATTGTTCTCATGATTGTGGCGACATTGAAAGTATCTGCGGGTGCCTTCGGTCAAACAGTGTCTGTATCGGTGAAAAACGCGCCGATGGAAGAGGTGTTTACCTCCGTAAAACAGCAAACCGGCTACCTGTTCTTTTACGACCGGGACTTGCTGCGCACCGTGAAACCGGTTACCATCAAGGCGGAAAACACCAGGCTGGCAGACTTCCTTACGGAAATCTTTAAAGGCCAGCCACTGGATTATACGATCAAAGACAAAACAATTTTCATCAAAAAGAAAGCGCTGCCCGCAGGCAGCAACAACATCAGCACCGCACCGGAAGCCACTCAGCAACCGGTGACGGGTGTGGTGAAAGATGCCGCAGGTAACCTGCTTATCGGGGTAACCATCAAGGTGAAAGGCTCTAATATTGGTACCATCACGGATGAAAACGGACATTTCTCTCTCGCAGCAGGTCCCGGCGATGAACTGGTGTTAACCTACGTCGGCTACGAACCATATACTGTTCGTATCGGGAACTATGGCCCATTACAGCTGTTCCTTCGCCAACGCGCCAGCAGCCTGGACGAAACCGTGGTGATTGGCTACGGCACCACCAGCAAACGCAATAACACCGGATCGGTATCCAGCTTAAAGGCGGAAGACATCGCTTCACAGCCGGTAATGGACCCGCTGGCCGCGATGCAGGGCCGGGTGGCCGGTATGCTGATATCATCTTCCAACGGTTTACCCGGCTCCAGCTTTAAAGTAGTGATAAGAGGACAAAGCTCTATCGATCCTGATCATAAAAATGATCCCCTTTATATCATCGACGGTGTGCCCTTTTACTCCGAACCGCTGAACCAGTTTACTTCTGCCAACGGCAGTCAAAGCCCGCTGGCCACCATCAATCCTTCAGATATTGAACGTATCGATGTGCTGAAAGATGCAGATGCTACTGCCATCTACGGTTCCAGAGGTGCTAACGGCGTGGTGCTCATCACCACCAAAAGAGGTAAATCAGGCAGAACACAGGCTAACTTCAACGTATATACGGGCGCCAATAAAGTAGTTAATACCGTAAAAATGCTGAATACGCCGGAGTACATTGCCATGCGTAAAGAAGCCTATAAAAATGATAATAAACCATACGACGAGGATATTGCACCAGACCTCACCCTTTGGGATCAGCATCAAACCACCGACTGGCAAAAGTTCATGATCGGCGGTACCGGTCACACTACGGAAGCACAAGGCTCTGTGTCCGGCGGCAGTGAACAAACACAGTTTATGTTAAGCGGCACTTATCATAAGGAATCAACAGTAATGCCCGGAAGCCTCGGCTACCAGAGAGGCGCAGGCCATTTTAATTTAAATCATAACAGCACCGATGGAAAGTTTAACATCAGCACCTCTGTGAATTATTCGGCCAATAAAGATAATTCGCTGGCAAGTGATCTCACTACCTTCTTCAACATGTCTCCCAATTATCCGCTGTATGATTCTACCGGTAAATACTATTGGTTTGGAAATGCGCAAAATCCACAGGCATACCTGTTGCGCCGGTCTGAAATAAATACCAATAACCTGGTGGCTAACAGTACCATCAGGTATACCATCCTCCCGGGATTGAATCTGAAAACCAGCCTGGGTTACAACAAATCCAATATGAGGCAGGTGCAGGTATATCCGGATGCCACCTTTAACCCGATTACTTCCACCGGGAGCATGTCATATTTTGGTACTTCCGACATTGGATCTTACATCATTGAACCACAGATAGATTATAACAAAACCATCGCAAAAGGTGAACTGCAGGTAATGGTGGGCGGCACCTGGCAACAAACCATTACCCAGGGACAGTCCGTAAAAGCAACCGGCTTTTCCAGTGATGCGCTGCTGGAAGATCAACAGGCGGCCAGTCTCGTCATCCCTAATCCATCACAGTACGCCTTTTACCGTTACACATCCGTTTTCGGCAGGATCAATTACAACTGGGAAGGAAAATATTTAGTGAATGCCACCTATCGCCGTGATGGCTCCACCCGCTTTGGCCCCGGCAACCGCTTCGGTAACTTCGGCGCCATAGGAGCCGCCTGGATATTTACCAAAGAAGGTTTTATGAAAGATGTGGGTTTCCTCAGCTTTGGTAAACTTCGTGCAAGCATCGGCGTTACTGGCAACGATAACATAGGAAATTACAAGTACCTCGACAGCTGGACCTCCAATCCTTATCCTTATGATGGGGTATCCGGACTAACACCTTCCCGCTTAGCCAATCCATTGTATAAATGGGAGGAAAACCGCAAAAAGGAAATTGGACTGGAACTGGGATTCCTGAAAGACAGGATTCTGTTTAATACCAACTATTATCATAACATATCCGGTAATCAACTGGTGGAGGATCAGCTACCACCACAGGTAGGCTTTCCGTCTATCACCGCCAACTTCCCGGCATCCGTGCTTAACAGCGGATGGGAATTTGAAGTGAATACTATTAATATTCAGCGACCCGGCTTTACCTGGAAATCATCCTTAAACCTGACGGTAAGTAAAAATGAATTGAAATCGTATCCGGGTATTGAAGGCTCTATTTACAAAGATATATATGTGGTAGGACAATCATTAACTATTGTAAGAGGATATAAGTTCATGGGAATCGATCCTGAAACAGGATTGGCGCAGTTCTACAGCAACAGCGGCACTACTACGGATCCGGCAGAGTATGACGACTATGTAACACTGGGTAAAACAATGCCGGCCTACTACGGCGGGTTACAAAACAGCGTTACCTATAAAGGTTTCAGCCTTGATTTCCTGCTGCAGTTTGTAAAACAGGAAGGCCCGCAAATCGGCTATGGATACAGTAGTCCTGCCATCGGCTCGTTCGCCAACCAGGACCTGCGTGCGCTGGACCGCTGGAAGAATAAAGGCGATAACACGAATGTACCCGGCGCTACTACTTCCGCAGGAACGGCTAACTACAGGAACTACAGCCTCTCTACCGCCAGTTGGGGCGACGCTTCTTATATCCGCCTGAAAAATGTTTCGGTGAGATATGACCTGTCGAAATATACCAAACGTTGGAAAGTCAATAACATCAGCGTTTATGCGTTAGCGCAAAACCTGCTCACCTTTACCAACTATAAAGGTCTTGATCCTGAAACCCAGGGCATGGTAATGCCGCCATTAAAAGCGTATACCATCGGGTTACAATTTGCTTTATAAAGAAATATTCCTGTTTTGCAGATAATAAAAAGATTTACCATGAAACGAATTCATATATTTTTAATCGGTGTTCTCCTTTTCAGCAGCAGCTCCTGCAGCAAGTATGTGGATACGCCGTTACCAAAGAACGAGCTGGTATCCGGACTGGTATTTACAGATGATAAAACTGCTACGGCCGCTGTTACCGGTTTATATGGCAGTATGTACTCGTTCAACTACCAGTTTGCAAATGTGCTCATTAACTACCTCACCGCAATGCAGGCAGATGATATGGCCTATTACTCTTCCTTCGCCAATTATGATGTTTTTAAAGAGAACAGGTTATTGCCCAGCAGCCAGTACGTACAGAGTATGTTTGCGGATCTTTACAGTTATATCTACCAGACAAATGCTTGCGTAGAAGGACTTTCCACCGCATCCGCATTAACGCCTGCCGTAAAGAACCAGTTAATGGGAGAGTCCCTGTTCATGCGCGCTTTCTGTTATTTTTACCTGGTAAATATGTATGGAGATGTGCCCCTGATCACCGGCACAGACTATAAAGTTAACGGTGTAAAACCACGCGCACCACGTGCGGAAGTATATAATGGGATTATCACGGATCTTAAAGCAGCAGTGGCATTAATGGGAGATGATTATCCTACGGGGCAGCATATACGCCCGGATAAATCCGTAGCCAACGCATTACTGGCAAGGGTGTACCTGTATAACCAAAACTGGGCACTGGCAGAAACTACTGCATCGTTGGTCATCGATAATGGTCGTTATTCATTGGTAACTGATCTGAACAAAGTGTTCCTGGCTAATAGCAATGAAGCGATCTGGCAGCTGCAGCCACTTAATGTAGTGGGTGGCCGCAACACCTGGGAAGGATTTACTTCTACCCCGGCTATTAACCCCACCACGGGCCTCTTTGGTACAGCGGTATTCCGGCTGGATACCATCAACCTGATCAGAAAATACGAACCGAATGATCAGCGGTTTACCAAATGGATCGTTTACTACAAAACCACTGCGGGTACCAGTGTTTACTTCCCTTATAAATACAAAATAAGAACGAGTACCAGCGGCGTTACCGAATACTCCATGGTAATGCGTCTTGCAGAACAGTATCTCATCCGCGCGGAAGCCCGCATCCAGCAAGGAAAACTGGACGATGGCCGCGCCGACCTGGATGCTATCCGTCAACGCGCAGGTTTACCCGGTTTGTCTGCTTCCCTCGCACAACCCGCCCTGCTGCTGGCAGTGGAGCAGGAACGAAAAGTGGAATTGTTTGCAGAGTGGGGCCACCGTTGGTTTGACCTGAAACGTACCAAAAGGTCGGATGCGGTGCTGGGACCGATTAAAGGTGCCAACTGGCAATCTACCGATACCCTTTACCCGATTCCTTCTGATGCCATCAGAACCAATGTTAATCTTACCCAGAACGAAGGGTACAAATAACCATTGCCGATATGAAGAAATTAATCATCTTACTTTTACTGGCTGCCATGGCAGCCGGTAAAATATATGCACAACAACGGGTAGTGATCACCCCGGAATATCCGGAACGTGGTCAAACCGTAACCGTCACTTACGATCCCGCTGCGCCGGGAGCTGGCATTCCGGTTACCGCTGCGCCGGTCACCCTCGTGTTTTCCTATTCCAACTTTTACAACCTCGCATGGCGCATGAACATGCAGCGTACCGGGAATAAATGGACCACCTCTTTTGTACTGGCCGACTACACCACCTTCGCTACCTTTTACCTGGAAAGCGGCGATGCTGTGGATAAGCCGGCAAAAGACCGGCACTACGAAGTAGCGGTGTATAAAAACAAAGTGCCGGTAAAAGATATGGCGCTGTACAAAGCTTACAGTCTTAGTGCGCAAATGGGCAAGTCCCCTCTACTGGCCGATAAACAGGCCGCGCTTTATAAAGAAGAACTGAAACGTTACCCGGACAACTACGAAGCAAAACTGCGCCTGCTTACCTACGAAATGAACAAGGCCACCAACGCCAAAGAAAAAGAAAAGTTCAGGGCAGAGGCACACCAGGTGATTGCAGACAAATTTAACAGCGCGCCCACAACTCCCGGCAACATGAATAAGGTAACCATGGGCTACCTGATCATCGGCGAAAACTCCCGGCTGGATTCTATCCGGCGCGTAGTGATGGAACGCTACCCGGAATCCGCACTGGGCCGGGATATCATGACCGGCATCGTGGCGAAAGGAAAAGACACAGCCCGGCAGATCACCTTCTTTGAAAACGAACTGAAAAAGGAAACCCCGGAAAACAGGGAATCTTTCACAGAAATGCACGATGTCCTGCTTCAATATTATGCTGTAAGAAAAGACAGTAACAAAGCATTATATCATGCCCGTTTTATGACCACCGAAAAGGAAAATCCTTACAAGGTGATCACCTGGCAACAGATTGCACAAACACTGCTGGATAATAACCTCTCGCTGGATACCGCACGCCGGTACGCACAACTGGCGTTAGACAGCGTACGCAGCTACCCGGTAGGCGTGATCCGTCATTTCCCGGAAACGGGATACATCTATCCGTATGCAGACGATAGTACGCGTAATGCGGTGTATAATAAAGCCAGCCGGCATCTGGCATCTGTACTGGGCCTCATCGATATGAAACAGGGACGCCTGGCAGCGGCAGACAAACACATGGAACAAGCCGTGGATTATTATGCAGATAAAGAAACACTCGACAACGCGGAAACATATTACCAGCAAACCAATAATACCGCTCAACTGAACCAGCTGCAGGAGTTCCGGAAAAAAATACTGATAGAAAAAGTAAAGAAACAACGGATCAACCGTCCCGCCCCGCCACTCAGCTCCTTTGTAGATATGAAAGGTCAGCCGGTATCTGCCGCTTCACTGAAAGGCAAGATCATACTGATCGACTTTTGGGCCACCTGGTGTGTACCCTGCATGCAGGAAATGCCCTACCTGCAGAAATTGTACGATCAATATAAACAACACCCCGATGTGGTTTTTATGATTGCCAACAGCGGCGCCCGCAACACCTTAGCCGACGCGCAGGGCTGGAGCGGTAATAAAAAATATTCCTTCCCGGTGTATTATAATACCGACCCGGCCATAGGAGATAAGTTCCGGTTTAACATCATTCCCGCTTCCTATCTCATCAACAAAGAAGGGAACATCATTTTCAGCAACATCGGCTTTGAAGGACCGGAAGTGGAAGAAAAGCTGAAGCAACAGCTGGAGATCCTGTTAAACGACTAAATACTTAAACGGGTACCATTAAATACTTAAGTAGTCACCATAACCAGCCGGAAAGATTCCCGGAAATTTGTCTTATCAAAAAAAATAAAACAAAATGGCAACAAAAAACAAAATAGCCCTGGTTACTGGTGGCAGTCGCGGATTAGGTAAGAATATGTCTTTACAACTCGCTAAAAGCGGGCACGATATCATCCTCACTTACAGAAGCAACCAGGCGGAGGCCGACAAAGTAGTAGCAGAAATCCAGGCTATCGGGCAAAAAGCTATCGCCTACCAGCTGGATACCGGCGACACAAAATCGTTCGATGGATTCCTGGCAACAGTTGCGGCGCACCTGCAGGAAAACACCGGCGAAGGCAAATTCGATTTCCTGGTAAACAATGCGGGCATCGACAGAAGCTCCCTCATCCCCGATACTACGGAAGAAGATTTTGATGAGCTGTATCAGGTGCACTTAAAGGGCGTATACTTCCTCACACAGAAAGCATTACCTTTTATTAATAACAATGGTCGTATCATTAATTTGTCGACCGGCCTGGCGCGGTTTGCCACACCCGGATATGCCGCCTACGCTTCCATGAAAGGCGCCATAGAAGTGTTTACCAGGTACCTGGCCAAAGAAGTGGGCACACGCGGCATTACTGCCAACGTAGTGGCCCCCGGCATCATTGAAACAGATTTTACAAAATCCGTTTTTGAACATGCGCCACAGGCAATTGAATACATTTCGGCCCATACCGCCCTTGGTCGCACCGGCGTACCGGACGATATTGGGGGCGTGGTAGCCTTCCTGTGTACCGAAGAAGCCCGATGGATCACCGCACAACGTATTGAAGCTTCCGGAGGCATGTTCCTGTAATAGAGTAAAACAAATTATGCAGCACGGCGGGTTTCCTGCCGTGCTTTTTTTATATCGGGCGATTAAAATAGGTTTATTTTTGGCTGTTGCCACTTAATAAACCATGACCGTAATCGGACACCTGCTGTATTGAAACCGGGCATCCGGTAGTCGTGTATTGATGTTAAAGTGCTGATTATCATGTCTCCTGATTTCCGGCATCCAATTAGAACGCCCTGCATATTATGTTTAAGAATTACTTCAGCATTGCACTCAGGAACCTTTGGAGAAACAAAGGTTTTTCAGCCATCACTATATTCGGGCTGGCTATTGGCATGACCACCTGTTTACTTATCACGTTGTTCGTAACAGATGAGCTGAGCTACGACCGGTTCAATAAAAAAGCCGACAGGATCTATCGTATCAATGCTGATTTTTTTGTAAACGGCAATGCCTTTAAAGAAAGATTCAGCCCCAGCCAGCTGGGCCCGGTGCTGCTGCAGGAATATCCCAACGTGGAAAACTATGTACGGTTTATCCGCCAGGGAAGTATCCTGGTAAAAAAAGGGAACACCACACTGGTAGAAAAAAATGCCTGCTTTGCAGATTCCACCCTGTTCGATGTATTCAGCTTGCAGATGATCAGCGGCGACCCTAAAACCGCGCTCACCCAACCTAATACCATGGTCATCTCCGAACGGATGGCACTCAAATACTTTAATAGCACCGATGTAGTGGGTAAAACACTGCAAACAGATAATGTGGCCACTTACCAGATCAGCGGTGTAATAAAAGATGTGCCGGATCAGTCGCACCTGCACTTCGATTTTGTGCGCGCCATGTCCGAATTACCCGAAAGCCGGGAAAACGGCGGATGGATGTCAGACAACTACGCCACCTATGTATTAATGCGGGAAGGCGCCACCGGCGCGCAACTGCAAAGCTATGTGGATGCCGTTACCAAAAAATATATGGAGGGGCCGCTGAAGAAAATGACCGGCAGTACCTTTGCAGATCTCCAAAAATCAGGGGGGCATTTTGGATATAACCTGCTGCCGCTCACAAGCATTCATTTATATTCCCCGCTGGCCGATGAAGCAGAACCTTCCGGCAATATTCAATATGTGTACATCTTCATTGCGGTGGCGATCATCATTCTGCTGATTGCCTGCGTTAACTTCATGAACCTTTCCACCGCCCGCTCTGCCGGGCGCGCTAAAGAAGTAGGAGTGCGGAAGGTGCTGGGTTCCCAACGGTCTTCCCTGATTTTCCAATTCCTTACGGAGTCTATGCTGACCAGCTTCTTTGCCCTGTTACTGGCAGTGGCATTCGCCATTTTACTGCTCCCGTATCTCAACCAGCTGTCAGGAAAAAACATTACGCTGGAGGCGGGGTATTTTTTATGGCTGCTGCCTTTCCTGCTGGTAACTGCTGGTGTGATCGGGTTGCTGGCTGGCAGTTATCCCGCCTTTTTCCTGTCGGGCTTTGAGCCTATCAAAGTGCTGAAAGGCCGGTTAAACAGCGGTTTCAGGAACGGATGGCTGCGGAACAGCCTCGTGGTTTTCCAGTTTGCTTCTGCTATCCTGTTGATTGTTGGTACGCTGGTGATCAACAGTCAGCTGAATTATATACGGAATAAAAAGCTTGGTTATAACCGCGAACAGGTGCTCATCCTGGGCAATACCCAGTCGTTGTGGACACATGCCCGCAACTTTAAAAATGAAGTGCTGAACATACCAGGTGTGGAATCGGGTACTATGACAGGCTCTTTGCCTACCGATATAAGACAGAACACCAATATCTATTCAAAAGATGCCGCCCGCAGCACCGGGCAGGTAACCGGCGTACCGGAATGGTATGTGGATGCGGATTACATCCACACAATGGGCATGCAAATGGCCAGTGGCCGGAATTTCTCACCAGACATGCCTTCCGATACTTTTGCTGTATTGCTCAATGAAACGGCAGCCCGGTTATTTGATTTCAGGGATCTGAATGAAAAGTATCTCTATGCCGATGGAGACAGGCCGCTGAAAGTAATAGGCGTGGTAAAAGATTTCAATGCCGGTAGCTTAAGGAATAAAATACCGCCAATGGTGTTCCGGCTACGGGAAAATTTCCAGTCAATGGCATTCCGCATCCAGACCAGTAATATCCAGGAACTCATTGCAAAGATAAAAACCGCCTATGAAGCGCAGCCGGGTATGGGTGGGCAGCCATTCGTCTATTCTTTTCTTGATGACGATTTTAACCGCCTCTATATTGCAGAACAGCGTACAGGCAGGATCTTCATTTCCTTTGCCATATTGGCCGTATTAATTGCGTCCCTGGGAGTATTCGGGCTGATCACTTATGCAGCGGAACAACGTACCCGGGAAATAGGCATCCGCAAGGTGCTGGGCGCGTCAGTAACGGGTATTGTGGCCATGCTGTCGAAAGACTTCCTGAAACTGGTATTGGTGGCTGTTGTTATTGCCAGTCCGCTTGCCTGGTATGTGATGAGCCGGTGGCTGCAGAATTTTGCCTACCAGGTAAAAATGAGCTGGACAACCTTTGTATTGGCCGCGTTTATTGCGATCGCCATCACCATTTTAACTGTCAGCTACCGGGCTATCAGGGCTGCTACGGCCAACCCGGTGAACAGCCTCAAAGCAGAATAATCAGTTGACCAGCGGAAGTTCCAGGTAAAAGGAGCTTCCGCCTTCGCGGTTGTTTTCAAACCAGATCTGTCCCTCCTGCGCGGTGGTATATTCCTTACAGAGAAATAACCCCAGTCCAATCCCCTTTTCATTATCTGTTCCGAAAGTGGAACGTACTTTCAGGGAGAAAATATCCGGTTGCCTGGACAGGTCAATACCCACACCGCTGTCTCTCACTTCAATTAAGCATTTATTGCCGGCCCTGCTGGTTTTGATGAAGATGGTTCCACCGGAAGGGGTGAACTTGGCGGCATTGCCAAGCAGGTTACGCACAATCAGCTGCAGCATATTGATGTCGGCCATCACTTTTATAGACGCGTCTATATTGGTATCCAGGCTGATCTTTTTTTTGGATACCGCCATTTTGTTGATTTTAAGAATGGGATGTATGGCCGATGCGACGTCTACAGGAGTAAGATTTACATTGAGCCCGTCCATTTGCGTTTTAGACCATACAAGGATATTATATAGCATCTCCTGTGTGCTGTTGACCACGTACAGCAGTTCCGTTTCTATCTGGGTTTTATTTTCGGGGTCCAGTTCTATTTCCCGCATCAGCTGGAGGTACGATTGTATCGCTGCCAATGGGTTACGCAGGTCGTGCGAGATCAGCGAAAAGAGTTTGCTCTTTTCCGTGTTCATGATTTCAAGTGCGCGCGTTTTTTCTTCTCCCTGCTGCTTTTCTTTGTTATAGGCATTTTTCAGGTAAACCGTTCCTACGAAAATTACGCACACGCAGATAATATAGGTAGGGGTCATATCTGCAAAAATGTCTTTCCTCGTTTTATAAACCGCATCTACCACCGCCGGGTGATAATATTCCCACATGATCAGCCCGAGTACGGTGAGCAGGTTCAGCGCCAGCCACCAGTAATATTGTTTCCGGGAGGAAATCAGCATAACCAGGAAGAACGCCAGGGTAAAGGACAACAGGGAGGCGCCCTGTATTCCCCCGCTGTAGAAATAGTTAATAGCGAAGCTCACGTTAATAACGATCGCGGCAATGGCTATACTGATATTTACCTTCTTCCGGTATCTCGACAAAAAATAAATAAAGGAGAATGCAGGCACCAGTAAAGCAAAGATGAGCGAGGTAACCGTAAGGCCGGTAACATAATTATATGGTACGTTAATGGCAATAATAAAGAGGGAAATAGCACATATCGCATTGAATATGCGGTTTTCCAGCGAGAACTGTCTGGGGTCTCCTATCAGGAAGTGTGAGAATTGTTTCAATCGTTGGGATATCGTTATGGTTCCGGGTGTTGACATGTTACTAATTTAAGCAAAAACAACTGCTGTTGGCAGTGAAAATGCCGGGCTCAGGATAATCATATTATTGTAATGTCACAATTTTTTCGCGGTTTTCTTTATACTACCTGATTAATTTTTAAAAAAAATGCGGCGTGGCCAAAGAAAATCTGACCGCCATCAAAAGCAATATCCGCGCCATTATCTGTAAGCGAAGATAATATTGTCCCAAACGCGAAGGGGTATACGTAAAGACCATCCGTTTCCGTTACATTTTGCTAAATGCATTTTACAAAAGCGGGAAAGCTAAAATAATTATCATTAATTTTCGGCCGCGGGAGAGATGATGAGGTATTCACCCACTTTTAATATGCGCGAAAAATGATGAGTGATGGAGACTTATTACAGCTTATAAAAAGAGATGATACAGCTGCTTTTGAATCTATCTATGATAAATATTGGCAGGCCCTTTATTTAAAGGCTTGTCAGCGTGTGGATAAAGATGAGGCGAAAGACATGGTGCAGGAGGTGATGATTACGTTATGGAGAAGAAGGAACGATATCCGGGTAACGCAGGAGGGAGACCTGGGCCGGTACCTGTTCACCGCCATCCGGTACCGCGTGATCAGCCATTATGCCTTTAGTGCCGCAGAAATTAAAAAGGCGGATTTTTTTGATACTTTCGACGATTACATTGCGACTGATACATTAGAAACCAAAGAACTAAAAGCCAAAATCGAAACCGAGATCGGCAGGTTGCCTGCGCGCATGCAGCAGATCTTCCGCCTGAGCAGGGAGGATGATTATACCATCGCCGATATTGCAAAAACACTTAATATTTCAGAACAAACCGTAAAGAATCAGCTGACAGATGCCTTAAAACGCCTCCGTACTTCATTGAAAGCCTCTTCCACCGGCGACTGGACACTGGTATTAATCTACCTCTTCTCCCAGTTACATCAGCAACAGTAGTCCGCCGGATAAAGTTTTTCCCGGCGTGCAGGATTGGCCCGATGGTCTAACCTTTTCCCTTTGTTACCGGCAGGCTCCCCGCAGGGGAGAGGCGGTACTGTGTCATCCATTGCCCGGGGCGCATCATTCATTCATGCAGACGACGGGGCGTTCCCGGAATGGCTGTCCCCGGGAAGGCCATATCATTGGTGGTAAAGGGCTATCTCCCGGAGATGATCCGCTGCCAGGCATCCTTCTCCCGGAGGGGAAATATTTTTTAAACCGGACTAGTACCGGATATTATTTTTTCAGATAAGTAATAAAATCGCGCGCTTTGGAAGTCAGTAAAATCAGACAGCTTTTTAAAAAGTATATGCTGGGGCATAGCTCCGGACCGGAAAACCAACTCATAGAACAATGGTACCAGTCGTTCGATGCAGCAGCTTTACCAGAAATGGATGAGGCGGAGCAACAGCATATAAAACGCGAAATGTGGCTAAATATCCAGCCGCAAATTGAAGTCGCTAAAACGTTTTATCTTACCCGTGGCTGGAAAAGAGCTGCAGCGGCTGTATTGCTGCTGGCAGGCGCCGGGGCGGCCTGGTACCTGCTGCATCCACACCCACAGGCTACCTGGACCACCTACGCCACCCGCACCGGTGAAAGAAAAACCATTCACCTCAACGACGGATCAATAGTGATGTTAAACGCCGGCACCACGATCCGGATACCCGACAACCTCTCCAAAGAAAGAAAACTCGACCTGGTTGACGGGGAAGCCTTCTTTGATGTGAAAACAAATCCCGGTGTACCGTTCATTGTAGAAAGCGGTCCGCTCCAGACCACCGTACTGGGAACGTCCTTCAACATCGCCGCCTATAAAGAAATACACACCCTCAGCATAGGAGTGGTATCCGGCAAAGTAAGCATCTCTGGAAAAGCCTCACCCGCACACATCCTCGGGCAAAACCAGGAACTGGTGTACAACCGGAACAACGGGCAGATAAAAGTTTCACCGGTAGACGAACAACTGCCCGGATGGAAGGATGGCAAACTCGTTTTCAATGATGTTACTTTCCACGACATGGTGATACTGATGGAAAAAAACTTCGGCATCACCATCACCACCACACAGGAACATGTAAGAACCACCAGATATACCACGGAATTGCCAACAGATATGGCGCCCGAAAAAGCAGCACAGGTGCTGGCGGCGATCCATCATCTGAAAGTACGCACGATCAATCAGCACACCGTTATTTACGAATAATAAACAATGTATCACCAAAGCTAATCGCTTAAAACAACTACGTATTAATGCCACGTAAATGGAACCTTTTGTTAATGCTAACAATTAATGCCTAACCACGTATGAAGAAAATTGTAAAAAATTTCAGAAAACGAATGCTTGCAGTCGTTTTGGCCCTGACGTGTGTCCCAGCCATACTGCCGGTATACGCCGGCCAGGGACAAATCCTGCAGGAAACCAGCGTCACTATTGCATTGAAAGGAGGTAGCCTGGAATCTGCTATCAGGGACCTGCACCGCCATACAAAAATTAATTTTGCCTACGACAGGCAACTGCTCAGCGGCTACAAAGTAGAAGGGTACTCGTTTTCCAACGAGCGACTGGACTACGTTCTCGAAAAATTACTGCAACACAAATCCCTCGGATATGCAGAAGTAAATGATATTGTAGTCATCAGTAAACTCACTGCCCCCAAAGCGGCCATGACCCGCCAGGAAGTAGTGGTGTCCGGTGTGATCAAAGATGAAAACGGTAAACCACTTCCCGGCGTAAGCGTAGCTGTAAGGGGCGTAAGCACCATGACCACCACCGACGCCAACGGACGTTACAAGATTATCGTAAACGCTGCTACCGATGTACTGGCATTCAGCTTCATTGGTTATGAAACGGCAGAAATAGTAGCTGGCAGTCAAACTACCATCAACGTACAACTGAAAGTAGCCAGCAAATCACTCGGCGAAGTAGCCGTAGTGGGTTTCGGTACCCAGCGTAAAGTAAGCCTGGTAGGCGCCCAGTCCACTATCCGCCCGGCGGAATTTAAACAGCCGGCATCAGACATCTCTTCCATGCTGGCAGGCCGCATCGCCGGCGTAATAGGCGTGCAGCGTACCGGCGAACCCGGTAAAGGCAGCGCCGATATCTGGATCCGCGGTATCTCCACCTTCGGAGGCGGTAATAAAGCAACGCCCCTCATCCTCGTGGATGGTGTGGAAAGATCTATCAATAACATTTCCCCGGAAGACATTGAGTCGTTCACAATCCTGAAAGATGCCGCCGGTACCGCCGTATATGGCGTGCGCGGCGCCAATGGTGTTATTCTCCTGAAAACAAAAACAGGGAAAGTAGGTAAACCACAGATCTACTTCGATTATAATGAAGGCGTAAACTCCTTTACCAAACGACCGGAAATGCTCGATGGCGTTACTTATATGAACCTCGCCAACGAAGCCTCTACCACACGCAACCACAACCCGGTGTTCTCCGAAGAAACTATCGAAAAAACAAAAAGTAACGTGGACCCGCTGTTATACCCGAACGTAAACTGGATGGATGCTGTATTCAATAAATACGGTCATACCCGCAGCGCTAACCTCAACGCCAGCGGCGGTGTGGAAAATGCACAGTACTACGTATCACTCGGCTACTATAACGAAAGCGGCTTCCTGAAAACAGACGACCTGGAGAAGTACAATTCTTCCTTAAAATATAACCGCTATAACTTTACGTCTAACCTGAACCTGAAAGTTACAAAGTCCACCAAGCTTGATGTAGGCCTGCAGGGATACTTCTCCAATGGTAACTACCCCGGCATTAACACCCACGATATTTTCCAGAGCGCGATGGACGCCTCCCCGGTGGTGTATCCTGTAATGTACCCTGGTGGCTTCGTTCCCGGTCGCTCGGCCAACGGCGGCTTCAGGAATCCTTATGCCGACCTTACCCGCAGAGGCTATCGCAACGAATTCAGGAACCAGTTGTACTCCAATATCCGGGCTACGCAAGACCTGAAATCCATTACGGAAGGGTTGTCGGCCACCGCGATGTTTGCCTTCGACGTATTTAACCAGAACTATATTACCCGCTCCAAACGCGAGGACACCTGGTTCCCGGATATGAACAATCCGTACAAACCGGATGGTACGCTTAACCTGTTGAAAACATTCACCGGTAATCAATACCTCGGCTTCGATAAAAACGATGGCGACCGGCAGACCACCCGCCAGTTTTATACAGAGGCCGCCATCAACTACGACCGTGGTTTTGGTAAACACCGCGTAACCGGTTTAGGATTGTTTTATACCAGCGATAAAACCAATACCCTCGCCGGCGACTTTATCAACTCCATCCCGGAAAGATACCTCGGCCTGGCAGGTAAAGCAGCCTATTCTTACGACGACCGTTACTTTATGGAATTCAATTTCGGCTACAACGGCTCGGAATTGTTTGCACCGGAAAACCGCTACGGATTTTTCCCCGCTATCGGTTTAGCCTGGGTACCTTCCAATGAACGTTTTTTTGAGCCGTTTAAAAACGCCATCTCCTTCCTGAAGTTCCGCTACTCCAACGGTAATACCGGTCTCGGTAGCGCAGAAGAGCGTTTCCTGTATATCACCAAACTGAATGATAACGATCACGGCTATACGTTTGGAAAAGGTTTTAACGGCGGCAGTGGTATCAGCATCACCCGTTATGCATCGGATGTGCGCTGGTCTGTTTCCAACAAACAGGACCTGGGTATAGAACTGCGTACACTGAACGACCGTCTCCTTGTAAATGTGGATGTGTTCAAGGAACACCGTACCGGTATCTTCCTGCAACGCGCTTCCAACGTGGATTTCATGGGCCTTGATAATCAGCAGTATGGTAACCTCGGCGCCGTGGAAAACAAAGGTTTGGATGCCAACCTGGAATACAATGCACGTATCGGGAATGTAGAAGTATCCGTGCGAGGTAACATTACCTGGAACCAGGATAAAGTATTGGAAGATGACCGCCCGCCGCAGCTGTACCCATGGATGGAACACCGCGGCAATAATATCCTGGCGCGGTATGGTTATATCGCAGAAGGCTTGTTCATTGACCAGGCAGACATCGACAAAAGCGCCGTTCCGGGATCCCGCTCACAGGTGAAACCGGGCGACATCAAATACAAGGATCTTAACGGAGACGGTAAGATCAACTCCTCCGATGAAACAAAGATCGGCCGCGGCGATGTACCCGCAATGGTGTATGGCTTCGGGTTAAATCTTGCCTACAAAGGATTTAATATCGGCTTCCTGTTCCAGGGAATCTCCGATGCCGATCGTATGCTGCAGGGCAGCGCCATCATTCCATTTAATGGCGGTGGCGGGGAAAGCAACGCCTATAGCATTGCTACCGACAGATGGACCCCTGAAAACCCACGCCAGGACGCGTTTTACCCACGTCTCGCCTATGGCGAAGCAGAGAATGTAAACAACACCCAGCCAAGCAGCTGGTGGGTAAAAGATGTGAGCTTCATCCGCCTGAAATCTGCGCAGATCGCCTACAACCTGCCCGCCAGTTTGCTGCAGCGCATAGGCGTCCGGAATTCATCTGTTTACTTACAGGGTATCAACCTGCTTACTTTCAGCAAGTTCAAATTGTGGGATCCTGAATTAAATACCGACAACGGTTCTACTTATCCAAATGTGAGAACCATTTCGCTGGGAGTAAACCTGAAATTTTAATCACGTAAGCAACTGATCATGAAAAAGCTATTATATATTTTACTGGGCATCGTGTTATTGACATCGTGCAAAAAATACCTGGACCAGGTGCCGGACGACCGGCTAACCATCGAGGAAACTTTCCGTACCTGGGCTACCGCACAGAAATTCCTGAACAACGTGTATGTCCGCATACCGGATGAATTCGGACAACGCAACCCCGGCGATTACAACAACCGCGGCTTATGGACCGGTGGCTGCGATGAAGCAGATTATGTGTGGGGATTTGTACAATCCAACAGCGTAAACATCGGCAGCTGGGATGCCAAATCCGGTTTTGTGGGCGACTACTGGACCAATTTTTACCGGGGTATCCGCGCAGCCAGCGTATTTATTGATAACGCCGATAAAATAACAGATCTCTCACCGGATCTCATCACCCAATACAAAGCAGAGGCCCGGGCACTGCGCGCCATGTACTATTTTTACCTGATGCGTATATACGGTCCCGTTGTACTCATGGGCGAAAAACCAGTAGAAGTGGATGCCAGTCTCCAGATGCCCCGCAACTCCTTTGATGAGTGCGTGGCCTATGTAACTTCAGAACTGGAAACAGCTGCGGCTAACTTACCGGTAATACCCAACAACGATCAGGACTACGGCCGGATCAGTAAAGGCATTGCACTGGCCTTCCGCGCCAATGCACTGATGTACAGCGCCAGCCCGTTGTTTAATGGAAACACCGATATGGCTGCCCTGAAAAACACGGATGGCAAACAGCTGATCAGCCAGTCGTACGATGCCAATAAATGGAAACTGGCAGCAGAGGCCTATAAATCTTTCCTCGACCAGTTTGTGCCTTCTACCTACAGTTTATTTAAGAAGAATAATGCAAAGGGAGAATTTGATCCTTATCTTTCCTGCAGGGATGTATTCCTGACCGACTGGAACCCGGAAGTGATCTTTGCCCGTCCTGCCAATTCGCTGAATTCCCGTCAGTACGAAATGACGCCGTTCCACAGCGGCGCACCTTCCAGCGATGTACGGGGAAGCGGCGGTTTAGGTGCTACCCAGAATATGGTAGACGCATTTTTTATGAAGAATGGCAGAAGCATCGATGACCCGTTATCGCAGTATGTAAAAACAGGCTACTCAGATTTTACCGGTCCTAATGAAACGGCGCCCAGCAATATCTATAACCAATGGGTAAACCGCGAGCCCCGTTTTTATGTAAACATCACTTACGATGGAAGCACCTGGCTGAATAAATCTTTTGGGAATATCGTTACCCGCATCTATAATCACGGCAACTCCGGTAAGGCCACAGGCAACAACGATTACAGTCCTACCGGCTATATTGTACGCAAGGCGCAGGGCCTCGGCAAATGGGATGTAGGTGGCCGTACGCTGATGCTCATCCGCCTGGCGGAGATCTATCTCAGCTACGCAGAATGTGTGAATGAAGCCAATCCCGCCAGCCCGGAAGCACTGAAATATGTGAACCTCATCAGGGAAAGGGCAGGGATTCCGCAATACGGATCGGCAGAATTGCCGGCACCCGCCGGGCAAGCCGCCATCCGTGAAGCGATCCGCAAAGAACGCCGCGTGGAACTGGCTTTTGAAAATAACCGTTTCTTTGATGTACGCCGCTGGAAAATAGCAGAACAAACAGAAAACGGTCCTGTCTATGGTTTGAACATCGGATCTGATATGCCCGACTTCCTGCAGGTAGTGCCTTTTGAAACCCGCGTATTTGAAAGAAAACATTACCTGTTCCCACTGCCGGCAGATGATGTGGATAATGATAAACAACTGGTGCAAAATCCAGGCTGGTAAGTATATTTAAAGAACCACCGGAAGCCGGACTGTAGTACCGGCTCCCGGTTTTAACCCGATCATATGTATAAAATAACCTGTTTACTTTTTGCAGCATTGCTGCTGCACAGCAACTGTTCCAAAAGCAACGCAAAAGAAGATCCTGTTACGCCGGGACCAACGCCCACGGTATCTTTTACTACCAAAGATGCGGCTACTGCCTACGCCAGTTTTAACCAGTATTTCTACAGTACAGCCGACAAGCTCTATTACAGCAATACCGAAAAGAAAGGCATCGGCGCCATCTGGGTCCAGGCAATTTACTGGGATATGGCCATGAACGTATACACACGCACAAAAGATCCGGCCGATCTTCAACGCATCACCGATATCTTCCAGGGTGGTTATAACCGCTATGATAAATACAACTGGAACAATACCAAGGAATGGTTTATTTACGATGATATTATGTGGTGGGTCATTTCACTTGCCCGTGCCAGCCAGGTTATCGGCAACAAGGCATATCTCGACCTCTCCGTTTCGGGTTTCAAAAGGGTATGGGATGGATCTTATGATCCGGATAAAGGCGGCATGTTCTGGGATTTTAACCATAGCGGTAAAAACGCCTGTATTAACTTCCCCACTGTGATCGCCGCCATGACCCTGTATAAGATCACCGGCGAAGCCGCTTATCTTCAAAAAGCAAAAGACGTGTACAACTGGGGCGTAAATAATCTTTATGATCCCGCTACCGGCAGGGTGGCAGATAATAATGTAAATGGTAACAAAGGCTGGTCCGATTACACCTACAACCAGGGAACGTTCATTGGAGCAGCCGTGATGTTGTACAAAGAAACCGGTACCGCGACTTATCTTGATCAGGCGAAGCTCGCCGCTACCTATACGCAGAAAACCATGAGCGATGTAAATGGTATTATGCCCGCCGAAGGCGACTGGAACGAGCAGGGCATATTAAAGGCCATCTTCGGACAATATGTGATGACGCTGATCAACGATGCCGGCCAAACGCAGTTCCTGCCCTGGATCCAGAAAAATATCAACGCCGCCTGGGGGAACCGCGACGTTACCCGCGGGTTAACCTACCGTAACTATAAAGTGCCTTGTGTAACCGGCGTGCTGCAATCCTATGAGGCCAGCAGCGCAGTATACATGATGCAGATATGCCCTCCGGCAAATTAATGGCAACGCATCGTTTTCAGGAGGTAAAACGCTATTTTTGCGCTTTAATCAATATACCTCATGAAAACGATGTTGTTTTTTACGCTGACTTGTTTGTTCGCCTGTTTTGCTACCCCTCTTTTTGCCCAGGAACAGGAATTTATCTTCAATACCTGGTCGTTAAACAAAGATGATAGCCGGTATATTTTTGCAGATACCGCACTGGTACGTATGAGCCCGGATACCAAACAAGCCGCCATCGACACCCTGCTGGCCGGCGACGATATTACTACGGTGGAGGTATTGCCCGGCAAAATGCTCACACTCAAAGGTCTCACCCTTCCCTGGGTACAGATTAAATACAAAAAGGATGGTGTGGAAAAACAAGGCTGCGTGTGGGAAGGACTGATCTCTTTTCCTCCTATGCGCAGAGGCGACATGAAATTTGTATTTGCCTACGACCGCCGCGTGGATACACTGATCGGCAATGAAAAATACCCGCAGTATATTGTGAAATTAAAAGCCGTACAAGCCCGTAAAATCCTTGCTGCCACCACATTCCGGATAATGGATGATGAATCCGCTGGTTTTTCCTATGCGAAGGTAATGGCCGGTCTCGGTCTTACCAACGTGCAAAATATCGTATCTGTTGGCTTTGGTGGAGCAGCCTGTGGTGTCTCCACAAACTATTATTATTTCGCCTGGATGAAGGATGGACGGATCGCCGCACTGCCGGAAAGAATGGATGTGGGTGATGCCGGTGTATATTATCATGAGGAGTCTTTCATTTTCCCCGGCGAGAAAAACGGTCTACCAGATACCATCATCCTGAAAATGCATGAAGAAGAAGAAACAGATAAGCTGGATAAGAACGGGGAACCGGTTATGTCAGTAAAAGAAGAGCTTACCAAATACAGCTGGGATGGCGTAAACGGCACCTTCAAAAAACTGGGGAAGTAGAAGACCGCCGGTGATAACATGATTTGTGTTTCTTTGTATCTTACATAGATGTTAGCTGTAATAGTAAAATGGGTACTGAAAACAACAGGCGTGCTGCTCCTCCTGTATGCAGCGGTTTGTGTCCTCGTTTATTTCATCCAGGAGCGCTTGCTTTTTTTTCCGGAGAGATTACCGCCGGCGTATGTTTTCCAGTTCCCCGAGCCCTTCGAAGAACGCATTATTACCACTGCTGATGGCACACAGTTAAACGGGCTGCTATTTAAATCCCGTGGCGACAAAGGCCTTATCTTTTATCTCCATGGTAACGCCGGCTCCCTCCGGTCGTGGGGAGAAGCCGCCAGGGTATATACACACCTCGGTTATGATGTATTTATGTTTGATTACCGCGGTTACGGGAAAAGTAGCGGTAAGATCCACAGTGAACAGCAATTTTATGCTGATGCGCAAACTGCCTATGACAGCGTAAAAACAGTTTACCCGGAAAGTACGATTGTTATTCTCGGTTATTCCATGGGCACAGGTACCGCCGCACGCCTCGCAGCAGACAATCATCCCAGGCAGCTCATCCTGCAGGCGCCCTACTTCAGCATGAAAGATATGGCCAGGTATTATTATCCCATGCTGCCTTCATTTTTATTGAAGTATACATTTCCAACTTACAGGAATATACAACGTGTTACCGTTCCCGTTACCATCTTTCATGGTGATAACGACGAAGTGATTTACTACGGCTCTTCCGAAAAACTGAAAGCATATTTTAAACCGGGAGATACACTGATCACACTGAAAGGGCAGCGGCATAACGGTATGACGGATAACCCCGAATACCAGGAGCGGCTGAAGGAGATATTGGAATAACTCATGCGCTTATCACCTTTACTCCCTTCTTCTTACAATACTTCAGTGCTGCCGGATCGCCATCCGTAATAATTGCATCTACCAACTCCAGTCCTGCAAAATTCAGGTAGGAGGTTTTCCCTATTTTCCCTGCATCGCATAACAGGTACGTATAGTCACTTTGTGTAGCCAGCGCAGTGGCAATAGCTGCTTCTTTTTCGCTGTGTGCAAACAATCCCTGCACCGAGAGGCCATCTACACCAATAAATGCCTTGCCTGCTTTATACCGTTGAATATGCTCTGTGGCCATTGTACCATGTATGGCCTGCCGGGCCGCATCGTATTCGCCGCCGATAATGTTAAGGGATACTGCGGAATGTTGCAGCTCAAATATCACCGGGAGGGAGTTGGTGATTACTTTAATCTTTTTGTTTTTTATAAACTGGCATAAGCGGAAAACAGTGCTGCCGCAATCCATGAAAATAATATCGCCGTCGTTGATTTCCGCTGCTGCTTTTCTGCAGATCTTATCTTTTGCTGCTTGGTTGGCTGCTGCTTTGTTCACAAATTCAAAGGGGGAATCCTGCCCGGTCACCGGGATAGCGCCGCCGTGGGTACGGTACAGCAGCCCGTCGTCCGATAACTGATTGAGATCCCGCCGGATGGTGATCTCTGAAATTCCCAATGTCTGCGCCAGTTCACCGGTGGCTACTTCTCCTTTCGCATGTAGCAGCGCCAGTATTTTTTGTTTTCTTAGCTGGAAATTCATTTTAAATAATTAACTTGATCAAAAATAATCAAAAACGATCATAATCGATCATCTAATATGAAAACAATTAATATTCTGGAAACAGCCATCCTGTCGGACAATTGGTACACACTCAAGAAAATCACCTATGAAATGACCGACAGCGATGGGGCAGTAGTGAAGCAGGAGCGGGAGGCGTATGATCGCGGCAATGGAGCTACTATATTGCTGTATAATAAAGAACATGGCACCGTAGTGCTAACCCGGCAATTCCGCATGCCTACCTATATCAATGGCAACGAAACGGGGTTGCTGATAGAATGCTGCGCCGGTTTACTGGATGAAGATAATGCGGAAGAATGCATCCGCCGGGAAACGATGGAGGAAACCGGTTACCAGGTAACCGCGGTGGAGAAAGTATTTGAAGCGTATATGTCGCCGGGCTCTGTTACCGAGATCCTGTATTTTTTTGTGGCCGCATACACGAAAGAGCTGAAAGTTCACGATGGCGGCGGACTGGAAGCCGAACAGGAAAATATAGAAGTGCTGGAACTGCCGTTTACGCAGGCAATGGACATGATCCGCACCGGGGAAATCAGGGATGGGAAAACAATCATGCTGCTGCAATATGCGGCGCTTCATCACCTGTGCGGCTAAACGAAAAAGCAGAGCAGGTATCAGTTATCCGCCAATACTGCTTTGTTTTCATCTTTCGTTAGTAAGGCCTGGTTCTTTTTGCCCCATTGATCCATGGCCTTTATCAGAGGTAAGGTGCTTAGTCCAACTTCTGTCAGGTAATATTCTACTTTCAACGGGATACCGGCATATACTTTTTTGTACAGTATGCCAAGATCTTCCAGCTCCTTCAGGTGCATGGTGATCACGCGCATGCTGGCGCCATCTACTTCCATCTCGCGGTGAATTTCACTTGGCCGTCTGATATCATCATGAATACACTCAATGATCCAGGCTTTCCATTTACCGCCCAATACCTTCATGAAAATGCTGATGCCACAGTGCAGTTCGGGGATTTTTTTCTCGTACATGGTGTTTCATTTGCAGGAAAGATAAACATTTTACACTACTTCATAAAAGCGCATCGTCGTAACGCAACAGGGGAGTATACCGAAAAATTTTTCCATGGGTGAAACTTTTTTCGGTTATTGTCCGTCACCGCCGTAGTCAAGACATTTGAGGCCTAAAAAAAGAGACGATGACAACAAATAAAAGTGTTGCTGTAATTGGGTTAGGCCCTATGGGATTTGTATTGGCGCGTACCCTGCTGGATAATGGTTACCGCGTAACCGTATGGAACCGCAGCACAGAAAAAGCATCGCCGCTGGTAACGGATGGCGCTGTATTGGCAGCAGATCCTGCCGCAGCGGTATTGGCAAGCCCGGTGATCATTACCTGCCTCAATAATTACGAAACCACCCGCAGCATTCTTTCCACGCCGGAAGCAGCAACGGCGCTGAATGGCCGCCTTCTGCTGGAACTCACTACCGGCACCCCGCAGGATGCAAGAACAGCAGCAACCTGGGCACAGTCCCTTGGGGCGCACTACCTGGATGGCGCACTGCTGGCCACCCCCCGGCAGATAGGAAAGCCGGATACGCCTATTTTTTTATCCGGGCAACAGGCCGCTTTTGAAAAAGGAGAATCCGTGTTAAAAGTACTGGGTGGCAACCTGATGTATATGGGAGCCGCCACCGGCGCCGCCGCTGCGTGGGATCTCGCCATACTTTCCAGCCTGTTCGGTTTGATCACCGGCTTCCTGCAGGGCGCCAGGATCTTTGAATCAGAAAAGCTGGATGTAAACGCATTAGGCGATATGATCAATAACATTGCACCGGTACTTGGGGAAATGGTGCGGCATGAAGGCGCTGTGATCAGCACCAACAATTTTTCCCAACCGGAAAGCAGCCTCAAAACCTGCGCGGTATCTATGACTTTAATGATGAAACAGGCCGCTGAATCCGGCATTCCCGGCGACGTGCCCGCCTTCATCCTCAACCTTATGAATAAAGGCATCAAGGCCGGTTATGGAGAAGAGCAGGTGGGAGCATTGATAAAAGCCATGCGGTAAGCAGGAGGTTAGTGTTTAGTCCGCCGGACTAAACACTAATTATCCGTATCTTTATAAGCACTCAAATAGCTGCCGCATGAACATGGAAAGTTATCTTCCCTCAGCCCTTCTCTCTCCTTATGTCAGCGCTTATCTGATCATCGAAAGCAAAGACGGCATGGAGAACCGCGTAATGCCGGATACTGCTGTGGTGATGTCTTTCCGGTTTGGTGGTAAAGTAATAAGCGGGGAATCCGGTGAGGCGTTCAACCTGCCGGTAACAGCGCTGGCAGGTTTGCGCAGAACTTCCCGGTTGTTACACTATGCGCCCGGCACCGGCAATGTGTTGGTGAAGTTTAGGGAAGGTGGCGCCGCCGCCTTTTTCAAAACACCCCTGCATGAATTGTTCGATACCCATGAATCGCTCGATCAACTGGTACAGCGCCATAAAATAAGGGAAGTGGAAGAACAGTTGTATGAGGCAAAAAACAACCTGCAGCGGATCGCGATTGTGGAGCAATTCCTGATGGCGGCACTCAGCAGCCGGCAACCAGATTTACTCATCCGCCATGCGGTACAACAAATTAAAACAGCCGCCGGCGATGTGAAGATCAAATCACTGGCAGCAGACCTGTACATCAGTCAGGATGCATTTGAAAAACGATTCAGGCGAAGCGTAGGAACTACGCCCAAGCAATTCTCCGCCATCGTAAGATTACGGCACCTGCTGGATCATTTTCCGGAAGCCGGCAGCCTCACAGAAGCAGCCTATGATGCCGGCTATTATGACCAGGCGCATTTTATAAAAGACTTCCGGGCTTTCACCGGTCAAACACCACAGGCATTTTTGCAGCAAACCTCCTGGTGGTAATCTTATACGGCCACTGGTTCTGTTTTCTTTTTCATTAATGTCTCAAATTCACCCTGGTAGTCTTCCCCCCATTTATCCATCGCATCCACCACCGGCAATAACGACTCGCCGAAATCGGTGAGATAGTACTCTACTTTCGGCGGCAGCTCATGATAAATAACCCGTTTTATGATGCCGTGGAATTCCAGTTCCCGCAACTGCAGATCCAGCACCCGCCGGCTGGCGGAAGGCATCGCTCTTTGCAGCTCACTGGGTCTTCTTACCCCTTTGTTGATCAGGTATACCATATAGGATTTCCATTTACCACCTATGATTTCCATGATGATCGCCATCCCGCACGCAAAACTTTTTGGAATCTTTTTTTCATACATAACCGGTCACTTTTCTGATACGGACAAATTTATCCCTAATAGCCGGATTCCAGGCATACGGATAAAATTTTCCGTATAGGAACATAATGTCCGTTATTGTTCTGTTCACCCGATCTGCGTCACTTTGCAGCATTGATCATCAAAATAAAAATAACATGACCAGCACAATGAATAATTACAATGGAAAGACAGCGGTAGTCACCGGCGGTACACATGGTATGGGATTGGCAGTGGTTAAAATGCTGATCGCAGGCGGTGCAGAAGTATTGCTCACCGGGAAAAATCCAAAGAACCTGGAAGCCGCCAAAGAGGAGTTGGGTAACAGCGTACACATCATAGCTTCCGATACATCATCCATGAGCGACATTGAAACCCTGCGCAACACCGTGGCTGCCACCCTGGGGCAAATTGATTTCCTGTTTATAAATGCCGGCTTCTCGTTGCTGGAACCCTTCGACAAAGTAACGGAAGCCACTTACGATAAAACCTTTGCCATCAATACCAAAGGAGCCTATTTCACCGTACAGCAGCTATCGCCGTTAATAAAAGATTATGGCGCCATTGTATTCACTACGTCCATCGCCAATGATTCCGGCTATGCAGGCATGAGCGTGTACGCCGGTGCAAAAGCGGCGCTGGCCTCCTTTGTAAAAGGTTTTGCGGCTGAACTGCTGCCCAGGAGCATCCGCGTAAATGCCGTGAGTCCGGGTTTTATTCACACACCCACTATGGGCGTGTCCGGCGCATCGAAGGAAGAATTGCTGGCCTTCGAAAAAATCGGGGAGGAGGTAACGCCGTTGAAACGCAATGGTAATACGGATGAAGTGGCGAAGGCCGTATTGTTCCTGGCCTTCGATGCTACATTTACTACTGGTGAGGAACTAACCGTAGATGGAGGTCTTTCTAAAAATCTCACCCCGCCCGATCTTTCACACTAATTTTAAAGGGCTGGCTATAAATCTATAGCCAGCCCCTCTCAAAATCCCCAGTCTCAAAAAAATATTTTAAAATGAGCAATCGCTCACTTATCTTTGTGCGGCATGAGATACAGAGACGAAAATAAAATACAGGCGATTCGCGAGGCAGCTATTGAGATGGTGGTGAAAGATGGGCTGGAAAATTTTGGCATCAACCGGCTGGCAAAAGCAGCGGGAGTATCTCCGGCAACTATTTATATTTATTATAAAGATAAAGAAGACCTGCTGACCAGCATCAGTACAGAAGAAGCACTGAAAATGACGCGGGCCACCCTGAAAGATTTTAACCCGGAAATGGGCTTTGAGGAAGGGCTGTGGATCCAATGGAAAAACAGGGCCGCTTTTTCACTGGATAACCACCAATCAGTCAATTTCTTTGAACAGCTGCGGAATTCTATGTATAAAGAAAAAATGCTGGAAACGATCTCACATGAATTCCATAGCGCAATGGGGAGCTATGTACATAATGCTGTAAAGCGCGGAGAGATCAAAGAAATGCCCCTCGAAGTATACTGGTCTGTTGCTTTTGCGCCCTTATACTCACTAATAAAATTCCATAACGAAGGACGAAGTCTCGATGGCCGCAAGTTTAAGTTTTCAGAGAAGATTATGAAAGAAACATTCGACTGTGTGATAAAAGGAATAATGAAATAGCCCTTTTTTTTGTCAAATTAATAAATGAACGCTCGCTCACAAAACAAATTAGTCATGCAACACGTTCTCATTTTCAAAACAAACATTGCCACCGTGCAAGCCCGCTCCAAAGTAGCGTCGTTACTGGATCAGCAGTCCTTTATTGAAAAATGGACAGTAGACATGGAAGACGTAGATTGCGTGCTGAGAGTAGTAACTGCCGAACCGGTGCCGGATCGCATTATTGCATTAATCAACGCCAGCGAGTACGAATGTGCAGAGCTGGAAGACTAACAAATAGATAAGCTCAAAATCTCCCTAATGAAACAAGCATCCACCGCATTTTCGGGTCACCAGAAAATGATAGTAGCCCTGTTGGCACTCACACAATTCACGGTCATCCTCGATTTTATGGTCATGTCGCCACTCGGTGATATGCTCATGAAATCGATGAACATAAAGCCTAACCAGTTCGGGCTCATCGTATCGGCCTACGCTTTCAGCGCCGGTATCTCTGGTCTGCTCACTGCCGGCTTTGCCGATCGCTTCGACCGTAAAAAACTGCTGATATTTTTTTATGCGGGCTTTATCCTCGGCACACTGTGCTGCGGCCTGGCCAACACGTATTACACGATGGTGGCGGCCCGCATCGTTACTGGTTTATTTGGCGGCGTAATAGGATCTATTTCCCTGGCGATCGTCACCGATCTTTTTGATATCTCACAACGCGGCCGCGTGATGGGGTTTGTGCAAATGGCATTCGGCGCCAGCCAGGTACTCGGTATTCCTATTGGGTTATACCTCGCCAACGCCTGGGGATGGGAAGCGCCCTTTTTCCTTGTAGCCGGTGTAGCCGCTATCGTGATGCTACTGATCATCCTTCAGCTGCAACCGGTAATTGCACACCTGGCGGTGCAACGCGATAAAAGCGCATTCACGCACCTGTGGCATACCGTGAGAAGCCGCGATTACCGCATCGGTTTCACCGCCACCGCACTCATGTCTGTAGGCGGTTTTATGATGATGCCTTTCGGTAGCGCATTTGCCGTGAATAACCTGCACGTTACACATGAACAGTTACCGCTGTTGTTCATGGTCACCGGTGTTGGTTCCCTGTTCATTATGCCGGTGCTGGGAAAGTTAAGTGATAAAAAAGACAGGTTTACGCTCTTTACCATTGCTTCCATTTATGCACTGGTGATCATCATTATTTATACACACTTAACACCGCAACCGCTCTGGATCATCATGTGCCTGAACGTACTGATGATGGCAGGTATCATGGGCCGTATGATCCCATTCACCGCCTTAACTACCGGTATCCCCGATCTGTCGGACCGCGGCGCCTTTATGAGCGTGAACTCCTCCCTGCAACAAATTGCCGGCGGAATAGCGGCGGTCATTGCAGGGATGATCGTATCCCAGAAAGATAAATTCAGTCCGCTGGAACACTATGATACACTCGGATGGGTAATTGTAGGCTTAACCCTTCCCTGTATTTACCTGGTACACCGCGTAAGCGTAATCGTAAAAAGAAAACTGGCCAAAGGCGCGGTGGTGAATACCACCAGCGTAGCGGCGGAAGTGTAATGTTTTTTGGGGAGCCGGGCTGACCGGCTTCCCAAAAAAGTATTTAGTAAGATAAGGTACGCGCACCAGCTGTTTAGGGTTGATTCAGCGAAACTTTTATCTTAGATTTGAATTATGAAACAAATATCCATTCTCGTTCCCAAAGGCGCCGTTGCGCTCAGTAGTATTGAAGGTCCCTTTGTACTGTTTACCAAAGCCAACGACTTCCTCGAAAGCGTTGGAAAGGATCCGCTATTCAACGTGCAGCTGGTGGGGCTCTCCAAAGAAGCACACGAATACGACCGGTTTTTTAAAGTAACACCGGACGTTATGATCACAGAAAAACATAAAGCAGATCTCATCATTATTCCCGCAGTGAACGGGGAGCGTGAAGTGGTTATAGAACAGAATAAGGATTTCTATCCCTGGATTGTACAACAGCACCACCACGGATCAGAAGTGGCCAGCCTTTGTGTAGGCGCCTTTTTACTGGCATCCACTGGCTTGCTCAATGGAAAGCGTTGCTCCACGCACTGGCTGGCAGCCAATGAATTCAGGAACATGTTCCCTGATGTGGAACTGGTGTCTGAAAAGATTATTACAGATGAAAAAGGTATATATTCCAGCGGCGGCGCCAATTCCTTCTGGAACCTGCTCATTTACCTGATAGAAAAGTATACAGACAGGGACATGGCCATCCTTGCGTCCAAGTATTTTGAAATTGAAATAGACCGCACTAACCAGGCCACCTTCACCATTTTCAAAGGTCAGCGCGAACACCAGGATGAATCAGTAAAACAGGCGCAGGAATTTATTGAGCAGAACTGGCAGGAAAAAATCACGGTGGAACAGTTGTCATCCATGTTTGCCGTAGGCCGCAGAAGCCTGGAAAGAAGATTTAAGAAAGCAACCAGCAACACTGTATCGGAATATATCCAACGGGTAAAGGTAGAAGTGGCCAAAAAAAGCTTTGAAAGCAGCCGTAAAAATATCAATGAAATTATGTGGGAAGTGGGTTATTCGGATACAAAGGCGTTTAGAACAATCTTTAAGAAAACAACCGGCTTATCGCCACTCGAGTATAGGAACAAATACAATAAAGGCGCAACTGCTAAGTAGTCCTTTATTTTTCTGTGGAGAAGATCTTATGCCATCTGCCTTCCAATACCCCTTTCAGCATGGTACACAATTCCTGGAATGTATTGGGCTTGGTCAGGAATAATTTCGCACCCAGCCGCATGGCATCTTCCATATCTTCCTTCATATCAGAAGTACTCAGTATGATGATATTCGTTAACTGATGCTGAAGGATCTTTTTCAGTTCTACCAGGCATTCGCGCCCGTTCATCAGCGGCATGTTGAAGTCGAGAAAAATGTAATCAGGAACCGGAATTTTATTTTCCTGGAACATTGCTATTGCCTGTATTCCACTGTCGCATACGTGCGTTTCTATAACCGGGGAAATGTTGTGGATGGCTTCCTGGAAAAAAATTCTATCATCGGCATCATCATCAATAATCATTATTTGTTGTGGTCTCGTCATGGCTAAAATTTTAAGCATTAAGGTCTTCACGTTCGTTTGGATCTTCGGCGGGAAATATGAAGATAAATAAAAATAAAAGAGCGTTCAAATTTAAGATTTTACCATACATACGGTCGCGCTCCTTTTGTGGCGTCCGGTGGCGCAAATATTGTAAGAGAGATGGTATCACCCTAAAAGCACCTTCTCATGAAAAAATATTTGTTGTCACTTTTAATGTTGCCCGCAGCTTATCAGCTGTGTGCACAAGACAGTGCCCGCCTGCCACCGCCCCATGCCACCAAATCATACAGGAACTTCAGCCAGGTGGTTGGCTGGGGACCGGGGGAAACACCGGTTGCACCAGCAGGTTTTCAGGTGTCATTATATGCAGACGGCCTGGTAAATCCACGCTGGATGTATGCGCTTCCAAATGGCGACGTGCTGGTGGCGGAATCAAACAGCAATTTCCCGCTGGTGATTAAAATAGGGGCGGTGTTTATAGGCGCCCAAAAGTCGAAGAGTATGCGGCATAGTGCAGATCGCATTACCCTGCTGCGGGACGCCAACCACGACGGCATACCGGAGTTCCGCAGCACCTTCCTTTCCAATTTAAATCAGCCCTTTGGTATGCTGCTGATAGGCAACCATTTTTATGTAGCCAATACCAATGCGTTAGTCCGCTATCCTTACAAAACCGGTGATACTGTCATCACCGCGGCGCCGGAGAAAATAACGGACCTGCCTGTCGGCAAAAAAAATCAGCACTGGACACGAAATATCATCGCCAATAAAGATCAATCCAAAATATATATCGCTATCGGATCAGCCACCGACCATGCAGAAAAAGGTATTGAAAATGAACGATCAAGGGCAGCCATCGTAGAAATTAATCCCGATGGTACCGGTCGCCGCATTTACGCTGCCGGTCTCAGAAACCCTGTTGGCATGGACTGGGCGCCAGGTACTTCCACCTTATGGGTGGCCGTTAATGAAAGGGATAAATTGGGCAACGATCTGGTACCCGATTACATGACCGGCGTAAAAGAAGGCGGCTTCTACGGATGGCCCTGGAAGTATTACGGTCAGCATACCGATACACGCGTGAAAGATCCCGCGCCACCGGAAGCAAACAATACCATTATCCCCGATGTACAATTAGGCGCTCATACCGCCTCCCTGGGCCTGGTATTTTACCGGGGAGATAAATTTCCGGAAAGATACCACCAGGGTGCATTCATCGCCCAGCATGGCTCCTGGAACCGCAAGCCTATTTCTGGTTACAAAGTATTGTTTATCCCTTTTGCTAATGGGAAACCCGCCGGTAAACCAACAGATTTTCTCACCGGATTTGTGAAAGATTCCACCACGGCAGATGTAAGAGGCCGGCCGGTAGGACTCCTTGTATTGAAAAACGGCGCAATGCTGGTAACAGACGATAAAACCAACCGCATCTGGAAGGTGGTATACGGACAATAACGAAATGTTTAACTTGCACGGCATGAAAATATTCCAGCAGGCACTACAGCTACAGCAAAGAAGAAGGGGATTTCACATTATCACTACGGAAATTGTACAGGCATTTCCGCAACTCTCCGAAATAAAAACGGGAATGCTGCAGGTATTCATCCAGCATACCTCGGCGTCGCTTACGCTGAATGAAAATGCAGATCCCACCGTGCGGAAAGATTTCGAAATGTATTTCAATAAAACCGTCCCTGAAAACGATCCGGAATACCTGCACGATGATGAAGGATCCGACGATATGCCGGCGCACCTGAAAGCCGCGTTGTTAGGCAGTTCTGTTATGATCCCCATCCGCAACGGCCGGCTTGCAGTAGGTACCTGGCAGGGCATATACCTGTGTGAACACCGCAATCACGGCGGTCCGCGGAACCTGCTGCTTACCGCATGGGGAGAATAACAATCAGCTCAACGCATCGTGAAAAATAATACCCAACGTATGCCTGTTCCCGTTGTGCACCGGGCTCACGCCATGTTTCATGTTCACACGGTAATACCCCTTGCTGCCTTTTACAGGCCGGAAATTAGTGGTAAAAATCAGCATATCCCCCCGCTGCGGCCGCAGCACATTGGCTTTGGATTGCGCCCTGGGGATCTGTTCTGTTAATACAAACTCGCCCCCGGTATAATCCTCTTCCGGCTCATTCAGGAATACCACCAGCTGCATCGGGAAATAAATATCGCCGTACAGGTCCTGGTGCAGGGTGTTAAATCCATCCTGCCCATATTTAAGGATCAGGATGGTGGGTTTCGTTTGTCCGTTAACGTGACAATGCGCTTTTAATGCAGCATGTGTATCGGGATACCGCTGCGCAATGTGCAATACTTCCATCCATTTGTTGGCTACCGGCGCAATAAACGGGTACACTGTTTCCCGGATAGTGGTGACCAGCTCCGGCAGGGGATACTGAAAATATTTATATTCCCCTTTCCCAAAACGGTAACGCTCCATCACAATTGTTTTCCGGTAGGTGTCGTCGGCCTGGTAATCATTGATCAGCGCATCACATTCCGCTTTGCCCAGTACACCTTTCAGTAACGTATAGCCGCGGTCGTTCAATTGGGTGGCTGCCTGTTGCCAGTCGTGCGCCAGCAGCCGCTGTTTAATATCTTTCATCTGGTTTTTTTTTATGGAGATACAAAAATAACTGCCCGGGCCAACACGGAAAACCCGGTTCTTGCGGTGTTGGGGTAATGGTATTATTCAACGGAATAATAGTATTTTCATAGTTTATTATTGCCTGAAATATGCAGTGCATGAATTAAATAGTAACGTTGCAAATATCAAAATGAACAAATGAAATGTTGAAGCTGGCCATCATCAGCGATATTCACGCAAACCTGCCTGCGTTGATATCCGTACTGGAAGACATAGAACAGTTTGGTGCACACCAGGTATACTGCCTGGGTGATCTCACGGATGCGGCGCCGTGGCACAATGAAGTAATAGACCTGATCCGGCAAAAGAACATCCCGGTAATTATGGGCAATCATGATGAACGCATCGCCTTTGACCACCCTGTATACCCGCTTAGTAAACACACGCCGGAAGAGCAAACAGCCAGGCTACAGGCCATCAACTATACAAAAGATACCATTAGGCCGCAACACGCAGCCTTCCTCGCGGAACTGCCATCCCATATACAGGTGGACGTTGCCGGCGTAAAAGTATTACTGGTACACGGCAGTACCCGGAGTAACGATGAATACCTCTACCAGGATCATGATGAAAATGACCTGTTGGGAATGATGGGGGAATATCGTGCAGATATAATGGTGACCGGGCATACCCATCTCTCTTATATACGCCCGCTGAAAGCGGCGGGAAAAATGGTGATCAACACCGGATCAGTAGGCAGGTCGAAAGAAAAAGACCGCCTGGCGGCCTATCTGCAACTAACGGTTACCGGCAGTAAAATTACACCGGCCATCCGGAAGATACCTTACCCGGTGGAAGAAACCATAGCCGGCATCCGGAACAGTCCCATTCCCGATTTTTACGCACATTTTTTAGCAGGTAACGATAACGCTTAGTGCGTATCTTTATCCGTAAATTAACGGGTATGGAAACTGCTCACCGGGATTACAGCACCATCAGTCCTACTGCCAAATCATTGTTGCTGCTGAAAGGCGTTACCGCTATTCCTTACGCAAAGGAAGCTGCACAACTCATGCTGGCGCCGCTGCCCTATCAAATGAATACGGATAGTAAGGATCTTTCATTCTGGCTAAGAGTGGTGCATTTCGAAGACCGTTACTGGAGTATCAATCAATTACTGGATGAATTGCCGGCGAAAAATGTCCTTGAACTATCTTCCGGGTTTTCTTTCCGTGGACTGGAAACTGTGAAACAACCGGGGTATCACTATATTGATACGGACCTGCCGGAAGTAATAGCACTAAAGAAGGAATTTGTTGCGGCGTTGAAGAAACAACCACCGGCCGGTGTGCTGGAAGTATTACCGTTAAACGCATTGGATGAAGCGCAGTTTATGGAAACGGTGAACCGTTTCCCGGAAGGCCCGCTTGTAGTGGTGAATGAAGGATTGCTGATGTACCTTGATGATACTGAAAAGGAAAAACTATGTAATATTATCCGCCGCGTGTTGCAACAACGTAGAGGATACTGGATCACCGCAGATATTTATGTGAAGCGGGATGCCGCCACCAACGAAATAAAACGGGATGAACAGTGGAAAGCATTTTATGCCCAGCATCAGATTCATGAAAAAATGTTCGACAGCTTTGAAGCCGCTGAAATATTTTTCCGGAAGATGGGATTCGAAATAGAGAAGGTGGCTGCCCGTGATCATGCGCGCCTTACCGGGCTGCCACACGTGGTGGAAAACGCTACAGAAGAGCAGCTGCATAAAATGAGGGCGGCGGGAAGGATCAGGGCTACCTGGCGACTGAAACCGGTGGAGTAGCATCTGCCATTACTACCAGGTCTTTCAATATCGTATACAGTTGTTCAATATTTACCGGTTTACTCAAAAATCCATCCGCGCCGGAAGCAATTATTTCTTCCTTTACTTCACTGTAGGCATTGCCGGATACCAGTATGAAAGGGATCTGCCGCAACTGGCGGTCGGCCCTGAACTGCGACAACATTTCCACACCGCTGATATGCGGCATGATCATGTCCATTAGTATAGCATCCGGTTGATGCAGCCGGGCTTTGGCAAGGCCCTGCGGACCTGAGTCGGCCACTATTACTTCTATGCCCATGCGTTTGAGCGCCAGTGAAAATGCGAGGTGGTTCAGGTGGTCATCGTCTACCACCAACACTTTTAAGCCTTTTAAAATAGAATAGTCCATCATTTGATGGATAGCAGCAGGTGGAGTAGTAATTTCCACCGGCATGCGCAAGGTAAAAATGCTGCCCCCGCCATCAGGATTATCTGTTACCGTAAGATCGCCTCCCATCATGCGGGCCATATGCCGGGCAATGGGTAATCCCAGCCCGCTGGATTCTGTATGCTGCCCTGGTTCAGTCACATACGGATCAAAAATGTGCTCCTTCCGGTCGGCGCTAATGCCCACCCCCTGATCAGTTACGGAAACTACCAGCTGGTTGTTTTTCATGCCGGCCCTTACTGTAATGATTGACCGGAAAGTAGTGAACTTGATAGCGTTGCTGAGAAGGTTTACAATAATGGTGCGAAGCTTCGACTTATCTGCCAGGATATACTCCGGCAGGTTGTCGTTCAGTGAAATATTGATATGCACGGATCTTCTTTTGGCCAGGTATTCATACGTATCGCATAAGTGCTGCACCCAGTCGCTGAAGTGAAACGGTGATTTGCTGATCTCATCTTTTCCTTCCTCAATTTTCGACCATCCCAGTGCATTGCTCATTACCAGCTGCATATCCTGGCAGGCAAAATGTACGGCTTCCAGGTGGGCAATGCCTACCTGTACCGTCCTTTTCCCCTGGTCGGCCGTTTCAATATAATTTTGCAGGATGCTGTTTACCACATTCAATGGCGACCGGATTTCGTGGGTGGTTTCACGCACATAGATGCGCATGGCCTGGTTGGCTTTGTCCAGCTGGTTTACCAGCGATTTCAGCTGTTTATTCTGGAACCTGCTTTCCTTGGCAAAATAATACAGGGCGGTGCCGTTCAGAAAAGTAGCAGAGATGATCACCAGCCAGTGTAAGTATAATTCGGTGTCCTTATTAAGCGGAAGCGAAGCAATCACCGGGTACCTGAAATTAAGCAGTACCAGTATCATTACCACTGCACTGGCAACAAGGGTTATGACCTGCGACCAGGGCTTTTCAAACACCAGGAATACACAAAAAGCAAGGAAGGGGGCAAACAGGTAAATCTGGGAAGCAGGTCCCAGCAACACGCCAAAAAACCAGATAGAAACACTGTGTAACAAGAACATCAACTGTTTCCCGTAAACCGGTTTGCTGTAACGGGTAATCAGCAGCGTGGAGAGAAAAAGGGCGCTTTCCAGCAGGGCAGGGTAAAAAATAATGCCGTAGCCCGTCATATAATATAACAGGCATCCAAGCGTAAATGCCAGCAGGCTGGCGCTTACCGCCAGGGAATTGACAATCTTTATAATCCGTTCCTTTGCTTCATTTTCCTCCGCATTGCGGCCATTTATCCTGGTCAGGGTAAGGTTGTTTTTCATAAAATCCAGGTTTTCATGTTAAGGGGTTGCAGGTCTTTCTTTTCCTGATGCATTCAAGGTAGAAGAATGCAGATTATCAAGTGTAAATTCTTTGTTAACAACAGATATCTTTTGCCAGCGGTTTAAAGTTACCGTGTGAAGATTTGAACAATTAACGCACATTTTTTTGTCAGTTATAAACACTACTTTCATATTGAAATTATCATATACATGAGTATACGTTTATTTTACCTGGTCATCTGGCTGTTTATCATACCGGTGACTGGCAAAGGCGCTATCATCATTGAAGGGCAACTGTCCGGAAATCCGCACAGCCTCATTACCCTGTATGGCTATGCCGATTATATCAGTAAGGCGCCCGTGGAAATACTGAAGGTACATACAAATGGTGCCGGAAATTTCCGGGTAACCGTATCCGATTCCTGCGGACCATTGGTAAAACTGCTCGTGGAAAACAGGTCACTGTCCTTTTTCACGCTGCCGGGCGGCGCCTATATTATTCAGGATACGACGGGCCAACTCACCGTAACCGATGCTGCCGGCACTCCCGTGAACCAACTCCTGCATAGCATGGAACAAGAGCTCCTGAAAAACTGGTATCCCTTATTTGTAGATACCACCGGCCGTTTCCGGCTAACCCTACCGGCAGATACTGTTTTTCAACGCTTCCACGAAATAGTATTAAAATATACGAACGATACCACATCAACAGCTTACCCGCTGCTGCGCTATGATGCGGCGATCTATTACCTGGCATTTGTGCAACAGCTGCCTGATACCACAGGCTTGATGGATCATTTTGAGAATGATTATTTCAATAACGCGCCCATTCAGGAAAAAAATCCCTTTTATACGAAGCTGTTGGAAGATGATTTGTTTGTAAGAATGATGTTTCTTGCCCAACAACGATATAAAGGAAGTGCAGGTAACCTCATCGACAAGGTAACCCACGAAGCCGCTTATTTTAAATCGCCACAGCTGCAGCAACTGGCGCTGGCAGCAGGGTGTAACCAGGCATACCGGGTCAATCGTGAGCCGGAGCAGAAAGATGAACTGTCCCGCCGCATCCGCGCCACCATCCTGGATAGCCTTACCCATCCAGGGATCAGGACGATGATTGCCCACGTCATTACAGAAAATACCCGCGCCCGCGTCGGGAATAAATTTCCGCTGCTGACACTGAAAAATGAAAAAAATGAAACCGTAAATTTTGCAGATATAAAATCTGATCTTATCCTGGTCGACTTCTGGGCCACCTGGTGCTGGGGCTGCGTGGAAGGAATGAAAAACTTTCCCTCCTGGATCAGTCAGTGCAACGGGCAGCTAACCATCGTTTCCATTTCCGTTGACAATAACCTCCAGCAAATGAAAGCATTCCTGGATAAACGCGAAAAGCTCCCCGGCGTATTATCGCTGTACAACGGCCGTACCGGTGGCTATCTTGATAAATTGCAGATCAGCGGCTACCCCACCTATATTCTTCTTAATAAAAACCGCGAAATAATTGCCATGCCAGGCTACACCTCTGCGGTGGCTGAGCAGCTAAAAATCAACATAAAATAAAAATCAAAAAATCGAATCAAAAAAATTAACCTAATCAGTTTAATCCTGGGAAAGACAACCTTCGCCGCAATCCGGAAAAATAAATCTTCGAAAAATTCCCGATATCGAAAATCCTTTGAAAGATATACGCCTACTTTTACAGCAGATTTAAATACCTATAAGTACGCTGTATGCTGAATACCTGGATACCATGCTGCAGGATTCGCTACGGAATATCCTTGCCTCATGTCGTTTAAATAAAGCTGTTTAAAATGTGATGGCGGAAGAATTACGGCACCAAAGCAGCATATTGATATCACTTTTATGCAGAAAAATATGAATGCAAATTCAAAGAAAACGGCCGGGAAAAAAGCAAATTCCCGGTCGCTGTTCTATCGCATCTCCGCCTGGCTGCATTTGTGGCTGGGCATTGCTTCGGGTATTGTAGTAGTCATCGTGTGCGTAACCGGATGCATCTACGTGTTCAACGAGGAAATCACCGGCTGGATGGAACCGGAAGCAAATGTCCCGGTACAATCGCAGCCACTCATTGCTCCTTCAAAGATCCTGGAAGTAGCCGCGAAAGAATATCCCGGCAAAACCGTAGGCTATGTGCTGTATAAAGAAGGCAAAGCCGTAGAAGCCAATATCGGCGCAAGGAGAGGCGGTTCCACCCTGAAGCTGAACCCCTATACCGGCGCGGTAATCAATAAAGTAAACCGTAAAGAAGGGGAACTGAACTTTTTCAGATGGGTACTCAACGGACACCGTTTCCTCTGGCTGCCGGTTAAGATCGGCCGCCCTATCGTCAACTACAGCACTTTGATCTGCGTAATCACCCTGATCAGCGGCCTGGTGTTATGGTGGCCGAAAAGATGGAATAAAAGTACCCGTAACCAGAGCTTTAAAATAAAATGGGGCGCCAGCTTCAAACGCATCAACTACGACCTGCACAATGTACTGGGCTTTTACGCACTGCTGGTACTTTTTGCTATATGCGTTACCGGTATGGTATACGGACTGGAATGGTGGAGCAAAGGCCTCTACTGGGCTACCTCCGGTGGAAAAACATTGCCGGAATTCCGGGAATTGAAATCAGATTCCCTGCAGGCGGGCAAAAAACAGGATATTAACCTCGGCCAGAAAATGGATATTGCCTGGAAAACAGCGATAGGCAAACACCCGGAGGCATCCGGTTTTTACATGGCCTTCCCGGATACTTCCAAAGCCACCGCGTCTATTACTGTTATTGTATATCCTGAAAAAGGACAGTATTATAATAACCAGCGCTACGTATTTGATCAGCATACACTGGAACCGCTTACCGGTAATAAATTATATGAGCAATCCTTTGCAGAAGCCGAATTTGGCGCTAAACTCAGGCGCATGAACTACGATATCCACGTAGGCAGCATCCTGGGATTACCGGGCAAGTTCATGGCATTCTTCGCCAGCCTGATCGGCGCTACACTACCTATCACGGGGTTTATTATCTGGTGGGGTAAAGGCCGGAAAAAGAAAACGCCGGCGCCGGTGAAAAGAAAGGCGCAAACAGCAGCAGTATAAAATAACTATTTCCCAATTACATAGATTCAGAGAAGAAAGGGCGTCATTCAGTTGATGTCCTTTTTTTATCGGGTGTACATACACCGGCTTTCTTTTAAATGTACAGAATTAAAGGAATAATGTACAAGTGAATAAAGAGATTATCGGTATAAATTTGCGCTTATAAAACAACGGACCATGAAAGCAATTGTTTTAAATAGTGCAGGAAGCGTAGATAACTTAGTACTCACAGACTTGCCGGTGCCGGTACCGGGAGAGGCCGAAGTACTGGTAAAAGTAAAGGCCATCAGCATTAACCCGGTGGATGTTAAAACCCGTGCCGGCAAAGGCAGGTACAACCTCCTGAAAGAGGAAAACCCGCTGATCCTTGGCTGGGATATTTCCGGCGTGGTAGTCGCTTCCAACTCACCGTTGTTCAAAGAAAACGATGACGTATTCGGAATGGTCAACTTCCCTGGTCACGGCCGCGCATACGCGGAGTATGTAGCCGCGCCGGCCGCGCACCTGGCGTTGAAGCCGGCAAATATCTCTCACGATGAAGCGGCTGCAGCCACCCTGGCGGCGCTCACCGCCTGGCAGGCGCTGATAGATCACGCCAGCATAAGACCCGGGCATAAAGTGCTGATCCATGCAGCGGCAGGCGGCGTAGGACACTATGCAGTGCAACTGGCCAAACATCTCGGCGCGTATGTCATCGGTACTTCTTCGGCGGCTAACAGGGAGGTGATCCTCGGATTGGGAGCGGATGAGCATATCGATTATCACACCCAGCCCTTAATAGATCATGTATCAGATGTCGATTTCGTTCTTGACACCATCGGCGGCGATACCATTGATCAGTCGCTCGAAGTAATGAAGCGCGGCGCTACTATCATCAGCATTCCTTCCGGTTTCCGGGAAGCGGTAACCGCCAAGGCGGAAGCAAAAGGCCTCACCGGTTTCTTCATCCTGGTGGCTTCCAACGGGGCAGAAATGGCTAGTATCGCTGCTTTGATGGAACAGGGCCTGCTCAGGTCCATCGTCTCCAAAACTTTCTCTTTGGAGGAAATGAAGCAGGCGCATCTCCAGATAGAAACCGGCAGAACAGTAGGTAAAATTATCGTACGGGTTTAACCGTTAGTAACGATTCCATAATAACAGCAGCGCAGTTTAAACAGGCGGTAGCCCGGCCGCCGGCGCTGCTGATTTTTTTTAGAGAGATGTAAAGAAATATTTCTATCTTGTTACCCATAATCAAGCACAAATGCACCGTATTTATTCAAGCACACCTCCGCCAGCTGTTGTTGTTTTGTCCGCAAAATAACCAGCACTACTACGGCTTTTAGCTATTCCTGTTACAGGAATCAGTTCGTCATTTATATGCACTAAGTCTGTTTATTGACCTGGTTATTTTCGTGTACCCATATTCTCCCTTTTTTATTACACAACCGAAAATAATGACCAGGTATATATTAATGGTTTTTGCCGGCGCATGCAGCTTCGGCATCCTTTCTACTTTTGTAAAATTAGCCTACCGCGAAGGCTATACAGCCGCGGAAATATCCGTTACACAGGCCTGCACAGGCATGATCGTTTTGTGGATCCTGTATCTCCTTACCCGGCGGCAACGCCACCGGGTGAAGCCAGGTGATTGGGCCTGGCTGCTGTTGACAGGCGGCGGTATTGGCCTTACCAGTTTCGTATATTATGTGTCGGTAGCCTATATACCGGCATCGGTAGCTATCGTAATCCTGATGCAATTTACCTGGATAGGTTTGTTGATGGAAGCATTGCTGTTTAAAAAGATACCTTCCTTATTACAGCTTATCACCACCATACTGATCCTGGTGGGCACCTGGCTGGGCAGTGGGTTGGCCGGTGGCAGTCTTTCCGGCTTGTCTGTAAAAGGATTGTTGTATGCCGGCGCATCTGCTTTTTTATATGCCGTGTATATCATTGCCAACAGCCGCGTAGGCAAATCGCTGGATACCGGTAAGAAAAGTGCGGTCATCATCACTGGCTCCACGCTATGTATTTTCCTGGTAAACGCACCGCAACTGTTGGCCAGTACCCACTTCGATACGGGTCTGCTGAAATGGGCGCTGTTCCTGTCGCTTTTTGGAACCATTATTCCGCCGTTGCTGTTTGCCAAAGGAATCCCCAAGGTAGGGGCAGGGATCAGCGCGGTGATCATGACCGCCGAGTTGCCGGTGGCCATTGTGTGCTCGCATTTCATCCTGCTGGAACCGGTGAACGGCCTGCAATGGGCAGGAGTTGCGCTCATGTTGTTATCAATGCTGCTGCTGAATGCGCGTTATTTCCGCAAATAGAAGAGGAGACCGGGCATCTTGCCCGGTTCTTTTTTTACTGGTAGAAGATCGCTGAAAGCACTATTACCAGGCCATAGTCTTTAAACTCCCCGCGCATTACCTGCAACGATTTTCCCATGTGCTTTTCCACTGCCTTAACAGAGATGCCTAAACGCAGCGCGATTTCTTTATTGGACAAATGGTCCCGGCGGCTCAGCAGGAATATTTCCCGGCTGCGCTCCGTTAATTTATCCAGCGCCAGCGCAAACCGCTGTTCCAGTAATTTCAGATCGTAGGTATTATCTGTTTCGGCGGTAGTAGTTACGGGAAGTTGTTGGTGGTGCTGCTCATGCAGCAGCGAATTCCGCAGTTCATTCAGGATTCTGTTGCGCAGTGCGCCATGCAGGTATGCTTTGGCGTTTTTAATGCCGGTAAGGGTAGCGCGTTTTTTATACAGGGAGATAAAAATTTCCTGGATCATATCTTCCAGCAGATGAGGCGCCGGGAATTTCTTGTATGCATGTTGATACAGTTCCGCTGCATGGCGCTGGTATAAGACTTCAAAAGCCTTATTATCATTGTTCGCCAGTAGTGCCAGTAAAGCTTCATCCTGTAATGCAATATACTCCGTCATGCTTACCACTTAAGCCGGATCACATGATTGCCGGCTGCCCTTAAAAAGCATAAGATATAAAAAAAAGGACGCACCACATAAAACGCCCCGAAAAAATAAATTTATACCAGGGGGTAGGGTAGCCTTTCACTGCTGTGTCTATACTGCAGACAACCAAAATAATGAGTGATCAACAACTGATAGGATTACTGGAAAAATACCTGCAGGGCAGGGGTACTGAAGAGGAACGGAATGCCCTGGAAGCCTGGTATGAAACATACCAGTCCGCAAAAGCGCCTGGCAGCGATCCGCAGCCCGATCTGCTGCAGATGTACCACGACATTACCGGCAGGCTGAAACAGGAAGGGGAATGGGTGGAGCCGCCACGCGCAAAAATCCACCCGCTCAAACAACGGGGATGGCGTATCGCCGCAGCCATACTGTTCCTGGTGGCCGGCGCCGGCATCTGGACGCTGCTTCCCCGCGTTAACAGGCAGCTGTCGGCAGATACAAAAGACGGCATCCGCAAAAAAATACAACTGGAAGATGGCACGCAGGTATGGCTCAATGTAAGCAGTCACCTTACCTATCCGGCTAACATCGGCAACAGCAGCAGGGAAGTATACCTGAAAGGAGAGGCCTTTTTTGAAGTAAAGCCAAAGGAAACACACCCCTTCACCATTCATACGTCGGGCGTGGACGTGCAGGTACTGGGCACCCGCTTTAACGTAAAAGCCTACCAAACCGATGAAAGCATGGAAACCACGCTGGTAGACGGCCGCGTGGCAGTAAGCCTTAGCGGGCATCCGGATAAAAAGCTGGTACTGGCGCCCGGTGAAAAACTCACCATCAGGAAGAAGGGTAAAACGACGCCGGTAACAAATGGCCGTATTCTCGACTGGGGCAGCGTACTGGCCATTGTGGAAACAATAACGCCAAATGTGACCAGCAAAAAGGTAAGCGAACTGGTATGGATGGACGACCGCCTGGAATTCAAAGACAAATCCTTCCCGGAACTGGCCATCTTAATGAGCCGCTGGTACAACCGTAAAATTATCTTAACAGATACCTTCCCGGCAGACTACCGCTTCAAAGGCACGTTCAAGAAAGAATCCGTTACAGAAGCGCTCAAAGCATTACAGGTCACTGCCGATTTTAATTTCACTATAAAGGGAGATACCATCTTTATACATCATTAATCAACCAGATCATAAAACAAACAGTAACACGATGAAAAAAATATTCCCGGTTCCCACCGAACCTGTATAACCACTCCTTCCGCCCATAAAAAAAAGGGAAGTGCGGCAACACTTCCCCTAAAGCCAAACATGGTACGAAACAACGTAATCCGTGCGGGATGCCCGTTGTTTCTAATGTCTAACGTTCAATTTCAAATGTATGAAAAAAAAGCTGTGTTCAAAAACAGCCCTTTCCAACTATTCAGTGAGAAAAATATTCTTGTGTATGAAGCTTTGTCTCATCCTTATTACTGCTTCAATTTTACAGGTGCGCGCCGAAGTGTATTCGCAAAGCAAATTCACGCTCAACAGCCGGCAAATTGCCCTGCATAAGCTGCTGGAGTGGGTGGAAACGAAAAGTGACTACCGGTTTCTGTACAACTACAAAACTTTTCCGAAAGATGAAAAGGTAGATGTCAACTTCAAAGAAGCCACCCTGCCGGAGATCCTGGATAAAGTGCTGGCGAAAAATTTACGGTATAAAATGCTGGAAGGCGGACTGGTAGCCATCTCGGAAAGTACGGCCGATATCACGGTAACCGGTAAGGTAACGGCGGAAAATGGCCCCGAGCTGCCCGGCGTAAGCATCCAGCTGAAAGGGACCAGTCGTGGTACCACCACCGATGTTGACGGCAACTTTAAAATAACCGTCCCGGAAAACGGCGTCCTCATCATCTCCTACCTGGGATTTGAAACAAGGGAAATCGCCGTGAAAGGCAACGCGCAGCTGGCCGTCATAACACTGAAATCTTCCGATGCAGGTTTGAATGAAGTAGTGGTACTGGGATACGGACAAAAACAAACACGGCAAAGCATCACCGGCGCTGTGTCCAGCATACAAACAAAAGAACTGAAACAAAGCCCGGTAGCCAACCTATCGAACGCACTGGCCGGAAGATTACCCGGCCTCATCACGGCGCAGCACTCCGGCCGCCCCGGCAGCGACGACTCACAGCTGTTTATCCGTGGGATCAGCACCACCGGCGCCACCAACCCGCTCGTGGTAATAGATGGCCTGCCCCGCGGCGATGCCAATATCGGTCAGCTGGACCCCAACGAAATAGAATCCGTTTCTATCCTGAAAGACGCTTCCTCTACTGCATTATACGGTATACAGGGCGCCAACGGTATCGTGCTGGTGACCACCAAACGCGGTAAAGACGGCCCGCCCAACATCCAGGTGAACATGCAGTATGCCTTGCAGCAGCCTACCAATTTTCCCCGCTTCCTCGATTCTTACCAATCCGGCCTGCTGGAAAATGAAGCCGCCAAAAATGATGGCATGCCGGCGGTATTCACCGACCAGGAACTGGAATATTATAAAACAGGACTGAAACCTTATGACTATCCAAATACCGACTGGTACAAGGAAATCATCCGGGACTATTCCCCGCAGAAAACAGTGAACATCAATATCGGTGGTGGTTCCAAATTTGTGAAATATTTTGTATCGGGTTCTTACCTGCGCCAGGAGCCGGTATACAACCACGCCAATGAAAATATCTACGGCATCAAATACAAATACGACCGCTTTAATTTCCGCTCCAACGTGGATATCACCCTCGATAAAAATACCGACCTGCAGGTAGACCTGGCCTCCCGCCTGGAAAACCGTACCAGTCCTTCTGCGGACCGTGGCAATAATGAATTTTTCTGGGTACTGCTGTCGCAGATGACCAACCGCCTTACACCGGTGTTTAACCCCGATGGCTCTATCGCCTCCGGTACCATGCGGGAAGATTTCTACAACCTGTATGGCGTACTTACCCGCAACGGTTATATCGATGCCTATTGGCATAGCACCAACGGCAGTGTGGCACTCACCCGAAAACTGGACTTTATCACACCCGGACTGAAAGTAAAAGGACTCTTTACTTTCGAGAACTATGGCGATATCAACTTTGCACTGGACCAGGACTTTGATTCCTACCGTTACAAATCAGTGCCCGGTGCAGATGGTACGTATACCCAGCACCGTAAGGCCACCAGTTTACAGCGCTCCGGTTATTCCAGCGGCGAAAGATATTACTACTACGATCTGAAAGTGATGTACGACCGCGATTTTGGTAAACACTCACTCGGAGGCTTGCTCCTGTTCAACCGCAATTACCGCTCCCAGTCGGGCAACCTCCCACGGGTATACGAAGGCTTTGTAGGCAGGATTGCTTACAATTACGCTACCCGCTACTACCTCGAATTCAACGCCGGTTACAATGGCTCCGAGAACTTTCCTCCCGGTAAACGGTACGGATTTTTCCCGGCGCTTTCTGCAGCCTGGGTGCTGAGTAATGAACAATTCATGAGCGGCCAGTCGTTGTTCAGTTACCTGAAAATGCGTTTCTCACACGGTTATGTGGGTAACGACCAGGTAGGCGGCGACCGCTGGTTATATGTATCTGATTACGCCCGCGGCGATGGCTTTACTTTTGGCAGCGTGGGCACCGGCGCCGGCGGCTATTATGAAAACAGGGTGGGCAACACCGCCATCACCTGGGAGAAAGCAGCCAAAACAAACCTCGGTATTGAAACAGGATTTCTGAAAGATAAAGTGAAGTTTTCGGTAGATATTTTTAATGAACTGCGTAAAGATATCCTTACCTACGCCGGCACCATCCCTGCTTATCTCGGTATCACCGCATCACTGAACCGTAATATGGGCCGTATCCGCAATAAAGGTGTGGAAGCAGAACTGAATGTAAATTCCAACATCGGCGCAGTAGGCGTCTTTTCAAAATTGAATTACCAGTATGTAAAAAATAAAATACTGGAGATGGATGAACCCAAACTGGCATATCCTTACCAGAGCGCAGTAGGCCATCCTATCGGGTACGATCTCGGCTACGTGGCAGAAGGACTGTTCCGCAACCAGGATGAAATCAATAAAAGCCCGCAGCAAACTTTTTCACCACTCATCCCCGGCGACATCAAGTACACCGACATCAATAAAGATGGCGTGATCAATGAAGCCGACAGGATCATGCTACCCATGATGAATGTACCCACCAGTTATTTCGGGGCCACCTTCGGCATCGACTATAAAGGCCTGGATGTAAGTGTGCTGTTCCAGGGCGCAGGCGGCGGACGCCAGATCTACTCTTCGCAGCTCACCGGCAACTTCCGCGAAAGCTACCGGCCCATGCACCTGAACAGGTGGACGCCGGAAAACGCCGACAAAGCCACCTATCCTGTTTTACACTTATCGGAAAGTAATATGGCCAATAACTCGGTCAGTTCTACTTACTGGATCAGGAACACCGACTATGTTAAATTAAAGAATGCTGAGATAGGATACCGCCTGCCGGCGCACCTCCTGAAAAAGGTAAAAATTAAAAGCGCACGCATCTATGTGAATGGTATGAACCTCATCAGCTGGGATAATGTGAAGGAACTGGGGATAGATCCGGAATCCAATACCGGCGGCCGCTGGGGCTGGCAGCCTTATCCGATTATGCGCGTATATAATGCCGGCATCACCATCAATCTTTAATCACCTGTGATAAATTAAAATCATGAATACGTTCTTCGTTAAAACAGGGATAGCAGCAGTACTGATCATGTGTGTTACTGCCTGCGGTAAGAATTACCTGGACAGGAAGCCCAGTGATCTGATCACTGAAAAAGAAGTGTTTTCAAATATTGAAAACGCCGAAAAGTTTGTGAATACTATCTACCAAAGCTTACCCAATATTTTTAAGCCCGGGTCGGCATGGCCGCTCAGCAGTGCCACCGACGAAACCAACCAGGCCAGCGATAATTCCGCTTCTTATCCCGATGCCGGCAATTTCAACACCGGCTCCATGAGCCCTGCCAACTTCCCGATGCAGAGCTCCTGGGCCGACTATTATGGCAAGATCCGTTCGTGTAATAAGTTCCTTGCGCAGTACGACCTCGTGCCCCAGGATCCTAACTATCCGCAACGCCGTAGCCGCCTTAAAGGAGAAGTGCTCACCCTGCGCGCCTTCTACTATTTTGAACTGATGCGCGCCTGGGGCGGCGTACCACTGCTGCTGTCGGAAAAAAATCCGTTTGATGATCCAACAGGCATTTACTACAAACGCAACAGCATCGATGAAGTAACTGCCAGCATCCTCAACGACCTGCAGGAAGCCGGCACTTTGTTGCCGGTGGCTTACAACGATCGCCCTTCCAACTGGGGCCGTGCCTCCAAAATGATTGCACTGGCGCTGGAAGGCCGCGTACGGCTGTTTTACGCCAGCCCGCTCTACAATGCAGGCAACAATGCCGCCCGCTGGCAGGCTGCCGCAACCGCCTGCAAGGCCGCACTGGACACTGCTATCGCCAACGGTTACACGCTGTACGACAGCTACGGCGATATCTTCACCCAATACTTCAACCGTGAAGTGATCTGGAGCCGCCCCGCGCCCGGCGCTTTCGGCGATGGTGGTATTGACCGGGAAATGAATCCCCGCAGCGCCAACGGCTACGGCAACATTACGCCGCTGCAGGAACTGGTAGATGATTACGAAATGAAAACCACCGGCCTTTCCATTAAAGATCCCGCTTCCGGCTACAGCGCGCAACGTCCTTACGATGGGAGGGATCCCCGCTTTTATGCTACCATCCTGTATCCCGGCTGTTCCTGGAAAGGAAAGGTGCTGGATCCGAACGGGGCCGATGCACCGCGTTCCGGCCAGATTGCCACCAACTACTGGCCACGGAAATATCTCCTCCCTTCGGTCGACCTGTTCGCAGGCACCGGTGGCAGCGACCGCAAATGGGTACTCATCAGAACCGCGGAACTTTATCTCAACTACGCGGAGGCACAAAATGAAGCCGCAGGCCCCGCAACAGAAGTATACAATGCCCTCAATGCAATCCGCACCAGGGCCGGTATGCCGGGTGTCAGCGGTGGAACCAAAGAAACGCTGCGCGAAAAGATCCGGCATGAAAGAAGAATAGAACTGGCATTGGAAGATCATCGCTTCTGGGATGTGCGCCGCTGGAAAACCGCTGAACAGGTGGATAATAAAGAAGTACACGGCGTAGCCGTTAGCGGCACCGGCAATGTTTCCTACCGCTACCCCATAATAGAAAAAAGGGTGTTCGATCCGGGTAAAAATTACTGGCTTCCCATTCCGCAAAGTGAAATGGATAAGGTAAGCAGCCAGAATCCTGAGTTTACGCAGAATAAAGGCTGGTAAAGCGTTCTACATCTCCCTAAATTTAAAAGAATGAAAACGATAATATACCGCTTACTGGCAGTATGGCTGTTGTTTACAGCCGCTGCCTGTAACAAAGACAACGATTTCGAACACGATAACAACGCACCGGTGGTAGTGGATAAATTTACACCGGAAACCGGCGCCGCCGGCACGGAAGTGCTGATCTATGGAACCAATTTCAGTAAAGATACCAATGGGGTGACCGTTACGGTGAATGGCAAAAAAGCCCTTATCACCGGCATTATCAGCGATCATATCCTGGTAGTAATCCCGGAAAAAGCTGGCAGCGGTAAAGTAGTCGTAACCATTAACGGCAAAGCAGGCACCGCTCCCAAAGACTTCCAGTATTTATCTTCCTATAAAGTAACCACCCTGGCAGGCAACGGCGCGGCAGGCTACTCCGATGGCAAAGGCACAAACGCCGCTTTTAATTTTGATAAACGCTGCGGCCTCGATGTAGACGATAACGGAAACGTATATGTAGCCGATGCAGGCAACTTACGCGTGAGAAAAATTGCACCCGATGGCGCCGTCACCACACTCGCCGGCAGCGGCACTTCCGGCTATGTGGAAGGCAAAGGCCCCGCCGCACAGTTCTATCTTCCCTTTGATATTGTAACCGATAACAGCGGGAATGTATTCGTATCCGATCCTTCCGCATGGACCATCCGCAAAATCACACCCGATGGTACCACCTCCCGCATTTGCTGGGGCGAAGCCTGGGGAATTGGCATCGATAAACGCAACGGCACCCTGTACTACGCCAACAACGGCAGCCCTGGCAGCATTTATCAGGTAACGCCTGATGGCAGCAGCGTTACACCCATCATCACCGGGCTAAACAGACCCGCTGATGTAGCGGTAGATGACAAAGGGAATTTATTTGTAACAGAGAATGGAAACTCCGTGATCAAAAAGTTTGCTGCAGGTAACTGGGCGCCCACTATCATCGCCGGCGCGGAAAATCAAACCGGCCTGGTAAATGGTACCGGTACCGCTGCACGTTTTGAAAATCCCTGGAGTATTATCGTGGACAAAGCCAACAACCTGTTCGTAGCCGGTAACGGCAGTGCCGACGGATCTTCTGTTAACAGCAACCAATGCATCCGCTTCATCACTGCTAACGCCTGGGAAGTAAGCACCTATATAGGCGGCAGCACCGCAGGATTTGCGGATGGCGCCGGCGCAGCAGCGCTGTTCAACGCACCTACCGGCGTGGCAGTTGACAAAGACGGCGTAGTGTATGTGCTCGACCGCAACAATAACCGTATCCGCAAAGTAACGGCAGAATAAGTAGCAGTGGCGGCCCGTTTTCGGGCCGCCACTTTTCTCAGATAATTAAATGTTCAGTAATGTTCAAACAAGTCCTGTTTTATATAGCCCTATGGCTGTTGCCTGCAACTGCCATGTCGCAAACACCAAAAGATTTCAAATGGAACGTATTGCCTGTAAAAGGGCTGCTGCTCAGCGTGCCAGCTCCCCAGGATGTGCCGCTGCTGTGCCGCTTTATCAAAGAAGCCTTGAAGGCAGAAGGGGTAAACACACTGGCGTTACGGATTGAATATGCATACCAGTTTAAATCGCATCCCGAACTCGCCGAGCGCAACGCGATTTCGGAAACAGACCTCAAACAGATTGTAGCCGCCTGCAAGGAAGCCGGTATCCGCTTTATCCCTACCATGAACCTGCTGGCCCACCAGTCGGAACAAACAGAAATGGGACCGTTGCTGAAAAATTACCCGCAGCTCGACGAATCACCGGACTATAATCCGCCGGTGCCCTGGAAAAACGGCGGTATGTTCGACTTCTACAGCAAAAGCCTATGCCCGCTGCACCCCGACCTGTTCAAGATCATTTTCCCCCTGATGGATGAACTCATCGATGTATGCGGCGCCGATGCGCTTCACGTGGGACTTGATGAGGTGTGGATCCTAGGCTATGATAAGTGCCCCCGCTGCGGGGGCCGCGACAAAGCCGAACTGTTTGCAGGCTATGTAAACGCCTTGCATCAGCATCTCAAAGAAAAAAATTGCCAGCTGTGGATGTGGAGCGACCGCCTGATAGACGGAAAAGAAACCAACCTGCTCGGATGGCAGGCCAGTATGAACAATACCGCCAGGGCTATAGACCTGATCCCGAAAGATATCATGATCTGCGACTGGAAATATGAAGATGCACCGCCCACCCCGGCTTACTTTGCCATCAAAGGATTCCATGTATTGCCTTCCGCCTGCGGAAAAAAAGACGTGGCGCTGGCACAACTGGAACAGGTATATGCCGCCCGGAAAAACGCGCTGCGGGCAGATTTTTCCTATACGTTATCTGAACGGATGCCCGGCGTATTCGAAACCATGTGGGTAAATACAAAAGAATTTATTGATGCCTACTACAACCGAAAAGGTGTGCGCAAACCAACACAGGATAATGCAGATACCTTTAAAGCATTGTTTGCAGAGATCCGGAAAAAAGAAAAGATGTAGCATACTGCTATTTCACGCAATCGTTTGTGCTGGAAAAGCCGGGTGAAATCGCCTAACATTATCCTCCGTTCAACAGCACAAGCCATGAAAAGAAGATCCGTTTCTATTGCCATCTTATTGCTATCCCGGCTGGCGTTATCTGCCCAGGTATATTACGCTGGCAAAACGCCCGCCGTGGCAGTGGTGCAACCCGCTGCCAATACACTGGGGAATAATATACTGGAAGTAAAAATAAACGTGTTGAAGAACCACCTGCAACAGGTAACGTTTACGGATAAGCTGCGTGCTAAAGCATTCTCTTTTCCGCAACATAGTTTGTTTGAATTAAAATTGAAAGATGGAACCGTATTAACCGCCGCTGATTTCCAGGTAAGCACAAAAGACGCCGGTAACATCACTGCTTCACCAACCGCAGTACGGTTGATAGCGCGCCTGCCCGGTAAGCAGCTCAGCTTTACATTGGTAAATACTGTAAAGAATATTCAGGTGATCTGGCGGATCACGTTGCACAACGACTGTAACTTCATTCAGCAGCATTTCCATATCACCGATCCTTCGTCGGCTGTGGACGATCTGTTACTGGTAAATGTTCCATCGGCCTATCAGCCGCAGCTTTCCGGCACTGTGGACGGTTCGCCGGTTATAGCCGGCAACAGTTTCTTTGCGCTGGAACACCCGATGGCACAGGGACGTGTAACAGATAAAGGTATTCAAAGCAGCGTGGCGGCATCTGCCACGCTGCGCTCCGGCAACGGGTTTGACGTGAGCACGGCCTGGGGCGTTACCCCGGAAACACAGCTCCGTCGCGGTTTCCTTTACTACCTGGAAAAAGTGCGCGCGGTACCTTATCGTCCTTTTCCACATTACAACTCCTGGTACGATGCAGGTTACGACGGCCGGGAAATTACCGAAGCCAACGCAATGGACCGTATCCGCATGTTTGGCGACAGCCTCGTCGTAAAACGCAAAGCAAAGATCAGCGCTTTCCTTTGGGACAGCGGCTGGGATGATTACAATAAACTCTGGTATTTCAGCAGGCACCTGCCCAACGGGTTTAAGAATATGGAAGCACTGGCGGCTAAATATCATGCTGCCATGGGCGTATGGGTGTCTCCCTGGGGCGGCTACGACCAGGAAAAGATCAGTCGCCTTGCCAGCATTAAAACGCTCGGCCTTCCCTTTACGCCCAATGAAAATGGCCTTAGCCTGGCGGATAAAAATTACTTCCGCTACTTTAAAAAACTAACCACCGGTTTTGTGAAAGACCAGGGTGTGGTGAGCTTTAAATTCGACGGCGTAGGCGCTGGTAATGGCGCCAGCGGGGCAGGAGAGAAGTACGCTAAAGATGTGGAAGCATTTTTACGCGTCATCACCGATCTGCGCAAAATAAAACCCGACCTCTTCTTTAATTTAACGGTAGGCACCTGGCCTTCTCCTTACTGGCTCAATTATGGCGACGCCATCTGGCGCGCCGGCGGCGATATGGATGTACTGGGCGCCGGCACCAAAAGGCAGCAATGGATCAACTACCGCGATGCGGAAGTATATAAAAATGTAGTACAACGCGCAAAATTATATCCGCTCAACGCTATGATGTATCACGGCGTGGTAATCAATAATGAAAATGGCGTGGGCGCAGGTTTTACCAACGACGATAAAGGCATTGCGGAAGATATCTGGGAGTTTTTTGGCACCGGCACCGGCATGCAGGAGCTGTATATCAATCCGCACCTGATGAGCAGCAACAGCTGGAATGTATTGGCCAAAGCCATGCGCTGGTCCGAAAAGCACCGGGATGTATTATCCGATGCACACTGGATGGGCGGTGACCCCGGCAAACAGGAGGTGTATGGCTTTGCCGCATGGAACCAACAGGAAGGCATCTTAACATGGAGGAACCCATCTCCCGGAACAAAAAGAATTACTTTCAATCTAAAAGAAGTGCTGGAATTGCCGGTTGGCTATCATACCAGGTTTGCTGTTTTGAATGTTACAGAAGATGTAAAAGAAGAAGAGATGGATAGTGAGAAAACGATTATACTTGAACTGGCGCCATTCCAGGTGAAGGTGCTGGAGCTGAAGCCGGGGAAGTGATTCCAGGTTATTTATAGCGGGCGGTTTTTATGACAGCGTTTAATTCTGCGAGAAATAAATCAGCTTCCTTTTTATTTCTGATAGACATGGAAAGGCTATCGTTGCTTAAACGTTGCGTGGACGTATCCTCAACCGGCCTGACAGCCTTGCCGGAGCTTGCTGCAAACTGAATGATTTTATCTAATTTTTGTTGGATATTCTTCGTCATATGTCGAAATTATGGTTTTTTATTGAATAATCAGTTGTTTAAATGAATCCTACATACCAATCTACTCCAATTGTTATAATAACGTCGCAGAGATAATTTTTATTGGTTAGAAACATCCTGTGATACAAATATGCACGTATATCATTAGATCCATCTACGCCAATGGTCGATGAATTATTTTTCCGCAGAAAGCTTAAGGCAAACAATAAGACCGTCGAGAACATTTGCCGATATTTGAGTGATTAACCTTAATCTCGTCGTTAATTTTTCCTTCTTCATTTAAAGGACCAAAGGCCAGGTTGAAAACATTTGGCAATAACGGATCGGTCAGAGGTCTGATTTCTATTTTTAGTAAAATCAATTTTCCGTTCTTTAGTCTGGAATAGAATTTTATATCCGTTAAATCAGTGGCAACTTCTATCGCTCAAATGTATCTTCAAAGTTTATTCTGATCATTAGTCAAACGTATAGATTTTTTAGAAGGAGAATAACATTAATTGTACACTACAAAGACATAAATAGTAATATAGGTTTAACATATTTTTTAAAAAAAAGGCGTTTCACACTCAATGAAACGCCCTCTCCATCTCATTTAAACGGGTCCGCATACTTCGGCTCCGTTACCAGCGACTGATCAGTCAGTGTTTTAAGAAAAGCAATAATATCGTTTTTGTCTTTCGCGGAAAACACCAAACCCCCGCTTTGTATTCCCGAAAACTGTATACCGATATTTGGATTTTGTTTGATCCCGGTAGAATAGTGTTCTATCGCATCTTCGAGTGTGGCAAAGCGGCCATCGTGCATGTACGGGGCAGTCAGCTCCACATTCCGCAGGCTTGGAATTTTAAAGGTACCCTGATCGGCGGGTTTGTGGGTAATCTCACCAATACCTTTGTCGGTGTAGTTACTTTCCAGCCCGTTGTTGGAGCCAAACCCGGTATTCACCCCGGTGTTGTCCACAATGAGGTAGGACGCGTTTTTTCCCACCCCGGCGGTGGAGAAGTCGCTATGACATTCGGTGCAGAAATCCGCCTGCATCAGCCGCATGCCATTTTTTTCTGAGGCGCTGAAGTTGCTGAATTGCATGGCTACTCCCTGATCATACCTGGAATTGAAGGATACAATGCTCCGCAGGAACTGCGATATTGCTTTGGCTATTTTATCGGAGGTAACCACTTCGCTTCCGAAAGCAGCTTTAAATAGTGCCGGGTAGTAACTTATCCCTGTTAATTTCGTTTCAAGAGCAGTGAGGGAAGGTATTCCCATTTCTATATGATCCAGGACAGGCATCAGCGTTTGCGTTTCAATATCTTTGGCCCGCATGTCCCAGAACATGGTGGCCGACCGGAAGAAGCGGAGATTCACCACCGGCATGCTGTTACGCCGGGTTAAATTCCCTTCAAATCCTTCGGATGTGGCTACGCCGTCGGTAAAGGCTTTGTCCTGGTGGTGACAGGAACCACACGACCGGGTATTATTCACCGACAGCGACTTGTCATAAAATAATACCCTGCCCAGGGTAGCTCCTGCATTGGTAATAGGATTGCCAACAGGTGTATTGTCCAGGGTAGGATTGGCATTCATAAATGCCTGCATGTAAGGAGGCATATTGTTGCGGGTGCCCACATAGTCGTAAAGTGTACCGGGCAGGTTAGGAGCGCCAGGATCATTTCCGCCAGGCTCCGGGTTCGGCTCATTGGGTATGGGAGCGGGGTTGGCGCCGTTGTTCTCCTTTTTACAGGAAACCGAATTTAAAATAACAAGGGCTGTCCCGGCTATCAGGCAGATGAGATTTCTTTTGCTGATGGTTTTCGTCATGGTACAGATATTTGGGCTAATACACTTTAATTCATTTTTACCCTTACCTGGAACCATTAAAAAATTATTTTTTGAAACAGATAGGGGGATTTGAAAGCTGAAGTGTATTACCAGGGAACGATCACTTCAATCACGGTAACCGGTTTTGTATTGAACGCACATATTGGCAAGGCAGATGACCTGTACAGGCAGATAGAAACATACTTTCAAACGTATTTTGAAGGTTTGCACCGCTATGCCTTCACTATACTAAAAGATAATGATGAGGCCAAAGATGCAGTACAGGTGGTTTTCCTGAAGTTATGGGAGAAAAGGACAACAATAGACGGGCAGCAGTCGGTGAAATCCTATTTGTATACGGCCATCTACCATTATTGTCTTAATATAAAAAGACATAAAAAAATAAAAGATCATTACGCAACAACCAACAATCATCCTGCCGGCGAATTCAGGAATGCCCTGGTCAGCAAGGAAACGCAGCAACGGATCATGGCATGCATCGGAAAATTACCGCCACAATGTAAGCTGATCTTCACCAAAAGCAGGTTTGAAGGAAAGAAGTATGCAGATATTGCGGCAGAAATGGACCTTTCTGTAAAAACCGTAGAAGCCCAGATAGGAAAGGCTTTACGGATCCTTCGAGCGGAACTGTCGGACATCACGATCGCTGTATTTATTTTACTTTTATTACAACCATAATGAGCAACGGGGAGCTGTTATACGGGTTATTAGGGAAATACTTTTCCGGGGAAGCCTCCCCGGAAGAGGCGATGGCCGTGGATGACTGGATCACGCAGCACCCGGATCACCGCAAATTATACAACGAAGCAGCAGCAGCCTGGGACGCAGCCGGGAACAACCCGCATCACCAGCTGCCGGATAAAGCGCTCCTGCTGCATGAAATCAAACAAAAGACAGTGGGGCATAAACCGCAAAGGAACGCCTGGCGTATGGCAGCAGTCATATTGGTGCTGATAGGCGCCGCTACCCTTTACTTTATATGGCGGCCATCACCTGCAGTTGCTCCTTTGGTGATCAGGCAAACCACCACCGGCATTTACCGCGATACCCTGCCGGACCACTCCCTGGCAGTAGTGAACAGCCATTCGGTTATCAAGTATAACCCGGGCCTCGCAGATAAAACAAGGTTCATTCAATTAACCGGGGAAGCCTGGTTCAATGTAACTTCTGATCCGTTAAAACCGTTTATAGTATCAGTGGGGGACCTGCGCATTAAAGTATTAGGCACTGCCTTTAATGTCCGTGAACTGGCAGCCGTGATTGAAGTAGCGGTTACCAGCGGCGCTGTACTGGTCAGCAAGGGAGATACCGCTATAATAGTAAAAGCAGCACAACAGCTGGAGTACAACACCATCTCCCAGCGTTTCAGCATCACAGGCGCCTTTAATCCCAATAAAACGGGATATGCCACCAGGATCTTTAATTTTGAAAATGCGTCGTTGAAAGAAATTGTCACTCAACTGGAAAAGGCATACAACATTAAAGTGATCCTGGAAGATAAACGCCTGGAGAACTGCACCATGAGCAGTGCCTTTGAGAATAAACCAATACAATACGTATTTGAAGTGATTTCAGTTACGTTGAATGTACAATGTAGATTTGAGCATGACAGGATATATATCAGTGGGGCAGGATGTAATTAGTCTGCTATCGAAATTTTTTATAGCGGCAGGGTTAACCCTCTTAACAGCCACCGTTTTTGCTCAGGAAGCCACCGTGAAGTTACAGGAAGAAGTAACCATTCCCGTTGCAGATATGCGCCTGGATGCCTTGCTGACCCTCGTCAGCAAACAGGCCGGCATCCGGTTTTCCGTGAACACACGGAAGTTTCCAACCTCCAGGACCGTGCATGTAAAAAAAGGAACGCAATCTTTGTTAAGGTTGCTCACAGAGCTGCGTGAACATACCGGTATTGATTACCGTGTGCTGGGAGGTCATATTATTTTTGTAGATGCACCACCGCTTATTGTTACAAAAAAAGCTCCTGTAGTGATAAAACGGGAACGCGTAATACCACCTGCCCGTTTTGTCATCATCCCTGTTTCCCCGGTGACTACCAAACAGGCAGGTGTTATATTTCCCGCGCCGGACGCCATAAAAAAGAATACCGGCTATTTCAGGCCACTGATAACTGCACCACCTGCCGGCGCTAAAAGAAGCGAATCGGCATTCGCATTAAAACCCTATGCCGCCGCAGGGATGGTAGCAGACGAATCTTTTTATGTAAATCCAACCATCCATGTAGGAGTACCATTCCTTTACCTCGTCGGTTCCTGGAGCACTAACTTTTCTTTCTCTATGCTCCGGTATGGCGCAGGTACTTCTATACGTTTATCAGACAACTGGCGTTTACATCTGCAGGGTACTACAGGAAGGATGGAAGCGAACTATGACTCGCTGGCATTCCTGCAAAAAACAGTGAAAGCACAGCTACGTAAGTTATCCCTGGCAGGGGAAAAACAAATGGGCGATCATTGGCGGCTTCAGTTTGGGGTGGCGCTGAATAGCCTGCAAACAACCTATTACACAGAAGGAAAACCACGTGCCCTGGGAAAGCAGGAGAGTGAGGCACTCGCTAATGTAAAGTATTTTAAACCACCTTATACCATCAGCAATAATTTCTCTCCGGATGCAAGCCGCAGTAATAAATTATGGATCGGTTTCCGGGTAGGCATCTTCTACAGTTTCTTAAGATGATTGCATTAAACATAAAAAAGAAGCCGGCTCCATGTAATAAGCCGGCTTCCTTCCTCAATTACCTAACACCGCTTTCAACTTTTGATCCAATTCATCCCCGCCGCTTCCAACAAGTTTGAATAATACTTTCCCGTCCTTATCCAGCAGTATTTTAGTGGGAAACCCGGTGATACCGTATGCCATCGCTAAATCGGCAGACGCCTTTTCGTAGTTGTTAAGTACCTGTATCCAGCCGATGCCATCATCACTGATAGCTTTTAACCATGCCTTTTTTGCATCTTCCAGGTTGTTGGCTTTTTCATCTGCAACGCCCACTATTTCTAATCCTTTATCTTTATACTTTGCGTATACTTCCTTCAGGTGCGGGTGACTCGCCCGGCAGGGACCACACCAGCTTCCCCAGAAATCAAGTAATACATATTTCCCTTTAAGGGAGGATAACGTAAACGGCTGACCGTAATTATCTTTTTTGGTGAAGTTAATAGCCGTGGCGCCCTCGCTGGTAGCTTTGGCGCCGGATATCCGGGAGCCCAGGTACCTGCCTAAATAAGTACTTTTATAAGTATCGCTTAACTTGTTGTACGCCTGCTCATAGGCTACTGCATCGTAGTCGCCCTGCAACCTTACCAGCAGCATAACGCTTACGAAAGACTTGGGATGCATTGCCACAAACTGTTTACGCATAACCGTGAGCTGTTCATTGGCGGCGGCCATTTCTGTTGTCATGGCTTTCCTGGCGGTGCTGTCTTCCGGTTTGCGCATGGCGGCCGACTTCTTCCTCAGCTCCCATACTTTTGATACCAGCGGCATTTCTCTTTGCCGGAGCGCATTCAGTTCTTCATTGGCTTTGTCGCCCTTCACTACTGCTTTGTAAAGTTCGGTGGCATCACCGGTAATGGTTACATCCGTATTTTCCGTGAGAAGGATTTCCAGGTTAGGCGCGGGCATAAACATACCGCCTTTCACCATTTCAAATTTTGAAGCAGGGTGGCGCGACAAAAAAGTACCCACTACAGGCTCCTGTACCTGCCCTGAAAAGATGAACTGGTCGCCATTGCGGGCAATTACCGTATCTGCCATATGCCCGCTGGCGGTTACATACGACAGGCTCAGACGATAGTCGTCCTGGCCTTTGATATGGGCAGTTATCTTGTATTTCTTTTGTGCGGTTGCCGGGAGAAAAGCGGCCAGCAGCATGCTGCCGGCCATTATCAATGTGTTTTTATTCATGGTTGGTGTATGATGTTTAGAAACTGGACATTGGAACAGAGGCCGCCTGTTTTGCAGGAACGGCTTTGGTGCCTTTTGCCAGGCTCTCCTTTATTTTCTTTTCTGCGTCTTCACTGTAGCCGGTGAAACGCTCCATAATTTTTCCTTCGGTATCCACCAGGTACATAGTAGGGATGCCGGAAAACTGGAATTGTTCCATGGTCTTATCCTTGTTATCACTCAGCAATTGTTCCCATGGCATAGCTTCCTCTTTCATTGCCTTTTCCCAGGCATTTTTATCAGTGTCGATGGAAATGCTTACTACCTCAAAGCCTTTTGCCTTGTAACTTTCATACAGCTCTTTTACCTTTGGGATGGCCTGCCTGCAAGGGCCGCACCAGCTTGCCCAGAAGTCAACCAACAGGTATTTACCCTTGTATTTTTCCAGTCCGGCCAGCGACCCATTGGCATCAGGGTACTTCACGGATGGCATAGGCTGCCCTGCTTTCAACCGCATGGCCTGTGCTTTGTTGGTGATAATCGTTTCCTTCAGCAGCTTTGCTTCTGTTAACCACGGATAACGCGCTATCAGCACCTCCAGCATTTTCATGGCATTGTCGTATTGTGCACCTGCCTGTGTGCCCGCCATACCACGGATGGCATATACCATCACCGGGCGGTCGGCATACGCTTTGGTAAGCACCTCTTCGCGGATTTTATAATCCTCGCCCATTGGGTTATATTTCTGATGGTCCCTCATATAGGCGTACCAGGTAGTATCAGTGGCTTTCTTGGCATAATACTCCATGTTGTATTCATCTATCATCCTGCGGTAATTCAGCTCGTTGTTCAGCTCGCGGAGGTTCACAAAGTTATTGTCGTAAGATCCTGCCACATAATTGTAGTGCGGAATCTTCACCTTATACCTGGCAGTATCATACCCTCTCATATGTACCGTTACATCGGCATCGCTCCAGAAGGTGGCACGGTCCCAGTTCATCGCATTGATAATATAAATGCCCTGGTGGTCCTGTTTAATTTTAAAAGAAAAGGAATTGTCTTTGCCTACTTCACAGGAATCTACTACCACAGGTTTTCCTTTGAAGTTATCTTTCGACAAAAATACTTTATTGACCGCCTGTTTGGGATCGGTAAATTCAACGGTGCCTTTTACCGTAACCGATTTAACTAACTTGTTCTGTTGCGCCTGTAATGCTGCGGGTATGGCCAGCACCGCTACACAAATCTTGAAAATTGCTTTCTTCATCATTGTTTGTTTAATTTATTATTTTAATATTTTATTTACTGTAATCTGCATTCTGCGCCAGGTCAGGATTGATGAAAAATTCCCTGGAAGGCAGCGGCATCAAAGCATGCGTTATGGGTTGCCCGAACGACTGCAGCCAGCTATCCATTTTACCAAAACGGCGCATATCACTCCACCTTAAACGTTCGCCAATGAATTCTCTGCGGCGTTCCTGTTCTATCACCGCAAGGAATGCGGCCGGACTGCTGAAATCGCTGCTGCTAACAGTGCTGGCTTTACGGGCCGTACGCAGCTGGTTATACATGCTTACATCTGTTACGCCTTTCCGTGCATTGGCTTCTGCTACAATCAATAATGCTTCGCTATAACGGCAAACCACATACGAAGGCGTAATTTCTGCAGGAAACTTGGTGAGAAAGTATACAGAGTCTATGATAGCGGCGCCTTTGGTACGCAGGAAACAAGTTCTGCGCACATCTGCCGGCTCATAGGATTTAACAAGGTTACTGTCGACCCAGGTGTTGCCGGAACCAGACATATTCACGCCGTTGTAAGTACCGGGACCAAACACTGCAGGCAATCCATAGAAGGTACTGGTGCTGGTTTCATTGATTTTATACACGGCTTCTGCACTGTTCACCTGCGATTTGAAGATATCGGTATAGTTAGATTGCAGGCTGAACTTCCCGGAGCTGATCACCGCTGTTGCCAGGGTCAGCGCGTCATCATTACGCCCCTGCTTCAGGTATAACCTCGACAGGAGCAGCTGCGCAGCCTGTTTGGAACCGGCTGCCGGGCTGGTGTAGTCTGCCAGCAGCGTAACAGCTGCTTTCAGGTCTGCTTCAATCAGCTGGTTGACTGCTGTGAGCGGGCTGCGCGCCGGCCGGCTTTTGGGATCTTCCCCGCCTTTTATGATAGCAGCGTCACCAAAGCATTCAGAGAGCAGCATATAGGAGAAGGCACGTAACAGGTACGCTTCTCCCAGCGCAGCACTGATGGTACTGTCGCCAGGAAACCCGCTGGCGTATTGAATTACCATGTTGGCATTGGCAATACACTGGTAAGGCTGCCGGTACGCTACAGGCAACGAATTATCATTGGGCGCGATGTTATTGTTGTCGTATGTGGGGAAGGTGAGCGATTGAAAGTCGTCGCTCATAATATCCTGGAACGCATAATAAAGATAAAAGGAACCGTTGTTGGTGAGCGCCAGCTTGGCGCCGTTGATCACCAGCGGCAGGTTGTTTTTACTGAGTTGTGAAAAGCCGATCTTCGTATCAGGCGCAACCTCGTCCAGTTGCTTACTGCAGGCAGAAAAACTGATGGCGGCTATAGCGGTAAAATATAATAAAATATGTTTTTTCATGTGATGCCAGATTAGAATGAAAGATCTATACCTACAACGGCTGCGCGCGGATTGGGCAGGTTGGAACTTACAATACCGTTATTAGCGGCTGCTTCAGGATCAAACCCAATATATTTCGTGATGGTAAATACATTTTGGGCAGATGCGTAGATGCGTGCCCGTGAGATCTTTACCTTGCTTAAAACTGCCGTTGGAATATTATAACTCAGGGAAATATTGCGCAAACGCACATAAGACGCCATTGTAGATAAATTGTGTGGAAGGACGATAGTTCCAGTCCGCCGTTTGTCCGGCGCCATGTGGCCCTGTAATGGCCCTTGGCACATCCGTGATATCACCCTTTTGCTTCCAGCGCTTATTGATGATATCAAATTTGTTAGGCATTACACCGTAAAAATCGGGGCTGTAGTTGCGTAATGTTTGCTCATAGAAATCATATACCTTGTTGCCCACCACATAGTTGAACAGCGCATCTATTGTAAAGTTTTTGTAAGACAAGGTAATGTTGGTGCCACCGGTAAATTTAGGCAGCGCCACGGGTACTGTGATCATATCATTGTTATCCCATTTGCCATCCTTGTTCTGATCCTTATACAACATATCACCTGTTTGAGGATCCACGCCCAGCGACTCATATACCTGCACGGAGCCCAGCGATTGCCCCACTTTAGCTTTTGTCATAGGCCCGCCAAATACATAGGCGCCATAAGTAGTAAGGGAGTCTTTCAATGACAGCAACTGGTTCCTGTTGATATTCATATTGGTTTCCACTTCCCACGAAAACGTTGCCCCGGCACGGCTGCTGAGCGCCAGTTCCAGGTCAGCGCCATAGTTACGGATACTGCCTATGTTATCCGGGATGCTGCTGGCGCCATAAATCCAGGAGATATCATTGTTGCTCATTAAACCATCGGTGGTCTTATTGTAATAGTCGGCCGTTAATGTGAGCCTGTTGACCAGCAGCGACACATCTATACCGGCATCTACCTGTTTGGTGCGCTCCCAGCGGATATTCGGATTGCCTATAACGGTGGTCAGCATCAACGCCGGGTTGTTTACGTAAGAAGTAGCGTTAAGCAGATTCTGCGCATCAAAATATCCCAGCGGACGGATATTGCCACTGATGCCATAGCTGCTGCGGATTTTCAGCTGGTTCACCAATCTGCTGCCGGCAAGGAAATTTTCACGCGCTATATCCCACCCTGCCGATACCGCAGGAAACCAGCTGTACCGGTTACCCGCATTTAGTTTGGAAGAACCATCGCGGCGGATGGAGGCATTGAGGAGGTATTTGCCTTCCCAATCGAGCCCCGTGCGCAGAAAGTAGGCGTCAGATACTTCTTTGTTACTGCTATTATTACTGCCAATGGCAAATGCGCTGCCATAAGCGCTGCCAGCGCCTCCGCCGGTAATACCATCTATTTTAGGAAAACCATTCAGCTCATATCCAAAGTAATTAAGCTGGTTGTTATAAAACGTGTAACCCAGGGTGGCATTGATTCCCAAACGGTTTACCTTTTTCGTATAGGTGAAATAGTTATCGAAATTATAAGAGAAATTATCCACGCCGGTGTTTTTCAATACGCCCTTGTTAAAAGCGCCCAGGTAGCCGGTAGGAGGATAGAACACCGTGTTCAGGTCATTGAACTTGGTGGCATTGAAAGAGGAGCGGAACGACAGGTCCTGCAATAATTTAATATCTGCAGATAAACCTCCCAGGTATACATTGTTCCTGTCTTTGTTGTTGTAGTCCATCATTACACCCAGCGGATGCTGCTGCTGACCAACATAATAACCCAGCGAGCCATCTGGATTCAGTACCGGATCTTCCGGGGTGTCTGGCCTCGCATTGAATGCGGCCACCAACGGGTTATTGAAATTCTTCCTGACCGATTGCGTAATGTTGATGTTGCCATTTATCTTTAACCAGTTGTTTACCTGCTGGGTTACGTCCAGGCGGCCTGTATATCTTTCAAAATTGCCGGTACCAATGGTGGCTTCTTCTGCATAACGGCCCAGTGACATATAATAATTATTCTTGTCGCCGCCACCACTCATACTGGCCTGGATATTATTCACCGACGCATTTTTATTTTTAACCCGGTCTATCCAGTCGGTGCTGCGGTCAACCATATGCAGCCCATTCACCTGGCTTTGCAGGGTTTGTTTTTCGTTGGTCAACTGGCTGATCTTGCCGGGCGTGAGATTGCCGGGATCCGACAGCAACGTATTGATATCGCCAATACGGTTATTGCGGGCATCCAGGAAAGCGGAACTGTATTCTTCCGTATTCAGCATATGCCGGGAAGTAGGCACATTGTTCACTCCCGTGTACATATTGATGCTGAAAGCAGGCTTACTGTTCATCCTGCCCTTCTTGGTGGTAACAATGATCACACCGGTAGAGCCCCTGGCACCATAAATGGCCGCTGATGCAGCATCTTTCAATACCTCAATGGATTCAATATCCTGCGGATTAATATTGTTGATAGAGATGGTACTTCCCTCTACGATCAAACCATCTATTACAATCAGCGGATTGGTGCTGGCCGCATTCACCGACTGCGCCCCGCGGATGAGGATATTGGGCGTGCCACCCGGACTTCCGTCTTTAGATGCAACAAATACGCCCGCTACACGGCCAGTCAGCGCTTTCCCGAAATCGCTGGCAATGTTTTTTTCAGGAGATAAAGCATCGCTTTTGACGGTGGAAATAGCGTTGGTTACTTTGCCTCTTTGCTGGGTGCCGTAACCTACTACCACGGCATCCGTGAGATTAATAGCCCTGATTTTCAGCCATACCGGCGAAGCCTGGATAATACTGGCAGCAACAATTACATTTTCAAAACCTACAGAGGAGATCTGCAGTTGCGCATTGGCAGGAACATTCAGTTCAAATTCCCCTTTTTCATTGGTGGTGGCGCCTTTAGACGAACCAATTACTTTTACGGTGGCGCCGGGAACCGGTTGGCGGGAAACCGCATCCTTCACGGTTCCTTTTAGTACCTGCTGTGCATATACCGACGCCCCGGACATGCACAACAACAGGAATAAAAATGACTTTCTCATACAAATGGTTGGTTGATTTTTGCGATATACGGACTGTCTCAGAAAAATGAAAATCCAAGATACTTATCCTGTTTTCAGCTGCACCGGATAATGGACATACCGGATGCGGAACAGTACATTCCCTCTTTTTACATGGATGAAACATTTTCCCCGCCACAAAAGCACGAATCACCGGAAAGTGCCGGCAGCAGGTTCTTTCCGGTAATAATAAAGTACCAACAGGCATATAACAGGGACGAAAAAAATAAATATCGTTTTATGCCAAAACCGTTATTTCAAATGCTATCTTCAATGTTGTAAGTGTATATGCAACACATTAAACCATACCGTTATTTTGTTCACCTGGCCGTTTGCATGGCCGTGATACTGCTGTATAGTTTTCCGCAGCTGAAAGGAGGCTGGCCCTATCCCATTGCCATGAAATGGACATTGGTGCGGCTGGTACTGTACGGATGCATTAATTTCCACCTGTTTTACCTGCTGGTTTTCGGTTTACTTCCCCGCCCGGTACAATATAAACAGCACTGGAAAGTGATCATTTATGTCCTTGCAGCGATCTTTATTTTTGCTGTTATTAAGTACATGGTAGGTTATTTCTTTTTCCCCGACCAGGTATTGCTCCGCGGGATCCCTTTTATTGGCCGCCCCAAAATATATATGACCTTCGTCGAGTATGCACCGGAAACCATCAAAACAGGAATGGGAGTAGCCCTGCTGGCCTACGGTTACCGGTTGCTGTTGCAATGGCGCAATACCGCACCCGGCGACCGGTTGCTCGCTACCGCCGCCACACAAGCCGCCATCCGTTATGAGCGTATGCAGGATGGATCCAGGCAGCTGCTGCACTATCTCCAGCAACTCACACCGGTACTGGAAAATGAACAAACCCGCGAAAAAGAAGGAACCAAAGCGATCCTGCTGTTGTCTGATTTGCTGAGATATATGCTGTATGATAAAGCGCTGGAAAAAGATAAAGTGAGTTTTAAGAAAGAACTGCTCAACTATGAACGCTACCTGGATTTGCGCAGGATCTGTCATCCCCATCAGCCGCTGACCCTCCGCATCACCGGGGAGCCCGGCGGTATGATCGAGGCATTACGGCTGCAGAACACCACAGAAAAATACCTGCAGCAACTGGGTGATACGCCGGGCGGAATTATGATAGCACTGCATATAGTTGAACAATCGGTGGCGCTGTCTGTATCGCCGGTGCTCACAGCCGTTCACATCTCTCAACATAAAATAAAATTGTACCCGGAATATGCATAGTACCCGCAAAAATATACAGGAGCTGTTGCTCTTATTGCTGGTATGGATGCTGGCGGTATACGGTGTTAATGTGGTATTGGCAAGGCCGCTCACACCGGAGAAATTACATCATTTAAACATCAAATCCGGCCTGTTCGGGTTGTTTAATTTCCTGCCGTTTTATATTTATATACGCTGGATAGTTCCTGCCTTTCTACAAAAAACAAATTGGATAAAACTGTTGCTGTCTGTAGTACCGGTCGTCCTGGGAAGCATTGCATTGAAATATTTTATCGCGGATCATTTTTTCAGACAGGAAATATTATACGCAGGTTACCGGTATGTGAATATGCAAAAAGTACAACTGTATATTTCCGCAGGGAATTACTTCCTCAGCAACCTGTGGAGCGGCGCCATGATTGTGTTAGCCGCTTTCTCGTACCGGTTTTTTATTTTGTGGTTACAGGAAGATAAACGCAGGGCCATTTTACAGCAACAGCAGTTGCAGGCAGAATCAGGTTTTCTGAAGATGCAGCTCAACTCGCACTTTTTAATCAACAGCCTGAACAGCATTTATTCACTGGCGCTGATGAACTCACCGGAAGTAGTAAGCGCCCATAAAACGCTTACCCACCTGCTGGCCTATATGGTAGAACAGCCTTCAGATATCGCTTACCGCGCCGCTATAGCGGAAGAAATACGCTATTTGCAGGACTTCGTAACACTCCAGCGCATACGTACCGGCTGCAACGAAGGCGTTATTTTTTCCCTGCCGGAACAATTGCCCGGCAAGGAAATAGCACCGCTGCTGCTGGTACCTTTCGTGGAAAATGCCTTTAAACACGGCGTGAGTAATCGCCCGGAAAAGCCGGTCACTATTACCATGATGTGTAATGAACAGCGACTGGTATTCCGCGTACACAACTATATATCCGGCCAGCAACGGGATAAAACCGGTGGCATAGGACTGGATAATGTACGGAAGCGTTTACAACTGATCTATCCTGGCCGGCATCACCTGGAAATTCAGGATTTGAAAGAAGAATATTTCAGTAACTTAACGATCAACTGGTAATAATATGGCGGTAAAGTGTATAGTAGTAGACGATGAGCCATTGGCCGCACAGGTGTTGGTAGCCTTCATCAACAAAACGCCGGACCTGCAGTTACTGAAAACATTTCACAACCCGCAGGAAGCACTGGCATTTGTGAAAAAAGAACCGGTAGACCTGGTATTCCTGGATATACAAATGCAGGAACTCAGCGGTATAGAATTTATGCAGCTCGCACCCCGCGGTATACAGGTAGTAATTGTTTCTGCCTACGATGAATATGCAGTAGAAGGCTTCGACCGCGAAGCGGTGGACTATCTCCTGAAACCCGTATCGTTTGAGCGCTTCGCGCGGACCGTACAACGGGTGCTCGCGAAAAATGCGCCCGCTATATCGCAGCCTGCAGGCACCGATTATATATTTGTGCGAACCGATAAACGCATTGTACGGGTGGATGTAAAAGATATCCTTTTTGTAGAAGCGCTCCGCAACTACGTAGCCATACAAACTAACAAGCAAAAGATCCTGACGTTACAAAACCTCCGCAGCTTTGAAGACATCCTGGCGCCCTTCCGCTTTTTCCGGGTGCATAAATCGTTTATCATCTCCCTGGATAAAATAGACAGCATAGAACGGCAACGGATATTCACAGGAGAACATCATGTACCGATTGGAGATGCTTACCTGAAACAGTTTATGGAAGCGATTAATATGCAGCGGTAACACTATCTCATTTAATAAAAACGGCCCGCCAACCGGCAGGCCATCTTTAAATTGAACCCCGGACCCGGACTACTCAGGCACCAGTGGGTACTTCTTTTCTAATCCTCTCCGCCTCATGAATCGCCATCACCGTTTTTATGATTGCATCTGGTGTAACTGAAATACTATCTATGCCCAGCTGAACAAGGAACCTGGTGAAGTCCGGAAAGTCGGACGGTCCCTGCCCGCAGATCCCTACCTTTACATTCTGTTGCTTAGCCACCTTGATCAGGTGCGCAATCAGCCGTTGCACTGCGGGGTTACGCTCGTTATAAAGGTTGGCCACCAGGGAAGAATCCCTGTCGAGACCAAGTGTGAGCTGTGTCAGATCATTGGATCCGATCGAGAATCCGTCTATGTATGCAGAAAATTCTTCGGCCATCATAATGTTGGAAGGCAGTTCCGCCATCAGGTATACTTCCAGTCCATGCTCGCCGCGGCGCAGCCCGAATTCCTCCATCGTAGCCAGCACCAGCTGAAGCTCTTCCACGGTCCGGCAGAAAGGGATCATCACCACCACATTCTTTAATCCCATCGTTTCCCTTACTTTAAGGATCGCTTTACACTCCAGCTCAAAGGCCGGTTTGTATTCAGGGGAATAGTAGCGGGAAGCGCCTCTCCAGCCTATCATCGGGTTTTCTTCTGTTGGCTCAAAGTATTTACCGCCTAATAAATTGAAGTATTCATTACTCTTAAAATCAGAGAAACGGACAATTACTTTTTCCGGGTAAAAAGCCGCGGCAATTTTTCCTACACCATACGCCAGTTTATCAACGAAGTAATCTGTTTCGCTGGCATGTCCCTGGATGAGTTGCGCAATCTTTGCAGACAGCTCAGGGTCATTCAGTTCCTTGTGCTTCAGCAATGCCATCGGGTGCGCCTTGATGTAGTTGTTGATGATAAATTCTTCGCGGGCCAGTCCCACGCCTTTGTTAGGCAGGTGTGTAAACTGGAACGCCATGGCGGGAGAGCCTACATTCAGCATCAGCGGTGTGCGGATGGAAGGCAGGGTGCTCAGGTCCAGTTTATCTTCCCGGAACGGCAGGATCCCTTCGTATACAATACCATCGCTGCCTTCTGCGCAACTCACGGTGATGTCCTGCCCGGCGTTTAATTTTTCGGTAGCATCGCCGCAGCCAACAATGGCGGGGATACCCATTTCACGGGCTACTATCGCAGCATGACAGGTACGTCCGCCTTTATTGGTAACAATCGCAGAAGCCATTTTCATGATGGGTTCCCAGTCGGGATCAGTCATGTCGGTAACCAGTACGTCGCCCGGTTTGAATTCACTGCCCGTAATAAGGCGGTTATCGAGGGAGAAGAGGATGTTTACTTTGCCGGCGGCAATTTTATCACCCACCGCGATGCCTTTCAGCAATTGCCGGGGATGCGTGCCGTTATGGTTGATCGCATAAGTGGTGATGAGGTTATGATCTTTGCGTGAATGAATGGTTTCCGGCCTTGCCTGCACAATGTATAAATCATTGGTAAGCCCGTCTACCGCCCATTCCACATCCATCGGGCACCAGCGGCCTTTTTTCTCAGAATAATAGGTTTCAATACAACGCACCCAGGTAGCCAGCTGCATGATCTGGGCATCGCTTAAACAAAAATGTTGCTGCTGCTTTTTTTCTACCGGGATGATCTTTGTTCTTTCATCACTGCTTTCGCCATACACCATTTTCTTATCCTTTACACCCAGTTTCTTTTCAATGATAGGGATGTAGCCATCCTTCATGCATGGTTTGAATACAATAAATTCATCCGGCGATACGGCGCCCTGTACGACCATTTCTCCCAATCCAAAAGAACCGTTGATCACTACCACTTCTTTGAATCCGGATTCTGTGTCGAGCGAAAAAGCGACCCCCGAGGCGCCAAGATCGGCCCGCACCATTTTTTGCACACATACGGATAAGCCTATACTAAAATGGTCATAGCCGAAGTTCTGGCGATAGCTGATGGCGCGATCAGTAAACAGGGAGGCAAAACAGTTTCTTACCGAATCAATCAGGGCTGCGGGGCCTCTTACGTTGAGAAAGGTTTCCTGCTGACCGGCAAAGGAGGCATCAGGAAGGTCTTCCGCGGTGGCAGACGACCGCACGGCTACATCGGTTTGTTCCTGCCCGTATTGCTGCGATAAAGCATAATAGGCCGCAATGATTTCCTCGCTTAGTTCATGCGGAAACCGGGTGCTGCTGATGGCCTGCCGTATCTTCTGACCGGCCCTGCGCAGGGTGATGATGTCGCTGTAGTCTACCGTGGCTACCTGCTCGGCAATAAATTGTTCGAGCCCGCTTTGCTTCATAAATTCATAGTATGCTTTGGTAGTGATAGCAAAACCGGAAGGAACTGCTACGCCTGCTTCTGAAAGATTGGCAATCATCTCACCCAGCGAAGCAGATTTACCGCCCACTAAGGCAATAGCATCCATGCCCACCGCGTGGAGCGGCAGTACAATACTCTCTCTCATGTAAAAATGAGTTTAGTGAATAATAATGAGGAAGGACATTTTTTTGTCTTCCAAACGTGGTTAGATTTCTATGACAGCAAATTAGATCATGCAGAAATGGAATAGCGGCAACCCGGATAAAAGCGAAAACAAAACTAAAAAAAGGGGATGTCACCGATTTTTTTTCATCAAATCAGTAGCAGTATCATTATTTTTGATGAAAAATCGGCCCATGAATTTTATACCTGACCAGATTGATATGTGTATAATGGACATATTGCAGGAGGACGCCAGGACCACGAATAAAGAGATTGCTGCGAGGTTGGGTAAGTCGGTTACTTCTATATTTGAAAGAGTGAAGCGCCTCGAAGCAGAGGGGTATATTTTACGCTATATCGCTGTACTGAATAAAAATAAACTGGGCAAAAATCTCGTGGCCTGGACCAGCATCACCCTCAAAGAGCACGGCCAGGACAAGTTTCCGGAGTTTGAACAAAAGATCAATACCTTCCCCGAAGTAATGGAGTGCTATAAAATGAACGGGCAGTTCGACTACCTCCTCAAAGTACTCATCGCGGATATGGAAGCCTATGAAGTATTTAATTTTACCAAACTATCCAAACTGGATAATATCTACAAGATCCGCAGCCTGTTTGTTTTAGCAGAAACAAAACAGGAAGTGGAACTCAACCTCAAAACAGGACTGCAAACAAAACTGCAACAGAAAAATAAATAATTTTAAAAAGTAGGGGAGAAGGTTTTTCCCCCACTATTGCCCGGACTATCAACGGCCATTCACCACCGGGAATTGTGAAATCCTCAACTTAGTACACCCAAAAGGTATCAAGGTTATCTCTTCTTCTTCCCCTGTTTCCATACCATAGGTAATGCTATAAGGAATGGGGCCGGTCATCTCATTGTATAACTTCCAGGAAGGAATCCTTTTGGCGGTTGTTTTAAGGGAGATGGGTACCTGCCCGGGATTCCACGGCCAGGCAGTCTTACTGCCATGTTGCTCTACCCGGTAACGCGCTGCCAGCTGATCATCCGGAGTGGCTATCAGTGCATAGTTCCATGGGGTAGTGGGGCGCACTTCCAGGTAACCGGCGCCATAGTCCAGGGGATCCTTATCATTTTTTACCGCCCTCACTTCCTCGCCTATCTGCAGCGCATAGGTAACCGGGCCGCGTTCAACCGACAATGAATTTTCAAACCAGTGCTGCTGGTAGACATGCATCGGCAACGACAGTTCCACTACATCGCCCTGCTGCCAGGTTCTTTCCACCTTCACTACCTGGTTACCCGCAGCTTCCTGCCATACTTTACCATTGATTTTTATAACCCCTTTCTTACACCAGGCAGGTATCCGCAGGTGAAAAGGAAAGTTTATTTTTTTAGACGTATTCACGGTAAAAGTAACCGCTTCTTCAAACGGGTAATTAGTGACTTCCTTTACCGTAACAGGCGTTTGACCGGCCACATTTATCTTCACTTCGCTGGGGGCATACACCAATGCTGCCACGCCACTGTCGGCGGTAGCATACCAGAGGTTTTGTGCAAACTTAGGCCAGCCCTGGTGCATATTGGAGGTGCAGCAGGGATAACCGGACAACAACCCGTAACAAAGATCCGTACCGCTGTGGTTTACATCAAAGTTGCGGATATGCCGTGTAGCCATCACCTGGTTGGCCTGCTGGAAATACTGCCGGCTCATAAAGTCTTCGGCAATCTGTGAAGGCAATACATTAAACGCAATCTTCTCCAGCTGATCGGCATACCTTACATCGCCGCTTATCTCCAGGATACTTTCAAGCGAAAACATCATCTCTACAGCGCTGCATAACTCCGATCCCTGCGTGGGATTATTGCCATGCAGGGCTTCATCCCCGCCATAAAGGCCATTCGCCATCCCATTGAAGGTACGGAGGTCATCAAACCCTTTGGCCGTGGCCTGCGGGTATAACGTGTCTGGCTGCTGCTGGAAATAGATCATGGGCTCTTTTATACCCTGCGCCAGGTTTACGCCATGAATACTCCCTGTGGTGGACAACAGGTTGGTATGCATAAAGGCGCCGGCGTAGTCGAAGGTCTGTTTGTGGATCAGGGCTGCAAGGTCCAGCAGGAACGCATCTCCCGTAATATTATATAACCAGTACACCACCATCAGGTTATCACCGGCACGGTACTTCGCCCAGAAGGTCCAGTGGTCCAGCGGCTTTTGCGGTAACTCTTTCAGCTGGTACCGGAAGTAGTTGGTCATGAGTGTAATGATCCGCGGATCAGCGGTAGCATCATAATATTGCTTCAATACTTTCAGCATTACCATCTTGGGCCACCAATCGCGGCTGTTATCCCTTTGAATCCCCGGTTCAGCGGGATAGTCTTTAGCCGGACCAAAATAACCGTCGGGTTGCTGGCTTTTAATAGACCATTCCACCCAGGGCTTCACCTTTGCAATCAGTGCTTCATCTTTCAGGAGATACGCCAGCGGCAGCAATCCGTCGATCCAGTAAGGACCGCGTTCCCACTGGTCGCCATCCCCGCCCAGCCATCCGTTCCGCTGGTCCATGACCAGCGGGTACAATTTATCCAGCTGACCGGTAGCGCCGTTCTTCTGCTGCACCAGCACGGTACGCAGCCATCCCTGTGGCGTAATAGCGCCCAAAGGGAGCAGGGAGTACGGTTTAGGATGGAGCGGCGCCCGGTTGCCATAATACTGTGGTACAGGCGCTGTATTCTTTTTTCCCTGCGCCGCTGCCTGTAAAGTAAGACCCAGCAATATCGAGGAAGCAATAGCAAAGTATTTCATAAATGAGTGGTGACGTGGCATAATGAGGTGCTAATATATCCTTATTTTATACGGGTTGTTATCCCGGTTGCCTCATTCTTTCTATAAAATGTCTCTCTATATTTTCTTATGTTTGAAAGAAAAAGATGCAACGTATACTGGCTATCCTGTTACTTGGAATTGTAGGGATCAACACATCAACGGCACAAACTACCTCTTTTACCTTAGGTGAAACGCACCAGCTGCCTTCCGCTGTATTGAATGAAACACGCACGCTGAATATATACCTTCCCGACGGATACGGGCAGGCTGTAAACGCCCGTTATCCGGTGGCGTATCTGCTGGATGGATCTGCAAACGAAGACTTTATCCATATCGCCGGCGTAATGCAGTTCCTGACTATGATTCAGCACATGCCGCCCACCATCCTGGTAGGCATTGCCAACAAAGACCGGAAGCACGATTTCACCTTTCCCACCACCGTGAAAAAAGACAAAGCCGATTTTCCCACTACCGGCGGTTCTGAAAAGTTTATCCGCTTTCTGGATATAGAACTGAAACCATACATACAACAACACTTCCGCACCAACGATACCACCACCCTCATAGGACAATCCCTCGGAGGATTACTGGCTACCGAAATATTACTCAAACATCCGGCAATGTTTAACAACTATATGATCGTAAGTCCCAGCTTATGGTGGGACCAGGAGTCATTGTTGAAACAAGCCGGTAAACTATTGACAACCGCAGGCAGCATACCTGCTAATGTTTTTCTTACGGTAGGCAAAGAAGGAAAAGAGATGGAAGAACCTGCCCGTCAGCTGGGAGACATGCTGAAAGCCACGCCCGGGTTACATGTTCACTACGTGCCGCTACCGGATGAAACGCATCTCACTATTTTACACAATGGGGCGTACAAAGCTTTTCAGTTATTAAACAGGACAAAATAATCTACTCATAACGTATCTGGCAGTTGTTGCAGAAAAAGCTCCGCCGGTTGGTTTTACCCAGGTAGGCTTTGATGAGCGGGATCTCACAACGCGGACAAATCTTTTTCGTATGTGCGAGCCAGTGCTTCTTCAGCACAAAAGCTTTCTTCCATTCAAGAAAGTCGTAGCTGTATTGTACTGCCTCCTTTACCAGCTCCTTCTTCTTTTTCAACGGCAGCTTTCCCACTAAACTTTGCGGATGCACGCGGATACGGAACAACACTTCATTTTTGATAATATTCCCTACGCCGGCAAAAATATCCTGGTTTAGCAGGGCATCACAAACCAGGGCATCAGGTATCTTTTTAAGTTTAGCCATTGCCTTTGATGCATCCCAGCTTTCATTCAGCACATCGGCGCTCCAGTCGTATACTTCATCCAATGGCTCTTCTATGATCCGGATGGAAGAGGTATAAAAATTTAGTTCCCCTTTGGCAAACTGCAGGTGCAAACGGGCAGGCATATCCTTGGTTTCATTGATCCGGTAAGTGCCAAACATCAGGAAATGAATGCGGACTGCAAAGCCCGGAAAACAAATCAGGAAATGTTTGCCCCAGCTTTTAAAAGCGATGATCTTTTTCCCTGTCATCCGGCCGAAATCAATTGTTTTGGAGTTGCCGGAGGCCATAAGCACCTTCTTCCCGGTAAAGCGGGCTGCCTCTTCTTTCAATATAACTATGGAAGGTCCTTCTGGCATAAAAATGATGTAAATTTATCTACCGTTAACCGTACTAAATTATGTGCCGTATATGTCGCAGTTAAGTTTTTTTGATGACAACGAAAGCCTGCGCTTCCCGGAGAACCTGCTGGAATATTACCCGCATTTCCTGGAGACAGGGCCCGCACTGGCACTGATGAATGAGTTGATAGCCAACGCGCCATGGAAACAAACCACGCTCACCATCAAAGATAAAGTACTGCTTACCCCGCGGCTCACCGCCTGGTACGGTGATGCACAGAAAAGTTACCGGTTGTCGGAAAAACAACTGCACCCATTTCCCTGGACACCTGCGCTGAGTGCGTTACGGGAAAAGGTGGAAGCCTTTACCCACATGCACTTCAACAGCGTATTACTGAATTATTACCGGGATGGAAATGATTCGGTAGCCTGGCACAGCGATAATGAGAAGGAACTGGGGCAACATCCCAATATTGCTTCCCTGAGCCTTGGACAGGCCAGGAGCTTTGATTTCAGGAATAAGAAAGATCATCAGCAGAAGTATTCACTTAAATTGGGCAATGGCTCCCTGTTAATTATGAAAGGAGACCTGCAGCATCATTGGGAACACAGAATCCCGAAATCAGCCCGGCCCCTGCAACCAAGAATAAACCTCACCTTCCGGATTATTTATTAGTTGGTATTATTACACAGTTGAGGAATAATGTCACACCCGTTTATGGCATCTTGTTACAAATGCCTACTTTCGCAGTACGTTAAACACCTGTTTTATGAATCTATACACGGCAGTAGTATTACCGTTATTCCTTTTGACCCTGCATCCCCGGGATGTACACAGCAAAGACAAAGCTAACACGGAATTTTCGGCTCCAAAGCCCCAGTCACGGATCTCTATCGGCAAGGGTATTGATCTTATTGTAAAAGGACTCGGACTGAACATCGATAACGTCCGTTTTATTAAAGCGCCCAAAGCCACCGATTATTTTAAGAAGGCCAATGATAAAGCATCGTATGCACCTTCGCTCATTATTGCGGCTGTCAACGGACTGGAGTCGCTGCGCGACGTAAACCCGGAATCACCGGCTACCCGCGAACAGTTTGCCCTGGCGCTGTATGAAGCGATCCAGTCAACCGGCCAGTATCCCGTGAACATGATGTTTATCAACATCAAAGATGAAAAGTCTTTTGTAAGCGGAGGTATGAATGCCGTGCAAACATTGATCAAGTTTAATGTAGTGGCACTGGAAAATGGCAACTACCGTCCAAAGGCATATATCACCAAAACAGAAGCTTCCGGAATGGTGAAGAAGGCCGCTGCATTTATTCAATCGCATAAAAGCGCTGCAGCAGAACATAACGGAAAAGAAACGGCGAGCTTTACTTCCACACCGGTGAACGATAAAGTGAACAGCATCGTTATTACCGCGGAAAACCAGCCTACATCCGGCTATTCGGTTAAAGTAACCAGCATTGTTTTTACAGAAGCAGGCGAAGCAGAGATCCATTATAAACTCACAGCCCCGGCTTCCGGCAGCATCAACCTGCAGGTAATCACCTCACCAACAGCAGAAACATTTGTACCTGCCGGGTATAAAGTAGTATTGAAACAAGACTGATAAAATATCACTATAAAAAAAGCGGGCATTTCATATCTGAGATGCCCGCTTTTTTATGATATTTTTTTTATTCAGATGCTGTCCTTGCCTATCACGGTCCAGTCGTTATTGCCATGTCCCTTCTCAATCCACCGGTCCATTTCAGCGGCAATAGCCGGCAACACCGCCAGTTTAACATCGCTTTTCTTTGCCGCATCTATAAACAGCTGCGTGTCTTTCCGCGCCATGCTCAGTTCCCAGGAAGGACTGTTATAGTTACCGGAAGTCATACGCTGTAAGCGTGCGGGCAACGCCGCTCCGGGGTTCCATGAATCAAATAACGTACTTACATCGCCCAAAGGAATGTTCAGTGCTTTGGCAAGCGACAGGGTATCAGCAAGACCGGCAGTGAGTCCTACCAGGAAGCTGTTTCCGATGAGTTTCATGGCCGCAGCTTTACCGGCCGTATCGCCGAAATTGATCACCTTCCCCGTCATTTTGGAGAGTGCAGGCTCCCATGTGCTGATCACTGCCTGATCGCCGGAAACCAGCATGTAACCGGTGCCGTCCAGCGCATTTGCCGGACCCATAAATACCGGCGCATGCAGGTAAGTAAAACCGCGTTCCTTCCATTCTTTTGTTCTGGCAGCTGCGCCTTCGGCAGAAGTGGTGGTATGATCAATGATCACCGCTCCCGGTTTAAGTGCAGTGGCTGCTGCCGCCAATACTTCATTTACAGTATGATCATCTTTTAAGGTAAGATGAATGCGGTCTGCGCCGTGCACCGCAGCGGTTACCTCCGGAAATACTTTGGCGCCGTATGCTTCCAGCGCTGTCGCTTTCGACGCGGTACGGTTCCATACCTGTACCTGTTCACCCTTGCCGATCAATGCCCTTACGAAATTTGACCCCAGGAGGCCCATGCCTAAGAATGCTATCATAACCTTTTTTTTCCGAAGGTAGCAAAAAGTTAAAAAGTGTTACCTGCATATACGGCCGGTTTACGTCCGCTCCACGGCGCCGCGGCTTCCAGCTGTGCTGCCAGCCGGAGCAGCAACGCATCGTTACCTGTTTTGGCCGAAAAGGTAATGCCAACAGGCAGGCCATTATCTCCCATACCCAATGGCAAGCTGATGGCCGGCACACCCGCGATATTGAATACCTGCCCAAAGGGAGCAACGGCACAAACTTCCTGCACCCAGCTATGCCAGTCGATGTCCGCGGCATTACCATTCATGCTGCCGGCTAACGGCGCCTGTATAGCGGTGGAAGGGGTGATCATAATATCGTACTCTTCGTAGAAGTTACCTGCTGCCCGTGATACGGTATTGCTGTATTCTACCGCCCTGATGAGGTCTGCGGCAGACAATGCCTGCCCTGCCTGATAGCCGCTCAGCGTGCTGGTTTCCAGCGTTTGTGGGGAGATGTTGCGTTGCATGGCATGGGAAACCTGTGTGATGCCGTAAAACGTATAGGCGCCCCAGATAGTCTTGATGCAATCGAGAAGCTGCGTTGCTTCCAGGTCAAAGCGTTGCTCTTCCACCCGGTGCCCCAGCGAGGCGCATAGCGCTGCTGCGGCTTTTACGGCATTCACTATAACCGGGTCAACGCTTCCGGGCAGCCATGGCTGCAGGTTGAAAGCGATGTTCAATACAGGCAGGGGCTGTGTTAACGCAGCTACATACGAGGCTGCCGGCGGTGTGTAGTAGAATTCGCCGGGCGCGGGGCCGGCAGTGGCATCCAGGGCCGCAGCGGAATCACGCACACTGCGCGTGAGCACATGCTGCACCGCCAACCCAAAAAAGGATTGTCCCCGGTCAGGCCCTACTGGGGTGAGATTACGGCTGGGCTTTAGTCCTACCAGCCCGTTAAATGCAGCCGGTATGCGGATAGATCCCGCCAGGTCCGTAGCGTGCGCCATGGGAACCATACCAGCCGCCACCGCTGCCGCGGAGCCACCGGACGATCCGCCGGGGGAATAGTCCGTATGCCAGGGATTGCGGGTAATGCCGGATGCCAGCGATGCCGTGTCGGTAGACCCGCCAAATTCAGGTGTGGTGGTACGACCCATAATGAGCAAGCCGGCGGCCTTGTACCGCTTTACCAGTTCGGTATCATGCGGCGCCCTCATACCTTTGGCAATGCGGCTCCCCATTTCGTAATATTGACCCGATTCAAAGGCTGCCAGGTCTTTCAGTAAAAAGGGGACGCCTGCAAATGGGCCGCTATCCGTATTTTCCGGTAAATGTGCTGCCCGGTCGGGGTAAACTTCCACCACGGCATTTAATACCGGGTTCAACTGTTGAATGGCGGCCAGCGCGCATTCCGCCACCTCTTTCCGGCTCACTTGTTTTTCTTTGATCAGCGCCGCCAATCCCGTGGCATCATAGCCGGCGTATTCAGATAAATGCATATTTCCTGTTTTTTGTTATAGCAAAATTATACCCGGTAAAGGGGTTGTTTTAGGTATGATTTTGCCATTATTAGGTATATTTGCACTTATGAAAGAGAATCTGCATTATCCGTTTGAAATCATTTATAAAGAGCTGGAAGTAGGTGAAGAGAAGCGGCGGACGAGCAATTTTTTTGAGCTCATTTATATCATGGAAGGTACGGGGCAAGAGACCATCAATCAGCAAACATTTAATTACGTGCCGGGACGCCTGCTGCTCATCACACCTGAAGACCTGACCACCTTTCATATCACTACGCCCACGAAGATGTTGTTGATCTGCTTTAATGATATTTATATCAGGTCGGCCGCTTTTTCCGGCAATGAGCGGGAGCGGGAAGCGTGGATTAAACGGCTGGAATTTATCCTGCAACACGCCAACCACGAACCCGGTTGTGTCCTGCCAAGCCAGCCACATAAAATGCTGGCAAAAACAATGGTGGAAACGCTGGTAACCGAATACCAGCACTGTGATCTGTACAGCAAGGAATTGATTCAGCAGATGGTGAACAGTCTTATCATTCTCGTGGCCCGGTCCATTGCGCAAAGGCTCCCCGATAAATTTACCCCGGTAGCCGATAAAAAAACGCTCGACATCTTCCAATATGTCCACGAGCATATCTATGAGCCGGAACAACTAAAGGTGAGCGCCATCTGTCAGTATTTTAATATCTCCCCCAATTATCTCGGTAAATTCTTTAAAAAACAGGCCGACGAAACGCTGCAGCAATATATCCAGCATTATAAAATAAAAATGGTGGAAACACGATTACTCCACAGCGATATGCGGATCAATGAAATTGTAAATGAATTAGGGTTTACAGATGAAAGCCATTTAAACAGGCTTTTTAAAAGATATAAAGGGATGAGTGCTTCCATGTACCGGAAAACAATGTGGAATGCAGATATCAGTGCGTTTACAAAAAACAAAACCATAGTGACGACCCAGCAGCGTGGCGCTTAATTTTTCAGATCTCCCTGAAGGATCGCTTCTTTCAATACTTCTTCATGTGCATCTGCCCATTCTCCCAAAATTTTTATTACTGGAATGAGGGATGCGCCCAGCTTAGTAAGGCTATACTCCACTTTCGGCGGGGCCTGTGCAAACACTACCTTCGACACCAGGCCATGCTTTTCCATTTCGTTGAGCTGGATGTTCAATACCCGGCGCGTAGCATCCGGAATCTTCCGCTGCAGCTCACTTGGGCGCTTATGCCCTTCATGGATGAAATACAGCAGGCGCACTTTCCATTTACCGTAGAGCACTTCGCCCACGAGGTCGAGACCACAATTCAGCGTAATGGGTAGTTTTTTTACATACATGATTCAAAAGTACTTTATTGTTCTTAAACGGGCTATAGGGATAAATTCCACCCAATGCGAATCGTTTTTCCGTTATTGTCCGGCATAAATGATTGACGGAATTTTGCTGAAAATAATAATAACAGATGGAACCAAGATTAAGTTTTGATAACGAACTATCCGGTAAAACAGCCCTGGTAACAGGTGGTACAAAGGGAGCAGGAAAAGCCATTGCAGCACGACTGGCCAATGCCGGTGCAAAAGTGATCATCACTGCCAGAACAAAGCCGGCAGACACGAACCCGGCATTTCATTTTATAGGCGCTGATCTGAGCACTCCTGCAGGCATTACGAGCGTAGCAAACGAAATAAAGGAAAACTACGGCGGCGTAAACATCCTGGTTAATAACATGGGCGGTTCTGAAACCCCTGGTGGCGGCTTTGAGGTATTAACGGATCATCATTGGGATGCCACCCTCCAGGCCAACCTGCTGGCGCCGGTACGGCTGGACAGAGCGCTGTTGCCTTACATGCTGGCACAAGGCACTGGTGTAATTATTCATATTGCTTCCATACAAGGCACTATGCCGCTGTATGATTCCACGCTGCCCTACGCAGCCGCCAAGGCTGCATTGATTAATTACAGCAAGGGCTTGTCCAACGAAGTGGCGCCGAAAGGAGTGAGGGTACTCACTGTATCGCCCGGCTTTATCCAAACCACCGCCGCCGATAAAATGATTCAGGAAATGGCCGACCGTGCCGGCAGCAGCTTTAATGATGCCTTACAGCAACTCATGCAGTTCCTGGGCGGCATTCCCATGGGACGCCCCGCCAAGCCGGAAGAAGTTGCGGACCTTGTTGGCTTCCTCGTTTCCCCGCGTGCAGGATATTTAACCGGCACACAATACATCATAGATGGCGGCACCATCCCCACTATATAAATAAAAAAATGGGAAGATGAAAATGCCACCATTTCCATCTTCCCAAATAAAAAATAAAAAATCCACCTCACCCCAATCAAATCAAATCAAATCAAAATCAAACCACCACACCAAATCAAAAAAACTAATCAGCAAAATCAGCGTAATCAGCGGGAAAGACAACCTCCGCTGCATTAAGTCCGCGCCTTGTCGGCCCCCCCGCTCTCCGCACCCGCATTACCCGTTTGCAGCAGGAGTACAAAAGGCGCCGCCCGCGGTGCATTCCCCACCTGGATGAAGTACTCACTCCGCCCGATCAGCTCCGGCGTTATCCGCGCTTCGGGCTGCCCTACAGGGGAGACGTTCAGCAGGGTAACCCGCGGAGGCAGTTTCACCCGCAGGTTGCCGGATACCGGTACGTTGCACACTACCATATAAACGCTGTCGGATCCGTTTTTGCGGATATAATAGCCCCAGTCCTGTTTGTCAAAACCGGCATAGCCGCCGCCATAAACAGCGGCGCCGTTTACTTTCATCCAGTTGCCGATTTCCTGCATACGCTGTGTTTCTTCAGGGCGGAAGGTGCCATCTGCTTTGGGGCCGAAATTGATGACGAAGTTGCCGCCAAGAGATGTGGATTTTACCAGCATTTCAATCAGCTCGTCCGAAGATTTAATATGCCCTGTCCATTTGGCGCAGTATCCCCACTGGTTCTCGGGGATGGTCATCACACCTTCCCAGTCGTTGCCATGGATGTCTGCATATTTTTCGGGCAGCTTGCGTTCCCATCCCTGTTCGTAATCGCCCATGAGGCGGTTGTTGGAATCAAAATGCCTTGCGCCTTTTTCGTCGGCGCGGAGGCGGCTGCCAATGATCAGCCCGGGATGCAGTTGCTGGAGGTATTGTTCCAGCTCATCGGAGAAGGCGCCGTCATTTTTCCAGGAGTCGTCCCAGGTGCCATCAAACCAGAAACCTTTTACGGTGGGATATTTCACCAGTAGTTCCTTCAGCTGGTTTTTCACAAATACTTTGAAGCGGCTGTAGGCAAGGCTGTCGGCCGGCGTTTTGAGCGAGGCGCGCCAGTCGGGGTGGTTCCAGTCGATAATAGAAAAGTAGAGATATACGTCGATTCCTTTTTTATTATATGCATCTACCATGGGGCCGATGATATCTTTTTTATAAGGCGAGGCGGCTACCGTATAGCGGGTATACTTACTGGGCCACAGGCAAAAACCATCGTGGTGTTTGGTGGTGATGATCATATAGGCTGCGCCCATATCCTTTGCATATTGCGCCCATTGTTCCGGGTGGTAGTTTACGGGATTAAACTGTTTGTATAAGTTGTCATAGTCGCCGCGCGGCATTTCTTTCCAGGAGCGGATCCACTCTGCGGCGCCGTTGTATGTTTTCCCGTTCCATTCACCGCCGGGAATGGCATACAGGCCCCAGTGGATGAATTGTCCCAGGCGAAGGGACCGCCAGCGGGCCATATCGGCATCAGTTCTGTTGCCGGTGCGGTGGGCGCCGTGTTGCAGGGTGATGGTGTCTTTAACAGGATTGCTTTGTGCGCTGCTGTGCAGTTGTGCGAGGAGCAGTGCGGCAGCGATACAGTATTTTTTCATGTTGTTTTTTTAATGGGTCCAGGTAATGGTGTCCGTGTATACTTTACCGTTAGATACGCCGGAAGCGGTGAGGGTGTTCACACCTGTCTTCAGCGTAAGGTTATCAAAAATAAAGTCTTTACTATTGGCGCCTGTGCGACCGGTAACAGGCGCTCCGTTGTTCAGTGTGAGGGTTACCTTTTCCAGGTTGCTGAACACTTCTGCGTGTACCCGTTCGGGTTGTCGCACATGGTTCCGTCGCTCTGCAATGTAGATCATGGGAGCGGGGTTCCAGTTGGCTTTGTACCAGTAGAAGGCGTCCTTTTTCTGTTTGCGGTCGTAGGTGATGAGTCCTTTCAGGTTGCGTGCATTTACGCCTCCGCGGTTCCACATGGGCACTGCAAATTCAAACATATTCCATAAATAGGAGGCCGCAATATAAGGATGCTTTTCTATCACTGCCCATTGTTGCACGTGTGTGGCAGTTTGATAGGTTTCCGGAAAAAACTGCCCGCTTACCGGATCAAAGTTGGTACTGAGACTATCGGTATGCTGATCAATATTTCCATCTGCGCCGTATTCTGTGAGCATCAGTTTATAGTCGGGGTAGTTTTTCTCCAGGCCGGACACCCATTTTTCAATGTCGCCGATGCTGCCTTCATACCAGCCGAAGTAGCGGTTCATGCCTTGTATATCGGCAGCCAGGTTGGCCGGGCGTGTCATTTCACCATAACCGCTTACCGCAACGGTATACCTGCGGGGATCTTCTGTTTTGGCAAGGTCGTTCAACTGCCGGGTGAGCACGGCCACATGTTCGTCAGGTGTTTTGGAATACACTTCATTGTGCATGCCCCACACGTAAATCGAAGGATGATTGAAGTTTTGCCGGATCAGCTCCGTCAGTTGCTGCCTGGCATTTTCACTTTCCTTGCCGGAGAAGTTATTTACAAAAGGGATTTCTGCCCAGATCACAAAACCCATGCTGTCGCATTGCGAATACAGGTATTCAGACTGCTGGTAGTGTGCAAAGCGGATCGTGGTAGCGCCTATTTCCCGGATCAGGTCCAGGTCTGCTTTATGCTGCGCATTGGTGAGCGCATTGCCGCAGTCCTGCCATTCCTGGTGACGGGTAACGCCGTGCATTGCATAAGGCTGTCCGTTCAGGAAGCAGCCCTTGCCGGCGGTTACTTCAAAGCGGCGTAAGCCCAGCGGCTGTGTAACCGCATCGGTAATGCGCCCGTTGATAAGAATGGAAGTGGTGAGGGAATAGAGATACGGATCTTTTAACCCGTTCCACAAATGCGGCCTTATCACCGGTAGCTCCTGGCGGATGATATTAATGCCCTGCGGGCTCAGGTTTGTCTCTTTAACCGTAACGGCTACACGTTTTCCGTGCTGGTCGCGGATCTCTGTTTGTAGCTGTACGTTAGTATGATGTGGTTGTTTGTTCTCAATTTTTGCAGTAACACCCACTATCGCTTTTTTATCACTCACTTCATCCTGGGTAATATAGATGCCGGGAGAAGCGTAGTCGGTAGTGGTGATGTTGATGTCATTGGTGATGAGCAAATTTACCGGCCGGTAAATTCCCCCGAAAATACCAAACAGGAAATTGTTGATGGGCAGTACATCTTCGCGTGCCGTGTTGTTGGCTTTTACTACAATGGTATTCTCCGCTCCATACGTTACCGAATGGGTGATTTCAAAGCAGAAGGCCGCGTAAGAGCCTTTGTGCTCGCCAATGAAGCGGTTGTTCACATACAGTTGCGCTACAGAGCCCACGCCTTCGAATCGCAGGAATAATCTTTTTCCTTTCAGGCCGGCGGCTACCGGGAAAGTTTTCTGATAACATGCTTCACCTGCATAAAAATTCTTTCCTTCCTGCATGTCTTTGTTGTTCCAGGTATGCGGAATGGTAATCGCTTCCCACGTGGTATCAGTGCTGGCATTTAATGGTCCTTTCCTGAAAGTCCAGCCATCATTGAAGGGAATTACTTTTCTTCCTTCCTGCGCGTACCCCTGTAAAAACAGGAGTACGTGGAGGAAAGTGATAATACAATATTTAGTCATGTGCCGGATTATTTCGTATAGCCTGTGTTCTGTGTCAGCACGGCGTCTTTGTTCACATCAATTTCAGATTGCGGGATGGGCAGGTGAATGTTATAGTCGCTGATGGTAGGCGCTACTTTAGGGTTGTATTTCTTCACGCGTTCCACCAGTTTCTTTGTTCTTACCAGGGTAAGCCTGCGAAGTTCTTCTGCGGTGAGTTCGCGGGCTCTTTCATCGAGGAGGTAGTCGAGGTTTACTTCGCCGGCAAGTACTTCTTTGGCGTGGGCGCGGTTGCGGATTACGTTGATGCTGGCGGCGGCATCGCCGGGGCGGCCCTGTTGCAGCTGCGCTTCTGCGAGCAGGAGGTAGGTTTCCCCGAGGCGCATCTGGATGCGGTCTTTGTACGACTGTGCTCCCTGCAGATCCTGCGGCTGGAACTCATACCACTTGGTGGTATGGGCATAGATATTCTGTATGGTATCAAACCCGCTCACAATTACCGGCTGACCATATTTCGGGGAAGCCGGATCGTTGTAATAGTAGTTGCGACGGATGTTGTACGGGGAATTACGCATATCGTCTTTATCATACAGTTCATAAGTCCACCAGTTGGTAGGCCTGATCCTGCCGATACCGCGGCCTCCCAGCGAATCACAGATCTTCATGCCGGCTACGTTTACATAGAAAGGCCCCCACTCGCGCCGGCGCTGATCAAAGTCGGATCCGCCGCCGGTTACATTGTAGTTCTGCTCTATTACCCAGATGGCTTCTGTATTGCCCTGGCTGCGGCGCATGTTGCCATAGGTGAACATGTCGGCAAACGGATCGCCGGGTTGCAATGCTTTGGCGCCGTAGCGTGCGGTGATGAGCGTAAAGAATTTACTGTCGATGATGCTTTTGGCAGCAGCTTCTGCATCCGCGGGTTTGTTGGCGCGCAGCAACGCTTCTGTAAGTAATTGAGCTGCCGCAAATTTATTGATCCTGCCCTGTTTGATCACATGCGCAGGGTCTGGCAGGTTGGCTTCTGCAAAAGTAAGATCCGCGATGATCTGGTTGATCACATCAGCTTCTTTTGCCCGCGTGTAATCCGTGCGTGGCACGGTTACAGGGGCAACGATCAGTGGCACATCTCCAAAAAGTATAGAAAGATGGTTGTAAGCATAAGCACGGAAAAAACTGGCTTCTGCCTTGTAAAATTTCCTTTGTTCATCGGTGAGCTGTGCGGAAGGGTTATCCGATGCTGCAATGATCACGTTGGCGCTGTTGATCAGCTTATATCCCCAGTTCCAGATCGAGCTCAGGGAGCCGGTTTGTGAATTGAGGTTCTGGTAATTTTCATACGGCGCCTGCACGGTGTTGGGCTGACCGGTAATAGCCATATCAGTGCCCACGTAAAAGGTGGCAAGTAAGCCCTGCGTGTTGCCGTAATCGTTACGCATAATGCTCAGCATACCGGTGCTGGCGGCTTCAAAGCCCAGCTGGTCCACCAGCGTGTTATCCGGTGCATAACTGGATTTCAGCTCCTCGTCAAGAAAGCTTTTGCTGCAGGAAGATACGGTTAGCAGCGACATCCCCGCCAGCACAAATCTGTATATATATTTAGCGTGTTTCATTGTTTATCTCTTTAAAATTATAAACTGATATTTACACCCATGATCACCGTGGTATTCAACGGATAGAAGTCCGAGCTCTGCTGCCCTGCGCCCTGTCCGTTGTTCAAACGGGTAGGGTTGGACGTAACGGAAGATGGCGAGGTTTCCGGATCATAGCCCTGCCATTTGGTAAACGTGCCAAGATTTCTTCCGCTGACATATACCGTGAGGTTGGAAATCTTATACCGCTGCAAAGTGCTCTTATCGAAATTGTAGCTGAGCGTTACGTCTTTTATACGGATAAAGGACGCATCCTGCGCATATTTATACCCTTTCGGATTGGTGTAAAACAACGCCGGGTTGGTATTGATCTTGTTTTCAGAGGTCCAGTAGGGAATTTCTGCGGGCAGGTTAATAATCCCTGCCTGGTCCCTGTTATCGAGGATATTGTTGGCACGAAGGGAGCCATGCACATCCTGGATGAAAATATTCAGGATGAAATTTTTGTAGGTAAAGGTGTTGGTAAGTCCTGCAATATATTTTGGTAATTGTGTACCAAGATAGGAGCGGTCTGCCGCATCAATCTTTCCACTGTTATCTAGGTCAGCAAATTTGATATACCCTGGTTTGGCGCCCGGGTCTATTTTGGCATCTTCTCCTTCCTGCCAGATACCGGTCATGGTGTAATCGTAAATGCCCAGCATGGGTTTACCGATGAACAGGTTGTTCCCAATATCATCTTTATTATCGCCATAAAGGGCTACCACTTTATTTTTATTAAAAGAGATATTAAAACCGGTATTCCAGCTAAAGTCGCCCGACTGGATATTGCGGCTGTTCAGCATCACTTCCAGCCCTTTGTTGGCGGTTTCCCCGATGTTGTCGTATACGGAAGTATAACCATTGATGGACGGAATTTTCCTGCTGAGCAACAGGTCGGAGGTGCGGGTGCTGTATCCCTCGATACTGCCGCTGAGGCGATTGTTCCAGAGGGCAAAATCGATACCTACGTTTAATCCCGCGGTGGTTTCCCATTTCAGGCGGCTGTTGCCCAGTGTATCCGGGATCACGCCAATGGAAGTAACGCCGTCATAAATATAGTTGACGGTGCTGAGCCTCGACAGCGTACGGTAGGCGCCTATCGCCTGGTTGCCCGATTTGCCATAGGACGCCCGTAACTTCAGCTGGGAGATCACCGGTGCTGCCGCCATGAACTTTTCGTTGTGGATATTCCATCCTGCAGCCACGGAAGGGAATACCGCGTATTTATTACTGGCGCCAAACCCCGAGTAGCCATCGCGGCGGATGGTGGCGGTGAGCAGGTAGCGGCTATCGTAGTTGTAGTTGGCGCGGAACATCTGCGACAACAGCGTACTGGCGCTGTAGCCGGTGGTAGTTTGCTGTACCTGTGCAGCCTTCATGTTATTGAAGTCCAGGTTATCATTGATAAAGGTATTGGCATCCAGTTGTGAAAAGAACTGTTCATCCTGCTGCGCGCTATAAAGTGCGGCAAAGTCCAGTGCATGCTTATTCCGTGTGATGGCATAGGAGAGCAGGTTTTCCACGATCCATTGTTTACTTTCCGTATTGTCTACGCTGGCAGTTCCTTTCAGATCACCCATTTTCCGGCCGGTGTAGTCGCCCGTGCGGGAAGGCCGGAATGCATAAGATGCATTAACCCGGTATTTTAGTCCTTTCAGAAAGGTGGGGGCTACTTCTGCATAACCGCTGGCAGTCATGTTTTTGCCGCGGTTTATTCCCGGGTTGTACAGGTTGATCAGCGGATTCAGATACAGTGTTTGCGGCGCAATGGGATATACTTCATAGTCGCCGGCTGCATTGTATAATGAGCCATATGGACTGAGGGCGTTGGCTTCAAACATGGTTACTTTGCCACCGTCCTGGTTATTATTTACAAGGAACAGGTTTACGCCTGTTTTCAGCCAGGAGGTTACATTGGCATCGAGGTTGGCCCGGATGCTGGAACGGTTGTACTGGAAGCCTTTCAGGTTCCCCTGTTCTTTCAGGTAAGTACCGGAGATATAGTATTTCACATGATCGGTACCACCGGAAATGCTTAGTTCATGGCTGTGGATATAACCCTGTTGGGCGATTTCTTTGAGCCAGTCTGTTTCCGGTGCGCCGTTGGCATAATTCGTTTGTTCTGTGAGGTAAGGCAGATCCGGCGCATCGGGGCGGCCTGCCTGGATATTGTACCAGTGATTTTTGGTGCGGTATTCTTCCCCGTTCATTTGTTTTACGGTATTGCTCTGGTATTCCGGTCCGGCGTAGCCGTTGTAGGAAATCACCGGCTTGCCCGTTTTACCTTTCTTGGTAGTGATCATGATGACGCCGTTAGCGCCCCTGGCGCCGTAGATGGCAGAGGCAGATACGTCTTTCAGAATGTCAACAGACTCCACATCATTGGGATTGATGTCGTTGTAACTGCCGCTGAAAGGAATGCCATCCAATACAATGAGCGGTGCATTGCTGGCGTTGATGGACTTAAGCCCGCGCAGGTAAAAAGCAGGCGAGCTTCCTGGCTTGCTGCTGTTACTGATAATGTTCACGCCGGGAGTGGTCCCCTGGATGGATTGCAATACATTGGTGACGGGCAGGTTTTTCAACCGTTCCTTGGGCACGGAGGATACCGAACCGGTGACATCACTTCTCTTTTGGGTACCATATCCCACCACCACTACTTCGTTTTGTTGTTCTACAGAAGCTTTCAGCACAATATTAAAAGTGCCGCTACCGGTTACGCTTATTTCCTGCGGGATCATACCGAGGTAGGAGAATTGCAGCACCAGCGGTCCCTCAGTAGTGATATGAAGGGAATAACTGCCATCGGCGCCGGTGCTTACGCCCTGCGTGGCGCCTTTTACCCTTACCGATACACCGGGTAAGGGATTGCCCGCTTCGTCGGTTACTTTACCTTTCACATCTGTGGCCGGAGCCGCGCTGGTATTGTTTTCATAGCCACCGGCAGATTTGGGTGAAATGAAAATGGATTTATTTTCAATCACGTATTTCAGTGGCTGATCTTTCAGCATGAGGTCAAGGAATTCCCGGATGGATACATTTTCCACCTTCATGGTTACCGGGTTGGCTTTGTCCAGCACGTCTTTGCTGGCCACTACGGTGTAGCCCGACTGGACGCGGATCACGGAAAATATTTTTTCCACGCGCACATTTTTCCCTGACCAGGTGATCAGCTGCGCATATCCGGTAGCGCTTACATTCATAAAAACGACGGTAAGTAATAAAAACGTCAGTTTCATAACTAACAGCATTTTGGTTGGAAACCAGCTCCGGGTATGCGCTTTTCCTGATTTTGGCGCATAGGGGAACCGGTTACAAAGAGCATTTTTTTGCATAGCTTTGTAATGATTAGGCTTGTAAATAGATAGATGTACGGAATTACTCAATTGTTTTGCATAGCTGTAATCTTGTTGCCGGGGGTGGGTCGAATCACCTCCGGTTTTTTATTACGCTAACTTCATTGGCTGATCGCTGAAATTTTGTTCACTGTTTTCCTATAACTGTTTCTGTTTTGATGATTAGCTTATTTATTTTCCTATAATTAAAGTCCTGTTTTCGAGGCGGAAGTGTACGCCTGATTCCTTCAGGAAGTTCAGTACACTTGAAAGATTTACATCACTACCAATTTCCCCTACAAAAGTGATATCGGGAGGAGTCGTTTCATATACTACTTCAATGTCGTACCAGCGCGCAATCATACTGATAACGGTGGTGAGCTTTTTATCCTGGAAATTCAGGATATCATTTTTCCAGGCAATGATGGCGAGGGTATCTGCCTGGTTATTGAGGGCGGTAGCGCCGGATTTTTTATTGATCTCCAGTTGCTGACCGGGCTTCAGTAAACTCGTTTGCTGCTGCACATGTACCCTCACAGCGCCTTCCAGGAGGGTAGTGCTGATATTATTTTCGTCGGGGTATGCATGGATATTGAAATGAGTGCCCAGCACCCGGACGCTGGTTTCGTTATTGAGTTGTACAATGAAGGGTTGATCTTTATTCGCGGTTACTTCAAAGTAGGCTTCCCCCGTAAGGGTTACGCTGCGGGTGTTGCCGGTAAAGGCGGTGGGGTAGCTGATAGCGCTGGCGGCGTTGAGCCATACGTTGGTGCCATCGGGAAGGCGCAGCCTGAATTTGCGGCCACGGGGCGTGGTCATGGTATTCTGACTTACTTCGCCGGTGCCGGCGGCATCATAGGAGAGCTGGCCGTTGCTGAGTATTACGCGTGTGCCCTGCTGTGTGGTTACGGTGCCGTTGCCCAGGCTGTCCAGTACTACTTCGCTGCCGTCGGCCAGCGTGAGCACTGCGCCGTTTTTGCCGGGTTTTACATCGGCGGTGGCAACTATGGGAACGGTGCTTTTACGGGATGTCCGCTGCCAGGTAAAGTAGCCGGCGGCGACTACCAGTAAAGCAACAGCGGCTGCCGCAGCATAACGCATGATTACCGGGCGCCTGCTTCTTACAGGTGAGTCTTGTTGCAGGATACTGTTCACCTGTTGTTCATACAAAACGGGATTATATGCCGGATCGGCGGGGGCCGCCGCATGCAGTTCACTGATCATGACAGTCCACTCCTCTTCATCCGTGCCGGCACGAAGTGCGGCAAACAATTCTTCCTCTTCCGCCGCAGTGGCAGAACCGTTGTAGTAACGCTCCAATAAAAACCTGTAGTACTCTTTTGCTTCCACGGTACAAACCCTTCTTTTGCTGATAGACGCTGAAATATTGTTACTGTACTATGCGTCTTAAAAAAAATTAAAAAAACTTCGACAGGAGTATAATCAACAGGATAGGAAGTCGTGTGCCGGTATGTTTTTCCAGGTATTCCCGGATGAATCTGCGGGCTGTTACCAGCTGGTTTTTGACCGTATTTTCAGAGATGTCCAGGGCATCGGCTATTTCTTTGCGCGATTTGCCTTCCTGGGTATTCATCATAAAGACTTCCCTGCGGGAGGCAGGTAATTTTTCTATAGCATGCCGGATCAGTACCTGTAATTCTTTTGCATAAATATCTGCAGGTACATCTGCATTATCCGGCATATCATCGGCGATATCATCCTGCCGGTGCTTTTCACGGGCATGTTTTCTAAGCGCGGAAAGGGAGTAGTTGGCCGCCAGGGTATACATCCACCCACCCGGATTTTCGATGCTTTCCAGGGTATGACGCACCATCCAAACTTTAAGGAATACTTCCTGTAATACTTCCTCCGATGCCATGCCGGACCTGAGCAACTTCTTTACAGACCCCGCCAGTACTGCATTATAGCGGTGGTATAATAAACGGAAAGCGGCTTCATCTCCACCTGCAATTCTCGAAAAAAGTATCCTGTCCTCAGATAAACTCACAGCGTGATCCGGATTTTGTGGCAAAATGATAAGCTATGGTCAATATTATACTATTTAGGGGTTTCCTGCAAGCGCTTTCTTTGCTGCCTACCTATTTTCTTCCCCGGAAATCATAAATTTACAGCATGAGTCAACACCCGCGTTTTACAGAAATGGCCTCCGCGGCTATCCATGCAGCCCAATCCGATATGGCCGAACATGCCCACCTGGTACCGGTTTTCGCTACCGCTACCTTTACATTCGATAATGCACAGCAGGGCATGGACCGTTTTAAAGGTACCGCCCCCGGCTATATTTATTCCCGGTTTGGCAATCCCACTGTAACAGTAGCAGAAAAGCTGATCGCCGCCCTGGAAGCTTTTGGCGTTACTACGGCAGATGGTGAGCCCCTGCAATTGAAAGCATTGCTGCACGCCAGCGGACAATCCGCTATGGCCAGCATGTTCCTGTCAAATGTAGTAGCAGGAAATACCATACTCACGCATTACTCGCTCTATGGCGGCACACACGAGTTCTTATTCGACTTCCTCCCGCAATTCGGTGTAAAAGCGCTCATTGCCGATCTGCATGACACAGCCGCCATAGCTGCCCTGCTGCAACAGGACCCGTCTATAAAAATGATCCATATTGAATCGCCCGCCAATCCATCCATGCGCTGTGTGGATATTGCAGCCATCTGCAAAATAGCCGGCACGCACGGCGTAAAAGTAAGTGTGGATAATACCTTTGCTACGCCTTATCTTCAGCAGCCATTCCGGTATGGGGCCGACTTTGTTTTTCATTCCACCACCAAATTCCTGAACGGTCATGGTACCGCTATTGGCGGTGTGCTCATCGGAAAAGATATTCCCCTGATGCAAACGAAAGTCAATAAAACAGCGAAATTGCTCGGTGGCTGCGCCAATCCGTTCGATACTTTTTTACTGATCCAGGGCATCAAAACACTGGAATTGCGCATGAAGCAACATTGCAGCAATGCGCAAACGGTAGCGGAATTTCTCCACGCGCATCCTGCCGTAGCGCAGGTCAATTACAACGGGCTTCCTTCGCATCCGGATTATGTGTTGTCGGCCAAACAAATGCGTCATCCCGGTGCGGTGATGAGCTTTGAACTGAAAGATGGATTTGACGCCGCCGTACGTTTCATTGACCGGCTGCAGATGTGTTTGCGCGCCGTATCACTGGGCGCCGTGGATACATTGGTATCTCACCCGGCGTCTATGACGCATTCAGGAATGAAAAAAGAAGATCGCGGGAAAGCGGGGATTTCTGATGGTTTGATCCGTATCAGTGTGGGGCTGGAAAGTGTAGGGGATATTGTGGCGGATCTGAAGCAGGCATTGGAAGGGTAATAACGTTTTTATTAAAATTTATAGCGAGGGGAGACAGAGGTTGGAGCCTTTTTTTGTAAATTTGTGAATGCCCCGACAATCAAAATATTACATAGGGATCGAAGTCGATAAACTGACCAACAGTATCTTAAATACTATTTCCGGAGCCAATTTTGAGACTGTTGTGAATCCGCTTGCAAAGGAGGACTTAAAAGGGATATCATTGAAAAATGGATGGAAATTTGATTGGAAAAAGAGTTTAAACTGACCGATAGAAAGTTTATAAACTTACTATCGAAGGAAATAGTCACATATTGCAGAGATTAGCAAGTTTTGAGCGATTATACCGATCATTTTTTATCTCCGTCTTATTGAAAGTGCGCCTTTTAATTTAGGAAGTGCAAAGTTATACGAAGGAGTTCCGGGTAACCTATTTGCTTTTTCCTGTCAATTATCTATAGACCGTGGATATGAAGGATTTATATCCTTCACATCCAAAACAAAACTCATTTCGCATTACGAAAAAACGTTGGGTGCAGTGCATATTGGTAATCATAAAATGATTATCCTTCCAGACGGAGCTTTAAAGCTGGTTATTAAATATTTTAACAATAAATAACATGGGATACATTAAGGAACCGAAGGGTATTAATTTTGTTGTGGATCCTAAGCCTGTTACAGAAAATGATAAGAAATTGATCAGTGAAGTAATTTCTCATTATAAGGCAACAGGAAAGAAGAAACGGGTAGTATCAGGCAAGCCTGCGAGCAAACAAAAGGATAGTAAAAAGCTATCCCATTAGGAGTTTTTTGTCATCTACACCGCCAGCACCAGCGACAACAAATACACCAACCCCACAGACACCAGCCCCATTACCACCGTACCCGTGCTATACACCCGCAGCATATCTTTTATTTCCAGTCCTGAAAATTTAGAGATCACCCAGAAGTAAGCGTCATTGGTGTGTGAAATCATCATGGACCCTGCACCCATTGCCAGCACACAAAGGATGCGGCCATTAGCGGAATCCAACCCCATTACCGGCAGCAGTGGCTGCACAATGGCGGCCGCGGCAATCACGGCTACGGTAGACGACCCCTGCGCGGTTTTCAGGAGCGCAGTGATGAGGAACGGAAGAAATAATCCCAGCGCAGCGATGGATTGGTTCTGCGCAATATGGCTGCCAATATCTGCTTTTGCGAGGATGGCGCCAAAGGCGCCGCCACCGCCAATAATCACCAGTATGCCTGCTGCTTTTTCAGCGCCTTCCTGCAGGATAGCGCCCATATTATTTTTCAGTTGGGATAACGCCAGCAGGATACCTGCGCTGATCGCCACTTCAGGAATACCAAGAATAGAGATCGCCTTTAGTGCCGGGGAAGGATGTGTTAATTCCAGGCCGCTCAGGGAACGGACGGCAATGAGCAGTACCGGAACAGCGATAGGCAGCACAGACATGAGCACAGAAGGACCACGGGGCGTTTCGGTAGCAATGTCTTCTTCATTACTAACGCCAACGGCTATCCGCCGGCCGGCGAATACCGACCATAAATAACCTGCCGCCGATACCGGGATGGCAATGAGTAATCCAAACAGCATTACCCTGCCCGTTTCCGCCTGTATAGTGCCGGTGGCGGCAGTGATACCGGGGTGCGGCGGCATCAGGCAATGAACGGCATACAGGCCGGTGGCCAGTGAAGATGCCATCACAATCATCGGAATCCCCGAACGTTTGGCCAGCGCTTTATTTAATCCGCTTAATACTATAAATCCCGAGTCGCAGAAAATAGGCATGCCCACCAGGTAGCCGATGATATTCATCGCCAGCGCAGAGCGGCCGGTGCCGGTGCGGTGTAACACATAGTTGGCCAGCACAGTAGTGCTGCCGGTATATTCCAGGATCAAACCCAACGTAGTGCCGAGCACAATGAGCAATCCCAGTGAGCCAATAATATTACCCATGCCGCTTTTAATACTGCCAAGGATATCCGTTACGGGCAACTGTAAAATCACGCCGGTGAGAACACTGGCCAGCAGCAATGCAAAAAAAGCATGCACCCGGAAGCGCGCGGTGAGCAATACAATGAGCGCAATGCCCGCCAGCAATCCCAGCATGCTTTGTATCAAAGGAATGGTATTCATATCTCTCCAAGATAAAAAGAATTACGCAATACCCCGTATAGGTGTTACCGTGGCAGCACCAGCAGGTTATAACATTAACGCATATATGTTTTTGCAAATATTACAGATTATTTATGCAACAGCTTGATAATGGCTATTTTACCTACCTTTGCACCTTAATACAGCGGATATGAAAAGAATGTTATTGACCTCACGTTATTGCCTGCTGGCAATAGTGACCATTGTTTTAATGGCTTCGTGCGCATCTTCCCGGAAAAGCGGCAGCCAGCATGCTTATATGAACAAGCAGTATGAAGAGCTGAAAAACACGTTGAATGATGCGGAAGTAAGTATCATCAAAGACAGCCTGAAAGTTATCTTCCCCAACAACGTACTGTTTTCATCGTCTTCCGACCAGGTGAACGAAAGCGTAAAGCCTACCTTCAAACATTTTGCAGAAGTACTCAACAAATACAATAAAACAAAGATCCTGATCACCGGTCATACGGATAACACAGGCGCGGCGGAATACAACCGTGATCTGTCTGAACGCCGTGCAACAGCCGCCAAACAATTGCTCAGCAGTTTTGAGGTGAGCAACGACCGTATGTTCACCTGGGGATTGTCTGACCGCGATCCTGTTGCCACCAACGATACAGAAGCAGGCAAGGCAAGGAACAGGAGAGTAGAGTTCGTAATTTTGTATGATGTAAAGAATTGATTTTTTTTAAGATAGTCAGCCGCTCCGGGCAACGGAGCGGCTTTTTTTTTGATATAATTTCCTGGATAAATTTTGTATTATTAAGGAATCAATGAAACCCAAATCTCCCGTCATGAATACTCGTCGTGATTTTATACAGAAAATTGCCGCCTCCGCTATGGTATTGCCCCTGATGCCGCTTGCAGGCTGGGCAAAAGATCTCCAACACTATGATGGCCCGGTATTACGTGTAGCCATTATGGGATTGGGCAGCTATGGCAACCGGGTGGCAGAAGCCATGCAGGCATGCGTAAAGGCAAAACTGGTAGGCGTGGTCAGCGGCACCCCCGCTAAAATAAAAGACTGGCAGAGCCGGTTTTCCATACCTGACAAGAACTGTTATAATTACGAAAACTTCGACCGCATAAAAGATAACAAAGACATCGACGCGGTATATATCACCACACCCAATGCACTGCATCACGACCAGGCCATCCGCCTGGCCGCAGCAGGTAAACATGTGATCTGCGAAAAGCCAATGGCGCTGAATGCCAAACAGGGCCAGGAAATGATCGCCGCCTGTAAAAAAGCAAACGTAAAGCTGCTGGTGGGATACCGCATGCATTTTGAAGCCAAAACACTGGAAGTTATCCGCATGCGTAAAAACGGCGACTTCGGAAAAATCATGTTCTTCCAGGGGCAATGCGGTTTCCGTATTGGCGACCCCACGCAGTGGCGCCTTAATAAAGATCTGGCCGGCGGCGGTTCCTTAATGGATATAGGCATCTATGCTATCAACGGCTCCCGCTATATGACTGGCGAAGACCCTATATGGGTAACAGCCCAGGAAACCAAAACCGACCCGGTGAAATTTAAAGAAGGCGTGGACGAAACCATCCAGTTCCAGCTGGGCTTCCCCAGTGGCGCCGTGGCATCGTGCCTGTCTACTTACAACATGAACTACCTCGACCGCTTTTACCTCACCGGCGAAAAAGGATTTGCAGAGATGCAGCCTTCCACCGGCTACGGCCCCATCCGCGGGCGCACCAATAAAGGAGAACTTACCCAGCCACACGTTACCCATCAAACCGTGCAAATGGAAGAAATGGCAGGGATCATCCTGGAAGGAAAACAACCGGTCGTAGCTGTGGATGGAGAAGAGGCCCTGAAAGACCTGAAAATTATTGACGCCATCTATCACGCCGTTAAAACCGGACAGAAAGTAGACCTTAAACTGTCATAACCCCAAACGATCTGCCGAGGAAATATCCCGCGTGATAGTGAAAAACAGCAGGATCATCTATTAGTGGTCCGGGCGCAGCAATTCGCATCTGATCAATTCGTTTCTTTATGCTAAAATCATCAGCTATGAAAAAACGATTACTGTCAGTATTGTTGCTGGTTTGCCTTGCTGCCACGGCCAGCGCACAAGGACTGCATTACGGCATCAAGGCAGACCTGAACATGTTTAAACTGGATGGGGCAGGCATTAAATCAAATTATACACTGGGCGGAAGATTAGGCGTATACGCCGAATATGATTTTACAAAAAAATGGGGGCTGCAACCGGAACTCCTGTTCTCGCAGGTGGGACCCAAACGTGACGATGATTTCGGTGCAAAATATATTTCTGCCGGCAACGACAACGCCAATAAAAGCATTAAACTCAGCTATATTACCCTGCCCCTGTTATTGCGTTACAACGTGAATAAGTTAATTACTATCAACGCCGGACCGCAATACAGCTACCTGTTTTATGCCAATGAAAACCTCCTTAACTACAACCGTAATGCTTTTAAACGCAGTGATCTGGGAGTGGCTGCCGGCGCCACATTGAACTTCGACATACTGCACGTATACGCACGCTATGTACTTGGCCTTACGAATGTAAACGACATTGATGACCGCTACCAGTGGAAAACACGCCAGGTACAAATCGGCATTGGCGTGAATATTAAGTAAACAGCCTTACGCCTTTACTACGGTATCGTATATACGTTGTAACTGGTGTATATGTCTTTGCGTATGAATATTGATGAACTGTATCCACTCCAGCCGGGTAAAAGGTCCGAAGCCAGGCACTTCAAAGTCGGTGCATTCTTCTGTAAGGTTAACGGTATTGGCGGCAGTGGTTAATTTATGCCAGGCGGCAGCGATATCTTCCAGTACAGCTTCTTTCGGCATATAACCTTCTTCCGGTACAATCATGTCTGGCGACTTCATTTTAATATCGAAGTTCAGGAACAGTGATTTTACGGCGGGTATTTTTTCATCCGGTTGACGGTCGGTAGGTACCGCCTCGCCATACAAGATGCCACAGTCGCCGGCTTTGCAAATATGCGATGCCACCTGCGCGGCTGTCCAGCTGTCTTCAAAAGGTACCTTGTTCAGTTGTTCGTCATCAAAGGACGTAAGCAGTTGTTGCAGGATATCGCCGGTGTTGGTTACTTCGCGGAGCAGTTCTTGTCTCATGATTTTCTTTTTCACAAACTTAGGTGGATATATCGGTATATAACGGGTGTGAAAACGACAATCAGGCGGGCAAAAAAGGACAATAACAGCTGCAGTTATTTCACTACCTGCAGCTGTTCCCTGCATTATATTTTTTGGAACTTAAATATTATTTCCTGGAAGATCCCAGTTTTCTTTCAGCAGATTCCACTGTTTGGGCAATCAGTTTTGCGATAGTCATAGGTCCAACGCCACCCGGTACCGGCGTGTAGGCGGCCACCCGGTTTGCTAATGGCCCGAGTTCTATATCGCCGATGCCGCCTTTGTGATAACCGGCATCTATTACAACGGCATCATCTTTTATCCATTCCGCTTTTATAAATTCAGGTTTGCCCACTGCGCCTACTATAATGTCTGCCTGTTGGATAAGCTCCCGTAAATTATTGGTCCGCGAATGACAAATAGTTACCGTGGCATTTTCATTCAGCAGCATCATAGCTACCGGTTTGCCGAGGATAGGACTCCGGCCCACTACTACTGCATGCTTACCGGCAACAGGTACCTGGTAATGCTTCAGCAACTCCATAATTCCCGCAGGGGTGGCACTGCCATAAGCGGGTTCGTTCATCGACATACGGCCAAAGCCCAGGCAGGTAACCCCATCTACATCTTTATCAATATGTATTTTATCGAAACACGCCCGCTCATCGATCTGTGACGGAACCGGGTGTTGCAACAGGATACCGCAGATCTGGTCGTCGTTATTCAGCTTTTTAATGGTATCCAGCAATTCCTTGGTAGTGGTTTCTTTAGGCAGGTGTACTTTTACAGAGGTCATGCCCACCCGCTCACACGCATTCCCTTTCATTTTCACATATACTTCCGAAGAAGGATCATCGCCCACCAGGATGGTAGCCAGAACAGGCACCACGCCCGTTTTTTCAATGATGCGCTGCACCCTGATCTTTAATTCTGCTTCCATTTGTTTGGATAAAGCTTTTCCGTCGAGTAGTATTGTTGTTGCTGTCATATTTTGGTGTTTATTTCCGTGTGTTGAGCCAGATGTATGTAGAAGACAGCAAAGATACTAACCACCTGCGACATAATTTTTTTTCGTAAGACACATTCCTGTTACCTTTTTTTCCGTCTTTATAAACATAACGGTCTTTTAAAGGGCTGTTATTGATTCACGTATGAAAATAAAACTCTTTTCTATCCTCCTTGTAGCTACAGGGTATCTCCTTCCGCTTAACAGTTCCGGGTTTACAGCGCCTCCCAGGGAGGTGGACATTTGCGTATATGGCGGCACCTCTGCAGGTGTAATAGCTGCTTATACGGCAAAGCAGTTGCATAAAACAGTACTGCTCGTATCACCTGACAAACACCTGGGCGGCCTTACCTCCGGCGGTTTGGGATATACCGACATCGGTAATAAGTATGCTATCACCGGGTTATCGCGCGACTTCTACCGCCGGATCGGCAACCACTACGGAAAACTGGAACAGTGGATCTTTGAACCCCATGTGGCGGAAGCTACTTTCCAGCAGTATATCGATGCCGCCAAAGTGGAAGTGCTGTACGGATACACCATCAGCAACGCAGTAAAGAAAAACGGGTATGTTACGGAAATAACCGTGAACGGACCCGCGGAACAGGTGGTTAAAGCCAAAATGTTCATCGATTGCTCCTATGAAGGCGATCTGATGGCCAAAGCTGGCATCTCTTATACCGTTGGCCGGGAATCCAATGCACAATACCACGAAACCTACAACGGCGTTCAGCTCCTCGACAAACACCAGTTCCCCGACGGCATTGATCCGTACAAGATCCCCGGCAAACCCGAAAGCGGCCTGCTGTGGGGCATTAGTCCCGATTCGCTGGCCGCCCATGGCGAGGGCGACAAAAAGGTACAGGCCTATAATTTCAGGATCTGCCTGAGCAACCGCCCGGAAAACCGTATTCCAATCACCAAACCGGAAGATTATGATCCGTCGCGTTATGAGCTGCTGATACGCCTCCTGAATGCTACCAAACCTGAAGCGCTGAAGCCCAACCTCAAGATAGATCTCATGCCCAACGGGAAAACGGATATCAATAATTACGGCGCTTTTTCCACGGATATGATCGGGATGAACTATAACTACCCGGAGGCCGATCCGGCTACCCGGAAAAAGATCATCCGCGATCATGAGCTTTATACCAAAGGACTGTTATATTTTATAGGACACGATGAACGGATCGCTTCCCATCTCCGGGAACAAATGTTACAATGGGGGTACCCGAAAGATGAGTATACGGATAACGGCCATTGGTCGCCCCAGCTGTATATACGCGAGGCCAGGCGCATGATCGGCGGATATGTAATGACACAGGCCAATTGTGAAGGCCGGGAAAAAGTAACGGATGCCGTTGGTATGGCGGCCTACAATATGGATTCCCATAACTGCCAGCGTATCGTAGTAAATGGTATGGTAAAAAATGAGGGAGATGTACAGATTGGCGGTCTTGGCCCTTACCCGGTTTCTTACAGGTCCATCACACCTAAACCGGAGGACGCGAAAAATGTACTGGTGCCGGTTTGTTTATCAGCGTCGCACATTGCCTATGGCTCCATCCGCATGGAACCGGTATTTATGGTACTGGGGCAATCTGCTGCCACCGCAGCGGCGGTAGCCATCGATCAGCGCAGCTCCATACAGGACGCAGACGTAAAAAAGATCCAAACCATGCTGCGTACCAACCCGCTGGTGGATAACAGCCCGGCGGAAATACTGGTGGACGACAATGACGAGCAACACGTAACCATTACCGGCGAATGGAAAAAGGTGATCCATGGCTGCTATGGCCCTTCCATGCTCACAGACGACAGCAAGGGAGCTGTGCGCAAATCGGTACGTTTTTCACCGGCTATCGGGAAAACGGGTAAATATGAGGTATTTACCTATGTGCCGCGCCTACCCGGATTGGATGGAAATGCACGGGTAAAGGTATACGATGGCCGTACGGTAAAGGAAGTGGAAATTGCAGCGGCAAGTATAAAAGTAGAGGGACAAACCAGTGGCGAATGGGTGAGCCTGGGTAGTTACCAGCTGAAAGCCGGAACCGGCGCCTATGTGGAAATAGACAACCACAAAACGGACGGGATAATAGCTGCGGATGCAGTATTATTTATCCCGAGATAATTATTTTGGAAAAAATAGAACAGGAAGGATTCGGTTTACATTTTTTATCGTCTTTATAATTACAGGTAGTTCCGCGAAATGATTATTTTGTAATAAATTCCATGACCTTCCTTGCCGAAAGATAGTCCACATAATGAAAAAGAGCTGTTGCTGCGTGTGGCAGCGGGGGATCAGCCCGCCTTCCAGCGGTTATTTGACCGGTACTGGGGGAAGATGTATGCCAACACCCTGCAATTTGTTAAGTCGCCTGCCGTGGCAGAAGACCTGACACAGGAAATTTTTATAAAAATATGGATGAACCGGGAACGCCTGCTGGCAGTACAGCGTTTCGATGCCTTCCTGTATACGATGGCAAAAAACCTGATCCTGGATGAGTTCAGGAAAAGGGTATTGCCCACGGTGCAGGAAGAAGGACACCATGTGTACATGGCATCGGACCAGCCGTCTGCCCAGGATAAACTGGAACTGAAGGATTTTGAAGGCCAGTTGCATGCTGCCATTAACCAGCTGCCGGCGCAAATGCAACTGGCCTTCCGCCTGAGCCGCTTCCAGGGATTGTCGCACGATGAAATAGCCCGGCAGATGAATATTTCCAGGGTCACTTCCAAAAATTATATTGCACGGTCCATTGCCGCCATCCGGAAGTATATGGGTGGGAGAGCGGAGCATGTTACATGAGCATGGAAACAGGTGATAACGTTGCCGGTTAAACGAAGTGAAATATTTTCCGGTAACAGAAGGATTCCCGTTCGTTCTTTTGTCGTCTTTATTATACAACCCTTCATGAGAGTGTTGTGCTTGCATCCGGTTTTATGTTACACGATGAGTTAAAAGATTTATTGGAGAAATACCTGGACAACCGGATCACACCGGAAGAAACCAGGCGCCTGCAGGTATTGATGCAGGCAGAACGTAACGGGCCGGCAATGGAAGAAATGATTGAAGCCATACTGGCGGAAGACAGGTATGCGGCTAACGCTCATCCTGATCTGCAACAGGCTTTTAACAAGGTAATGGAAACTGCTGCCTTGCGGCAGGCGCTGACGCGGAGAGATGATGACGCGGAAACAGGCAACGATGCGCAGCCACCAATAAAGGAGGAAGATAACCGCTATCATATCTCCCGGAAAAGTATCCGCACTTTTTATAAAACAATGGCCGCGGCAGCAGCAGTAGCATTTATACTGGCAGCGGGTTACACCTGGCGCTATTATTACGCAAGCCCGGCACCGTTGGTATCAAGTAAAACAGCTTCGCCCATACCGGCAGGTAACAAAGCTGAGCTGATCCTGGCAGATGGCAGCACCATTGTGCTGGACGATGCAGGAACAGGAACAGTAGGCAAACAGGGAAACACCCGTATCATTAAACTGGACAGTGGCCGGCTCGCCTATCGTGGCATGAGCAGTAGCAGTGGCGCCGCCCCCGAATATAATACCATCCGCACGCCTAAAGGAGGACAGTACCAGGTAGTATTGCCCGATGGCAGCCAGGTATGGCTGAACGCCGCCTCTTCACTGAAATTCCCTGTAGTGTTTACAGGCAGCAACAGAACAGTACTCCTCACCGGGGAAGCGTATTTTGAAATCGCACAAAATGTGGCGAAGCCTTTTGTGGTTCAAACATCCGGTATACAGGTGAAAGTACTGGGCACTCACTTTAACGTAATGGCTTACACCGACGAAGCCCGTGTAAAAACAACCCTGCTGGAAGGCGCTGTCAGCGTAACACAAGGCGCTGCTACCGCAATGATGAAACCTGGTCAGCAGGCAAGCATCGCTGAAAAAGAAAACCAGTTTTTAATTACCCGCCCGGAAATAGAAGAGGTAATGGCCTGGAAAGAAGGACAGTTCAAATTCCGCAAAACAGATATCACCGTTATCATGCGACAGATAGCCAGGTGGTATGATGTGGACATCGAATACAAGGGCGATCTTTCCGGTATTCAGCTGTATGGCAGCATGACCCGCAAGGAAAGTGTAACACAGCTCCTGGAGCTGCTGGAACAAACCGGAAGGGTGCATTTCACCATCAATGGAAGCCGTATCACCGTAATGCCCGCCACTATGAAGTAAATCAGGAGAGTACTCCACGTATGAATTATTTAAACTCAACCAGAAGATAGTATGGAACTGTTTACCATTGTCCACTCCCACGGGAGCAGGAGCCGTATGCCGGCTAAACAACGAACATGGCGGGTATTTAAATTTACCGCCTGGCTGCTGCTGGCAGCCTCACTTACCGCCAGCGCTCAAACCGTAAAGCTCTCCGTGAGTAAAATGCCGCTGGATAAAGTATTTGATCTTATCAGCAAGCAAACCGGCTACCAGTTTATCTGCGATGAAAAACTGCTGGAAGATGCGCCGCCGCTCAGTGTGAATATTGCCAACAAATCGCTGGAAGAAGCCCTGAAGATCTGCCTGAAAGATCTTCCGCTTACCTACACGATTAAATATGGCACCGTAGTTATCAAAAAAAACACACCGCCCGGCGGAACGCTTTCCCCGCAGGACGGCAGCTCACCGGCAAAAACCATTACCGGCATCGTTACGGATAGCGCCGGTGTAGGCTTACCCGGCGTAACGGTAGGCATCAAAGGCACTACAAAAGGCGTGCTCACAGATGAAAATGGCAAGTTTTCACTGCCCAATGTAACAGACCAGGACGTACTTAGTATTTCCAGCATCGGGTATCTTACAAAACAACAACCTGTTAAAGGGGAAAAGTTTTTTCGTATACCTTTATCCGTTACTCCCGCGGCATTAACGGAAGTAGTGGTAGTAGGATATAGTACCCAGAAAAAAGTAAACCTCACGGGAGCCGTAGCCACCGTATCCGGCGAGGTGCTGGCCGCGCGGCCGGTAGGACAAACCGCTGCGGGGTTGCAAGGTACCATGCCCGGCGTTACTATTACGCAAGGCAACGGTAAACCCGGCGGCGATGGTGGTACCGTACGCGTGCGCGGCTGGGGTACCCTTAAAAACCCCGATCCGCTGGTGCTTATCGATGGCGTGGAAGGCTCTATCAACAACATCGATCCTAATGTGATCGCCTCCGTTAGTGTGCTGAAAGACGCGGCATCGGCGGCTATATATGGTTCGCGTGCGGCTAACGGCGTAATACTCGTAACCACCAAGAGAGGCAAAAGCAACAAGCTGTCCATTAACTATAACAACTACGTTGGCTGGCAGAAACCTACCAATCTGCCTGCACTCACCAACGCACTGGATTATATGTTGCTGGCGAATGAGGCGTATAAAAATTCCGGCCGCTCTCCGTTGTACTCTGATGCATTGCTGGAAAAATACCGGCAGCAGGGAAACGGCAGCTCGGATTCGCTGCCCAATACCGATTGGCAAAAGGCCGTGTTAACCGGTTCCGGTTTTCAGCAAAGCCATTTCCTGACAGTGAACGGTGGTACAGATAAAGTAAAGATGCTGGTATCACTGGGGTATTTTGACCAGAAAGGGCTGATGGATAACAACGAATTTAAACGCCTTACCATCCGCAGTAATACCGATATCATTTTTTCGAAGAAGTTAAACATGCAGTTTGACCTGCAGTATATCAGCCCGGTAACCACAGAGCCGGCAACAGGCGCTGATGTGATCTTTGCCTACATGAATAATATTTCCCCCAATCAGCTGGCGGTAAATGCCAACGGTACCCGCGGGGAAGGATGGGTAGGCATCAACCCGGCGGCAGCAGCCAGCGAAGGTGGTCTGAACCGCGTAAGTGCGCCCTGGGGCAGTCTCAACACGTCCATCAACTACCAGCCGGTAGAATGGCTTACTGCTTCCTTTAACATCGCCCCCAAATACGTGCAAACCTATACGAACAAGTTTAATAAAGTGGTGCAAACCTATCATCCTGATGGCACTCCCAGCTATAAGTTCCCACCGGTAAGCACCCTGGACGTTTCCAGTCAGCGGCAGTTTTACAACAATATGCGCGGTACGCTCACATTCCAGAAAAAATACGGCGTACACGACCTGAAAGTATTGGGCGGCGTGGAACAAAACAGCTACCGCCAGGACAGATTCACCGCGTACCGCGACAACTACGTTTTACCCGACTATCCCATACTGAATGCCGGAGCGGCTACCAATATGAATAACGGCGGCGCCGGTGAAGAGTGGGCGCTGCGTTCCTTTTTCGGCAGGATTAACTATAACTACAAAGAAAAGTACCTGCTCGAAGTTAATACCCGCTACGATGGATCTTCCCGTTTTGCAGAAGGCCGCAAATGGGGGGTATTCCCTTCTGCATCAGCCGGATGGCGCATTTCAGAAGAAGCATTTATGGCATCGCTGAAACCGGTGGTGAATGAATTAAAGCTCCGCGCATCGTGGGGCCGGCTGGGTAACCAGAACATTGGAACCTACCCGTCTGCCACTGTGGTGAATCTCAGCTCTTATACAATGGGCGGACAAATCATAGGCGCCGCCGCCCTGGATTCTCTCGCGAACAAAAATATTACCTGGGAAAGTACCGAGATGAGCGATATTGGATTTGATGTAACCCTGTTTTCCCATCTCTCCATAACAGGAGATTATTATGTCAGCAAAACAAAAGATATCCTGCTGCTGCTCAATATCCCGCTCATCACCGGGCTGACAGCCCCTTACCAGAACGCAGGAAAAGTAAGTAACAAAGGCTGGGAGCTTGGCATCAACTACGATGGCAGGATCCGCGACTTTAAATACAATATCGGTGTGAATGTATCCGACGTAAAAAATAAAGTAGTGGATATGCACGGTATTAATCAATCGGCTGTAACCGTGAGCAGGGAAGGATACCCGGTGAATTCTATTTTCGGGTTAGAGGCAGAGGGATTTTTCCAGAATGCCGATGAAGTAGCCAAACATGCCACACAATTCGGCACTGTTGCACCGGGCGATATCAAATACAAAGATCAGAACGGCGATGGCATCATCAACGAAAATGACAAGGTAATTATTGGCAACACCATTCCCCGCTATACTTATGGCGTTAGTTTAAACGCATCGTGGAAAGGCTTCGACCTCAGCGCATTTCTGCAAGGTGTAGGTAAAGTAGACGGCCTGATTTACGGCGCCGGTATCATGCCTTTTTATGTAAGCTCTGTAGGCGGTACCGCCCAGGAGCGCTTCAAAGATTACTGGACGCCGGAGCATAAAGATGCCGCATTTCCGCGGCTGGTATTTGGTGGCACCAACAACCAGCAGATCTCCAGTTTCTGGATGAAGAGCGCCGCTTATCTGCGCCTGAAAAACTTACAACTGGGATATACGCTGCCGGCCAACCTGGTGAAATCCATGCGGATCAACAGCCTGCGGGTGTTTGTAAATGGTTCCAACCTGTTTACGTCCAGTAAGTTCTGGCCGGGCTATGATGTGGAAACAGCTGTGGGCGTGGCCGACAACTATGCCATTGTAAAGGTCTACAGTTTTGGTGTTAATGTAAATTTCTAAAAACCGAAATCATGAGGAAGCGTTTTACCTGTTGGATGATTGTGGCTGTTACCCTGCTGGGGATACAGGCCTGTAATAAAGATTACCTGGATAAAGATCCTTTAACCGGCCCTTCCGACGCCGCTTATTTCAATAACCAGGACGAACTGCTGCTGGCAGTGAACGGACTGTATAAAGGGCTGAATAAGCCTATGGACAAAGCCTCCGACCCGGCCCAGCTGGACGGGTTTCCCTCAGTGCTCCTGTTTGATGCCATCAGTGATATTGGCTATGAGCGGAACAACAGCGACCTGCAGAAAATAGGGCTGGGTAACCACGATGCCAACAATACCTTTACACAAGGCATCTGGACGGATTACTACAAGGTGATAGGACGGTGTAATTATATTCTGGATAATGCGGAAAGAGTACGGGCCGTGACTGATCCCTTGCTGTACCAGCGCAGTATGGGTGAAACCCGTTTTGTAAGGGCATTTATGTACCAACAGCTGCTGTCGATGTTTGGCGGGGTGCCGTTGGTAACGCATACCCTTTCATTGGAAAACTCGCAGGTGCCACGCAGCGAGAAAGCAGCCGTACTTAAATTCGTATTCGATGAGCTGGACAGTGCGGCAGCATTACTGCCGGTTACCTATCCGGCTACCGATAATGGCCGTGCTACCAAAGGCGCAGCGCTCACTATAAAAGCAAGGGCGGCGCTGTATAACGAACAATGGAAAACTGCTGCTGATGCCGCCAAAGCAGTGATGGATCTTAACGTGTACAAGCTGGATGACAGCTACCCGCGGTTATTTAGCTATGATGGAAAAAGTTCGCCGGAAGTGATCCTGTCCCTGCAGTATCAGTTGCCGGTTATCAACTGGGTAGGACCGTACCCGCTCCTGTGCAGGAATGCCGGCGGTGCTTCCAATAAAATCCCTTCACAGTCGCTGGTCGACAGCTATGAGTGTACCGACGGACTAACCATTGATCAATCACCGTTGTTCAACCCGCAGAAGCCTTTTGAACACCGCGATCCGCGGCTTGGCTTCACGATTGCACTCCCGGGATCCATCTTTTTTAATTACCAGTTTGAAACGCATAAGGACAGTCTCACGTGCTGGAACTATAATACCAACCCGGCTACCCGGATCGTAAACCAGGATGCCGTTAACGCTTACGCTTCTTTCAGTGGTTATTGCTGGCGTAAGTATGTGGATCTGAAAGATAAAGACAATACGCGCCAGTCGACCATGAGCGTGATCCTCGCACGGTATGCGGAAATATTGCTCATGTATGCGGAGGCAAAAATAGAAGCCAATGAGCTGGATGCCACCGTATACCAGGCGATTAACGCGGTAAGGAAACGGCCGGGAGTAAACATGCCGGACATTCCCGCCGGCAGCACACAGGAAGCGCTTCGTTCTGCAGTAAGGAAAGAGCGGATGCACGAATTGTCGATGGAAGGATTCCGTTTGTTTGATATCCGCCGCTGGAAGATTGCCGATAAAGTGATGAAAGGGCCATTTTATGGCCGTGTTCCGAGAGGCTGGCTTGCTGCCGCCCCGAAGATAGATGCCAATGGGATCGCCGATTACAGTGCGGTGCCCAATAAAGGGGAAATGCGGGTGATAGAAGTGCGCACCTTTAATGCTGCACGGGATTACCTGTGGCCGATCCCTTATATAGAAACACAAACAGATCCGTTGATCGTACAAAATCCCGGTTATTAATTCCGGGAGATAAATATCTGGTCACCCATGCTGCTGCCCGTTGTGTTTACAGCGGGCAGCTTAGTTTTTGAGATCTTTCGGAAGCAGGCCGAATTTCTTCCGGAAGGCAGCTGTGAAGTGCTGGGGATATTTATAACCCATCCTGTCGGCCACCTCGTTTACATACATTTTTTCCTCCAGCAGCAATCGCCTGGCTTCCTGCATTTTCAATCCTGAGATGTAGCCAAATACGGTGGTGTTAAACAGGGCTTTAAAGCCGTTTTTCAGCTTCATCTGGTTAATACCGGCAGTGCGGGCCAGTTCCAGTATGGAAAGTGGTTGTTCATAGTGCTGATCGATGTAGTATTTAATGCTGTGAAGCCGCTCTGTATCGCCGGGTGTTAATCCTGCGGGAGCGGGCGATGGCTGGTCCAGTTGCAGCACCTGCATCAGGAATAATTCCGTGGCTTTGGTTTCCAGGTAGGTAGCCTTTAGCGCGCCGCTGTATGGGCTATGCTGCATATCGTTGATGACGCTGTGCATGGCCGGCAGCATTTGTGCGGTAAATTCCGGCGCAGGTATATTAAAAGTGTTGTACCGGCGGAAACGTTCCATAAAACGGCTTTCTTCCGTGAAAATATGATCAAAGAAATCATCCGTAACGATCAGTTCAAAGAAGGAGCGTATTTTATTATTGGTGGGAGGAATGAACAGATCGTGCGACTCCGGTGATTCGCGGTATACCACGAACTGTTTTTCGCGGATGGCGTGTGTACTGGCGGCGCCGGCATCCTGTATCCTGAAGTGTGATACAATGGCCTTTTTTTCCGGATGAAAAGACAACACTTTGGCGTCGTGGTTGATGTAGCTTCCCCAGCGTAGATCTACGCCGTTAAAAGTGATCTCTTCCAGTTGAATGCGAAACCCGGAGGCATCTCCAATACTCAGCTGTTTTTCCTGCACGGGAGGTTTATCTGCGCTATGGGTTACCTGGCATCTGCGGATCATAATACTTCTTTTTGCGTTGATGAGAGTTCCTTCTGCGTTATCAGCCGGAATTTACGGGCGGTAACTTTGGGTCTGCTAAATTAAATCATTAAAATGGAAAACACACCGTACCGCACCGTGTTTGGTGCAACAGGAAAAATAGGCAGGGCATTGCTCGGTTTCTTATCAGAGGCACAGCTGCCCACTATTGCAGTAACCCGCGACCTGGGCAGGGCTGAAAGCCTGCCTTTTGTAGAATGGGTGGCCGCGGATATGAGCCGGCCGGAAACGCTTCCTGCCACCATGGAAAACAGTGTGGCGGCTTTCCTGGTATCCGGCATGGGGGCCAACTTCATAGCGGAACAACACAATGTAATCACCGCGGCGAAGGCTGCGGGGGTGAAAAGCTTTGTAAAATTATCCTCTGCGGCAGCCGGTAAAAGCTGGCCTGCACACATTGCGCCATCGGCCATCGGGCAGTCGCACAGGAAAGTGGAAGACTTGCTGAAAGCCTCCGGCCTGGACTGGACCATCCTGCAGCCGACCGGTTTTATGCAGAACTGGCTGGGCGAGTTTTCAAAACGGGTAAAAGAAGAGCGCAGTATTTATGAAGCTACCGGCGATGGCGGGCGGGCATACATCGACCTGCGGGATATTGCGGAAGTGGCATTTACCGTGCTCAAAGACCCGGCAAAACATGCCGGGCAAACGTATATCCTCACCGGCGACGAAGTCCTTAATTACTGGCAGCTCGCCGATATCATAGGAACGGTGATCCATCAGAAAGTGACCTATGTGCCGCTCACCCTGGAGGAAGCCCGGGAACGGATGGAAAAGACGGGCATGCCGCAATGGACCATTCAAACCCTGATAACGTATGCTGAAGTACAGCGGAATGGCGACGCCACTTATGTGAGCAATGATGTGCAGCAGGTGTTGGGCAAGCCGGCGCGTACCGCCGCAGCTTTTATAGCAGACCATATAGAATGGTTCAGATAAAACCAGCGGCGCCCTTTAAATAATACCCGTTAAAGGACATCTTTACATTTTTTACCCCCGTTCCCCGGAAGTGTTCTTCCGGGGAATGTATTTCGTGTAAAAATGACAATTAATATAAAATAACAATTGAACAGTGGTTTGTTTCCCGTAAACCCTTATCCATCAAATCTTCTGTAATAATTAAAAAAAATCCGGAAAAAAAATAACGGGTCAATAGTTATTAATTGTATATTAGACAATTAATAATTCTCACGTTCCGAAGGAACAGAAGGCCGTAGGTAAAGAGAGGTTTCACGTTTATGTTAATTTTCCACTTATGAATAGTGTGCATCTTCAACAATATGCAGACGATATTCTTTTAAATTTGCTGAAAGAGGATAGCAAGGAAGCCTTTGATGTGATCTATATGCGTTATTGGGAACGGCTGTACTTTTATCTGGTAAAGGCAATCAAGGATACCACGGAAGCGGAAGATATCCTGCAGGAAGTATTTGTGTCCCTGTGGAAACGCCGCAGTAACCTGCACAATGTAGAATCACTGTATACCTATCTTCATTCCTGCGTACGATATGGCGGCTTCCGGTACATCCGCCAGGAAATCAAAAGAAACCATTTCCGTAAATCCTGGGGCATACTCTTCGCGGAGGCCGACGACCTTTTTGAACGGCAACTGGCCGCCAATGAGCTTTCCCTGCTGGTAAACCGTGAAATAGATAAGCTGCCCCTGAAAATGCGGGAAGTATTTCTCCTCAGCAGAACAGAAGATCTCTCTCATAAAGAAATTGCACATAAGCTGAATATCTCCGATAAAACAGTAAAGAAACAGATCAGCAATGCATTGAAATACCTGCACCTCAAACTGAATGTATAATTTTTTCAACTTTTTTTTAAGTCATCTACTACCATCCCTTCTTTTTATACACTTCTATATTAACCACGTGTTCCATACAAAGAAAAACAGCCGTTATGAATGAAACTGACTTTAACACGCTGCTGGAACTTTACCTGGAAGGGAAATGCACGCCGGAACAAAAAGAGTGGATGGAGCAGTGGTTCGACCGCCTTTCAGAAGAAGGAAGCGGGGAGGAGTTGCCTGCAGATAAAGAATTGGTAATGCAGCGGCTGAAAGAACGCATCGACAGACAAATCAAAAGACAAAATTTTTTTAAGCTCCCGGTATTGCTGCGTGTAGCCGCTTCTGTTATTGTTATTTTATCATTGGGCACATGGGCATACCTGCATTATCACAACACAGGCACCGTTGCAGTACAGTATGTTACAAGATCCACCGCCAGGGGGCAACAGCTGAAAATACCGCTTCCGGATGGGTCAATAGTAACACTGAATGCAGGCTCCGGTATCCGTTACCCGGAAAACTTCCGGGAGAACAGAACGGTAACGCTGCTGGAAGGCGAAGCTTGTTTTGACGTAACAACTGATCCTATGCATCCCTTTACTGTTTCAAGTGCAGGCGTACAAACAGAAGTACTGGGCACCGCATTCAATGTACAGGCATACAAAGCATTGGGAGAGGTAACAGTTACGGTTATACGTGGTAAGGTAGCAGTGGAAACATCTTCGCAGGAAGCGCCTTTGATGGTGCTGCCGGATGAACAGGCTATCATCCATACTGCCAACGGGTCACCACAGAAAAGGAAAGTGGACGCGGCGGCCACCACCGGGTGGCTCACAGGAAAATTAATCTTTCGTAATGAAACTTTGCAGCACGTGGCCATCCTGCTGGAGAATATTTATGATGTCAAAATAGTTTTTAAAGATGAAGCTACGAAGGGAATACGTTTTACAGCAAATTTCAGTTCCACCGATTCATTGGAAAAAATTCTTTTCGCTATTGCTAAAGCCAACAAACTTAACTGGTCAGCCCGGAATAAAGTAGTACAATTCTAAATCTTTTCTTAACCAAAATTCTCACTCGTTATGAAGCAATTCATTTGGTGTCATCTCTATGCCATCCGGAAAACGATGCGCACCGGCTGTAGCATATTCCTGCTCATTTCACTCGGCACACAACTTTTGTTTGCAGGCGCCTTAACAGGGCAAACAGCCAGGGAGATAAAAATAGATGTGCAGCTGGAGAACCGCTCCCTGCATGATATCCTGACAGAGATAGAAAAGAAAAGCGGGCTTTCATTTGTGTATAATGATAAACTGGTAGCGGAATACAGGCAGTTGTCCGTATCTGCAAACAGGCAACCGCTCTCTGTTGTACTGGACAAAGTACTGAAGAATACGAAGCTTAGTTACCTGCAGAAAGATAACCTGATCATTATCGTGGAAAAAGAAACTCCGCACCAGGAAATCATCAATGATATACCCATTCAGCAAATAACGATACAGGGAAAGGTAACCGATGATAAGAAATGAGGCACTGCCCGGTGTAAGCGTGAAAGTGAAGAACGGGCAAACAGGCACTTCTACAGATGTGGACGGAAAATACCGCATCGCTGTGGACCCCGGCGCCGTACTGGTGTTTTCCTATGTGGGCTACCAGGATGAAGAAGCGCAGGTGGGCAACAGGACTTTGATAAATGTAGTTATGCAGGGATCGATAGCAAGTCTCCGCGAAGCCGTGGTTATTGGTTATGGCACACAGCGCAGGGGCGATGTAACCAGCGCCATAGCCACCGTGAAGGCGGCCAACTTCGTGAAAGGCCCGGTACTGGATGCGGGACAGCTGTTGCAGGGAAAAGTAGCAGGTTTAACCATCGCTACGCCCAGCGGTAATCCCACCGATGGATCACAAATATTACTGCGCGGTAACACCACCTTATTCGGCGCCAACGCCAATCCCCTCGTTATCGTTGATGGTATCCCCGGCGATCTGAAAACAGTAGCACCCGAAGATATTGAATCGGTTGATGTGCTGAAGGATGGCTCCTCTGCGGCTATTTACGGTGTAAGAGGCTCTAATGGCGTTATCATCATTACCACAAAAAGAGCCAAAGGTACCATCGCTAACTCCGTGGACTACAGCGGCTATGCTACCACGCAAATGATTTCCAGGAAACTGGACATGCTCACGGCACACGACTACCGCGACCAGATCAAAGCCGGCACCAGGCTGGCTTCATGGGATGCAGGCAGCTCTACCGACTGGCTGAAGGAAGCCACCCGTACGCCGTTTTCACAGGTACATAACCTCACCATCCGCGGCGGAAACGCTACCACCAACTACCTTGCATCCGCCAACTACCGCGCGTTACAGGGTATCTTTAAAAAGAGTGATAACAATACTTTCTCCGGCAGGATCGATGTAAACCACAGCATGCTGGATGATAAACTGAAACTGAATATCGGCATCCTGAACCAAACCAATAATTACAATCGTAATAATAACGGTGATAACAGCTTCAACGGATGGATTTACCGCCAAACAGTCATCAGGAATCCTACCGAACCGGTGCGTAAAGAAAACGGCGACTTCTATGAACAAACCGGCAACTTTGATTATGAAAATCCAATGGCCTTATTATATGAAAGCGACGGGGAAGCCAAGAATGTGAATTCGCGCATGAATGCTACGCTTACCTACCGCCCCATTAATAATTTGAAGCTGTCGGCCTTATTCTCCTACGCGCGTTTTAACTCCAACAAAGGTTATGCAGAAACGAAGAAGCATATCTCCAATATCAAAAGCGGCGTGAATGGCTTTGCATCGGTGGCTTCGGATTTATCTATCGATCGCCTCACAGAATGGACGGCCGAGTATTCCCGGTCATTCAATGCGCATCACTTTACATTATTAGGCGGATATGGCTACCAGGAGAATGAGTCTTCCGGTAACTATGCCGATAACCAGGATTTTCCGACTGATCTTTTTGGGTATAATAATATTGGTTTGGGAGAAGGCATCAAGAACCAGCTGGCGAATATCAGCAGTTATAAAAGAGAAACAAACCTGATCAGTTTTTTTGGACGACTGAACTATAGCTACGAAGACCGTTACCTGCTGATGGCCAGCCTGAGAAGGGAAGGAGCCAGCCAGTTGTTTGGTGCTAAGAACCCCTGGGGTAATTTCTGGGCAGCATCCGGTGGCTGGAGAATTTCAAATGAAAACTTTATGAAACAGCAACGGCTGTTTGATGACCTGAAACTGCGTGTTGGATATGGTATTACCGGTAACCCGCCATTGGATGGGTTTTTAAGCCAGCCATTAATTGGCTATGGCGACTATGTATATACCAACGGCAAATGGTCGCGCATCCTGGTGCCTTCTACCAATGCGAATCCGTTTATCCGCTGGGAAGAGAAAGCAGAAGCTAATATAGGATTAGACTTTAGTATGCTGAAAGGCCGCATCAGCGGTAATGTGGATGTATATAACCGGCGGATCAAAGGATTGCTGTATAATTATGAAGTACCCAGTCCGCCTAATCTTTACCGCACCACTACTGCGAACGTAGGTAAAATGGAAAACAAAGGCATTGAGGTAATGCTAAACTTCATCCCGGTGAAAGCAAAGGACTTTACGTGGAATACAAGCGTCAACTTTTCTACCAATAGCAATAAATTAATCAGCCTCTCCAACGAATTATACCAGACCACTACGCCTTACTTCACCACTGGTGCGGCGGGGATTCCCATCCAGACATTTACCAACATTGTAACCATCGGCAAAGGTATCGGCGATTTTTACGGATATAAAGTGATTGATGTGGATGATAACGGTAAATGGATATACGAAGGAAGAGACGGTAAACCGGTCGCCTATGATAATTTTGCCCATGCTTTTGAGGACAAAAAAGTAATCGGTAATGGTTTGCCGAAATACTATGCCGGCTGGAATAATAATTTCTCCTACAAACAATTTGATCTCAGTATCACTATGCGCGGCGCTTTCGGGTATCAGATCATTAATTCGCAGCGGATGTATATGGAGAATCCATCTATACAAAATTATAATATCCTGAAATCGGCTTATGATCCTGTTTTTGGAAAGAAAGTACTGAATGTAAATGCACTGGAATTCAACAGCTATTATGTGGAAAACGGCGATTTCTGGAAGATAGATAACATTACATTGGGCTTCACTTTATCACAGGTGAAAAGCAAGTATCTCAAAGGTGCGCGTTTCTATGTTTCCTCGCTGAATACTTTCGTTATCACAAAGTACAAAGGCCTGGACCCTGAAGTAAACAGGTTGGGACTGAACCCCGGTATGGACGACCGCGATAAGTACCCGTCTACCCGTTCCTTTACCGTTGGTGTGAACCTGAATTTCTAATCTTCCAAAAACACGCATATGAAAATGCTTCGTAAAATAAATCTGCTGATGGTTGTTGTTTTACTGTCGGCGTGCACCAAATTAAAAGATAAGCCATATACCACCATCATCTCCACGGAGTTCAATCCTACTAAAGATGATATTGCCGCGCTGGTGGGCGCAGGATACTCGCAATGGCGGTTTATATTGCTGGACTGGAATGGCCTTTGGCGGGCACAGGAAGTAACTGGCGATCAGCTGGTGATTCCAAAACGCCCGTGGGGATGGTTTGATGACGGGGTATACCAGCGTTTGCACAAGCACACCTGGACTACCGATGACGATGTGGTAAACCAAACCTGGTCCCGGACCTACGCAGGTATCACCAATTGTAACAGGATCATCTACCAGATTGAATCCGGCCTGATACCCATCACAGATGAAAAAGAAGCCACCCTCGCGGAACTGAAGGTGCTCCGCGCGTCGTACTATGCCATTCTTTGCGATTTTTACGGGAATGTTCCCGTGGTAACACAGTTTGATCTGCCTGCAGGATTTCTGCCTCAACAAAGCACGCGTAAGGAAGTGTATGACTTCATTGTAAAAGACCTCACCGATAATATTCCCTTGCTGAGCAAGGATAACACGGTGGCTACCTACGGCAAGTTCAACAAATGGGCGGCCTTTACGCTGCTGGCTAAAATGTACCTGAACGCAGGTGTGTATACCGGTACACCGCAGTGGGAAAAATGTATCAGTGCCTGCGACAGCGTTATGAATTCAGGCGCCGGGTATATCCTGGAACCGGCACAGAAAAATGTGTTTGTAACAGAGAACCAGAGTTCAAAAGAAATCATATTGGCAATTCCGATGGATGAGGATTATACCAATAACTGGAATGCCTTTGACCTGCACATGCAAACATTGCAGCAGGAAAACCAGTCGACCTATAACCTGAAGAATACTCCCTGGGGTGGCATCTGCGCTATTCCGCAATTCATCAGCACCTTTGATGCTGCTGATGCCCGCTATCAGAATAACTGGATCAAAGGCCAGCAGTACACCGCCGGCGGCCAGATGCTGTTTGTGGCGCAGGGCGATTTCGCCGGGAAGCCGCTGAGTTTCGTGAATGAATTACCGGGGTTGGAAAAGGGAGAGTCGGTGCATGGTTTCCGTTTAGGAAAGTTTGAAATAAAGATGGGCGCCACCAACCGGTTGAGTAACGATTATCCGCTGTTCCGCTACGCAGAAGTGTTGATGATGAAAGCGGAAAGCCTGCTCCGTACGGGTAAGGCCGACGAGGCTGCAGCCATTGTTACCCAGGTAAGGCAACGTGATTTTGTGGGTAATCCCGCGAAGGCAGTGGTGACTGGTGCGCAGCTGAAAGGCGGCAGTTCCTATCAATATGGTATGAAAGACGCCGTGAATAATCAGTTCAGCAATGAAGGCGGTGCAGATCTTTCATTCGGCCGCTTTTTGGATGAGCTGGGCTGGGAGTTTGACCAGGAAGGCCATCGCCGCACGGATATGATCCGGTTTGGCGCGTTTACGAAAAAGTCGTGGTTGTCGCATGCCGCCACCAATAATATTAACCGTACGCTATTCCCGATACCCAGAACGGAGATACAGAAGAATAATAATCTGAAACAGAATCCGGGGTATTGAGGTCTATTTTGGTTGTATAAAGATCGCGGGGATGATTAGTCATCCCCGTTTTTTTTGACAGCAACTAATAATCCCTCCTTCAAAATAAAATTTCCACAAACGTTAGGATACTATCATAAATTATTTTAGTTTCAGTCTTGTTATTTTGCTTAAACGTGTAAGCAGAATTTAATGGTCCACGGAGAAACGATGAAAAACGACACATTTAACCAGCAGAGCCATAGTTGATTTTATTGTAAAGTGCAGCAGCGGTACCGCTTACCGGCTGTTTAAAATTTTGAACCCACATGAAAAAAAGTAACAACCGGCGTTTCTTTCTGAAAAACATTGCTGTTGCCTACCTGGGCGCCACCACCATTCCTGCCATAGCGCTGGCGGCAAAGGAAGAAACACCTCCACCGGGAGAAGAAAAGGCGCCCGGTGGCCGTCGTTTTAATGAAACGTACAGCGGAAAATACAATAACCGTATAGCCTTTCCTGTTGGAGGAATAGGCGCCGGCATGTTTTGCCTGGAAGGTACCGGCGCTATTTCACATATGTCGGTACACCATAATCCCGAAATGTTTTATGAACCGGCCATGTTTGCCGCCATTAGTATAAAGGGCATTCCAGATGGAGCGAGGGTACTTGAAGGGAATGTGCCCGACTGGAAAAAATTCGGGCAGCGTGATGCCGGGTTGGGCGGCACCGGCGGCGCCACCTGGGGGCTGCCACGTTTCAACGAATCCACTTTTAACGCACGCTTCCCGTTTGCGGATATCCGTCTCCGTGATAACGCATTGCCGCTTCAGGTATCCATAAAAGGCTGGAGCCCTTTTACCCCGGGCGATGAAGATCATGCCAGCATGCCTTTTGGCGCTCTGGAATACCAGTTTACCAACACCGGCGCCAAACCGGAAGAATATATCTTTTCCTATCATGCCCGCAACTTTATGCGGCAGGGGGACACAGGGAATAGTGTAAAGGCTATGCCGCAAGGGTTTGTTTTATCGCAGGAGGCAATTCCGGATGCGCCCGAAAAGAAAGGCCAATTTGCCATCTTTACTACGGAGCCCTCCACTATTGTGGATCATTGCTGGTTCCGGGGCGGTTGGTTCGATCCCTTAACAATGTCATGGAATACCGTAAAAGCAGGCGAAACACGTAACACCGCACCTGTAGAGAAAGACGCACCCGGAGGATCTTTGTATGTGCCTTTCCGTTTGCAACCCGGTGAGAAAAAAGTGATCCGTTTGATGATGACCTGGTATGTGCCGGATTCAAAACTGCATATAGGTGATAGTCCGGGTGGCGGCACTCCCGCTACCGGCAAATATTACCGGCCCTGGTACAGCAGCAGGTTTAAAGATGTGGCGGAAGCAGCCGATTACTGGTCCGGCCACTATGATGAACTGTACAGGCAAACATCTCTTTTTACAAATACCTTTTATAAAAGCACTTTACCGCCCGAAGTGCTGGAAGCAGTAGCCGCCAACCTCACCATCCTGAAATCCGCTACCGTGATGCGGCAGTATGATGGCCGCTTCTGGTGCTGGGAAGGCTCCGGCGACAGCTGGGGAAGTTGCCACGGCACGTGCACGCATGTATGGAATTATGCACAGGCAGTACCACACCTGTTTCCAGCATTGGAAAGAAGTTTACGCCATACCGAGTTTCATGAAAATCAAAATACGGAAGGACACCAGGGCTTCCGCGCAAATATCCCCATTTCGCCATTGGTGCATAACTTCCATTCAGCTGCCGATGGCCAGCTGGGAGGAATTATGAAAATGTACCGCGACTGGCGTGTCAGCGGGGATAACGACTGGCTGAGGAAAATGTTCCCGCTGGTGAAAGTGAGCATGGATTATTGTATCCGCACCTGGGATCCGAAAAGAAAAGGTATTGTGGAAGAACCGCATCATAACACTTATGACATTGAATTCTGGGGCCCTACCGGCATGTGTACGAGTTTCTATCTGGGGGCACTCACGGCGTTCACTGCAATGGGCGCCCTTTCTTGGCGAAGATGTTAGCGCCTACAAAACGCTTTATGCAAAAGGGAAGCAATACCTGGAAACGGAGTTATACAACGGCGAATATTTTATACAGCAAATAAAATGGACCGACCTGCAGGCGCCCGATCCGGTAAAAGCGCAGTCGTTTAGCACCCAGTACTCGCCGGAAGCATTGGCCCTGCTGAAAAAGGAAGGACCCAAATATCAATATGGTACAGGATGCCTCTCAGATGGCGTGCTGGGTTCCTGGATTGCACGCGTATGCGGCCTGCCGGAACCCGTTGATCCTGCCAAAACAAAAAACCACTTACTGGCCGTACATAAATACAATCTTAAAAAAGACCTGCAACAACATGAAAACCCGCAACGCTCTACTTATGCACTGGGGCATGAAGGCGGACTGCTGCTATGCTCCTGGCCAAAGGGCGGCATGTTGTCGCTGCCGTTTGTGTACAGCAATGAAGTATGGACCGGCATCGAATACCAGGTGGCTTCCCACCTGATGTTCCAGGGTGAAGTGGAAAAGGGACTTGATATTGTACGTGCCTGCCGTCAACGGTATGATGGTACCGTCAGGAATCCTTTCAATGAATATGAATGCGGGCACTGGTACGCCCGGGCAATGTCGAGCTACGGCTTACTGCAGGGACTTACCGGCGTACGGTACGACGCGGTGGATAAAGCCATCCATATCGATTCAAAGATCGGCGACTTCAGCAGCTTTCTGGCCACCGACAAAGGTTTTGGCACTGTGAGCTGGAAGAAAGGTGTACCTTCCTTAACTGTGGCCTATGGTACTATTCCGGCCATACACGCGATAGTTGGGGGAAAAACGATCCCGCTGCAACAATCCGCCGTTTAAATAATAACAGATGAACATTTACCGCTGCCTGGTTTTTAGTATAATCGTTGCCGTTAGCACTGCATCTGCGCAGCAACCAGCGTCGGAACCGCAATGGATCAGACCTGATAATGCCGCCAGTCCACCGGTGTGGGGGGATACGCAATGGTATTGTAATCGGGCTGTGGCCAGCTGCGATAGAAGGCGCGCGGCCCGGCAATGATGGCGGCCCCCGGGGACTGCTGCGCATCGGGTATGAATGGAAAGGCATCGTGTACCATCTTAACTACATCGCTATAGAGCCGGTGGTGAATGGTAAAATTGAGTTCAGTGAAATCTCCCCTTCACGGGTAGACGGGAAGTGGGGCAAGTTGATGTGGACCGGCGAAACCAACGATCCAGGCCGGTTTACGGCTGCTGCCGGTACCCGTGGCGTGCTTTCACATCCTGATCCGCAGCATCCGGAATATACCACCCTCAGCTTATACGTTTTCATGGAAGCTTTTGAAAACGGCGCCCGGCCTTACCTCCGTTTGAGCATCAGCAGCAACCGGCCGGAAGAACTATGTATAGAAGTATTCCACCAGCCAGGTGACGCGCCCATGGAGCGATGTGGCATCACCGCTACCATGGGCAATTATGCACGATTGAGGAAATTACACCTGAAGGATAAAGTCGTGTATGCGAAAACGTTATATGACGGGTATGATGGCACCGGGTTCGTGGAAAAAGCACCGTACCCCGTACAGCAGCTGTTGCGTAATAAAAGCGGGGACTACCTGGTAATGGCGCAACCCGACGAATCATTAAAGGAGCTGGCCATCTGGCCGGAGGATGAACAACACGCCGCCCGCTGGGGCTGGCGGTACCGCCCTTTTTATACACTTACCCAATACTGGCGCAAAGAAGCCAGTGAGGCCGATAGTTCACTACAGGTAAGGGTAAACGGGCGGGCGAAATATTGGAGCGGTGGAAGCACCGATCCGAACGCATACATCAATATCCCCGGTGGTCCATCTTTCGAAAACTTTGAATTACGGGAAAAATATAATGCCGGTCAGAAAGTATATTTTGGACTGACCCGTAAACCCATTAGTGAATTGCTGGAACAGTAACCGGCGCCGCTCGTCTTAACGCATAATAACCCACCACCGCAAAACAAATCAACGGTATAGTATATGCCAGCTGCACGTTGCTGTAAAAACTCACTGCGCCCAAGGCCAGTGGTATCAACGCTCCACCTACGATAGACATTACCAGGAAAGCAGACGCTGATTTCGTTTCGTTACCAAGATCTTTAATCGCCAGTGAAAAAATAGTAGGAAACATAATAGACATAAAGAATTCCACCGCCAGCAAAAAGTAAACGCCCGTTCTACCGCCAACGGCTACACTGTAACACAACAATAATACGCACGCAATGCTGTATAGCAGCAATAATCGTTGCGGTGCTATTTTCCGCATGAATAATGTACCCGCATACCTGCCCGTCATAAAGCAAAGCAATAATAATCCCAAATAGGTAGTCGCCTCTTTCTCCTGCATATGACCACTATAACCTGCATAGCGGATAAAGAAACTGGAGATACAAACCTGCGCACCTACATATGCGAACTGTGCGATCACCCCCCACCGGAAATGAACATGCCTGAATACACGCAGGTTAATACTCAAGCCGCCACTATGCTCTTCATGTATTTTTGGGAATCGTACTAACCGGAACAATAGCGCTGTAAACAGCAACACGCCTGCAATTGCCAGGTAGGGAACCTGAACGGAACGTGCTTCGGTAAGCAGGTATTGATTCAATGCTTCGGGCGACATGCTGCTGCTTTGCGCAGCCGTGAGCTCCTTTCCCGAAAGGATCACTTTACTCAGGAAAAAAGCCGCTACAAAAGCGCCCAGGCCATTAAAAGCCTGCGCAAAATTGAGTCGCTGCACCGCTGTTTCGGGTGTGCCCATAATGGTGATATACGGATTGGCAGCGGTTTCCAGGAAGGTCATGCCAGCGGCTACCAGGAACAGGGCAAAGAGGAATAAACCAAATGAACGCAGTTCTGCGGCGGGGAAAAACAGCACAGCCCCCGCAGCGGCAATGAGCAAACCCGTGATGATACCGGTTTTGTAACTCCATTTGCGCATCACCCAGGCCGCCGGCAAAGCAAAAAAGAAATAGCTGATCCAATAGGCAGCGTCAATAAAAGCCGACTGGAAATCATTCAGCTGGCAGGCTTTCCGGAGATGTGGTATTAATACAGGAATGAGATTGCCCGTGAGCGCCCATAAAAAGAAGAGGCTGATAATAAGTACAGTAGCAAGTTTCAGCTGACGCGAAGCAGGAGAAGCGGTGGACGCCTCTTGTTGGATGGCTGCAGTGGAATTCATAAAGATGTTTTTTAATTATAAGCGGTAAGTCTGTACTTCGTTCACCAGCTGTCCTATATGATCGATGCTGATCTCTACCCGGTCGTCGTCCTGTAACGTAAAACTATTGTCCGGTACCAGGCAGGTGCCGGTCATCAGGAAACAACCATCAGGGAAAGCGCAGCCACGGTATAAGAAATCCACCAGCTCCTGGTGACTGCGTTTCATCTGGCTGATCGGCACGCTGTCGGAATATTGCACTTCGTTGTTCCGGTAAATAGACATGCGGATGATAGTGTCCGGGGGAACCGGTTTATCAGGCACCATCAGGCAAGGGCCAAGCCCGGCGCATTTCTCGTATACTTTTGCCTGCGGCAGATACAAAGGATTTTCCCCTTCTATGCTGCGCGAACTCATGTCGTTGCCGATGGTATAGCCTTCAATAGTACCTTTGCTGCTGATAAATAAGGTCAGTTCCGGCTCCGGTACATCCCAGGAAGAGTCTTCACGGATATACACGGTTTGCCCATGACCGGCTACACGGTGTGGCGTAGCCTTGAAAAATAATTCAGGACGTTCGGCTACATATACTTTATCATAAAAAGTGGCGCCGCCTGATATCTCTGATTCTTCCATACGCGCGGTGCGGCTCCGGTAATAGGTAACGCCAGCGGCCCATACTTCCTGTGAACCAATAGGTGGCTGCAGCGCTGTTGCCAGTATTTTTTCAGCCACGGATTTTTCAACAGGCGACAATCCTTTCAGATCTTCTACCACGCGCTGGTATAATCCTTCCCTGTTTACGAATTCATTCCAGCCGGCAATAACAGTATAGTACTGCTCCTGGTAGGCGATGAGTAAAGTAGTAGTGGTTTTATAAATGCGGATGCTATTCATTTGGAATTATTTGTTGGTAAGAAAATGTTGAACGTCTTCCAGTGGGAGTTGCCATAACTGCATAGCCAGCGCCTGTAATGCTTTACGGTCGCCTTCAAAGTGCAGGGTCGTTTGCCGGTAACGGAGCGATTCGCCTGCCTTCAGGGCCCGCGCATCGGAGGAGGACTCTACTTCATAGAAGGGGCCCATTTGTGTGCCGTCGGCAAGGGGACCATCATTGTAGCAATTCACTGCATCACCTTTGAATGGTTCTTTCTGCAATTCCCATTTTGAATTTACATAACGGCCCTGTGGTACTACATCATAAAGCAATACCGTGAGCGTGTTGTTTTCAAGGTCAATACTGCCTGCGCCTCTTTTAGCCACGAGGGGAGAGAGGCCCAGTTTGCCACGCGACTTTCCATCTGCGCGGAATAGCAGCAGGCTGTCTTTTACCTGTAAATTCTGTGGTGGTATCTTACCGAAATAATCATCCGTAATATGTTGCCTGGCATCCCGACCTGGTCTGAAAGGCGCCACAATGGCGGTTTGATCGGATGGTTTAAACATGCCCAGCAGCCAGATGCTCAGCAATCCGTTTTCTTCCTGCCAGCTGCTGTCGCCTTTATTGGTGATGGTATTGTCGGTTTCATAGGCTACGCTGCTAATACCTGCAGGTAATGCAAATCCAATACTGGAAACGATGTCGGCGTTGTTCAGCAACCGGATGGTTCTGTTGATCTGCAATTGAAAGGTACTGCCTTTATAATTTTGAATCGTTCCTTCCTGTTGATAGGTAATACTATTCTCCGATTGCGCAGTTACCGTATAATGTGCCGTATCTATCAGGCCGGGCGTTTGCCAGTTGGGAAAGTCGAAAGGTTTTCCCGGGGGAAAGAAGAGTGCATATTGTCCGCCTTCAGGGCCCAGCCAGAAGCGTTCTTCGCCGCCAAAGGCATTGATGTGCGGCGCGTATTGCTGCGATGACACCAGGTTGTAGTTGATCCAGCCAAAGCTCTTTCCTTTGTCGCCGCCGGTAGTGCTGGTCATTACGCGGGCCTGGTAGTCGCCTGTAACCACCAGCCGGCCGCTGTCGCTGCCATTTTTCAATACCACAACATTCTTCAGATGTTGTTGTAAAAAGGATACGTCTTCACCAAAATTTACGGGCTTCATATGATCGGGTGCTTTCGTTGGTCCGGCGCCGTTACAGCTAAAAAGCGCTGCAGCGATACAACCGGAGAGAAGGATAGATTTCATAACGATGGCATTTTTAGCTTGATAAAATATGAACTATAGTGATACCCCTCTTTTCCAGGGAATAAAATCATCCTGGCCGAGTACCTGTGCTTTTGTCTGGTAGTTGCCGCTGGCGGTATTGATCACCATGTCCATAATGCGGACGGCCACTTCATCGATGGTTTCTTCTCCGCTGATGATGGTGCCGGTATCAAGATCAATGATATCATGCATTTTGCGGGCAAGTATACTGTTGGTAGATAATTTAACGACTGGTGTAACAGGGTTGCCGGTAGGCGTACCGAGGCCGGTGGTGAACAGTACGATGTTGGCGCCTGCGCCTACTTCCGCTGTAGTGGATTCTACATCGCTACCGGGAGTACAGAGCAGGGCAAGACCGGGATGTTGTACCCAACCGGGATAATCTATTACATCGGTTACAGGAGAGGAGCCTCCTTTCTTCGCCGCCCCTGCAGATTTGATGGCGTCTGTAATCAGGCCGTCGCGGATATTACCGGCTGAAGGATTGGAGTCGAAGCCGGAGCCTACGGCTTCCGCTCTGCTGGCATAGTCGCGCATCAGTTGCACATAGCGTGCGGCCATATCCGTGGTAACACACCGATCGCTCAGTTCCTGCTCCACACCGCACAGTTCCGGGAATTCTGAAAGTATTACCGAACCACCCAGCGCTACCACTATATCAGCCACTTTGCCAACAGCGGGGTTGGCAGAGATACCGGAAAATCCATCGGAGCCGCCGCATTCCATGCCAATGCATAATTTGCTGAGTGGGGCCGGTTGCCGCTGCCAGCTGTTGGCCTGCGTTAACCCTTCAAAAGTTTGTTGCAATGCCTGTGTCATCAGTTCTTTTTCCGAACCTACCTGTTGTTGTTCGAGATAGATCACCGGTCTGTCGAAGCCGGGCGAACGTTTTTCAATTTCTTCTTTGAGGATACTGATCTGAGCATTCTGGCATCCGAGGCTTAACACCGTAGCACCGGCCACATTGGGATGGGTGATATAGCCCGCCAGTAATCCGCAGAGCGTGCGTGCATCATCTTTAGTGCCGCCGCAGCCCATGGTGTGCGTAAGTAATTTAATACCATCTATATTGGGAAAGGTCCGGGTGGGCAGCGTAAGCGTGGCCGCAGCGGTGGAACGACCTGGTTGTACGCCCTGCCGGAAATCCTGCAGCAATTGTTGCAGCATGGATTCATAGGGAGAGGGTTCCCGGTAGCCCAGCTCTTTCACCAGCATTTCATGCAGCAGTTGTACGTTGCGGTTTTCGCAGAACACCAGCGGAATAATTACCCAGTAGTTACCGGTGCCCACGCGGCCGTCATTGCGGTGGTAGCCCATAAAGGTGCGGTTTTCCCAGGGAGATGTATCCGGCGGTGTCCATTCGGCATGCCGCTCACCGCTCACGCTGAACTGACCGGAGGCATGGCGTATGTTCCCGGTGGTGATGAGTTCCCCGGCAGGAAGATCTTCATTGGCCAGTCCTACCAGTACGCCGTACATAATGATGGGCGCATCTTTCGGGATATTGCCCGCCGTTATTTTATGTTTGGCGGCAACATCACGTATAGCCGTTACAGTTTGCCCGCCATTGCTCACCGCGGTGCCGGCAGGAATGTTTTGCAAGGCTACCCAAACATTGTCACCAGGATGGATTTGTAATATGCTTTGTTTCATTATTGCTTGAATAAAATAATTTATACCAGTGCCCTGTCGAGGTGTACATAGCCGCCATCCACATGAATAAGTTGCCCGGTGGTATGGCTCGATTTTCCCGACAGGAGGAAGGCGGTCATTTGTGCAATTTCTTCTGGGGTGGTCATGCGTTTTTCGAGGGGAATACGTTCCACGATGCTGGCCAGTTTTGCTTCTTTGTCGGGGAAGGTATTGATCCAGTTTTCGTATAAAGGCGTCCACGACTCAGCTACCACGATGGCGTTTACACGGATGCTAAAAGGCAACAGTTCCACGGCCCATTCACGGGTAAGCGCATTGCGGCCACCGTTGGCGGCAGCGTAAGCGGAAGTATTACCCTGACCGGTTTCTGCGGTTTTTGAAGTGATATTTACAATGGCGCCTTTTGATATTTTGAGGTAGGGAAGTGCATGATGCGCCATCAGGTAATAGTGTACGAGGTTGCGGTGCAGTGATTGCATAAACGCTTCGTAGTTTCCTTTCTCCAGCCCAACGCCATCGTTGATACCTGCATTGTTCACCAGCCCGTCGATGCGCCCGAATTCCGCGGCAACTGCGACCACGGCTTTTTCGCAGGCCTGCGGATCGGTGAGTTCCGCTACTGCCTGTGCGCCCTGGCCACCTGCTTCACGGATACGTTCCAGTTGCAGGAGATTATCGGCTTCACTTCTGCCGATAATGACAGGGATGGCGCCTTCCTGTGCCAGCACTGCGCTGATAGCGGCGCCAATGCCTTTGGCGCCGCCGGTTACGATGATGATCTTATCTTTTAAACCCAGGTCCATACGTACTATTTAGAGGGATTTTTTTGAAATATCGCCATTCACCTGTCGCCATATATTCGTTGGATTTTCATCCTGAAGTTCCGGTGGCAGCAGGTAAGCGGGGAAGTCCTGGTAACATACGGGGCGGCAGAAGCGATAGATCGCTGCGGTGCCTACGGATGTGCCTGCGGCCGGCGTAGTAGCCGGCCAGGGGCCGCCATGTACCATCGCATGACTAACGGCTACGCCTGTAGGAAATCCATTGATGATGATCCTGCCGGCTTTCTCCCGTAAGATATCGATCAAAGCAGCGTGTTGCTGCAGTTCTTCTTCGGTACCGTGAACGGTAGCGGTGAGCTGACCTTCCAGCTTCCTGGCTACCGTGTATATTTCTTCGATGCTGCCGGCATGAATATGCAGGGAAGAGGGGCCAAATACCTCATGACAAAGAGCCGGGTTTTCCAATGCCTGCGCTGCGGTAACCTGCAGCAGGCTGGGGGCTGCCTGTTGATCGGCAGGAGTGGCTTCGCCCAGTATTTGTACGCCCTGCTCACGCAGGGTGGCAATACCGTTGTTATACGCCGCCAGGATCCCCGGTGTGAGCATATAACCATTGGGCAGTGTGCCTATGCCTTGCTGCAGGGCGCTGATAAAGGTATCGGTGGACCCGCCGGCTGCGGTGATGAACACCCCGGGATTGGTACAAAACTGCCCGGTGCCAAGGGTAACAGATTGCAGGAATTGTGTGGCCAGGGCAGCGCCTTTCTCCCGGAGTATCCCCGGAAGAAAAAATACCGGGTTTACGCTGCCCATTTCCGCAAATACCGGGATGGGTACTGCTCTTCGTGTAGCCGTATCATATAGTGCTTTTCCTCCTTTGAAGGAGCCGGTAAAGGCGATGGCAGATACAAGCGGATGAGCGGCCAGGTATTGCCCTGTTTCATGGGAGGTGCCATGCACCAGCGAGAATACGCCATCGGGCATATTGGTACGGAGTACTGCTTTACGTATAGCCGTAGCAGTTAAATGCGAAGTATGCGGATGTGCAGGATGTGCTTTGAACACCACGGTACAGCCGGCCGCCAGTGCGGCGGTGGTATCCCCTCCCGCCACGGAAAATGCCAGCGGAAAATTGCTGGCGCCAAAGATACCGGTAACGCCTATGGGAATCTGCATTTGCCGCAGGTCCGGAGCAGGCGTGGTGATCCGCGCATTTACCCACGAGCCTTCCATGATGGTAGCGGCAAACAGCCGCAGCTGACCGGTGGTGCGGTCTCTTTCGCCCTGCAGCCTCGGCAGTGGCAGCCCGCTCTCTGCCGACGCAACGTTGATTAATTCATCTCCCAGGGAAATTATTTCCTCTGCAATCGCCTCAAGGAAAGCGGCCCTTTGCAGCGATGTTGTTTTTTTATAAACGGTGAAAGCCTGTGCGGCTAAGTTTAAAGCCGAATCAATTTCACCGGTAGTAGCTTCCCTGAATTCCTGCGGCAGCCATTGCTGCTGCGCAGGCGCGAATGCCCGGAAGGTTTGGTCGCCTTCACCGGAAAAGTTATTGCCTATCATCTGCAATCCTGTCAACGAGGTTCTGTTCATCTTCCTGTATTTTTATGATTAGTTTACTTCCAGGTCGTTCATTGCCGGCAGTTTCGGAAACGGTGCGTGTGGTTCACGCTGGTACCAGTACACTACGCTGCTGATATCCGATTGTTGCGGAAGATAACGTCCGCCGCTGCGCCAGCCCAGATCCTGGATGGTGATCTTCAGTTCTTTTTCAAAACGTACCGGGTCCATAATGTGCCAGCGGTACAATCCAAACCGTTGCTGTGATTTATACAATCCATCGGGGCGTATTACCTGCGATAATCCGGAATAAGGTGTGCAGAATTCCTGGTAGCGGCCTTTCGTGTCGAAGTTGTAGGAGCCGCAGAAATAATCTTCCGTGCCGGTGCCGCAAATAGTAGGATATTGTTTATCGCCATCCATAAAGAATTTTATTTCTCCTTCGCCCCACCAGCCGTTGTTATTAACGCCCCAGGCGATGTAGGTGCCTACGTACTGGCCTTTTCCCTTCACGCCATCGATCATGGTAAAGCTCGCGTCTTTCACGGGATTATTGCGGCGGAACTGTGCATGGAAATAGCCGGCGTCTTCAGGCACGTTAGTAAGCGTGTAGTCTACCTGGTAGTACAAGGTCATCCTTTCAGTGTTGATATTTTCCATGGTGATGCGGCACTTCTTGCGGAAGGGCATAGCCCAGTAACAGTTGAAGGCGCTGCCTGGATTTACGCATACGGCCAGTGAATTGAGGGGTGCATATTCGCCCCAGCCCATCCCAAAGAAATCGCCTACCGGCACTTCTACAGAAGGCGTGGTTTCATCGTCCCAGTAAAAACGGAGGATAGAGTAGCGCCAGTTGCCGGTGGGTGTCATCCATATGTGCTGGATGGCGCCGGGGCCGCTAATTTCCGCGAGGGTAACGGTTTTCCCCGGCTCAATATGAATATAAGGATTTACTTTCCATCCCTGGCCCAGCTCTTTTGCTGCGCCGCGGGCATTACCCTGATCAAGTGTGGCCATGCCGCCTTTACCGGGTTCGCCGGTAAAGTTTTCCGGGCTGATAGAACGGGTTTTGGCATCAGACAAACGGTACAGATTTCCCATGTTCATCTCCAGGCCATTAAAGGGTTGCTGGGCGCTGGTTGGCCGTCCATGTGAGGAGCGCAATAAAAGAAAGAAGCAATAACTTTTTCATCATACGTGAATATTAAAAGATTAGGTTTTACGGGTTTCTGCTGAATATAGCTTTATCGTTTAAGCAATCGGGTAAATTTTTAAAGATCACTTTCGTACGTGGTCGCGTGTTACCGGCTGCCACAGGATTTTCTTACCACCAGCGTCGTATCAATACAAATCGCGGTGGTGGCAGTAGTATGGTCCAGGATCTGTTCCAGCAGCACGCGCACTGCGGCCTTTCCTATTTCAAGGATCGGTTGTCTCACAAATGTTACGGGTGCGTAAAACAAATCCAGCGCTTCTCCTTCATCAAATGTAATCACCGCCAGTTCATCGGGTATGCGTATACCCAGTGTATTAATGTATTTCAGGCCCTCTATAGCCAGGCTGTTGGTGGCAAAGAAGATCGCATCTGCCGGCTGTTTTCCTTTCAGCAGCTGATCAATTGCCAGCCTGATATCTTCTTTCAAATGCGAGTACCTTGCCTTCTTCAGTAAACTATTACTTGCTTTTATATCATGTTGCTGCAACGCATCCTGGTAGCCGCCTATCCTTTCGCTGATATGGTGCAGCGTGGTTTTATAAGCCACCATGCCAATCCGTTTGCTGCCCATTTTAATAAGATGCGATACTGCTGTTGCGGCGGACTCGCGGTTATTAACGGCAATATAACTGGCCGGAATCTCCGGAAAGAACCGGTCGATCAGCACAAAAGGGATCTTCTGCTCTTTCAGTTGCAGGATCTGTTGCTCCGATCCTTCGGTAGGGGTGATAATAAGGCCATCTACCTGCCGGTTTACGAGCACATTGATCAGGTCCTGCGACTTGTCCACGTTTTCGTCCGAGCTGCCAAAAATCACGTTGTAATTGTGCTTTTTGGCCTCGTCTTCAATAGTCCGCGCAATATTGGCAAAGAAAGGATTGGAGATGTCCGCCACGATCAGGCCAATGGTAAAAGACCGGCCGCTTTTAAGGCTGCGTGCAATATGATTGGGCTGGTAATTCAGCTTCCGCGCAATTTCACGGATCTTCTTCGCCATCTCTTCCCCGATCCGGGCCTTCTTGTCTTTGTTGGTCAGCACATAAGATACCAGCGCAGTGGACACACCTGCTTCGGTAGCGATATCTTTCAGCGAGACTTTCTTCATCTTTTAAAAATATGCTTAAACGTTTAAGTTTGCAAGCTTTTGGGTAATTTTTTTTGAGAGAAGAACTTTTGACCAACTCCAGGTATTTGTATTTTTACCCGCAATGGTCTATTTTTAAGGGCATGATACAACTGGAAACATTTACTGCTGCGGACTTTGACCGTTTTATATCTTGGATCGACAATGAAGAAGCATTGGTACAGTTTGCAGGCCCGTTGTTTACTTACCCGTTAACCCACGGGCAACTAACCGCCTACCTGGAACAAACCCAAAAGAAACCTTTTAAGATCCGGTTACTGGAAACCGGTGAGGTGATTGGCCATTGTGAACTGAATTTTGAAAAGGAAATGCCCCGCTTGTCCCGCATCCTGATAGGCGACAAGAACATGCGTAATAAAGGATTGGGAAAACAGGTGGTGAAGGAAATGGTGAACAGGTTATTCAGTACTACCGAACAAACAGCGGTTGACCTGAATGTGTTCGACTGGAACCACAACGCTATTGCGTGTTACACGCAGCTGGGCTTCCGGATTAACCCGGAGATGGCCGGTACCACGGAGGTAGGCGGGAAAATATGGCACACACATAATATGGTATTACAAAAAGCCGACTGGCAGATGCTGTAATATTTCCCTACTTTAGCAGTTGGGCCGGCATTTGCCGGCAGTAATAAACTGAAGCCGATCAGCATGGAGAAACCAGACCATACTTCACCCCCTTTGGTGAATGAAAATCTTGAAAAGCTTGCCGCCCTTTTTCCGGATTGTGTGGTGGAAGGTGCCAATGGTAAAGTGGTCGATTTTGATTTGCTGAAGCAGGAAATCAGCCATGCGGTTGTAGAAGGTCCCAGGGAAAGATACCGCCTGGACTGGCCCGGGAAGCGCGCTGCCATCGTTTCCGCCGGTAAGCCGGCTACACAGGCACTGCACCCGGTAAGAACAGACTCCCTGCACTTTGATGAAACGGCAAATATCTATATCGAAGGGGATAATCTCGAAGTACTGAAATTGTTGCAGCCGCACTATCTCGCTAAAGTAAAAATGATCTACATTGATCCGCCCTACAATACCGGTAGAAATTTTGTATACAGTGACAATTTTACACAAGGCGACGGAAACCATTACCCATTGAACAGTTCACCGGATGAATACCCGGAGGCGGGCAGCAGATACCACGCTAACTGGCTTTCCATGATATATCCCCGGCTGAAACTGGCCGCTGCTTTGTTGCACGAAGACGGGATCATTTTTATTTCCATTGACGACAGGGAATTGCCTAATCTCCGCAGGATCTGTGATGAGATTTTTGGAGAGATAAATTTTGTGAGCTGCCTGCCACGCCTCACAAAAAAAGCCGGTAAATCCACCAGCATGATCGCCAGGAATAACGATTATGTGTTGTGCTACCGCAGGTCACCTTACGCGCGGTTTAATACTACCGCATTTGAAGCGCAGGGATACACCCACGCTGATGAATATGAACCGGAAAGAGGCAGGTATAAATTAAATCAAACGCTGGACTACAGCTCTATCCAGTACTCTGCGTCCCTTGATTATGAAATTGAAATAGACGGGCAGGTACTAAGACCTGGAAATGTAACCCGGGAAGAAATGCTGAAAAGACAACAGCGTAATCCCCAAAGCGATTTTTGCTGGAGATGGAGCAAAGGGCTGTATGAATTTGGTTTAAAGCATGGGTTTGTGGTGCTGAAGCAATCGAGACACGGCTACCGCATTTATACAAAAACATACGAGAAGGCTACTATTTCCAAAGCAGGCAGCGGGTATGCGGTAGAAATGAAAGAAAGAACCAAAGCCTTTACCAGCCTCGATTTTATTGATAACCGGTTTTCAAACGATAATGCCAGGAAAGATATGGGCAAATTGTTTGAGGGGAAGATATTTGAGTATTCAAAACCGGTATCTCTCATCAGTGAGCTCATTGCACTGTCAACCTCCGCAGGCGATATTGTGCTGGATTTCTTTTCCGGGTCAGCGACCACTGCCCATGCGGTATATTCACTGGCAGCGCACACCGGGCAGCAGCGGGAATTTATCCTGGTGCAGGAGCCGCAGCTTACAGCTGAAGAGAGCGACGCTTATCATGCCGGGTATAAAAATATTTGTGAGATAGGGAAAGAGCGGATACGCAGAGCCGGCAAGTCAATAAAAGAGGAGACCGGCGCCGTGTTCGACGATGGCTTCCGCGTATACCGGTTAGGCCCCCTCTGAGCTATAATTGTATTGCTGCGGAACAATCCGCTGCCACTTAACCACCAGCGGCCATCCCTGCCGTTTGATTTTTTATTCCATTATATTTGATCCGGTATGTCCAATTGCTGCCATTCCATTTGTTATAAGGTATATTATCACACTTAAAACTTTAAAAAGATGGAAGAATTTATGTTGATTTTCAGACACGAAGATGGCAACAAAGTAGCCTCCCCGGAGCAAATCCAGGTTTGGATGAAACAAACGATGGACTGGATCGGCGGCATTGCCGCACAAAACAAATTTGTAGAAGGAAATGGTTTACCTTTTGCCGACAGCAGGGTAGTGCATCATAATAACGTGGTGACTAACGGGCCTTTCGGCGAAATTAAAGAAACCATCGGCGGCTACATTATTGTAAAAGCGGCATCCGTAGAAGAAGCGGTGGAGTTCGCAAAAGGCAGCCCGGTATTACAGGGAGACGGTAATACGGTGGAAGTAAGGAAGGTGGATCGTCACTAAAAAGTATAAGCCCCTGTGCAACAGGGGCTGTTTTAATGTATGGCACAATCCGAATTAATACCACATTTGTTCCGTACAGAGTTCCGGAAAATAACGGCTGTGCTCTGTAAGGTTTTTGGCATCGAACACCTGCAGGCGGCTGAAGACATTGCCAGTGAAACGTTTTTGTCGGCAATGGAAACCTGGACCTATAAAGGAATTCCGGAGAATCCAACGGCATGGCTATACCTCGTGGCAAAAAATAAGGCGAAGAATTATTTTCAGCGGAATCACCTGTTTGCGGCAAAAATCGCCAGCCAGATCAAGTATACTTCCCCTGGCAGTGAAGAACCCGACATCGACCTGTCTGATAAAAATATTACCGATAGCCAGTTGCAGATGATATTCGCTATTTGTCATCCCGGTATTTCAAAGGAAGCGCAGATTGGCCTTGCACTCCGCGTGCTCTGTGGGTTTGGGATTACAGAAATTGCCAACGCCTTTTTAACCAATAAGGAAATTATCAATAAACGTTTGTTCCGGGCGAAAGAAAAACTGCGCGAAGAAAAAGTGCAGATGGAGTTCCCGGGGGAAACGGAGATCAAAAAACGCCTGGATACCGTACTCACCACGCTGTACCTGCTTTTCAATGAAGGCTATTATTCTGAAAGCCAGGATGCAGTGTTGCGGGAAGATTTCTGCCTGGAGGCCATGCGGCTCACTTACCTCTTGCTGGAAAATACCGCTACCAATACGCCGGAGGTAAATGCATTGTTTGCCCTGATGTGTTTTCACGCATCGCGGTTTGAAGCGCGGAAAAATGAAAACGGTGAGATTATCCTGTACCAGGACCAGGACGAGTCACGCTGGAATGAAGCGCTGATCGCCAAAGGCGCGTGGTTCCTGCATGAAGCCTCCGGTGGTAAAAAGCTTTCCCGTTATCATCTTGAAGCGACTATTGCTTACTGGAATACAAAAAAGCAGGATACACCGGAAAAATGGGAGAGTATCCTGCAACTGTATAACCGCTTGCTGCAGATCTGCTATTCGCCGGTGGCGGCACTGAACAGAACATATGCATTGTCGAAAGCCAATGGAAAGGAAGCGGCCATCGCAGAAGCTGAAAAACTGCAGCTTACGGATAATCACTATTATTTTGTGCTGCTGGGAGAATTGTATACAGATATTGATAACAACCGTGCCGTTACCCATCTTCAAAAAGCTTTATCACTGGCTAAAACGGAAGCCGATAAACAAACCATTCAAAAGAAGCTGGCCCGGTTGGCAGCGATGTAAGCCGGTTCAGGAAAAAAGTATGACTACCTGGTTTGCCAGCCTGAAATAGAACATACAACAATCAGCTGCTGATACGCAGCGCAGATGAAAATGCAGTTGTAATAGCAGCATTGTCCCTTCTCAGGATGGTCGGGTTCACCATCATACGCGAAGCGCCATAAGCCTGCGGCTGACCCACAATAATTCCTTTCTCTTCCCGGAGCCATTTGGCTGCTTTTACGGTATCAACCTGTTTATCAAAATGCAGGTCAAAGATATTGGTTCCCCTTTCCCTTGCCGTTATTTTTATACCGCTGATGTTGTTCAGCTCTTTAAACAAGGCCTGTGCTTTTTTGATAGATGCCTGTAATACGCCGTCGATGTCCTGCAGGTGATGCAAGGCCATGGCTGCATTTCCCCAGTTGGTGAAAATGCCGCCGCCATGTACTTTCAGCAGGTGCGGCATTTTGTCGATCACTTTCTTTTCACCGCACAGGATAGCGCCGCCCTGTGCGCCGAGGTATTTATAAAGGCAGAGATATACCGTGTCGAAGTTTTTCGTATAGTCGATTACTTTATTCCCGGTAAACGCGGCCGATATATGCAGCCGCGCGCCATCCAGGTGTGTTTTTATACCCTGTTCCCGGCAATAGGCAGTGATGGCGGTGATATCTTCCAAAGGAAAAAAAGTATTGCTGAACCTTCTCACCGGCGTTTCTATGGAGAGAGCGCCCACCGGGGCTTCAAACGCTTCTTCTGTTTTATGCCAGCTGATGGCCTGCTTCAGTTCCTCCAGCGTAAAAGCAGCCTGGTCTTTTCCCAGCGGGATCAGCCTTTTATTAAACACCGTTTGCGCGGCATCGGCTTCATCACGGTAAACGTGGCTGCTTTCCTGCACCATTACTTTGGGATGATCGCCGGAAAGCACCTGTAAGGCCAGCTGGTTGGCCAGTGTACCGGATGGCATGTATATCGCCGCCTCTTTGCCGGTGATTTCACAGCATTTGTCCAGCAACTCTTTCAGTGTGCCATCTGTACCATAAAAATCCCTGGTGATAGGATGCTGTTGCTGGATAAGTTGAAGCTGTTGTATATAATCTGCCGGCCTGTAAAAGATACCGTCGTTGATAAAATATATCCTTTCGCTGTCTTTGTCAGGATCCATGTTATCAAAATGGGGTGCTGCTTTGGATACCAATGGCAAAGCGCCCGCCAATGCGCTGAGGGAGGCTGCTTTAAGGAAATGTCTGCGCGGAATATAGGTCATAAACAGTTGTTTTTACAGGAAGACATAAACCTGTTCATCCGGTAAATATAACAAACGCAGCACGTTACTTTTCATTGTGAGTAATACTTTTTTATATGCCTTCGGCAGGAATGTCTGCTGTATGCATGTCCATATTTTCAGGCAGTAGCCAAAGCATCCATCCTACTATTGCCAGGCAGCAGATCCCCGTGAGTATACCCCAGTCGAGCGCTTTGCTATAATCCGGAAAATGCGGACTGCTGTTGATCACGTAATAAAATACACCGCCCACGATGCTGATGCCCAGTGCAGAAGCAGTTTGCTGGAAAGTAGAGAAAACGCCTGCCGCTGCCCCTGCAAATTTTACCGGGACGCTTTTTAAAACAATGTTTAACAGGAAAGGCAATACCAGACCGTTGCCCAGGCCGTATAATCCTATCAGCAGTATTACATTCATGGTGCTGACGTGTGGCCTGAAAAGCAGGAGTTGCAGTATGAAGGAAATAAGAATGATAAGTAGTCCTGCCTGCAATACTTTTTTCCCGGACCGTACTATCAGCTTAGAAGCGAGCACAGATGAGATCATAAACAACACTGCATGCGGAAGAAAGAACATGCCGCAGTCCAACGCCGTATAGCCGAGCCCGTTCTGTAGATATACGGCGCTCATCAGCAGGAAAGCGGTGTGCATCATAAAGTGAAACAGTACCGCCAGCAAGCCGATATTAAACTCCCTGATCTTAAAGAGTGCTGTATCAATTAAACTGCCTTTCTGTAAAAGTGTTTTTGTTTGCTGGTCGCGGATAAAAAAGGCAAATATGAAAACCGCCAGCAGCATCAACCCGATTGCCCACGGCGGCCATCCCATTTCCCTTCCTTTTGTGAGTGGATAGATGAGGCAAACCAGTCCTGCTGTGAGGATAGCGGCGCCGGAGTAATCAAACTGCTGCCCCGTGTCCCTCGGTGTTTCATCGAGATATTTCCGGATAGCCCACAGGGATACGATCCCAACGGGGAGGTTGATGAAAAAAATAAGCCGCCAGCCGGCGATGAGAAAATGGGTATCTACCAGATAACCGCCCAGGATCTGGCCAATGATAGCAGCAATGCTTAGCGTGATACCATACCACCCAATGGCTTTTGCCCTTTCCTGCGGGTCGGTAAACAACACCTGTATGAACGCGATGGATTGCGGCACCATCAGGGAAGAGCTCACCCCTTGCAGAAAGCGCATGATATTTAACTCCAGCGGGGTTTGCGCTAACCCGCATCCGCATGAGGTGAGGGTAAAGAGCAGCATGCCCAGGAAGAAGATCTTTTTTCTGCCAAGATAATCGCCGGCCCTGCCACCGGTAATCAGGAAAGAAGCGCTGCCCAGCAGGTACCCGGCTATCACTAGCTGTACTTCCCCATCGGTGGCTTGTACGCCTTTCTGAATACCGGGAATCGCCATGTTGATAATGAAGATATCAATGACATAGAGCAGCGGGGCCGTTAAAATAACGGCCAGGGCAATCCATTTGGAATGCCTGGGTTGTTTTGGGTTCATAACCTTGTTTGTGTGAATGTTTACCGGTTACCCTGTTCCAGGTCGAGTAACCATTGTTTCCGCCAGATGCCGCCACCATAGCCGGTTAAACTGCCGTCTTCTCCAATTACGCGGTGGCAGGGAATGAGGATGGAGATGCGGTTCATGCCATTGGCATTTGCGATGGCACGGATGGCTTCCGGCTTTTGCAGAGCGATGGCCTGTTGCTTGTAAGACCTGGTGCTGCCATACGGAATGGTTTGAAGCAGGCGCCACACCGATTGCTGAAAGTCTGTGCCTGGCATAAACAAAGGCACCGTGAATGTTTTTCTTCTTCCGGAAAAATACGCTTCCAGCTGCTGTTCTAATGCATCAAAATGCGGGTTGGCGCCCTGGATGATATTGGCGTTGAGTTTTTGTGAAAGTTGTTTTAATTCCGTTTCCAGCATCTTCCGGTCGGTGAATTCCAATAAGCAAACACCTGCTTCTACCGCGCCTGCAAACATAGTTCCCAGCGGCGTTTCCAGGCGTGTGATATTCATTACCTGCTTTTGTTTGCTATTGGATGGCGATACCCCGAATACTGATCTGAATGAATCGGCAAAGCCGCTCAGGGACTCGTATCCGGCGTCAAATGCTGCTGCCGTTACGGGTTCGCCATGCTGAATTTTTTTGAAAGCAGCATTAATGCGGAACATGCGCTGGTAAGCCTGGAAGGTAATGCCATGATGTTTCAGGAACCACCGCCTGATGGCGCTGGGTGCTATACCTTTTACAGCCAGGTCTGCGTCTTTGAATTTCCTGGAGGGGTTTTCATTCAGCTCCTGCAGGATCGCCCTGATAGCCGGAGGTGTTTCATCCAGTTTTTCCAGCGGACTGCACACCTTACAGGGCCGGTATCCCTTTGTAATAGCGTCTTTCGTGGTTTTAAAGAATTCTACATTTTCCCTTTTGGGTTTCCTGGCCGTACAGGTAGGACGGCAGAATATCCCGGTGGTTTTAACCCCTGTTATGAAGCTGCCTTCATAAGCCACATTTTTATCAAGTATCGCCTGGTACATGATTTCGTCCGTCAGCATGTATATCTTTTTTTCAAAAGTACGCCAGCTGAACTTGGGTAACAACCGGAAATTGAACAAGTATTTTTTTTAGCGTACCTCGTAGTTGTGTAACTTTAAATACGGAGATAAAAACCATGCTATATGCAGGAAGAAAAAGCAACCGGCTGGGACTTCAGCTATTTAACCAACACAGGCAGAATGATGGAAAGCCCTTTGCCCTGGAACTATTTTGTAATGGTGTGCCGCCACCTGAAGCCGGGCTGTACCCTTCTCGACCTGGGGACCGGTGGGGGAGAGTTTTTAAGCCTGCTGCCCGGTAAAGAACAATTTCGTATATACGCCACCGAAGGATACATCCCCAATGTGGTACTCGCCCAAAAAAGGCTGCATTCGTTTGGCGGAACGCTTGTTCATGAGTATACAGATGATAACCTGCCTTTTGAAGATAATTATTTTGACATGGTAATAGACCGGCATGAGAGTTATGATCTGAAAGAAGTATATCGTATCCTGAAGCCCGGCGGGCACTTCATTACCCAACAAGTGGATGGAAGAAGTGATATTTCCATCGCAGAGGTGCTGGGAGTGAAACCTAATGAAGAATTTTTGCACTGGAACATCGATTATGCGCTGCAGCAGTTTGCACCAACCGCTTTCAGCATCCTTCACCAGCAGGATGATTATGGCTTTATGCGTTTTTATGATGCGGAAGCATTGCTGTTTTATATCCGCTCTATGCCTTACTTATTTGAGGAATACGACAGCTTTGATTTTGAGCAGCTGTCGGCCCGGCTGTCGGATTATTTTGCCTTGCATACTTTCCTGGATGTGCAGAAAGACAGGTTCATCATTGTGGCGCAAAAGTAAGCGCAGGCAACAATATTCCCCGGCTGGTTGTTAGAAGAAAAGAGAAACATCATATGATCATGAAAAATATCTTGCTTTTTCTGTTGGGTTTACCGCTTTTTACTTTTGCCCAGCGGGAGAAATTGCTGTATGGTTACGCTTATGGAATGATCCACGACGGTAATGGCGGCGGTGGCGTGACTGCCAGCGTGGAGTTGCTGAATCATATTATTAGTGTGGGGCCGGGTGTGGAGCTCACTTCTTACAATGATCATTCCTTGATCCCGGTATTTGCAGATGTGAAAATCAAACACCGCTTCGGGCATATAGATCCGTATATCACCGGGCAGTTCGGCAGGAATGGCTATAATGTAACCCGTACTGCGGAAGTGCCCTCAGGAACAGGGCAGGAGTCTGTTACTTTCAATGAATCCGGCAAGTATTTTTATGGAGCAGGTGCTGGTGTTGCCTGGCATTTCAATAAGATAGGCGTGTTCGCTTCTTATATTTACCGCGGCTATAAATACCGGTATCCCGACAGAATATCGGAAGAGGATCACAGTGTTGTGTTCGGCGAAAAATCCGTCAATGCTAATGTGTTTGTTGTAGGAATTGTATTTTGAAGCAGGTGCCGGCTGCCCCAGTTAAAGATCTGGTCGATCAGCTGCCGCAATGATGCACCGCTTTCTGTTAGCCTGTAAATAACTACCTGCGGATGTTTGCTGACCTTTACCTCGCGGCTTATCAGCCCATTATTTTCCAGGTCCCTCAAATGTTCGGTGAGTATCTTCCTGCTGATCTTCGGCATTTTTTCATGCAGCAAGCCAAAACGATTGATATCATGCTCTATTAAATAGAGGATGACAGGCTTCCACTTACCGCTGATCAGTTCTATTGTTTTACTGACCGGGCAAATGCCTGCGTCATATTCGGTATGTGTAATTGACATGCGTATATCTTTTTAAAAAAAGTTGATGGTTACCATCCTGTAACTACTTGTCTGCGCCGCTTTACAAATCTAGTTTTGCTTGTATAAAAATACGAATCATGTACAAGCTACCGAAAAATGAGCAAACGAATGTAAGTCTGTATAGCAACGCACTCATGCTCCTCACTTCTGTTCATCACGTATACGGCGCCATCCGGTACCACACGCCCTGGCGGATGCATGTGCTGCTGCTGAGTGTGCCCGTACTGATCATTACCATTATCCTGGACCGGGTAATCAAACAAAAAGGAATGACCGTTAAGAGTGTGTGGTCCTGGATATACTGTTCCATCATATTCCTTGCCGCTATTGTAATGATTGGGAGCTATGAAGGGCTTTATAATCATCTCCTTAAAAATATCCTTTACTTTGGCGGATTATCAGCAGCACACATGTCCATGCTTTTCCCGCCCGCTATGTATGAAATGCCGGATGATATATTTTTTGAAGTGACGGGAGTGCTGCAGGGCATTGTGGTAATTCCCCTTGGTATTTATTTCGTCCGGATGATCCGGCAGGGGATGATGAAATTACCGGCTTAAAATATCATGAAGCTGTTGTTGTTTAATCCTCTCAATCTGGCGCCTGTGCCGGAGTACATGCACAATAGCGTGTTCGGCCATTTGTTCTATATCGTATACCTGTCCCCAGCCGGCTTTTATTTTTAACGCATCGTCCATTTGTTCCAGTTCATCATCTTTAAATGCTGCGAATATTTTTTCTGTGAAGATAAATACCTGGGTCAGGTCTTCCAGGTAAGCGTTTACAGTAAGATGAAATGTTTTGGCAGGACGTGTTAGCTGCGGGCCCCGCAGGTTGTGAATACTGGTGGCATAGCCAAATCCGGAGCTGACTACATGAGATAAAATGGTTTGAACCGACCGGCAGTTTTCATCCGCCGTATGCGGATCTGTGATAACAGTAAGTGCGTGATCGGGAATGGTCCTGATCACTTCTTTCAATTCCGAAATGGCTCTTTCATATTCATCAAGCAATGCGCCGATGGCGCCCTGTCTGAAAGTTTGGGTCATATGTTTTATGATGGTCCCGTCAAAAGTAGGACATTCACCTGATAAGAAGACGTTAATAATCCGACCGCTTTTTAGCTTCCTTCGTTGCCAGGTCCAGCAGGGAATTTTTGATCACCTTTGTATATGCATCCCTGGTTTTGTCGCTATAGGTAAAAGACTGCAGGTATTGTTCATAATCCTTTCCTTCGTAGGTCATTTTCTTTGCCAGCAGGAGCCACGTCTCCTGGCCGGCTTCTTTCCCGAAAATATGGATAATGGTAAGGGTGTTGTGCGTTAGCAATGCATCGAGATAATTCTTATGTTCCTTTGAGGTATCTTCTTTCGCAATGAGGTCTTTCATCACCACTGCGCCCAGGTCAACGCTGTTCGCATCATATACCGGCTGAGGAGTATCGTCCGCTTCCCGCAGGCTGTCCACTCTTTTATAGTAAATTTCCTGCGTTGCCTTCATGGTGGCTGCTGCTTTCTTTAGCTTTTTTTCGTCGGCCTTTTCATTTTTCAGTGTGATGGCAGCTTTCTTTACCAATGCTAGGAATTGCGCCTGCTTAACAGTGTCTGTTTGCTGTGCGAAACTATTCCCGGTAATAAAAAGTAACAATAAAGCAGCTGCAAAAGCAAAGTGTATATGCGGTTTCATAAGGTCAGGGTATTTTTTAAAGCAAACAAATATATTATATATTATCAATATAGTGATCCGGTATAAAAAAATAACCTTTCGGCAGATTTTATTAATAAATTTACTTCCGCAACCAAAGTAGTTTCCAATTTACTAATCAAGGAATTCATCCTGCTTTCATTGATTCATTATATGAGGGGTTTCGGAATTCATGAGGATCTGCCAGGAGAGCAGGAGTTGCTCCATCGCGTAGCTGACGGTGACAGCATGGCGTTTGCCATATTGTTTAAAACGCACAAGGAAAATTTGTATACCACTGTTTTACGGGTAACCGGCAGTCGGGAGATGGCGGAAGATGTATTACAGGAAGTATTTATCAAGGTATGGATGCACCGGGAGCGATTGCCGGGTATTATTAATTTCGCCGGATGGCTGTACAAAGTAGCCGAATATGCCGGCTTTAAAGTGATCCGCAGTAACCGCCGTATTGCCGGTGGGCTGCAGGCTTTATCCAATGATCCGTTAACGCCGCCGGAGAAAGATCCCGTTGATATTTTTATTGAAAAAGAGTATGACCAGCTGTTGGAGGCTGCCATTGCGCAGTTACCGGAAAAACAACAGCTTACCTACCGGCTCATTAAGCAGCAGGGACTGAAAAGGAAAGAGGTGGCAGAACGATTGTCGGTGTCGCCTGAAACGGTTAAATGGAACCTCGATCAGGCCAACCAGTCCGTTCGTAAGTACTGCATGGCGCACCTGGGACTTACCCTGGCTTTCATGCTGCTGAACGGTTTGCAATAATTTTTTTCGTCCTTACCCCCCAATTGTTATTCCCGTGGCTCTTATATATATGATTCACAGGAAAGGCCGTAAAAATCATACTGTTTATCTGCCTGATGAAGCAGGGTTACTCGGGAGAATTGCCAACGGAGATACCGCTGCCTTTGCCACGGTATTTGCGCATTACAGGAAGCAACTGTATACAACCATTTATCACCTTACGGGAAGCCGGGAGTTGGCGGAAGATGTGTTGCAGGAAGTGTTTATGAAGGTGTGGTTGCACCGGGAACGGTTGCCGGTAATCACACATTTCGGCGGCTGGATTTACCGGGTAACGGAACATGCGGGTTTTAAAGTGATCCGTGAGTTGCGCAGAACCGTCAGCAACCCGCAGTCACCACCGGAAACGGATAAAAAAGATCCGCTGGACCTCTACATCGAAAAAGAGCTGGATACCTTGCTGGACGAGGCTGTAGCACGACTGCCGGATAAACAGCAACAAACGTATAAGCTGATAAAAGAGGAAGGCCTAAAAAGAAATGAAGTGGCCGATCAGCTCCTGGTGTCACCGGAAACGGTGAAATGGAACCTGGACCAGGCGATGCGATCGATACGGCGGTTTTGCCTGGCAAAGCTTTCCCATTAAAAACATACACCTAAGAAAATGAATGATGGAACTACCAGATAATATAGCTGCTTTATATCACCGTTGTATACAGGGCGCCGCTACTGCAGAGGAGCAGGCTGCATTCCTGCAGTATCTGCAGGAACCAGGTCATGAAGATATCCTGCGGGAAGTACTGCGCCGTGGTTTGCGGGAACCCAAACCGCTGACAGATCTTCCGCCAGAGCGGGAAGAAGTGGTATGGCAGACTATCATGGCCTCCACCGGGGCAACGCCGGCTGTAACGCCGGTATACCGGATGGCCTGGTTCCGTATGGCAGCTGCGGCCTCTATAGCAGTATTGGTGGCCATAGGTGGCTATACTTATTACCGTTCGCATGAAAGCAGGCCGTTGGCCGTACAAACACCACTAGCGCCGGGTGGCAATAAAGCCATACTTACGCTGGGCAATGGTAAGGTGATCACACTGGATAGTATTGGAAACGGGCAAATTGCCGGTGAAAACGGGGTGGTTAAACAAAGCAACGGCAAACTCGCTTATGCAGCTGATCCTGCCGGAGCTGTTACCATGCACGTGCTTACCATACCGCGCGGCGGGCAATATCAGCTGGAGCTGTCTGATGGTACAGAGGTGTGGCTCAACAGTGCTTCTTATATCAGGTATCCCAACCGTTTTGGTGATAAAGAAAGGAGCGTGGAAATTTCGGGAGAAGCATACATCAGCGTGACAAAGGACGCCACGAAACCTTTTATCGTTGTTTCCAAAGGGCAACGCATTGAAGTATTGGGAACAGCATTTAATCTGATGGCCTATCCTGATGAAGCAGCCATAAAAACTACGCTGATAAACGGCGCCATCAAAGTGATCCAGCAGGGAACACAAAAGATACTAAAACCTGGTCAACAGGCGGCCGTAACAAGCAGCACTCCCGGTATTACCATTACCACACCGGACCTGGAAGAAGTGCTGGCCTGGAAGGAAGGGAAGTTCCGGTTCTATAATACAGACATCGCCACCATTATGCGGCAGGTAGCCAGGTGGTATGATGTGGAGGTAATATACCAGGGGCAATTACCGGAAGAAGAATTTTACGGCGCCATTCCAAAAAGTGAAAATGCCCGGCAGATCCTGGATGTGCTGGAACTGACACGCAAAGTACATTTTGAAATAAAAGGGAAGCAGATCATTGTTATTCCCGGTCCGAGATAAATTTAAATCAACCAGTCATTGTGAATGAAAATAAATAAATAGAAATACATCAACCAAAAAGAAATCCGGATATGGGAGAACATTTTCCGGATAGCAGCAAGAATTAGACGTAAAACCAACATCGCTTTTCAGCATTACTTTAACATCCAAACCGGTACATAGATATGAACTCAATTGTACATGGCAGTCCCGTGCCTGATTGTATGCCACCTAAACTGACCAGATTTATAAAGGTGTGTTTCTTTGTTTTTACAGCAGCATTGCTTCTTAGCGCAAATACCTACGCACAAAAGATCACGATCACAGGACGGAATTTATCCCTGGAGAAAATTTTCAGGGAAGTAGAAAAACAAACAGGATATTCTTTTCTCGTCAGCAAAGAAACACTGAAGAAATCCAAACCTGTAAACCTGAACGTAAAAGATGCCTCCCTGAAGGATGTATTGGATCAATGTCTTTCAGAACAACATCTCACCTGGGAAATAAAAAATAAGGTGATTGTGATTACACCCGAACAACCTGCTGCAATGGCGCAACCGGTAATGGCCCAGCCGGAGCCTTCCAACGCGGGCAGGGTTTTCAGCGGACGTGTGGTAGATGAACGCAAAAGACCTGTTGTCGGCGCCACCATCCGCGCCGATGTATCTGCCGACCGGCTGCAGATGTCCTTTACAGATGAAAAAGGCGTCTTCATTTTATCTGAAGTAGAACTTCCGGTGGTGAAGGCCCAGATTACCAGTGTAAATATAGAACCATGGAGCGGCGAGCTGAACATGGATAAACAGCAACATACCATTGTCGTAAAAAGTAAAGTGTACCAGCTCTCCGATGTAAAGGTGATCGTTAATACCGGCTATCAGAAACTAGATAAAGAAAGGGCCACCGGCTCTTTTGGTAAACCGGATATGGAGATTGTTGCCAAACGCACCGGCAGCATGGATATCATGCAAAGGCTCGATGGACTGATCCCCGGATTAACCCTGGCAGTGGGTGCCGATTATGATGTGGATTCACGCAACTCCAATGGAAATGGCGTTACCACCCGGAGAAGTGTGATCAGGGGAAAAGGTACCGTTCAGCTGAACACAGATCCGCTGTATGTGATCAATGGCATGATCGTAAACGATTTCAGTACGCTGAACCCCGATGATATCGAGAATATCACGGTATTGAAAGACGCCGCTGCCGCCGCCATTTATGGCGCCAGGGCAGCCAATGGCGTAATAGTACTCACCACTAAGTCAGGAAAGAATAATCAACGGCTCACGGTTAGCTATAACGGCTTTATTAACTTCCAGGGTAAACCCAACTACAGTTATATCCCGGTGATGAACAGCCAGCAGTTCATTGCCACCGTAAAAGAATTATTCGACCCCATACAGTTTCCGTGGAACACCTTGTACGATCAGACCATTCCGCCGCACGACCAGCTGATGTATGATCATTACCGCGGACTGATTTCTGATGCGCAGTACAACAAAGGAATGGACAGCCTGGCGTCTATCAACAACCGGCAGCAGATCCTTGATCTGATGGTTCGCCCGGCGTTTACCACCAATCATACCGTTTCCGTGAGCGGTGGAAATAACGTGTATTCATTTTATGGATCATTGGGTTATACCATGTCGCAGGATAATATGCCGGGGAATAAAGACAATAGTTACAAAATAAACCTGACGCAAAATCTTCAGCCGAATAAAAATATCAGGATCTCTGTCAACGCCTCTCTCATCAACAGCGTACAAAGCGGAAAGAACCAGGTGGCAGCTAGTCCTAATGTGTTGCCCTACCTGCTGCCCAGGGATGCCTCCGGGAAAAACGTGGCAATGCCTTTTATGTCCGGCTGGTCAGATTCCCTACGGCTCGATTACCAGGCGCGCAGCAGGATCAATATGGATTATGTACCGCTCGATGAAACAGATTACGCGCATAGTGAAAGGAATACTATTTTCATTAATCTCACCGCTAACGCAAATATTAAGATCTGGAAAGGATTGAGTTTTGATGGTACCTATGGTTATGTAAAATCTCCGGGAACTAACAACTATTTTAATGATAACAGGGCGTTTTCTCAGCGGCAGCAGCTCCTGGGTTTTACCATAGCGCCTACTGTCAATTCCACGCCTAAATACCTGGTACCCACTACCGGCGGCACTTTCATAGAAGGTCACAACGATCAGCGCAACTGGACGGTGAGGAATCAGCTGGTATATACCGCAGAACCTGCACAAGGCCGGGATCACTTGATGGTACAGGTAGGACAGGAGGCACAGGAACAATTCAATTTTTCCACTACCAGTACTTTTTTAGGGTATGATGAGAAACTGGGTACCTACGGGATGGTAGACTATGCCACGCTAAGCCAGGGTGTAACAGGTGCGGTTAGCGGTTACGGCTACCTGCAGCGCCCATACTTCATTAACCAAACGCTCTCCCGTTTTACTTCAAAATTTGCACTGGCCAGTTATACTTTTAACGGGAAATATAGTGTAGATGGAAGCTGGCGGCAGGACCACAGTAATCTTTTTGGCAGCGATGTTTCTTCGCAGAATAAACCGATATGGAGCTTTGGCGCTAAGTGGCAACTGGCAAAGGAGCATTTTTTTAAACCCATTACATGGGTCGATAACCTCAGCATCAGAACCACCTATGGCATCACCGGTAATTCGCCCTACGTGGGGTCTGCATCAAGGAATGATATCCTGAATGCGATCCCGCAGGCTAATAGCGGTGGAATAGCCGGTGATGCATTAGGCATTCAAACTACTGCTAATAACAAACTTGCCTGGGAACATACTGAAACCATTAATATCGGTATAGATTATTCCCTGCTGAAAGGAAGGGTCAGCGGAAGTATTGATATGTACCGCAAAACTACCTCCGACATGTTGGGCAGCGTTTTCCTGAATCCATTTACCGGGTATAGAAGTAGCCTGGGCAATATCGGCAAATATTCCAATAAAGGCATTGAATTGAATATTACTTCGCAGAATATCCAGGGAAATGGTTTGAACTGGTCCACCACATTTATATTCAGCTATAACAAAAATAAGCTGTTGGATTTTGAAACGCTATCCGCCTATGCCAATACCGGGGATTATAAAATACAATCGTTCTATTATATCGGTTATCCTGCCGGACCTGTTTTCGCTTACACCTGGGGCGGACTGGATAATATGGGCGACCCGCAGATAAAACTTAGTGATAAATCCATTATCAAAGACCCCTACTACCAAACAAAGAATGAGGATATCAAATATATGGGCACCACCATTCCCATTTTCAATGGTGGGTTCTCCAATACCTTCCGTTACAAAGGCATTTCACTGTCGGTGAACATGATTTATAACCTGGGCAATGTGATGCGCACCGAGACAAACGTCATCACCTCCGACCGGATAGGAGTATATGCGTCAGGATTTACGTCCGGAAATCTACCCAGCTATTTCCTGCACCGCTGGAAAAAGCCGGGAGATGAAGCCATTACCAATGTGCCTTCCTACGTAGCCAATCCATCTGAAGGCTATACCCGCCGCAACATGAACTATTATAACAGGGCCGATATCAATGTAGTGAGCGCCTCCTATATCAAGATCAGGGATCTTACGCTTAATTATGAACTGCCTGCTTCCTGGCTGAAACCTTTGAAAGTACAGCAACTGAGCGTATACGGGCAAGCCACCAATTTCATGGTGTGGAAAGCCAATGATTATGGTATTGATCCGGAATACCACGATATGCGGCAGGGGTACAGGTCCACGCCTCCTTTTCTGCATAGCTACAGCCTGGGCGTAAACCTTACTTTATAAGTGAACTAAAATGAACAGATCATGGTAAAGAAAATAATTTGTCCTTTCTTATATATAACGCTGCTCTTTTCTTTTGTTGCCTGCAAAAAGGATTTCCTGGAAGTAGTGCCACAGGGTAGCCAGGTAGCTACCACCACCGATGATTATGATAAGCTGATGAACAACCCCTGGTTTTATATGAATGACATTTCAGGGTGGCAGGAAGCCGTATCAATGGGCGATGAAACAGGTGCAGAAGCAGCTTTTCTGAACAGGGGCTCGGTATGGATGCCGCGGCTTTTTCAATGGGCCGACAGCATCTATAAGCCCGGCGATGAATTGTCGTACCCTTTCATGCTACGGGAAGGACTGGAAAAGATGTACCTGCTCAACAAGATCATCGGGGAAGTGATGGAATCTTCCGGTGGATCAGATGCGCAAAAGAAGCAACTCCTCGCCGAAGCAAAAGCTACCCGCGCCTGGATAAATTTCCAGTTTATCAATTTTTACGCAAAACCTTACGACGCAACTACTGCCGCTACAGATCCTGGCTTTCCGGTTATTGACAAAGCGGATATCACCGTGTCGGAGTTTAGCCGCGGCAACGTACAGGGTAGCTATGATTTTATTATTAAAGACCTTACGGAAGCACTGGCGGATGTACCTGTGCGCCCCAGCATTGTTACGCGAATGTCCAAACCCGCGGTGGCCGGGCTGTTAGGCAAAGTGTGTGTATTTATGGGGCGCTATGCGGATGCATTGCCATTGCTGAATAATGTGTTCACCGATATTGCAGCCAACGGCGCACCGGTGCTGTATAATTACAACGTGGAGTTTGCACCGGGGGGCGCATTCCTGCCCATCGATCCAACTTTCGGCCCGCAAGGGCCGGGCGTTAACCGCAATGATACCAGGGAAGCAATTCTTTCTAAAGTTTATTACAATGGTCCGTTCCGGGGGAATATGTTTGGCACCGACGGACTGGTACTGATGCCGGCTACCGCAGCCCTGTATGGGCCTCACGATCAGCGCCTGCTGTTGTATACCAACAGGGACCTGGATGGTAACTTAAACCCCGGAGGAAGGTTGCGCAAGTATGGTATTACCTGGTCGCGCTATGGCCTGCAATTGCCCGAACTGTACCTGCTACGGGCAGAATGCAGGGCCAGAACAAACGACCTGGGCGGTGCAGTTTCAGACCTGGAAACATTGAGAAGGAACCGCATGCCGTCGGCTGATGCGCCGGTACCAGCTGCCATTGCAGGCAACCAGGTAGCGCTGATAAAATACATCATCGATGAGCGTATCCGTGAGTTTGCACAGGAGGGATATCGCTGGTTTGATATGCGCAGATTATCGGTAGATCCCATTTTCAGCGGTAAGCCGATCACGCATACCTTGTACAACACCAATGGAACAACTACGGTCATTACACTGAAGCAGCCCAACCGCCTGGTGATGAAAATACCGCCCTACTTTATACAGAATAACCCGGGCATGCCCGATAATCCATAATTCAATAAAAAACAGACCAACACGATATGACCAGCATTGTAAAGCTTGAGCACCTGTCTCATAAGTATAGCAGCTCATGGGCGATCCGTGATATCAATATAGAGATCAGCAAAACCGGTATCGTCGGACTGCTGGGATCTAATGGTGCGGGCAAGTCCACCACCATGAACATCCTCTGCGGCGCCCTGAACCAAACAGAGGGGAATGTATATATCAACGGAATCAACATGCGCGAAGATCCGCAGCTCGCAAAAAGAGAAATCGGATTTTTGCCACAGAACCCGCCGCTGTACATGGATCTGACGGTAGATGAATACCTGGGTTATTGCGCCGGATTAAGACAGTTGCCAAAAGACAAAATGAAGCCAGCCATAAAAGAAGCCAAGGAACGTTGCGGCATCGACCATTTCAGCAGCCGGTTGATCCGCAATCTTTCCGGCGGCTACCGGCAGCGTGTAGGCATTGCACAAGCCATCGTTCACCGTCCCCGCCTGGTAGTGCTGGACGAGCCTACCAATGGCCTCGATCCCAACCAGATCACCGAAGTACGCTCACTGATCAAAGAAATTGCACAGGACCGGGCAGTTATCTTTTCTTCTCACATTCTCTCTGAAATACAATTGCTCTGCAAAGAAATCAAGATGATTGAAAACGGAAGGATCGTATTCTCTGATAGCATGGACGCATTCAACAACTATGTGGAACCACACAGTGTAATGATGCACCTGGAAAATCCGCCGGCTGCTGCCGAGCTGTTAAAAATAGATGGGGTTACCAAAGCGGATTTTCTTACAGAACGGCAAGTGCGCCTGTATTTCAACGGCAGCCAGGATATCACCGAAAAGCTGATCATTGCCAGTGTGCAGAACGGATGGCGGTTACGCGAAATCAATCTTGATAAAACAGCACTCGATGAGATCTTCAAACAATTATCCAGTCAATCATCTCAATAAAAATATTTAATGAAGACAATATTCAGAATTGCAAAAACAGAACTGCGGGTACTGTTCTATTCTCCCATTGCCTGGTTTTTACTGGTTGCCTTTTTTATTCAATGCGGTATCGCCTATTTCCTTCAGCTGAAAGGATACGCCGGCATGCAGGAAATGGGCGGCGAACAGTTACGGTATATGGATCATCTGACCCTAAAGATCTTTTCTTCAGATAGCAGCGTTTTCAGCAACGTGATGCAGAAACTGTATCTCTACATTCCCTTGCTTACAATGGGATTGATCAGCCGGGAAACCAGCAGTGGTACCATTAAACTGCTGTATTCTTCCCCGATAAAAGTACGGGACATTGTGCTGGGTAAGTACCTGGCCATGCTCATTTACAGCGTACTGATGGTAGCGGCCATGAGTGTTTTTATTGTTGCGGGTATGTGGCAGATCAAATCGATGGACAGCGGTATTATGATGTCCGCTGTACTGGGACTTTTCCTGTTGCTGTGTACCTATGCTGCCATCGGGTTATTTATGTCCAGTTTAACTACCTACCAGGTAGTGGCAGCGGTGTGTACTTTTGTGATGATCGGCATCCTCAGCTTTGTAGGCACCATGTGGCAAAGCATCGATTTTGTGCGGGATCTTACTTATTTCCTGTCCATTCAGGGACGTACGCAGAAAATGTTGTTTGGTTTAATCAGCAGTAAAGACGTATTATATTTCCTCGTCATCATCTTTATGTTTATCGGCTTCACCTACTTCAAGCTGAAATCTGGTATGGAATCCAGGCCATTTATGGTGAAAGCAATGAGATATGTGATCGTGGTGGTTATTGGCCTGGCTGTGGGGTATATCAGTTCCCGGCCTGCCTTTACAACCTATGCGGATACCACGGTTCACCAGGAACGAACCCTCACACCCAATGCCCAACGGATTATTAAAGAGCTGGGAGATGAACCACTGGAAGTGATCACTTATAACAATGCTTTGAGCAGATATTCTTGGCTGGGCGTACCCGAGCAACGTAACAGGCTGCTGGACAACTGGGATCTGTATACCCGTTTCAAGCCGGATATCAGTTTCCGGTTTGTACAGTACTATGCGGAACCGCTGGATAATCCGCAATTCCCGTTTTCTAAAATGTATCCCAACAAAACCGTTAAAGAGGCGGCGGAACAAACCATACGTGGGATGGGGATGAAGGTATCCGCGTTTAAAACACCCGAAGAGATCAAAAAAATAATTGACCTGGAGCCTGAATTGAACCGGTTTGTAATGCAGTTAAAGTACAAAGGCCGCTCTACTTTTCTGCGGGTATTTGATGATCAGATGGTATGGCCTGGTGAAACAGAAGTTTCCGCTGCCTTCAAACGTTTACTGCAGGCTAAATTGCCAAAGATCCTGTTTGTAACCGGTAACCTGGAAAGGGATATTCATAAAGTGGGCGCCAGGGAATATATGACCATCACCAATACTAAACCATTCCGGTATTCCCTCATTAACCAGGGCTTCGATTCAGACACCATCTCCCTCGATGCGCGCGATATCCCGGAAGGCATCACCGCCCTGGTACTGGCAGATCCGAAAACGGCTCTCAGCGCGGCTACGCTGGCCAAACTGGAACAGTATATCGATAAAGGAGGAAACCTGCTCATTGCCGGGGAACCAGGTAAGCAAACGGTGCTCAACCCTATCCTGCAAAAACTGGGGGTGCAAATGACGGATGGCGTGGTAGCCCAACCCAGCAAGGAGCTTACACCAGATATTGTATTGCCGCAGTTAACGCCGCTGGCGGCATCTTTATCAGCTGATGTAGCCAAAACAGTGAAAGACAGCCTGAAAGTGGCAATGCCGGGTGTTACCGGTCTTACCTACAGCGGTAGTTCCTTCACCATTGAGCCGTTGCTGGTTACCGATACCAAAAAGAGCTGGCTCAGGAAAGCCTCGCTGGTGCTGGATTCTGCACAGGTTGTATACGATGCGGCTGCCGGAGATGAGAGAAAAGCATTGCCGGTGATGATCAGCATGACCCGCAAAGTGAACGGTAAAGAACAACGTATCATTGTAGCCGGCGATGCCGATTTTATGAGCAACACCAACCTGAACAGGTTTGATGTGGAAACCGCTAACTTCCCTTTCATCACCGCATTATTCAGCTGGCTGGATTACAAAGAATTCCCGATTGATACGCACCGCCCGGAATCGGAAGATAACCGGGTAAAAGTATCGCTTGATGATGTGGACCTGCTGAAGATAGTATACCTCTGGGTAATGCCTGGAATCTTGATTGCCTTTGGCGCTATATTACTGATCAGACGTAAGCGGAAATAAAACTTTATGTTATTTACTACAGATAAACAAACACTGGAAGATCTTAACATCTTTGGCAAACATGGCGGAGATTCCATCTTCAATATCTTTAACCGCTGCATCACCAGGGGTGGTGCGGCGGTACTGGATGAGATGTTCCAGTACCCGCTGTCAGATGAGAAATTGATTAACCGTCGCAGTGGTATCATCCAGCATTTCGCGGCAAAAGAAACCATGTTCCCGTTTGAGAACACCCTCTTTGATGCGGCGGAACCTTATCTCGGTAATACGGATGAACGGACCAGGCTCACTACGGAAGATCATGCGGTTACCAAAAAACTCAGCAGTTTTATTGCACCGGATGCCGACGCTGTTCAGATCCGGAAAGGAGTGATCGCGCTTACCCGGCTGATAAAAGGACTGAACGATTTTATTCATTCACCGGCAGTAACCGGAATGCCTTATTATAACACGGAGAAAGCCGCTATAGATGCGCTGCTGACTGATCATGCACTGAACCCGGTGATCCTGCACGAAGGGAAAGACAAGCTGCCTGCTGCTACAATGGCTGCTTTTGACGGTATTTTCCGTTTCCGCCACCGGGACATTATTTTGAAACTGCTGCGGCATATCTATTATCTCGATGTGTATATAGCGATAGCAAAGGTGGCAAAGGAAAGGGGATTTGTGTTCCCGGCAGCCCTGCCTCCAAGCCGGTTAACGGTGACGCTGGAAGGCGTATATCATCCGCAGGTGCCCAATGCCGTTGCCAATACCATAGGGATAACACCGGAAGGCAATGTTATTTTCCTGACAGGCGCTAACATGGCCGGCAAGTCTACTTTTATGAAATCATTGAGTATTGCGCTGTTCCTGGCGCATATGGGTTTCCCGGTGCCGGCCACCCGGATGGAATTTTCAGTGTTGGATGGCATCTATACTACTATAAACCTTCCGGATAATCTGGGAATGGGCGCCAGTCATTTCTATGCGGAGGTATTGCGTGTGAAAAAGATAGCGCATGAACTTAGTCAGGGTAAAAATCTGCTGATCGTTTTTGATGAAATGTTCCGTGGCACCAACGTAAAAGACGCTTACGAAGCCACTATTGCCATTACCAAAGCCTTTGCTACCAAACGCAACAGCCTGTTCGTGATTTCCACTCATATCATTGAGGCGGGAGAGATATTAAAGCAAGCCTGCGACAATGTTCATTTTATTTACCTGCCTACACGAATGGATGGGAACAAACCCGTGTATACGTATAAGCTGGAAAATGGTATTACAGACGACCGCCATGGTATGATCATCATAAATAATGAGGGCATCCTCGATATGCTGCGGGCAGGTATCTCAACATGAATTAAAAGACAATAACATGAGCTTCATTGCTGATAAACAAACATTAGATGACCTGAACCTGCTGGGTAAATATAAATCACATTCCGTTTACAGTATTTTTAATAAAGTGCGCACCGCGGGCGGGGAACGGTTACTGGAATCCATGTTCCAGCATCCGCTCACCGCGCCGGAAGAAATCAACCACCGCAGCGGTACGTTCCGGTACTACCAGGAAAAGCAGCTGGAATTTCCTTTTCAGAACGGCTCCTTCCGGGCAGCGGAAAACTACCTGGGCATGGAAACCGCCGGCAACAGTGTGTCAGCGATTATTATTACTGTGAGAAAGAAGATCTGGCAGTCGTTGTTGCGGGACGACCAGTTTGACATCCTGCACAACGGGCTGCTCGCCTGCATTGCCGCATTAAACGCATTGAAAGAATTGTTGGGCCGTATGAATGATAACCAGCATCCTTTTCAAGAACAGGTAAAAATGTTGCTGGGTATTTTTTCCGGCCCCCGGTTAAAGTGGCTTGCAGCGGAAAAAGGCGTAACACAGCTGCCGCTGATGAAAGTGGCCCGGTACGATTTCCTGCTGCGTAACACCCTGCGAAAGGAAATGGACATCATCCTGGAAAATATTTACCTGCTGGACGTTTACATCGCGGTAAGCCAGGTGGCAAGGGAAAAGAATTTCTCCTATGCAACGGCGTTGCCGGCAGCGGATCATTTAATGCAGGTAGAAGGGCTCCGGCATCCGGGGCTGGACCATGGCGTGCCTAATCCTTTGTCCCTTCACCGCGACCGGAACGTGATGTTCCTCACCGGCGCCAATATGGCCGGCAAGTCCACCCTGATGAAATCCTTTGGTATTGCGGTGTACCTGGCGCATATGGGATTCCCGGTTGCCGCCACTGCTATGAGGTTTGCGGTAAGGGATGGATTGTATACCTCTATCAACGTACCGGATAGTTTGAGTTTGGGGTACAGTCATTTTTATGCGGAGGTAATGCGTGTTAAAAATGTGGCAGCAGAAGTGAGCCAGAAAAAGAACCTGGTAGTCATCTTCGACGAATTGTTTAAAGGCACCAATGTAAAAGATGCGTACGATGCCACCCTGGCGGTAACAGAAGCCTTTTCGCAATACAGGAATTCTTTCTTTATTATCTCCACTCATATTATTGAGGTAGGGGAAACCTTAAAACAGCGATGTGATAACCTACAGTTTGCTTACCTGCCAACCGTGATGGAAGGAACTGTTCCCAGGTATACCTACCAGCTGGAAGCCGGTATTACTACTGATCGTCATGGTATGATGATCATAGAAAATGAAGGGATCCTGGAAATTATTATGTCTTAATAAAATAAATATCACTCATTGCGTAGGCTTCATCTTATTATAAATATCGTTGTAAGTATCAAAGTTCCGGAATACCTGGCTGGTAGGTAAATTTAATTGCTGCGCGATCGTGGAAATGCTATCCGCTCTTGTCAGCAGCTTGATGGCTTCCTTTGTCTGGTTGGTGGCAATGAGGCGGGTAACGGCCTGGATCAGCCGTTCCTGGTAGGTATTCCCTTTAACATTAATGATGTAAGGATGGGTAATAAAGCTTCTCGTAAGCTCGTCCAAACGGTTCATGAAGCCGGTGAGGTTGCTGTAAGGTGCATCTATCTGCGAAAAATTATTCCAGTAAAGATCATATTTAACGTAATCGATCACCATATCCACCAGTAGTTCCTGCTCAAAATTAATCCCGCCATTATTTTCATTAACGGCAAACCGGGTCATCACGGCGGAAAGTACCGGCAAAAGATTATTTAGTTCAAAGAGCTGTTTGTTGCCCGTCAGCAGTTCAAGATCCGGGAGTGGCAGAAATGCGCAATCTGTAAAGTCCGTACTTTCCCCGGTAGCCAGTATTTGCAGGGCGCGGACCAGTGATACCAGGAAAGGATGCTCCCGGATGAGAAGGTGATCGCTGTCGGTGAGTTGCTGGAAATTTTTATAGTCTTTGAAAGCATACATGATTTTGTCCAGCACCAGGTATTCTTCTGCATCCCTGCTGAATGATTGTTTATTGGAATAGAAGAAGAAGCAATTCTCCATATCGGCTTTATTGTGATAGCGGATAAAGAACTGCGTTTGATAATGATCATATATGTAAAATGGAAAGATCCTGGGATCTTCCGTACCATTGGCTTTCAGGAAGTACAGTCCATTCTCCAGTTTGCCGGAAAAGATGAACCAGCCTTCTTCATTATTGAAGCGGGTGTTATCGGCGTTGAATTCAATCAGTGTATCATTGGTGCTGCTGAGGATGGAGTAGCTGGTAAGCAGGTTAACAGGAACCAGTTCGGGGAAAGTGTTTTTATCGTATTTGGCGCCAAAGAACAGGAAGCTTGGCCGGTGCGGCGTATCCGGGTTGGTGGATTGCAGGCTGGATGCTTCGAGGTTTTTGCATAAGTAATCATGCGTGGCTTTAAAAGATAAGATGGGCGCAACGGAGGGATAGTCAAAGTCGAAGTGAAATGTTTTATCGGCATCTACAATGAGGAGATATTCCTGGTAGTAGTCGATGAGGTTCACTTTCAGGCGGTAAATGCCTTTGTCCACAAACATATCCAGTTCAGCAGTATACCCGGCGTAAATGATCTGCAGATCCCCGTTTACGAGTATGAGGTGCAATCCCTCCACAGGTTGATTGAAAGCTACGGTAATATGGAATTTTACATCAGAATTGTTCATAACCCACAGTGTTTTCAGAAAAGTTGATGATCGTTTTTTGTTCACCACTTACATTGTCCAGTAAAACATAATTTCCTTTTTCCAGTTTGTAGTGCCATTTCTCGCCGGTAACTACATCGGCTGTACGCAGTTTGTCGGCGTTTTTATTATAGAGGGTTACATTGGAATTGCGGTTGAAGGTTATCTCGAAGTTGTAGGCTTCTTCCAGTTTTTTTACTTCGCAGATCACGATGTTATCGCCGCCATTGTCGGTGGAGGCGCTGCCGTTCTGGATTTTGTTATATTTCAGGGCATACGTTGGGAAATTGGTTTCTATATGCTGTTTCAGGTCCAGCGCGGTAATTTTGCCACTGTTGTTGATATCGGCATCTCCTTTCAGGCTTTCGATGAGAAAAGAGGTAAAGGCGCCCCTTTTCTGGTTGGAGTCGATAGACACTTCATAGCTTAGTTTCCCATAGATGGTAGAATTGCAAACCAGTACCCTGGGTACCCGTTCGCCCACTTTATTCTGCCAGTCGCCGATAGGAGGCAAACCTTTTATCATGGTGTCGTTTTCCCGGCAGCAGTCGAGGAACAACAGCACTTCATCAAAGATTCCCTTGTTGATTAGTCCGGTGAGGTAATCCAGGCTGGAGATACAGTGATTAATCATTTTGGGCCAGAACCGCATGCACAGTGCGGTGTTGTTAAAGGTATTGCCGATGCCGTGACCAGAAAAATAGAAATAGATGCGATTGGTTTCGTTCCTGTGTGCTTTCGCATTTTCTGTGATCGCTTCTATGGCACTATCAATTTCATAGCCAATGACAATCTGGTTGCTGGCATCGGATTTCAGTAGTTTGATATTATCGGGGTTAGAAACAAGTTGCATGTCGGTCAGGAATTTTGCAAATGCCTCTGCATCGGCTACCGCCCCGGAGAGTGCCCTTTTATCATAATGGTCAATACCTATTATAATTGCATATTCCATGGTTTATATGCTTTTTAGAATAGCGGTTAAAGTGAGTGTGTCGTTATCAAAATCGCCGTGTTTAAGAGAGCTGCATCGCAGGCTTTCGTCTGCATTTTCGAGATCGGTGGAGAGGATCAGTTTATTATTGCCGATATATTGATTCAGTTTTTTCAGTTCATCGAAGTCTTCATAACGGCCGGTTGCTTTCAGTTGTTCATGCAGCCCCATGATTTTTGCATCCACTTCTTCTTCAAACAGGCCAGACACCATGTATAGCAGGGAGTGGGTGTAAGCGAAAGGAATGCAATGATCCTTTTTTTCGTTGCTTTCATCCATGGTAAACATCTTAAAATGTTTAAACACGCCTTTTTCCTGCGCGGGGCTTCCTTTCTGCAGGAAGAAGTCTGTTCTGCAGGCAGGGGCCAGGAAGAAGACGTTATTATAGGTTACGGCATTGAAATGATTGGCAGTGGCTTCCAGTAAATTGCATACGGCAATAGCGCCGGCACTGTGGCCTATGAGTTCTATATCCAGCTTTTTCCCGGCGGCCTTTCTTTTTTGCAGGTGCGTATCCAGCAAGGAGAGGAAGTGCGTACCGGCGTGCAGGTTGTTGCCGGTTACCCCGCTGTTGCTGTTGAACATATTGCCGGATTTATCTTTGATTTGTTTCCAGCCCCATCCGCCGATTTTATCGAGGTACAATTTCCTGAAGGCTTCTTCCATGATGGTGGGGTAGAAGTCGTGGTGCGTTTTTTTGAAGTAGCGTTTTAACACGGCAAAGGCTATCTGCGCTACCACTTTGGCCACAAACAGCATTCCGCCCCTGGCCACTTCATCGCCTTCGGCCTTTTCATATTTGAGTTCTTCCGATCCTTCGGCACTGACCAGCCCCTTGGCTTCTGTTTCCAGTTTGGCGTAGTAGGTGCTGTAGTTTTCGTCCTCCTCATCTATTTCAAGCGGGGTGCCGCCGCGGGCGTCCAGGGATCTGTCGAGGTCTTCAAAAGGGGCGATCTTTTGTTTTTCTACGGCAATAGTTTCATCGCTAAGGTAGGTGCCCCCGCCTTTGGCATCATCCAGACCGAGTTTCTTGGCAACCAGTTTGGTGACGAATTTCACGATTTCATCGAACACGCCTTTCCCGGTAAGTTCCTTCAGGTTTTTGAGGTTTTGCATCACTACCTCAGCGGGACCGGTTTCCCATACAAAGGCCACGGTGTGCCTTTTTGCAGCCGCGTCGGCGAAGTGTTCTTTCATGACAGCAGCGGCTTTCAGCCCGCTTTTTTCGCTGACTAATCCCCCGTGAAAATAGATCAGCAGTTTTTCGATATCTTTTTCTTCGAGGAAGCTAAAGATCTGTTCTACATCAGCCGGGGTAGTGGAGAGGTGACCTGAATCGGCAAAGGTGCCATCAGCGCCTACGTTTACAAAGAAGATTTTTTCAAGTGCTTCCATGATCTTTTTTGGGGTTGATTTGAATACACGGAGAGCCCCGTCTTTAATTGAGGTTATTGGGGTATTGATTTGGAGTTACTCGTCTTTTGGGGCCTCTTTTCCTGATATCTAATATCGGTCATTTTTACAGAAATTCAAATTTATTGTACCGGGAAATGCCTGTGGCGGTTAATAGCAGTCCCTGGGTGGGCGGCTTCAGGCACCGGTGCATTAAGGCAGCCGGGCTACCAGTCTTTCCGGCATATACTTCAGCACCTGGTAAATAATTTTCCATTTGGCGCCCGGCACAATGGCAAAACGGTTACCGGCATGCACGATAGTTTTTGCAATAAAAGAAGGCTCCATCAGTAAATATTCGGGAAGGTTAAGTCCTGCTGTCATTTTACTGCGGATGTATCCTGCTATAATTACATTAACAATAATTTTCCTGGAGAACAGGTATTGCCGCAGTCCTGCAAGATATTGTGTGAAGGCAGCCTTGGTGCTGCCGTATACAAAGTTGCTCTTGCGCCCGCGTACGCCGGATAGCGACGATAGCCCGATAATCCTTTCCAGGTGATCGTTTTCGGGATCCGAAATAATGAGATTAAGAATAGACAGGGCGCCGGCATAATGCACGTTGATCATCCGGTAACTGCCTTCCCAATCCACCAGCGCCTGTTCATTGGTAACCTGGAAGCCTGCGGCATATACCACGATGTTGGGTTTAGCCGGCAGACTGGCATAGAACCCGGCGTGATCGTTAAAAGCGGTGGCGTCAAAGTAACAGATGGTCAGTTGCTCAGCGGCTGCCTTCCTGGCTTTCATAAACGATGCGATGTCGGCGGTGCTGCGTGAAGCGGCTATAACATGATAGCCTTTTTCCAGGTATAATAATATCGCTTCTTTGGCCACATCGGAATTCGCGCCAAGAACAAGGACCGTTTTGATAGCAGGAAGAGTCATAGATCATAAAAATAGTCATTGTCGGGAGATTCGTTGCAGGCGTTTGTTAAATCCGGTTATTTACTGTAATCTTATACGGTAATAAAGTAACCCGATGACAGTACCTAGAATTAACAGGTGGATCTCCTGCCTGTGTTGTTTAATTTTTGCAGCAGTGGCCACTGCTCAAACTCCCGCCAAAAATAATAAACTTGAAAAGATAGACGCCGCGCTGACGGATATCCTGCAGGATGCGCAGGGCGCCGGCTTTGCCGTGGCCGTGGTGGAAAAAGATAAGGTGATATTTTCAAAAGGCTTTGGTTACCGGGATATGACCCGAAAATTACCGGTGACAGAACATACCCGTTTTGCCATCGGCTCCTGTACCAAAGCATTTACCAGCACTTTGCTGGGCGATTTGCGGAAAGAGGGAAAGGTTGATTTTGATAAACCGGCTACCACTTACCTGCCTGCACTGGATTTTTCGGATAGCTATCTCAATACCCAGGTTACTTTACGTGATATGATGTGCCACCGTACCGGCTTTTCGCGCTACGACCTTGCATGGTATCTTTTTGAAACGGATTCGCGTGACTCGCTGCTGAAACGCATCCATTATATGAAGCCCAATGCGCCTTTGCGCGCCCGCTGGCAATACAACAACTTTATGTTTATGGTACAGGGAATGGTGGTAGAGCGGTTAACGGGGCAATCGTGGGAACAAAACATTGCCAGCCGGGTTTTTCAACCGCTGGGCATGAGTGAATCTTCTATCGGCACTATTGCCCTCGCCGCTGCAGAAGAGCGCTCACACGGATATGAGTTCAGCAGGGAGAAAGGCATTAATGAAATGAAGTATCACCCGATAGTAGCAATGGGCCCCGCCGGAGCTATCAACAGCACGGTAACGGATATGTCGAAGTGGCTGATCACCTGGATCCATGGCGGGAAGTATAACGGGAAGGAAATCATCCCGGCAGACTATGTGAAAGAAGCCATTTCTTCCCAGATGGTCATTCCTGGCGGAGAACCGGATACAAAAACACCGTATATCCAGTTTGCCAATTACGGACTTGGGTGGATGCTGCTTTCTTATCGTGGTCATTACCGCGTGGAACACGGCGGGAATATAGATGGCTTCACGGCATTGACTACCTTTTACCCAACAGATAGTATTGGCATCGTGGTGCTGAGCAATCAGAATAATTCCGCTATTCCCACTAAGGTGACCAACCTGATCACCGACCGGTTGCTGGGCATTGCAGCCGCGACCAGTCCTAAAGCTAAACCCGGCAAAAAGGAGGAAGACCCCGCGCCTCACCGGGATTCTGCCTCCAGGCCGCATCCTCCTACACACCCGGTAGCGGCATTCGCGGGAGTGTTTAAGAATGATGCTTATGGTAACTTTGATATTGCTGTAAAGAGAGATTCCCTGTTTGCCACATTCCCCGATGTGACCTGGTACCTCAACCAGGAAGACTATAATATTTTCTCTCCTTACGATGCTGCAGATACGGCGATTGACGTAAAGTACAAGTCGAACATGAGAGTACAATTCCTGATGAATAACAGCGGGGATATCGATCGGCTGAGTTTTGCCTATGACCCGTCCGGCGACCCGGTTATATTTGAGCGCGTACCGCAACAGGTGGTATTATCCGCAGCCTCGCTGGCGCCGTTTGTGGGCGCTTATAAAATGGCCTCCATGCCGATCCAGATCAAACTGTCGGATAAGCAGGTACTTACCATGGTAGTGCCTGGGCAACCGGTGTATATGCTGGAAGCAATCGACAGCAGTACCTTCCGTATTCAGGGGCTGAAAGAGTACAAGGTGAAGTTTATCAGGGATGATAAAGACAAGGTGGTGGCGTTAACATCCATCCAGCCTAATGGCTCCTTCCGGGCGGAGAAGGAATAATGCGCTTTAAAACTTATGTTTGCTCACGGAGTGTTTATAACACGCCGGATTACCTATATTTTTGATAAAAAACAGATCTCTTACCGTATGAAAAGAATTTTCACCCTGCTGCTGTTAGTGGCAGCTATGACCACAACAACCCAATTAAAAGCACAGGACCTGGTAAAAGGAAAGCTTGATTTCCTGAAGGATGTTACAGAATTGGGCGTATCCTTCGACTACAATAAAGTAACCGTAGGAACAGAAGGAAAAGAAGCGAACTATCTCAAAAGAAAAAAAGCGGAAAAGGATGCTAAAGAGCCTGGAACCGGCGACAAGTGGGAGGAGAGCTGGTTTGCCGACAGGAAAAAACATTATGAACCCGAGTTCTCAGAGCTTTTTACCAAGTATTCCGATATTAAACTTACCGAGGATTCCACCAGTAAATATTTAATGGTGGTGCGGACAAAATTTATTGAGGTGGGCTATAACGTGGCTGTTTCTTCGCAGAAGGCGGCGGTGAACCTGGAGGTTGAAATATACGACCGGGCCAACCTGAAAAAATCTATCTGTAAACTATGATGAATGATATGAAAGGTGGAAAGGGGCAGTTCGCTACCGGTATGCGGATCGGCGATGCATATGCCAAAGCGGGAAAAGAACTGGGACGGATGGTGAGTAAAAAAGTAAAATAATAACTGATATCTCAAAACAGAAAAAACCGGTGCAGTTCTGTATTACTGCACCGGTCTGGGGAACATTGTATTTATTGAATGGGGCCGGGTTACCAACAATGACGTTAAGACACACTTGTTAAAAACTAATATTGGGGTGTTACCGAGATACCATCATTATGCAAACCGTTGCCAGGTCTGCTTTTGATGGGATCTCCGGATAAAAGGCCATCAGCTATTCTTCTTGTTAATCCTTAAAGGATTGTATTACAGGGGCAAAAGTATAGCGCAGCAGCCAGTGAATCAACTGCGAAAATTCGCAGGTTATGCTATTCTTTATTATTTTTACGATCAAAAAGATGCATCCTGATAAGTTGGGGTTTGGAAGTTACTCGAAAGGATTTATAACTGATGTTCCGGCTGATCTGACCAGCCCGGAAGCTTTGCATTTTAAAAATACGATCCGCCGGTTTGCGGATGAAGCCATCTATATTTATTCGTTTAAAGAAAATAAGATGTTGTATGCTGATGGCTGGGAGGAATTGCTCGGCTATGCAGATAACGAGATCAGCATGCTCACCATTGTAAATATTACCGCACCCGAATATGCCCCTTTTTCCAATGAGCTGAACGATAAAGCCCTGATGTTCCTGCACAATAAATCTATTGGCGACGAACAATACAGCTTTACGATCGAATTGAAAAAGATCCACAAAAACGGCACGCCCATACCCCTCATCAGCAAAGTGGGCGTATTTACCACCGAACAGGGAAAGGTGACCAGCATCATTGGCCACTCCCAGAAAAATGAGAGCATTAAATTCGGAAACGTGATGCGCTATGCGGCATACGGGCCTGAAAAATCCGAGTTTGAGGAAGAGTTGAACAAGCAGTTGTTCCGGTATTATGCCATCTCAGAAAAAGAGAAAGACGCCCTTTCCCTGGTGGCGGAAGGTTATTCCTTCAAGGAAATTGCCGCCCGGTTCGGGGTATCGCAGTCAGCTATTGAGAAAAGGATCTTACCGATGTATAAACGTTTCGGGGTAAAAAGCCTGACCCATCTCATCAGCTTTGCATTTGCAAATCATATTCTGCCTTAGCCGCTTTATTTTTCCGTACATACCGCTCCAGGTTGAGGGAAAGCATTTTTTCCCGTTCCACACCTATGCTGTGCAGCATGTTTTGCCAGGTGGCAGACAGCTTACGGTCCTGGTCGTCGTTGCCCAGCACCCAGATAACATTGGTATCCTTTAACGCGGTTCTGTTAATGTCATTGGTAGAGGAGCCATCCACAAAGCTGAGGAAGCGGTCGGACGTGATCAGGTCTTCTTTCACCGGGTTGCCCGGATTGATATCGTCTATCACCAGGATGGAGGCTTTGCGCCAGGTCCACAGCACATCGGCGGTGGAGTCATCGTCGTGTTCATAAAACATGCAGTAAAGCTTCATGGCGGAAGTATACACCGCCGAATAGTGGCGGATGGATAGTTCCGTGGCGATGGCCACGCTCAAACTCGTTTTGCCGCTGTTCTTCGGCCCAAACAGGAACAGATGCATCCCCTGTGTTTTACTGTCCAGGAAACGCCTGATCAGGTCGATATCTTCGGGGGCAATCTGTTCTGTGCTCCATTGGCTCAGCCGGAACTGAAACGGATAGCCCGGCGTTTGCAGGTACATTTTGGTAAGATACCAGTAATAGGTAGGGTAGAGCAGCAACGCCGCAGTTACTATTACGATAGCCCTGGCCACCATGGTATCTTTACATAAAAGGGAGCAGAAAAACGCACCCAGCCAGAAAAACAGCAGATCCGTGATGGTATCAAAAGCCACATTGCCCCAGGCAGGCTGAAATACGTATGACTTTACGCCGCCTTTTTTGCCAAAGGTTAAAGGCCACAGGAAGTTGATGGCCTCAAATACCAGCCAAACGGCGCTGATACTCCAGGCGGCCGTAAGTGCAGCGCGCGTTTCTTCTATACGATGCCTCAGCACCAGGTATAAAATGAATGCAGGAATAAACCCCAGTGAAAAGTGACCAAACTGGTTGGCCAGCCACGTATAGGTAAGCGTAACCCCCCGGTAAGAGTCCTTACCTCCGAGGTCAGCCTTCAGCTGACGGAACATGTTGCTGTGAGTAATCGTTTTTTTCATGAGCAGTTCGGGATAGCAGCGGTTGGATAATTGAGGGTAAATATAATAAGTTGGCAGAAATAATAGACCCGCGGCCTGAAAAAAGCCTTGTTACCAGGGTACCATGACTGCGAAAAACGAATCGTTGCATGTATATTTAAGGTTGATCCGTCATTTATGAAGAAACTATTTATTCTTATTTTTTTAGCAGGACTCCTGCATAACGCCACCGCACAGGATGCGGTATACCTGTTTGCCTATTTTAAAGACAACGGGCAGGATGGACTGCACCTGGCGTATAGCCGGGATGGTTATAAGTGGCTGGCACTGCACAACGACCAATCCGTGCTCACACCCGCCGCCGGAGTGGATAAGCTGATGCGGGACCCCTGTATTATCCGTGGCGCCGATGGCCGGTTTCATATGGTATGGACCGTGAGCTGGAAGGAAAAAAGCATCGGCTATGCTTCATCGGCCGACCTGGTGCATTGGTCCGCGCAAAAAGATATTCCCGTGATGGCGCATGAACCGGGAGCCTTAAACTGCTGGGCGCCTGAAATTACTTACGATGCCCGGCGTAAAGAATATATGATCTATTGGGCCACCACGATCCCCGGCCGGTTCACCGCCGGCGATTCTACCGGCGACGAAAAATATAACCACCGGCTGTATTATGTTACCACAAAAGATTTCCAGCATTTCAGCCCGGCGAAATTATTATACGACCAGGGCTTTAACGTGATAGATGCGAGCATTGTACCTGACCAGGGCCGGTTTATTATGTTCCTGAAAGATGAAACCAAAACACCGCCACAGAAAAATATCCGCACAGCAGTCAGCAACACTTTAACAGGGGGCTATGGGAAGCCTTCTGCGCCTATTACCGGGCCTTACTGGGCGGAAGGTCCTACGGCATTGCATACCGCCGGTAAGTGGATCGTGTATTTCGATAAGTATACCCAGCACCGTTATGGCGCAGTGGAATCTACTGATCTGAAAACGTGGACGGACGTATCCGGCAAATTATCTATGCCGCAAGGCATCCGGCATGGTACGGTGCTGACCATTACCAGTAAGGAGTTTGAATTGCTGAAGTAAGAAGAAAGTATCGCGGTGTCGGTTTTGTTCTATTTTCCGGGTAACCGCCATAGTAGATTTGAGAAAAAATAGATCATGAAAACAGCAAATACTACCAAACAAACAGTACTCGTATTAGGCGGCACCGGTAAAACCGGCAGCAGGGTGGCAGCACAACTCACAGAAAAGGGATGGCCCGTACGTATCGGATCACGTTCTGCCAATCCGGCTTTCGACTGGGAAGATACATCCACCTGGGAACCTGCTTTACAGGGTATTGACGCCGTATATCTCAGCTATCACCCGGATCTGGCGATACCCGGAGCAGTGGATACGGTACGTTCATTTACCCAAACAGCGGTGAAAAACGGCATTAAGAAAATAGTATTGTTGTCGGGCCGCGGAGAAAAAGAAGCGCAGGCATGCGAGCAGATCATTATGAACAGCGGGATCAGCTGGACCATTCTCAGATGCGCCTGGTTTAGCCAGAATTTTAGTGAGGGTTATCTGTTAGATCCGCTGCTGGCCGGCCATGTAGCGCTTCCGGCCGGAAACGTTGCAGAGCCGTTTGTGGATGTGGATGATATTGCAGACGTAGCCATTGCGGCGCTTACCACGGAAAACCATAACGGCCAGCTATATGAACTTACCGGTCCCCGCCTGATGACCTTTGAAGAAGCGGTGAGAGAAATAGCCGAAGCCGCAGGCAGGCCAATTCAATACCAGGCAATACCCATGGAAGCATACAAAGCCATGCTCATTGAATATAACATCCCCGATGATTTCATCTGGCTGGTCACCTATTTGTTTGCCGAAGTACTGGATGGCCGGAATGCCCATCTCACTGATGGAGTGCAACGCGCCCTGGGCCGTGCGCCGCGGGACTTCTCAGACTATGCCCGGAAAACCGCTGCTGAAGGCGTATGGAATGCATAGGAAGATGAGCAACAGCAGGGAAAAGCACGCCAATGCTTTTCCCTGCCTGGGTTATAGCGTATAAACAATGAGCACGCCTATACTGAATAATACATGCGACAGGCCAACCGCCATCACATACGACATCACCGGGATGGCAGGCGGCCGCGGGTGGAGACGGATAAAAGTAAACCAGAACCCCATCGCGAAAATACCGTTCAGTAACCCAAATACGATACTCCAGGACAAGGTAGGACGTCCTATGCCGGCCTGCCACAGGTAAAAGTAAATAATGGCGAAAAACACACCTATGAGGTAATGCAGCATGATGCCGGTTAAGAGGTCTGCCGGCTTCCGGGTTAAACCCTTATCCGGTGTTGTATGATTAGTAACCATAGTAGCAAGCACTCCCACCACTTTATAATTTTTACCGGTAATGGCGGTGAGAAGATATAATGCGCCTGTCATTAATAAAGTACCAAATAGGCCCGCAGCGATCGCTTTCATAAAAACCTGGTTTGTATAGCAGCCTTTTATCAAATAATAATCCTATTAATGCGAACACGTTGCAGCCTTCTTTGAAACCGGTTTTACGATGTACGGCCGCTACATTTTGGGGAGCAGTTTCTGCAATTCCGCACCGCTTTTCTGTCCCACACCTGTTATCGGTCAGGGCATATAATTTGCGGCAACTGAAAAGGAAAAGTAATTAGTTCTTCACCTAAATTTCATTGTTATGGCAGACGATAAAAAAAACGTTGGCAAGCAGGATGATATCCGGGTAGATAGCCAGGACCCTTCAGAAGTGGAATACCTGCATCAGCAGTTTCCATCTAAAACCCACCAGGAAATTAAAGACGCCATCAAAAAAGCAGGGCCGATGAGAAGCGATGTGATCAAATACCTGAATGGTCATTAATAACCCGTTGCATGGCGGATAAAATTTCCCATAAGAGCTTATTGGAACAGGCGAGGCAACTGGAGGCGGAAGACGACCTGCCAGGCGCTATTGCCTTGTATAACGAAGCGCTTTCCAATGATCCGCTGACCATTGCTGCCTATAACCGGTTAATGATCATTTACCGGAAGCAGAAAGCGTATAAAAAAGAATTAGAAACAATTAACAAAGGGATAAAATCTTTGGAAGATAATGTGCATCAAACCAGGACTACCTGGATGAAAGCGCACCGGAAGGCGGCGAAGCTAAGCCAGGCACTGGCAAAAAGCCTGGGACAAATAGATGCCAAAGGGAAATTAACAAATGAAGACCCGGTGATTACCGGCTGGAAGCGAAGAAAGGCAATCGTTTTAAAACGGATGAAGACCCCATAAGTTTGCCGTATAAAACAAGCGTCTTACAGTTATATTGTAAGACGCTTTTGTATTTTAAATACTTTTTTTACCGAAGAATTTCTTTTTGGCGCTATGCACCGGAACCAATGGCAGGATGGCCGCTGCGGCTTCTATGGAGCGGTCGGCTTCAATAAGACTGGCGCCATCGCGGATAATCGCCTGGTAAGCGGCACTGCGATCGGCGGAAGAAGGAAGCTTATCGTAGGTGGGCGCCGTGGATATCATACACATCACACCACGCTTGTTTAATTGCTGGTAAAGTTCCTTCAGCGCCGGTTTGTTATCCGGACCTACATACGCCATGATATGCGACCACGGAATTTTAGCGGCCTCGTATTCTTCCAACGCCTGCTGTGTTTTTACAAATGCTTCGAATACAATATCCTTATTGCGGCTGTGGTACCAGCGGGCTTCTTCCGCGGTATGTACCGTTACCATTACGTTTCCTTCGGCATGATTGTCTTTAATGATTTTTGCGGTCATCTCAAAAGGCACATCTTTTTTATCCAGGATGAGCACTGTTTTCCCCTTGCTCCACACAATTGCCTCCTGCAGGGTGGGAATGCGGAAATTGGTGATATTTCCTTCCACATCTTTTAGCTGGAACTGTTTAAGTTCCGCCAGTGTATAATCGGAAATTTTTCCTTTGCCGGTGGTGGTGCGGTCCAGTGTTGCATCGTGCATGAGTACAATGGCGCTGTCTTTTGTAAGCCGGGGATCAATTTCAAAAGTGGCGGGCGTATGCCGCAGGGTATTTTCAAACGCTTCGATACTGTTTTCCGGGAAGCCTTTGTTTACACCGCCACGATGCCCGCTGATAAAGGGAATATCTTTCCCGGTATACTTAAAGAATGCCTGCAGATCCTGGCTGTTGCGGATGTTCAGCACATTCAGTTCAGGTGATTGAGCCTGTGTGTTAAGCTGGCAGGTAAGATACGCGCCTGTCAGCAGTAAGGTTCTGGCAATAACTTTTATCATGATCAGAATTTTGCATTGAGGTGTTGTAATGTAAAAGGTTCGTGAGCCGACAGGTTAAATACTGTAACAGAGGCATTGTCCTGCACCAGCATCCGGTAATTTTTCAGCGGCATGCCCAGCTTATACGCCAGGTACAGGCGGTTTACACCATTATGCGCTGCTACAAGAATGTTTCCATGGTCATGTTGCTGTAGCAGGTCATGGAAAAATTCATCCACACGGGCAACGATTTCGCTGCCGGTTTCGCCGGTGCCACCGGCGCGGTGCTGACCTGGGTCGTCCATCCAGTTATGCCACAGCTGCGGATCTTCGGCAATAAATTCTTCCTTTGTTTTCTTTTCCCAGTTACCAAAATCAGCTTCAATAAGACGGTTATCTTTAATAACATCCATTCCGCCGGCGATGCGCGCGGTCTGATATGCCCGCTCTAACGGGGAAGAATATACGCCGGCAAAGTTAATTCCTTTCAGTTGTTCCCGCACGGCTTCTGCCTGGCCGATGCCTTTTGCCGTAAGGGCAATGTCGGACCTGCCGCAGTAGCGGTTATTATCGGCGTTCCAGGCGGTTTGTCCGTGTCTTAACAGGTAAATATTAAGCATGTTCATAAGTTGAAATATATCCTTTTTCTTTCAGCAGTTGTATAAATTTCAGGTAGCTGGCATCGTAGGTTTTTACGGGAGATGGCGAAGGCAGTATCTCTTCCGCTACCTGGGTCATTGCAGCTGTTGCCTCCATAACGGTGTGGTACCATGTTTTGGACGCCGCCAGGATAGCCGCACCGGCAGCGCCGCTTACGTGTTTCATTTTAATGATGGGCAGGTTGAGCACATTGCTGCGGATGGTGAGCCATGCGCGGCTGTTGCTGGCGCCGCCTGCGGTATAAATCTTTTCCACCGCTTCACCGCTTAACTGCCGGATCATCTGGTAGGCGTAGCGTTCTATATAAGCCACACCTTCCATGCCGGCGGCATAGCTTTCAACGGCAGAAAGCTCCGCGGCTTCAAACCCGCGTGCCTGCGGCGCCACGAACGGAAACCTTTCTCCGTGTTGCAGCAGCGGCCAGGAGAGGTGGCCGGTGGGTATGATCCGCAACGCCTGCTCATTCAGCATCGTAAGATCACCAGGGAATTTTTGAGATACCCAGTCCGCCCCGGTATTGCTGGCGCCCCCCGGCATCCAGTATCCCTCCGGGTGCCGGTGACAATACAATGCACCGGAAGGATCATCGATATACCGGGTAGTTACTCCTTTCACCACCAGGGTGGTACCAATGGTGGTGTTCCAGTCGCCCGGGCAAACGGCGCCCGCCGCAATCTGCGAGGCACAGCCATCTGTCATACCAGCTACAATGGTCACGTCTTCCGGCAGGTGGAGGAGGGCTGCCACACCGGGTTGTATCTTTCCCAACGGAGTACCCGCAGGCACTACTTCTGGCAGCCACGATTGTTGCAGGGGCAGGTGCTCCCAGAGATAGGAAGGCCACTCCTGCGCCTGCACATCATATCCCGATTTCAGTGCGTTGGTGGCGTCGGTTATATCAAAGCGGCCGCTGAGCTGCCCGGTGATATAGTCGGCCGCATGAATGAACTTATAAAGTTGTTGGGCTGCTTCCGGATATTGTTGTACAAACCAGCACATTTTCGATAGTCCACTGGAAGTATTAAACGACGTATAGCCATGCGGGTGATACCGGAGAGCGGTCTCCCGGCAAAGCTTCCCGGTCTCCACCTGCCTGCCGTCGCTGTACATCAGGGCGTTATGCAGTGGCCGGTGCCGGCGGTCAACGGGTACGATGGTACCGGACGTAGAAGTAACGGCTATGGCCCTGATAAGTGGCCGGTGCGGCTGCACGGAGGCGTCCTGCAGGAGTTGATGCAAACACGCAAGGCAGGCATCCCACCAGCCGGTGGGCGACTGCTCCTCCCGCATCTTTTCATGCAACGGGAAATGTTCCTCCCGGCTGCCCAGCAGGTTGCCGGTGGCATCCATTAATACCACCCTGGCGCCTTGTGTACCTACGTCGATGCCTATGAAACAAGCTGTTGCCATAATCGAATTTTAAGTAGTTAGTTCATGCCCCGGAAATAATGCCGGGTTTTTTCCCATTCAGCATACAATGTGCTGTAATAGGCAGTATCAACAGGATGGATTACTTCGGTAGCATCCTCCATTACTGCATTTACCTGCAGCGCTTCATTGCAGATCAACGCGCCGCCAACGGCAGATGATTGCTGGTATTCTTTCCTGATCTGTACCTTTTTCCCCGTGAGATTGGCGATGAGTTGCCGCAGCACCCGGCTTTGCAGTCCGCCGCCACAGGCCCAGATATAATCTGGATCATGACCGGCAGTAGCAGCCAGTATCCGGTAGTTTTTAACGATGGAGCAGGCAATGTCCAGGATGGTAGCCCATACAAAGGAGCCGCGGGTGAGCAGGTGCGATACCGGCGCGGGAAAAATAAAGCCACCGCGGGTAAGGGACACTTCTTCATCAGCCAGCAACGATCCCAGGGAGGCCATGCAAAACGTATGGGTGTTTTCTTCCAGCTCTTTTTCAATCACTTCATAATCTTCATTAGGATAAAAAATTTCTTTCAGCCGCTGATAGTTTAGCCCGGTTACACCGGCATTGGCTTCAAATACAAAGCGTCCCGGCTCTATATCACGGCTTGTCCAGGTCCTTTCTTCCGCATCCAGTGTATACGTGCCCGTTATCTTCACAATAGGAGTGGTAGTGCCTGAAACAATCACTACATCGTCTACCGCCGGCCGCGTGCTTTTGATGGCAAGTTGCGTATCGCCGCCACCGGCTACTATTTTCACGGTGGCAGGCAGCCCCAGTTCCTGTGCTACTCCAGGAAGGATATTTCCCAGTATAGTCGCGGAGTCTGCGAGCGGTGGCAGCAATGCTGCATCCAGTGCAAAAACTTTGCACAACTCAGCCGACCATTGTTTTTGCGCTACATCATACAACAATGTTTCCGATGCCTGTGAATGCTCATACCGCGCTACACCGCTGAGCATAAATTCTATCCAGTTGCTGATGCTGAGGAACGTGCTGCATTGCTGCCACAGTTCCGGCCTGCGCTCACGGATGCCCACCAGTTTCAGGGCAGAAAACAGGGAGGTAGGATAACGCCCTGTCAGCTGGTACACCCTGCTTTTATCGGCAATGGTGTTTTCCCATTCCCGGCCACGGTGGTCGATATTGGGCAACCCGGTCAGCGATTCGCCGGTGGCGGATAACAGCACAATACCTTCGCGCTGACTGGTAGCCGTAATGGCTTTTACCACCGTGCCGGGGATACCGGAGAGTACCTGCACGGCTAAACGCTTTACCTGAAGCCATAGCTGAGTAGGCTCAAAATACAGAGCATCCGGGTACAACGGATCTTTGATGTAATGTATGTCTTCCCGGGCAACGCTTAATACCTGTCCCTGCGGGGAAGCTGCTGCCACCCTTACGTTTCCGGTGCCTATGTCCACAATGATGTAGGTGTCCTGTGTTGTCATTGGAAATGAACTTTAAGTATGTCTTTGTTGGCTAATTCGGCTATGTGCCTGTTGGCATGTGCATACCACTGCAGCAAGGCCCTGTTCATAATTTCAACGTGGTGATCTTCCACTTCAAAGGTGGCGCCCGCAATGTGCGGGGTGGCAATTACCTGCGGAAGGTCAATGATCCTGTAATCCAGTTCGTCCGGTGGTTCATGATCGAAAACATCTAAGATAGCCCCCCGGATCGATTTTTTTTCCAGTACTTCCAGCAGGTCTTCCCGTTGCACGACCGAAGCCCTGGCGGTATTGATAAATATGGCCTCCTTTTTCATCATTTTCAGGAGCCGGCCGTTGATCATCCCTTTTGTTTCTGCAGTAACCGGCAGGTGGATGGATACGATATCGCTGGTAGCAAACAAATCTTCCAGGCTTGTTTTCCGGTAATCACTGTTGTATTCGGCCACATACGGATCGAAGAACTGGATGGGGCAGGGATATTCTTTTACCAGCTTTGCAATCAGCTGGCCGATAGCGCCAAAGCCAACCATGCCAATAGTTTTGCCTGCCAGCTCATTGCCTTTGAAGTGCAGGTAGGAGTCGTGCGCGCCTGCCTGCCAGTTGCGGCCTTTCAGCCAGTTGATGCCGGGGATGGTATTACGCAACAGCATGATCACATTGGAAATAAACAGTTCTGCTACGGCCTGCGCATTACGGGCAGGTGTGAAGAATACCGGAATTCCCATTTCAGTGGCTTTGCTCACTGCCACGTTGGACGGTGTGCCGCGGCATACGCCGATAAACTGCAGCTGGGGATTGGCGGCTATTACTTTTGCAGTAACGTGATCGTGCTCTGTTATCAGCGCTTCGGCCTGCGTGTCTGAAAGCATGGCCAGCAGCTCGTCTTCATTGTATGCCCTTCCATGAGGCTTCCACGACCGGTAAATAATTTCTCCGAACTGCCGCTGCAATGTTTCCAGCCCCTGCTCATGATAAGGGGCAGTGATTAAGATTTTCATGTGTATTATAATTGTATGGTTTCCGTTGTATTGCTGTAATGATGAGATGTTTTTGCATTGTCCGGCAGGGTGATAAACCGGGTGATGACGGCGCTTACCAGGTAAAGGGCCGCCAGGATCCAGATAACGCCTGCATCGCCTGCGCTGCCGATAAATAATCCTACAATTGCAGGGCCCACGAAAACAGGTAAGCCGGCGCCGAGGTTCAGAATAGCCATTGCCGCACCTTTGTCTTTTTTCACCAGGGAAGGTACTAACGCCGACAGGGGTACGTAGCCCGCCAGGCAGGCGCCCCAAAGTATGCCGGCCGTCATGACCATCCAGAAATTGCCTTCCCATATCTGTGGTGCGTAATAAAACAGCAGGGTAGTGGCTGCACATCCTACGCCGCCGAACCACATGATAGTATTACGCCATCCCATGCGATCGCCCACAAAGCCAAAGATGAGGTTGAAGATGATATTGGCGGTAAAGATGGTTCCCCAGATCTGCAGCCATTGCGTGGTTTCGTAACCATGTTTCGCCATATACATCGGCAGGAATACCGGGAAGGCAAATTGCGCCGTGGTATTAATGATGCGCACAATACCACCCAATAATACTTTGGGTTCTTCTTTCACAATGGTGAGCCCCTTGATCAGTTCTTTTACCTGCGAGCCGCCGGCAGTTTCTTTCTTAATACTTCCTTTATTCAGTACCAGTGCAAACAGTGCGCCCAGCAGCGCCCAGAAAACTGAGGTCCATAAAGTATTGAGGTGCCCGAAGCGGGTAATGGCCCAGCTGGAATAGTACGCGCCGAGTACATTGAGTCCGCCGGTGAATACAAACCAGAACCAGCCTACAGCGCGACCCAGTTGCTGCCGCGGACTGCTGTAGGCGATCCATACCAGGAAGGAGTAGGCGAACAAAGGATAACCAAATCCACGTAATGCGTAAAAGAGCAGCATCAGCGGGTAGTTGAGCCCCGGCATGCCGTATCCGACGAACCCGATGGTGCCGAGAATGTAGAGGATCAAACCCGTGAACATGGTGCGCTTTACGCCGTAGCCTTCTGCCAGTACGCCGGAAAACCAGGCGGAGATGGCGATGGTGATGCCATAGACCGTAAACAGGGTGGCCGACTGCTGCACCGACATGCCATGTGATACCAGGTATGGGCTTAGCCATCCCTGTTCAATACCATCACCCATCATGAATATCATGATGCCGATGTAGCCAAAGAGCAGCTGCCGGGGCAGTCCGGCCTTTTCGAAAAATGTTTTGTTTACTGTGGAATTGTTACCTGATAACATACGGTTGCTTGTTTAAGGTTTTTCGTTTTATTTAATTGCCCACTCCGGGTCCTGGATTAAGTTGCCGTTTAAGATGATTTCGTTGTATGGAATGGGATAGAAGTATTTGCGGTCTTCGTATTTGCGCACCAGGTTATCAAACAGTTGCAGATTGCCGCTGGTACCGTTGCTGAGCTTGAACTGTACTTTGTCTATCAGGAAATAATATACGCCCGGTACTTTTGTCGCCGGGATTTTCTCTACAAAACAAACATCCATTTTCCCATCTTCATTCAGATCCATCAATGTGTTGAGGGAGGGTACATACATGCCATCATAGGGCATGGTGAGCAGGTTGCCGAGATGCCAGCGCTTCAGATCATCGTAGCGGAATCCTTCCAGGGCCAGCTCAATGCCTCTCTCCCGGCGTATTTCCAGCAGTACGGGATCATTTATACCAGGAAAATAATGTTGCTGAAGATATGTATCTGCTGTAACCGGCGGCGTGGTAACGGTGATGCCCGCACGCTGCCGCAGCGGAGCAATGGTGAGGTTCCAGTCTTCCGTAGTAAAGTTGCCACGCTCTGCTTTTGCTTCCGCATAGTTCAGCAATACTTCTGCATACCGGATCAGTGGCAGGGAGTTAAAGTTTTCTGCCACACCATCGGTCGCTTTCGCATCCACCGCCAGTTTGATAGGCATATAACCCGTATAGGTATACGTAAAGTCGGGCGGCGTTACCACACCATCGCGGGAATAGTTACCCATGCGGATGCTTTGTTTCAGGCGGAGGTCGCGGTTCTTTACTTCCTGTGCAAAAGGGATTTTATCATAATCCGCTTGCGTGGTGAAAGGCGTGCCATCTGTATTTAAATAGGTGTTGATAAAAGTTTTGATGAAGCTGTACCGGCCGCCGTAAGTGGCGCTGGTCCAGTACCAGTTGGCATCGTTGAATACCCGGAGACTTTTATTGTTAACAGCCGCCAGCAGTACTTCTGTGCTGTTGGGTGTTTCATTGATAAACAGGTTGCGGTAATTTTGATCGGTGGAGCCGGTAGTCAGCAGTTTATACTGGTTTCCTTTGATCACCTGGTTGGCGGCGTCAATGGCTTTGTCGAGCCAGTCGTTCGCCGTGCCGGCAAGCTTCAGTTTCGGATGATATTTGCGGATGGTGCCTTCAAAAAGACATACCCTTGATTTAAAGGCAAGGGCTACCCATCTTGTTACCTGTGATGCGCCGTTATCTTTGGTATTACGGATATGGCTACACGCATAGTCGAGATCGGCGAGCACGTTGTCCATTACAAGCGTGCGTGGATCGCGGCCTTTGTAAAGATCCGGATCGTCCGCAGCGAGGCTTTTATCGTACCAGGGCACATCGCCGAATTGTTTTACTTTATTGAAATAAAACCAGGCGCGGAAAAAGCGGGCGAGACCTATGTAATGTTCTTTGGCTTCGTCTGTAATTTTTGCGTTGCCGGCGTGTTCCAGGAAGTAGTTGATTTTGCGCAGTGCGCTCCAGCTCCAGCCAGTGGCTTCGGTGGGGCCAAAGGCGCCGTAAATGTAGTTGGACAGGGTTCTGCCCACCAGGTAATCGCTCAGGGCATCTCCCCTCACAATATCACTGCCATCGGGCAAATCCAGGTAAAAGGAGTTGGCGTATAACTGCAGGTCCTTTTCGGTATTAAAAGCATTTTCAGGCGACAGCTTATCAAATGGTTTCAGGTTCAGATCACGGTTACATGCACTCATGATCATCATTCCGGCAACCAGGAAGAGAATATTTTTCATGATCATTTTATTTGAATGTTACATTGATCCCTATAGTGTAGGTTTTCAGCATAGGATAACTCATCCCGTTTCCGGAGCCATCGTTCAGCTCAGGATCTGAGCCTTCAATAACTTCCGGGTCCATTGTTTTCACGTACTTGTACATCGGGCTCCAGGTCCACAGGTTCTGGCCGGTTACGTAAATGCGCGCATTGGCCATACCGGCTTTGTTCACCAGTGATGCGGGGAGGTTATATCCCAGTGTAATATTTTTGAGACGCAGGTAAGCTGCGTTCTGTAAGTATTTGGATTGTGTTACCTGTAGTTCGGCGCGGGAGTTTAGCGCGGTGTAGCCACGCATGCGCGGGAAGTAGGCGTCGGGCTTTTCTTCCGACCATACATTGTTCACCACATCCACCGGCTGCCAGCTGTAAGGGCGGTTATAAGCGCCCCAGAACAGGGAGTTATCGGCTCCCGGCCAGAAGTCTCTTTTACCAATACCTTGCAGGAAAAAGGAGAAGAAGATATTATTCCATTCCATGTTGCCGGTAAAGCCATACATGTAACGCGGGGAGCTGTTGCCGATAACTGTTTTATCGCCCGGATCAGCGAGTGAGCCGGCGCCTTCATTGATCTTTTTATCGTTGTTAAGATCTTTAAATTTGATATCGCCAGGTAATATTTTGTTGGCGGCGGATACGCGGATAAAGCTCTGGTCGATGCCACGGGTATCTATTTCATTTTGATCTTTAAAGTAACCGTCGTTTACAAATCCCCAGATATCGCCGATCTGCATGCCTTCATAGTAGGTGTTGATGAGGCCGAGTGGATTATTGAAGCGGGTGATCACACTTTTATTATCAGACAGTACCAGTCGGGCATCGTAGCTGAATGGTTTGCTGCCATTGGTTTTATTCCTCCACCCGATAGATATTTCCCAGCCTTTTGTTTCCAGGTCGGCATAGTTGCCTTTGGGTTCGGTAGCGCCGAATACGCCGGGGAGCGGCAATCCGTCGGTGAACATATCTTTCGTTTTGCGGGTGTACCAGTCGGCCGTGAGCGTGAGGCGGTTGTTGAGCAATGCGAGATCAGTGCCGACATTCAGCGTAGTGGCCTTTTCCCAGGTAAGTCCGTTGGGGATTACATTGGGTTGCTGCGTATAGTCGGGCCGGATACCGTTCAGAATACGGGCCATTTGCGTTACGCTCATGGTTTCGAGGAACTTGTAAGGAGCGATATTGCCGTTGCCGAGGGTGCCATATGATGCCCGCAACTTCATGTCGGATACCACTTTATAAGGGATGTTCCAGAACTTTTCTTTGGAGATCCTCCATCCTGCGGAAGCGGATGGGAAGAAGCCCCATTGCTGCGTTTGCGGGAATTTGGAGGTGCCGTCGTACCGGCCGTTTACTTCCAGGAGGTAGCGTTCATCGAAGTTATAGTTGATGCGGAAGAAGCCGCCGAGTGTGCGCCATTCATTACCGCCGCCTCTCATGGTGAAGTTGAGCCCGTTGGTAAGGGAGAAGTCGGGCAGTTCATTGTTGATGATGCCATCCCGCTGGATGTACCTGCTTTTCAGCAGGGAATTTTCATAGTTATAGCCGGCCATTACCTTGAAGTAATGTTTACGGTAGGTATGTTCATAATCGGCATAGACGTTGGCGGCGAGATAGTTTGTTTTATCGTCGTTTTCGTTGATCTTACTTTCGCCGCGTTCCAGTGCCACGCCTGGTTTTTTGCTGTAGGGCACGGGCGTGTATATACGCGTTTCCACATCGTTGAGCCGCCAGAAGGTGAGATCGCCGTTTACATGTACTTTATTTTTAAAGAAGGTAGCGGTAAAGCGGGAGGTGTTACGGATCTGCGCGCGACTCAGTTCTGACTGGTTATTACCGGAGATAAAGCTGCCAAAGACGATGGAAGCATTTTCGGTGAGTGTGCCATCCGGGTTGCGGAGCATGGCGATGGGGAAGGCTTCATCGGAAATTCTTCTCCACACGGGTGTGTTACTGGGATGGTTTAATATTGGGTAGAAATAATTTGTTTGTGTGAAGTTGAGATCATTTTCCACTTTGAGCCACGGTAACGCCTGTACGGAGCCGCGTGCCCGGAGGTTATAGGTTTTGAAGTTGTCCGGGTTGTAACGGAAGATCCCATCCTGTGCCATGTACCGGCCGGAGAGATAGTAGCTCACGTTTTTGCTGCTGCCGGAAAGACTGAGATTATGTTCCATAGATGGATTGTTATCTGCATAGAGTTCTTTCAGCCAGTCGGTGTTGCCGTAGTAAACATATTCGCCGGTAGTGGGATTGATATCTGTTTTAGGCAGGGACGGATCGTCGTTTCTGCGTTTCAGTTCATCGAGGTAATCTAACGAGAACGGGAACACGGAGTTTGCTTTTTGCGGGTGCGAGGCATAGTCGTTCCACGAGGTAAATGCGTCGTCGAAGTTTTTGGCCCATTCGTAACCGTTAGTTACCATTTTGGGTTTGATGGTTCGTTCGTTGATGGAGTAGCTGCCGGCGTAGTTGAGGGTGGTTTTATCTTTCGCCGGGCTTTTGGTGGTGATAAGGATAACGCCGAACGATCCCCGTGACCCGTATATAGCTGCAGCAGCTGCATCTTTCAGCACGGTGACGCTTTCTATATCGTTGGGGTTGAGGAGCGAGGGTTCTCCTGGTACGCCATCAATGAGTATGAGGGCGCTGCCGCCGGCGCCGATGGAGGTGGTGCCGCGTACATTATAGGTAGCGCTGCGGGTAGGCTTGCCATCGGTCATACGGATATTGAGATTGGGAATTACGCCCTGTAAACCACGGGTAACGCTGGTGAGCGGCCGGTTTTGAAATACCTCGCTGCCTACCTGGTCCACCGCACCGGTGAGGTTTACTTTCTTTTGTGTTCCATAACCTACTACTACCAGGTCCTGCAATTGTTTGGCGGAGGAGGTGAGCTGGAGGTCGATGGTGTTGCGGTTGCCAACGGGGAGTTCCTGCGGGGTGTAACCCACAAAAGAGAACTGGAGAATAGATTCGTTACCGGGTACGGCCAGCTGGTAGCGCCCTTCTGTGTTGGTGGTAACGCCGGTAGTACTGCCTTTCACTCTTACATTCACACCAATCAGTATTTCTCCTTTGTCGTTGGTAACCTGCCCCTGTACTTTCCGGGACGTTTGGCCGGATAATGCACACGGCCATGCAAGCAGCAGGAAACAGAGCATGTACATTTTGTACATAGCTGTGCAGCTTAAGTGATTCATAACTGGATTGTTTTGTTTTGGTTGACCCTTTTTTCTATAACATGAAATTGTTTGTTGATATCCGTTACCCGTTGATTCGTCTGACCTTTTCCGGACTGATGGTGGAATTCATGAACGTTGGAACATACGGTTGCGCAATCGATGTTACCTTTAAATTAAACAAAATTTAATTAAATTAAAGTAAATGTAAGTAAACTATTTAATCTTTTTAAATATTTTTTAAGTGTAGGGGAACGGGATGGTTTCCAGGCTAACAGGGAGTTATAACTATAATGGTGGCTGTTGTATAGAAAAGGACAGTAGAGTCTTGATTAATAATTTTATATTTGATGAAAGAAATTTAAACATAAAGAAGAAATTCAACTTTCCATGAATATTACAGACAGACATCAGCTCATCCTGCAGAAATTGCAGGAAAACGGGAAAGTGGATATCCAGGAACTGAGTGATGCCTTGCAGGTATCAGGAGTAACCATCCGGAAAGATCTCAAACTACTGGAAGAGAAAAAGTTATTATACCGTACCAAAGGAGGCGGATCAACGCAGAATCCTTATACGGTGGAGCGGCCGATCAACGAGAAAGAGTTTATCAAAACGGAAGAGAAGAAAAAGATAGCCAAAGCAGCGGAAGCGCTTATCGGGATGAATGATTCCATCATTATTGGCTCCGGCACCACCGCCTTTGAGCTGACCCGTTACCTGCATCCGTCGAAACATATCACGGTAATTACCCCTGCGCTGAAAGTGGCGCTGGAACTATGTAACCGGCCCTTTGTAGATGTGTTGCAGATTGGCGGCCTCATTCATCAAACCTCTTCTTCGGCTGCGGGTTCCTTTGCAGAGCGGCTGCTGGATGATATTTCCTGCGGGGTATTATTTATCGGGGTAGATGGGATTGATATGGAATTTGGTCTTTCTATTACAAACCTGGCAGAGGCGAGCCTCAATATGAAAATGATTAATCTGGCGCAAACTGTGGTCATCATGGCCGACAGCTCCAAATTTAACCGCCGTGGCATAGGCCGCATCTGCAGCCTTGAACAGGTGGATTATATTATTACCGATAACCTGGTATCTGCAGACACCGTGAAAACGCTGAAGGAGCACGGCGTGAAAGTAATTATAGCAGAATAATTCCGTTAACACCACCACAGATCAATCCGTATGGAAACAAATCACACCACTACTTTACTCCGGCATTTCAATGAAACCATTGAAGTATGGATTACTTACCTCAACGACTATACGTTAGAGATGCTTTGCCGCAAACCCCGGGAAGACGCCTGGTCGCTGGGACAGGTGTACCTGCACATTATTGCCGATACCACCTTTTTTTATGAGCAGATGAAAGCTGCACTGGTGGACAATGTGAACCATGATAAAGCCATGCATAAACATGCCAAAGCCATGTTTGCAAAGAACGACTTCCCGGATATGTTGGTCGAAAACCCGTCCAACGACCCTTATTCAAGACAACCACAAAATAAAGAGGAGCTGTTGCAGGGCCTGTTGCGCGTAAAACAAGCCGTGAATACCTTATACGCTGCAAATCCCTCACCGGCAGGCGGAAAAACCGAACATCCGGGTTTGCTTTTTTTTAGTTCATTGGAATGGCTTCAGTTTGCAGAGATGCATATGAGGCATCATCTCCGGCAAAAAAAGCGGATTGACGAACAACTGTTCCCCGGATAAAACAAACGGGGAACAAAACAGCGATCATTCGCCTGAACCGGGAAGAAGCTCTACTTCTTCAGGGATCACGAAGAACAGGACACAGCCGGTTTTGCTGGTAACGGAGTGCCGGAAGCCTGGTGGTGTATAAAGGTAGTCGCCTGCCAGCAGTGTTGCATGTTCGAGCACCGCATCTCCACTCAGCACAAAGATCTCTTCACCACCGGGATGGTTATGATAAGGATAATGCGCACCGGGTTCAAATTTGAGCAGGATGGTTTTTGAGCGCCCGGCGGCTTCGTCGTACCGGAGCGACTTCACGAATATTCCTTTGTAGTGAACATTTTTTTCCACGAGAGGCTGCCATTCAGCCTGGTTACTTTTAGTGATGTAGTGATGGATGTCTGTATTCATGATCTTGTTTTTATTTGGTGAAGTATTGATCCATGCTCCATTTGCTTGGAGGCATCGTTGCTAAAAGGAAAGCGGCTGCGCTGAAGGTGAAAACGGAATAGTCCAGGGGTTCTTTCAGCCCAAAGGAATAGGTCATGGTGAGCGCAAACAGCAGGGTGAGTATCATGGCGCTGATGGCCGCCAGCGATGTTTTGAACCCCAGCAACAGTAAAATACCCAATAATGTTTCCAGGATGGTACTGGCTACTGCGAGGGAAGGGACCAGTTTTTGCGGTGCAAATGAATTTACCTGTGCTGTATACTGCAGGAATTTTCCCCACCCGGATGACTGTTGCCCCCATAACCCCAGCCTGCTTGCTACCGCGGATAAGAAGCCTGTTGCCAGTGCAAGGCGGAGTAGCAGGGAAGCGATGTGCTGATAAGATTTCATGTACCAGTTGTTTAATTGTTAACCTGATACAAAGGTGCGGTTTATAGGGACCCCAGGGAATAGAGAATCCTGCAAAAAGCATGTAATATTTAAAGGGAGAATTGTTCTTTATACAGTTTTGGGGAGATTTCTGTTTGTTTTTTGAAGAAGTTAGAAAAGTAGAAGGGATCGTTGAAGCCGAGCTTATAAGCGACTTCTTTTACGGACAGGTCGCCATAGGTAAGCAGCCGTTTTGCTTCAGAGGTAACGAGGCCATAAATCACGTTCTGGGCTGTTTTGCCGGCATGGAGTTTTGCCAGTTCATTGAGCTTTGCTTCGGTAGTGCCAAGCAGTTTGGCAAATTGCGCGAGGGGATAGTTATGCTCAAAGTTATCCCTTACTGCTTCCAGGAATCTCAGGAAGAGGGCTTCCGGTTTCCAGATTTCATCGCCACGTTTCACCTTTGCCCGGTTGATAGATACCAGTATCAGCGCCACGCGGCTATGCACAGAAATAAGGTATTGGTAAGGCTGCTCCTGTAATTCATCCCGGATGAGGGTGAGTTGTGTTTCGACGATCTCTTTATCCACGGGGATTACTTCATTCATGGCGAAGTGGCAGAAAAGCCCGTTATGAAAAATCAGCTCAATATCTTTATCATCTTTGCAGAAAAAGTCCAGTGTAAATTCCAGTACAAATCCTTGGGCATTCTGAAGCGGCTGAATGCAGTGTATTTGTCCGGAGGTGATAGTGATCACATCGCCCGGATTCAGGTCAAATGCGGTATGATCTACCTGTACATGGAGCTTTCCTGATGTACAGTACACCAATACATACTTCATGATGCGCCTTGGCTTGTCGGGGAGCGGGCTATGGTCCAGGTTTTTTATTTCAATCATCCTGCGTTTGGGTGGTTGTGATACCGAAGATAGGGTTTTAAACGGTAATAGGAATCTGTGTATTTCTTTTTTGAAAAGCTTCTGGTGGTAAATATTTTTATACGCATTTACAATGCGTATGGGAAGTGGATTTTTATAAAGACAATTTCTTTATTGAAAACCCACAAATAAATTAGAAATGACGTTTCAAAATGTAAATGAATTGAAGGCAACTGCCGGCACAACGAATGGAGAACTTAGCCATCTGTTAGGATATCTTGAACCGGCCGATGGAGGAGGAGGGGTATTTTATTGGGATAGCACTTCTTCATTAACTGCCAACCTGGGTACTATATTTGAGGTGACGGGCAGTCCAGGCAGATGGATCAGGAATATTGATGGCAATATCATAAATGTCCTGTGGTTTGGCGCTTTAGGAAATCCTGCTGTTGATTCAACCAATGCACTGAAGGATGCCGTCAAGGTAGTAAATGCCTACTCCGTTACTTCGCCAGATCCGGGTACCAGCTATTATGGGAATAAGCCTACATTGTATTTTCCCAGGGGCGACCGGTATACGTGTAGCGCTACCCTGAATATCGGCGCAGGTGTGAATGTGGAAATGGAGGCGCCGGTGAGTTTTGTCGACCCCACTGATTCACTGCCAGGCATGGTAATAGGAAGTGACGGTGCAAGTAATGCATCCGTGAAACTCAGCATCCGGATCGTGAAAGAAACCATATCGGGCTGGACGAATGAAAGCTGTATCGGCGTAAAGCTTATTAACCTTTTATCATCAAGATTAAACCTGGAATTTGTAAGTTCCTTTACCATTAACGCGCAGCTCATGGGTAGTGTGCAATGCGCCTACAACCGGGTGGGGATAGGGACATTGAAAGATGGCAAAATACAGCTGGATCTCCAGGCGTCGGGAACAGACGGGTTTTGTAATGAAAATGTTTTTACCGGCGGCCGGTTTGCCGTAAACTCACTAAGCGGCCTGGCGAACAAAGCAAGATATGGTGTCAGGATTGGCATGTCGGGAACAACAGCGCATATTCCCAACAACAATGTATTTTACAAACCCAGTTTTGAGTTGAGCGCATCATACATAACTGATCCAACCGTTACGGAATGCCGTGCCGTACTAATCAACCGGGGAATTAATAACCGGATATGGGATGCAAGAAACGAGAACAGTGGGAAGTGCTCCCTGAAGATCACTGGCGAGGATAGTGTGCAGAACAGTGTTTATATCGGGTACACCGACTTATCTGCCAATGAGGTAAACAATGCCGCTATCCAGATAGAGGATGGAAGTAAGGCCCGTAACAACCGGGTGGCTAACTATCCGAACTATTATAATGATGCTGTCAATAACAGCAATTGCTGGCAATCACTTTTCCTGCCCCTGCATATCAACAGGTATAACGCTACCAGTTACTTTTTCAGGGGATTGCACTGCGCCGATAAAGCCAGCAGCGCTGTGTTACCATCAAGGCTCATTGCAGGGGTAACCAGCAGTTACGTGGAGATATCCGGGAACACCGGCATAGGCGTTTTTATCAATACAACGTCTGCGAAAAAGTTTATTGTAAGAAAGAATGTGGATACCGGCTTCGGAGGAAGGGTATCGGTGGTTTGCTACGACAGTGCAGGCAATATATTGACGCCTGTAATCGGCGCCAACCTCTTTTCACCACATTTGACAATAGTTAATACAGGGCAATTTGGAGGGTGTTACCTGAACAACTCAGATGTTGAATACCCAACCAGCTTTAATGTAGCGGATAATGTAGCGTTTGTAAGAGTAATATTAACATCCGGGACAGCGAACCTGAGAATAAGATCATTTTCCGTGGCTACACTTGACTTTAAACAGGTAACAGCTTATACCGGCCTGGAGGCAGCGGGCATAGATCATCATTTATCTTATGCAGCAGTGGTGCCAACAGAAGTGAAACCCAAAGGAACCATCATATATAACGACTGGAGTATAACAACCGGTCATCTTTGCTGGAGAAATGCAGACGGAGGTACTACCTGGACGGAGCTATAAGCAGGTAGCGGTATTTCAACGCCCGTATGCAGCGGGAGTTGAAATACCGGCTCTATTCCGCGCAGGCGGGAAAGGCAGTTGTTTGCAGCGTAAAAAAGTGAGACATTGTTTTTTATCACACTATTTTAGGGCTACTAAATAATTATTATTAATTTTCAGTATAAAACATTACGATGCGCCATCTATTCAAACTATGCCTGTTACTCGCCGTTTATTTGCCAGCCATGGCTCAGAAACCCGCCAATGAACTACATTTTACCAGCAGTCAGCAGCAGCTGATCACGGTGTACAAAGGAACTATTTTTGTGAACGGCAATAAAGCTTTTGTGCTTCATGAAGATATTATCAACTACAAAAGTAAACGCAACCGCCTGGTAGAAAATGGTAAATCCGTTTTTCTCTTCCTGGAGGTAAACGGCAGCCCGAACAAGAACAGGCTGTATGTGTTTAATATCGACCACTCTCTGGCAGATTCCCTGTTGAGTGCAGTGAGCTCGGATGTGAAAGACTGGGACCGCGATGGTGACCTCGAATTCGGCGGCAGTGATGTTACAAAGGTTTACCCCGCTGCCGATTCAATGTATTACGTTCCCTCGAAGTTCTATGAAATAAAACGTGGTAAAATTACTTATGACGCCGAGCTTACGGAAACCACCGACAAAAAAGTCAATGGTATTTTCCTGGCCTCGCCTTTGAACAATACGGTAATACCTAAACCGAAGAAACGGTACTAGCCGGAATTAGATTTCGGGGTCGTTATTTTTTTCCCGTTGCTCGGCTTTCCAGATAAGGAGGTCGATTCCCGACAACCCGGAAGGGTGGGAGGAAGCGTCTTCCTTATCTGTTTTTTCTTTCTTTACAACCGGCGCTACCGGTGTCAGCGTTTTGAAATCATTTGTAAAATCAGTGGTTGCGGGCCGGTTATTTTCCCAGAACTTCGACAGGAAGTTTAACGCCTGCTGAGGTGTATCTATCTTCTCTTCCTCCTTCAGCAATTCCAGCAGCTTTAAATCGAATCTCACCGGTACCGGTTTGTTTTTTTCTTTTGCCATAGTGCTAAAGGTACTACCTTACCCGCACACCAGGAAAATATATCCGCCTGGCGGCAGCACCTAATCACTTCCTCAATAGATCTTCTTGCCGAAATTATAGATGGCCGCACCGGACAACAGTGAAATGAGCACTGCCAGTGAAAGCACACCTGGCCAGATGGCGCCGGTGCCGTTTTCATTATAGCGCTTTAACTTAAACTGGCTCCAATCAATACTTTTAACCGGCTGTTCCTGGAAAATGGCCGGATAAAAATACAGGCGTAGCTGTTCATGATAATTCCTGATAGCCTGCTGGAAATCCAGGTGCTGCTGAAGATCGGATCCGGCGATTCCATTAAGCGTAAGCTGGGTTTGAATACCAGGAAGAATAAGCGCCACTGCAGTTGTAAAATCGTTCCTTTGTGCCAGCTTTTGTTTCATAGACCTGGCGCCCGGTGCGGCCTGGTCATCGCCGTTTTGCTGCATGGCGAAATACCAATACCAGCTGAACGCCAGTTCTTCCGGGAACGGGTATTTTTTAAACTGCGGATAATGCCGGTAAAATGAGGTGAGAGCAACGCGCTTATCCATATCCCATTTTTCGTGGTATCCTTCCCGTTGCATCACCACGGTTTCCAACGCCTCAGGAACGGGATATTTCCGGGTAAGCCAAACATTTACCAAAGCAGGTGCGAGTATGTTCAGCACCACCCAGCATGAAATGAGCGTCACCGCATTAACGCTGGAGGACTTTCCCCGTGAGATGACCCAAAAGGAGAGGGCAAACCAGAACAGCAGGTACAGGCTTAATACCACGATTACCGCCAGCAAACGGAGATCTGCTGCAAGCCGGAGGTAAACAATCGCCGCAGCTATTAATACCAACGCTGTCAGGTAAACGGTACTCATCCTCACCAGGAACTTCCGCCATAGTATTTTTAAAGGAACAGCCGATTGGGAACGCAGCAGTCCCCAAATACCGGACTCCTGTTCTCCTGAAAGTAAATTATAGCTGAATGCAATGATGATGAGAGGAAATATGAAGATAAATACAAAAGCAAGATCCATATTGCCGAGTAACAGCGTGGAAGGATTGTTAAGATCGGTATCATAGAGCTGTCCTTCCAGGCCCAGGGTGGTAACCCCGATGAGATAAGGATTGATGTCGCGCTGGCCATTGGAAAATGCCGCCCAGTTGCGTGGCATGTTGGCCATCGAAAATTTGGTGTGATATAACATTAATCCCAGTTCTTTGCCGAAGTATTTAACATTCCTGGCCGTATTTTCTGCCTGTAGTTTTTCGGCTTTGACAATCACTTCCTGCTGCCTGTCTATAAAATTCTTTCCAAAATATAACCCGGCCAACCCGCTGATAAAAAGGATCAGTATCCCTGTCAATACCGTTTTATTCCTGAAAAAGATCTTGTATTCCAATTGATATATATGCTGATTCATATTTGCTGTTATAAAGTTTTAACCCATTTTGATGACAGCAGCAGGCATCCCAACAAGGCCGCCAGCCAGCAGAGTAAGGAAATGATGGTGCTGATGTGATGTGACATTACCTGGTCAACCGGTTTAAACACGTACTTAAAATCGGCCTGTTCTGCCCAGTGCGCCCGGCTGATGGTTAAAGGTTTATCTTTTTCTCCCGGTGTGGTGTTGCTGATTTTATCTTTCTGTAATTTGTTCATACGCTGGGCAAGCCCGTAGCGGTAAACTTCTGCCTGATCCTGGAAATCAGCAAAGGTGTTGAAGTCGGAGGCGGTCAGCGCCATGGAAAGGTTCTTTATAGCGAGGAACGGGTTCAGGTAGCCGACTGCCACCTGGAAGCTGTTCTGCTGCTCAAATGTTTTCGTCAGCGCTTTCTGATGGCGGGTATAAATGCCGGCGGAAATTCTTTCTCCTTCGGCCATCACATAGCCGCCGTAGTTAAAGGGCAATTGTTTCACATCACTTACGCCATACTGTTTTAAAACATCTGCCCTGAATTTCGCATAGTGCGGATCGTCCGGGTTATGGCTGTCGCCTTGCTGGTGCAGGTCTGATTCAACGGCAGCCGCAAATTCAATTTTCGATGGAGAGGGGTACACTTTAACGCCGATCGCCTGGGTAATCCGCGGCATCACAATAGTGAAAAACACCCAACAGGCCAGCAGCGTAGTAAGCGCGGCCCTCGATGTTTTGTGCACCGCGGATACCACTACGGCAATGCCGGCGCAGATGATAAAGTATACCGCGTAAGCCAGTACCAGTAATAAAAGACGGATGGTTGCATCGGCCGTTACCTGCCAGTGACTTAGCATTGCCCACAGGAAAATGGTGAGCAAAATAACCGGGATGAAAAGTGTAAAGCTGACGGCAATAATCCCTGCAATTTTTCCCGTTAGTAATGCCGGCCAGCTAACCCCCTGGCAAAGCAGTATTTTTAAAGTACCGTTTTCGCGCTCCGCGGAAATACTGTTATATCCCAGGAAAAAGATCAGCAATGGAACGAGCAGCTGTAACACCATGGCCACACTCATTTCTCCGAAACGGAGCATGCCATTGGAGAAGCCGGCTTCGCTGAAGTTGACGGTATTTTGTTTGTGCGCCTCCAGGAAAATGGATACGCCCGCAAAGCTTTCAATGCCAAAATCAAAAAAGCTCAGTTCATGTTTATCACGGAACGCGAGATAGCCGTAGTGGGCCATCCGGTGCGGGTGCTTATCCGGTTTTGCCAGCCATTGCTGGCGGACGATTTGTTTATATTTCAGCCGCTGGCCATTCTGGATGTTGAAGTTCTGCCACCCGATGTACATGGCCAGGCACAATGCCAGTCCGAGGATCAATGTGAGTACCAGCGTGGCTTTATTCCTGAATGATGCTTTCCAGGTGCTGCCTGCAATCAAAAAAATTGTTCTCATGCGATCAGAATTTATAGGTAGCGTTGAACATCAGGTTTCTGGGAGAGCCGGGGAACAGGCGGAGATAATTCTGCGCGCCTATCCAATAGGTTTTGTTCAGGATATTGCCCACATTCAATGCCAGTTGTATCCTTGTTTTAGCCGGACTGTAATACAAAGCGGCATCCAGTAATGTATACGCCGGCAGTGTGAAATCGCGGATATACCAGGGTAGTTTGTTACCACTGTATTGAATGCCGGCGCCAAAGCCAATTCCTTGCAGCAGCGGGTGATCGTCCAGGTCGTACCGGGTCCACAGGCTGCCGCTGTGTTTGGGCGTGTTTTGTACGCGTTCTCCTATGAGTTTGGGGTTTAAGTCTTGCAGGATGATGGCATCCACGAAGCTATAGCCTGCATTAAATTGCCAGTTGGGCATGATGAGCCCGGAGGCTTCGAGTTCTATTCCGCGGCTGCGTTGTGCGCCGCGTTCCACCAGCCGGTTCACATCTTCCGGATCGTTGGCATTCATCAGCAAATTCTTCTGGTTGATTTCAAAAAAGGAAATGTTCACCATCAGCAGATCATTCAGCCATTCAGATTTTGCCCCGATTTCTTTAAGATCGCTTTCCAGCGGTTTGTAGTTGACGCCTGCCGGCGGAGGTACAATTACCAGCGTGGAGGTGTTGCCCTGTGGCTGGTAACCGCGGAGATAAGTACTGTACAAATTAATATTCGGAGAGATGGCATAGATAAGGCCTATCCTTGGCAGCAGTTGCTGTTGGGAGATCTTTTTTTCACCCGGAAGTTTATAGTTGCTGAAATCTTCATACCATTCCTGCCGCAGGCCCAGCGTGAGGGTGAGCTGTTGATAATTCACCTGGTCCTGGATGTATACGCCGTTAACGAGATAATAGGCAGGCGGGATCTCTGTTTTGTTGAAAATATAATCGCCCAGGTTCCGGATGGTATAAACGGGGCTGGCGAGGTTAAAGAAGTCGACATTAGGAACCGGTGCATTTACGCCGTTAATTGTTTTAAAGAGATAGGCATCTTTCTTTGCCGGATCGTACCGTGCAGCAATGGTACCGTCTTTCAACCGGTAGCCCTGGGCGGAATTTTCGCCGCCGCCACGGTACTTCTGTGTGTTAATACGATCGTATCCCGTCACGATCTTATGATGTACAGCGCCGGTGCTGGCGTTGATACTGAAGTAAGCGCTCAGGTTATCTGTATTCCATTTCTGTTGCCGTTGTACAGCGCGCATAGCAGCGAGGGTAGGGATAGGGAGATTGTTTTCATCCACGCCAAATGCATTGGTGGTGCGGTGTTCGAGCAGGTCTTCATTCCAGGTTTGCTTCATATAGGCAACGTTGAAAACCACTTTTGATGTAAAGGCATGGGAGCCGCTGATCATCAGCATCAGGTCCTGTGTATTGAAGTAATCGTTGCTGGCGCCCATATTAAAACTGATGGGGGTGCTGTTGAGGTTTGTTTGCCCGGCGATAGCCCCGAATATTGCCTGTCCGCGATCCAGCCTGGAGTTGCTGTTGTTCATCACCAGCTCCGCATTCAGACTGGTACTTTGATTAGGCACATAGGAAAAGGACGGTGAAACCAGGTAGGCCTTTTTGTATTGCAGGTCGCGGAAGCTCTTGCTGTTTTCGTATCCTATATTCAGGCGGTACAGCAATGTTTTTTCCTTATTCAGCGGGCCGGTGAAATCGAGGGCAGCCCTTATGGTGCTGAAGCTGCCGGTGGAGATGCTGACCTGCTTCCTGTTTTCCATGAGTGGTTTTTTGGTCACCATATTGATGCTGCCTCCGGGGTCTACACTGGAGAAAGTAGCGCTGGCCGGTCCTTTTATCACTTCAATGCGTTCCAGGTTATTGGTCAGCGGTTGATTAAAAAAGTACTGGCGTGTACGCATGCCATTGATAATAGCGCCTTCTTCGTTCTGGCTGATGCCGCGTATGGCAAACTGGTTGTAGTAGCTGCTTTGGGAAACGCCTGTTACATTTTTCACAGCGTCGGCCAGCGTGAATGCCTGCCGGTCGGAGATCAGTTCTTTAGATACCGAAGAAATAGCCTGCGGGATATCTTTGTTGGCAGACGCGATCTTTGTGGCAGAGAAGGAGTAGTCGCCATAATATTTTTGTGCGTTGGTACCGGTGATTTCCACTGTTTGCAGTTCTACCTTTTTCCTGGAGGAATCGGTGACCGCATGCAGCCGGGTGGTGTCGCCGGCCTTTGTCTGGGCTGTTGCCGCCGTTGATAAATATATAAAGCCTGCTGCCAAAAACAGGTTTTTGGGCATTGGCTGAGAATAAAGAAATTTCATGAAGTGTATAACTAGATGGTTTGTAAGTATAGTTCCTGTAGATCGCGGGCATTGATATCGCCGGCATTTAAGGTATGCACCAGCTGACCTTTGCGCATGATCCCAATACGGGCGCCTACATTAACGGCGTTGAATATATCATGAGTGGCCATTAGCACGGATTTGCCCTGCCTGCCGAGTTCCCTCACCAGCCCCGTGAATTCATCGGTGGCTTTGGGATCCAGCCCGCTGGTCGGTTCATCCATCAGGATCACGTCTGCATTTTTTGCCAGCGCGATGGCAATGCCTACCTTTTGCCGCATGCCTTTACTGAATCCGGAGAGATGTTTATGATGCGCTTCCTGTTGTAAGCCGCAATCGGAGAGGAAGGTGGTGAGCCTGTTTTTATCATACTTAAAACCGGCCAACCGGCTGAAGTAGTCCAGGTTTTCGGTGGCTGTTAAGCTGCCGTACAGCATTACCACTTCGGGGATATACGCCAGGTGTTTGCGTGTTTCGGCGTCACCGGGGCGCACTTCCTGCTGGTGGATCATTACCTTCCCTGATGTGGGCGCCGTAAAGCCCAGGAACAGGTTGATGGTGGTGGTTTTGCCGGCGCCGTTCTGGCCAAGCAGACAAAAAATTTCACCTGGCTTAACTTCCAGGTTGAGATTGTCCAGCGCAACGTGCGACTGGTAATGTTTTGATAAAGATATTGCCTGAAGCATAAAAAAGAATATAAGCAGCGATACACCCCCCGGATAGCGGGGGCGGAGAAATCAGGAACCGGATGTTACATCCGGTAGCAGTAAATGATTTAACAGAAAGCGGGAGGTCCTTTATTTGTACAGGAGAGCAGATAGCCTGAATAGGCCTGTACGCGGAAAAGTGAAACGGTCGTTTTAGTAACCGGGGAAATGAATACCAGGTGAGGTAGTTGTGTTGGCAGGAAATGATGCGACTGGTGTTTTATCAGATCGCACAGCTTACACTTTACATGGACAGTATGGAATTGCTGATCGCCGGTAGGGGTATGTTTTTTTACGATCAGTTCTGTTCCGGCCGTGCAATGATGATGATGGAAAGCCTCTATCAGCGGGGCACTCAGGAATATAAGCAATAGAAATACGGCCCCAATCCTGGAGAGTAGCTGAAGGCGGTATTTTTGTTGCGTATTCAAAATATGCAACGAAGTTACAATTTTCATTAAAAGGCGAAAGGTTTATTTTTTTAAGAGCGTAACAGAGCGGGCGTATAATTAAGTGATGGTGTATTTGAAGATGGCCTGAGCAAGAGATAGCGCATACTTTGCAATTGCCTTTGACATGCTTTGGGGATACTGGGGAGATGCCTTTGCTATGGAGTTGACGTGGGGTTGATGTGGAGGTGACGTGGACTTGATCGGTAAGATATTGAGGATCAAGATGTTGCAGAGGGTTTTGCCGTTGTGTTTAGACAAACAGAAAAGAGAAAAATATTGGATGTCAATGTTTTATACATGTTTCAAAGATAAACCTGATCAGCGGAAATATCAAAAAAAAGAGGTTGTACTTTTGGTACAACCTCCTGCAAATAAAATTCTTTTCTTCTCTTTTATCAGTTCTTAAGATCAAAGCTGATAAAAATATTACTCAGCGTTGCGAGCAACGAATTAGCGCTTGTTGGCGGTGTAGTACCTGGTGTGCCGGTGTTTCCTGACGCGTTAAAAGAGAAGCTATTGATAGTGCTGAGGGTGGCCAGTTCGCCGGTAGCCGGAAAGTTTGTTAATGAAGAGGCGCCTTGTATCAGCACATCATTTACCCACAGGTTATAGGTTTGTGCTGGTAATGCATAGGTGGAAGCGCCTTTTGTATAATTCTCTCCTGCACTGCTGTTATTGCAGTATAATTCAATTTTATAATTTCCTGTTTTATTGAATACCGTATTGTTGATGGTAGTATAGCCGTAAGTAGCATTGCGGTAGGAGAGGGTGGCAAAGTTGCCGCCGTAAAAGTCGAGGCGGATAGCAGCGAAAACGCCGGGTGTGCTAACAGAAGTCAGCTGGTTGGTATTATTAAACGTACTGCTGCTGGTGGTGCTGTAGCCAAATGGAATGATCAGCTGGCCGTTTGTTAATGCAGCATTGAGGTTGAGATTAAAAGTAAGGGCAGCCAGCGGTTTCGCCTCATCGATATTATACCAGGAAAGTTTTGCCGGGGTATTGGTAGAACTTGCGGCGACTTTTAAACTGGGAGGACTGGCGCCGGGCTGCAATTGAAAGTACCCTCCGCAGGTGGCCGGCAGAAATACCCGTCCGTAGCCATACGGTGGAGCGGGGAGGAAGCCGGGTGTTCCTTTTACGGAAACAGACGCTTTAGCGGCGGTAGAATCAGCGAAGGTAGCGGAAGCCGGGGCGCTCAGATCAAATTTCCAGGTGATGTAGGGATGCTCCCATCCTGTGCTGCTGTTTATTTTATCGTGAATCGCATTCAGCAGGGAGAGGGATCCGGTGGCGTCCTGGAGCACCTGCCAAAACATGATGCCGCCGGCTTCCTGTTGGGCATACGCCGTTTTATTCTGAATGGTGGGTATGCCGTTGTAGTTAACTATGGCGCCGTCTGGCCGCCGCACGGTGTCTTTGTTTTCAGCACCGGGGTATTGCGCGGTGATCTCGCTGTACTTCATGGATTGTAAATTACCAGACAGGGTGTATAGCCCGTAAAAAGGCACGCCCACTACTATTTTAGCGGCCGCTAATCCTCTTTGTCCTTTCCAGTATTCCACGTGCTGTTTGGCGTAGCTGTAAGGCGAATGTTCGTCGCCCGCTTTGTCGTATGCCATCACGTTGATAAAGTCAAAGACAGCGAGACAGGAATCTGTTACACGGTCGCGCGTCCACCAGGCAACAGCTGCGGTCAGTAATTTTCCGTTGGGTTTGAGTTGAGCGGACAGGCCGGTAATAAATGCTTCGTAGTTTTCATCGATGTTATCTCCTTCAAGGTCTACATCGATGCCATCTACATTGTATTGTGATACGAGGTTTACCACTTTGGTGATGAAAGCTGCCCTGTTGGCGGAGGTGAGCAGGTTGGCATACTGACTCTGATTGGAGCCGCCACCGAGCGACAACAACACTTTAACGTTATTGAGATGCGCTTTTGATACAATGGTATCCAGCCCGGTGCCTTGTGATGCAGGGAAGTTACCATTTACATCCGGGTTAAAGAAAGCGATATTGAGGTGGGTAACTTTGGAGAAGTCAAAGGCATTGATATGATCTGCGAGTGTGGAAGTATATTTAGGCAGATAGGCGACTATCTTAAACCCGGTTTCTTCCAGTTGCAATGTGGACATATGCGCCGTTTTGCCGGCGTTAAGCATATACCGGATTTTTGTGCAGCCGGAAATAAGCAATACAAGAAGGGCGGATACGACTAGTTTTTGTTTCATTTTTTTTGGTTTAAATGAACGGTAAATAATAAGCGGAAATATTTGAATAGCTGTTCCTGTCCCGGTGCAGCAATACCGGGAAAGAGTGATCTGGTTGATGTTTTACATTAGCATGCCATCATTGTTATGCCACTAAAGAAGTGATATAATGATGCAGCAGGGAAGCTGTTTTTAAAACATGCTTCAGTAATGATGGGAGATGTATTTTTTGGGCGAACGGTTTTTTACCTATATTTCGTGTACGTACACAAAAATAGTGTTTATTTCTTCATATCCAAGTTTTGCGATAAAAAATATCAGGATATCGTTGTGGCGGGCAACGCTTATATATGAATAGATGAAAACAGGATTAAATTAGTATTTTTGATGTATTACCGGCTGGTATAGCAGGTTTTGCTGCAACAGGCATAACTTCGCAGCTGTAAGCCGAATAATTGAATGTTCAATAAACCAGTTAATGAAAGATACAAAAGAAGCAGCATTGGTGGGCGTGAAGGAAATTGCCAGGCGGGCGAATGTTTCCATAGGCACGGTTGACAGGGTATTGAATAACCGTACCGGTGTGGCGGAGAAAACGAGGGAAAAGGTACTGGAGATTATTAAGGACCTGGATTACCAGCCAAACATTATGGCAAGGCGACTGGCATCCAAGAGGCTTCTTCACCTGGCGGTGCTGATCCCGGCGGCTTCCGGTGAAACAGGATACTGGAATGCGCCGCTGAATGGAATCAGGCAGGCGGCTGCCGCGATCAGGGACTTCGGGGTGACTGTGGAAATATACTTCTTTGATCAGAACGATAAAACTACGTTTACTGCCAGGGCCAATGAAATTTTAAAGAAAGAATACCAGGGCATTCTGCTGGCGCCTATGTTTGAAGAGGAATCGCTGAGCTTCACAAAAAAATGCCGGGCCAAGAAGATCCCTTTTGTATTTATTAACTCAGATATTGAAACAGCCGGAAGTCTTAGTTACATTGGTCCGGACCTTTACCAGAGCGGTTACCTGGCGGCGCATCTCATCAGCTACCTGGTGAGGGAAGGGCAGCAGGTGCTGATTGTGAATATCTCCAGGGAAATGGACCTGCATCACCATTTGTTGAGAAAGGAAGAAGGTTTCCGTGCATACTATAAGGCACATCCTGCGGATATACAGATCAGGAAAACCGATATCCGGCAAACCGATTACAAGTCCGTAAAAAGCAAGTTGCACAAGGCGCTGGGCAAAACGCCGGTGGATATAATTTTTGTTACCAATTCGAGGGTGGCTACTGTAGGCCGTTACCTGGAGGAAGCCGGCCTGGCGCACATCAAACTGATAGGCTATGATTTCCTCGCAGAAAATATCGACTATCTCAAAAAGTCGGTGATCGATTTCCTGATCTGCCAGAAACCACAGGAGCAGGGGAATAAGGGCATCATGGCCTTATATGATCATCTTACACATGCCGCTGTAATTGAACGGCAGCAGTATATGCCCATTGATATCATTACCAGGGAAAACTATCTCAATTACAGGAACTAACCCTGTTTTTACTTCTCCAGAAAAAAAATATTTTACGATAGATAGCATTTTCTGAATTTTATTTCTATATTCGTGTACGTTAACGAAATGACGGATTTTGTAATTCCTTTATCGCTTCGTTAACGTACATGGAATTGTGCTTTTGGGGCGATTCCTCTTTTTTACCTTTTTTTCGTGTACGTTAACGGTCTTATTTTCAGCCATCGTTTTTTAACAGCCTGTATCATTTCATCGTTGTTGCCAGGGAGTATTCAGTCAACCAAAATGCGCTACGCTTTATTCCGGATAAAGTGAAGCCGGGCGGGTATTTATTGATCACTGCTGTGTACCTATCGAATTAGGCCAGAACCAAAATCACTACCACCATGAATGCAATTGTCAAGTTTAAACATCTGTACTTATGTATAACGATGTTGGCGGCTTCCCGGCACTATGCCGCTGCGCAGGCGCCTGCTGTTATAAAAGGCATCATCACGGATGAAAAGGGCGCTGTGATTCCCGGCGCCAGTATCTTCAACAAAAACAGTAAGGAAACCGCCATCTCAGCGGGCGATGGGGCCTATTCCATTAAAGCCGCCGGCGGCGACAGCATCATCATCCAGATGATTGGTTACGAGCGTGCTGGTTTCCTCACCCGAACACAACGCCTCATGAATGTGAAGCTGCTGTCGCGTTCAGAAACATTGAAAGATGTGGTGGTTACCGCACTCGGCATCCGCCGGGAAGAACGGGAACTGGGCTACGCATTTTCCGAAGTAAAGGGAGAGGATATCAATAAAGCAAAAGAAACCAATGTGATCAACTCCCTGGCAGGAAAAGTGCCGGGCCTGATCATCAACAGCACCGCGGGAGGTCCGTCCGGTTCTTCCAGGGTTATCATCCGCGGAAATACCAGTATCACCGGCAACAACCAGCCGTTATATGTTATCGACGGTATCCCGATGGATAATTCCAATTACGGCCAGGTGGGCGATACCAAGTTCGCAGAAGGCGTGGACATGGGCGATGCCATCTCGGCGATTAATCCGGATGATATCGATAAGATCAGTGTTTTGAAAGGCCCCTCCGCCGCTGCATTGTACGGCAGCAGCGCCGCCAACGGGGTGATACTCATCACTACCAAAAGAGGCGCGAAGTCGAAAGAACTGGGCGTGGAACTGAGCAGTACCGCTACTATTGAAAACCAGCTTACAAAAGTTGATGGCAACCAATACCTGTACGGGCAAGGCCGCTCCGGGCAACTGCCACTGGATCAATCGCAGGCGCAAAGCACTATGTTCACCAACTTTGGTCCCCGGTTGGATCCCAGTCTCCATTCCATTGGATTCGACGGCGTAACCAGGCCCTATGCCCTTGCAAAAGATAATTTCGGCAGCTTCTTCAGAACAGGATCTTCCTTGAATAATACCTTGTCGCTCACTAATACCACCGACAGGTCCAATTTCCGCTTTTCTGTTTCAGACCTGCGGTATAAAGACATCCTGCCGAACAGTGATATCCGCCGCAATAATTTCACGTTCAGCGGCCGGTCGAAATTCGGAAGTAAACTCGATGTGGATGTAAGAGCCACTTATCTGAATGAAAGGGTTAACAACAGGGCCGGCCTGGGAGATGCACCCACCAACATCGGGCAAAACTTTAACGGCCTGGCTAATAACATCGATCAATCTGTTTTTTCCGATACCTATAAAACCGCACAGGGCGAGTACGTGGAATGGGGCGGTGGCGCTTACCGCCTGAATCCTTACTGGATACTCTATGAAATGTCGAACGTTACGCTGAAAGACAGGCTCACTGGTGCTTTCAACGCCACCTATACGGTTAACAACTGGCTTAGTTTCCTCGCAAGAGCTTCCACCGATATCACTTTCCTGAACTACCGGAAATACAGTCCGCGTACCACGCCGCTGGCGCTTTCGGGTATGATGAATGTACTGGACCAGAAGTATTCCACTACCCAGGCCGATTTCATGGCTACCATCACTAAAAAGATCACAACCGATCTCAATTTTTCTGCACGCCTGGGCGCCAGCTTTAACCAGCGTATCAGGAAAGGCACTACCGCTACCTATTCCAATATGACGGTAACAGATGTGATCAGCATCAACAGCTACCAGGATAAAAGCATTGAAGAAAATAACGTGCGCAGGGAGATCAGATCGGCGTATGGACTGTTCACCTTTGGCTATAAGAATTACCTGTACCTCGACGCTACGGTGAGAACAGATGCTTCGTCGACCCTGCCTGAAAATAACAACGTATATACTTATCCCTCTTTATCTGCCAGTTTCATTTTTACCGATGCGTTTAAAATGAAGAGCGATGTATTATCGTTCGGTAAACTCAGGGCCTCCTGGGCGGAAGTAGGAAACGACACCGACCCTTATATGCTGGATGTGTATTACAGTCTTTACCCACTCGCATTCAATGGGGTGCAGCCGGCTAACCTGGCCACGAAAATATTACCAAACATTAACCTGAAACCCACCAGGACGCGCTCATTTGAGGCAGGCACTAACCTGAAGTTCTTTAACGGCCGGCTGAATTTCGACGCCACCTATTATACTTCCCATTCCAGGGACCAGATCAATATTGTGCCGGCGCCTATCTCTTCCGGGTTCCCAAAGCAGATCATCAATGCCGGTATGATCACCAATAAGGGAATAGAATTGTTACTGTCCGGCACACCGGTATCTAAAAAGAACTTCTCCTGGGATCTTACATTAAATTTTGCCCGCAATGTTAATAAAGTTGAATCGCTGGCAGACGATGTACCGTTTATTGCTTTATCAGAAGCAAGATGGCTTGGCCTGCTGGTAGCCGCTATGCCCGGTCAGCAATACGGCGCTATCCTTGGATACGACTACCAGCGCGATCCGGACGGAAACATTATCCTTAACCCATCTTCCCTGAATCCCATGCCTACGGCCAACAGAAGAGTATTGGGCAAGGGCGTGTTCGACTGGACCGGTGGTGTGATGAGCAGGGTTACCTATAAAAATTTCAGTCTTAATGCGGCATTCGATATCAAATACGGCGCTGATATTTTCTCGATGACCGACCTGTTCTCCGTGGTAAGGGGCAGCAGCGTGAAAACCTTGCCCGGCCGCGAAGAATGGATTCTTTCCGAACAGGAAAGGCTTGCTGCGAAGAAGACCCCGGCCGAATGGCAGGCCGCAGGAAACGTAAAAGGATATGTGCCTGAAGGTGTAGTGCAAACCGGCACGGACGCCGGGGGCAAACCGGTGTACACTAAAAACACGCGGGCAGTGGATCCTTCTGTTTACTGGGGCGGCTTTTACTCCGATGGTAATGGTATTGCGGTACCGTTTATTTACAAGGCCACCTATGTGAAGGTGCGGGAAATCACGTTGTCTTACCGCGTGCCGGGAACCTTCAACAGGAGGTTGGGCATCAAAGATGCTTCGGTTGGTTTAGTAGCGAGAAATCCTTTTATCATCTATAAAGATATTCCCAACGTAGATCCGGATTCCAATTATAACAACGGTAACGGCCAGGGGCTGGAATATGGATCACTTCCATCAAGACGGGGCTGGGGAATTAACCTGAATGTCAAGTTCTAATCAATCAAAACATGACAGACATGCACACTAAAAGCAATCATTCAATGAGATATATACTACTGGCGCTGTTGCTGCTGATATCCGCCTGCAGCAAGTTCGGTGATCTGAATACCGATCCCACCAAGTCCAGCAAAATAAACCCCGAGAACCAGCTGATCTTTGCGCAACTGTGGTTCTCCGGAGACCTTTCCACGCAGGAACGTACCAACAGCATTGTGCTGATGCCGATGATGCAACAGCTGGGAGCCGCTTATTATGCAAGGGTGGGAGGCATGTACATAAAAGACATTACGCGGATGTGGGTAATGTGGGAAAACAGTTATCAGAATGATGTGGTGAATATAGTAGATGCCGTGGAACGCACCAACGGGGTAGCATCAAAAACCAATCTGAATGCGATCTGCCGGATCATGAAAGTATATACTTTCGCCAGGTTAACAGATCTCTATGGAGATATCCCCTATTCCCAGGCAGGCAGCGCATTTTACACCCAGGTGAAACGCCCGGTGTATGATCTGCAGCAGGACATTTATAATAATTTTCTTGAAGAACTGAAAGCGGCATCTGCACAACTGGATCCGGCTAAGGACAAAGTATCCAATGAAATTTTTTACAAGGGGGATATTGTTGCCTGGAAGAAATTTGCCAATTCACTGCGGATCAGGCTGGCCCTGCGCCTGGTGAAGCGCGATGCTGAAAAGGCAAAGAAAGAAGTCCAGGAAGCCTTTAATGCCGATGGCGGCGTGATGATCAGCAACGCTGATAACTGCATGACGAAGCACATGGATATCCAGAATAATTATTCAGACCTGCGGGGTAATTCTGTGTCAGCCGCCATCAATCAGCAGAGTGCCATGCCGAAGCTGGTGACGACCTTCCTGGATCAGCTGAAAAATACCAACGACCCGCGGGTGAATTACATTCCGCGTTGTTACAAGCAGAACGTGCCGCTGAAGCCCTTTGAAAGGGAAGATATTACCGCGCAGGTAAAAGCCAGTGTGCTGGGGCTGGTGGGGTCGAAGCCCGGGAAATATGTGTATGACGACTGGGTAGGTCCGGTTACCGTAAAACTCGCCAATGGCGCCAATTATAACGCAGTGAACGGTGATTTGAAATGTGAGATGAATACTTGTTTTATGCGCAATAACGCTCCCTTCCTGCATTTGACCTATGCAGAAGTGGAGTTGTTATTGGCAGATGCGTCCGTGCGCCTGGGGCTCACACTGGGAGCGGATGCGGCTACGCATTATCAGAAGGGGGTAGAGGCAGCCATGAAACAGCTGAGCCTTTACCCCGGCGGGCCGGTGATCCCCGATGCGGAAATAGCGGATTTCTTAACGAATAACCCGCTGCAGCCGGGCACGGAATTAAAGCAGATCAATAACCAGTTGTGGATCGCTTTGATGCTGAACGGGCCAGAGCTGTTTGCCAACTGGCGTAGGACCGGCTATCCCGAACTGGTAGCCACTCCCAACAATGAATCCACCTCGCTGACGATACCGCGGCGGTTTCAGTATCCGTTATCAGAAAAAGAGCAGAACACTGTGAATGTGCAGGCTGCCATTGAGCGGATAAACGAAGATGACTGGCTGAAGAGGGTATGGTGGGACAAAGAATAAACATCCAAACACAGGAATAAAAATATTAACTGATGAAACGATCCATTTATTTATTGCTGGCGGTTTGCTGCTATTACATAGCAGGATGTAAAAAAGAAGAAGCGGATGAACAGTCCGATGGACGGCCGTTTACACCGCGCGTATTCAATGAAGCGGCCCTGTTCCCGGAAAGCCGCGATAGTGTAAGGGTGTTGATGATGGGAGAGCAACTGCCCTTCACCGGCATGCAATTTTCTCCCGGCGGCAAAGTGGCTATTTCCTGGAAGGTGAATGATAAAGAAGTGTCCACTGCCGATACCTTTGCCTTCAAGGCCACCACCGGCGGTGCTTTCCGTATAAAGCTCGATGTGTCTTATGAAGGCATGACCACCAGCCGGTACCGCGACGTTTTTGTAGTGCCGGACACCTATCAGAAAAAGGCGGCTGCCGGCGTTGTGCTGGCCTACCTGAATGATACGGCCGGTTATAAGTATATCGACTGGAACACGATCACGCACCTGGCTTATAAAGTAGCCACTATATCGGCTGCCGGCGTGATGGATATCTCAAAAGGGGAGCCTTACCGGAAAGCCGAAGAGCTGACAGGCAGGGCGCATCTCAACGGCGTGCCGGTGCTGCTGAGCGTAAGCGGCGCATTGTCGGGCGACGGATGGAGCGTAAGTCAGAGTAATAATTTTGGCGCCGTGATCACCGATGCGGCAAAAAGAGCGGCACTGGTGAAGGCCATTGCAAGTTATATTGCCGCAAAGAAAATGGATGGCGTAGATATCATGATGACCGACATCAACGCTTCTTCCGCTATTATTAATGCCAACATTGCGGCAACGGGTTTGTTATTGAATGAGCTGCGGGCAGCACTGGGTGCAGGCGCTATTATTTCAGTAACGGTGCCAACCAATCAATACCACGACCGTTACCCGGATCTCTCCGCCGCCACCTGGCTGAATGTGCATGCCTTTGAAGATGGCGTGCATGTAGGGCCGGGTAAAATTCCGGGCCAGCCTTCAGGATATGATTATTTTGTGACGGGGGCGTTGCTATGGAAAGCGAAATACCCTGCTTCAAAACTGGTAATCGGCATACCGGCGTTCGGGCTGAGGTATAACCAGCTCGATGCAAACGGGAATAACCTGGGCTGGTCGTCGTACAACTATATTCCTTACAAAGATATCCTGGCAGCAGTGCCCTCAGCATCAGACAAGGAATACGCGGAGATCTCCAAAGGGGTGTATTTTAATGGCCTGCCATTGGTAACGCAGAAAGCCACTTACCTGAAACAGAACGGCTTCCTGGGAGCTTATATCTGGACAGGCGATTATGACGTACAAGGCGCGAATTCTTTAACAGGTGCTGTATTCAACTTACTGAAATGAACACACGTAAATAATAAAAACCAGTAGTATTATGATGGCAAAGCGGGTATTAACAGCAGTGTTTATATTGGTCATGTATCTTTCGGTGAATGGCCAGGCGGATACTTTCCGTGTGAAAGGTTTTCATCTCGACCTGCGCATACAGGTGATGAAAATGCCGGCGTTGAAAGCATTTGCACGGCAGCTGAGCGAGCATGGCATCAACACGCTGGTGATGGAGTGGGAGGCCACTTATCCTTATCAGCAACACGCTGTTATTTCCAACCGCTACGCCTATACGCGAACGGAGATTGTTGATTTTGTAAAGTATTGTAACGGGTTGGGGATAGATGTGATTCCCCTCCAGCAAAGCTTTGGGCATGTTGAATATATTCTGCGGCACTGGCGCTACCGGGAGCTCCGGGAAGACCAGAAAGATTACTCCCAGGTAAATCCTACCAAAGAAGCGGCCTGCAAAGCCCTTTTTAGCGAGCTGTATAAGGATCTTATCTCCACACATACCTCCCGGTATATTCATATTGGTGGGGATGAAACTTACCTGCTTGGTCACTCAGAAGCGTCGAAACAGAAAATGGCGAAAGTGGGCAAAGGGCGTTTGTATGGCGATTACATAAAAATGCTGTGCGAGGTAGTGGTGAGCCTGGGCAAAATACCGGTGGTATGGGCAGATATTGCGTTGAAATACCCGGATGCATTACAGGGGTTGCCGAAGCAAACTGTTTTTATTGACTGGAACTATGGCTGGGCCCTCAATCGTTTTGGCGATCATGAAAAGCTTATGCACAGCGGGTTTGAAATATGGGGTTCCCCGGCTATCCGGAGTGGGCCGGATAATTATTTCCTGACCGACTGGGAGAAGCATTTTAATAATATCCGTGACTTTATTCCGCAGGCGCGGAAGTTAGGTTACCGTGGTATGGTCATGACTTCCTGGTCCACCTCCGGGTTGTATTCCCCGGTGTTTGAATCGGGCAGTGATATTACAGATCTCTATGCGATCCGCCGGGTGTATCCCATTGCGGGGTTTGATATGCTGATAGCCGCGTATTTTGAAAGTTTGCGTACCACCCGCCCGCTGGAAGTAACGAAATTCATTACCCGGTATTGCAAAGATACCTATGGCTTTAATGAAACGCAGGCCCTTGCCTGCTGGAACGCGCTGAAGAAAGCGCCTTATGAGGTGTCGCAGGGCGCGGTGGTAAAGCCGGGTGTTTCGCTCGCCGCTTTGCTGGACAGTGCGCGGGAAACAGCCAGGGTTTTATATTCCCTTCAACCGTCTGCTAATAAAGCCAGCTTTGGTCATTTCCTGTTAATGAGTGATATCAGGATCTATTACCTGTCTTGTTTAATGATAGAAGCAAAAATGAATAGTGTGAATTATACCCGGGATCAGGCGGCCGGTTTGCTGCAACAGCTGGATGCGCTGAAGCCGGAGCAGCTGAACAAACGTTTCTCGCTGATGAATGAGGAGATAATGTTTCCGGCAGAGATTGAAACAGAGAACACGTTGCGTAATGAAAGATGGAATCAGTTAAGAAATAAGCTGGAGGCCAACAAATGACACATATGAATATACAGGGGGTATTGTACAAACGGAGGGAGGACACGATATCTATTGTGATCATCGGGTTGATGTTTTTTATTTTTGGGATGGTCACCTGGATCAATGCTATCCTGATCCCTTATTTTAAGATAGGCTGTGAGCTGAATAATTTTCAATCCTACCTGGTAGCTTTTGCTTTTTATATTGCCTACCTGGTGATGTCGTTGCCAGCCGGTTACCTGCTGAAGAAAACCGGCTTCCGCAAGGGGATGATGATTGGTTTCTGGATCATGGCTTCCGGTACACTGCTTTTTGTACCTGCAGGTTTTACGAGGGCTTATCCTGTTTTCCTGGCGGGACTTTTTACAATTGGTCTGGGGCTGGCCGTTTTGCAAACTGCCGCCAACCCGTACATCACTATACTTGGCGATAAAGAGCGCGCCGCGCAGCGGTTCAGCATCATGGGTATATGCAACAAAGCTGCGGGGATACTGGCGCCGCTTTTATTTGCGGTGGCCATCATCCGGCCTGGTGATCAAACGCTTTTCAAGGCGCTCCCCGCGATGCAGGGACCGGAAAAAGAATTGATACTGGACCAGCTGATCCAACGGGTGATTGTTCCTTATGCAGTGGTATCTGTTGTTTTATTTTTGTTGGGATTATTGATAAGATTTTCTCCTTTACCGGAAATTGATACTGATACCGGGCATGGCGACACGGCTGCTTTACATGAAAACCGGAAAAGTGTACTGGAATTTCCGCACCTGGTTTTGGGAGCAGTGGCCATTTTTTTCCATGTAGGTTCGCAGGTGATTGCGGTAGACAGTATCATTAATTACGCCTCCGGTATGGGGATGCCATTCCTTGAAGCAAAGGTATTTCCGTCGTATACTTTAGCGGCTACCATCACCGGTTATATACTGGGTATATTATTGATACCGCGGTTTCTTTCGCAGCTGGTGGCGTTGCGTATCTGCACCGTATTGGGACTGTTGTTCAGCTGTATGATTCCTTTTATACAGGGAAACGTAACGCTGCTGGGACACCAAACGGACATTTCCGTATGGTGCATTGTGCTGCTGGGATTTGCCAATTCCATGATATGGGCGGGAATATGGCCGCTGGCACTCGATAGCCTGGGGAGCTTTATAAAAACGGGCGCCTCCCTACTGGTAATGGGGTTATGCGGCAATGCCATTTTGCCGCTGCTGTATGGATACTGGGCCGATAAATATGGTTTGCGGTTAGCTTACCTGGTGTTGTTGCCCTGCTATGGCTACCTGATCTTTTACGCATTTTATGCATTTGGCTTGAGAAGCTGGAACCGGAAAACTATTAATAAATGATAAACTATCTGAAGATATATAACGGAACGGTGCTTACACCGCAACGCACTATTCCCGGTGGTTGCGTGATTATCGCTGATGGCGTTATCGCTGAGGTAAGCGATCAGCAGATAGACGTGCCCGGCGCCATAGAGATAGATGCCCGCGGGCAATACATTGCGCCTGGTTTTATAGACATGCATGTGCATGGCGGCGGCGGCCACGACTTTATGGATAATACCATCGAAGCCTTCCATCAGATTGCCATTACGCATGCGCGCTTTGGCACCACCGCCATGATGCCCACTACGCTGAGCTGTGGTAAGCAGGATTTGCTGGATACGCTGGCTATTTACGAACAGGCGGATAAGGGGAATGATAAAGGCGCGGCATTTGTTGGCCTGCATATCGAAGGGCCTTATTTTTCCATGCAGCAGAGAGGGGCGCAGGACCCGCGCTATATCCGTAACCCCGACCCGGCTGAATACATGGAAATACTTTCCCGTTCCCCGGCCATCAAAAGATGGAGCGCCGCTCCTGAGCTACCTGGAGCGCCGGAGTTTGGAAGATACTTAACCAGCAGGAATATCCTGGCGGCACTGGCGCATACCGATGCTATTTATGAAGAAGTGGTAAAAGGCTATGAAGCGGGCTTTACACATGCCACGCATTTTTACTCCTGTATGTCCGGCGTGTCCCGGCGCAACGCATACCGCTATGCGGGGGTGATAGAAAGCGCTTATTTGATTGATGGCATGACCGTAGAGATTATTGCCGATGGTGTTCATTTGCCCGCGCCGTTGCTGAAACTGGTGTATAAAATTAAAGGGCCCGAACGCACGGCGTTGATCACCGATGCCATGCGCGCAGCGGCTATGCCGGAAGGCCCCTCGGTGTTGGGCAGCCTTAAAGATGGGTTGAACGTGCTGGTGGAAGATGGCGTGGCCAAGCTGCCCGACCGCAGCGCTTTTGCCGGAAGCGTGGCTACCGCCGACCGGTTAGTACTGAACATGGTGGAACTGGCCGCCATTCCCCTGCGGGATGCCGTAAGGATGATGAGTGAAACACCTGCATCTATTCTCCGCATACAGGACCGGAAAGGAACCCTGGAAAAAGGGAAGGACGCGGATGTTGTCATCTTCGACGACAAGATAAATATTCACACCACTATCGTGAACGGGAAAATAGTGTACACGTCGAAAGAAATTTCTCCGGGTATCTTATCTAAATAAAAAAACATGATAAAGGAATTTAAAGCAGGAAAATTAACCGTGAGGATTTATCCCAACCGGCAGGAAATGGGCAGGGCAGCTGCGGAGATGGCGGCGGTTACCCTCCGGCATTTATTGGAAAATAAAAAAGAAGTGAATATCATTTTTGCGGCAGCCCCTTCCCAGAACGAGTTCCTGGAAGCGCTGCAGCAGGAGAAAGGCATTGAATGGAACCGCATAAATGCCTTTCATATGGATGAATATATTGGCCTGCCGGCAGATGCGCCACAGGGATTTGGCAACTTCCTGAAGCACCGGATCTTTGATGCGTTGCCCTTTCATTCCGTTCATTATATCGATGGCAGCGGAACAGCAGCTGCCTGTGAGCAATATGCCGGCCTGCTGCAAACACATGCGGCAGATATCGTATGCATGGGCATAGGCGAGAATGGCCACCTTGCCTTCAATGATCCGCCGGTGGCCGATTTTAAAGATCCGCTGCAAGTGAAAACAGTAGCGCTGGATGAAGTATGCAGGCAGCAACAGGTGAATGATGGATGTTTCGCCACATTGGAAGAAGTACCCACGCATGCCGTTACCTTAACCATTCCCACGTTGCTGGCAGCGCCCTATATCTTTTGCGTGGTGCCCGGTTCCCGGAAAGCAGCAGCGGTATACGATACTGTTCACCGGGATATACAGCAGCAATATCCCGCTACCATCCTGCGTACCCATCCGGGTGCGGTGCTTTTCCTGGATGCTGACAGCGGTGCGCAGCTAAGCCATCAAAAGGTATAAGGATGCGGAAACTGGAGGTACCCTTTATTCCGTTGTATGGCAGGCCGGCACCGGCGGAAGTGAGCCGGTTGCTGGACAGGCTGCAGGTGATCCCGATCAGCTGTAACCCCTGGCCGCAGTATGCGCATGCGGTAACCGCAGCGTTTTCCATTGCGCATAGCGAAGAGGCTATTTTGCTCAAGTATTATGTAAAAGAGAGCCATTTGCTGGCAGCGGCTTCTACTAACGGGGATATTCATAAAGACAGCTGCGTGGAATTTTTTGTTGCCTGCGACGATGGCGGCAATTATTATAACCTGGAGTTTAACTGTATAGGCTGGTGTAAAGCAGGATTTGGATCCAGCCGTGAAAACAGGGCACCGCTGCCTGTTACGGCTACAGACCTGATCACCACGGCTACCCATATCACATCGGCAGTGGAGCATGGGAGGAGATCATTTGTTTGGGAACTGACGGTGATTATACCTGCAGTAGTATTCAGCTATCACAATATCACTACCCTAACCGCCATGAAGGTGAAAGGCAATTTTTACAAATGCGGGGATGAAATGCCGGCGCCGCATTTTTTAACCTGGAATGACGTAAAAGCCGCTATGCCGGATTTCCACCGGCGGGAAGATTTTGCGGATATCTGTTTTCTCTGATATTCATTAACCTATAAAAAGTACAAAATATGAAAAGCACTTTTGCATGGCTGCTGGCAGCCATCCCTGTTTGTTTTGCAAATTGTACCTCCTCCAAGCTGGATGGGCCGGTTCAAACAAAAACAAGTATTCAGAACAGCAAAGCCAATACGGTGGCCGTGAACGCGCTGAACCAAACCACTATCCAGTTTTCGGGTTATACCTGGATCGTAAAGGAACCGGCTGGTCAGCAGGGACCACATAATAACTACTGGAGTGGTGACAATGTGTGGGTAGACAGCAACGGACGGTTACACCTGGTGCTCAAGAAACACAATGATACCGGCCGGTGGGAGTGTGCAGAGGTAAGAAGCACACAGCTGTTTGGTTATGGCACTTACCAATGGAAGATTGAAGGAGCCGTAAATGCCCTGGATAAAAATATTGTATTGGGTCTTTTTAACTACTCCGGCAACAGCCGTTTTGATGAAATGGATATCGAGTTTTCACGATGGGGATATCCCAATGCGCCGATATTAAACTATACCGTTTGGCCGGCTACCGGCGATACGGGTATCAGCAATGTAACCTATGCAAAGGATTTTGTGATGAACGGCACCTATACCACGCACCGTTTCCGGCGGGATGCCACCTCCATTCATTTTCAGAGTTTGCACGGCTTTCAGAATGGAAACGTGAACCAGTTTGAAACAAAAACGTGGACTGCACCCACTTCTATCAGCACGCTGCAAATGCCGGTACACATGAACCTCTGGCTTTTTAAAGCGGTGCCGCCTTCTAATGGCAAAGCAGTGGAAATCATTATACACGAATTCAAATTTACCCCTTTATCTTAGTGGCGTATGAAATCTGTACCGGAAAGATACCCTGCGTTGGATGTGCTGAGAGGCATGACCGTTGCTTTCATGATAGTGGTGAATACACCCGGCAGCTGGAATGCGATCTATGCACCTTTTAAACACTCCGACTGGCACGGATTTACGGTTACCGACCTGGTGTTTCCGTCCTTCCTGTTTGTGGTGGGAAACGCTCTTAGCTTCAGTATGAGGAAGATGAAAAGTCTTTCTCATACTGCATTTATGGGTAAGGTATTCAAACGTACAGCGATCATTTTTATGATTGGGATATTACTCGGCGTTTTTCCTTTTGTGCAGGTGGAAGAGGGACATTACCTGTGGAAGGACCTGGCTGATACCCGGATCTGGGGCGTTTTACAACGTATCGCGGTTTGTTACTGTATCGCAGCTTTTATGATCCGTTACAGCAGCCACCGCATGCTTGTTGTTATGAGCGTACTGATATTATTGTTGTATTGGTATGTGTTGTATTATTTTGGGACGCAACCAGGACCTTACAGCCTTGAAGGAAATGCCGTGGGCAGATTGGACGCGCTTTATTTATCTCCCCGGAACATGTACCGGCATTATGGATTTCCATTTGATCCGCTGGGGTTATTGAGTACGTTCCCGGCTGTTATTAATGTGGTGGCAGGTTTTCTTACGGGTAGTTTTATCCAGGAGAACGGGAAGCGCATAGGCGGTATCGTGAAGTTGCTGGTAGCCGGGATATTGCTGGTGGTGGCCGGCACGTTATGGGACAGGTGGTTGCCGATTAACAAGCCGCTGTGGACCAGCTCCTATGTTGTGTATGCCACTGGCTTTGATTTGCTGATCCTCGCCGCATTGATCATCATCATTGATGTATGGTCGTTCCGGAAATGGACTTATTTCTTTGAAGTGTTTGGTAAAAATCCCTTGTTCATTTACATCGTTGCCTGGGTGGTGATTGTATTGCTGGGAATGATACGCATAGACGGGGGATCCGTGAGAGGTATTATTTACAGGGATGCTTTTACCAGTTGGCTATCTGACAAAAATGCTTCCCTGTTGTTTGCTGTTTTTTATATGCTGCTGATGTGGCTTGTTGGATATGTGATGGACCGGCGGAAGATATATGTTAAAGTGTAATTATCTTACCAACACGGATTTTGTCAGTAAGATAATTAACACCGATGCCTATCTTATTTGAGATATTCTTTCAGATATCCGCTCCTGGTTAAAAACGCTTTATAGTCTTTGATGTCAAGAATTTCCCTGACAGCCTCTTTTTTATCGGTTGCCTTCACAAAATATTGTTGTGTAATCTTATAACCCATCCAATAACCGAGATCATTTGGGCGGTTGTCTTTCCCGGAAACACCATATAGCCAGTCGATATAGTTGGTACTATCCATTCTTGTAACAAATTCCCTGCATAATTTTTCCTCGTTTTTATTCCCGTAATCTATCGCAATTTTATTGGTAGTTGCCCCGGATATCAGTTCTCCTAAAAAATCCGCGCTGCCTTCGATAATACTTTGCTGCAATAAAGTGGGATTTTCCATCCAGTTCTTTTGCTGAAAATGAATCAGCTCATGCGCTACAATAAATGGAATGTTGCTGACATCAGTTTGCTTTTCAGCGCCGATGAACAAACCCTGCTCATTGAAGGTTCCTCCTGAATTATATGCGCCGATCACAAAATAAACAGGTGGATACTGCGCGGGAGGGTACCAGTATTTTAAAGCGTAGAACGCGCTGCGGCATTGTTTTTCTTTTTCCTTCATTTGCAAGGTGGTGGCCCTTACTTTTTCATAGTCGCTGCGACGTTTCCTGACTACCAGGAATAAATTTTCGGCGCTTTTAATCCTGCCTGGTATAAACCCCTTTACACCGGCGCTGCCAATGTCGAGATAGGCGCTGCCAAACGGGTTAACGGTCGTGTCTTTTTTAAAGAGGTCAAACGCTTTCCAGAAAACATCAATGTCTTTTGTGAGAAAAACAGCGCTGTCGGGGTTATTTGAAAAAGCTGTTTGGGAATAAGTAACCGTGCATGTAAATACAACTATTAATAATGTCAGGCAATATTTAAACATAGCAACATTGGTTGAAAATGGCTTCATAATATTGCAAAGTAATTTTTTTGACGCAAAATTCTTTTTTTAAGCCGCTTTTCGTATAATTATGCCATGTGCCGGTAACCCGGTTAACCCAAATTCGGAAACCATATCAAAAGAACGGGCTTATGGAAATTCATGCTTTTGTACCACCAGCGGATGGTAAAAACCACTTTCAGATAGGAGATTTTAATTTTGAGATAGATGAAGCACAATCGGGACAGGGTTTCGATTACTCAGGGGCTTTACTCATCACAGTGGTTGCCAGGACCGGCGATGTAGAAAGGGCTGTGGCGGTGGAATTACTGGACGACTACGAGCCCACGGGCGAGGTGAAAATTACGATTCCCGCATTGGGTGTTTATAAAAGCGATGCACCGGAAGGCGTGCTGCATTTTACGGAAGACAAACACGAGGCGCCTTATCTTTCTATTAACCGGGAAAGGTTTCATTATAAGTTAAAATTTTCAGGGGATGTTATTTTTAAAGATGGTTGGGTAGCGCTGCTGGGGCAGTTGAAACCTTCGTGGAGTGATCAACCCGTGTTTGCGGTGACTGTTTACCGGAAGATAGATACCGCACAGTTAAACTGGGAAGAGTACTGTTTCACTTCCGTGGCAGAAGCAGCAGGCGCTCCCGTGGAACTGGTGAAAAAACTAGTGCTCACCAACCCTGCATTCGACCGGCTGTCGAATGAATTTTATCGCCTGAAAGCATTGCGGCATGTGGAAATCATGGCCAAATGGCCGGTGAAAAAAATCCCCCTGGAACGGCTGGATGATAAGTTGCTTCATCTCCGTGAACTGGAGCACCTGGTGATTGTTGATTCAAACCTGTGCCGTATCCCTGAGTATATGAACCAGCTTACGAAGTTGAAGCATTGTTCGTTTGCAGGTGGAAATTTATCGCGTGTACCCGCTCACCTGATGGATATGCCGCGGCTGGAATATCTTAACCTCAACGGCAACCAGCTCAGCGAAATAGCCGCATTCGAATTGCCGGAGCTGAAATACCTGCACCTGGCGAAGAACCAGTTAAAAACCCTGCCCGAAAATCTATTGGCGTTGCCAAAAATTATAAAGATCAACGCTGCCAATAACCCGTTTTCATTCCTGCCGGCAGCTTTTTCAGATTTTGCCGGACTGGAACTGGATATAAAAAGTAAGCAGCAGTTGCTGGATAATACTTACAAAGATGCAGATGGCAACGGACCGGTGAACTGGAACGATGAAAGTTTCTTTGCGCAGTATGATGAAGCATTAATTAAACCAGTGGATGAGATCCTGCAGAAAGAGGGGTTATTACAACAGCGCGAAGCGTTACGTGCGCTGGTAAAAAAGACCATCAGTTTTAAATATTCCGGCGAAGAAGATTACGCTGCCACTGGCAACCACCGGTTTGGCGGCATGCCTGATTTGCCCGCGGATGTTGATTATCCTGTGTACCACGATGATTACCGCAAGGAGTATTATAAGTATGAATTCATCGCCCAGGTTAATTGTGAAGCGCTGGCGCCGTTACAGGAATATTTACCGGAAAAGGGAATGCTTTTCTTTTTCCTGGAAACCATGCACAACCTCGGCGCCCGGGACGGGCACCTGCCTTGTAAAGTATTGTATGTGGCCGATAATTCCACCCTGCAATCCGGTAAGCGGTTTTCCTTCGGGGAGCAGGATTTTTATGAATTGACAGATGGGCAATACGCCCCGTATAAAGCCGATGCTACGGTTAAAAATTCGGTACCGGGTTTTTATTCCTGGCATGTTAATCAGTATCTTTTCCGGGGTATATCGAAGTCGTTGTTGCAGGATGAGGCGCTGCTCAGCAATTTGTATGATATCTTTGAAGAGCCGGTTAATCGCCTGCTGGAAAGCGATCATGAAATGAATAACTATGGTTTTACGCAGCATCATTCCCCTGAGTTGCAGGCGGCGCTGGCCTGCAAAGGAAACCCCGAGGACTGGACCATTCTGCTTACCGTAAAATCGCGCGGGGATTTTAGTTGGGGAGATGCCGGCGACCTGTTTTTTGTTATACATAAAAGCGACCTGGCGCGGAAAGATTTCCGCAGGGTGTATGTAACTATGGAGAGCAGCTAAAGAAAGAATTGGCATGTTTGACATTCGGCATATCTAACAAAAGTATATTGTTATGAAAAGAAAACTGGTTTTGTTCTGGCAGCGTTACGGCCCTCCTATAGAAGTTGCGGGGCTTATACTTTTAATTATCGGGAGTACGTATATGAAAAACTCCGTTACCTTTAAAAGCTTCGCGATCGCTTTCTGGATTGTGTGCCTGGTGCTTTATGTAATAGGGGAACCAACGTACCGGACAACCCGGTTCTGGCTGTTTCTTATACTTGGCTTAATTTTGGCCACCAGCCAGGTATTGCAGTTGATCGGCACATTTAATTAATTATTGGGGGAGATTTATAAATTATGAATGCAGGAATGTTTATCGCCAGCACATCGCTTTTGGAGGATACCTTTTTTGAAAAGGCCGTCCTGTTCATTACGGAATATAATGAGAACGGGGCGATGGGATTTGTGGTGAACCAGGAGTATCCCCGTAAGTTTAACGAGTTGGAGGAGTTCAGGTATAGTCCCCCGTTTCCGTTGTATGATGGCGGTCCGGTAGACCGGGAGCATCTTTACTTTATACACCGTTGTCCTGAGCTGATAGAAGAAGGTATACAGGTAGTGGATAACATCTATATGGGCGGGGATTTTAAGGCAGCGGTGATGCATATGAATAAGGGAACGATATCTGAGCAGGACATCCGGATATTCATCGGGTATTGCGGCTGGAATGCGCAGGAACTCGAAGGAGAAATAGCAGAAGGCAGTTGGGAGATACTGAAAGAAGGGAAGATGTTTTAGTGATGGACAGGGGGGATTTTTAAAAAAGAAGTTATTTTGCACGTTGATTTTGCAAAGTAAATTGATAAATAGTATTAATATGTCTACAGGTGAAAATGTAAATGCCAGCTTAGGCGGAGATCCGTATGAAAATTTTCGTTCATTGTTGCAGCAATCAATAGTATTCCCCAGTGAGTATACTTTTAAGTTTATCATTAAGGCGGACGAGGACAAGATAGCGGAGCTGAAGTCGATGTTTGCGGATGTAAGTGCAAAAATTACAGAGACCAATTCTTCCGGCGGGAAGTATAAATCCTTTACCGTGCAGGTGCCTGTTCAGAATGAGGAAGAAGTGATTTCGTATTATAAGGAGGTGTCAAAGATTGATTCGGTGATTATGCTGTAGGAGCTTTATCATGCAAAAAGTTATACAGGGATTGTTATAATATTGACATTTTTCGATATGTTGCATCATGATTAAGGCCGATTGCCTATATTCGGGAACTTATATATAATTCTAATTTAAATTTATGAAGCAAACAGTACCTGCCTTTGCCCTGCTGCTTACACTTGCAGCATGTGGTGGTGCTTCGACTGATCAGGCGAAGACCGAAGAAAAGAAAGAAGCAGCTGTGACCGGTGGCGCAGCTTATACCATTGACACTGCCACTACCACTGTACAGTGGCGTGCTACTCACAAAGGTGGCTTTGCGCCCCGTTTTGGTACCATCAAAGTAGCGGATGGCAGTCTTAACGTTGAAAACGGCGCTGTTACCGGCGGTAGTTTTGATGTAAACCTGACTACATTGGTTGCAGACCCGGCTTCTGTTACTGAACCGGACAAAAAAGCATCCGACCTGGAAGGGCACCTGAAAAGCCCCGATTTCTTCGATGTGGCAAAGTATCCTTCCGCCAAATTCGTTATCACGTCTGTAGCTCCTTTCGACAGCAGCAAGCAGAAAAGCCTGCTTCCTGGCGCTACCAATCTTATCAGCGGTAACCTGACCCTGAAAGACAGCACCCTGAACATCACTTTCCCTGCGCAAATCGTTGTTGCTGAAAGCGGTGTTACTGCTAATGCAAAGTTCGTGATCGACAGGTCTTCATGGGGTATTAACTACAAAACAGAAGGTAGCCCAGAAAACTGGATGATCAGCAAAGATGTTGAAATTGGTTTCAGCCTGAAGGCAGTAAAGAAATAATTTCTTTACCGGCTAAGGTCCTGATAACTTAATATCAAATGAAAACAGCCTGGCACATGATCGTGCCAGGCTGTTTTATTTCAGGTAGTCGCTACCAAAAATTCTTCTCCGCTTGACGGGTGGAAATTATCTGTTCTGCCGGTAAAGTAACGTTTGTCAAGATCGTCTGCCGATATTATCTCCAACGTTTTAAAACCAGCTTCACGTGCCAGCGTTCGCATTTCCTCCGGTGTAAAAAAACTGATGAAAGGAGTACCGGCCGCCTGGGCGCCTTTCTCTGCTATTTGTTGCAGGGGTTTATCTTCTTCCTTAAGAAGGTCAAATGGCAGGTAAAACGTCATGGCAATCCGGGAGCCGGGTGCAAGGGTGGCAAGCTGGCGCAGGGTAGCAACGATCGTGTCCCTGGTAAGATAAAGGCTAACGCCCGTGCAAGCCACCACCGCAGGTTGGCTGGTATCAAAGCCAGCACTTATCAATTGCTCCCACCAGGAGGAGGTTTCAAAATCAACGCCAACAAAATGCAGCCACTCCGGCATACCAAAGCCAAGTTCAGTTAACCGTTGTTGTTTCCAGGATTGGGTATCAGGCTGGTCAATTTCAAATACCTGTAATTGGGAAGCAATCTCCGGTCTGCGTTGTGCAAAAGTATCGAGTCCCGCACCCAGTATCACGTACTGCTGAATACCCTGTTCCTGCTGCGCTATCACCAGGTCTTCAATGAAGCGGGCACGGGCCACCATGGATGCCCGGAGGCGTTTAGTGAAATCCGGGCTCATGTCCGGCCGTTGCTGCCATCCATTATCGGGCGCTATTAGTTGAAGCCCGGTTTCATCTTCAATAATATGAGGCATCGGATCGATCTGAACGTGCAGGGCTCTCCATAAAGCTGTGCGTACCGCTGTATTGTCTGGTGCAGCCTTTCTTTTATCCTGTTCCATGTGTGATGGTTTGGGTGATCAATGTGACAAAATTAGCTGCTATGCCCCGGGTAAAATTGTAAAAAACCGACAGGCCCTTTTATGATTCCCATTCGGGAAATCCAGGCATCCGTTCAATGGATTTGCGCAGGTAAATGCCCGGGCTCACGCCGGCAAAAAGTTTGAAATCGCGGATAAAATGGGATTGGTCGAAGTAGCCAAGCGAATGTGCAATGCCTGTGAGTGAACAAAGATTGCCTTTCCGCAAAAGCGCTACCGAAGCCTGGAAGCGGCAGATACGGGCATAAAAAATTGGTGTAATGCCGATGTGGGTAAGAAAGAGACGTTCCAGCGAACGTTCTGATAAATTGAGGTCATGTAATACATGCGACAGCCTTTTCCCCTGTTGCAGTGCTGTTACGGCATAATCTACTTTTTTATTGCTGTTTTCGTAAAGGTGTGCCTGTTTTTCCAGGAAGTTAAAAAGACAAGCAGCCTGTTGTTGTGCAGAACTGCAATTAAGCAGTTGTTCGCTTAAAGCTGTTTTTGTAAGGTGACTGATGCAGGTATTTTGGTCGGTTAGTTCATTAGCATTCAAACCAAACACCGATTTAAGTGCTGCGGGGTGAAAGTTTATACCAACCGTGCGAAAACTACCACCGCCATGCAATTGGCCATATTTCCTTGCCTGCCCGAAAACAAACAATTGTGGCAGCTGTTCACCTTCAAAACCGGTAAACACTGCGGGGTTCTCCTGGAAAATAAGCCCCGGAGCACCATTGCACATGGCCGTGAAAGTTTTTTGTGATACATCGTCAGTTTGGTGCTCCAGGGTCCAGAAACATTGAACATAATTTTTCAGCGACGGAGGGGGAGCAATTACCTGGTAATTCATTTTTTATTTTCTAACACGCAGATACCGAAGATAACCCATTTCCCGGTTTCGGGAAGTCGGTGGGCTATTGTTAAATTTATATTTAAATGGCTGAGCATGATATATATGCAACAACAGACCTCTGATACATATACTTAAACAACATATTTATCTGTTATGGAAAATAAGCCTAATTTATATGAGGTTCAGGTATCTAAAGCTGTCAGATGATTATCAGATCAAGTAAACCAGCTCTTTGGAAAGGAGCTTTAATTCCGTTGGCATATTTTATATTGACTTTCTTTATTGCGCAACATCATACTTTGTTCGAGGAGTGGGATGGCGCCATGCAATACCTGGCTGGTGTGGACTTATTTGAGGGAAAAGGATATCGGGGTGTGAGTTCACATTTCTGGCCTCCTCTTTTTACGCTATTAACAGGCTTGTTCACCTGGATTTTTCAGGATGGTTTTGCGGCGGCGAAATTTATATCTGTGCTTTCCTCGTCTGTGCTGCTCTTGGTTATTTACCGTTTTGTGATGAAGTTTACCGGCAGCCAGGTGCCTGCCTTTTTAGCGCAATTACTTGTTGCCGCTAATCCCACCTATTTTCTTTACAGTATCCAGGCGCAAAACGTCATGCTGGATACCATGTTTTATGTAAGCGCTATTTGCTTTTTTTTCCAAGCACTGCAGTCAGCTTCTTATAAATATCTTTTTATAACAGGAATTATGGCCGGATTAGCGGGGTTGACACGGTATACCAGTTACGCGTTGCTGCCCTCCTTTATAATACTGCTATTTTTCTATTACCGGCCACGGGCCGCCTCTTCAAATGTGTTCACCTTGTTCGTGGGGTTTGCAATAGTTTCCCTGCCCTGGTGGATCATTAATACGCTTAACAGCGGCGGTCCTTTTAATAGCTGGCATTATCTGAACGTTGGTTATGGCTTGTCGTACCAGTCAGCTCCGGTTAATCCGAAATGGTGGTGGCATGACCAGGCATCCTACAATTCTGTCTGGCAAATTATGCGGCAATCACCATTAGATTATGGGAAACATTTTTTATATAATGTAATGGAGGTTTTCTCCACGCTCACTATAAAAACACTGTTATCGTTTATTGGGTGTATTATTTTATTTTTTATACAGTTTTTATCTACCCGGAAATGCAGGTCCTTTTTGGCGGATAATAAATTTTTCCTGGTGATTGCAACCTGCTTAATAATGTATACAGGCTTGATTTCACAGGCGTTTATCATAGACCGTTTGCTTTTAAGCTGGTTTGCCATAACCGGTATGGCTATAGCTGTGTTGTTGTATACAATAGGCATGTCTGATCCGGGGTGGATAAAATTAAAACCGCTTGTTGCCGGCGCACTGCTCTTCTTTTTATTGATAAACGTAATAGTGACTATCAGGAAAATGGATATTTACCTGGATGACAAAAACGATAGTGGACAGCTGGCGGACATGGAAAAAATAACACAGCTTTTAAAAGCGCAGGATCCTGATTTATCCCAAAAAACGATCATGGCCATACATCCGGCCAGCGCATATTATCTCGGATGCCGGTTTGTGATGATACCACTCTATTACGATAGCAATAATATCAATGATTGGATCGCATACGGTCATCTTGCCCCCAAGGTCATTAACTATGTTCCCCGCTTTCCGGGAGACCTGGATATCACAAAATCCCCTGTGAATTACCTTATTTTTAACCGGCTTAGCAGCACATATCTTCCCCAGTTTTCCTTTTTGCTGGATGAACATACAGATAAGATTCCTGCTAATTTCGAACGCCTGTTACTGACAAAGGACGTGGCGCTTTACAGGATCACGGGGATCAGGTAATCATCTTCAAATCAATGATTCGTTAAGACAGCCAACCGCCGGTGAAAAATAAATTTGTGTAGTTAAATAACTACATGTACATTTGTAGTCAAATAGCTACACAATGAATTTACGACGAGATGTATTTCAGGCCATAGCGGACCCGACAAGACGGGCTATATTGCTGTTGGTAGCTTCACAGGGCATGACAGCAGGGGCAATAGCCGCTAACTTTGACACCGCCAGACCAACAGTTTCCAAACACCTGCAAATACTCACGGAATGCGAACTACTGGAACAGAAACAAAACGGCAGGGAAATTTATTACCACATCAACGCAAAAAAAATGAAAGCAGTAGCAGACTTTATTGAACCATTCCGCCAAATGTGGGATGACAGATTTAATAAATTAGAATCCATTATGAAAAAGTACAAACCAAAAAAATAGCAGCCTTATGGAACGAAAAACAAAAATCAATGCCGAAGACGGCAAACAGGAATTAGTGATAACGAGGGAATTTGATTTGCCGGTGGAATTACTTTTTACGGCATACACAGAACCCGAAATTGTGGAGCAATGGATGGGAACCAAAGTGCTGAAACTTGAAAACAGGAAGCACGGCGGCTGGCAGTTTGAAACCAGCGATGCTAAAGGCAACGTGGTATTTAAAGCCAATGGAACCGTTCATGAGTTTATTCCGAACCAGAAAATTACCCGGACTTTTGAAATGGAGAATGCACCTTTTGCCGCCCAGCTCGAGTTCCTGGAATTTGAACCACTTACAGCCGATACCAGCAAACTCAATATGCATATTGTATATAAATCAGTTGAACTCAGGGACCAGATGATGCAAATGGGTTTTGCTCCCGGCCTGAATATGGCACATAACCGGTTACAAAGCATCGTAGGCAAATTAAAATAACACATCATGTCAAAGAGAAATAAAATTATTTATTGGATTGCTACGCTCTGGCTTGCATTAGGAATGGTATCAACCGGATTAGTACAGTTATTTAAAGAACAGGATGAAACAGATTTTACGGCGCATCTGGGCTATCCCACTTATTTTCTGACCATACTGGGCATTTGGAAATTGTTGGGAGCCATAGCAGTACTGATTCCTAAATTTCCTTTGGTAAAGGAATGGGCGTATGCAGGCTTTTTCTTTGTCATGTCGGGAGCCGCACTTTCACATATGGCAACTGGTACCATGAACAATATTTTTCCTTCGTTGTTATTGCTGGCGTTGACAATTACATCCTGGTACTTCAGGCCTGCAGACAGGAAAACTATTTCAGTTAATCAATAAAACAAGATAATATGAATCCCAAGGTTGATTTCTATTTTAGTAAAGCTGACAAGTGGAAGAAAGAAATAGAGAAATTGAGAACGATTGTTCTCGACTGTCACCTGAATGAAGAATTGAAATGGGGGTGTCCCTGTTACATGTTTGAAAAGAGTAACATCGTTTTAATACATGTTTTTAAAGAGTACTGTGCGCTTTTGTTTTTTAAAGGAGCCCTGTTAAAGGACCCTAAAGGAATCCTGATCCAGCAAACAGAAAATGTGCAGGCGGCGCGCCAGGTCCGCTTTACCAGTCTCCAGGAAATAGTGAAGCTGGCGCCTACCCTGAAAGCATATATTTATGAGGCGGTTGAACTGGAAGAAGCTGGTGCGAAAGTGGCGCTTAAAAAGACGAAAGAATACGCCATCCCCGAAGAATTTCAGCAGCAGTTAGATAAAAAGCCGGCCTTGAAAAAAGCTTTTTATGAATTAACACCGGGGCGGCAAAGAGGCTACCTGCTTTATTTTTCTGCTCCCAAACAATCTAAAACCCGAGAGTCGAGGGTGGAGAAATATATGTCGCAGATTCTCGACGGGAAGGGATTGGATGATTAAGGGATTTTCATCTGATGTTATTGCATTATTCTGAAGAAGCATGTATCTTTAGCTGGTATGAAAACACTATTTGCATCTGTTATATAATCCCAATAACATGACCAGCTTAAAACCCTTATGGTCGGGTGTTACTATCTGTATTATGGCGCTGCTGAGTCAATTTCCGGCAAATGCGCAATTCCGTCAGTTTTCGGTATCCGGTGGCGGTGCATTTAACACGAATGATTTCGACTGGTCGATTGCAGGTAATCCGCAGGGACAATCCCCCAACGTTTTATCAGAATTGCACTTTAATGGTATCACGTCCCTGGGCTTTTACCTGGATGGCGCCTACCGCCCGTTGAAATGCCTCCGGTTCAACGCATACTATCAAAGAAATGGTGTAGTTAGCGGCAGTGGTGTGGATACCGACTATAAGGGTGATAACCGCACAGATCCTACCTTTCAGCAATCTTTTTCCAGCGACAGGGGCTACCTGGAGATATTCAGGGCAGGCGCCATGGCTACCTTTCTGCAACGTGCCAATTTCAGTTTGGGAGCTGGGGTATCCTATAAAAATACCCGGCAAAACTTTGTTATACTTAGTCCTGAATTAACGGACCTGCAGAGTAGTTATACAGCAAAGTGGCGTGGACCTGAGTGTTCTCTGGAGGGTAATTACAAGATCAACCGCTCTTTATCAGTGGGCGCTGATATCGCTTATACCTGGATCAGTTACCGGGGAGAGGCGAACTGGAACCTGATCGATCTGTTCATGCATCCGTTAAGCTTTGCGCAAACGTCGAAGGGACATGGTATGGACTATGGTTTGAATGTCAGATATGCTGTTAACAGCTTTCTCGCCTTTTCACTTAACGGCATGCTGGGGAATGCGAGGATTTCGGAAGGAACTGATATCTCTTATTTGAGTAACGGCACGCAGATTTCCACACAGTTTAATGGCTCCGCGAATAATTATTACGGCGCCAGGTTGGGCGCTATCATTCAGTTCTGATGGGTTGCCTGTTTGATGAACCAGGCACAAACAAATAAGACCAGTTTTAATAACCGGCATTTATAAATATCCTGAACAATACAGGGAACGTCCTATTTTTCCAACCGGTATTTTATTGTAATCGCTGGTGACACAGCCGTGTTGATTACGACTAATGAAGTATCCGGTGAATAGGTAACTTTTCCTTTCAGATCTGTTCTTTGCCGGCCATCTCCATCCAGAAAATAGATGCTGTCTGCAGTTAGCTTGAGTGCAAATACCGAATCTTTCTGGATAGTATATACAAAATTCGCTTTGATATTTGTCCGGAGACCATAGGCCGCGAAACTGGTGCTTTGCAGCGTGTTTTCTCTTGCCAGCCAGGAAAATATGTTGCCGTTCCCGATCTTTGTCCAGCTTCCTTCCTGCTGCGTCTTGATAGAGTCTTCCCGCCAATCGAATTTAGCGCCATAGGTAAAAGGATCTATCTGTAAATCACCATCGTTATCATCCTTCCCGCAGGACTGTAATAACAGCAGCGCTACAATTGGGTACAAAAAAATGAAAAAGGATTTCATCTGTGGATATTTTATCTATTTTGAAAAGTAAATTACATTTTTATCTTTTAAAACCAGGAAGAAGCCTGTCATTTTTTAACAGGCTTCTTCCTGGTGTCCTTACATTAAGGACAGGTAAATTTTCCTAAATCATTGTTCAGTGTACAACAATTAGGAGGGTATGGATTACCGTTGTTCAAAGCCGCCTGCAGGTCAAGTCTTTCACTCGGCGTCATGATGGTGTTATCTGACTTATACACTGTTGGCGCCAATTCAGCATACACATCTGATCTTGCTATATACGGAATGTAGAAATAATTTATCCAGGATCTGTCGCTGTTGGAAAGAAAGCTGCCCTGGTAAATATAACTGCCATCTGTTTTAGTGTACATTGGTAAACTGGTGTTATGTACTATGGATGTACTGCTTGTCAGCGAGCTGTATCCCATTACAGAAGTGTAATCGTATGTACCTGTCTGATAGTAATTGGTGGAGGGGATATTAAATTGTGCGAGCCCGGAAGAGGTAAGGTTAGACGTATTAACGGTAACAAACGAATTCCTGTCGAGGCGCGTATGCTCATGTCTTAAACCCAGCGCATGGCAGATTTCATGGATGATCACACTGTTGTCCCATGAATCAAAGGCGAAATCAGCGAGGTTGATGCGTTGTACCCCGCCTGTTCTTCCGAGATTTGATTCGCTGACATCAGCACCATCTGTGGACCAGAACTCGATGTTGGGGTAAGTAAATCCATAAGTGGGGTCAACCAGCGGCTCACAGGTAGCGTTGTAGAACCTTACATTGGTATTGGATTCCATTTCAAGCAGTGCTGAACGGACTTTCTGTTTCTCCGCCAGGGTTAAATTTGACCCGTATATAATCCTCACCATGGCCCATAAATTATAGGCAGTAGGGTATATACTGAATGCTCTGGGGATGGTGCGGCCCTGGGCGGTGTTTTGAAAGGGCACATTATACACCGGGTGCGCATTTTTTTCGGCGCCTACATAGTCTGGTTTCTTGGGCAGTAGCTGGCCATAGAGATCCAGGTTTTTGTATTGTTCCTTAGTGAGACGGATATCTCCTTCCCAAAAATAATCAGCTCCTTTTTTTTCGACCATCGCACCGGATTTTAAAGTGATCGGGCCATCTTTCTGGTTATCTGATTGATTGGATTGGTTATCCTTGCTACAGGACAGGAAAAACAATACGGCTAACAACGGGAATGCTTTCAAATAGTGGTTACGTTTCATGGGTAATGTTTATTGGTTGAAGGAATACTTTGGGTTACATATTATCAGACTATAGCAAAAATGAGAATAGGTTAAACAAATGTGATACCTGAGGGTAAGCATCACGATTATAATACTATCTAAAATAAAGAATAATTTTAATTCCCCGGGAATTTATTTTTCAAATTTTTAATTCGTAGTCCTGATAATGTGGGGGGTATGCCCGGGGCATTTTTATATATTTCTGATAATCAGTTATTTTTTTTGTTGTAATTTTTCAAGTGCCCGGTTTGAATAATTGTAATATTGACAGTACTAATTTATCAAGCGGGTAAATTTATACCGGTGCGGCAAATTCCCTGGGAGATGTTTACCATTTATCTGTTAGCCCGATCTATTTCTTATACCTGAACTTTTTGAGCAGCTCTTCTTTTTTTCGCCGCGATACTGTTACATACACACCATTTTCCAGTTCTATCTGCCCGCCTTCTCCCCGGATATAGCGTTTGATGTACTGCAGATTGATAATATGCGAGTGATGGGTACGGAAGAATAAATCTGGCAGTACCTGGAGCTTTTCTTCTGCCGTCACTCCTTCGCTTTTGAGCTTGAAGGGGGGAGGCATTATTGATGGCATCGTACAGGGCTTTACCGGAAAGTCCGCCGGGATCGGGGGAGCCTCTTCACCGACCTGTGTACCATTAAAATTCCGAGATAAGCGGGAATGGCAGAAGCCCCGTTTAGCAGATGGAGGAAGTGGGTGAGCCGGCGGGGAGTTAAAGGGGCTGGACTAACTCCTGCCAGATGGGTTCCTGCCTGGTTAAAAGCGGGATAACAAAACAAATTTGACCGGTTTATAGAAATAATTTAATATTAGTGTATGTATCTTACCAGTGTGCCCGATCATATGGAGCCAGGATTTGATGAGGCATTGTATTTCAGCAAATTCCAAAAGCATAACATTATTATTAATGCGGAGAGCAATGGGAGTCATTGTGACGATCATGCCGGGTGTCTTTCTATCAAAACAATACTCAGTGGCGAGGAATGGTATGGGATTGATCGTCACAGCTTGGTGATAAGGCCAGGGCAGTTCCTGGTTTTAAATGATGATCAGCGTTATTCGTGTCGTACCAGCCGGGGCGAAAAAGTGAGAGGGTTGTCGGTGTTTTTTAAAAAGGAATTTGCGTCGGCTGTGTTTAGTGATATGCTTAACAGCGAAGGAGCGCTGTTGGATAATTCTTCTTATAATAACAGTACAATACCTGAATTTTTCCAGACCCTTAATAATATCTCCCCTGATTTACAGGCGCAGTTATCCCGGCTTGCAACTACTATTGAAAGCAGGGGATATGATGCAACTATGGTAGATGAACACCTGGTTTTTCTGTTGCGGCACCTGATTGGGGTTTACAAATCTGACGTGGTTCGCGGAGCTGGTATCCGGGCGGTTAAGGCAACTACCAGGATTGAAATTTACAAACGGCTATGCATAGCCAGGGATATCCTGCATTCTTCTTATACCGAACATCTTGATCTGTCAAAGATAAGTAGCCTGGCCTGCTTATCCATGCCTCAACTAATCAGGCAGTTCAAAGCGGCTTTTCATTGTACGCCGTATCAATACCTCATACGCATCAGGCTCAGGCATGCTGCTCAATTGTTGCAAGACACGGATAAGCCTGTGCAGGAAATTACCTGGATATGCGGTTTTGAAAATACGAGTGCTTTTTGCCGGGCTTTCAAATCTGTTTATGGCATCCAACCGGTGCTCTTCAGGAAAAAATAAAATTGAGCATTTTTGCACATCATATCTTGCAGCGTAGGCGTAATATTGAGTATCCATGCATTTTATGTTTACAAAATGAAGAGAATTATATCAGTATTGGCTTTTTTGTCATTTTTACAGTTGGCGCATGCGCAGGAAACAATGATACCGCTGTATGAAAAAAATATTCCGAATTCCAGGAGCATACCCCCGGATTATATAGAAGAAAAGGATACTTCAGGTTTGATAAGAAAAGTAACACAACCTGCCCTGATACCTTTTTTTCCGAAGAAGGGAACTGCAACCGGCACGGCTATACTTATTTTTCCCGGAGGCGGTTATTTTGTTTTGGCGCCAGCCACCTGTTATGAAATGGCCAGGGCGCTCAATGAAGCAGGTATCACCGCTTTTGTAGTAAAATACCGTTTGCCGCATGATACCATCATGATTGATAAAACAATTGGTCCGTTACAGGATGCCCAGGCAGCCATTCAGCTGGTACGCAAAAGAGCTGCAGAGTGGGGCATCAATCCCCACAAGGTAGGCGCAATGGGCCTTTCGGCAGGTGGTCACCTGGTATCAACAGCGGGTACGCAGTTGAACAGGGTGGTGATTGAAAATAGAGAGCGGATCAATCTCCGGGCAGATTTTATGGCGCTATTGTATCCTGTAACGATCTATGATCCTGCTATTCCCAGAACCCGCGAAAACCTGATTGGTAAAAATCCATCTGCTGCATTGCTGGATCTTTATAGTACCGATAAGCAGGTCACGGAAAATACGCCACCGACTTTTTTGGTGCATGCGGCTGATGACGATGTGATACCGGTTAAAAATACCCTCCTGTTTTTTAACGCTTTACTGAAAGCGAATGTAAAGGCGGAAATGCATATCCTGCAATCTGGTGGTCATGGTTTTGGTTTAACAGATCTTCACAGCAAGGATAACTGGTTTAATTTATTTAAAAGCTGGCTGGCAGAAAATGGATTTTAGTGGGTCAGCCGCAGTATGCCTACTGTATCAGTGCTCCAGGAAGGCATCCATCGCCTTCGTGGGTTTCCCGTCATCTCCCCAGGCACTTAATCCATAATGGCTCCAGCTTTTTGCTCCCTGCGGCTCCCAATAAATTACACCTAAACCCTTTCCATCCGGCACGGCCTTTACCTTTTTCTGTACGGCAACCAGCATATCATAGGTGTTCTGCGCTTTCGTGTCTTCTCCGCCCACTTCTACTACCATCACCTCCTTTCCGTACCTGGCGGCCATCTCTTTCAGGTTATTGCCCAGGTCATCAATAGAAAGGGTATAATCGGGTTTGCCGGTAAGCCAGTAGGGATAGTATGACAGCCCGATTACATCATATTTTGCACCATGGGTCCTGGCGCTGTCGAACCACGTAACAAAGCGTGTTCGGTTATTACCCTGATCCACATGAAGAATCACTTTAGACGCAGGGCTCACCGCTTTAATGGCATCATAGCCTTTGTTGATCAATTGCGCCAGTTGATGCCAGTTTGAAGTGCTTCCTTCAGGATAGATCATACCTCCGGCTGTTTCATTGCCCACCTGCACCCATTCAGGGGTGATGCCGCTGTTCTTCAAAGCAGACATTACATCGAAAGTATAATCATATACATCTTTCAGCAGCTGCGGGAAGTCGTGGCCTTCCCAGGCCGCCGGTTTTTTTTGCTTACCCGGATCTGCCCAGCTATCGCTGTAATGAAAATCTATCATTATCCGCATCTGCCATTTCTTTGCCCGTAGGGCCATTGCCACCGTTTCTTCTTTGCTGCAATGACCGCTGGCTTTATCGTTAGATGGATTTACCCATGTTCTTAACCTGATCGTATTGATACCGTGATCTTTCAGGATCTGGAAACAATCCTGCTCCACGCCATTATCATTATAAAATTTGAACCCCGAGGCTTCCATCTGCGGTAGCCAGCTGATATCAGCTCCTTTTGCAAATTCGTTGCGGGATGGGCCAACGGATGTTTTTGAGGTGGTACATCCTGTCGATAGTATAACCGCGAGCAGTATAAAGAAGATAGTGATTATTGATATTTTCATCTGGCTGAAATTTAAGTGTTATTTGATGGTCACTTTTATCGTTCCTTCTTTCAGATTTTCCGAAGAGGCAGTAACAACAACTTTTCCGGTAAGATCTCCTGCTTTCAGCAAGATAGTGGCAATGCCTGCTTCCGCCTTTACCGGGTTGCTGCCAATTAATACTGCATTACCAGTAACCGTGAATTGAATGACATTTTTTGCATCGGGCACCAGTACGCCATTTTCATCCGTAATACGCGCGTAAAGGAAAACGATATCCGATTGGCCGGATTGAAGCGGCTTCCCGGTCGTATCAACATCCATACTGATGCTGCTGGCTTTTGCCGGCGTTCTTTGTGTAGTGCTGATCGCTTCTTTTCCGTTGTTGTATCCGATCGCTGTTAATGTTCCGGGTTCAAATTTGTTTACCAGGAAGGTGAACGGCGGATGGGGCAATTTTCCCGAGAAGGAGTTCTGATCGGGCTTTTGACGCGCTATCAGCTTCCCGTTCAGCAAAAGAGCCGCTTCATCGCAGTTACTGAAAACCCTGACTGTTGTTACGGAGGGATTATTCCAATAGCTGGCAATAAAGATCATCGGCTTGCCAAAATCGCTGTTCGTGTTTTCCGGTGTCCGGTACTGGCTTTGATAAAAATAATAAGAGAATTTCGGTAAACGGAAGATATCGGAGATCCCGGACGATTCTATGTCCGGCGCGTATCCGCGTTTGTAGTCGAACAAAAGCCAGTTAGCATCGCCTACGGCTGTTCCGGCAAGATTGTCGTTATGGGCTTCCTGGAAATTGAGTGCCTGTTGCAGCAATGCCTTTTCACCAGCTTCCCGCAGTTGCCGGGAAGTTCTTTCTCCTTCTTTCAGATCTTTATATTCTTTTTGATTAAACCCCGCATTTTGTGCATAGTATTCCCAATCGCCATACTCAGCAATCAGTATTGGCTTCCGGGTGTATTTTTTCCAGTAGTCCGGCGCCCTGGCATGTTGCCTTGCAGGAATAAACACATCGTACACATCGTCCATCCATCCGCAGGTATACACGTCTGTGAAAGGCAGTTCCTTATGTACAATATCGTGGGACTGCTGCATGTACTCCATACTCATATTGGTTTCATTCAGGGACGCTTCCCATAGAATGATGGAGGCATGGTTTCTGTCGCGGTGAATGAGATCCCTGATATTCTGATAGCTGTTTTGCTGAAATTCCTCATTACCAAAAAATTGCCAGCCGGGAATTGAGTTCATCACCAGTATTCCTAATCTGTCACAGGCATCTAAAAAAGCGGGGGAAGGAGGGTAGTGGGAGCAACGCACAAAATTAAATCCGGCTGCCCTGATTTTATAGGCATCGCGGAATTGCGCATTATCCGGAAGTGCATAGCCAATATAAGGATACTCCTGGTGGCGGTTAGTGCCACGAAGGAAAAATGGCTGCCCGTTCAAGGTAAAACTACCTGCTTCAAACCGGAAGGTTTTAACACCGGTACTGATTTGCTCTTCGTCCACAACTTTGCCCTGCTGCAATACCTGCACAGTAAGCTGGTATAGCGAAGGATGTTCTGGTGACCATAGCGCGGGATTTTTGATAGCCACCTGCCCGTTAAAAGAAACATATCCTTTACTGATTACATTTTTTACACCAGATAAAACGCGACCAACTTCCACTCCTTTTTCATCTGTTAAAATTAAATTCACCTGTGCATTTTGTGGCCGGCGGTAATCGTTCCGCAATTCTGTTTTTATCATTAATGTTGCCCGGCTGTTGCTAACGTTTTCGTAATGCAACATCACGCCGCCGCCGGATTCCCTGTTCGCTTCCACCGCATCGGCAATGTGCAGTTTATCTTTGATGATCAGCCAGGCATTGCGGTAAATGCCGCCATAGTAATTAAAATCAAGGTCTTTAATTGATTTTCCCGGCGGAATAGCGGGATTGTTTTGATTATTTAATTTAACGACTACGATATTCTCTCCATCAAACCTGACGTTATCAGAAATATCAATATAGATAGGAAGATATCCTCCTGCATGGCGATATACATGCGTTCCATTCAGATAAATATCTGCTTCGTGCATGGCTGCATCAAATTGCAATGCGATGTGTTTTCCCCTGACGGCAGCAGCCACCCGGAAGTTTTTCCGGTAATAACAGGTGCCCTGCCATTGCTCCTCTTTCTTCTCCACAGGTTCAATCCGTGGTGTATGGGGCAGTGAAACTTTCTCCCATAAAATTTTATGACCAGTATTACCGGAAAGGGATGCAGCTATTTCCATACTATCCACATTCTTCACAAACTCCCATTTTCCGTTGAAATTAATTTTATTCGCAGGGTGTGTGTTTTGTGCTTGTAAACTGTTAATAATAATTAGTAAGATGAAAAGAAAGATGAACCGGTTTTGCATAAATGTAGTCATGGGTTAGATGGTTATTGCGGATACCCGTCGTTTTGTTTAATGATTCCCTTTCCTTCGATGATCACCGCAGATGGGATGGGAAATAACACCTGGTATGGCCTGGCGTTTGTTTTTCCTCTTGCCAGGGCGTTAGTTATCAGGGAGCCGTTTCGTACCAGGTCCTGGCGTCTCACGCCTTCGCCATAGAGTTCCCTGCCACGTTCATCCAGCAAGGCGGTACGCATACCTGCCTGTGTTAAGCCTGTAAAATTGGGAACGCCTGCCCTGGCCCGCACCTGGTTTACATATTGGTATGCTTCGCCTGGTCCTCTTTGTTCATTGATGGCTTCGGCTATGGCCAGCAGTACTTCTGCATATCTGAACACTACCACATCAATGGCATAACCAGGTCCGTCGCCCTGGATGCTGGTATATTTCAGCGGAATGGCTCCTCTTAATCCATTACTTTTGTTGGCTTCCGTACCATCGCTTTTAGTATAGTGGTCTATGATCGTTGTTTTCCTGGTGTCGTTGGTTTCATATTTATTGTAAAAGCTCCAGGGCATATAATATCCTCCCCAGCCCGGGGCTCTCTGGATGCTTCCTGCCTGTTTGAAGTCGCCGGGAAGTACTTCCTGGATCCAGTAGTTAGGAGAGGCATCATTGGTAGGCACAGCATAAATGAGTTCCTTGCCTGCTTTCTTTTTGAATATATCTGCATAATTATCTTCCAGCGAATAATTCATGGTCATTATTTCTTTGGCGGTTGCTTCCGCCTTGTTCCATTCTTTATTGTGCATATATAATTTCAGCAGCAGCATGCGTGCAACGCCTTTGGAAACCCTTCCCCAGTTGGTGGCATCACTGTTGTATTTGTCGGACAGGTCGGGCAGGGCGGCAGTCAGATCCGCTTCAATCTGAGCGGAATAAGTTGTGGCGTCCGGCCTGGGTGTGATGGTATTATCTGCCAGTGTTGCCGGATCAGTTTTGGCATTTACAGGGCCGTAAAAATCATATAGCACATACATCAGCCAGGCTCTCAGCACTTTTGCTTCTGCGATATATTTTCTTTTAATGCCTGCGTCAAGCGTTGATTTTTCTATATTATTAATTACGTCGGTAGCTTTGGCTACGTACCTGATCTTGGGATAGGTGGGATCGTTGGCATCCACCCAGGTGGAGGGTCCGAAGGTAAAGTTGGTTAAATTGGCATCCCAATCGGTTTGTAATTCATCTGTTGTCATCAGGCTGCGGATGAAGTAAGATTTGATATCAGCGTTATACAGCGCACCATACCAGCTGCCGGCGCCGGGATCAGCGTTGCCCCAGTTGGAGGTGAAGGGATTGTAAAGCGTAATGAGCGCAACATTCGCATCTCCTTCTGTTTGAAAGAAATTTTCCGGCGCCAGCTGGGAATAGATGTCTGATTCCAGCATTTTTTTACACCCGGAGAGCGGTAAAAGTATGATCAGGCCTATCAGTGCCAGTTGATGCAGCGAAAGTTTGCAGCAGTTTGAAATGAATATTTTCATGATGTGGATATTAAAAGGTCAGGTTTACGCCAAAAGTGGCAGATAATGCTTGCGGATAAGGATTCACTTCTGTAACCTCGGGATCATATCCCTTGTACTTGGTGAGTACCGCAATATTCTGCATGTCGAAGAACAACCGGGCATTCCGTATAAACCGGGTGGACCGGGTAAGGTTATCAGGCAGCTTGTAACCTAATGTGATATTCCTTAACCGAAGGAAATTCACCTTTTGCAGGTAGAAATCATTTGTGGTGGTGGGATTATTGCCACTGTAGGGATTACTGGCATAACCGGGATATATCCCGTTGGTATTGTCAGCAGACCAAACTCCTTTGATACCGGTAAGTGTATTGTGTGCGTTGCTGCCGTTTATTTGTGCGGGATCATAAAACCCCGAATAGCTGTTGAAAAGATATCCTCCGAAGTTGCCGTAAACAAATACATTCAGGTCAAAATTTTTATAGGAAAAAGTGTTACCCAGTCCGATAGAAAATTTCGGATCCCTGTTGCCGAGTTTCACCACGTCATTGATATCCAGGTTACCATCGTTGTTTACATCTGTATACCTGATATTTCCTGGCCGTGCATTGGGCATATAGACAGGAGCATCAGCGGCGCTTTTGATAATACCATCCGTTTTCCAGCCGTATATTTCGCGGATCGGATCTTTGGCGCCGATGAAAGGAGAAAGCGCAATAACAGGATTTCTTTCTATCCAGTAATTTTTATATTGGGAGATATTAAAAGAAGTATTCCATTTAAATGCACCGGTAGTATTACGGGAGTTCAACGATAGCTCGATGCCGTCGCTGCGGGTGGATCCTACATTTGCCGCCACCTGGCTTACGGCATTGTTGGATGGCAGCGGGTTGTAATCCAGCAGATCCTTTGCTTCCTTCCGGAACACGTCGAGCGCTCCTGTAAGCCGGTCGTTGAAAAATCCAAAATCAAGACCGAGATTGATTGTTTTGTCTGTTTCCCAGGTGAGATCGGGATTGGCAATCTGTGTAATGGCAATGCCTGTGTAATAAGTGGAGCCTATTAAAAATGGGGAGCCCGTTCCATACAGTGATAAGGCATTGGTGCCAAGGATGCTTTCATTACCGGAGGTACCATATCCCGCGCGAAGCTTGAGGTTGGAAATAAAGCCCGGGTTTTTGAGGAAAGGCTCTTCACTGATGCGCCATGCGGCTGAAAGTCCGGGGAAGAAACCGAATTTATGATTGTCGGCAAAGTAGCTGGATCCGTCGTTACGCCCTGTTAAAGTAAGAATATACTTATTATCGTAACTGTAATTTACCCGGAAGAACTGGGAAACTTTGATGCGGTCAGGCGCCCTGAAAGAGTTCTGGAAACTCTTTTCTTTATTGCTGGCAACGCCTACATTATTAAAACTAAAAGCATCTGTGAAAAAACCTACTGCCTGGAGACCAAAGTTATCTGACATACTTTTGTAGTATCCGGCTCCTGCCACTACCGCGAGATCGCTTTTCTTAAATGACTTGTTGAAAGTTAAATAAGATTCTGCGGTATAGTTACCAATATTATTAGTGGCCAGTTGCGCCATTCCTTCTGGCAATTGCGCGTTCTGAGCTTTTCGTGGCAGGTAAAATTTCAGATCGGAGCTTTGTTTATCGATACCTGCTACTGCAGTCAGTTTTAAATTATCCAGGATCTTTATTTCCAGGGTTGGGGCAGCCAACAGCCGTTTGAGGCTGGTCTGGTTCCGGATAATGGAAAATGCAGCGGGATTGGTAATGAGGCGGTCGTAGCTTTTGGTATAATTTCCCGATTCATCATAAATACCAATATTAGGCGCAAAAGTGTAGGCGGCTTGCAGTTGGTTGTATTTTTCGGGGCCTCCTGCATTAGATCCTGTTGCTGCATTGTCGCTGTTAACCTGGCTTAGCGTTAAATTCAGGTTGAATTTTACCCGGCTGCTGATTTGCTGTTCGAGGTTTACCCTCCCGGTGTACCGCTTGTAGCGGGAGTTTTCCAGCAGCGCTTTATTATCATACAGGTTAAAAGAGGCGTATACCTTCGTTTTTTCGGTACCGCCGGACACGGAAATATTATGTTCATTAATACTGCCCTGTCTCATTAACAGGTCCAGCCAGTCTGTGCCTGCGCCGGCTTTGCTGATGTCTGCATCCGAAAACATGGGATTGAATGCCGGAACGGAGGAGGGGTCTGTGTTGCCATAAGGGGCCAGGTTGTTATCATATAAATACTTATCCCGGGCCAAACGGACCTGTTGTTGCATAAAGTTACCCGCGTCTAAAAAATCGAGGTAGGGTTTGGGCGACTGTATCGTGTAGCTGCCCCGGTATTCCGTTATCGCCTGTCCGGCTTTTGCCTTTTTGGTGGTAATAAGTATAACGCCATTGGCAGCAGCAGAACCATAAATGGCCGTAGCGCTGGCATCTTTCAATACGTCTACGGATTCAATATCTGAAGGGTTGATGCTGCTTAACGGGTCCTGGTCCACTCCGCCGTAAAAACCAAGATCGCCATCGGCGATGGAAGGAACGGGCGAGGCGTTATTTAATATAGGCACTCCGTCGATTACATACAACGGGGCGTTGCTACCTCTCGGAGAAATGGCGCCCCGGATGTTCACAGAAAGGCCGCCGCCCGGCTGGGCGCTCCGCACACTTAAATTAAGGCCGGCTGCTTGCCCCTGCAACAGGTTATTAATAGAAGTGTTGGCCACCTGTGGCAGGTCTTTAGTTTTTATAGATACCACTGATCCTGTAATATCCTTTTTGCTGGTGGTTCCGTAACCTACCACTACTACTTCGCCTAATGCGGTGGCGGGGTTTTCCAGGGCAATACGAAGGGTATTCCTGTTATTTACCGGCACTTCCATAGTGGTATAACCAATATAGCTGATAACCAGCGTTCCGTTTTCCGGTGCATTTAAAGAAAAGTTCCCGTTGGCATCTGTTACCGCCCCAACGCTGCTTCCCTTCACTTTTACTGAAACGCCGGGCAGGGCATCTCCGTTGGCTTTGTCTGTGATCTTTCCCTTTACCGGGATGTCGGCTTTTATCCGGTAGGTGATCCGGATGTTGTTACCGCTGTAAGCAGCCATCGCAGGCATGGATGAAACGATGGCGAAGGCTAAGGGCGCCGCGGTCTGGCAAAATAGTCTTACATAACTAACCCTCCACGCGGAACGATGCGTTTGTCGTAGTTTATTCATATGCTGGGAATTTATAAAGTGACTCTAAGCTTCAAGTCGTACATAATTAGCTGGGAAGCAATTTATTGCAATTCGCTTCCGGAGGCTTGTTCAAATCATCTAACATTTGTTTCAATCTGTCTTTTGTTAATATCAGCAGGTATTCAGGAGGGGGAGGCAGCTATATTTCCCGATTTTATCTAAATTGGTTGATGATTCGTTTAAGGATTTTTTAAAAAGCGCCTGGTGTCTCTAAAAAAATATATCTCCCATTTTTTATTATTCCACGTGGCTGCCATGACACTTTCATTGGTTCCGCTGTTTTCTTTTGCGCAACAACCAAGACTCTCCTTCAAACATATTACCCAGGAGGAAGGGCTTTCAAACAGCACCATTGAAACAATATTCCAGGATAGCCGGGGATTTATATGGTTTGGTACGCGCGACGGATTAAACCGGTACGACGGCTATGAAATGGTGGTATACCGGAACGACCGCAGTGATGCCAGCAGCATCAGCGACAGCTATATCCGTTATATATGTGAAGACAGTGACCACAAACTGTGGGTGGCTACGAATAATGGGTTAAATCTTTTTGATCCGGTTAAAAATACCTTCAGGAGATTTACCCATCGTGCCCAGGAGGCCGGCGGCCTCAGTAACAATATGGTGAACTGTGTATTGGAACAACGCGACGGCGTGATCCTGGTAGCCACTACCGAAGGGCTTAACCTGTATAACCGGGCTTCAAATACCTTCAGTCATATTTTACATTCCGGCCAGCCGGGTAGCATCAGCGATAACCGGGTCAATTATCTTTACCGGGATAAAAAAGATAATATATGGATTGGTACTGATAATGGGTTGAACCGGTTCAATCCGGAGAACAAAACATTTGAAATTTTCTATCCATCCGGAAGCAGGGACGGCAACGCAGGCGAAAATACTGTGAAGGTTATCCAGGAAGATACTGCCGGAAATCTTTGGCTGGGTACACAGGACAAGGGACTTTATCTTTTTGATCCCTCCCGGAAAACCTTTAAGGGATACCGGCACAGTGAAACAAACAGCCTGAGTTTGTCGAACGACCAGATAAAAATAATACTGAGCACTCCCACCGGGAATCTATGGGTAGGCAGCATTAATGGGGGACTGGATCTGTTCAACCCGGCCAATGGCTCTTTTTATCATTACCAGAATGAACCCGATAATCCGAACAGCTTGTCGCAACGAACCGTTTCCGCGCTTTTTGAAGACAACCAGGGCAATTTATGGGTGGGTACCCATCGGGGCGGTGTTAACCTGTACACCCCCGGTACGGATAAGTTCAAATTATACCGGCAGGAAAACAACGCTTCTTCTTTAAGTTATAATGATGTAAAAGCATTTTATGAAGACAAAGAAGGTTATATATGGATAGGTACCGATGGCGGTGGCTTAAACCGGTTTAACCCCCGGACAAATACGTTTACCCGTTACCGGTATAATCCGTATATGCCGGCAAGCATAGGTTCTGATGCCGTCTTACATATTACGGAAGATAGCAAAGGGAATTTATGGGTGGGCACCTGGGGCGGCGGCTTAAACCTGCTGGACCGGAAAAGCGGCACCTTCAGGAGGTATGTAAATGATCCGGACAACAGGCAATCCATCAGTTCTAACTATGTGCAAAAAACATTTGAGGACAGCAATGGCAATTTATGGGTCGCCACTTATTACGGCGGATTGAATTTATTTGACCGGGCCACCGGGAAATTCCGCAGGATAACAACAGCTCCCGGAGGAAAAAATAGCTTATCCGGCAATAATATTGTATCCATCGATGAAGACATTCACCATAATATCTGGATTGGTACGGACGATGGCGGATTGAACTGCTATCATATTAAAAACCGGAAATTTACCTGTTATTTTAAAAGTGAGGAAAAGGTGCCCGACCTTCGGGTGATATTCAATGACAGCAAAGGACGGTTATGGATAGGGCAGGCGGGGTTATATCTTTTTGATGAGAAGAATGACACCTTTAAAATTTTTACCGGTAAGGCTGGTCTTTCGCGGGAGTTTATCAAAGGAATAACGGAAGATAATAAAGGTAATTTCTGGATTTCCACATCTAACGGACTGTTGAAGTTTAACCCGGAAACGGGTCAACATAAAAGATATAATATAGGAGATAACCTGCAGGGCGGCGAATTTGAGGCGAATGCTTACCTGAAAGCCAGTGACAACAAAATGTATTTCGGTGGTATTAATGGATTTAATTCATTCTATCCTGATAGTATCAAAGTAAATACATTCGTTCCCAAAGTATACATTACCGGTTTCCAGATATCCAACAGAAAGGTGGCCGCCGGGCAGAAAGGCACTCCGCTGCTAAATGACATCACCGCCACCCGGGAGATTACCCTTTCTTATAAGCAGTCGGATTTTTCCTTCAGTTTTGCTGCGTTAAATTATACCGCCGCACAGAATAACCAGTACGCCTACAAGCTCGAAGGACTGGATAACGACTGGAACCTGGTAGGCACTGAAAGGAAAGCATCTTATACCAATTTGGATCCGGGTGAGTATACTTTCAGGGTGAAAGCCTCCAACAATGATGGCAAGTGGAACGAAGCAGGTACCGCGATAACGATTATTATCACTCCTCCATTCTGGAAAACATGGTGGTTTTTACTCCTGCTGGGATGCCTGGTGATGTACCTCGTTTATTTTGCCCTGAAACAGCGGCGAAAGTTTGAACTCAATAAATTAGAAGAGAAAAAGAAGGAAGAAATGCACCAGGTGCAGCTGCAGCTTTTCACCAACATCTCCCATGAGCTGCGTACACCTTTATCATTGATCCTGGGGCCTGTAGAGAAATTAAGACAAAGCCATTCCCATCCCGAATTTTCCCATTACTATCGTTCCATACATAGAAATGCGCTTCGTATGATAGGCCTGATAAATGAACTGATGGACTTTAGAAAAGTGGAAGCGGGCGTGCTGAAATTAAAAGTTTCTCCGCATAACCTGAGTGGATTTGTACAAACCGTGGCAGAAGAATTTGAAGACCTGGCGCTGCAGAAGCAGATTGAATTTACTTTTCCAACTACAGATACGCATTTAACTCCCTGGTTTGATAAACAAATATTGGAAAAGATTATTTTAAACCTGCTGAACAACTCCTTTAAGTATACAGAAGAACGGGGGAAGATAACGATCGATATATTTACCTCCCTCAGCGGATTTCAACCTTCCTTCAGCAATGAGCTGATCCTCAAAAATGAGTTCCGGGCAAAAGATTACTTCTATATAAGGGTAAAGGATAACGGCATTGGTATCTCAAAAGAATCTATCAAACATCTTTTTGAAAGATATTACCGCATCACGCAATCACATCTCGGATCGGGTGTTGGATTGGCTTTTGTAAAAAGTTTAACCACTCTCCATAAAGGAGATGTGTATGTATATAGTGAACGGAACCAGGGAACAGAAATTATCATAGCGTTGCCATCAGCAGCAGAAAATTATTCCAGCGGGGAGAAGACAGAGGGGAATGTGCCGGAAGGCGTAATTGCCCTGGAAAGCGTTCAGCAAAAATTCGAACCACAGTTATTGCTGGACGACCGCCCCGAGCACTTACCTGTACCAGCCTTGCAAGGCGAACATATTTTATTGGTAGAAGATAATAATGAATTAAGGAAGTTCCTGAAAGATTCACTGCACCCATTTTATAAGGTATCTGAAGCTATTGACGGCGCTTCAGGCCTTGAGCTGGCAAAGGAGATATTTCCTTCATTGATTATAAGTGATGTAATGATGCCCCGTCTGAACGGGATTGAATTTTGTAAATTGATAAAGGAAGATGTTGAAACCAGCCATATTCCGTTTATCATGCTTACTGCCAAAGATGCGATCGAATCTAGAATAGAAGGCGTTGGCTCCGGGGCGGATTTTTATTTTTCAAAGCCGGTTAGTATCGACCTGTTACTACTTACTGTCCGTAATATTTTTGTTCAGAAGCAGAAGCTGAAAGAACGCTATATACAGGATTATCATATAGAAGCAAAAGAACTGGTACATTCTACCCAGGACAAGGAGTTTATGGATAAGCTGCTTGGTATTATTGAATCCCAGATGATCAATCCCGAGTTTGATGTAGACGTTCTATGCGCTGAAATAGGCATGAGCAGGACAAAACTTTATGAGAAAATAAAGCACATTACGAGTCAGAATATTGTGGAATTTATACGGACTACCCGCTTGAGAAGGGCCGTTTATATTATGACACACGAGGATGTACCGCTCTCGGACGTAATGTACCGCGTGGGTATTCAAACACAGTCGTATTTTACGAAGGCATTTAAGAAGGAATTCGGGAAAACGCCTACCCAGTTTTTGCAGGAGATTAAGAAGTAGTGTTTGCACCAGACCGGTCGCATCAGTGGTGGATCCAGGAAAGCATCTGACGTAAAATTCCTTCCTCAAAAGAAATCAATACGCGGTAAATTCTCTACATCTCTTTTTCATCTTCTTTTCATCTTCCCTTTTGCCGGCTTCATGGAAATGTAGGAGTATGACTGGTATGCCGTTCCTTTACGCGGCGTACCGGTATAACCGGCGTTATTGCAGCGGCCGGCGACAGAGATTATTGGTACAGTTGCTGTGGATGAAAAATAGCATGTGAGCAATCATTGTTGAACTTTGTAAAAAATAATTTTATGGGAAAAGATAGAAACGGAACTTTCCATCCCGGCAAGGGAAAACCCTCCGGCGCAAACAAAGAAGAGGGACTTGGAGCACAGGCTACGCCTCCCGAAAGAATGGATGAATACGAGGAAATAACAGATAAATACACCGACGGCCCGGATGAGCTGTCGGATAATGTACATGTATTACATCCGAACAGGAATACTTCAAAAGCAAATACATCCAGGGGATATGGTACCCGGACAAGCGGTAAGCCTGACCATGAAAAGGAACAGGAAGATAACGTACGTAACCGTTTCCCTGCGGCACAGGTGGAAGCCAGTCCTCCGGAAGAGCTGCCTGGTGTATTCACGAAGGAAGCCTTCAATCATCTGGCTGCTATCTCCGGAGAATATTGTGTATCAGTTTATATTCCCACACATGAATATGGCGCTGCAGTGAATGATTTATCAGATGCGGTTCTTTTTAAAAATAAGTTGCAGGAGACACAGAAAATATTACAGGAGAAAGGTCTGAAACAGCCCGAAACTGACAAGCTGCTCGGCCCCGGGTATACACTGATGTATGATGATGACTTCTGGCGAAGCCAGTCAGCCGGACTGGCCATGTTCTTTGCACCCGGCTTCTCAGGGTATGTTAAAATGTCTGTATCACCGGCAGAACAATTAGTGGTAAATACTTCTTTCCAGCTATCTCCCCTGGTACAGGTGATGCCGGCAACAGAAGATTTTTATGTACTTGTGATCAGTAAACATACCGCCCGGCTTTTCAAAGCAGATGCAACGGGCATGAATACGATACCTGTAACCGGGCTCCCAGACAGCACGGCCACCAACCTTCCCGTGGACCCGGATACTACCAATGGTGATACCAATTATCAGGGTATTGGCGGCGCCAGCGATACAAATATCACAGCGTATCTGAAAGCAATAGACGACATTCTTTTCAGGGAAGTATTACATGATCAGCATATACCGCTTTTGCTGGCAGGCGCAGAGGAGCTGATTAGAGTATACCGTTCTGTTTCGCGATATACATATGTGTATCCTGAAGCGCTCACTGGTAATCATGAATACGATGATACCCCTGCTTTGTACAAACAGGCACGCACTGTATTGCAACCATACTTTAACCAGGAACTGCAGAAAGTAAAGGACCGGTACGCCAATCAATCCGCTACAGGCCGCACTTCTTCTATCATTGCAGATATAGTTCCTGCTGCTTATTATGGGCAGATAGATACACTGTTTGTGGCGAATAACACGCAGGCATGGGGAGCATTTGATGAAATGAAAAATGAACTGCATGTTGATGACAGCATGACTGGCAACAATGAAGACCTGCTCAATATGGCGGTAATTAAAACCATCGCCAATGGCGGCCAGGTATTCTTGCTCGAAAAAGACGAGATGCCGGCTGAAAGCCCTGTTGCAGCATTGATGAGGTATTAGTAAATAAAAATCTTTTTTATGGAAAGCAAGAACACAGAAAACAAAAACACTTCAAAGGGAGTTCCGGGAAAAGATACCGGGGATAAAACCTCACTGGGAGGTAACTTCAATTCCGGTGTTACATCGGATGACCCGGAGATAAAGAAAGCCATCGAGAAAAAGGCGACGTTGCTGGAAGACCAGCCGCCATCTGAAAAAGACAGCAATAGCAAGCAAAAGAAGGTTTAACAAAAAAGGATCTGCCAGTATGAGGCTACCGTTCAGCAGGCAGGACTTAAATCAGGTGGTAAAAAGCCTCATAGAGCTATAGCTCTATGAGGCTTTTTAGTAAGTTCGCCTGCTTTTGCTTCGCAGAGCAGGATATAATAATGAGTATCACCCGTTTTATCGCCACATTTCCCCGGCATGTCGACTCCCCATAAGTGGCTACAGGATGGCGGGCTACTTTTGTGTAACAAGCATTTTTTATGAAAGCAGCCACAGAACGTAAAATAATCCGCTGGTTACATATTATACTCAGCATTCCCATCCTGGGATATATTTATGGACCGGTAGCCGCCAACCCACCCGCCGCAAACGCGGTGCGATGGGTGTTTCTGCCAGTAGTTGCATTAAGTGGCCTTTGGATGTGGAAAGGGCATCTGCTGAAAAAGAAATTAAACAGGCAGCGAAAACCGTAAGTACCTGGTTGTAATAATTGATTAAGCAAGGGAAATCCTATCCTCTTTATTTTGTTGTATTTTTACCGCGTAAAAACCCAGGCAAATTGACTGTTAAACAAACACCCCGGATATGCTATCTTTCAAAATGCAGCACCAGGAATTTGATCCTCCTGAAGAGCTGCAACACGCTATAAAGTGCTTTTGGTATACCAGGGTAGACTTCGGGGAATTGCCATCGGATTTCGAGATACTACCGGATGGTTACGCTGAAATTGTTTTTCATTTCGGAGGCGACTGTCACATTTCCCACCATGGTGGTTTGCAACCATTGCCATCGCCATTTATAATGGGGTTGCTTAACCAGCCTGTTATTTTAAACGCGAAAAACTGCCTGGAAGTTATCGGTATCAGGTGCTTTCCCTGGACCGTATTCGATTTGCTCGGACTGCCGTCCGATAAGAAAGGCGCGAACATCTTTGAGCATCCGATCGCGCGCCTTCAATCCACATTGAGTAAATGTATGGAGGGGGAGAAGATGGATGAAGCGCTGGCTCATGTAAAACAGTATTTCCTGGATGCAGGGTCGCAGGTTGCTGCAGACAGTATGCTATTCAAAGCGGGAGTAGCTATGAGAGAGGCAAATGGTGCTATACCGGTAAGCGGGATAGCGGCGGCGGCTCATGCTACGGTTCGTACATTGGAACGAAAGTTCAAGCAATCTTCTGGTCATACTGTGAAAGACGTGTCTGGTGTGATGCGCTTCGAGCAAGTACGAAACCAGTTATGGCTTTACCCGGATACCAACCTTGCCGGTCTGGCTCATGAGGTTGGCTATACAGACCAGGCTCATCTAAGCAGGGAGTTCAAGCGCTACAGCGGCACTACACCGGCGGCATTTGCACGGAGAACAAAGAAAAGAAAGCTGGCTGTTGCCGGCGATTTTGTCGCGTTTATACAAGCCTGACGAGCAGGCATTCCGGAATTTTGTGCTTCAATTATGCTATATGAACGCTACACTTGTAAGCCAGGAACCCGCACAAAATCATACTATTTACGATGTAATCATTTCCGGCGCAGGGCCTGTGGGCCTGTTCCTCGCCTGTGAACTGGCCCTGGCCAAATGTTCTGTCCTGGTACTGGAAAAGGCGGAGACTCCGGATTCTTTATTGAAGCAACTTCCTTTCGGGATACGCGGGCTATCGGCGCCTACTATTGAAGCGCTTTACCGTCGTGGGTTACTGAAAGAATTTGAAATACATAAACGGCTTAAAAGTCCTCATTCAAACGCGGTACAGGGGCCACGCCGTCAGGCCGGGCACTTCGCCGGCATTCCATTCCACGATGGTGATATTGACAGGTCCCAATGGAAATATCGCCTGCCAGGTTCGACGGAGACCAGTTTAATTTCTGAAATGTACGAACTTGAAACAGTGCTGACCCGCCGCGCGGTATCCCTGGGGGTAATCATCAGGCGGGGGCTAGGCGTTACTGGCTTTCATCAAACTAACGATGACGTAACAGTGCTGGCAGGTGACCGGTCGTTTCAATGCAAATGGCTGGTGGGCTGCGATGGAAGCCGCAGTGTTGTCCGCAAGGCGGGCGGTTTTGAATTCGCAGGTACGGAGCCGGAATTTACCGGCTACTCTGCCAAAGTGGATATTGCCGATCCCCAGCAACTCAATCCTGGCCGTAACATGACCGCAAAAGGCATGTACCTCCAATCGCAGCCTGGCTACCTGATGATCCAGGATTTTGATGGCGGAGCATTTCATGATGCGGGGAAACCAATTACGCTGGAGCACATTCAGGAGGTGTTGCGCCGCATCTCTGATACCGATGTTACCATCAGCGCGCTGCATTTCGCCACCACCTGGACTGACAGGGCGCGGCAAGCCACTGCCTACCGCAACGGACGGGTACTTTTGGCCGGTGATGCCGCGCATATTCACTCGCCATTGGGAGGCCAGGGACTAAATCTCGGGCTGGGAGATGCCATGAACCTTGGATGGAAGCTCGCCGCTACCATCCAGGATAAAGCGCCGGAAGGCTTGCTGGACAGCTATTATACGGAACGGCATCCCATTGGCGCACAGGTGCTGGACTGGTCACGCGCCCAGGTGGCCATTATGCGGCCAGATCCTCATGCCCGCGCGCTGCATGCAATTTTCCGTGACTTGATAAATACACGCGATGGCGCCACTTATATTGCGGGAAGAGTATGGGGCATTTTTACCCGCTATAATCTCGGTGAAGCGCATCCGCTGACAGGCTACAGTGTTCCCAACTTTGCATTCGGAGACGGCACAGGAATAGGGGACCTGATGCATGATGGCCAGGGGATATTGCTTGATTTTGATAGGAGTGATGCACTCAAAGCCTGGACAGAAAAGTACAGCAACCGGATCAGGTATGTTGCAGGCAAAGCAAAAGACCAGTTAGGTATAAGCGCCATACTGATACGCCCCGATGGTATTGTTGCCTGGGCTTCGGACAACGAACCGGATTATAACGAACTACAAAAGGCTGCCGCCCACTGGTTTTTGTAATGCAGGAAAAAAGTTGACGAATGACGGAAAGTTTGCCGGATATACGCTTATTTTACCAGATCACTTCCTGTTAAAAAAATCTATATGGCGGATGTACACATCGTCTCGTCCCTGAGCGGGGGCGGCATACTTAGCTGGGCGGTCAAAAAGCGTACGCTGACAGGAGAAGTATTTGCTTTCAATGAGATTCCCGGCACCGGCCCGCTGGATGATGGAGCAAAGCGAATGGCATTCCTGCGCAGCCTGAACTTTAATAAAGAAAACGGCAACTTTTGGGGCGGTGACAGCGATTCGTTTGCCCGCTGGCGGGAATTACAGGCCCGTTTGCTGGCGCAGCCGGCAGACAGGCTGGTCATATGGGCAGGCAGTGACGGTAACGATTATGTGTTTATAAGAATGGCTTGCCATTGGCTGGAGCGTATACCTGTAAACGTTATGCTGGTGCAGGCGCCTCCCATAGTGGGCTACCACAGTATGGCAGTATATTCCTTTGAGGAGCTGGCGCCGCTGATCAATCAGGCGGTACTGTTGCCTGCTGCGGCACGCAGCAAACTGGCCCGTGAATTTGAGGATATCGCATCCCGTCCTGAATTGTTGAGGGAATGCGATGAAAATGGCGTGTTGCAGTTCCGGGAACTTTCCGCACATGATAACCTGCTATTGTCACATTGTGATAAACGCTGGAAGCCCGCCGTCCGGGTAATAGGGCAAACGATAGGGTTTAGTGATCCCCGCAATAGCCTTGGAGACGGGTTTGTCAGCTCAAGGCTGGAACACTTAATTGTAAATGGTCAAATCGAAGCGGACGGAGTACGCACCTCTATGAGAACGTTCCGGGTAAGGCTTGCCAAAAAGTGATCACAGGCGCCACTAACGAAAATAATTCAGGATAATTTTGCTGATTGTATCCGCCTGATTAAAAACCATGAGATGTCCGCCGCCTTTGATACGATAGTCGGGATGCACAAACCTGCTGGCGATTACCCTGTCGGCTGTGCCATGTATTTGAATGGTTCTTTCAGGTGTTTCTTTATTATTCCAATAAGCAATGCCTCTCAGTGCCCAGCGAAAAAACAACACATTTGTATCCTGCAATAATTTTGTCAGTTCCTTTTTATCATTTGGGGACCGGGCGCCAAAATAACGATAGGTAAGAAAATTGGTCCGCCTGATTAATACACCTGGAATAAGCCGGTATAAACCCAGCTTCATGAAAAAGAACTGTATTTTATTCAACTCATCTTTTGTCTCGACAGAAGAGATGAGTACCATTTTTTTTACTGATATTTGTTTGGATACTTCCACCGCTACAATGCCTCCAAAAGAAAGCCCGATGATATACGGATTTTCAACCGTGATCTGGCTCTTTATCCTGCCTGCGTACTGCGTTATCGATTCTTTGGGTAACGCGGGGATCCAGTTGATGTAAACTTTATGGTATCCCGGAAGTTTCAGATTCATGAATATACTTGAATCGGCACCTATACCACTAAAAAGATAAACGGTCTTTTGTTCTTTTTTAGCTGTATCCTTCAGGGTTTGCGCGGCCCCCGGGAAGCTACAGAACAACCATAAAATAAAAAGACTCACTTTCACACTTTGCACCATAAATTTCCTTGCTTCTTGCCAGCGATAAACGTTCATTGTTAACGTTGCAGTGTGCGATATTACCAAAAAAATTTTAAACAGAGGATTGCACTTTCATTACATCGTACGCATATCAATGCCTATGCAATCTCTGCCGGTAATACCTTTGCTGTTACTGCGAAGCCGTTTTTCTCCTGATTTCCAGGTATTTTTTGATTACCGGCAAAGAAGTAATAGGCAATCCGGATTTTTCTCCTGATATTTAAATTTGGTTTAAACCCACGCTGGCTGATGATATACCGGCTGGTAACAAATCTTTTTTTAATAAAAATACTATTATGAGAATTCGTGTATTGTTCTTCGGCATTTCTTATTTGGCTTTTGTGTGCGCTTGCAATAATAAGGGCAAGCAACAGGCAGGCACCGCTGATTCTATCCCAAAGACCGATGTTATTGCAACGACGGAGAATAAATCGGCCACCGCACCCGCCACCTTTAACGTTGATGCCATACCGGTATCAGAAAAAGAATTAGGTGCTTTCCCCTTTTTTACTTTGCCGGAAGGTTTAGAGACCATGAACAAACCTGTTGAGCGTAAGTTTGACCGTCTCTTCTTCGCCATAGACGGTAAAATGGTACCGCTGGAAGGTCGCATATGGAAAAGTAATGTTAGCGAAATAAAACAGGGTGAGTGGTCCCTTTCTTTTTTTGAAAAGAGTTATGATGAAGCCATCAAAGCTGCCGGCGGCGTGAAGATATTTGACGGATCAATTTCGAAAGAAGAATATGACCGCTACAGCCCGGGCGCTTCTTACTTAGGGGAGGACGGTTCTATCGGTTATACGGAGGACCAAATCAAAACTTATATCATTCGCAGAACCAATGGAAGCAATATTTTTATCCAGCTGTCCGGCACCTCCGCCCAGGGCAAGCTGAATATATTGCAGCAGGAAGGGTTTAAGCAAACTATCACCATGCTGAAAGCGGATGAAATAACTAAAGACCTGAACGAAAAAGGGAAAGCAATTCTATATATCAACTTCGATACAGATAAATCCACCCTGAAGCCCGAAGGGAATGATGCGGTGGCGGAAATTACAAAGGCATTAAAAGCAACCCCCGGATTGAAAGTGGCCATCAATGGTTATACAGACAACACCGGTAATGATGCACATAACCTGCAGTTGTCGAAAGACAGGGCCAAGGCGGTGCTGGAGGCGTTAAGTTCATCCGGTATAGACAAGTCACGCTTAAGTTCTGAAGGATTTGGTTCAGCGCAGCCAATTGCTGACAATGGTTCAGAGGAGGGTAAAGCGAAAAACAGGAGAGTGGAGCTTATAAAGAAATAGTTCCCGCAGGTGGCGTTGAATAAGGCGGCAAGGCTATATTTGCAGCCCGATAAATAAACATTAACATGAAAAGATTATTGCTTTGCCTTGCGTTCAATATGTTTTCCCTTTCCATGTACGCGCAGCAAACTGGCTGCAACTGCGCAGTGACGTTGGAAAAACTGATGAAGAAAGTGGAAGCCGAATACCCGGGTTTTGGGGTAAAGACTAAGGACGGATCATCCTACGAAGAATTAAAACAGCATCTGACCAGGGAGGCAAAAAACGCAGATAGCAGCGCCTGCGAAAAAATACTAAAAAAGTATACCGATTTCTTTAAAGATCCCCATTTATGGGTAGGTTCAAATGGTTCTCCCTTTTCCTCCGGCAGCAGTGGTTTAGCAGCATCCCTCGTGATCGATATTCCGGATTTCCGGGAAAAAATTAAGCTCACGCGGGATACGCTGGAGGGGGTGTGGTCCACAGAGGGGTATAAGATTGGGATTAAAAAGGGGAGTAGAAATGAATACACCGGGTTTATTATCGCCGCAGCATCCACGCAGTGGAAAGCCGGAGATATAAAGTTCAGGTTGTTTCCGGATGGTTCTTTTGAATACCTGATGCTTGACCGGTCCAAAAAAACAGGGCACTACCACATGCATAAGAAAAGCATCCTGTTTCTGGATGCAATAAGTATGGCGTTGGTCAGAGAAGTACCCTCACCATCGGTAAGTGCGGCCCAGCTGGAAGAAAAACTGACGGAGCTGACCGGCTTTTATTTCAAAAAATTATCTGCGAGAACATCGATTCTTAAATTACCAAGTTTTGAATACCGGCATCTACAAAAAATTGAGGAGCTGATTTCGCAGCACCGCATGCAGATTGAGGGCAGCGAAAACCTGATCATCGACCTTCGCGGCAATCCGGGAGGCACAACAGATGCTTATCAGCAACTTCTCCCGTACATCTCCGGAAAATCAATACGGAACACCGGGACAGAATTTCTTTCTACCCAAACTTATATCGGGAACCTTCAAACCTATAAAAAAAGCCTGGATAAGAATACCCCAACAGATCAAATAGACAAACAAATAGATAAATTAAAAGAAAACCTGGGTAAATTCGTGAACTTTAGCGGTACAGATAAACCTGCCTATATAGAAAAGGTTGAGCTGGCAGCGAAAAGCCCGCGGCAGATTGTTATCCTTGCAGATAAAGGAACAGGGAGTTCGGCAGAATATTTTTTGTTTATCGCAAAGCAGAGCAAAAAGGTCAAGTTATTGGGCACGCCCAGTTCTGGCGCATTGGATTACGGCAACGCATATCAGGTAGATTTCGGATGCCCGGGTTACGAGGCATTTATTCCCACCTACCGGGCCATGCGTTTGCCAGACTACCCGATAGACAATATCGGTATCCAGCCGGATATTTATATGGACAGTTCTGTGGAAGACTGGGTGGAATTTGCGGTGCGGTATGTTGAGGAGTGAGATAGGTAATCCAACGAAAATTGTAACGATATGATAAAATACGTAACCTGCTTCACTATTGCTTTTGTCTTCCTGTTGTTGTCTCACTCTATAAAAAGCCTGGCACAGCAACCAAAAATCGCCAAAGGTACTGTGGAGCGGATAAAAGTGCACAGCACATTGCTGGAAGGAAATCTCAGTGGCGACAGTGCAGACCGCTACGTTTCTGTTTATTTACCCGCCGGCTACAAGTCCGGTACTAAAAAACACTATCCTGTAGTGTACTTCCTGCGTGGCTACACGGATAATGATGCAAAATTTTACGGCTTCCAGAAGCACTGGATGACACTGCCTCCTATATTAGATACTGCGTTTTCCCAAAAGCCGGATCAGGAAATGATCGTGGTTACTCCTGATGCTTATACCCTTTTCCAGGGAAGTATGTATTCCAATTCAGTTACAACCGGAAATTGGGAAGACTTTGTTGCCCGGGAACTGGTGAATTATATCGATAGCCACTACCGTACCCTTGCACAGAAGGAGAGCAGGGGTTTATGCGGCCACTCCATGGGCGGCTACGGAGCATTACGGATCGGGGAAAAGAACCCTGATGTATTTTCAACGGTATACCTGCTGAGTCCCTGTTGCCTGAACTCTCCGGCAACGGCCGCGGAAACGCAGTTCCTCCGGGCAGACAGCATCAAGACGATTGAACAACTGCAAAAAGCAGATTTTTTCACGAAAGCACTTTTTGCATCCGCGGCGGCCTGGTCACCCAACCCGGCAAATCCTCCATTCTATCTTGATCTTCCAATAAAAAATGGAAATATACAACCGGAAATATTGAATAAATGGGACGCGAACCGCCCGTTAAATAATTTGGATCAATACATCTATAACATCAGGAAACTGAAGTCCATTGGTTTTGATGCAGGCGATAAAGACAGATCCATCGCAGAAAGTATCAGAACACTGGATGAAGTACTCAGCAAATACAACATTGCACATTCCTTCGAAATTTATGATGGCGACCATATCAATCATGTTGCTGACAGGATTGAAGGAAAAATGCTGCAATTCTTTGAGAAAAGTTTGTCGTTTAAACAAAATCCGAAGTAGGGTTGAGGACCAATTGTTTAATTCATTAATATTGCGGGATAATCACTTATCGCTCACCCCGACTTCATATATGCGTCAACGTATCCTTCAAAAATTAATACCTGTTATCCTGTGCTCCTGCATGAGCAACTATGTACTGGCTCAGAAAGTGATAGAACCTACTAATCACAGTGAAGAGTGGACCAGGGCGTACCAGCCTTTCCGTATTGTGGGTAACCTTTATTATGTAGGTACCTATGATCTTGCCAGCTACCTGATCACTACGCCTTCAGGGCATATACTGGTTAATACCGGCCTGGCTTCTTCCGCAGCTGTTATTAAAAAGAACATAGAGGCGCTCGGCTTCAGGTTTAGTGATATCAAAATCCTGCTCACCAACCAGGCTCACTTTGATCACCTGGGCGCCATGGCCGCCGTTCAGGAAGCGACTGGCGCCAGATTTATGGTAGATGCTGCGGATGAATCGGTGGTGAAGTCCGGCGGCAAAACGGATTATGCCCTGGGCGGCGAGTTCAGTGCTTTCAGGCCGGTTAAAATCTCCAGGCTGCTGCATGATAAGGATGTAGTTAGTTTGGGAGATGCTAAATTGCTGGTACTCCACCACCCCGGCCACACGAAAGGCTCCTGCAGCTTTTTAATGGAGGTGAAAGATAGCAGTAAGACTTACAAAGTACTGCTGGCAAATATGCCTACTATTGTAACGGAAAAGAAATTCTCACAGGTGACTGCCTACCCGCAGATCGCCGCTGACTATAAATACACCCTGGATACCATGCCCAAAATTCAATTTGACATATGGGTAGCTGCCCATGCAAGTCAGTTTGATTTGCATGAGATACGTGAGGAAAATGCTCCTTATAACCCGGCGTTGTTTGCAAACAGGGAGGCGTATGACAGGGCATTGGAAGAGAGTAGAAAGGAGTACCAGGAGAAGATTAAGTAGTGGAGCGCCAGGCTTTCCGGACGTTTTTATTAGAGGCTTTATTTGTATATTTTTCTACCGTCTATCTTTAATTTCATATAGTGTATACCCAAGTCCTGAAACTGAAATTGTATAAATAGTTATTTTGTATTTCAGTTTCAGCTTTTTTTCTTTACCATATACCTCTAAAATGTTTGTGATAGTTTCATTAGACAAGAAATTTCCATCTTTTAAAAGAGCATTATTTATTCTATTAGTTATAGCAATTCCATCATGGTACGTCAAATAAAAGTTGGCGGAGGGGCTGTTTGTAAAAATATCTGCGTTACATGATAAATAAATAATACTACGTTTTGCTACATTAGCAAGACTGTCCATATGTTCAAACTTTTTCCTGCTTCCATCCGGTAAACGAAATTCCCCATCTTCGTTGTGGCCAATTAAGATTATTGGCATGTCATCCGGTGAATTGATAATTCCATTTGTCAATAAATCTGAACTGGTTACAAAATGGACATTTGTATTCTTTTCGTTACAGATTCTTTTTTTAATGCCTATACAGTCGTTCAATTGTTGGTTATCCGGTGTATCGAAAATATTTTTAAATTCATCTGGTGATTCAGGGATGCTTATATAAACCTGTGCTTTTTTAACGTTTATAAGACTATTTCTTTCTCTGGAAAGGGATAACGCTTTATTTGAGGTTTTTTTTTGGGGTAGTCCAGGTGAAAGTAATCCGGCTTTAGGAAAAGCATTGCCGGCGTGAATGTCGTCAACGCCGCCCTTTGGGCCACTGGCCAAAATCTCTATCGCTTTTTTTCTTGAGTCCCGCCCTATTGCGTTATAGTTTAGATCTAAAAATTCTTTTCTTGTTTTAAAGATTCCCGGGATGGCGATCTCTGTTTTCCGTTCTTCCTTCAACTTTTTTTTGTAGTCATTAAAAGCTTTTTCATCTTCAATATGCGCTATTTCTTTTCCGTCTCCGTATTCTTTTTCAATTAAAATGATATACTTTTTATCATTTGATTCGAAAAGTTTTAAGAAGTACCGGATTTGACCAAATGCATTGCTTTTAAAAGAAATAAAGAACAAAAGAATAAAAATGAATTTATTTGAGGTATTCATTTGAAATAGATTTTAGAGACATCTTCAAAGCTGTATTCAACTTTTGCCTTAGCGGTTTTAAGATCTCCCAAATGTCTTGGCTGCAAAGCCGCTACAATTTTCTTAAAAACCAATGGGAAAGCGGCGCCTAGAACAAAAGGTATTTTGTTTGGGAAATCTACTTCCTTATCGTAAAAGATAAGCCATGTTCCAATACCGGAAACAACAATCATAACGAAAGTGATAACCCAATAAGGCTTCGAATGAAGCAATTTTTTGTTCTCTTTCGCATCAAGTTTGTTTCTTAATTCATACCAATAGAGCAGCTCCTGGCAAATGGAACCAAAAATTGCAATTAGAATAAAAATTAATTGAGGTTGAGTATTCATTTTTCTTTTGTTTTAGAAGCCAAACAATGCTTTTTAGAATATAATGTGAGTTCATTAAGGTAACTTCCTACCTCCAATTTCTGCTATGGGATTACATCTGGTAATGGGATAATTTATGGGGTGGCCCTATATCAGCAGTCTTATATCAGTCGTGAGTAACTAAATATCGATTGGAAAGATAGGTGTTATCCGGGAGAATAATAGTGATAAATCGTCTGACTTAAAAGAGATTTGACTGAATGTATGTGGTTTACCTTTCTAAATATAACCAAACTATACAAATTGAATAAATTTTAAATGAGATGTATTGCAGAAGATATTGGAATTACTGGCGGACGAATAAACTGCGAAGAAAAAGTATCTCATTTCGTTCGTTGCTTAATTGTTTTTCTATGAATATATTCCGCCAATTATTCTGTGATGATTGGCTGCATGGTTGCAAATTATTGATTCTTCAAATCAATGTATCTGGAAGATTTCCTTCTTCAAAACTGCCTGGATATATATCGTGTGATTTTTTTCTATTAAAAAGCAATCTTTTTTTGCAGGTTTCAAAACTAATCGTAATATTGCGATATGCTAAAGAGGTAACATTTATGGGAGCTACCAAATCGGATTTATTCACCAAAGAACAAAATGATATAGCCAATATGGCTAAAGCGCTGGCACATCCGGCCCGGATAGCTATTTTGCAGTATCTCGTTAAAAAGAACGCTTGCGTGTGCGGCGATCTCGTAGACGAGATTGGCCTGGCACAGGCAACCACTTCGCAACATCTCAAGGAGTTGAAAACAGCAGGTCTTATTCAGGGAACTATTGAAGGAGCCAGTGTTTGCTACTGTATAAATCCAAAGGTCTGGAACCAATACCATAGCATTCTTGGAGCATTCTTCAAAGAGGCGGCGGAGATTAAATCCTGCTGTTAAAAAAATTTGCTTATATATATCGCAATATTACAATTATACGATGGGGGTTTATTATTAAGCACCTCGTTGCGGCACGTTTCATATAATCACGAAGTCATACTTAATACTGAAAAAGCATCTTTCTATGACTATCCTTCCAATGACAGCAACACATGGTCCACAAGTATTGGCCATTTATGAAGCAGGTATTTCCACCGGCAACGCTACCTTTCAAACAGCAGCGCCCTCCTGGGAAGAATGGGACCAGTCACATTTAAAAAATTGCCGCCTGGTAGCGACGGAGGACAACAGGGTTCTTGGCTGGGCGGCGTTAACACCGGTCTCCAGCAGATGCGTTTACGCAGGCGTTGCAGAAGTAAGTGTGTACGTAGCGCCGAACGCACAAGGCAAAGGAATCGGAAAAGCATTGCTGCAAACATTAATTGAGCAAAGCGAAGAAAATAAACTCTGGACCTTACAGGCAGGCATCTTTCCTGAAAACACCGGCAGCATTAAAATACATGAAGCCTGCGGCTTCCGTATAGTAGGGCGACGGGAACGCATCGGCAAAATGGGTGATACCTGGCGGGATACGCTTTTACTGGAACGAAGAAGCAAAAAAGTTGGCGTCTAATAATATCCTGATAAAAATACTATGCAAAATTGTAATCCTGCTCAACGTAAGAAACTGGGCTTTTTAGATCGTTATCTGACATTGTGGATCTTCCTGGCGATGGCTATTGGAATAGGTATCGGATATTTTTTTCCCTCCTCTTCAGGGGTCATCAATTCCTTTTCCTCGGGAACGACTAATATTCCCCTGGCAATCGGGTTAATATTAATGATGTACCCACCGCTGGCGAAAGTAAAGTATGACAAGATGGGCGAAGTGTTCCGCAATACCAAAGTATTGTCCTTATCCTTGCTGCTTAACTGGATCATTGGCCCTATCCTGATGTTCGGCCTGGCAGTACTTTTTTTGCATGGATATCCTGAATACATGACCGGCTTAATTCTTATTGGCCTTGCCAGGTGCATCGCAATGGTAATCGTCTGGAACGAGCTGGCAGACGGAAGCCGCGAGTATGCTGCCGGACTGGTAGCACTCAACAGTATCTTCCAGGTATTGCTTTACAGCGTGTATGCTTATGTATTTATCACCTGGCTTCCAACCATTTTTGGAATGAAGGGGATCACAGTGGAGGTTTCTATCAGTGAAATCGCGAAAAGCGTGGGTATCTACCTGGGCATTCCATTCGCAGCGGGCATCATCAGCAGATACTCCCTGATCGCATGGAAAGGGGAAGAGTGGTTCCAGGAAAAGTTTGTACCATTTATATCTCCCATTACATTAATAGCATTGCTGTTTACCATTATTGTTATGTTCAGCCTGAAAGGGGAACTGATCGTACAAATTCCTATGGATGTAGTAAGAATCGCTATACCACTGGTAATTTATTTCGCTATCATGTTCCTCGTTAGTTTCGCTTTAGGTAAAGCTGCAGGGGCAGATTATTCCAAAAATGCTTCCATCGCTTTTACCGCAGCCGGCAATAACTTCGAATTAGCCATAGCGGTGGCGATTGGTGTATTTGGAATCAATTCCGGTCAGGCATTTGTAGGCGTAATCGGACCGCTGGTAGAAGTACCTGCATTGATTGCACTGGTAAACGTCGCCTTCTGGCTTCGTAAACGCTGGTACAGCAAAATCGTGGAAGCGCCGGTAACCGCTGTTAAAACATAATTAAAAACTTTTAAATTTTTAATAAGATGAGTAATTCAAAAATGAACTGGCAGAGTTTTAAAGACCAGTTGCAAAAACATCCGGAACAAATCCTCCAATTTCAATATGCTGAGGACAAACTGGTAGCACCTTCTTATCATATCACAGAAATCAAACAGGCTCCTATAACTTCCGTAGACTGCGGCGGCAAAGTAAACGCCTGGACAGAAATTATTGTGCAATTATGGGAACCGGTTGAAGTACAAACAGATCGCGCTATGGCAGTCAACAAAGCATTGAAGATAGTAGACCTGGTGGAACGCAGCATCGACTTAAATCCCAAAGCCACCGTGAAAATTGAATTTGGCAATGCTGAATTTGATACCCGGCAGATGTATCCAAAGGAATTCCTTTTGGATGGAGATAACCTGGTAGTAAACCTGCAGCCGGATGCTACCCAATGTAAAGCAACAGATCGTGGTATGACCTGTGGTACACCAAAAACGGAAACATTGGCAGTTCCGGCAGGATTGGAAGCTGCCCAATGTTGCACACCTGGAGGCGGTTGCTGCTGATCGTTAATATTTCTAAGAACATCTAATCCAATCTTCAATTATTCTATTTATGAAAATAGCTTTGTTCAGCGATATTCATGCAAATTTACCGGCTCTGGAAGCATTCTTTAAAGATGTTGATGAAAGAAAACCCGATGCCATTTACTGCCTGGGCGACTTTGTAGGATATAATATCTGGCCCAACGAGGTAATCAATGAAATCAGAAAACGTCGTATTCCTGCGATTGCCGGCAACTACGATTTTGGAATTGGCAGAACAAGCAACGACTGTGGCTGTGCTTACAAAACAGAGATGGAGAAAGCTAACGGCAGTATTTCGATTTCTTACACCAACCAGATTGTAAACGAAGACGAACGTACATACCTTCGTACACTGCCTGCCCACATCAAAGTGGAATTTCAATTAAATAATGATAAGCTGAACCTGCTCCTTGTACATGGCAGTCCCCGTAAAATCAATGAATATTTATTTGAAGACCGGGAAGAAAAAAGTATGCTGAGAATTATGGCTGATGCAGATGCCGACATTATGTGTTTTGGCCATACACACAAGCCCTATCACAGGATCTTGTCGGCTGAAGCGGAGGGGAATCCACACTACAGGCACGCCATTAACATTGGATCCGTAGGGAAGCCTAAAGACGGCGACCCCCGCGGAGGCTATGTGATGCTGCATATCAATGACCATAGCTGTATTCATGATAAAAAAAGCATCCAGGTGGAATTTATTCGCTTTGAATATGATGTGGAGAAGGCCGCTAAAGCGGTAGAAGACAGCCCCCTACCTGATGCCTATGCCGAAAGTTTGAGAACCGGTATTTAAGCTGTTGTTTATGCAACCTACACATATTTCGATCTGGGAAGAATTTAGTACGGAATTGAAAAGATTCATCTGCCAGAAGGTGAATCAAGGCGATCATTGTAACGATATTCTACAGGATGTTTATCTTAAAATATTTATAAATATTGGAAAGATAGAAAAGGCGCAGCACATCCGGGCATATTTGTACCGGATAGCCAATAATGCCGTAACAGACTACTATCGCCGCACTCGTGAAAATATAGCCATTGATGCCGCACCTGTAATGGCGGAGGATCATGAAGTTTTTGCTGAAGAGCATGAGTATCGCCTTGCGGATTGCCTCCGGCCAATGATTGAATCGTTGCCACAAATCTACCGGGAGGCGCTTGTATTTACAGAACTGGAAGGATTGACGCAGCAACAGTTTGCCGGGAAGATGGGCATTTCTTTATCAGGAGCGAAGTCCAGAGTACAAAGAGCCAGGGAAAAACTGAAAGAAGAAATTATACGTTGCTGTGAATATGAGTTTGATAAATATGGGAATATCCTTGCCTGTTGTAAGAACTCACCTCCGGGTAAAAATTATTGTGCCAGCGATACCGTCATTTAAGTGTTAAGCTACAGGTCCGTGAAGGGCACTGTAGCTTTTTAGTAATTACTTAGTATCGTACATCCCCTTTTTCCTGGCCCATTCTATTTTGGCCATTTCCATATCTGCTACAAATGCGGGGGATTTATACCAACTGGTAAGCAGGTGCCATGCTAAATTCCGCGATGCCTCATTGTCGCTGGGGTAGTGGATTCCCATTAGTTCCCTTGACCAACGGACTTCTTCTGCCATCTTTATAAATTGCGCTCTTTTCTCCGGTATTATTTCACTGAATATTAACGCCTCTGTAAAAGACCATAGGGTATGTCCGCTGGGAAAGGACGGGGAACTAATCCGTGCCAGTGGGTATAGCCGGGGCTCCAGGTGATAGGGGCGTGGGCGTTTAAAATATCTTTTTAACCTGAATTCCGTTACTCTGATATCCTGGATACAATGTAACATCAGCTGGGTGATGGCGGGAAAATTCTGATCATTGAACCAATCACCAACCGGGCCGGCAATATAAAACAGTTGTTTGCGGTTTTCGGCATAGTCAGCGTCCAAAGGGTTTATTATGTTTGGCCACGACCCGATGTTGGCTATATATTCTGCCCTGTGGATTTCTTCAGACGTTCTTTTTGCCTGCAACTGTAGCATATAATCCAATTCAGCCCTGGTCTGTAAGGAACTATTGGCTGGATATTTAATGTAACCAGGCAGCTTTTCTTCATCTTCTTTACTAAGATAGTAGGTCCGCATGAGTGAATTCGCGAGCGCTCCTTTACTATATTCACTCCATGGGAACGTAATGGTATCCAGCCTTGCATTTGCAGGGTCCGCAGCCGGATTCATTGCCGCCAACGATTTGTAATGATTGGATATTGGTTCTAAAGGATGTACGGATTGCGCGGATAGCGATGCATTGATCATTGTACTTGCGACTACAACAAGCGGCAAACTCCTAAAACATAGCATCAGACCTTTTTTCTTTTCCATTAACAGGTAATTTTTGTGTTGAAGAATAATGTACAACAGTAAGACGCAGGAAATTGAAAAAGGACGCAGCAACAGGGAAAACAAGCCGTCCATTATTTACCAGCTAATGATATTGGCTGTTTTTCGGAAATTTTCCTGGATTGGAAGCTGGACGCCATCGACTACCTGCTTAAACCTATAGAAAAATCCAGGTTGGAGAAAGCGATTAACAAAGCGGAGGTATACCGGAAGCTGCTTTCAGATAATACGGAGAAAAGCATTTTCCTAAAGGTAAGCAATACATACCTTCGCGCAATGCCTGCGATAAAAACGCTGGATTTTAAGCATCCGGTAAATACTTCTGGGACAGGTAAATATTATACACTTTAAAACCGGTAATAAATGACATCAAAAGAAATAATTGAATGCTACTTTAAAGCGCTTGAAAATGGAGGCGTTCCTAAAGCGTTTTCGGTTTTTGCACCGGATGCCAGGTGGCATCAACCAGGGAACAATAAATTTTCGGGGGTTAAAAATGGGCTGGAAGAAATAGGTAATATGCTTGGAGCAATGATGGCGCAGGTAGCAGGAAGTTTGATTGTTAAACCGAGTGGCGCATTAATGGAAAGCGACAATTTGATAGCTTGCCCGGTTCGATTCACCGCCACAAAAGGAACCAAAGCATAGACATGAATGGGGTCGATTTATTTGAAGTAAAAGACGGGAAAATTTCGCAGGTCTGGCTATTTTCAGACGATCAGCAGCAGGAAGATTTGTTCTGGCAGGACTGAGTGAATAGAGCCTGGTTTGACTGGAAACCCGCTATCATAGCGGACTTTTTGTTTTTCTGATGTCCTTTTAACAAATTAATTGGACTGATGTTTTGGATACTTGAAGAAATAGAAGTAAGTTGGAAATCCGTTTATCCTGGCGAGTTTATTGCCTGGGCGCGCTTGTATCTATAAATAATAATAAAAGAAAGAATTATGGTAATTGTAAACAGTTTCGCAGAATATCAAGCGTATGAGGGTAAAGAGATAGGTAGCTCTGAGTGGCATAAAATAGACCAGGAACAGATCAACAAATTTGCGGATGCAACACTGGATCATCAATGGATCCATTGCAATGAGGAAAGAGCAAAAAATGAGGGGCCTTTCAAAACGACTATTGCCCATGGTTATCTGACGTTGGCGTTAATTCCTTACTTATGGAAGCAAATTGCAGACATCCGGAACGTTAAAATGGAAATTAACTACGGTATAGAACGGTTTAAGTTTGGTCAGGCAGTGTTTGTAAACGACGAAGTACAATTGAAAGCGAAACTCAATTCCATAGTTGATTTAAGAGGAGTTACCAAAGTAGTAATTGGTGCTACGCTTAGTATTAAAGGCAAGGCGAAGCCGGCTTACACAGGTGATGTGGTATTTTTATACCATTTTTAATGGTAGTTTCAATACTCCATTTATTCGAATCGCCATAAAGGGCTTGATAGTAATCAAAATAAAATAACGCAATGGGACAGTGCCGGGAGCGACACCAAAAGATAATAATAGCGTAATATTCAGCTGTTATATTTGCATTTATGCAAATGGATGACTGGAATGATCAGGACTTATGGCAACGCATCCAGCAGGATGACAAGACGGCGTTTGAATCCGTGTACCGTTGTTTTGTTGAAGTAATCTTTGCCCTGGTATTTAAGCATATAGATAACCGCAATGATGCAGAAGATGTGACCCAGGACGTTTTTTTAAGCGTATGAGAACAACGGAAACAAATTGTATTGCAGAAAAAGATTTTCTCCTACCTGTATAGTGTAGCCCGTTATATATGCAGGTATACCTGGCGCCCTATGACGTGAAGATCGGTAACTTCACCGGCGGCAGCATCAACGCCGTTAGCCGCTCCGGCAGCAATGAAGTGCATGGTTCCGTATACGCTTATGGCAGGAATGCCACGCTGGTAGGACCAGACCATACCGGCTCTGAACTGAATACAAAAATGCCATCAGATTTTCATGATTACCAGGCAGGGTTCAGGGTAGGTTTCCCCATCATTAAAAACAAACTGTTCTTTTTTACCAATGAAGAAATTACCCGCCGGCAGGACCCCATACAACAGGTAGCCGGCAGCCCGTCTGCTAACGGCATTCTCAGTGTGGCGGATGCACAAAGCATTATCGACTATAGTGTTCATCACTATAACTTTGATCCCGGTACGGCAGGCGTTTATAATGCCTACGCCAACTCGGAGAAGTACTTTAACCGCCTGGACTGGAACATTAATGACCGGAACCAGCTGGCGATCCGCAACAATACCATACGCTCCAAAGCCATTAATCTGGAACGTGACCAGTTTGATTTTCGTTTTGGCAGTATTGCGTATGAGCAGTTCAATAACCAGACCTCTACGGTAGCGGAGCTGAAAACGCGGTTTAATAACAATTTCTCCAACAATGCCATCGTAGGATTTACCAGCATTCATGACTATCGTACACCGCTGAGCGATGCTTCGTTTCCGCAGGTACAGATCGTGGGGCCGTAAGCCGGGTACCACCATCTTCTTTGGTACAGACAGGGAAGCTTCTATATTCAACCAGCGCCAGCGTACCATAGAGATCACGGACAACCTGGTATGGAACCTGGGTAAACATACCCTTACCATCGGTACGCACAATGAATTGTACCGGATCAATTATGGTTTTGTAAACTCATGGAATGGCAGGGTTACCTACCAAAGCATAGACGACTTTTTGAACAACAACCCTGAACGGGTACAAGGCAGCTACAACTATGTAAATAACAGCCGCGATTATATAATGGGAAACCCGGTCGCAGTGTTTAACGTTAATTTCTACAGCGCATATATCCAGGATGAAGTACAGCTTACAGACCGTTTTACTTTGACCAAGGGCCTGCGCTTTGACCTGGCAAGCGTGCCCACTAAACAAATATTAAGCGATAAGACCCGCAATACTTTTACGGATCCCTCGTTTGGCACCACTTATACTTATACGCCGCTGAACCAGATAACCGGTGGCTACCTGGGCAAGATACAGATCTCTCCCAGGATTGGTTTCCGTTTTGATGCCTATGGCGACCAGTCGCTGGTGCTGAGAGGCGGTGTGGGTATGTTTACTTCGCGGATCCCGTTTGCCTGGTTAGGCTATGCCTTTTATAACAATGGCGACACCTATGGCGCCTACGATCAGAAAACGGATGGCAACCCGCCTTATATTTTCCAGGGAGATCCCATGCAACACCAACCAGGCCACGGCATTGGTGATTTTGCGGGTAATAACGGGCAGGTGATAACGGATAAAAAATGCCGGCAAAACACAGGTAGATGTAATAGATAACAGCTTTGTTATGCCAAAGGTATTGCGTGGAAGCCTGGCAGTTGATTTTAAGGATAAAAATGGTTTTAAATATACCCTTGAAGCGATTTATACCAAAACGATCAAAGATGTAATGTTCCAGCAAATTAACCTCACAGACCGCCCCACTTATGCCGTTTTTGATTCGGCCGTGAACCATCAGTATCAACCGGTATTCCCCGGGCAGAACAACCTGAACCCACAGTTTGCCAATGCGTATGAAATGTCCAACACTTCTAAGGGATACCGTTACAGTATTACCGGGCAGGTGGCCCGTGTTTTTCAGTCCGGCTTCGGCTTTTCACTGGCTTATACCTATGGGCAATCCAAGGACGTGGCCAATGGCATTCGTAACTCTTTTGAATCTAACTGGCAGCTGAACCAGGCACTGAATCCCAATGATCCGCAGCTGGCTTATTCCAACTTTGATATCCGCCACCGGATAGTAGGTAATATCAACTACCGCAAGGCCTGGAATAAAACATGGGTAAGCTCTTTTTTCCTGTTTGTATCTGCACAATCAGGATCGCCATTTACTTATGGCTTCGTGAATTATACCCCGCAGAATACACCTCAGCAGGTCTCACTGGCCTATATACCCGCCAAAGAGGAGACTATTAATTTCTTTGCGCCCACTGAAACGCAAACCGCGGCGGAGCAGGCGGCTGCCTTTGATGCGTTTATTGATGGCAATAAATATCTGCGCTCCCGGAGAGGATCGTTCACCGAGCGAAATGCAGGCAGAACACCTTGGAATGCCAGTGCCGACTTTCACTTTGCGCAGGACCTTCATTTGAATACAACCGCAGATGATCCATCTAAAGTAAAGACCATTACCCTTAGCCTGGACATATGAACGTTACCAACCTGCTGAATGCAAACTGGGGCAAAGCTTATTTTTCTCCCAATACCTATAACTCCACTTCAAGCGTAGGATTATTGCCTTATATACCAGCCAAATCCTCTCAGAGTTACCCGCTTTACTAGTTTGTAAATCCCGGTAAGCCTTATTCTGTGGATCCATTTGCGTCGAGGTGGCAAATGCAGGTAGGCGCGCGGTATTCATTTTGATAAGCGGTATGTAATCGAAGATCAGCAGGCAAAAATGATTCGTTTGCCTGACACCAGCCCGCCGGTTCTCCACTGGCAGGATGGTGTCAGGACGGTTGACGATGACTCCCGTCTATTTTGTTTGTATCTAATGATTGGTTAAGATGGTTGTGCAAATCTCCGTTGCTAAATATTTTATTTAAAAAAATATAAAAATTACTTATATCCAATAAAATAGGAAGTGTAATTTATTTTTTTGAAAAATCCCGATCATTTAGCCGGGTTAACCGTCAAAAGATAAATTGAAACAAAATGCAAAATCTAAAAGACAAAGTTGCCGTAGTATTTGCGGCATCCGGTGAGATTGCGGGAGCAGTGGCGCGATCATTTTCCCGGCACGGCGCAAAAGTGTATGTCACTGCCCGGAATCTCGATGCTGTAAAAACACTGGCACAGGAAATCAAAGCGAATGGTGGAAGTGCGGAAGCCGCCAGAGTGGATGCCTTGGATGAGGCTGGAATAGACAACTTCTTAAAAAAAGTCGTCGCAGACAACGGTAAATTGGATGTTGTCTTCAATGGTATCGGGGCAAACTATGACGAGATGGGTGGGCGTCCACCAACAACGGAGGCCACCTTTGCTCAATTTATGGCTCCTATGGAGAAGATTTGCGGTTCACAATTCCTCACTTCAAGGGTAGCAGCCAGGTATATGATGCAAAGCCGGTCCGAAGGGACTATCTTACTACTTACGGCTGCATTGTCCCGGTCCAAGCTTTCTAATGTGGCGGGTATTACGGCCGCCAGTGCCGCCATTGAAGGATTGACGCGGGTGATGGCTGCCGAATGGGGAGGAGATGGTATAAAAGTAATGTGTATTTGTCCCGGCGCCCTGATGGAAACCAGGCGGATCTCCGGGTGGATAAATGCTGCGGCACAACAATATGGAATGCCCGTGGAACAGCTGGTAGCGCAATACAAGTCCCTGGACATATTAAAAACAAGTCCGACCTTGAAACAAGTGGGTGAAACGGCCGCCTTCCTGGCCTCTGAAACGGGGGTAGCCTTTAACAGTCATATTGTAGATGTGGATTGCGGCAAGCTGAACATTTTATAGTATCCTTTTTGTGGTACATTAGTAGTTGTGGCCCTTTGGCGGGGCCGCAACTATCTCGTTATTGATTAATTATATTAATGGAAAAAGAGGAGCTTCTTCTGTCGGCAATAGCCGGCGATATCAATGCCTTCCAGGCACTGTTTGCCGGATTTCAAAATCAATTGAAATCCTACCTGTACCGTTTAGTTACCGACCGGAACGACGTAGATGACCTGACCCATGATACCTTTGTCAGGGCGTTTACTAAAATCGGAACGTTTAACCGCAGATCATCGCTAAAAACCTGGGTATTCAGAATAGCCACCAACCTCGCCTACGATCACTTACGGAAATTAAAAAGATGGCAGGCTGATGCCCAGGACCGGGCGGCAGATCTGGCCATCAGTTCGGAGGAGATCCGGGAGGTTTTTTGGATGACGCATGATACGTCACCTGCAGGGGCTTATGAAATGAAAGAACATATAGACTATTGTTTCACCTGTATTTCAAAAACCTTGCCCATAGAAAACCAGGTGGCGCTGATCTTAAAGGACATTTACGATTTTCAGGTAAAGGAAATCTGCCTTATTCTTGGCAAAACCGAAGGGGTCATCAAACACCTGTTGAACGATGCGAGGAATACGATGACAAATATTTTTGAGCACCGGTGTGCGTTAATCAACAAGAATGGTATTTGCCACCAATGCAGCCATATCAACGAAATATTTAACCCCAAACAAAATCAGCAGGAAGAGCTGATGAAGCTGGAATTGGTAAAGGCTTCAAAGAAGTATAACCGGGAGCAGCTTTTTGAACTGCGCACTTTGCTGGTAAAGGCTATTGATCCTCTTAACGCGGCAGGCACGGACTTTCACGAGGAAATTATGAACTGTCTCAAAACAGCCATTGGCGAAAAGAGCGATTTTTTTGAGAGACGACGGAATAAAACAGAGTAATCCGTTTCCACGTAAAAATGCCGGTAATCATCTCCCTGTTTCGCATTTGAGCACTTTTTCCTTAGCAGATAATTCTGAAATATGGAGCTTTCTGACGATGCGTTGCAACGGTAATTTATTCATTACTGATGATCAGGGAACGCTACATGTTTTCAGGCGGGATTGAAAATTTTTCATGCATCACGAAATGCGCCCGATTGGCTTTCACCGGTACTTCATGAAGTTCAGATTGGCTGCGAAGCCACAATAGCTGCCAGTTCTTTTTCGAGGTTGTTACGATTTGCAAGGCTGTTGGTAAGTATTACGAAACCGGCGTTAAGCCGGGGAAAACATTCCAGCGAGCTGCGTGAGCCACCGGTTCCTCCGCTGTGTTCAAGAATTTTATATCCTTGAGGCGAACTATGGATAAACCAATTGAGGCCCATACCTTCCTTTTCGGTGCCAAATGTTACGCTGTGCGACAGCGCTATCGCCGGGCTTATCTCATGGTTGTTGGCGTTGATAAATTTAACCATGTCGGCCGTAGAGGACCGTAGCGCGCCCATAGCAGGGAGTTTAGAAATATCCCATAAGGGCACCACTTGTCGCAGCTCATTATGGGGCCAGGCGATGCGGCCGGCCGATAGTGATGCTATGTCGATGCGGGTATCTTTCATCTGCAAAGGCATAAGAATGGTATTGGATAAGATTGTAAAATAATCCTGTTTGTAAGTGTCCTCTAAAATGGTACCGAGCAACGCCACTGCCATGTTGGAGTAGGAGTATATTTTGCCGGGCAGTGTATCCATCTTCATCTGATGGAGTCCTTCATAGAGCAGTTGGCGATTATAGCCACGAAGCGGATTAAGGGAATGATAATCCGGCCTTTGCCACATATTAGGGAAAATGCGCGTTATTCTTGAGGTATGGTTGGCCAGATCGTTGATTGGGATTTATCTATGCTTGTCAATTAAAATAGTGAATGCACTAATTTCGTGAGAATTTAATAGAATCCAGAATATTTTGGGTGCTTAATTATCAAGTGTGATGTAGGTACTTTTACGCTTTTTCAAATACATGTAAGGTCTGTTCTGAATCCAGCACATACATGCGGTTATCAAATACATAAAATACATCTTCGGCTGCAGGGATCATCATACCTCTGAGGCCTGTTTTATTGCTATCGTGTATCCGGTAATGCCATAACAGGTCGCCGGTTTGTATATTCCATTCACTGATAATGGTGTCCAGGATACCTGCCAGGTATATTTTATTATTCCTGAATATTACGTTGGAATAAGGATCGATACCTGCAGACTTAATGCGCGATGACAGGTCCGCGCTATGAAGGCGTGTGCCGTCCGAGGCATTGACCTGCCATATTTCCGTATTCACAAAACACAGTATAGTCTGATCCGTAGCCTGGAATCTCATACCTGCACCTTGCGCCTGCCAGCATAACTGGCCGTTACTGGTATCGAGGCAAAGTAAATAGTCTGTTTGGCCGTTGGTGACGCCCGCGTATATTTGTCCTCCTTCCAACTGCGGACGCCCGATGATCTCATAACTACCTGCAGGCAGTCCCAGTTCATTTATGTTTACTTCCCACAGAAGGTGACCGTTTGTTGCGCTCAAACAGGAGAGCAACTGCTTTTTCTCAGTATGCGTAGCCACCAACTGATCTCCGTTGCCGGTAAAAAGGTGGGTATAGGCGCCATCAGCTTCCCAGATAAGGTTGGAATCCCGGAAATTATATTTGCTCAGCTTCCAGCCGTCAGCCGTTTTATTGCGGATGATCATGTTATCATCATACAGCAGCTTGATCTGCAGGCTGCCTGTATAATTGAATGGATATTCCTTTTTGACGTTGCTATCTGTATCCCAGGCAATGATCTTGTCCTTTGTCCGGATGATCACTTCCCGGTTCACCATTGCTGCAAGCACAAAAGGCGCTGTATCTGGTTCACTTTTGGTAACTGAAAGATGGTTGTCTATCCGGATAATAGCATTATCGCTGTTTTTATAAACAACGCCTGCTGCTGTAATGAGCGGTTCCGTTACCTGGTTTATCTGGCGGACTAATTGCATCATATTATTATGGAACTAAAATTTTCTGCTATCCTTTGTATTTGGAAATCGGGTGCCAGGGAAACCGGGCCCGGGTCCCTGAAATTATTTTTTATCGGTTATGGTCATCAGGTAGCTCGTCAGCTTTTTTATCAACCCGTTTTCCATTTCAAAAACATCACAGAATACAAGGTTGACAATAATTCCATTTTTTGTTTTGGCTTGAACGGTGCCTTCTGCGATGACTACATTTTCCTCTTCTGTCATCCTGGATACGTTGATAACGGGCTTGCCTGTAAACCCTTCGTTTTCAATTTCCTTATCAAAAGCAGCTTTCCCTTTGTGCAGATAAACGCCGGGAAGCACCCAGGTTATATCGTCGGTTAAGCAGGCAAGTATTTTAGCATGGTCTTGCTGGTTGAAAGCTTCCATGTATTTGGTAACCGTTTCTTTATTTTTACTCACGTGGTTTGATTTTGAAACATAAATGAAGCTGCTGAGCAGACATATTATAAGAAACAGCCAGGCAGGCTTTAAGCAGTGCATCATTTTGATATTATTTACCGGTTGATAATAGCGCGTTCAAACGGTCAAACATGCTGAACCAGCTTTGGTAGGCGCCGGTTTTTCTGGCTTCTGCTTCTGCAACAGTTTGATGCAGGGTAAGTTTTGTTTGCCCGCCGGACGACTCGAAGGTCACCGTGGTAATAATTGCCGCTGGCCAGTCTTTTGACTTTCCGGCGTCGGCTGCGCTGAGTAGCGTGCCTTGCTCATTACTCAGCTCCATTGTGAAAACGAGTTTTTCCGGAAAAGTTATTTCCTGGTATACTCCTGTAATCCAGCACTCTCCATGCACAGGATCGTGAATAACAGAATGAAATGTACCACCAACTTTAATATCTATCGACTTAAATACTATAGTGCATCCATCCGGTGCATACCAGTGTTGCAGATGCCTGGGATCTGTCCATGCCTCAAAAACAAGTTCACGCGGCGCATTAAACTGATACGTAATAAAAAGATCTTCTTTATTAGTCTTCATTTACCTTTGGATTTTTGTTGTTGTAAGTATTTATCTAATTTTTCAAACCTCCTGGTCCATAATTTCCTGGATTGATCTATCCAGGTTACTACCTCATCAAGTTGATCCAGCTGTACCTCGCAGAATCTTTCCCTTCCGCTTTGTTTGATAATCAGCAGACCGCATTCTTCCAGTATTTTCACGTGCAGGGATATGGCCTGCCTGGTCATATCAAACTTTTCTGCGACGGTGTTTACGTTGTACGACTGTGCTGCAATGAGGTTAATGATTTCCCTCCTGGTGGGATCGGCGATGGCCTGATAAACATCTCTTCTGATTTTCATAAATGCAAGTATATGCTTGCAAATATAAATGCAAGTATTTACTTGCCAAAATGTTTTTTTAGAATATCGATTTTATCTTGCAAAAACAAGGCGCTCCTTTTTAGCAAGCGCCTTGTTTTTTGGTAAGTATCGTGTATTCTCCTAAGCGTTCATGATTTTTGTCCAACCTCATGTTTAAGTGGTTAATCCTGGTTGGGCATTTTGGTGGGGTCCATAAAAAATATTTCCCAGGTGTGTCCATCAAGGTCCTCTATTCGCCGTAGTTGCATAAACCCGTAATCTATCATAGGCGTTGGCTCTGTTCCTCCCGCTTTTAATCCATGCACAACAACTTCATTCATTTTATCAACACTTTCAACTGATAAGGCAAATAGGCCTGCAATATTGCTTTTTGTGTCAGCTATTGGTTTTTTCGTAAATGTCTGGAACCTTTCATGGCTCATAATCATAACGAAAATTGCATCGCTCCAAACCATGCATTTTGCCTGGTCGTCAGAAAACTGCGGATTGATTGCAAACCCAATTTGAGTGTAAAACTCCAGTGATTTTTGAATGTCTTTTACTGCAAGATTGATAAATACCTGTTTCATTTTTTAAAATTTTATTGTTGTTATTGATGCAAAGATGAAAAGACAAAAATGAAAAAGCCTTCACAAATGTTGAGAAAGTAAAAATTTATTTGCTATGACTAAAAATCAGGCTTAATGGAGTAGGCTAACTGACCTTATTTTCTTTTATCCCTGCAAAAATAAGCCATAAACAAACCGCAGCCTCTCCAATGAAGGATGGGAACAGAATATAAGGGAACAAGGGATTAGCAAAGCCGCGTGAAAGGAACATTATAAAGCTGTTAAGGATATAACATAACCCCGCAACGGCATACAATATGCCCAATACCTTTGGGATATGCCATGATTTAAAGATAAGCCAACCGATTATGATGCAGTAAAATCCAAAAAACACCAGCCCGATGGCATATCCTTGTGATTGAAAGTCCAGGGCCATGGCAGATAACGCTGCTAATTGATCAGGTTGAAAAATACCCGGGTACTCTTTACCGCCCAGAATTATCAATGGATATAACTGGTATAAAATATTCATCGCAAATATTGCATTTGAGATGATCACAAAAAAGATCGCAAGGATGGTGTTCCCTTTGTAGATCGGGCTAAATAAAAGGTAAAAGAATAATATCACCGGCAACCCGCAAATAAAGTTTAGCAGGTCGGCGAAAAAGCCCAAACGATAAAATAACTCATGGGATTGTATGTTCCTGGCCGTTGCCATTGCATCATTGGGAACAGCTAATGCCTGGCGGACAAACACCTGTGCGAACAGCCCGGCGGCAATAACTACCAAATAAAGAAAACCAGCAATTCGCGCATTGCTTTTTAAGGAAGGGAAGGAGCTGTCCTGCATTGGGATAAATTAATATGGCCTGTTGAATGAGACATAAAGCTATTCATTTACAATGATTATTTCAGGAAAAGCGTCATATTTACAATTAACTTACAGTCCAAATTATATGAAATCCGGTTTCCTATTTTTTATTATACCGTTATTTTTTTCATTTAAGGCAATTGCCCAAACGGTAGAACCAATTAAGTCCGATCAGGGAGAAGTGGTGACGATACATTCCGGCATCCTTAAAGAAGATCGAAAGATAATGATATACACACCAAAGGATGCTGACAATCGGGAGAAAAAATATCCGGTAGTCTATATACTGGATGCCGACAATCATTTTACCCAAATGGTAGAATATTCTAAATACCTCAGCCGGCAGGATGTGTATGTTATTCCGCCACTGATTATTGTAGGAATAACAAATACAGACCGTAACCGTGACCTCACTCCATCTCACAGCAATATTGATTATTATGGAAAACCGGATACCACTGCTAATTCCCCGTATAAGAACAGCGGAGGGAATGAGCATCTTTTTCAATTCATTCAGAAAGAACTTATACCTTATATCGATTCAAATTACAAAACTCAACCTTACCGCATTTTTGCGGGACACTCATTCGGGGCGCTGACAGCCATCAATTGCCTCCTTAATTATCCGGATATGTTTGACGCATACATTGCCGTGAGCCCATCCTTCTGGTGGGATCAGAAATTCCTGCTGAAGCTCGCGGATAAAAAAATGAAAACAGGATCAACTTTATCGAAAACACTTTTTTTTAGTGATGGCAATGAAGGTTCTTCACCTGGATCAACATTTCATACCGATGTTTTAAAGTTTGATTCCCTGCTCAAAAAGCGGAACATCAAAGGATTGGATTTTGAATATATGAGCTATCCGGTTGAGAGTCATATGACCGTTACTATCAAATCATATTATGATGGACTTCGGTTTATCTATCACCAGTGGCCACTACCTGCGGTAAGTGATGAGGAGATCAATCCCGAGATCATTATGAGACACTATAAAGAATTATCACAAAAGTTTGGTTATCCGATTTTGCCTGACGAAGCATATGTCAATGGCTGGGCACAATGGATAGTAAAAAATCCGGCAACCCTGAATAATGGCATTAAGCTACTGGAGATGAATACAATTAACTATCCGTCTTCTTCAAAAGCCTTTGCGGCTTTGGGCGCAGCATATGCTTTGAAAGGAGAAAAGCAGAACGCTATCGCTTCGTACAAAAAGGCCAGCGAATTGAATCCTGCATCAAATGAAATTAAATCGCGCTTGTTGGAGTTGCAGAAATAACATAGATATGCCTTCTACCAATCAGGTTTTTCAAATCCGCTAATATAGACAGCTAAGTAACCTTCACATGTAAGCCTGTTGGACTTACATGGTTCCTTTTGCAAACTCCGATGGTGCAATTCCAAAATGTTTCTTAAATGCAAAAGAAAAGTGCGACAATGCTTCAAAGCCTAACTCAAGATAAATGTCGGAGGGTTTTGCAGCCTCTTTTTCCAGGAGAAAACGGGCTTCGCCCAAACGTTTTTGCACTAACCAGCGATTAGGCGTGTCGTTAAAGATCGCTTTGAAATCCCGCTTGAAGGCAGATAAGCTACGCCCGGTTAAGTAGGCGAACCGGGCAACACTTACATTGAATTTGTAATTTCGGTTCATAAATTCTTCGAGATCTATTTTCCCGGGAATACCGTAATCAAAGAATAGTCCCGATAATTCTGGCTGCAGTTGCAACAGTATTAGGAGCAGTTCTTCCCGCTTTACATCAAAAAATGCTTTGTCCATTTCTCCACGACTATTGTAGTAAGGAGTTAAAGATCGAATAAACGCAGGAATCAGCTCATTGCTTGCCGGGCGTATAAAGTTTTCAGCAGATCGGAACTTTACGGCATTTATCCGGTGTTTGTCCTGGAATTGTTTTAAGAACGGTTCATCGAAAACAAAAATGATTTTCTCAATCACATACTGCTTTTTGGTAGCGGTCTGCCGGCCCAAGCGGTTTTTACGGGCAATGCCATATTCGCCCGACTTCAAGGTGTAATTTTTATCGCCGTAATAACCGTTCACACACCCTTTCACAACATAGAAAAAGAGATGCTCGCCAATGAATTGTTCCCTTGCTATTGCAGGACCAACGAGAGTCGTTTTGTTGACAGAAGCTTTCATCTTGATCTCCCTAAGTTAATCATACTTATCTTAACAATAATAATTAAACCCTTGACAATAGGGTGCGCGTCTCCGCAACAACGAGCTCCTGAAATTTTGGATCCTGCACCAACATGGAGCCGAGCATGGGCAGTCCTTTTTCGTCGTAATAAATGCCTGTTTTACCAGACTCGCTGGTTAGAACTGCTGTCTCCAGGCGTGCCGCCCGCTTTGGGGTGCTCCAGTATTTAATATATGGAGCGACCAGCGGGAGCAAATAATTTCCTATAAAACGAAGGAAGCCATTGGCGTCCCTGCCTAGTCCCGTGTTCGGAATGAAGCCTGGTTCGATGGCATTGATGTGCAACCGTGGCGTTTCACGGGATAGAGCCAGGGCCGCGGCAAGGATACATTGCTTAGATGTTGCGTATGCGTCTGCCCCCGGCATTTTAGAGCCGCCGGGCTCCCATTCACCGCGGGCGCCCGCCTCTACAGAAATAAAGCGGCCACCGCGGAAGCCGGCGGCGTTCGCAGGTTTCCGCCCGGGATCCTCTACTCCGGAGGCAACAAAAGCGATATTTGCGCCATCAGGCAGATATGGTATAAGTTCCTCGGTCAACGCAAATGGCCCCAGGTGGTTCGTAGCGAAGGTCGTGTCCCAATCCTGCGCACTCCTTGTGGCACGCATTTGCATGATACCTGCGTTATTAAGTAGCCCGGTAATCGGGATATCGAGCGAGATGATTGCTGCAGCAGCACGCCGGACACTAATAATATCAGACAGATCGCAAACGACAGGGACCGCATCCTGCCCCTTTTCTTTAATAAGCCGCTGCATTTGTTCCAGCTTTTTAAGGTCCCGGCCCATCAATACCACGGTACCATACTTTGCAAGCTCAAGTGCCGTAAGGCGACCAATACCGGAGGTCGGACCCGTAATAATGAACGCCTTCTTATTCTTCAAAACAGTCTTTGACATGATTTTATCTTTCTTTTAAATGATACTACAAAACTCGCCATTAATATGCGCGGCAGTTTTCTTCAAAAGCCCAAAGTTGTTGTATTGAAAAGTCCAATTTGGGGAGACCGTAATCATTTTGGTAGCCGGTTAGTTTTTGAAAGACTGTCTGAATGCAAGGGGAGATAGTTGTGTTTGGGCTTTAAACAACCTGCTAAAAGATTGCAAATGTTCAAATCCCAGTTCATAAGCGATTTCGCTTATGGACAGGTCGGTGGTGGAGATTCTTTCTTTGGCCCTTTCTATCAGCTTTCATGGATGTAATGCTGTGTGTTTTGCCCTGTATGCATACGTAACAAGCTGCTTAAGTATTTGGGAGAGATATTGAGCAGGGCATTATTACTCAGTTTTATGCAAACGTCAGCCGCCGGATGGTGTTAAATTCAACCGGAATGCGCTTTGTTTTAACTGAAGTGACGACTTTGAGTAGAATCTATTTTACAACACAATGTTACTGAGTTACACCGATGTTACTGTTATTTTTCAGTACTAAGTTACTTTAGATAACTTAGGTGGTCTACCTTTGCTGCTCAATCTTTAAAAAAGGAAATAATGAGCAGATTAACGAACAAAGTAGCAGTTATTACAGGTGGTAATAGTGGCATTGGATTTGGCATTGCCCGGGAATTTAAAATTGAAGGTGCTAAAGGAGCTATTGTTGGGAGAAATAAGGAAACTTTAGATAGTTCCGTAGCTCAACTTGGAGATAATTTTATAGCCATAAATGCTGATGTAACCAGCATTACCGACCTGGAAAGAGTCTTTAAGGAAACATCTGAAAAATTTGGTAAAATAGACGTGATTGTAGCCAATGCAGGTGGTGCCGTTACTGGGGCAACATTTGGTTCTGTGGCAGATATCGGCGAAGCCGACTATGACAAGACAATGGATTTAAACCTGAAAAGTGTTTACCTCACTGTTCATAAAGCACTGCCCTATATGAATGATGGGGGTTCGATTATTCTTATCGCCTCAAATGCGGCGCATCGGGCATATCCGTCTTTTACGCTTTATGGTGCTGCGAAAGCCGCTGTAATCCATTTTGCAAAAGGATTTTCAAATGACCTTTTAGCTAGAAAGATCAGGGCAAATGTAATATCACCAGGTACAACAGATACACCGGTATTTGACAGGTTTGTTCCGGTAGAACAACTTGAAGCGGTGAAAAAGTACTGGGCAGATGTAATGCCGATAGGGCGAATCGGGCAGCCATCTGACATTGGTAAAACAGCGGTTTTCCTGGCTTCTGATGATTCTTCGTTCATGCTTGGTGCTGAACTTCTTGTTGATGGTGGCCTTAGCTATTTATCTAAATAATTGACCCACGCGGGTTTGCAACCCGTATCAATAAATAATTTTCAAAATGAGTAAATTAAAAAAAGAAGTGGCGAGCTACGCAATTATCGGCTTCGGCAATATTGGCCAGGCCCTGGCCAAGGCGTTTGCCCGCAACGGCATCGAAGTATCCGTTGCAACCACGCGCAACCCGGAAAGCTTTGCAGCCGCCGCGGCAGCGATCGGGCCGGAGATCCTTCCCACAACATTGGCGGAAGCTGTGAAGGCGGACGTCATCTTTTTAGCTGTCCGTTTTGAGTCGCACCCGGATGTCGCGAAGGCGCTGCCCAACTGGCAGGGGAAGATCATCGTTGATGTGACCAATGCCTACGGTGTGCCCCCTGAGAAACTTGGAGGACAGCCTTCTTCCAGGTTCGTGGCCCAGGCATTCACTGGTGGAAAACTCGTTAAGGGCTTCAACCATTTGATTGCTGCCATTCTTGATCAGGATCCCACCGTACATGGTGGCAGGAGAGTTGTGTTCCTGGCGGGCGACGATGAGGGCGCAGTAGCGGAGATTGGTGCGCTCGCTGAGAATCTCGGTTTTTCACCCATCAAACTTGGAGGGCTTTCGGAAGGAGGACTGCTTGTGCAGGCGCGCGGAAATAGCTGGGGTCAACTGATATTTAAGGACCTGGTCAAGTTCGGCTAATGAATCTTGATGGCAAATTTTGATGCGATCATTCCCCATGGACAAATAGAATCACAGTTTGATTGAAGGAGGTCGACGCCCCGATCTGGCGTACGCTCATTTATAGGTCTGCTTGACGCCTTCCAGCCCGGGGGGCGTTTCGCTTGCCCGGGATACAATAGCTAAGCAGGCGGCAAATGGTCTTGACCTGCTTTTTTTTCTAGAAAATCGTTTGTTTTTATAGGGGCTTTTAATAAATTTATTTAGCCCAATAGTACGCCAAACCTATTTTAAAAAGGGAAAAATAGCCCCTGTTACAAAATCTCAATGCAGGAATTTAAACTTGAGTAGACACTGCCTTAGAGAATGTGTCAAAGAATGGCGGCACAGTTCCAAATAAAGCAACAATTGAGGATGGTGCCGGAAATCAGCGGATAGTCATTTGGGTCACATCACATTTTCTTGTTCACAAAAAAGTTGCCGGCTCAAGGTTATGGTTTAATGAAATATGTTCCTTCCCAATTGCATCAGAGATAGAAAGTGGCGGCATTCTTGTTGTGTACCTCGTCATAATTTGTGCTTATGCAACCACGTAATAAAGACATGATCATCATTAAAGGCGCCCGCGAAAACAATCTCCGGAATATCAATGTAGATATACCCAAGAAAAAGATCACTGTGCTCACTGGTGTTTCCGGTTCAGGAAAATCGTCACTGGTATTCGATACCATTGCTGCAGAAGCACAACGGCAGCTGAATGAAACCTTCAGCAGCTTTATCCGGCATCGACTGCCGCACTATGGTCAGCCGGATGCCGACCTGATGCAGAACCTGAGCCCTGCCATTATTGTTGACCAGAAACAGATCAGGGGAAATGCCCGCTCTACCGTAGGCACCATTACGGATATTTATTCGCTGCTCCGTTTATTGTATTCCAGGATAGGAAAACCTTTTGTGGGCTATTCCAACGTTTTTTCTTTCAATCACCCGGAAGGCATGTGCCCGGTGTGTGACGGTATCGGTACCACAACAACCATTGACGTGGAAAAATTGTTCGACCGCAGCAAATCCCTGAACGAAGGCGCTATCCTGTTTCCTTCTTTTGCACCGGGAACAGCTTTGTGGAAACGCTTTGTGATGTCGGGATTTTTTGACAACGATAAAAAGCTGAAAGACTATTCTGAAGAAGAATGGCAATTACTTTTATACCAGGAAGAAATTAAACCCAAACACCCTGCGCCGGGATGGTGGCCTTCTGCGAAGTATGAAGGCGTAATGCCACGGTTCACCAAAAGGTTCCTGGCTAAAGAACCGGAAGATAGCCAGAAGTCGTGGCAACAGCCGCTGCGGCGGGTGGTAACCAAAGGCCCCTGCCCGGAATGCAAGGGAGCCCGCCTCAACGCCAAAATACTCAGTTGTAAGATTCATGGAAAGAACATTGCGGAAAATGCGGCACTGCAGGTAAGCGATCTTATAAAAGAAATAGCGCGCATCAAAGAACCGCAGGCGGCTACTATGGTGGCCGCCATCATCGAAAGACTTTCACACCTGGATGGTATCGGGTTGGGATATTTGAGCCTGAACCGTGAAACCTCCACACTTTCCGGCGGCGAATCCCAACGGGTAAAAATGGTGCGGCACCTTGGCAGCAGTTTGTGTGATATGATGTACATCTTTGATGAACCCAGCACTGGTCTTCATGCGCGTGACGTGCATCAGCTCAATTTGCTGATGAAGGGTTTGCGCGATAAAGGAAATACCGTATTGATAGTGGAACATGATCCCGATGTAATCAGCATCGGCGACCATATCATAGATATGGGGCCGGGAGCCGGAAAGCATGGCGGGCAAATAGTATTTGAAGGCACAGTAAAAGGTTTGCTGAAATCGGGTACATTAACGGGTACGGCCCTCCGCAAACAACCACAGCTCCGGGAAAAGGTGAGAACTGCTACCGGCAGCTTGCGTGTACGCAATGCCACATTACATAACCTGCAAAAGGTAAGCGTAGATATTCCCAAAGGCGTGTTAACGGTGGTTACCGGCGTAGCCGGATCGGGAAAAAGCAGCCTGATCAACGGTGTGCTGCCCCGCTTGTACCCAGGCATTGTTTGTATCAACCAGCACGCATTGGCGGGATCTGTGCGATCGAACCCGGCCACCTACACCGGGATATCAGATATTATCCGGCAGCTGTTTGCCCGGGCCAATAAAGTAAGCGCCGGCCTGTTCACTTTTAACGGAGAGGGCGCATGCCCGGCGTGTAAAGGACTCGGCGTAACCTCCCTCGACCTGGCCTTTATGGATGCCGTGGTAACCACCTGCGAAGTATGCCAGGGCAAACGTTTTACAGATAACGTGCTGGGCTATACGCTGCGTGGCAAAAATATTGATGAAGTATTGAAGCTGAATGTAGAGGAAGCGATACAGTTTTTTACAGAAGAAGAGGTTGTGCGCGTGTTGCATCGTTTACACGAAGTAGGGCTGGACTACCTCACCCTGGGGCAGCCACTGGACTCTCTCTCCGGCGGCGAAAGGCAGCGGATCAAACTGGCTGCCGAGCTGGAAAATACCGGCAATATTTATATTTTGGATGAACCCACCACCGGGCTCCATTTGTCGGATGCGGCTAATTTAACAGGACTCTTGAACCGGTTGGTCGACAACGGCAGCACCGTAATAGCTATTGAGCATAACCTGGACGTGATCAGCCAGGCGGACTGGATTGTTGACATGGGTCCCGGCGCCGGCCGCCAGGGAGGTAAAGTGATCTTTGAAGGCACACCCGCTGATCTCATTAAAGACAAGTCTTCACAAACAGGCATCTTCCTGAAAAAATATATTCATCCCCGTTAGTCCCCGCAAAAAAAAACATTATCGCGCGGTTATTTCTTCCTGAATATTAAACTACACCAGGAAAGAACTGTTTCAGGCAACTCCGCCTGAGGAGCGATAACCCGTGAGCACACCTGCTGCTTGTGAGGTTGCCTTTTTTGACACCACATAACCAGCCATCTTTATTTTATTTATCAGGAGCATTTATGGCTCCCGTGTTTGCGTTGGACCTGCGACTGTATACAAATCTCACGGAAAAAAGTGTCCTGTTATTATGTGAATTTTTAATTAAGTTTGATGTAAACATCGCCATTGATAATTTGTGAATTACACGGCTTTCATTATCTGAACTATCGTTATCCTTTATATAAAAATCTTCCTTTTTATATGTTTAAATTCAAACAACTTTTAATTCTTTTTCTGCTAACCGGCACTGCAACAATTGCCCAGGTGAAACCTGAGGAAATAGCCGATAGTCTTTATAAAGCCAAAAATTTCAAAGAAGCCGGTAAGTATTACTTAAAAGCGACGGAGAACGTCGATTTTATGGTCCTGAAATCAAGTAATTACTATAACGCAGCATGTTGTTATGCCTTAAACGGTCAAAAAGATAGTGCCCTGGTTTTACTCACGAGTGCGGTTAATGGCGGTTATAAAAATGCCGATCAAATAAAAAAGGACACTGATCTTGAATCTTTGCATTCCTTGCCGGGCTGGTCGGAACTTATCAATAGCATAAAGACAGTTAAGAACAGCACAACAGATCCTTATAAGGCTAAACTGATCACCAGCGATGTAAAGAACTTTTGGAAGGCATACGAGCTGGCTAAGAAAGATACGGCTCACGCCCTTGATCTTTATAAGAAATACTATGTGGAACCCGCTTCAAATGGACTTGAGGATTATCTGGGTTATAAAGTCAAAAACCTGAAGAATTTTGTAAAATCCGTAAACACCAAGCCTCAGTTTTACGCTGCTGTACGTAAAAATACTTTTGCCGTTGATCAGCAAAAACCCCGAATGATCCAAAGCTTTGTCAAGTTCAAACAAATTTACAGCAAAGCTCAGTTTCCTGATATTTACTTCGTGATAGGCGCATTTAACTCAGGCGGAACCAGTACTGACGCTGGCTTATTAATTGGCGTGGACCAATCCGCCCGGACTGCAGAAGTTCCTGTTAAAGAACTGAACTTATGGCAGCAGAATAACTTCGCAGACCTGGAGGCTTTACCACATCTGATAGCACATGAGCTCATTCATTTTAACCAGGCCGGACGTGGGGGCGACACCACCCTTCTTGCCGGGGCGCTCATCGAAGGTATGGCCGATTTTATTGGGGAGCTGATATCAGGTCACACGGCTAATGAACGCCTGTTTGTTTGGGCTAAAGGCAAAGAAAAGCAGATCTGGGCAGATTTCCAGAAGGAAATGTATTTGAACAGGTCCCGCAACTGGATAGCTAATTCCGATCAGGAAACTCCAGACAAACCTGCCGACCTGGGATATTGGGTGGGATATCAGATCTGTAAAGCTTACTACGACAAAAGCACCGATAAAAACAAAGCCGTAAACGACATCCTTAACATAAAAAATTATAAAGAGTTTTATATCAAAAGTGGCGCGGAGCAGATGTTTAGGTAATCGTTTTGTTGCACGCCGTCTTTGCCGTGGCCAAGGGCCGGGCGCTCAAAAAGCGGCAACGCTCAATCTTTCCCGTATTCTGATGTTAAGCAGGCACTTAATGATTTTAAGAAGTGTCCGCCGTACGAAGCTCGATTGCCACCTCTTTGCTCCCGGGCGATGATCTTTTTTATCCGCATCGCTATATGTGTGATAGCTACTACTTAACCATATAAAAAACCCTGTACTGTCAGATTAAGTAGTAGCTATTACAAAGTCGTTGGTCGTGAGTTCTTCTAACAATCCATCAATCACCTGGATTTGTGATTCCAGTAGCCTTTGTGCAGGACTTGGGTCAATAGGTGTAGGATCTGGCAAGAGTAAATTTCTATACGCTTTTACGGTTTTCTCATTTTTTGCAATGGCAGCATTGATACGCTCCATTTCCTTTAGACGGTGTTTTTCCCACTCCTGAATAGTTTGGGGTGTTACTAGTAGCTTAATGTAACCATCGGCAACCCACTTTTGAAGTTGTCGAAGGTTAAAAACCAAATTCTGTTTGTGAAACCAGGTTACGTAATAGATTAGTATCTATTACCAACCAAATAGGTATGTTATTTTCAGTGGAATTATCCGGTTCCATGTCGTAAAAATGTATTGAAGTTCATTAATACCGTTAAGTTCCCTTGTAGCTGGCAGGTTAGTCTATGGACTATAGTGCATTCCCCCGAGTGGTCAGGGCATGGGGATAGCCACATTTAGTATATCTGCGGCGCTAATTCTGCTAAAGTTGCCATATCGAATTGGGTACTTGCTTTCATAAGTGTTATTTAGAAGGTTATGTAGATGGACCAAAGATACGCATTATATGCGATTGGAGGTGTCATATTGCCCGGCGCAATACTTGAATATTATCGGTAAGCGCCTGTGTATTAACTTGATATTTGATATTATAATTTGATATGCGGTGGGAAATCAGGTTCACCTAATCTCCAAATTCTTAATATTAAAAGTATAATCGAACAAATATGAATAGATCGGATAAGGTCCTTCACCACTTTGCCCCTCCAAAACAATCCCAGGTGAAAGATAACGTTGCATCAACATTCCATGACTAGCATAGTTATGGCTGGGAAAATGCAACCTAGTTAAATCTTCCACTTCTTTTAAATGCGCATCTTGATTAAATGAAAACTCTGGCAATACCTCCTTAAAAGCAATCCTGAATATTGGCCGATATCTATGATGTGCCGCCCGAATTGTGTTAAATCGATAGGTATCTAAATAGTAGATGGTATAATAGGGACATAGCAGGGATACAACCACCACAAGCTCCCGGCTATGGAAAATTTCTGGTGTAGAAAAATCTGGTGTTTTAAGTTTGATACGTACAACATAGCTGGGAAACTGGATATAAGCCATGTCCAATAGCTCCCAATTATGCTGTTTCAATTCTCTTACGAATATCGACCACGCCGTTTCTTTGCCCTCGGTCAGGTCGCTTATTTTGTTGGCTAGAATATGATCCCGCTCCATCATTCTTCTAGGCTGGTTATAGTATTCAGGTAGTCCGATGGGATAATACTGGTGAATATACCTCAGCAGATCAAGCATTATCTCATCTGCTTTTGATGAGTCAAACGTCTGGGTTGGATACATTTTAAATCCTTTTTTACCAACGGAGAAATTACATAACATTTCTGAAATTAAAAAATCAGCTCTCAAAGTTATTTTACTAAACTATCGGCTTCAGAACGTTGTACCCACGGCCAAGTAATAGATCCTGAAAACTGGTTTATTCCGGGGTTGCTCTGGATGCCCCACTTCTTAGTATTATCATTATCCCAAAGGACATCGCGACAAAAATGAAAAATTATGGAAGCTATATAAAGCCAGACACAGGTAATTATTGTAATGCCTTTAGGTTTTGCGACTACTTTCTGTTTACAATTAATCCAATAGTCTTTTGCCTAGTGGTGTACGCGTAAAATCCCATTCAAATGCTTTAATACCCTGGCTGCTTAGCGATCGGATGATTTCCTGCTCGGATTTACCGTCCTCCAATGTAATTTCATAGGCTGGCCGGTTTTCAAATGCGTTCTCAGCATTCAACTGGTTGTGTACCTCATTTTGCACCGTGTGGGAAATTTTATAGCGAGTGATAGTTAATGGTACATTGTCCGCCCAAAAGGTTAAATCAACTGTAAAATTCTGGATATGGCGGCGATAGATTAGGGGAGCGTAAATTAGGAACTTCCGATATACTGGCATATTATTAAGCAGTCTTCGGGGATCATCAATCTTCAATGAAGCTCTTGGGTTAGTAAGATCTGCAATTTCCATGTTGTCTTCTAAAAATAAGCCAGCTCCTGCCACTCTAATTTCATAAAATAGATTGGCAGCTGGGATGTGGCGATCAAGATTAAAAAGATACATCATACCTGGTATGACAACGTGGCTGCCTCCTTGACGGGAGCCACCAAATTCGACGTATCCCTGTATTGCAGGTTGCTTTACTTGTTTTATGAGGGCTTCTACAAAATGATGCGGCGCCGGTTTGGAAAGACTATCAAACCGGGCATAATAACGGCCGTCATATTGGTGGGGAGGATATTCGCTGCGCTGTACTTCTATAAGGTAAACAAATTTATTTCCCTTTAACTGTACTGCCTCAAACCGAATGCCGTGCGGAGCCGGGCTGACATTACTGAAAATGAGACCCATAAAGCGATCCTTTCCAATTGAAAACTCTACGGGTGCCAGATTGCCTTTAACTATATGCTCACCGGTAGTTGGGTCTTTGGTAGGTTGAGGAGCCCCCCATATCACGATGCCACCACCACTGTTTAGCATAGCTGCTACTGACCGAATAATTTTACCGATCTTCTCAGGCTCCTTGGCGTTGTCACGCTTGTCATAGCTTTTGTATTCAATGGTATTGGATTCTTGACGGTCTGTTTTAAAATATTCTATCAAGTCCTCTTCGGTGATTGCATCAATAGGCATCCCGAAAAGGGAAGAAAACATATCTATCATACGTATTGCTTTTATAAATTTAATGGAGAATGCGTTTGGGTTGGATTAATCAAGAGGTTGATAACAGTCTACCATCTGCATATTTAGGATTTACTGCAACATCTACAAAATCTACAGCGCCGCGAAGCTTCTAGTAGTTCCAGCCACTTTACTTGCCGGGTGAGTGTTCTTTCATATAGGTGGTCAATTTCGCATAGTTCTCGATGTCAAGCAAACTTATCTTAAATAAGAGCATATTACTAATAATATTTAAGAAGCTGTTCACCTCCTGCGAGATACTTCTGGCTATCCGGACTTTTTTTAGTTCTTTTAGCGTATCTAATGGGTTCAAACCACTTATTTCGTCTTCCAACTTTTTCAAATACTGATTCCAATATATTACATAGGCTAGCCTGTCTGTGGGTGTGAAAATTTTGGCGTTATCATCTAGTACTGGTATTATTTTTTTAAGACAATCTCTATCACGCATTACATGAAGTACCTCAGTCATGCAGTTTAAAGATTCTAGGTATTATTTTGAAATGAGTAAAATTGCAAAATCATTTCCTCGAATAGATTCCATGAAGTTTGAGATACTGTCTTTATAAGTTAAGTCAAGATCATCCTTACTTATAATGAAGCCTTGCTGGGATAATAATTCTGCTATCCGGTTAGCTGTTAATTTTGTGACCCAATTGTAAGAGATGAATACAGAAGTTGGCGCAGGCAGTAGGACCGCCTTAATGCCCTTAGAAAAGCCACCGTCTTCTAAAAACATCTCAGTTGCTAGTGAGTAGGCAATATATCTGCCACCGATTGGTGGGGCAATTTACTATAACTTATAATGACATGACGGAGCTTTATCATATTAGAAATGTAGTAATTAAGCCCGAGGACCAAATAATGTTTATCCCACCGGTGCCTGATCTGCCTATATCACAGCTGGATTGCAAGCCGGTAGATCCTCTTCGTGTTTTCAAGCGTAAAAATTGGAAGGCCTTTAGAGCCCAGCATTTAAGAAATCTAAATAAGGGTGTTGATTAACTTTTAATTTAAAATGGGAGCTGGCAAATACTTGGGGCCTTGTTCGGTAAGTTTGGATTTGTCTAATCGAAGCTTCATCTTAGAAATGTAAATTGGAAATAATATTTTATTCAGTCCAGCGATTTTTAGAGGCATAGAACGGAGTCCGTCAATCGCTGGGATAGAAGAACAGCAGCCGATCTTTGCAAAACTATTGCTGCTTAATCCTTGACGATGCAAGTGCCAACAAAATGAATGTGCCTGCGCCTCCATTTTGTTAGCACTTGATAAAGTTTGGATCTACAAATTAGCGGCCTGGCAGTGGAGGCCATTGTAATGTGCTTTTTAGTTCTCTTTATTCAATAAGTCAAGATTAAGAAGTAATCTCTGTATCAAAATTGTCAATTGTGTCACATCTTCTGACTCCCAACCTCGTCTATCTATTTCTTTAACTACTTCCTGACTTGTTTTGAGCAGGCTGTACCCAAATTTCCTTATATCGATGTAGTCTGTTCCATTGCTTCTTGAATTCCGAAATAATTCAACAACAGATTGATCTAATTTTTTTCTTATTACAAAAAAAAACGGACCATCAAAAAATGTTAACTTAGCTTCATTATTTCCCGATCCTAAAATTTGAATCATATTTTCAATCCAGGAATTGAGAACAGTTACAATGGCGTCATTCCAATTTTGCTCCGGGAAAAAATCATTGCCCACTTCTATTGAAATTATTCCGGTAATTACTTTTCGCTTCGATATTTCAAGCGATTTTCTATCAAAATTTATTTCCATAGCTTTAATATATTGGATAAGCAGTTTCGATCGTGTTTGTTACTTTGTTTAGCCACATTTCGATTTCTAAGCCGTCAAATCCTGTTCCTCTTAACAGTATTCTATCTCCTTGGGTCTGTAATTTTGTATGTACATTTCTATATGCGTTCCTAACAACCCTGCTAACATCTTTAGCATTCATCCATTCAGGAAACAATGTTTTTAAATTACTAATTCTATTTCCTCCTCTTATATGACCAGATGCAATATGATCTATATCAATAATGACTTTCTTCCAGCTTGGCAATATTTTCTTAAGGTGGCTAGCAGCTCCGCCTGTTCTGCCTGCAGCACGAAGGATTGAACTTCTAGTAACTCCACTGACAACTGCAGCGGTTGCAAGGCCTTCTAACCCCATTGTTGTAACACCTGTCACAACCGGTTCTACATAATCAGTTACAAATATAAAAGATTTATGCACTTTTCCTATTCCTCTGCGCCAGGCGGCCCCAGTTGTACTCGGATCTTCGTATTGCCGAACTGCGAAGCCGTCTTTTACTTCAATCTGCTGACTTTGCTGCAAATCTATCTGAGTTTGAATATCATATGATCTTTGCAAAGATTGAAGTCTCTGCAGTTCATACCTTTGACGCTGTTGTTGCCTTGCCACATAGTCTCCAATTTGATTGAAACCGTTGGTTTGAAACTGGATTCCGACTTCCAGAACCTTCTGAGTAGTGATATATGGAATCTTATGAGTAACAATATTTACAGCTCCATATCCCCAACCATATTGGCCATTAAATAGTCCCCAAATCGGAGGATCGTCGCCCAAGGGGTCGGATATGGAAATTGGGTTATTAAAATTGCTATTATAGGGACTGATGCCAGGATACTTTTCAGCTACAGGGTCCATCTGGTTCCATCGGCCAAGTTGTGGATCTAGTGTGCGGAAGAAGGCATCATATTGGTTTAAGCCAATTTCGTCGGTTTGTTCGATGCCGTTATAGTTAAAATTATTTGTTATGTATGGATTTTTCAGTGCCTTGGAACTGATGCCAGCCATTGTCAGACCAAAGGGATAATAATGAGTTTCTTCCAATAACGGCCCTGCATTATGATTAACTACGATGTTGTCAAAGTAAACATCCTGAATGCTTTCGTTTGTAGTGTATACATACAGAAAGCCAGTTTTTTTCATTATCATTAGGCTCGTAGCCAGCGTCTGTAGCTGATCAGGACTACCCTGTACCTGTCTGACACCACTGTTTTCATCCACCAAGTTCATTTGGTCATCAAACAGCACATAAGCTAGGTAGGCCTTAGGAAGAGTGGCAACATTTTGAGAAGGGTCCTTATCTCTAATGGCCTGGTAGTTGGCCGAAGTGAAATTGGATGCGATTGGCGATCCAGTTCCTGTCCCATTACCATGGGCGCCATCTGAAGGTCCAGTTCCAGTAGCAAAAGCCTGCAACAAAGCGGCCAGCATATTTGCGACAGTCGTACTAGAGGTACTTGCTGCAGCTGATTTATAAAAAGCCTTACTGCCTAATTGAATGGAATCTCCGGCCATAACCCGGAGTACGAGGGAGGGCCCAATTTTCTGGGAGCCGGCAGAGGCATTTAATTTAGCTACATAATCGTTTGGGTTAGTAGTTGCATCAACAGGATAGCCAGCGGGCTTGGCGGTTCTGCAACTATTAATATTCGCAAATAATGCATTCTCCTTAGCGGAGAAGGCCGTTTCCATTGTTGCTGCATAGGTGGCCTTCCCATATTGTTCAGTAAGGACCATCCGGATATTACCAATGTGATCAGCAATAAAATAGTCATATACATAAGTTGGAGCCTGCCCACTAGCATACAAAACACGTATCCGCCCCTCATCATGGTCAAAAGATACCAGGCTATCATTCTGATAAATAAATCCATCAACGTAATCTGTCGTAGTGACCGAACCAATTCCTGATAAGTCGGTAACTTTCTTCCGGAGCTTATTTCCAGCGGCATCGTATGTGTAGGCAATATATCCTTTACCCAATACAGTTAAGCTGTCTGGTACATTCAAATAAAGATTAGGTTTGATTGCCAGTAACCGGTTCATATCTGTGGTTAGGTTCCCAGCAGCATCATATACATAATCCTGGGTCTCATTATTATTGATCTCCTTAAAATCTCCTAGTCCTGATTGTGGATCATTTTGTCGATCTGTTACAAAATATAGCTGGTTGCTATTGGGCAGGTACGCATACTTAAGACTATCAACTACTGCAATGCTCAAGCCTTTCATTCCTTTTTGCAACAATCCACCAATGTTCCCATTGGCATCGTAGCTGAGGTTCCTCAAACTAAAATCCACTTTGTCTGAGGTCCAGGAGGTACTACCAGCATTTTGTTGGGAGAAGTCAGCAGCCAGAAGACGGCCGGATTTATCATAGGAGTAACCACTGGCTCTGGCTATGCCATCGCCCCTGCTTTTCCACTTTGCACCTGCAATAGTACCATTATACTGATTGACACTAAAGCCGAAATCAAATGCCAGTTCCTCGCCAAACCAATTCGAGCTACTGTTGGGTGTATTGACAAATGATTTATTGATTCCATTCAAATTTCCATTGATATTATAGTCGTAAGTCAGCGTTTCCTTTGGCACACTATTTATGACGCCGATTTTTCTGGTCCTAAGATTACCAATTTCATCATAGCTGTAGCTTCCGACAATTCTTTTGGAAGCTGGTAGATCGTTTAGCTGCATGCTGATCTCAATAACCTGTCCTCCGTCATCATATGAAATATTTGATAAAACTCGTGTTTCAGGAGTTACGGTGCTATGGGGATTTGTTTGCCGGATGTAAGTACTTAGGAGCTTTCCATTATAATCATATAAACTGGTAACCGTCTGCTTTCCACCATAAATATTGTCACTGATTAACTGAATTGGCCTTCCCCTGTCATTGTAATAAATGGTCTTTGTTATCCATTGGGTCGTTCCCAAAATCCTCGTCCGTTGGCCCGTAGGCAAACCCATAACCCGATGACTGACTCCGGTGAGAGGGTCGTCATAATAATTGGTCCCTTTTTGCGGCATCCCAAGATCAGTGGTCAATGCTGGCTGCACACCAGGAAAGGAATAGTTATCGTCATAATATTGAAAAGAGAGATCTGTCAGGTTGCCTGCAGGAATAAATGGGAAAGTACCGGGGGTGGTGGCGTTTACCGCTGTCTGTAGCGCATCCCTGTTTGTGGTGGCGGCGTAAGCGGCTATTCTGATAGATCTATTCAGATTGTCATAAAAATTGATCAGCCATTGTCCTTTGCTTTTTAATCCAGCATCACGCACAAGTACTGGCCTGTCGCGGGTATCATACACTGTTTCAGATGAATCGACACCAGGTAATTTTGTAACAATTACCCTGCCTTTTACATCATACCGGTAAATCGTACATAATCCTGAAAGAACACTTGTAATGGTCCAGCTTGGCATAATTTTCTCTACTGCAAGCGGGGGGATAATATACCGTAGGTTGCTTAATTCATCATATACGAAATAGGTACATAACCAACCTGTATGTGCAGCGATAGGCCCAGATGCAACTTGTGATTTTTTAAGTATCAGCTTGCCTTCCTTGTCGTAAAATTCCTGGTATTGAATACCATTTTCATCAATGGAAACTGATTTACCTAATAACCCTGGATCATATGTTTTTAGAGTTCTTGGAACCCCCGTTACCAAGTCCCAAATCCGAACAGAATCAGTGGCAGTGTTCACAAAAGGATACTGCTGGTTGGATTTCTGCCCTCCTTCATTCGCCCAGGTGTTGCCTGGGCGAAAACTTTTGATCAGCGGAGAAGAGGGAGTCTCCTCATATTTTTGCTGACCGTAAAAAATACTCTCTCCTGCGCCTGATGGGTTTAGTGCCGGATCTTGTGAAAAGGTTTGTTGACTTGAAAACGGACTATTTTTGAATTTTCCGTCATTCGTATTTCCGGTAGTCTGGACATATGGTAGGTAAATTACTGGCTGTCTCCCATACGCATCGAATGTCTGCGGGCTTACCAGATCCTTTCCAGACGTACTACCTCCTTTTACCACTGTTTGGAGGTTTCGGTTTATACCATCCGTGTAAGATGTAGTTTGTCTTACTTCCCGTACTGTGCGGGCAGTACCGGTCACATTAATAACATCGGTCGTAGGCATATTAGGCTCCCAGATCCTGACATAATTGATAACTGGATTCTGGTATGCTGCTGGGAGCGGCAACGGAGTTGCTGCCGGACGACCTCCGGAATTTGGTAATACAGGTGATTGCCCGGCAAGGTCACAGGTACTATTGCAAATGTATAGTAGTGGGATAATAAATTTCAGTCTTGAAAGTTTCATATAATTGGAGATTAACTAGGTTTAAATTAGGGCACCAGTAAACTTGACTTGCTAATTACAAGGCTCTTGGCCGGTATAGGTCTTTGGGCCATATGTACCGTCAGGAAATTTGTAACGATAGCCAATTTTGCACATGAAAGGATCTCCTGATATTGGTTCAGTGAAATATTCAATTACTCCCGTTACACAGTTGCCATTGATAACTTTTTTATCTACACCACTACAAATGCATTGGGTAGTTTGATTAATATAATTTTGCCCGTTCACCCTCATATCTTCCTGGGCCATTGCATTTACCGTTAAAGAGTCATCGCCAGTATATTTCCCCACAGGAATGTTATATACTCCTGTTCCAGGAGTAAAGCCTGAACCACATCCTTGTTTGGTAAAAGTCTGGGAAAGTGCAGCATTAGAGTAAGCCTTACCTCCGCATGTTTCGGGCTGTCCATAATAATTATAACAAATCCGTCTTATGATATTTCTATTTTGATCCCGTACAATACTCAACCTTCCAAGATAATCATACTCGTTAAAAACAGTATTTCCATTAACATCGGTCTGAGAGGTTAATCCTATCATCCAGTCATAGGTATAAGTGGAGATTACCGCATCGACTGGATATACCCTTACTTCATCGATGGCGTCACCGTCGGAAAGTACCATTCCATTAGAATATGGCTTAGCATTGAAATTCCATTTGCCATTCAAATAATATCGGTAATCCACTCTATAGCTTCTGGAATTGGGCATTGTAAAGGAAACCGAATAATCACCTTCTTTACATCCTTTGCCTGCATATGGCACTATTGTACCAATATAATTGCCTGATTCAAAATCCTCATAGAGGAATTCTGATGCAAATGACACAGTGGGATCGGTAAAATAAGAATAGGTAAAGTCACAATTTCCCGAATTGGTATATTTTTGTCCAGTTAGTGTGTAAGTTCCGGCAGGAAGTGTGGCATAGAAAACACTTTTGGGATAACTGATTTTAAGGGTGTTAAAATTATCTGATAGCCTTCCTGAGTTTACCACGTTGCATAAAGTTCCGCTATACGAAATCACAGGACTTCCACCAGACAGTGTATAGCTAAGCATCGAAGAAGAACCAGTTGGGGACGGGTCTAGCTGAAGAAATACTGTTCCTGCCTGTGCTAGGGTGAATGTGGCGGTTTTAACGGTGCCGTCGGTCAGTACCATTTTTGTATTTGTCACTGCTCCTTGTATTCCTGACCTTTCCACGTGAGCTGCATGAGCATTCGTAACTTTTGCTGTTATTTTCTGCCTTACATTGCCGAATTCATCGCCATTTCCCCACTGATAGCCAGTCTCCACAGTTGCAGGACTTGACAAATGAACAATATTGCCGGCGCCGTCATAGCTCATCATCTGCTGGTTCTTTATGAGTGCAGGGGTCCGGTTTAGCATACCTGAATTAAAGTTACCAGCTGCTGTTGCAGTAACTGGAACATCAGTTTCAAGGGATTGTATCTGTTCAACTTTAATATCCGGAGCATCTGTGAATTTGTATACAGAAAGGCTGGAACTTAACAATTTCTGGCCTGTGGGATTTAACTGCCATGTTTCCTGTGCCACTGGTAGTGAAATACAATTGGCATCCGTTAACGCTTTTAGCACCGGAAGGCTCGCACCATTATAGTCCTGGGGATAATAGGTTCTGGTTTGAATAGTGTCCCCCAGACTGTTAACTACGTTAACCCTTGCCGGCAAAAAGTTCGTTGAATTATTTAAGTACATTGTTAATGATTGCGAGAAGTTGCCAATGCTGTCATAATTTTTCTCAGAGATCGAGATCAGATCGGTTCGTCCAAACAGAGGTTTGTAGATTTCTGTATAAAATGTAGCACTTGGGCCATAAGCCGCCACAAAACTAAAGGGACACATTACCATCGTTCTGGGTTTCCATACCACATTACTATCTCCCACAGCAGAGGTTAACGGAGCATAGGTGTAAATCTTATCGGACATAGTTTTATTTCCTTTTGAGATTTCCTGCTCTCGCTTCATCAGGCCATATACCCATTGGAGGCACCTCGATTTTTGAGAATAGGGCTGGGCCTGAGTCGGTACCGCAATCGGAAAATCATCCGGTGAGGTAAATTCATAAACCATTTTCCCGATATTATTTACAGAGGTTCCTTCAAGAACTTCAACTCGCTTATAAAGGTGTGGTAATAGGTTATTTTTAGTACTATGTGTGCTTAACTCCTGGGTATTGGTTGCAGTATACACCTTTGTCGTTGGGGGTGGAGTAATAATATCCATTATTATAGCAACGACCATAGTAATAAACAATTGATTCATTATCATGCCTCCGACACCATTGGTATTGCCAATGGAATTAGCAGCATATAGATTAGGTACAACAGGAGACATGGCTACACTGAACAGAAGGTTTGCTGCCCTATAACCACCCGGAGAGGGAGGAATAACTATTAACGCATCCGATGCATCCTGATAAACAGGAACCTCGTATCCCCAACCTGAAGAGCCGCCGTCAGCATTTACATATCTATATTCCTTTACAATTTTCTTGGTGGTGTCCACCATATCATATAATGTAGTTCGCTTAACTCTGATTCCCCCGGACAATACGGTAGATCCATTTGATAGGGCAGTGTTGTTTTCATATTCATATTGAAGTTTGCCACCGGTAGGCAATTGAATAGTCTTTAGGGAACCAATCATGCTGGAGCCATTCGGGTCAACCTGCCTATAGTCAAGTTGGTAATTCGTGAGCATTTTAACGCTTGCAACCGCATTGGTTCCATTAGTGTAATCCAGATACAAAGACAAGGCATTTTCATAGCCCCAATGGTCACCACATTTCATGTTCCTTCCAGCCATTGTTACTGTACCGACTTTATTATAATAGGAGAAAGTATAGGGTGCGTCCGGAATGTTAAACTTTCCGGTTTTCTGAACTGACTTTAGGCTAAGTCTGGCAAACTTCAAATCTGCTGGGGTAAAAGTATAGTTAAATGGTTTAGTGGTATCCTTGAAGAAATATTCATATCCAAACTGATGGCCTGATATTATTTCATTGTTGTGCCTAACTATGATTTGTTTTAAAGGCTTTTCACCAGGTAAATCTACCATGTCGCTATCACTATAGACTAAGTTTACCTTGGTTCTATAGTCAGGAAAGGTGATTTCAGACAACCGCTTCTTGGTACCGGAGAATACATTGGCGATACTTTGACCGGCCAGACTGCCTTGTCCATCACCGACAGTATAAGTTAGCGCCCCTTCGTATCCAATGAGGTATTGAAGATTGTAGCTATCATATTTCAGATTAATTTTCTTGCCGGAGATTGGATCTTTAATTTCACTTAGGTACCAGGTGTTTTTTACAGCGTAGTCACTCACATCATAATTCGGTAGAGTTATTTTTAAGCCTAGTGCAGATACATACGTACCATTCTTATTATCAATCAAATTGGTAGTCTCGGATTCAGAAAATGTATATTGTATACCACTTTCATCAGTAATAATGAAGCTTCCGATGGTCGTAAGTACATTTGATTCGCCGGCTTCCATGTATTCGACTTTTTCGATTTTAAGTTTTGAGTTATCGAGAGGACGAATCGTGCCATTTCCCGATATCATAAAACTTCCTGATCTACCTCCAAATTGAAATTCAAATACATCTTGCTGTAAATCTTTCAATACATCAAGATCCGGCTGGTAATTGAAGCTAGTTTCAACCAAAGGAATAAACCCCGCCTTCTTGGGAATTGGTGCTCCTCGGTAGGAATTTGGTACTAAATACCCATCTCCTTGTCTTAGCCCCCCATATGTACCTCCAATCTGATCATCGGGAATGCCAATCGTCCGGCGTACAATCATACCACCGGCGATCAAATCCCAACCTAATCCCACCTTTGTTGGTATCTGATTAACCTTGATGCCACCTCCACCAGTATAATTCAGGGCAATGTTAAAGTTCAGGCGGTTGCCGTCGCTATAGTTAAAAAGCGGTAAGGAATAGCTGGCCCTTCCTGTTGGCAGGTCCACCTGGGCAGCAATGCGTGTTGAAAATAATAAAATCAATAATAGGAGAATGGGATAACATCTGTTGTTCATGGCAGTTATAATTTGGTATAGTTATTTAAATAATTGACTTTTCTTTAGAAGTTATACCCCAGTCTTACTTTTATGGGGTCTGTCCTTGGAACATGCTGGTGATACAAAAAGTCAAATAAGACCATCATATTTCCCTTTAGCTTACTGTTGATCGTGTATTTCTTACTGATACCACAAGCCCACTTTGTGTCCACTTTTGGTCGATTCCTTCAGGTAAGCCCGAGTAATCAGGTTGGTAGTTCTGTTCGTATCCACCGTTTAAGAAGAAGGTGCCTTTTAGTTTCCAGTCAATAAAGGAACGGATGCCCGTGCCCTGACCTGAAAAACGGATATTGTCAAAACCGGTCCCGAGTACCAGTTTGTAGGAGAGACCAAATCCAGCACTGCCATTCTTATGAAACTTATAGGCGGCCTGACCGGCAAGATCACCGGTTGTTGGGAAGAACCTGTTACTGCGCTGAAACTGGACATTGCTGCCGAATTCGAGCCTTTGAACAAATCGCTTTGCTTTCATTTGGGTTGAAGTCAGGCATTTCATCAGCATTGTTTAATGTGGAGAATTTATTCTTAAGCTCATCCATCTTTGAACGTGCTGCATCCATTTGCTGGCCCAAGACGCCGGCAGCATTTGGCCCACCTCCTGAAACCCGATTTTGTAGAAGTGTTTCAACCTGGCTTCGTGTTTGCAATCCTGCAATAGATTCAGCAGAAGCTGCGTCATTACCAAAATTGAACAAAGAGGCTAGTTGAGAGTTTTTTTCCAAGAAATCCTGGTAAGCGGGAACGTTCCCGATCATTTCAATTGCTTTGGCCTCTGCTTTCCGTTTATCCTTTAATGCCTCAAGAATTCCTTTCACCTGTTCGCTGTAATAGTAGGCTTGTTGCTTCAGTTGTTTGAGATTTTCAGCAAAGGCGACTTTGGCACCCAACCTGTCCAGAAGAAATTTTTTCCTTGCCTGTATGTAATTTTTGATTTTCTCGCTGTACTCAATCTTGCCTATTAGTTGGTGAATATTATCTGATCCGTAGTTTACCGTTTCAATTTGATTGCTTACTCCTTTGGCTTTGGAGTAGTTGTTTTTAAGGAAGGAAAAAGTTGTATTCAGGGTATCGAGATAGCTGTTATAGTCGATTCTGGAAATAGAACCATATAATTTCTCGTTCATTAGTTTAGAAAGTTGCTTCATCGAATCAATTGGGTTTGCAAACATCAAATTGGCGGCTACAGAGTCTGAATTATATAACTTATCCCTAATCCGTTTCTCCTGGACCAACCATTTGCGCAAGGCCTTTTCGGATTTACGATTTAATTGGGTTTGTATTCTGGAGACTTTTGTATTTATCTGTGAAATAGCCTTATTGGATATATTGAAACCCGAACTATCCTGTGCAGTACAGGATTTCACAGATAAAAACAACAGAAATAAAGTTAGGGAAATTAATATTTTCATAGAGGTTAGGATATTGGATGACACTGTTAAAATAATTAAATAAAAATTCACAATTCGTATACCCACCAGAGTGAGGTTTAAAGAATCCGTATAAGTACTGTCGCTTACCATTACGTATAGATACGGCAGATAGAAAAATTTAACATGCGATAAAAAATATATGTGATAAACATTGTATCCCCCTGCTTTCAATTCCACGACAAACACTGTTTAGTATCCAATCGTACATTCGTAATTTGCAGACCTTAAGGAGAATAAACCGAAGGCTGGAAATTTGGGGTCAGACTTCATTAACAAATTAAAGTCCACCAAACGCATTGTATATGCGTATTGACGTTTTGCCCTCTATAATAATATTCCGTGAATAAAATTGCGCAGCTTCAGATTTTATAACGGTTCTTTATGTTTAAAACAGCAACCTATTCAAGCAGCAACTTGGAGTAGCTCAGATGCAATGAAGCAACGGGGAGTAAAAAGGAAATATAAACTGTGATAGTAGGAAATAAAGGAAATCTTTGCCATTGAAATTAGTGATTATAATAAAACGAAGAAAACCGCGAAATTGAGAATGATAGTAGGCGGAAAGAATTTTGGGGATTATAAAAAATCTCAAGAAATTCAACCTTTTTTGGATGCAATGGAGTCAATCTTAACAGCAGGAGACGATTTGTATGATACTAGCTTTGCTACTGCAAGTCAACAGGAAATATTTTCAATGGTATTGGTTCTTGATGCTGAAGTGGGTGAATGGACTGATAGTGACTATGACCAGCTGGATAGGTATGAACGTTTTACATTCTTTTGTGGAGAGCAATTTTCCAATGTTAGTGCAGTTGTTTATAACAGAGAAGGCGTTTGTAATTTTATCTGGTCAATGAGTAATAATCTATCCATCCCCAAAATAGACAATTTAAAGAACCTTTATTCCGAAAGTATTCCGTTAAGTGTATTGGCTCTCACAATCAAGAGCTCGTACAGTTTATTAATCAATATTAATCCGATATTATCCAATAGAATAAAAAATCGATAAATCTCAGTGAATTAGTCAGGGCAAACAGCACCGTCATGGATAGTTGTTGAAAGAGGCAGATTTTGACAGTAGAAACTTGAAGGTTTAAGCCCTACCATGTTGGTAATTCAATCATGATTAAGTATGGCTGCCAACGTGGAGGCGGGCAGAGCCTCTGCGTCATTTGAATTAAAATCGTTACGATTTGGCATTAATGGTGATGTCCTTTCGGAAGCTATGGAAACTCAAGGCGGAGATTATAATGAAGATAATTTTGGAAAGTTAGAGGTAGAATTCAATTGTAAAAGCTATTATTTGAACTGGCAAAATGTAATAATATAGATAAGACTCTATCTTACACAAAGATAGATTATCGGAAAACGAAGTTTATTGAAGAAGCGTGAATTTCACATTATGACATTCAAGTGCCCAAGTGATCAGTTACCAGACAGAACGTTTTATTTTACTATAAAATTCCCTGCTGTAGCACGTTTATGTGCTTCCTCATATTCCTGGTCAGAATTCTTTGAGTATTTGAGAAGCCATCATATCTGTCAGTCTCTCTTCAGAGTGTTTCTCTGCTTTCCCTTTCGGGTCAGGGTTATCCTCATAGCTAACTTCTATTCGTCCTCCAATTATAGTAAAAACTGTATATGGAAGTTCCTCTTCCTTACGAAAAGCATAAGACAAGACCATGTCTTTTTTATTCGTAATTAACAAACCCAATCTGCCAGGCTGTTTAGCAAAAAAAGTTTATTGAAGAAAGCTAATCCCATGTTATGGCATTCAGGTGCCCAAGTGATCAGCTACCAGGTACGTTTTATGACAGGTAGTTACAATCTATAATTTACGAAGAATATTCTAATTATATAAATTTTAGGGAAGATATGGATCAAGAACAAGCCAAACAAACTGTGTCGAAAAATGGTCTGAATGATGTCACTGAAATTTTGACTCGTGAAACGAGTTTTTGAAACAAATTATACTGTCTACTCATGAATTATCAATGGTAAGTGTAAGATCAACTTCTGATCAAATAGCAGTACCTGTTTGTTTAATAATTACTATTACAATTCAATGCACTCTTAAAACAGTTAGAATCCAACAGCCCCATGTGATTCGGCCAGCTGAATTGCCGAATTGGGTATTTACTGTGGCTCTATTTTGATTTAAACTTTGCTAGATTTTTAATTACACTCATTAATTTTATTAATTAAATGAACGAGAGACCGTAGTCATTATCTTAATTAACACGGACCGGTCTCTTGTTGCTTTTTTTAGCTATTCACAGGTGCGTGTAGCGATGGAAAGCCGGTTTGAATCGGAGAATACTTTAGCCTATTTAGCTACAATGTAATTTATTCTATACGGTAATGATGATGTCTCGACTTTAGAAGGTATCTCCGTCTCTTCCGTCGGGAAGTCTACCGCTTCTGCAGACTGCCAATCATCGAGTTCGATCCTTGGGTTAGATTGAGTCTTGTGGCGGCAATAATTTCTTCCATGCTTACTTCCAGCAACTTTACGGCAGCCGGTTGATTCCGGTCAAGTCTTGCTTGCAAAATAGCCATGTCTTCTTTTACTTTTGCAGCGACAATTTTGGCATATACCTGGGTGGTGGAAATTTTTGCGTGGCCCATCATTTTGCTTACGCTTTCAATGGGTACATTCTTAGCAAGTGTTATATAGGTAGCAAACATGTGCCGGACATCATGGAACTGTAGCGGTCTGCTATAGCAGCGTGCAGTACTAATTATCTTTAATTCAGTATTGATCTTTGAGTTAGAGATATAAGGAAACAGCGCGTCCCGGTCAATAGACCGTTCATCTTCCCAATACTTTTTAATAATAGCAAGTGGTTGGTGTAGCAGGGGCACTAAAAAGTAGTTTTCGGATTTCAGGCGTTGGTTACTGATCCAGCGCTGGCCATCCATGCCTACAACCAGGTCAATCGGTTTCAGGGCCATAAGGTCACCATATGAAACGCCGGTATACACTGCGAAAATGAAAAAATCGCGTACCATCTGCTGCACACGGTCATTGAGCTTACAGGTTTCCAGATCTCCTAATTCAAATTCAGTAATGTATTTTCGTAGAAATTTTTTCTTTGGCGCCCGATATTTCTCGACACGGTTAACAGCGAGCTTCCCACTTTCTTGCGCCCAATTGACCATCCGTTTTACGCGCTCGATGTGCTTTGCCAGGCCGTTCTGCCCAGCCGGTCGGTGTGGTGTAATTGGGTTTTCGCGGATATAGGTTTTAAAGCCGGCCATGAAGGCATGGTCGATTTTTGACACACGTACATCGTTTGCAGGGTAGCGTTCCGCAATGTAACGATTAAGATAGCAATAGGTGGCGATGTAGTTTTTCCAGCTTCCCCATTCCATGTCTGGCTTTTGGTCCTTTTCATACTCCGTCATTAGGATTTTTAGGGTGTACGCAGCCTCGGGCTGGTTGATGCCAATGTATCTTTTTTTTACTGCATCAGCATTTAGCACATCGCCTTCTCGTTCAATTTCTTTATAAGCTTTCAAAACTAGTCCGGCTTCTGTTTCCAGCTCGGTGTTGAGCTGTCTCATTTCTTCGGTGATTAGTTTTGGGCGGCCTTTTCTACTGTTCCATAATTTTAATTCTACCGAATACTTTAAGGATACTTCTCTGGCTACCTTGTTAACGGTTAATTTCAAATAAACAGGTGCCACCCCATCTTTGCCTTTCTCAGCTCTGGCCTTGAAAGAAACGGCGAGTGTGTTTGGCTTCTCCATGTCATTTCATTTTTTAGTGTTTTAAAATCATACAGCACTTTTCTGGCACACATGGACACTTTAAAAATGAATCCACTGGTCTGAAATGGTATCATTTGATATCAATTTGAAAAACCTTAGTTAATTGATAATCAAATAGTTGAATCCATTCTGGGAACCGAAAATAAGGTATCTCCAGTTCCTGACCTAGTTCACCACTTAGTTCCTGAGCAAGTTGACATGAATTGATATAAAATGCCTTTAGTATTTTTTTCCGTCTTGATAGATTTGGTTGGTCTACCAGGAAAAAAATTACTGACAGCTAATACATTCATGGTCGCAAGATGCTTTATGGTTAAGGGTTTGCGGTGATCTGCACTAGTTTAAACTGGCCATAAGTGAATTGACTAACATGACTTGGAGAGATACTATTTTGAGGTCTGCTATGACTTGAAATACTTTGAAATAATTACTCGTAATTCAAATCCCGCTGAAAGTGGTTGACTGTAGAGGGTTTGCGCCGAAAAGGGCAGTCAGTTCACCACTTAGTTCCTGCGGAAATAGGCCCGTTTTTAAACAGAAAAGCATGAAATTCAATGCTTTGAATTTCATGCTTTGACAACCTTTGTCGGGATGACAGGATTCGAACCAGCGGCCTCTTCGTCCCGAACGAAGCGCGCTACCGGGCTGCGCTACATCCCGATGGGAATGTCTAAATTAAAAATATTTCCCTATCCAACAAATTTTCACACAAAAATTCTCCGGAACATCGCGGCATACATATGCCCGGATCCATACAGGGAAGGTCTTTCGTTTAACTTCACTGCAGATCTAAATCCCGCCTTATGAAACAATGCTTTTAAAGCATGAAATGGTACGGGATAAGGTACCCACGGATTGGCTTTTGTCGTTTCATATTCCACTATCAGAAAAAAACCGTCTCCCTGCAAGTGCGCACTTACCTTATCAATAAAGGCCGGTTTCCCGGATACATAGTGCAGGGAATTGGCCATTAGGATGCCGTCCAGCCCTGATACGGGTAAATCATCTTTCAAAAAATCCAGTTGCCCCGGTTGGATGGTAACATGTTGTGGATTGGGCTGGCCGGATAAGGATGGGAAGGTTTTATCCCAGGCATAAATAGTACTGCCTGTTTCCAGCAGGTTGGCCAGGGCATAGGTAAATAAGCCTGACCCGCATCCGAGATCCGCCCAAACCGTTTGAGCCCCGGCAATAACCGGGGGATGTTTTATCAGCGCGATAGCATCTCTTATATCCATAATTTATAAAGGTACAAGGAAGGGACCAGGTTAGTAAATTCTGTACTAAACTCACAACCTCTCATACCAGTTACCTTTTTTCTAAACTATTGTCCCGTTCATTTTATCCCTCCCTTTACTTTAATCCCTATTTTTGCGGCTGATAATGAAAAATAAAACAGGCATGAAGGCTTATATAGGATTATTTTTAATAGCTGCACTTGCCGCCTGCGGTGGCAATGCCGGCCATGAAAGCCAGCATCAGGGCGACTCTTCAATGGCAGTGGCCCCGGAGGAAGTGCAGTACGACACCGCGCTGGTGGCTAACCGGAGAGACCCCGTGTGCAGAATGCCCATCAAGGCAGGGATTTACGACACCGTCCATTACCAAGGTGCTGTTCTCGGATTTTGCTCCTCCGCCTGCAAAGACAGCTTCCTGTTAAAGCCCGCAGCTTACACCCTTGTCATGAAATAATGAAGAAGATACTCCTGATCACTTTACTGGTAGCCGGATGTGCATCGCCGGCGAAAAAGCTGCCCATACTGGGTGAGCCGGGGGTAACAGCGCGTCAGGATAACGGGAAAACAGTATACGACACCACGTACCCCGTTGTCCCGCCTTTTTCGTTTAGGGACCAGGACAGCCTCCCGGTAAATGAACAGTCATTTGAAGGGAAGATCTATGTGGCGGATTTTATCTTTTTATCCTGCCCGAACATATGCCCGAAGATGACCGTGGAGATGAAGAAGGTGTATAACACCTTTAAAGCAAACGACGGCATTTTTTTCCTGTCACACACCATTGACCCGGAAGACGATTCCATTCCCCGGCTGAAAGCATATGCCGCCAGCCTGGAAGTAACCAGCCCCAAATGGCGGTTTGTTACCGGTAGCCAGGATACCATTTACCGCCTCGCTGAAAAAGGATATTTTTCTACGGCGTATAAAGACAGCTCTGCCCCCGGGGGCTATGTGCACAGCGGCGGACTGCTGCTGGTGGATAAAGTCCGGCACATACGCGGGGTATATAACGGTACAGACCCACGGGAAACAACCCGGTTGATAAACGATATTAACATCTTACTAAAAGAAAATTGAAGAAAATACTATCCATATGGCTTCTGTGTATCGTGCTTTTACAAAGCACCGGTAACTGCTGGATAGTAGCCGCATTTTATCTTAACAGGAACTATATCGCCTCCGAACTTTGTATTAACCGGTTCGACCTCATCCCGGTTTGTAAAGGCGCCTGCTTCCTGGACAGGAAAATAAAAGAAAACGATAAACCCGAAAATACGGTCAATACACGACTGAAAGAAATTACCCTGTTTTGCCAGCAGTATGATTCTGCCCCGGCAAAACCTGTTTCTACTGAAAGCCTTATTACCTTTCGCGGCTATAAGTCGCCGTATTCCCCGCAAAGCCTCATCAGGCAGGTATTCCGGCCTCCCGCTGCTACAGCGTAATTTCTCCTGTTACGTTCACATCATTAAGCTACTACATGAGTATGAAATCCAGCGAAATAGCTGTGTTATCTGCTGACATGTTTGACACCGGTAATGATTTTTTCTGGATAGGCAGCCTTGGATGTATACCCGATAAGTACCCTTTGCTGGAACAGCCCCACAGGCAAATGTTCTACATGCTGCTGTGCATTGAAAGCGCACAGGGCACGGCGGTAATTGACGGCGCTGTTATCCGGCTGGATCATCCGAAAATCATTTGTGTAAAACCTGGCAGCATATGCAGCATACATATCAACCGTGCCGCCCGCGGTAACGTTATTTGCTTTACAGAAAGTTTTTTCTCCCTGAGATATAACAATAATGTACTGCTCAACTTTTCTTTCCTGAATAAGGAAAGCATTCACGAAATATGCCTGGAAGAAAACAAAACAGCAGAGTGGAACCAGATCACCCGGTTTATGCACCAGGAATTTTACGGCCGGCATAAAGGCGCCGATAATGTGCTGCGGTCGTATCTGAATATCCTGCTTTGTAACCTCGACCGCCACTTCAATCCCCCCACGGGGATAGAGCGGAAGCACAACAAAGAAGAAAAAATGCGTCAGTTCAAGCTGCTGCTCGAAGAGCATTTCGTGCAACATAAAACGCCTTCTTTTTATGCGGGGCAATTAAATATCACGACCAACTACCTGAATAAACTGTGCCGGGAATATAACGGGCTGTCCAGCGGAGAGCTGATCCGCAAAAGGATCACGCTGGAAGCCCAGCGCCTGTTGCATTACACCGGGTTGTCGGTGGCCGAAGTAGCCAAGGAACTTGCATTTGAAAGCGCTTCTTATTTCGTGACCTTCTTTGGTAAAAATGCCGGCATGACGCCCGAAAGCTTCAGGAAAAGTCACCGGTAATTTATTGGAGCTCCTCCGGCAACCATGAAGGATAACTGCTGACAGCCTTCTTGGCTGCTTCCGTAACCGGCACCTGCCACTTGTCAAAAAAGAGGGAAAGATCTTTTTGCGTGGCGGTGCTGATACACGTAAACCAGTAATCCCTTTTATCGGCCTCTGATACCGGGTATTGCGCGGCAGGTAAAGCGCGGTATTTTTTGAAGACGTCAGCAATAGGCTGCCACCCGAAATGTTCAATTATTTCGATGTACATTTTTAAAGCGAGAAACGGATCTTCGCGGAATTTATCAAAACCGGGCTGCCCTTTCATATAGCTCTTTACGGCATCGATAACCGCCTGCCTGCTGGCTATGTTTTCGTGATTATAAAGCCCTTTATGCAGCACCTGGTCATATACATACATGGTGTACAGGTTTACGGTTACCTCACCAAGGCCATCGAAATCAATGCCCCAGAACTGGTGACGGTGGCCCAGTTCATGAAAATGCCCCCAGGAGCCTTTTGCCCGCAGCTGCGCTTCATCCAGCATCAGGGCGCAACTTTCATCATCAGGCGCCATAATTTTATGTGGCGCCGTATACATATAACCAAAGGCTACCTGTTGATCGATGATAATCCTTTCCGGGTGAACCCTGTCGGCCGAAATAGCTGCCAGCTGCGCATCGGCATCCATCACTTCATCCCAGAACTTCATCAGCTTTTCAGGGTCGTCCAGCTTACGGATGCGATACGAAGGAACGGTGAGTACAATTTTATCAGTAGCCAGTTCCGCCCACGGTCCCGGGCAGTTGCGGATGGTATGTTGCCAGTCGGCTAAACTGGTAACGCCCAATTTGAAGTACGGACTTTTAACCGCCCCGTTTACCTGTATCTGAAGTGTTTTTAGCGAAGTCGTGTCGGGCACTTTGATCATCAACAGCCCGCCAAACGGAGAAAAGATGGTGGTCGCCGGTTTGTCGAGTTCAAAAGTTTTTGTGAGGTCATCAGTATGACGCACATAATAATCCATATGGCTTAGGTTGTCCTCATGCACGCCTATCTGTGCTTTCAGCTGTTGTGGAATGCAGTCCGGGGAAATGGTGATCGTCACCGTATCGCCTGCTGCCACATATAAACCGGTGCTGTGCCACCTGTAAAAAACACCATCGGGTTCCAACAGGCCCTGGGCGCCTGCCTTTATAGATATAACTACCGGCTCATTCACCCTCGGGGCTGTTTTACTCACTTCCCCGGGAAACAGGCTGCTGGCAGGGTGGATGTACCCGGTATCAGTATGCCCTTGCTGGTGTTGTGTGGCCAGGTAATTTTGAACATTGTAGATGAACCGGTTTTTTACATCAGTTTTCCAGAGCGGGTGTGTGGGAGATGGGATGACGGGCGCCTGCCGGTTTGCAAACGTTGACCTGATTTTATTTGATATAGCAGTGGTATCGGGATTATTAAATAAATAGTTGGCTATGGTGCTGGCGTAGCTGTCGGCGTCAGCAGCGGCGGGTATAAACAGCGTATCCTTAAATGCCGCCATTAACGAAGAAATGTGCACATAGGGAGGAATGGAGCGGATCGTTAATCCCTCTTTTCTATCTTCCGGTTTTAGTGTGGCGGTTACGTGATACATCCCGGCTTTCCTGAAAAGCTGGTTTAAGTCCATTTCAAAATAACTGGTTTTTTGCTGGCTTAAAATGCCAGTAGCGGGAGAACCAAATATCAAGGCGCCTCCTTTTCTTACAAATGCTTCCAGGTGATTTCTTTTAACAGTATCGGTAACGTCCTGGGTAAGGATAATAATGCCGGCGGCAGGTGCAATGTTAACGGTATCGGTGATGGTGTTGTAATTTTTCAGAAGATGTAAGAACGGTGGAAGATCGCTGTTGTGGCCCCATACCTGTATGCTGCCGCTTTTGTTGCCTGCCCATGCGATAGCATTGCGCAGCAGTTGCTGTACGTTCCTGTCATCTAACAGGGGCTTTTTAAAATATTTGTCGGACCCTAAAATCAGTATCCTGCCTTTATCCAGCCGGGAGGCCATGATAACAGGCAGGTGCTGCTTTGTATCTTTTTCGGTTGCGGTAGCAATAATGGTGGGTTTTTCGTTTAAGGGGAGGGTGAAAGTGGCATTATCCGGTGCCGGCGGCATCGCTATCTGTTGAACATGATCCAGCAGGCGTTGCTGGTCGCCCGATTGTGCGGATAACGAATGATGGGAGAAAAGAATGCCGGTAAAAATCAGGCAGATAGCAATCTTTCCGGCAATAGTGTTGATTGATGTCATGAACTAACAGGGATGTGTTTAATAATAAACGGATACGCTGGTCTGCTAATTTAATAAGAATAAAAACAGCCGCAGAGATCTTCCTTTGCTTGATAGGATTAACCTTATTCCGGCGCAATGTGTATGATTATTGCAGTCCTGTACTCAAACAACCCTATTATGAGAAGAGCTTACAAAAAAGCAGATCTCCCGGTAGCGGAGATCCGCAGATTCCTGGAACCCGGTCCGATTGTGCTGGTCAGTTCCCGCTGGAAAAACAACACGAACATCATGACCATGGGGTGGCATACGGTGATGGAGTTTTCCCCTTCGCTGGTGGGATGCATGATCACGGCGGAGAACCACAGTTATGAGATGATCCGGAAAAGCGGGGAGTGCGTGATCAATATTCCTACGGTGAACCTGGTAGAGGAGATCGTTGGGATCGGAAATAGTACCGGCGCCCATTTGGACAAGTTCCGGAAATTCGGTCTCACGGAGGAAGTGGGAAACATCGTGAAAGCGCCGCTGATAAAGGAATGTTATGCCAACTACGAATGTAAGGTAGCCGATACCCAACTGCTGAAAGGATACAATTTCTTTATCCTGGAAGTGGTGAGCGCCCGCGCGGCTGTTTATCCCAAATACCCGAAAACGGTACATTACAGGGGAAAGGGCATCTTTATGGTGTCAGGAAAACACATTAACTTGAGAGCGAAATTTAAGAACCAGAATCTATAGTATGCTCACTACCGTTATCCAACACATTTTACTGATCTTTTTTATTTTGTTGCTGGTGATGATTGCGCAGAAGTTGAAAATTGCGTACCCGATCATTCTTGTGGTGGGTGGACTGTGCCTCAGCATGCTGCGGCTTTTCCCTTCCATTGAAATTAACCCGGAGCTGATCCTGCTCATTTTCCTGCCGCCACTGTTATATGAAGCGGCGTGGTATACTTCGTGGAAGGAGCTTTGGCGATGGCGGCGGGTGATCTCTATTTTTGCATTTTTAATCGTGATTGTTACTTCCGGTGTGGTCGCCGTAGTATCCCATGCGTTGATCCCGGGATTTTCACTGGCACTGGGATTTGTGCTGGGCGGCATTGTATCCCCGCCAGACGCGGTATCTGCCACTACCATCCTGAAATATGTGAAGGTGCCCAAAAGGATCTCTGCGATCCTGGAAGGGGAAAGCCTGATGAACGATGCGTCCAGTTTGATTGTATTCAGCTTTGCCAAAACCGCTGTGATCAGCGGGGTGTTTGTGTTGCATGAAGCGGCAGCGAGCTTTGTGGTGGCCATTGTGATGGGTATTGCCATTGGTTTGCTGGTGGCGTTGATATATTATGCCATTCACCGCTGGCTGCCTACCGGTACGGAAATGGATGTGATCCTGACCCTGACGGCGCCCTATGTAATGTACATCACAGCGGAATATTTCCACGGGTCAGGTGTACTGGCGGTGGTGAGCGGCGGATTGTTCCTCTCTTCCCGGAGCCAGCATATACTAAGTTACCGGAGCCGGTTGCATGGCGCCAATGTATGGGCTACGATTGGATTTATGCTGAACGGGTTGGTGTTTATGCTGATCGGGCTGGAACTGCCAGTAATCATTAAGGAACTGGGTACGGTAAGTCTTTGGGATGCCATAAAATACGGTGTAATTATCACCGGCGTGCTGGTGGTAACCCGCCTGCTTTGTACGATGGGCGCCTCCGTGTTCACGGTATTTATCAGTAGGTATATCACCACGGCCGACAGCCGGCCGGGTTGGAAAGGTCCGGTTATTATCGGCTGGGCGGGCATGAGGGGAGTGGTATCACTCGCCGCGGCGTTGTCGATCCCGGTGTATATGGATAATGGCGCGCTTTTCCCTCAGCGCAACCTGATCCTGTTTATCACTTTTACGGTGATCCTGCTTACGCTGGTGGCGCAGGGGCTCACCCTGCCGCTGGTGATCAGATGGGTAAATATGGAAGATCCCGATAAACAAATCCCTGCAGAAGAGCAGGAGCGGATTATCCGCGACCGGCTACTGGAAGGAAGCATCCGCTTCCTGGATACCCAATACCCGGAAGAGGTAAAGGCAAATCCGGCGCTGAAGCAGCTGCGGGAAGACCTGGAGCTTCGCAAAACCGTGTCCATGCACAATAAGATTGAAGGAGTGGACCACCTGTTATATAAGAAAGTTTATGTGAAGATGCTGGATCACCAGCGCCAGGTATTGCACGAACTAAACAAGGACCCGGCTACAGCGCATGAGCTGATCCGGAAATATCATGAGCTGGTGGATATTGAAGAGGAGATCCTGAGAATGAAATATGAACCTGCTTCCTGAACCTGACGGGCATAAAATAACAACAGGGTGCTTCCGGTATTGCTCCGGAGGCGCCCTCTCATTGCCGGTTAACGTTATTGCCCGGTATTTACTTCACATGAACGCTGATCACTTTGGCCAGGTCAAACATGGAGATCTGCTTCTTCCCGCCAAATAATTTATTCAGTTTATCATCTGCGTTGATCATGCGTTTGTTGGCAGTATCCTGCAGATTGTGCTTCTTGATATAATCCCATACTTTTTTTACGATCTCCGTTCTTGGCAATGGGGTGGTACCAATAACAGCGGCCAGTTCTGCAGAGGGTGCGAGTGGTTTTTTAAGCCCGGAACCGGCAGATGCGCCTGCTGCTTTTTTGGCGGCAGCTGGTTTGGTGGCGGCTGGCTTGGCTGCAGCAGCCTTTTTAGCAGGCGCTTTTGCTGCAGGTGCTTTTGCCGCAGGTGCCTTTGTTGCTGCTTTCTTTGCCGGTGCTTTTGCAGCAGCCGCTTTCTTGCCGGTAGTACTTTTGTTTGCCATTTTTCTGGTTTTAAGATGATATGATGCAGTCCCTGGAGGACATACGCCCCCTAACATCAACACATATGCCAGTTTGCCTGGAAAACGCATTATTCACCATATCAATTTCCCGCCAGCATTGGATCCGGAGCAGCGGGTTATGAGGCAATTGCAGGTCTTTAGCAATACAGGCCTGCTTTTATAGCACTTAATTGTATCTTTCCACCATGAAAAGGAGTGATTACCTGCGGCAGGGAAAATCTGAAAATTACCAGGATGCCGAAGAGAAAGGGTTATTAAAGGCGGGCGAAGTGGCCGCCTTGCTGTCGAAGAAATTCAACACCAAAATATCCGCAAAGGAACTGAGCATATTTTCCACAGAATGGCACCACGCCGGTGTTTTCAAGGGCGCACGGAATGGCAGGTTGATCGGGCGCAAAGTTTATTTCTTTTCGGCCACCGATATCAGCCACATCTCCCTGGATGCTATACTCGCCAACCGGAATAAGGCGGCTGAAAAACCGCAGTCGGACAATAGCCCCGTTCAGGGCTGGTATCCGCAGTTTTTTCGTATGACCGACCCCGTTACCCGCCGGACTTTCCCCAAGCCGTTTATCGGCATTTACAAAGGGCCGGCCTCCAAAGCGCCAAAGGGTTTCAGGGCGTTGCCCGATGACGCATTTGCAGCAGCCGAAAAGCAGCGGGGAAAAGAACTGAAGCCAGGAGAGGAGCCCCGGTTTTAACCGCCACTGCATACAGATTCCGGCTTTTTTACTTAACTTAATTAAAGTAAATCATCCACTACATGAAAAGCTTGACCACTTTGCCACTTATTTCCCGGTATACCGCAGAGCAACCCCGCTTTACCTTACTGGATTCCGTTGCCAACAGGATTTCCCTGATCGTGTTCTGCAGCGTTTTCAGCTTCCTGTTCATGTATATCTTCCTGCCTTTTAATATCAATATGTGGTACGAAGGACAACCGCTATCCCTCATGGCATTGTTCCTTATTTTCACCTTATGCGGGGTAGTAGTGCTGACCATCACGCAGTTTGGCCTGGCCAGGCTAAAATGGCGGCGTAAGCTCACCAATGCCACCTACCTCTGCTGGTTCCTGGGCGAAATTGTGGGCGTAGCCGTTATGGTTACCATCGTGGATGTAACCCTTACGGATACATTTTTCCTTACCTGGGCCGAATTTATCAATACCCTTCGTTATATCGCCCTTATTTTACCGCTGCCTTACTGCATTTCGCTGCTTTGGTTTTTTACCAGGGAGAAAATAGCCCAACTCAAAAGCCTGGAAAAAGAACAGGTGGTCAAAGCCGGTGATCCCTGTATCCTGATCCGTGACGAACATGACAAACCCGTGCTCACCCTGCACCCTGGCAAGTTACTGCTCATGAAAGCAGAAGATAATTATGTGCAGGTATTTTACCTCTCCGGAAATACCATCAGCAAGGAACTCGTCAGAACATCCCTGAAAAAACTGGAGTCGTACCTGTCGCCCGATAATTTTGTGCGTGCACATCGCTCTTACCTGGTGAATATCTCCAAAGTGGTTCTTTTTAAGAAAAACACAAAAGGACATTACCTGGAACTGGAGGGTCTCAGTGATATCAGTGTACCGGTATCGGCTACCTGTTTAACGGCTTTCCAGGAAAGATTCGCCCCCGTGCCCTGATTTTTACCCCCAATAGCCCCGGTTTCGCCCCAAAGTCAATGGTACCAATGCGTTCCGTCCGCGTATTTTGGTAATATCGCTATGCCACAAGGCGATAAATTAAACAACCAAGCCATCTAAATCCCACCTGCCGATGTTAAGATCCATTATTATAAGTATGGTTTGCCTGTTCGGGGTGCGCCTTACGGTTAATGCACAGATTGTGATTTCGGGCAACGTTCGCAACAGCGTTACCCAGGAAGTAGTGCCTGTTGTTTCCGTGACCATGAAGGAAGCACAGAACGGGGACTATACCAACGACCAGGGAAACTTTAAATTCTCTACCCGGAAAAATTATCCTGTTACCCTTATACTGTCATCGGTAGGCTTTGAAACAAAAGAAATCATCATTTCCGGTCCCGGATTTCAGCGCATTGAGCTGTCGCCCGCATCGGTACTGGGCAAAGAAGTGGTGGTTTCTGCCAGCCGGTTTGTACAAAAGAAAATAGAATCCCCGGTTACCATTGAAAGGATCAGCAGCAAAGATATCATCAACTCCCCGCAGCCCAGCTACTATAACATGCTGCAGGGCCTCAAAGGAGTAGACGTTACCACCTCCAGCCTCCTGTTCACCACCGTTACCACCCGCGGCTTCAATACCAGCGGCAATACCAACTTCACCCAGATAGTAGACGGTATGGATAACCAGGCCCCCGGCCTCAACTTCCCCATCGGCGCTATTATTGGTCTTACGGAGCTGGACGTGGACAACCTCGAAGTGCTGTCCGGCGCCTCGTCTGCATTGTACGGCTCCCGCGGCCTCAATGGCACCATGGTAATGACCGGCAAAGACCCGTTCAAATACCAGGGACTCAGCGCACAAATCACACAGGGCGTGAACCATGTGAAAAAAGGAAAGGCCAATGATCCGCTGGGGCCATCGCCTTACTACGACTGGACCGTGCGCTGGGGCAAAAAAGTAAACGACAAGTTCGCGTTTAAAATAAATGTGCAATACACCCAGGCGAAAGACTGGATGGCCAACGATACCACTAATACCAACGGTCCCGGTGGCCCGCAGCAGGATCCTAACTATAACGGCGTAAATATTTACGGGAGCAAAACATCCGTAGACATTAACCCCTTCCTGGAAGGAGCCCTGGCGCAGGTGCCGGAACTGGAACCTATCATTTCGCCCATGCTGGCGGAAGGCAGGCATATGGTAGCCCGCACCGGCTACCCGGAATACGGCTACCTGAGCAGCGATGCCAAAATGTTCAAAGCCAATGTGGAACTGCGCTATAAGATCAAACCGAAGCTGGAGGCCATTCTTTCGGGTACCTTCGGACAAGGCAACGCGGTATACAGCAATGATACCCGCTACGCACTCACCAACTTCCACCTGGGACAATACCGCGCCGAATTAAAAGCGGAGCACTGGTTTGTGAGAGCCTACACTTCCCGCGAAAATTCTGGTCGTACCATTATTGCCATGCCCACGGCGCAGCTGATCAACGAAGCCTGGAAGCCCAGCTACGACGGTAATACCGGCGATGGCTGGTACCCGCAATATACCAGCGCATTGCTGGAAGCTATGTCGCAGGGTAAAAGTTATATTGATGCCAGCAACCTGGCCAGGGCATTCGCCGACCAGGGCCGGCCCGACGCCGGCAGCACACAGTTCCTGCACCTGAAAGATAGTATCTCCAACATTCCCACCTCCAAAGGTGGTACGCTGTTTACCGATAAAAGCCGCCTCTTTAATGCAGAAACCCAGTATAATTTTACACACCTGGTAAAATTTGCGGAGCTGATTGCCGGGTTAAACTACCGCCTGTACCGGCTCGACTCCAAAGGCACGCTGTTCCCGGATAACGAGGGGCCTATTGATGTAGCGGAATACAGTGCTTACGCCCATCTTACCAAAAAAGTGATCCGCGAAAAACTGAGCCTGGCTGCTGCTTTCCGGTATGATAAAAATACGTTGTTCGCCAAACCGCGTATCACCACCCGGGTATCTGCGGTACTGGAAGTGAACAAGGAAAGTTTCATCCGCTTTTCTTACCAGAATGCGTATAGCTTCCCTTCCAATATCCAGTCGCTCCAAAGCACCCCGATCGATTACAACAGCTTCGCCTCCGGCGGGTCCGACAGGCTGCTCAACGGCGTATACCAGTTTAATAAATACCCGGCCTATACACTGGAAAGCGTGGATTCATTCCAGCGCACCAAGAATCCCGCCGACCTGAAACAGTTTGCTTTGAATGATATCAAACCGCAGTCCGTAGATGCGTTCGAGTTAGGTTACTCGTCCCTCATCGCCGGCAGGGTGCTGATAGACGTGCTGGGTTATTATTCTACCTGGAAAAATTTCATTGGCTATGTAAATGTGGCCAATACCCCCGGTACGGCAGATCCCAACGCCTTCCTGGATCACAGCACTTATATCCAGTATAATATTGCCTATAACGGCGCGGAAAAAGTGAATACCTATGGCTACGCCGCCAGTGTGAGCGTGGATTTGTCGCATCACTTCCTGGCAAAGGTCAATTTCTCGTCCGATTTCCTGAAAAACAGGAACAACAGCCAGGTGAATAATTTCAACACGCCCAACTATAAATTCAACATCGATTTTGGAAATACCGGCTTTGGTAAGAAGGAAAAATTCTCATTTAATACTACCTTCCGTTACAGACCGGCCTATTTCTACCAGATTGGTTTTGGCAGCGGTACGGTACCCGCCTCGGCAGTCATTGATGCACAGGTGAGTTACCGGCTCCTGCAGGCGCATTCCACGATTAAACTGGGTGGGGTAAATCTCACCAATACCTATTACAGAAATGGCTTCGGCAGCCCGGCCATCGGTGGTATGTACTACGTCACCTTCGCTTACAATGTTTTCTGATTTATTTAAAATAAATATTTCCAAGTATGAAACGATATCCTATCTGTTTGTTATTGATTGCCCTGCTGGCAGCCTGCCAGGGTCCGGAAGTTCAGGAGAAGAGCGGTTATAAAACCCGGCTTCAGTTTGGGTCCCGGTGAGGAAACAAAAATTGCGGAAGCCTTTCTGTCGCTGACGGACAGCAGCAGTATCACCTTAAAAGAAGGGACTTATAAGTTTGATAACCTCAGTATCGCCCAGGTAAATCATATCCTGATCCAGGGCGCCGGTCCGGATAAAACGATCTTCGACTTTTCGGCCCAAAGCCAGGGCGGGGAAGGCATCCGGGTAACCGATGTAAAAGGATTTACCATCGACGGCCTTACCCTGCGCGACTCCAAAGGAGACCTGATCAAGATCAATAAAAGCGAGAAAGTGGTAGTCACCAATGTGCATGCGATCTGGTCGGTATCCGATTCCACCAGCGGCGGGTATGCCATTTACCCAGTGATGTGTAAAAATGTGCTGGTGGAAAACTGCTATGCCCAGGGCGCTTCCGACGCCGGCATCTACGTAGGACAAACCGACAGCGCCATCGTGCGTAAATGCAAAGCCTTTAAAAATGTGGCTGGGTGCGAAATAGAAAATACTTCCAATGCGCAGGTGTATGATAATGAGTTTTGGGGTAACACCGCCGGCTTCCTCATTTTTGACCTGCCCGACCTGTCGAAACGCGGTGGCTTCGTAAGGGCATACAACAATTACATGCACGACAACAACGAAAAGAATTTTGCCAAATCCGGCAGCTTCGGTTCCACCTGGGGCGTAGGCAATGCTGCTCCCGGCAGTGGCGTGGTGATCCTCGCCGCATCGGATATAGAGTTGTACAACAACCGCATCATCAATAATAATTCCAGCGCTATTTCAGTGGTATCAGGATTTTTCATTGATGAAAAGGCCGGTTCAAAAATCAACGATCATTATTTCCCGATCCCCCGCAATGTGCATATACATGATAATATTATGGAAGTGGGCGCCGCTTTTCCGCCGGCAGTATATGAGCATCATACCGGAAAAATTTTAGTGGGTATAGAACAGAAATTAAATGCAGATGACCCGGCGCGTAAAAATGCCCGCCTGCCTTTCATTACCTACGATGGTATTACCACCAACATCCTCACAAAAGGTACAGCGGTGAATCCCGATTCGCTTTGTATACAGCAAAAGGGTCCCAACTTATTTGTAAATGTGGATGCCATGAACATGATGTCGAAAAACTGGAAGCCCAGTACCGATGTTACGCCTTATGTATGTAAATAGTGTTTTTATTAAATTTTTTAAGGGAGATGAGGAAGTCTTGTTTATTTGTGATGTGTTTAATTTTATGGATCGCCGCCACGCAGAGTTGTCAGCAACGGCCGTCGCCTGCTGCAACAGCCGGTCCGTTCCAGTTTAAACAAAAATTATCTGACTATGGATTTTTTACCGGCGCGCTCAAAACATTACAGCCGCGTAAAGGCATCGTGAACTATGAACTGGCTACGCCGCTGTTCACCGACTACGCCGTAAAAGACCGCTTTATTGTACTACCGGAAGGAAAAACGATGGGCTACACCGGTCACGGTTCCCTCGATTTTCCGGATTCCACTTTTATCATTAAAAACTTTGCATACACCAATCCGGCGCATGAAAAAGTCATGATAGAAACGCGCCTGCTGTTCAAAGACCCGGCAGACCGGCAATGGAAAGTGATGAACTACCTGTGGAATAAGGATCAGCAGGATGCAGAGAAATGGATACTGGGAAAAAAGATCCCCATCACCTTCCTGGACGACAACGGGCGTGAGCAGTCCACCCTATACCAGATGCCCAACACCAATGACTGTAAACGCTGTCATATTAATAACAGCGTGCTTACGCCTATTGGTCCCAAAGCGCGCAATCTTAATTTTGTGCGTCACGGGCAAGTGCAGAACCAGTTACAGCAATGGGCCAGCAATGGCTTGTTGACGGGAATGCCTTCCCTGGAAAAAGTGCCGCGGCTGCCCGATTGGAAAGACAGTATTCACTACACCGTGAATGAACGCGCACGTGCTTATCTTGATGTCAACTGCGCGCACTGCCACACCAAAGGCGGCGATGCATTTAATACCGGCCTATTCCTGGAATACGAACAAACCACCCCTGACCATCTCGGTATAATGAAGTCGCCCGTTTCGGCTGGTGGTGGCGCCGGCGGACTGGATTACGACGTGATCCCCGGCGACCCGCTGCACTCCATCCTGGCTTACCGTATGAACAGTGTGGAACCGGGTACGGCTATGCCGGAGCTGGCGCGCACGGTGGTGCATACAGAGGGCGTGGCGTTGATCCGGCAGTGGATTGCGGCAATGAAATAACGCGCGCGGATGTTGTCTTACTCAGGATTACGCTGATTTTACTGATTAGTTTGATTTTTACTTTTGGATTTTATAAAGGATTAGGGGAGATAGACAAAATTCGCGAAGGCCGAAGGCCTTTTATTTGCACGCTCCTTCCACCAGTGGGATGTTGTCGAATTTCAGCGCTTCGTTCTGGCTGTTGAACACGGGGAGGCCCTGGTGGTCGATGCTGTCGGGTAGTGCTTCATATGCTTCGTGGTCGGAGATTTTGAAGATCACCTGGCGGGAGCTTTCCACGCCTTCGCTAAAGAAAACGTATTTTCCGCGGACGATGCCATTGCTGATAAGGCCGTTGAAGTCGCCGGTATTTTTATCTTTTTCAAAGTAATTATATACCAGGGTGCCGGTAGCTACGCTGTCGTGCATGGTTAACCGGAGCTGGATGGTATCCCTGCCGAGTACTTTTTCGAAGCAATGGTTGGATTTTTCTTTTTCCACCACGGGTGGCAATGAATCTTTGGTAGCGTTGGTTTGCTGCTGCTGGCCTTGTTGTTGGCAGGATGCAAAGATGCCTGCGCCAAGCGCCAGTAATATGTAAGGTGTTTTCATATATTGAAAGTAAGAAAAATGAGGCAAATGAAGGAAAGAGGGGTCTTTTAATTCCACGGAAAAAATTGTAATTATGTGGCGCCACAGCCAAATGTGGCGATATATCTTACTAACAATGAAAAAAAGAGAATCCTTTCTGGCCGCTATAATTTGTTTACTGGCCGTTGTCACTTCCTGTAAAAGCGGTGTTGCCCTGGCAGGGAATCATCCTGATACCGCTGTTACAGTAGCGGCCTGTAATCAATGTATGGTGATAGCGGAGCAGTCGCAGCACCGGATTATAATCGCAGCAATGCCTTCCGGTGAGGTGATCTGGGAATGGAAGCCGGAAAACTCCAATGTGCAGCCGGCGCATGTAAAATGGTTCAGCAATCCCAGCGACGCCAAAATGGTGTATAACAATGAATATGTGTTAATGAATGCCTCTGGTGGCGGTGTGGCGCTGATCAGGGTGGCGGATAAGAAAACGGTTTTTTATGCTTATGCAGGCGGTAATACCCATTCTGCCGAGTTATTGCCCGATGGCAATATTGTGAGCGCTTCCAGCACCGGCAACTACCTGATGGTGTTTAAAACAGATACCGTTCATTTCCCCGATAACGTATATACGAAAAGGATACCCATTGATTTCGGGCATAATGTGGTGTGGGATGCCGGCCAGCAAAGATTGTGGTCGGCCGCCAGGGCTCATATGCATTCATTCAGGTATAACTTCAACTGCAATGCGCCGGATTTGGTGCAGGATACCGTTTTTTCCCTGCCGGGAACAGAGGCACATGATCTCTTTCCGGTATATGGTGAAAATAATCTATGGCTGACGAATACCACCAACGTATATAAATTTGATGTTATTACACAAAAGCTGACGAAGGCCGATGTGTTGCAGGACAATATTAAAAGCGTTTCTTCCGCCGGGAAGGGCCTTCCCACCATTGTGATCCGGCCAAAGGAATCGTGGTGGACGGATGAGTTGCTCGACGCCAAAGGGAAGCGGCTGTTTATCCATAAAGGCTGGAAGATCTACAAAGCCAGGTGGGTAGTACGCAATGCATTCAGCTATCCGGCGGGCGATCCGATGCATTTGTGCAGGTAAAACCCGTTAATCTTCGTACTTTTGCGGCAATGCAAAAAGAAAAATACTCATTAGGTAATATTCTTACCAATTTAAAGATCGATTCACTCAATGAAATGCAGCAGGCATCAGTGGACGCAAACAAGCATCACAATGATGTTATCCTGTTATCGGCTACCGGTTCCGGTAAAACGCTGGCATTCCTGCTGCCCATCCTGGAAAATCTCGATCCTGCCAATAAAAACACCCAGGCCCTGATCGTGGTGCCGTCCCGTGAGCTGGCCTTACAGATAGAGAAAGTGTTCAAGCTGATGGGCACCGGTTATAAGATCACCGCCTGCTATGGCGGACACCTGAGGGAAACAGAAGAGAACAACCTGATACAGCCACCAGCAGTGATAGTCGGTACCCCCGGCCGCCTGGGAGACCACATCCGCAGGGAAAATATCACTACGGCAGCTATTGAAACGCTGGTACTCGACGAATTTGATAAAACCCTGGAACTGGGATTCCAGGAGGAAGTGTCTTTCATTATTGAATCGCTTCCCAATATCAAAAAACGGATACTGACCTCCGCTACAGAATCAGTGGACATCCCTGATTTCCTGGCGTTGGACAAACCGGAAAAGCTGGATTTCCTCCCGGAAGAAGGCACGCCTGCTGCCCGTTTAACGATCAAGGAAGTGCTGTCGCCGGAAAATGACAAGGTAGAAACCCTTTTCCGTCTTATCTGCTACCTGGGCAACCGCTCTACCATTGTGTTCTGCAATCACCGCGAAGCGGTGGAGCGCACCAGTAAAATGCTGTCTGAAAAAAGTATTATCAATACCTTCTATCATGGCGCTATGGAGCAGCAGGAGCGGGATGCCGCCCTCTGCAAGTTCCGCAATGGGTCTGTAAATGTGTTGGTAACCACCGATCTCGCAGCCCGCGGTCTTGATATTCCGAATATCCGTTATATCGTGCATTTCCATCTGCCACATACGGAAGACAGCTGGACGCACCGCAACGGCCGTACTGCCAGAATGGAAGCCAGTGGTACCGCTATCCTCATCCTGTCACCCGATGAAAAACGGATGCCTTACCTCGCGGATGAAGTGGTAGAAGACATTGAACTGCCCGCTACCTCCACCATCCCGGACAAACCGAAATGGACGACTATTTTTATTGCCGCAGGCAAAAAACATAAAGTGAATAAAGTGGATATCGTGGGATTCCTGTCTAAACAGGCGCATTTGAAGAAAGAAGATATCGGTTTAATTGAAGTGAAAGACTTCTTCTCCTTTGTAGCAGTGGTGAAATCGAAAGTGCAGAATACGCTGGAGATGATTAAAAATGAGAAGATCAAGAATAAGAAAGTGAAGATTGATATAGCGAGATAGGGATATAAGTAATTTAAAGAGGGCGTCTCAATTATTGAGACGCCCTCTTTGTTTTCAGGCAATTTTTTTCAATTAAAGCGCTTCTTTCAATACCGGCACACTTGTTCCGTTAAAAGCCAGCACGGCAAATTTGCCGTCATTCGCCGTTGTTACCGCCGCAATAGAAGCCGTGGCAAACTGTTTCTGATATACCTGTTCCCCTTCCGTAAAGCCGGTTGGCAGCGGTACCGCTGCGGAATTGGTATTTGCAAATTGCACGCTGAACAGGCGGTCTATTTCCCGCTTATATGATGCCGCCTCCGGTTCCTGATCGATATTAAATATTTTATGGGCAATTGCATCAATAAATGCAAGGTCATGGCGTTTGTTGCCCGTAGTATAAATGCAATAGTAAATGCCGTTGGAATCGTTGCCATATACTTTCTTTGCTACGCACACCGGTACGGAAGCAATATTATTTATCACCTGTTGCTTTGCGCTTTTTTGTATGAGGGCAATGGCTACGATGGAAAGTAATACCAGCGCGCCACAAACCATTGTATAGGTGGAATAACTGTTATCGGTTTTAGACAGGTCGTAGAAAAAATAAAGCGCAAATGCACTAAAAATCAGCACCACCACGGGAAGGAATACTATTTTATGCTGTCCCCAGCTGCCTGCTGCTGCGTAATTTTTTTTCACTGCCGGATCCTGTTCAAGATCGCGTAACATTTGGGCGGTTATCATAATTGAATCATTTACATGGGTTAGAAGCTGGTATTCCAATGTACATCAGAGATGTTGTTACCTTTTGCATTGGCTAACATTCGCTCAAATATAACAGTAGCCGGTTACAAAAACAATGGTCGGGACGAACTGGATAAATTCATGAGGATAGCAACCCGATTGCCGCTAACATTATAAGTGTAATTTTATTTAACCTTGATGACAACCTTGCCTTTTGCGCGCCCGCTTTCAACATAGGCCAGGGCTTCTGCTGTTTTCTCAAATGGAAATACCTTGTCGATAACAGGGCTAATAACACCTGCGTCAATAAGTGCAGCGATCTTGCCTAACTGGTTACCTTCCGCCCGCATAAAAAGAAATGAATAATTGACATGCCGGCGTTTGGCTTTGCCGCGTACGCCAAAGCTGAGCAGTCCCATCACTATTTTCAGCGGCCAGCCCAATCGGAATTCTTTTGCAAAAGCAGGGTCCGGGGGGCCGGATATGGAGATGAGCTTTCCGCCTGGCTTTAGCACCTGGAGAGATTTTTCGAGTGTTTTAGCATCCTGGCTGTTCAACACTACATCATAATCATGCAGGATGCTTTCAAAATCTTCCTTTTTATAATCAATCACCACGTCTGCGCCAAGCGCTTTTACCCATTCAACATTTGAGGTGCCGGTTGTAGTGGCTACAGTAGCGCCGAGGTGTTTGGCCAATTGAATGGCAATGGTGCCTACGCCACCGGAGCCCGCCTGGATGAAAACTTTTTGTCCTTTTTTCAAGCCGGCTTTCTCAACAAGTGCCTGCCAGGCTGTTAGCGCCACCAGGGGGACAGATGCCGCTTCTTCCATGGTTAGTTTTTGGGGTTTGAGCGCTACATCGGCTTCATTGATGGCAATCAGCTCCGCGAAAGTACCAATATGATGATCTGCCGGTCGGGCGTACACTTCATCGCCTACCTTGAAGCGGCTCACTTTAGCGCCGGTTTTTGTGATCACACCTGCTACATCGTGTCCCAAAGTAAGGGGCATTTTGTAGGGGAGAATGAGTTTGAACTCACCATTCTTGATTTTTGAATCCAATAAGTTTACACTGGCAGCATGTACCTGCACCAATACTTCATGTTCCTTTATGATGGGCTCCGCGATTTCACGCAGCTGCAAATTTTCTTTCCTGCCGTAGCGATTTATAATAAATGCTTTCATGTGCGAAGTTTGTGCTATGCTGTTAGAGACTGATACGTCTTTTTAGAATTAATTAAGCCAAAAGCTATTTTCGGGAAAAGCCGGTTGAGTATATAGATCAATTTTGTGTCACCCACGCGGATAGTATATTGGTTCTTTTTGAGTCCGGCTATCAGTCCTTTTACCAGTTCTTCTGTGGTCATTTTCTTATCGTTCCGGGCCGCAGTCATTTCTGTTGCTACCAGTGGTGGCAGCAGTTCAAATATCTTCACCCGGCTGTTTAAAATGCGCAGATGTTCCCTGAGCGACCGGGTGTAAAAAGCCAAAGCCGTTTTAGAAGCGGAGTAAGTAGCTTCGATCAATGATGGTACATAACTAAGTATGGAGGTGGTGTTGATAATGGCTGCTTCCTTTCTTGACTTCAACATATCCATGAACAGATTGTTCAACCGGATTACTCCCACGTAGTTCACATTCATTTCGTAGGCTGCTCCTTCCCAGTGCTGATCATTGGTAAGCCCCAGGTTTAATGGCGGCACGCCAACACCTGCATTATTGTACAGTATATCTATACCGCCAAGATCTTTTATCCGGCTGAATAGCGCAGCTGCGTCACCAGCATTGGCCACGTCGCTGTTGATGGTAATCAGCGCCGGATGTGTTTTTTGGGCAATGTCCAGTTTCTCCTGGTTTCTGCCGGTAATAATGACCTTTGCGCCATTGGCCAGGAATTGCCTGGCTGCTTCCAGGCCGATGCCAGACGCGCCGCCGGTTATCAATACCGTCTTTCCTGCTATGATCATGAGCTTAATTTTTTAGTGTATACCATTTTCGTGAAGCTTGCGGGATTAAGCCCTGTCGCTAAAATTGTTTGTTTCATTTTAGGTTGTTTTGTACCTTTACTTGCATTTTGCAAGTGTAAAGGTAGTCTTTACTTGCAAAATGCAAGTGTTTTTTAAAATATTTTTATGGCTAAAGCAAAAAAAAGGTCGGATTGCCCGGTGAGTTGTTCCCTGGATGTATGGGGGGATAAGTGGTCGCTGTTGATTGTCAGGGATTTATTGATTGCAAAAGAGTGCTCTTACGGCGACTTTTTAAAATCGGCAGAAGGGATTGCGACTAATATTTTAGCCGCCAGGCTGGTGGCGCTGGAGGAAAATAAGATCATTGAAAAATTGGCGCACCCGGATAGTAAAGTCAAAGGGTTGTACAGGTTAACCCGTAAAGGAATTGATTTGCTGCCCGTAATGATTGAAATAAATCTATGGGCGGAAAAGTATTATGCTATACCGGAAGACAGGAAAGCGCAGTTGAAAGCAGTGAAAAAGGATAAGGCCGGATTTATTAAAGCGATGACAAAAAAGTTGGAGAGTTGAGGGGATGAAGTTTTCTTTTTCAAAAAATATTTGCGGTTTCACAAATGGGGCGAGGTAAACGTTGACTTTCATTGTGTGTCCTTATAATACCGCTGCGTCACCTCAATCGTTCCCACAATATTATCATTAAACTCCTCCAACTCTTCCGCCGGTACCCATAACTCGTTATGTATTTCCCCGCCTACATTTTCAACGTTATATCTTTTCAGGAAATCGCTGCTCAAAGAAAATTTGGTAACGAAGCCGGATCCATATGCCGGAACATTCCATTCCACTGATATCTGGATGGCATACGCTTCATTCATGACCGGGTAAAAAATAGGTTGATCCGGTCGCCTGGGTGGGAACCGTTTCCAGCCGGATTGCTCAATCAAAACAAGTTCATCTGGTCCTACAGGGCGATAAAGGGTGGTTAACTCCATTGGTAATATTTATCTACTTTTAAAGAACGAATATAGGCAAATGGCAATGAAAACCAAGCTCAACAAACCGGAAATACCGCAATACGTATTAAACGATTTCCGTCACCTTCACCGGCAGGAGGCAGATACTTCCAGCTTTGGCTATAGTAACCTGGCGCCGGAGAAAAAGATTACCGGCCTGGAAATCTATTCCAGTGAAGGATTGCGGCCGGCGGTTGGACCTTTAAAATCAGATTTCTACCGGATCAGTATTACGCTCAGGGGCAGCGTGGATGTACAGCTGGGACTGGAACAATTTAAACACCGCCCCGGTACTTTGAGCTTTACTTTTCCGGGACAGGTGTTTAGTAAAAGCAATATCAGCGCAGATACTTTCGGCTATTATATTTTGTTTAATGCAGATTTTCTGCAGGAAATTATCCCGGCAGATAAGGTTTCGGAGGAGTTTCCGTTCTTCGATTATGCAGGCGTGCCCTTTATACAATTAGCGGAAACGGAGATCACAGCCGTAGCGGATTTTTGTGCTAAGATCAATGAAGAGCTGCAGCATCACCGGCCGGGATGCGGGAAAGCAATCCGTATGTATCTTTATTTATTACTGCTGGAAGTAAAAAGAAGTTATGTAGCACAGCAGCTCCATTTAACGGCTACGGATACACGAACTACTTACCTGGTGCCCCGGTTTAAGAAACTGGTCAGCCAGCATTTTCTTTCAAAAAAAAGGGTAGCAGATTATGCCGCTTTGCTGGGCGTAACGCCTAATCATCTTAACCGTACCGTAAAAGATGTAACGGGCCGTACGGCCTCAGATGCTATTGCAGATATGCTGGTACAGGAAGCAAAGGCGGTATTGCGGTATACCGATACCTCGGTGGCGGAAATCTCTTACCAGCTTAATTTCAGTGATCCCGCGGGATTTAACCGCTTCTTCCGGGAGCAGACCGGGCAAACGCCGCTGGCATTCCGTAAAAATGCATGATCCGGTTAATACGATGCATGATTCCGGTAACAAGGACCAGTGTTTTATATCTCAACTTTGTGGGTATAAAACAGCAACAATATGTCAGGTACATTTGAAAGTAAAAAAGTAATTATTGCCGGTGGCTCTTCTGGAATAGGTTTAGCTACTGCTGCAATGCTGGTCAAAGAAAAAGCGAATGTAACAGTTACGGGCCGTTCAGCAGCCAAGCTTGCAGCGGCGGCAGAAGAGAACCCCGGTATCCAGGCCGTGGCGCTGGACAGCAACAACCGGGATGAGCTGGATGAGTTTTTCCGGACACAAGGAAATCTTGATCACCTGGTAATTGCGCTGAGTGGGGCCAAAGGTGCAGGTGCGTTTGCAGAGCTGTCGCTGCAAGACCTGCGGGATGGCTTCGAAGGCAAATTCTGGCCGCAGCTGAATACCCTGCAGGCGGCGTTGCCTTATGTGAATAAAGGCGGGAGCATTACATTGATCACCGCTATTTCGGCAGTCAGCAAGGCGCCGGGCGTATCCGGACTGGCGGCTATCAATGGCGCCCTGGAGCTGATGATTCCTTCTATAGCGAAAGAAATACAACCCTTACGCATAAACGCTGTTTCACCAGGCGTGGTAAATACCGCCTGGTGGGACTTCCTGCCGGCAGATACCAAAGCGGATACCTTTCAGCAGTATGCGTCACAGCTGCCCGTTGGCAGGGTAGGAGAACCCGGAGAGGTAGCGGATACGATTCTTTTCCTGATGCGTAATGGTAATATAACGGGAACGGTGATACGTTGCGATGGTGGCTTGAGCTTATAATTTCCTTACACCCGCAGTGCCCTCATGGTCCGCTGAAAGGTTAGCTGCAGCAGTTCATCACTCAGGAAAAAGGGAACGCCGGACATCGTGGAGTTATCGAGATGGAATTTAACAAGGGTATAGAATGGGCCGTAGGCAATGGCCCAGAACACTTCCGGCGGGAGGTCCACTATTTCGCCTTTCTCTGTCGCATTAGCTACAAACCGCCGCATGGCGTTTTTGAAAACAATTTCCGGTGCGTCATCCTGTCTTTTGATCAGCGGGGAGTTCCGGAACTGTTCTGAGAAATGGTAATGCAGCGGGTTGCGTAGTACAAATTCATACCTGTTTTTCCATTGCAGCCATAAACCCGATTCAAAGTTCATGTCGGGGTCAAATCCCCTCATGCTATGCTGTACAAAAGTGGCCACTACTGCTGTATATAACTGGTTCAGCAGGTCCTCGCGGTTGCGGAAATAGATATAGATGGTAGATACCGAAATCCTGGCTGCCCTGGCAAGTTTATGCATGCTCAGGCCATCAAAGCCTTCATGAACAATCATTTCTATGGCTCTTTCCCGGATGATCCACTCTTTATTTTCGTCTTTTGCACGCATGAGGCAAAGATAAAAGAATGGTTGTTCTTTTAAGGGGTCATCCTGATTTTTATTTCAGGTGGACGAGAGAGCTGCCTGCGGGCAGTTCATAAGGATCTTTGCCAGCTTCAAAGATCCTGGCGCTCAGCGTGCCTTTAAGGGTTAAAGTATCGCCATGGGCGTAGATCCAGCTGCCTTCCCTCAGCCCCAGTACCGGCGTGGTATTTTGGGTATGGTATTCTTTGATGCGTGTTTCCCGGGTTTCGCCCATATGCTGGGAGCCGGGCAGTGGGTCCAGGTAGTGCGGGTTAAGGTTGAAAGGGATCAGTCCCATTGTTTCAAAACTGGGTGGGTACACAATGGGCATGTCGTTGGTGTTTTGCATGGTTACGCCCCCGATGTTGCTGCCGGCGCTGCATCCCAGGTAAGGAGCGCCGTTGTTCACTGCATCGCGGAGTACCTGCATCAGTCCCAGCTCATTTAATTGCTTCACCAGCAGGAAGGTGTTGCCGCCCCCCGTAAAGAAACCCTTCGCATTTTTGATGGCTGCAGCGGGATCCTCAAAGGTGTGGAGCCCGCGCACGCGTATACCGGGTTCTTCAAAGGCCGCCGCCGCCCTGCTGGTGTAATCGTCGTGGGAAATGCCACCCGGACGGGCAAACGGAACAAAAACAATTTCCGCTACGCCTGCATACAACACTTTGATGGCAGGTTGCAGATAAGCCAGGTAGTTTTCCCCAAACAACGTGGAGGTACTCGCCAGTATAAAATGCCTCATAATAAAAAAATTAAACAAAGGTAATTCTTCCGGCTAAATTCTCCTGGTTACCGTATTGGTGGCTGCAGGTGTACGTGTCACCGCGCCGGCGGGTACAACCGTACTGTCTTCCTCAATGTCCACCGGCAGGGAATCTGCCGGCATTATCATATGTTGTTCTGTTGGCAGGGCAACAGTATCTGCCGTTACCTTTTTTTCGGGAGATGGAGCTGGCACACAGCCCGCAAATAATAACAAACAAAGGGACAACTGTTCCAGGTTGGTGAATGGCATAAGAATGGTTTGTACAGTATTTTACGCAAATATCGAAATTCCGCTGTGAATTGAAAAGCTGCTGCGGTAAATTAATAGCCCGAATATGACAGCCGGCAAAAACCACCCATTTCGCTGCCATGCCCGTGGTAAATCCGCACTATCCTGATGATTTCTATCTTTCCTGAAAAAAATATTTACTGGAAATAAGCCATAGAATGGCCTCCTGCTGCCTTTAAAATGTTTTTTTTACTGTTTTAATTGTAAATGTGACAATTATTTTGTTCTTTTGAATTGTCGCAGCAAAACAGTGCTGCCGGTCCTGATTTTTAAAACCTCGTTATGAAAAAACAATATCGTTATATCCGTACTGGTATCCTGGGCCTTTTGCTTTCCACGCAAGCAACGCAGGCACAAAATACAGTTACCTTTCGTCCGGATGCGCCAACTCAAACTATCAACCGCAATATCTATGGTCATTTCGCAGAGCATCTGGGAAATTGTATCTACGGCGGGTTTTATGTGGGAGACAGTTCCCACATCCCCAATACCAACGGGGTACGTAAAGATGTGATTGCCGCATTGCGTAAAATGAAAATTCCCAATCTACGCTGGCCGGGTGGCTGCTTCGCAGATACCTACCATTGGAAAGACGGGATAGGTCCGAAAGATAAACGGCCCACTATCGTAAATACCTGGTGGGGAAACGTAACGGAAGATAACAGTTTTGGTACGCACGACTTCCTCAACATGTGTGAGGAGCTGGGTGCAGAACCTTACCTGTCCGGCAACGTGGGCAGCGGCACTGCGCAGGAGCTCTCCGACTGGGTGCAGTATACCAACTTCGCAGGTAAAAGTCCCATGTCTGACCTTCGTCAGCAAAACGGCCGTAAAGAGCCCTGGAAGGTACGTTACTGGGGAGTAGGCAATGAAGCCTGGGGTTGCGGTGGTAATATGCGGCCGGAATACTACGCCGACCTTTACCGCAAGTTTGCCACCTTCATGCAAAGCGACTGGAAAAACGCGCCTCTCTTCCGTATTGCATCCGGCGCCAGTGATGGCGATTACAACTGGACAGAAGTGCTCATGAAAAACATCCCCGCGGGTTTACTCGATGGTGTTGCCCTCCATCATTACTCTTCCGTGGATTGGAACAATAAAGGAGATGCGGTTGATTTCACAGAGAAACAGTATTTCGCTACCATGAAATCAGCCCTGCTGATGGATACGCTGATCAGCAAACATACCGCGATCATGGATAAATATGATCCGAAGAAAAAGATAGCGCTGCTGGTAGACGAATGGGGCGGATGGTATAACGTAGAAGGGGGAACGAATCCTGGCTTCCTCTTCCAGCAGAACACCATGCGCGATGCCATGATTGCCGGCGCCACCCTGAACATCTTTAATAACCACTCCGACCGCGTGCGCATGGCCAACCTCGCGCAGGCTATCAATGTACTGCAATCCGTTATCCTTACCAAAGGCGACAAGATGGTACTTACACCCACTTACTATGTAATGGAGATGTATAACATACACCAGGATGCTACTTTAATCCCGGTGGATATTCACTCCAACGACTATACGTTCAATAACGAGAAACTGCCTGCAGTGTCTGCTTCTGCTTCCAAAGATAAAAACGGCGTCACGCACATTTCCCTCGTAAACATTGATGCCCATAAAACGCAGGAAGTAACGCTGGATACCCGCAGCCAGGCTTATAAATCTATCAGTGGCAGACTGCTGGCCTCCGCCAAATTGCAGGACTATAACAGTTTTACAAAGCCGGATAATATTAAACCGGTAGACTTTAAAGGCGCCTCACTGAAAAATAATACTGTCAGCGTAAAGCTGCCTCCTTTCTCAGTAGTAGTGTTGGAGTTAAAGTAACGGATAACGGCGCGGTGGGATATTGGCTGAACTGGAATCCAGCCGGTATCATTTCTACCCGCCGTCATTCGTAATTTTTTACCTTTTTTTATAAGTGTCAATATAACGTTCAATATGAATTCATCCTGGGTAATAGGGGTAGACTACGGTACCGATTCGGTACGTTCTATCATCGTAGATGTGCATAACGGGAATGAAATCGCCTCGGCAGTATTTTATTACCCGCGCTGGAAAGACGGCCTGTACTGCAATGCGGCCCAGAGCCGGTTCCGCCAGCACCCGTTGGATTATGTGGAAGGACTGGAAACCACCATCCGGCAATGCCTGCAACAGGCCGGCCCCGGAGCTGCCGCCAATATTAAAGCTATTTCGGTAGATACCACCGGTTCCACACCGGTAGCGGTTGACGAAACCGGTACGCCACTGGCGCTTACACCGGCCTTTCAGGATAACCCAAACGCCATGTTTGTGTTATGGAAGGATCATACCGCCCTGAAGGAAGCAGCGGCGATCAACGCCACTGCCGCTACATTTGAAGAAAATTACCTCCGCTTTGTGGGCGGCATTTATTCATCGGAATGGTTTTGGGCAAAACTGCTGCATATTCTTCGTGCAGACGAAGCCGTTAGAAACGCCACTTACTCCTGGGTGGAACATTGCGACTGGATACCATTCCTGCTTTCCGGAGGAAAACATGTCAGCCAGCTGAAACGCGGCGTTTGCAGCGCAGGGCACAAAGCGCTGTTTGCAGCAGAATTCGGCGGCCTTCCGCCGGATGCATTCTTCTCCGCCATTGACCCGTTATTACAGGGATTCACACAACGGCTCTTTACAAAAACATACACCTCCGGCGAAGCCGCAGGTCATCTTTGCCCCGAATGGGCAGAGCGGCTGGGGCTTCCTACCAGCGTAGTAATAGGCATCGGTGCGTTTGATGCGCACATGGGTGCGGTAGGCGGACAAATAGAGCCCTACCACCTCAGCAAGGTAATGGGCACCTCCACCTGCGATATGCTGGTGGCGCCTATGGACGAAATGAAACATACACTGGTAAAAGGTATCTGCGGACAGGTACCGGGTTCTGTAATCCCCGGTATGATGGGCATGGAAGCAGGGCAATCGGCCTTTGGTGATGCGTACGCCTGGTTCAGTAACGTACTGGCATGGCCGTTACAGCACCTCCTGCCGTCGTCTTCCCTGATTGATGCAGAAACTGCCGCTAAACTGGCGCAGGAAACTTCCGCCAGGATGATCGTTGAACTGGCAAAACAGGCAGCACAGATCCCGCCGGAAGAACACAGTGAATTGGGTATCGACTGGCTTAACGGCCGCCGTACACCAGACGCGGATCAGTCGCTCAAAGGTACACTCACCGGCCTGAACCTCGCTACAGACGCACCGCGTATTTTCCGCACTGTAGCGGAATCTACCTGCTTTGGCGCCAAAGCCATTGTAGAAAGATTTGAAAGGGAAGGCGTTCCTGTAAAAGGATTGATAGGCATTGGCGGCGTAGCCAAAAAGTCGGCGTTCATCATGCAGATGATGGCCGATGTGATGAATATGCCGATCCGTATTCACCGCTCCGAACAAACCTGCGCCCTCGGCGCCGCCATGTTTGCCGCCACCGCAGCAGGATTGTTCAACAGGGTGGAAGATGCGATGGAAGCAATGGGACAGGGATTTGAAGTTACCTATCACCCGGATAGCCAACGCGCTGGCATATACGAAAACAGGTACCAGAAGTATAAAGCATTAGGCGCATTTACTGCCGCCATCACCATTGACTAATTTTGTATGCAACAGTATCAACATATCCGGCAGGCAGCATACGAAGCCAATATGCAACTGCCCGCATTGGGACTGGTCCTCTTCACCTTCGGGAATGTAAGTGCAGCAGACCGGCAGCTGGGCGTGTTTGCCATCAAACCCAGTGGTGTTCCCTACCCGGAACTATCTCCCGAAAAAATGGTGATAGTGGACTTCGATGGTAAAACAGTAGACGGGCAATTGCGGCCTTCTTCTGATACCCTCACCCACGCGGTATTATATAAGCACTGGGAACACATTGGAGGTATCGTGCATACGCACTCCACTTATGCTACCGCATGGGCGCAGAGTCTGCGCGATATTCCCATTTATGGCACTACGCACGCCGACCATAACACCGTGGATATTCCCTGCGCCCCGCCGATGTCTGATGAAATGATTGCCGGTGACTATGAATACCAGACCGGCTTCCAGATCATGAATGCATTGACGGAACGAGGACTTAGCTACGAAGATATTGAAATGATCCTGGTAGGAAACCATGCGCCCTTCACCTGGGGCAAAACTCCCGCCAAAGCAGTTTACAACAGCGCCGTACTGGAATCAGTGGCACAAATGGCGTATCTCACGGAGTCGATTAACGGGAATGCACCACGACTGAAAGATGCGCTGATCCGGAAACATTTTGAACGTAAACACGGCCCCAATTCCTATTACGGGCAATAAACCAAGCAACATGATTAATCTGAAGAATTTCGAAATCTGGTTTGTAACCGGCAGTCAGCACCTGTACGGAGAAGAAACATTGAAACAGGTAGCCGCACACAGCCAGGAAATTGCCGCCTCCCTGCACAAGGATACACGCATACCCGTTACGGTGGTTTACAAACCCACTGTAAAAACACCGGACGAAATTTACGCCGTATGTATGGAAGCCAATGCTGCTCCTAACTGTATCGGGGTAATCACCTGGATGCATACTTTCTCCCCGGCTAAAATGTGGATCCGTGGCCTGAAAGCATTATCCAAACCTATCTGCCACCTGCATACTCAATTCAACCGCGATATCCCCTGGAGTGAAATAGATATGGACTTCATGAACCTGAACCAGAGCGCTCATGGCGACCGGGAGTTCGGATTTATGATGAGCCGCATGCGGATGAGCCGCAAGGTGATCACCGGCCACTGGCAGGATCCGGAAGTACTGGAGGAACTGGGCGCCTGGGCAAGGGTAGCCGCCGGTTGGCACGACTGGCAGGGAGCACGGTTTGTTCGTTTCGGCGACAACATGCGCTTCGTGGCGGTAACCGATGGCGATAAAGTAGAAGCAGAATCCAAACTGGGCTTCTCCTGCAACACGCATGGCATTGGTGATCTCGTAAGTGTGATCAATGGCATTTCCGATGGAGCAGTGGCCTCCCTGGTAAAGGAATACGGAGATGCATATACGATATCTTCCGCACTGCTGCAGGACCCTGCGCTGAAAGATGCGGCCCGCATAGAACTCGGATTAAAAGCATTCCTGGAAGACGGGAACTTCAAAGGGTTCTCCGATACCTTTGAAGACCTGCATGGTATGATACAACTGCCGGGCATTGCAGTGCAACGCCTGATGAAAGCCGGTTACGGTTTTGCCGGTGAAGGCGACTGGAAAACAGCCGCATTGGTGCGGGCCATGAAAGTAATGGGCAGCGGTTTAAAAGGTGGTAACTCTTTCATGGAAGATTATACCTATCATTTTGACCCGTCTAATCCAATGGTGCTCGGTTCCCATATGCTGGAGATCTGCGAATCCATTGCAAGCGGAAAACCATCCTGTGAGAAGCATCCGCTGGGCATAGGAGGGAAGGCAGACCCGGTAAGACTGGTATTCAATTCCGCGGCAGGACCAGCGATCAACGCTTCACTGGTGGACATGGGCAACCGTTTCCGCCTGCTCGTAAATGAGGTAGAAGCAGTGGAACCGCCGAAGGATCTGCCAAAGCTGCCGGTAGCCCGCGTGTTATGGAAACCTTATCCCGATATGAAAAAAGGCTGCACCGCCTGGATACTGGCTGGTGGCGCGCATCATACCTGTTACAGCCAAAACCTCACCTCCGTACATATGCAGGACTTTGCAGAAATGGCGGGTATTGAACTGGCACTGATAGGGAAGAACACCGACCTGCGTGAGTTCAAGAATGAACTGCGCTGGAACGATGTATCCTATAAATAATTCCACCTGCCGGCGGGAGGCGCTTAAGCACCACCGCCGGCTGCTTTATAACTTGCCAACTTCTTAAAGCAAAAGCTAATAAACTGCCCGTTATGCAAAACATCCTTTCCACCGGCGATATACTCGTCTTCATTACTTATTTCATTATTGTTTCCGTATACGGTTACTGGATATACAAACGAAAAAAGAAAACCGAAACGAATACAAAAGACTTCTTCCTCGCTGAAGGAACCCTTACCTGGTGGGCAATCGGGGCATCCCTGATTGCATCAAATATTTCTGCAGAGCAGTTTATCGGCATGAGCGGTGATGGTTATTTTGTAGGTATTGCAGTAGCAGCCTATGAATGGGTGGCTGCAATAGCCCTTATCATCATTGCCGTCTGGTTTATTCCCATCTACCTGAAGAATAAAATTTATACCATGCCGCAGTTCCTGAAAACGCGGTATAATGAAACGGTAGCGTTGATCATGGCTATCTTCTGGTTATTTCTCTATGTGTTCGTTAACCTCACCTCCATTTTATACCTCGGCGCACTGGCCATCAATGGCCTGCTGGGAGGCGAATACCTGCATGTGGTGATGATTGCGCTCTCCATATTTGCCATCATTATTACACTCGGCGGTATGAAGGTAATCGGTTATACAGATGTGATCCAGGTGGCGGTATTGATTATCGGCGGACTGGCCACCACTTATATGGCCCTCACGTTGGTGAGTGAAAAGTTTGGCCTGGGACACAATGCCCTGGCTGGCTTCAATGCCCTCATGAAGGATGCGCCGGATCACTTTCATATGATCCTGGCAAAACCGGATGCCAACTCTTCGCAGGACTATATCAACAAATACCTGGTGCTTCCGGGGATCCTGATGTATGCCGCCGGTCAGTGGATCGTGAACCTCAACTACTGGGGTTGCAACCAGTATATCACGCAACGCGCACTGGGAGCCAATCTGCAAACTGCCCGTAACGGTATCCTCTTCGCGGGCTTACTGAAGATCATGATGCCCATCATCGTCATGTTGCCGGGTATTGCGGCATATGTGCTGCAGAAAAACGGACACCTCCCTGGCCTGGCCAGTAAAGATGGCGCTTACGCAGCGATCCTCGGCTTTTTACCTTCCGGGTTGAAAGGCTTATCCATAGCGGCATTAACTGCTGCTATTGTAGCTTCCCTGGCGGGTAAGGCCAATAGTATCTCTACTATTTTTACCCTGGATATATACCGTAAATATATTAAGAAGGATGCCTCTGAAGCAAAACTGGTATGGACTGGTCGCATCACCGTAGTAGCTGCCATGTTGCTGGGCATCCTCTTTACCTGGAACGATTTGCTGGGTATTGGCGGTGAGGGCGGATTTACCTTTATCCAGAAATATACCGGCTTTATCAGTCCGGGCGTATTTGCCATGTTCCTGTTGGGTATGTTCTGGAAACGCACTACCGGCGCCGCTGCTGTAGCAGGGATTATCACCGGGTTTACGCTGTGTGTGTTCTTTAACCAGTTTGCACCTGCCGTACTTGGACATGAAACAATTTTCTATACAGCCTATCCAAATGGTAAAGGCGGTTACGAAATTCCTTTCCTCATCTGTATGGGACTGGCCTTTATGTTTACCATGATCGTGATGATCGTTATCAGCTTCGCAGGACCAAAAGTAAATCCGAAAGCCTTTGTACTTGATAAGGCTATGTTCAAAATTACCCCGGCAACCACTGTGCTGATCGTAATAACATTGTTGTTATTATCCGCGCTGTACATCCGCTTCTGGTAAGCGAAGGTTGTCTTTCTCGCTGATTACGCTGATTATAATGATTTTTTGATTTTATTCTTTTTGATTTTACACGATTTTTAGATAGGTTTTACCGGAACTATAGAAAAAATAAAAATCAAGAAAATCATTATAATCAGCGTAATCAGCGAGAAAGACAAAATCCGCGTTGTACTTTTACCGCCTAATTTATTGTTATGAAAAGATATTCGCAGCAGACCCGGTTATTATTCGCCGTTGATTGTATCATTTTTGGCTTCGATGGCCAGGAAATGAAACTGCTGCTGATACAAAGGGGTTTTGAGCCCTGTAAAGGGCAATGGAGCCTGGTAGGCGGTTTTATACAGGAGCACGAAAGCGCTGAAGATGCCGCCAGCAGGGTGTTAAAAAATCTCAGCGGACTGGATGGCATTTATATGGAGCAGCTCCATACCTTCAGTTCCCCTTCCCGTGATACGGTAGAACGTACTGTATCGGTGGCTTACACCGCACTGATCGATATTCAGAAATACAAACAGCAGCTGAATGAGGATTTTCACGCGGTATGGTTTCCTATTAACCACCATCCGGACCTCATCTTCGATCATAAAGCGATGGTAGACCTGGCAAAGGAGAAGCTGCGTTATAAGGCTGCATTGCACCCGCTGCTGCTTGAACTGCTTCCGGCTAAATTCACCATCCCACAACTACAACACCTGTACGAATCTGTTTATAACATCTCTTTCGATAAAGGTAATTTCAGCCGCAAGATCCTTTCTACCAAACTGCTGGTAAAGCTCGCGGACAAAGACAAGCTAAGCTCCAAGAAGGGCGCCTTTTATTACAGGATCGACCGGAAAAAGTATAACGCCAATTTCCACGCCTTCCTGAACTTTGTTCCCGATCCGCACATGCTGCAACATAACGACGGGGTATAAACGAAAAGGTAAAGTGGATAAATTATTAGTGCTCACCGGGTTTGAACAATCCGGGGCAAGAAAAAACTGGAATAATTATATGAAACCACAACGTATTATTACGGCATTATCACTGCTCATGGGCGTTTATACCACGCCGTTGGCAGCCCAGCAACCGTTGAATTTTACCGTAAAGGCCGGCGAAATAAAAACGCCGGTATCGCCCAATATGTGGGGTATCTTCTTTGAGGACATTAACCTCAGTGCTGATGGCGGTATTTATGCGGAGCTGGTAAAGAACCGGTCCTTTGAGTTCAGCACGCCGCTTATGGGCTGGAGCGTTCCAAGGAACGCGGTAGCTAGTGGGCAGATAGTGGTCGTCAACCGGCAGGAAGACCACCCATCCAATCCACGCTTTGCCAGGATAACAATGCCGGCTACACGTAGTTTTGAAATAGTGAATGAAGGTTTCCGCGGCATGGGTATTAAGAGTGGGGAACAGTACAATTTCTCTTTGTATGCCCGGCAACAGGAAGGCGCTGCGGTAAAGCTCACCGTTACCTTACTCGATGATGCGGGTAAAGAAATAGGCAGCACCACTGTATCACCTGCCGGCAGCAGCTGGCAGCAGTATAAAGCCAGTTTCACCGCTGCTGCCACCGCGTCCAAAGGCAAACTGAAAGTAACTTTCAGCGGCAATGGGGTGATAGATGTTGACATGATCTCCCTGTTCCCGCAACATACCTGGAAGGAGCGGAGCAACGGGCTTCGTACCGATCTCGTACAATTGCTGGCCGACCTGCATCCCGGCTTTCTCCGGTTCCCCGGCGGCTGCATCGTGGAAGGACGCGAGCTGGTAAACCGCTACCAGTGGAAGAAAACAGTAGGCGATGTGAATGACCGTGAACTGATCATCAACCGCTGGAACAACGAATTTCCACATCGCGCCACACCGGATTACTTCCAGTCGTTCGGACTTGGCTTCTTTGAATATTTTCAGTTGTCGGAAGACATAGGCGCCTCGCCTTTACCGATCCTCAACTGCGGCATGGCCTGTCAGTTTAACAGCGGAGAAGTGGTAGCCGTGAATGAACTGGACCCTTACATCCAGGACGCACTGGACCTGATTGAATTTGCCAATGGCGACGTAACTTCCAAATGGGGCGCGCTGCGCGCAAAAATGGGCCACCCGGCGCCGTTTAACCTGAAAATGATGGGCGTAGGCAATGAGCAGTGGGGACCGCAATACGTAGAACGTTACACTATTTTTGCAAAAGCCATTAAAAGCAAGTATCCGGATATCAAGCTGATAAACAGTCTTGGCCCTGGCCCTGACGGTGATAGATTTACTTTCCTCAACGACACGCTGCGTAAACTGAATGCAGATATCCTCGACGAGCACTATTACAGCTCTCCCGAATGGTTCCTCAGCAACGCAGCACGCTATGATTCCTACGACCGTAAAGGGCCTAAGATCTTTGCCGGCGAATATGCTGCACACAGCAAAGGAGTAGGCAACGGGGATAATAAAAACAACTGGCAGTCGGCATTGGCAGAAGCCGCCTTCATGACTGGACTGGAACGCAATACCGACGTAGTGGTAATGGCTTCCTATGCGCCGCTGCTGGCACATGTGGATGGATGGCAGTGGACGCCCGACCTTATCTGGTTTGATAACCTGCGTTCCTATGGTACCCCTAACTACTATGTGCAAAAACTGTATGCCAATAACAAAGGCACTGCAGTGGTACCCATGCTGAAAGGTAACCAGGTAATCAGCGGACAGGATAGCGTATATGCATCCACGGTAGTAGATGACGCCACGGGTGAATTGGTCATCAAACTGGTGAACACGTCCGCTACCGTTAAGCCGGTAGCAGTAGCAGTGCAGGGTGTAAAAAGCATTGCTGCCAACGGGAAGTTAACTACGCTTCGTAGCAATGATCTTCAGGGTCTTAATTCGCTGGACCGTCCCACCGGCATCTCCCCGGAAGAAAAAAATATAAACATCAAAGGAAAAACAATCCGTACGGATATTGCACCCTGGTCCTTTTACGTGATCCGTGCGAAGATAAATAAATAGCCATCTGGCAAGTATATACGGCGGCAAGAAAGTTTTTTCTGCCGCCTTTTTTTTGTTATAAAAAGAATGATCATGAAACGGGGATTAATTTGGATTCTACTTTTTTACGCATGGCATAGCCAGGCGCAGTTTGTTCATGATCCGGTAATGATCCGCCAGGATAGTACCTGGTATTTGTTTTGTACGGGAAACGGGATTACGGTGTATTCATCTCCCGATATGAAAAACTGGAACCGGCAACCACCAGTATTTACTGCGCCACCTGCCTGGACAAAGGCTGCTGTGCCAGGCTTTAAAGGGCATACATGGGCGCCGGATATCAGTTACTACAACGGATGGTATTATTTGTATTATGCAGTTTCCGCGTTTGGGAAAAATACTTCTGCCATTGGTGTGGCGGTTAACAAAACACTGGATCCGCAATCGCCCGGTTTTCAATGGATTGATAAAGGCATGGTGATACAATCTGTTCCCGGCAGGGATAACTGGAATGCCATTGATCCCAATTTTATTACGGACAGCCTGGGTACGGCATGGCTGAGTTTCGGCTCTTTCTGGGGTGGCATCAAAATGTTTAAACTGGATAGTACGGCTACACGCCCGGCTGTGCCACAGGTGTGGTACACGTTGGCCGCGCGTCACCGCGATGAAGGGATTGCGGATGCTTTACCCGGAAATGCTGCAATAGAAGCGCCTTTTATTTATAAGAAAGCGCATTACTATTATCTTTTTGTTTCGTTCGATTATTGTTGCCGCGGTGAAAAGAGTACCTACAAAATGATGGTGGGCAGATCTGCACAATTACTGGGACCTTATACTGATAAAGAAAACCGGCGAATGACCGATGGCGGCGGCTCGCTGCTATTAGCGGGAGATGCCCGTTGGCATGGCGTTGGGCATAATGCCGTAGTGGCATTTAATGGAAATGATTATCTCGTTTTTCATGGTTATGATGCCGGCGACGGGGGAAAACCAACATTGAGAGTGGAGTTATTGCAATGGGAAAACGGGTGGCCGGTAGTAAAACAGCGTTAGCGGATCCACTCCGCTAACGCCCGTTTTTTTATTCTTTCACCATTCTGCAGCCATACAGTGGGCCTGCGCTGTTATTGGCTTTTGGTACGAAACGGATATTCACGCTTTGCTTTCCTTTCGTAAGATGTTCAGGGATGGGATAAGAGATAGGATAGAACCTGCTCTCCTTGAATTTGTTGATATCTTCAGTGGCAATAGTAGTGCCGTCTACGATGATATCAAATGTACGGCCCCGGTTATCCATGCCCCAATAAGTACATTGCAGCGAATGACGGGAGTTGGGATCTACTTTCATATTAAAGGAGAAATATCCTCCGGGCCAGGCAATGCGCCATTTGCGTCCATGTTCTTCTTCGGTGCTGGTTTTTTCGCCGGTGAATTCATGATCACGTTCCGGTTGCATTTCACCCGGGCGAAGAATGTCGGTAGTACGCGCATCCAGCTCCTGCTGCGCTTTTTTAGCCGCTGCATATTTGCCCTGCTGTTCCTGCCAGCTTTGCGGCGTAAACACATCCCAGTATACGGTGTAATACTCATTACGGGTTTGGTAAAAGGGCGTAAGTGTAACGTCCATTGGTTTTGCGGTGCCGGCAGTGCGGAACACCAGTGTGCCGGGGTCGTTGCTGCGATTGATCCAGGTGCTGGGTTGCCCGTTAGGCGCTACCAGTACCGGAACGCCGCTTACCGGATCGGGTTCTTTCTCGCCGAGTATACCGGATAATAACACCGGGCCATAAAACAATGCCTGCCTGTTAGGATTGTCGGGAAGCGCCTCTGTATACACATCGGCTGGCAGGGTAAGCGTTACCTGGTCGCTGTTTTTCCAGCTCCGGGTAACCACGAAGTATCCGCTTTCATCTGTTTGCAGGGATTGCTCCGCACCATTTACTTTCAGTGTAATACCTGGTCGCGCCCATGCCGGTTTACGGATGCGAAGGGTAAATGACGTTGTTTTCTTAGTGCTAACGGTGAGGGTTATACGATTATCTGCCGGGAGGTTATTTTCCTGCTTTACTGTAATACCTTTGTCTTTCCATTCAAGTACGGAAGGAATAAACAAGTTCACAAACAGGCTGCCATCGGCGCCGCGGTAATAAATGCTTTCACCGTATTTCACATGATTCTCCATTCCGGAGCCTACGCAGCAGGTAAAGGTTTCAAACTCATCGCTGTATTCTTTGTGGCCGCCCATGCGGAGGGGAATGAAGTAGCACATCATACCGGTTTCGTGATGCTGCGATGCCAGGATATGATTGTATAATGCTTTTTCGTAGTAGTCCATGAAACGCGCCTGTGGCTCCAATGCAAACAAGTGCCTGGTGAGCTTGAGCATGTTATAGGTGTTACATGTTTCGGTGGTATTGTCTGTGAGCGATTCATTGAGCTGTCTTGCTGGTCCGAAGTACTCATAGTTGCTGTTACCGCCATTGGCATAGGAGTGATCCCTGGTTACCACTTCCCAGAAATACCTGGCAATGGCGGCATCTTTGGGATCTTTGTTCAGCTCATACCTGCGGATGCTGGCAATGGCTTTAGGGATCTGGGTATTGGAGTGCTTGCCTGGTAATATATCTTTCCCGATAGCTAGTGAATCAAGGATACGTTTATCATAAAAGCGATAGGAGAGGTCCAGGTATTTTTTATCGCCGCTCAGGGCGTAGGTATTCACCAGTGTTTCCGCCATCCCGCCGTATTCGCAGATCAGCATTTTCTGCATCTGTTCTTCCGACAGGTTTTTGATGACGTCACCGGTCCAGTCCGCGATCCCTTTGTTTACCTTCAATGCTTCCGCGTTACTACAGTAGAGCCATGCATCCAGTAACCCTGCCATAATTTTGTGTACGGTGTACCAGGGCGACCAGCCACCGTTAAGATCGAAGCCCCTGGAGCGGATATCGCCGGCAGCGACTTCAGACCATAGCTTATTATCGTTGGGGAAGGCCCCGATATAGCCATTGTGGCGGTTTTGCTGGCACAGTGCCAGCTCGCTTACCAGGTAGGCCACCCGGTTAAGATAGCCGGTATCTTTGGTGGCGGCGTATTGCATGGCGCAGGCCGACAAATAATGACCCATGGTGTGGCCTGCCAGTCCGCCGGTTTCCCAGCCGCCATATTGCTTCCCTTTTGCGGGCAATCCCGCATTGGTGCGGAAAGCCGACAGCAGGCGATCGGGATCTATTTTTAAAAGGTATCGCGCATCCGCCTGCATAGCCGTTTTAAAGGGGCCGTCCAGGAGGGTGACGTCCGTTATCGGGAACGGGTATGCTTTTATAGTGGCTGTAGGCAACACTTTCATCTTGCTTTCTTTCCACCCTGGTACATAAGATTGGGCACAGGCGCTATAGTACAGCGGAACGCTGCCGGCCAGCAACAATCCCGTAAGGAGCAGTCTTTTCATTTCATCAGAATTTAACAGGCTAAAGCTAGTTAGCCCGGTGTATACTTACTTTCCAATTATTGACAGAAAGTACACGTATTTTAATCAATCGCGTTTTAATTGTTCTTGTGACAATAAATTTTAAATAAAAATATTTGACTTTAGCCGGATTATCCCGATATTTAGTGACTCTTTTTCACTTAACATCAAAATACGTTATGGACATGAACTTTAAGGCGCTAACCGCCCTCGTGATCTCCGGTGGCACCATGCTGGCTTCCTGCAACAACAATGCTGCGAAGACGGAAGAAAGTAAGGATTCCACAGCAACGGCTGTAACAGCTGGCCCACAAAGCTTTGGCCAGGCAGATGGCCAGGAAGTTTTGCAGTATACCCTGAAGAATGCAAACGGAATGGAAGTAAAGATCCTGAATTACGGCGGTACTATCACAGATATCATTACTGCCGACAAACAAGGACAGAAAGGCAATGTGGTATTGTCTTACGACTCACTTTCAGGCTACCAGCAAAAAGGCCAGCCTTATTTCGGCGCACTGGTAGGCCGTTATGCCAACCGTATTGCCAATGCTAAGTTTACACTGGATGGCAAGGAATACAAACTCGCCACTAATAATAACGGCAACACGCTTCACGGCGGACTGAAAGGATTTGATAAGGTAGTATGGGCAGCCACTCCTGCCGGTGACAGCAGCCTGCAACTGGTATATAACAGCAAAGACGGAGAAGAAGGATATCCCGGTAACCTCCAGGCTACGGTGGTATACACGCTTACACCGGACAACGCCCTGCAGATCACCTACAAGGCAACCACCGATAAAGCGACCCCGGTAAACCTTACCAACCACGCTTACTTTAATCTTTCTGCGGGAAAAGACAGCACCATCCTCGGACATGAGTTGTCGCTGAAGGCAAGCCGTTATACCCCGGTAAATGATAAGCTGATTCCTACCGGCAAACTGGACCCGGTAAAAGGTACCCCAATGGATTTTACCACTGCCAAAAAGATCGGTGCTGATATCGGCAAAGTAAAAGGCGGATATGATCATAACTGGGTACTGGACAAACAGGAAGGGGTGCTGGAAACCATTGCCACCCTGTACGACCCAACCAGCGGCCGTTATATGGAAGTAGCTACCACCCAACCCGGTATTCAGTTCTATACCGGCAACTTCCTGGATGGCACGCTCACGAATACACGTAACGGGCAGAAGTATGTGCAGAACGCGGCGCTTTGCCTGGAAACACAACACTTCCCCGATTCTCCTAATCAACCTTCTTTCCCGAACGTAATCCTGAAACCGGGTGAAACGTTTTCACAAACAACGGTGTATAAGTTTTCGGTGAAGTAAGGGGAGGACCGCCTTCGGCGGTTTTTAAATTGTCTTGGAGCAGGATTACACTGATTTTGCTGATTATAAGGATTTGATCTTTTGGATTTTATAAATGATTTCGGGGAGATGTAAGCGAGTATATCCGCTTATATCTCCCCGAAGTCTTTTAAATATTCGCTTCTATCTTCCTTAATCTTATAAAAATCCAAAAGATCAAATCCTTATAATCAGCAAAATCAGCGTAATCCTGCTCCAAGACAATTTCCACCGCCGAAGGCGGTTCCTGCGCTAATAATTCGGATTCTGCACCAGTGTGCCTTTACTTCTGTCGATTTCCTGTTGCGGCATCGGGAAGAAATAGTTTTTAGGCTTCGTGAAAATACGTGGGGCTCCCCCTCGTGTAATCACGGTACCATCATACGCCAGCTTTGGTTTCTTGTACAACGCCACAATGTCTACGAGGTTGGCTTTATCCCAGCGCAGAAGGTCCTGGTGGCGTTCATTTTCCCCGCATAGTTCCACCCTGCGTTCATGCATCAGTGCTGCCATGCCGGCATTGGTAACTGCCGGTAAACTGGCGGAAGCGCGTTTACGAACGGCATTGAGTTCCGAGTCGCCGGCGCCCGGGCCGTTTAAACGGATCTTTGCTTCTGCCACCAGCAGGTAAATATCCGCGGCGCGCATCAGCGGTGTTTTGAGGGAGTAGTCGAGTCCGCCGGAAGGTTTCCAGCTACAGAACTTTTTATAGTGATAACCGCTCCAGGAAGCCGATGCTTCATAAGTGGCAATACCGGTACCGATGTTTACTTTATCACCGGGTTGCATGATGCAGATATTCTTGCGGGGATCGCCTGCTTCAAATTCATCTACCAGTCCTTTGGTAGGGTAGAAGAAGCTCCATCCGTTCCAGTTGCGTGGAGCATGATAGGTGATGAAATCGGAGTAGCCGTTTCCGTCTACTGTTTGAACGGCGAGCAGCATTTCTGAATTGTTGCCGGTGGCTACACTGAAGTTATCGGCATAGTTTGTTGCCAGTTTATAGTTAGTATTGCTAACTACTTTGCTACCATATTCGATGGCTTTGTCCAGTTTCGACCAGTTCATATACAGTTTACATAACAGTCCCCAGGCGGTACCTTTGCTTACGCGGCCTTTATTGGCGTCGTCGTAGGTTTCAGGAAGCTGGTCGGCGGCGGCCAGGAGATCGCTTTCTATCTGGGCCCGCAGTTCATCGGCCGTTACTTTTGGTTTGTTATAGAAAGATTTGAGCACATCATCTTCTGTGATGATAGGGGCTTCGCCATAGATCAGCAGCAGGCGCCAGTAGGCGAATGCGCGGAAGAAGTGTGCTTCACCGAGACAACGGTTCTTGATGTCCGGATCAATGTCTGTAATTTTAGGAACATAGATCAGCACGTTGTTGGAGCGGTTAATCGTTTCATATTTCCATCTCCATCCTACCCGTACGCTGTAGGTGGAAGCATCGTAGGTGAAGTCTTCTATCACGGCGTCATAATCATGGTCGCCGCCGCGTACCTGGTCGTCTGAGCAGTTATCGAATACAAACTCATTAAAGCCGGTATAATCTTCTTCCAGTAAAACATTATAGATACCGGTTACCCCGTCAAGGGCATCGCTTTGGTTGCGCCAGTAGTTGCCGGTGCTGTACACTCCTTTGGGAGATACATCGAGTACGCTTTTACAGCCGGCAAAGAGTAATGCCGTGAGTACTAATATATATTTTGATCCGTTGCATGGTAGTTAATTTAAGGTTGCCGTGAATTAAAAGTTGAGGGTAGCGCCAAAAGTAAAGGTCCTGGCCTGCGGATAGGCGGCTACGTCTACTCCTCTCTGCCTGTTGCCATCGCCGGTACCGTAGTTATAACCCAGCTGGGGGGTTAAACCGGAGTAGTTGGTGAGGATAAACAGGTTTTGCGCGGCCACGTATACATGGATATCTGAAATGCCGCTGCGGCCCCATACTTTGGAAGGAATGGTATATCCCAGCGATGCGTTTTTCAGGGAGAAGTAATCGCCGTTTTCCACAAAGCGGTCGGAGGTGCGGTTATTCTGATTGGCATTGCCCAGGGTCATCCTTGGTACGGAATTGCTGGTGCCGGCGCCATGCCAGCGGTTCAGGGCATCTGCATACAGGTTATATGGATAGTTGGGATCCATGCCCTGCATTTTATCGGCGTTGTAAAGTTTTACGCCACTCACACCCGCAAAGGAAAGGCTCAGGTCAAACCCTTTGTAACCCGCGCTGGCCTGGATGCCGTATACCATTTTAGGATTGGGGCTGCCCAGGTTTACACGGTCTTTATCATTTACGATATTGTCACCGTTGGTATCGAGGAAACGCACATCACCCGGTTTGATATTGGCTTTGTTGGGATCTTTGCTGATGTTGGGATCGTTGTTGATCTCATCAGCGGTCTGGTAGATTCCACCTGTTTTCCAGCCATAATAAGAGGCCAGTGGCTGACCTACATAGGTGCGGGAAATTTCCTGTCCCTGCCGGCCATAGGGAGTGGAACCGATATAAGAAGAAGGGTCGTATAGTTTGGTTACTTCATTTTTAATAAAAGAAGCGTTGGCGCTTACATTGTAATGGAACTTGTCGTTGCCGCCCTGGTAGCCTACTTCCACTTCCCAGCCTTTGTTGCTCAGCTGGCCGAGGTTACGGTCGGGGATGGCAGAAGTGCCGTGGAGGTCCATTTCAGGAGCGGGTACCAGCATGTCTTTGGTGTTTTTGTTGAACCAGGTGATGGTGGTATTGAGTTTATCGTGGAAGAAGCCGGCTTCCAGGCTGATGTTGGTCATTTCGGCCTTTTCCCAGGTGATATCAGGGTTGGCGAGCCTTGAGTTCCATACGCCGGTGTAGGCTGTTTCGCCGAAGTTATAGCGGCGGTCTTTATCAATCTGCGCGAGGTACTGGAATTCAGTAACGTTTTGATTACCCAGCTGTCCCCAGCCGCCTGTGATTTTCAGGTTGCTCACGACTTTTACGTTGTCTTTGAAGAAGGTTTCATCTGAAATACGCCAGCCTGCGGAGAAAGCGGGGAAGTAGCCCCAGCGTTGATCCGGTGAGAACCTGGACGAGCCATCTGCACGGAAGGTAACGGTGAGCAGGTATTTATCCTTAAAGCCATAGAAGCCCCTGATAAACCCGGATGCGATAGCGTTGGCATTAAAGTAATTGCCTTTTGCATCGTGAATATCGTTGCCGTTACTCAGTACCAGTTGGTCTTTCGATTCATCATTAAAGCCCCATCTTTCCGCCTGGTTCCAGGAGCCGTTATAGGTTTGCTGGGAGTAACCGCCGGTAACGGTGAGGTGATGTACGTTTGCCAGCACTTTATTGTAGGTAAGGAAAATTTCGCTCAGCTGGTTGTTATAGCTTTCGCTGCGATTGAAAAGTTCTGCATGATCGCGTGCCCTGGTTTGATCCAGTACTTTAGGCGCGAAGTTGAACTGGTTCATCAGGCTGCCGTCAAAGCCATAGTTGGCGCGCAGGGTGAGGCCATCCATGATTTCCAGTTCAGCGTATACGCTGGCCAGCATGCGATAGTTTTTGGTCCAGGTGTCGGTGGTTTCCGCGGTGTATACGGGGTTGTTGATATCACCGAGTTCATTGCTGGCTTTGGAAGTGCCCCAGCTGCCATCGGGGTTGTGAACGGGGATGGCGGGGTTAAAGCGCAGGGCGCTGAAAATAAGACCTGTCTGGGAAGAGTAGGTATCCGGGCCGCTGTTTTGTTTATAGGTGAGCTGCAGATTTTCACCTACTTTCAAACGCTTACCCAGCTTGTGTTCTGAGTTAATGCGCACCGAGTATCTTTTGAAATAGGAATTGGTGATGATACCATTTTCGTTATAATAACCGGCACTGAGCATATAATTGGAGGTGTTGTTGCCGCCGCGCAGGCTCACATCTGCATTGGTAATATCACCGGAGCCGAACAATGCTTTTTGCCAGTCGGTGCGTTGAGTGGCGTAGTAAGGATCCTGCCAGATGGGCTCTATTGCCACGCCATCGTTGGTATAGCGTTCCTGTTTCAGTTTTACCAGGTCGGGTGCGGTGAGCAGCGGGATATAGCGGATGGTATTGGTAACGCCGCGATAGAAGTTGACCGATGCTTTCAGTTTTTCTCCATAGTTTCCTCTTTTGGTGGTAATGATCACCACGCCGTTGGCGGCGCGGGTACCATATATTGCGGAGGAAGACGCATCTTTAAGTATTTCCATGGAGGCGATGTCGTTAGGGTTTACATCTGCGAGTCCGCCTGCCGGTACGCCATCTATAATGATCAATGGGTCGGCATTATTGATGGTGCCTGTACCGCGGATACGGATGGCAGGCGTGCTGCCGGGGGCAGCATCCGACCGTACAATATCCACGCCTGTTACGCGGCCCTGGATGGCTTGCGCGGCGTCTGATACAGGAAGGTTTTTGATGTCGGCTCCTTTAACGGAAGCGATGGTACCGGTAACGTCGCGGCGACTTTGCACACCGTAACCTACTACCACTACTTCGCCTAATCCCTTGGTGGCTGCGGCCAGTGATACGTTGATAACGGTTTGTTCACCGATGGTAACCGTTTGTGGTTCGTAGCCGATAAACGAGAACAAAACCGATTTAGCACCCGGCGGTAGAGAAAGGGTGTAGTTCCCTTTTGCATCAGTACTGGCGCCGCTGGCGGTGCCGGTTATGATTACGTTTACACCAGGCAGACCTGCACCGTCTGCCGCGCCGGTAACTTTTCCGGTAAGGGTCTTTTGAGCAAATACTGCGCTGGTGGCAGCGCATAGAAAGACCATCAGAAAGCATAATTTTCCAGTGAATGAGTACCTCATAATTAATGAATAAGACGTGAACTTGAATAGAAACGTGAATGGAACAGATATACGGCCTGTCTCTCGTGTTGTCGTTTAGTTTTTTGGTTGTTATAAAATAAAAGTTGCTAAATCGTTATTGCACATTTGCCCGCTGGAGGCAGTTTTTTTATATAATTCACTGGATCCCCAAAAGAGATGAAAAAAGTTGGTCTTTCACATGATCAATATGGCACGTCGTAATGCTTCGTCAGAAAAGGAATTACATGTCTACATAACATCGCATCAGTTTCTGTCAGAAAGGTAACGAATTTTGTAAATGTACATGTATAGTTTTTTGCCTGGTTATAATACTGGATTAATTATATATTAATACTTCGAAAAGGCGTAGAGGATACGCTTATAGGGGAAGGCACAAAAAAAGAGGGGGACTATTTTTTGATAGTCCCCCTGGTTGACAGATAATTTAGTAAGAAGAATCAGCGGTGGTTATATTTTCTTTTTTGATAGATGCGTTATCGCGGGTGTTGTTCCTGTTGGCAAAATAATACACGGGTATACCGGACAGCGTTATAAATAGTCCCGGCCAGGTAAATCGTGGTTTATAAACAAACAGTAGTCCGCAGAAAGCAATACCCATTAAAATATACAGCACCGGCAACACCGGGTATCCAAACGCTTTGTAAGGCCGGTCGGCGTCCGGGCGCTTCTTCCGCAGGATAAAGATGCCTGCAATGGTAAGCATATAAAAGGCCACCACCACAAAAGAGATCATATCCAGTAAGTCGCCATAACGGCCGCTGAGACACCATAAGCATGCCACGAGGCATTGTATCCACAGTGCGAAGGAAGGCACCGCAGAACGGTTTAAATCCCCCGCTTTTTTGAAAAACAAACCATCTTTGGCCATGGTATGGTACACCCGCGCACCTGCAAGTATAAGCCCGTTGTTACAACCAAAAGTGGATATCATGATCATTACTGCAATAAGTACTGTGCCTGTATTTCCCAGCACCGCCTGTGATACGGAAACGGCTACACGATCTTTTGGTGCATTTGCAATTTCTGACAAAGGCAATACGGCGAGATAGGTAATATTGGTTAGCACATAAATGATGGTGACGATCGCGGTTCCTAAAAAAAGACTTAACCCGATATTCCTCCGGGGGTTTTTTATTTCCCCGCCAACAAAAGCTACATTATGCCAGGAGTCACTGCTGAACACCGATCCTACCATGGCGGAAGCAATAGCGCCAAAAGCGGCAATGGTACTGTATGACGATATACTGCCACCTGTTGTCAGGGGATGCAGGTTCCACGCATGCTGCCAGTTGGCCTGCCATATTTCGGGTTTAATCGCCAGCAGTCCGAATATGATCAGCGCAGCCAGGCTTACCAGTTTGGTAAGTGTAAAAGTTGTCTGAATAATTTTACCTCCTTCAATACCCCGTGTATTCATATAGGTCAGTAACACAATTACCCCGATGGAAAGCAGCTGCGCAGCAGTGATATGCAGCGTTCCTGCCGACAATAACACGTTTTCTTCACTGAAAGCCGGCAGGAGGTAGGCGGTAAATTTGGCGAAGGCTACGCCCACCGCGGCAATGGTAGCCGTTTGTATCACGGTAAAAAAACTCCAGCCATACAGGAAGGCTGTCATAGGATTATAGGCTTCTTTCAGGTAGATGTACTGGCCGCCTGCCCGTGGAAACATACCACTCAGTTCTCCGTAGCTCAATGCAGCCGTAAGGGTCATAAAACCGGTGATCAGCCATACCAGCAACAGCCATCCGGCGCTCCCGGTATGACGGGTAATATCTGCACTGACAATAAAAATTCCGGAGCCGATCATGCTGCCGGCTACAATCATAGTAGCATCCAGCAACTTAATGGACGGCTTAAAGGTAGGAGCGTCTGACATAGTAGCGAATCGTAGTTTGGTTGATATTACAGGTTTATCTCCCCTAAAACTACAGTTACTTTGCTGGCAATTCTATTCGCTTTTTGATCAATACTATGCAGATTTTGTTGCAGTGCCCGGTGGCGGGTTTTCCAGCTGCTCATATTCCCGCAGGTAACTGCGGGGCGATTTGCGGGTAATACTCTTAAATACCCGGTTAAAATTCGCTATGCTGTTGAAACCACAATTGTAGGCAACAGTGGCAATACTATCATACGACCCGCCTGCCAGCTTTTTGCAGGCCTCATTGATGCGTACTTCATTCAGGAATGATACAAACGTTAATCGCGTATGTTTTTTGAAATACCGGCAAAAAGCCTGCGGCGTCATATGCGCTTCCCTGGCGATATCTTCCAGCTTTATTTCCGCATCATAATGCTGCATGATATAATTGTAGATGTACCCGATGCGGATTCCTTCCTGTTCATTTACAGCAGATAACCTTGACCCGGTGATCAGTGGCTCCAGGTCCTTAATAGTAAGGAAGAAATTGATCAGCTCCACAAATGCCAGGAACTGTGCAATGCCCTGCGACTGGTGGATTTTCAGCAACCGGCTGGATATTTCCACTACATGGGCCTCCGGTATCTTAAACCCGTTTTGCGACTGATCTATAAAAGACTTTATCTTTTTAAACTCCGGCAAGCCAAACAAGGGTCCCAGCTTGCCTTCCGGGTTGAAGAAAAGGGTAAGGGCCTGCACGTTCTTTTTATTCTTGCTGCCAAAAGGCAATTCCTCGCTCTTTAATACATGCGGCTGGTTACTGCCTATCCAGTATATTTCATTCGACCAGAAGGCATGCATATTATTTTCTACTATCAAAGTACCATGCCCATGCTGGATCCACGTAAGCTGGATTTCCTCATGACGATGGAGATGCGGGTAAAAAGCCGGCAGCCAGTCCTTTTGTGTGATAATGGTTTTATCATGCGCCACAGGTATCGTAAACTGTAATACTTTCATGCACTTACATTATTCTTTTTTTAACACCTTTGAAGAGATTGCAACCAAATTTAGGTGAAGATATGAGAACAAGTTATTAAAAAACGTTTAAAATCTAATCAATGCCTGATGTACTTTTAAAAAATAATCGGACAGGGAGTAAATATTAACTGTCCAGTATACATTTAATTATAGCGGATCAACACAACTTATGAAATACCAACGATTTCTTTACCTGGTGATTTTATGGAGCCTGCCAACCGGGCTGTTGCTCGCACAGCAAAATAAGCCAACACCTTACCTGCCTTCACATGCAGAGATATTGCAGCGATATAAAAAAGTACAGCTGCTGGACAGTATTACCCGGAAAACCATCTTCCGGCACAACGTGGAGGCCAACTGGCTGCCCGACGGGAAGTCGTTCTGGTATGTGGTTACAGGAAAAGACAGCAGTAAAACAGGTTATCTTGTGACGGCTGCCACCGGTAAAAAAGAGGTGATCACCGACACCGCAAAAATTGCGCAACTGGCTAAAGACTACCCCGCTACCCGTCCGGTGAGGCGACATGAACCCAGCCGCTGGGAGAGTTTTGCAACAGATAGCGTATCCCCGGATAAACAATGGGTCGCCACCACGATAGATGGTAACGTGTATGTACGCTCGGTAGCCACCGGCGCCCTTACACCGTTTACAACAGACGGAAAAGCCTCCGGCGACTACTATGGCGCCCTGGCCTGGTCGCCCGACAGCAAATACCTGGTCGGTTACCGCATTCACCCCGTGGAAGATTCCTCCGTGTACTACATACTCACCGACGTACCCGGTACCACCCGCGGACAACTGCGCTCGCAACCCTATAAGCAACCGGGCGATCCGTTTACCACCTTCGATATGTACCTGTTTACCCTGGCCGGAAAAACCACCGCTAAAGTAAAAACAGAACAGATCGATTTTTTTGAAGCACCGGAACTGCACTGGCGGCATAAAGACCCGCGCTACTTCCTTTATGAAAAAGTAGACCGCGGCCATCAGCGCTTCCGCGTGATAGAAGTAGACGCCACCAACGGCAATACCCGCACCATACTGAATGAAAAAACACCCTCCTTCATCTACGAATCGCGCCTTTATACCCATTACCTTCCGGAAACCAATGAACTCCTCTGGACGTCCGAAAAAGACGGCTGGCGGCATATTTATCTGGTGAATACCCTCACCGGCGAAATTAAAAACCAGGTAACAAAAGGTGATTGGGTAGTCCGGGATATAGACAGCGTAGATGCAAAGAAAAGAGAGATCTGGTTCAGGGCAGGTGGCAGGAACGCGGGGGAAGATCCTTACTTTCTCCATTACTACCGTACAGACTTCAGCGGTCAGCACCTGCTGGACCTTACCCCGGCCACCGGTAACCACCAGGCAATCTTTTCTCCCGATAAAAAATATTTTATAGATAAATACTCACAGGTAAACGTGCCACCGGTAAATGAACTGCGCCGCACGTCCGACGGGAAACTGATCACCGTGTTGGAAAAAACAGACGTGAGCGGCTGGGAGGCTATCGGCGTGCCTTTCCCCGTACCTTTTACGGCGAAGGGCCGCGATGGCAAAACAGATATCTGGGGGGTAATGTGCCGGCCAACGGATTACGACTCCACGAAAATGTACCCGGTAGTGGAAAATATCTATGCAGGTCCGCAGGATGCGTTTGTACCCAAGAGTTTTATGAGTTATTATATCGATATGCAAAGCCTGGCTGATCTTGGATTTATTGTAGTGCAGATCGATGGCATGGGCACCGCCAACCGATCAAAGGCATTCCACGATGTATGCTGGAAGAACCTGGTTGATGCAGGTTTCCCGGACCGCATTCTCTGGATCAAGGCACTGGCCCAAAAGTATCCTTTTGTGGATACCTCACGGGTAGGGCTATACGGAACTTCCGCCGGCGGACAAAACGCACTGGGCGGGCTGCTCTTTCATCCCGAATTTTATAAGGCAGCAGTGGCTTCCTGTGGCTGTCATGATAACCGGGTGGATAAGCAATGGTGGAATGAACAATGGATGGGATACCCGGTAGGCAAAGAATATGAAGAACAATCCAACGTAACCAATGCCGGGAAATTGCAGGGGCGCCTGCTGTTGATAGTGGGAGAGGCCGACACAAACGTGCCGCCGGAATCTACTTACCGCGTGATCAACGCATTGATTAAAAAAGGAAAGACCTTCGAATTCCTGCCGGTACCCGGTATGGGGCACAGCGACGGAGGCCCCTACGGACGAATTAAACGCCGCGATTTCTTTGTAAAAAGCCTGTTGAATATTAATCCGCCTGACAGAAATATAAACGAGTAAAATATGCCTCTTTTGAAGAAATTATACATGCTCCTCGCCTGCGTGCTGCTGCAGCAGGCAACAGCCTCCGCTCAATCTGCGGATAATGACCTGTATCTCCAGACCAGCGAAGTGAATAACATCATGGTGCAATATGATGCGGATGCCGGTAACCTGCGCCGGTTTTACTTTGTAGACAGCTCGCCGGAAGGGTTCACCCGCATGACCACCCTGGTAAAAAGCTACCAGCAACGGCTGGAGCAACTGAACTATGCGGGGCTTAATGTAGGCGCCCAGGTAGATTACACCCTGTTTAAACGCCGGCTTTCACAAACAATGGAGGAACTGTTACTTGCACAACAGGAAAGCGCACAGGTAAAAAAATGGTTTCCCTTTGCCGATAAAATTTACAAGGTAGAGCAGCATCGCCGCCGGGGGGAGAAACCCGATGCAGCGGCACTGGCCGCCCAGCTGAGCGAAACAGCCAGGGAGATCATCAAAAAAAGACAGCAGCTGGAAGGCGACAGCTCGCTCACGCTGCCGCAGATCCGTCGCGGTATCTCTACTCTGAGAGGCTTACGGGAAGCTTTGGGAAATGTTTTTGCTTTTTATAACGGTTATGATCCGCTGTTTTCCTGGTGGGTGCCTGCTCCCTATAAACAGGTGGACAGCCTCCTGAAAACATATAGCACTACTTTCTCCAATAAAGAAAAAAGTACCGCCCGTATGCCCGACGATGGCAGTGGTATTGCCGGTCACCCTATCGGAAGAACCGCGCTGATCAAAGGACTGCAGGAAGAAATGATTCCTTATACACCAGAGGAACTGCTGGCCATTGCCAATAAAGAGTTTGCCTGGTGCGATGCGGAAATGGAAAAAGCCACCCGAGAAATGGGATTGGGAACAGACTGGAAAGCAGCCATGGAGAAAGTAAAGAACAGTTACGTGCCCCCGGCAGATCAACCTGCTGAGATGGTGAAGCTTTACAATGAATCCGTGGATTTTATAAAGCAACACGACCTGATCACCCTGCCACCGCTCGCGGAAGAAACCTGGCGCATGATTATGATGACACCGGAGCGGCAGCTGGTGAACCCGTTCTTCACCGGTGGAGAAGAGTTTAGTGTATCCTATCCCGTTAGCAGCATGAGCCAGGAAGACAAAATGATGAGTATGCGTGGTAACAACCCGCACTTTTCCCGCGCCACCGTTCACCATGAACTGTTGGCAGGGCACGCCCTCCAGGAGTTTATGCAGAACCGCTATAAAACATACCGCCATTTTGAAACGCCTTTCTGGATCGAAGGATGGGCCCTGTACTGGGAACGGTTGCTATGGGACCAGGGATTTGCAAAGTCGCCGGAGGACCGCGTTGGTATGTTGTTCTGGCGTAAGCACCGTTGCGCGCGCATTATCTTCTCTATTAACTATCACACCGGTAAGTGGACGCCGCAGCAATGTATTGATTTCCTGGTAGACCGCGTAGGCCACGAGCGGGCAAACGCAGAAGGAGAAGTACGCCGTTCTTTTGTTGGCGGTTACAGCCCGCTGTACCAGATCGCCTATATGATTGGCGGATTGCAGTTTGAAGCGCTGAAGAAAGAACTGGTAGACAGTGGTAAGATGTCGTTCAAACAATATCATGACGCGGTGCTCCGGGAGAATATGATGCCTGTTGAAATGCTCCGGGCCATCCTGTTGAATAAGCCTGTGCCAAAGGATTTTACCTCCAGCTGGCGTTTTTACAAATTATAATCCTGCGGGGAACGTCTCCGTTGAGAGATGTTCCCCTTTTCCCTCCTTACCAGTTAAAATCAGCAACCTATCAGTTAATTTCCGGGAAGTAATATCCGGTCCTTTTAGATAGATTTGTAATAACAATTGTCAACAATACAATTAAAATAAATCAACCGGAATAAAATCTTATATCTAGTCTACGCACTGTGTGCGGACCTGTAACATCGTATATCAACCAGAATTTTTTCAACACTGCTTAAACCTAATCCCATGCAAAAAATTGTCATGGCCTTTATCGCCTTATTGGCGGTCTTACCATCTGTTGCCCAGAACGTAAAAGTCAGCGGCAAAATTACAGATGAAAGAAGTGGGCCACTGCCCGGCGCCTCGGTCAAAATTAAGGGGAACTCCCAGGGGGTAGTTACGGACGACAAGGGGGAATTTTCCCTGGCAGCGCCACCTGATGCTACTTTAGAGTTCAGTTTTATCGGCTATCTTAAACAGGAACAGAAATTAAAAGGCCGCACACATCTCAGCGTAGTGCTCACCGCTCAGAGCGGCGCACTGGGAGATGTAGTGGTGATCGGCTATCAGACGGTGAACCGGCGTAAAGCTACTGCTGCCGTTTCCAGCATCAAAGGAAAAGACATTGAAAACATTCCTGCCGGTAGTTTTGAACAACTGCTGCAGGGACGCATGGCCGGCGTAAATGTGCAGAACTTCACCGGGGAACCCGGCGCGGCACCCACCATCTCCGTGAGGGGTAATACCGCTATCGGTACTTCTTACCAAAGCAATCAGTATAAAATATTAAACAAGCCACTGTATGTAATTGATGACGTACCGCAGTTCAACGATGATATGGTGGGACCGGACATTGGTACCGGTACCAACAATATCGCCGGTTTGAACCCCAACGAAATAGAATCGGTTGATGTGCTGAAAGATGCGGCTGCCGCGGCTGTGTATGGCTCCCGTGGCGCCAACGGCGTAATCATTATCAAAACAAAACGTGCCCGTACCGGTGCGCCGCGCTTCAGCGTGTCGGCCTATGGCGGTTTAACGCAGATCCCTAAACTCCGCCAGATATTGGTGGGCGCGGCAGAACGCCGCGAAAAGATCCGCCTGTATGATGATGCGTTTGAAAATAACTACGACAGGCTGACGCATAAAAATCTCATCATGACAGACAGCCTGAACCCGGATCTGAATAAGTCGACCGACTGGCAACGCTTGTTTTACCGCAACGGATTTGTGCGGAACGTGGACTTTAACGTATACGGGGGAACGGAGTACAATACTTATCGCCTGTCGGCCGGTATGTACATGGAAGATGGCATTGTGAAAGCCTCGGGATTTAAACGCTATACGCTCAACTACTCCTCTTCTATACGTACCAAAAACGGTGCGCTGGAAGTCGTACCCAATATCCGGCTGGCCCGCATGGAAAGAGGACGCGGTTCCGGCAGTGCAGATCTTTTTGGAGCAGTAGGACAAAGCATGCCCTCCTCCCTGTTTGCACCGGATGAAAACAGCTTGCAGCGCGTATTAGGACGCTATTCCAGTAATATGGATATCAACACGGATAACCAGGTAAATGGCGATATCTCTGTGCAGTTACGGTTATCCAGCCAGTTGTCGTTCCGCTCGCGTAACTCAGTGTCGATGGTAATGAGCCGCCGCGATGTGTCGGTGCCGGGTGAACTGAATTCAGACCTTGGTAACTCTGCTTCCTCTAGCAGCGGGTTGCAGCAAAGTTATACCACCTCTAATGACCTGAACTGGAACGCTGTATTTGGAAAAGGAAAGGAACACACCATCAACGCCATTGTAGGGCAGGAAGTACAGTACAGCACTTACCAGAACACGTATGCGCGCGGCGATCGCGGCGCCAGTGACCAAATCCAGGTAGTGAATGGTTTCCCGCAGGGACCTTATCTGTACGGCAGTTCGTCCTACGCGGCCTTTGGTATTCTCTCCCTGTTTTCAAGGGTGAACTATGATTATAAAAGTACCTATCTCTTTTCCGCATCCCTGCGTGGTGATGCTGCTTCCAGCTTCGGACCGGATAATAAATGGGGGTATTTTCCCGCTATCTCAGCAGGCTGGATGATTAGTAATGAACCTTTTATGCGGCGTTATTCCAGCTGGTTGTCCATGCTGAAACTGCGCGGTAGTTATGGCGTGCTGGGTAACCTGCCTGGCGATTATTATTTGCAGTATAGTCTTTATAACGTAGGCGCCGCCGGGTATAACGGCAGCGGATTGAGCCCCAATACATACAACGGTGCGGTAACTATTACCCCGCAATTCGGTTCTGGTGGCGTAGCGCAGAAAGATATCAGCTGGGAAAAAACCGCCAGCTGGAACGGTGGGATAGAGGCAGAACTGATGAATGGCAAATATTATTTCAGTGCCGATGTATATGTGAAGAATAGCAAAGCGGGACTCATTGATATGAACCTGCAAAGTACTACCGGTATTGCCACCGCCAAAACCAACGGTGCACAATTACGCAATTCCGGTATTGATATCAATTTCCAGTTCAGGAATGTGATGCCGGAGAAGAGTGCATTGCGTTGGGAAATCATGTGGAATGTAAGTATGAATCAAAACCTGGTGGTAAGTATGCCTAACAACAATCGTGATCTTACCTTTGGCAATTTGTTTAATACCACGCATATCCTCACCCGCGGAAAAGCAGTGAATACTTTCTACCTGCTGAAAACACTGGGCGTATACGCTACCGATGATGATGTGCCGACTGACAAATACACCGGTAAGAAATTCCAGGTGGGGGCAGTGAATGATCCTGCTGCCAATAATCCTTTCAGAGCCGGAGAATTTATTTTTGCGGACCTGGATGGCGATGGTATTATCGATGCCTTTAACGGAGGTATCACAGGAGATAAAATTCCGTATGGCAATCCTAATCCTTTCCTCACGGGTGGTATTACGCAAAATTTTTACTGGAAGAATTTCACCTTCGGGTTCCTTTGCACTTTCACGTTTAAGAGAGATGTGCTGAACCTGTATGAGTCGGATACCTATGGCCGCTACGGCTGGGATGGTTCCGGTAACGAGTTCTCCAAATATGCGGTGTCAGATCTTTCTTCCATGAATATCTGGCGTAAGCCCGGTGATAAGGCCCAGTATGCAAGAATGGATATCGGTACTTACCGCTATTACTATCGTGCCGATCAAACTTTCTTCCTGGAGAAAGGTGATTATTTCAGGATCAAAAATGTATCATTTGGCTATACCCTCAAAGAAAAGGCCCTGAAGCCGCTGCATTTGAACCGCCTGCGGTTTTATGGCCTGATGGACAATGTGTATATGTTCCAGGCTTCCAAAAGATTACCGGATGCAGAAAATGTGAACCCTTACGGCGAGTATAACGGTGTCGGCTATCCGAGCCCGCATAAATATACACTGGGCATTGATGTAGGATTTTAAAAACAGCTAAACACTTTTTATGAAACGGACTTTTATTATCATCATTATAGTGGCAGCATTTTTATCGGGGTGTAAGAAAATGCTGAACCAGGAGCCAAAGGATACTACTTACGAGGAGAAATTCTGGAAGTCGGAAAATGATATGAAGAAGGCATTGGCAGGCGCATACGCTTCGCTGCGCGCCAATATGCTTGAGCAGGATTACTTTCATAACCTGGGCGACATGACGCTGGGTGATCAGTTTATCATCATCAGGAGCGGACCCTATTTTTCCAACTCCGACTGGAACATACAGGTGGGTAAATTTGAAATGAACTACCTGGATGTTTTCCGGAACTGGTCGAGGTTTTACAGCACTATTCTTCAAACAAACCTGATACTGGAAAAACTGCCACTGGTACCGGACGATACCTTCCTCGATGATCCGGAAAAAGGCCGGAAAAACATCGCCGGACAAACTCTTTTTATCCGCTCCTATGTTTATTTCCAACTGCTCCGCACCTTTGGCGATGTACCACTGGTGTTAACACCGGATCCTGATCCTATTGCCAACAAACCACTGGCACGTACAGACAAGAACCTGGTGGTGCAGCAAATCCTGAATGACCTGGATTCGGCCGCCAACTGCCTGGATATGGCATATGAAGTGGAGTCCAACAGGGGCACAGTGCCTAATAAAGCTGCGGTGATGGCGCTGCAATCCCAGGTATACCTGTGGCGCGCCTGCGTGATCAAAAAGCCGGTGTTTGAGGCCACTCCCGATATGGCCGATGTAGCCAAAGCTTCCGCACTGGTGGAAACTATTATTGGCAGTGGGTTATACGGCTTACCGGCTCCCAACGGGAAGATAGACAGCATCCAGTATGCAAAGGCATTTACCGGTAACACCCGCGAAAGTATCTTTGAATTATATACACGGTATGCTTATAACGAAGGTTCCAACAACCTGATGCCCATGAAATTTTTAAGGATTCCCGTCCTGGCAAAAGCAGACTGGAGCGACCTGCTGCTGGGCAACAGCTTCGTTGGTAACCTGTATCCCCGCATTATTCAAACGGGACCTAATCCGGAGGATACACTACCTAATACGGATATACGCAGAAGCTTGTTTCTATATGATGCAGACGGCGCCCAACCCATCTTTACAAAATACAGTAACATTATCTATAACAATCCCAATCAACAGGCGGAACCTTACCTGGATAACAATGTTTCCCTGATCCGTTATGCAGATGTGCTACTGAACCGCATGGAAATTGCCGTGTATAAAGGACAACTGGGAGAAGCCTATTCGCAGCTGCGGAGTTTCCGCCGCTCGCGCAACCTGCCACAGATGGACTCTGCAATGTATGTGAGCGAGTCGCCGCTGAGTTACAACAGCCTGCTGGATGAAATCATAACGGAGCGCTCACGCGAGTTGTTTATGGAAGGCCAGCTGTATTTTGATGATGTGAGAATGAAGCGGTCGATGGTTCCCTGGCTTACGCCCTCCAGGTACAACCAGGAAGGCTTCCTGCTGCCGCTGGATCCCGCGTTGTTCAATAACAACAGGTTGCTGGTACAGAATAAATACTGGGCAGGTAAAATTTAATTTTTATCCAAATTATTCATCATGAAGATCATTCATCTGTTACTCGGATCACTGCTGATCCTGGCAGCATGTAAAAAAGATAACTACCTCGTTAATGAAGGTAATACTGACGTGGAGAGGATCAGGAAGATGTCGACCTACGATTTCCTGAAGGAAAGTAAAGTGCTGGATACCGTGGTAATGCTGATTGACCGCGCCGGTATGAAAGACGAGATCAACGGCGACATCACCTTCTTTTCGCCCACTAATTTGGGTGTGACCAGTTTCCTGGCGCAGCAAACACGCGCTATCCAAAGGAAGTATAATAATGAGAACATCAAATTCACATTGGATAGTTTGACGACAGACAGTATTAAGTTCTTCCTGCGACGGCATATATTCAAAGGCGTACTTGATAAAAAAGCTATGAGCTATACGAAGAAGAGCTTCACCAACATCAACAGTGAGGGTAATTATTTCCTGCTGCTGGAGAAGTATTATATCGATGTAAGCGGTATCCGTTCAACTACTAACAGGATACAGATACGGCGGGTATTCGGACTGGCAGATGAAGACGTACCGGATGGTACCGAGAACACAGAACCTGATTTTTACGCGTATGTGCAAACTTCTGAAGTGCGTACTGCTACGGGTATGGTGCATGTATTAGAGGCCAACGCCAACATGGGATTTTACATTTACAGGGAAAACTAAAATAAGATGACTATGAAATATATCTTATTCGCCATCATCGCATTTGTATTGATGAATACGGCATGTAGCAAAGTGGAAGAAGGTTTTCTGAGCGATGGTATCCGTTACAAAAGCCCGGAGATATTCATTCCGAAGGGGATTACCGCCCGCTATCCCGGTATTTTATTTGATGGATCCACACCACCGGTAAAATTTGAAATGCTGGATATACGGCCGGTGGGCGGTGGCAAATTGCCGGCGGCATTTAACACCAGGTACCCGGTATGGGTATTTAAAGATAAAATGTCTTTTGACCCGGATACCGATACTACCATTGCTCTTTTACGCGCAAAACAGGACAGTTTGCAGGAGTTGCCTTTTGAGTTTAACCCGGTAAACGGCGGATTCCTGTTTAAATCGCCTTCCGCCTTTATTCCCAATGGGGTGTATGAGTTTGATGTGAAGGCAACGAATGTAAACGGGAGCAGGGTATACCAGAATCTGGCCCGGCTGCACATTGAAGATCCGGAGTATATCCGTATGACGGAAGTACCGGTGATCCCCGGTTTCGACTCTGTTACCAATACTTTCCCGGGTGAGATGAAAGGAACGATGGAATTAAAACGTGTATCCGCTACCGGTACCAAAGTGATGTTGAAGATCATGGATAAGAACGGCAAACTGTTTAATCCGAAGAACGGAGAAGTGATTACCCGTGGTGATCGTCCCTCTTTTGCTTCCTATGCGAGGTTTAACCCGGTGATTGTAACAGATACAGCACTGATCACAGACTATGCCATCGCTCCTTATCCGTCCAAGCTGATCCCGGGTTATGTAAATTACCTGATCTATTACCGCATTCCGGCGTGGTTTATTAAGATGGATGGCGCCGCTGCCAAAGCCTGGGCAGCCAATCCACGGTTTGGTTTCCAGATACTATTTGAAGGCAGCTATGAAGTGACGATAAGAATGCCTAACGTGACGAAGTTATAAGTAACTAAAGAAAGACACAATGACCGGGTGTAAGAAACATAGATGGTTTATAGTATTAATGATCTGTTTTGCTTTGCCTGCCATAGCCCAGCATCCTGATGCCCTGATGTTGAAAGGAGCGGCGTTTGCAACAGGCGACTCCCTGCAGTGGGCTGCACCAGGCTACAACGACCGTCACTGGAAGCGGATAAAAACCGGTGAAGTGTGGCAGTCGCAGGGATTCCCGGACTATCACGGATATGGCTGGTACCGTATGAAGGTGATGATTTCCCGCAGCCTGAAGCAGCAGGCTGCCTGGAAAGATTCATTGAGGATTTATCTTGCGCATGTAAATGATGTAGATGAAACCTGGCTGAATGGCGTGCGGGTAGGGCAAACCGGTAGCTTCCCGCACGACGTGGGTGGTTATGTCAGCAAGTGGCCATACATCCGGGAGTATCATATTCCGGCTTCAGACAGCGCTATCCGCTGGGACGCGGAAAACGTGATAGCTGTAAGAGTGTTTGATGGCGGTGGTACAGGAGGGATCTTTATGGGCATACCTTACGTGGATCTGCTCCGGAAAATTGATGGTATCCGGCTAACGCTGCCGGAAGACCAGATTGTGTTCCGTGATAAGAAAACATCGCTGCCAGTGAAATTGACGAATGTGTTCAATACTACGGTAAAGGGTACACTCCGCAGCGATATATTTGATATAGCGGCCGGAAAAAAGATTGCGAGCCATGTGGAGGCCATGACACTTACACCCGGCTCAAAAAGCGCGTTTATCATGGAGGCGCCTCACAGAGCGGGTATCCGTTTACGTTATTGCTTCACAGAAACGGCTACCGGGCATCAGCTAAAAGGAGAACTGGACGTGCCTTACCTCCAGACCCCGGCGCCTGCGCCTGAACCGCGGATTAACAGTGCCCCGGTGTACGGTGTTAGTCCGGGTGCGCCCGTCATTTTCAAAGTGGCGGCCACCGGAACAACACCGCTTCATTTCAGTGTATCGGGGCTGCCGGAAGGGTTAACGATCGACAGCGTCCATGGCGTGATTACCGGCGTGGTAAAAGAGGCTGGCAATTATCGTATAGTTGTTACTGTGAGTAATGCATTGGGAGTTGCTACACAGTCGCTGCTGCTCAAGGCAGGCGCTGTTATTGCATTAACGCCGCCAATGGGATGGAACAGCTGGAATTGCTGGGGACTCAGCGTGAGTGAGGAAAAAGTAAAAAGCTCTGCCCAGGCGCTGCTGGACAAGGGCCTGGCCGATCACGGCTGGAATTATATCAATGTTGATGACGGCTGGCAGCAACCCCGGCGTGCTGCCGACAGCAGCATCCTTCCTAACGGAAAGTTTCCCGATATGAAAGGGCTGGGCGATTGGCTGCATAACAGAGGATTGAAATTTGGAGTGTATTCTTCTCCTGGTCCGCTTACCTGTGGCGGATTCCTGGGCTCTTACCGGAATGAGGAGAAGGACGCCGCCACCTATGCCGGCTGGGGAATTGACTACCTTAAATACGACTGGTGCAGTTACGACCAGGTGATGCCCGCCGATACCAGCCGGGAAACGTTCATTCACCCGTTCCGTGTGATGCAGCGGGCCATCCGGAAGTATCCGCGTGATATTGTGTATAACCTGTGCCAGTACGGACTGAGGGAAGTGTGGAAATGGGGTTCCCAGGTGGATGCACAAACCTGGCGCACGACAGAAGATATTGATGATACCTGGGAAAGCATGGCTGGCATCGGCTTCGGACAATATCCACTTGAAAAGTATGCCCGCCCCGGTAACTGGAACGATCCGGACATGATGATCGTAGGGCAGGTGGGCTGGGGTGAAAACCTGCATCCCTCCCGGCTTACACCGGACGAGCAATATACGCATGTTAGTTTATGGAGCTTGCTGGCCGCACCGTTGCTTATCGGGTGTGATATCAGCAGGATAGATACTTTTACGCTTAACCTGCTTACCAATGATGAAGTGCTGGCTATCGACCAGGACACGCTGGGTATGGCTGCGGGGCGACGTATAGCTACTGCGCACTATGAAGTATGGGTGAAACCGCTGGCTGATGGGAGTAAGGCGATAGGTATTTTTAATAAAGACCGGCAATACCGCCGCGTCACCGTGCCGTGGAAAGATATCGGTATGCCTGCACGGCCACAGGCAAGGAATGTATGGACCCAGCGGAACCTGGGAGCTATTCCCGTTGCCTACACCGCAGATATCCCCCCGCATGGGGTAGTGCTGCTTCGCTGCAGCGACTAATAATCGGTAAATTGATAGCATAGTTATCCTGGCGGAGGTAGTAATCGATTGCAGGAAACTTGGTGACAGACAGGATTTCAGGGATTGACAAAATGTTGGGAATACTCGTTAATATCTACGCAGTATTCCTCTTTTTTTATCAATACTTTTAAATGTCATTGTGACAATTATATTTGATGGATATATTTTGCCGACCGTGAATCCATTCATGTTATGAATAACTATCTATTTTCCTATTGCCAGGAGCAAAATCAGTAAAATCCCGTGCTGGATCAGCATCTGCGGTATGACAAATAATTGTTATTTAGACAGTTATAAAACATTATATTCGAAGACTATAAAGACAAAAGGTATGAGATCATTTTGGGGAAAGGCGGCGCTGGCCGGCTTCGGTATGCTGATGGCCAACACTATAGTGCAGGCGCAGTTGCAGAAAGATTATCCGATTAAACCGGTGGCCTTTACGCAGGTAAGGGTGAATGACAATTTCTGGGCGCCGAAAATAAGAACCAACGCCAGTGTAACGATTCCGTATACGCTGGAGCAATGTAAAAAGACAGGTCGCATCGATAACTTTTTACGCGCGGCAGGTAAAATCCCTGGGGATAAGCTCACCGAATACACCTTTGATGATACCGATCTGTATAAAGTAATAGAAGGCGCTTCCTACGGGTTGCAGATGCAGCCTAATCCCGGTCTGGAAAAGTACCTGGATACACTGATCAGTATTATCGGCGCCGCCCAGGAGAAAGATGGATATCTCTATACCTTCCGCACGGTGAAAGCGGCAAAACCACATGAATGGATTGGCAGCAAGAGATGGGAGAAGGAAGAGGACCTGAGCCATGAATTATATAATTCAGGTCACCTGTTTGAGGCGGCGGTAGCACATTACCAGGCTACCGGTAAAAAAACGCTGCTTAATATTGCGATCCGCAATGCCGACCTGCTGGTACGTGACTTCGGCTGGGGAAAGGAGGAAAAATTCCCAGGCCACCAGATCGTGGAAACAGGGCTCACCCGCCTGTACAGGGTAACCGGCAATAAGTCGTATCTCGACCTGGCAAAATTTTTCCTGGACGTTCGCGGACCAGGTAGCAAATACAGCCAGGAATACAGTCAATCGAACAAGAAAGTAACAGATCAGCACGAAGCAGTAGGACATGCCGTACGTGCTACCTATATGTACACCGGTATGGCCGATGTAGCCGCCTTAACAGGTGATCGCAAATACCTGGAAGCCATTGATGATATCTGGGATGATGTGGTGGACCGGAAACTGTATATCACCGGCGGTATTGGCGCCACCGGCGCAGGAGAGGCCTTTGGTGCTGCATATGAATTGCCGAACATGTCGGCTTACGCGGAAACCTGTGCCGCCATTGCCAACGTATACTGGAACAGCCGCATGTTCCTCCTGCACGGCGATTCGAAATATATTGATGTGCTGGAACGTACACTGTACAACGGTTTGCTCTCCGGGGTATCCATCAGCGGCGACCGTTTCTTTTATCCCAACCCGCTGGCCTCTATGGGACAGCATCAGCGAAGCGCCTGGTTTGGATGCGCCTGCTGCATTTCCAATATGACCCGCTTCCTGCCTTCTATGCCGGGGTATGTGTATGCGCAGAAAGACAATGACCTGTACGTAAATCTTTTTGTGGGCGACTCCGCTACTATTCAATTGAAAGCCGGTAAAGTAAATATCGTACAGCAAACGGATTATCCCTGGAATGGAAAAGATGACATCACTATCAATACTGCCAAACCTACCACATTCTCGCTCCGGGTGCGTATTCCGGGCTGGGCGGAAAACAGGCCGGTACCAGGCAACCTGTATTTTGAAGACGACAGTTCAGCCGTAAAAATCCCCATCCTGCTCAATGGCAGCCCTATCGACTACAAGACAGAAAAAGGTTATGCGGTGATCAGCCGCTCCTGGAAGAAAGGAGATAAGGTGACACTAGAGTTCCCGATGGAAGTAAGAAAGATCCTGGCTGCCGATGCAGTAAAGGACGACCACTCCCGCTTTGCACTGGAACGCGGCCCTATTATGTATTGCCTGGAAGGACCGGATAATAAAGATGCTACCGTACAGAATATTGTAGTGGATAAACAGGCATTGGTTTCTCCCGTGTATCGCCCGGATCTGCTCAGTGGGGTAATGACCCTCCAAATGCCTGGCAATTCCGCCAGCCGGCAACTGCATTCCGATTCGCTGATTAACAGCAGTCAAACGGTAACGGCTATACCCTATTTTTCCTGGGCTAACCGCGGTCCTGCTGAAATGACCGTATGGATTCCGTTTGAAGCTTCGGCTGCCCGTCCAAAACCTGCACCCACCATTGCTTCCAAAAGTAAGGTAACAGCGTCTGTAAAAAATCAGCGCATGTATATGGCCCTGAACGATCAGTACGAGCCAAAAGATTCCAAGGATAACAGCGCTCTTTACCTGCATTGGTGGCCCGCCAAAGGCACTACAGAATGGGTGCAGTATACGTTCGACAGCACTCATACCGTAAGCAGTTCCAAAGTGTATTGGTACGACGACGGTCCTTTTGGTGGATGCAGGGTACCTGCTGCCTGGAAGCTGTATTACAAGCAGGGAGCCGAATGGAAACCGGTAAATGCCAAAACGCCCTACACGGTGGAAAAGGATAAGTATAATGTGATCACTTTTGAGCCGGTAACTACTACCGCCTTAAAACTGGAAATACAATTACCGGCAGATAATGCCACCGGAATACACGAATGGATCGTTGAGTAATATATGAATCGCATGAAACAAGGCTTTCTGGCCGTTATCTGCCTGCTTGCAGGAAGTAGCCCCGCCATTGCCCAGAACAGGGCTGCAATCACTGTAAATGCTACGGAAAAGGGCGCCGCTATCCCGGCTACCCTGCACGGCGTTTTCTTTGAAGAGATCAGTCATGCCGGCGAAGGAGGACTATATGCTGAAATGGTGCAAAACCGCGGCTTTGAAGATCACCGCATTCCCGCCGGCACAAAGCTGGAAAATGGCTGGTTGGTGCCTTTCCCGCAAAAGCCGCATTTTATGCTGCATGGCCAGGTATCGGACTGGAAAATGGAATGGCCGCTGCAAAGCCGGTGGCCGGCCTGGCATGCGGAAAGCAATGCACAGCTGTCGCTGGTAACGGATCATCCGCTGAATGCCGCAACGCCGCATGCGATGCAGGTGAAGATAACCGGGAGAGGTGCAGCCCTGGTGAATGAAGGCTTCTGGGGCATGAACGTGGAAAAGGGAGCCGCCTACCGGTTGTCCTTCTTCGCAAATACCGTTAAAGGCTATACGGGAAAAGTAACTGCTTCGCTGCAATCCGCATCAGGACAAGTCCTGGCAGATACCGTGTTGCAGATCAGCAGTTCCTCTTCCTGGAAAAAATATAACGCTACTTTTACGGCGAAGGGAAGTGATCCTGCCGGCCGGCTGGTACTCACTTTTCATCAAAACGGCACCCTGCTGCTGGATATGGTATCCCTGTTCCCGGTGCATACCTTCCGTGACCGCCCCAACGGCATGCGGGCGGATATCGTCACGCTCATCCAAAAAATGAAGCCTGCCTTTGTACGGTGGCCGGGCGGTTGTTACGTGGAAGGTATCACCGTGGAAAGTGCCCCCAATTGGAAAACTACGATTGGCCCGGTGGAGCAGCGCACGGCTTCGTATAGCCCATGGGGTTATTGGAGCAGTAATGGCTTCGGATATCATGAATACCTGCAATTCTGTGAAGATATCAACGCCGCCGCATTGTATGTTTTTAATGTGGGCATTTCCTGTGAATACCGCAGCGGCACCTTTGTGCCAGATGATAGCGTAGCGCCCTATATTCAAAGTGCATTGGATGCAATTGAATATGCGGTTGGTCCGGTTACTTCCCGCTGGGGAAAACAACGTGCCGCCAATGGCCACCCGGCGCCGTTTCCGCTCAGGTACGTAGAGGTGGGGAAATGAGCAACATGGCCCTGATTATGCAAAGCGGTATAACCTTTTTTATGACGCCATCCACAAGAAATACCCGCAAATAGAAATTATTGCCAGCATGGGCATCGGTGATGTAAACCGCCATACCCTCGATAGTATGCAGCATACAGATATCGTGGACGAACATGCCTATAAAGATGCCGGCTGGAGCCTGCGCAACTTTGATCACTTCGATAAATACAAACGTGGCAGCTGGCAGATGTATGTAGGGGAGTATGCCACCAACGCCGGTGTGGGCAACGGTAACATGCAGGCGGCCCTCAGCGATGCCGTGTATGTAATGAGCATGGAGAAAAATGCCGACCTGGTAAAGATGAGTAGCTATGCACCTTTACTGGTCAATGAACATGATGTGGACTGGCCGGTGAACCTCATTCACTTCAACGCAGGCGCCAGCTTCGCAAGGATCTCCTATTACACGCTCAACATGCTCAATGATCATAAAGCCACTTTCAACTACCCGGTAACAACCACCCTGCTGCCGGAAAAGAATGTAACACCGAAATTTTCAGGAAGTATTGGTCTCGCTACCTGGGATACAGAAGCAGAATATAAAGATATCACCGTCGTACAACAGGGAGATACGGTGTATAACAGTCGCCTTGATCCGCAGCTAACCGGCTGGCTCCCGGTAAGGGGCAAGTGGGAAAAACAATCCGGCCTGCTGGCGCAAACAGCTGCCGGTGCACAACAACTGGCTATCTTGAAAGGTCGCCACTTTAACGCCTATACGTTGTCGCTCAAAGCCCGTAAAACCGGCGGGGTCAATGCCTTTATTATTCCTTTCGCAGTAAAGGATACCAATACCTGCTTACGCGCACATATAGGCTCCTGGCTGAATTCCAATGCCATGTTCGAAAGTCTTACCAACGGATACGACGTGGCCGGTATCAGTAATCCGGTGCGCCTGAAAGCCCCGTTAGAATCCGGCCGCTGGTATGATATCCGCCTCGAGGTAAGCAATGATGAAGTGAAATGTTTTGTAGATAATTCACTGCTCATGACCTACCGCGAGCCGCAAAAATTATTTTCCATTGCAGGCCGGGATGAAAAGAACGGCGATATCATCCTCAAGATCGTGAATGCCGGTGAAAGTGTCGTAGATGCAGATATCCGGCTGGAGGGAGCTTCTGTGAGTCCCGTTGCACAAGTGATTACATTGACGGCAGATAAACCGGATGCAGAGAATTCATTTGCATCGCCGGAAGCGTATACGCCGCATACTTCTACTATTCAAAACGCGGCGGCACAGTTCAACTGGAGCGTACCCGCATTGTCGGTGAATATTATCCGCCTGAAATCACCGCGCATTGCGTTCAATGTGCGCATGCCCGAGCCGGCTGCCGGTATATACGAAGTGGAAATGAACTATAAAACCGACAGCACCACCCGCACCACGGTGAAGCTCCCGGTGTGGACACCCGGTTACTATCAACTGATGGACTATGCCGGGCAGGTAAAAGATTTTCATGTATATAACACTGCTAATGATACATTGCGGTGGCACAAAACAAACGCCAACAGCTGGGAGATCGTTCATACACCCGGCGCTGAAATAAAGATCACTTATAAGATAGGCGCCCACCGCAATTTTGTAGCGACCAGCTACCTGGATAAAGATCACGGCTATATTACACCGGCGGGTGTTTTTATGCATCCGGAGGGGAAAACAGGGAGCCCCATTGTGCTCACCGTACAGCCATATGGCAACTGGCAGGTGGCAACGGGAATGGATACACTTAGTAAGCATACTTATACAGCTGCCAGCTATGATGTGCTGTACGATAGTCCTTTGCTGATAGGGGAGCTGGAATCTTTTCCCGCTTTTAAAGTAAAAGGGATCCCTCATTATTTTACGGCCTTTCAGCCAGGTAACTTCAACCGCGCCCAGTTCATGGACGACCTGGAAAAGATAGTCAGCACAGCAGCCGGAATCATCGGGGATATTCCCTACAACCACTACACATTCCTGGGAATCGGGCCAGGCCAGGGTGGGATAGAGCATTTGAATTCAACGACAGTATCTTTTACCGGCGACGAATTAAATGATCAGGCAGCGCGTCAGCGGACCTATAGTTTCCTGGCACATGAATATTTTCATCACTATAATGTAAAGCGGATCCGCCCGGTGGAACTGGGACCTTTTAATTATGATGCCGCTAATCGTACAAAACTGTTGTGGGTGTCGGAAGGGTTCACTGTCTACTATGAGTACCTGGTGCTGCAAAGGGCTGGATTAATGTCAGGCGCCAACCTGCTGCAGGCGTTGCACGGGCATATACAGTCGTGTGAGCAACGTCCGGGCAACAGGGTACAATCTGTTACCGCTGCCAGCTATGAAACCTGGGATGATGGTCCTTTTGGCGGTGATCCGGCCAAAACTATTTCCTGCTATGAAAAAGGACCGGTGCTTGCCTTCCTGCTGGATCTGCGGATCCGTCATGCTACGCACAATCAGCAATCGCTGGATGATGTGATGCGGGCTTTATACCGGCAATATTACCTGCAACTGCAACGTGGATTTACACCGGAAGAGTTCCGGGAGACATGTGAAACCATTGCCGGCCAATCCCTGGCCGACTTCTTCATATATGTGGAAACGCCCGCTCCTGTTAACTATCAGCAATACCTGTCTTACGCTGGATTAACGATGAATAAGGCCGGTATACATGCACTTCCTGCTGCCAACACCCTCCAACTGGATATCCGTAAAGCATACGGTATAACGGATTAATTCTCCCTGCGTCTTCTGATCTAGTGAATCTTTTATTTATGCTTTGTATCGCAAAGTACTTTTTGTTTCATACATTTGAGGCATATTCAAATCATCTATAATGGAAGCCACTACCTCCAGAACCTTGCCGGCGCCTTATGTGTTCGGCCTGACACTGTTATGTTTTGCCCTTTTCGCGAAGTGCTATTCCTGCTTTTTACCGGAAGGCACAGAAGCTTCATTCATCATTACACACCTGCTAACGTTACTTTATTTCTTCAGCTGCTGGATCGGCGGCTTTCTTAAACCATGGGAGGGGAGAAGGAAAGTGATGTCTGTATTCGTGGTGCTGTTGCTCACTGATGCCTATACAGTAAATGACAGTATCCGTCTGTTTGAGTCGTCAGCCACCTGGTTAGTGGTCATGCTGATTTTTATTTGTGTCAATATACTGGCATTTGCATTTTTTGAAAGATGGCCGGAATGGATGAAATACCTGCAATGCGCGGTGCTTGGATTTACAATGCTTTTGCCTTTCTACCTCGCCGTTTACCTGGTACCGGTGTATCTTGTCAGCATGATTGCCCTGATTGCTATCGGGCTTTCCATCGTTACATTTTCTCCGGTTTTCGTACTATGGTTTAACTTCCGGATGGTGAGAAAGCTCATATGGCCGGTGTACCGTTACCGGCTCATTTATTTATGGTCGGGCGCACTGGCATTCATGATGCTAGTGCTGTATTCCGTAATATATATAGCAGACAAAAGTAGAATGGAGCAGGCCTACAACAACAGCCATGTTGCAGTAAGGGAAGAGTTGCCGCCCTGGATCAGGGCCGCGCAGAAAGCACGGATTGATTTTATAACAGCACAGCTGCTGAAAACAGGTATTGTTTATACCAGCCCGGGTATCCGGTCGGGTTTCAATCTTTGGAGTACGCCTACCAGGGAGTTCGGTGAAAAGCTGACGCATGATCCCCTGTTTATGACCGCGGGCGCCCTGTTTGGCACTATTGCTATCCCTGAAGAAGACCGGCTGAAGATGCTGAATGTAATGTTTGATAAAAGACATTATGCAGTAGACCGCTACTGGAGCGGGAAAGACCTGGTAACTACCAGTGTGGGCACAACCGCCGACATCTGGCCACAGTATCACCTGGCATACACGGAAAATACCTACACGGTTAAAAATATTCCGAAACAGCGATGGAGTAACAGCCAGGAGGCGATCTATACCTTGCATTTGCCGGAAGGCGCAATGGTTACTTCCCTCTCGTTATGGATCAATAACCATGAAGAAAAAGCCATCCTCACTACCCAGGCAAAAGCTGCAGAAGCCTATTCGGAAATCGTTGGCAGGCAACGCCGTGATCCGTCGGTGGTACACTGGCAGGAAGGCAACCGCGTAGTAGTGCGTGTATTTCCGGTGCCACAAAATGAAGAACGGAAATTTAAGATCGGGGTTACCTCTCCGCTGAAAGTACAACAGGGTAAACTGGTGTATCAACCGGTATGGTTTGAAGGGCCGGCATATGAGGGGGCGCGTTATGAAGTAAAACTGAATATGGATAAATGGCCCGGAGGACTGAATTATCCGGCCGGGTTTTATAGGGATAAAGGGAAGACGGTTGGCAAAATCGGGAAGTATAATGCGGACTGGGAGTTAACAATGCCTGATGAGGCAATAAACAATGCTGCCTTCAGCTTTAACGGTGAGCGATATACGTTGTTACCTTACAAGCCATCTTATGAATTTTTTGCACCGGAGAACTATTACCTGGATGTAAATCATAGCTGGAATTATGGTAATTACCGGGAGATCCTTACCCAACTGAAAGGTAAGAAAGTATGGATGTTTCATCCCCGGAACGGAATGATAGCAGTGAACGAAGAAAACAGGAAGGATCTTTTTAACGAATTGCACGACCAGCGTTTCTCCCTCTTTCCGTTTTATAAAATAATAAATCCTCCAACAGCACTGGTGATCAGCAGTTCAGACAATATTTCGCCTCAGCTCAGCGACCTGGAAAGTTCCGTTTTCAGGAGTAATCTGCGCAGTTTTTTATCTCACGGGAAAGTAAGATTATATCATATAGGTAACATCCTGAGCCCTTACCTGGCTACGTTGAAAGAATCACGGTCACTGGTATACGAAAATGGATCCACGAATCAGTTGCTGTCACAATTACGCAACAACAGCTTCCTGCAGCAAGAGGAGGATAGCAAGCAGCTGATCATGGAAGATGCGCGTATCCGCATTGCCCGGAGCACGGGCAGTATGCAAACACAGGGACCCGACCACCTGGCGCGCCTCTTTGCCTATAATTCCATTCTGAAGGATCTGGGACCAAAAGTTACAGGAGAGGATCTGTCTTCAGAAACAGCGCTGATCAATACTGCAAAAGCTGCTTACGTGGTAACACCATTGTCGAGTTTGATTGTACTCGAAGCGCAGGCCGACTATGATAAATTTGAGATAAGCGATGATGTAAACAGCCTGAAGAACGCCTCTCTTAAGGGACATGGGGCCGTACCCGAACCGCATGACTGGGCACTCTTCATAATAGCGATAGGTATACTCGCCTATGTGCGGTTCGAAAAATTATTTAATCGGAAAAGAAGCGTATGCTAACGTTACCGCATATACGGTTATTAATGGGAAGAACAAAACTGCCGGTATTGATACTGCCGGTGGTTTATGCGATAACCGGTGTATTGCAGTTGCAACATTATTTTTCCTGGAAGAGTACTTTCTTTATGTTGTGTGTAATAGCGATGGGAGTGGTGTTTCAGCCCGACCGGTCACGCCCCGGGAGTACCCGTTGCGGCTGGATAGCATTATTCTTTTTGTTACTGTTGTGGCAGATCCCCGTATTAACTATCCGGTATGCCACGATTATCACCGCCTTATTTTTTGTAACAGAATATTTCTTCGGGAGATTACAAACGCTCACTTTCATCACGGCTGCGCTCATTGCGCCGGCAATTGATTTTATGGTCAATGTATTCACCTTCCCGATCAGGCTATGGCTCACGGGTGTAGCTGGTAACATATTGGCGGGCATAAACCCCGCTGTTACCACCGCAGGTAATATGATCCTGCTGGGAAGTAATGAGTTCAGTGTAGACCCTGCCTGTATGGGTTTACAGATGATGCTCACCTCGCTGCTCTGCGGCGTGATGCTGATAGCCTTTTATCAACGCCGTTATCAGAAAGTGCTGCCGTTTACCGGAGTCCTGGTGGTATTACTGGCTATTGCCGGGTTAAATATAACTGCTAACCTGTTCCGTATTATACTGCTGGTGCAGTTTGCTTTGCCACCGGAAGCAATGGCGCATGATGCTATGGGGATTGCCACACTGCTGATCTATGTAATCCTTCCCTTGCTACCGGGTGTTAAATGGATGCTGCAACGCTATGGAAAGGCAAAGCCAGTACATACCGGCGTACACCCGCCACCGTTATATGGTTGGTTGTTACACGGAGTGCTGGCCGCAGGCATTATCGGTGGGCACTTTTTTATACCGGGAAAACGCGCTGCTTCCGGCGAAATGGACCAGCAGGTAAAACATTTGCCCGGCTACAGCTACGCTGTATTGGACGATCATGTTATCAAACAAACCAGGGCCAACGCATTATTGTATGTAAAAGGAATTCCGGGCTTTTATTTTACAGATCACCAACCGATGATTTGCTGGAAAGGAAGTGGCTTTGGGTTTTATAAAATAGCGGAAGTAACGATAGCGGACACGAAAGTATATACTGCCGAATTACAAAAAGAGAACACTACGTTATACACTGCCTGGTGGTACGAAAGCCGTACCCGCCACAGCAACAGCCAGCTCGAATGGAGATGGGATGCACTCTGCAGCGGGAATAATTATTACCTGGTAATATTACGGTGGAAAAGAAATCACTATTGGAACCGGAAATACAAACCTTGTTGCATACACGCCTTATTCAGTGATCACTTCTGCTTCTTCTTTATGCCTGGGTTGATAATACAGGTAGAAATAGGCCAGTATAAGAATCCCGGTTACAAAAGGAATCAGCGCCAGGTGTTTAAAGGTAATATCGCCTGTAATTACCTGTGTGTCGAAATGAAAAAATTCACTGATCATCCAGTAAGAGTTGGCCGCAATCCACACAGAGATCGCCACATTATGACACAGCTCCGACATGAACTGGCGGGTACGCCAGGCGATCACGATAGAAATGATCAGGGTGGGAAAGATCATCGCTACGCCCAGGGGCTTCCATATCATGCACCAGCTGATATCTTTCAATAGCCAGAAAACAATATGCAGGTTTTCCATCTTACGGTAACTTAAAGGAATGCTGTATACCGGCGAAGTGGTGGCTTGTTTGCTCATGTGTGTTATTCAGTTAATTTTATCTGGTTGAAATAGGGCGTAAAGATATTCTTTATCTTCGTTTCTGCACCAGCATCTCCGGCTATGAATGAATTTCACTGGTTTTATCAGCGTACCAGGTTTCACGGTATCATCTGGAGCCCCGAAAACTCCGGGCGGGTTATGATCATTGTACATGGCATCGGAGAGCATATTGGCCGCTACGACCAGGTAGCCTCTTTTTTCATGAAGGAAGGATATACAGTGATCGGCATCGACCATTATGGCCACGGTAAAAGTGATGGCGCCAAAGGCGCTTCCAAAGGCTTTGATTTTATGTTCGATTATTTGCAAAGTTTCGTGCGTTACGTAGCGGATACCTACCACAAACCGGTGGTGATGTACGGCCATAGTATGGGCGGCGGCGTGCTCACGGGCTTTTTACTCCGGCGGCAGCCCGATATACTGGCGGCGGTGATCTCCGCGCCGGCTTTGATCATTGGCATGCGCCCCGGCGGTTTCCTGAAAGGAGTACTGAAAGTGGCCAGTGCCATCGCCCCCAATATCCGGATCAAACAGGGGCTGGACATCAACAAAATTTCACATGATAAGGCGGAAGTAGAAAAATTCAGGGCAGATCCCCTGCGGCATGATAAACTGAGCCTGCGACTGGCCAATGATATGATCCAAAACGGCGCCTGGTGCCTGTTGCATGCGGCTGAACTATGCGTGCCTTCCCTGCTTATCCACGGTAATGCCGACGAATTTACCGCTGTGGAAGGCTCCCGCTTATTTGCTGAAAGGGCGCCATCGGCCTTGCTTACCTACCGCGAGTGGGAGGGCATGTACCATGAAATGCATAACGAACCCACCAGCCGTGAGGTATTATTGTTTGTAGCAGGTTGGCTGAGTAATGTGAGATAAGTGTTAAATTCGATATACAATCTATTTACTATGAAACACTATCGCTCTTACAAATGGCTCCTGCCTGCCCTCTTGCTATTTTTCGGTTTACAGGCAAAGGCGCAGGTCGATCTCGGTGTCCGCGGAGGCATCAGTATTCCGAATCTTACTGCCGGCGGTAGTGAGAGCAACCCACTCAACACCGGTTACAGCTCCCGCCAGGGGCCGGATTTCGGTATCCTCGGTGAATACCACGTCAGCAAACTGTTTTCTATTGAAGCTATGATTTCTTACTCTTCGCAGGGTGGTAAAAAAGAAGGGCTTCAGGCATTCCCGTTCCCGCCTGAAATGGCAGCCGCATTGCCTCCCGGTATGCCTGCGCCAACCTACCTGTATGCCAATTTCGAAAGCCAGGCAAAACTGAACTACCTGATGGTCCCCATCCTGGCTAAATTTGGCTGGAACCTGGGACCTACCTCACCGTTACGCCTCTACGTGGATGCCGGCCCGTTTTTCGGCTTCCTCCTGAGCGCTAAACAGGTTACCAGCGGCAGCAGCATCCTTTACCTCGATGAAGAAGGGAAACAGCCGATTACGCAGCAGCCTCAGTCTTTCGACAGAACAACAGACATCAAAGACCAGTTACATACTTTCAATCTTGGGGTAAGTGGAAACGTAGGACTGGCCTATATTTTTGGCCGTCACCAGGTATTTGTGGAAGGGGGTGGAAACTATGGCTTCCTCAATATCCAGGAAGGCAGTGCTAATGGTAAAAATAATACCGGCGCCGCTACTGCCTCTATCGGATACGCCTATCGTATTTGTAATAAATAAGCGGATTATCTTGTTTCAGCAGAACAGCGCCTGCTGAAACAAGGATCCCCGCGTTTATGGATTGGTAGACCATAACCCCGCTGATTTCACCAGCACCCTTCTGTTCAGCTTCAGCTGCGCCACTACAAACTCCGCCAGGTCTTCCGGCTGCAATACTTTGTCCGGGTTCCCATCCGTTAAGTTCAGGTCTTTTGCCATATCCGTCGCAATAGTGCTCGGCGTTAAGGCGCTTACCCGGATATTATGTTTCCTTACTTCCAGCATCAGCGATTCTGTTAAGCCCAGCAGGCCGAACTTGGAGGCACTGTAAGCGCTGGTAAGTGGTGCGCCCCGTTGTCCCGCAGTAGAAGATATATTGATAATGTCGCCGGTTTTTCTTTCTATCATACCCGGTAATACCGCCCGGGTTACATAATACACGCCCAGCAGGTTTACCCGGATGATCTGCTCCCATTGAGCAGGTTCCAGTTCCATGAAATTGCCAAAAGCAGCAATGCCGGCATTGTTGATCAGGATATCAGGTTCCCCCAGCTCTTTTGTCAGCTGGGCCACTGCCTCATTTACCGCCAGCAGATCGCTCACATCTGCAGTTGCGTAAGCTGCTTTTACGCCTATACTACTGATTTCTTTTGCCACGGCCTCCAGTGAACCGGCACTACGCCCCAACAGGGCTATATCCACGCCTTCCTGTGCCAGCGCCACTGCCAGCGCCCGGCCTATACCTTTGCCCCCACCGGTGATCAGGGCTTTTTTTCCTTTTAATGATTCCATAATGCCTTCGCTTTGTAAGGTTAAAAAATACCTGGCAAAGGTACAAAGCTTTGTTCCATTTACAGCCTATCTTCGCATGGATCCATTATAACAGCTTCAGACTATGATACAGATTTCCAACGAAAAACTCACCGTACTGGTGAACCCCCAGGGAGCAGAACTGCAGAGCATTGTGAGGAAAGATACCGGCCTCGAATATTTATGGAGTGGCGACCCCGCCTTCTGGGGTAAAAAAAGCCCCGTGTTATTCCCCATCGTCGGCGGCCTGAAAGAGAATACCTATCAATACCGCGGAGAGCTCTACACGCTCGGCCGCCATGGTTTTGCCAGGGAACAATTGTTTACGGTGTCAGAACAGGGAGCGGAATACATCAGTCTCCGTCTTTCGGATAATGAAACTACCCGTAAAGTATATCCTTTCCGTTTCGACTTTACCATCCAGTACCTCCTGCAGGACGATCAGTTACAGGTAACCTACCAGGTGCTCAACCGCGATGATAAAACCCTGTTCTTCTCGGTAGGCGCCCACCCGGCCTTTAAATTGCCACTGGTGCCGGATACAACGTATGAAGATTATTACCTGTATTTTAATAAAGAAGAAGAAGCGGGGATCTGGCCATTGTCGGCCGGCGGACAGGTAGAAACCGCACCTGTTCCATATCTTCAGCATACGCATGAACTGCCGCTTAAGAAATCCCTGTTTTATAATGATGCCCTGGTATTTAAAAACCTGGCCTCCACGGCCATCAGCATTAAAAGCAACCGTACACCACACGGCTTAACACTGGCCTTTGAAGGTTTTCCGTACATGGGCATATGGGCGGCTAAAGATGCGGACTTTGTTTGTATTGAACCCTGGTGCGGCATTGCCGATAGCGTAAATGCGACCGGGGGAACTGGAAGAGAAAGAGGGGATCAACCGGCTGGCGCCGGATGGACTGTTTGAAAGAACATGGACAGCAACGATATTCTAAAGAGATAAAAAAAGCTGGCAGTTGTAACTACCAGCTTTTTTTATCTTTAAAAATTATATCCGGCTTTCAGGCCAAAGAAACTTCTGGTGCCATCTTTAAACCATGCTTCATACTTGGCTTCCACATCCAAACCCAGTACGCGGATACCAACACCGGGAGCTACCAGTCCGCCTACGCCGCTGTAGTTTTTACCGGTATACTGAACAGTACCGCCTTCTAACTTCACATAAAGAATAGAGATCAGGTTGTACCGCAATCCCAAACGGATAGGTACTACGTTGTAGTCCGGATAGTCGCCGGTTACAGTGCCTGTGTTAAAGCTCTTACCGCCAAAATGAAAGTAGCTTACGGAACCCACAGCAGTTAAACCTGCTATCAGCTTTACATCAGCGCCCAAACCAACACCATAACCGGTATTGTGGGTATCACCGAAGTCGCCTACCGGGAAGCCTGCTTCAACAAAAGGACCGATACTGAATCGTTTCAATTGTGCCTGTGACGACTGTGAACTGATACAGATCATCAGGAGCATGGTTGCAAATGCCAGGAAGATTTTTTTCATAAGAACTAATTTTCAGAGGATTGGTGACTGCAAATTAGCCATAAAAGTAAGGAACTAATTGCTAATTACGAATTGTGAATTATAGCATGCGGCGCTAATATCACTTCCTCCTCTTCCAGGTCCTGCCGTTTTTGTGAACTATGTCCGTTGTTGATAGCTTCAATCCTCGGCGGAATCAGTTTATACACCACCGGTGTAACGATACGCGACAACAAAGTAGAGCTGATCAAACCACCGATCAATACAATGGCCAGCGGCGCAATCAGTGGATTGGTGGATATCGCCACGGGAATTAATCCACCAATAGCCGTGAGGGAAGTGAGCACAATAGGAAGGAACCGTACCTCGCCGGCTTCCCTGATAGCGGCTTCCAGGGGCTTGCCCTGCATCCGCAACTGGTTGGTGAAGTCTACCAGCAAAATGGTGTTCTTCACCTCAATACCCGCCAGTGCTATCAGCCCGATGATCGCTACAAACGACAGCGAGTTGCCGGTGAGCCATAACCCCATGGCAGCACCCACAATACCCAAAGGTATCACTGATAAAACAATGAGCATACTCTTAAACGTTTTGAACTGCAGGATCAGTACCGCCACAAAAAGGAAGATCGTCACAATGATCACACTCATAAATCCACCAAAGGAATTTTTCCGGCTTTCTACTTCTCCTCCCATCTCGTAAGTATATCCCGCAGGCAGTTTCAGCGCATCCATTTGTTTTACCACATCTTCTATCACCCGGTCGGTCAGGAAGCCCTTCTTTATAAAGGCGCTTACTGCTACTACCCGGTTCTTCTCCTGGTGTTTAATAGTTAAGGGAGATGTTTCCAGCTGCAGCTGTGCCACCTGTGAAAGCGGAATCGCAGTTCCCTGGCTGTTGTTCACGTACAGATCCCTGAATACATCCAGTGTGGGTTGGGCCGTTTTCTGTTTGGTAAGCAGGATGTCGTAGTCATTATCATTCTGGTCATTATATTGGCCCAGGTTAATACCGGCCACGGCTAAACGTACTACCCTGTCAATATTGGCGGTGGGAATACCCAACTGCTGCGCCTTTTCACGGTCTATCCGCACCCGGATATCCGATTTCAGATTACTTACCGGGTTGTTGATATAGATAGTGCCCTGGGTTTTCTCCAGCATCTTTTCCACATTACCGGCTAAAGATCGTAAGGTGTCCAGATTATCTCCGAATAACCGCACCTCTACCGGCGCCACCATCGGCGGACCCTGTTCAAAGTTTTTTACTTCTACTTTGGCGCCGGGATAGGGCGTCCACTTTTTACGGAGCGATTCAATCAGCTTGTTTTTGTCAGCCGGACTGGTATGGGGGGCCAGTTGCACAAAGAGCTGTGCATAGTCACTTTTTTCATTTTCCTGTAATTCGTTGTAATAGATGCGGGGATTGCCCTTGCCGATATTACTGGCATAAGAGCTTACCATCTTTTCCTGCTTCAGCTCTTTTTCTATCTGCTGTACAATACTGTTGGTATAGTGCAGGTTCGACTGTGGCGGTGCAAAAATATTGATCAGAAACTGTGGCTTTTCTGACGCAGGGAACAGGCTGAAACCAATCACCTTAAACAACCCGATAGAGGCGCCAAAAATTACCAGTGATACCACAATCGTGATCACCGGGCGATGCAGTGCTTTGTCGAGCAGCTTTGCATAACTGCCATGGATCAGCTTTTTGAGCAAACGCATAAACAGGTTGCCTTCAGGATTACCGGTATGCTCCTTCAGCAAACGGCTGGAAAGGAATGGGATAATAGTCAGTGACACAGCCATAGATGCCAGTACACTGAAGATCACCGCCAGCGGCAGACTGCGGATGAAATCACCGCTGCCTTCCGGCATAAATACCAGCGGCATAAACGAAATCACCAATGCCGCCGTACAACCTATTACCGCCAGCCCTATCTGTGAGGTGGCCTTCAGTGTGGCGTCCATACGGCTATGCCCTTCCAGCATCCATCTTTCTATATTCTCCACTACCACAATGCTATCATCTACCAGCAATCCCAATGCTACTACCAGTCCTACGATACTCAGCTGGTTCAGGCTATAGCCAAACAGCTGCAGCAATACAATACCGATCGACAGTGACAGTGGAATAGAGATCATCACAATGAGTGCAGGCCGCTGACCCAGCGGGAGCAGGGTAAAGGCTACCAGCAGGATAGCAATGATAAAATCTTTTCCCAGGCCACTTAAACGGCTGTTTACGGCGTCGGCCTGGTCGAAGTACTGCACCATATCGATATTGGCAGGTAAGGTTTTCTTGAACTTTTCGATCACCGGTTTGTAGGCGATCTGTGTTTTGGTAATATTTTCACCGGATTTCTGAGCAGCAGATACTACCACGCACCGGTGCCCATTCAGCCGTACAAAGTACTTCTCATCTTCAAAACCATAGTATACACGTGCGATATCTTTCAGGAAAACATTTTTCCCATTACCGGCAGATACAATCGTGTTGCTGATTTCATCGAGGTGCTGATAATTACCGCTGGTTTTGATATTGAAGCTTTTATCACCTGCATCGATACTGCCGCCGGGTATATTGGCCATTTCACTTTGCATAGCTGCCATTACGGTATTCACCGGCAGGTGGAGCTGCGCCATTTTATCTAATTGCAGTTCTACCCTTACCTGTTGTTCCGGTAAGCCATGCAGCTTTACGTTTTTCAGGGAAGGCACTTTTTCCAGTTCGTCCTGCAGCTTATCAGCGTAGTAGCGGAGTTTGTCCCTGGAGGTATTTTCAGAGATTAACGCTATCTGCAGGATATTTACATCAGAGGGTTCCTGTTTCTGCACTTCAATACTGTAAATATCTGCCGGCAGTTCCTGCCGTTTGTTGTTTACCTCTCTCACCAGCTCCTGGTATTTCTGGTCTACGTTGGAGCTGTATTTATATTCCACGTGCATAACGGCCACACCGTCGCTGATGGAGGTACGAACACGTTTCATATCGTCCAGTCCGTAGATTTCTTTTTCCATTGGATCTACCACCAGGTCTTCCATATCTTTAGGACTTGTACCTGGATACACTACAACGATATTAAATTGCGGGGATCTCAGTTCCGGATCTTCCGAGCGGGGCATATTGAGGATGGTGGTGATGCCCAGCACAATGATCATTATGAATATTACCAGCGTGAATTGGTAATTTTTGACGGCATATCTGGCTATTTTCATGATCGTAATAGTTATTGGATGATACGGATAGGTGATTGATCCTTCAGGTAGGCACTGCCGGAAATGATGAGTGCCTTTGCCTGTTCCATGCCGGTGCTGATGAGTACATTTTCTTTTTCCATCCCTGCAATGGTAACGGGTATCTTCTGTGCGGTTTTATTGTCGTTGGTTACAAATACAAAACCACTGCTGCCGTTTCCATCCAGGAGGGAGGCGTATGGAATGCTCCATGCAGTGCTGCCGGAAGCTGCGCCGGCCTGAATATGACAGCGGCCAAACATGCCGGCCGCGATAGCGGCGGGCTTGCTGCCGGTGAGTTGTACATCAATGAGGAAGGTGCCGCTTTGTGCATCAATGCCTTCAGATTTACGTGTAACCATGCCAGTGAGGCTGTCGCCGGGGATACCGGATATTTCGATACTGGCTTTATCACCGTTTTTCACCTGCGCCCATTCCCTGTCGCTCACGCCTACACGAAGTAACCAGTGGGAGCTGCTGGCGCCGTTGGTTTCTAATACCGGCGTACCTGCATTTACCATTTGGCCGCTGCTAACCAGCTTATGCAGTACATAACCATCCTGGGTGGCGTGGATAGCGGAGAAGCTGCGATTAAACTGGGTGGTGCTCAGTTGCTGTCTTGCCTGGTCCATAGTGGTTTTGCTGTTTTCCAGCTGTTCCTGTGTAGCCACGCTGTCGTTATGTAACCGCACAATGCGCTGATAATCGCGCTGGGCTTTCTCAAATGCCAGCTGATCTTTTTGCACCTGTGCATTTATTTCCGTGAGATTAAGCGTCGCCAGTAGTTGTCCCTTATGTACTTTATCACCTTCCTTTACCAGGATGCTGCTGATGATACCGTTGGTTTTGAAAGAAAGATATACTTCATCGTCGGTGGTAAACTGACCGGAAGCATTGATCGTAACGGCGGTTCCCTGTTTTTCCAGCGGCATGATCTTTACCGGGATGGTATCGGAAACAGTGGTGGTTGCTGCCGGTTTGCTGCCGCAGGAAAACAGCAACAGGGAAAAGGGCAGCAGGAGCAATGTATTTTTCATGGGTGTGTTTTTATTGGTTGTTGTGATTGTTGTTAATATCATAAGATGCCTGTGCGCGTTCTACCGACGCATAGGCCGTTTGCACGGAAGCCTGTGCTACGGCCGTTTGCAGCTGGGCCTGGGTAAGCTGGTTTTGTGCGTCGAGCAGTTCTATATACAGTAGTTGTCCTTCTTTATACACTTTCATCTGGTCGCGATAGTACCTTTCGGCAAAGGACAGCTGGCTTTGTGCTGTTTTAAAATTTAGAATTGCTGTCTGGTAATTGTTTACTGCTTCGTATAGTTGTAACCGTAGCTGGTCACTTGTTTGATCGGCGGCATTGGTGATGGTGGCTACCTCGTTGGCGGCCTGTTTGATTTTGTATTTGTATTTGTGAGAGGCAAACAGGTTCCATTCCAGGTTTACGCCAAACATATAGTAGCGGGTATCTTTATCGAAACGCGCGCCGGTACCTTGTGAGCCGAGATCGATGAATGTGCTGAGCTTGGGTACCAGGTAGGAGCGTTGAAGTTGTTCGTTTAAGCGGTATACGTTAGTAGCGCTTTTATATTGGGCCAGTTCTTCACGGCCGTTGATATCTTTGCCAGGCAGCTGTGCCGGCATCTGAAGAAGGGTGCTGTCGAGCGTAATATTTTCATCCAGTCCACGGTTCAGCAGGAAATTAAAATAGGCTTTGGAATTCTGCCGGGCGTTAATGGCTTTGTTGATATCGGCATCTGTTTTTTGTTTTTCCGTTTGTGCGCGGTACAGGGCGGTGTTGTTACGTATGCCGTTACGCACCATGCTCTCGTTGATCCGGATGTTTTCATTGATAAGCGACAAGGCGTTGTTGTAAATAGCCACCGCCTGTGCGGCCTGGTAGTATTGGTAGTAGGCCGTTTTAATATCGCGTACCAGTTCCCGTTTGTATACGTTCAGGGCGGCCTGTTGTTGTGTAATCTGTTCTCTCCGGATTTTCTGGTTGTAATAAATCTCTGCATTGATCAGCGGCAAACTCGCCCTTACTTTGGCATCGTAAAAGTTATCGGGGTTTAGCTGCACCGATACGTTGTCGATGTTTTTGAAATCATGGCTGTTGGTCAGCTGATTCAGGCTATTGTACACCGGGTTCATAATATCCCCGATGGGAAAATCGATGGTACGGCCGCCTGCTGATTTGGTGTAGCTGCCCAGTACCGATACATTCGGTCCAAAAAGGCTTTTTGCTTCCTGTAAGGCGAGCATTGATTTGGTTAGCTGGAAGTTTTGATCTTTTAATCCTTTATTGTTGCTGAAAGCGGATTGTATGTATTGATCCAGCACAGAACTTTGTGCAAAGGAGCTGAAGCCCGCTGTGATCAGGCCTATTAACAATGCTCCTTTTGTGATTGATGTGTACATAATGAACGGTGTTTATTGATGCCGAAAAAAATAAAGCCGGCTGGCTTTCTGTTAATCGTTGTTGATATAATGAACAGTGTTTAATGATGTTCTTAAAAAAAAGCCGTCAAGGCTTTTAAGTAAATTTTGGTTTCACTTCATCTTCACAAAGCAGTACTTATGCTTTAATCATTCGCAGGTATTCTTTAATGGCTTCGTCTACCACTCCCGGCATATCTTCATCTGAAACCCTGGACACTTTGGAACATCTTCCCCGCAGGTGCAGGCTCACAAGGCCATGCGCAAAGCCCCACACAGAAAGAGTGCCTATAGTAGCATCTTTAAACTTCACTAATTTTTTGTCGATACATTCCTGCATGAGGTGATATAAAGCATCATAGGCAGGATCTCCGTTCATCCACTTTTCTTCTTTCATCACCGCATTCATCGGCGCTTTTATGATAAACATCAGGTCATACAGCTCCGGATGATTTCTTGAAAACTCTATATATGCATGCGTAAGCTGCTCCAATCTTCTGAACGGTTCGTTACTATTCACTTTTTGCTGGAACTCGGTTGCCAGGGTCGCGAATGCTTCTGTTTGCACATCATACAACAGCTGATCTTTATCCTTGTAATAAAGATAAATCGTTGCGGGACTGTATTCTATTTTATCAGCAATATTGCGGATAGATACTTTTTCATATCCGTCCTCCACGAACATTTGAATAGCTACGTCTACAATACGCCTGCGCATTTCCGCCTTTTCACGTTCTTTTCTTTCTATTATGCCCACGTTGAATTGTTTACGGTGCAAATATACTGAACAGTGTTTATTTTCCAAATTTATTTTTAGGAAGAGCGATTCTGGGCCTCCGGGAAGGGGGAGACCAGGTGTCAGGTCCTTGATTTGCATACAACTTTCAGGGCTTTGCATACAGCTATTAAAGTGTTCTTAGCGAACTTTGACCTATTAAAATTAACAGTATGGTAATGAAGAAAATAAATTTGGGAAGCGAAGGTTTGACTGTACCAATTATAGGTTTGGGCTGTATGGGTATGACGGGTTTTGAAGAAGGAAATATATATGGAGAGGCAGATGAGCAGGAAGCTATTGCTACCATTCACCGATCGCTCGAATTAGGTGGCAATTTTTTAGATACTGCCGATTTGTACGGTCCTTTCAAAAATGAGCAGTTGATTGCTAAAGCAATAGCTGGTAATAGGAATAAGTATATTATCGCGACAAAATTCGGTTGGGAAATAGATGATAACAACAAAGTGACCTGGGCTATTAATGGCAAAAAAGAATATGTGAAAAAAGCGGTGGAACGTTCTCTTAAAAATCTTAACACGGAGTACATTGATTTGTACTACATGCACCGACTCGATAAAAACACGCCTATCGAAGAAACCATTGAGGCGATGAGTGAGCTGGTGAAGGAAGGAAAAGTGGGTTATCTCGGACTATCAGAAGTATCTTCAGAAACTATAAGAAGAGCTCACGCGGTTCATCCGATTACGGCGGTACAAAGTGAATATTCTTTATTTGAGCGTACAACAGAAGAACGTGGCATACTGAATACTTTGAATGAACTTGGGATAGGTTTTGTTGCCTATTCCCCATTAGGACGTGGTTTTTTATCCGGGCAGATCCGGACCATGGATGACTTACCGGAAAGTGATTTTCGCCGGGCAATTCCCCGTTTTCAGGAAGCTCATTTTTACAAGAATATTGAGTTGGTTAAAGCCATTGAGGCAATGGCCGGAGAGAAAAAAATAACCACATCACAGTTGGCGCTGGCCTGGATTATAAATAAGGGCATCTTACCTATTCCGGGTACCAAACGAAGAAAATATTTAGAGCAAAACATAGCGGCCACCGGAATTGAATTAAACGAAGCTGATCTGTCGAAACTCGAAAGCATTGTGCCGTTGGGTACTGATACCGGTAATCCATACGATGAGTTTAGTATGGGGCTTATTGACTAGCGTATTGTACGGTTGCATTTTTAAGAATGCAACCGCTATTCTACACCTTAAAATGTTTAAATTAGTATGATGAATGCCATCAGATCAGTCTCAGAATTTCACCGGTTGCTCTCTTTGCCCGAGCCACGTCATCCATTGGTAAGTGTGATTAACCTCGCCGAAAGTACTTTCCTGGAAGATGATGTATGGAAAGGTTTTGTGAATAGATTTTATTGTGTTGCCCTCAAAAGGGAAGTCAAGGGTAAAATACGATATGGTCAGCAACATTATGATTACAATAAGGGTGTTCTGAGCTTTACCGCACCTAATCAGGTTCAATACCTGGATCTGAAAAACGTAGAATGCGGATCCGGTTACCTGCTTGTTTTCCATCCTGACTTTTTGCTGACCCATCCTCTGGCAAGCAACATCAACGGTTATAACTTCTTCTCCTACGCTGTAAATGAGGCGCTGCACCTTTCTGCTGAAGAAGAAGATGATCTTATTACAATATTGAACAAGATCGACAAGGAATGCCTGCATATTGATAAATATACCCAGGGAATTATCCTATCGCAAATTGAGTTGTTGCTCAATTATTCCAATCGATTTTACGAGCGGCAGTTTATCACCCGGAAAAACCACCATCATCAACTGCTTGCCAAATTTGAACGCCTTGTTGATGAGTATTTTGACAGCACCAGTACGACAACGCAACCGGAACTATTAACGGTACAACGCATGGCCGAACTCATGAACCTGTCTCCAAACTACCTGAGCGATCTATTGCGCATGCATACAGGGCAAAATACACAACAACATATACATCAGCGATTGATTGAAAAGGCGAAGGAAAAACTCTCGACTACAAATTTATCGGTAAGCGAAATTGCTTATGCTTTGGGCTTTGAACATGCACAATCGTTCAGTACGCTGTTTAAGAAGAAAACTAGTTTGTCACCTCTTGAATTCCGGCAGGCATTTAACTGATAATTAAGATACACCGTATTAAGTCCACCTTTGCGTAAGGGTTATTCCACGGTAATCTCGTCGCAGCAAAGCGAGGGCTTCTTTCCCTCCACCAGGCGCCAATCGGGAAGTGTAGCCGGACATTTGGCAGTGATCCGGATATACCTGGCCGAAACGCCCGGGATGGAGAAACTATAGTGATGAATACGTACTGCGTATTCTTCCTCCGGAACAGGAATATCCTTTACGCCGGCAGATGTAAAGTGAGTACCATCTGCAGATGTTTCCACCAACACTTGTGCAGGATTGAAAATATAATGCCGTGCATCCTGTAAAAAATTCATTTGGACCTGGCGGATAGTTTTACTGCTGCCCATGTCAATAGTAGCTACCATATCCTTACCATAAGTAAAGAGCCAGTTGTAACTGAAGTCGTTGCCACCGGTTAATCCATCGGTAAGCGTACGCTCCTTTTTAGGCGTATACTCCGGCGTGTACGGATTTACAAGGGTAACCGCCGCACCTAACGCAAGACTCTTCACCCATTTACGGGAAAACAACTCCTGCCACTCCTGCGCATAGGCATCAGGGGATAACCCGCCTTCTGCCAGTTCCTGCACACCGGCTGTTTTGCATTGCGCCACAAATTTCTGTACACGTTGCGGCCACCGCGGGTTTACCGTGCCATCAGGCTGGAGATAGCCATATTTGTCGGTGCCATAAAAACGCGATTGCTGCAACACCGCATATTCCAGGAATAACCGGGTATTATATACACGCTGGAGATAAAGCGGGTTGTTACCTACTGCCGCTTCGGCCTTATCGAGAAAACCGGAATACTGGTCTGTTTGCACCGGCGATAAATAATCGCGCGATGAGTAGATGGGGTTACCGTAGATATCCAGCACCGCACGGGTGCTTTTAACAGCATTCGTGAGCGCGTCGAGGTATTGCCCCATCGCAGGCGCGGCAGCACCGTAATAGCCCTTTAAAAAGTCACTGTTGACCTTTTTCATATCAGCAGCCGGTTGCCATAACAAGGCCGCCTGTACGTAGCTGTTGTATTCTGCCATATCACCATAGGTTTCGCCGCTGCCCTGGGAAAACACGCCTTTTACATGATGAGCCGCAAAAAATTGGAGGTTGGATGACAGGTTGCTGTAATCGGGGAACGGATTCAGGTAATTGGTAAACTGCGTGGTATAATCCCAGATGAAAAGGTTGCCGGTAGTGGCTTCCCAGTCTTCCAGGTTTTTGCGGAACCCGGCTGCAGAAGATGCCTGGGCGAGTGGTTGCTGCCGGAATGCGTCAATAGTGCTCAGCATAATGTACACATTGGCCGCCGGTTTTGTTTTTAACGGGGCTTTGGCCGTATAGCCATAAGCCAGCGTGGTAAAGCGTTGGTCCGGGAATTGTTTGGCTACCCGGTTTACAAAACGGATCAATGAACCCTGTGGACCGCCCTCTTCTGCATCTGCCTTGCGGCATAGATCGCAGGTACAGCCGCCGCCGCCATCCTGCGGGGCAACAGACCAGTACATGGCATCCGGGTTGTTTGCCATCGCTTTTTTAAACCAGTCTACCGTTAAAGTATATACGTTTTCATTACTTAAACAAAGCTGCAACGGCTGCCTTTTACCATTTACCATTGAATAGTATTCCGGGTGATCCCTGAAGTAAGTATCCGGTGGAAGAATCTTGAAAAAGGAATGTCCCCATACGCCCCAAAGGTCTTCAAACCGGTGTAACCCATGCCAGGCAAGGTATTCGGCATCCATGGAAGGAGGGTAGTAGCTTTCCCGGTAAATAAATGCAGGCTCCTGCAAATCGGAGATAGCGCCGTTTAGTCGTATATCCTTCATCGTAGGTATTACTGCCGGACCCGCAGCATCCTTACGGCAACCCATATACGTTTGTAACACATAATATACCCCATACACCACTCCCTGGCCACTGCCACCACGGATAAAGAGCTGCCTGCTTTTGCTGCCGGTGAAAAAACCTTCTCCATGAATTTCAGCCGGGCCTGCACTATGGGTGGTATTGCCAATAAACACCGCCGGCTGGTCCTTGTATTGAGGTTCTGATATCACGGGTAGCGCAGCTCCGGAAATACGTTGGATATAATCCCGGAGAATACCTGCCGCTTTGCTTTCTGCTTTGGTAGCCTGTTCCGGCAGCACAATCACGTATTCGCTGCGTCCCTGCCGTACCAGTGTAATCTCTTCTGCCGGAGGCCGACAGGCACTGTATAACAACGTAGTGATCATTAACAAAAGGCTGTTCATAATTCTGCACATTGTAATTCCGTTAAAATTTACGCTGAAGCGTTACATAAATATCGTACTGGTTCTGGTACCCGGTATCACTGATCTTCTGGTTAATCCAGGTGCCGAAAAGTCCGAGTGTGGTCCGGTACCGGATCATTTTCTGGTAGCCTGCACCAATGCTATGTGTCAGTAAACCGGTAAGATTGGGAAAGTTAATCAGCCGGCTCCTGTCGTCCGGAGAGGTACCTAATCCTGCTACTACCTGCAGATAGTCCTGCCGCCGGTTCATAAAATAACGGGTGGTGAGATTAAAGGACGTGTAAAAATCAGAAGATTCGCTGATGGCATATCCCCGCAGGTTTACCCAGAAATCGCCGAAAGGCTTTGCCACAGAAACCACACCGGAAATGCTATTGGTACTGTCCAGGTTCAGGTAACGGCCTCCCAGTTCCACTTCTATATCTTTTTTAAAGGTCTTGAATATCGAGTAGGCTGCCCGTAATTGTGGGAACACCGTTTTGTTGGAGTAAGCCAGCATACCATAAGAATACAGTTTAGGCGTGTGGGTGTAATACATTTCTGCCAGTCCCTGTAAGCCATTGCCGGTTTTTCTGCCGGCATAGTTCAACTGCACCGCGTAAGAGCCCCGTTTGATGTAGCGCCGGTATTCAATAGTGGCAATGTTATATTTGTCGGACATGTAATCATAGCTGGAGTTGAGGTAATACAATCCGAACTGGTTCTTCAGTGTTTTACTCGCCAGGTAATCACGGTAGTCGGTATTCACGGCAGTGGGTTGCAGCTTTACGATCGAATCAGCTACCAGTGCGGCGGCCGTGAAATCTTTTTTATTCTCCAGGGTGATGGCCCGTTTCATTAAAAAGGTTTCATTGTCCGGGTAATATTTTATTCCCTGCGCGGTGTAGGCGAGGGCGCTGTCGTAGCGTTGCTGCCCGTTGAGGATATTGATACTGTACAACAGCGCCATTGAATCTTTCGGGCGCAAGGCCAGTACCTGGTTAAACGCGGCCAGCGCGCTGTCGGGTTGCTGATTACGCTGGTAATCAGTACCGGCCGACATCAGGCTGGTAAGGTATGCATTTTTGTATTTGAGTGTGTAGGGATAGCGGTTCACCAGGTCGGCGGTAATGGCAGCAGATTCGTTATACGCATGCATGTCCTGAAGCACGGATGCTTTTTTCAGCAGGAAATCACGGTTGCCGGGATACAAGGTCAGCGCTTTATCTGCAAAGTACAGGGCGCTGTCGGGCTTACCGGTGGCGCTTTGCATGTTGATCATATAATCGAGCGCCTCCTGGTTGGAAGGCACTATGGCCAGTACCTGTTCAAACTGTTGCTTGGCCAGGTCATATTCTTCTGCCTTCATTAAATTACGGCCTGCTGTTAAACGCATATCAACAAAGTTGTTGCTGAAGCGCTCATCGGAAGGATAGCGGGTTGCCAGTTCACCGGCAATGGCGGCAGCTTCTTCATACCTGCCGGCATCTGCCAGCACACCGGATTTTTTCAGGAGAAAAGATTCATTGGCCGGGTAATAAGTGAGTGCCTGGTCCAGTACTTTTAATGCAGCGGAGGTGTTTTTTTGAGAGATATAGGTATTGGCGAGGAGGTGCAGCACCGCAGAGTCGCCAGGACTTACCTTCAGGGCCGACTCAAAGGAGGCAAGTGCCAGGTCGTACTGCTGCTGTGCAAGGTATTCGCGCCCGGTGACGGTTTGCAGCTGTACCAGTCTTTCTTTGAGCACCGGATTGGGTGAGCGCTGATACAGTATCATTGCCAGTGCCGCGGCGCTGCCATACTTACGGTCACCTTCCAATACATCCATCTTCAATGCCAGCAGGTGGCTGTCGTTGGGATTGGCTTTCAGGCCCCTGTTAATCCATGCCAGGGCTTCCTGGTAAGCGCCACGGGCCATACTGTAACCAATGAGTTTATCGAGCGCTTCGCGGTTGCCGGGATTTTTTTCCAGCACACTGCCATAAAGCGTATAGGGGTCCATGTTAGCATAGTAAGTAGCGGCTTCCATGCGCAGGGAAGTTTCCATAGTGCGTGCTTTGGGATCTCCCGGGTACCGCCGTTGTATTTCCTGTAAGGTACTCAGCGCTTCTACATACGCGTGCATGTCTTCCAGTATGCTGAGCTTCCGCATGAGGAGGTCGTAACTGCCGGGATGAGCGGCAAGTTCATCATTCACCTGCTCCAGCGCCGACTGGTAATTTCCGCCCTTTAATGCCACGCCCAGGTTGGCTTCCCGCGCATCACGATTATGAGGATCAGCCAATAGTACCCGGTCGTAACTCTGACGTGCCATGCCGCTGTTGCCTAATTGCTGGTAGTACTTACCGCTTTGCAGGTAGTGTTCAATATAGGCATTGCGCACGGTGGTGTCTTCAGGATATTTGCTCATGATGGTTTCGGCCAGTTCATTGCCACGATATACTTTGTGCTGCAAATCCAGTATGCCCAGCTTCTTCAGCATAAATTCCCGGCTGCCGGGAAAATACGCCAGGGCTTCATCTGCATAACATTCCGCTTCTGCATATTTTCCCGTGGTAAGTTCTACATTGATCGCATAATAATAGGCATCGCGGTAACGCGGATTTTTGGCAAGTACTGCTTTGGTATATTTCCTGGACAGGTCATATTGTTTGGTGAGCATATACAGGCGCGCCAGTAACAGCTGCTGATCAATAAAATCAGGTTGTGCCTTCAGCGCTTCGTGCGATAAGCTGATGGCTTTATCATAGTGCTGCAGTTTTGTTTCCTGGACGGCCTGGTTATACAGTGCTTCTGCATTATTCTTCTGTTTTAAAATCTGCGCCTGCGTTTGCATCGCCCAACACACCAGTATTCCGGTTAACAGATGTTTTAATACAGCCATTTGCTTGTCATTTATAAGTTTATTTTTTCTTTCCAAATCCCTGTCTTTGCATATTTCCCCACGATGATTTTTTCCCCGTCAAGAAGAACCAGTATCCTCGCAGTGCAAAAAATACAATCAGCGGATGGTAGATCAGCGGTTCAAAAAGGGCCATCAGCGACAGTGAAATCACTTCCCGCCAGGTTTTGTAATAGCCGTAGGTAAGCTGGTCCCAACAGATGGCCAGCGTACTGATCATCACGGAGAACAGGTATACAAAGAGTAATAATATAAGTGCATAAGGCCAGTTTACCTGGTGCGTAATAATCAGGTAGATATAATAAAGGATACCGGTAAACTCTATGATGGGCGCCAGAAACTCGAAGAACAGGTTATAAGGCAACACAATCAGTCCGAGTTTCTTGTAACGCGGATTGAAAATGAGTTTCCGGTGCAGGGTGATGATCTCCGCCAATCCGCGACCCCAGCGGGTGCGCTGGCGGCTGAAAACTTTCATGTTCGGAGGGCCTTCGGTCCAGCATTGCGTGGTGGGAATATAGCGTATGGCGTATTTCAGTTTGTTATCGATCATAAATGCGCACATGCGGGTTACAATATCCATATCCTCCGCAAAAGAGCTGTGATCATAGCCACCGGCTTTGATAGCCACTTCTTTATCAAATAAGCCCAGCCCGCCGGAAACATTGGGTACACTGTTCATCACGCTCCATCCCATTTTCCCCAGCACGTAAGACCGTATATATTCCATTTCCTGGAAACGGGGCAGCACTTTTTCGGGGGGGCGTACCCGTATGATCACGCCTTCATCAATTTCCGTGGAGTTAGCTATGCGTAACGTAGCGCCGGTGGCTATCGCCTGTCGGCTGTCTTCCATCACATGCACATATCCGCACTGCGGACAAGGTTCCCCGATCTCTTTGGTTTTCTTATGCTCTTCATCCATGAATGGTTTGATCATACGGAGCAGCGTATCTTTTTCAATGATACAGTCCACATCTGTGTTCAGGAAATAGTCGAAGGCGGCCGCATTGATCCCTGCATTGGCAGCATCGGCTTTACTTTTACCATTTACTTTATCGACCACCAGCAATTTATCGTAGGCGGTGTTGGTAGATTTAAACAGTTGCCGCACGGGTTGTGTTACTATCCTTTCGTTGTAGGCGAAATCCACGGGCACCAGTTCAAATTCCATAATCAGCTTTTCCAGCGTATCGTCTGTACTGCCATCGTTTACAATGATCACTTCATAACGTGTATAGTTCAGCGTCAGGAGCGAACGTACATTCATGATAATGGTAACGCTTTCATTGTAGGCAGGCGCAATCACGGATATGCCCGGCGTGAGCGGGGAATCGAGCAGGTGATTATAGTCGGTGAAACTGCTTTTTTTACGGAAACGGATAATACCACGGTAAGACAAATACGCCAGCAAGGCGTACATGCACAACAGTACGCAACCATATATAAATACGCCTCCTTCAAAAATTGTTCTGAGCATAGCACACTGTTTTCTTTATTTCTTCTTTTTTCCAAAGCCTTGCCGCTGCATATTTCCCCACGTACTTTTTTTGCCCGTCAGGAAATAATAATATCCCCGCAGGGAAAAAAATACAATGAGCGGATGATATAGTAAAAACTCCATAAAAGGTGTCAGGCACAAATAGGCTACCTCCCACCACTTCTTATAATAACCAAAAGAAAGCTGATCCCATAGGATAGCGATAGTGGTGATCATAACGGCGTATGTATATACGAAAAGCAGCAGCAACGATGCATAAGGCCAGTTTACCTGGCCGGTTACGGCGAGGTATATATAAATAATGACACCACTGAACTCTACCAAAGGCGCCAGTAATTCAAAGAAGAAGTTAAAAGGAAATACGATCAGTCCCATTTTTCCATAGCGGGGATTCAGGAACATACTGAAATGGGCATACATTAGTTGAGCCAGTCCGCGTGCCCAGCGGGTGCGCTGCCGGCTGAATATTTTTACAGAAGCCGGTCCTTCCGTCCAGCAGAGGGTTTTGGGAATATACTTCACTGCATAGTCAATCTGATTGTCGTGTGCATAGCGGCACATCCTGGTAAGCAATTCCATATCTTCCCCGAAAGAGCTGTGGTCATAGCCTCCGCAGCGGGTGGCTACTTCTTTATCAAATAAACCCAGTCCGCCGGAAACGTTGGGTACACAATTAATATAGCTCCAGCCCATTTTCCCCAATACGAAGGAACGGATATATTCCACCTCCTGGAAGCGGGGGAGCAGCTGCCGGGGAGGCCGCATACGGATCAGCACTCCTTCGTCAAAGTCGGATGAGTTGGCGATGCGCAAAGTGGCGCCAACGGCAATCACCTTTCTTTTTTCTTCCTGCATTACCGGCAGCGCCAGTTCCAGCAAGGTATCTTTATGAAGGATACAGTCAACATCGGTGCAAACAAAATACTTAAACGTGGCGATGTTGATCCCCGCATTCACGGCATCAGCTTTACTTTTACCATTCACTTTATCAATCACCATCAGGGCAGAATAAGCGGGGTCAGTGGATTTATAGATCTTCCGCACAGGTTGCGTCAGTATCCTGGGGTTATAGGCAAAGTCCACCGCCACCATCCTGAATTCCGAGACCAGCTGTTCCATGGTATTATCGGTGCTGCCATCGTTGATGATAATGATTTCATAGCGTGGATAGTTGAGCGTAAGGAGCGACCGCACATTGGAAATAATGGTGAGGCCTTCATTAAAGGCAGGTGCAAGGATAGTAAGACCAGGCGCCATCGGCGAGCTGGCCAGTATGTCGAGCTGATGTTGGGTGCTTTTCCGGGTGTAATGGCGGATAGCCAGCATCGACAGCAGGGCCAGTAAGGCGTATACCAGTAGTAAAACCAACCCATATACGAAAAGTGTATTTTCGTAGGCCCTGCCCAGCCATGATAAAATGCCCTCCATCAGTATTTAATTAAAGGGTTCATACAATGCTTCAGTATCAGCAGGTTTTCGCGATTAGCGGTTTCCAGCAGTTCCTGTATTACGTTGCCGGCTAGCTGGTTGTTTCGTACCAGGGATTTGGCGGCAGCTTTGCGCAGATCGAAGTTGGTAGAATGCAGGAATTCCTGCTTCAGGAAGTCGATCTGACGTCCGCTGCTGATGCGGCCTATGGCCTTCAGTATTTCGATCTGGCATTGCAGTGGCTGGCTGCTGTACATGGATACCAGCCTGTCTTCCACGTCGGGGACCTTTAGTTTACCAAGACAATTAATGGCGTCTGCGCGCAGGTAATGATCTTTCGTGTCCAGCAGCTGGGTTACTGCAGGTACAGCGGGCAGCTGGTTATAATGAACGATCAGTTTCAGGCAAAAAGAAACCACGCTTTTATTGGAAGAGTAGGTGACCCACCTGGCGAAGTTGGGAATGGAGATATCTTCCGTAGTGGTAATGATCCGGAATAATTCCACCTGGTCCCACATCAGCAGGGGATCGGTTACCACATCAAAGAATTTAAAGGGCTCATTTTTACTGAGCTTGATATACGCATGCCGCGCGGCGGCACGTAACTCACGGTTACGGCTATTCGTTAATGGTAGAATGGTTACATCTGCCACGGGGATATCCATGTCGATGAACTCTGTCAGTGCCCGTACTTTCCGGGCCCATTTGGGCGACTTCATCTGCTTCATGGTATCCTTGCTCAGTTCCAGCTGGATGTACAGGTTGCGCAGCAGGTGGCCGGCATTGCCTCTTACATTGCGGCGGAAATGTATAATGCGGTCCGTGGTAGCCTGCCTGGCCCATTTCTTATGTAAAGGCAGTTCCTGGAATCCATCCAGGTTCAGCTGTATCTGGCTGGCCGGTGTGCCTGCGGCTACTTCGGGATTAGCCATGATCTCATCAATGATCAGGTTATCGATCTTTGGGAGCAGGTAATCCAGTCTTTTTCTCCGCTGATGCCCCAGGAACCGGCTTCTTAATATAGAAAGATAAGCCAGCAGGGTAACCAGGACAGCCACTATAATAAATATCATTGCCAGCCTGATGGCCAATGGCGCTTCCCTGAATGTGCTGAGCGCGGGATCCAGGAAAGCAGGAATGGGTATATCGAACATGCAGCTATTTATTCTTCATTAACAATCTTTTGACCCTGATCAGTAATTCTGCAGGTATGATCGGCTTCTTCAGGAAATCATCTGCTCCCAGTTTAAAGCCCTCCATGATCATGTCTTCGTTACCGGCATTGGAAACAATAATCACCGGGATCGGCCTGGGCTGGCTCTTTACCCGGCTCAGAATTTCAAACCCGTTGGCATACGGCATCATAATATCCGTAATGATCAGGTCATAACCGTAATTGGTGGCTTCCAGTTTTTCAAATGCTTCTTTTCCGTTTGATACGTGGTCCAGCTCATACTCTGCAGAAGGGAGAATCCTTGCCACTATTTTGGGCATTATCTCATCATCTTCTACTAACAAAATTTTACTCATCGTGGCTGAATTTAATCCGCTAAACAAAACTGATATTTAATTGTTCGGCAGGGTGATACTTTTATTGTGTTTTCTAAAGATGCGCTTCGTGGTATTTGAAATGGCTGATGTTATATGGATATATACTTTAAAAATAAATGAATAGTTTTCCATTGATAAAAACAAATGGTTACATTACTGTTTAAACAGATTTATTGCTCCCCCCAAAGGTATTGAATGTGAGTGCATTTAGGTATTTTTATGCTATATTAAGGAATTAATATTATATGAAGATTTCATTAGTTAACAGACTGTACCTCGGATTTGCCGTTATTGTATTGCTTGTTTTACTCGGCGGATTTTTAACGTGGCAAACGTTTACCGAGCAAACAGAAGAGGCGGGATAGGTACAGCACACTTATCGCGTACTCAATGGTTCCGAAAGGGTACAGCGTTTATTATTTGATATGGAAGCTTCCCGCAGGGGTTTCCGGGGCACTTTTAATAAAAAATTCCTGCAACCCTATGAGCTGGCGCTTCCCAAAGTGCCGCCCGCCGTAAACGATCTGCGTACCATGGTAGCGGACAACCCGAACCAGCTAAAAAATATAGACTCCCTGGAAGATAATATCAATGCCCTGCTCAGCTACTGGAATGTACTGGATCATACCTTAGTACAGCAACGCTTCGAACAGAATGGGGACATTACAGAAAAAGAAACGCTGTTGATGGACAGGGTGCGGGCACAGGTAGGCAAGGTAAATGGAGAGGAACGCCGTTTGCTGGCTGTTCGCGAGAACGTAAAAAGCAGTTCTTTTACCAAAGCTGTCAGAACCCTGTTGATCAACAATGCATTCATCCTGCTGGTAGGTTCTATCCTCATGAGAGTCACCTACGCAGAGTTTAAACGCCGTCTGCGCGTGCAACAGGCGCTGAACCGCAAACTGGATGAAGTGGTGGAAATCAACGCCGCTGCCAATGAAAAGAACTGGATGCTGACTGGCGTCAATAATATGAACGACAGCCTCCAGGGCGTGAATAACCGCGATGAGCTGGTACGGAAATGCCTGCATACCCTTACTGCATTCGCGGATTTTACGGCAGGCGCCTTCTATTGCTACGACGATAAATACCAGGATCTTCGTTTGTACGCTGCTGTTAGCATGCCTGCTGCTATTCCACAGGCGGTGCCACTGAACGACGGTTTCCTGGGAACAGCCGTCTCCGGAAAGGAGATCCTCGTTATCAGCGACGTGCCGGCTAACTACTGGCAACTGAACTCTTCCAGCGGACACCTTCAGCCAGGCTCCCTGGTAATGATGCCACTGTGGATAGAAAATGAATTGCTGGGCGTTATTGAACTCGCCTCTTTCCGGAAAGTAACGCCTTTACAATTGCGGTTGCTGGAAGTATTGTCAAAAGATATAGCGGTTGCCGTTAATGCAGCCAATGCCCGCGAAAAGATCCTGCATCTGCTTCAACAGGTACAGGAACAAAGGGAAATCCTGATCAGCCAGCAGGAAGAACTGCGGCAGTCGAATGAGGAACTGAGCAGGCAGTCGGAAGTATTACAGGCATCTGAAGAAGAACTAAAGGTGCAGGAAGAAGAACTGCGGCAGGTAAACGCAGAAATAACAGAAAGAAATAAAGACCTGGAAATGGCCAGGGGAGCGCTTTCCCTCAAGGCTACTGAACTGGAAGCCAGCAACCGTTATAAATCAGAGTTCCTCGCCAACATGTCCCACGAACTGAGAACCCCACTGAACAGTGTGCTCATCCTGGCGAAAATGTTGCAGGAAAACAAAGATAAAAACCTCACAGGAAAACAAGTGGAGTATGCCGGTATCATCTATAAATCCGGTTCCGACCTGCTGCACCTGATCAACGATGTACTGGACCTGTCTAAAATAGAAGCCGGTAAAGTAGAGATGGAATTTGAAAATGTGCCGGTGCAGAGCATTGTGGAAGACCTTTCCGACCTGTTCGATGTGGTGTCGCACGAGAAGCAGATTTCCTTCGCCAAAAATTTAGCGCCGGATGTTCCTGCAGCTATCCATACCGATAAACTCCGGCTGTTACAGGTAGTCCGCAACCTGCTGTCAAACGCATTTAAATTTACACCAGCAGGAGGCGTGGTCAGTCTTTCCCTGTATGTAAGCACTCCCGGCACACTCTGTATCAGCGTTACAGATACCGGTCCGGGTATACCGGCAGACAAGCAGGAGCTGATATTCAACGCCTTTCACCAGGGAGATGGCAGTACCAGCCGTAAGTACGGTGGCACCGGCCTTGGCCTGAGCATCAGCCGGGAACTGACGCAGCTGCTGCATGGAGCGCTCCGCCTCGATCACAGCGGCCCTACCGGCAGCACTTTCACCATTGTATTACCGGTAAACGCTACCATACCGGGCGCAGTGCCGGTAACACCGGTAAAGGACATTGCCCCGCAGATACAATCTCCCGTTGCTGTGAACGACGACCGCGATAACCTCACCAAACAGGATAAACTGATCCTGATTATTGAAGACGACGTTCATTTTGCGGATATCCTGCGCGACTTTGCCCGTAACAAGGGATTTAAAACCATCGTGGCGCATAACGGGCAGGACGGATTGGCCTATGCCCGCAAATTTTTGCCGGTAGCCATTATCCTGGATATGAACCTGCCGGTAATTGACGGCAGCAGCATTCTCAAAATCCTCAAAAGCAGTGAGGAATTGAGTAAAATCCTTGTACATGTTGTAACCGGCGCAGATATACAGGCTATTAAGGAAGATAACATACATGGCTATACGAGGAAGCCGCTTGAACTGAGCGACCTTGAAGCAGTATTCACCAGCATCAGCGCACAACTGCAGGCACGGCTGAAAAAAGTACTGCTGGTGTCGGTAGGACCGCTGAGCGCAGGCGCCACACTTGAAACCATGAGTGCCGAAAGGAATCTTGGCAGCAGGTATGATATTGCCGCAGGCATTCCGGAGGCGCAGGCGTTGCTCGCCGGAACAAAGTATGATGCAGTAATAGTGGAAATTGGTAAGGACCTCCAGGCCGGTTTACAACAACTGGAAGCGCTGACGCAGATCCCCGAATCAGGTGATACGCCGCTCCTTGTGTACCTCGACCAGGATATTACCGGCAGCGAAGAGCAACAGCTGAAAAAGTATGCTTCTGCTATTGTGCGCAACTCCACGCATGCCACCGACCGGCTGATGGATGAACTCGAGCTTTTCCTTTACAAACTGCAGAAGAAAACAAACATAGAAGATACGGCCACTATCTGGACGGAAGGCAATCTTTCCGGCAAAACCGTGCTGCTGGCAGATGATGATATGCGTAATGTTTTTTCCATCAGCGCACTGATGGAAGAACAGGGTATTTCGGTGCTCACCGCCGCCGATGGCCGGGAAGCACTGGAAGTATTGCAACAGCATCCAACACTCGACCTGGTACTGATGGATATCATGATGCCGGAAATGGATGGTTATGAGGCTATGAGACATATCCGCGCTGACGCCCGGTTTCAGCAATTGCCGGTAATTGCCCTCACTGCCAAGGCAATGGCTGGCGACCGGCAGAAATGCCTGGAGGCAGGTGCATCCGACTATATCGCCAAACCCGTAGATAATATAAAGCTGCTTTCCCTGTTACGGGTATGGTTGTCATAAAAATTATATGGTAAGAGGAAATCAGTCATGGAGATTTTACAGAACTGGTGAAGATCATTCAACAGCGCTACGGGTATGACTTTTCAGACTATGCCAGCGCTTCATTGAAGCGCCGCTTCAGCCGCTTTACCGGCATGGCGGGAATAGACAGCGTCTTTGAACTGAAACACCGCCTGGTGAATGAAGAAAACTTCTTCAGGGAAATGCTGCAGTATATCACGGTGAATGTAACCGAAATGTTCCGGGACCCCTCGTTTTATAAGGTATTGAGGGAGCAGGTACTACCACGACTGGCATCTTACCCGATCATTAATGTATGGCATGCCGGCTGCGCTACAGGCGAAGAAGTGTATTCCATGGCGATATTGCTGGAAGAAGCCGGCTTGCTCGACCGCTGCAGGATATACGCCACAGATATCAATGAAGCCAACCTGGACAAAGCAGAAAGCGGGATTATTGCCCTGAAAGACATGAAAGAGTATACCGCTAATTATATGCGGTCCGGCGGTATCAACGATTTTTCCAACTACTATACGGCACGTTATGATAATGCGATCATCCACCCGGCCTTGCGGCGCAACATTATTTTTTTTCAGCACAACCTCGTGACAGACCAGGTGTTCAATGAATTTCAACTTATCTGTTGCCGGAACGTTTTTATTTATTTTAACAGAACACTGCAGAACCGGGTAGTAAAATTATTTTATGAAAGCTTAACTTCGTTAGGTTACCTGGCATTAGGGATTAAAGAATCACTATTATATAATGAAGAAAGGACAAAATTTGAAACAATAAACCAGGCTAATAAAATTTTCAGGCGTAAAATGTAAGAAAGCTGACAACGCCCCATTCATACAGGATCCTTGTTATTGGCGGTTCTGCCGGCAGTATGACAGTGCTCACCAAATTGATCAAAGAGCTGCCAGCAACATTTCCTATGCCAGTGATGATCGTTATCCACCGTTTGAAAAATGTACAAAGTGAATTGGGTACCTTACTATCCGGGAAACAAAAAATTACAGAACCGGATGATAAAGAACTATTATTGCCGGGGCATATTTACCTGGCCCCGCAAAATTATCATTTTCTGATAGAAGCCGATGGAACTATTTCGCTGGACTATTCCGAACTGGTAAATTTCAGCCGGCCTGCTATAGATCTGAGCTTCGAGAGTGCGGCCCTTGCCTTTGGCAACGCCGCCGTGGGAATACTGCTTAGTGGCGCCAATAAAGACGGTGCAGCAGGACTTTGCCATATCGCCGCGTCCGGTGGCACGGCGATTGTACAGGATCCGCAGACCGCCGAGTTTAACACGATGCCCCAGGCTGCCCTGGATCTTTGCTCCGGTATTCAGACCATGTCCGTTAATGATATCATTCGTTACTTAAGAAATATTAGCACGAAAATAAACGTCGATAAATGAAGCAGCGTAAACCAAAAACATTCACCATACTGCTGGTAGATGATAAAGCAGAAAACCTCGTATCCCTGGAACATATGCTGGAAGGCGATAACAGAGAGATCTTAAAGGCTGATTCGGGTAATGAAGCATTGAAAACAGTACTCCGGCATGATGACATAGGTCTTATTATGCTGGACGTACAAATGCCGGATATGGATGGTTATGAAGTAGCCCGTCTCTTACAAACAAATCCTAAAACAAAAGACATCTCTATCATTTTTGTAACTGCCATCAATAAAGAGGAGCAATACGTAATGCGGGGCTTTGAAGAAGGAGCGGTAGATTACCTGTCGAAGCCCCTCGACGTAAATGTTACCCGCGCAAAAGTGAGTGTATTTGAAAAATTATACCGCTACCAATATGAGCTGAAAGAAGCCATGGCCGCAAAGGAAAAGATCAATAAACAGCTGGAGCGGTTTATGTATGTGGTGGCGCATGATCTGAAATCCCCGCTGTCGGGCGCTATTGGCTTGCTGGCGCTGATCAACGAAGATGAACGCATTCAGAATGCGCCCGACCTGAGTGAGTATATGAAAATAGTGCTGGGCGCTACCAATCACCTCACAGAAATGATTACGTCTATGCTGGATTATACCCGGCAAAGCGATATGGAGCAAACCATTGAAGAGGTGAACGTCCACGAACTGGTAACACAGTTATCAAAGCTGTTATTTCCACCTGCCAATATCCATATTGAAACGGTGGGCACCCTGCCGGTACTGGAAACCAATAAACTCAAGTTGCAGCAGGTATTTCAGAACCTGGTTTCCAACGCTATCAAGTATAACGACAAGAAGGACGGCGTCATTACCATTGGAGGAGCTGACAAAGGAGAGTTCTATGAGTTTTATGTAAAAGACAATGGTCCGGGGGTAGCTAAACGTGACACCGACCGTATCTTCAAACTATTTGAGCGGCTGGACAACGAAGGAAAAGAAGAAGGCACCGGTATCGGTCTTAATATTTTCAAATTGCTGGTAGAAGAACAGGGAGGTAAAGTATGGGTAGATTCCCAGCCGGGTGAAGGCAGCACTTTTTATTTTCTCTGGCGCCAGCGTTATTGATCACCGTTTTCAAAAATCCATAATCTTCCGCTGATCTGTTGCGTGGTAACCGGTAAACAGGATACCAGCAGTACCTTATTTTCCATTTGCCACCGCCAGTTGCTGATGGAATTTTCGGGGGAAGAAAACAGGTGCATCGCTTCCCTGTCAATAGCTTCCAGGTTCAATGTTTTGTTCCGCAGTTGCATCATGGCATCTGAAAGTACCGCGGGCAGTTGCTCTCCCGGGCCTGACAGGCCCAGCAGGGCAGCGCCTTCCTGGTTTACCCACCCGGAAAATCCGTCGTTGTTGATGAACACCAGCGCATGCGGAATAGTATGAAGGATAGCGGCAAACCGCACGGCTATACGTTGGAAATAGATCTGTTGCTGGGATTGCACCAGTATTTCTTTCAACCGTAACCGGATTGTTTCTATACACTCCAGGAAACCGGGTTCAAAGGAAGGTGGCTCACTCCATCCAAGAATAAGCAGGCTGTTATTGGGACTGGTATTTACCGGGATGATAATGGCAGATGACAGGGCCAGTAGTATTTCTTTAAATACATTCTCTTTTGGAGGCGGTATCTCGCGCCAGTAAATGGTTTTAAAGCCCTGTGTATACAGTAGTTTTTTGATGGGTTCAGGGTTCAGTACCATATCGTTCAGGTGAAGGGGAGAGGCACATTTCACCTTGGCTGTTTCTTCATCTTCAAATTCCAGTTGCAGCGCAATGTCTGCTTCCGTCAGGTTTTTTACCAGGGAGATGCTGAATGCGAGAAAGGAGGAGATATGTTTATCCTTATCCCATCTGCCGGTTTGATTAATAAAGTTTAAAGCTTTGTGCTCCCAGGTGCTCACAATATGAAATTGAAAAGATGAACTAAAGAAACGATTGTATGGCGGCTACTACTTCCATTGGCGCCGATATTTGGGGGAAATGCCCTTCTGTTTCCACTTTGGTCAGGCGGCTGTTGGGAATATTGGCTTCCAGGTACTCACTCACTACGGCCGGTACGGCAATATCGTTGGCGGTTTGCACTACCAGCACAGGCAGTGTTACTTTGGGTAGCTCCCCGCGGTAGTCCAGGTAAAAAATGGCTTTGGCTACCTGGATCGCAATATCCGGACGGATGTCATTCAGGGTTTTGGCAAAGGCGGCCGCTAATTCCGGTCTGTCTTCATTTCGCATAGCTACTTTTGAAAAGCCGGCAGCCCAGGCGTGATAGTTTGCTTCCATTGCTTCAAATAAACTCGTCAGCGTTGCATGATCAAACCCGCCGGTATAGCCGTCTTTCGGATCATTAAGATAGCGTGGACTGGAACCCAGCAGTACCAGCTTATCAATCATGCCGGGATAGTGGATGCTGGTGAGCATACCTGTCATACCACTTACCGAATGTCCCACAAAAGTCACCTGCCGCAAATCCAGTGCCTGGATAATATCGGCAACATCAGTAGCGTAGCCATTGATAGCCTCATAACGTTTGGGACTGTACGCTTTTATATCGGCCTTTCCGCCACCCACATTATCAAACAGCACAATTTTGTAATCATGTTCAAATGAGGGAATTACTTTTGAAAAAGAAGTTTGATCAATGCCAAATCCGTGAGCGAAAACCAGCGTCTGAGGGCTTTCCAGGTTACCGGTAACATGGATGTTGTTTCTTAGAATAATGTCCATACTACAATAATATTTGAAAATGATAACTATAGCTGCTGAAAAGACAGGTTATTTTGAGATGCCGGATTTGTCTGTTGGTGTATCAAATATAGGTAATTCCGCGGATTTTGTCTTTCTCGCTGATTACGCTGATTATACTGATTTTTGGATTTTACTTTTTGATTTTATAAAGGATTAAGGGATTTAAGCGGATATATTCGCTTTTATCTCCCTTAATTATTAAATCATAAAAAAATCAAAAAAGTAAAAATCCAAAAATCAGTATAATCAGTGTAATCAGCGAGAAAGACAAAATTCGCCCGTATCTTTGCGCCTTACAAAAAAAGGCATTATGACACAGCAGCAAAAAGCATTTCTGTTTGACCTTAACGGTACCATGATCAATGACATGGAGTATCACCTGGAAGGCTGGTACAACATGTTGAATAAGCTGGGCGCCAATCTTCCCCGGGAGATTGTAAGAAGCCACATGTACGGGAAGAATGAGGAACTGTTGGTGCGTGTTTTTGGGAAAGACCATTTTACAGCACAACAGATGGAGGAAATTGCCCATGAAAAAGAAGTATTGTACCAGGAAGCATTCAGGCCTCACCTTGAGCTGATTGCTGGCCTCCCGGCTTTCCTGGAAAAGGCTGCCGCTGCCGGTATCCCGATGGCAATAGGTTCTGCTGCCAATACTTTTAACATTAACTATGTGCTCGATAACCTGCATCTCCGGCATTACCTGAAGGCAATTGTCAGTGCAGATGACGTGGCTACCAGCAAGCCCAACCCGGAAGTATTCCTGAAATGTGCGCAGTTACTGGACGTGACACCGGCCGGTTGTATTGTGTTTGAGGATGCGCCCAAAGGTGTGGAGGCTGCTTTGAACGCCGGTATGGAGGCCATTGTGTTAACGACCATGCATACACGTGAAGAGTTTGCCGCTTACAATAATATCAGGGCTTTTGTGGCGGATTATACCGATCCTGTGTTGCAACAGCTGTTTAGATAAACAAGGAAAATTGTAATATAATTTCCTAATGTCAGCAGGGAACCATAAATTGCCGGGTTATATAAATAATTGCTGGTATGACACGTTATTCAGGGCAATCAAGGATGCTGGTGGCAGTCGATTGCATCATTTTCGGTTTTGACGGGGAGGCGCTGAAGCTGCTGCTGATCAAGCGCGGATTTGAACCGCAAAAGAATAAATGGAGCCTGATGGGCGGATTTGTGCAGGCCGACGAAAGCTTTGAAGCCGCCGCTGCAAGGATTTTGAAGAAGCTCACCGGCCTGGAAGGGGTATACATGGAACAGCTGTTTGCCTTCGGTGACCCGGCCCGTGACCCGGTAGAACGCACGGTTTCTATCACCTACTTTGCCCTCATTGATATCAATCAATACAAACTGCAGATCAATGACGAGTACCATGCAGAATGGATTTCGCTTGATAAGCTGCCCGATCTCATCTTCGACCATACCGGAATGGTGAAGATGGCCCAGGAGAAACTCCGCTATAAGGCCGCCATACACCCCATCCTTTTTGAACTGCTGCCACTGAAGTTTACCATTCCCCAGTTACAGCTGCTGTATGAAGCGGTGTATGACGTTACTTTCGATAAACGTAACTTCAGCCGTAAGGTCTTGTCTACCGGCCTGCTGATCAAACAAAAAGATAAAGACCGGCTCAGCTCCAAGCGGGGCGCCTTCTATTTCAAGCTGGATAAACGTAAGTACAACGCCAAGTTCAATGCTTTCCTCAATTTTGTAACAGATCCCGGCAACTTACGGTAAGCCGATCCAGAGAGTGCCTTTCACCGGCGTATAGTTCAGCATCATATTATCCTGGCTTTCAGGTCCCATCTGTGCGGCATCCTGGAATTTGGTGCCTATGGGCGCAATGGCGCTCAGGAAACCGATATCCCCGTCGGGGAACGCCGGCGTAGTATTGTTGTTAGCGGCTCCCTTTGGCGCCTGCGGATGAAATACCTGTAAAAACGTACCCTCGTTACCGGTATAAAAGGTAAATGGCTGCTCCTTCGTATGAAAGGTAGCCTGGTACACATTGGCATGGTAGCCTTTGAATTCGGGATACTCCCAGCTTTCCCCCGTCACCGTGTTATTATAGGCTTTATACCAGCTACCGAACAGCTGTCCCTGCAGCCTGTTTTTCCATACCCGGTATGGCCCTTCACCTGTCCACGACAGTCCCGTTACTTTTTCCTCCGGGTACCGGAACGTAATACCGCTGAAAGGCGTAGCGCCTTTGATACTGTAGCTGTAATCCAGTTGTACCGGGATGCCGGGTTTGAAAGTCCACTTTACCTGGAGGTAGCCATTGCCTTCATAACGGGCGATGATAAAATAACCACTGGAATCGGTACCCGGCCTGAACTCCTTCAGTTCCTGTGAAACGCCTGCCAGCACAGGCCCTCCGCTTAATGAAATCCTGCCTTTGGCAGTAACAATCTGCAGCAGTTGACCAGTTGTCCGGCTGAAATAATAAGTGCCGGTACCGTTATCTACGGCCAGTGTATCATGATCGGTTACAATATTCAGGCGGCCGTTTACCCCGGGAAACTGCCGTATAATGCGGGAAGGCGGTTGTAGTGGCCAGCTGCGGGTGAGGATATTGCGGCCGTAACCATCTTCTACGCTGACATATAATGCGTCTGCATCCTGCCAGCCGTTTGGAAGTGGCAGCTGCAGGAAGCCTTTGGTATGGGGCGCCAGATCCGGTGCTGCAATTGTGCCCGCGGCAATGGTGTCTGTTTGGTTATTTTTTCCGGGAGATGGAAACCGCAGCAGCTGCCACCTGAACCGGCACCTGGACAAAGGCGCATAGTCATAACGGTTCTCCACCGGTATACGGCCATCGAAGGCGGATGTAATAACGGGCAGGGATATATGTACAGGCGACCACAACTGCCGGATGGCATAGAAGCTGCCTTCCTTTTCGCGGTGGGGGCCTACTATGCCGTCGGGGGCGTGGTTACCGTCTGTATCGATGATGCCGTTTTTATCGGTGCGTACCAGTCCTTCGTCGCTGAATGCCCACAGGAAACCGCCGGCGCCACGGGGATGTTGTAGTATACGATCCCAGAAATCGTTCAGGCCCGCACCCATGCCGCCATCGTAAAGGCCATGCATAAATTCGGTAGGCAGGTAAATGTCCTGGTCGTACAGGCTGGAGTTAACGAGGTAGTTGAAGTTGGGATAATGTTTGGTGTCCACGCCATTGTATCTTTCCCACGGATGCAGTACGGGACGGAGCTGTGGATCGTACAGGTGATAGTCGCCATCCAGCGCGCGGTTAAACCCGCCTTCATTGCCATTGTCCCATGCAATAATAGAAGGATGGTTAACATCCCGCTCCACCAGTTCTCTTACAAGTTTGTGTCCTACTACGGTGTCGTAGGCGGCCTGCCAGCCGGTAAGTTCATCCAGTACAAATAAACCCAGCGAATCGCATACATCCAGGAAGTGTTCATCCGGCGGGTAGTGCGACATCCGCACGGCGTTCATGTTCATGTCTTTCATGAGGTTCACGTCCAGTATGCTGATCTCTTTACTGAGCGTGCGTCCTGTTTCCGGCCAGGCGCTGTGGCGGTTTACGCCTTTCAGTATTACTTTGGTATCATTTACGTATATGCCATCCCGTGGTCTTATTTCAATGGTTCTGAAACCAAAGGGTTGGGTGATACGGTGTATGGTCCGGTTATCTTTTTTAATTGCTACTACTGCCAGGTAGCGTTGGGGAAACTCTGCACTCCAGGTAGCGGGATGGTCGAGTTGTTGCTGCAACGTATAGGCGGCAGGGTGGGTGGCTGCGGCAGGTATGGTCACTGCCTGCTGAACGGCCTGGCCAGCCAGGGTGGTCACCTGCGCGCTGAGAGAGTATCCTTCCGGCAATGGGGTAGTGAAAGCCTGCACGGAGAAATGGCCTTTGGCGGTGGCATCAATGGCCACGTGATCAATATGGATCAATGGCTTCACTTCCAGGAAAACAGGCCGGTAAATACCGCCCAGCACCCAGAAATCGCCATTCCGTTCTGCCCGGTTTACGCCTGCATTCGCCGACATTTTGCTCACCTTTACTTCCAGAAGATTGCTGCCGTTACGCAGCAGTTTACTGATATCATACCGGAACCGGTAAAAGCCGCCCTGGTGAATTTCACCGGCCAGGCGCCCGTTGATTTTTACTTCGGCATCGGTCATCACGCCATCAAATACAATATTCACCTGCCGTTCGCGCCAGTTGTCCGGTGCGGAGAAACGGTAGCGGTAAAGCCCTTCTTCACTGGCTTTTTCTTTATCATGGCCATAGTTATAGCTGCCAAACCCCTGCTGTTCCCAGTTGGATGGAACGGGAATCGTTGTCCATTTGCCACTGCGTTGTCCGCCGGAACAATGAAAGTCCCAGTTAACAGTATGATCTTTATCGGTGCCTGAAAGATAGATGTACCGGGTTTCCTGGGCAAACGCTGCATGCAGGCACAACACACCTGTAAGCAGCAATAGGATTCTTGCTAACATGTCGGGAATTTTAAAATGCCTTTAAATGTACAAAAAAGAAACGCGGAGTTGGAGCGGTTTTTTCGCGGTGCGCCTTTGGCGCTTTTAAATTGTCTTGGAGCAGGATTACGCTGATTAACCGTGATTACGCTGATTTTGATTCTGTTTTGATTTTATATCTGATTTTATATTTGATTTTATAAAGGATTAGAGAAGATATAAGCGGATATATTCGCTTATATCTTCTCTAATCCTTTATAAAATCAAAAAAATAAAATCAAAACAGAATCAAAATCAGCGTAATCACGGTTAATCAGCGTAATCCTGCTCCAAGACAATTTAAAAGCGCCGAAGGCGCTCCTCCGCTGCATTATTTACCGAAGCATCTGAGCATCTTGTGAAAGATCTCGTTGTTTTCGTAAACGCCGCGGAACAGGTTGGAGTTGGGTCCGTAGGCGAATACCATTACCGGGATACCGGTGTGGTCGTTGGTGGCAAAATGACCGCGTAAGGAGCCTTTGGCGATATCGCCATCCATCAGGGCGAGGCCGCCGGTTTCATGGTCAGCGGTAACAATTACGGTGGTTTGCTTGTCCTGGTCAGCAAAGCGGAGGGCTTCTCCTACTGCTTCATCGAAGTCGAGCATTTCACGGACCAGGTAGTCCAGGTCGTTGAGGTGCCCGCCTTGATCTATCCGGGAACCTTCTACCATCAGGAAAAATCCTTTGCCGGAAGCATTCAGTTGCTGTAAGGCCTTTTTCAGTGCAGTTTTCAGGTAGTTGCCCCGCCCGTTGCGCATAGAGGTAACTACTTTACTGCTCAGAATCACGAGCGTACGGTTTTTCGTAGTGGCGTCCCAGTTATCCAGGTTGTCGTAGATGCGGATGCCGGAGGATGCCAGCTGCCGGCCGAAGTTTTTTTCCAGTTCTTCCCTTCCGCCGCCAACGGCCAGTTGCAGTTTGCTGCTAAGCAGTTGTTTTTCCAGCGTATAGGTGCTATCCCGGTCCGCGGTATGACCATAGAAAGAAGCAGGCGTGGCGCCGGTAATTTCTTCGGTGACGATAACACCACTCTGAATGCCTTTAGGCGCCAGTATTTCAGGGATCAGGGGTATAGATACGTAGGTATTGTCGAGCCCGATAGCGCGGTTATGTGTTTTAGTGCCGGCGCCCATGGCGGAGCCACCAGCAGCGGAGTCGGTGTGGTAGTTGTCGGTCGATTGGGTTTTGGATAAGCCGAGTTGCCTCATCTGGAATATGTTCAGTGCGCCTTTATTGGCAGTATAGCCGGAAAACATTTCCGCCAGGCCGGTGCCATCGCCAATCAGCAGGATCACGTTTTTAGACCGCACCTGTGTGGCATCAGATGCAAAGGAAGGGATATACACTTCATGTACCGGCATATTGGAAGCGGTGGTACGGGTTGTGTTGTGCATTACATCATACAATTCCTCCGGGTGGTCTGTTCCGATCCAGTCGGCGCCGAGGTCCATTAGTTTGTAATAGGTGGACCGGGTGGAGGGCGCGCCCCAGAAGCGGAAGGCATATCCCTGCTGATGCGCTTTATTGATGACGGCGGTTACTTTCTGCATTTCCGCCGGTACCAGTGTCCCTTTGCCGTTCCAGGTGCTGTAAGCGTGAAAATCCACGCTCAGCATGGCAATGCGTGGCTGTAACGCTGCCGGATATACGCTATCTGGCCGGCCGTCAAAAAAGAAGATAGGATCATATTTGTCCCATTCTGTCATCGGCGGCAGGTTGCCGGATATCACCAGTTTTACGGCAGCAGGGTTTGTGTTGCGATCAAAATACTTGCGGTAGGGAAGGAGCAGTTCCTGTAATGCCTGTAAGGTAGGCGTGCCTGCTGTTTTCAGGTCTATCAGCAGCTGCATGGGGGCATTGCCGGCATAGGGTTTACCGTTGTAAAGAGAAAACTGCCGGAGCACAGGCTGCAGGTACATTTCCTTAAAGGTGCGGAACGGTTCTATGGCGCTGGCATTATGTGCCACGTATAAAATACCGTCCTTCAGGTGTATATCTGCTTCAATAGAACCAAACTGCAGGGAAGCCGCTGCGTAAAAAGGAGTGGCCCGCTCATAATCATTATGAGAGTGCGCCTGCGCCATTGTATACTGCTTTATTTGTGCGGATGCCCCGGTAACCATCATTACACCGGATAAAATGAACAGTGCTTTTTTCATTGTATAATAAAAGGTAGTTTTAAAGATTCAGCGGGCAAAGGTGGTATAATCCTGTTAGCCGGCGGCGCTGCCGTGTTTATCTTTATGTTAATTATCTATTTAAAAAAATCGATTTAGTTAAGACTTCCGGCAACAACATATCCTATTCAGATCTCAAAAAAAAGGTGGAAAAGTGGAATGAAAAGTGAAATTACAGGTTAAGCGTTGCGGCAGCGAATAGCGTAATACCGGCGGTAACAACATTAAAGGGTTGGCCAGTTCTGTACCAGTTCCTTCAGCTGGTTCTGTCCTTCGGGCCATTCTCCCAGCCCGGATTCGCTGTTAATATGTCCTTTGGCGCCTGCATTTACAAAGCGGCTTCCCCAGTGACGGGCAAAAAATGCAGCTCTTTCCAGGGAACAGAATGGATCATTGGTGCTGGCCACAATAATAGTTTCAAACGGCAACTTCACCAATGGAACAGGAGAGAAGCCGGTTGCCTCAGCAGGGAATCCCGGTCGTTCTGCATCTGCCGGCGCCACCAGCAATGCGCCCCGGATCTTCCTGTTTGTTTGCCCCGCCCAGTGTGCCAGTGCAATACAAGCCAGGCTGTGCGCAGCGATGACTACCTGCGGCCCGGCCTCTGCTACGGCCTTCTCTATCTGCGCTACCCAATTGGCACAAACCGGCGCATTCCAATCTGTTTGCTCAATCCGCTTTGTTCCGGGTATAGATTGTTCCCATAATGTTTGCCAGTGTAATTTTCCGGAGCTACCCAGCCCCGGCGCGGTCAGAACTTTTATTTCCATGACATAGAGGCGTTGTGTCTTGAAAGATAGTAAAAAGAATCACCAAATACGAATTAAGTGATCCGCAGAAAAGTAGTATATACCCAAAAAAATAGCCGGAGCTGAAAAGCACCGGCAACAGGTAACAACCAAAACAGCATTGATTAATACTGAGTATTTTAATTATTTGTGATATATGTGATACGCTTTTATCATCTCCATAAAATAATTGTTAAAAAAAGCCCGGCAGGGAAATTCCCGCCGGGGGCCATAATGTGGATTTTTAAAATACAAAACCTTTGCGCTTGAACATCCAGATATTACGCCAGCCATCGCCTTGCTGTACCAGCGTCATTTCATTAGCGTTCAGCTTAATAATATTGTAGGCCACGTTGTTTCCCCAACTGATATCAGCGCCATTGATCTTGATCTTCTGCGCTAAAGTATCCAGCGTAAACGACCCTTTAGTGGTAACACCTTTATGCGTGATGGAAAAATTTGCGTTCTTATTGAGATCAAATGTCATCTCATCATCCAGCACACCCTGGGTTTGCAGCCCTGCTTTTCCTACAGTCCACCATGCCGGCCTTTCGGTATCACCAGGACCATTACCAAAACAATAACCACCCGGAACATCGATGGCCCATACCCAGGTTTTACCGTCGGCGCTATTGGTGAGTAAATTATACAGCTTGCTGGCGAAGAACTTCGGATCGTTTGCACTCACGGTAACTTTTACAGAATTTGTTTTAGGACCACCTGTGCCATAAGCCGAGTATTTAACAAAAAAGTCGCCCGCAAAAGGCAGGATCACTACCGCCTTCGCTTCTTTGGTAGTACCAAAACCATAGTCCCAGAATGGAATCACATCTTTCGTTTTGCTTTCCAGCGTTACCTGGTTATCGTAATCCGGGTTTTGTGTGACAGAAAAATCCAGTTTAATACCGGCAGGATCTGCCGGGGTGATCCTGTCTTCGTAAGGACTGCACGCATAAAACAATGCAGTAATTAATCCGAGAAAATATATATGCAGACGTTTCATTTTTGTAGTTTTTAAAGTGGACAATATCACCAGCCGGTGTTTTGTTTGAGCGTACCGTTTGATAAATTGATCTGTGTTTCAGGAATAGAAAACAAACCATTTGTTTCCGGACGGAAGCTTACGTTGAAAGCCGCCTGGGAAGAAGCATTGTCTATTGCCTGTTTAGCTGCAGGCATTCCCTGCCTCAGCAGGTCCCAGTAGCGGTGCCCTTCCAAAGCCAGTTCCAGCTTGCGTTCCTGCATGATCTGTGCTTTACTGCTCAGTGTAATGCGATGCGTTTGATCACCAAATGCACGGTCGCGCACCCGGTCGATATAACCCTGTGCCTTGCCTGCATTCGCCGTGAGATTTAACTCTGCCCCCATCAGCAACACATCTGCAAAACGGATCACCATATAGTTATCGAAATTGTCCCACTGGAAACTACCACCCAGGTCATCTGCATTTTTATCTTTCAGCGGCGTATATTTTTTTATGAAGAAGCCGGTGTATTGCGCCTGGTCATCCAGCTTATAACTATCTGCAAATCCTTCTCCGGCAATAGAAATAATGGAAGCTGTTTGCCTGCTGTCGCCCGGAGCATAGGAATGAAAGAGCGCTTCATTCACAGTAGCACCGCCCCATCCTTTGTAGTAAGGTCCCAGCACCTGCGAGCGGATGCCGATCATCACCTGCATACGGTTTCCGTTCTGCTGGTTCTGGTCGCCCATACCGAGGTAAGTATATTGAATGGTAAACACGCCTTCTGCGTTATTCTGCCCGGCATAGTCAGTGGTGCTTTCAGCGGAAGCACGGAACAGGTTCCGGTATTTTGGAACAAGACTGTACCCGCTGTTGTTGATCACATCTTCAATGGCGGCAATAGCATCTGCCTGTGAAAATACGCCGGCAATATCAGGTTTGCTGTAGTAGCCGGTATAATACAGGAATACCCTGCCCAGCAAGGCTTCAGCAGCCCATTTGGTAACCCTGCCATATTCGCCCGAAGGGATGCTGGCAAAAGGCGTAGCCGGAATATTCGCTGCGGCTACTTTCAGATCATTGGCAATCAGCATGTATACACTGTCCGGATTGGCCTGCGGGATGCTGTAATTACCAGGTTCCAGTGGCGCTGTGATCAATGGCACATGACCAAACATCCGCACCAGGTCGAAGTAAAAGTAAGCCCGCAGAAAATGAGCTTCACCTATGTAACGGTTTTTTGTAGCATCATCTCCTTTAAAGTCTACCGTTTCAATTTTCTGGATCAGTTTATTGGCGCGGTAAATACCAGTGTAGTATTTCTTCCAGGCAGCGCTGTTGAGATCATTCATTTTAATGCTCTTGTCCCACTGGTTCCATCCGTTGTCGGAAGCGCCACCGCCGCCAAAGCAATCGTCGGATGCAATTTCTGACGTCAGCGCAATATTGCCGTAACCATCCCAGTTTAACACACTGTACGCGGAAACCAGTCCCTGGTAAGCATCTCCCGGTGTTTTATAAAAATCTTCCTCTGTAATGGTATTGATGGGCAATGTTTCCAGGAAACTTTTGGAACAGGAACTCATTAACCCCGTTATGATGATAGCTGCTATTATTTTCTTCATGATTGCCGGAGTTTAAAATTTAACATTAAGACCGAATAAAACAGTTCTTGGCTGTGGAAAATAACCGAGGTCAGTACCAGACGACCAGCTGTCGATTCCATAACCTACTTCAGGATCTAACCCACGGTAATGGGTAAACGTAAATACATTCAATCCGGATACATACAACCGGAGCTGCTGAACCGGTAAACGTTTCAGTAAAGTTTTCTTAAGATCGTATCCAAAGTTGATGCTCTTTACACGCATGAAAGCGCCATTGTGTACATACAGGTCAGAGAAACGGGTGTAGTTCTGGTTGGCCTCATTACCCAGTGTTACACGGGGCGTGCTGTTGGACGTTCCTTCACCATGCCAGCGGTCGAAAACAGCCGTGGTATAGTTGTTATAAAAACGGTCGTAAGCCCTGGTACCATCCACAATGTCATTGCCACCCACACCGCTGAGCAATACACTCAGGTCAAATCCTCTCCAGCCTGCCGACAGAGAGATACCATACGTTTGTGTAGGATTGGGATCACCCACCTTTGTTTTATCATCACCATTGATGACGCCGTCGCCGTTCAGATCTACGAAACGGGCATCGCCGGGTTGTGCGCCTGGCTGTATTTTCTGGCCGCTTTTGCTGGTGTAACCATCAATTTCTGCCTGGTTCTGGAAGATACCGGCTGTTTTCAGGCCATAGAAATAGCCGATAGGCATTCCGTTCTGTGCACGGAAGTATTCATCCATGTTGGACGACAGTACGCCGTTGCAAGAAGGATGCAATACACCTTCCTGGTTTGGAATATCTATCACGGTATTTTTATTGAAAGCAATGTTGCCGCCGATACCAATGTTTACTTCTCCAAATGTGTGGTTATAATTAATACCAAGTTCAATACCCTTGTTCTGAATATTACCGCCGTTGATGGTAGGTGCGCCGGTACCCACCAAATCGGGGATAGGAGCGGTTACCAGCCAGTCGCGGGTATTTTTCTGATACCAGTCGAATGTAACGGTTACGTCTTTGAACAATGTTGCGTCAAATCCGAGATCAATTTGTTCGGATGCTTCCCAATGCAAATCAGGATTGGGTATTTTATCAGGAGACGCGCCGATCGCTTTTTGTCCGTTGAAATAATAATCGCGGTAGGTGGAGTTGATGGTGGCCAGGTACCTGAAGTCATCAATCCTGTCACTACCATTTTGTCCCCATCCGCCGCGGATCTTCAGGAAGTTAATCCAGCTGCTGTTTTTGAGGAACGATTCGTTGGTAACGATCCATCCTGCAGAGAAAGCGGGGAAGTAGCCATAGCGGTTGTTGGAGCCAAACTTCGTGGAACCATCCCGGCGAAGCGTGGCGGTAAGCAGGTACTTATCGTCGTAGCTGTAAAACACCCTGCCAAAGTAAGATTGCAGTGCATTCATGCTTCTTGTGCCGAATACTTTACGGGTGGAATCATTCCTGCCGTTATCAATAATAGCGTGATCAAAGTCGGCGATGATCAGGTCTGTTTTACTGCCGCTTACATTATAGCCTTCGTATTTTTTGGCGGTAGTACCCACCATTACGTTCAGGTTATGTTTGCCGGCAGTGAGTTGGTAGGTGAGGGTGTTATCCCAGTTCCAGGTAAGGTTGCGGTACATACCCTGACTGGCAAAAGAATGTTCGTTGCTGTTATTGGTTCCCAGGTTATATACGGGAATAAAAGCATTGTTGTAGTTATAAGAGATATCCGCGCCAAAATCTGTACGGAAGGTCAATCCTTTAGCCAGGATAGCTTCCGCATAGATGTTACCGATGATCCTGTCGGTAATGGTTTGATTATTTTGTGTATAATCAATGGAACCGATCGGATTGGGTTCATCCGCATAAGGCGATTTGCCATAGCTGCCATCCGCATTATACACCGGGTAAATGGGAGTGGCGTTTAATAAACCACGGATAGAGTTATTGTAGATATTACCTGTACCGATACCCCGCTGGCGTGTATGCGCAAACGTGAGGTTTTCTCCTGTTTTGATCAGGTCTTTGTACAGTTTGTGTTCTGAATTGATCCTGAAAGAAGTTCTTTCAAAATTAGACCTGCCGGGAAGCCCCATCACGCCTTGCTGTCCCTGGAAGGAAAAGGACGAAGAGAAAACGGACTTTTCATTACCGCCGGAAAGACTCAGGCTATAATTTTGTATGGGTGCATTTTTATTGGTAGCTGCTTTCTGCCAGTCGGGGCCTGTACCCAGTTTCGCAATGGAGTCTGGTGTATAGATAGGCACAGAGCCGGAGTTGATGGATGCCTCATTCATAATGTTGGCGTACTGCTGCGCATTGAGGAGGTCCAGCTTGCGGGCAGGATTCTGCAATCCGTAGGAGGCGTCGAAGCTGACATTCATTTTACCGGCGCGGCCTTTTTTGGTGGTGATCATTACGATACCATTCGCCGCGCGGGTTCCATAAATGGCAGTGGAGGCGGCATCTTTCAGCACATCTACGCTGGCAATGTCATTTGGATTGAGGAAGCTGATATCATCCGCCGGAAAACCGTCAATGATGAAAAGCGGGCGGGAATCGCCATTGGTGCCGATACCACGGATGGTGAATTTCAGCGCGTCACCGGGTTGACCGGAGTTGGAAGTTACCTGCACACCGGGGGCCTGTCCCTGTAAAGATTGCTCCACGCTGATGGCGTGGTTTTTTATCAGGTCATCATTATTTAAATGCACAGTAGCGCCGGTCACCACTTTTTTCTTTTGCACGCCATAACCTACTACCACCAGTTCATCCAGTCCTGTAGCCGCCGATTCCAGGCGTATCGTCATCGGGCTGCCCGTTTGAACGGGTACTTCCAGTTTGTTATAGCCTACCAGCGACACTACGAGTATTTCTCCCGCATCTGCCTGCAGGGTGAAAGTGCCGTTTACATTTGTTACGGTGCCCCTGTTGGTTCCTTTTACAATGATATTAACGCCGGGCAGGGGGGCACCATCTTTGGTGTCGGTTACCTTGCCCGTGATTGCTTGTTTTACAGGTTGCGTATATGCCTTCCCGTTATTGGCGGCTGCATGCAGTGCCGGAGGCGCTGCTGTAGCCAAACTGCATACAGCAAACGTCTTTAGAACGGTTTGCCGCGGAAAATAATAGCTGATTGTGTACCAGATTTTCATGTTTAACGTGTTTTATTTAGGCAAAGGAGGTTGAATAATGTTTAAATGTTTTTAGAAGAAGTGGTCCAGGTCAGATGGCCCGGACCGTTTTTGCTATTCCATTATATGTTATCATTTTACCTGTCTTATTGCTGATATCCGGTCCTGCGGCGGTTTGTTTACCTACAAACGTTACCAGGAAGTGCCTTTGCTGCAGCATACCCGGAAAACGGCCTTCCCGTTGTCCTATCGTCAGTGTTTGCGCTGCTTCATTCCATTTAAAGGAAATGTTGCTGAAAACGCCTTTCTCATATTGATAGTTATTATTTTCATCTTCATACAAAGTAAATTCCCCGTCTTTCCCGGTATACACATACAGGTGTATGGTATCTGCCTTGCGCTCATTGGTGTATTGCAGTGCAGGGCCTACCGGCAGGATAGCGCCTTCTTTTACATACAAAGGCATCCGCTGCAAAGGCGCTGCTGCGGTAATATGCTGACCACCTGTTTCATATTTTCCTGTGTAGAAATCATACCAGCCGTTGCCTGCAGGCAGGTACAGTTCCCGGCTGCGGGCATGGTACTCGGTTACAGGGTTTACCAGCAGTGAAGGACCAAACATATACTGGTCGCGGATATTCAGCACTGCTGTATCCTGGCCGTAGTCCATCACCAGGCCACGCATCATCGTATAGTTGTGGTGGTAAGTATTGCCAGCTACGGAGTAGATGTAAGGCAGCAGGCGGTAACGCAGCTGGTCGTAGTATAACATCGACTGGTACGCTATACTGCTGTCGGGCGCGATGTTGAACATTTCGCGGTAAGGATATTGGCCGTGTGAACGGAACAGCGGACAGAAAGCGCCATATTGGAACCACCTGGTATTGAGTTCTCTCCATTCTTCCAGTGCAGGACCCTGTGGGTTGGGCTGATCGTATTTATCTTCCACAAAGAAACCGCCGATATCTGTAGTCCAGTAAGGTAAACCGGAAAGGCTGAAGTTTAGTCCGCCGGGGATTTGTCTTTTGAACTCTTCAAAGGTGGCGGCGATATCCCCACTCCAGGTGGCAGCAGCATAGCGTTGCAACCCTGCATAGGCGGAGCGGGTAAGGATAAATACACGTTGACCCGGCTTGGCCGCACGTTGCCCTTCATAAATACCTTGCGCATTTACCAGTGCATAGGTGTTGAAGTATTGGGTGGCTGATCCCAATGCGGTAGGATCCATCAGCTTTTTGCGTTCTTCAATAGAGGCATTGGACAGGATATCCGGCTCTGTGGCATCAAGCCACCATGCATCCACCCCCTTGGTGAGCAGATTCTTCTGCAACAGGCTCCAGAACAGTTTACGCGCTTCGGGGTTAAAGGCATCATAAAACGTAGATACATAACCGTTACCTATCCAGTCGCGTTGCTTATTTTTAATATTCTGTTTGTATAACCAGCCTTTGCTGTCGAAAAGTTTATAGTTGTCGATCCCTTCATAAAACTTCGGCCATACGGAGATCATGAAATTGGTATGGTATTGTTTGTGCAGGCGGCTGATCATGCCCACAGGATCGGGAAAACGGGCAGGATCAAACTGCTGGCTGCCCCATTCATCCTGTTTCCAGTAGCTCCAGTCCAGCACGATATTGTCCAGCGGGATTTTCCTTTTGCGGAACTCTGCTACGGTATTTTCAATCTCGTCCTGTGTTTTATACCGTTCCCGGCTTTGCCAGAAGCCCAGCGCCCAGCGCGGGATCATGGTGGCTTTGCCGGTTACCTGCCGGTAGCCGCTGATCACTTCATCCATATGCTGACCATACATGAAGTAGTAGTCAATTTTTTCACCTGCTTCTGAAGTCAGTTGCATTTTATCCGCACCTTCAACGGGAGTGGGAGGGAGGAATTTAAGAGAGATAAAGGACTGGGTTGTTTCCGGGATCCATTCTACTTTTACGGTAGTGGGTTGTCCCTTCTGAAGCAGATGCCGGAAAACGGAAGCGCCGGGGTTCCAGCTTTCCCGCCACCGGTCCAGTTTCAGCTGACCATTGATCCATACTTTGGTGTAACCGGAGGTGGTCATGAAGAATTTATACTCGCCGGTTTCATCTGCATTCACGGTGCCTTCCCAGGTTACTTTTCCTTTTACCATTGGAAAAGCTGCAGGCAGCGACGACAGGCGATCCAGGAACTCATAGTCAATTTTATCTTCCACCGCTTTTACATACACCGTATTATTATACCGGTCGCCATAGGTTGCACTGAATCCGGGTTTACCGTCGGCCGACGTTAAGTGTAATTCGGACATTTGTTTATAAGGACGGTTGTCGCCAAAACGGGTAACGGAATAATTATCCCATAAAATGCCATAGTTACGGTTAGATACTACAAAAGGTACGGCTGCTACGGAGTTATACTGTGTGAGATCTACGTCCTGGTTTTTGTAGTTCATTAAACCGGTCTGGTGTTGCCCCAGTCCATAGAACGCTTCATTGGCGGGCGATTCAAACACCTGCTGGATCCGGTATAATGATTTGTTGCCAATGGTAACCGGGGTAAAGCTTTTACCGCCACCGGGTTGTTCCTGTAATATAATGTTGCCGGCTTTATCGCGGAATACTACTTCTCCTGTATTCAGCGCCACTGTGGCGGTGATGCTGGCTGTTTTTAAAGTCACGGTTTCATTTCGTTCTTCCGAATCCCATTTAATACTATTACCCTGTGCATCTACCGCCATGAGACTGGGAGAGCCGGTGAAATGGTCGTCGGGGGTAGCGGTTACGTGGATCACCTTATCGGAAACCACTTGCAGCTTCACCTGCCGGGCGCCATTCGGGGCAGGATTTTTTAAATGAATCAACAGGCCATCAGACAGTTTTTCCACCTGCCCGGCATAACACCAGGAAGTGAGGAACGTCATAAGTACGATCGGTATCGCCCTCTTTATGTGCATATTTGAATGGATTTTTTTCGTCGGTTGAACGTGGTTGTTACAATTACGGATGTGGTATCCGCGAGCTATTTTTCAAAACGTGTTACTTCAAAACGTGTAAAAACAAATGTAAAGGGAGCTCCGGAATCAGAGGGGATGGGTATGTTTTAGATGTAGGGCGATTATGTTAACCGTTTGTAGCAGCGAGGTAATTAATTGATTCCGGTTAGGGCATTAAATGTTAACGTATGGAGAAGGAACAGGCTGGTTTTAAGGCTGTTATAAGAAGAAGAGGCCAATGAGCAAACCGGTGATCACGCAGTACAGCAGGATTTCAATCAGCAGATACAGGCGGTTGCTTCGTTTAAAGTTTTGCTTGAACATAGTCAGGTTTAATAGTCAGTCCACAAAATTATCCATTGCATCCCGTAGGCAGGGGGCGCATTTCGTTATTTAATAGGGCAAATTTGTTGTTTAGGCGAATGATGTAGGATTGTAGTAGTGGTATTATTTCTTCTTCCCATAAACGGAGGGGAGTACATTGTATTCCATCTTGAAATACTTTGTAAAGTATTTTGGGTTGTTGAATCCTACTTCATAAGCTACTTCGGCTACAGTAAGCTGGCTTTTTTCGAGCAGCTGGGCGGCCCGCTTTAAGCGGATGCCCCGGATAAATTCAATGGGCGACCGGCCGGTAAGGGCCAGGATCTTTTTATACACAGATACCCGGCTCATGAAAAGCGCCCTGCTCAGTTCTTCCACCGAGAAGTCGGGATTGGAGATATTCTTCTCTACAATTTGTAAAGCCTGCTGGATAAATTGTTCATCGGCAGATGAAATAGCTATTTCCCCCGGGTTGGCTTCTATATATTGCTGGAATGTTTTTCTGAGAGATGATTGCTGGGAGATAATGTTTTTGATCCGCGAAAGCAGCACCTCGAAGTTAAAAGGCTTAGTGATGTAATCGGATGCCCCGGTTTCCAGCGCTTCCAGTTGCTGGGCTTCTTCGGCCCTGGCCGTAAGCAATACAATGGGTAAGTGTGCCGTGCGTTGTTGTGCGCGCACCTTTTTACACAATTCCAATCCATCCATTTCCGGCATCGAAATATCGCTTACAATCAGGTGCGGGAGTGTTTGCTGCAGCAGTTTCCAGGCTGCAAGCCCGTTTTCGGCTTCTATGATCTGGAAGTACTGGGTAAGGTTATCTTTCAGGTAAAAACGGAAATCCTCGTTATCCTCTACCAGTAAAACCACCGGTTTTTTAGAGTTACTGTTCACGGTAGCGGCCGGTGTAACGGCGGTGGTAGTACGAATTGTTTCCTGTACAGCGCCGGGAACAGCAACAGCAGCCGTTTTAACCGGCAGGTATACAGTGAAGCAGCTGCCCATTTCAGGGGCGCTGTCTACCGTAATGCTGCCACCATGCAATTTCACAAACTCTTTAGTGATGGATAGCCCGATCCCGCTGCCCTGGTTTACCATAGATGCCGGTACTTCATGTTGAAAGAACCTTTCAAAGATATACTCCTGCTTCTCCGGTGGAATGCCAATACCATTATCTTTTACCGCAATTTCCAATTGCGCGGTTGTTTCCTGGTAGCTAACGTGAACGGATATACTGCCATTTTCAGGCGTAAACTTAAAGGCATTGGAAAGCAGGTTAAAGATGATCTTCTCTATTTTATCTGCGTCGTACAACATCTTCAGCTCCTGTACATTGCTCTGAAAGTTAAGCTGGATATGCTTTTTATCAGACAAGTCTGAAAATGACGAGGTGAGGTCTTTTACAAAACCGATGATATCGCCTTCCGCGGTATGGAGTTTTATTTCCTGGACTTCCATTTTACGGAAGTCGAGTAACTGGTTCACCAGGTTGAGTAAACGTCGTGCATTCCGCTGCATCAGTTCCAGCTGCACTTTTAAGGTACTTTCAGATGTTTGCCGGATAATCTTTTCCAGCGGGGTGATGATTAAGCTGAGCGGTGTTCTGAACTCATGGCTTACGTTGGTAAAGAAACGGATTTTCAGTGCATCCAGCTCATGCATGCGCGCGGCTTCCTGTGTTTGCTGCTCCATCCTGAACTTCAGTCTTTCCCGTTCCAGTATGATGCGGCGGGCCAGTAACAGGGCGCCCAGTATCAGCAACACATAACCCAGGAAGGCAGGCCAGGTTTTCCAGAAGGGGGGTAGTACTTTTATTTTCAGCGTAATCCCTTTTTCATTCCATACGCCGTCGTTATTGGAAGCCTTTACCCGGAAGGTATAATCCCCAGGGTCCAGGTTGGTAAAGGTGGCTTTCCTTTCCATACCGTCGGTATAGAGCCAGTCTTTATTAAATCCTTCCAGCATATAGGCATACCTGTTTTTCTCCGGGTGGAAATAATTCAGAGAGGCAAATTCAATGGAAAACACGTTTTCACCGGGTTTCAGGGTAATGCTTTGTGTTTCCGGGATAGCCGCTTTCAGCAATACCCGCCCGTTGATCTTTTCGCCCGGCAGTATACTTTTGTTAAATATCTGCAGATCCGTGAGCACTACCGGCGGAATATTGTTGTTCAGGGCAATGGCGTTGGGATAAAACAGGTTAAACCCGTTGCCGCCGCCAAAGATCAGTTCCCCGCGACTGGTTTTCAACGCGGCGTTTTCGTTGAAGTCTTTTCCCTGCAGGCCGTCGGATTCGTCATAATTTTTAAAGGTAAAGGCGTCCGGCCCGATCTTCATATTAGACAAACCATTGGGAGTACTCATCCACAAGCTGTGATCGTTGGCTTCAAGGATATTCAGGACAGAATTGTCCGGCAGACCGTCTTCTTTGCGAAGGGTGCGGAAGTTATTGTTTTTTGGACTGAACAGGTTCAGTCCTTCGCGGGTGCCTATCCATACGCGTTGCTGGCTGTCCTGGAAAATGCATACTACGTTATTATGACTCAGGCTGCCGTTTACACCGGGAACGTTGTTGTAATGTTTGAAAACGCCGGTGGCCAGGTGCAGCACATCGATACCATCGGAAGTGCCTATCCAGAGGTTTCCCTGGCGGTCTTCCAGCAGGGCGGAAACATACTTGGATTTTACCTGCGGGAAACGCTGGAACCGGCCGGTGGCAGGGTCCATCCGGTTAAGTCCCGCACCGAGGGTGCCGATCCACAGCTGGTGGCGGCTGTCTTCCAGTATTTCCCAGATGCTGTTATCGCTCACGCTGGTGCTGTCTGCCGGGTCATGTTTATAATGGATAAACCGGCTGCCGTCGAACCGGTCCAGGCCCCCAAAGTAGGTGCCTACCCATAGTTGTTTGTTGTGATCTATGCAGAGGCTTACAATTACATTGCCGGCGATGCTGTTGTTGTTACCGGCTTCGTGCCGGTATTGGGTAAATGTGTTGCGGCTGCGATCAAAGTAAATCAGGCCGCCGCCATTGGTGCCTATCCATAAATTGCCGGCCGCGTCTTCCACAAACCTGTTTACATCGTTATAGGGCAAACTGTTACGGCTATACGCCTGGTATTGATAGAGCGGGAATTTTACCATGTTCTCATGGTAGTAATTCAATCCTTTTTTGAAGGTCCCGATCCATATAATGCCGGTATTATCTTTATAAAGAGCATTAATACTGTTCTGGCTCAGGCTGCGTTCATCTTCGTTGATATTCTCAATATAACGGATGCTTTGTGCTTTCTTATTAATGATATTAATGCCGCCATGATCGGTACCTATCCATATTAACCCGTTATTGTCCGCAACCACGCCTCTTACAATGTTGTTGTTCAGCGCCAGGCCGGGGGTATTCTGATCAATATGCCGGAACTGTTGGGAGCGGATATCGAAAAAGTAAACGCCGTTGTCTTCATTGGTGCTGAACAACCACAGGTCGCCATCGGCATCCGCCACCATCGACCAGGTGGCGCCGGCAATATCTGGCCTGACGAGCGTGTTGTTGCGGTAGCCGATGCGGTGGCTGCGGGCGTCCATCCTTTCCAGCAGGCCATTGCTATGCAGCAGCCAGTAATGACCTGCTTCGCCGGGTAGCAGTGCCGATACGCTGTTGGTGCCAATGCTGCCACCATCACTGGTATGTGTAAACTGTTGCGCCCTGTTGCCGTTATCTACCAGGAAAATGCCTGCTGAAGGATGCAGGAACCAATATCCGCCGGACGGGTCTTTCACAATATCGGTAACCACGTTTCCGGAAAAGCCCCATTGACGCAGAATGTTTTCGGGGCGCCGGTTAAAACGGGTCGTTACAGGATCATAGATATTCATCCCCGAGCGGGTCCGGATCCAGAGCTGCTGCCCCGGGCCGGCCATGATTTTATTGATGTTATTGTCGGAAACAGAAGTGGTGTCGCGCAGATCATGCTGGTATACGGTGAAGTGATACCCGTCGAACCGGTTCAGTCCAGATACGGTACCAATCCACATGAAACCCATACTATCCCTGAAAACGCAGTTAACCTGGTTGTTGGACAGCCCCTGGTTGATATCAATCCGGTTGAATTGATAGGGCAGAGTTTGTCCCCGCATTACCGAAGTATGGAGGAATAACAAGATGAATATTAAGACCCGCTTCCGCATGTACACACGCCTTACCTGGTTGAAAAATTGTTGGTCTGACAATTAATAGAATTGCCCGGCAATATAACATAAAACGGATATAAAAAAAGAAAGGTCGAAAGAATTCGACCTTTATTGCTAAAATTCCACGTTATGGCACTCAGGTCCATAAAAAGTTAATCAGCTAAAATCCGGCATAGCCGGTATATGATAAATGATATTTTGCGGTTTGTTATGGGGTTTTGCGTTCACTTTACTACAAAAGTAGGTTAAGGTAAAACGATTGTCAAGAAATTAGCAAACATTATTTAAAAAAAAGTAAAAAACACCACAGGGCGATATTTTTTTCGCTGGCTGGATAATTTCACGCTTTGAGGGTTATAATCTTTGGAGATTATTGAGTACTTTTTTGCCAATATGAAAACCATGAAACGTATTACTTTATGTATGATGCTGCTGGGAGGAACGGGGTTGACCGCCTTCGCGCAGCAGTCGCCTGCAAAGGAACTCACCGTGACGCTGGATTATTATTACAATAATGAATTCAAAAAGGACAATGCCGGTAATCCGGTTAGGTGGCATTACATCTGGGGCGAAACAGACAACGGCGGCGTGTCGCTCTGGGGGCATATTTTCGACTCCCTCGGGGTGAAAAGGGATAGCCTGCTGCAGGCGCCCACGGCCGCCAACCTGAAACACACGGATATTTATATGATCATTGATCCGGACACGGACAAGGAATCGCCCACGCCCAACTATATGAACGAAAAGGACGCCCGTAGTATTTATAACTGGGTAAAGGCTGGCGGGGTGCTGGTATTGCTGGAGAACGATTCTGCCAACGCGGAATTTTCGCACTTTAACAAGCTGAGTGAAAAATTCGGGATCCATTTTAATGGCGACAGTCGCAACCGTGTAAAAGGCAAAAACTGGGAGCAGGGTACTTTCCGGATCCCGGCCGGACATGAAATATTCCAGGCTGGCCGGCAGGTGTATATCAAGGAATTATCCACTTTGACCTTGAAAGCCCCTGCGCGAGCGGTTTACAAGGATGGTGAATATGTTGTTATGGCAGTAGCTGAAGTGGGAAAAGGCAAGGTTTTCGCCGTTGGCGACCCCTGGTTTTATAACGAATATGTGGACGGAAAGAAGCTGCCGGCATCTTTCCAAAACTATGAAGCAGCAACAGACCTGACCCAATGGCTGATTAAAGCCACCAGTCGCTAGGTGTTCAGGAAGTTGATATTTCTCCTGATACCGGCAAACTTACTGCGTTTGAGAGGAGAATGACGGAAGATGTCTTTAAAAGCTTCTTCTGTCAGCTCCTCCCAATCGCGGGTAGAAAAGTTCAGGATCGCCGGCACAGGTGTAAACGCCGCTTCCTGGTTGGCTTTGGAGAAGCGGTTCCAGGGACAAACGTCCTGGCAGGTATCGCAGCCAAACATCCAGTTATCAAATTGTCCCTTCATTTTATCGGGGATCAGTTGTTCTTTCAGCTCTATGGTAAAGTAAGAAATACATTTACTGCCATCCACTACACCCGGCGCTACCAGCGCTTCCGTAGGACAGGCATCCAGGCAGCGGGTACACGAGCCGCAGTAATCGGCCACCGGACCGTCGTATTCCAGTTCGATGTCGGTAATCAGGGTCGCTATAAAAAAGAAGGAACCGGCCTGTTTATGGATCAGGTTCCCGTTTTTGCCGATCCAGCCTAATCCGCTGCGGGTGGCCCAGGCGCGTTCCAGCACGGGGGCGGAGTCCACAAATCCCCGGCCCTGAACGGGACCTATCCGCTCCTGCATCCGCAGCAACATCGTTTTGAGCCGCGCCCGGATCACCTCATGATAATCCTGGCCGTAAGCATATTTGGAGATGCGCGGGGCGTCGGCACGCTGCTGTTCGGAAGGGAAGTAGTTAAACAACAAGGTGATCACCGACTGCGCGCCGTCGACCAGCTTACGGGGATCTATCCTTTTGTCGAAATGATGCTCCATATACTGCATGTTACCATGCATGCCTTTATTCAGCCAGGTTTCCAGCCGGCGGGCATCGTCGTCCAGCTGCACTGCCTTCGCAATGCCGCAATGGTCAAATCCTAACTCTTTTGCCAGCTCTTTTATGAATAAAGTGTGGGTCATCCGGGCAAAATTAGCATATTATTTATATCTTCGACCCGCATATATATCCCATATGCCTGTTAACTGATGCGCTATACCTTTGTTATGCTGGCTCCCATTGCCAGCTGTTTGTTCGCCCTGTCCACCTTTGCCCAGGACGGAAGTAAAATGAAATTTGGAAAAGTGTCCAAAGAAGAATTTGCTATTAATAGATCAGAGAAAGATACCGGCGCCCACGCCATTATCCTGTCTGAGATAGGCTCCTCCATTTTTGAGTCGGATGGAAACGACCTTCGCCTGGTGTACAAAGTACACCGGCGCATTAAGATCGTTGATAAAAATGGTTATGATGAGGCCACCGTTCACGTACCGATATATAAATCAGAAACGTCGGAAGAGAAATTACTGAACCTGAAAGCAGCTGCCTACAACCTCGAAAACGGGGAAGTGGTAGAAACCAGGATGGAAAGCAAAAACGTATTCAACGACAAGCAGGATAAATCCCTGCTGGTAAAGAAATTCACCCTGCCCGCTGTAAAGGAAGGGTCTATTATTGAATACACCTTTTCTATCGCCTCTCCCTTTTACCGGCATTTACGCGCCTGGGATTTCCAGGGAAAATATCCCTGCCTGTGGAGCGAATACAGCGTAGCCATCCCGGAATACTTCGACTATATGCTCATTCCACAGGGATATGAGCCCTATGTGGTAAAAACGAAAACCTATTCTCGTTCCACATTTACCTTCCGTAACGAGTCGCAGGGGTCTACCGGGCCTTCCAATCTGGTAACGGTAACGCCTTCTATCACCACCTATAAATGGGCGCTGAAAGATGTGCCGCCGATTTACGACGAGAGCTATATCACTACTACCGATAACTATGTTAACAGGGTGGAATTCCAGTTGTCTGCCTACAACTGGCCGGGAGAGCCGCGTAAGCCGGTGCAGAGTACCTGGGAAGAGCTGATGAAAGACCTGATGAAGGAAGAAGAATTGGGCAAAGTACTGACCACAAACAACGGTTTTCTTTCTGATAAAGTAGAAGAGCTGGTAAAAGACGCTAAAACCGATAAGGAGAAAGTACAGAAAATTTATACCTGGGTCCGCGATAATTTTACCTGCACAGATCACAGCGCCCTGTGGATGGGCAAGTCACTCAAAACCGTTTTTAATTCAAAGAACGGCAACGTATCCGACATCAACATGTTGCTGGTGGCAATGCTGAAGAAAGCAAACCTTTTTGCTACCCCGCTGCTGCTGAGTACCCGCAGCAATGGATATGTATACCAGTTCTATCCTTTATATACCCACTTTAACTACGTAATTGCCGGCGTGAACCTGGGAGAAGAATACCTGAAGCTGGATGCCTCAAAACCTTTGCTGGGCTTCGGAAAGCTCCCGGCAGAATGCTACAATGGCGCCGCCCGTTCATTGGATGACTTTGCCACCCCCGTGATCCTGGGAGCGGATTCCCTGAAGGAACAGCGGTTTACCAGTGTAATTTTGGGAAAGATAGAAAACGGCATGGTGTCGGGCACTTTTATGCAACGGCCCACCTACTTTGAGTCTTACAAAATACGGACGGCTGTAAAAGATGAAGACCCCGAAGAATTTTTTAAACGGATAGCAAAATCCTATACCGGTGAAATAGAACTGGAGAATAAGGCGGTAGAGGATCTGAAAGAACTGGAGTCACCTGTGATGGTAAAGTACGATTTTAAAATGCAGGTAGGCGACGGCGAAGTACTATACATCAACCCGCTGTTGTCGGAAGCCCATAAAAGCAATCCCTTTAAAGCGATGGAGCGTAAGTTCCCCGTAGAAATGAACAGCGTGTCTGATGAAGTATATTCCTTTAATATGGAAGTGCCCGAAGGATATATAGTGGATGAAATGCCGAAATCTGCTGCAGCGAATTATAATGGAGATGAAGGCCTGTTTCAATACCTTATCCAGCAAACAGAAAACCACATACAGCTGCGCTGCCGGGTAAAATTAAACAAAGCCAACTTTGGGCCGGAAGAATACCCGACCCTGCGCGATTTTTATGACCTGGTGGTAAAGAAAGAAGCAGAACAAATTGTGTTAAAAAAGAAAAAATAAAATATGCGCAAGCAATTGTCGATAGCCATCCTGTTTTTCCTGTTTACCGTGTCGCATACAGTGCTGGCAGGAGATCCGTTTTATCCGGTGAGCGCTATTCCTGATTCATTGAGGGCCAATGCGCACCTGGTAAAAAGGTTAGATGAGGCTACTTTGAAAATAAACGATCTCACAGATGCCCGTTTTGTTTCTCATTACGTGGTTACTGTACTGGATGAGACAGGAGCTGAACATATGAAAATGGGGATGTATTATGATAAGCTGTCAGAGATCCGCTCTATTAGTGGCGCGTTATATGATGCTGAAGGCAAGCAGTTGAAACGTTTGAAACAAAGCGATATCCGCGATATAAGTGCGGTAGGGGATGGCAGCCTGATGTCTGATACCCGTGCGAAGCTTCACCAGTTCTACTATAACGTATACCCCTATACGGTGGAATATACTATTGAGCTGCGCCTCAATACAATATACGGGATACCTGGTTTGCAGGCGCAGGCGAGTATTTACACGGCTGTTGAAAAAAGCAGGCTGACGGTTATTTACCCGGAGAACTATGAATTGCGTTACCGCAGTTATCTCTATGAAGGTAAACCGGTCATCACCACGGAGAAAGGCAACAAAACGATCACGTGGGAAGTCAACCAGTTGCCTGCCAGGAAATATGAAGTTTACCCGGTTGAATTGTACCAGCGGACTCCGTGCGTTTTCCTGGCTCCAACGGATTTTGAGTTGGGAAGCTATAAGGGCAAAATGACCACCTGGAAAGATTTCGGAAACTTTGCATACCAGCTCAATGCAGGCCGGGATGTGTTGCCCGGCAATATCAAAGCCAAAGTACATGAACTGGTTGATGGTATCAGCAGCCGCCAGGAAAAGATCAGGGTACTGTATAAATTTCTTCAGCAAAATAACCGTTATATCAGTATTCAGTTAGGCATAGGCGGATGGCAAACCTTTGATGCGGCATCTGTGGCTGCTAATGGCTATGGCGATTGCAAGGCCTTATCTAATTATATGATGGCGTTATTGAAAGAAGCTGGCATTAAATCAAATTGTGTACTGGTAAAAGCAGGAGACGATGAGCATACCCTGCGTGAAGATTTCCCGTCTTCCCAGTTTAATCACGAGATACTCTGTGTACCGGGTGAGAAAGATACCACCTGGCTGGAATGTACCAGTAACACGAACCCCGCCGGCTACCTCGGCTCCTTTACCGACAACCGGCCGGTACTCCTGGTAGATGCAACCGACAGCAAATTAATACGTACCCCCGCTTACGGAATGGATTGCAATGAACAGATCCGCCATGTGGATGCCGTTATTGATCCTACGGGTAACATCGATATTAAAGCAAGAACCGTCTACAGTGGGCTTCAGCAGGATGATTTACGTGACAAGCTGCATTCTCTGAGTAGGGAGAAGCAACTGGAAGAGCTACGTGAAGAACTGAGTCTTTCCAGTTATGATATCAATAATTATCACTGCACAGAGCTGGAAACACCTATTCCTTCCATTGAAGAGAAATTAGGCATCAAAGGAAACAACTATGCAACGGTAACGGGTAAACGAATGTTCCTTGTTCCCAATATTCTCACACGCGATGGGGTGAAGCTGGAACCTGACACCAGCCGCAAATCGGATATCCAGTTTGATTTTGCTTACCGGGATGTGGATAGCGTGACGATCACTTTACCAGCGGGATATAAACCGGAATCGCTCCCGGCGCCGGTATCTGTAACCGCTAAATTTGGCAGTTATAATGCGGCGGTTTCTATCAAAGGGAATACGCTGAACTATATACGAAAAGTGGAAAGAAAAGCGGGGATTTTCCCGGCGGCAGACTACCCCGAGCTGGTGAAGTTCTATGCTACTATGCTAAAATCAGACAGAAGCCGGCTGGTGCTGGTAAAAGAATAAAAAAAGGGGAAGGCCATTCAGCCTTCCCTTTTTGCTTATAGGATTTTATTTTTCGCGAACACTTACAGAAATGTGCCGGTCTCTTTTCTTTTCTTCTTCAGAAGCATCTGCAGCCGCCTTTGCAAACTGTGAACCATAGCCTTCTGCACCAAGTAACTGTGCCGGATTGGTGTTACTTTTCTTTAATGCCGCAACTACAGATTCCGCACGTTCTTTAGACAGCCGCAGGTTACTGGTGCTGTCGCCCGTGCGGTCAGTATAACCACCAATCTTTATTTTGGCTTTAGGGAACGCTTTCATAATAGCGGCAATATTACCTACCTGTTTCATACTTTCTTCTGTTAGTTCAGCCTTGCCGGTTTTGAAGTTAAGGTTATCGAAGTCAAACCATACATCTTTGCCGGCCGGACGGCTGTTGTCCTTCAGGAACACCACCAGCTGATCTTCTATACCCCCTTTATAGGCATCCAATACAACGCCATCGGGAAGGGTAACCTTAATGCTTTCACGGGTAACCACCGGGCCGCCTTCTGTAACAGCCATGGTAGCCGAATCTGCAATCTGGCTGGTAGTAACGCTGTCCGTAACAGGAACGCCGTCGTGTTTATTGGCACCGCAACCGCGCATCAGGTACCACAACAGGATGATGGCAATGAGAATGAGCAGCAGTGACCATATCCAGCGGCTGCTGCCGGGTTTTGCATCCGGTTTGATATTTACAGCGCCGCCGGTGGTAGTAGCGGTGTCCATATGCAGCAGGCTGCCGAGCTTTTTACCGAGGTCGCCGATATTCGCCAAACCAAGTACGCCGGCAATGTTCAGTCCTCCGGGTATAGCGCCCAGTATTTTATCTTTTTGTGAGTCCAGCAGGGAAAGAAAGGAATTGGGAGATAAATTGTTTTGGGCGGCGTATTGACCTACTGTACCAAGCGTAGCAGGGGTAGCGGATTGCAGCAGGGTACTGGCAGACGATTCCTTGATACCGGCATAGGAAGATAACATACCGATAATGGAATTCACCTTATCGCCGAACAGGCTGCGTAACAAATCGGCGCCTTTGCTGAGCAGGCCCCCAGCACCACCCTGCAGCGCACCCGTAATGGCGGAAGGGTTGGCATCACCCGCTGCCCCCTTCACGAGGTCGAGCAAACCGCCGGCGTTTCCGGAGGACCCCGCCTTATTGAGAAGGCCGGTTAAAACAATCGGTATGATACCGCTGATGGCTTTCTGAATGCCGCCTTCACTTTCTCCGAGTTGTGAGGAGGCCTGACTAACGACATTGCTGTTGAAAATACTTTTAGCGCTTTCCAGTAAATCGAAAGACATAATTGTAGGGTTTAGTGATGAAGAATGTGGTGACCAGTTTTTTAGGCTGAATCATCCGGCCGTAAGCAGGAATGTACAGTTTGTGTTTCAAGGACTTTTATAACAACGGAGGCCGCCGTGTTGTTTGATTACCTCAATAATAAACATCCGGATATAAGTTCTAACATCTAAATGATTGTCCGCAAGATGTTGATTTATAACAAGATGTATATTTTCCGGTAATTCCGGCGAGGCATAATTAAACAAAGCTGCAGAAGAGGTAAAAACCAGGAGCTGGCTAAAGGACGGGAATAAAAGAAAGGTTGTTCCTTTGAGCGCTCAAAGGAACAACCCCCTATATCAATTGACAGTAACCCGCTGTTGATTTCTGAATACTACCAGCGGTACTTTTTTATCTGTATAGAAAGTGCTTGCTTTTAGCAGGTCATCCACGTTATTCACGCTTCGTTCTCCAAGCTGTAAAATCACATCGCCTGTTTTTACGGCATATTTAAAACTTCCGGGTACGGCCACCAGGAACACGCCTTTATTATCAGGTAAGCCAGCAGCCGAGCGTTCGCCCAGTGTTTCTATGTTCTTCACCTGCGCGCCCAGCCAGTTGCTGATGGTGGATGAAGCATCAGTGGCTGCTTTTAGGACCGGCAGCGGTGCTTTTTTAGCCAGCACTTTTAAGTTAGCCGATACCACGCCAAATTGGTTCATTGGGAAATTTTTGAACCCGGCTTTCAACGCCGGTGATCCTGGTTTTACCCGGTAGTCGCCCGTTGAAGGGGACACAAACAAGGGGTCACCTGTCTGTGAATGTTTATCCGTAGGAGTATTGATGGCCGCTGCATCCGGGAATACGTTAAAGTCGATGATATCTCCCCAATACCTGATGCCAATCGGTTTATAACTGCTGCCTACAATATTATAGCGGAAAATATCGTGGCTGTTTTCAAACCACACATGCGGATGAAAAGAGTTGTTGAGAATCACATTATTTTCTACAGTACGGAAAAATCCTTCCCTTAGTTTAAGCCCGCCGTTTAAGCAAACATTATTATAAATGTGATAATTGGAAGAGCCATCGTCCAGGTCAATATCCCAGCCATGATCACAACGGAAGCGGTTGTTGCGGAGTATATTTGTTTTCACAGCATCCTGTTTCACCAGCCATGGATGCAATGCAGCCATGCTGTCCATCACCTGCCGGTCGGGATACCACCAGCGGTCGCGGCCCCAGGAGTTGAACGCCCCGTGGTCGCCGGTTTCCAGCACAGTATTGAATACATCATTGTATTCGATGAGGTGCCCGCCCCAGGTACCTTCACTAACGTTAATGCCCGCACGCGGCACATCGTATATGGTATTATGTGAAACAGTGATGTCCATTGCCATAGAGATCTGCACGCCGGCGCTTTGTTTTTCTATGCGGCCGGTACGGTAAATAAGATTATCGTATGCCAGGCAGGAATCGGGATAGTTGAGGCTTTGCGGACCTGCTGCTGTATCCATGCCGGCAAATACGGGGGATTGCTGGTATTCAAATAAGGGCGCTCTTACGGCATCGGGGTTGCCCGTAAAACAGATACCGCTGCCACCGGCATCATGGATGTTACAATGACTGATATCAGCATGGCGGTTGTAATTGCTGACAAATACAGCATTGCCCCCGTTATAGTCAAATTCACAACCGTTGATAACGCAGTTTTCCGTACCGTCCAACAACACCGCTCCACCTCTGTAAATGGCCCAGTCGCTCCGCAGTAGCGGTTCCCGTGTATCCATAAACGTGGCATTGGTATGCGCAAAACGTATATTCTTAAACGTGATATCTTTAACCGGATGCGCTGCATCTCCTTTCAGAACGACGATTTCAGAGAACCTGGAAACCACTACGCCAGCCGTTTTCAGGTTAATGTCCGCTGCCGGTTTATAGTAAAGCGTTTTAGTGGCTTTATCATAGAACCACTCTTTTTCCGCGTCCAGTTCTTCAAAAATATTTTCTACAAAGCGATGCTGTTCATGCATACCCATCTGGCGATTGTTCTGGTAGCCACCTTCCAGTTGGAGCGTGCCATCTGTGTTCACACCGGTGATGCGGTAGTGATAACCACCCCATTCTGAGCGGTGAAGGGCGTGTACGTAGCCGCCTTCGGGATGTTGCCAGGTTTTTATCCTGGCAGGACTCAACGCATCTGCAGCGGTACCGTTATAATGTTTTGCGCTGCTGTCGTAGTTGGGATAACGTGCCCGGATCTGTTGTTTATTGTTAATATAAAGGTGGCTGAACTCAAAAGGAATGTCCACGGAGGCTTTATATATGCCATTCTTCCAGGGTGTCCATTGCAACTGCAATGGCTTTCCTCCACTGAAAGTTACCGTGCCTGGTTTTCCGGCCGGCCGGAACGTAATGTTACCATTATAATAGCCCGCGGTTATCAGCAGGGTGCTGTCCAGGAAATAGGTACCGGGCTGGAATTGTATTTCAATACTTCTTCCGGGTTGCTGTTGCTGGTAAGTATGCGCCAACCCCATGGCGGTCTTTAAACTCATAGGCGGTTTGCCATCCTTTGCAGAGGGATGGGCAGATACCAGCAGTGGTATGGCCGGCTTCTTTTGCGCCAGCAGCACAGGGGAGAACAGGAATAACGGTACTGCACATACGATACAGGCAAATATATTTTTCATAACATCTGAGGTAAACCATAAATATACCCGGAATAAACGGGCGGTTATAATGAAAAATTAGCAGTTACTAGGCTAATTTTCTGCTAAAAATGCAGTAATCCTTTCCCTTATATGTCATAATTTCCGGAGTTGCAACATTGGATCATGGTTTGTTGTTACCAGAAGACGTTTGATAACATCAAAAAAGAAGAAAAAACAACAGATATGAACTTGAATAATTTCACTATAAAATCGCAGGAAATACTGCAACAGGCCCAGCAACTGGCCTTTAATAATCAGAATCAGTCGATTGAAACCGGGCACCTGCTCAAAGCTTTGTTAAATGATGAAGATAGCCCGATTGAATACTTATTGAAAAAGAATGATGTAAACACCTCATTTGTAAACAATAAGCTAAATGAGCAGATCAATAAATACCCCCGCATGGTAGGAGGTGAAGGCGGCCAGTCGCTCAGTCGCGACGCCAATAACGTGATCCTCCGTGCAGGAGCGGCCATCAAAGAATTTAAAGATGAATTTGTAAGCGTGGAGCACCTGCTCCTGGGCATCCTCGGCGGTAACGATGATACGGCCAAATTACTGAAAGATGCCGGTCTTACTGAAAAAGGTCTCAAAGCCGCTATCCGGGAACTCCGTAAAGGAGATACCGTTAATTCCCAAAGCGGTGGAACCCAGTATAACACGCTTCAGAAATACGCCAAGAACCTGAATGAAATGGCCCGGGAAGGAAAGCTCGACCCGGTGATCGGCCGTGATGAGGAGATCCGCAGAACCCTGCATATCCTCTCCCGCAGGTCTAAAAACAACCCCATCCTGGTAGGTGAACCAGGTGTCGGTAAAACCGCTATCGTAGAAGGATTGGGCCACCGGATCATTAATGGCGACGTACCCGAAAACCTGAAATCAAAGATCATCTATGCCCTCGACATGGGCGCTTTGATGGCAGGCGCTAAATACCGTGGTGAGTTTGAAGAAAGATTGAAAGGCGTGGTAAAGGAAGTAGCCGAAAGTAACGGGGAAATCATCCTCTTTATAGATGAAATCCACACACTGATAGGCGCAGGCGCTATGGAAGGCGCAATGGATGCGGCCAACATCCTGAAACCGGCCCTGGCAAGAGGAGAACTCCGGGCCATTGGTGCTACCACCCTGAACGAATACCAGAAATATTTTGAGAAAGATAAAGCCCTGGAACGCCGCTTCCAGAAGGTGTTGGTAGATGAACCTTCCGTGGAAGATGCCATCTCCATTTTGCGTGGACTGAAAGAGAAATACGAAAGTCACCACCACGTACTCATCAAAGACGAAGCAATTATTGCTGCGGTAGAATTATCGCAGCGCTATATAACAGACCGCTTTTTACCGGACAAGGCTATTGACCTGATCGATGAAAGCGCGGCTAAACTGAGGCTGGAAATGAATTCCATGCCGGAAGAACTGGATGAACTGGAAAGAAGGATCCGTCAGCTGGAAATTGAAAGAGAAGCGATTAAGAGAGAAAACGACGAAGATAAATTACGTGAGCTGGGTGAAGAAATAGCACGGCTTGGAGAAGAAAGGAATACATTCAAAGCAAAATGGCAGGCAGAGAAGGAAGTGGTTGACCAGATCCAGAGTGCCAAATCAGCGATTGAAAACCTGCGGCTGGAAGCAGAACAGGCAGAGCGTAACGGCGATTTCGGCCGGGTGGCAGAAATCCGCTATGGTAAAATAAAGGAACAGGAAAAACTGGTAACAGATCTTACAGAAGAACTAAATAAAATATCTGCTAATCATAAACGTCTTCTTAAAGAAGAAGTAGACGCGGAAGATATCGCGGAAAACGTGGCAAAGGCAACGGGTATCCCGGTATCAAAAATGATGCAGAGTGAAAAGGATAAATTACTGCACCTGGAAGAAGAACTGCATCAGCGTGTAGTAGGACAGGACGAAGCTATCATCGCGGTGTCTGATGCTATCCGCCGCAGCCGCGCAGGATTGCAGGATCCGCGCAGACCTATCGGTTCATTCATCTTCCTTGGTACTACCGGTGTTGGTAAAACAGAACTGGCCAAAGCATTGGCGGAGTACCTGTTTGACGATGAAAACATGATGACCCGGATAGACATGAGTGAATACCAGGAAAAACACTCCGTAAGCCGCCTGGTAGGAGCGCCTCCGGGATATGTGGGATATGATGAAGGTGGCCAGCTGACAGAAGCGGTACGCCGCAAACCATACTCTGTGATACTGCTCGATGAAATTGAGAAAGCACACCCGGATACCTTTAACATTCTGTTACAGGTATTGGACGATGGCCGGTTAACGGATAACAAGGGCCGTGTGGTGAATTTCAAGAATACGATCATCATCATGACCAGTAACATGGGTAGCCATATTATCCAGGAAAATTTTGAGAACATTAACGATACCAACCGGGAAGAGATAGTAGATAAAACGAAAGATGAAGTGATGACATTGCTGAAACAAACCATCCGTCCGGAGTTCCTGAACAGGGTAGATGAGGTGATTATGTTCCAGCCGTTGCTGAGAAGTGAAATTAAGGGAATAATTAACATTCAGTTACAGCAACTGAAGGATATGGTAGCAAAGAATGGCATGATATTGGACTTTTCAGACTATGCGCTTGAGTATCTTTCTGTACAGGGTTACGACCCGCAGTTTGGAGCAAGACCGCTGAAACGCCTCATCCAGAAGGAAATCATTAACCTGTTAAGTAAGAAGATACTGGCAGGCGATATTGATAAATCCAAACCAGTGTTAATTGATGTGTTTGATGGCGTAGTAGTAATCAGAAACAAGTAATTCTAAATACGACGATACATAGTTAACGATAAGCCCCGCGATTCTTCGCGGGGCTTTTTTATGTGTGGCCAGCTTTCGTTAAATTTGAGTGAATCAAAAAGTAACTGTATGCCGGGAGAAAGAGAAAGAAGATTTATGCAGCATGCCATTGCCTTGTCGCGTAAGGGAATGGATAATGGTGACGGCGGTCCTTTTGGTGCAATAGTGGTGCAGGGAGATGAGATTGTAGGAGAGGGCTGGAACCAGGTGCTGGCAAACACAGACCCTACTGCCCATGCAGAAGTGGTAGCGATCCGCGAAGCATGTAAGAAGCTGGGCACTTTCCAATTGCACGACTGTGAAATATATACTTCCTGTGAACCCTGCCCGATGTGCCTGGGTGCTATTTACTGGGCGAGGCCACAACGTGTTTACTACGCGAATACAAAGGAAGATGCGGCTGCCATTGATTTTGATGATTCATTTATTTACCGGAAATAGAGAAGGATCATGCGGATAAAAAAATTCCGCTGATTGCTTTACCTGATCAGGAGGCGCTGAATGTTTTCCGGAGATGGAAAGAAAAGGGGGATAAAAAGTTGTATTAGCAGCTAAATGTAGCGGAGGAAAAAATACTTCCCCCCGCTAATGTTTTACAGAGAAATGGTATGCCCAGAACAATGCAAGCAGTAAAAAAAGGATGCAGAGAATAATAACGGCCAGGGATATATAGTTTTCTGATTTTCTCCTGGTCCTGTAGCGTTTGTGTATTTTTTTAAGAAGACTCCATCTCATCTGGATAATCCATCCGGGAATCTTCTCCTTATCTTTTATAGCCGCCAGCCCTTCCAATGCATCGCTGCAAAGCTCACAGTCAGACAGGTGCATTTCTACTTCATGTTGTTCTTCCGCAGACAGCTTACCCTGAACATAGTCAAGCAGCTGCTGTTGCGTAGGACAGCTTGTAGTTACAAAGATATCGTTGAAATGCTCGTTCATATCACTATTGATGCAAATTAACTTTTGTTTGCGCGTTGTTGTTTTTCCAATAAAAGTTTCAGGTTCCTCTTTCCATTCTGAATATAGCTTTTAACCTGAAGGAGGCTATACCCGGTTTGATCAGCAATTTCCTGGTAGGATTTCTTTTGCAGGTAAAACAATTCAACACAGATTTTTTGTTCATGGTTTAGCTGGCTCATAGCCTGCCCCATATTTTCCAGCAAGATATCCTTTTCCTGGTACACCTGCTTATCTTCGGGATCAGCGGCAATACCACCCATATGTTTGTCGGAGATTTCTTCCTTGTATTTCATATGTTTCTGCCGCAGTTGCATCAGGCAGTAGTTTTTGGTCACCTGGTAAATCCAGGCCCGGAAATACTGGATTTCATGCCTGTTGATGTCGGATAACATCTTGAGAAAGATTTGCTGCACGGCGTCGCGTGCATCTTCTTCGTTCTTCAGGTATTTCATGCACATACCCAGCAAAAGCAGGGCATAGCGGTCAAACAGCACACCTATCCAATCACTGTTATTATCAGCTTTGAACCGTTGCAATAGCTCCTGGTCTGTTAGTTGTTGTATATCTGGATTATTCACAGGCTAATAAATGGAATGCTGCATCTAAGATGCAGCATTTGCAAAAATCCATAATTATTTGATATTTTATTTTTTACATACCATCCAATGCCTGTTGGGCAGCGGCTTTCATGGAACCATCCATCCTGATCACTTCTTTAAACATGCGGCGGGCCTTGCCGGCCTGTCCTTTGCTGCGGTAGCAGATAGCGAGTTGGTAGCGGGCCATTTCCACGTATTTGCCTGAGCTCACGGACTCTATTCTTTTGTACCTGTTGATGGCTTCATTAAGGTTTCCCTGTTGCTGGTATACCATGGCTGCTTTGTACAGGTATTCATCGCTGTTAACAGCTGTGGAGGGTGTTTCTTTTTTTGGAGGGTCCGGTGGTGGCGCCAGTTCTTTCTGTTTTTCTTTGGGCGCCGCAGGTTTTTGTTCTGATCGTTGTTCCGGTTTCTTTTCTTCTGCTTTGGCGGGTACTTTATCGGCGGTTTCCTTTTTAAGGGAGTCTGCCTGTTTTTGCAATAGTGTATGTTTTTTGATGCTGTCTGCCGCGGCTTTCTTTTGCAGCGCTTTTAAAGCGGCTGCTTTTTTCAGCGCGGCGGAGTCAACCAGGGCTGCCGCTGGTTTTGCTGATGTTTGAATGGCAGGCGTAGCAGCAGGGGCCGGCGTAGTTGTTCCGGGATTATTTTCTGCAGCTGTTACCAGTGGAACGCCGGTAGCCACCTCTTCACGCACAGAGTCTTTCTGCGGCAGTGACGACGCCATGATACGCACCGGTGGCTGATTACGCATATGTCCGCGTAACACATACACGCTGCCCACACCAAGGCCGATGAAGGCAATGATCCAGAAATAGGCCAGCATGTGTTCCTTATTCTTTTCCTTACGGGTGTATTGCGCTACTTTTTGTACGTGCGAAACAGGCTGTATGCTGTTTTGTACATAGCGTTGCAGCTTATTGGTGAGGTCCTGGTATCTTTCGGTATTCTCTTCCTGCTCCAGTGCGGTTAATGCATCATAGCAGAGATCGCAGTCGGTGAGGTGTTGTTCTACCAGGTGCCGTTCCACATCGGTCAGCCTGCCTTCCATATAACGGGGCAGCTGGTCCCTGCTGAGGCACCGGATGGCAGAAAAGATCTTCAGTACTTTCTCATTATTCGGTTTGTTACTTAGCATATCCCTGATTCATAAATAACTTGGCAAGTTTCGCTTTGGCGGCTTTGAGTTGCGATCTTAACTTCTCTCTTGGAAGTCCGGTAGCAGCTGTAAGGTCGGCAAAGGATTTATTTTCAAGATAGAATTGCGTGATCAGTGCATTGTCATCTGCACTCAGCCGTTGAAGCGCCTGTTCCAGCCGCACAATGAGGTCCTGTCGGTCGATGATATGGGTAGCGGCTTTGTCTACCGTATTTTCGATATGCAGCAGGTCTCTTCCGTCGCGGGATGGATAGAAGGGGGTGTTCTTTTCAGGCTTCCCGAGGTATCCTTTTTGTATATGCAGGATCCATTCGTTGGCTTTATAGATGGTTTGTGTTTTAAGACTGGCATTTAATCTTTGCAGAAGGGCCGGGAAAACAATGTTGGGGTCGAGATTCGGTTGGCTACTCAAATGAGGAATGGTAACAGCCACCAGTAAATGACTGTACCTGTCTATCAATACGCTTTCCGCCTCCCGGTCAAGCTGTTTCCTGGCGCGGGATATTAACTCCTTGTCCGATAAATTGGTTAACTGTTGTTGCATAAACTTATTACTTTATATTTACGTACAAAAGCGGAAAAAGTTCATTTAGCGCATAAGATTATTGAATAGTAAAAGGGATTTATACAATTAATATGCCATACGCCATTGTCATTGTGCCAGTTGCGCCATTAAGGAGTGCTACCTCACATAAAAGCGAAATGATTTCCCAGCTCTTATGGGGAGCAGGGGTGGAAATCACCGAAACGGCTCCCGACGGCTGGGTGAAAGTTATAAACCAGTACGACGGTTATGCCGGCTGGGCCACAGCGGCCCACCTGGAAACGATAGATGAATCGCTGTACCTGGCTCCGGCGAAATACTATTTCCCGGCCTGGGTAAACCGGGTTACCATGAATAACCGTCCCATGCTGGTACCTTTTGGCTGCCTTGTAAAGAGCGATAGCGATATTTCCACGCAGTGGGGAACTATTGCTGTAAAATTTGAGGATAAACCGCTTCCGCTTACCCATCATAGCCCTGTAGATATTACTGCCTTAAAAAGCGCCGCAGAGCAGTTTTTGAACACCGGTTACCTTTGGGGAGGTTCCAGCGTTTTTGGTGTGGACTGCTCCGGTTTTACGCAGCAGGTGTTTAAGCTGTCCGGTATTCCGCTTTTGCGGGATGCTTACCAGCAGGCCACCCAGGGGGAAATTGTTGGCTTTTTACAGGAAGCGCGCCTGGGGGATCTCGCCTTTTTTGACAACGAAGAGGGGAGGATTACGCATGTTGGTATTTTGCTGAACGATCATGAAATTATCCATTCCTCCGGAAAGGTACGGATTGATCCGATAGATAACGAAGGAATTATAAACGCAGATACGGGGTTGCGTACGCATCACCTGCGGATCATAAAGAGATACTTTTAAGAGCGCGGATTTTGTCTTTCCCACTGATTACGCTGATTATATTGATTAGCTTGATTTTATTCTTTTGGATTTTATAAAGGATTAAGGGAGATAGAAGCGGATATATTCGCTCTTATCTCCCTTAATTATTATTCAAATCAAAAAAAATCAAAAAAAGTAAAATCAAGCTAATCAGTATAATCAGCGTAATCAGTGGGAAAGACAAAATCCGCTAGCTCTGTCTGAAGATCTTCTTATAATCTTCAAAGCTTTGGAGAATGATCTGTTTTGCTTTCTCTTTATTCTGGAATTCTTCCACCACAACGGTTTTCTTTTCCAGCTTTTTATATTCTTCGAAGAAATGGCGCATTTCGTCGATGAAGTGAGGCGGCAGTTCGGTAATATCGTTGATGTAGTTTACACTCATATCGTTGGCTGCTACTGCGATGATTTTGTCATCTGCTTCGCCGCCGTCTATCATTTGCATTACACCGATTATTTTCGCATCGATGATACACATGGGAACACATTCGATCTGGGAGATAACGAGGATATCCAGCGGATCATGGTCATCGCAGTAAGACTGTGGAATAAAACCGTAGTTGGCAGGATAGTATACAGAAGAATATAAAACCCGGTCCAGTTTCAGCAAACCGCTTTCTTTATCCAGTTCATATTTAGCTCGGCATCCCTTTGGAATCTCTATAATTGCATTTACAACATTAGGCACTTCAGAGCCGGGACTCACACTGTGCCAGGGATTTGTCATCATAATAATCTACTTTACTTTAAGGTTTATTGTTCAATATTGGATTAATGTTGAAAAGTGAATAAAGTATTCACCTCACTTTTCATGGAGATATGGTCAGGTTTCCGGTAAGTAAAACAGGAATAAGCCACACATCTGATCATTAATGCGTGGCAAAATTAAGGGAACTAGCCGTTAATAGCTAAAAATTATCCTTTCCTTTTATGTAAAATATAAAAGAGAGGGTAGTTATTTAGTTTCCCGGCGCCGTTAAACCGTTGACAGGTGCGCTGTCTGCCGGTAACGCGGTAGAGTCGAAGGCTGCATTACCACCGGTTTGCGGTGTGTAATTGGGAATGATGCTGTCGAACGTCAGGGATATTTTCCATTGGCCGTTTTCTTTCACCATCTGCAAAACTTCTTTCTGATGAGCGGAGGAATTCAGTATTGTAACAGCCGCTTTATCGCCGTTTTCTTCGATATTAACTACCTCGATGCGGGCGTTTTTAATTTTTTCTCTTTCAGCGCCACTGCGGCGGCCGTCAAAGATGGCATAGATCTGTAATACCTGTTGGGATTCTTTTGTGGCATAATCCCTGGCCTGGTCGTAGTTCGAATCCTGAATCGCATGCATAAACGCCAGCGCCACCTCTTCAGGGGAAGCCCTTTTCTTACAACTGCCTAACAGCAAGGTTGTAATCAATGCCAGTGTCATGATTCGAAAAAAATTGGTCATGCGGTCGATAAATTATAATATATCACAACAAAAATAGGGGTAAACTTCAATACTGCAAAGTCATCGGCTATAGCTCAGCACATTCACAGGCTTCCGGACTGAATGTCTCCCTTGGATAAAAACAGGTGAACTTACGGCAATCGCCGTTAATAAAGAGTTAAATATTTAGATAATTGTTATTTTGATAGCTGATTGCTTGTCTGGTGGCGGTTGTGCCGTCCAAACAAATAACCAGCTATCAGATAACAGGATATCAACTGTCTTATTTTTCCTTATTGGCTTCGTAAGCCTTGATGATGGCTTTAACAAGCCGGTGTCTTACCACATCTTCCTCATCAAGTTCCACATGACCGATACCATCGATGTTACGAAGGATGCGGGTAGCCCTTTCCAGACCGGATTGCTGATTTTTGGGTAAATCTATCTGTGTAAGGTCACCTGTGATGATGGCCTGTGCAGATGCACCGATACGGGTTAGAAACATCTTGATCTGCAGGTCGGTGGCATTTTGCGCTTCATCCAGGATAATAAAGGAGTTATCCAGGGTACGTCCACGCATATACGCCAATGGTGCAATTTCAATCACGCGGTTGGTCATGTAGTAACTCAGCTTTTCCGCAGGGATCATATCATCCAGCGCATCGTACAATGGCCGCAGATACGGATCGATCTTTTCTTTCAGATCTCCCGGCAGGAAACCGAGGCTTTCTCCTGCTTCTACCGCAGGACGGGTGAGAATGATCTTTTTAACCGCTTTGTTTTTGAGAGCACGAACCGCCAAAGCAACGGCAGTATAGGTTTTACCGGTACCGGCAGGACCTATCGCAAAAATGATGTCGTTCTTTTCCGCCAGCGCTACCATCTTTTTCTGGTTGGCTGTACGGGCCCTTACGGTTCTGCCGTTGGGCCCAAATACCAGTACTTCGTTGGGATTGCGCTCACTGAAATTGTCGATTTTAGTGCCTTCCTCATCTCCAAGAATCTGTTCAAAATAGTTCTCTGTCAGGTTACCGTTCCGCTCCAGGTATTTAACGATCTGACCGATTTTTTCCTCCGCTGTAGCCACTTCTTCCGGTGCCCCACTCAATTTTAACTGGGTGCCCCTGGACAGGATCTTAAGCAATGGGAATTTCTTTTTCAGCAGATCAAGCTTTCCGTTGTTAACGCCGAAAAACTCAATGGGATTAATACTGTCTAAATTGATAATGGATTCAGTCAATGATTCTAAGGTTTAATTGTCCAGGAAATGATCGGTATTTTTCAATCCGAATATATTTAAATCTAGTATAACCTGGAGAACGCAATTGTTAAGCTATCACTAAATTCTGTACCCGTTCTGTTTGAAGCCTTCTACTTTAGCGGCGATATCTTTATTTCCCAAAGCCAGGATACGTGCAGCCAGTATAGCCGCATTACGCGCACCCGCTTTTCCAACCGCCAATGTACCTACCGGTAATCCCGCAGGCATCTGTACAATTGAATACAAGGCATCGATTCCGCCCGGTAAACCACCATCTAAAGGAACTCCAAGAACAGGCAGCGAAGTGTAAGCTGATACAACTCCCGGTAAGGCTGCTGCCATGCCCGCTGCGGCAATAATTACGCCAAAACCCTTTTCCTGAGCGGTTATACACAATTCTCTTACTTTATCAGGATTGCGGTGAGCAGAAGCCACTATCATCTCATTTTCAATTCCAAAATACTGTAAATGCTTCTGTGATTCTTCCATTACAGGCTTGTCACTCTCGGAACCCATGATAATCAAAACTTTCATCTGATAATATTTTAAAAATAATAATGTAATAAGATACCCCAAAGATATTGATCGTTTAACAATTTCGGAAAACTCAAAATCCACAACAGGTGGATAAATGATTGAACCAATCCACTCTTTCCCTTGTTAATTCTGCGTTTATAGGGAATTGACCAATATCTAACAATTTATTACTTTTACCTGTCCAATAGTGTTTTTTATTATATAATGCCTACTTTAGGCGTTTCCTGACACAACGATTTTAGATTCTGCTATCATATGAATGTAGTTATGCTGCAACAGCATTACAGCCACTTACAGCATCTTGAAACCGCTATTAATGCCTTTGCACTCTCTGTCACCATAGATGCGGCAGGTACGGTGACTGCGGTTAATACGCAGGTGATAGCGGCATTGCAGCCATCAGAAGGCCCCCTTACCGGCCGCCCTTTTACCGCCCTCTTCCGGCCTGATAACCCGGAACACTGGCAGGATCTCTGGATTACCCTGATGAAAGGGGAACCGGTACAGGAACAGCTCTGCTTTCTTATCAATTCCGAAAATAAACCACTGTGGCTGGAAGCCGGCATTACCCCGTTTTTCAGTGAAGCCGGCGCCCTTACGCATTGTATGCTCATCGGCATCGATATCACAGAGCGGAAACTCACCGAAATAAAACGCGCCCGTAATGAAGTGTACTATGGCCAGGTGCTGGAAAATCTTCCGCTCGGACTGCAACAGTTCTCGCCCGATGGTGATAGTATGGACATGAACACCCGCCAGCGGCAGATCTGGGGCAAACACCACGCCTTCTTTACCCAACCGGATTATAAATGGCTGAAAGACCCTTTCTACCGGCTTAATGGTCTCGCCGTTATGTTCGAGGAAGCCCGCAAAACAGGGAAAACGATCAAACGGGAAATCCTCCTCAGCTACCGCGAGAAACACCACGAAAACATCACCAGGCTTTATCCCGTATATTTCGAAGCGACCATATTCCCCCTCACAGACCAGCAAAGGAATATGGATAATATCTTCCTGATACTGGATGATATCACCGAGAAAAAATTATCGGAACTCAGCCTCCAGAAAAGCGAACGACTCCTCGACAATATCATCGAAAACCTGCCCATCGGTTATATCCAGTTTGATAATTTTGGCTTTATCCGCCGGATCAATCAAACACAACGCTTCTTCTTTAATTCGCCGCATCCCATGAGCCGCCAGCCTTTCAACGTGATGAACGATGAACTGGCCACCATGTTTGAACTGGACAAACTGTTTGTACAGGCGCTGGAACAGAATAAATCACTCCGCGTGGAAAAGCGGATCGACTTCTCCCAGGACAAGCGATGGACGACCGTAGGCCGGGAAGTATACCTCGACCTGACCGTGTTCCCGGTGATTGAACCGGTGGACAAGGAAATGATTGTGGTAGCGCTGGTAAATGATATCACCGACAAAAAACTGCAGGAGCTGGAGATTAAGAAGAACCAGGAATTCCTGCAGCAAACAGGTACCATCGGTAAGATAGGCGGATGGGAACTGGATGTAGACAGCGGCCAGGTGCGGTGGACGGACCAGTCGTATCACATCCACGACTGCCCCGTAGATACCCCCGTCGATCTTGAAAAAGCACTGGGCTATTACACACCAGAGGCCCGTGAAAGCCTCGAAGCGCTGATGCAGCAATGTATGGAAACAGGCAGGCCGTTCGATGCCCAGCTCACCATCATTTCTTCCAAACAACAGGTAAAAAGGGTTCGGTCTATTGGACAACCCGGTTATGTAAACGGCCGGCTGGTACGCATGTACGGGGTAGTGCAGGATATCACCGAACAACTGGAAATCAGGGACGCACTCACCCGGAACACAGAGCTGATGCGTCTTTTCTTTGATACCATCGATATGGGATATGCCGCTATGGAGAAATCAGGGAACCTCAACTTCCTGAACCGGAAGGCCGAGAAAATGATTGGTCACCCTGTGGCCATGGGCAGCAATATCTTCAAGGAATTTCCGCGCTTAAGCGGCACCGTGTTTTATGCACGGCTGCAGGAATGCATCCAGCAGCAGGCATCACAGTCGTTCGGCATCTACTTCCCGGGGGCAGACAAATGGTACGATTTCCTGCTTACCCCGATGCAGGACGGCGGGATCTCCGTGTTTATGCGCGATATCACGGACAGCCGGAAATTGCAGAAAGAGCTCCGGAAGGCCAACGAGCAGTTATCTAACCTGAACAAAAACCTGCTGAACCAGAACAAGCAGCTGGAAGATTTTGCCCACATCACTTCCCATAACCTCCGGGCGCCTATTGCCAACCTGAAGGCGCTGATGCAGATGCACAATGAAGCTGCCGCCCAGCAGGAAAAGGATCTTTACCTGGGCATGGTACACGAGGTGATAAAGAAGATTGATGAAACACTGAACGACCTGGTGGAGGTAGTGCAGATCCGGAAAGATGTGAATGTGGAAAAAGAAAAACTGTCGTTTGCCGAAAGATTACAGAAGGTAAAAGATATTTTGCTGGTAGATATAGAAACCAGCAATATCCAGATCACCTATGATTTTGAGGAGGAGCCGGTGATTGAATATCCCCGGGTGTACCTCGACAGTATCCTGCTGAATTTTATTACCAACGCTATCCGCTACCGTTCTTCAGAACGTACGCCTGCACTGCATCTGCGGAGCTGGAAAGAAAATGATAACATCATTCTGAGTGTGGAAGACAACGGTGTGGGGATAGATATGGAGCGGTTTGGCAACAAGCTTTTTGGCTTCCGCAAAACCTTTCATAAAAATAAAGATGCGAAGGGAATAGGCTTATTTATCACGAAAACGCAGGTAGAAGCGATGGGTGGTAATATAAGAGCAGAAAGTCATCCCGGAGAGGGAACCAAATTTATTATTACTTTTAGATCAGAATAAACCCCCTTTATGAGTTTAATCAATACGATTTTTATTGTAGATGATGACCCGATTCACCAGCAGATTGCCAAAATCATGATCGAACGTCAGGCTATCAGCAGTAATATCCGTGTATTTTCCGACGCACAGGATGTATTGGACCTTCTCCGGGAAAATGCAGGAGAAGCACAGGCCTTGCCGGATCTTATATTGCTGGATCTCAATATGCCTGTGATGGATGGCTGGGAGTTCCTGGAAGAATATGCCGTTTTCCAGGCGGAGTTGCCGAAGCAAATCAGGATCTTTGTACTGACTTCCTCCATTGATGAAAAGGACAGGGAGCGTGTGAATGCTTACAATTTTGTAACAGGATATCTCACCAAGCCACTATCAAAGGAAATTATTTCACACTTGTCTTGAGCGTGTGAATGGTTTTTTCAGGATCGGCAGAGGAGAAGATGGCACTGCCTGCCACTAATACATTTGCGCCCGCCTGGATGAGTTGTCCGGCGTTATCTGTGCCTATGCCGCCATCTACTTCAATGAGCGCATGTGCGTGATTGTCTGTGATCAGTTGTCTCAGTTGCCTTATTTTCTGGTAGGTTTGTTCGATGAATGTTTGTCCGCCGAAGCCCGGATTCACGCTCATGATCAGCACTACGTCAATATCCCGGATCACATTTTCGAGCAACCCTACCGGTGTGTGCGGATTCAGTGCCACGCCGGCTTTCATGCCCAGTCCTTTGATCTGCTGGATGTTCCGGTGCAGGTGGATACAGGCTTCGAAGTGTACGGTAAGTATGTCGGCGCCGGCTTTTTTGAAGTCGGCTGCGTATTTCTCCGGTTCTTCGATCATCAGGTGCACATCACAGGGTTTCTGCGCTTTCTTTTTGATCTGTGCAATCACGGGCAAGCCATAGCTGATATTAGGTACAAACCGTCCATCCATTACATCGAGATGGAACCAGTCGGCTTCGCTGCGGTTCACCATATCCACTTCTTTTCCCAGCTCCAGGAAATTTGCTGCCAGTAAAGATGGCGCCACTAAAACAGGATGTTTTTCCAAGTGCTCTATTTTTGAATGATGTAAATTTAAGTAATTACGGGTTCAATCTTCTCAGGGCTTCCTTTGCTTCGCTGAAATCTTTTTTAAAGGAAGTAGCTTTGGTATAGTCTTCTATAGCCAGTGCTTTGTTGCCTAGTTGTTCCTGTGCCATAGCCCTGTAGTAATAGGCCCATGCGTCTGTTGGCGCTGATTTGGCGGCCAGGTTGTAATAGGTGTACGCCGTTTTCCAGTCCTTTTTATTGCTGTAAATTTTCCCCAGTGCCAGGTAGGCTTGTTCAAAGCCGGGATCTGTTACAATGCATTTCCGGTACGCGCCGAGCGCGGCGGGCAGGTCGCCCAGTTCTTCCTGGAATTGAGCGGCTTCAAATAAAGGATACGCGTTGGTAGTATCCAGTTGCCATGCCTGCTGGTAATAGTTGAGGGCGGCAGTGGCTTTGCGGCTGCGGAGCAGGTCGCCCAGTTCCATGACCGCCTCAAATTCAGGCTGTTTCCCGGCGGCATGAATGGCGGAGGTAAGGTGACGGATAGCCGAGGTGGTATCCTGTTTATCTTCTGCCATGCGGGCTTTCAGGTAGAATGCCTTATCGCGGGCATCTGTCGTTTGTGCGAGCACGTTAGCGATGCTGTCTGCCTGGGCATATTGTTTATTTTCTATCAGTGCAGTGGCCAGGCGGTATTCCAGGTACGTATAGCCGGGAGCGGTAGCCAGCGCTTTCTGAAAATTTGCGGCTGCCTTTTTATAATCATTTACGATCAGGGCGGCTTCGCCTGCCCCTGCCCAGTAGTCGGTATTTTCCGGCATCAGGGAGGCGGCCTTTTCAAAATCGGCCTGCGCCAGTGCAGGGTTGGTATTAAACAACAGCAGTGCGCGGTGATAGTACAGATCGGGATGGTCGGGAAACTGTGAAATAGAATCTGTTACCGGCCGGATGATATCGCTGTACAACACGGAGTCCGGGCGGCTGGCAGTATTTTGCTGCCGGGTGCCGGCATTATTACATGCCTGCGCACCCATTAATAACAGGAGGATAGGTAAATACTTCATACTGGCGCCAAAACTACAGAATCATTATTGCATTAACCAGTTTTTGAAAGCAGGATAATCGGCGGCCAGCAGGGTAGCCTGTTTTTCTTTACCATATAAAGACATCACTTTCGCCGGAGTATATATTTCCTCCCGGATAGATTTAGGGGCTGTGTCTTCAAATTTCACCGGGTGGGCTGTTTCCAGGAAAACGCCTGTCAGCTCCGGGGAATGTTCCAGGTAACGTTGCAGTCCCATGAAGCCTACGGCGCCGTGAGGGTCCAGCATATAATGGTTTTCTTTCCATACCTGTTCCATGGTGCGGGCGGTATCTTTATCATTAAAGCTGTAGGCGGTGAGTTTTTCAGCAAGGGAAGGGAGGCTGTTGCCGAATAGTTCCAGGATACGTACAAAGTTGCTGGGATCTGCCACATCCATAGCGTTAGACATGGTAGGCGATGCTTTGCCTGGTTCATATTTACCACTGTCCATAAAGCGGGGCACGGTGTCATTGATATTCGTGGCGGCTACAAAATGTGATACCGGCAATCCCATGGCAGCGGCCATCATGCCTGCGCAGATATTGCCGAAATTGCCGCTGGGTACGGAGAACACGAGCCTGGGATGTGCTGCCTTCATTTGTTTGTATGCCAGGAAATAATAGAACATCTGGGGCAGCCAGCGGGCTACATTGATGGAGTTGGCGCTGGTAAGCGGCCGGCGTGCCTGCAGTTCCTGGTCCAGGAAAGCAGTTTTTACCAGCTGCTGGCAGTCATCGAAGGTGCCTTCTATTTCCAGTGCATGAATATTATTGCCGAGTGTGGTGAGTTGTTTTTCCTGCAATACACTCACCTTTTTGGAAGGGTAGAGGATCACCACTTCCACGCCGGGCACATTATAAAAACCACTGGCTACGGCGCCGCCGGTATCGCCGGAAGTGGCTACCAGTACGGTTACAGGAGTGGTGCTGTTGCGGCGGAAATAGCCGAGGCCGCCGGCCATAAAGCGGGCGCCCACATCTTTAAATGCAAGGGTAGGGCCGTGGAACAGTTCCAGGGCGTAGGTATGACCGGTCACTTTCTGCACCGGGAAAGGAAAATGTAGTGTATCGGTTACTATCTTTTTTAAAGCCTCTTCGGGTATTTCATTGCCAACAAACGGGCGGATAACTTGTAGTCCGATCTCGTGGTCCGTATAATTATGCAGGTTATTGATGAAGTCTTTATCCAGTGCTGGTATCTGTTCCGGAAAATAGAGTCCCCTGTCTGGCGCCAATCCCTGTACTACTGCTGTTTCGAAATTTACCTGGTGCTGCTTGTTCTGTAAGCTGAAATACTGCATGAATAAAACGTTGTTAATTAGTTAGTCAATCACTTTTACACCGGCGGTGTTAATCTGGGAAACGTAGATTTTATAATCCACGCCAAGTGGTGCGTAAACGCTATCCATCGTAGCCGCTACTTTGCGGGCATTTTCTTCTCCTTTGCTTAGCATGAATACAGAGGGGCCGGAGCCGGAGATACCGCCGCCGAGGGCGCCGGCTTCCTTACATTTCAGTTTCAGCTCGTGGAAGGCCGGGATGAGGATGGAACGGATCGGTTCCACGATCACATCTTCCAGCGAGCGGCTGATCAGTTCATAATCGTTTTGGTAAAGTCCCGCCACCAATGCGCCCACGTTGCCCCATTGCCGGATGGCATCTGTCATGAGCACTTTTTGTTTCAGTATTTCGCGGGCGTCAGACGTTTTTACTTCTATCTGAGGATGTATAACGGTCACCCACAGATGCTCCGGTGTATGGAGGGTGGTAATATCCAATGGACGGTAACTTCTTACCAGGGTGAAGCCGCCGAGGATGGCCGGGGCTACGTTATCTGCATGCGCTGATCCGCAGGCCAGCCGTTCTCCTTCCATGGCAAACCTTACCAGTTGTTTTTTGGTGAAGGGTTCCCCGAGTAAATGATTAACGCCTACTACCGCGCCGGCGCTGCTGGCGGCGCTGGAGCCGATGCCGCTGCCGGGGTGGATCTTTTTAAAGATCTCTATTTCAATGCCGATATCCGGCTGGTCGTATTTCTGTAATAATGCCTGAACGGCTACGCCGGCCACATTACGGGATGTTTCCAGGGGCAGGTCTGCGCCATGGATGGCAGTAATGCGGATGCCTGGTTCACTGCTCCTGCGAAGGATCATTTCATCTCCCGGCGCGTCCAGCGCCAGGCCGATCACGTCAAACCCACAAGCTACATTGGCCACTGTTCCCGGCGCAAATACTTTTATACTGTCCATATCACCTTTAAGTTAGTTTAATTTAATAATTGATTGTCAGGATTGCAACTCATTTCATGGAAAGTTTACAATCTGGCGCTCCGGATGATGTCTGCAAAGATGCCGGAGGCGGTAACATCTGCTCCTGCGCCCGCGCCCTTTACGATCAGTGGCTGGTCTTTATACCTGCTGGTAGTGTACAGCACAATATTGTCCTTCCCTTCCAGTTTAAAGAACGGATGATCGGGGGCTACGCTTTGCAGGCCCACGGAGGCTTTCCCATCTTCATAGCGGGCCACGAACTTCAGGCGTTTACCTTCAGCCTCTGCGGTTTCGCGCAGTCCCTGGAAGTGAGCGGCGTGTACATCCAGCTCTTCGTAGAAGGCGGGTACAGAAGGGGCGTCGAGGCATTCGGCGGGCAGGAATGAGTAGTTGGTGATTTCATCCATTTCAATGGCGGCGCCGCTTTCACGGGCCAGGATGAGGATCTTTCTCATAACGTCCTTACCACTGAGATCGATGCGCGGATCTGGTTCGGTGTAGCCTTCGTCCTGCGCGGCTTTTACTACTTCACGGAAACTGGTGCCATTTAAGAAATGGTTGAATACGAAGTTGAGGCTGCCGGACAGCACGGCTTCGATGCTGTGTACTTTGTCGCCGCTGCGGATCAGGTCATTCAGTGTATTGATGACCGGTAGTCCTGCTCCCACGTTGGTTTCAAACAGGAAGGAGGCGTTGTATTTGCGGGCGAGGTCCTTCAGTTGTTTATAATAAGCATAGTCTGATGAGCAGGCAATTTTATTGCAGGTAACTACGGAGATACCGTGTTGCAGGAACTCGTGGTATACAGCTGCAATGTCGCTGCTGGCAGTATTATCCACGAATACGCTGTTGCGGAGGTTCAGGTTTTTTATCTGCTGCACGAAATCGGCGGTGCTGATATGTTTGGCCTGCTCCAGTTGTTCGCGCCACTCACGTAAGGTGATGCCGGTTTCGCTGATGAGGGTGTGGCGGCTGTTGGCCAGGCCGGTTACCCGGATCTGCAAACCCAGCTCGTGCTGGAGGTAATATTGTTGTTGTTCCAGTTGTTCCAGCAGTTTGCTGCCCACATTTCCTGCGCCGGCGATAAAGAGGTTCACCTGTTTGAGGGGTGTTTCAAAAAAGGTTTCGTGCATAACGTTCAGCGCTTTTTTGATATCGGCTTTGTTGATCACCGCGGAGATATTTTTCTCGGTAGATCCCTGTGCGATGGCCCTTACGTTCACCCCGTTCCTGCCCAGGGTGCCAAAGAGCTTACCGCTGGTGCCGTGATGGTTTTTCATTTTATCTCCCACTACAGCCACAATGCAGAGGTCTTTTTCCACCAGGAGGGGTTCAATGCGTTTTTCGCTTATCTCCTGTGCAAACTCACTGTCCACCGCAGTTTTGGCTTTCAGCATGTCTGTTTCATGAATACCTACAGTGATAGAGTGTTCAGATGAGCTTTGTGTAATAAGAATTACGTTGATGCGTTCCCGTAAGAGTGACTCAAACAACCGTTTGGAGAAGCCGGGGATGCCCACCATGCCGCTTCCTTCGAGGGTGAGCAGGGCGATGTTGGGAATGCCGGAGATGCCTGTTACCGGGAAGCTGCGGTCGGCGCTGTCCTGTATGAGGGTGCCATGATCTTCGGGGGCAAAAGTATTTTTGATCCAGATGGGTATGCGTTTACTCATCACCGGCTGGATAGTAGGGGGATAAATGACTTTGGCGCCAAAATGCGACAGCTCCATTGCTTCCACATAAGAAATGTGTGAGATGGGAATAGCCTGTGACACCATGCGCGGGTCGGCGGTCATCATGCCGCTCACATCTGTCCAGATATCAAGTACGGTGGCGTTAACGGCGGCCGCCACGATGGCGGCGGTGTAGTCGGAGCCGCCGCGTCCGAGGGTGGTGGTTTCACCATCGGGGGTAGCGGCTACAAAGCCTGGCAGTACTACATAATCGGCGGGCGACTGTGCAAAGAACTGCATAATATGGTGATTGGTGGCAACAAAGTTAACGGTGGCGTGGCCGAAGTGATTATCTGTTACAATGAGTTCGCGGCTGTCTTTGCAGGTAGCGGAGAATCCCTGCTGTTTTAGCTTTTCAGCGACGATAACACAGGACATCAGTTCGCCGTAGCTCATGATTTTATCCAGGGTACGCGGACTGAGTTCTGCAACCTGGAAGATGCCGTCGCAGAGGTTTTCGAGGGTGTTGAGTTTTTTCTTCAGCTGGCTGATTTGCCCGCTTTGTGCGGTGATAGGGAATAATTCACGGATGGTATCGAGATGCCGTGCTTCAATTTCCTGTAATATACTTTTATAGTCTTCGTTGCCTTGCTCCGCGAGTTGTCCGCAGCGTATAAGCTTATCCGTTACCCCGCCGAGAGCAGATACGACGATGGCATATTTACCGGCCGGTTTATATTGTTTGAGGATGTTGCAAACCTGTTCTATTGCTTTGGCGCTTCCCACTGAAGTGCCGCCAAATTTTAATACTTGCATATGGAAAATTTATACGTAGATAAGTCCGGGTCCTCCCGGTTATGTACCACCCTTGTGGTCGTTGGATAATATGTGAAAACTAACCCCGCAGTGGGGTTGTAATAATGGTGGTCGTTGTCGCCATAGTGTCCGCTATCCGCCTGGAGGCAGAAACCGAAGAGAACTGGTATGTGTAGAACGGTATCACTATTGGAATATGACGATTGTGTAACAAAAGTCTACAATTACACTGGTAAATAAAAGTGCAGTGGCGATTTTTAGAAATGTTTTAAATTTAGGGTCGTTTGTTGATTTTTGATACTTATTATGGTTATTTTTTAGAATTATATTCAAAATATAAATAAGATAGTTGCGATTTCATAATTCCTGACATTGGACAAAATGGTTGTTTTATGACAATTATGTGACTGATAATTGCCCGTGACAAAAATCATTTTGGAATCACAGTTTTTCCTTACCTTAGTCGCCTAAACAATTGCCACTTGTCCATTTCACTGAAATATACAAGCAATAGTCAGCTTAACTACTACTTTCTCATGGCCACGCTTGCCATGGATTCGACTTTGGCATAACCTTTCCCAACGGCCGCTACCGGCCATCCTTCGTATTTATATACCGTAACTTTGTAATAGTATTCAGTTGCTATTCCTGCGCATGTGTATCTTAATTTTTTGCTGCCATCAGCAGGTTGCACTGTATCATATAAATATGGATCGTACACCAGTACAATGAATCATACACCCATTCAATCTTTTAATTGTACACCAGAACAATTTTTTCAAACCACCTGTCATGCCACATTATTATAAACTAGGACAAATACCGCATAAGCGCCATACCCAGTTCCGCAAACCGGACGGCCAGCTGTATTCGGAGCAGTTGTTTTCTACAGAAGGATTCTCTTCCCACTCCAGCCTGTTGTATCACTGTCACCCCCCTACGGAGATTGTAAAAGTAGATGAACCCTATTCCGTTGCACCAAAGGTGGCGGAAGAAAAGATGCTGAAGCACCGGAGCTTCATGGGGTTTAATATTAAACCGGAAGACGACTTCTTGGAAAGCCGCAAAGCAGTATTGGTAAACAGTGATCTTCATATTGTACTGGCATCGCCCCGCAAAAGCATGGAAGGATATTTTTACAAGAATGCGGATGCGGATGAAATGATCTTCGTGCATGAAGGAAGCGGTGTATTGAAAACACAATACGGCCAGCTGGAATTTGGCTATGGCGATTACCTGGTGGTTCCCCGCGGTACTATTTACCAGATCACTTTTAATACGGAAGATAACCGCCTGTTTATAGTGGAATCGTTTAGTCCTATCCGTTATCCAAAAAGATACCTGAGCAAATATGGACAATTACTGGAGCATTCCCCTTACTGCGAGCGGGATATCCGGCAGCCGCAGCACCTGGAAACCATTGATGAGGAAGGCGATTTCCTCATTCGTATAAAAAAGAAAGGGGTGATCTATCCCATTCATTATAAACATCATCCCTTCGACGTAATTGGCTGGGATGGATGTGAATACCCGTTTGCCTTTTCCATCCACGACTTTGAACCAATCACCGGGCGGGTACACCAGCCGCCACCAGTGCATCAAACCTTTGAAGGGAACAACTTTGTAGTATGTTCCTTTTGTCCGCGGTTATTTGATTATCACCCGCAGTCAATCCCTGCGCCGTATAATCATAGTAACATCGACAGTGATGAGGTATTATATTATGTAGACGGCGATTTTATGAGCCGTAAGCATGTGGTGCGGGGGATGATCACTTTACATCCTGCGGGCATCCCGCATGGGCCTCACCCCGGAGCCGTGGAAAAAAGTATCGGCGCAAAAGAAACAAAAGAGCTGGCAGTGATGGTAGATACCTTTCACCCTTTGCAGATCACCGAAGCAGCATTGGGTATTGAAGATGGCAGCTACGTCATGAGCTGGGCAGAATAAATGATTCACAAAAACCAACCAACTTATAAAACCAAAACAATTGAATGTTATGGAAACAGCATTAGTGAATGCGGACAACTTAACCGGTCAGCAGGACTTTTTACCACTCAATGGTACCGACTACGTAGAGTTTTATGTAGGCAACGCCAAGCAGGCGGCACATTATTACAAAACTGCTTTCGGCTTTCAGTCGGTGGCTTATGCCGGTCCTGAAACCGGTGTAAAAGACAGGGTTTCCTATGTGCTGGTGCAAAACAAACTGCGCTTTGTACTCACCACCTCCCTGTTGCCCGATACCGAAATTGCCCGTCACGTTGCCAAACATGGCGATGGTGTGAAAGTACTGGCCCTGTGGGTAGACGACGCCCGGTCGGCTTACGAAGAAACCGTGAAACGGGGCGCCACGCCTTACCTGGAGCCGGTTACAGAGAAGGATGAATTTGGCACAGTAGTGCGGAGTGGTATCCATACCTACGGCGACACCGTGCATCTTTTTATAGAACGTAAAAACTATAAAGGATTGTTTATGCCGGGTTACAAGGAATGGAAAACGAATTACAGTCCAACAGATACCGGCCTGTTATATGTAGATCATTGCGTGGGTAATGTGGGCTGGAATGAGATGAATACCTGGGTTGGATTTTACGAGCGCGTGATGGGTTTCAGGAACCTGATCTCTTTCGACGACAGCGATATTTCCACCGAATATTCTGCCTTGATGAGCAAGGTAATGAGTAACGGCAACGGCCGTGTGAAATTCCCCATCAACGAACCCGCCGAAGGAAAGAAGAAATCACAAATTGAAGAATACCTTGATTTCTACGGCGGACCCGGTGTTCAGCACGTGGCCATTGCCACCAACGACATCGTGAACACGGTGACTGAACTGCAAAACAGGGGCGTGGAATTCCTCACGGTGCCACCGGTTTACTATGAAACCCTGCTGGACAGGGTGGGTAAGATTGATGAGGACATTGCGCCGTTACAAAAGCTGGGCATCCTGGTAGACCGCGATGATGAAGGCTACCTGTTGCAGATCTTCACCAAGCCTATCCAGGACCGGCCAACGGTATTCTTCGAAATTATTCAGCGCAAGGGTGCGCAATCTTTTGGTAAAGGCAACTTCAAGGCTTTGTTTGAATCTATAGAAAGAGAACAGGCACTGCGCGGCAATTTATAATGCGCCGCGTAGGTTGTCTTACTCAGGATTAAACTTATTACACTGATTACGCTGATTTGATCACTTTTTGATTTTAAAAGATTTGGGGAGATATAAGTGTAAGTTGATTTTATTTTTTTGAGTTTTTTAGATTAAAAGATCAGGGAAGATAGAAGCGGAATATGCGCTTTTATCTTCCCTGATCTTTTAAATCTAAAAAAATGCAGGTGTTGTCTTTTTGCCTGATTATGTTTATCTTTATAATATGCCTAAAGCGTTGATATCCAGGTTCTTTTTCTGAGGAACCTGTCTAAAGAATATCTTAAAACCCGCTCTGGCGCATTGATGCACAATACGTTACCGATCAAGTCCACGTCACCTCCACATTAACAGCAAATCAAAAGCACATATAAAGCAAATGCGAAGCATGTGCAAAGCATGTGCAAAGCATATACAAAGCAGATGTAAGGCATGGGCTATTCCGTCTTCACGTCAGCTTTTTTAAATACCCATCTCCCAAAGAAAAAAGTAAAATCGCAATCAGGCAGAAAGACAAGCTACGCTTATATCTTCCCGAATCCTTTAAAAAATCCCAAAAGTAAAATCCAGGTAATCAGTAAAATCAGCGTAATCCTGAGAAAGACAACCTACGCTAACATCTCCCCAAATCCTTTAAAAATCAAAAGTGATCAAATTAGCGTAATCAGTGTAATAAGTTTAATCCTGAGTAAGACAACCTACGCATGCGAATGTTAACGATATGTAAATAACTTGTTATTTTAAACCAACTTGTCAAAATGCGCGTATATATTGCGTCTTTTCCCACATTAGCCACACTTTAGTTATTTTTATACAGTATATTTATATTTAATATTTGTAACCTATGCACACAACTTCCATAGCCCGCAGGGCTATCTATGCCGCTTTGGTGACATCGTTCACCATCCTTACTGCTTTCCGTAGCGAAGGCAACCATATCAGCTTCCGTAATGGTGGCGATCAGCAAACTTACCTGCACAAGGTGGTATCGCCCGCAGGACAAACAACGGTGGAATATAACCCCGACAAATCCATTCGCCGGATCATACAGCTGCGGAAATCGGAAAATGCTACCTACAGCGATGTCCAGCTGCCGGTATATGAAAATGGCCGCCTGGTGAAGTGCCTGTCGGCTGCCGATGAAAAAGCCGTTACCGGCGATCCTTACCTGTCGTTTGAGTACAGCAGCGACAAGGTGTCCAGGATCAGTTATTACCGCGACAACGCCGTGTATTCCTATGATTCCCTGGCGTATGATGCCAGTGGCAAAATAGCCCGGCGCTACCAGTTTGGCCATAATGGCGCCAAAGCAGCGTGGGAAAACAGCGGATACCTGGAGTATACCTGGAATCAGGAAGGAGACGTGGAACGGATGGATACCTATGGCAAACAGCCGGGATACAGCAAGTTTGTGTATACCTCTTCTGTTAGCTACACCTACGACCGCATGCGGAACCCGCAGCAGCTGCAACCAGAGCTGGGTATCCTGCTGGATGGCGGTGGCGGAAGCCTCTCGGCCCACAACGTGCTCACCGAAAACATTAGCAGTCCCAACACTTCCAGGGTGATCACCAACACCTATACCTACGCCTATAACGGGAAGTACCCCGTGCGCGCCACTTTCAGCTCCGGCATGGACGAGACTACCATAAAACTGGAATGGATAAAGCTACAGTAAAGCAATAAACGTGTAACTTTACAATATTAAAATAAGAGTTCCGTTTTTATGAGGATGCAAACGCTGTTCGGTGTATTGTTTTTGTTAGGTGGGATTTTCCAGGCCTTTACGGCGATATTGATCTATCAGGGGCACAAACACTATATTTTAAAGATAGCCAACAGGAAAGTGAGTATGGTGATATATTTTATTTTTGCCCTGTTATTGTTTTATCTTGCTTATATAAACCTGGTATAAATATTAAAATTTTGTTGAATAATATTATGAAGCGACTTGTTGTAATCGTCCTGATTTTGTTGGGTGCAGGTAAAATTTTTGCCCAGCAATCTTTCCTCGACAACCAGAAAATGTTTCCCAAAGTAGGGGAGGCATACCGTGAAAAAGAGGAGTTGCTGAAAAAAGAATTCGAAAAGAAGGGCCTTGCCTACCCTGCAAGATATATGTTTGTCCGTTCCTTCAAACTGGACAGCGAAATGGAGATCTGGGTGAAAAATAACCCCCAGGACACTTTCCGTTTGTTCAAATCTTACCGGGTGTGTACACTTTCCGGTAAAATGGGACCCAAGCGTAAGGAAGGGGACCGCCAGGTGCCGGAAGGATTCTATTATATCAACGATTTTAACCCGAACAGCAACTATCACCTGTCGCTGGGTATCAACTACCCGAATTTCTCCGACCGCATCCTGAGCGATCCGAAGAACCCCGGTGGTGAAATCTATATCCACGGCAACTGCATCACCGTAGGTTGTATTCCCTTAACCGATGAATTCATTGATGAGGTATACATTTTGGCAGTAAATGCAAAGAACGCAGGACAGGATTTCATACCGGTGCATGTATTCCCCGTGAAGTTCGGCAACCCCGGTTCCATGAACTACCTGGGCACTTTTACCATGACCGACAGCTCTTCCAAACAATTCTGGGCAGAACTCCGGTCGGCTTATGATTATTTCGAAAAACACCACCGCCTGCCGGTTGTACTGGTAGACGACAAAGGAAAATATATCCTGTAACAGTTGCCACACTGTACAGGCCGATGGGTAGATGGAAGTCGCATTACAGACTTACATCTACCCATCTTCTTTTTTACTTCTTCCTATTTTTAGCCGCTCATGCATATTTCACCCCTGTTTATTTGGTTTTTAGAAGAATTTTTTCCAACTTGTTCGAAGGTCAAATCAACTTACTATTTATGCACAGAAGAGACGCAATAAGGAATGTGGCGATTTTGTTGGGTACTGCCATTTCCGCTTCCACGTTATCAGCTTTAGAAAGCTGCACAGGTTCTGGTCCTAAGAACTACGATCTTCATAAGCCGGAAACCAAAGCTTTGCTGGCGGAGATAGCGGAAACCATCATACCCAGAACCAGCACTCCTGGAGCAAAAGATGCCAAAGTAGAAGACTTTATCATTGTAATGATGAACGATTGTTACAAGAAAGAAGATCAGCAGGCATTCCTCGATGGGTTGTCAAAAATCAATGAGGCAAGTGAGAAGCAATTCAAAAAAGGCTTCATGGACATTACACCGGAACAGCGCACCGAGCTCCTCACAGGGATTGAAAAAGAGCGCGTAGACTACAACAAGCGTAAAGATAAAAAAGAAGGAGATCCTACCCATTATTTCCAGTACCTGAAAGAATTAACCCTGCTGGGTTATTTCACCTCCGAACCGGGTGCCACCAAAGCGTTGCGCTATGTTCCCGTTCCGGGCAAGTACGAAGGTTGTACTCCTTACACCAAAGGAGAAAAAGCCTGGGCAGTGTAATCTTCTCTTTACTTTTTAAAACTGAATTAAATGAACCTGAATATAAAAGCACAGGCTGAAAATACTTATGATGCCATCGTAATTGGCTCAGGTGTGAGTGGTGGATGGGCAGCCAAAGAACTGACAGAAAAAGGCCTGAAAGTACTCATGCTGGATCGTGGTAAACCACTGGAACATGTGAAAGACTATGAAACGGCCACCAAAGATCCGTGGGAATTTAAACACCGCGGCCGTATCACGGTAGATCAGCGCGAAACACATCCTAAACTGAGCCGCGACTACCCCTACAGTGAACACAACGAAAAATACTGGATCAACGATTCCGAAAGTCCATATAATGAAGTAAAACGTTTCGACTGGTACCGCCCGGATATCGTGGGTGGTAAATCCATTATGTGGGGCCGTCAGTCGTACCGCCTGAGCGATATTGATTTTGAAGCCAACCTGAAAGATGGCATTGCGGTGGACTGGCCTATCCGTTATAAAGACATTGCCCCCTGGTACGATTACGTAGAAAAATTTGCCGGTATCAGCGGTACCCGCGAAGGTCTCCCACAACTGCCTGATGGCCAGTTTATGCCCGCCATGGAAATGAACTGCGTGGAAAAAGATCTGAAGGCCAGCGTAGAAGGAAAATTCAAAGGCCGTAACATTACGATGGGTCGCGTAGCCAACATCACCCAACCGCTTCCTGGTCGTGAGAAATGCCAGTATCGTAACCTCTGCAGCCGCGGATGCCCGTTTGGCGCTTACTTCAGCACACAATCTTCCACGCTGCCGGCAGCAAGAGCTACCGGTAACCTCACACTTCGCCCTGATTCCATTGTAAATTCCATCATCTATGATGAAAAGCAAGGCAAGGCAACAGGTGTAAAAGTGATAGATAAGCACACCAAAGAAATGGTGGAATACTATGCGAAGGTCATCTTCATCAATGGTTCTACCCTCGGTTCTACCTTTGTAATGATGAACTCCACTTCTTCCCGCTTCCCGAACGGACTGGGTAACGACAGCGGCGTACTGGGCAAATACCTGATGGATCACCATTTCCGTACAGGCGCTTCCGGTACTGCAGAAGGATATGAAGATAAATACTATTTCGGCCGCCGTGCCAACGGGATTTATGTTCCCCGTTACCGCAACATCGGCGACGATAAACGTGATTATATCCGCGGATTTGGTTACCAGGGTGGCGCCAGCCGCTCAGGATGGAGCCGCGGTATTGCCGAAATGGGCGTGGGTAAAGACTTCAAGGAAATGATCACCGAACCCGGTCAGTGGAGCATTGGCTTAGGTGGTTTCGGTGAATGTTTGCCTTATGAAGCCAACCAGGTAACCCTGGATACCTCCGTGAAAGATGCATGGGGCCAGCCTGTACTGAAATTCGATGCAGAGTTCAAGGAGAACGAAAAGAAAATGCGCGTAGACATGATGAATGATGCCGCAGAAATGCTGGAAGCAGCAGGTATTAAAAACGTGAAAACATACGACAACGGATCTTATCCGGGTATGGCCATTCACGAAATGGGTACCGCACGTATGGGCCGCGATCCTAAAACATCTGTGCTCAACGGCTTTAACCAGATGCATGCGGTGAAGAACGTTTTTGTAACAGATGGTGCGGCTATGACCTCCGCCTCCTGTGTAAATCCTTCTCTCACCTATATGGCGTTAACTGCCCGCGCAGTAGATTATGCCGTGAAAGAACTGAAGAAAGGCAATATTTAAAAATACAATAGGTGCGTAGCGGTCAGGGATAGCTTTTCAGAAGCTCATTCCTGGCCGCTTGCGGCTTTAAACACAACGATATGAACCTGAATATAAAGGCAGAGAAGGAAAATACGTATGATGCCATCGTAGTGGGCTCCGGTATCAGCGGCGGATGGGCTGCCAAAGAACTCAGTGAAAAAGGACTGAAAACGCTGGTATTGGAAAGAGGCCGCAATGTAGAGCACATCAAGGACTACACTACCGCGATGAAAGCGCCGTGGGAATTTGCTCATCATCTCAATACCTCCAATGAAATGCGGGAGAAGCACCCCATCCAGAGCCGTTGCTATGCTTTTGATGAAGGCACGCAGCAGTTTTGGGTAAATGATATTGAGAACCCCTATAACGAAATAAAGCCCTTCAACTGGCTGCGTGGATACCAGGTAGGCGGCCGATCCCTCATGTGGGGCCGGCAGGTGTACCGCTGGAGCGACCTGGACTTTGAAGCCAACGCGAAAGATGGTCATGGTGTTGACTGGCCTATCCGCTACAAAGATATTGCCCCCTGGTACAAATATGTGGAAGAATATATCGGTGTAAGCGGCCAGGCGGAAGGCCTGCCACAGCTGCCCGACGGCGTTTTCCTGCCGCCAATGGAAATGAACTGCCTGGAGAAGCATGTTGCGGCACGCGTCAAAGAGAAGTATAACGACCGTATCCTGACCATAGGTCGCGTGGCGCATCTCACAAAAGGATTAAAGGACCGTGGTCCGTGCCAGTACCGTAACCTGTGCGCCCGCGGATGTCCGTTTACCGGTTACTTCAGCAGCAACGGCGTTACCCTGCCTGCTGCCGCCAAAACAGGTAATATGACCCTGCGTCCGGATTCCATTGTACTGGAAGTATTATATGATAAAGATAAAAGTAAAGCTACCGGTGTAAGAGTGATGGATTCCCATACCCTGAAAACGGTAGAATACTATGCTGATATTATTTTCCTGAACGGTTCCACATTAGGTACCAGCTGGATCATGCTCAATTCGGTGTCAGACCGGTTCCCGGATGGATTTGGCAACGACAGCGGACAACTGGGGCATAACCTCATGGATCATCATTATGGCGTAGGCGCCGGCGGCGATTATGAAGGTTTTGAAGACCAGTATTACAGTAGCGGCCGCAGACCCAACGGCATTTATATTCCCCGTTTCCGTAACACCAACGCCAACACCATGCAAAAAGACTATGTGCGTGGCTTTGGCTACCAGGGCGGCGCAGGAAGGGGCCGTGGCACCAGCATGGAGGGTATCGGCGTTCAGTTGAAAGAAGCCCAGGGTGAACCTGGCAAATGGAGCATGGGCATAGGTTCCTGGGGTGAGCACCTGCCTTATTTTGAAAATAAGGTAGTGCTGAATAAAAATAAGAAAGACAAATACGGATTGCCTACACTTGATATCGACTGCGAATTTAAAGGCAATGAGATGGCCATGCGCAAGGATATGCAGGCCAGTGCAATAGAAATGCTGGAAGCAGCAGGATTGAAAAATGTGCATGGCTACGACGGTGCGCCTCCTCCGGGACATTGCATTCATGAAATGGGAACCGCCCGCATGGGTAAAGATCCCAAAACATCTGTACTGAATGGTTTTAACCAGGTACACGCCGCTAAAAATGTATATGTAACAGATGGCGCCTGCATGACGTCTTCCTCCTGTGTGAATCCTTCTATTACTTATATGGCGCTTACTGCGCGGGCATGTGATCATGCCGTTAAGGAACTGAAGAAAGGAAATATTTAAACAGCGCAAAAGGGAAACCAGCTTACCGGTTTCCCTTTTGTTTTTAGCAGGCATACTGCAAAGATTACCGTTGACCCCGAACAATCCCCGGAGTAGTAATTAGCAACCGGCCACTGACCTGTATATTTTAATAAAAGAGATCACCGGAATTTCTTTCTCCACAAGATTATTTTTATTAATATTGATGGACGTAAAATTCCACCAGACGAACAATGAAAATTATAGACTGCACGCTGTTAATCATATGATAACCTTACGTTAACAATGGCTTATTAATTTTGTCTCCTGCATGGACAATACAACTATTCTTATTTCACCTTTCCTGTTGCGCCGTTTCCGTGAAGGCGACGAAGAAGCACTGCGTTCTTTACTGGATCTGCTGGGCCCGCGCGTTTTAGGCTATTGCAGGAAAAAGGTGGGTATTGAGGAAGATGCAGAAGAATTACTGCTGGACATTTTCCTCAAACTCTGGCATTTCCGCGCAAAGCTGGATGAGACTGCTGATATACAGGTATTGCTATTCACGATCGCAAGAAATCATATCCTGAATTTTATCCGCAATAAAGTCAGCCGCCGGCTAATGACTACGGATCCTGAGAATGCCTTATTGCAGCCGGCCGACAGTATTTTACACCGGCTGGATTATAATGAACTGTACAAGCAATACCAGGGCGTGCTGGACTCGCTGGGCGATAAGCAGCGGGCTGTGTTCCGTATGAGCAGGGAAGAAGGATTATCGCACCGTGAAATCGCTGATAAACTGGGTATCTCCATACGTACTGTAGAAGCGCACATCCACAGCAGTCTGAAAGTAATAAAAGCTGAGCTGAAAGATTCCTATATTTTGCTGCTGATATTATTCTTCCTGAAATAATTTTTTTCTTCCACTAAGTAGCCTCCTTTTTTTTAGTGTATATGTAGGTAGAAGTGAACTGTATATGATGAAACCCGATGCCGGCCTGTTACAGGAGCTGATAGAAAAAGTACAACATAATACTGCCAGCCAGAAGGAGCTCCGGTTGCTTTTACAGTTGCTCGAAGAAAACAACCAGGGCGACCTGATGCCGCCTGAAGAATGGTTTCAAAGCGAGCCGGAACCACTATCTGCCGGATTGAAAAATAAAGTAGTGAACATGGCGCTGCAAAGAAATATCCGCGGCGGTCATTTCCGCCGCTGGTTGCCCTATGCGGCCATGCTGCTGGTATTGCTGGGGCTGATGATACTATGGCCCCGTCATGAGCCGTCGTATACCACCATTGCTGCCGGCGACGGAGAAATAAAACGTATAGTGCTTCCCGATAGTTCCGCGGTGATATTAAACGCCCGGTCGGTGATCCGTTACAGCGAAGCATATACCGGCACATCCAGGGAGGTAATGCTGGATGGCGAGGCTTTTTTTGAGATACATCCCGACCGCCAGGCCCCTTTTATCGTACACACCGGGCATGTACAAACGCAGGTATTGGGAACCTCTTTTAATGTGAAGCATTATCCCGGCGAAAAGCTGGTAGTGGGCGTTGTCACGGGAAAAGTAAAAGTAATGGCGGCTGAAGGTCAACAGGCCATATTGGAACAAGGCAGCAAAGTAAGTTACGACAGCGCCAGCAACGGTTTCACCAGGTTCAGGGAAGAACCGCATAAAATGAACTCCTGGCAGCAGGGAATTATCACGATGGATAATCTTACCCTGAAGGAAGTTACCACCGTGCTGGAAAGATGGTACAGTGTACGTATTGTGCTGGGCACACCGGAAATGGGGCGGCATGTATTGTCCGGGCAACAGGCCAATACTTCGCTGGAATCTGTGCTGGAATCCATTTGTTTTATTTATCATCTGCAATATCATCGCCAGGGAAATATAATCCGTATAGATAAAAAATAAACCGCTAATCCTGTTTTAATACATACTACGCTAACAAAACCTAACGTATGATCCTAATTTTATTATCCGCTTCACGCGGCCTGAAAAGGGCCGTGAGGGTCGTTCTGTGCTCATTCCTGGCGGCAGCCGTTTATATGGCGCCGCTACACGCACAGGAACAGGACCCCAAAACACAAACAGTCACCATCCAGCTGAAAGATGCCACGGTGACCACCCTCTTTCGCGCCATTGAAAAACAAACCACTTTCCGTTTCCTGTATGATAAGTCACTGGAAGCTTTTGGAAAGAAGTTAACCGTGAACTATAAGAATATGGCAGTTGCCAAACTGTTACAGGATCTGGAAGGCCGTACCGGTTTGCAGTTCAGAACTTCCGGCCAGAATATTTCAGTAGCTACAAAAGAAGCGCCTCCTGCCGTTAATATTGCAGCCGCAGGCAAAAGGGAAATCACCGGTGTAGTGGTGGATTCTACTGGTCAGCCGATGGTAGGCGTAACCGTTGCCATTAAAGGCACCCGTCTGGGCACGGGTACCGACGGCAACGGTAAGTTTATTTTATCAGTAGATGATAACGCAGTGCTGGTTTTTAGTTTGATGGGATTCCGTAAGCAGGAAATACCGGTACAGCGGAAAAACAAAATAGACGTAGTGTTGGAGGAAGCATCTTCCGCGCTGGAAGAAGTAGTGGTAGTGGGTTTTGGTGAGCAGAAAAAAATCAGCCTGGTGGGCGCGCAGGCCACTATTACCCCCAAAGAACTCAAGCAGCCGGTATCCAACCTTACACAGTCGCTCGGTGGCCGCGTAGCAGGAATGGTATCCGTACAACGCAGCGGGGAATTAGGTTACAACGATGCCAATATTTACATCCGCGGCATTTCCACTTTTACGCAGGGCTTCAGCGCACCGCTCACATTGGTGGACGGTGTGCCCAGGAGTATTTCCAATGTAGACCCTGAAGACATTGAAAGTTTTTCTGTACTCAAAGATGCTTCCGCTACCGCAGTATACGGCGTGCGCGGCGCCAACGGCGTTATATTGATCACCACCAAAGGAGGTAAGCCAGGTAAGCCCGCCTATAACCTGCGTTATACAGAAGGCATCACCCAGTTTACCAAATTGCCTTCGTTTGCAGACGGCCCTACCTATATGAAATTATCAAACGAAGCGCTGACCACCCGTGGCAGCGCGCCGGTGTATTCTGACGAGGCTATCCGGAAAACCGCCGATGGCAGTGATCCTTACCTGTATCCTAATGTGGACTGGTTTAAAGAACTTTTCCGCAACAATGGAAAAGTACGAAATGCGAACGCCAATATCAGCGGCGGTTCAGAAAAAGCGGTATACTATATCGGTCTTGGTTACTACGATGAGCTGGGAATGTATAAAACAGATGAACTCACCAAATACAATTCCTCTATTTTTCTGAAACGGTATAACGTTACTTCCAATATCACCCTGAAGCCTTCCGCCACTACTACTGTTAAGCTAGGCATACAAGGTTACCTGAGTAATGTAAACCTGCCCACTACCGGCGTATCCGATATTTTTACGGATGCATATTTTATGACGCCGGTGCAGATTCCAACCCGTTACCCGGATGGTAAAGTGGCAGACGTGCGTTCCGGCGGTTTGTCCAATCCCTGGGCAAGCCTTACCCAGGGTGGTTATGCCAACCAGTGGAGAAGCCAGGTGTACTCTAATCTGCGCCTCACGCAGGAGCTGCCCTTCCTTACTAAAGGATTATCTGTAACGGGTATGTTTTCATTCGACGCCTATAACTATACCAGCAACCGCTATACGAAAATACCGGACACCTGGCTGGCCACCGGCCGGGATGCCGATGGTAACCTGGTGTTTGACCAGGTGGCCATTGGTACAGAGTTTCTCCAGTATACAAAAAGTAACCAGGGCGAACGCACCTTCTACTCTGAATTTGGACTCAACTATAACAGGAGTTTTGGTAAGCACGATGTATCCGGTATGTTGCTCTATAATCGCAGTGATAAAGCCAATACCTATGCGGCCGACCTGGAAACATCATTGCCTTACCGGTTCCAGGGACTGGCGGGGCGTTTCACCTACGGTTTCCGCAGCCGGTATTTTGCAGAAATAAATTTTGGATATAACGGATCGGAAAACTTTTACCCCGATCAGCGTTATGGCCTTTTTCCTTCCGCAGGCCTGGGCTGGGTAGTATCTGAAGAGAATTTCTTCTCCGGTATTAAAAATACAGTATCACTTTTTAAGATCCGCTTTTCGCATGGTATCGTAGGCAATAGCAACATCGACGGCAGAAGATTTGCCTACCTGGCAACCGTAGCCAATACCAGCGATTATTATTTTGGAAAGAACATCAACCAGAAATTTACCGGTAAGGAAATCGGTGAATATGCCGTGGATGTACAATGGGAAACCTCCCGCAAAACCAACCTGGGCTTTGATATCGGGCTACTGCATGATAATCTCACGTTGCAGGTGGATCTTTTCCGGGAATACCGCAGCGGCATTTTCCTGCGCCGGAAATCGTTACCGGGTTATATAGGGATGATCAACGCGCCGTTTGGTAATGTGGGTATTATTGACAACAAAGGAATAGATGCATCCGTCACCTATAACCGCCGCTTCGGCGACTTCTCCCTGCAGCTGCTGGGCAATTTTACTTATAACAGGAATAAAGTAGTGGAGAATGATGATCCCAGCTGGAAGTATCCCTGGCTGGACCGCAAAGGGCTGCGCGTAGGACAGCGGTTCGGGTACATCGCACTCGGACTTTTTGAAAGCGATAAGGAAGTACAGAACTCACCCAGGCAAACAGGCGATGTGCGGGCCGGCGATATTAAATACAAAGACATCAACGGCGACGGCGTGATCGATTCCTATGATCAGGCGCCTATCGGATATGGCGATGTTCCTGAAATGGTATATGGCTTCGGTTTTACACTCGGCTACAAAGCGTTTGGGCTGTCGGCCCTTTTCCAGGGCGCCGCTCATGTGGATGTACTGCTGAACGGTGAAGGCACCATGCCTTTCCAGCAGGGACTGAGCCGCGGAAATTTATTCAGCAATATCAACGACCGGTGGACCGAAGAAAATCCACGCCAGGACGTTTTTTATCCCCGCCTGATGGCAGGATCACTGAATGATAACTATGCCGCCAGTACCTGGTGGATAAAGAACAGCGACTATATCCGGTTAAAGACTTTACAGCTAAGTTATAACCTGCCCGCTGCCTGGATGAAACGCGCGAAACTTAAATCCGCCAACATCTTCCTGCAAGGGGTAAACATCCTCACTTTCTCACCGTTTAAGCTCTGGGATGTAGAGGTAGGCAATGGAAGAGGCGCCTCTTATTCAAGTACTAAATCATATTCTGCCGGCGTTGCCGTCAACTTCTGATAACAACGATCATTCCTAAACATTATAATTCTCTCCGGATGAAAATAAAAAAGATGGTTCACATTTTACTGGTCGGCGTTTCTTTACAAACGGCTTCCTGTAACAGTAACTTCCTTGACCAGGTTCCCAGCGACCGTATCACTATTGAGCAGGTATTTAACCGAAGAAGATATTCTGAAGAATACCTTGCTAATATTTACGTTACCATTCCCAATGAAGCCTACCGCAATACCTGCGCCTGGGAAGGATGTTCAGATGATGCAGATATTACCTACGACCGGCCCGGTTCCGGTTATAACACCTATCCCATGAACCTGGGTAACTGGAGTGCGGCATCCGATTACATGAACAACTGGACTAAATTCTACCAGGGTGTCCGTTCGGCTACTTATTTTATGCAGCATATTGATGGGAATAAAGAGATACTGGCGCTGCCTAACGGCCAGGATCTTATTGACCAATATAAAGCCGAGGCGCGTTTCCTGCGGGCGTTCTTTTATTACGGTATTATCCGTCAATATGGCCCCGCTATTATTCTGGGGGATATCCCGATTGCGGGCGACCTGGCGCCTACCGATGAAGAGATGCAAAAGCCACGGAATTCGTACGACGAATGTGTTAACTACATTGTATCAGAGCTGGACCTCGCCGCGCAGAAACTTCCCAAACATTTTACCGCACAGGGCGAAAATGATTATGGCCGCGCCACACAGGCCGCATGCAAAGCTTTTAAAAGCAGGGTGCTGTTACTGGCGGCAAGTCCGCAGTTCAACGGTAACCCCGACTACGCCGGCTTCCGCAACCTGGATGGCAAACAGCTGGTAAGCGCGCAATATGATCGTGAAAAATGGAAACGTGCCGCCGATGCCGCCAAAGATGTAATGACCGGTTTCAGTTTCTCCCTGTACCGTAAGAATGATACCAGCGGAAACTTTGATCCTTATCTCTCTACCCGCGATGTATTCCTGGATCCCTGGAATTCGGAAGTGATTTTCACCAGGACTTCTAACGGGCTGAAAGACTGGGAACGTTCCGTAACACCCCGTTTAGCCAGCGGATACGCCGCGGTGGCTGTTACGCAGCAACTGGTAGATGAATTTGAAATGGAAAATGGAAAAGGGATCTATGAATCCGGATCGGGTTATAAAGAAACCGGTTTTTCTTCTACTGCTACTAAATATACAACTGCCGGTACCTATAACATGTATGTAAACAGGGAACCCCGGTTTTATGTAAATGTTAGTTACAATGGCAGTCTCTGGATCAATAAAAGCGAAGGCAATAAAGTGATTGAAACTTTCTTCACCGGCAATACCGGTAAGAAAGGATCGTGGGACTTTCCGCGTACCGGCTACATCGCCCGGAAAAACGTGCATCCCGACAGTAATCCCAGGATCACCCAGTATGTGGCCAGGCCTTTTATACTGATTCGTTATGCGGAAATATTACTGAACTATATCGAAGCATTGAACGAGTACGAGCCTGGTAACCCGGATATCCTTAAATACCTGAACGAAATCCGTAACAGGGCCGGCGTACCTGATGTTGCAGGTGGGCTGGGACAGGCCGCCATGCGCGCAAAGATCAGGCATGAAAGGAGAGTGGAACTGGCATTGGAAAGCCTCCGTTACTTCGATACCCGCCGCTGGAAGATCGCTGAACAAACCGATGGCGGAAACTTCTACGGCATGAACGTAGACGCAGGTACCAAACTTACCGACCAGGTTTTTTATCAAAGAACCATATTTGAGCGGAGGGTTTTCCTGAAGAATTATTACCTGTTCCCTATTCCTCAATCGGAAATAGACCGTGACAGAAAGCTGGTACAAAATCCAGGCTGGTAAATTATTTCCTGATGATCAATATTAGAAAAATGAAGATAAAATTATTGATATTATCGCTTGCTGCGGCCACTGCCTGGAGCGGTTGCCGGAACAACAGTGCCGAACTGGAAAATATATCCGACAGCACCGCTGTTGTGTACATGCCACAGGCAGTTATTGCTCCCGCAGTGTATTCATTTGAAATATCCGGAAAGGGCGACAGTATTGTTTATGGCGCCTGTTATGGCGGGCCGCATTCACCGGCATCTGATATAAATGTAAAATTCAAAGTAGATGCTTCGCTGACAGATCATTTCAACACTAACAACTTTACCAGTTACCCGGTATTACCCGAGGGTAGCTATGAGCTGGAACAGTCTTCCGCCACAATCCCGGCAGGGAGATTCAGCACGGCGCCGTTAAACCTGGTAGTGCATATGGATAAACTGGATGGCGTAGGCAGCTACCTGTTGCCGGTGACTATTGAAACCAGCATGAAAGTAAATGAGAAGCTACGCACTGCTTACTTCCTGATCAGCGGGCGTTATGCTGCCAATCCGTTTCCTATGCTGGATCGCAGCAACTGGAATATTACCGGCTTCTCATCGGAGGAAACCACCGGCGAAGGGGCAGCCAACGGCCATGCTATCCACGCGCTGGATGGCGATACAGCCACCTTCTGGAGCACCCGGTGGAAAGCGTCGAAGCCCGGCCCTCCGCATTATATTACCATTGATACACAGGTGGAACAAAAGATACACGGTATCAGTATTACTGGCCGGACAGATAAAAATACCGGGGAGGTAAAGGCTACCGGCAACCCCAAAAATATTATCGTGGAGTTGAGCCGCGACGGCGCCACCTGGAACTATGCCGAATCCTTTACACTGGCCAATGATAAAGTAAGCACCGTTTACCTGGCGTATGCGCAGTGGGCCAGGTTTGTGAAACTGACCGTGAACACCAGCCAGGGAGATATCTACCTGACGCATATTGCGGAGATCAACGCCTTTTGATGATGAGAAAGATATTTTGGTTGATAGGCTTAGCCAGCTGCCTGTTGTCCTGTGGCAAGCGGGAAACAGTAAATACTTCACCGGAAGAACCGGCGCGTCCGAAAACAATGGTAAGAGTGATGACTTATAACATTTACGGCGCCCGGGCTTCTTCCGGTCCGCCGGCCAACCTGGAGGCCCTGGCCAAAGTGATCAACCAGGAAAAGCCGGACCTGGTGGCACTGCAGGAAGTAGATGTGTATACCCGTCGTACCGGTGTGAACGTTCACCAGGCAGCAGAACTGGCAAAGCTTACAGGAATGGACTGGTACTTTACAAAAGCAATGGATGTAACCGGAGGAGAGTATGGCGATGCCGTGCTTTCGCGGTTACCCATTCTTGAACGGAAACGCTATGCCTTGCCGGTGGCACCGGATATAGGTGGCGAGTTCCGGACAATGGCTATGATCCGCGTGAAAAAAGACGGCCGGGAATTTTATTTTGCATCCACTCATCTCGACCACCTGGCGCAGGAAGACAGCCGTTTATTACAGGCAGCGGAATTAAAAAAGGCAGTAACGGAACTGGGGAAGCCATTGATATTGGGCGGGGATTTTAATGCTATTCCCGCATCGCAGACCATAGGCATTATGCGGAGTTTCATGAACCTGGGCTGCCTCCAGCAATGTCCGCTTACTTTTCCTTCAGATAAGCCGGATCGCACCATTGATTACATCATGACCACCCCGGTAAACCGCTTCTCAGTAACCCGGTATAATAATATCGGCGGTTATGACGAGGTGTTGAAAGTGTATGTATCAGACCACCGGGCCATAGTAGCGGATATCAGTGTTCAGGAGTAAAGCCAGGCGTCTTATAAAAAATATTTCCAATCAAATATTTTGGTGTATTTTGTACGCTTATCTGCAACTTATTTGAACAATGAAGAAAGTAATCCTAAGCGGCATGCTGGCGCTATCCTGTTGGACGGGGCAGGCAGTGCAGGCGCAAAACAAACATTCTTTTGCATTAAGTAAAACTGATTTTATGCTGGATGGCAAACCCTTCCAGATGATCAGCGGAGAGATGCACCCGGCCCGTATACCACACGAATACTGGCGTCACCGCATTCAGATGGCGAAGGCAATGGGTTGTAATACCATTGCGGCATATGTGTTCTGGAACTATCACGAACCGGTGAAAGGCCAGTTTGATTTCAGTACCGGTAATCACAACATTGCGGAATTTATTAAAATAGCCCAGGAAGAAGGCATGTGGGTATTACTGCGCCCCGGTCCCTATGTGTGTGCAGAATGGGAATTTGGTGGTTTGCCTCCTTACCTCCTGCAAACACCGGATATAAAGGTGCGCTGTATGGATCCGCGCTATATAGCCGCGGTATCCACCTACGTAGATCGTTTGGCGGCAGAAATAAAGCCGTTGCTGGTAACTAACGGCGGACCGGTAGTAATGGTGCAGATTGAAAATGAATACGGCAGTTACGGTAACGATAAAGAATATTTAAATACGCTGAAAGATATGTGGGTAAAGAATGGCATCAATGTTCCATTCTACACGGCCGATGGCGCTACCGCCTATATGCTGGAAGCAGGAGGCGTGGAAGGCGCCGCCATCGGGCTCGACTCCGGCGGATCGGAAGCTGATTTCGCCGCCGCCAAAAAACAAAACCCCAATGTACCCGCCTTCAGCAGCGAATCTTACCCGGGTTGGTTAACCCACTGGGGCGAACAATGGCAACGGCCGGGCATAGACGGCATTTCGAAGGAAGTGAAATTCCTGATGGATACCAAACGTTCATTCAACCTGTATGTGATTCATGGCGGTACCAACTTCGGCTATACTGCCGGCGCAAATTCCGGCGGAAAGGGCTATGAACCCGATGTAACCAGCTACGACTATGATGCGCCTATCAATGAGCAGGGAAATGCGACGCCTAAATACCAGGCATTGCGTCAGCTGATCGGTTCCTATCTCCCGAAGGGCAAAAAATTACCTGCCATACCAAAGCCTGTTCCGGCCATTACAATTCCTGAATTTAATCTTACCCCATTCACTTCGGTATGGGATCATTTACCACAGCCGGTTAAATCCCCGCAGCCAAAGCCATTTGAAGCCTATGGGCAGGACTATGGCTTTATGGTGTATAAAACCACGCTGATAGGACATAAAAGCGGCAAGCTGAGTGTAAAAGACCTGCACGACTATGCAACCGTGTTTCTCAATGGCAAGTACATCGGGAAAATTGACCGCCGGCTTGGGGAGAAAACAATTGATCTGCCGGTAAGCGATGTGAAAGATCCCGAACTGGAAATCCTCGTTGAGGGCATGGGCCGCATCAACTTTGCAGAAGCGCTGATTGACCGTAAAGGAATCACAGATCGTGTAGTCCTGAACGGTATGACGCTGATGAACTGGGAAGTGTACAGCCTGCCTATGACGGAAAAATTCGTACAGGAACTGAGCGCTTCTTCCGGTAACGCTGCTAAACCCGGCCAGTTTTTTAAAGCCACTTTTAACCTGGATAAACCCGGTGATACCTACATCGATATGTCGGGATATAAGAAAGGAATTGTTTGGGTAAACGGTCACAATCTTGGCCGCTACTGGGAAATAGGACCGCAGAAAAATCTGTACTGTCCTGCTCCATGGCTAAAGAAAGGCGCCAATGAAATTGTAGTGTTTGATTTGCACCAGGAAACAGCTGCACCGGTAAAGGGAGTAGTGAGTTTATAATATTTTTTTTGAGAAGGAAACGCAGCGGGATCATCTCCCGCTGCGTTTTTTTATTTAACGGCTGATGGCTAACTCTTCGTCCCTGATGGGCATAAATTCAATCGCGGTTGCCATGAAACTCATTTTCCTGTGCTGCATTTCCAGTACCACGCCTTTGTCGGTGAACATGCCAATAGGACTGCCTGCATGTAACGGCAGGGCAGTGGTGTACCATATTGTGGTGGAATCTTTTTTATTAACGAGGATAAGCTGCTGGCAGGGATAACCGAGGATTTCCTTTGTTGCGCCGGTGGCAATGCTTTCGCCTTTACGTATGTCTAACGGCGCTTCTTTCAGTTTGCCATTTTTCTTTGCCCATTGTTTTTTACTGTCGAGATCCACATACAATTCATCCCCGTTATCAGACTGAATGTTTACGTTTACTTCCACGTCGTCTCCTTCCTTTTTCTGGTTAGCGTTATAGAATGTTTTGAAACGCTGTTTGTTAAACCACAATGACGCGTCCTGCGTAGCAGTTTCGGGAATCATGTCTTTGTATTGCATTTGTTCCGGCTTCAGGTTAGCGTGCAGGTTCATGGTAAGCGTATAGCTTATTTTTCCGCTGCTTTTGTCCTGCGCAGCCGCTGGCATATAAGCAGCGGCCAGTAATACAAATGTTAAGATGGAAGTTGTTTTCATGATAATATATATTTAGTGAGATGAATTACTTTTTTTTGAAAGAGCGGAGCTGGTAAACAAGGCTTGCCATGAAATACTGCCCCAGCATGTTGTTCCGCTGATCTTCCGTATATCCGCCCCGCACCATCCGCATCACATTTTTGTTTTGCCGCAGCAAATCGGTGGCGGCTACTTTCAGTGTATACTTTTTGCCTATGTTTTTGCTGAGGGAAGCATTCCATAACAGGGCGGTGGTGTTATAGTTGTTACTGAGGCCGGAGGTGGTGTAACCTGTCCATTCGCTTTCTGCCTGCATGTTCCAGGGAAGCGTAGCGACAGCGGACAGATCGTAGTTAAACAACCAGTAGGGTTTTTGCAGCATTGTGGTGTTGTTCCAGGCAGTGTTGAGGTGCGCTGAAATATTCAGGAATGCCGCAGGATAGTAATTAAAGCTGATATCGGGCGCCACGCTGTATTGCCGGTTGTTGCGTTGTATGCTGTTGAATAGCGATGGATAGGCATTGTAAGCCAGCTGCAGACCATAGGTGATACCTGATCCTTCGTCGTCTGTTTTAAAAAAGTGCTGGAATGATACATTCGTGTTGGCGTATCCGTTAGCATTAATAGTGGTGATCAGTTGTTTACCGCTGCTGTCTGTAACGGCATAGTCAGTAAACTGGCGGGCTACTATGCTGCCATTCGCCATAATATTGGTATAACTGCCGTTATCCGCGTTTGTGAAAAGATAAGATGCACGTATACTGCGCCTGATAGCCGGTTTCAGAGCAGGGTTTCCCTGGCGCACATACATCGGATCACTGATATCGGGGAGGGACTGTAGCTGCGAAATGGCAGGTAGCTGAACGCTGGTCTGGTAATCGACGCTGATTTTGCGTGCCGGAGAAAACTGGTACCGGGCGTTGATACGGGGCAGCAGGTTATGATAGGTGTTATTCACCTGGTAGTGCTGTACCCGCGAATTACTTTGCTGCCAGTTGATTTGCAGTGCTGCTTCCGCGGTGTAACTAAAACGCTTATACTTTGCGGACACCGCCACAGCGGGTGTGCTGCGGGTGTTGGTTGTGGAGAAGTCGTCGTGGTAGCGTTCATCGGGCAATGTGTATTGTTGTTGCACCGGATCAAAGCTGAATGCGGTTTGTTGTTGCCGGGTATTGCTGTAGAAGAAGTTTTCACTGATCAGCAACGTATGTGTGCGTGATAACGGCAGGGTATATACGAATTGATTATTTACCGAAAAGCCATGGCCCTGTATCCGGAGCTGTTGATTAATGGTATCTGTGCGGGGTATTTTAATGTTATAGATATTGTTGAGGGAGATATTTCGTACCTGGTTATTGTTTTCCAGCCAGGCGGGAGTTACGGTGAGTGATAAGGTGTGCCGTTCTTGCCGGAATTTGTGCCGGAAAAGAATATCGGTGGCCGACTGCCAGCTGCTGGCATTGCTTTCATGGTATTGGGTGCCGTTGTTCAGCAATTGTGTTTGCGCTTCATTCAGGGAGCGATAGGAGAGTTGATTGACACCGGAAGACTGGATGCTGTTGAATACCGGGGAGATTTTAATACTGTTCTGTGCATTTACAGGTATATCGATGCTGGCATTTACGCGGTGGTTATTATTGATATCTGTTTGATGGCCTTGCTGGTAGTAGTGATAACTGGTGTCGGGGAGTTGATAAAACCGGTGGTTATCATAATTATTCCGTGATGCGAACCGGTTAAAGAAATAGCTGCTGCGCAGAGCGGTGTTGTTGCTAAAGTCGTTGTTAAAGTTCACGCCGCCGTACTGGGTATTGTTTAATCCTGTGGGATTAGAGAGCTGCGCCAGTTCCTCCGGGTTATCTGCTGTTGCCTGTACGCCTTTCATTTTAAGGATTTCGGCCATTGCGTAGGAAGGAAGCTGGTCAAATATTTCGGGGTTGCTGCCGGCGAGGCGAAGCAGTTCGCCTGCGCTGAAGCCCGACTTATTTACGTTGTTGGCTTTGAATAAAAGAGAGAGCTGTTTATCACCGGCGAAGCTGTTAACGTTTACCCCGGCCTCATAGCGTTCATGGGTGCCACCGCCCGCTGAAGCATTGCCAAAGTATCCTTTTTTCATTTCTTTTTTGGTAACGATGTTGATGGTTTTGGTGCTGTTACCATCGTCGATGCCGGTAAAGGCGGCCTGGTCGCTTTTCTTATCCAGCACCTGGATTTTGGCGACCATGTTGGCCGGGAGATTACGGGTGGCGATGGCGGGGTCGTTGCCAAAGAATTCTTTTCCGTCTACCAATACTTTTAGTACAGTTTCACCCTGGGCGATGATGTTGCCGGCGCGGTCTACCCGGACACCGGGCAGCTTGCGCAGCAGTTCTTCCACTACGGCATTGTCTTTTGTTTTGTAGCGCGCGGCATCATATTCCAGGGTATCTCCTTTCGCGCGGATGTCTGCTTTACCTTTTATAACTACTTCCTTCAGTTGTTTGGTGGCCTGTGCATGGCTGCTGACAGCCGCTGCCAGCAGGGTACAAAGAAGGATCGCTGCTTTTTGTATCATCGTTTGTAATTGAACGATACGAAAGTAGGATCATCGTGTACACGTAACCGTTAACGAACCTGAGTATAGTGTGAATGATTGTTAAAAGACGAGCTTATATCCCTGTCCTCTTACATTGATAAGTTGCACGGTGGCGTCGTGTTGCAGGTATCTCCGGAGTTTGCTGATATATACATCCATGTTACGGGCATTGAAAAAATTATCATCGCCCCATAATTCCAGCAGCATGCTTTTCCGGTGGGTGGTGGTGTTGGGGCGTTCTGCCAGCATGCGCAGCATATCTGCTTCCCGGAGGGAGAGCCGGATGGTAGCTGCTTCATGTTTCAGTTCCTGGCGGTTATGATCAAAAACATATTGGCCGATGC